>NZ_BCRD01000001.1 GCF_001552415.1 Corynebacterium xerosis NBRC 16721 = ATCC 373
AGCCCGCGATAACCTTGGTTGGTTTCGTGTGGTGGGTTGCGAAGTGTCCCGTGTATACGTGTCGGTGGTTATAGCGGTGGGGTCACGCCCGGTCCCATTCCGAACCCGGAAGCTAAGCCCACCTGCGCCGATGGTACTGCACCTGGGAGGGTGTGGGAGAGTAGGTCACCGCCGGCCAATAACATGGTTTGAATGATGAGACCGTTGTCTTGATGTGGTCCCCAGTGGGGGATCGTGTCGGGGCAACGGTCTTTTCGTCGTTTCCGGACAATCAACGTTCCATGAAAGCCCGGAGATTGCCCAGCGCCTCCCGAATGGTGCTTTCACGTTTACAGAAGCCGAATCGGGCAAGATCGCGCCACCGCTCGTCGTCGACGTCGGCGACGAACGCGGTCACCGGAATGGCGGCCACGCCGGCCTTCTCCGGAAGTGCCATGCACGTCTCCAGTGCGTTGCCCAGGCCCAGCGGAGAGATGTCCGCCACCACGAAATAGCCGCCGTCGGCATCGTGGACGTCCAGCCCGAGCTCGCGCAGCCCGTCCACGAGGACGTCACGGTTCGACGCCAGTTCCGCGGCCATTTCCTCCACCCAGTCGACGCAGTCGTTCAAGCCCACGGCGACCGCCGGCTGCACGTGGGTGACGCCGACGTAGCTGAGGAACTGCTTCGCGATGGTCACGGCGGACACCACTTCGGGGCATCCGAGCACCCACCCCGTCTTCCATCCCGTCACGTTGAAGGTCTTGGCGGCCGAGGACACGATGATGCACTTGTCCCGCATGCCCTCGACGTCGGCGATGGAATGGTGCGGGTGGCCGTCGTAAAGCAGACGTTCGTAGACCTCGTCGGCCAGGACGAAGGCACCGGAGCTGTGCGCGGCGTCGGCGACGGTCGCCAGTTCGGCGGGGGAGAGGATGGTGCCCGTGGGGTTATGCGGGGTGTTGATGATGATCATCGCCGTGTCGTCGCGGACGGCGGCCTTCAGCGCGTCTCCGTCGAGGCGCCAACCGTCCGGGCCCGGCACCAGCGGCACGGACGTCCAGGTGGCGTCGGCGAGCGCCAAGGCGGCGCGGTAGGAATCGTAGAAGGGCTCGATGAGCACCACGTGCGCCCCGGGCTCCACGAGGCCCAGCACCGCCGCGGTGATCCCTTCCGTCGCGCCCACGGTGACCAGGCATTCGGTCTCGGGATCCCACCGCTGCCCCAGGCGCCGCTCGCGATCGGCGCAGATGGCCCGACGCAGTTCCTCCGTCCCGCGCCCCGGCGCGTACTGATTGTCGCCGCGGCGGATGGCGGCGACGGCCTCGTCGAGCATCGGCTCGGGGCCGTCCTGATCCGGGTAGCCCTGCCCGAGGTTGATCGCGCCGGTGGTCTTGGCCAACCGGCTCATGGTGGCGAAGATCGTCTCGCCCAGCGGGCGCAGCCTGCGCACGGTCGGGTCGAAGGTGCCGCTCGGATCGGGGGCGTCGTCGTGGATTCCGGTCATGGGCTCGACGGTAGGCGAATCCCGCGGCCTGATGTGCCGGATGGCCGTCCGGCGGCGGGGTGCTGGCACAATGAGCCGCATGAGTGAACCGATCTCCGGCTTCGACGCCCGCCCCGACTACGACCCGGCGAGCGAGGGCTTCACGCCCGTGACCACCGACGAGGGCAAGCTGCGCCAGCTCGTCGACTACTTGGCCGAGCACGTCTCCGCCTACCGCGTTTCGGCGCCCGTCCCGTGGACCGGCACTCTCGACGAGATCCGCGCCGCCCGCGCCGCCGCCAACGATCGCTCCGCGCGACTGCCGGACGCCATCGTGCACGCCTCGATGCTCGTCCTCGGCGCCGGAGTGGACCATACGCTGCCCTTTGTCGCCTTCGATGGCGCCGACTGCCGCATCGAGGACCTCGACGCCGACGGCGTGCCCGTGCGCGTGTTCGTCCCGTCCGACCCGACTGGCGCGGTGGTCGTCGCCGCCCACGGCGGGGCGTGGTGGATGGGCGACGGCACCGCCCGCGACGGATCCTTCGGGCCGGATTGCGCGGCGCTGGCGCAGCGTTCGGGCGCGGTGGTCGTGGACGTGGACATGCGGCTGGCGCCCGAACATCGCATGCCGGCTGCCGCGGAGGATCTCGTCGCCGCGGTGACGTGGGCCCGCACGGCTCCGATCCCCGAGATCGCCGCCGGCGCCCCGGTGGTCCTGTGGGGACGGTCCTCGGGCGGGCACGCGGCGTTCCTCGCGGCCAAGATGCTTCACGACGCCGACGCGGACGTGACCTCGCTCGCGCTGACGGCCCCGTCGCTGGATCTGCGGGGGCGCGGCACGGACATGCTCGAGGCGATCTTCGGCCACGCGGATGCGACGGATTCTTCGGTGTCGCCGGCCCTCGGCGACGCGTCGTGGCTGCCGCGGCTGCACGTGCAGACGGGGTCCGAGGACGACACGGTGGCCGGCGGGGACGTGATCGTCGCCAAGCTGAAGGAAGCAGGGGGAGCGGCGACCATGTCGGAGTTCCTGGCCACGCACTTCGTGGCGGTGCCCGCAGTGCAGCGCGAACGGATCACCGACCTGGCCCGCCACATCCTCGACGCCACGGGCACGGCCCGAGAGCTGCCCGGCGACCCGTCCGGCGACTACGACAAGGACGCCATCGACCGGGCCAACGAGGAGTCCTGGGGCCGCTGAACCTGCCGCTCGAGCCCCGGGACGGGGGTCAGAGTTCCAGCAGGTCGTATTTGGTGGCGCGGACGTCCGGGACGCGGTCCAGGTTGTCGCGCAGCAGCCGCCAGTCGCCCTCGGGGATGGAACGCTCGGCGTTGCGGCGGGTCCGGGACGAGGGGGTCGCCCACGCGATCGGCACCGGGGTGATCTGGTCCCAGTGATCGCGGCCGCGGCGGTGCTTGCCGCCGACGGCCACCGACGGCACGCGGGCGCCGACCGTGCGCGGGGTGCCGGAGACCTTGGTCACGGTGCGCAGGGCCAGCGCGTGGCGGGGCTCGGCGCCCTCCTCGGAGGCGGTGTTCACCAGCGCCATCAGCGTCATGGTGCGCGGGCCGACCTCGGCGATCATCGCCGGCGCCAAGGGCCACGAGTCGTACAGGTCCTGCGGCGTGCCGGTGGTGCCCGGCAGCGTCAGCGCCACCCACGCGCACATGGTGCCGAAGGTGATGGCAAGGATGCCCAGGAACAGCCCCGCCCCCGACGTGCCCAGCAGCCACAGGGCCAGCGCACCGCCGCCCCACAGGAGCACGGCCATGATCGCGGCGGACAGGCGCAGGCGCTTGCCGTCCCGGAAATACTCGTTGTTGGCGTTGTTGTGGGCTTCGTCGACGGTGAAGTCGAAGCTCATCGGGGGATCCTCTCCGGGATGATCGGGTGGCCTGCGGGTTCCACTACAGGGTATCCCCGGGCAGCGTGGGGCCGAGCAGCTCGTCGGCGTCGGCGATGCGGTAAGCGTAACCCTGCTCGGCGAGGAAACGCTGCCGGTGCGCCGCGTACTCGGTGTCCAGGGTGTCGCGGGCGACGACGGAGTAGAAGATCGCCCCGCCGCCGTCCTTCTTCGGGCGCAGCAGGCGGCCCAGTCGCTGGGCCTCCTCCTGCCGGGACCCGAAGGTTCCCGACACCTGCACCGCCACCGCCGCTTCGGGCAGGTCGATGGAGAAGTTGGCGACCTTCGACACCACCAGGGTCGTCAATTCGCCGGACCGGAAGGCGTCGAAAAGCTCTTCTCTTTTCTTGTTCGGCGTCTTGCCGTCGATGACCGGGGCGTCCAGGGCACGGCCCAGCTCTTCGAGCTGGTCCAGGTAGGCCCCGATGACCAGGGTCGGCTCGCCCGGATGGCGCGCCAGGAGCTTTTCGACGACGGGGATCTTCGTGGGCGACGTGGCGGCGAGGCGATAGCGGTCCGCGGCCTCGGCGGTGGCGTAGATCATGCGCTCGGAGTCGGTCAGCGTCACGCGGATCTCCACGCAATCCGCCGGCGCGATCCAGCCCTGCGCCTCGATGTCCTTCCACGGCGCGTCGTAGCGCTTCGGGCCGATGAGGCTGAACACGTCGCCCTCGCGGCCGTCCTCGCGCACCAGCGTCGCCGTGAGCCCGAGTCGGCGGCGCGACTGCAGGTCGGCGCTCATGCGGAACACCGGCGCGGGCAGGAGGTGGACCTCGTCGTAGATGATCAGGCCCCAGTCGCGGGAATCGAACAGCTCCAGCGCCCGGAACTCGCCCTTCGTCTTGCGCGTGACCACCTGGTAGGTCGCGATGGTCACCGGGCGGATCTCCTTGCGCTCGCCGGAGTACTCGCCGATCTCGTCCTCGGTCAGGGACGTCCGGCGCAGCAGCTCGTCGCGCCACTGGCGGCCGGCCACGGTGTTGGTGACCAGGATGAGGGTGGTGCGCTGCGCGTCGACCATCGCGGCCGCGCCGACGATGGTCTTGCCCGCGCCGCACGGCAGCACCACGACGCCGGAACCGCCGTCGCGGAAGGAATCCGCCGCCTGGCGCTGGTAATCGCGCAGGTCCCACTCCTCGTGCTCGCCGACCCACTCCAGCGCGTGGGCCTCGCCGTCGACGTAGCCGGCGGTGTCGCCCGCCGGCCAACCGACCTTGAGCAGCTCCTGCTTGATGCGGCCGCGTTCGGAGGGGTGGACCGTCCACGTGTCGGCGTCGATCTCTTCGCCGAGCATCGGCCGGATCTTCTTGTGCCGCGTGATCTCCGCCAGCACGGCCGGATCCTTGGACTCCAGCACCAGGCCATGGGCCGGATGCTTGCCCAGCGTCAGGCGGCCGTAGCGGTCCATGGTCTCCGCGACGTCGATGAGCAGCGCCTGCGGCACCGGGAACCGCGAATACTTCTCCAGCACGTCGACGACCTGCTCTGCGTCATGGCCGGCGGCGCGGGCGTTCCACAGGGCCAGCGGCGTGATCCGGTACGTGTGGATGTGCTCCGGGGCCCGTTCCAGCTCGGCGAAGGGCGCCAGCGCCGCACGGGCGGCACCGGCGTCGTCGTGGTCGATCTCGAGCAGGACGGTCTTGTCGGACTGGACGATGAGGGGGCCGTCGCCGAAGGACACGGGGCATCACCACTGCTTCCGTTGGGAATCTCGGGGCGCGCACCGGCCGTCCGGGCCGAAACGCGCCAAAACCCCATTATGACCCCGCTTCGCTCACGCGTCGAGGACGACCTCCGTCACACGGTGCAGCAGGAACCGCAGAACCTGCCCGGTCGCCGGATCGACGGCGTCGACCTGGCCCCCGGACACCGTGACCGGGCGGACCTTCCGGCGCCCCGCGCGGCCATTGCGGTCGACGAACCCGATGGTCACGTCCGACCCCGACCGTGCGGCCCGGTGCAGCAGCGCCTGCGCCGCCGCACCGGTGGCCGGGTCGTCGTCCATGTCGATGCGCGTGCCATCGCCGGTGTCGGCCGCACGGTCCCCGGCCTGGATCGCCTGCAGCGCCTGGCTGATGCGGCCGTCGTCGGCGCGGGCCGGCGGGGCCGGGCGGCGCGGCGCCTCCGGGACGCGGTGGGGCCGCGGGCGCAGATCCAGGGCGGCGCCGAGCGGGTCCTCCGCGATGGCGGACAGCCCGGCGTCGCGCAGCGCCGCGATCATCGCCGGCGGGGCCACCTGGGCGATGGCCACGGTTTCCGCCAGCCGCCGCAGGCCCAGGTGCTCGGCGATCGGATCCGCCATGACCTGGGCCAGCAGCGCCGGGTCCTCGCACCGCAGGTACGCGGCGGCCGGGCCACCGCGCAAGCGGCCGTGGCGGCGGGCGACGTCGTCGATCAGGTAGGTCACCGACTGCGGCACCTCGCCGATGGCCCGGTCGGACAGGAACCCGTGGAGATCGGCCACCGACGTCCCCGCGTCGAGAGCCCGGCGCACCGACTCCTCCGAGATCCGGTGGACGCTGGCCAGCCCGGGGGATTCGAGGTCCGTGAAGGATTCCAGCGTTTCCAAAAACGTCCCTTCGGCGGGGCCCGGCACCAGCAGCGTCAGGTCGGCCTGCACGATGAACTGCGTCGCGGGCTTGGGCAAAAACGCGGCCAGGGCACCGGCCAGATCATCGTCGTGAAGCGCTCCCGCCTCGCCCACCTCGCCGGCCGCCGCGCGCCCGGCACCCGAGGCGCCGGCGCCGATCACGGAGCCCGCGCCGCCGCCGACCGGTGCGGCCAACCCCAGGACGGCGAACTCGGAGAGGATCTCCGCCAGGACGTCATCGGGGCAGTGCGACGAGGAAATGGGGCGGTGCGACGCGAAACGCGCGCGGACATCGGCGATGCCGGACCCCGGCTCCACGCCCTCGCACAACAGCCGCAGCAGGCGGGTGCGCAGCTCCGGGGCGCCGGCGCGCCGGGCGTCGGGCGACAACAGCGCCAGCGGTTTTCCGGCCGGCCCCTCCGCGCCGACCATCCACGGCGCCTCCTCGGATGCGAGCCACCCGGTGATCAGTCGGGCCCATCGTTGGGCGGCGGGTTCCTCCAGGAACGTGTCCGCGAGAACGGTGGGGGCGAGGTAGTCGCCGCCGGAATCGTCCTCCGGCAGCGGTCGCGGGGTGCCCACGTGGATGAGGCCCGCCGAGGCGGACATGGCGACCACGCGGGCCAGCCCCGCATCGCCGACCCCGAGCGATTCGACGAGCCGGCGGTGCTCCCGCACCCCGATGGTGCCGTCCTTCAACGTCGGCGCCGCACGTTCGCCGAGCAGCTCCAGCAGGGCCCGCACCTGGCGCAGCAGCTCGAGGGCGGCACCCGCGGCCGCACCGTCGACGTCGCGCATCTCCACCGTGGCGACCGCGCCGGGGCGCAGCATCGGCGGGCCGTCCGGGGGAACGGTGCCGCGCAGCAGAGCGCGGACCCGTCCGGGCAGACGCACCGTCGCGTCGTCGATGCGCTCGAGCAGTCCCGCCCCGATGAGCCGCGGCACCGGCAGCGACGGGTCGGCGTCCTCCGACGCATCGCGGGTGGTGCCCAGGCCGCCGGCCTCCGCCAGCGTGCCCAGCAGCTTCTTCTGCCGCTCGTCGGCCGCGTCCAGGGCCGACCGCAGCTCGGCCACCGATGGTTCCCCGGGGCGCGGGATCAGGCGCCAACCGGGCGGCAGCGCCGCGACGGCTTCGTCGGCGACCATCAAATGGTCCTCCCAGTCGTCTGCGGACTTGCGGGTCGACCGGCCGCTGAAGGCGCCCGCCCCGCCCGGGCCGTCGCCGTGGATCAGGGCGCGGCTCCGCAGGCCGTCGAGGGCCTCGCGCGCATGCGCGATGGTCGGCCGGTCCTTCGCGGGCACCCCCGCCGCCGCCAGCGAAGAACGGAGTTCGTCGACGACGTCCGCCGCGCGGACCGGCTCGGCGTCCCCGCCGAGGTCGATCGCGGCTTCGAGCACCCCCAGCTCGAGGGCGTCGAGGTCGGCCAGCGCGCGATGCACCGACGACCTCAGCTGCAGGCGCCCCGCCAGGGCGTCGGAGGACCGGGGCGGGGGACTCAGCGCATCGGGGCGGTTGCGCAGCACGTCGGCCAGGAATCCGTCTGAACGGGCGGCGAGCCAACGGCGGAACGGGGGGAAGGGGGTGGCGTGGGTCATCTCCGCTCCCACATTAGTCCCGGGAAAGGTGACTGGCGTCGCCGTTTCTGAGATGATGATGAGCATGGCTAACGTTCAGAAGAAGAACCAGTACGTTGATCCGGGCTGGCCGCAGGACCTCGCTCCGGGCGAGCACGCCGTCACCGAGTTCGTGGGCCGTTTCGCCGGCGCCGATTCCCCCTACGGCGAGACCGTCTTCCCCGTTCCGGTGGAGACCCTGGATTACGTCCACCCGACGACCATCATCAACAAGTAGTACGGGGCCCGCGTTCGCGCGGACCGGCCCGATGGGCGATCCGGTGCCCGGATCGCCCATCGGGCTTTCGTCGTGCCCGGGGACCGATCATCGACCGTGGCGCGCCCCGCGCATGAAAGAACCCGCCTCCCGGTGAAACCGGGGGCGGGTTCTTCGCTTCTCGCTGCAGCGGCGCAGGCCGGCTCGGGAAGAGGGCTTAGTTGAACGAGGGGACGCCCGGGATGGACGGCACGTTGCCCAGGAGCTGGCCCAGGACCTCGTTGTAGACGCCGGTGACGTCGGTCGGCAGGGCGGCGCCCTGCGCGGTGGCGATGGTGCGCGCCTGGTTGAGGATGGAGTTCAGGTCCTCGATGGAGCGGGCGCCCTGCAGGTCGGCGACGATGCCCTGGATGGTGGCGTCGTCGAGCGCCGGGGTGGCCGCCGGGGCCTGCGACTGGCCGCCCTGGGCGCCGGCGTAGTTGGCGCCGCCGCCGGTGCTCGGGTGCGGGCGGTCGGTCGGGCCGGAGGTCAGGCCGAGGGAGGCGGAGCAGGCCGGCCAGGCGCCCCATCCCTGCTGGGCCAGGACCTTCTCGGCGACGTAGATCTGCTCGATGCGGGAAGCCTTGTCGGCGGTCGGGGCGAACTCGCCGCCGCCGAAGCCGTTCCAGGTGCTGGCCGCGAACTGCAGGCCGCCGTGGTAGCCGTTGCCGGTGTTGATGTGCCAGTCGCCGCCGGACTCGCACTGCGCCAGGCGATCCCAGTCGGAGTCCGGGGCGGCGGTGGCGGTCGGGGCGGCCATCGCGGCGCCGGCGCCGAGGATCGCGCCGGTCAGGGCGACCTTGGCGGAGGTGGAGACGAAGCTGCGGTTCTTGGAGGCGTGACGAGCCATGTTTGCGGGTTTCCCTCTCGTTGATTTCGGTGATTCGCCGTCGGGGTTAGCTGTCGGGTTCGGGCGGAAGGGATGCCCGGCGGACGCGTCGCGTCCGGCTTCACCCCAGGGATCGCGGCCGGCACGGTGATGTCCGTGCCGTCCGACCCGTCCGGCTGTCGCCGGTGGGTTCCCCGACCCCGTCTCGATCGGATGATTCCATGAAGTTTTCGCTGGCCCGGCTCTCCGTGGTGCCGCCCTGGACGGGGTTGGGCGATGGGCGGCGGAGCTGCCATGGGTGCGTCGTGTGTGCACGCTAGCGGTTGGTAACGGATTAGTCACGTTAATCGGGGCGGTCGGGTTGCGGGTCGTTTTCGTCGAAAAGCAGGTGCTTGACGACGTTCTTCCAGGTGGCCCGCCGTTTTGGGGTGCATGTGGCGGATGTTGCCGGGCCGTAATGTGAGCAAGGTCACGTTACCGTGCCGTTATCTGCGGGCGGTTTCGGTCGTTCGGGTACAATCGGGTCTTTCTGGACGGGTCTTTCAACATGCGAGAGAAAGGTGGCCCCGGTGCCCATCGGCAAGGTCAAGTGGTACGACAAGGATCGCGGCTTCGGCTTCGTGTCCAACCCCGGCGGGGAGGACGTCTACGTCGGCCATGCCGTGCTGCCCGAGGGCGTCGAGGAACTGGTCAAGGGCCAGCGCATCGAATACGACTACGCCGACGGCCGCCCCGGCCCCCAGGCCCTGCACATCACCGTGCTCGAGGAGGCCCCGCGCGTCGCCCGCGGCGGTGCCGGCGGCCGCCGCCCGGCCAAGCGGCACTCGCCGGCCGACCTCAACGGCATGATCTCCGACATGATCTCGATGCTCGAGTCGACCGTCCAGCGCGACCTGCGCGCCGGCCGGTACCCCGACCGCAAGGACGGCCACCAGATGGCCGAGGTCCTGCGCGCCGTGGCCCGCGAGCTCGACCACTAGGGCCGGAACAATCTAGTCCCGCGCGGCGCCTTCGTCGTTCACGATCGACCACGTGATGCCGTAGGGGATCTCCTCGCCGGAGTCGTCGACGCCGATCACGGTGGTGGAGACCTCGACGACGCCCAGCGGGGTGCGCTCGCCGTTGACGGAGGCCGAGCCCGCGATGGTCTCGGTCTTCGCCTGGCCCGGCTCCTTCTTGTCCGCGGAGTTGACCGACTCGTCGGCGTAGAAGCGCTGCAGCGTCCACGTCACCGACGACACCTCGTCGGCGACCTCGATTTCCGCGGTGTCCTCGGGGCCGAGGGACACGTTCGCCGTGGCTCCGTCGTCGGTGGTGCAGGCGCCCTCGCCCCGGGCGAACATGTCGCACACGCGGTAGGGCCGGACCTCGATCTCCTCGCCGCCGACGCGCACCTTCATGGTCAGGGCGGCCGGGTCGTCGACCGTGCCGTCGTTGGCGCGGTCCAGGACCAGCACCAGGCCCGTGATGATCAGGGCGACCGCGACGATCACGCCGATGATCCGCCACGTCTTCTTGTTGGCCAGGGCCGCCACTGGATGCTCCTCGGGGGTCGTTCGGGAAAGTCGTTCAAACCGCGGGTCAGTCTAGCGGCCGGTCACCCCGCATCCGTGAAACGGACCTCGAACAGGGTCGGCCAGTACTTGCCCGTCACCAGGAAATGGTCCGTGCCCGGGACGTGCGCGATGCCGTTGAACACGTCCGCCTTCGCGCGCGCCTCCGGGGACAGCGCGTCGACCAGCGGGGTCGCGTCGGCGAAGCCGGTGACCTCGCCGGTGGCGGGATCGATGCGGACGATGTCGTTGGTCCGCCACAGGTTGGCCCACACCTCGGGGCCGTCCGGGCCGTCGACGCATTCGAGTTCGTTGAGGTTCTCCACGCGCAGCCCGTCGGCGAGCACCTCGACGCGGCCGGTCTCGGCGAAGGTGGCCGGGTCGCGGAAGGTCAGGGTGCTCGACCCGTCCGACATGACCAGGCGGCCGGCTTGCTCGCACAGTCCCCAGCCTTCGCCGGAGTAGGAGGCGCGGCGGGTCTCCTCCAGGGTCGCGGCGTCGCGGGCGAAGGCGACGCCGCGCTTCCACGTCAGCTGCCACACCGTGTCGCCGGCGCGGGTGATGCCCTCGCCGAAGAACTCCGGCGGCAGCTGGTGGCGGTTCTCCGCCGGCGAACCCGCGCGCCAATCCCGGATCCGCCAGATCGCCGACTCCCCGTACTGGCCCGTGCCCACGAGCAGGGAACCGTCGTCGTCGATCTCCAGGCCCTGCGTGAACGCCGAATCGTCCCACGGGTGCTCGGCCACGACCTCCAGGCCCAGGCGCGGCACGTCGATGCCGGCGGACGTCTCCGAGGCCGCCGGCGTGGCGGAGGACTCGTCGGAAAGCCCCGGCCCGGAGCAACCCGAGAGCAGGGCGAAGACGGACAGGAGGCCGGCCGAGGCGGCCTTGGCGCTGGGCTTCATGGCCTCCACTCTAGAATGGCCGGTGTGACAGACAACCGACGACGCCGTTCCCGTAATCGCCGCCGCCCCGGCGGCCCCCTGCTGGGGAACCGGGCCGTCGACATCGCCCGCTGCGCCATCGACGACATGGACGAGGGCCCCGCCGGCGGCCACGTCGGGGTGAACGTGACCCACCCGGGGGTGGCGGTGCACCGCTTCGCCGCCGACCTGCCCGGCTACCGGGGCTGGGAATGGCACGTCGTGCTGGCGTGCGCCCCCGGTACCGACCACATCACGGTCAGCGAAGTCGCGCTCGTCCCCGGCGACAGCGCCCTGCGCGCGCCCGAGTGGGTTCCCTACGAGGAGCGGCTGCGCCCCGGCGACCTCGGGCCCCGGGACCTGCTGCCGCCGGCGGTCGACGATCCCCGCTTGACGACGGCCGACGCGGAAGACCGTGAACTGACCGAGGAAGGACTGCGGTTAACGGCGCAGCGCTGGCTCGACGGCGACACCGGGCCCCACGGGGAATTCGCGGAGGAGGCCCTGCGCCACTGCGGCACGTGCGCCTTCTTCATCCCGCTGGAGGGCCCGCTGGGCGCCGACTTCGGCGCGTGCGTCAACGAATGGGCCTTCGACGGCGACGTCGTCCACGTCGACCACGGCTGCGGCGCGCATTCGGCCACCCCGGAGGTCACGGGGGCGGGCGCGCCGGGCGGCGAGGCCTACGACGACCAGGAGATCGTCGAGCGGGCGGATCTGCGCCGGAACTGACCTGCGGGGCGGGCCCGGGGCTTTCGTGTTGCCCACCGGGGGTCGGGGGTGCGATTCTGAGAGGCGCATTAACGATTCCCGGCCGCCTCGACGACCCGCGGCGGCCGCCCTTCCAGACGGGAGCGCAAGCGAATGGCCGAATCCAAGGTGGACCCGGCGGAGCCGAAGGGGCCCGCGACGGCGCCCCGCACGGGCCCCACGTCCGCGATCGACCGATACTTCAGCATCACCGAACGCGGTTCCTCGGTGGTCACCGAGGTCCGCGGCGGCGTCGTCACGTTCTTCGCGATGGCGTACATCATCCTCCTCAACCCGCTGATCCTCGGCGGCATCGAGGACGTCGAGGGCACGGTGCTGTCCGTGCCGCAGGTGGCGGCCATGACGGCCTTCGCCGCCGGCGTCATGACCATCCTCTTCGGCGCGTGGGCGAAGTACCCGTTCGGCATCGCGGCGGGCCTGGGCATCAACACGCTGGTGGCGGTGACGTTCGTCGCCAACGAGGGCCTGACGTGGGCCGAGGCCATGGGCCTGGTGGTCATCGACGGCATCATCATCGTGGCGCTGGCGGTGTCCGGTTTCCGCTCGGCGGTGTTCGAGGCGATCCCGCCGTCGCTGAAGGCGGCGATGGCGGTGGGCATCGGCCTGTTCATCTCGATCATCGGTTTCGTCGACGGTGGCCTGGTCCGCCGCATCCCGGACGCGGCGGGCACCACGGTGCCGGTGCAGCTGGGCGTCGGCGGCCACATCACGTCGTGGCCGACGGCGGTGTTCGTGCTGGGCATCATCATCTGCGGCGTGCTGGTGGTGCGGAAGGTGCCGGGCGGCCTGTTCATCGGCATCGTGGTCAACACCATCATCGCGCTCATCGTCGAGGCCCTGACCAAGTCGGGCCCGTCGTTCCAGGACGGCGAGCCGAATCCGGGCGGCTGGAACCTGGCCGTGCCGGGCCTGCCCGACGGCATCGGCGGGTTGCCGGACATGTCGCTGCTGGGCAACTTCGACATGTTCGGCGCGTTCGTGCGCCTGGGCGTCATCGGCGCGACGATGCTGGTGTTCACCCTGGTGCTGGCGAACTTCTTCGACGCCATGGGCACGATGACGGGCCTGGGCAAGCAGGCGGGGCTGGCCGGCGAGGACGGCGTTCTGCCGGGCATGAAGCGCGCCCTGGTCGTCGAGGGCCTCGGCGCCGTCGTCGGCGGCGCGTCGTCCTCGTCGTCGAACACGGTCTACGTCGATTCCGCCGCCGGCATCGGCGACGGCGCGCGCACGGGCCTGGCCAACGTGGTCACCGGCCTGCTGTTCCTGCTGGCGATGTTCTTCACGCCGCTGTACGAGATCGTGCCCATCGAGGCCGCGGCCCCGGTGCTGGTCATCGTCGGCGCGATGATGATGGCGCAGATAAAGGAGATCGACTTCTCCCGCTTCGACATCGCGCTGCCGGCGTTCATGACCATCGTCATCATGCCGTTCACGTACTCCATCGCCAACGGCATCGGCGTCGGCTTCGTGACCTACGCGCTGCTGGCGCTGTTCTCGGGCCGCGCCCGCGAGGTCCATCCGCTGCTCTACGTCGTCGCCGCGCTGTTCCTGGTGTACTTCGGCATCGAGCCGGTGTCGGCTCTGCTGGGCGCGTAGATGAGTTCGCCCCGGCGTATCCGCGTCGCCGATCCCGCGGATGCGCGGCTCGACGAGGTCCGCGATCTCAACCGCTCCGATTCCCGCCCGGATCTGCCGGGCGGCAAGGGGCTGGTCATCGCGGAGGGGTCGTTGATCGTCCCCCGTCTCGCGGGGTCGCGGTTTCCGTTGCGCTGCATCGTGGGCACGTCCCGGCGCCTGGATGCGCTTGACGACGACCTGGCGTCCGGCCCGTCCGCCGCGCGGGCGGCGGCGCTGTCGGTGCCCTGGTTCGAGGTGGACCGCCCCGTGTTGGCGGAGGCCGTGGGATTCGATCTGCACCGGGGACTCTTGGGCGTGGCCGACCGCGCCCCCGAGCCGTCCGTCGCCGATGTCGTGGCTGGCGCCCGGACGCTGCTGGTCCTGGAGGGCGTCGGCGACCACGAGAACATCGGCGCGATGTTCCGCAACGCCGCCGGCATGGGCGTCGACGGCGTGCTCTTCGGCGCCGCGTGCGCGGATCCGCTGTACCGCCGCGCCGTGCGCGTGTCCATGGGGCATGTCCTGCGCACCCCGTTCGCCCACTTGCCGGGCACGACCACGACGTGGCAGCGGTCGTTGGATCAGCTGCGCGACGAGGGCTTCCGCATCGTGGCGATGACGCCGGGGGAGGGGTCCGTGCCGTTGTGGGAGGCCATGGCGGCGGAGAAGGTCGCGATCCTCGTCGGGGCGGAGGGCCCCGGTTTGACCGAGCACGCCATGCGCGCCGCGGACGTCCGGGCCCGCATCCCCATGGCGGAGGGCACCGACAGCCTCAACGTGGCCACCGCCGCGGCGATCGGCTTCTACGAGCGATTGCGCTTCTGAGCCTTCGCCCAGGCCCTGCGGCCCAGGTCGCGGAGGCCCGCGCCGAATGAGCGGGCCCCGTCCGCCGCAGCGCGGCCGGCCCGCCGGAAACCACCGGAGGCGTCGTCCGGGGCGCGCGCCGAATGGTCCTCGTAGTCGTCGTAATCGACGGCGCCGGCGGCGGCGTGGTGAAGCTCCGCGGATGACCGCTGCCGCTTCGGGGCCGCCGGATCCTGCACGGACGCGCGGCGCCCATCGACGGCGAAGGCGCTGACGGGGATGTCCGGGCCGGGGTCGGCGGGATCGAAGCCCAGCCACCCGGTGGCCGCGGCGTCGGCGAGCTCCGCGGGGACGAAGGGCATGGCCACGCCCCGCGCGAGGGGCGACCCGGTGCCCGTCGCGTCTTCCGGTGTCTCCGGTTCCTCGGGCCGGCGGCGGCCCGCCCAGAAATCGCCCTCGAAGACCTCGGGGACCCCGGTGTCCTCGATGATGGTGAAACGAGTGGCCGAAAAGGCCCGCTTGAGTACGCCCGCCCGCCAATGGGCGAAGGCCCCGAACCCGGTGACCGGATCGGAGGAGAAAACGTACACGTCCGTCGCCGCGATGCCCCGCAGATAACGGTCGGGCAGCTGCGACGGGCGGGAGACGTCCTCGAGGACCGTCTGGACCACCGCGAGACCATCGAAACCGCCGATGTAGAACTCGCCGGGGCCGGCCGGCGCCGAACGGTTCAACGGGAAATCGCCGATCGGCGTCACCGTCAGGCGCGGATCCAGCAGGGCCAGGTACTTGCGGCCGAAACCCCGGTCATGGCCGGGCTCGGCGACGAGCACGTCCAGCGGCTGCGCCGCGGTGACGAACCAGATCGTGGCGACGCCCGCACGCGGCCCCCGAATCGCGTTCATGTTCTATGCCGTCACTTCCGGTCCGTGGGGCGGACCCCGAGCAGCACGTCCTCCCACGACGGCATGACCGTCTTGCGGCGCCGCTTCGGAGCCGGATCGTCGTCGGGATGGCGGAGGAAATCGTCGTCGTGCGCGTCGTCGATGTCCGAATCAGCCGCATCCGCGTCCGGAGCGGCCGGGGACTCGTCGAACGCCGGTGCCGGGCGCAGACCCGGGGCACCGTCGTCGACCGCGGAAAGATTGCGGCGGGGACGGGCGAAATCGGGATCGACCAGTTCCGCGGCGATGGTGTTGCGCGCCACGGTCGACGCCGACGCGCCCTCCGCGTGGAACGCCCACTCCGCGGTGGTGGTCGAATGGCCGGCGGACCAGGTCACGCCGATGATCCACTGCCCGGCCGGATCACGCCACGCATCCCATTCGGAGGTCGACAGGTCCAGGCCGCGCGCGGCGAACGCGGTGGCCAGGATCTCCCACAGGGACAACTGCGCCGGCCCGTCCGCGCGGCGCGGCCGCGACTGCTTGCCCAGCTCGGCGATGCGGGCCCGCTCGGCCAGCACGGGGTGGGCGAACGGCTCGATGCGGCGGGCGGGCATGCCGGTGAGCTCGATCAGCTCCTCCACCGACGCCCCGCCGCGGACGCGATCCTGGATCTCCCTGGGGCGCAGGACCATGCGCGGCTCCGACGGCTCGACGACCTTCGGCTCCGGTCGCGCGGGAGAATCGGCGGGGTCTGCGGCAGAGTCGTCGGCGGCAGCGTCCTTGGCGACAGAGTCGGCAGCCTCGTCCGTCTCTTCGTCGGCGGCTGCGCCGACCGCTGCGTCTGCCGCGGAATCGGCGCCGGTCTCCGTCTCACCGTCTGCGGTGGCATCCGCGGTGGCATTCGCGCCGCCATCGGCGCCGGCCGCTTCGGATTCCGCGGTGCCGCCGGTCTTCGCCGGGCCGTCGGAAAGCCCCGACGCCGACGTGAGCATGTCGAGCAAATCATCGGTGACGGGCAGCACGAAACGCTCTTCGTCCCCCGTGCCGGCATCCGCGGCGACGAGGATGATGGTCCCCGGCTCGCCTGCGTCCGCGATGGGCTTCAGTTCCCGCATTCGAAAACCTCCTGGGGATGGCCGCCGTTTACTTTCCCCCATGCTAAACGACGAAACCCCCGCCACGCCGCCATCGGGATGATGCGGCGTGTGGGGGTTGCGCTCGAGCCGGGCGACCGGCCTCTGCGTGCTGGTTACGCGGAGGCGTGGCCGTTGTCGAGGATCCAGTCGATCGCGCCGGTCAGCTTCTTGACGTCCTCCGGATCGATGGCCGGGAACATGCCGATGCGCAGCTGGTTGCGGCCCAGCTTGCGGTAGGGCTCGGTGTCCAGGATGCCGTTGGAGCGCAGGATCTTGGCGATCTTCGCGGCGTCGACGTCGTCGGCGAAGTCGATGGTGCCGACGACCAGCGAGCGCTTGGCGGCGTCCGCGACGTACGGGGAGGTCTCGGCGCGGCCCTCGGCCCAGTCGTACAGGTGCGACGAGGACTCCGTGGTGCGGGCGACCATGCCGTCCAGGCCGCCGTTGTCGTTCATCCACTTGACCTGGTCGGCCAGCATCAGCAGCGTGCCGACGGCCGGGGTGTTGTAGGTCTGGTTCTTCAGCGAGTTGTCCACCGCGGTCTGCAGGTTGAGGAACTCGGGGATGAAGCGGTCCGAGGCGTTGATCTTGGCGATGCGCTCCAGGGCGGCCGGGGACATGGCGGCCAGCCACAGGCCGCCGTCGGAGGCGAAGCACTTCTGCGGGGAGAAGTAGTAGGCATCCGCCTGCGAAATGTCGACCGGGAGGCCGCCGGCGCCGGACGTGGCGTCGATGGCGACGAGCTGCCCCTCGGACCCGGCGGGGCGGGTCACCGGGACCATCGCGCCGGTGGAGGTCTCGTTGTGGGCCCAACCGATCAGGTCGACGCCCTCTTCGCCGGCGACGACCTCGGGGGCCGAACCCGGCTCGGCCTCGATGACCTGCGGGGCATCCAACCACGGCGCCAGCTTGGCGGCCTTGGCGAACTTCGACGAGAACTCGCCGAAGGACAGGTGCGCCGACTTCTTCTCGATCAGGCCGAAGGCGGCGGCGTCCCAGAAGGCGGTGGCGCCGCCCAGCGACAGGATGATCTCGTAGCCGGCGGGCAGCGAGAAGAGATCGGACAGGCCCTCGCGGACCTCGCCGACGACGTTCTTCACGGCCGGCTGACGGTGCGACGTGCCCATGATGCCGGTGGCGCCGTTGACGACGGCCTGGATCTGGGACGGGCGGACCTTCGACGGGCCGCAGCCGAAGCGGCCGTCACCGGGGAGGAACTCGGCGGGCAGGGAGGGGAACTGATCGCTCATGTGGGCGCAACCTTTCGGTGGGTTATGGACCACCTAGACTCTATCGCCCCGCGTGCGGGCGGGTCACGGGCGGGGGATCGCCCCCGAAACCCCCGCGGCGGGTGAAGGGGCGGAGGGGGCCGTCGGGTGTGGCGAAAAGGACTTTGCAAAGTTCACATTTTGTGAAGGTTGCGAAGTCAAATCTGTGCAAAATGAATCGACCTGGAGCTTGGTGTTTCCGGTGCTGCGGCCCTGGTCCGGTGCTTTTCTCCCCAAAGGGGGAGGTGGAGGGCACGTGGGGCGGGCGGTTGCGGGGCGGAACGTGCCCGTCGTGGCGGGAATGGGGGATAACTGTGGGTTGACCTGGCTAAACGTGTTGTTGCCCCATGAAAGCAAGTTCTATATGCTGGCCGCCATGCTTCCGTGGGCACAGAACTGCGGGGGTAAGGGTGTTGTCGCCCTCACATTCTTTGCTAGAGTGTGTCGCAATCCACTGCTGGCGGTTGAGTATGGCTCGGCCGGGTCCTGGTGTGAAGCGGGCGAAGATGTTGCCCGCCGATCAACACCGGGCACCGTCCGCGCGTCCCGAGGGGCGCGCGGATAGTGTGGGCCGTGGCCGGCGAGACAACGCCGGATTGCCTGAACGACACATTTTCAGCGAAAGGGAAGTTGTGGCTACTGAGAACAACAAGGCCGTGCTCCACTACCCGGGTGGCGAGTTCGAGATGGACATCGTCAAGGCCACCGAGGGCAACGACGGCATCGCGATCGGCAAGCTGCTCGCGGAGACCGGTCTGACCACGTTCGACCCCGGCTACACCGCCACGGGTTCGACGACGTCCGCGATCACCTACATCGACGGCGGCGCGGGCATTCTCCGCCACCGTGGCTACCCGATTGAGCAGCTGGCCGAGAAGGCCACGTTCAACGAGGTCTCCTACATGCTGATCAACGGCGAGCTCCCCACCAAGGAGCAGCTGGAGAAGTTCAACTACGACATCCGCCATCACACCCTGCTGGACGAGGACTTCAAGAAGGCCTTCTCCATCTTCCCGCGCGGCGCGCACCCGATGGCCACCCTCGCCTCCTCGGTCAACATCCTGTCGGCCTACTACCAGGATGAGCTGGACCCCTCGAACCCGGAGCAGCGCGAGCTGGCCACCGCCCGCCTGATGGCGAAGGTGCCCATGCTGGCCGCGTACGCCTACCGCGCCTCCAAGGGCCAGCCGTACCTGTACCCGGACAACTCGCTGAACGCGCGCGAGAACTTCATGCGCATGATGTTCGGCTTCCCGTCCGAGAAGTACGAGGTCGACCCGGTGCTCGTCGACGCGCTCGACAAGCTCCTCATCCTCCACGCCGATCACGAGCAGAACTGCTCCACCTCGACGGTGCGCATGGTCGCCTCCTCCGGCGCCAACATGTTCGTCTCCATCGCGGCCGGCATCAACGCCCTGTCCGGCCCGCTGCACGGCGGCGCCAACCAGGCCGTCCTGGAGATGCTCGAGGACATCAAGAACAACCACGACGGCGACGCGACCGACTTCATGAACCGCGTCAAGAACAAGGAGCCGGGCGTCCGCCTGATGGGCTTCGGCCACCGCGTGTACAAGTCCTACGACCCGCGCGCCGCCATCGCCAAGAAGACGGCCCACGAGGTGCTGGAGCACCTCGGCGGCGACGAGCTGCTGGATCTGGCCATGAAGCTCGAGGAGATCGCGCTGGCCGACGACTACTTCGTGCAGCGCAAGCTCTACCCGAACGTCGACTTCTACACCGGCCTGATCTACCGCGCCATGGGCTTCCCCACGGACTTCTTCACCGTCCTGTTCGCCCTCGGCCGCCTGCCGGGCTGGATCGCCCACTTCAACGAGCAGGTCACCGACCCGGCCTCGAAGATCAACCGTCCCCGCCAGATCTACACCGGCGAGAACGAGCGCGACTTCCCGGCCCGCGAGGACCGCTAAGAGTCCCCGCCACGGCGTCAACGCCCCGTCCGGCCACATGGCCGGGCGGGGCGTCGTCGTCGGGAGGGTCGCCCACCGCGGGGCGAGAGTGCATTAGACTTCGCGGGAAGAAACCATCCGACGCAGTGCATGCGGATGCCCCGCATCCGGATGCGACCACACGAGGAGATTCACCATGACGAAGCCCGAACTCGGCGCCAAGTCCGGCCCGGCCCCCACCGATCTGGTCATCAACGACATCACCGTCGGCGACGGCGCGGAGGCCACCCCCGGCGCCCGCGTCGAGGTCCACTACGTGGGCGTCGAATTCGAGACCGGCGACGAGTTCGACTCGTCGTGGAACCGCGGCCAGTCCATCGAGTTCCCGCTCAACGGCCTCATCGCCGGTTGGCAGGAGGGCATCCCCGGCATGAAGGTCGGCGGCCGCCGCGAGCTGATCTGCCCGCCGGAGAAGGCCTACGGCCCCGCCGGCGCGGGCCACTTCCTGTCCGGCAAGACCCTGGTCTTCGTCATCGACCTGCTCGACGTCAAGTAGACGGTCCCCGGCAATCGCAAGGGGCCGGCCGACGGAACTTCCGTCGGCCGGCCCCTTTTTTTCGCGTGCGCTGCTTCCCGCGCGCGGCTCGACGAGCGCTACGTGCCGAGCGCGAACTCCCGGTAGTGGGCGAAACGCTGCTCGCGGCCGACGCGCTCCGGATCCGTCTCCAGCGTCCACAGGGCATGGCCGATGGCACCGAGGACCCGGTCGACCAAGTCCGCGCCGTCATCCGGTTCCGCGATGAGTTCGTCGACCACGCCGGCGTCGAGAAGCGCTTCCGCGGCCACGCCCTGGGCCTCCATCATCTCGGGGGCGTGCTCGGTGTCGCGGTGGATGATGGCCGACGCGCCCTCGGGGGGAAGCGGCGACAGCCACGCGTCGTGCATGGCCAGGGCACGGTCCGCGGGCAACATGGCCAGCGCGCCGCCGCCGCAGCCCTGGCCGAGGATCACGGACACGGTGGGGACGCGGACGTCGAGAAGCGCGGTGAGGGTCCGGGCGATCTCGCCCGCCATGGCGTTCTCCTCGGCGTCCTTCGTGAGCTCGGCGCCCGCGGTGTCGATGACGGTGACCAGGGGGATCCGCAGGCTTTCGGCCAGCCGGATCGCCCGCTGGGCGAACCGCAGCGAACCCGGGCCCATCGGGTCGGGGCCCAGCGGCGGCTGCTGGTGGCGGTCCTGCACCACGAGGATGACGGGGCGGCCGACGATGCGGGCCAGCACGGCCCGCACGGCACGGTCGCTCTCCCCGTCGCCGGTGCCGGACAACGGCACGGAGCGGTCCTCGAGGGCGGCGAGGATGTCGCCGCCGCCCGGCCGCGAGGGCTCCCGGGTGCGCAGGATCGACTCCCAGGCGCTGCGGCCGTCGGGGACGGCGTTGGGCGGCGGGGCCGGTTCGGCGGTGTCGACGTCCGGCATGAGCACGTCGACGGTGCGGCGGACGGAACCGCGCAGGCCCTCGGGCGAGATGACGCCGTCGATGATGCCGCGCTCGAAGAGGTTCTCGGCGGTCTGCACGCCCTCGGGGATGCCGGTGCCGGTGGTCAGCTCGACGACGCGGGGACCGAGGAAGCCGAGTAAGGCGCCAGGCTCGGCGAACGTGAAGTGCCCGGAGGATCCCCACGACGCCATGACGCCGCCGGTCGTGGGGTTGCGCAGGTACACGAGGAAGGGCAGGTGCGCGTCCTTGTGGCGGGCGACGGCGGTGGTGATGGACACCATCATCGCGAACGCCGGGGTGCCCTCCTGCATGCGCGTGCCGCCGGAGGTCGGCGACAGCAGCAGCGGCAGCCGTTCGGCGGTCGCGCGCTCGATGCCCCGGATGATCCGGCGGGCGGTGGCCGCGCCGATGGAGCCGGCCAAGAAGGAGAACTCCGAGCAGATTACCGCGACTCGGCGGCCGCCCACTTCGCCTTCGCCGGTGAGCACGGCCTCGTCGACCCCCGACTTCTCGCGAGCCCGCTCCAGCGTGACGGCGTAGTCGGCGCCGATGTCGCCGTAGTCCGGCGGGGTGTCCCAGCTGAGGTAAGTGCCCCGGTCAATGACGGAATCGATGAGTTCGCGCGCGCTCGTTCGTGACATGTCTCCAGGTTATGCCAAGGCTGCGGTCTTCGTGCCGGTCCCGCGCACGCCCCGGGTGAGCTGCGCCGCCCTCGGGAACCCGGATCCGGGAAACCTGGATAATGGGGTAAATGTTCGGGCCACGGTCGCGCGTCGAAGGCGCCCGGCGACCTGGCCGCAGCTGGCGACGGGCGCCGAAACGGAGAATCACCCGGCGATGAAGACCATCCTCGACCTCGACACCGGAATCGACGACGCGTTGGCGCTGGCCTACGCGCTCGGCTCGCCGGAACTGGAGCTCATCGGCGTCACCGGCACGTACGGCAACGTGCTCATGAAGGACGGCGTCGCCAACAACCTGGCGCTGCTCGACCTGTTCGGCCGGGCGGACGTGCCCGTCTTCCACGGTGAGCCGCACGCCTCGGCGAAGGACGGGTTCGAGGTCCTGGAGATTTCGGCGTTCATCCACGGTGCCAACGGCATCGGCGAGGTGGACCTGCCCGCGTCGGAGCGCGCGGTCGACGACCGTGGCGCGGTCGATTTCCTGGTCGATTCGGTCCGGGAGCACGGCGATGATCTGGTCATCGTGGCCACGGGCCCGATGACGAACCTGGCCGCGGCCATCGATCGCGACCCGGAGTTCGCCGCCAACGCGCGCATCGTCATCATGGGCGGTGCGCTGACGGTGCCGGGCAACGTGCGCCCGTGGGCGGAGGCGAACATCAACCAGGATCCGGAGGCCGCAGACAAGCTCTTCCGCTCCGGCGCCGACGTGACCATGATCGGCCTCGACGTCACCCTGCAGACGCTGCTGACCTACGACGAGACGAAGCAGTGGCGCGAGCTGGGCACCGACGCCGGCCGCGTGCTGGCCGACATGACGGACTACTACATCAAGGCCTACGACACCACGGCCCCGCATCTGGGCGGCTGCGGCCTGCACGACCCGCTCGCGGTCGGCGTCGCGGTCGATCCGTCGCTGGTGACGGTCATCGAGCACAACATGAAGGTCGACGTCGACGGCGAGACCCGCGGCCGCACCATCGGCGACGAGGTCCGCCTCAACGACCCGGTGAAGAACGTCAAGGTGGCCGTCGGGGTCGACGTCGAGCGCTTCCTGTCGGAGTTCATGTCCCGCATCGGGTCGGTGGCAGGCCGTGCCTGATCTCGATCCGCTTTTCGACGTCCTGGCGTCCTCCCCGGGGAAGGTCTGCGTGATGGGTTCGGCCAACGCCGATCTGACCGTTCGGGTGGCGTCGCTGCCGAAGCCGGGGGAGACCATCGCCGGCGGCCCGTTGGAGGTGCTGCCGGGCGGGAAGTCCGCGAATCAGGCGGCGACCGTCGGGCGGCTCGGCGTGGCGGCGACGTTCCTCGGCGCAGTCGGCGCGGACCCCAATGGCGCGCTGCTGCGCGATTCCCTCGTCGACGCCGGCGTGGACGTGTCCCACCTGGCCGAGGCGGCGGAGGCCACCGGCACGGCGATGATCCTGGTCGACGATGAGGCGGAGAACTGCATCGTCATTTCCGCCGGCGCCAACGGCACCGTCGACGCGGGCTTCGTCCGCGACCGGGGCGATGCCATCCGGGCCGCCGGGGTGCTGGGCCTGTGCCTGGAGGTCGCCGACGACGCCGTCGTCGAGGCCGCGCGCATCGCCCGAGACGCCGGGGTGACCGTGGTGTTCAACCTGTCGCCGGTGCGCGACGTGCCGGCGGACCTGCTGGAGCTGGTCGACGTGCTCATCGTCAACGAGCACGAGCTCGCCGTCCTCGTGGGATCGGCCGCGGTGGAGGAAGGCGCCGAATCCGGCGACTGGTCGGACGCGGCGACGGCGTTGGCCGCCAAGCACGACATCCGCACCGCCGTGGTCACCCTCGGCGGTGCGGGATCGGTCGTGGTGGAGACCGGTGCGGAGGAGACCGGCGAACGTTCCGTCACCGCGACCCTCGTCGAGCCGTTGCCCGTCGATGTCGTCGACACCACCGGCTGCGGCGACTCGTACATGGGCAGCCTCATGGCGGGACTGGCCTCCGGTCTCGGGGTCCGCGACTCCGCCCGCGTCGCGGCGGCCGTGTCGGCCTACGCGGCCGGTGGCGCCGGGGCGCAGGCCTCGTACGGCTCGGCGGCGCAGGTCCGGGAATTCGCGGGCACCGGCCGACGGGGTTAGGCGCCGGCGCCGTCGAAAAGCGAAGGCCCCGCCCACCACCGAACGATGGTGGGGCGGGGCCTTCGGCGCGTGCGGGCGCGGGGAGGGCGCGGCTAGCCCTTCAGCGCCTGCATCCAGGTGACGCGGGAACCGGTGCGCAGTACGTTGCGCGGGTAGATCTTCGCGGCGAGCAGCAGCATGATCACGCAGGACGCGGCGAGCACGGCGCCCGAGCCGAGCAGCTGCAGGCCGCTGAAGTTGCCCATGGCGTACTGCAGCGGGGCGGTGGTCACCGACGCCGGCGGGATCCACGCGGCGACCTGCATGAACGTCGAGTCCAGCTGCGACCAGCCGAAGGCCGGGACGTAGATGGCCACGAAGGACAGGATGAGCACCGGCATCTGCGCCGCGCCGAAGTCCTCCATGCGGCTGACCAGCGAACCGGCCGTCGCGTACAGGGCGGCGAAGAGCAGGTAGCCGAGGATGAAGAACGGGATCAGCGTGGCCACGGCGAGCCACGGGATGTCGAAGTCCGCGGCCAGGCCCGTGGCGATGATGGTCACCGACGCGGCGGCGACGATCGCGGCCATCATGATCGCGCCGGCCAGGCCCGCGCCGAGGATCTTGCCGGCGAGCAGGTGCAGCGGGCGGATCGTGGCGAGCATGATCTCCACGACGCGCGACGACTTCTCCTCGATGACCGAGCTGGCCACCGAACCGCCGAACATCATGATGGCGGTGATCATCACCATGACGCCGACGCCGACGACGATGAGCGCCGCGAAGTCGATGTCCTGCGTGCTTTGCGACGTCACCGAGCCCTGCCCGGCCGCCGCCGCGACGGCCGCCGGGTCCCCGCCCTGGGCGGCGATGGCGTCGGCCTGCAGCTGGGCGGCGAGCGCGGAGTTGAGCGTGACGACGAGCGTGTCCGGCGTGCCGTTCTGCAGCAGCGTCCACTCGTTCGCGGTCGCACCGTCGTCCGGCACGAGCGCGGCGTCGGCGGACTCGTCGTCGATCATGGCGCGGGCCGCGTCCTCGTCGGCGGCGGGCAGCGTTTCGATCGGGGTGGGCAGCGTGCCCTCCGGCGCGTCGGCCAGGGAATCGGCGAAGGGGGCCTCGCCGACGACGGCGATGCGCGTCGGCTCGGTGGTTTCCCCGTCGTCGCGGGTCAGGTAGGCCGTGAGCAGCACGCCGCCGACGGCCAGGACGATGCCGAGGATCAGGGTGACGACCGAGCCCTTCTTCATCAGGTTCTCGCGCAGCTCGCGCTTGGTCACCAAACCGATGGCGGTGGAGGCGCGGTAGCCGGACGCGGTCGTGGAACCGGCGCCGCGGGGGCCGCCGGAGCGGGTGGAATCCTTGATGGGCGTGCTCATGACTGGACGACCTCCTGGTACAGCTCGGTCAACGGAATGTGGACGGGGCCGAAGGAATGCACGGGGCCGTGGGTGCGCGCCAGATCAAGAAGGCGCTGGTCGGTGTCGGCGGGAGCGTCGTCGTCAAGCGTGAAAACGGTGCGGCCCTGCGCGTCGACCTCGGACGACGCGACGCCGGGGACGGAATCCGCCCAACCCGCCGACGCCGAGGGGACCTCCACGGCCAACAGGCGCGGGCCCGCGGTGCGCAGCTCGTCGACGGTGCCCTCGGCGAGCATGCGGCCGTCGCGGATGATGCCCACGCGATCGCACAGGCGCTCCACCAGATCGAGCTGGTGCGAGGAGAACACCACGGGGATGCCCCGGTCCGCGCGCTCGCGCAGCACCCGCGACATCACGCCGACGGCGATGGGATCGAGGCCGGAGAACGGCTCGTCGAGGACGAGGACCTCCGGATCGTGGACCAGCGCCGCCGCCAGCTGCACGCGCTGCTGGTTGCCCAGCGACAGGGTGTCGACCTTGTCGCCGCCTCGCTCGGTGAGGTTCAGGGTCGCCAGCAGGGACTCGGCGCGGTCCTTCGCCGTCGCCGCGTCCATGCCGTGCAGGCGCGCGAAGTAGATGAGCTGGTCGAGGACCTTCTCCTTCGGGTACAGCCCGCGCTCCTCCGGCATGTAGCCGATGGTGCGGCGCGAAGTGTCGTCCAGCGGCACGTCGCCGAGGCGGACCTCGCCTCCGTCCGTGGTCAGCACGCCCAGCGCGATGCGCATGGTCGTGGTCTTGCCGGCGCCGTTGGCCCCGACGAATCCGTAGATCTCGCCCGGGCGGACGGTGAAGCTCATGCCGTCGAGGACCTTGAGGTCCCCATAGGATTTCCGGAGGCCGTCGATGATCAGGGGCTGTCCCGCCATGGTCGCCATCCTTTCTGGTCGGTCATCGGTCGATTGCGAAAACGCTGTGATTTTTTGGGTTGATCGAGTCGTATGGGGTGAGCGGGGCCGTTCAGTCATCCGGCATCGTCCACGCGATGATCGCGGTGGGCAGCGAGAGAATCACCAGGAAGGGGATCAGGAACAGCATCCCCGTCAGATACGGGACGTCCGCGGCCCAGTCGGGCTCGTTCGAGCCGACCCAGGTCCCGAAGAAGACGAGGCCGATGCTGAACACCATTCCGAACCAGGTGAAGCACTGGTACGCGAAGCTGCGCAGCCCTTCGACGCGGGCCCGCTCGTACTCGTCGAGCACGGACATCGGGGCGCCGTCGATGTTGTCGGTGACGATCACCAGCGTCGTCCACGTGATCACGAGCGCCACCGTGAAGACCATCCACGGCACGCCCCACCACACGGAACCTCCGTCCCCGATGATCGCGAAGGTCAGCATGACCCCGGCGACGAGCAACGCCGCGATGGTGGCCAGGTACGCGACCACCAGCTTGCGGCGGGCGGCGCGGTTGCGCAGCTTCGGGAACCAGTTGGACGTGATCTCGCGGCGCTCCAGGAACTTCCGTTCGCGCCGGGCCTGCCAGCGCTCGAGGAAACTGCGCTGCGCGGCTCGATCGGTCGCGCCGATCCCGGACTCGGTCGGGGGCGTGTGGTTCATCGCTTCTCCTCGTGGCTCGGGTTCGGGGTCGGATTCTGGTTCGGGTTCTGCACCTGCGCCGCGTACAGCGCCGCCGACATCGGGGTGAACTCCTCGCGGGAGAACACCGCCTCCACCGGCAGGCCGAACACCTCGCAGAGGCGGAACGCCAGATCGAGGCTGGGGTAGTGGTCCCCGCGCTCGAGCGCCCCGATCGTCTGGTGGTTGACCTCGACGGCCTGCGCGAGCTGCGCGCGGCTGAGCCCGCGTTCGGCGCGCAGGACCGCCAATCGGTTGAAGATGGGCCGCTGCGGACCCCGTTTCACTGGGCTCATGACACCAAGTGTTGTGAAAACCCAACAACCTGTCAACTGGCGCAACGAAATGGATGCAGTAGATGACGAAACTGCCTGGTCGAAGGAACGCACGTACCCTGGAAAACGTGATCACTCGGCCAACGATTCTCGGGATCCTGTTCATCGCCAACGTCATCGCGTTGGCCCTGACCGTATTCGTCAGCCCATGGTGGGGCGTGCCGCTGGCGGTGTTCGTCTTCCTCGACCTGGTCGCGGTCTACGACGTGCTCATCCAGAAGAAGCACACGCTGCTGCGGATCTACCCGATCCTCGGGCACGCGCGGTACATCCTGGAGTCCATCCGGCCGGAGACCCAGCAATACTTCATCGAGCGCAACTTCGACGGCACCCCGTTCGACCGGGACACCCGCTCCGTGATCTACGAGCGCGCCAAGGGCCTGGGCTCGAAGAAGTCCTTCGGCACCGAGCGCAAGATCACCGAGCCCGGCTACGAGTACATCCCGCATTCCATGGCGCCCTCGCGCTCGGTGAACGCCAATCCGCGCGTGCATCTGGGCGGCCCCGGGTGCACGCAGCCCTACGACGTGTCCATCTTCAACGTCGCCGCCATGAGTTTCGGCGCGCTGTCGCCGAACGCGGTGCGCGCCATGAACAAGGGCGCGGCGATGGGCGGCTTCATCCACGACACCGGCGAAGGCTCCATTTCCCCGTATCACCTGGAATACGGCGCCGACTTGTTCTGGGAGATCGGTTCCGGCTACTTCGGCTGCCGCACGGCCGACGGCGACTTCGACCCCGACCGCTTCAGCGAACGGGCCGCGCTTCCGCAGGTCAAGGCGACCTACCTGAAGATCAGCCAGGGCGCGAAGCCCGGCCTGGGCGGCATGCTGCCCGGCGACAAGGTCGACGAGATCATCGCGAAGACCCGCGGCGTGCCGGTCGGGGAGGGCGTGGTCAGCCCGCCGTTCCATCGCGTCTACTCCACCCCGCGCGAGCTGGTGCGGTTCATGGGGGTCATGCGCGAGCTCAGCGGCGGCAAGCCCGTCGGATTCAAGATCTGCGCCGGCTCGCGCATCGAGTTCCTCGCCGTCTGCAAGGCGATGGTCGAAGAGGACATCACCCCGGACTTCATCGTCGTGGACGGCGCCGAGGGCGGCACCGGCGCCGCCCCGCTCGAATACTCGGACCGCGTGGGCATGCCGTTGACCGATGGCCTGGTTCTCGTGCACAACGCGCTCGTCGGCGCGGGCCTGCGCGACCGGGTGAAGATCGGCGCGACGGGCAAGATCGTCACCGGCTTCGACATCGTCAAGCGGATGTGCCAGGGCGCGGACTTCATGGCCTCGGCCCGCGGCATGATGATGGCCACCGGCTGCATCCAGTCGCAGCTGTGCCACACCAACGAATGCCCGGTCGGCGTGGCCACGCAGAACCCGAAGCGGTGGAAGGCCGTCGACGTCGACGACAAGGCCAACCGCGTGCGCAACTTCCACGACGCCACCGTGCAAGAGGCCGTGGGAATGCTCGCTTCGATGGGCCTGGAGAATTTCGATCAGCTCTCGCCGTCGATGCTGTTCCGCCGCACTTCCGACGAGTACGCCGAGACTTACGCGGAGCTGTACAACTGGCTCGAACCGGGCGAGCTGCTCACGGGCACCCGATTCCACGCCTGGGCGGAGGACTGGGCGCTCGCCGACCCCGAGCGCTTCTGGTACCCGGAGCTGCACGGCGGGGCGAAGCCGGCGGTCGAACCGGCGGAGGAGATCAAGACGGTCGAGCTTGCGGCGATGCCCGCGGGGGCACAGGCTGCGGCGGGGGCCGACGTCCACGGCGGCTCGGCCGACGCGGAGCAGGTGGCCGAAGACATGCAGGACGAGGACGCCGAGAAGTAACGCGCCGAGACGAGTGCAACGGAGAATGAGGTCGTGCCCATGGCCCGTCCGCCGGGACGGGAGTACAAAAGAGGCATGGCCAATGACGATTTTGCGGGCACCATTCCCTCCCTCACCCTGAACGACGGAAACACCATTCCCCAGATCGGACTGGGCACGTGGCGCATGGACGACGAGACCGCGCGGCGCTGCGTCCGCCATGCGATCGAGATCGGGTACCGGCACATCGACACGGCATCGCTGTACGGCAACGAAGTCGGCGTCGGGCAGGGCATCGCCGACGCGGTCTCCGACGGGCTCGTCGACCGTGACGAACTGTTCGTCACCACCAAGGTCTGGAACGATGCCCAGGCCGCCGCCGACACGCGCCGCTCGGCGCAGGAGTCGCTGCGCAAGCTCGGCCTCGATTACGTCGACCTGCTGCTCGTCCACTGGCCCTGCCCGAAGCAGGGGCTGTTCGGCGAGAGTTACTCCGAGATCATGAAGCTTCGCGACGAAGGACTGACCCGCTCCGCCGGAGTGGCGAATTTCTATTCCGAGGTGCTCGACGAGCTTCCGGAGGCCCCCGCCGTCAACCAGATCGAATTGCACCCCGGGTTGCCCCAGGACGCGCAGGTCGAGGACGACCGGCGCCGGGGCGTCGTCACGCAAAGCTGGGCCCCGCTGGGCCGCGCCAAGAAGTTCGGCGACGGGCCGATCGCGCAGGTGGCGGCCGAGGTCGGGCGCACCCCGGCGCAGGTGACGCTGCGGTGGCATCTGCAGCGCGGTCTGGTGGCCATCCCGAAGTCCGCCGACGAGGGCCGCATGGCCGAAAACCTCGGGGTCCTCGGCTTCGAGCTCACCGACGCGCAGATGGCGGCGATCTCCTCCCTGGCCGACCCGGATTCGCGGATCGGGGGCGACCCCCGATTCTTCGGAGATGAGTGAACGGTGGTCCGTCCGGGCCGGTAGGTTTGGGACCATGTCTGAGACCTCCGAGATCCGCGTCGAGCACGACGGCCCCATCACCACGATCACCATCGATCGCGATCACAAGCGCAATTCGCTCAATGCCGGGGTCTGCTCGGACATCGCCGACGCGGTCGACGCCGCGCCGGGCCGCGAGGAGTGCCGGGTCATCGTCATCCGCGGCGAGGGCCGCGCGTTCTGCGCCGGCGCCGATCTGGGGGGCCAGCACAGCGACGGCAACTTCCACGAGCAGCTGGCGCGCATGCTGCACTCCCTGCAGGAGTGCCCGCGCATCATCATCGCGGACGTGCAGGGCGCGGCGGTCGGCGCCGGCATGCAGCTGTCCATGGCCGCGGACCTCCGGGTCGTCGGCGAGCGCGGCTGGTTCATGATCCCGCCGGTCAAGCTGGGCATCGCGGTCGACGCGTGGACCATCCGCCGCACCCGCGTGCTGGTCGGCGGCGCCCGCGCCCGCACCATCCTCCTGGCGGCCGAGCAGGTCGACCAGTCGGAGGCGAAGTCCTGCGGCCTGGCGTCCTACGTGGGCGATTCCAACGTCACCCGCGAGGTCGCCGAGCGCATCGCGTCCTTCGCGCCGATGAGCCTGGAGTACCACAAGATGGTGCTCAACGACGACGAGACGAACCTGCCGCCGAAGCCGGAGCAGCGCGAGCTGTACGAGCGGGTCTGGGCGTCGGAGGACGCCGCGGAGGCCGGCCGGGCGCGCGCGGAGAAGCGCGACCCGGTGTTCCGCGGAAAGTAGCCGGCGGACGTGATGCGCCGGGAACGCGACGCCGACCTGGACAGTGCCTTCGCCACCGGCCCCGGCGGCCTGACCTCGGAGCAGGTCGATCAGCGGCGCCGGGCCGGCCTGGTCAACCATTTGCCGCCGACGTCGGGGCGCACGGTCACCGACATCATCCGCGCGAACGTGTTCACGCGGATCAACGCCATCCTCGCGGTGCTGCTCGCGATCGTCCTGTGGACGGGGTCGTGGGTCAATGGCGCCTTCGGCTTGCTGATCATCGCCAACTCGATCGTGGGCGTGGTGCAGGAGCTGCGGGCGAAGCGGACGCTGGACAAGCTGTCGATCGTCGGGCGCGCCCGGCCCTTCGTCATCCGCGACGGCGGGCCGGCCCGCGACATCGACCGCGAGGAGATCGTGGTCGACGATCTGGTGGAGCTCGGGGCGGGCGACCAGATCATCGTCGACGGGGTGGCGCGCACGGTCGACGACCTCGACGTCGACGAGTCGCCGCTGACCGGCGAGTCGAAGCCGGTGCACAAGAAAGTCGGCGATCCGCTGTATTCGGGGTCGCACGTCATTTCCGGCGGCGGCACCCAGCAGGCGTTGAAGGTGGGGGCGGAGGCGTATGCGGCGCAGCTGGCGGCGGAGGCCAGCAAGTTCACGCTGACGGATTCGGAGCTGCTGCGCGGGATCAACAAGATCCTGCGGGTGATCACGTGGATCCTCATCCCCACCGGTGCGCTGGTGATCTGGACGCAGCTGTTCCGGTCGGGGCAGGACCTGAAGGAGTCGCTGCTGGCGATGGTGGCGTCGCTGGTGCCGATGGTCCCCGAGGGCCTGGTGCTGATGATGTCCATCGCCTTCGCCATCGGCATCGTCCGCCTTGGGCGCAGGCGGGTGCTCACCAACGAGTTGCCGGCGATCGAGGGGTTGGCCCGGGTCGACGTCGTGTGCGTGGACAAGACGGGCACGCTGACGGAAAACCGCATGCTTCTGCGGGACGTGGAGTTGCTTGACGACGGGGCCGGCGTGGCGGCCGTCCACGACGTCCTCGCCGCGTTGGGCCGGCTGGAGGAGAGGCCGAATGCCACGACGATGGCGATCAACGAGAGCCTCGACGAGTCCGGCGTCGCCGATCCGGGGTGGGCGGCGACCGACAAGGCACCGTTTACCTCGGCGCGGAAATGGGCGGGTGCGACGTTCGGCGATCACGGCACGTGGGTGCTCGGTGCGCCGGACATCCTGGCCGCGACCGGCTCGGCGGCGCTCGACCGTGCGGCCGAGCTGATGAGCGGGGGCCTTCGCGTGCTGCTGCTGGCGAAGTCCGCCGTGACCGTCTCGGACGTGGTGGCGGGGCCGGGCGAGCCCGTCGAAAAGCATCCGGGGCTGCTGGAGCCGGTGGCGCTGGTCGTGCTCGACCAGACGCTGCGTCCCGACGCGCGGGAGACGCTCGAGTACTTCGCGGAAGAAAACGTCACCGTCAAGGTGATCTCCGGCGACAACGCGGCGTCGGTCGGCGCGGTCGGGCGGGCGCTGGAGCTGCCGGGCGCGGACTCGCCCGTCGACGCCCGCGAGCTCCCGGATCCCGACGGGGGAGAGGCGGCGCGCGAGGCGTTCGCCGACGCCGTGGAGGAGGGCAACGTATTCGGGCGCGTGACCGCGGATCAGAAACGGGCGATGGTGCGGGCCCTGCAGTCGCGCGGGCACGTCGTGGCCATGACCGGTGACGGCGTCAACGACGTGCTGGCCCTGAAGGACGCCAACATCGGCGTGGCCATGGGCGCCGGGGCGCCGGCGACGCGATCGGTGGCGCAGCTGGTGCTGCTGGACAACCGGTTCGCCGTCATGCCGCACGTCGTGGCCGAGGGCAGGCGGGTGATCGGCAACATCGAGCGCGTCGCGAACCTCTTTCTGACCAAGACCATTTATTCCGTGTTCCTGGCGCTGGCCGTCGGCGTCATCGGATACGCGTACCCCTTCGAACCCATTCACGTGACCATCACCGGATGGTTCACCATCGGCATCCCGGCCTTCGTGCTGTCGCTGGCGCCCAACCACGAGCGGGCCAAGCCGGGGTTTTCGTCGCGGGTGTTCCGGCTGGCGTTGCCCTCGGGCCTCATCGTCGGCGCGCTGACGTTCGGGTTCTGGGTGTGGGCGTATCCGGGTGCGGACGCGGACCTCGCGGTGGAAGGGGCGGCGTCGACGGCCACGCTGGTGGTGCTGATCATCACCGCGTTCTGGGTGCTCGCCGTCGTCGCACGGCCCTACGAGCCGTGGAAGCTCGCGCTGCTCGGGGCCGCCGGCGGGGCGTACTTCGTCATCTTCCTGGTCAAGCCCATCGCCGCCGTGCTGCACCTCCACCCGGTGTCGCCGGGGATGGGTTTCGTCGCGGTGCTGACGGGCATTGCGGGTGCGGTGCTGGTCGAAATCGTCTGGCAGATCAACCGGATGCGGTCGCATCGGCTCGAAAATCAAAACAGTTAATAGAAATTAACTGAAACGGCGCATAGGCGGGGGTAACGGCGTTTGGGGTCGTCATCCCAGGTGGGACCGACCTTTGGGGGTGGCGCGAACTTCCTTAAATCACGCTGTGAGTGTGACCTGTTTCGCAGGTGAGGGTGTTGCAGGTAACTTCATGGGCGCACATATTCCGGTGTGATGCGCCACACAGGCCGTCGCCCCGAGTGAGGTGTTACCCACGCCGGGTCCCATGATCCGCGGCGTGAACCGTGATTGCCCGTACATGATGACCCGGAAAGGCACACAAGTGTCCGCATCCCCCCAGCCGGTAAACCGGCACAAGCCCACCGCAGCGGAGTACCGCTACGTGCAGGGCACCGAGGAGTTCCAGGAACTCCGCTCGACGTTCCGTTCGTTCACCATCCCGCTGACCGTTGCGGGCCTGGTCTGGTACGTCGCGTACGTCCTCCTGGCCACGTACATGCCGGACCTGTTCGGCACCGAGATGCCGATCGTCGGCAGCCTCGGCATCCTGCTCGGCGTCCTGCAGTTCGTCACCACCTTCTTCATCACGTGGTGGTACATCGGCTTCGCCAACAAGAAGCTGGAGCCGAAGCAGGCCGCGATCCGCGAAGACATGGAGTCCGGCGTCATCGCCGAGAAGATCAACTCCGGCAACCGGGAGGTCAAGTAAGACATGAACAACCACAGCCTCCTCGCTCAGGCGGATCTCGCCGAGTCCAACCCGATCCTCAACATCATCGTCTTCGTCGCGTTCATCGTGATCACGATGGTGGTCGTCACCCGCGTTTCCAAGGGCGGCAACAAGAAGGACGCCTCCGACTTCTACACCGGCGGCGCCCAGTTCTCCGGCACCCAGAATGGCCTGGCCATCGCGGGTGACTACCTTTCGGCCGCGTCCTTCCTGGGCATCGTCGGCGCCATCGCGCTGAGCGGCTACGACGGCTTCCTGTACTCCATCGGTTTCTTCGTGGCCTGGCTGGTCGCGCTGCTGCTCGTCGCCGAGCCGCTGCGCAACGTCGGCAAGTTCACCATGGCCGACGTGCTCGCCTTCCGCCTGCGCCAGCAGCCGGTGCGCACCGCCGCCGCCATCACCACGCTCGCCGTGACGCTGTTCTACCTCATCGCCCAGATGGCCGGCGCCGGCTCGCTCGTCGCCGTGCTGCTGAACCTGGACGGCAAGCTGGAGCAGTCCATCGTCGTCGCCATCGTCGGCATCGTCATGATCGCCTACGTCCTCATCGGCGGCATGAAGGGCACCACGTACGTCCAGATGATCAAGGCCGTGCTGCTGGTCAGCGGCGTCGCCGTCATGACCGTGCTGGTCTTCGTCATCGCCAAGTCCGGTTTCGTCGGTCTGCTCGAGCAGGCCGTCAACGCCCACGACGCCTCCCAGACCGCCGCCGAGGCGGGCACCCAGGGCTCCCAGCTGCTGCAGCCGGGCATGAAGTACGGCGCCACCGAGACCTCGAAGCTCGACTTCATCTCTCTCGGCCTGGCCCTGGTGCTCGGTACCGCGGGTCTGCCGCACGTGCTCATGCGCTTCTACACGGTGCCCACCGCCCGTGAGGCCCGCAAGTCCGTGACCTGGGCCATCGTGCTCATCGGTTCGTTCTACCTGATGACCCTGATCCTGGGCTTCGGCGCCGCCGCACTGGTCGGCCCCGACGCGATCCTCGCCGCCCCGGGTGGCGCGAACGCCGCGGCCCCGCTGCTGGCGCTGCGACTGGGCGGCTCCATCTTCATGGCGCTGATCTCCGCCGTCGCCTTCGCCACCGTCCTCGCGGTCGTCGCCGGCCTGGCCATCACGGCCTCCGCCTCCGTCGGCCAGGACCTGTACCAGGCCGTCATCAAGAAGGGCACCGCGACCGAGGAGCAGCAGGTCCGCGTCTCCCGCATCACGGTCGTCGTGCTGGGCATCGCCTCCATCATCCTGGGCATCCTGGCCATGAGCCAGAACGTCGCCTTCCTGGTCGCGCTGGCCTTCGCCGTCGCCGCCTCGGCGAACCTGCCCACCATCCTGCTGTCGCTGTTCTGGAAGAAGTTCAACACCACCGGCGCCGTCTCCTCGATGTACGTCGGCGTGGGTTCCGCCCTGCTGCTGATCTTCTTCTCCCCGGCCGTCTCCGGCCTCGAAACCTCGATGGTCCCGGGCGCCGACTGGGCGTGGTTCCCGCTGCAGAACCCGGGTCTGGTCTCGATCCCGCTCGGCTTCATCGCCGGCATCATCGGCACCTACGTCGGTAAGCCGGACAACCTGGATGACCTCCAGGCCGAGATGGAGGTTCGCTCCCTCACCGGCGTCGGCACCGAGGCCGCCGTCGACCACTAAGAGCATCCGGCCGGCTGCGGAGTTCATCGCACCGCACCGGCGCGCGTCCCCACGGTGGCGCGCAGGGCTTTATCCGAAAACCCCGCCCCGACCCCGGAGAAATCCGGCGGCCGGGACGGGGTTTTCCCGTTGCCGAGGTGGACGTGGGGCGTCGCAAAGCAACGCCGTGACCTGCCGAAAAGCGGAAATCCCGGGGCGGGGATAAGGTAGTGGCAACCATGCCCGGCGGAGTCGGGCGCGTGACGAAGCAGGAGGCATCCATGACCGACTCGACCGCAACCACCGATCCCGCGACGCAGCCGCTGCGCAGCCCGCTGTACGACCGGCACGTGGCGCTGGGCGCGGAGATGCGCGACGTCGGCGGGCACGAATTGCCCTTCCGCTACACCTCCGAGCTGGAGGAGCACCGGGCGGTGCGCGAGGCGGTGGGCCTGTTCGACCTGTCGCTGATGGGTGAGATCCGCGTCTCCGGCCCGGATGCGGCGAGCTTCCTGGCGCACACCCTCATTTCGGCCATCAAGCCCATCGCGCTGGGCAAGGCGAAGTACACGATGATCGTCCAGGAGGACGGCGGCATCATCGACGACCTGATCGTCTACCGGCTGGGCGTCAACGAGTTCATGCTGGTCAACAATGCCGGCAACATGATCGAGGTGTACGACACCCTGCGCGAGCGCGTCGGCGGCTACGACGTCGAGGTCATCGACCGCAGCTCCGAGATCGCGCTGATCGCGGTGCAGGGGCCGAAGGCCGCGAAGCTGTTGCGCCGCGTGGTGCCCTCCGATTCGCACGGCACGCTCGATGCGTTGCGCTACTACTCGTGCACGTCGCTCGAGGTCGCCGGCGTCGAGATGATCGTCGCCCGCACCGGATACACCGGCGAGGACGGCTTCGAGGTCTTCCCGCCCGCCGAGCGCGGCGCCGAGGTGTGGGACGCGCTGCTGGCCGCGGGCGGGGCCGTCGAGAATCCGGAGGATCCGGCCGACGACGGCGCCGATCTCGGCGTGCGCCCGTGCGGCCTGCTGTGCCGCGACATCCTGCGCCTGGAAGCCGGCATGCCGTTGTACGGCCGCGAGCTGACCCGCGAGCGCACGCCGCTGGAGGCCGGGCTGAAGTCGGTGATGGGCCCGACCAAGGGCAACTTCATCGGCCGCAACGCGCTGGTCAATCAGCCGCAGCCGCAGCAGATGCTGGTGGGCCTGCAGATCGAGGGCAAGGTGGCGCCGGAGCGCGGCGCGGTGCTTCGCGACGCCGACGGCAACGAAGTCGGCGAGATCACCTCGACGAAGGTGTCGCCGACGTTCGGGTACCCGATCGCGTTCGCCTACGTCGACCGTTGGCTGGGGTCGAAGGGCACGGAGCTCACCCTCGACGTCGAGGGCGAGCAGCGCACCGCGACGGTCGTGCCGACGCCGTTCTACAACCGCAAGAAGCGCAAGTAGCGCCGAACGCGGGAAATCGGCGCGACGGGAGGGGCGCGGCTAGCGCGCCGGCGCCGCCGGGTCCGGGGTGGCCCACGGTGCACCGGCGTTGCCGTGGCCGCGGGGGCCGTGTCCGTTGCCGTTGCCGGCCCCATTCCCGTTTCCGTTCGAGCCGCCGTTGCCGTTGCCGCCGGGCTCGCCGGTGGGGCTGGGCTCCTCCGTCGGGTCGGAGGGCTGCTCGGTGGGATTCGTCGGCTCGGTGGGCACGGGCTCGTCGAGGATCACGGTCCAACGGGGAACCGTGCCGCCCGCGCAGACGAGATTCTCGCCATTGACCGCGGGGCGCAGCGTCCCCTCCAGGCCCGGGCAGGGATCGCCGATGCGGGCGCGGCCGTCTCCGCGGCGGGTCGCCGACGGGGTGCCCGCCGGGTCCCGCGCCATGTCGCGGGTGGCGGCATTGGTGGTCGTGGATTCCGGCGGTGCCGACGGCGACTCGTCGGCCTCCGATTCCGGCATGGACTCCGACGTGCTCGAACCGGTTTCTTCGGAGGTCGACTCCGCCGCCCGCGACGATTCCGCGGCAGTGGTGGCATCGGCGCCGGACGCCGACGAAGCGGCCGGGTTCACGGGCGCTTCCTGTGGCGTGCACGCGGCTGCGAGCAGGGCGGCGCCGCATGCGGCGGCGGCGATGATGGTGCGCTTCATGTCGGTACCTCCCCGGGGTTCGCGATCGAATCCGCTCGTGCGTATTCGGGGTGAGCCTACATGGCCGGGCGGACGGGCGGGGATTTCGGCGGCGGAGGAACGGCGGAATCCGGACGTGTCCCCGGCATGAAGGAGGGGAGGCGTGCACGGTGAAGGTGGCGGTGACCGCCACGCCGGGTTCGGGCGCGGCCGCCGCGGGAACGGAAGACCACTGATGGAGCGCTAGACCCCTTCCGCCGAACCCGCCGAATCCGCGCGGCGGGTTCGGCGTCCCAGCAGCACCCCGGCACCGAGGAGCGCGGCCCCGGCGACGGCGCCGATCAGCCCGGCGGACAAGGTGGCCATGGGGGAGCCGGATGCGGCGAGGGTGGCTTCGGCGGTGGTCGCCGCTTCTTCCTCGCTCGCGCCGGTGCCGAGGCCCGCGGGCTGCCCCGAACCGGTGCCGGTCGTCGACTTCGAGCCCACCGGCTTCGACCCGGTTTTCGCGCCGGCGGGTGCGGCCGCCGATGCCGCCGCCTTCTCGGCGGCGGTGCCCGCGACGACGAGGTCGGTGGCGGTGTCCTGGCTGCGGTCGGAGGAGCCGTGCGCGGCGAAGGTGAACATGGCGCAGGCGTTGTCGATGCAGTTGCCGGCGGCGAATACCGGCTCCACATCGACGACGGTCGTGAATGAACCGTCCGCGCCCATTTCGGAAGCCTTGACGTAGTTCACGGACCCGAAGTTGGAGGCGTCGGTGTGCGAGAACCTGGCCTTTTCGGCGACGCCGACGTAGACGCCCGCGCCGGTCGTCGCAAAGCCCGTGCCGGTGACGGTGACGGAGGTGACTCCGGAGGCGGCGATCTCGTTCGTCGACAGGGTCACGCTCGGCCCATTCGCTGAGGTCGCCGCCGTGGTGGCGCGTCCGGTGCTTTGCGACGGTGCCGTGGTGGCCGGCGCGCCGGGACGCGTTGGCGCGGCGGGGGAGCCGTTCGGCGTGGGCCCGGCGGGTGCGGCGGCGCCGTCGAAGTGGATGGGCTCCCACGCGTCCTGGCTGCGATCGACGAGCTTGGGGAAGGCCGTGAACGTGGCCACGTAGCACTGGGTGGTTCGGCAATCCACCTCGCCGAAGATCACGTCGACCGGCAGTTCGGCGGTGAACGCACCGTCGTCGCCGACGGTGACCTTGACGGCTTCGCCGTAGGTCTCCGGGTACCCGGACGCGGGCTTCTCGATCGTCTGCGTGACGTAGATGTTCTCGCCGGGCGCGTAGCCGCCGCCGGTGACGGCGAGGACAGAATCGTCGCGGAGCCCGTCCCGCGCGGAGAGGATGAACCCGGGGCCGTCGGAGGCGTCGCGGTCGGCCGTGGGCCCGGGGAAGGGCAGCGCCGGGAAGCCGCCGGGGAGCGAAGGCGACGCGGGAAGCAGCGGGATCGCGGGGGTGGCGGCGGCCGTTGCGGGGCGCGCCGCGATCATCGTCGCGGCGACCACCCCCATCGTCAGTGCCCCGATTCGTCGGCGGACGCGCCGGGGGGCCGGCGTGGAGAGGGGGATGGGGACGTGCGCGCTGAAGTGGATCACTGGGCCTCCGGATCGTCGAAATAACCATGGTGAGGTTACCCTGACTTAGGTAAGCCTGGCAAAAAGATGTGGGCGCAGTCGTCTCGTCTGCGGTGCAGAGCGAAAACGCCGACCGCGCCCCTCGGCGGGGCGGGTCGGCGTCGCAAAGCACGACCGTGGACGCTCTCGTGCACGCGCGCGGTGCGCGAGAGCGTCCCGGAGGAAAGGGGGAAGGCTAGAGCTCGCCGCGGGCCCGGCGGGCCTTCTCTTCCTCCGCGAGCTTTTTCAGCTCCTCTTCCTTCTCCTCGAGCTCCTCGTGGAAAAGCTCCTTGCGGTCCTCGAGGGAGATGTTGCCGTCGAGCTTGGCGAAGTTGTCGCCGTAGCGCTGGCCCAGGAACATCTCCACGGCGGCGCTGAGCTGCTTGGCGTCGTAGAAGTTGAGCAGCAGAATCTGGTTGTCGTTCTCGTCGACGAGCTTGAGGCGCAGGTTGCCGTCGATGTCGACCAGGTTGGCGTGAACCTTGATTCCGTCGACGTCGGTGAATGCGGGCTTCTTGGTGGCGGGCATTGTGCAGTCCTTTCCGTGGGTACTTCCACTGTGGGGGAAGCGCCGAAAAACCCTGGTGCAACCGGGATGGCCGGTGGGCGGGTCGTCGGTTCTTCCGGGGTGCACCCGAAATCCGAATGCACCGTTTCCACCATCGACAGTAATCGCGTTGGGGGCGCCCGCGCCCGGTGAGTTTCGTTGCCGGGGCGGCTAACGGTGATCGAGGGCCCTTGGCCAGCGAAAAGTGGTCCGCCCCGGGCGATGCGGGCACCGCCGATCCCCCGTTCGGGTGGCGGGTGCAGGGGGAGACCGAGTTGCCGAATGTCGGCGATGGATCGGGCATCCGATGCCCGTTCATGTGGTGCCCCAGAGAGGAATCGAACCTCCGACACCGGCTTTAGGAGAGCCGTGCTCTATCCACTGAGCTACTGGGGCGGATCGTCGGCGGCGGGTGGCCGGCAGCGGTCTGCGGCGCGTGCCCCCGGCGCGACGCCACAACATTACCCCACGGTCCGGGTGTCGCCGAAAGCCATGATCATCGCCACAGTCGTGCCGCATCGCCCCAGCGTGCGTGAATCCCGGCTAACGGTGATCCCCCCGTGGCCGTCGCGAGCCGCGCCGCCGGGCCGGGCCGGGTCTACCATGGGATCCACGGCCCGGCCGATGGTCGGCATAGGGCTAATCGACAATAGCGAGGTCCCGAAAGTGCTGAAGCCCACGTTCACCGATGTCAACGGAGTCAAGTTCGTCTGCCAGGTGACCAACGACGCCGAGTCCCCGCACCTGGTCGTGTCGGCGCTGCAGGAAGACGGCACGCTGAAGCCCGTCATGGAGCTGAACAACTACGACGCCAAGTACATGGGCAACGCCTGCGACGTGTACCTGAAGCAGTCCTGGGCCAACCGGTACACGGCCGGGTCGTTGTCGGCGTTGAGCCCGGAGGAGATGAGCGGCGCGTTCGGCGCCGAGGGTAACCCGCGCGAGTCCAAGTAGTCGATGGGGGACCGCACTCCGGCCGCTCGGGTCCAGTCCCAGTCTCGGACCCCGTCCCAGCCGCTGGCCCTGGATGTCATCGGCATGGGCGCCGGCAGCCCGGCGCATCTGACGTTGGAGGCCGTCGAGGCGCTTCGGGGCGTCGACGTGGTCTTCGCCCTGGACAAGGGCGAGACCACGTCCGATCTGCTGGACGCGCGCCGCGCCATCCTCGACGCCCACGCTCCTCACGTGGAGTTGGTGGCCGTCCCGGATCCGCCGCGCGACCGCTCGCCCTCCGACTACGGGGGAGAGGTCCGGGATTGGCATCGGGCCCGGGCCGAGGTGCTTTACGACGCCATGGCGCGCTCCCTGGAGCGGCCCGCCGGTGAGTCGCGGCGAGGAGCGTTCCTGGTGTGGGGCGATCCGTCGCTGTACGACTCGACGCTGCGCATCCTCGACCGCATCCGCGGTTTCGGCGCGGACCTCGATGTGCGGGTCATCCCCGGCATCACCGCAATCCAGGCGCTGACCGCCGCGCATGCGACCACGTTCAACCGCATCGGCCGACCCGTGCTGGTGACCACCGGCAGGCGCCTGGGGGAGCGGCCGGCGGGCACCGACGCCATGGTCATGCTCGACGGTGGCGCGGCGTGGCTGGATCACGCCCGCGCCGACGAGGAGATCCTGTGGGGCGCCTACCTTGGCACCCCGATGGAGGTTCTGCGCCGCGGCCGCGTCGGCGACGTCGGGTCCGACATCGCAGCGCTGAAGAAGTCGCTGCGCGCCGAGCACGGCTGGATCATGGACATCTACCTGCTCCGCCCGGCCGGCACCACCGACGCGGGGGATTAGGTCGTGCGGTCGCCGGAAGTTCCGGCGGCGGTTCCGAAGGCGGCCCCGGTTGCGGTGCGATCGGGGAACACGGCGCGGAGCAGTCGGGCGACGAGGTAGACCCATACCGGGCACCCCAGGACGAGGATCCACAGCAGCGGGTGGACCGTGGAGTCGCCATGGCCGAAGTACAGGATCCGGGCGTAGGTGACCCAGCTCGGCAGGGCGTGCGACACCATCGCCGCCGTGATGGATCCGGTGAGGACGTACACCACGCCGAAGACGCAGCCCGTGATCATGTACGCGATGGCCTGGCGGCCGGTGAGGGAATCGCCCAGGTGCGGGAGGGCGAAGGCCAGGGCGCTCAGCGCGATCGCAATGGTCGAGGCGACGAGCGCCGAACGGCCCCTGCGGATCAGCGCATCGTGGATGGGGCGCAGGATGGCGCCGCGGTAGAGCAGCTCCTCGCACACCGGGGCGAGGATGACGACGGTCCGCCGCGGCATGCCCGCCGTCAACCCGAGATCCCCGGTCGACGGTCACTTTTTCTCGAACAGCGCGATGAACGCCAAGGCCAGTGCCGCGAACGCGATGAACTGGACGGGGATGAGGATCGCCATCACCGTCTTCGTCGATGGCGCGTCGGGGTCGAGGAACCCTCCGGCGATGGCGGGGATCAGCGACGTCACCAGCAGCGTCAGCGACGCCGGGATGGCGTACCAGGCCTTCCAGGTCGTCAGATGGCGGGCGAGTCGATCGGTGGAGTGCATGACCTCATCAGCACATCGGAATCGACGGCCCCGCCGGACAATGGCACGTGGCCGTCGTCACGCGCCCCGGGCGTCAGTCCTCCACCCAGTCCAGGGTGCGCGTGACGGCCTTGCCCCAATTGGCGAAGAGATCGTCGCGGCGGTCGGCGTCCATGTCCGGGGTGAACGTCACGTCTTCGCGCCACATGGCGCGGATTTCGTCGGTGGATTCCCAGAACCCGACCGTCAGGCCGGCGGCGTAGGCGGCGCCCAGCGCCGTGGTTTCGGTGATCACGGGCCGCGTCACGGGCACGCCGAGGATGCCGCCGATGGCCACGTTGTGCAGCGGCCCCTGCCAGCGCACCACCCCGAGGTACTGCGACGAGCTGACGATCGCCGGCAGCATGGACATGGGGATGCCCATCGCCTCGCACAGGGACTGGTCCCATTCGAGGGTCTCCAGGTTCATCAGCATGGTGCGCGAGGCGTTGGTGACGTCGGTGACGTGCAGCGCCTTGCCGTGCCGGCGGGTGAGGTTCCAGGTCAGCCACGTGTCGACGGTGCCGAAGATGAGCTCGCCGCGCTCCGCCCGGTCCCGGGCGCCCTCGACGTTGTCCAGGATCCACGCGATCTTCGGGCCGGAGAAGTAGGTGGACACCGGCAGCCCGGTGATGCGGCGGACGCGGTCCTCGCCGATGTCGTCGCGGAGCTTCCGGCACATGGAGTCGGTGCGCGTGTCCTGCCACACGATGGCGTTGTACACCGGCTCGCCCGTCGCCCGATCCCACACGATGGTGGTCTCGCGCTGATTGGTGATGCCCAGCGCCGCGACGTCCGCCGCCGACCACTCCTCCTCCGCCATGACGTCGGCGATGACCCGGCGGGTGTTGCGCCAGATCTCCACCGCGTCATGCTCCACCCATCCGGGCCTCGGCATGATCTGCCGGTGCTCCATCTGGCTCATGCCGCGGCGGTGGCCGTCGCGGTCGAACAGGATGCACCGCGTCGACGTGGTGCCCTGGTCGATCGCGGCGACGACCTTGCCGCCGCGGCCCAGGATCGCCCGGGCCTGGGCGTCGAAAAGCGTGGTGAACTGGCCGGGAATCCGCACTGGCGCTCCCCGCTACCGCTCGTCGACGGGACGCGGCTGGCCCTGGTGGCCCGGGAACGGGCGCGGCGCGACGGCCACGCGGCCCAGGTGGCCCTCGATCCAACGGCCCACCGCCTGCTTGGCGGCATCCGCCGCGTCGGCGACGGTGACCGGCTCCTGCGCCGGGTCGTCGACCTCCACGACCCGCTCCGGATCACCGGCGACGCAGATGGCGACCTCTGCGGCGTCGTCGCCCACCGGAGTCACCGCAACCTCCGCCAGCAGCTCGATGTTGGTCTGCTCCGCGACGGCCCACCGGTAGACGCGGTCGTTCTCCCAATCGGCGGCGGCGTCCTCGAAGTACTCGGGGTAGACGCCGCGGCCATGGGCGATGGTCAGCGCGGGGGCGTCGTCGACGCGGCCGTCCTGGCGCAGCGGGCGGAGATGGAAACGGCCGGCATTGATTTCCATGGGTTCCATGGGGGGCATTCCTCTCGTGCGGCGGGTCACCCGAAGCGGGCGGCATCCGCGTCTCGAACCGCCCGGAACGGCGGCTTCACTGCCCTCCAGAGTAGTGGAAGCGCGGCCCCGGAATGGCCCCGAATCGACGGCCGGACACGAAAAGGCGATCCCCGCCGCACCTTCCGGTGCGGCGGGGATCGCCGTGGTTCGGCTCCGGCCCGGAGGCCGGAAGGGGGAGCTTACTTCAGCTCCATCAGGACGTCGCCCTTGCCGACGCCCGCGCCCGCCTCGGCCGCGAGGCCGGTGACGGTGCCGGCCTTGTGGGCCTTGACCGGGTTCTCCATCTTCATGGCCTCGAGCACGACCACGGTGTCGCCCTCGGCGACCTCCTGGCCCTCCTCGACCTCGACCTTGATGACGGTGCCCTGCATCGGGGCCACCACGGCGTCACCGGAGGCGGCCTTCTTGGCGCCGCCCGAGCGACGCTTCTTGGCCTTCTTGCGGGCGCCGCCGGCGCCGCCGCCCAGAGCAAGGTCGCCCGGCAGGGCAACCTCGACGCGGCGGCCGTCGATCTCGACGGTGACCTTCTGCGACGGCACGGCCTCGTCCTCGTCGACCTCGGAGTCGCCGGCGTAAGGCTGGATGGGGTTGTCCCACTCCTCCTCGATCCACTTGGTGTAGACGTCGAACTTCTCGCCGTCGCCGACGAACGCCGGGTTCTCGACGATGTGGCGGTGGAACGGGATGACCGTGGCCAGGCCCTCGACGTTGTACTCGGCCAGGGCACGGGCGGAGCGGCGCAGGGCCTCATCGCGGTCCTTGCCCCACACGATCAGCTTGGCCAGCATCGAGTCGAACTGGCCGCCGATGACGTCGCCCTCGCGGATGCCGGTGTCCATGCGGACGCCCGGGCCCGACGGCTCCTCGTACTTGGTGATGGCGCCCGGCGCCGGCATGAAGTTGGAGCCGGCGTCCTCGCCGTTGATGCGGAACTCGAAGGCGTGGCCGTGCAGGGCCGGGTCCTCCTTGAGGGACAGCTCCTTGCCCTCGGCGATGTTGAACTGCTCGCGGACGAGGTCCAGGCCGGTGATCTCCTCGGTGACCGGGTGCTCGACCTGGAGGCGGGTGTTGACCTCGAGGAAGGAGATCAGGCCGTCGGAACCGACCAGGTACTCGACGGTACCGGCGCCGTAGTAGCCGGCCTCCTTGCAGATGGCCTTCGCGGACTCGCGCAGGCGGCGGTCCTGGTCCTCGGTGAGGAACGGGGCCGGGGCCTCCTCGACCAGCTTCTGGAAGCGGCGCTGCAGGGAGCAGTCGCGGGTCGACGCGACGATGACGTTGCCGTGCTTGTCGGCCAGGACCTGGCACTCGACGTGGCGGGCCTTGTCCAGGTAACGCTCGACGAAGCACTCGCCGCGGCCGAAGGCGGCGACGGCCTCACGGGTGGCGGACTCGAACAGGTCCTTGACCTCGGACATCTCGTAGGCGACCTTCATGCCTCGGCCACCGCCGCCGAAGGCGGCCTTGATGGCGATCGGCAGACCGAACTCCTCGGCGAACGCGACGACCTCGTCGGCGTCCTTGACGGGCTCCTTGGTGCCCGGGGCCATCGGGGCGTTGGCCTGCAGCGCGATGTGGCGCGCGGTGACCTTGTCGCCCAGGGAGCGGATGGACTCCGGCGACGGGCCGATCCAGATCAGGCCGGCGTTCTCGACGGCCTCGGCGAAGTCGCCGTTCTCCGACAGGAAGCCGTAGCCCGGGTGGATGGCGTTGGCGCCGGACTTCTTGGCGGCGTCGAGGATCTTGTCGAAGACGAGGTAAGACTCCGCGGACGTCTGGCCGCCCAGCGCGAACGCCTCGTCGGCCATCGTCACGAAGGGCGCGTTAGCATCCGGCTCCGCATAAACGGCGACCGACGGAATGCCGGCGTCCTTCGCGGCGCGGATGACGCGAACGGCGATCTCGCCACGGTTGGCGACGAGAACCTTCGTGATCTTCTCGGTGGTCTGCTCGGACACGAAACCCTCCTGTTTTCGTGGGCGCCGGACGGCTCGTCCGACCGGCGGTGAAACGACAGTCATCGGGGTCCGACGGTCACGCACGCCACATGCACGGGGCACATGTACGGGCTAACACCGTCCAACCCAATACGGTCATTCTGTCACAGGTGGCCGTTTCGGCCTTTGTCGGCCCACCCCACCCTGGGGCCACCCGATGAACTTGAACGATGTTCGTTCGCGGCCCGTTTCGCGCGGCGATGGTTGCACCGGACAAAGTTCGCATTTCATCGCGCCACCGGGGAAACGCCGGACCCCCGCCGCCATCGCCGTACCGGCATCGCGCGCGGGGGTCCGGGGGGATTGCGTCGGGGGTGGCTGAGGTGCGGGAACGGAAGTGCCGGGTCGGCGCGGGTGGCGTCGTCAAGCAAACGAGACCATTCCGCGGACGGGCCGAAGCCGGCGTGCTACGTCGCCGGGGCGTCGCCCGGTTCCATGCCGCGTGCGATCGGCGTGCGGATCATGTTGCCCCACTCGACCCAGGACCCGTCGTAGTTGCGGACGTTCTCGTGGCCCAGCAGATGGTGCAACACGAACCAGGTGTGGGCGGAGCGCTCGCCGATGCGGCAGTAGACGATCGTGTCGTCGCCGGCCTGCACGTCCGAGTAGATGGCGCCGAGCTCCTCGCGGGAGCGGAACCGCGAATTCGGGTGCACGGACTGGTTCCAGGGGACGTTCACCGCGGTGGGGATGTGGCCGCCGCGCAGCACGCCCTCCTGCGGGTAATCGACCATGTGCGTGCGGTTGCCCGAGTACTCCTCCGGCGTGCGCACGTCGATGAGGTTGCCCTTGCCCATGAGCTCGCGCGCATCCGCGGCGTAGGCGCGCAGCGTGTGGTCGTCGCGCTCGACGACCGGGTAGTCGGTGCGCGGGTACTCCGGGACCTCGAAGCTGGTGTCGCGCTCCTCGGTCATCCAGGCATCGCGGCCGCCGTTGAGCAGGCGCACGTCGGGGTGCCCGAACAGCTCGAAGACCCACAACGTGTACGCCGCCCACCAGTTGGACTTGTCGCCGTAGATCACCACGGTGTCGTCGCGCGAAATGCCCTTGGAGCGCATGAGCTCCGCGAACGCCTCCGCGTCGACGTAGTCGCGCACGGTCGGATCGTTGAGGTCGGTGTGCCAGTCGATGCGCACCGCGCCGGGGATGTGGCCGATGTCGTAGAGGAGCATGTCCTCGTCGGATTCGACGACGCGCAGGCCGGGGGAGCCCAGGCGGGCGGCCAGCCAATTGCTGGACACCAGGCGTTCCGGGTGGGCGTATTGCTGGAACTGCGGGTGCGGGTCGTGCGGGGCCGCCATCTTTGCTCCTTCTCGAGGGTGCCGCGCCGGCGCGGTCGGCGCTGTACGGTACCCACCACCTTACGGGGCTTGCCGCCGGTCGCTTTTCACGTGGCGGAAAGTTGCTCGTGACCTGCGTAAATGCGGGCACCTTGGCGCGGGGGCGAAAGTGACGGAAGTTACCCTTATAAATTCTTACTCCGCATTTAAGATTTTTCTCGGAACGGGCACTCACCCCGCCGGTTCCGGGGCCCCGACCTGCACGGGGATGCGGTGCCGGCGATCCCGGCCCCATGCTTTCAAGGAGCAAAAATGCCCAAGAACATCGTCGTCTTCGAGGTCGAGGGCGGATCCGACAAATTCTTCGATGGCCACCGCCGCGACACCATGCCGATCGTCGAGGCCATCCGCGCCAAGGGATGGGGCGCCGACGTCGTCTACTACCGCCCCGAATGGGCCGAAGCCCTCTACGAGCACGTGTCCGCCAACTACGACGGCTACATCTCCCGCGTGAACCCGGGCAACATCCCCGGCGGCGAGAAGGACTACTTCGATCTGCTCACCCGCCTGTCCGACGAGGCCGGCCTGGTGGGCATGTCCACGCCGGAGGAGATGATGGCGTACGGCGCCAAGGACGCGCTGGTCAAGCTCAAGGACACCGGCCTGGTGCCCACCGACACCGCCGCGTACTACGACGTCGCGTCCTTCCACGAGACGTTCCCGACGTCGCTGTCCTACGGCGAGCGCGTGCTCAAGCAGAACCGCGGCTCGACCGGCTCCGGCATCTGGCGCGTGCAGCTGGAGGACAAGGAAGTCGCCGCGTCCGTCGAGCCGGGCACCTCCCTGCCGCTGGACACCAAGCTCAAGTGCACCGAGGCCGTGGACAACCACACCGAGGTCCGCGAGCTCGGCGACTTCATGGACTTCTGCGACCAGTACATCATCGGCGACAACGGCATGCTCGTGGACATGCGCTTCATGCCGCGCATCGTCGAGGGCGAGGTCCGCGTTCTCATGGTCGGCCCGCACCCGGTGTTCGTGGTGCACAAGAAGCCGGCCGCCGGCGGCGACAACTTCTCCGCCACCCTGTTCTCGGGCGCGAAGTACACCTACGACAAGCCGGAGGATTGGCAGGAGCTCGTCGACATGTTCGCCGAGGCCCGCCCGGTCATCGCGGAGAAGCTCGGCGGCGACAACATCCCGCTGATCTGGACCGCCGACTTCATGCTCGATGACGGCGAGGACGGCGGCGACACCTTCGTCCTCGGCGAGATCAACTGCTCCTGCGTCGGCTTCACCTCGGAGCTGGACATGGGCATCCAGGAGATGGTGGCGGACGAGGCCATCAAACGGGTCGTCGACAAGTTCGGCGACGCCTAGTCGCCCCGCCCCCCATTGGCCCGCCCGGTTCCCGCCGGGCGGGCCTTCCGATTCGCCGCTTCTACCGCGCCACGTTCCAGAACGCGGAGACGTCGAGGCCCCATCCGGCCAGCGTGCGCCGGATCAGGGGCAGGGACAGCCCCAGGACGCTGGACGGGTCGCCGTCGATGCCGTCGATGAACCATCCGCCCAGCGCCTCGAGCGTGAACGCGCCGGCGCAACCCAGCGGCTCGCCCGACTCGGCGTAGGCGACGATGTCGGCGTCCGACGGCTCGCCGAACCGCACCACCGTCGACACCGCCTCCGTCGCCGTGCGGATATCCCCGCCGGGCAGCAGGGCCGTGATCGAATGCCCCGTCACCAGCTCCGCGTTACGCCCACGCTGTGCCTTCCACCGCCGCACCGTCTCCTCGACGGTGTGCGGCTTGCCGGACAGCTCCCCGCCCATCAGCAGCATCGAATCGCACGCGATGACCACGGTGACGCCGTCCCCGCCATCCGTGCCCCCGCCCGTTTCCTCCCGGGCCAGTGCGCCGGTCACGGCCGCGGCCTTGGCTTGCGCCAGCCGCTTGACGACGGTGCCGGCGTCCGCGCCCTTCGCTCTCAATTCATCGAGGATGGCGTCCTCGTCGACGTCCGGGGGCGACACCACCGGCTCGACCCCCGCCGAACGCAGGACCATCAGCCGGGACGGGGAACTGGACGCCAGGACGATGCGACGGGTGGGCGCGGGGCTTGCGGCGGGCACGGTACTCATGGGGGACAACGGTAGCGGGGCCGCGCCGGACCCGAAAAACGGCGACGCCGCCGCCTCCCCGGTGAAGGGAGGCGACGGCGTCGTCGCAAAGCAAGCGGGTCTGGCCCGGTAACGGCCTAGTAGAACTGGACGTTCTGGAAGCTGCCCGGGCTGTAGCTCAGCGGCTGCTGCAGGCGGTCGTCCAGGTTGCCCCACTGATTGCGGGGACCCTTCGGGCCGGCGTCGGCGGCACCGTTGGCCATGCCGGCGAACAGCACGGCCAGCGTCGCGACCTGCGCATCGGTCGGGTTGCCCTTGACGACCTTGAGGAACGGGGCCTTGGGGGCCTCCTGCGCCTCGGCGTTGTCGGTGGCGGTGGTGTCGTTGGCGTTATCGGTCACAGCGGAATGTTCCCATGCTTCTTGGCGGGCACGTTGACGACCTTGCGGTCGAGCAGACGCAGGCCCTCGATGATCTGGCCGCGGGTCTCCGACGGCGGGATGACCGCGTCGATGAAGCCGCGCTCGGCGGCCATGTACGGGTTGACCAGGGTCTCCTCGTACTCGGCCTCGTACTCCTTCTGCACCGCCACGACGTCCTTGCCGTCGGCGGCGGCCTGCTTCAGCTCCTTGCGGTAGATGAAGCCCACGGCGCCGGAGGCGCCCATGACGGCGATCTGCGCGGTCGGCCAGGCGAGGTTGATGTCCGCGCCCATGTCCTTGGAGCCCATGACGCAGTACGCTCCGCCGTACGCCTTGCGGGTGATGACCGTGATCTTGCCGACGGTCGCCTCGGCGTAGGCGTACAGCAGCTTCGCGCCGCGGCGGATGATGCCGTCGAACTCCTGGGACGTGCCCGGCAGGAAGCCCGGGACGTCGACCAGCATGATGATCGGGATGTTGAACGCGTCGCAGGTGCGGACGAAGCGGGCGGCCTTCTCGGACGCCTTGATGTCCAGGCAGCCAGCGAACTGGATCGGCTGGTTGGCGACGAAGCCGACCGAGCGGCCCTCGACGCGGCCGAAACCGATGACGACGTTCTGCGCGTAGTCCTCCTGGATCTCCAGGAAATCGCCGTCGTCGACCAGGCGCGTGATGACGTCCTTGATGTCGTACGGCTGGTTCGGGGAGTCCGGGATCAGCGTGTCCAGCTCGAGGTCGGTCTCGTTGATGTTGTCGGCGATGGAGCCCTCGAACGGCTCGGCCTCCAGGCGCGGGGCCTCGGCGCGGTTGTTCGACGGCAGGTAGCCGACCAGCTCCTGGACGAAGGACAGGGCGTCCTCGTCGTCGGAGGCGGTGTAGTGCGAGGTGCCCGAGGTGGCCATGTGGGTGCCGGCGCCGCCGAGCTCCTCCTGCGTGACCTCCTCGCCGGTGACCGTCTTGATGACGTCCGGGCCGGTGATGAACATCTTGGAGGTGCCGTCGACCATGATGATGAAGTCGGTCAGGGCCGGCGAGTACACGTGGCCACCGGCGCAGGCGCCCATGATCAGGGAGATCTGCGGGATGACGCCCGAAGCCTGGGTGTTGCGGAAGAAGATCTGCGAGTAAAGGCCGAGCGAGACGACGCCCTCCTGGATGCGGGCGCCGGCGCCCTCGTTGATGCCGATGATCGGCACGCCGGTCTTGATGGCCAGATCCATGATCTTCACGATCTTCTCGCCGTAGACCTCGCCGAGCGCGCCACCGAAGATCGCGCCGTCCTGCGAGAAGACGCAGACCTTGCGGCCGTCGATGGTGCCGTAGCCGGTGACCACGCCGTCGGTAACCGGACGGCGGGAGTCCAGGCCGAAGTTCTTGGAGCGGTGGCGGGCCAGGGCGTCGATCTCGACGAACGAACCATCGTCGAGGAGGAACTCGATGCGCTCGCGGGCGGTGAGCTTGCCGTTGTCGTGGACGCGGTCGATGGAGGCCTGGCCCATCGGGGCCTGGGTCTCGGCGAGGCGCGCGCGCAGATCGGCGAGCTTGCCAGCGGTGGTGGACTTGTCCGGCTCGGTGCCGGTGGTGGTGTGTGCGGCAGTCGTCATGTTCACGAGTCTACGTTCAGGGAACTACGGTCCGGGAAATGGGGGCAACCGGCGTTCGCTTGCGGGTGGATAGGGGGTCGTCGCCGGGGGTGCGCGCCGCCCCCGAAGGGTGGCGCGGACGCCTTGTTACAGCGGCATGTTCCCGTGCTTGCGCGCAGGCCAGGCGACCTTCTTGTCGCGCAGCAGGCGCAGGTTCCGGGCGATGCGGACGCGGGTCTCCGACGGAAGGATGACTTCGTCGATGAGCCCCCGTTCGGCGGCGAGGTACGGGTTCAGCATGTGGTCCTCGTAGGCCTGCTCGTACTGCTTGATGAGCTCCGAGGCGTCGCCGTCGCGCTCGATCGCGGCCTTGATCTCGCGGCGGTGCAGGAAGCCCACGGCGCCGGCGGCGCCCATGACGGCGATCTGCGCGGTCGGCCACGCCAGGTTCAGGTCCGCGCCCAGTCCCTTGGAGCCCATGACGCAGTACGCGCCGCCGTAGGCCTTGCGCATGGTGACGGTGATCTTCGGGACGGAGGCCTCGGCGTAGGCGTACAGCAGCTTCGCGCCGCGGCGCAGGATGCCCTGGTACTCCTGGTCGGCGCCGGGCAGGAAGCCCGGGACGTCGACGAGCAGGACCAGCGGGATGTTGAAGGCGTCGCAGGTGCGGACGAAGCGGGCGGCCTTCTCCGAGGCGTCGATGTCCAGGCAGCCGGCGAATTGCAGCGGCTGGTTGGCGACGAAGCCGACGACGCGGCCTTCGATGCGGCCGAAGGCGATGACGACGTTGTCGGCGCGACCCTCCTGGATCTCCATGTAGTCGCCGTCGTCGGCGAGGGAGGAGATGACGTCGCGGACGTCGTACGGCTGCGACGGGTTGTCCGGGATGATGTTGTCCAGGGCTCGGTCGTCCTCGTTGACCTCGAAGTCGAAGTCGTCCTCGATGATCTCCGGGAGGACGCGGTTGTTGTCCGGCAGGTGGTCGAGCAGGTCGCGGACCCAGTCCAGGGCGTCCTCGTCGTCGGTGGCGGTGTAGTGGGTGTTGCCGGCCAGCTCCATATGGGTGGACGCGCCGCCGAGCTCCTCCTGGGTGATCTCCTCGCCGGTGACGGTCTTGATCACGTCGGGGCCGGTGACGAACATGCGCGACGAGTTCTCGACCATGACCACGAAGTCGGTCAGCGCGGGGGAGTAGGCGTTGCCGCCGGCGCAGGCGCCGAAGATGACGGAGATCTGCGGGACGACGCCGGAGGCCTTCACGTTGTAGTGGAAGGTCTGGGCGATGTAGTCCAGGGAGACGGCGCCGTCCTGGATGCGGGCGCCGGCGCCCTCGTACAGGCCGACGATGGGGCGGCCGGTCTTGATGGCCAGCTGCTGCAGCTTGACCATCTTCTCGCCGTAGACCTCGCCGAGGGCGCCGCCGAAGACGGTGCCGTCCTGGGAGAAGACGCAGACCTCGCGACCGTCGACGGTGCCCCAGCCGGTGACGATGCCGTCGGTGGCGGGGCGCTTGGCGTCCATGCCGAAGTCCTTGGTGCGGTGGCGGGCCAGGGCGTCGGTCTCGACGAAGGAACCCTCGTCGAGGAGGTGGGCGATGCGGTCGCGGGCGGTCATGCGGCCCTTGTCGCGGACCTTCTGGTGCGCGGCGGGCCCGACGGGCATGGTGGCCTCGGCGCGGCGGCGGAGCAGGTCCTCGTTCTTCGCCGCGGTGGTCTGCGGCGGGCGGTCGTCGCCGAACTGGTCGGCGGCGGACGCGGCGGCGGTGTCCTGATCGGCGGGGAGCAAACGTGAGGAGAAGGTCATGTTTGAGGAAGATAGCGTTTGGGAGCGAAAAGGTGAAGTCGATGCCCTGTGATAAATGTCACTTGCCAAAACCGTAACTTGCAGGGTGGCGAACACTGTTTTTCATTCATCCAGGTCACGGCCAAATAACGGGACGGTAACGGCGGGTGTGCATTCGCGGTGATTTCTCGTCCCATGGGCGGACGCGGGGCATCCGCACCCCCGGCTAGACTTCGGTGCCATGACCCACGACCCCCGTTCCCCGTTGGACGCCGCAGCCCTCCGCGCCGCCCTGCCGCGCTGGCGCAGGGTGCTCGCGGTGGAGTCCACCGGCTCGACGAACGCCGACGTCACCCGCATGGCGGCGGAGGGTGCGCCGGACCGCATCGCCGTGGTCGCCTCGGAGCAGACCGCCGGCCGCGGCCGCCTCTCCCGGTCCTGGACCGCGCCCGCCGGTGCGTCGCTGGCGGTGTCCGCGTTGTTCCGCCCGGAGGGCGTTCCCGCGGAGGACCTGGGCCTGCTGTCGCTGGTCGCCGGTCTCGCGGTCGTCGACATGGTCCGTGACGCGACGGGTGTGCTCGACGACGACGCCGTGGCGCGCCCCGAGGTCGGGTTGAAGTGGCCCAACGACGTGCTGCTCGGCGGCCGCAAGCTGTGCGGCATCCTCGTCGAGGCCGCGTCGATCGCGCCCCCGGCGCTGGTGGTGGGCATCGGCGTCAACGTCGACCTGCGCGAGGACGAGCTCCCGGTGCCGCACGCCACGTCGCTGGCGCTGGCCGGCGCCTCGAATCTGGATCGCACGAAATTGGCCGCGGCGTTGCTCGATGCGCTGGACCGCCGCGAGCGGCAGTGGCGCTTCGACCGCGAGGCGATGATGGCCGACTACCGCGCCACCTGCCTGACCCTGGGCGCCCGCGTGCGCGTGGAGCTGCCCGGCGGAGGCGAGCTGGTCGGCGAGGCCGTCGACATCCTCGACGACGGCGAACTGGTGGTCCGCGATGACGCGGGGGAGAACCGTGCCGTCACCGCCGGGGACGTCCGCCACCTGCGCGCGGTCGACGGCGGCTACGCGGGGGAGGCGGCGAAGTAGGCATGGCGTTTCCCTGGGACGAGATGGACGACGGCGAAGACGTCCTCCTGGACACGAACCCGGTGTTCGGCCGCCTGACGTGGCCGCTGCTGGAGCTCGCCGCGATCACGGGGGTGATCTGGCTGCTCGTCGGATTCATCGATTCCCCGCGCATCGCGCCGGGGGACCTCGCCGGACTCCGGGACCTTCTGCTTCTGCTGTGGCCGATCTTGGTCGCGTGGCGCGTCGTCAAGCCCGGCCTGGAGTGGCTGGGGGAACGGTTCGTGCTGACGGACCGGCGGATCATCCTGCGGCGCGGCCTGCTGCGGCCGCGCGTGGTGACGGTCGATCTGCGGTCGGTGCGCGGCGTCGACCGCCGCGGCAACGTCCTGCAGCTGCGAGTCAGCCCGTTCGGGCCGCCGATGGCCATCCGCGACGTCCCCGCCACCCGCAAGGTGGCGAAGATGGTCAATCGGATGACCTGAGGGTCTACCGTTTCCGGTACAGCTGCTTGACCTGGTACTCCGGCTCGGAGGTGACCAGGATGCCCAAGTGGCGGAAGATGCCCTCGTCGACGGACCCCAGGATCGTGGTGGTGTGGGCGTCGCAGCCGCGGAGGTTGGCCAGCTCGTCGAGGGCGCGGCGGGCGTTGTCGTCGCCGTCGGCGGACACCGACAGGGCGATCAGCACCTCGTCGGTGTGCAGGCGGGGGTTGCGGCTGCCCAGGTGGCGGGTCTTAAGCGTCTGGATCGGCGCGATCGACGACGGCGCGAGCAGGTCGATGCGCGGGTCGATCCCGGCCAGGTGCTTCAGGGCGTTGAGCAGCATCGCCGCGGAGCAGCCGAGCAGCTCTGACGTCTTGCCGACGATGATCTCGCCGTCGGCCAGCTGGATGGACGACGCGGGGGCGCCGGTTTCCTCGGCCAACTGCAGGGCGGGCTCGACGACGGGCCGTGAGCGGCGGTTGAGCCCCAGCTTGCCCATGATGATGGCGATCCGATCGGAGACGACGGGATCGGCCTCGTCGCGGCGTTCGTCGACAAGCGCCTTGTAGTAGCGGCGCACCACCTCCTGTTCGGCGGCGTGGCGGCACACGGCGTCGTCGGAAATGGCGAATCCGGCCATGTTGACGCCCATGTCGGTGGGCGACTCGTACGGCGAACGCTCGGAGATCAGCTCCAACAAATGCTTGAGCAGCGGGAAGACCTCGACGTCGCGGTTGTAGTTGACCGCCTGCTCGCCGTGGGCGGACAGGTGGAACGGGTCGATCATGTTGACGTCGTCGAGGTCGGCCGTCGCGGCCTCGTAGGCCATGTTCACCGGGTGATCCAGCGGCAGGTTCCAGATGGGGAACGTCTCGAACTTCGCGTAACCGGAGGTCACGCCGCGGACGTGCTCGTGGTAGATCTGCGACAGGCAGGTGGCCAGCTTGCCCGAGCCGGGCCCGGGGGCGGTGACCACGACGACGTCGCGGGTGGTTTCGGCGTATTCGTTGCGGCCGAAGCCGTCCTCGCCGACGATGCGCTCGGCGTCGGCCGGGTATCCCGGGATGATGTAGTGCAGCGACACCTTCATGCCCAGGCGCTCCAGGCGGGTGCGGAACGCCGCTGCGGCGGCGTTGCCCTCCTCGTACTGGGTGAGCACCACGTGCTCGGTGAGGAAGCCGCGCTCGCGGAAGACGTCGACCAGCCGCAGGAGGTCTTCCTCGTAGGGGATGCCCAGGTCGGCGCGGACTTTGTTGCGCTGCAGATCGCGGGCGTTGATGCACACCAGGATCTCCATGTCGTCCTTGATGCGCTCGAGCATGGCGATCTTGTTGTCCGGCGTGAACCCGGGCAGGACGCGGGAGGCGTGCATGTCGTCGAACAGCTTGCCGCCCATCTCCAGATAGAGGCGGCCGCCGATGGATTCGCGGCGCCGGCGGATGTGCTCGGACTGGAGGTTGATGTACTGGTCGCGATCGAATCCCACGGCATGATCCTGCATGGGCACCCATCGTAGCCGCCCGGGCCACCGCCTCCGGGCGGCGGGCGGCCGCCGCCTATGATGGACCCGTGACCGCACCGGAGAACAGCCAGAACGAATCCGCCGACCGGACCGTGCCCGCGAATCCCGCGCACGCGCCGGGCATGCCCGTCGTCACCGTCATCGGCGACGGCCAGCTGGCCCGCATGATGCAGACCGCCGCAATCGAGATCGGGCAGTCCGTCCGCCTGCTCGCCGGTTCGGGGGATTCCTCGGCCGCGCAGATCTGCCGCGACGTCGAGCTCGGCGACTACACCGACCTCGAGGACCTGCGCCGCGCCACCCGCGTGCGCGCCGACGGCACCATCCGCCCCGTCGACGCCGTGACCTTCGACCATGAACACGTGCCCACCGAGCATCTCCGCGCGCTGCAGGCCGACGGCATTTCCGTCCAGCCGGGGCCGGACGCCCTGGTCAACGCGCAGGATAAGCTGGTCATGCGCAAGCGCCTGCGGGAGATCGGCGCTCCGGTGCCGCCGTTCATGGCCATCGAGTCGGTCGAGGACGCCATCGGCTTCGCGGAGGTCGTCGACGGCAAGGTTTGTCTGAAGGCCCGCCGCGGCGGCTACGACGGCCACGGCGTGTGGTTCCCGGACGCCGAGGAGCTGCCGGTGCTCGTCGACAGGCTTCTGGCGGACGGCGTGCCGCTCATGGCCGAAAAGAAGGTCGACCTGGCCCGCGAACTGTCCGCGATGTGCGCCCGCACCCCCTCCGGCGAGGTGAAGGCATGGCCGGTCGTGGAGTCGGTGCAGCGCGACGGCATCTGCGTGGAGGCCATCGCCCCGGCCCCGGGGCTTGACGACGGTCTGGCGACGCGCGCCCGCGACCTGTCGGTGCGGGTCGCCGAGGAACTCGGAGTGACGGGCGTGCTGGCGGTGGAGTTGTTCGAGACGCGCGACGCCGCCGGGCAGCCGGAGATTTTCGTCAACGAGCTGGCCATGCGCCCGCACAACACCGGCCACTGGACGCAGGACGGGTCGGCGACCGGCCAGTTCGAGCAGCACATGCGTGCCGTGCTGGACTACCCGCTGGGCGATCCGTCCCCGGTCGCCCCGGTGACGGTGATGGCCAACACTCTCGGCGCCGACGAGGATCCGGACATGCCGATGCGGGAGCGTTTCGCAGCCGTGTGGCGCCGCTTCCCGCACGCGAAGATCCACTGGTACGGCAAGGGATACCGCGCCGGGCGCAAGTTGGGCCACGTCAACGTGCCGGGTCAGGATGGTTCGCCGGAGGGCGTGGCGGCGACGCGGCGCGAGGCGGATCTGGCGGCGGGCTACATCGTCAACGCGGTGTGGGCCGACGGGTACGCCGAAAAGTAGTCCGGACCGGAAACGAACCGAGAGAACGAGGACGGAAACATGACCGCGAAGTTGAATGGCGTCGACGGGCCGCTGGTCGGCCTGATCATGGGCAGCGACTCCGACTGGCCGACCATGCAGCCGGCCGCCGAGGCGCTCGCCGAGTTCGGCGTGCCCTTCGAGGTGGGCGTCGTCTCGGCGCACCGCACCCCGGAGCGGATGCTGGATTACGCGAAGTCGGCGGCCGACCGTGGCCTGAAGGTCATCATCGCCGGCGCCGGTGGCGCGGCGCACCTGCCGGGCATGGTCGCTTCGGCGACGCCGCTGCCGGTCATCGGAGTGCCGCGCGCGCTGGAGAATCTGGAGGGCATGGATTCGCTGCTGTCGATCGTGCAGATGCCCGGCGGCGTGCCCGTGGCCACCGTCGGCGTCGGTGGCGCGAAGAACGCCGGCCTGCTGGCGGTGCGCATCCTCTCGGCCGGTCACCCCGAGCTCGTCGAAGCGATGGAGGCCTACCAGGCCGACATGCGCGACGCCGTCCTGGAGAAGGACCGCAAGCTCCGCGAAAACCTCATGGGGGAGTAGCTCGCGCCGACCGACCGCAGCCTCCGCCTAACCGCAGCCTCGCGTGGACAGCCATTCGAGTGCCGCGGTTTTCGCGTTCTCGGGGGCCGGTCCGGTCGTTTCGTCGGGATGCACGGGGTCGTCCATGTGGGCGGCGCCGGTGCGGTCGCGGTCCTTCGCGACGGTGAGCATGAGGCTCGCGCCGCCCGGGAACGGGTGGATCATGTTGGCAGAGGCGTAGCCGGCGGTCGGTGTGCCGAAGGACCTGGAGTTCTCCAGGCCGCGGAAGGCGAGCATCGTCGCTTCCCCGGAGCTGCCGGTGCCGCCGTCGACGAGGACGGCCACCGGGACGTCCATTTTGGGCCCCGCCTCGACGGTGATGGGGGTCCCGCCTCCCCGCACCGCGCCGGCGTCGACCGTCACGGCCGTGGAGTAGCCGCGCCCGTCGAACCACAGGACTTCCCCGTCGGGCAACAGCGCCGACAGTCCGGCGACCATCGGCCCCATGTCCCCGCCTCCGTTGCCCCGCAGGTCGACGATGGTGCCGCAGGCCCCGGCGGCGTTTTCCCGGGCGATGCCGTTGGCGAGCGTTTCGGCGTACCGCCGCGACACCGGACCGCCGGTGTCGCCGCCATGCGTCGGGACGGTCGCGGTGAGCACCCGCGCCCCGCCCGCCGCCTCCTCCGACGTCACCGTCGGCATGGCGTCTGCGGCGTCCCCGTCGCCGCCGTCCCCGTCCCCGGTTCCCTCCGGCCGCAGCACCTTCGAGTGCTTGCCTCCGGCGGCGTCGATGGCGAGGTCGAGAGCCGGCCACGTGTCGGAGTAGTCCCGGAGTTCGGCGGCGTCGAGCATGCGCTCGGCTTCGGCCCGCGCGCCTGCGAACTCGGGGGAGTCGCCGTGGATGCCCTGGCCCTCCATGATGTCGAGGGCCGCGGTCGCGTACCGCTCCGGAGTCGGCGGCAGAAGGAAAACAGGCTTTCCGACGATCATCGCCCCCATCGTCGGACCGAACGCGTAGACGAGGGCCAGCGTCGCGATGATGAGCACGGAGGCGGTGCCGGTGAGCCAGGCGAGGATCTTCGTCGAAGTCTTCATGCCTCCATTCCAGTGCCCGGCAGCCCCTAGATCATCGGTCCACGGGGTGATCCCCGGTTCCCCGGGGCCGACCGGAAGTCATCCCGGGGGATGAGCCGGCCAACCGCTTCAGCGCAGCGCGCGCCACTTCCGCCAGGCGATGACGTCGCCGATGACGAGCAACAGCAGCACCAGGCTGAGCATCACGGACGGTGCACCGACCGCGATTTGGTAAGCCGCCCAGGCACCGACCACGACGGTCCAGAAGAACAGGAACCCCGCCACCGCCTCGACCCGCATGCGGCGGGCCTTGGCGTCGTGGCGGGGTGCGTGGCTTCCGGTCATGGAAGGCGATTGTAGGCGGTGGCGGCGTCACGCCACGTCATAGGTGAGCTCCACGAACTGCCCGACCCCGCGGTGCCCGGCGAGGCGCAGGTGGGCGGAGTCGATGCGGCGCGGCAGGGTCGGGCGCCCCGAGGGGAGGAACACCGGGGCCATCGTGAGAATGATGCGGTCCAGCGCGCCGGCGTCGTGGAACTGCCCGGCCAGATCGCCGCCGCCCATCACCCAGATCGTGTCGCCCGTGGCCCGGATCGCTGGCAGAGCCTCGGCGACGGCGCCTCCCACCAGCCGGACGCGGGACCCGTCGGGGACGGGGAGGTCCCGGGAAGTGAACACCCAGATGGGCCGGTCGCCGTACTGGGCGGTCAACTCCGCCGGCGAGTCGAGGGCGTCGAGAAGCCACTCGTACGTGGTCGACCCCATGACCAGCGCATCGACCGAGGCGAGGAACGCCTGGTTGTCGGCTTCGGCGTCGTCGGCGCCGGGGACGTCGAAAAGCCATTGCAGCGAGTCGTGGTCGTCGGCGAGAAACCCGTTGAGGGTGGTGGCGGCGTTGTAGATGATCGGCACGCGCGCGAGCCTAGCCGTGGTCGCCCACCTTGCGGCGGGCCGTCGCCAAGCGGAAACCGGTCACGCCTTGACGCCGCCGGCGGTCAGGCCGGAGACGATCCACTTCTGGAAGATCAGCACCATGATCACCAGCGGGATGGTCACCAGCGCGCCGGCGGCCATCGTCGCGGCGTACGGGTACTCGAACGCGCTGGGGCCGGTGAAGCGCGCGATGGCGACGGTGACCGGCTCGGTGGAGGTGTTCGACAGCTGGCGGGCGAGCATGAACTCGTTCCACGTGGCCACGAACGCCAGGATCGCGGTGGTGAACAGCGCCGGGGTGGCCAGCGGCAGGATCACCATGCGGAACGCCTGGCCGCGGGTGGCGCCGTCGACGCGGGCGGCTTCCTCCAGCTCCCACGGCAGGTCGCGAAAGAAGCTGGTCAGCGTGTACACGGTCAGCGGCAGCACGAAGGAGATGTTCGGAATGATCAGCGCCTGGTAGGTGCCGATCCACCCCAGCTCGCCGAAGAGCTGGAACAGCGGAGTGACCAGCGCGATGCCGGGGAACATCGATGCGGCCAGGATGATGCCGGTGACGAAGCCCTTGCCGGGGAAGTCCATGCGCGCCAGCGCGTAGGCGGTGAACACGCCGACGGCCAGCGCCACCAGCGTCGTCGCCCCGCCGATGATCAGCGAATTGATGATCGCCCCGAGGAAGTCGTTGCCCTTGTCGGTGGCCAGCGCGTCCTGGAAGTTCTGCAGCGTGACGTGCGTGAACCACGGGGTGGTGTCGAAGGTGTGCGCCTTGTCCCGCAGCGCGGTGACCAGCATCCAGTAGAACGGCGCCAGCCCCCACACGAGGATGAGGATGACGGCCAGGTAGTTGCCGGCCCATGCGCGCAGCCGTTTGGTGGTGCTCACTTGTCCAGCTCCTCTCGGGCGGTGGCGGCGATCATCGCGGGCGGGCCCGCGGGGACGTCGGCGGCGCGAAAACGTTCGGCGTCGTCGGGGGTCCCTGCTTCTGCTTTGCGACGCCCCGGCCCCCACCTGCGGCGGCCGGCACCCGATTTCGCGTCCTTGACTCCTCGGGCGCCCGAGACGTCGGCGCCGAGGAAGCGGATCATGATGAACGCCACGGCGAAGATGAGCAGGAACACCAGCGTCGACAGCGCCGACGCGGAGTTGAAGTTGCCCTGGCGCATGTCCTCGACGACCAGCTGGGAGATGGTCGCGGTGGGGGAGTTCGACGACGACGAGATCATGATCACCGGCAGGTCGTACATGCGCAGCGCGTCGAGGGTGCGGAAGAGGATCGCGACCATCAGCGCCGGCTTGACCAGCGGCAGGGTGATGTGGAGGAAACGCTGCCACGTGGTGGCGCCGTCGACGCGGGCGGCCTCGTGGACGTCCTTGGGGATCATCTGCAGGCCCGCGAGGATCAGCAGCGCCATGAACGGCGCCGTCTTCCACACGTCGGCGACGACGACCGCGCCGCGCGCCGCCCACGGGTCCGTGGTCCACCGGATCGCCTCGTCGGTGAAGGGGGCGAGCATCTTGTTGGCGATGCCGTAGTCGGCGAAGATGAACTGCCACAGCTTCGCCGTCACCGCCGTGGGGATGGCCCACGGGATGAGCACCGCCGCGCGCAGCATGCCGCGGCCGGCGAAATCCCGGGCCATGATCAGCGCCATGCCCAGGCCCAGGAGGGTCTCCAGCGACACCGTGACCACCGCGAAGAACAGCGTGATGCCGACCGCCGGCCAGAAGTCCGTGGACAACGTGCCGGGCGCGCAGGTGCCGACGGTGCCGTCGGAAAGCATGCAGCGCTGCGTCAGCCAGTAGAGGTAGTGCTGGAGCCCGCCGAAACCACCCTCGACGAACATGCCCGTGTCGGGGTCGATGTGGCGGTCGGCCTGGAAGGACAGCCAGATCGCGCGGAGGATCGGGTAGCCGATCACCACGGCGAGGACCGCCAGCGCCGGGCCGACGAGCCACAGGGCCTTCAACTTGGACTTCGGCCCCCGTGCCGTGCGACGGGTTCGCCCGGCACGGGCGGCGGGCGTGGCGGCCGGACCGGCGGTCGTCGGCGTGGTCACGAGCGGCACTCCTTCATCGGACGTCGGTCATTCACTGTCGATCATTCAGCGTCGAACCCGGCCGGGAAGGTCCCCGGCCGGGCTGCGATGCGTCCTACTTCGACGCCTGCTCCAGTGCGGCCTTCATGTCCGCGATGGCGGTGTCGACGTCCTTGCTGCCGTTGATGGCGGCGTAGGCGTTGTCCTGCACGCCCTTGGACATGGCCTCGTAGTACGGGGAGACCGGGCGGGGCTTGGCGTTCTCCAGCGACTCCTTCAGGGCCGGCAGGTAGGGGAACTTCTCCACCAGCGCCTCATCGTCGTAGATGGAGGCGAGCACCGGCGGGAAGGACTCCTCGGCGAAGCCCATCTGGCTCTCCTCCGAGATGACGAACTCGATGAAGTCGCGGGCCGTGGCCTTGTTCTCCGAGTGCGCGTTGATGCCGTTGTTATAGCCGCCCAGCGTGGACACGCCCATGCCGTCCGGGCCGACCAGCGGCGTGACCTCGAACTTGCCGGCGACCGGGGTCTCGTCGGCGGCGTCGAACATGTACGGCCAGTTCACGGCGTACGCGGACTGCTCGTTGGTGAAGGCCTGCATGGTCTCCTCCTCCGTCGCGCCCGTGGACTCCTTGGTGATGGTGCCGTCGCCGTAGGCGTCGACCAGCGCCTGCAGGCCGGCCTTGGCCTCGGGGGTGTCGACGGTGACGTTGCCCTGGTCGTCGATGAGCGAACCGCCCCAGGCGTGGATGGCGTCGAGGGTGTTCAGGGTCAGGCCCTCGTACTGCGACAGCTGCAGCGTCAGGCAGCCCTTGTCCTCCGGCAGCGGCTCACAGGAGGCGCGCAAGGCGTCCCAGTTCTCCGGGGCCTCGGGGATCAGCTCGGTGTTGCGGTAGAGCAGCTGGCCGTTGGTGTTCTGCGGCACCGCGTACAGCGTGCCGTTGTACGTCGCCGACTCGACGGCCGGCTGCAGCAGGCCGGAGGTGTCGACCTCCATCTGCTCGGTCAGCGGCACGAGGTAGCCGTTGGCGGCGAACTCCGCGGTCCACGGCAGGTCGAGGGCCATGACGTCGAACTCGCCGGAGGAGGCCTCCAGCGACTGGACCAGCGTTTCGCGCTGACCGTTGGCGTCACCGGCCAGCTCGTGGACGGTGACCTCTTCCTCGGGGTTCTCCTCGTTCCAGCGTTCGGCGATCTTCTGGACCTTCTCGATGTCGTTCTTGCCCATGGCGAAGGTGATGGGGCCGCGGGCGTCCTGGCCCTCGTTGGCGGCGGCGTTGCCGGCGGCGCCGTCGCCGCCGTCGTCGGAGGAGCAGCCCGCGAGAACCAGGCCGGAAATGGCGAGGCCCGCGAAAAGCGATGTGCGGAATGAGACCATGATGGTCGTCCTTTCGTGTCCGTCGGCGCTCGTCTCGCGGCCCGGGCTTTGCGACGGCCCGTGCATGCGTGGGGAACGCGGTCGTGGGATTGCGCGTGAACGCTCCCCGTCAATCGGGGATTGCCTTCGAGTCTAAAGGTTATGTGGGGCGAATCACAGGGTTGTTTAAGGGCGGGGCCGGAAAGCATCGGGCAACTGCGAACACCGGGCAGGAGGAGGCCGGGGCAGAGGGAAGCTCTAGTTCAACCGCCGGCCGGTGTCCGCGTCGAACAGGTGCAGCTTGTCCGGGTCGGCCACCAGCGACACCCGCGAACCGACCGGGGGAGCGGTGCCGTCGCCGACGCGGGCGATGAGCGGGTCCGCGCCGTTCGCGCCATCCGCTCCGACGCCAGCGCCGTCCCAGTGCGCGTAGACGTAGGAGTCGGCGCCGAGCTCCTCGACCAGGACCACCGTGGCCTCGAGGCCGCCGGAGGCGCCGTCGCCCAGCGTCGTGTTCTCGGGGCGGACGCCGACGATGACGTCGCCGGACACCCCATCGGGCACGGGCAGCCTCTGCCCGCCGAGCATCACCGCACCATCCTCCGCGCGGGCGCGCAGCAGATTCATGGCCGGCGAACCGATGAACCCGGCGACGAACACGTTGGCCGGGCGGGCGTAGAGCTCCTTCGGCGGCGCGACCTGCTGGAGGATCCCGGCGTCGAGCACGGCGACCCGATCCCCCATGGTCATGGCCTCCACCTGGTCGTGGGTGACGTAGACCGTCGTCACGCCCAACTCGCGCTGGAGCGCGGCGACCTGGGTCCTGGTCTGCACGCGCAACTTGGCGTCCAGGTTCGACAGCGGCTCATCCATGAGGAACACCTGCGGCTCGCGGACGATCGCCCGGCCCATGGCCACGCGCTGGCGCTGGCCGCCCGACAGGTCCTTCGGCTTGCGGTCCAGGTACGGGCTCAGGTCCAGCATCTCGGCGGCCTTTTCCACGCGGGCGTTGCGTTCGGCCTTGCCCACCTTCGCCAACTTCAGGGCGAAACCCATGTTCTCGCGGACCGACATGTGCGGGTACAGGGCGTAGTTCTGGAACACCATCGCGATGTCCCGGTCCTTCGGGTCATCGTGGGTGACGTCGCGGCCGTCGATGAGAATGCGGCCCTCCGTCACTTCCTCCAGCCCCGCGAGCATGCGCAGTGACGTGGACTTGCCGCAGCCCGAGGGGCCGACGAGCACCAGGAACTCCCCGTCCGCGATGTCCAGGTCCAGGTCCTTCACGGTGGGCGCGTCCGCGCCGGGGTACGTGAGCTGCACGCGCTCGAAAGTGACGGTCGCCATGCGTTCAAGCTAGCAGAGGCGTGGGTCACTGAATCGGCGTCTCATACCCGGGCACGATGGCGCGCCCGCGCCGCCCGGCTAGCGTGAACGGCATGTCCGCCGTTTCGCCCCGATCGCCCCGATCGCCCCACGAACCACCGCTGTTCGCCGAGCCGCGCAGGCGCAGCCAATGGCCCGGGGTGCTTCTCGATGCGATGATCGCCGCGCCGGTGCTGATCATGTCGGCGGGCCTGGACAACAGCTACATCTTCAATCCGGTGATGTGGTTGCCGGATCAGCAGCCGCCGCCGCCCGCCTGGATGACCTCCGTGTACTTCGTGTGGCTGACGGCCGTCTGGTTGCTCGTGCTCCTGCGCCGGCCCCGGTCGCGCGTGCCGATGGTCGCGCTGCCCGCCCTGCTGCTCTTCCACCTCATCGTGTTGCCGACGACCTACGCGTCGTTCGCGGTCACCGCCTTCACCATGTTCCACCTCGGCCACCACGCGCCGCGGAAGTGGCGGAAGCCGGCGTGGCTCGCGGTGATCGCCGGCACGGTGCTGGCGCTGTGGTTCAAGGGCGAGTCGCTGCTGGTCGTGCCCGAGGCCGCGATCATCATCGCCCCGATTGCGCTGCTGGTGCTGGGTTTCTTCTGGTTGTTGGGGGTCAATTACCGCCGCCGCGACGAGGAGCTGGCCTCCCTGCGCGACCGCGCGGAGCTCGCCGCGATCGCCGAGCGCACCCGCATCGCCCGCGAGATGCACGACATCGTCGCCCATTCCCTCACCGCGGTCATCGCGCAGGCGGACGGCGGCCGTTTCATCGCCGCCAAGCATCCGGACAAGGCCGTCGAGGCGCTGGAGAACATCGCCGGCACCGCCCGCGACTCGCTGGGGCAGATGCGCCAGTTGCTGTCGGTTCTCCGCGATCCGGCGGGCATGGGCCCGGGTTCTCCGCTTGACGACGGTACGGTCGGCCCGTCGTCGGCCGCGGTTCCGGAAGCGTCGCACACTCCGATGCCCGGCCTGGATGCGGTGCCCCAGCTCATCGCGGAGGCGACGAGGTCCGGTTTGCGCGTGGCGTTTTCGGAGACGGGGACGCGGCCCGCGGTCGGTGCGACGACGCAGCTGACCACCTACCGCATCGTTCAGGAATCGCTCACGAACGCGGTGAAGCACGCCGGCCCGGTGGCGGTGGACGTGACCATCGCGTGGGGCAAGCGCGACTGCACCGTCACGGTCCGCAACGACGAAGGCCCGCTGTCGCGCGACGCTGGCGGCGCCGCCGCGGGCACAAGGAAGTGGAGGGGCGCGGACATGGCGAAGACCGGTGGTGGCCGGGGAATCACGGGCATGCGCGAGCGCGTGGCACTGCACGGGGGCACGCTGGACATCGATGACGCGCCGGGCGGATTCACCGTCACGGCGACGCTGCCGGAGGGGTGAACGGCATGGGCGGGATCACCGGTGGTGACGAGATGAGCGGGATGAGCGGGAAGGGTGGGATCGGCGGGATGAGCTGTACGGGCGAGATGAGCTTCATGGGCGAACCGGAGTTCGGCGTCATCCGCGTCGGCCTGGCGGACGACCAGATGCTCGTGCGGGCGGGGTTCGCCATGGTCGTCGATTCGCAGGATGACATGGAAGTCGCCTGGCAGGTCGACGACGGCGCTGCGGCAGTGGAGAAGGTCACCGGGGACAGCGGGACCGGCGGGGCCGGGGAGTCTCGCGTTGACGTGCCGGACGTGATTCTCATGGACATCCGCATGCCGGGTCTGGACGGCATCGAGGCGACGCGGCGCATCGCCGCCGCCGGGGGAGCTTCCGACGGGCGCGGTGGTGGGGCGGGCCCTCGCATCCTGGTGTTGACCACCTTCGACGTCGACGAATACGTCACCGGGGCCATCGCCGCCGGTGCGTCCGGGTTCCTGCTGAAGGATGCCGCTCCCGAGGATCTGCTCGCCGCCATCCGCGACGTCGCGGCCGGTGATTCGGCGTTGTCGGCGCGCTCGGCGGCGCGGCTGATCGCGCAGGTGCGGCCGATGCTCGGTCAGGGAGGTCGCGGTGAAAGGGGGCGCGGTGAAGGACGGGGCGGTGATGGGCGGCGCGGTGATGGGCGGCGCGGTGAAGGATGGGGCGGTGAAGGATGGGGAACGGAGGCGTCGTCAAGCGAACCGGCCGGCCAGGTGCGGGTCCGCGATGACCTGCCCGACCCGCTGACCCTGCGTGAAGAGGAAATTCTGCGGCTGATCGCGCTCGGGCGGACCAACGCGGAGATCGCGGCGGAGCTGTACATCGCGATGCCGACCGTGAAGACCCACGTCGGGCGGATCCTGATGAAGACCGGCGCCCGCGACCGCGTCCATGCGGTGCTGTTCGCGCTGAGCACCGGGCGCGTCGGCGTGGGGGAACTGGGGTAGCGCCGCTGTGCCGGCCGGTGCTGGAGCAGTGCCACTGTGCCGACCGGGGCTGGCGTAGTGACACCTTGCTGGGATGGGATCGAACACATGATCCCCTCACTGCGTTCCCTTTGGTCCCCTCGCTGGGTTCGGAAAAGTACAACGACGGGTGTAGTGGACGGGGTTAACGCAGCTTAAGTGCGTTATCACGTCACTTCGCTTGCGTGTCACCGGTTGCCGCGCAGGTTGGGCGGCGTCTCGAAAATATAAGCGATTTCGGGTGGCGGGGGAGCGGTGCTCTCGTTATTGTGGGGTCATGACCAGTCCAGCGGGGTGCGCCACGGATTTGCTTGCGGCGATTGCGGATCTGTCGCGGGCGGTGGAGGTGGCCTGCGGTGGGTGGGAGCGGTTGTCGCGCGATCAGCGTGAGGACGCCTACCTGGAGTTGGAGCGAGCGCGCAAGAAGCTGGCGATCGTCGATGCGCAGTATGTCCAGGCCCGCAATGAGGACCTGTGGTGTTCGGATGAGCGGTTGCCGGCGTCGTTGGCCAAGCGCCAGCGGATCAGCAAGGCCGAGGCCAGGCGGCGGCGTGCGGTGGTGCGGCGGTTGCAGCCGGATTATCAGCGGTTGGGTGTCAAGGGCAATGAGGGGTTCATGCCGTGCGTGCGGGACAAAGTCGCCGCCGGTGTCATTGGTGCCGATGCGGTGGAGAAGATTGACCGGGTATTGCGGAGTTTTCCCGCCCCTGTGCATGCGGAGCTGACTGCGGCGGCGGATCCGCATATCGCGGAGTTGGTCGAGCATGTCGATGTTGATGATTTGGATGCGTTGGCTCCGATGTTGCGGGCGTTGTTGGGCATCGATGATCCGTATACCGATGCCGATCGCCAGCGGGCTCGTGGGGTGCGGGTGGGTGCGCAGGGCCATGATGGGATGAGTCGGATTTCGGGGCGGTTGACGCCGCATTTGGCGGCGTTGGTCAAGCGGTTGGCTGCTGATCATGCGGGGCCGGGGGATTTGTTGGCTGATGGTGTCGTCGATGATCGAGATCCGGCGCAGCGGTTGCATGATGCGGTGGAGGCGGCGCTGGCGGCTGGGTTTGGTCGTGGTGTGGGGCCGGCCGGTGATGGGTGGGGGCCCGGTGAGCCTGACCCTGACATTGACGCTGTCCCCGAAACCGAACCCGAACCCGAACCCGAGCCTGGGCCGAATGCGGGTGTCGACTCTGGGGCCGCAGCCGAACCTGACTCTGAGCTGGAGCCTGAGCGGGACGCCGGGTGCGATGTGGGCGGTGACGGTGTTGTGGGGTCGGTGCCGTTGGTGGACCCGGATTTCGCTGCCGGGGCCGATACGTACCTTGCCGATCATCCACCGGGCACGAAGGGCAGACCGCGGTCGGGTGATCGGTCGCATCGGCGTGGACGGTTGCAGCCGGCGCGGGGGACGACGTCGGTGGTTGTGGTGGCCACGTTGGAGCAGGTGGCGTCGATGACGGGGATGGCGTCGACGGATACCAATGTGCAGATGTCGGTGCGGGCGGCGATTGAGCAGTGTGATGCGGGGAATCTGTTTTTCCAGGTGTTGGGGTTCAAGCATGAGTCGTTGTTCTTGGGCAGGTCGAATCGTCGTGGGTCGATGGCCGTTGTTGGGGGAGGAGGGGATGAGTTCGGCGCCGTCGTCGTCGGCGCCGGCGGCGAGGTGTCATGTGCATCATTTGGTTAATTGGGCTGCTGGTGGGGGTACGGATCTGCCGAATTTGACGTTGGTGGATCCTGCCACGCATGGGCGTGTGGATGATGCTCGGCGGGATCCGGACAAGTGGTGGTCGCGGGCGGGTGTGGGGCCGGATGAGCCGAGGGTGGTGTGGATTCCTCCGGAGTCGATGGATCCGCAGCGCACGCCCGGGGAGAATCGGCATCCGGCGGGGTGGGACAACCCGGGGCGGAGGTTGCGGCGGGAAGCGAAGAATAAACGGGAAAAGGAAGCGCAGGAGAGGAGAGCGCGGGAGAGGAGGAAGAATCAGGGGCAGGGGGACGACCGGGAACACGGGGAGGGACGAGCGTAGGGGGACGACCGGTAATCGGAGGAAGTCCGAGCTCAAGGGGACGGCCGACCGCAGGGGGGCGGCCGGAACACGGGGCATGGCGGAAGCCTGCGCCCGCGCCACCTGATACCGCGGTATGACCGGTGGGCTCGAATTGCTCCGCCGAAACCATCCCGTGGGGCGACTTGATTCACCGCCGTTCCGACGAGCATGAAGTCATGTTCGAAATCAAGAATCTGACCAAGTCCTATGGCCGGCACCGCGTCGTCGAGGACCTCACCTTCGATGTCCCCGACGGCACCGTGACCGGTTTCCTCGGCCCCAACGGATCCGGCAAGTCCACGACCATGCGCTGCATGCTCGGCCTGGACAAGATCGACCGCGGAGAAGCCCTCGTCGACGGCCGCCCGCTGGCCGGCTACCGCGCACCCGCCCGCATCGTCGGCGCGATGCTCGACGCCGGGTGGATGAACCCAAAGCTCACCGCCCGCGGCCACCTGATCGCCGTCGCCCGCGGCGCCGCCATCGACGCCGCCCGCGTCGACGAATGCCTTGCCCTCGTCGGCCTCGAATCGGTCGCCGGCAAGCGCATCGGCGGCTTCTCCCTGGGCATGAAGCAGCGTCTCGGTCTCGCCACCGCGATGCTCGGCAACCCGGCGCATCTCGTCCTCGACGAACCCGTCAATGGCCTCGACCCCGACGGCATCCGCTGGATCCGCCGCACCATCCGCGGGTTCGCCGACGAAGGCCGCTCGGTCCTGGTCTCCTCCCACCTGCTGTCCGAGATGGAGGTCACCGCCGACCGGCTGGTGATCATCGGCAAGGGCCGCCTGATCGGTGAATGGGACAAGGCCGAGCTTCTCGACGGCCACGCCAACCTCGAAGAGGCCTACTGGTCCGTCGCATCCGAGCACGCCGAGTACGGCAGCCGCGGCGAATACGGCACCCCGGCCGTGGCATAAAACGACGACGCATCAACATCCGACCGAGCGAGCAACCTCAGGAGAACACGACATGACCACCGCGCCGAACAGCCAATCCACTGCCGACAACCAAGCCACGGGCACAACGCACTCCATGGCGGCTCCCCACTCAACATCCGACACCCAATCCACGGCCACCGCCGATGGAAACCGCCCGACCCCCACGTTCGCGGCTTCGGGCGGCCCCGTCCCAGGATTCGTCGACCTGCTGCGCTCCGAGCTCGGCCGCCTGATCAACCTGCGGTCGACGTGGTTCTACGCGGTGGCGATCCTCGCTTCATCGTCGGCCTCCCCGTGATGATGTGGGCCGTCACCCAGGGCGGCCCCGCCGAATTCAGGTACGAACCGAACTTCGCCCAGGTTCTCATCGGCAACGACATGGCGGTGCTCATCGCGATCATCTTCGCCGCCGCCGGGTCGTCGTCGGAGATCTCGGGACGCAGGGTGGCGTTCGGCTACCTCTCGTCGAACAGCCGCACCGGGGTGCACGTCGCCCGGATGTGCGCCCAGGTGCTGATCGTCGCCGCGATCCTGCTCATCGGGTTCGTCGCCGCAGCCGGTTTCCTCGCCGTCGTCGGCGCACTGATCCCGGAGGGCCCCGGGCTCGCGTTCACCATGATCGGCCTCGCCCTGCTCTGGACCGCCATCGGCTCGGCCGTCGGCATGCTCATCCCCTTCACCGCCGCAGCCGTCGGCGTGCCGCTGGCCTGGATGCTGGTGGTGGAAGTCGGGGTGAGCAGCGTGCCGCTCGAGTTCCTGCAGACCCTGACCAAGTACCTGCCGTGGATCTCCACCCGGCAGCTCAGCGACATGATGGACATCGGCGTATCCGACCTCCATGCCGGCGTCGTGCTGGCCGCCTGGTCGATCGCGGTCATCGGCGCCGGCCTCGTCCTCGCCCGCCGCCGCGACGTGAAGTAGCCGCGCCCGCCGCACGCCGAAGGCCCGCTTCCCATCCGGGACGCGGGCCTTTCGGGCGGGCCCTTCTTTCGGGCTTGACGACGGCCGCCGCCTACCCCAACGGCCGGGCCTTCTCGATCTCGGCGATGCGCGCCATGCGCTCGTCATCGCCGCCGCGCACGATGACCGCCGCCCCACCGACGGACCACGCCGCCAACACCGAACGGATCCACTCGTCGGCGCTGGGGCCACCGGACCAACCACCGGAAATCACCCGGGCGCCGTCGTCCAGGCCGACCGCCCCCGCGACATCCTTGGCGCGGGCGCCGAGTTCCTCGGGCGTCGCACCGTCGAGAAGCACCTGCCCCGACTCCGGCCCCATGCCGACGTAGGCATCCGGATGCAGCCGTACCTCCGGTCCGAAATCGACCACGCCCGGCGGAATCTCGCCGCCGGTTTCCACGACGCCGCGGCCGAAGACGTCATCGGTCACCGCCGCCAGGTACGCGTCGGGAAACTTCTCCTCCCACTCCGACAGCTTCCCGACGCTGGTGAACACCACCAACGGGTCCTCGTCGCTGAGCTCGATGCCCGCCCGCTCGGCACCGACGACGATGCACGCGGCCTGCCAAATCGGCGGCAGATCGATCCAGGCGGAATCCCCGGGGTCGAGGTCGAATTCGTCGTGAAGCATGTTCGCGATCTTCGAGGCCCAGTTGTCCAGCGTGATGGCGCTCAGATCGGTGCGGCCACCGGTGGTTTCGTCGTAACAGGTCAGGCGGGGGACGGAAGGGTCGGCGGCGAGGAGTTCCTTGAGCAGTTCCACGACACCCCAGGGTAGCGGCGAACGCGATCCTGGCGGCGGGGTCGAGGGGAGAGTGGGGAGTGGAGCCGGAGGCCGCGGTGCGGGGCGGCTGCAGCTACCCCAGCAGCACCGCAATGACGAGCACCACCGGCACGCAGGCCAACGTGGTCACCACCGCCGAATCGCGGGCCTGCACCGTGCCGCGGCCGAAGCGCGACGAGAAGGTGTAGACGTTCTGCGCGGTCGGCAGCGCGGCGATGACCACCGCCGCCAACAGCGCGTGGCCCTCCATGCCCAGCAGCACCGACGCGATGAACCACGCCGCCAGCGGCTGCCCGAGGTTCTTCAGCAGCGACGACACCAGAATCGCCCGCCTCGGCGCCGTGCCCTTGCGCAGCACCGTCGTGCCGTGCAGCCCGATGCCGAACGCCAGCAGCGCCATGGGCACGGCGGCTTGGCCGAGGAGGCCGATGGGGGAGGACAGGACCGTCGGCAAGCCATTCGGCAGCGCACCCGCCGCGAGGCCGAGGGCCGCGCCGACGAAGATCGGGTTCCGCAGCGGCGTCATCAGCGTGCGGCGGATGTCGAGCCTGCCGTGCCGGGACGTGAGCACGTCGAGGATGGTCAGGCAGATCGGCGCGTAGATCGCGATCTGGAAAATCAACGCCGGCACGATCGCCGTCGCATCGTGGAGCACGGCCGTCGCGATGGGAATGCCCAAATTGGCGACGTTGTTGTAGCTCGCCGACATCGCGCCGACCACCCGCTCCGGACCCCGCTGCCCCACGAGGGGCTTTGCGACGAGGAAGTAGATCACCGCGATCGTCAGAGCCGAACCGGCCGCGACGACGAACGCCTCGCCCAACGCGGAGCCGGCGTCCGCCGTCGACAGGGTGTGCAGCAGCATGCACGGCATGGCCACCCAATAGACGACCATGTTCAGCGCGTAGCCGCCGTTCTTGCCCAGCACCCCGCCACGGCCGACGAGCCAGCCGATCGCGATGATCAGCGCCACCGAACCGAAGCCGGTGAGGATCTCCGTGAGATCGGGCATGGGGCGGCGCCTTTCGGGTGGGGGTGGGGGTCATGCGCGGGGCCGACCTCCGAGCATAAGAAAACGGACCCGGTCGCCTCCCATCGGGGAGGGGATCGGGTCCGTTTACGCTGTCATCGCATGTTCATCGTCATGCGGCCAGCGCTGGAATCAGCCTTGCGGCGGGTGTTCGATTGATCGGCTTCCCGCCGACCAGCCGATTTAGCGGCTGGTGAACGGCAGGAGGGCCATCTCGCGGGCGTTCTTGACCGCGGTGGCGACCTGGCGCTGCTGCTGCGGGGTCAGGCCGGTCACGCGACGGGAGCGGATCTTGCCCCGGTCGGAGATGAACTGACGAAGCAGGTTGATGTCCTTGTAGTCGACCTTATCAACGCCGGCGGCCTTGAGCGGGTTCTTCTTCGGGCGGCGGGACTGCTCCATCCGCGCCTTCTTGTTGCTGTGGTTGCGCTTCATGTGAGTGTCTCCCTCTTACCAGCTGGACTTACGGACGCCCGGGAGCTCGCCACGGTGGGCCATCTCACGGACGCGGACGCGGGACAGGCCGAACTTGCGCAGGTAACCACGCGGGCGGCCGTCGGCGGCGTCACGGTTGCGGACGCGGACCGGGGAGGCGTCACGGGGCTGACGGTTCAGCTCGTACTGCGCCTCGGCGCGATCCTCGTCGGAGGTGTTCGGGGACTTGATGATGGCCTTGAGCTCAGCGCGACGCTCCGCATAGCGGGCGACGATCTCCTTGCGCTGCTCGTTCTTGGCGATCTTGGACTTCTTGGCCATGAGTTAGCGCTCCTCGCGGAATTCGACGTGCTTGCGGGCGATCGGATCGTACTTCTTCAGCGTGATGCGATCGGGGTTGTTCCGCTTGTTCTTCCGCGTGACGTACGTGTACCCCGTACCCGCGGTCGACTTCAGCTTGATGATGGGACGAATGTCATTACGTGCCATTTAGATCTTCTCCCCACGGGCGCGGATCTGCGCCACAACGGCGTCGATGCCGAGCTTGTCGATGGTCTTGAGACCCTTCGGGGACACCGTCAGAGTGATGGTGCGACCCTCGGAGGCGAGGTAGAACTTCTTGCGCTGCACGTTGGGGTTCCAACGGCGTGTGGTGCGCCGGTGCGAGTGGGAGACGGTCTTGCCGAAGCTCGGCTTCCGTCCCGTGACCTGGCAAATCGCCGACATGGGCTTTCCTTTGCTTCCTAGCCGCCCATCTGCCGGCAGCAACGCGCCGCACCGGGGCCAGAATCGCGGGTTCCCCTCCTGCTCGCGGTGCTTTCCGTGCGGGTCACGGTGGGCGGTTACGTGCGTGAACACTGCTTAGGTGCTCGGAGGGGAGTGCTCTTCTTCATCCGGGGCGCCGTCGTGCCAGGGCACTGGGCGTCAAACGAATAAACAGACAACAGCGAGGGTTTACCCTACAGGCCGGGTCCGCCGGATTCCTAATCGCCTGGGAGCGACCGTATTTGCCCCGGCCGCGAAACGCGTTTTTCCTTATGGGCGCCGCTGCGTGTAGGGTGCTAGAGGTTCATCGCCCTTGTCGTGGCGATGTTGCACGCATACGAACCCAACTCGGGCACGATCCGGGCCCGGTGCGATCCCATGATGCACGCCGCTCAACGCGTCGTAAAGCAAGGGGCCGCAACCCATGACGCCCGGAAGCGACCCGTAGTTCAATCCTGAGGGAATCGAAAGCATGAAGAAGGACATCCACCCCGACTACCACCCGGTGGTCTTCCAGGATGCGGGCACGGGCACTCAGTTCCTGACCCGTTCCACCGCAACTTCCGGCCGTACCGTCCAGTGGGAGGACGGCAATGAGTACCCGCTCATCGTCGTCGACGTGACCTCCGAGTCGCACCCGTTCTGGACCGGCGCCCAGCGCGTCATGGACACCGCGGGCCGCGTCGAGAAGTTCCAGCGTCGTTACGGCAACCGCGTTCCGCGCCGTACCAAGAAGAACTAAGAAGGAGGGTAAACCCACATGGCAGTTCCCAAGCGCCGCATGTCGCGGGCCAATACCCGCGCCCGTCGTTCCCAGTGGAAGGCCGACAATGTCGCCCTCCAGGAGGTCAAGATCGATGGCCAGGTGCACATGGTGCCCCGTCGCCTCGTGAAGGCCGCCCAGCTCGGCCTGGTCGACGTCAAGCAGTTCTAGTCGCCCGGCTTTCAGCTGGCACGGTCTTCATCGACCGAGTCTCTTGGCCGGCAACGGCCGCAATCGAAAGGCCCGCTTTCCCTCCGGGGGAGCGGGTCTTTCGGCGTTCCCGGGTTTTCGCGGGGCACTCTCAGCGCCGACTCAGCCGTTCACGGCACAATGGGGACATGAAGATTTTGGTGGTGGACGACGATCAGGCCGTGCGCGAATCCCTGCGGCGGTCGCTGACGTTCAACGGGTACACGATCGACCTCGCCGAAGACGGGGAGCAGGCGTTGGCGAAGATCTCGTCGGATCGCCCCGACCTGGCGATCCTCGACGTCATGATGCCCAAGCTCGACGGCCTGGACGTGTGCCGCCGGCTGCGCAGCGAGGGCGACGACTTGCCGGTGCTCATGCTCACCGCGCGCGATTCGGTGTCGGAGCGCGTGTCCGGGCTCGACGCCGGCGCCGACGACTACCTGCCCAAGCCCTTCGCGCTGGAGGAGCTGCTGGCCCGGGTGCGTTCGCTGCTGCGCCGTGCCGCGTTGGAGCCGACCACCAGCCAGGACCCGGTGACCCTGCAGTTCGAGGACCTCAGCCTCGACCCCGACACCCGCGAGGTGTTCCGCGGCGAGCGCGCCATCAGTCTGACGCGCACGGAGTTCGCCCTGCTGGAGTTGCTGATGAACAACCCGCGCCGCGTGCTGTCGCGCACGTCGATCCTCGAGGACGTGTGGGGCTACGACTTCCCGACCTCCGGCAACGCGCTGGAGGTGTACATCGGGTATCTGCGCCGCAAGACCGAGGCCGACGGCGAGTCGCGCCTCATCCACACCGTCCGCGGCGTCGGCTACGTCCTGCGGGAGACCGCGCCGTGATCCTGCGCCGCCATCGCGGCGCCGGGCAGTCCGCATCCGCGGATTCGCTTTCCGACGTCGACGGTAACGCGCCGGCCGCGGAGTTCCCCGACGGCGTCGGCCCCGACGACGGACGCTCCGGCGGCGCCACCGTGGTCGGGGCACCGGAGAAGCCGGGCCGGATCGGCCGGGCCGGCAAGAACGGCAAAACCGGCAAATCCGGGTGGGGTTCGAAGAAGGCCGGGCCGTCGCCAAGCGAGGACGAGGAATTCGACCGGGCCTTCAACTCCGGGTTCGGCCACCGGCTGTCGCTGCGCTGGCGGCTGACGCTGCTCACCGCGCTGATCGTGGCCGCCTCCGTGGGCCTGATGACGCTGGCGGCGTTCGTGACCGTGCAGGCGACGCTGTACCGCGAGGTCGACGACAACCTGAAGACGCAGGCCACGCAGCTGCTCAACTCGCCCTACGCGTCGGAGTTCGCCATCGAGCCGATCGTGACGGCGGATTCGCTGAAGATCCTCAACCCGGATCTCGACGCGATGTTCTTCGCCCGCGAAAGCGTCACCGGTCGTGGCGGCACCATCAACATCGGTGGCCCCGAATGGGCGGTGATCAGCGGAAACCGCATGGAATCGCTGCGCACGGACGAGTTCAGCAACAAGCGGATCTACGCCATCCACGACCCGTCGGGGGCGACGCTGGTGCTCGCGCACAGCCTCGAATCGACCAATGCCGTGCTGCGGTCGCTCGGCGGCGTGCTGTTCGTGATTTCGGCGATCGGCGTGTTCTTCGCCGCGGCGGCCGGCATCACCGTGGCCACCGCGGGCCTGCGCCAGGTGGCGCGGCTGCGCAGGGCCGCCGACCGCATCGCCGAAACCGACGAGCTGCGGCCGATCCCCGTGCACGGGCAGGACGAGCTGGCGCGGTTCACGCGAAGCTTCAACGAGATGCTGGCGGCGCTGCAGGCCTCGCGCATCAAACAGACCGAACTGGTCGCCGATGCCGGCCACGAGCTGAAGACCCCGCTGACGTCGCTGCGCACCAACGTGGAGCTGCTCATGATGGCATCGCGGTCGGGTGCGGCGATTTCCGCGAAGGACCGCGAGGAGCTCGAGGCCGACGTGATCGCCCAGATCGAGGAGCTGTCGACGCTGGTCGGCGACCTCGTGGACCTGGCGCGCGAGGACGGGCCGCAGCAGGTGATCGAGGAGGTCGACGTGGTCGACGTCATCGAGACCTCGCTGGAACGGGTCGAACGGCGCCGCCCGGACGTGACGTTCATTCTCAAGCTCAACGACTGGTTCCTGTACGGCGACCCGGCCGCGCTGGGACGTGCGGTGCTCAACCTCATGGACAACGCCGCGAAGTGGTCGCCGGAGGGTGGCACGGTGCGCATCAATCTGCGCCCGGTGTCGGAGGATCTGGTGGAGCTCACCGTCGCGGATTCCGGGCCGGGCATCCCGGAAGAGGACCGGGCCAAGGTGTTCGAGCGGTTCTACCGGGCAATCCAGTCTCGGTCGATGCCGGGCTCGGGGTTGGGGCTGGCGATCGTCAAGCAGGTCATCGCCCGCCATGGCGGCACCATCGCCGTGGAGGAGTCCGAGGACGGCGGCGCCCTGATGCGCGTGCGCATGCCGGGCTCCGCGCAGCGGTCCGCCGCGCCGGTCCTCGACGCGTAGGCCGCCGCCGCGGGGCACCCGGCGAGGCGGGCCCGAATCGGCGGAAATGCGAAGTTCGCCAAGTTCATGGACGCCACGCAGAAGGTTCTCAGCGTTCTGTCAGATCGGGGAGGCATGGTTACCTCCATGACGAACAACGATCCCCGGTGGAATTGGGGGACCGGCGGCGACGCCCGTCCCGAGCGCGACGACGCACAGTCTTCTCCGTCGGGGCTTTCGGGTTATCCGGGCCATCCCGGGCAGCCCGGGCAATCCGGGCATGCGGGGCCGCCCGGCAATCCCGCCAACACCGGGCAGTTCGGTGCGGTCGGTGCAGCCGGTTTCGGTGGCGGCCCCGCCGGTGCGACCGGTTTCGGTGGTGGCCCCGGCGCCCCTGCGGGCCCCGGCGGTCCGGGTGGCCACGGAGACCCGCGCGCCGAGCAGCAGGGCGGCGCGAAGAAGGCGAAGGGCCTCGGCGCGCTGGGCATCGCGGCGCTGATGCTGGGCTCCGCGGCGGTCGGCGGTGCGACGGGCGCGATCGTGACCAACGGTTCGTCGGGGTCTCCGGGGACGGAGGAATCGTCGAACGTCACCAATGCCCTCGAGGAGCCCGGTGCCGCGCGCGACGAGCCCGCGCCGGAGGGGTCGATCGAGGCCGCGGCGCAGGCGGCGTTGGACAGCGTGGTGTCCATTCAGGTGACCACGCCGCGCGGCGCGGGGTCCGGATCGGGGTCGATCCTGTCCTCCGACGGCCTGATCCTGACCAACCAGCACGTCGTCGCCGAAGCAGACCAGCCCGGGTCGCGGATGACCGTGCTGCTCAACGACGGCACGTCGCATCCGGCCGAGTACGTCGCCGGCCATGGCCCCAGCGACATTGCGGTGATCAAGGTCGCCGGCGTCAACGATCTGCGCCCGATCTCGCTGGGCGATTCGTCGAAGGTGGCGGTCGGCCAGGAAGTCGTGGCCGTCGGTTCGCCGCTCGGCCTGACGTCGACGGTGACGTCGGGCATCGTGTCGGCCCTCAACCGCCCCGTCGGGGTGTCCGGCGAGGGGGGCGAGTCCACCGTCATCGACGCGATCCAGACCGATGCCGCGATCAACCCGGGCAACTCCGGCGGCGCCCTGATCGACCTGGACGGCAACCTCATCGGCGTGCCCAGCGTCATCGCCTCCAACGGCGGTTCGGGCCAGCAGGCCGGCAGCATCGGCCTCGGTTTCGCCATCCCGGTCAATCAGGCCCGCCGCATCGCCGACGAGCTGATCGCCGAGGGGTCGGTGAAGATGCCGGCCATCAACGCGGCCATCGACACGCGGTCGCCTCTGCCGGGTGCGCTGGTCGGCGACGTCACGCCCGGGGGTGCGGCGGAGCGAGGGGGCTTGCGGGCCGGAGATTTGATCGTGAAAGTAGATGATCGCAGGGTCGACTCCGGTGTCGCTCTGATTGCCGCGATCAGGTCGCGGGCGGTCGGCGATACTGTCACACTGACCGTGACGGACGAAGAAGGGCGCGGCGAGCGCACCATCGGCGTCACGCTGGAGGCCGCCGGGGAGTGATCCCGGGCGTCCACCGAAACTGGCCGGAGCACGGCCGGATCTCCCCGCCCGGCGAAGGGCCGGGGCGGTCGTCGATTGCCCGCGAGGGCAGGCCCATGAGGGCATTGGAACGGGAGAAGGATTGTGCGACATGGGTGAATTGGAGAACGGCGTCCAGGGCTTGCAGTACGGCGATGACGTGCTGGCCCCCGACTTGGAGCCGGACGAGGGCAACCTCGAGGCCATCGAGCGGGAGATCGCGGTGGCGGCCCAGACCCGCCGTGCGCTGGTCGTCCTGGTGGGCGATCGCGCAGCGGAGGACGAGCGCACCGGCGAGCTGATGGTCGAGTTGCTGGAGGAGGACGGTTACCGCGTCGATGCGGTGGTCGCGTCCCCGTCGGAGAAGCGCCAGGTGCGCAAGGCCCTGGAGACCGCCGTCGTCGGTGGCGCGGATCTGGTGGTCACGGTCGGTGGCGTGGGCGTCAGCCCGCGTGACCTGGTGCCGGAGGCGACCCGAAAGGTACTGGACCGTCGTTTGTCCGGCATCGAGCAGGCGTTGCGCGCGTCGGGGCTCGCGGCCGGTTCGACGGAGGCCGGGCTGTCACGGGGCTTGGCCGGCGTGTCGGGTTCGACCGTGGTGGTCAACCTCGCCGACAGCCGCGCGGCCGTGCGCGACGGCATGGCGACGCTGGGGCCGCTGGTGTCCCACGTCATCGAGGATCTCGGCAGGTGGCGGGTGTGACCGCCTCCGGGGGGACGCCGTCCGGCGGGGCGGCTACCGGGCCGGGGGAGCCCGAGGATCATGAGCGGGCCGGGCGGTCCGGCGAGGGCGCTGCGTCACGACGCCGACGGCCCCGCCGTCGGGCCGGTGCCGCACCGGCGACGTTCGCGCGGAAGAAGTCGAGGCCGGACATGGGAAACCCCCCACCGGAATCCCCGGAAGACGTCCGGGATTTCGATGAGGGGTTCTGGCGCGACGAGATGCCGCCGCACTGGGGCTGAAATCTTTGCCCTATGTCGGGTCCGCGTGATGCGGGCCCGTTTTCACGTGGGTCGATCAGGTGGCCCGTGCATGGTGCCGAGCAAGCGTGCGCCCGGCATCCGCGTCGCGGCTCCGCTGGGAAGGGGCCGTGACGCTTCGCGTCTTAGGCGCGGTGGGCGCCACCGTCGTTGCGGCCGTCGAGCAGGTCACCGTCGACGTCCTTGTTCAGGGCGGCGTCCGGGGTGCCGTTCTGCTGCGCGAGCAGGTCGCGGATCTCGGTGAGCAGGTCGGCCTCGGTGACCTCGGTCTCGGCCGGGGTCTCCAGCTTGGCCTCGCGCAGCTGGTTGAACTTGTTCATCGGGGCGACGATGACGAAGTAGACCACGGCGGCGACGAGCAGGAAGTTGATGGCGGCCGAGATGACGGAGCCGAAGTCCAGGAAGGTGGACGGGTTGTCCGACAGGATGCGGAAGCCGAGGCCGTCGGCCGCGTTGGTGCCGCCGATGGAGTTGATCAGCGGCTGCATGAGGTTGTCGGTGAAGGCGGTCACGATGGACGTGAACGCGGCGCCGATGACGACACCGACCGCGAGGTCGATGACGTTGCCGCGCATGATGAATTCTTTGAAGCCCGAGAGCATAGTGTTTTCCCTTCGTAGCGGAAGCTTGACGGAACACAACATAATCGGTCATCACCGGAAATGCATCCCCCTGGGGTGAACGTCACATCCGGAGGGGGATTTTACCTCCGGTGACCAGTGCGTTTCCCGGTCGTCCGGGGCGCATTATTGAACATGGTGGCCAATATCCGGGGTTGTGTTTCGTTGCCCGGTTTGCCCGATTGATTTGCGGATGCCCGTTTGAGCATCGTCTGCCCAGGTCGTCGAGGATGACGTTGGCTTCATATGTGTAACGCTTTGTTGGCATAGGCCGGAGTTGGTCGGGCGTCCGACCATTTTGGGGCCGCCCAAGTCCCGATCGGGTTCGGGGGTGGCCGGGTCACCGGGACAGGACCAGCGTCAATGGCAGGTCCAGTCCCGCCGACGCCACGGTGGCCGCCGCTCCTGGCGGCAGCGCGAGGAGAACGACGCCGTCGTCGTCGGCGAGCACGACCCGCGCCCCATTGGCCACCGGTCGCGCCGACCCCGCCTCCGGCCCGGGGGCCAGCACGTCGACGACGTCGCCCGTGCGCAGCATCGGCGTCAGCCCCGAGTCTCGCGGCGCGACGGCGACGATGTGGGCGTCGGCGGTGCCGGTGAGGGATTCCGCGAGGGCCATGCCCGCGAACCTCGGTTCCGTGAGCACCTCGCCGCGGGTGAGCGGCCCCGCGGGAAGTTTGCCGATCGCATCTTCGGCCCGCAGGATCGCCTGGTCGGGCAGGTGGTCGTCGGGAAGGGGGACCTCGGTGACGTCCCCGTCACCGACCGGGGCGCCGGGCGCCACGTCGCGGGCGGCGACGACGGCCACGGTGGTTCCGGCGTCGGTTCCGAGCGCATCCTGCGCGGCCACCAGCATCGCCGCCGCCGCCAAAGCGAGCGCGGCCGCTTGGCGACGCCGCCGCGGCGGAAACCGCCGTGGCCGGCGATTGCCCGCCGTGTCGGTCGCGCCCCGCCGCTCTCGTCCGTGGCCCTCCCTTTCGAGTCCTCCGCCGATCCTCGTCCCCATGTTCCGCCCCCGTCCTCCCCGCAACTTTTCCGTCACTTCATTGGACGCGCCCGGCGGGGGTTCGGTTCCGTCGAATTTTCGGCGGGTGCACTCCTCGGTGTACGCGGTTCGGGTTCGGCCACTTCATCGGCGGTGATGACCGCATCCACGGGCAGGTCGTGGGCGTCGTGCGGCACGTCGTCGACCAGTTCGCCGGGGTGCAGGATCACCGCCACCAGGCCCGTCGCGTGGGCGAGGCTGCGGTCGTAGTAGCCGGCCCCGCGGCCCATCCGCATGCCGGATCGGTTGGCGGCGACCCCGGGCACGACGATGATCTCCGCTTCGGCGATGGCCTCCGGCGCCAGTCTGGTGCCCGTGGGTTCCGGCAGGCCGTACTTGCCCGGCTCCAGCGAGCCCGCCGCGTATTCCGCCCATTGCAGAGCCGCCGGCGGCCCGGGAGGGCAGACGGGAAGAAGGAGCCGGATCGGCGGCATCCCGTCGATCCGCGCCAAGGCGGAGAGGAAGGCATCGGGGGTCAACGACGTCGCCCCGGGCTCGACGTCGACGGGCACGTGCGCGGCGATGGTCACCGGGCGCGGCTCCCGCGAGGTTCCCCGTGCCGCACGCGTCTCCGCATCCGCCGGTGCGTCCGCCTCTGCCTCCATCGCTGCACCCGCCTCGGCACCCGTCCCGATCCGCGACGCGACCCAGCGGACCAGGCGTTCGGCGAGGCGGGCATCGTCCGCGGACCGCAGCGCCGGGTCGGAGGCGTTGCGGGCGGCGAGCAGCGACCGTCGCAAGGCAACCTTCGGCGAGTCCAGCGAACCCCGCCCCGAACTACGGTGTCGTGCCGTCTCGAGCCCCTTCTCCATGTGCGCGACACTACCGCCTGGCCTCCCGGGACGTGGCCGCGACAGTCGGTAGGGTGGCCGCATGACCACTCCGCACGACGCCCTCGACAACGCCGGAAGCGACGCCACCGGACGTGATGCCGCACGCACGGTGATCGTCCCCGCCGCCGGCATGGGCACGAGGTTCCTGCCGGCCACGAAGACGGTGCCGAAGGAACTGCTGCCCGTGGTGGACACGCCCGGCATCGAGATGATCGCCGAGGAAGCCGCCGCCGCCGGCGCCTCCCGCCTGGCCGTGGTCACCGCGCCGAGCAAGGACGGCGTGCTGGGGCACTTCAAGCCCCGCCCCGACCTGGAGGAGACGCTGCGCGAGCGCGGCAAGGACGACATCGCCGACAAGGTCAACCGCGCCCCCGAGGTCATCGCCGTCGAAGGCGTGGTCCAGGAAAAGCCCCTGGGGCTGGGGCATGCGGTGCTGGTCGCCGAGGAGCTTCTCGACGACGACGAAGAGGCCGTGGCCGTCATGCTCCCCGACGACCTGGTGCTGCCCCTCGGCGTGATGGAGCGGATGGCCGCCGTGCGCGCCGAATACGGCGGATCCGTGCTGTGCGCGCTGGAGCTGCCGCGCGAGGACGTGTTCAACTACGGCGTCTTCGACATCGAGGAGCCGGAGGAGGGCGCCGACGGCACCACCGCAGCGGACGTCAAGCGCGTGCGCGGCATGGTGGAGAAGCCGGCGCCGGAAGAAGCGCCGTCGACTTTCGTCGCCGTGGGCCGTTACCTGCTGGACCGCGCGATCTTCGATGCGCTGCGCCGCATCGACCGCGGCAAGGGCGGTGAATACCAGCTCACCGACGCCATCGAGCTGCTCATCCGCGAGGGGCACCCGGTGCACATCGTCATCCACGACGGTTTCCGCCATGACCTGGGCAACCCGGGCGGCTTCATCAAGGCGTGCGTCGACTTCGGCCTGCGCCACCCGGCCTACGGCAAGAGCCTGCGCCGCTACCTCGAGCGCCGCCTGCCGCAGGGCGATTCGCCCGACTTCTGCGACGAAGAGTCCGCCGCGGGCGCGAAGGGCGCCGGGGAGGCCTGATGCGTTCGGTCGAGGAGCAGCTCGCGGCCATCACCGCCAATGCGGCGATGCCCGCGCCGGTGCGCATTGCGATTTCCGAGTCGTTGGGGCTGCTCTGCGCCGAAGACGTCGTCGCCGAGCGGCCGCTGCCGGGGTTCGTGCAGTCCGCCATCGACGGTTACGCCGTCCGCGCGGTCGACGTGCGCGGCGAGTCGGGGGAGACGCTCGCCGAGTTCGACGAGGTGACCCTGCCCGTCGTCGGCGAGGTGTCCGCCGGTTCGCATCACCCGATGCGCCTTCAACCCAAGCAGGCGGTGCGCGTGCACACCGGCGCCCCGCTGCCGACGCTTGCCGACGCCGTGCTGCCGCTGGACTGGTCCGACCGTGGCGAGCGCCGCGTCACCGCGCTGCGCGCCGTGAAGTCGGGCGACTTCGTCCGCCGCGTCGGCGATGACGTGCAGCCCGGCGACGTCGCCGTATCCGCGGGCGCCGTGATTTCCCCGGCGCAGGTGGGCCTGCTGGCGGCCGTGGGGCGCTCGAAGGTGCTGGTGCACCCGCGCCCGCGCATGTCGGTGATCTCCATCGGCGCCGAGCTGGTCGACATCGACCGCGATCCGGGCCTCGGCCAGGTCTTCGACGTCAACACCTACGCGCTGGCCGCCGCGGGCCGGGACGCCGGCGCGGAGGTCCACCGCGTGGGCATCGCCGCCGGCGAGCCGCGCCGCATCCGCGAGATCATCGAGGGCCAGCTGATCAAGTCGGAGCTGCTGGTCATCACCGGTGCCGTCGGCGGCGCCGCCGGCGACGAAGTGCGCCGCGTCCTGTCCGAGATGGGCGAGATCGACGTCGAGCGCGTGGCCATGCACCCCGGCTCCGTCCAGGGTTTCGGTCTGCTCGGCGACGATCGCATCCCCACGTTCCTGCTGCCGTCGAACCCGGTGTCGGCGCTGGTGGTCTTCGAGGTCATGGTCCGCCCGCTGATCCGCATCGCGCTGGGCAAGGGCAATCCTCGCCGTCGCGCCGTCGCCGCCCGCGCCATTGCGCCAGTCGAGTCCGTGCCCGGTCGCCGTGGCCTGATCCGCGGGCAGCTCATGCGCGACCGCGAGACCTCCGAGTACCTGGTGCAGCCGTTCGGCGGGGCCACCGGTGCGCAGGCGCACCTGCTCGCGGGCCTGGCCGAGGCAAACTGCCTGGTGGTCGTGCCCGACGACGTCACCCACGTCCGCCCCGGCGACATCGTCGACGTGCTGTTCCTGGCCCGCCAGGCCTAGTCGGCCGCGGGTCGAGATCGAAGTAGGGGCCGGGTCACGTCATGGAGATGCGTTCGCAGCGGTTGGTCACCCGCGCCGGGATCGTCCGGCTGCGGCCCATCCGCCGTTCCGACTCCGAGGAATGGCGCGCCGCCCGTGACGCCGACCGGGAGATCCTCCGCGCAGTCGAGCCCACCGGCCCGGACGACTGGGACCGCGCCAATTCGCCGCGGGCTTTCCGCGCGATGCTGCGCCGGTCGCGCTCGGCGGAAGCGGATGGCCACGCCGCCACCGCGGCCATCGAGCTCGACGGCCGTTTCACCGGCCAGATCACGCTCGGTTCCATCCGGCCCTTCCCCGTGGCCACGTGTTGGGCGGGGTACTGGGTGCATTCGGCGCATTGGGGAGGAGGCGTCGCCACCGCCGCATTGGCCCTGGCATGCGACCATGCCGCGGCGCTGGGCATGAACCGCATCGAGGCCACCGTCCTGGCCGACAACGCGGCCTCCCGCACGGTGCTGGAACGCTGCGGTTTCCGCGAAGTCGGCGTCGTCCGCGAGGCCTTCCACATCGACGGGGCGTGGCGCGATCACCTGCTCCTGGAACGTCTGGCGTCGCAGGGCAGCGCGGTGGACGGGCTGGTCGCCGGAGGAGTCGTCGCAAAGCTGCGCGAAGACGGCGAGTGACCCGCACCCGCCGCATTCGCCGGGGACCCGCCGCGCGGGGCCCGGACCCCGCCGGACATGCGATGGTTGCCTCGCGAAAGGTTCGGCGTGGCGGGGCCGCATTGCCGCCGGCGGGGGTTAACGTTGGTCCAAACCCATGCCAGGTCGGGGAAGGGCCTGCTGCACCCGGGGACATTTCCGACGACAGGAGGAATCCCGACCATGTCGAGCTCTCTGCTCCTCGTGCTCATCGTCGTGGTGTGGCTGTTCGTGCTGGCACCGTTGGTGGTCAACACGAGGCAGCCCATCCGGCGCACGTCCGAGGCACTCGGCCGCACCCGTCTGCTGCACCAGGGCGGTGAGTCGGTGGCGACGCGCCGCCGCCGCCCGACGCTGTCCGAGCGCGACGTCCGCACCCCCGACGAGGAGGTCGACGAGTCGCTGGAGACCGTCGACGCCGAATTCGACGATGCCCGCGACGCCGACCGTGATTCCGGGCGGCGCGCGGATCGTGCGCGCGATCTGGACGACGACATCCTCATCGACGACCTCGACGACGCCCGGGCCGACGTGCCCGCGGTCGTCGAGGGCGACGTGGTCTACGAGCTCGAGCCGGGTGCGTCCGGCGCGCGCACGGCCGAGTCCCTCGACGATGAGGCGGTCGCAGATGATCCGGGCGACTCCGGCTCCGACTACGAGGCCGACTCCGACTCTGCCGCGGATTCGCTTGACGACGACGGCCGCGTCGCCGCAGCGGCCGACTCGGATTCAGGGGCGGATGCGGACTCCGATGCGGACTCCGACGCCGTGACGAAGGCGGAGACCGACGCCGAGCGCGCCGATGGCACCGCCGAGCGCCGCTCCGTCGCCGACGCCCATGCCGCGGACGTCCGCGCGTACCTGTCGCCCGAGGACTTCCTCGTGGTGGACGACGCCACCGCCGTCACCGCCGACTCCGGCACCGGCGCCGACGCGACCGCCGACTCCGATGACGCGGATGCCGCCGCCACCTCAGACGGCGCGGCGAAGGCCGCGGACAGGGATGAGGCGGCGCTGATCGATGACGACGAGGCCCGCGGCGACTCCGACGGCACCACCGCCGATTCCGTCGAGCGAGCCGGGGACGCCGACGACTTCGACGACACCCTCACCGACGATGACCTGGCCTTCGCCGAGCGCCGCCGTGGCCGCGGCGGCTTCGACCCGGTGTCGGACGCCCGCTACTCCGAGACCCGTTTCGCCCGTCGCCGCCGCAGCGTCGGCGTGCTGGCCGCTTTCATCGTCGTCGGCGTGATCCTGGGCGCGCTCGTCGGTGGCTGGACCTGGTGGGTCCCGCTGGCCGGTGCCGGTCTGATGGTGCTGTACCTGGTGTACCTGCGCCGGACGGTGATCGCGGAAAACGAGCTGCGGGCCCGCCGCATCCGCCGCATGAAGATGGCCCGACTTGGCGTGCGCAACTCGGAGGACGAGGAGCTCGGCGTCCCCGAGCGCCTGCGCCGCCCCGGCGCCGTCGTCGTCGAGTTGGACGACGAGGACCCGGATTTCGCGGATCTTCCGTACGCCACGTACGAGTTCCCGGAGGAGGACATCCGGCGGGCCGCGGGTCAGTGACCTGCTGATTTTGGCCCCCGGGGTGGGGCTGTTAAAGTTGCTTTCGTCGCAGACGCGGTCCCGGTACCTTCGCCGGAATCCGGGGCCGTGTGTGCGCGAGGGGCTATAGCGCAGTTGGTAGCGCGTCTCGTTCGCATCGAGAAGGTCAGGGGTTCGATTCCCCTTAGCTCCACGCTCGACACCCGGGTGTCAGCGACAAGGGTTCTTCCGAAGGGGTTCGGAAGGGCCCTTTTTCGCGCTCGGAGCACCCCGGCTATCCTTCATCCCATGGACCGACCCGCCGTACGCGATGGAGCGTTGCTCGTTCTCCGCCTCATTGTGGGCGTGATCTTCATTTCCCATGGGTGGGACAAGATCTTCATCACCGGCGTCGACAAGACGACCGGGTACTTCGTCGCGGCGGGCATCCCGCAGGCGGAGATCACCGTGTGGCTGGTGGCCATCGTGGAGTTGGTCGGCGGTGCGCTGCTGATCCTGGGGCTGCTGGCCCCGGCGGTGGCGGCCGTGCTGATCGTGGAGATGCTCGGCGCGCTGTGGGCCGTGCACCTGGGCAATGGCCTGTTCATGCGCGACGACGGCGCGGAGCTGGCGCTGTCGCTCATCGGCGGCCTGGTGGTGGTGTGGGCGTTCGGTTCCGGCCGGGCGAGCCTCGACCGGATGTTCACCAGGTAAGGGGAGGGGCCGGATGGATTGCCAGGACGTGCGCGCCGCGTTGTCGGCGCGGTTGGACGGGGAGCCGTCCGGTGCCGACGACGACGTCGTCGACGCCCACCTCGACGCCTGCGACGAGTGCCGCGCGTGGTTCGAGAAGGCCGTGGCGCTCAACCGCTCCCTGCTCATGGGGCCGGCCGCCGAGGGCGCGTCCGCCGGCGCCGGTGGCCCGGGCGGCCGCACCGCGCTTCCCGACGCCGCCGACATGGCCGCATTGTCGGAGCGCATCCTGTCCACCGTGGAGCCGCAGCGTCGCCGGCGCGAGCGCACGTGGCTCTTCATCGCGGGGTCCGCGCGCGTGCTGCTGGTGGTACTCGGCGTCCTGCACTTCGCGTGGGGCGTCGAGCTGCTGCTCGGCGCCGGTGGCGCGATGACGCAGGCCGCCGTCGATGCCGGCGCCGCGGCATCGGTCGGCGCGGAATCGGGCGAGGCCGCCGCCGCGGCGGCCGAGGCGCTCGACGAGATGGTCGCCCCGTCCGTCGACGCCGCCGCGATCCGCATGGCCTTCGCCGTCGGCATGTTCTGGGCCGCGTGGCGGCCGCGCGCCGCAATGGGCATGACGCCGGTATACGGCGCTGCGGCGATGTTCTCCATCGGCTTCGCCACCCGTGATCTGGTGCTGGGGACCCTGCAGTTCACCGATGTCGCGGCGCTGGCGCTGATGGCGGTGTCGGCGATCGCGCTGGGTCTGGTCTGGCTGGGCGGGTACACGCCGGCGGCGATGGCCCAGGCGTGGCGGGCGGCATCGGGCCGTCCGGTCCGGGGACTGCCGGGCGAGTTGGAGTAGCTACTTCCAGCTCGGCAGCCACAGGCGCAGTTCGAAGGTCTCCAGCGGCAGCGGGATGCCGGTCATGATCGGCAGCCAGAACAGGAACGCCGCCACCACGACGGCCAGATGCGCCGCCACGAGCCCGACGCCCACCGCGCGCCCCCTGGGCCGCCAGCGGGCGACGTCGGCGGCGATGAGGGCCATGGCGACGATCACGAAGGGGATCAGCGCGGTGGCGTAGAAGAAGTACATCTGGCGGTCGTGGGCGATGACCCACGGCACCCACGACGCCAGGAACCCGACGGCGGGCAGGGCGTAGCGGCCGTCGAAGCAGACGATCCACTTGTAGACCACCCACACCATGACGGGGACCAGCAGCCACCAGATCGGCGGGGTGCCGAAGAGCATCAGCCAGCCCTTGCATTCGCGGCCGCCCAGGCACGTCGTTTCGGTGGAGTAGTACAGCATCGGTCGACCGGACCAGAGCCACTCCCAGGGCTTGGATTCCCAGGGGTGCTCGTGGCCGCCGGACGTCGTCAGCGATCCGTGGAACTCCAGGACGCCGCGCTGGTAGTGCAGCCAGTTCTGCACGGCCTCGGGCAGCCACCCGGTGCCGGGGATGCCGGTGTCGCGCTGGTCCTCGGCGAGGTGCCGGTACACCGACGTCTCCTCCGCGAACCACGAGCGCCACGACAGCAGGTACACGACCAGCGGCACCGCCACGAGATGCCCCAGGGCGGGCACGGTGTCGCGGGCCAGTGCCCCGAGCGTCGGCTTTCCGACGCCCGCGCGCCTGCGGTCGACCAGATCGGCGAACACGCTGAGCAACCCGAACGCCGCGATGTAATACAGCCCGGACCATTTCACGCCGAGGGCGAGCCCCAACAGGACCCCCGCCGTGAATCGCCACCAGCGCCAGGGCAGGGGAGGGCCCAGGTCGTCGTCAAGCGGCAACGGACCGGCCGCCAGCCGCCGCGCAACCTGGTCCCGGTCCACGGTCAGCGCCCACGCCGCGCCGAGGATGAACGCGGTCTGGATGATGTCGAGCATGCCCATTCGGGAGGACACGAACAGCACGCCGTCGGCGATCGCCAACACGCCGGCGACGACCGTGGCCAGCGTCGAGCCGGACAGGCGGCGGGTGATGTCCATGATCGCCAGGACCACCAGCACGCCGGCGACCGCCGACATGAAGCGCCAGCCCAGCGGCGTGTAGCCGAACAGCCACTCGCCGATGGCCATCACCTGCTTCGCCACCGGCGGGTGGACCACCAGGCCGAAGCCGGGGTTGTCCTCGATGCCGCCGGAAATCGGGTCGCCGGTCGATCGCAGGATCTGCCACGCCTGCGGGACGTAGTGCTTCTCGTCGAAGACGGGGGTGCCCTGGTCGGTGGGGAAGCTCAGGCCGACGAATCGGGAGATCGCGGCGACCAATCCGAGGACCGCGAAGACGCGCGTGTCCCACGGCGTCCAGCGGACGGGGACGCGGAGCCGCTTGGGCTGCTTCGGTTCCTTGGGGCGCTTGGGCTTCTTGGGCCGCCTCACCCGCGTCGTCGTCGCCGGGCCAGTTGCCGTCGCCGTCGCAGTCGTCGTCGACGGCGGAGTCGCAGCCGCCGTCGCCGGGGCCGCGGCGTCGGCCGGAGTCGGATCCGGCGCGGCACCGTCACTCGTCGGCTCGGGCGGGGGCTGGGTCACGACCCCGATGATAGGCAAGGGCCGATAGGATCGCGTCCATGGCTTCCCACGGCGAGACCCCGCACACCCCGATGGATGACCCCGATACGGGCCATCTCCCCGGAGCAGGGGGGGATGATCGGGCGGACTGGGAGCCCGCACGCTCCGGTGGCCGGGTCCTGCAGCCGGGCATCACCTTGGCCGCGACGCCGCTGGGCAACATCGGCGATGCGACCGACCGGTTGCGCGCGGCATTGTCGGAGGCCGATCTCATCGCCGCCGAGGACACGCGCCGCGCCCGCCAGCTGGCGTCGGCGCTGGACGTGGAGATCCGCGGCCGGGTCGTCTCCAACTTCGACCACAACGAGGAGCAACGCATCGCGCAGCTTCTCGACGCCGCCCGATCCGGCCACCGCGTCCTCGTGGTCACCGACGCGGGCATGCCCGTGGTGTCCGACCCGGGGCTGGCCGTGGTGGCCGCCGCCCACGATGCGGGGCTGCCCGTGACGTGCCTGCCCGGGGCGTCGGCGGTGACCACAGCCCTGGCGCTGTCCGGTCTGAAGGTGGGGCGCTTCATCTTCGACGGCTTCGCCCCGCGCAAGCAGGGCGCCCGCCGGGAGTGGCTGCAGTCTCTGGCCACCGAGCAGCGGGCATGCTGCTTCTTCGAGTCCCCGCATCGCATCGCCGCCACGCTGGCCGAGGCCGCCGACGTCCTCGGCGGCGACCGCCGCGTGGCCGTGTGCCGCGAACTGACCAAGATGTACGAGGAAACCCGCCGCGGCACGCTCAACGAGGTCGCCGAATGGGCCGAGGGCGGGGTGCGCGGCGAGATCACCGTCGTCATCGAGGGTGCGGGCGTCACCAGTGCGCCGGTGAACCCCGAGGACCTCGTCGAGGAGGTCGAGTTCCGCGTCGCCGGCGGCGATCGGCTCAAGGACGCGTGCCGCTCCGTCGCGGGCACCGCCGGGTTGGTCAAGCACCGCGAGTTGTACCAGGCCGTGCTCGACGCCCGCGCCGCCGGGGACGCGGGCGAAGAATGAGGAAGGGCAGGGCCCGCGCGTCGGCGGAGCGTGCCCCCATTTGGCTAGCCGACGGGTCTTGGCCCGCATATCGTTAACCAATTGTGACGATTGCCCACCAGGCACTGGTCTGACCGGCGGGGATGGCGGGGGCGGGCCGTCGTAAAGCGGTGCCGAAACTGGGAAAAACCTGAGATTTACGTCATTCACATTTGAAATCGCAGGTCAAGGGCCGCCATGGTGGTTATATGACCACCTCTGACCGTGAACACGGACCAGCAGACCGAAGAGAAGGGCTCGACTCCGGTTTCGGCGACGCCGCGGGCGTGGCGACGGGCGCCGTCGTCCCGCCGCCCGCCATCGCCGACAACGACCTGCCCGGCGAGGACCCCGACGGGCGGTCCGGCTCCGGCATCGACCTCGGGGTCACCGTTCCCGCCGTCGGCCTCATTCTGGCCATCGTCGCGTGGGGACTGATCTGGCCGGACAATTTCGCGAACTTCGCCTCGTCCGCGCTGAGCTGGGTCGTGGACAACACCGGCTGGCTGTTCGTCCTGGCCGGCACGGTCTTCGTATTCTTCATCTTCGGCGTCGCGCTGTCGAAGTTCGGGCACATCCGCCTGGGCGGCGACGACGAGAAGCCGGAATTCTCCACGGTCAGCTGGATCGCCATGATGTTCGCCGCGGGCATGGGCATCGGCCTGATGTTCTACGGCGTCGCCGAGCCGCTGACGTTCTACCGCAACGGCGTGCCCGCTCATGAGCCCAACGAGGTCGGCACGGCCATGGCCACGACCATGTTCCACTGGACGCTGCACCCGTGGGCGATCTACGCCATCGTCGGCCTGTCCATCGCCTACGGCACGTACCGCCTGGGGCGGCGCCAGCTGATTTCGGCGGCGTTCATCCCGCTCATCGGCGTGCGCAACGCCGAGGGGTTCCTGGGCAAGCTCATCGACGTCCTGGCGATCTTCGCCACCGTCTTCGGCACCGCCGCGTCGCTCGGCCTGGGCGTCCTGCAGATCACCGCCGGCCTGGAGCACACCGGCCTGGTGGAGAACCCGGGCACGTGGCTGATGCTGGGCATCATCATCGTGCTGGGCTTGGCGTTCCTCGTTTCGGCGTTGTCGGGCGTGAGCAAGGGCATCCAGTACATCTCCAACTTCAACATGATCGCGGCACTGATTCTCGCGGTGTTCGTGCTCGTCGTCGGCCCAACGGTGATCATCCTCAACACCATCCCCACCGCCGCCGGCTCGTACCTGTCGCAGTTCTTCGAGATGGCGTCGCGCACCGGAGCCTCGGCCAATGGCACCGCCGGCGAGTGGCTGTCGGGCTGGACCATCTTCTACTGGGCCTGGTGGATCTCCTGGTCCCCGTTCGTGGGCATGTTCCTGGCGCGGATTTCGCGCGGCCGCACGATCCGCGAGTTCGTGTTCTCCGTCGTGCTGGTGCCGTCGCTGGTGTCGCTGGTGTGGTTCGCCATTTTCGGCGGCTCGGCGATTCACCTCGAGCAGATCGGCCAGTCGATCTGGGGCGACGGTTCCGCCGAAGGGCAGCTGTTCACTCTGCTGGATTCGTTCCCGGGCGGTGGCATCGCGGCGTTCGTGGCGATGATCCTGCTGGCGACGTTCTTCATCACCTCCGCGGACTCCGCGTCGACGGTGATGGGCACCATGAGCCAGAACGGCCGGCTCGACGCGGCGCGCCCCGTGACGGCGATGTGGGGCATCTCGACGGCGCTCATCGCCGTCGTGCTCCTGCTCACGGGAGGCGAGGATGCGCTGTCGAACCTGCAGTCCGTGACCATCCTCGCGGCGAGCCCGTTCGTCCTGGTCATCATTGCGCTCATGTTCGCGCTGGTGAAGGGGCTTTCCGACGACCCGCTGTACCTCGACGACAAGGAGCAGCGCCGATTCGCCCTGAAGCTGGCCCGCGAGCGGCGCATCGCCGCGGCCGCGGAGGGGCGCCGGGCGGCGCGAACCGGCCGCACCATCAAGTCCGGCAAGCCGGGCAAGTCGGGCAAGGCCGCCAAGGCCGCCAAGGGCGGCGCCACCGCCCCGAAGAAGTAGGGGCGGCACGATGAGCGGGCACGACGCCGGGCGCGAACCCCGGGGCGATGCGGGACCCGATTCCGGCTCCGACACCGCAACCGGCCCAGGCGCCGGTGCCGGGCCGGACGATCCGAATGGCGGGCGCTCCGGCGCAGAGACCGGCGCCCGCGCCATCGACTGGGGCGTCGCCGCCCCGGCGCTGATCCTCGTGCTCGCCATCGCGGTGTGGGCCATCGCGGCGCCCGGCGGCTTCGGCGAGGCGTCGAATGCGGCTTTCGAGTGGCTCGTCGGCAAGCTCGGCTGGGCCTTCATCATCGCCGCCGTGGTCTTCTTCGTGGCCATGCTCGCTCTGGCGTTTTCGTCCTTCGGCCACATCCGGCTCGGCCGCGACGGCGAAAAGCCGGAGTTCTCCACCGGCGGCTGGATCGCCATGATGTTCGCCGCCGGCATGGGCATCGGCCTGCTGTTCTACGGCGGCTACGAACCGCTGTTCCACTACCGCAACGGCGTGCCCGGCCACGCGCCCGGCAGCGCCGAGGACGCGTTCGCCCACACCCTGCTGCACTGGGGGCCGGTGGCGTGGGCGACGTACGCGGTCGTCGGCGGCGCGATCGCCTACTCGACGTTCCGGATGGGACGGCCGCAGCTGATTTCCGCGGCGTGCGCCCCGCTCATCGGCGAGCGCCGCGCCCGCGGCTGGCTGGGCAAGCTCATCGACGTGCTGGCGATCTTCGCCACCGTCTTCGGCACCGCCATGTCGCTGGGGCTCGGGGCGTCGCAGATCTCCGAGGGCTTCCGGGCCACCGGCGTCATCGCCGACCCCGGGGTCGGCGTGATGCTCGCCGTCATCGGAGTGCTGTCCATCGGGTACCTGGTGTCGGCGATGTCCGGCGTGGCCCGCGGCGTGCAGATCATGTCGAAGCTCAACATGTGGATGGCCGCCGCCATCGGCGCCTTCGTCCTCATCGCCGGGCCCACCGTCGCCCAGCTCGACTCGATCCCGATGGCGCTGGGCTCGTACCTGGACCAGTTGTTCGAGATGACGTCGCGCTCCGCCGCGTCCGCCGACGGCACCGCCGGCGAGTGGTTGGGCTCGTGGACGATCTTTTACTGGGTGTGGTGGGTGTCGTGGACGCCGTTCGTCGGCATGTTCCTCGCCCGCATTTCCCGGGGGCGGACCATCCGCGAGTTCGTCGTCGGCATCGTGGTGGTGCCGTCGGTGCTGACGCTGGTGTGGTTCTCCATCTTCGGCGGCACGGCCATCGAGTTCGAGCGCACCGGCCGGTCGATCTGGGGCGACGGCACCGCCGAGGCCATGCTGTTCGCCTTGATCGACGAGCTGCCGTGGCCGGGCATCGTGTCGGTGTTCACGATGGTGCTGCTGGCGACGTTCTTCATCACCACCGCCGACTCCGCGTCGACGGTGATGGGCACGATGAGCCAGCGCGGCCGCGTCAACCCGACCCCGTGGGTGACGGGGGTGTGGGGCCTGATGACCACCCTCATCGCCGTGGCGATGCTCCTGTCCGGCGGCACCGACATCCTGTCGTCGCTGCAGACGATCATCATCGTCGCGGGTTCGCCGTTCCTGCTGGTGGTCATCGCGCTGCTGGTCTCGCTGATTCGGGGCGTGGCCAACGATCCCAGCCGCCTCGACGAGAAGGCCTCCCGCAAGGTGCACCTGCGCATGATGCGCGAGCAGCGGGCGCGGGAGAAGGCCGCGCGGAAGGCGAAGCCACGGTCCTGACGAGCGTGCGCCGTGGCTCCCGTGCCGCCACTCGTGGGCGGACGGGTGCCGTCCGTCAGGTGCGGTGCAGCAGCGGCGCGGCCTTCGCCAGGATCTCGTCCCATTCGGCGGCGGGGTCGGAGTCGATGGTGATGCCGCCGCCCACGCCGGCTTCGACGGTGATCGGGGCCGGATGCGGGGAGCGGGCATCGGCGTCGTCAAGCAGGGGGCCCGGGCCCCGGAACTCGGCGGTGCGGATGGCGACGTTGAGCTCCAGCCGGTCGCCGACCGCCGCGCCAACGCCCCCGCAATGCACGCCGCGCGCGACCGGCTCCCATTCCGACAACAGTTCCGCGGCGCGGATCTTCGGCGTGCCCGTCACGGAGGCGGGCGGGAAGCAGGCGTCGATGAGGTCGGGGTGCGGAAGGGCGTCGGGAAGCGTCGCGGTCACCTCCGACACCAGGTGCCACACGCCGGGCGCGGGCCTCACGGCGAGCAGGTCGGTGACGCGCACGCCACCGGTCACCGCGACCTGGCCGAGGTCGTGGCGCACGAGGTCGACGATCATGATGTTCTCCGCCACGTCCTTCGCCGAGGCGGCCAGCTCCGCCGGGTCGGAAGTCAGCGGGATGGTGCCCTTGATGGGCGACTCCCGCACCGTCGAGCCATCGCGCACCAGGAACTCCTCCGGGCTCAGGCTCGCGACCACCATGTCCCGGCCGTCGGCGTCGATCCCGGCGAGGAATGCCGCGCGCACGGGCCCATGCTTGACGACGCGGCGCGCCCACCACCCGGCAGCGGCCATCACCGTCGGATTCGGGGTGGTGCCGGACACGGTGGAGGGCAATGGCGTAGCTGCATCGGGCGCGGAGCTGGTGCGGGCCGTGGTCGACGTGGAGGGCGCCGGCTCGACCGTCCCGTGGAACCGCGTGGACAGGCACGCCTGGTAGACGTCGCCGGCGCGGATGGCGTCGAGGCAGTCGAGCACGCCGCGCTCGTGGGCGGCGCGATCGCCGGCGTCCCACGCGATGGCGGGATCCTCGGGCAGCGCGAACGCGGCGGCGTCGGCGAGGAGGGCGGGCAGCTCCGCGGCCAGTTCGGCGGACGCGCCGGGCGCCACGGACCACGTGCCCGCGGCGGGGGAGTCGGAGGCTCCGTCAGCATTCGCGGCGGCATCGGCGGGCACGTCATAGAAGAGGACGTCCCTCGTCTCCGCGGAAAACGCCTTCCCGGAGTACGGCAACCAACCGAAACGCCACTCGTCCGAATCGGGTGACGAGGTGCGGGAGGGGGCGTCGTCAAGCGAAAAAGCCGATGCCCCGCGACCCGCAACCGGGCGCGGCGCGCAATCCACCGCCACCACCGCCGCGTGCCCGAACCAGTCGCCGACCAGCGCCGCCGGCCGACGACCGGTGGCGGCGAGATGGGCGACGAGCTGGGCGGGCGTCGGGTTCACGCCGATGATGGTAGCGGGCGCGCGAACCGGCCCGGGCCATGGTTTACCCTGAAAGGCATGTCTCGCATCCTCACCGCCGTCGCCTGGCCGTACGCCAACGGACCCCGCCACATCGGGCACGTCGCCGGGTTCGGCGTCCCCTCCGACGTTTTCGCCCGCTACCAGCGCATGGCGGGCAACGAGGTGCTGATGGTCTCCGGCACCGACGAGCACGGCACGCCGCTGCTGGTCCAGGCGGAGAAGGAGGGCGTCACCGTCCAGGAGCTCGCCGACCGGTACAACCGCCAGATCGTCGAGGACCTTGCCGGTCTGGGCCTGAGCTACGACCTGTTCACCCGCACCACCACCCGCAACCACTACGCGGTGGTGCAGGAGCTGTTCCGCGGACTGCACGACAACGGCTACATGGTGCGGCAGACGACGATGGGCGCGATTTCCCCGTCGACGGGCCGCACGCTGCCCGACCGCTACATCGAGGGCACCTGCCCGATCTGCGGCGCGTCCGGCGCCCGCGGCGACCAGTGCGACAACTGCGGCAACCAGCTCGACCCGGCCGACCTCATCGACCCGGTGAGCAAGATCAACGGCGAGACCCCGAAGTTCGTCGAGACCGAGCATTTCCTCCTCGACCTGCCCGCCATCGCCGACGCCCTGGCGGAGTGGCTGAAGGCCCGCGAGGATTGGCGCCCCAACGTGCTGAAGTTTTCGCTGAACCTCCTCGAGGACATCCGCCCGCGCGCCATGACCCGCGACATCGACTGGGGCGTGCCCATCCCGCTGGACGGCTGGTCGGACAACAACGCCAAGAAGCTCTACGTCTGGTTCGACGCGGTCGTCGGTTACCTGTCGGCGTCCATCGAGTGGGCGTACCGCGTCGGCCGCCCCGACGCGTGGCGCGATTTCTGGAACGTCGGCGGCGGCGAAGACGGTGCCGGCGCGGAGTCCTTCTACTTCATGGGCAAGGACAACATCACGTTCCACTCGCAGATCTGGCCGGCGGAGCTGCTGGGCTACGCGGGCAAAGGCTCGCGTGGCGGCGAGGCCGGCGCGCTCGGCGATCTGGACCTGCCCACCGAGGTCGTGTCCTCGGAGTACCTGACCATGTCGGGCTCGAAGTTCTCCTCGTCGAAGGGCGTGGTCATTTACGTCAAGGACTTCCTCGCGGAGTTCGGCCCGGACCCGCTGCGCTACTTCATCGCGGTCGCCGGCCCGGAGAACCAGGACACCGACTTCACGTGGGACGAGTTCGTCCGCCGCGTGAACAACGAGCTGGCCAACGGTTGGGGCAACCTGGTCAACCGCACCGTGTCCATGGCGCACAAGAATTTCGGCGAGGTCCCGCAGCCGGGCGAATTGCTCGACGACGATTCGGCGCTCCTCGACCTCGCCGCGCGCACCTTCGACGAGGCCGGGGCGGCGCTCGGCGCGTCGCGCTTCCGTGCCGCCGTCACCGCCGCGATGCACGTGGTCGGCGAGGCCAACGCCTACATCGCCGCCCAGGAGCCGTGGAAGCTGGCGAAGGACGAGTCGCAGCGCGAGCGCCTGGCCACCGTGCTGTGGACGGCGCTGCAGGTGGTCTCCGACTGCAATACGCTGCTGACCCCGTTCCTGCCGGCGTCGGCGCAGAAGGTCCACGAGACGCTCGGCCGCGATGGCGTGTGGGCCGCCATGCCTGAGATCCGCGAGGTCTCCGACGACATGCCCGTCGAGCCCGTCGGCGTCGGCCTGCCCGAGGCCGGCCGCACCTACCCCGTGATCATGGGCGACTACGCCGACCAGCAGGCGACGTGGGGCCGCGTCGACATGGTGCCGGGCACGGCGCTGTCGAAGCCGAAGCCGCTGTTCGCCAAGCTCGATCCGGAGCTGGCGGAGACCGGCCCGGAGTGGGCGCCGGTCAACCCGGAGCAGTAGCGGCGGCTACTCGCCGCCGTAGGGGTTGCCACCGGACTTCTTGCCGCGCTTGTCCCCGGGCTTCTTCAGGCCCATCGTCTCGGGGTCGAAGGCCTTGTTCATGAAGCCGATCGCGCGGCTGGTCAGCTGCTCGGTCTGGGCCTTGCGCTCCAGGCGCAGCTCGGCGAGGCGCTCTTCCTCGAGGATCTTCTGCTTCGCCGCGCGCTCCTGCTCGGCGGCCTTGCGTTCGGCGGCGCGGAGCTTCTCCGACGACCGCAGTTCGCGCAGCCGCTGCCGCTCCACCGACTGGGGGCTGGGGACGTGCCAGGAGTCGGGTCCGACCTTCATCACGTACAGCATCAGCCACACGGTGGGGATGAGCAGCAGCAATACCGCCGGCAGCGGTGAGGCGATCATGGCCGACCACACGATGGTGCCGGCGGCGGCGCCGACCGTCGTCAAGCCGAGCAGGCCCAGCCGGGTCTTCTTGCCGTGCTGGTACGCGGCGTCGATTTCCTCGCCGGCGTAGAGCTTCGCGGGGGCTTGCCCGGGCAGGCCGGCCGTGCGGGAGGCGGGCAGGTCGTCGAAAAGCGGGAGCAGTTCGGTGCCGGTCTGGGCGCAGGCGACCTGCTGGACGCGATCGTCGTATTCGTCGATGGTCAGGCGGCCCTCGGAGAACGCGCGGCCGAGGCTGGCCATGGCGGCCTCGCGCTCGGCATCGCTGATGCGGTAGTTGGCGTCGTCTCCGCTGGGGTTCCCGTGGCTGGCCGTCATGCCACCGATGATATCCCCGGGCCTAGACTTGGCCGACATGGGAAAGAAAAAGCGCCCCGTCGCCCAGCCCGCCCCGTACGTCGCGCCGCTCTTCGACGCGCACACGCACCTCGCGTCCTGCGGGGCCCGCGATGAAGCGTCGATCGCCGCGCTGATGGACCGCGCGATGGCCGCCGGAGTCGCCGGCGTGTGCACCATCGGCGACGGCCTGCCGGAGACGGAGCTGGCCGTCGCGGCGTCGCGCTTGCATCCGCGCGTGTGGGCGGCTGCGGCGATTCATCCGACCCGGGCCCACGAGCTTGACGACGCCGCCCGCGCGCGGCTCACCGAGATGGCCTCGGAGGAGCGGGTCGTGGCCATCGGGGAGACCGGGCTGGACGAGTACTGGATCGGCAAGATGGACGACTGCGCGCCGCTGGACGTGCAGATCGAGGCGCTGCACTGGCACATGGGGTTGGCGGCGGGCGTCGGCAAGCCGCTGATGATCCACAACCGCGAGGCCGACGAAAACCTGATGCGCGAGCTCGACGGGTACGACGGGACGGTGATCCTGCATTGCTTCAGCTCGCCGATCGCCGTGGCGCGGGAGGCGCTGGAGCGCGGGTACGTGCTGTCCTTCACCGGCAACGTCACCTTCAAGCGCAACGCCGACCTGCGGCTGGCGGTGGAGGAGGCGCCGGCGGAGCAGTTGCTGGTGGAGACCGACGCGCCGTACATGACCGCCGAGCCTTACCGCGGGGCCCGCAACGAGTCGGCGTTCGTGGGGTGGCAGGCGCGGTGCATGGCCGAGGCGCGGGGGATCCCGGCCGAGGAGATGGCCGCGCAGCTGACCGCCAACGCCGAGCGCATCTACGGCATCGAGGTGCCCGGGTTGTAGCGCCGCCACCTCTCGCCCCTTCTCGCCCCCTCTTCGCCCCTGTTCGCCCGCTCGGCGCCTTCGGCCCGGGGGAATTGCTGTCACATCCACCACAGTCGCCACATGACTTCCACCGAATGGGGGTGTGTAACGCCGCCATAACGGCAACTGTGGTGCGAATAACGCCCGAATCGGTGGTCAACCTGGGCGTTTAGTGGACTTCGACGGGTTCTTTACCGTAACGTGACCGCAGTACTTTCACCGGGGTCGCCGAAATCGCCCGCCCGCCCCGGGGAACACCGAGAGGAACCGTTACACCGTGAGCAAGCACGTCAAGCCGAACGTCAACCGCCTGAACAACAAGGCCACCACCACCAAGCGCGTCGCCACCGGCGGCCTGCTGGTGGCCCTGGTCGCCGGCGGCGGCACCGCGGCCGCCGCGCAGAAGAGCGTCACGGTCGACGTCGACGGCGAGATCCAGCAGGTGTCCACCATCTTCGGCGACGACGCCCGCATCCTGGACAAGGCCGGCGTCGAGGTCGCCGACGGTGACCAGGTCATCCGCCAGGGCGAGATCGCCGACGGCGGGAAGCTGGTCTACCGCTCCGGGAAGCCAGTGTCGCTGACCATCGACGGCAAGACCACGAACACGACGACCACGGCGCTGACCGTCGATGAGCTCATCGAGTCGCTGCCGCAGGTCACCGCCGTCGATTCCGTCAAGGCGCCGTCGGCGAAGATCCCGGCCGAGGGCATCGAGCTGGACATCGTCACGGCCAAGGACATCGTGCTCAACGATTCCGGCCGCGAGGGGCGCCTGCAGATGGCCGTCGCCACCGTCGCCGACGTGCTCGAGCAGCGCGGCATCGTCCTGGGCGAGGGCGAGACCGTCACCCCGGCGCCGGAGACCCCGGTCGCCGAGGGAATGCGCATCGACGTGTCGCGCTTCATCGAGCAGGTGGTCACCGAGGACGTCGAGATCCCGTCGCCGGAGGAGATCATCGAGGACCCGGAGCTTTACGACGACGAGCGCATCGTGGAGACCCAGGGTGCCGCCGGCACCAAGCTGATGCAGGTCAAGGTCCTGTCGCGCGACGGCCAGGAGCTGTCCCGCGAGGTGCTGAAGGAAGAGGAGAAGCTCGCCCCGACCGTCACCACGATCCGCCAGGGCACCAAGCCCCGCCCGGGCGCCGCCCCGGCCGTGGCCAACGGTTCCGTGTGGGACGCGCTCGCCCAGTGCGAGTCCGGCGGCGACTGGAGCATCGACACCGGCAACGGCTACTCCGGTGGCCTGCAGTTCCACCCGCAGACCTGGACCGCCCACGGTGGCGGCCAGTACGCGCCGACGGCCGGCCAGGCCTCCCGCGAACAGCAGATCGCCGTGGCCGAGAAGGTCCAGGCGTCCCAGGGCTGGGGCGCGTGGCCCGCGTGCTCGGCGTCGCTGGGGCTGCTCTAAGTGACCGAAGTCCGTCTTCTCGGGCCCGTCGAGGTCCGCCAACTCGCCACCGAGCTGGATCTGACGCCGACGAAGAAGCTCGGCCAGAACTTCGTCCACGACCCGAACACCGTGCGGCGCATCGTCGCCGCCGCCGACCTGTCGCCGGACGACTATCCGGTGGAGGTCGGCCCCGGCCTGGGGTCGCTGACCCTCGGGCTGCTGGAGCACTGCGGCCGCGCCGCGGCGGTCGAGATCGATCCGCGCCTGGCCGGTCGGCTGCCGCAGACGGTGTCGGAATTCGCGCCGGGGCGCCCGCTGAACCTGGTTCTCAAGGACGCGATGACGGTGACGCGGGATGATCTCGTCGGAAAGCAGACCGTTGCGGGCGCCGGCGCAGGTGCCGCCGGGGGAGACGGCGATGGAGCCGCGACCGCCGAGTTCCCCGAGCCGACCGCCCTCGTGGCCAACCTGCCGTACAACGTGTCCGTGCCGGTGCTGCTGCACATGCTGCGCGAGTTCCCGTCGATCCGGCGGGTGCTGGTGATGGTGCAGCTCGAGGTCGCCGAGCGCCTGGCCGCCGCGCCGGGGTCGAAGATCTACGGCGTGCCCAGCGTGAAGGCCGCCTTCCACGGTTCGGTGCGCCGGGCCGGGACCATCGGCCCCAACGTGTTTTGGCCGGTGCCGAAGGTCGATTCCGGCCTGGTGCGCATCGACGTCTTCGGCGTGCCGGGGCCCGACGGCGAGCCGTCGCCGGCCGGTGATGCGCCGTGGCCGGTGTCGGACGAGGCGCGCGCGAAGGTGTGGCCGCTCATCGACGCCGCGTTCGCCCAGCGCCGCAAGACGCTGCGGGCGGCGTTGTCCGGCGTGTACGGATCCGGCGCGGCGGCCGAGGAGGCCCTCGTCGCCGCCGGCATCGATCCGAAGCTGCGCGGGGAGCGGCTCGAGGTCGCGGACTTCGTCAGGCTCGCCGGGCTGTAGCCCGCGGAGCGGCACCCGCCGCTGGGCACCTCAGCTGAGCCCGCTGCCCTCGGCACCCGCTAACCCACCCCGAATGGTTTAACCCACCCGCTGTAACGGGTGGGTTAAACCATTCGGGGTGGGTTTGGCGTTGGCGGGGAAAAGGGGAGCGACGGCGGCCGTCGTCAAGCGAAAAGTGGCGGTGAGCTGGCATGTTCGAGAACTCGGCCGAAGTTCCGGCCAGGTCATCCGGAGCGTGTTCTAGCTTGTGGTCATGACTTTCACGAATGAAACCATTGACCACTTGTTCACTGCCCCGGGCGCGCTTCGCGGCGTGCTCGCCGACGCCTGCGCGGGCGATGCGGACCCCGGTGGAACCTCCGCCGGCGGGGGACTGATCTGCCCGGACGCCGACCTCGACTTCCACCCCGACGAGCTGGGGTTGTTCGACGCGTTCGACGTCATCGACGAGATGCGCGACGACCTGCCGAACCTGAAGCACGTATGGCGTGACGACGACGGCACGAGGGTGACGCTCGTCGCCGAGACGGGGGAGATGCTGGTGGCGTCGTACACCGTCATCGAGCTGGGGCATCGCTCCGGCGGGACGCGGGCCGGTGGTGCCGCGTGGGACGTGGCGGCGTTCGGTGCCGGCGGGTTCCCCGTGCCGGTCGGCGTGGCGAAGCGGGGCTTCGAGCCCGCGATGACCAAGACCGCGAAGACGGCGGAAGGCCTGCGGAAGATCGTGGCGCGGATGTTCGCGGGCTGGGTATCCGACGAAACTCGCCGGGCGCGGGACCGGAAGCGCGAGCAGATGAAGCGGCTGACGGAGAAGAACCGCGCGAAGGCGATCGCGTGGCTCGAGGGACTGCATGGCGCCCTGGAGATGGGTGATCGCGAGTCCCATCGCGGTGACCTGGACGGCCACCACTGGCTCGACGGTTTCGACGACCCCGAACTGGCCTACGCGGTGGTTCGCTACCGCGAGAGCGGGCGTGACGTGCTGCGCGTGATGTGGCTGGACCTGACCAGCGTCGATGATGCCGTCGCGGACCTGAAGGAGTGTCGCGTCGAGAGCATCGAGGCCGCCGACCTCATCGGAGACGAAGCGGTTTGGCAGATCCTGACGTGGGACGACGAGAATCGCACGCCGGCGGATTGGACGGCGGCGTGAGCAGCTCGGACGTATGGCGCGTGACGGTCGAGTTCTCGGTGACGGATGTCATTCGCTGTGGGGCGGTCGCCGATCCCGGGGCGGCCGCCGTGCCGGTCGCAGTGCCGGACGACGCGCCGGCCGCCGTGGCGAACTTCGACGAGCTGGAGCGGCACCTCAAACGGTTTCCCGGGTTGGACTTGACCTTTGACCGCGCGGCAAACGTCGGAGTGGTCGATGTCGTGGTGCAAAGGCCGGGCGGTCGGTGGGGCGCTACTGACGCCGGCGAGGCGGCGACCATGGCGACGGGGATCGTCTCCGACATCGCGGGCGTGGTTCTGCGGGTTCCGACGGACCGGGTGGCGACGGTCGTCGGCGGTGACGTGGAAAAGATCGCGCAGCGCACCGCCTGGTGGCATGCCGACGAAGACGCGCCGATGACCGATTCGGAGCGCCATGGTTTCCTGCGGCGCCAAGGCGTGTTCGACGAACGCATGACGGCGGAAGAGCGGTACTCGATGCTCGAGGAGTGGGCCAACGATGTCGACGTGAAAATCGGCATCGCCGCAGGTTTCTAGCTTCGGTGGTGCGACGAGGAGGCTGAGCTCGTGGGGGTCACCGCCCCAGCACGCGGCCGACGTGCCAGGCCAGCGGCAGCTCGGCGAGCTCGTCGGGCGTGGCCCACAAGTAGTCGGAGTGCTCGCGGGTCAGCGTGATCTCGGGGACCTCGGGGGCCTCGCCTGCGTCGGTGGCGTCGGCATCGTCGCCGGGGATGAATGCTTCGAAAGTGACGATGTGGTACCTGAAGTCACCGCCCTTGGTGTCGGGATTCGACCAGTGCGCGACTTCCGGGCCGAGTTCACCGACCAGGCCCGTCTCCTCCGTCAACTCCCGCAGGGCCGCGACCGCGGGCTCCTCGCCCGGCTCGCTCTTGCCTCCGGGCACATCCCACTGATCGCCGAGATAGCCGCCGGGGGCGCGGCGCAGCACCAGCAATCGGTCACCGCGGCGCACCAGGACGTTGCAGACCCAGCCGTCCGCCTCCGGCCAGGCGGACAACGTGGCCGTGCCCTCGGGCTCGCGGCGGCTGGTGGCAGGCTTGTCGTGGTGGCGGTCGTCGATCATGGGGAAATCTTAAGGTGGCCCCGGATTCGCCGCGCAATCCACGGTCGGTCGCCCCCACCCGCGCCGCCCCTCCCACGGGCCGCATCCGGTGACCCTTCTCGGGACGGCGCCGTTGCCGGCGCATTCCCTGGTCACGGCGGCCGCCCATAACTTTCCAATAAAGTTCCTCATGCAAAAACAGTGATCGTCGTACACTGAGAAATGGCTTATCAAATCTCCGACAAGAGGAGCTGATGGAACCATGAGGGCTTCGCAAGGACGATCCCCGACGGGGGATCACCGACGATGGGGCCGCCGGCTCCATGGGCGGCCACATGAACCGGAAGCGACGGCGGACGTCGCACGCCCCCGTCGCAAAGCACATTGGAAGCGCAAGTCCGCGGCGCTGCTCGCGGCGCTGACCGTCGCATCCCCGATGCTGGCGGCCTGCGGCACCGACGAGGGCGGGCCGACCGTCCTGCGGTTCATGGGCCCCGCCGACGGCGTCGACCAGTACACCGCCGCCGCGCAGAAATGCTCGGACCAGGCCGACGGCCGGTACACCATCGAGTACGACGTCTCCGCCAAGCAGACCGACGACCAGCGCCTGCAGCTGGCGCGGCGCATCGTCGGCGGCGACGATTCCTTCGACATCATGGGTCTGGACGTCACGTGGACCGCCGAGTTCGCCGAAGCGGGCTGGGCGGTCGAGTTCCCGGAGGACGTCGCCAAGCGGGTCGAGGACGGCACGCTGTCCGGCCCGATGGAAACCGCCACGTGGGACGACAAGGTCTACGGCGCTCCGCTGAACACGAACACGCAGCTCATGTGGTACCGCAAGTCGCTGATGCCGCAGGGCCCCGACGGCCAGCCGGCGCCCCCGCGCACGTGGAAGGAAATCGCCGCGCACGGCGGAACGCTCGCCGACGAGGGCAAGCCCTCCTACATCGGCGTGCAGGCCGCGCAGTACGAGGGCGTGGTCGTGTGGTTCAACTCCATGCTCGAAGCCGCCGGCGGCTCCATCGTCGACGAGTCCGGCCGCGAAGCCACCATCGACGAAGGCGACGCCGCCCAGCGCGCACTGGAAGCGATGAAGGCCGTGGCCACCGCGAAGGGCGCCGATCCGTCGACGTCGCAGCTCGACGAGAACATGGCCCGCCTGGCCTTCGACCGCGGCGACGCATTCATGCAGGTCAACTACCCGTTCGTGTACGCGGGCCTGAAGGAGAAGGCGGAGGGCGGCGACGCCCGCGCCAAGGAGGCCTTCGACGACCTCGGCTGGGCGGTCTACCCCGGCATGGAGGCCGACGAGCCGTCCAAGGCGACCATCGGCGGCCTCAACATCGCCGTGCCGTCGACGTCGAAGAACCAGGATCTCGCGTTCGAGGCCATCGAGTGCCTGCGCAACGAAGAAAACCAGTTGCACAACGCGCTCACCGGCGGCCTGCCGCCGACGCTGACCAAGCTGTACACCGAGGCGACCGACGAGTTCATCGAGGAGTACCCCTTCTACCGGGAGATCTTCGAGTCGCTCAACACGCTCGACCCGGCGGACCTGGGGCCGGAGGAGCAGAGCCTGCTCCCCGATGAACGCACCGTCTCCGTCGCCGTTCGCCCCGCGTCGCCCGCCTACCAGTCCGTGTCGATTCTCCTGGCGTCGCGGCTGAGCCCGCCGGGCGAGATCGACCCGGAATCGCTCGTGCCCGAACTCGCCGACGAGATCGACCGGGCCATCAAGTCCGAAGGGTTGGTGCCGTGATGACCGCGCCAAAGACCACGTCGCCCGCGTCCGTCGCGCCCGATGAGCCGACGGCCGCCGTCGACAAGAAGGCGAAGCACAAGTACTCCGACGGCCGCAAGGCCGAGCGGCGCCTGGGCATGATGCTTGTCGCGCCGGCGGTGATCCTGATGCTGGCCGTCACCGCGTACCCGATCATCTACGCCGTGTGGCTGTCGATGCAGCGCTACGACCTGCGTTTCCCCGCCGACCGCGAATTCGTCGGCCTGGACAACTACGCCGCCGTGCTGTCGTCGGGCTACTGGTGGGAATCGCTGTGGGTGACCGTGTTCATCACGGTGATCTCGGTGATCATCGAGTTCGTTCTCGGCCTGGCCATCGCGATGGTCATGCACCGGGCGATCTTCGGCCGCGGCATCGTCCGAACGGTGGTGCTGGTGCCCTACGGCATCGTCACCGTCGCCGCCGCCTACTCGTGGAACTACGCCTGGACGCCGGGCACCGGCTACCTGGCCAATTTGCTTCCCGACGGGTCGGCGCCGCTGACCGAGCAGTGGCCGTCGATTTTCATCATCATCCTCGCCGAGGTGTGGAAGACCACGCCGTTCATGGCGCTGCTGCTGCTCGCCGGCCTGGCCCTGGTGCCGGACGACGTGCTCAAGGCCGCGGCCCTGGACGGCGCCGGATTCTGGCACCGCCTGTTCAAGATCACGCTTCCGCTGATGAAGCCGTCGATCATCGTGGCGCTGCTGTTCCGCACGCTCGACGCGTTCCGCGTGTTCGACAACATCTACATCCTGACCAAGGGCAACAACGGCACCGGCTCGGTGTCGATCCTCGGCTACAACAACCTGTTCAAGGCGTTCAACCTGGGCATCGGCTCCGCGATATCGGTGCTGATCTTCCTGTGCGTGGCCGTCATCGCATTCATCTTCGTCAAGGGGCTCGGCGCATCGACCCCGGGCAACGGGAAGGAGTGATCGGCCATGCAACGAGGAACCGGAAAAGAAAAGGCGCTCTGGACCATCGCGCTGGTGCTCGTCGTCTTGTACGCGCTGGTGCCCGTGGCCTGGATCGCGTCATTGTCGTTCAAGACCACGGCCACCCTCCACGACGGGCATTTCATTCCGCGCGAGTGGACCCTGGACAACTACAAGGGGATCTTCTCCACGTCGGAGTTCACCCGGGCGCTGATCAACTCGATCGGCATCGGCATCATCACCACGTTGATCGCCGTCATCGTGGGCACCATGGCCGCCTACGCCATCGCCCGCCTGACGTTCCCCGGCAAGTCGGTGATCCTCGGCGTTTCGCTGCTCATCGCGATGTTCCCGCAGGTGTCGCTGGTCAGCCCGCTGTTCGACATCGAGCGCAAGCTCGGCCTGTTCGACACGTGGCCCGGCCTGATCCTGCCGTACATCACGTTCGCGCTGCCGATGGCCATCTTCATCCTGTCGTCCTTCTTCAAGGAGATCCCGTGGGAGCTGGAGAAGGCCGCGCAGATGGACGGCGCCACGCCGTTTCAGGCGTTCCGCCTGGTGGTGGCTCCGTTGGCCATCCCGGGCATCGTCACCGCGGCGATCCTGGTGTTCATCTTCGCGTGGAACGACTTCCTGTTGGCGGTGTCGCTGACCTCCACGGAGGCCGCCCGCACCGCACCGGCCGCGATGGCCAACTTCACGGGTTCGTCCCAGTTCGAGGAGCCGACGGGTTCGATCGCCGCGGCGGCGATCGTCATCACCATCCCGATCATCATCTTCGTCGTCATTTTCCAACGCCGCATCGTGGCCGGCCTGACCTCCGGCGCAGTGAAGGGATAGCAAGTCATGGCCGAAATCGAACTCAAGAACGTGTCCAAGAGGTTCCCGGACGGGGCCGTCGGCGTCGACGACGCGAACCTGCACATCAAGGACGGGGAGTTCATCATCCTCGTCGGCCCGTCGGGCTGCGGCAAGTCGACGACGCTGAACATGATCGCCGGGCTGGAGGACATCACCGACGGTGATCTGCTCATCGGCGGCGACCGCGTCAACGACGTCGCCCCGAAGGACCGCGACATCGCGATGGTGTTCCAGTCCTACGCGCTGTACCCGCACATGACGGTGCGCGAGAACATCGAGTTCCCGCTGAAGCTGGCGAAGCTGCCGAAGAAGGAGATCGACGAGAAGGTCGCCGAGGCCTCGCGCATCCTCGATCTGGATCCGTACCTGGACCGCAAGCCGTCGAACCTGTCGGGCGGGCAGCGCCAGCGCGTGGCCATGGGCCGTGCGATCGTGCGCCGCCCGAAGGTGTTCCTCATGGACGAGCCGCTGTCGAACCTCGACGCGAAGCTGCGCGTGCAGATGCGCGCGGAGATTTCACGGCTGCAGGATCAGCTGGGCGTCACCACCGTCTACGTCACGCACGACCAGACCGAGGCGATGACCCTCGGCGACCGCGTCGTGGTGATGAAGGGCGGCGTGATCCAGCAGGTCGGCGAGCCGCAGGAGCTCTACGATCACCCGAAGAACCTGTTCATCGCCGGTTTCATCGGCTCGCCGTCGATGAACTTCACGCCCGGCCGCCTCAACGGCGGCGTGGTGTCCACCGGGTTGGGCGACATCCCCCTGGGCGAGGAACTGGCGTCCAAGCTGGGGGATTCCAACGACCGCCAGGTCATCGTCGGCCTGCGCCCGGAGGCGTTCGAGGACGCGTCCCTGGTCGAGGAGGACCAGCGCGGCAACGGCGTGGTCACCGAGGTTGACGTCGAGGTGCTCGAGTCGATGGGCTCGGACAAGTTCGCGCACTTCACCGCCCCGGAGACGGGGGAGAAGGGCGCCGGCGGCGTCGCATCGTCGGCGGCCGCGGCGGACGCGGGCCTGGACGACAAGTCCACGGGCACCATGGTCGCGCGGCTGTCGGCGGAGTCGCCGGCGCGGCGCGGCGAGAAGGTGTCGCTGTGGTTCGACCCCGCGAAGGTCACCGTCTTCGACGCGGAGACCGGCGACAACCTGGGGCTGTGACCCGCAGTTGATCGACCAAGCCCGGCGTGGCCGCGTGCGCGCCGGGCCCTCGTGAAGCACCGGCCCTCACCGGCCGCCGACCCGGATCACTCGGGTTGGCGGCCGGTTTCGCGTACCCGCTCGAAGACGTCGTCCGACCATTCGTGGCGGCGGATGAGGCGGTAGCGTTCCGCGGCGATCCACACGTAGAGTTCGGCGTCGGTGTGGTTGGGGGCTAGGCCGACGGCGCGGGCGGCGGCGACGACCGGCTCGTACTCGGTGGTGAACCAGCGGTCGGCGACGTCCTCGCGGGGGAGGAACGCGCGCTCTGCCTGCATGGTGCGGAAGCCCCAGGCCTCGACGTTTTCCGCGAGCTCGGCGTACTTCCAGGGGTTGGGCAGGACGATCCTTGCGGCTCGCTCGGCGGGCAGCGGCACGCGCGACAGGAAGATGCGGCGGTGGTCCTTGAGCACCAGGTCGCGGTTGGAGCGGATGCCGTCGGCGTCGACGCGCGTAAGGATCTCCGTGACGTGGGCGTCGATGTGCGAATTGCCGCGATTGCGGGCGATGGAGACGCGGTGGTGGCCGTCGACGACGAAGTACATGCCGCCGACCTTGCGCAACCGCACCGGCGGGACCGTTTCGCCGCGGCGCTGGGCGGCGTTGATGCGGGCCCACCGTTCGCGGGATATCGACGTGGTGGGGCGGAAGTCGCGGTCGAACTGGCCGGTGCGGTCGACCGAGCCGACGATCGCCTCGACGGGGACGTCGACCAGGCCGAGCTCGCGGCGGCCGGTTTCGCCCAGCGCGGCGACGACCTCGTCGTAGGGGAGGACCTGCGTGATGTCGTCGGGTTGGCGGCGCAGCCGTGCCACGGCCCTGCTCAGGCGGGCGCGGCGTCGGGCGCGGGAGAAGTCGGCCTGGGCGTCGGCGTCGGGGAAACCGGTGTCGGCCATGGTCAACGTCCTTTCAGGAGCAATGCGGCGCGAGGTGTGGAGCGCAGGGTGGAGTGCGGGGTCCCGTGCGCCGGATGGACGCGGGTGAGCGTCCACCCGACGGTGTTGACGACGAGGGTGCTGCGGCGGGTGCCCTGGGCGCTGCCGTGGGCGGCGGTGTGCGCCGCGGATTCTCCGGCGGCACCGTCCCCGGGAGGCAGCGAGAATACCCTCCTGTCCGCCCCGTGCAAATGCACGTGGCCGTGCAGGTGGAGGGCGGGGCGGAGCCGTTCGACGAGCGCGTCGACGGCCGGCAGCGCGCGGTGCACGTCGTCGGTCCCCGCGCCGGGTGTGCCGGGGGCGTGGGTGAGCAGGACGTCGACGAGCGCGCGCGTTGCCGGTCCGCCGCCGGAGCGGTGGGCGCGCCGGGCTTTGCGCACCACCCGCCGTGCGCGCCGCATCGCCTGGGCTCCGGTCCACTGGTTGGGGCCGGAGGAGTAGCGCCCGCAGCCGCCGAGACCCGCGATGCGCAGTCCGGCGACGTCGACGACGTCCCGGTCGGCGGCCCACGCCCCCTCGGGGCCGGGCCAGGAGTCGTGCCGTCCGGCGCGCAACCATCCGGCGGGCGTGAGCCGGAATCCCTCCAGCGACGGGTCGTGGTTGCCGGGCACCATCACGCAGGGCACGTCGAAGGCGTCGGCGACCGCGGCGACGTAGGCGAAGTCGAGGTCCCCGGCGGACAGCAGCAGGTCCGGCCGGTTTCCGGGGCCGAGGTCGACGCCGCCGGGGATCGTCAGTGCGGGACGTTCCTCGTCGGCGATGGCCAGGACGGTGACCGGGCCCCGTGCTTTGCGACGTTGATGTTCCATCGGGTTCGACCGTATGCGAATGGGCGGCGTGGGGGCAGTGCGGTGTGCGTCGCGGCGTGCATGGCGGCGGGTGTTCGAACGGCGCGGGCTTTCCCGGCCGGTCGATCCGGGGCGTCTTCTACGGTGACGGCATACGTCGCAAAGCAGAAGGAGAATCGCCATGACCACGCCCATCGCAGAACCCGTTGCACCCACTGCACCCGTTGCGCCCGTTGCACCCGCGGCGCCGACGGAGATCCCCGACGTGTGGGAGATGCCGAACCAGGGGTCGGGCTGGTGCGATTGCGGCGAGGACCACGACGTCGACCGCGAACTGGTCCGGTACATGATCGGCCGTGCGCTGGGACGCGGCGCGAGCGACCGGGAATCCATCACCCACCCGGAGGTGTGCCGCGTGATCATGGACATGTGGCGGTACGCGGAGGTGTGCCGCTTCTTCCACGATGCGGTGGAGCGCTCGGCGACGGCGATGCACGGCAGCGTCGCCCCGGAATACCCGATGGACGCGGGGCGGCGGATCATCGCCCACTTCGCCAAGACGTGGAACGGCTGCCCGGAGCAGCTGTGCGGCGGCGGCTTCGACTGGGCAGGGGAGGTGTAGCGCGCGGGTAGACTCGGACGGCGTGAACCCGCCCAACCCCCCGAAGCCGACGCCCACGCCGCGCTCCGTCGCGCCGACGCCGGACGGCCGCACGCCGTTGACCGTGTCCGCGACCGCGCATGCCAAGGTCAACCTGCACCTCGGCTGCGGCGATGTGCGCCCGGACGGTTTCCATGAGTTGGTCACGGTCTTCCAGTCGCTGTCGTTGCCGACCACCGTCACTTTGACGGAGGTGCTCCGGGGCGACGCCACGGGACACGTGGCGGGGCTGACGGTGTCGGGGGATTCGGCGAAGCACGTGCCCACCGATGAATCGAATCTGGCGTGGCGGGCGGTCATCGCCGCCGTCGAAGCCGCGGAGTCGAAGGTGCCGCGGGTGGCGGCGATCCACATCGACAAGTCCATCCCCGTCGCCGGTGGCATGGCCGGGGGGTCGGCGGACGCGGCGGCCGCGCTGCTGGCGGCGCGCGAGTTCTTCGAGCTGCCGCTGACCGACGACGAATTGCTCGGCCTGGCCGCCGATCTGGGCTCCGACGTGCCGTTCTGCCTGCTCGGCGGCACCGCGCTGGGCGCGGGGCGCGGCGAGAACCTGGTGCCCGTGCTGGTTCGCGGCGAGTACCACTGGGCGCTTGCGCTGGCCAAGGGCGGCCTGTCCACGCCGGAAGTGTTCCGCACCATCGACCGTCTCCGCGAGGAACGGGAGGTGCCCCGCGCCGCCGCGCCCGACGACCTGATCAAGGCGCTGGCCTCCGGCTCCCCGGATCAATTGGCGGCGCACCTGGCCAACGACCTGCAGCCGGCGGCGATATCCCTCAAGCCCGAGCTGCGCACCACCCTGCGCGCGGGTCTCGACGGCGGAGCGCTGGCGGGCATCGTGTCCGGGTCCGGCCCGACCACGGCGTTCCTGTGCCGCGACCGGGAGCATGCGCTCGACGTCGCCGCCCACCTGGCCACGTCCGGCACCTGCGCGGCCACGCTCACCGCATCCGGCCCCGCGCCGGGAGCGCGCATCGTCCAGTAAGCCCGGCGGCACTACATCACCGACCAGTGCCACCGACCCGCATCACTCCCGACCACCACCGACCCGCACCACCATCCGCACGACCACCGACCCGCACCACCACCAAACAGACCCCGCGAGGAGTTCGAGAAGCCGCAATGGCGAACCTGATCAATCTGGAGAACGTCAGCAAGACCTTCGGGCTGAAAACCCTGCTCGACGGGGTGAGCCTGGGCATCCAGTCCGGCGACCGCATCGGCGTGGTGGGGCTCAACGGCGGCGGCAAGTCGACGCTGCTGAAGATCCTCGCCGGCGTCGAGCCCGCCGATTCCGGCCGCGTGTCGCGCAACAACGACTTGGCCATGGCGCATGTCACGCAGGGCGCGGAGCTGGATCCGGAGGCGACGATCTTCGACAGCGTCATCGCGCCGCTGGGCGTCGCCGAACACGAGTGGGCGGGTGACGCGAAGATCCGCAACGTCCTCGATGGCCTCGGGCTGGGCGAGCTGGGGCTGGACACGAAGGTCGGGGAGCTCTCCGGCGGCGAGCGGCGACGCGTCAACCTCGGTGCGGCGTTGGTGCAGGACCTGGACCTGCTGATCCTCGACGAGCCGACCAACCACCTGGACATTGAGGGCGTGCAGTGGCTGGCCGATCACGTGATGTCGCGGCGCTCGGCGCTGGTGGTGGTCACCCACGATCGCTGGTTCCTGGACACCGTGGCCACGAAGACGTGGGAGGTCCACGACGGGCAGGTCGATTTCTACGACGGCGGCTACAACGACTGGACCTTCGCCCGTGCCGAGCGCGCCCGCCAGGCCGACGCGGCGGAGGCCCGCCGCCAGAACCTGGCGCGCAAGGAGCTGGCGTGGCTGCGCCGCGGTGCCCCGGCCCGCACGTCTAAGCCGCGCTACCGCATCGAGGCCGCCGAGGCGCTGATCTCCAACGTGCCGGCGCCGCGCGACAGCGTGGAGCTGATGGCGTTTTCCAAGCGCCGCCAGGGCAAAGTCGTCGTGGAGTTGGAGGACGCCGCGTTCTCCGCGCCGGACGGTCGCCGGTTGGTCGAGGACCTGACGTGGCGTTTGGCGCCGGGCGAGCGCATCGGCCTGGTCGGCGTCAACGGATCCGGCAAGACCACGCTGCTGCGCACGTTGGCCGGCGAGCACCCGCTCGACGAGGGCAAGCGCATCGAGGGCAAGACCGTGCGCCTGGGCTGGCTGCGCCAGGAGCTCGACGATCTGCCCATGGACATGCGGGTGCTCGACGCGATCGAGGACGTGGCCACCTACATCGAATTCGGCGACAAGCAGATGTCTGCGTCGCAGCTGGCGGAGCGCCTGGGCTTCACGCCGAAGCGCCAGCGCACGCCCATCGGCAATCTCTCCGGTGGCGAGCGCCGTCGCCTGCAGCTCACGCGCGTGCTCATGGCCGAGCCGAACCTGCTGCTTCTCGACGAGCCGACCAACGACCTGGACATCGACACGCTCCAGGAGCTCGAGGATCTGCTGGACAACTGGCCGGGCACGCTGGTGGTCATTTCGCACGACCGTTACCTGGTCGAGCGCGTCTGCGACACCACGTGGGCGCTGTTCGGCGATGGCGGCCTGACCAACCTGCCGGGCGGCATCGAGGAGTACCTGCAGCGTCGCAAGGCGTTGGCGGCGGCCGGCGTCGGTGGCGCGGCGCCGTCGCGGGCGACCGCCGGGTATGCGGCGGCCCCGGGTGTTTCGCGTGACGACGTCCCGGCCGATTCCTCCGCCGGTGCGCCCGCGGGAGCGGCGGGGAACTCCGGGACCGCGAAAACCCTGTCCTCTCAGGAGGAGCGGGAGCTGCGCAAGGAGCTCAACCGCCTGGAGCGGCAGATCGCGAAGATGGACCAGAAGGAATCCAAGCTCAACGACGAGATGGCGAAGATCTCCGAGGACGTCGCCAACCTCGACACCGCCCGCCTGGCCGAAATCGACCGCGAGATCACCGCGCTGCGCGAGGAGCGCGAGGAGATCGAGATGCGGTGGATGGAAGTGGGCGAAGAGCTGGAGTAACGGCGCTGTTCGTGTGGCTGAGCGGGTACTGGACAGAGGTCCGCGCGCCTTCACACCGAGTCAAAAGATTCATAACATTCACAACCGTTCAAAAGTCTCGGTGCCCTTGGGGGCATGACAACCGTCAAGAACCCATATCGTGCAAGTTTGGGCGTGGACCCGCCGCTTTTGGTTGGTCGGGATGAGGTCATTTCGGACTTTTCATATGCGTTGGACAACGGTCCGGGAACGCATGAGCGCATCACAGTGGTCACGGGTGCGCGTGGTGTGGGTAAGACCGTGCTTTTGAACAGCTTCGAAGACCGAGCCCGGGAGCGGGGCTGGGTCGTGCTCTCCGAAACCGCGACACCGGGCTTCTGTCGACGCTTGGGAGATGAAGCGGACCTCCACGCCGAGAAGCTGGAAGGGCGGGAAGTTCCGAAGCTTCGTGGCGTGCAGGCCGCCGGCTTCGGGGTTCAATGGGAAGGGGGAAGCCGCGTTGCGCCTGATGGTTTGCGCGCTTCCCTGAACGCGCTGTTGGATCAGATCGAGTCGATGGCCGTGGCGGTGGGGCAGCCGCCCGCGGGAGTTCTCATCACCCTCGATGAGTTGCACCACCACAGCAGGGACGAGTTGATCGAACTGGCTGCAGTGACGCAGCACTTGGTCCGTGAGGAACGCGAGATCAGCGTGGTGCTGGCGGGCATTCCATCGGCGGTCAAGCCGCTGCTCCAGAGTAAAGAAGACACGAACCCGATCACATTCATCCGTCGGGCGAACCGGGTCAATCTTGGGGCCGTCGCGCCTTCGGATATTCGGATGGCGCTGGGGACTCCTGCGGAGGATGCCGGAGTGACGTGGGTCGGGGAGGCTCTGGAGACGGCTGTACGAGCATGCGGAGGCTATCCGTTTCTCATTCAGCTCGTCGGAGATTGGTCATTTCGCGCTCGCAATGGCGACGTCATCGACGAAGACTCGGTGGTCAAGGGCGTTGCGAAGGCTCGGCGAAAAATGGGCCAGCTGGTCCATGAACCTGCGCTGCACGACCTCTCTGGAGTGGATCGAAGCTTCCTCGCTTATATGGCCCTCGATGATGGCCCCAGCGTCGTGGCGGACATTGCGGATCGAATGGGCGTCAGCCGCCCCTATGCGGGAAACTACCGGAGGCGCCTTCTGGACGCCGAGATGATCGTTGAAGCTGGCTACGGGAAAGTCGATTATGCGCTTCCGTACATGAGGGAGTATCTGCGTGATCACGCAGTGGCCGCGGGAATCGGGCCGCTCACGGACGATCCCCAGGATTGACCTTCTCCACCTTCAGGAACGGCGCGCGCCCCAGCACGGAGTTGGCCACCGCGCCGGTCTTGGCGAACTGCGTCCAAATCGCCTGCATCGCCTTCCGGTCGCGGCGGACAGTGCGGCCTCGAACAGCAATTCGTCGGGCATCGGCGCCGCGCCGTAGCGCACGCCCCACGGCATGGCCTGCCCGTTCTTGAACGGACGCGCGGCCTCGGTGGCGCGGTCCTCGGCGGCGGCGATGCCCGCCTCGGAGGCGCCGCGGTCGATGGGGCCGGCGGCGTCGACCATGGCGTCGTACATCGGCCCGCGCCCGCCGAGGAATCCGAACGCCAGCGACTGCAGGATGGCACGGCGGAACGGCGGCTGGAACTGCTTTGCGACGTCCCCGCCGCCATCCCGTCCGGCCCGCAGCTTGTCGGCGCCGGCCACCACCATCAGCGACAGGATGAGGTCCGCGCCGGCGGACTGACCGAACATGGTGATCTGCCCGGGATCTCCGCCGAACGCGGCGATGTTGGCGCGGACCCACTCCAGCCCGGCCTGGATGTCCATGAGGCCGAGGTTGGCCGGGGGCACGCCCTCGGCGCGGTCGGCGCCGCCGCCGAGGAAGCCGTACGCGCCCAGGCGGAAGTTGATGGAGACGACGATGACGTCGTTCTCCGCGGCCATCTGCGACGGGTTGAAGCGAGGGATGTCGCCGCCGCCGGCGATGTTCGCGCCGCCGTGGATCCACACCATCACCGGCAGCTTCGCGTCGGCCGGAGTGTCATCGGGCACGGTGATGGCCAGGTGCTGGCAATGCTCGCCGTGGTGGCGCGGCTGCGCGTGCGGCGCGATCTTCTTGCCCGCCGGCGACGGCCGCTGCGGGCACGTCGGGCCGGGCAGGTCGGCGACGATCATGCCGCCGTCGGGAAGCTCGGTCAGCGGCTGCGGGACCTCGTGCCGGTTGGCGTAGGCGTAGGGGATGCCGATGGCGCGCATGACCTGCTGGTCGCGCGTCTCCGCGGCGGGTTCCCGGAAGCCCTGGATCACGCCGGCGGGCGCGTACCAGCGGGGCGCTCCCGCCGAGGGGGCGGGGTTCGCCCGCCGGTCGGTGTCGTTCGTGGGCCGATGATCGGGGTTAATGGCGCTCATGCGTCAATGTTGCCACGCCCAACGCTTTTACGTCCGTCGAATCGGGGCCGTGTCGGTGCCCTGCGTGCTTTATGCGTCCGCGGCGGCGGGCAGGTACGGCTCGGCCCACGTGCGGATCAGATCGGCGGCCCGCTGCGGCGCGCCCTTCTTCACCAGGAGGTGGTCGGCCTTGTCCAGGCTCATCAGGGACTTCGGGTAGCGGGCGACCAGGAAAATCTTCTGGGCGCTGTCGATGCCGACGGTCTGGTCGGTCGGGGAGTGGAGCAGCAGCAGCGGCCTGCGCAGCTTGTGGATGTACGTTTCCGGGTCGATGTCGGCGAGGGTTTCCAGGAACTCGCGCGAGATCGGGATGTCGCGGCCGGCAATGGACAGGGTCTGCGTGCCGTGGGCGTCGATGTCGCCGATGGCGTCGGCGAAGTGGAAGATCGAGTGCGCGGGGTCGAAGGGCGCGCCGATCGTCGCGACGGCCTTGACCAGGGGCATCCGCTGACCGGCGAGGATCGCCGCGGCGCCGCCGAGGGAGTGCCCGATCAGCAGCGACGGCGCGGTGTATTCGGCGGCGAGGAATTCGTAGGCGGCGACGAGGTCGTCGACGTTGGTCAGGAACGTGGTGTCGGCGAAGGATCCCCCCGATTCGCCGAGCCCGGTGAAGTCGAAGCGCAGGCAGGCGATGCCCTGCTTGGCCAGCGCGCGGCACGTCCGCGCGGCCCCCGGCACCTTCCGGTTGCAGGTGAAGCAGTGCGCGAACAGCGCCCAGGCGCGGGGTTGGCCGTCGGGCAGGTCGATCGTTGCGGCGAGGGTTTCGCCCGTGGATCCGGTGAAGGTGACGTTCTTGCTGGGCATGTAAACGGAGGGTACCCGCGCCGTCGGGCATTGGCTTAGCGACGTTGCCATGTTCACGTCACCGCCGTTTTGTGCCCCGTGCCACGCGTGACCTCGGAGGATTGCGGGTCACATGGCCTAGAGATAGAATATGCGCATACATGCAGATATGAAGATGTTTGGAGCGGTGACGGAGGGAGTGGCCATGATCGACGTCTTGCGCAACCGCACATATGCCACGCTGTTTTCGGCGCAGGTCATCGCGCTGCTGGGCACGGGGCTGCTCACCATCGCCCTCGGATTGCTGACCATCGCCGGGCTCGTGCGCGGCGCCGTCGCGCTGTGTCTGCCGTTCGTGTCGGAGCCGTGGCACATCTACGTGCTCATCTTCCTGCTGCAATCCGCGTCGGCCACGTTCACTCCGGCGTTCCAGGCGGTCATTCCGGCGGTGCTGCCCGACGAGCGGGACTACACCCGCGCCCTGTCGTTGTCCCGGCTGGCGTATGACCTGGAATCGCTGCTCAGCCCGGCGCTGGCCGCCGCACTGCTGACGGTCGTCGCCTACGACGATCTTTTCCTGGGCACCGTCGTCGGCTTCATCATCTCCGCGGGCATGGTTCTGGCCACCCGCTTCCCCGACATCCCGCCCGCCGACGAGGCCCCGTTCTTCGACCGGCTCACGCGCGGCCTGCGTCTGTTCCTCGGGCGGGCGCAGCTGCGCAGCCTCTTGTTCCTCAACTTGGCGGTGGCGGCGGCCACGGCGATGGTCGTGGTCAACACGGTCGTCATCGTCCAGGGCGGTGCGGGGCGCCCGCAGTCCGACGTCGCCATTGCCCTGGGCGCCTACGGGGCCGGTTCGATGCTGGTCGCCCTGTCGCTGCCGAAGCTCCTCGACTCCGTGTCCGACCGCATCCCCATGCTCGTCGGCGCCGCGATGTCCCCGGTCGGCCTGGTCCTGGCCGCGCTCGCCCTCGGCGGCGACGGTGAACTGTCCTGGCCGACGCTGCTGGGGATCTGGTTCGCGCTGGGTGCCGGCGCGTCGCTCATCCTGACTCCCTCGGCGCGGCTGCTGCGCCGCAACGTCGACGAGTCCGAGCTGTCCGACGTCTTCGTCGCCCAGTTCTCGCTGTCCCACGCCTGCTTCCTGATCACCTATCCCATCGCCGGTTCCGTCGGAGCTGCGGTGGGCATGTCCCCGGTGGCGTGGATCCTCGCCGGCGTCGGAGTGGTGGGTGCCGCCGTCGCGTGGGCGTTCTGGCGTCGCTGACGGAGCCGTCCGGCCCTGCTTCGGCCCTGGATCGGGGTTGGCCCGCTCCTGGGGCCGGATCTTCCGGTGATGCTCGCCACAAAGGCGGGCAAAGTGGACATTTCGATTTAATTATGACGACAGTATGTCGTTAACATGGCGACATGGCGTCGGTATCTTTGGTCTCGCGCGCATCCCGCGCGGGCATCGGCCGTCGTCAAGCGGAAAAACCGCACCAAGCCGCACCAACCCGGCTCGAACCACCGCACCCCGCCGACCCCGGAGGCCCCATGTTCCTGGCCTGGCGCGAAATGCTCTTCGCGCGCACCCGATTCCTGCTGATGGGCCTGGTACTGGCCCTGATGTCCATCCTCATCGTCATCATCTCCGGACTCACCGCCGGACTGGTCAACGACGGCGTATCCGGCCTGAAGGCCATGAACGCCGAGACCATCGCCTTCGAAGAGGGCACCAAAACCGACTCCGCGTTCACCCGCTCCGTCGTCGACGTAACCTCGGCCGAGGACGTCGCCGCCGCGGACGGAGTCACCGAGGCCACGCCGATGGGCCTGACCATCGTCAACGCCAAGAACCAGGACGGTACGCCCGTCGACCTGACCCTCGTCGGCGTCGACCCCGGCTCCTTCCTGGCGCCCGGCACCGCCGCCGCCGGCGATTCCGTCGAGGGCGAGACGCTGCCCCTCATGGCCGCCCCGGGTGACCGCGCCGCCGGCGAACCCACCTCCACCCCGCACGACGTCGTGGTGTCCGCGACGCTGAAGGACGAGGGGCTGAACATCGGCGACGTCATCACCGTCGAGCGCCTGGAGACCCCGCTGACCATCGTCGGATTCGCCGACGGCCAGCGCACCTTCGGCCACGTCGACATCGCCTACGCGCCGCTCGACGTGTGGCAGGAGATCCACGCCGGCGCCCGCGACGGCGAGGCTGCCCCCGATGACGCCTACACCCAGGCCAGCGTGGTCGTCGCCCGCGGCGCCGACGGCGTCGTCCCCGGCCTCGACGCGCTGTCCGCGGCGACCGGCCTGGACGCCCGCACCCTCGAGGAATCCTTCGACTCCTCCCCGGGCTACGGCCCCGAGACCATGACCCTGTCGATGATCGAGTGGTTCCTCTACATCATCGCCGCCCTGGTCACCGGCGCCTTCTTCCTCGTGTGGACCATCCAGCGCGCCGGCGACATCGCCGTCATGCGCGCCATGGGCGCCACCAAGGGCTTCCTGCTGCGCGACAGCCTCGGCCAGGCCGTGGTCATCCTCGCGCTGTCCATCGGCGTCGGCGTCGCGCTGGCGCTGGCCCTCGGCGCTGGGCTGGAAGCCTCGCCCATGCCGTACGCCACCGAACTGGCGCCCGTCCTCACCGGCGCCGCCCTGCTGTTCGTCTTCGGACTGATCGGCGCCTCCGTCGCCGTCTTCCGCGTCACCCGCACCGACCCGCTCACCGCATTGGGGGAGAACCGATGACCGACACCAATCCCGCCACCCCGGCCACTCCGGCCAATCCGGGAATTGCACCCGCACTGGTCCTCGACCACGTCAGCGTCAGCTTCGGGGACGGCGACTCCACGGTCCACGCCCTCGACGACGTTTCCCTGACCGTCCACCCGGGCGAGTTCGTCGCCATCGTCGGACCCTCCGGCTCCGGCAAGTCCACGCTGCTGGCCGTCGCCGGCGCGCTGACCACGCCGCAGTCGGGATCCGTCACCCTCGGCGGCGAGGTGCTCGACGACATGAAGGACAAGGACCTGGCGCGCGTGCGCCGCAGCCACATCGGATTCGTGTTCCAGTCCGGCAACCTGCCGTCGTCGCTGAAGGCCCGCGACCAGCTGGAACTGGCCGCCCGCCTGCTCGGCCACCGCGGCCGCAAGTCCAACGACGAGTTGCTGGAAGCAGTCGGCATGGGCCACCGCGCCAACCACCGCCCAGGGCAGCTGTCCGGCGGCGAGCGCCAGCGCATCGGCATCGCCCGCGCACTGGTCGGCGGCCCCGACGTCCTGCTCGTCGACGAACCCACCGCGGCCCTGGACACCCGCCGCTCGCAGGAGATCGTCGCGCTGCTGGCCGAGGAATCGCGCAACGAAGGCGTGGCCACCGTCATGGTCACCCACGACCTCGGCGTCCTGGGCCACTGCGACCGCGTCCTGGAGATGGCCGACGGCAAGCTGCGCCCGCGCGAGGCGTAGCGGGGCGGGGCGGCGCCCGCGGGGCCCGGACGACGAGGTTTGTCGACTCTTTACGTCGGGTCGTCGTCAAGCGGTATGAAACCGCAGGCAGTCGGAGTACGGTGAGGACGACAGCAGCGTTCGACGCCGGCCCGCGCCCGCGAGCGCCGACCAGCGCCGACCAGCACTGACGCGGCCCCGACCCGAAGAGGAGACGCCATGCCGAAGATCACCGGCCCCACCGTCGTGGAGCATCGTGCCGCTCAGCATCGCGCGCTCCTCGACGCCGCCGAAAAGCTGATCAACGACTCCGGCGGCGAAGTGCCCACCCTCACCGAGGTCGCCGAGGCGATGGGCCTGGCCCGGTCGAGCGTCTACCTGTACGTCAAGTCGCGCAAGGACCTGATCGTCCAGCTGCTGCTCGACGTCATCCCCAACTGGACCGGGGGCATCACCGCCGCGATGGACGCCGTCGGCGACGACCCCGTCGCCCGGTTGAAGGTGTACATCGACGAAACGTTCCGCCTGTTCATCGAGGGCGACCACGGCCCCCTCATGGTTGCCGCCCAGCACGTCCCCGAATCCTTCATGGACCCGGACGTGCAGGAGGCCCACGGCGCGCTGGACCCGATCGTCGAATCTCTGCTCCGCGAGATGGGCGGGGACGTCGCCGTCGCCTCCCGGGCGCTGATCGACGCCGCCATCCAGCGCGGCGCCGAACTGGTCAAGGCCGGCGGCGCCGGGGAAGAGACCATCCGCGAGACCCTGCACCGCATGGCGCGCGGCGTCGTCACCGATGACGGCTGACGGGGCGGCGGGGCCGGATTCGGCGGGCCCCGGTGGCTCCGGCGGCCCCGACGGCCCCGGTGCCACCGCGGGCCCGCCCGTCCTGCGGCCCGTGAAGTCCCGCGCCCTGCGGTGGGCGCTCAACGCGGTGGGCCTGATCAGCCTGGGCCTCGGCGCGATCGGGGCGTTCGTTCCGTTGCTGCCGACGACGCCGTTCCTGCTGTTGTCGGCCCTGTGCTTCGCCAAGGCCTCCGATCGGCTGCTGAACTACCTGCTGGGCCACCGCATCTTCGGCTCCTACCTGCACCAGTACTACTCCGGGGAAATGACCCTGGCGTACAAGCTGCAGACGCTGGCCGTGATGTGGCTGGGCCTCATCGTGTCGGCGTGGTTGATAGGTAAGCCGTGGCCGTGGGTGATCTTCGCCGTCATCGGCACGGGCGTGAGCATTCACATCCTGACGTTGAAGCCGAAGACCCCGCCCGGCGGTGGCGCCGGGCGGTGACGCCGGAAACGGCGAAACCGGCCCGCACCGTTGATTCGGTGCGGGCCGGTTCGTCGTAAAGCGAAAACCGGGGGAGGCGCGGCGCTTAACGCACCGGCACGCCCGGACCGAGCGGGATGCCGAGCAGGTACCACAGAGTGAAGAAGAGGAACCAACCCACCAGCATTGCGACGGAGTATGGGATGGCCAGCGACATCAGCGTGCCCACGCCCGCGGGCTTGTAGTACTTCTGCAGGAACGTCAACGCCAGCGCGAAGTACGGGGACATCGGCGTGATGATGTTCGACGGCGAATCGCCGATGCGGAACAGCATCTGCGAGACCTCGGGGGTGATGCCGACGTACATGAGCATCGGCACGACCACCGGCGCCATCAGCGCCCACTGGGCGGAACCGGAAGTGATCAGCAGGTTGAGCGCCGCGACCATCAGCACCAGCGCTGCGAACAACACCAGCGGCGGCAGGTCGGCCTTGGTCAGCAGCTCCGAGCCCTTGATCGCCGTCCATTGGCCCAGGTTCGACCAGGAGAAGTAGGACGTGAACTGCGCGACGGCGAAGAACAACACCATCATCGCGGTCAGCGTGGACAGGCCCTTCTCCATGAAGTCGGGGATGTCCGACGAATCGCGGATCGAGCCGATGGACAGGCCGTAGGCGATGCCGACGATGGCGAACAGCAGCGCGATCGGCACGACGATGTCGGTGAGCAGCGGGGAATTGAGGATGCCGTCGCCCTCGCCCCGCAGCGGCGAGCCCGGGATGAACAGCAGCGCCGCCCATGCGGCGACGGTCGCCAGCGCAGCGAAGCCGCCGACCTTCAGGGCCTTGGCCTCGCGGGGGTCGAGCTCGAGTTCGTCGCGCAGCTCCTCCTTGGAGCGGGTTTCACCGTTGGGGGTGTCGTCGGCACGGCTTTCGCTTGACGATGATCCGGTGTGGGAGTCGGCCGCCGTCTTCTTCGCGGCCCTCTTCTCGTCGCGGCCGGCGCGATCGCCGACGCGGCCGACGGAGGTCGTCGCGCCGGCATCGGAGCGAACGTCGTCGTCGGAGTCGGAGCCGCCGTTGCCGGGCTTGGTGAACGCCGCGGCCTCGTAGTTGATCTTCGACTCGTCGATGGTCTTCTTCGTGTGCTTGACGATGAACAGCTCCGTCACCGCCGTGATGATCGCCGACAGCACCAGCGCTGAGGCCATGGAGAAGAAGTAGTTCGCCAGCGGGGACACCACGTACTCGGGGTCGACGAACTGGGCGGCGGACGTCGAGATGCCGGCCAGCAGCACGTCGGTGATGTTGAGCACCAGCGAGGAGTTGAAGCCGGCGGACGACGCCGCGAACGCGACCATCGCGCCGACGATCGGGTTGCGCCCCACCGCGCGGAACGCCGCGGCGCCCAGCGGGATGAGGATGACGTACACGGCGTCGGAGGCGACCGAGCCGGTCACGCCGGCCAGGGCGACGACGTAGGTCAGCCACATGGGGGAGCGGACCTTGGACACCGCCGCGCGGATCGCCGCGCCGATGAACCCGGAGTACTCCGCGATGGCGACGCCGAGCATGCACACCAGGATCAGGCCGACGGGGGGCGAAGGTGACGAAGTTGTCCACCGCGTCGGTGACCATCTTCTGCAGGTACTCGGAGGTCAGAAGGTTCTGCACCTCGATGACCTCGCCGCTGGCCGGGTCCTTCGCGGACATCCCGGCCTTCGAGCCCAGCCACGACGACACGATGACCACGCCGGCCAGGATGACGAAGAGCCAGAACGGGTTGGGCAACGCATTGCCCGCCCGCTCCAACCCGGCCAGGAAACCCTTCGGCTTGTCGGTGGCGGTGCCGGCGGATCTCCCTCCGTCACCGCCGTCGCCTCGTCTTTTCTCTGTGGTGCCCGTGGACTGCGCCATGGCCCCTCCAATGTCGTTTCTCGTCGGTCATGGGATCGGTGACCCCCGCTTCGCGAGCGGTCATCGGGGACCGTCGGGCGGGGAACGCGGCGACCGTGGTGAACGGTGCTCGTATTCGAAAGTAACGGAAACCATCGCCGATCGCGTACGAAGGGCGGGATGAAATGCGGCCGTAACACGGCGGGGATTGGGGGCGGGCCGCCGCCCGACTAGGCTGGGAGGGGTTATGGCCAAGAAGAAGTCGAAGAACGCGAAGAACCAGAATCCGGTGATCGCGACCAACCGCCGCGCCCGCCACGATTACACGATCCTGGACACGTGGGAGTGCGGTGTCGTGCTGGTCGGCACCGAGGTCAAGGCGCTGCGCGAGGGCAAGGCGTCGCTCAACGACGCCTTCGCCACCATCGACGACGGCGAGGTGTGGCTCCGCGGCCTGCACATCCCGGAGTACTCCCACGGCAACTGGACCAACCACCCGACGCGCCGGGCCCGCAAGCTCCTGCTGCACCGGGCGGAGATCGATTCGCTGATGGGCAAGGTCCGCGACGGCAAGAACACCCTCATCCCGCTGAAGCTGTACTTCAAGGACGGCCGCCTCAAGGTCGAGTTGGGCCTGGCCCGCGGCAAGCAGGACTACGACAAGCGCCAGGACATCAAGCGCCGCACCGAGGAACGCGAGATCACCCGCGACCTCGGCCGCCGCATCAAGGGCATCAAGGGGTAGGCGGGCGCGGGGTCGGCGCAAAAGATGCGATGCTAACGGGATAGCAGCTGCGGCACTGGAAATGCCGCACACCACTACCGCTCACCGCGATCAACGGAGGAAGACGTGTTCGGGTCGAAAAAATCGAAAATTGATGTGTTTGTGCTGGTGGTGGCGGCACTGATGGCGATCATTCTAGTGCTAGGCGTCTTTATCTGGCGCTCGACCTCGTCGGCGTTGTCCGAGCCCATTGGCGTCGAAACCGAGTCGTCGACCTCCGAGATCGTCAACGCCGTGGAGCGCGAAGAGCAGGTCGTGTTGGTCAGCAGCTCGGTGCAGGGGCTGTACAAGACCGAAACCCGCAGGACCGCGTTCGGGCGTGGTGTGCCGGGCTCCGGCCGCACCCATTTCCTGCAGTACACCTACACCGCGAAGCTCGGCATCGAGGGGAAGGACGTGGACATCCGCGAGACGGCGGACAACGAATTCACGATCGTCATCCCGGCGTTCACGTTCATCGGCCATAGCGACCCGACCTTCGAGACGGTATTGGAAGACGGCGGGGTTTTGCGCTTCGTCTCGCCGGAGATCGACACGGCGGCCGTCATCACCGACATCCTCAACGGCGAAGCCAAGACCGAACATGTGCGTCGAAATGATGCGTTGCTGAAGGATCAGACAAAGGTCTTCTACTCCGGGATCATCCACGCCATCGACGAGGATGCGCAACTGGCGTTCGAATACCGGTGAGCCATCTCGAACCGCATGGGCGGCCCCTGAATTTCCGCCGCCGTGGCCACCCATTCGCTTCCCGCGATGCCGGCCGCCGCATCAAGGGCATCAAGGGGTAGGCCGCTCGCGGGCCGTCGTCAAGCGACGCCCGCAGGCCCCTTGACGACCGCAAGCAACGGGGTTAAGCTGAACCATCCTGCCGGGCAATCAAGCCGCATCCCGTCCGGCGGGCGTGTAAGGGGCCGACATGGTTTCGACTTCGTACATTGAGCCAGGGGAAGCGTGCCGGTGAAGGCTGGAGACCACCGCAAGCGTCGCAGCAACCAATTAAGCGCCGAGAACTCTCAGCGCGACTACGCCCTCGCTGCCTAAGCAGCGACCGCGTGTCTGTCAGACCGGGTAGGCCTCTGATCCGGACCCTGGCATCGTTTAGTGGGGCTCGCTCGCCGACTTGGTCGCAAGGGTCGGCGGGGACACTCACTTGCGACTGGGCCCGTCATCCGGTCATGTTCGACTGAACCGGAGGGCCGAGCAGAGACCACGCGCGAACTGCGCACGGAGAAGCCCTGGCGAGGTGACGGAGGACCCGGGTTCAATTCCCGGCGGCTCCACAATTGGATTTCCCCCGGCCCTGGTGGCCGGGGTTTTCCTTTGCCTACCTGCTGTTTTGCGGTAGCCCCGGAAGTGCAACAGTGACCATGGGTTATCATGTGTGGGCACGCCGTGGGCACGCCACAGGGCACGCGGCGGGTTCAATCTTTCAGAGGATCCCCACCTAGGTAGGCACCAATGTCGTTTGGAACGGCCCGGAAACTCAAGTCCGGGCGGTGGCAGGCGCGCTACACGATCCCCGCCGGAACCGACTACCCTCCGGGCCTTCCCCGGCGAGTGAGCGGGCCGCACACGTTCGATACCCGCATGGCCGCCGATGCATGGCTCATCGCGGAAGCCCGCGCGATCCGCGATGGACTGTGGGAGCATCCGGCGGTGCGCGCCGACAGCCGCGAAACGGCCACGATCACCGTGGGCGACTGGATGCGCCGTTGGTTGGACGGCAAGCGCGCCGAAGTCGACGGCGAGCAACTCCGGCAATCGACGTACCAAACCTATGACGCGATCGTGACCAACCGGATCCTCAACATCGACGGGGCGGCGGCGAAACTCCGCACAATCCCCGTGGTATCGCTGACCCCGCCGGACGTGGCCCGCTGGTGGGATGCGATTAACCGGCAATACCCGGCAACCGCGCAACGCAACTGGCAAGCCCTCGGCAAGCTCAGGGAAGCCATGGGGCACGCCGTGGAGCATGGGTTGGTCGATTTTTCCCCGGTCACCGTCAAAGCTCGCAAGCCACGCCCCAAGCGCAAGCGCCTGCCCGAGGACTGGGAACTGTACACGCTGTTGGACGCCATGCCCGAGCAGTACCGCGCGGCAACATGCTTGATGCTGTTCCACGGCATGCGCATCGGGGAAGTGCTGAACCTGAGACGCGCCAACGTCCAGGTATCGCCCGTTGCCCCTCCGTTGCTACCCGAGGTGCACGTGCAAGTGCAGGGCAACGTCCAGCGGCTCCAGATCGACGGCAAAACGACCATGGTCGCCCAAGACCCGAAAACCGATGCGGGGTTCCGCCGGGTGCCCGTCTTTGCCGAGTTCGTGCCCCAGGTCCTCCGCGCCCGAGCGCACGCCGGCACCGCCGAGGATGCACTGCTGACCACGACGGCCACCGGCAAATGCGTCATGGACACCTCGTTTCGGTCCGTGTTCAACCGCGCCCGAGATGCCGCTGGCCTGCCGGACGATCTCCACCCGCACGTGGGCCGCGATTGGCTGACCACCCGACTAGCCGAAAACGGTGCATCGCCCAAGGAAATCGGGGCGATCACGGGTCAAGAGGACGTATCGACGGTGCTCAACACGTACATGCAGGTACGCGCGCAACGCCCCGAGGACATGATGCGCCGCGTAGCCGGAACACTGGATGCCCGGCGCGCCGGGCTGGACACGAACAATGGAAGGTAATCGGCATGGCACGGAAGAAAAGTGAGCGTGCGCCCTATGGGGCGCTGGTTGTAACGAGTGAGGATGGGCACGCGTTGGGGACGCTGACCGTCGTTTCTTGCAGGCAGTACATTGGGCCGCCGCCGCCGAGTTACTGGGTCGATCCCCAGGGGAAGGCTCATGAAGTGGACGAATTCGACCCCCCGGAGTTCGATTCAGATGGTCGCCCCAACTTCCGAGTATTTGACGGGGTTGACCTGTACTTGTATCCCGACGATGGGACTCCTTTGCCCGAGCATCGATCGGGACTCTTGAGACTCAAGGCGAAGTTTGGGGTGGCCGGCGTGAAGCCCCAGGGGATCACTAAGCAGCCTGGCAGGGGGGAGATGGCGGGCGGGTACGTTTCGTTTCCCGATTTCAAGGTGCGGGAAACGGTACTTGCTCCCGTCGTAGAACGGCTAGTTCGCGCCGGGCTTACCCGGATCCCCGTATCCGGTCTCCGTAAGGCGATAAACATGGCCAGTCAATAGCGTGCATGTGTATACTGTCGGCAACATGGTGCCTGCCCGGCGATAACTGTGCCGTACGTGACCGGTTGACCTGAACCGCCACGACCAACACGAAATCAGGGGATGCGAAAGTTTCTAGTCGCCGCGATCCCAGAATGGGATTGCTGTAGTCAAGTCGGATGGGAGTCCGGCTTACTACCCGCGCCCGAATGGGGCGCGGAGAACGGCTAGATCCAATGTCTACCCATGCATTGCCACACAAGTTCTACTCCATCCCGGAGTGGGCCGAGATCGCCGGGGTCAGCGTTGCCACCGTCCGGCGCGAGATCGCCCGGGGCAACCTCCGCGCCGGCAAGATCGGCGGACAGATCCGCATCCCCGCCGATGCCGCCGCAGAATCGGTCCGCTGGATTCCGTCCACCCAGGGCGGTGCGTAATGCGCATTCCCCTGGATATCGTCCCCGTCTTCTTCGATGCGGGCGAGGGGGTGAACACGTACCGGGTGGAGATCCAGCGCACGCCCGGAGACCCCGCAACCGCCGCGCACACCGTCACCCTGCACGGCGGCGACGACACCCCGAGCGTCACCGCCGACCGTGAAACGCTGGTGCACCTGCTGGACCGCATCCGCGCCGCAATCGCCCCGCCGATGCCCACCCGGGGCACCTTCGCCGGATCCATGACGTTCGTGCATGCCGTCGACGTGCCCGAGGTGGACGGCGGCGACCTGGAGGTGCGCCGCATCTCCGCGCCCGAGCGCGCCGACGGTCGCACGTACGAACTCACGTTGTGGCCCGCCGCCAACGATGGCCGTCCGGAAACCACCGTGCAGGCGACGTGGCAGGAACTTGCCGCCGCTGCACATGTGCTGCTGAATGCCGCCCTGGGAGGTGGCAGTGACGATGAGTGAAAAGCGAAACGCCCCGGCGGGAACCAGGGCGAATCAGTGGGAGGTCACCAACGATTCTAGCACCGTTGCCGAAATGGTGGACCGGGAACGCGCCTACCGCGCCGCCGGCAGCGCCCATGCCCGGCGCGATAGCCGATGGGCACCGGAGTTCGACCCGTACAAGGTCACGCCCGGTCCGTTCCCCGAGCAAGCCGCCCTCGGGGCCGTGCTCACCCTGGATGCCGCCGGGCTGGTCGGGGTCTTCCCGTTGCCGATCTTGCGGAAACTGTACGAGATCTACCCCGAGCACAAGGACGCCATTGCCCGAATGGGACGGGGGAACGTCGCGTGAACCGTCGAAAAGTCACCTGCCCCGCCGACGTGAAGAACATCGTCGCCGGCAACCCCCTGCCGGCGGAAGCATCATCGGGCATGGGCGACGATGATTTTTGGACCGCCCGCCCCATCCTCCACCACATCCGCACCGCCGCCCGCGCCTCGCTGACCGGGCCGTGGGCCGTCCTCGGGGTGTGTCTGGTCGACGTGGTTGCCGCAACCCCTCCCGAGGTGCAATTGCCCGGATACGTCGGCGGACCCGCATCCCTGAACCTGTTCGCCGGGCTGGTCGGGCCGCCCGGCAGCGGCAAGGGCGGGGCCACCGCATGCGCCCGGCGCGCCCTGACGATCACCGGCCCGGACGGGCACAACACCCGCGCGCCGCAATTCCCCCTCGGGACCGGTGAGGGGCTGGTGCGGATCTTTGCCGGCGACGGCGGGGACGAAGATGCCCCGCCGCCGGCCCGCGCGGTCATTGACGTGCCCGAGATCGACATGATGGAAGCGCAGAAAGGCCGGCAGGGATCGACGCTTATGCCCGTCCTCCGGCAGGCGTGGATGGGCGAGACCCTCGGGTTCACCAATTCCGAGCGGGCACGCCGTACCGCGCTGGACGCTCACACGTACCGCATGTGCATGATCGCCGGGGTGCAGCCGTTGCGCGCCGGGGTGCTGCTGGATGATGCCGCCGGCGGAACACCCCAACGGTTCATGTGGATGCGCGTCGATGACCCCACCGCCCCGCACCACCAGGAACCGTGGCCCGGCGCGGAAGTGGTGCGCCTGCCCGAGATTCCCCCCGGGGGGCGCGAGATGGGCATGCCCGATGCCGTTGCCCACGCGGTGCGAGCCGCGCGACTGGAGGCATTGCACGGCGGGTTGGAACGGCAGAACATGGACGGGCACGCGCTGTTGGCACGGGAGAAGATCGCCGCCGCCCTTGCGCTGCTGGCGGGCCGAGCAGAGGTCAACGCCGACGATTGGAAGTTGGCCGGCCACGTCATGGCCGTCTCCGATGCCACCCGCGCCGAGGTCCAGCGGATCCGGAACTCCAGCGACCGCCGGAACCGGCGACAGCGCGCCGAACAGCGCGGGCAAGATTCCGAGGTTGCCGCCGATGCCAAACTCCGGGCACGCGCCGATGGGCACGTGCAACGGTGGATTGCGCGCCACGCCGATGGGCAGTGGCACACCTCGGGAGAGGTCACCCAATCCGGCAAGTCTGATATTCGGGAGCATCTGCCCGATGCGATCGCGGCTGCGGTCCGCGCCGGGCGGTTGGAGAGGGGCAAGCACGACGGAAACGCCGTGTATCGAGTGGTGTAGTGCGGTCCTGGCCGTCCTGCCGTCCTGCCGAGGTCAGCAGTGGTTTCGGCGGTCCTAAACGTCGTCCTAATCGTCCTGCACATCGGGAGAATAGGACGAAAAGGACGGCCAAAAGGACCATGAAAACACGTCGTGACCTGCATAGGACCATAGGACCGGCAGGACCGGACACCCAACGGGTACGGCCCCCGATCGGACGTTCACCGCCGGCCCGTACGCGGGCGCGTACACGCGCGCGGAAGCCGAAACCAAACGCACCGAAACCACGGCCCGCGCACGCGCGCGCGATGGGGGACCGGAACATGCGCGGGGAGGGAGACCCGAGCACCCCACGCCCCGGGCCGATGCCAGGGGTTCCCCGCGATCGTAGGCACCCCAGGGGGAGGGGAACCGACCTTGCTGCCCGGGAGCATCCCCACGGCCTTGCAAAAATCCCCCTCCCGTCCGGACCCCACGGGGAGACCCCTCCCCACCCCGTGGAATCGTCCCCCGGATGCCACAGTCGCTCGCGTTGCCTACGGGTCTGGAGATCTCCGGCCCGGGCCGATGCCGGGGTGGGGGAGACCCCTCCGGTGGGCACGGTGCCACCGCCCGAGGGTGTACGCGTCGCCGCTATGCCTGACCGTGGGTTCTCCGCGCTGCCCGCGCGCGCTGCCGGTGCGCGGCCTGTCGGCAGGTATCCGAACAGTAGGCGGCGTCACGTCGTTGCGCGTCGAAGTCCATGCCGCACTGCCGGCAGATCAGCACGTGCCGGGCTTTCTCCGGCGGCAGGTATCGGTGGGCGGACATGGGGCCGATGCTGCGTGCCGCGCCACGTGTCACGACTAGTCACCGCTTACCTTTCGACAGTGCTGCCGATCAGGTAGACTGTCATGGCACAAGGGGGAGCATCGGGGCAGGTGAGGGCATGAATAACCCGTGAATGAAAAAATGTCCGATATGATCCGTTATGACATTCTGTTGGAAGAAATGCGCTCACGAGGATAACTTCTACTCTGTTCAGTCGTTGGGCGACGACCGTCGTGGATGATGCCGAGATCGCATCGCTGGTCCATCACCTCCGCACCGCCGCCGATGCACCCGAGGATGGGGGAATCCGGGGGTTGGCCGCATCGATTGCCGGCGGTGCCAACCTGGAGGGCGCGGCATGTGTCGGGCGCGCACCGCTGTTCGATGCCGACGTGCACGGGGAATCACCCGCCGCCCGTGTGGTTGTGACAGCTTGGTTCGGCCCCGTTGTGACGGCCTGATCTGGCCCCGCGTGCGACTTGCCGGGGTGTTGACGGTCTGAACTGGCCCCACCCCTTCACGCTGGTCCCCATCACTGGGAACCAGTCGCGAGGGCAAGGGAGCCAAGATGGGGTCACGAGTGCAGCTGTACGCCGATATCCGCCACGACGCGCGAGTGGAGGGTTTGTCCATCCGCGAGCTCGCCCGCAAACACGGAGTCCACCGCCGCACCGTCCGCCAGGCACTCGCCGCTGCCGAACCCCCACCCCGCAAGAAACCGGTCCGTACAGCACCGCGCCTGGACCCGTGCAAGCCGGCGATCGACGAGATGCTCACCTATGACCTGACCGCGCCGCGCAAGCAGCGTCATACCGCGACCAGGATTCTGGCCCGGCTGCGCGACGAGCACGGCGCCACCGACCTGTCCTACTCCACGGTGAGGGACTACGTGCGGGTCCGGCGCGCGCAGATCGATCTGGAGGCCGGGCGCCGGGTGGAGGCGATGGTGCCGCAGGACCACGCGCCCGGCGCGGAGGCTGAGGTCGACTTCGGCGAGGTCTACGTGATCCTGGACGGCGTCAAGACCAAGTGCCACATGTTCGTCTACCGCCTGTCGCACTCTGGCAAAGCGATTCACCGCGTCTACCCGACCGGCGGGCAGGAGGCCTTCCTCGAGGGACACATCGAGGCCTTCCACGCCCTGGGCGGCATCCCCACCCGCCACATCCGCTACGACAACCTCACCTCCGCCGTCGTCCAGGTCATCCACGGCGGCGACCGGCTACGCGACGAGAACGAACGCTGGGTGCTGTTCCGCTCCCACTACGGCTTCGACGCGTTCTACTGCCAGCCCGGCATCGACGGCGCCCACGAGAAAGGCGGCGTCGAGGGCGAGGTCGGATGGTTCCGCCGCAACCACCTCACCCCCATGCCCGAAGTCGCCACCCTGGACGAACTCAACGACAAGATCCGCGCCTGGGAAGTCGACGACAACACCCGCCGCATCACCGGCCACGCCAACACGATCGGGCAGGACCACCACGCCGAGCTGCCCCACCTGGCACCGTTGCCGGCCGACGACTTCGACCCCGGCCTGATCCTCCACCCCCGCGTCGACCGCTCCGCCCTGATCACCGTCCGCATGGTCAAGTACTCCGTCCCCGCGCACCTCATCGGCCAACGCGTCCGCGTGTCCCTGCGGGCCTCGTGCGTGGTCGTGTTCGAGGGCCGCACCGTCCTCGCCACCCACCCTCGCCTCGGCACCCGTGGCGTGACCCGGGTCGAGCTGGACCACTACCTCGAAGTCCTACGCCACAAGCCCGGCGCGTTCCCCGGCTCCACCGCCCTCGCGCAGGCCCGCGCCGCCGGAGCATTCACCGCAGCCCACGACGCGTTCTGGGCCGCCGCCCGCAAGACCAGCGGCGACGTCGCCGGCACCCAAGCGTTGATCGACGTGCTCCTGCTCCACCGATCCCTCCCCGCCGACGCCGTGCTCGCCGGCATCACCTCAGCCCTGTCGGTCGGCGCGATCAGCCCCGACGTCGTCGCCGTCGAAGCCCGCCGCCACGCCACCGGCCACACACCCACCCCAGCCACCCCGACCAGGGGCGGGACAGTCGTGAACCTGCCACCACGACGCCCCACCGACCCACACCAGGCCATCGCGCACCTACCCGAAGACACCCGACCCCTGCCCACCGTCACCGCCTACGACGAACTCCTTCGCCGCCGTCAACCCGACCCCGCCCCGGCCAGCGCCGAGGTCCACCATCACACCCAGACAGGAACCCCATGACCACCAGCACCAGCAACCGCCAGGGCGGTCTTCGCCGCCGTCACAGCCTCACCGAACAAGCCGCCCAAGCCGCGATCGACCAGGCCTGCCGCCGGCTCCGGCTGCCCACGATCCGCGCCGTGATCGATGACGCCGTAGCGGCCGCCACGAAGGAACAACTCACCTACCAAGGCTTCCTCGCCGAACTCCTGCTCGCCGAGGTCGACGACCGCGACCGCCGCTCCACCCTGCGCCGCATCAAGAGCGCCGGCTTCCCCCGCGAGAAATGGCTCGCCGACTTCGACTTCACCGCAAACCCCAACATCAACCCCGCCACCATCAACGAGCTCGCCACCGGCGACTGGATCCGCCGCGGCGACCCCCTGTGCCTGATCGGGGACTCCGGCACCGGCAAATCCCACCTGCTCATCGCGCTCGGCACCGCCGCCGCCGAACAGGGCTACCGCGTCCGCTACACCCTCGCCACCCGGCTCGTGAACGAACTCGTCGAAGCAGCCGACGAGAAACAACTCACCAAGACCATCAACCGCTACGGACGCGTCGACCTCCTCGTTATTGACGAGCTCGGTTACATGGAACTCGACCGGCGAGGCGCCGAACTGCTGTTCCAGGTCCTCACCGAACGCGAGGAGAAGAACGCCATCGCGATCGCGTCCAACCAGTCCTTCTCCGCCTGGACCGACACCTTCACCGACCCCCGCCTGTGCGCAGCGATCGTCGACCGCCTCACCTACAACGCCACCATCATCGAAACCGGCACCAACTCCTACCGCCTCGCCCACACCCGCGCCCGCCACCACACCCCCACCACAGGCGCGTGACATTGATCATCTGCCGAATACAGGAACTTGGTTCCTCTACTGGTCTTCACGCCGGTGTGCTTAGGTATTGCCATGCGAGTGAACCGAGTCGTTCCAAACCTGACTGTTACTGACCTGGCCAAGGCCACAGAAGAGCATGCAGCGGTCTTGGGCCTGAGACCTGTGATGGATCACGGATGGATCGTCACGTTGGCAGACGATGACGGCCACCAGCTCAGCGTGATGACGCGAGACGCTTCCGGTCCCGTGAACCCCGATGTCTCAGTCTTCGTCGATGACGTGCACGAGGCTCTTGAGCGCGCCCGCCGCGCCGGCCTCGAAATCGTGCACCCACTCACCGAAGAGCCATGGGGTGTGACCCGCTTCTTCTACCGGGCCACCGATGGCCGGGTCGTCAACGTGGGCATGCACACCAAGACGACCTGATCTGCCGCGATCCTCGAAGTGTCTGACATGACCGATTGGCCGATGTACGCCGGTTGGGCGGCCTCGCGGTCAAGTCCCGTCTGCGGTGAAAATCGCTGGCGTCGGGATCAGACCCACGCAACCATCTACGGGATGAGGATCGAGACACCCACAGCGGAACTTCTCCACCAAGCCGCCGAGATGCCCACCATGCCCGCGGTCGGGATGACACCGGACCAGATCCAGACCGAGATCGCTGCCGGCCGCCTGCAGCCACACTGGTCGCAGGTCGCCCTCGACGATGACGGCAACATCATCGGCCGGGCCCTGTGGTGGGGACGAGACGAGCACAAGCCGATCGCGCTCGACGTGTGGGATGCTGTCGCGGGCCACGACTCGCCAGAGGCGATCCTCAGCGCACTGTTGGAACGAGGCCACGCCGCCTTGGAAGCTCACGGCACCCGGACCCCGCTGCCGCACACCATGCGTGTCCCCGTCACGTGGCGCGACAACACCGCCGTAGCGCACGACGTCCACGCGAAGATCGCGGCAGCCGCCGCTGCTGGCCTGAGGCAGCACAACGAGCGACGCCAGTTCCAATGGGACCAGGGCAGCCCGATGCAAGAACCCGGCCCGCGACTGCGGTTCGAGCAGGCAGACGACAGCACGTTCATCGACCTCATCGCCCGCGCCGCCCACGGCCCGCTCGACGTCACGACGCGACGCGAGCTGGCCACCACCGACACACTGAGCCTGGCTCGCGACGAGGTGGACTACTACCGTTCCTGCCCCGGCGACCGCGACTGGTGGCGCGTCGCGTACGACCAGCAGGGCACCATCAATGGCATCGCGATCCCTTCGGCGACACCCACGAATCGCAACGTCGGCTACCTCGCGGTCCTGCCCGAGTACCGCGGTCACGGATACGTCGATGACCTCCTGGCGTTCATCACCGCCTTCCACGCCACAGCCGGGGCACCACGAATCACCGCAACCACCGACGCCGTGAACACACCCATGGCAGCAGCGTTCACGCGAGCCGGCTACCGATGCACGGAGACACGCATCGACCTCGAGCCCTGACCCACCACGCTGCCCATGGAAGCCATCGCTCAACGCACCGGACTCGGCACCTCCAGCACCCTGCGCCGTCACTTCAACCAGACCCTCGAAACCACACCAAGCGCCTACCGACAGACCTTCAGAACGAGCTGATTGAACGCGCTGTAATGCCGCTGGTGACGCGAAGGTGGGTCCATTTCTGGCCGTCATCCAGGGGCCAAGTGGGGTTGACATAGCCACCCGTGCCGCCCGCCATGACCGAGCACGCCGCATATGCCGGCGTTGCCCCGTGCAAAACGGATGCCGCGATGCCGCCGACGCGATGCCGCACGAGTTGTTGGCCGGCATGTGGGCGGGCACCGTGTGGGGCGTGCCCGTTGAGCATCGCTGGCGGATCTGGCGGAAATGGATGGGTGCCGTGGCCCCCCGCCTGAAATCTTGGACGGGTGCCGGAGCTGACTCCCCGCATCGTGTGGTGTCAGGTTCTCTCTCTCCGCCGCACCGGGGGCGTCCCCGCCCCGGGGCCGTGGAGCGGGGCCGCGCGGGAGGTCGCCCGGGATCTGTACGGGTTCCAAGGAAAGAGGTGTCCCGGCGGCTCAACCAATCGGGGGGTGATGGGAGCCTGCCGGGACGTGGCCGCATGGGGGATGCGGCCACGTCGAAGTGTGGCACAAGAACGACTGTCCCGCCTGTCGAGCGGCGCACCGGCAAAACCCCTGTTCGCATTTGGCCGTAGCGTCGTTGGAAGTGCATCGCCCATGGTCAAGTGCCCCTCGGTCGCTTAGGGAGCCACGAGGGGGAGGGCTCCCCCGCCCCCGGTCGTCCATCCCTCTTGCCGGTGTAGGGATTTACGTAGACCGTGGCACAGAACGTGGCGGTCCCGACCTCGGGATGATTCGGGTGTGGGTGATATGGCTGGTGGTCTGCCCGATCGCGGGGAATGTCCCGAGCGCGTGAATGCGATGGAGATCCCGCGTGGCATCGACAGTGGGCACACTAGCGGGCATATGCGCCGCAATGCGCGATGTAAGTGCAGGTCAAAAGCCATTGAGGTGGATTCCCGGCGGCTCCACGCGGAACCCGCTCATCGGAAACGGTGGGCGGGTTCTTTCATGTCCGGTGGGGCGGATGCGCGTTCTGCTTTGCGACGCCGCCCGCGCCCCACCGCTTCGGCCCGCTACCCGAAGTCCGCCGCGTCCGTGCCGGGGCGGCCGCCCTCGTCGGCGAGGTCGAGAATGTCGTTGCGGCCGAGCATGTCGAAGACGAAATCGATGGCGGATGGCCGGTAGGGGATGAATTCGCCGGCGTCCCGCAACGCGTGGATCTCGGCGCGGGTGGCCCAGCGGACCTCGGCGACTTCGTCGTTGGGGATCGCCAGCGCGCCCAGGTCGATGGGCGCGAGATCGGTGGCGCGCAGCAGGTAAAAGTCGTCGAAGCCGTGGCGGAAGTTGAAGGTGAAGCTTGGGCGCGTGCCGGTCAGGTCGATGCGCAGGCCCAACTCCTCGAGCACCTCGCGTTCGGCGCCGCGAGCGCTGGATTCGCCCGCGGTGACGCTGCCGCCGACGGTCACGTCCCACATTCCCGGCCAGCCGGCCTTGTCGTCGGTGCGCCGCTGGATCAGCATGCGGACTTCATCTCCCGAGTCCGCGACCGAACCTGTCCCCGCGACCGAACCCGAGCCCGGGTTCAAGCCCGCAGCCGAACCTGGGCCCACACCAGCGGAGCCGCAGTCGAAAATGCACACGTGGACGACCATGTGCAGCTCACCGGGGCGGAACTCGTCCCCGCGCGCCATGGTCGTGCCGGTGGGGATGCGGTCCGCGTCGTACATCGACCACACTTCGCGGCTCGAGTCGTCCGCGGCGTTCGGGTTCGCTTGCGCTTCCTTCATGCTTCACGACGATACGGCCCCCACCTTCCGACGAGATCGCGATTGACGCCCTGGATCGTGATTTCGTGGGAACTGGTGGGGTGCACATCCGACGAGATCGCGATTGAGCGCCTGGATAGTGATCTCGTGGGATCGGCGGGGCGAGAACCGGCGAGGTGGGGGTGATGGGTCCCGGCGGGCGTCGCAAAGCAAAAAACCGGCCCGCCCCCACGCAGGGAGCGGGCCGGAAAACCCTGGATCAGCGGACGACCCGTGCGCACCTATCGCGCAAGCCTCGCGGACTAGCCGCGGTACGCGTTGGCGACCTGGGTCGCGACGACGCGGGAACCCTCGTGGGTGAGGTGGTTGGGCATGTTGTAGTTCGCGACATCGGAGTCCAGGAACGCGGAGACGTGGCGCTCGCCGTCCGGGCCGCACATCGCGGCGTCGACGTTGGAGACGTCCTTCATGTTGATGAACGTCGAGCCCGTGGCCTGGGCGACGCCGAACTGGCGGGCCTGCAGGTTCTCCTCGAGGACGCGCACCGGGGCGGCGGGCACGCGCGGGGCGTTGCCGAAGACGTTGGCGGGGCACATGTAGTTCTCGCCGTCGCGCGAGGCGATCTCGGGCAGGCCGATGACCATGACGCGGGCGTTGGGGGCGTGCTCCTTCAGGCGGTTGATGGAGGCGGTGACCGACTGGTGGAACATGTCGTTCTGCACCTCGTTGGGGGCCCAGAACGCCTGCATGGCGTCGTTGGCGCCGATGGCGACGGTGATCAGCTGGGTGTTGACGTTGACGTGGCCGTTCTGGATGGCGGTCTCGACGTAGCCGGCCAGGGTCTTCGGGGTGGTGGGGACGTAGGCGACGGTGCCGTTGCAGGTGTAGTCGTGCAGCTGCATGCCCAGCTGGTGGGCGACGTTGTGGCCTACGTTGGTGGTGGACACCGGGCAGACGGCGCCGGGGCGGCCGGTGCCGTTGGCCTCGTCGGTGGCGCCGGGGTTGGCCACGAAGGAGTCGCCGAAGGCCACGTACTCGCCGTTGGGGTTGGCCGTGGCGGTGTTGCCCGCGATGAGGGCGCCGCCGGCGGTGAGCACGGCTGCGGTGGTGGCCAGGATGCGGCGGGTCGTGGTCGACTTCATGCGGGTCCTCTTCGTTCGTTTCCTGCGGGCGTCCGGGGCGTGGCGCCTAATGCTTGACGACGCCGATGCGGGCCCTCCGGAGCGAACCGTGGCGTTACGGCGTCGTTATCTTGGCGTTATCAAACCCGTTTTGTCGGGTGAAGTCAACTCCTGGAAGCGCCGTTGTGCATCAACCGTGCATGATTGCGGCGACGTGCCCGGGGAGGGTGAGGCAGGTGGGGGTGGAGTGACCGATGGTCACGCCAGAAACGTCGACCGCAGCGCGGCGACGACGCCATCGGCCAGCCCCTCTCCCGACCGCAGCTCGATGTCGTCCTCGGCGAAGGGGCCCCGCTCGGCGAGCTCGGCGTCGGTGGGGCGCGGCTGGATCAGGGTCAGCGACGGGCCGTCGTCAAGCACTCCCGTGATCAGCCGGGCCTGCCGCGCGGCGCCCGACCCCGCCGACGCGCGGATCTCCTCGAGGCTGAGCCCCTCGACGGACTCGGCGTCCTCCGGCGCGACGATGAGGATCTCCTGCGACAGCACCGCGCCGATGACGCCCTCCGGCCAGGTGGTGCGGGCGATGAAATCGGACAGCTCCGGCGAGCCGCCGTCGATGCCCTCCGGCAGCTCCTCCTGGACGACGACGGTCAGCGGCGACTCGTCGAGCAGATCCGGGTCGAGTGCGTCGGCGACCAGCTCGGTCGGGACCAGGGCGAACAGCGTCGGCGGGGCGTCCCAGCCTTCGGCGTGGACGAAATCGACGGCCTCGCGGGTGGCGCGGTTGAGGGCCTGCGGGGTCAGTGCGCGATTGTCGGGCATGGGTGGCGCCTTTCTGGTTGCGGGGGGGGGCGGGGATTGCGGGATGGTGAGTGCGGGGCGGGGATTGCGAGGGGTCGGCCGGGGTCGCGGCGACGCCGAAGGGTACGCCCCGAAAGTCCGCGGCGGGCCGAAAGCTTGGCGGCCCTCGGCGAACAAGCCGGATACCGGGTTTGCCCCCAGGGGTTTTTCAATAGAGTAGGGGACGACCGCACAACCCGTAACGACTAGGAGACCCCTTGTCCACCAGCCCGACCAGACTGGGACGCACGGGCATGCCGAAACCGGGGTGGCTCGCCACCACGGTGATGATCCTCGCGATCCTTGCTTTGCTCGTTCCCGTCCTCGTCAACGTTTACGTCGATTTCCAATGGTTCGGGGAGGTGGGCTTCCGCGGCGTCTTCGCCAAGACGTGGGTGACCAGGGTCATCCTGTTCTTCCTCATCGGGGCGATCGTCGGCGCGATCGTGTTCCTGTCGATGTGGCTGGCCTGGCGCCACCGTCCCGATGACCCGGGGCCGCTCGACCCGCAGAGCCCGCAGGCGATCTACCGCCGCATGGTCGAGTCCGGCGTCAAGCCGGTGCTCATCGGCGTGCCGCTGGTGTTCGGCCTGTTCGCCGGCCTCGTCGGCCAGGCCGGGTGGCGCACCGTGCAGCTGTTCCTCAACGGCGAGGAATTCGGCCAGACCGACCCGCAGTTCCAGAAGGACCTCGGGTTCTACGCCTTCGATCTGCCGTTCTGGCGGTTCCTGGTGGACACCGCCGTGCTGGCGATCATCGTGGCGTTTCTGCTGTCGCTGCTGACGCACTACCTGCTCGGCGGCATCCGCGCGGGCAACCCGACCACGGGCGAGAAGACCCGCGTCTCCGGGGCCGCGCGCGCCCAGCTGGCCTCGTGGGCCGGCGTGTTCATGCTGCTCAAGGCAGTGGCCTACTGGCTGGACCGCTACGACATGCTGGGCAACCGCCAGCAGACCTTCACCGGCGGTTCCTACACCGACATCAACGCGCTGCTGCCCGCCAAGATCGTGCTGCTGGTCATCTCCCTGGTCGTGGCCGCGGCGTTCTTCGCGTCGATCTTCCTGCGCAACCTGGCCATCCCGGCCATGGCGACGGTGCTCATGCTGGTCTCCGCGGGCATCATCGGCGTGGCCTGGCCGCTGGTCGTCGAGCAGTTCTCCGTGTCGCCGAACCGCGCCGCCAAGGAGCGGGAGTACATCGCCCGCAACATCGAGTCCACGCGCTACCACTACGGTCTGACCGACGACAAGGTCAGCGTCGAGCGCAACTGGGGCGTTCCGGGCGAGGAAGAAGAAGACGAGGCCTCCCAGGAGGAGGGCGCCGAGTCCATCGCTCAGGACACCAACACGCTGGCGAACATCCGCATCCTCGACCCCGAGGTGCTGTCGCCGACGTTCACGCAGCAGCGCCAGCTGAAGAACTTCTACGGTTTCCCGGAGTCGCTGTCCATCGACCGCTACGAGGTCGACGGCCAGATGCGCGACTTCGTCGTCGCCGCCCGCGAGATGAACCCGCAGACCCTGCAGGGCAACCAGCAGGACTGGATCAACCGCCACACCGTGTACACCCACGGCAACGGCTTCGTCGCCGCCCCGGCCAACCGGGTCGACGAGGTTGCGGCGGAGGCCGGCTCGGCGCGCGGCGGTTACCCGCTGTACACCGTGGCCGACCTGTTCGAGTCCGAGGACCCGAACGGCATGAACCTGGAGCTGGAGCAGCCGCGCATCTACTACGGCCCGGTGATCGCCAACTCCGACGCGGACTACGCGATCGTCGGCGGTTCCGGCGACGGCACCGACTTCGAGTACGACGCCGACGGCCGCAACTTCACCTATGACGGTTCCGGCGGCGTCGGCGTGGGCAACATCTTCGAGCGCCTGATGTTCGCGACCCGCTACCAGGAGGTCAACATCCTCCTGTCGGATCGCGTCGGCCCCGAATCGAAGATCATCTACGAGCGCGATCCCCGCGAGCGCGTGCAGAAGGTCGCCCCGTGGCTGACCACGGACACCCGTACCTACCCGGCGGTCATCGACGGCCGGATCAAGTGGATCGTCGACGGCTACACCACCCTGGCGTCGATGCCGTACTCGGAGCGCACCAGCCTCCAGGAGGCGACGCAGGATTCGCTGAACCCGGACGGCACGTCGCGCCCGCTGCCCAACAGCGAGGTCAGCTACATCCGCAACTCCGTCAAGGCCACGGTCGATGCCTACGACGGCACCGTGGAGCTCTACGAGTACGACGAGAATGACCCGGTGCTCAAGGCATGGCGCGGGGTGTTCCCGGACGTGATCAAGCCGAAGTCGGAGATCTCCGACGCGCTGCAGGATCACCTGCGCTACCCCGAGGACCTGTTCAAGGTCCAGCGTGAGCTGATGGCCCGCTACCACGTGTCCGACCCGGGCATCTTCTTCACCAACGACGCGTTCTGGTCGGTGCCGAACGACCCGACGGCGCCGGAGGACCAGGGCCTGTCGCAGCCGCCGTACTACGTCGTCGCGGCCGACCCGGAGACCGGCGAGTCCAGCTTCCAGCTGATCTCCGCCTTCCGTGGCCTGGAGCGCGAGTTCCTCTCGGCGCACATGACGGTGTCGTCCGATCCGGAGACCTACGGCCGCATCACCATCCGCGCGCTGCCGACGAACACCCAGACGATGGGCCCGAAGCAGGCGCAGGACACGATGATGTCCGCCGACGAGGTCGCCCAGGACCGAACGCTGCTGGAGGGCACCAACGTGGTGACCAACGGCAACCTGCTGACCCTGCCGGTCGGTGACGGCGAGATCCTCTACGTCGAGCCCGTGTACACGCAGCGCCAGGGCCAGGAGACGGCGTTCCCGAAGCTCCTGCGCATCCTGGTGTCCTACCGCGGCGAGGTCGGCTACGCGCCGACCGTGTCGGAGGCGCTGCGCCAGGTCGGCATCGATTCCACCGACGTCGCCCGCGTGCGCGGCGAGGAGGATGCCATGCCGGACGATGAGGGCGAAGGCACCGATGGTGCGGGCGAGACCCAGGAGGGCACCACGGAGGCCCGTCCCGAGTCCGATCGCCAGGTCGACGTCGCCGCCCGCGACGAGGCCGCCGGCCGGATCTCCACGATCCTCGAGCGCCTGAAGTCCGCCCAGGAAAGCGGCGACTTCGCCGCGCAGGGCCAGGCTCTGGCGGATCTGGACAAGGCCGTCGCCGATTATCAGAAGGCCAACGGCCAGTAACCGCTGCGGATTGCTTGGCGACGAACCGGGCCGCACCGAGGAGGGGAGACCTTCCGGGTGCGGCCCGGTTTCCCGTTGGGGCGCCTTCCCATGCGGACGTCGGCCGTCGTAAAGCGCATGCACCGCGCTGACCAGGGGATTGGCCAAGAGTTGAGGCTCGGTGCTAGTGTTACGTCTCGTTGGTCAGCGAGAGATTCTCTCGAAAGATCAGCGCCCGCTGCAAGCGGCGTGATTATGGAATCAGTTGGTTCCGTGTTACGGTGTGCAAGCAGTCGACGCGGGGTGGAGCAGCTCGGTAGCTCGCTGGGCTCATAACCCAGAGGTCGTAGGTTCGAATCCTGCCCCCGCTACCACGTGAACGAAGGCCCTCGGCATTGTGCCGGGGGCCTTCGTCGTGTCCGGGTCCTTTCGATGGCCCGTTCGGCGGCGCGGTTACGGGCGGCACCGTCAGGGCAGCGCCGACGCGAAGCGGGCCCGGTACTCCGTCGGGGTGGTGTGCAGGTGTCGGCCGAAGGAGCGCCGCAGCGTTTCGTCGCTGCTGAAGCCCGACAGCTCGGCGACCTTCGTCACCGGCAGGCCCTCCAGGATCAGCTGCCGCGCCCGATCCAGGCGGATGCGCTCGACCCAGCGGGTCGGCGTCGTGCCCAGCTCGTCGTGGAACATTCGGCCCAGGTGGCGGGTGCTGACGTTGGCCGTCGCCGCCATCGACGACACGGTGTGGTCGGCGCCCGGGTCCGCCTTGATGGCGGCGAGGAGTTCGCGCAGGACCCGGTTGGCGCCCGGGGGCGTATCCAGCGCCGCGGAGAATTGGGACTGCCCGCCGGGGCGCTGCATGAACATCACCATGTCGCGGGCGGCGGCGCGGGCGACGTCGGCGCCGAGATTCTCTTCCACCAGTGCCAGCGTCAGGTCGATGCCGGCGGTGATGCCGGCGGACGTCAGGTAGCGGCCGTCGCGGATGTGGATGATGTCCGGTTCGACCCGCACCTTCGGGTACCGGCGGGCCAGCAGGTCGGCGTGGCGCCAATGCGTCGTGGCCCGGCGGTCGTCCAGGTAGCCCAGCTCCGCAAGGGCGAACGCGCCCGTGCACACCGACGCGACGCGTCCGGCCCCGGTGGCCAGCGTCTCGACGGTGGAGAGCAGTTCCGCGTCGATCGGATCGGTGGCGAGGTGCTCGGCGCCGGCGACCATCAGCGTGTCCAGTGGTCCGACGCCGTCCGGGGTGACGGTGTCGGCGATGGTCATCCCCGACGACGTGCGGACGTTGCCGCCGGTGGGGGAAATGTACAGAAGCTCGTATCCGGTGCCGCCGACGCCGACGCCGACGCCCGTGCCGCCGGCACCAACCGTCGCGTTGATGACGTCGGCCTTGTTCAGCACTTCCGCCGGCCCACTGACGTCGAGCATGGTCACCCGGTCGAACACGATCAGCCCCATGCGCCGCTTCATCGCGCGTCCCCGTTCATCGTCGCCGATTGCTTTGCGACGGCCAGTCTCCCGGTCCGTAACACCGGCATCGTACGGGCGGACGGCGATGTCCGAAATCGTGGGAAACATGGCTGCCTGGACATGGCGAAAGTATATCGCCGAAAACGATCATCGAGGCCAGAGGTGGTGCGACGTTGGCGTCGCAAAGCATCTCCATCGACCCCCGACAACCCGACACGGAAGGCAGTGGTGTTGACATGGCCGAGGAAATCGCCGGAATCAAGATCCCCGACAGCAAGCTGGCGAAGGAAGCGACGGAGCTGGTCCGCGAGGCCGCATCCGACTTGATCTACGACCACTCCCGGCGCGTGTACGTGTTCGGCGCCCTGCGCGGCGAGCAGGAGAAGCTCGACTTCGACCCCGAGCTGCTCTACGTCGGCGCGATGTTCCACGACCTGGGCCTGACGGAGAAGTACCGCCGCGACGACCAGCGCTTCGAGATCGACGGCGCCGACGAGGCCCGCCGATTCCTGCTGGAGCATGGCCTGGCGGAGGAGCGCGCCGACCTCGCGTGGGCCGGCATCGCCCTGCACACCACGCCCGAGATCCCGCTGCACATGGCCCCCGAGATCGCCCTGGTCACCCGCGGCGTCGAGCTCGACGTCCTCGGCATCGACTACGACGAGCTCACCGACGAGCAGCGCGCCGAGATCACCGCCGCCCACCCGCGCCCGGACTTCAAGAACCAGATTCTGCAGGCCTTCACCGACGGCATCAAGCACCGCCCGGAGACCACCTTCGGCAACGTCAAGGCCGACGTCCTCGAGCATTTCCTGCCGGGCTTCGAACGCGACGACTTCGTCGAGATCATCCGCGCCAACGACTGGGCCGAGTAGGTCCCCGTCCGCCCCTGGGGCCCGCCGACAAGTGCGGGCGCCGGGGCGTCGCACAGCACCCACGGCACTCACAGCACCCACAGCACCTCCAGCACCCACAGCAACGACTGCATAGAGAAGGAACGAAAACCATGACCGAGCGCATTGCCAACCAGAAGCTCCGCGGCAAGATCATGTCCGCCGCCGAGGCCGCCGAGTTCATCGGCCACGGCGCGAAGATCGGCATGTCCGGCTTCACCGGCGCCGCCTACCCGAAGGAAATGCCGACCGCCATCGCCGAGCGCGCCAAGGAGGCCCACGCCCGCGGTGACGAGTTCGCCATCGACCTGTACACCGGCGCGTCGACCGCCCCGGACTGCGACGGCGTCCTGGCCGAGGCCGACGCCCTGCGTTTCCGCATGCCGTACCAGTCGGACCCGATCATGCGGAAGAAGATCAACGCCGGCGAGATGAAGTACGCCGACATGCATCTGTCGCACTCGGCGCAGCAGGTCTCCGAGGGCTTCTTCGGCAAGCTGGACTTCGCCATCGTCGAGGCCGCGCGCATCACCGAAGAGGGCCACATCGTGCCGTCGTCGGGCGTCGGCAATAACGTCGAGTACCTCGACGCCGCCGACAAAATCATCATCGAGGTCAACTCCTGGCAGTCCGTGGACCTGGAGGGCATGGCCGACGTCTACCGCGTCCAGTCCCGCCCGAACCGCACGGCGATCCCCATCAACAACCCGGGCGACCGCGTGGGCACCACGTACATCGACATCGACACCGACAAGGTCGTCGCCGTCATCGAGACCGATTCGCCGGACCGCAACTCGCCGTTCAAGCCGATCGACGACGTCTCCCAGCGCATCGCCGGCAACTTCCTCGACTTCCTCGAGGGCGAGGTGGCCGGCGGCCGCCTGGCCTACGACGGCTACGTCATGCAGTCCGGCGTCGGCAACGTGCCCAACGCAGTGATGGCGGGCCTGCTGGACTCGAAGTTCGAGAACATCCAGGCCTACACCGAGGTCATCCAGGACGGCATGGTCGACCTGATCGACGCCGGCAAGATGACGGTCGCCTCGGCGACGTCGTTCTCGCTGTCGCCGGAGTACGCCGAGCGGATGAACAAGGAGGCCGCGCGCTACCGCGAGTCGATCATCACCCGCCCGCTGCAGGTGTCCAACCACCCTGAGGTCATCCGCCGCGTGGGCCTGATCGCCACCAACGGCATGATCGAGGCCGACATCTACGGCAACGTCAACTCCACGAACGTCTCCGGTTCGCGGATCATGAACGGCATCGGCGGCTCGGGCGACTTCACCCGCAACGGCTTCATCTCGTCGTTCATCACCCCGTCGCTGGCCAAGGACGGCGCCATCTCGGCGATCGTGCCCTTCGCGTCGCACATCGACCACACCGAGCACGACGTCATGGTGGTCATCTCCGAGTACGGCTACGCCGACCTGCGCGGCCTGGCCCCGCGTGACCGCGCGAAGAAGATGATCGCCATCGCGCACCCGGACTACCGCCCGCTGCTGGAGGAGTACGTCGAGCGCGCCACCTCGGGGGGTCGTCCCATGCACACCCCGCATGATCTGGCGACCGCGTTCTCCTTCCACCAGAATCTCGCCGAGCACGGCACTATGAAGGGCAAGTAGGAGTCTTCGCCCGGTTCACCGCCCGCATCGCGTTCGCCGCGAAGCGGGCGTCAGGTGGCGACCGGGGCAGGGGAAGCGGACCCCCGTGGCACATGGTGCCGCGGGGGTTTCGTCATTGGGAACCGCTGCGCCCCTTTGCTTTTCGACGACCATGTTGCAAATCACATCCGCAACTTCCGTAACATTGGCCCCAGGTTCGGGTCGGCGGGTAAGGTCGCCCGGACATGTGGAAAATGCCAGTACACACGGCATTTTGTGGACGGATACGCAATCGGATGGGGCGTGGCAGGGCAGATGGGCTTTTTCAGGGGCAAGCGGGCCGCGGTGGCGCTGATCGCGGCGGCGTTCATCCCGATGTTCGGGGCGGGGGAAGCGGCGGCGGCACCGGCCGAATCCGTCGATTCCGGCCAGCCGGGGCGTCACGAATCCAGCGTCGTCAAGCACGACTACGCGCTGGACTACTCGGCCCTCGAGTATTCGATGGAGCCGCATGAGGTCGCCGACGACCCGGTGTCGAAGATCCTCGGGGCGTCGCCCGGGCCCGTGCACAAGCGCGTCGACGGCGTGTGGTTCTCCTCGCCGACCGCGCCCGCCGAGGCCGACCGGCTGGCCGCGCAGGGCAAGGCGCTGATGGGGCCGGGTACGCCGATCCTCGTCGGCAACGGTGACGGGCGCGCGGTGTGCACCCTCACGGCCGCCGGCCGCGACTCCGCGGACCGCCTGATCGGCATCACCGCCGGCCACTGCGGCGGCCCCGGTGCCGAGGTTCGTTCCATGGACGCGGTGGAGGCCGGCGTCGTCGGCACCGTCCAGCGCGTCGACGCGACCTTCGACTACTCGGTGCTGGTGCTCAATTCGCGTGCCGTTCCGGCGTCGGCGTACGGCGACACCCGCGTCGCATCGGTCGGCGAGCTGCCCGAGCCCGGCGAGATCGCCTGCAAGCAGGGCGTGGCCACCGGACGTTCGTGCGGCCCGACCTGGCTGCAGGGTGCGCCCGGGGATCCGCACGTGTCCACCCAGATCTGCGCCGCGCCCGGCGATTCGGGTGCCCCGGTTTTCGTCGGTGATCGCCTCGTGGCCATGGTCAAGGGCGCCAACTCGGCACCCGCGTGCACCACGCCTTTGCAGGGTCCCGTGTTCGCGCCGACGGTCGTCACGTCCGTGCGCGCCCAGATCGACGACATGAACCTCCACGGCGGCCCGGGCGGCGGATTCCGCCTGGCGTAAGGGGACGGGTCGGCGCGCTGGAGACTTACGCGCCGACGCCTGCGGCGCGAGTGTTTACCGCACCCGCGCCTTCGCCGCGACCAGCAGCAGCGCGGCGCGGTCGACCTCGCCGTTCTTGATCTCGCGGTTGAGCTTGTGCAGCACCACCGGGCAGCGCAGGCAGCGCGTGCCGGATTTGCAGCACTTCTTCTTCGGCGTCATTGTCGCGAGCTTGAACGGATCCTTGTCCAGGAGCTTCTTCGCGGCCTTGGCCTCGGCCTTCGAGCAGGCGGGCAGGCGCAGCGCCGTTGTGGCGGAGGCCTTCGCAGCCTTGGCCTTCTTCGCCTTGGTCTTAACCTTGTCTTTGTCCTTGCCCGCCTTGCTCTTGGCCTTGCCCATTCCCGCACCCGCTTCCATCTCCGTGAGCTTTCGCGGATCAGGTTAGCGTCACCTCATGGGGCATGGATAGGGGTGGGTGGCTAACGGGTGTAAGTTGAGGCGCTGCTTCGGGGCGCTACTTCAGGTAGTCGAGCACGGAGTCGTGGAGCAGCCCGTTGGTGGCGATGGCGTCGCCACCGTGGGGTCCATCGACTCCGGCCAGCGACGTGAAGCGGCCGCCGGCCTCGGCGACCAGGATCGCCAGCGGCGCCAGATCCCACAGCGACACCTCCGGCTCCGCGGCGACGTCGACGGCACCCTCCGCGACCAGGCAATAAGAGAAGAAGTCGCCGTAGCCGCGTAGGCGCCCGGCATCGTCGGTCAGCGCGATGAGCTGATCGCGCAAGCCGCGGTCGCGCCACCCGGTCAGGGAAGAAATGGCCACCGAGCAATCGGCGACGTCGCCGACGCGGGACACGGAAAGGCGCTTCGGTGCCGGAGCTCCGACTGCCTCGGCGGGGGCCTCCGACGTCGCCGGCGACCCCACGGCCACCGACTTCCACGCCCCGGAGCCCTCGGCGGCCCACCAGCGGCGGCCCAACGCCGGCGCGGACACCACGCCGACCACCGGCACGCCGTCGACGAGCAGCGCGATCAGCGTCGCCCACACGGGCACGCCGCGCACGAAGTTCTTCGTCCCGTCGATGGGATCGATGACCCACTGGCGCCCCGCGAGCATCGCGTCGCCGCCGAATTCCTCCCCGAGGACGTCGTCGTCGGGGCGTTCGTCGGAAAGCAGGGCCCGCAGCTCCCGCTCGCAGGCCAAGTCGGCGTCGGACACGGGCGTGAGATCCGGCTTCGACTCCACGGACAGATCCGCGGCACCGAAGCGGGGCATGGTCACCGCGTCGGCAAGGTCGGCGAGCCGCTGGGCGAGGGCGAGGTCATCGGCGTAGGCGCTCATGCCGGGTAGTCTAGACCGGTCGACCGGAAGGCCCCCGCATGCTCCACGCCCTGACCTACGCGTTCATCGATTCGATCAACGTATTGCTGATCGCCGTCGTCGTCGCGCTGGGTCTCATGCTGCCCGCGGGCCGCTATCGCCGGATCACCCCGCTGCTGATCATCGGCGATTGGCTGGGCGTGGCCGTCCTGGCGCTGGGCGTGCTCTTCGTCTTCGACGGCCTCGGCGACAAGATCAAGACGCTCGTCGAATCCCCGCTGTTCGGTGTGCTGCTCATCCTCACCGGCATCGCCACCGCGGTGATGACGTGGCGCGGCGGAGATTCCTCGGCACTGGTCGATCGAATCCTGCGGCCCCTGCGCACCCCGTCGATGATGACGGTGGCCACCGGGTTCGTCCTCGGCGCCATCCAGTCGGTGACGTCCGGGCCGTTTTTCCTGGGGCTGGCGGTGCTCTCCGCCGGCGGGCTGCCGACGCTCGACCGCTACCTCGGGCTCATCCTCTACGCATCGGTGGCCTTGAGCTTGCCGACGTTGGTCGCCATCCTCGTCGGCCTCGTCCGCCTCAACCCGACGTCGTGGCTCGGCGGCATGTTCCAGCGCGGGCGCGACAACCGCGAGGCCTTCTCCCGCGGAGCCGGTTACCTGGTCTCCGTGCTGCTGGTGGTCATCGGGCTGCTGCACTTCTAGACGTGCGCGTCCCCCGGCGGCGCCTGCGCCGGTGCTTCCCCCGTTCCCCTACACCTTCTTCAGCGTTTCCGCGAGCTCGGCCACGACGTTCTCGGGGCCCGCGATGCGCCAGCCGTCGACCAGCGCGCTGGCGCCGCCGACTCCGGCGACCAGGGCGTGGCCGGGCAGCCAATCCCACGACGCCACCGAATGCTGGAACCACGCCCCGACGCGCCCGTCGGCGACCCCGGCCAAATCCACCGACGCCGAGCCGAGCATGCGCCACGTGGCGAATCGCCCCGCCGCTTCGAGCCAGGCCGCCACCAAGGGGCCGTCGCCAAGCCATGTCGTGTGCAGGTACGTGCCCACGCTGAGCGTGCCGGCCGGTGCGTCGCCGATGCGCTCCAATTCGACGGTCCCGCGCTCATCGGTGCGCGTCGTCGGCAGGTCCGGGCCGCCGATCCAGGTGACGCTTTCCGACGGCCGATGCACCGCGCCGAGGATGATCCGCTCCGGATCGTCCGGGGAACCCTCGACCAGGGCGATGGCCGAACACCAGTAGTCGGAGCCGGACGTGAAGTTGTACGTCCCGTCGACGGGATCGATGACCCACGTGCGCCCCGAGGTGCCGTCCTTGGCGGAGCCCTCCTCGCCGAGGATGCCGTCGTCGGGCCGCAACCGCGCGAGTTCGGAGACCACGAGCTGCTCCGCCGCACGGTCGGCGGCGGTGACGACGTCGGAGATGGAGGTCTTGAACTCGGTCTCCAGCCCGTCCGCGCGCATCCGGGCCGCGAGTTCCGCGGCGCGGCGCACCACGTGGGCGGCAAGCGAAGCGTCGTCGATGGTGTCCTCGATCGGCGGGTCCAGGGGAGAGGTCGTCGCGTCATCCGTCATGGCCCCCATTGTGCACGCGGCGCCGGATCCCGCATGCGCGCCCGTTCGGGAACTCCCGTTCACCCTCGGGGCGTCGCCGGGGCCGCCGCGACCGGCCCGCCCGCGCCCGAAATCGGCGGAGGCCCGTTCGCTACAGTGGAGCGCGTGAATCCCGACGTGACCGCTGACCTCCATGACCTCGATGCGACGTTGACCACCATTGAAAAGGTGGTCGACCCCGCGGAGCTGTCCGACCGCGTCCGCGAGCTGGAGGCGCAGGCCGCCGACCCGTCGCTGTGGGACGACCAGGACCACGCGCAGCAGGTCACCTCGCAGCTGTCGCAGGTGCAGGCGAAGCTGAAGAAGGTCTCGTCGCTGCGCGAGCGGCTCGACGATCTGCCGGTGATGTACGAGCTCGCCGACGAGGAAGAGGGCGATTCCGCCGCCGAGGCCGTGGAGCTGGCCGACGCCGAGCGCGCCGAGTTGCGCGCCGACATCGAGTCCCTCGAGGTCACGACCATGCTGTCGGGCGAGTACGACGAGCGCGAGGCCGTGATCAACATCCGCGCCGGCGCCGGCGGCATCGACGCTGCGGACTTCGCCGAGATGCTCATGCGCATGTACACGCGCTGGGCGGAGAAGCAGGGCCACAAGGTCGACGTCTACGACATTTCCTACGCGGAGGAGGCGGGCATCAAGTCCGCCACGTTCGTCGTCCACGGCGAGTACATGTACGGCACCATGTCGGTGGAGCAGGGCACGCACCGACTGGTGCGCATTTCGCCGTTCGACAACCAGGGCCGCCGTCAGACATCGTTCGCCGAGGTCGAGGTGCTGCCGGTGGTGGAGACCACCGACCACATCGACGTCCCGGACAACGAGATCCGCGTCGACGTCTACCGGTCCTCCGGCCCCGGCGGCCAGTCGGTCAACACCACCGACTCGGCGGTGCGCCTGACGCACGTGCCCACCGGCATCGTGGTGACCTGCCAGAACGAGAAGTCTCAGATCCAGAACAAGGCGTCGGCCATGCGCGTGCTGCAGGCCAAGCTGCTGGAGCGCAAGCGCCAGGAGGAGCAGGCCGAGATGGACGCCCTCGGTGCCGGCGGCAACGCGTCGTGGGGCAACCAGATGCGCTCCTACGTCCTGCACCCGTACCAGATGGTCAAGGATCTGCGGACGAACCACGAGGTCAACAACCCTTCGGCCGTGCTGGACGGCGACATCGACGGGTTCCTCGAGGCCGGCATCCGCTGGCGCATGGATTCGCAGGACGAGGAGTAGGTCGCGGAGTAGGCCGAGGAGCAGGCAGCGGAGCAAGTAGCGCGCCGCACCTCATCGTGCGGGTCTGCTTTGCGACGGGCCGGCGCGGTGATTGCCAAGATGAAAGGACTCTCATCGGGGTTTCATGCGCCGGTCATGCATGGCGTTCATGCTTGAGTCATGGACATGATGAAGAAGGTGCTGCCGCTGGCCGGCGTGATCGCCGTGCCGGTGCTGCTGGCGGTGGCCGGCGGTGCGCTGACCTCGGATGACGCGCCGCCCAACGTGTCGAGCGAACCCGCGGTGACCGATCGTGAGCTGCCTCCGGCGCCGCGCGCCGGTGACGCGGGCGACGACGGCGGTGCCGCGGGCGATGATTCGGGTGATGATTCCGGCCGCGATTCCGGTGATGGCGCAAGCGGGTCCGACTCGGGTGCGGACGGCGCCGGCGGTTCCGGAAATGCCGGCGGTGCCGGTGGCTCCGGCGGCGGAAACGGTGCCGGCGGTTCCTCCGGTGGGGGAGCGGCCCCCGCCCCGGCGCCCGCGCCGAATCTCAACTATCAGCCGGCCCCGAACTACGGCGGCGGCGATGATTGGGACGACGACTGGGACGACGATTGGGACGACGGCTCGGATGATTGGGACGATGACTGATGGCCGCCGCAGCGGGAAAGGCCGCCGATCGCCCCGATGAGCCGGTCGTCGGCTCCCGGTTCTCCGCCCGATGGCGGATCGTCACGTGGATCATGGTGCTGCTGGGCATCGTGCTGTTCACGATCATCCTCACCACCCGAACGATCATGCTGTCCGAGGTCGAAGCCGGTGCGAACGCGCAGGTCGAGCAGGAGGTCGAGGAGTTCCGCCGATTCGCGGTGGAGGGCGCCGACCCGGAGACGGGGCAGCCCTTCGAGTCGTCGACGCGCCTGTTCGAGGTGTTCCTGTCGCGGCAGATCCCGGAGGCCGATGAGGTCATCGCGGGCATCGTCGGCGATCAGGTCCTGCAGATCGAGCGGGGCACGGGCCCCGATGGCATGGACCCCGGCGGGCTGGCCGGCGACGGCGAGCTGCTGCGGGCGATCCGCGAGTCCGACGAGCCGTCCGGCATCTTCGAATCCGACGCCTACGGACGCGTCCATTGGGGCCAGGTCGCGTTGACGGGAGGCCCCGATCCGGATCATCTGGTCGTCGCGGCCTTCACCGCCGCCGAGCGGGCGGAGGTCCACCACCAGGTGCGCGTCATCTCCGGCGTGGCCGTCGGCGGTCTGCTGCTGACGCTGCTCATCGCGTGGCTGGTCGCCGGGCAGATCCTGGCGCCGGTGCGCGAGGTCCGCCGCGTGGCCGCTCGCATCCAGGACACCGACCTGTCGCGGCGCGTGCCGGTGACCGGCCGCGACGACATCGCCGAGTTGGCGTTGACGTTCAACGGGATGCTCGATCGCCTGGAGACCTCCTACGCGACCCAGCGCCGCTTCATCGACGACGCCGGCCATGAGCTGCGCACGCCGATCACCGTCATCCGCGGCCAGCTGGAGCTGCTCGAGGGCGCCTCCGGCGAGGAGCGCGAGCGGTCGATCAATCTGGCGACGACGGAGCTGGACCGCATGTCGCGGATAGTCTCCGAGCTGTTGACCCTGGCGCGGGCGGAGCGGTCGGACTTCGTCGTCCCCGGGCCCGTCGACGTCGCCGACCTCACCCTGGAACTGGAATCCAAGGCGCAGGCCCTGGGCGACCGCGAGTGGCTGGTGGAGGAGATCGCCGAGACCACCGCGACCGTCGACGGCGAGCGAGTTATGCAGGCGATGCTCCAGATCGCGTCCAACGCCGTCGATCACACGGCGGAGGGGTCGGCCCTGCGCATCGGCAGCCGCGTCACCGGCTCCGGCGCCGATCGCCTGCTGCGCCTGTGGATCACCGACGACGGGCCCGGCCTGTCCGCCCGCGACGCCCGCCACGTCTTCGACCGCTTCTCCCGCGGCACCGGCGGCGGGGCGAAGCGCAACAAGGGTGGCGCCGGACTGGGGCTGTCCATAGTCAAGGCCATCGCCGACGCCCATCGAGGCTCGGCGTGGGTGACGTCGAAGGAGGGCGAGGGCGCGACGTTCGGCCTGGAGCTGCCGGCCGGTCCTGCGCCTGCGACTCCCCGCGACGCCGGCGACGCCGGCGACGCCGGTGGTGCCGGTGCCTCCCCCGGCGAGTCCTGGGCCATCGACCCCGGGTCGGAGAACCGCACGCGCCCCGATGACCCGGATCCGCCGACCAACCCGTTCCCGCCGGTGAATCCGGACGCCGCGCAGAACGCCGGCCCCGATTCTGCCCCGGGCGCCACCGAACCAACCACCACTGGCCCGGCCGGCAACCCGAACACCACCGATCCGACCACCAGCAACCCGACCACCACCGACCCGAAGGAGCCGTCATGAGCCGCATCCTCGTCGCCGAAGACGACCGTGGCATCGCCGATTTCATCTGCCGCGGCCTCCGCGACGCCGGCTACGCCACCGACGTCGCCGAAGACGGTCTGACCGCCTACGAGCTGGCCCGCGGCGGCGAGTACGACCTCGTCGTCCTCGACCTCGGCCTACCCATCATCGATGGGCGGGTGGTGCTCACGCGCCTGCGCCAGTCGGGGGTACAGGTGCCGGTCATCGTGCTCACCGCGCGCGACGGAGTGGAAGACACCGTCGGCAGCCTGGAGGACGGCGCCAACGACCACATGACCAAGCCCTTCCAGTTCGCCGAGTTGCTCGCCCGCGTCCGCCTGCGCCTGAGCGACGACGTCGCCTCCGCCGAGCCCTCCGGGCGCCTGAGCCACGGCGACCTGCAGCTCGACCTGCGCGCCCACCGCGTCCACGTCGACGGAAAGTGGGTCGATCTGTCGCGCCGCGAGATGGGCCTGCTCGAGGTCTTCCTGCGCCACCCCGGCCAGATCCTCTCCCGCGCCCAGCTGCTCGGCCGGGTGTGGGGCCTGGACTTCGATCCGGCGTCCAACGTCGTCGACGTCTACGTCCGCGCGCTGCGGCGCAAAATCGGCGCCCACCGCGTCGAGACGATCCGCGGATCGGGGTATCGCCTGCCATGATCAACGACCTTTCCCGGCCGTGCACGAGCACGTCCGGTTCATCCAGTGCACCCGAAAACGGGCCGGACCACGGCGTCGTCAAGCAAAAGACCTGCGAAAACACGCTTTCCGACGGCCCGGCGCACTTCGCCACCACCCCGCCCGCGGCCCCCATGCCCGCGGTGACCGACGCCGACCCCGACGAACCGGGACGGCGCGGCCCCCTGGAATGGTTCCGCTCGGCGCGGGGGCCGATGCGGACCGTGATGCGGCCGGCGGCGATCGTCGCCGCGCTGGCCATGATCGCCGGGCTGTGGTCGCTGCCGGAGGGCATCGGGTTCGACGCCACCGTGACGCTGGCGGTGTTCGCCATCGCGGTGTGGCTGTGGTCCTTCACCAAGATCGGCGACACCTACATCGCGCTCGGTGCGGCGGTGACGCTGGTGCTCATCGGGGTCATCGACGCCGACGACGCCTTCGAGGCGCTCGGCGAGGATACGACGTGGCTGCTCATCGGCGCCTTCGTCATCTCCGGCGCGGTCGCCGCCTCCGGCCTGGGCGTGCGCGCCGCCGTGCACCTGGCCGCCGGGTGCCGGACCCCGCGCGGCCTGGTCCACCTGCTCACCCTGGCGGTGGTGGCCACCGCGTTCGCCATCCCGGCGACCTCGGGCCGTGCCGCGCTGGTTCTGCCCGTGTTCATCGCCCTGGCCGCGGCGCTGGGGCCGCAGCGCCGGTGGCTCGTCGTGGTGCTCAGCCTCGCGCTGCCGACGGTGATCCTGCTCTCCGCGGTCGGCTCGTACATCGGCGCCGGCGCGCACCTGATCACCGACCAGATCCTCGACCGCGCGGACCTGGGCACCATCGGCTACACCGGCTGGCTCATGGTCGGCATGCCGCTGGCGCTGGCGTCGTCGCACTTGGCCGCCGAAATCGTGCTGGTGGCCGGATCGACGCGGGAGCAGCGGCGGCAGCGCCTCGACCTGTCTCTGGCCGATCTCGCCGCCGGCGTCCCCGGGAACGCACCCGTGACCGGGCCGCTGACCATCCACGAGTCGCGCTCGATGATCGTCCTGGTCGCCGTGGTGTGCCTGTGGTCCACCGACGAACTCCACGGCGTGCACCCGGCCATCGTCGCCCTCCTTGGCGCGCTGGTGATCACCCTGCCGTCGTGGGGGCCGCTCGGATTCGGCGCCGCATTGAAGAAGGTGCCGTGGTCGCTGCTGCTGTTCATGGCGGCGACGCTGGCGCTGGGCGGCGCGCTGATCGATTCCGGCGCCGCGGCGGCGCTGACGGGGATGCTCGCCGACGTCGCGCCAGGCGGCGAGGCGGCGGCGCCCGTGTTCCTCGTCGGGGTCATCGTGGTCTCCGCGGCCGCGCACCTGATCATCCAGTCCCGCTCGGCCCGGTCGACGGTGCTGGTGCCCATCGTCATCGCGCTGGCACCGGCGGCCGGCGCCGACCCCGTCATCGCGGCGTTCGCGTCGACGGCCGCCGCCGGGTTCTGCCACACCATGAACAGCTCCGCCAAGCCCATGGCCATGTTCGCCACCGTCCCCGCCGAACAGGGCATTCCCGTCTTCGGCGACGCGTACCGGTTGCGCAGTGCAGCGCTCATCGCGCTGCCGACCATCGTCCTCATCGCCGTGTTCGCGCTGCTCATCTGGCCGGTCATGGGATTGGGGGCCGGGGCGTGACGCGCCCACCCGGCCGTCGCAAAGCAACCGTCCGAGCAACCACCAGCCGAATCACCGACACCTGAAGCACGGTCAGCCGAACCGCCGTCACCCGAATCACCCAGGAGAAGAAATCATGACCATGTTCATTCCCCAGCGCGTCCTCGTCGCCCCGTCCGGATTCAAGGAGAGCCTGTCGGCGGTCGAGGCCGCCGAGGCCATCGCCGGCGGCATCCGGCGCGAACTGCCCGGCGTGCGCGTGGACATCTACCCCGTGCCCGACGGTGGCGAGGGCACCGTCGACATCATCGCCGCGCGCACCGGAGCGGCGCGGCGCACCACGCGCGTGACCGGGCCGGTGGGTAAGCCGGTGTTCGCCGAATGGGCGATCGTCGACGACGGGTCGGGAGGCAGGACCGCCGTGCTGGAGATGGCGTCGGCCGGTGGCCTGCGGCTGGTGCCCGACGACTTGCGCGACCCCGGGGCCACGACCACCCGCGGCGTCGGCGAGCTCATCGCCGCCGCGCTCGACGAGGGCGTCGACCGCATCGTCCTCGGCTGCGGCGACTCGGGCACCTGTGACGGCGGTGCCGGGGCACTGTCGGCGCTGGGTGCGCGAATCCTCGACCGCGACGGGCGCGAGCTTCCCGACGGCGGCGGGCACCTGATCGACGCCGTGTCCATCGATGCGTCGGGGCTGCATCCGGCGTTGGCATCGACGCCGATCACCTTGGCCTGCAACATGCACAACGTGCTCACCGGGCCGCGCGGCGTCGCCCGCGTCTTCGGCCCGCAGAAGGGGGCGACGCCGGAGCGCGTGGAGGAGCTCGACGCCGCGATGACCACGTGGGCGCGGCTGCTGGAGGGGGCCTTCGCGCCGCCCGTCGACGTCGCGCGCGGGCCGGGGTCGGGCGCATCCGGTGGGCTGGGTGCCGGCCTGGCCGCCATCGGGGCGGTGCCGCGGTCGCGTTTCGACGTGCTTCTCGACGACTCCGGCGCCGGGGGACCCGGTGGGATCGGTGGCAACGGCGGGGCCGGTGGCACGGGCGGGCTCGGCGCCGGCGACATCGACGCGCTCATCGACGCCGCCGACCTGGTCATCACCGCCGAAGGCGCCATCGACTTCCAGACCCCCAACGGCAAGGTGCCGGCCGAAATCGCCCGTCGCGCCCAGCGCGGGGGAGCGCCGGTGCTGGCGCTGGCGGGCTCCCTCGGTCGGGGCGCCCCGCAGGTCCACGACTGCGGCATCGGCGCCATCGCGTCGATCATGACGGTGCCCATGGCGCTGGAGGACGCCGTTCGCGATGGCCGCGCCCTGCTCGCCGACGCCGCCGCACGGTCGATCCGCCTGCTGCTGCTCGGCGCGGCCGTGGCATCGCGCAGCGAGGAGCGTTTCCGCGAGGGGCTCGCGTCCTAGCGGCCGGCCCCGGTAGCCGCCCCAGTGTCCGAGCCCGGTGGCCACTCCCGTCCTTAACCCACCCCGAATGAGCTAACCCACCCGTTACAGCGGGTGGGTTAGCTCATTCGGGGTGGGTTAGCGGTCCGCGTGGCGCGCGTCGTAGTCGAGGAGGTCCGCCGCCAACTGAACGGATCCCCCGCGCACGATGTCTTCGGCCCATGAAGCGAGAACCGCGAATCCGCCGGTCCCGGTATTCATGACCCCGAATCCGAGGCGGATGATGGCCGCGGTGTGCGGGCGATCGTGGTCGATCGGCCCAATGCTCCAGTATCCGCAGCCCTGCTGGACGAGCCATTCGCCCATGACGAGGACCAGTTCGTCACGTACCCGATCCTCGTCGCCATTTCGGCCGTAACCGGCATCGGTGCCGTCTCCATCGCCGCCCGTCGCGGAATCCCTGATCGCGGACAGCACCGTGGCCGGAAACGCATCGGCCGCGTAGAACTCCTCGGGGGAGAGGCCGTGCCGCTCGAGGATGGAGTTGACCCGAGCCGGCGCCTCCGCGCGGAACCACTCGAGTTGGACGGCGAACGGTTTCTCGTAGTGCTCCATCATGGGCGCTCCTCCTTGGTGTTCTTCGTGGCTTCTTCTTGCCGGTGCTCCGGTGGGTGATCCTTGGGTCCCTGGAAACGGACCCTGCTCCACGTCCATGAAACTCATGTGACACGTGGGGCGGCTGGCCACTAGGGTGAAGCTCGTGATCACTTTCGACCGGGTTACCAAAACCTACGCGACCTCCACTCGGCCGGCCCTGGACAAGGTGTCGGCCGAGATCGGCAAGGGCGAATTCGTCTTCCTCATCGGGCCGTCGGGCTCCGGAAAGTCGACGTTCCTGCGCCTGATGGTGCGGGAGGAGAAGCCCGATTCCGGAACGCTGACCATCAACGGCGCCGACGTCGCAAAGCTGTCGAACCGCCAGGTGCCCAAGCACCGCCAGAAGATCGGCTACGTCTTCCAGGATTTCCGTCTGCTGCCGAAGAAGAACGTCTTCGACAACGTCGCCTTCGCGCTGCAGGTCATCGGCAAGAGCCGCGACAAGATCGAGAAGGCTGTGCCCGAAACCCTCGAGATGGTCGGGCTGGAGGGCAAGGCCAACCGCATGCCGCACGAGCTGTCCGGCGGCGAGCAGCAGCGCGTGGCCATCGCCCGCGCCTTCGTCAACCGCCCGCTGATCCTGCTCGCCGACGAGCCCACCGGCAACCTCGACCCGGACACCTCCGGCGAGATCATGCTCCTGCTCGACCGCATCAACCGCATGGGCACCACCGTGGTCATGTCCACCCACGACAACGACACCGTCGACGCCATGCGCCGCCGCGTGCTCGAACTCGACAACGGCAAGCTCGTCCGCGACGACGCCACCGGCGTCTACGGGCTGGGCCGCTAGGGCCGCCGGGGACCACCGGGAACGACGACTGAGAATCAAGGACGCAGGGACAATTCGATGAAAACCCGCTTCGTGCTCGGGGAAGCCTTCTCCGGACTGACCAAGAACATCACCATGACGGTGGCGATGATCATCACCACCGCCATCTCGCTGGCGCTGCTGGCGTCGGGGCTGCTGGTCACCGGCATGACCAACGACACCAAGGACCTCTACCTCGACCGCGTGGAGGTGCTCATCGAACTCGACGAGACCATCTCCGCCGAGGACGAGACGTGCGGCTCCGAGGCGTGCGCCGAGGTCCGCGAGACCCTCGAGGGCCAGGACGGCATCGAGCAGGTCACCTACCGCAACCGCCAGCAGAACTACGAGCATTTCGTGGCGCTGTTCGAGGACACCGACCCGGCGCTGGTGGCCAACGCCACCCCGGAGTCGCTGCCCGCCGTGCTGCTGGTGCGCCTGGAGGACCCGACCGACGTGTCGCCGCTGGACCCGGTGCGCGACATGGAGCAGGTCGTCCACGTCACGGACCAGCGCGAGGACATCGGCAACGCCGCGTCCAACCTCGACTCGATCCGCAACGCGACGTTCCTCATCGCGGGCATCCAGGCACTGGCCGCGATCTTCCTCATCGCGAACATGGTGCAGATCGCCGCCTACTCGCGCCGCACCGAGGTCGAGATCATGCGCATGGTCGGCGCGACCCGCTGGTTCACGCAGGCCCCGTTCGTCCTGGAGGCCGTCATCGCGGCGGTCATCGGCGGCGTGCTGGCGGTCGCCGGCCTGTTCGCCGGCAAGGCCGCGGTCATCGATCCGGCCATGCAGGGGCTGTACCAGGCGCAGCTCATCGCGCCGGTGACCAACGCCGACATCTGGCTGGTCGCACCGATCATCGTCGTCGTCGGCGCGCTGTTCGCGGGCATCACGGCGCAGCTGACGCTGCGGTTCTACACGCGGCGGTAGGCGTCGTAAAGCGGCCGCGGCCCCCGGCGAAGGTCACACCCGGGGAAAATCTCGGGAAGGATGACTCCGGGTAAACTTCCTGTCATGACCAACGACGACGTGCAGCGCCCGCCGAAGCTCAAGAAGAACGCCTACGAGAAGGAGCTCAAGCGCCTGCAGGCCGAGCTCGTCGAGATGCAGCAGTGGGTCGTCGAGACCGGTGCGCGCGTCGTGGTGATCATGGAGGGCCGCGACGCCGCGGGCAAGGGATCCGCCATCAAGCGCATCACCCAGTACCTCAACCCGCGCACCTGCCGCATCGAGGCGCTGCCGGCGCCGACGTCGCGCGAGTCGGGCCAGTGGTACTTCCAGCGCTACGTGGAGAAGCTGCCGACGGCCGGCGAGATCGTCATCTTCGACCGCTCCTGGTACAACCGCGCCGGCGTCGAGCGCGTCATGGGCTTCTGCACGTCGCAGGAGTACCGCCGCTTCCTGCATCAGGCCCCCATCTTCGAACGCCTGCTCGTCGAGGACGGCATCATGCTGCGCAAGTACTGGTTCTCGGTCTCGGACGAGGAGCAGGTCAAGCGTTTCGAGTCGCGCCGCGAGGATCCGCTGCGCCGCTGGAAGCTGTCGCCGATGGACCTGGAGTCGATCACCCGCTGGGAGGACTACTCCCGCGCGAAGGACGAGATGTTCATCCACACCGACATTCCGTCGGCCCCCTGGTACACGGTGGAGTCCGAGGACAAGAAGCGTTCGCGCATCAACGTCATCAGCCACCTGCTGTCGACCATTCCGTACGAGCACATCGAGCGCGAGATGCCGACCATCCCGGAGCGCCCGGCGTCCGAGGCGTCCTACGAGCGCCCGCCGCGCACCGAGTTCCGCTACGTCCCCGACGTCGCCCGCAAGCTCGAGGAGGGTGTGGTCAAGGCCGCCAAGTCCGCGAAGAAGGCGAAGGACGGCAAGAAAGCCAAGCCCGCGAAGGGCAAGGACGGCAAGAAGTAGCGGGTCCATTTCGCTTTACGACGGATCGACCCTCCCGCCGCTCGGCGTGGAGGGTCGATCCGTCGCAAAGCATGATGGCGGTGGGCGACGGTGGTGCCCCGGGGACGGGCGAAAAAAGCGCGAACCGCGATTAACTTTCTGTGGCGGAGCGCATGTGTCGTGTGCCACACTGGGCGCATGACTGATTCGGTGATCAAGGACGTTTCCGGCCGCACGGGCCGACTGACCCTCAACCGCCCCAAGGCGCTCAATTCGCTGGACCTGCCCATGGTGCGGCACGTCCGCGAGGCGCTCGCCGAGTGGCGCGACGACGACGCCGTCGAGCAGGTCGTCGTCGTGTCCGAGCACCCCAAGGCGTTCTGCGCCGGCGGCGACGTCCGCCAGGTGCGCGACGCCCAGATGGCGGGCGACTCGGAGGCGGGCGACGCGTTCTTCTCCGAGGAGTACGAGATGAACGCCGAGATCGCCGAGTTCCCCAAGCCCTACGTCGCCGTCATCGACGGCATCGCCATGGGCGGCGGCCTGGGCGTGTCGCTGCACGGCTCGCACCGCGTGGTCACCGAGCGGGCGTCGGCCGCGATGCCGGAGATGGCCATCGGCTTCGTGCCGGACGTGGGCATCTCGTGGTTCTCCCAGCACGTCGACACCGCCGCCGGTCACCCCGAGCCGGCCATCGCCCGGTTCCTCGGCCTGACCGGTTACCGCCTCGACGCCGCCGACCTGCTGTGGTCCGGCTGGGCCACCCACTTCGTGCCGCAGGATTCGCTGGAGAACTTCCTCCGTGCCGTCGACGCCGACGGCATCGACGCCGCACTGGGCGAGTTCGCCGCCGACCCGGCGGAGGCGGGGGAGTCGAAGCTGGCCTCCTTCGCGCCGTGCGCGCGCCAGGTCTTCGGCCACGACACGTGGCGCGAGATCGAAAACGCCCTCGACGGCGGCGCCTGCTCCAGCGAGGAGCGCCGCGTGATCAACGATCTGCTGCGCTCGGCGTCGCCGACGTCGCTGGTCGCCGGCACGGAGCTCTACGCCGCCAACGCCGCCGAGGGCGTCGACCTGCGCGCCGGCCTGCGCAACGAGTACGCCATCGGCCGCATCCTGCGCCACGACCCGAACTTCGCCGAGGGCGTGCGCGCCGTGCTGGTGGACAAGGACCGCAATCCGCGGTGGCAGCCGGCGGAGACCGGCGACGTCGACGCCACGCCCTACCGCGAGGCCGTGCAGTAGGGGCGCGATAGCCTGGAGGGCATGCCCGAAGGACATGTCATCCACCGTCTCGCGCGTGAGATGAACGCGCGATTTGCGGGCCGCCCGTTGTCGGTGACCAGCCCGCAGGGGCGGTTCGCCGCCGAGGCGGCTGCGCTGGACGGCGCCGCCATCGACCACGCCGAGGCGTGGGGCAAGCACCTGTTCGTCGAATTCGACGTGCCCCGACCGGACAACATCGTCCACATCCACCTCGGCCTCATCGGGCAGCTGAAGTTCGAGGGCCCCGACGACGCCGCCGGGCAGGTGCGCCTGCACATCTCCAACAGCGAGGAGTCCGCGAATCTGCGCGGGCCGCAGTGGTGCCGGCTGATCACCGACGCCGATCGCACCGCCGCCATCGCCGGCGTCGGGGAGGATCCGTTGCGCGACGACGCAGACCCGTCGACGCTGGTGGCCCGCGTGCGCCGGTCGCGCCGGCCCATCGGGGCGCTGCTGGTCGACCAGAAGCTCTACGCCGGCGTCGGCAGCATCTACCGCACCGAGACGCTGTTCCGGCTGGGCATCCACCCGCTGATGCCGGGGGAGTCGCTGACGCCCGATCAGATCGGCGACATGTGGGAGGACCTGCGCCTGCTCATGGAAGACGGCGTCCGCGTCGGCCGCATCGACACCATCCGCGCCGAGCACACCCCCGAGGCGATGGGCCGCGCGCCCCGCGAGGACGACCACGGCGGCGAGGTCTACGTCTACCGCCGCACCGGACAGCCGTGCCACGTGTGCGGCACACCGGTCGCCGAGACGCCCATCGAATCGCGCCGCGTCTTCTACTGCCCGAACTGCCAGGCGCGGTAGCGGAGGGGAGCCGGGGCACCTGGGTCACCGGAGTTACCGGAGTCGCAGGGGAAGCCGACGGGGGCCGGGCCAATCACTGCCACCGGCACCGACGAGATCGCGAACCGGGCCCTGGATCGCGATCTCGTGGGCCCGCCTACCTGTGCCGCCCGCCGGGGGCCGCGAAGTCGTCGGCGATCATCGCTGCGAGCTCGCGGAACGCCACGCGCGTGGTCGGGCGCAGCATGTCGACGTCGATGTCCGCGCCCCGGGCGATGTGCGGGTCGTGCGGGATCACCTGCACCGCGCGGCAGCGCTGTCCGAACAGGTCCCGCAGCGATTCGGCGTCGGCGCCGGCGTCGGTGAGCTGGTTGACCACGACGACCGTCGACGACACCAGGTCCGCCCACCCGTGCGCCGACAGCCAGTCCAGCGTCGCCCAGGCCGATCGCGCGCCGTCGAGGGCGGGCGTGGCCACCAGCACCAGGCAGTGGGCCTGCGCCAGGATCGCCCCCACCGTGTCGTGCACCAATCCGGTGCCGCAGTCGGTGAGCAGGATGTTGTAGTGCCTGCGCAGGATGTCCAGCGTGCGTTCGTAGTCGGCGGCGGAAAAAGCCTCGCTTATCGACGGATCGCGTTCGCTGCCCAGCACCTCCAGCCGGGAGGGAGCCTGCGTGGTGTGCGCGCGGACCTCCGCGTAGCGGTCGGTGGACGGCGTCCGCAGCAGGTCGCGCACCGTGGCGGGATTCGGGTCGGGCACGCGGTGGGCCAGCGTCCCGAAGTCCGGGTTGGCGTCGACGGCGATGACGCGGTCGCCGCGCAGGGACGCGAAGGTCGCGCCCAGGCCGATGGTGGTGGAGGTCTTGCCGACGCCGCCCTTCACGCTGAGCACCGCGACGCGGTAGTCGCCGATGACCGGGCGGCGGATGCGTTCGAGCAGCTCCCGCTCCTCGCGTTCGGCCGGCGATTCACCGGGGTTGAGGCGGCCGCCGGAGGCGCGGTGGACCGCAGCGCGCCAGCCGCGGCCCGGGCGTGGCCGTTCGGCGACCAGGTCGGCGATGTCGCCGACGGTCAGCGGGCGGTGGTCCGCTCGGGCGCGGTGATCGCCTCGGCCTTCGGCGCGGTGATCGGCTCGGCTTTCGTCGAGGTACTCCTCGAGGTGCACGTCGGGGCGTGTGTCGCGGACATCGTCGCGGTGCTCGATGTGTGGCGTGTGCCGGGTCGTCGGAGCCTGCGGCCGCGTGGTCGGATTGAAGATGATCTGCTGAGTCGGCGTCGACGCGCCGGATGAGTCCCCCCTCATGCCCGGCAAGCTACCGCAGCTGCAGCGCCCCCGCGACCGCAGCGGACGGGCCGAACGCGGTGATCGCGCGCCCGCGACCGCTGCGGACGGGGCCGACGGGGATGGGGAGGGTGCGGTTACAGCAGGACCACGACGACCACGAGGCAGGTGATGGCGGCGTCGAGAAGCCCGACGGTCTTCGGGGTCCAGGGCTTGGCGCGGCGGGCACCGGTGATGGGCATCAGCGTCGCACGGGCCAGGAGCACGGCCGCGACGGCGATGGCCAAAGGATGGACGGGGTCGCCGTCGGTGATGCGCACCGCGAGGGCCGCGGCGATGAGCACCACCACGTGGTACGCCACGGAACCGATGAACCACGGCGTCGAGCCGCGCTCGCGGATGAGCGTCTTCACGTACGGCACCGTGCCGGCGAAAAACGCCAGGTACACGCCGAACGCCGCCCACGCCCGCGCGTCGAGGCCATCGCCCGCCCACGCCGCGACGGGCAGGATCAGGCAGGCGGCGATGACGGTGGACACGCCCGACAGCAGCGACCGTGGGCGCCGCTTCCACGCTTCGTGGACGGCGATGACCACCAGCGGCGCGAACGCCGGGACCCAGATCAACAGCCGCCAGTTGAACAGCAGCGTCGTCAAGCCCGCTGCAGCGGCGAGGGAACCGTAGACCAGCACCGGCGGGCGGTTGCGCTCGCGGAAGCGGGAACGGATCCAGACGCTGCCGGCGAAGAACGTGAAATAGCCCAACCACCAGGTCAACAGCAGGGGAATGGCCGTCCACGACGGGGCGAGGATGACGCCGGTGATCGCCGGAACCGTGACCATGAACCACGCGCCGTGCTGGTCGGGCACCCAGCCCGGAGTGCGGCGGCGCTTGCGCGGTTTCGTTGCACGCTGTGTCGTTGCGCGCGGCTTTGTCGCACGCGGCTTCGCCGGACGCGTTGTCGTCGGACGTGGTGTCGCCGGACCAGGCGTCGGAGTGGCCATGCCCCCAGACTACTAATGCGAATCTCCCGGGGGTATTTTGCCGCGGGTTTTTCCACCCATTCGGGGACCGGGGGAGTGAGTCGCTGCTAACGTCGGCCCCACAAGTTCTCAGGGCGGGGCGAAATTCCCCACCGGCGGTGACGCCGGGCCATCCGTGGCCCGGACGAGTCCGCGAGCGCTCCCGCAAGGGAGGTCAGCAGATCCGGTTGGAACCCGGAACCGACGGTCATAGTCCGGATGGGAGAGAAGGAGATTCATCGTGGATTCAGTCATGTCCGCACTCGTCGGATTCTTGACGGCGGAGCTGACCATCGGGGGCGTGCCCATTTTGGTGCGCGAGGTCGTCGGCAACGTATTCGGTCTCGGCTCGGCGTATTTGGGGATGCGCCGCCTGGTCTGGGCCTGGCCGGTGGGCATCGCCGGCAACATCCTGCTGTTCACGGTCTTCCTCGGCGGCGTCTTCCACACGCCGCAGGACCTCGACCTCTACGGCCAGGCCGGCCGCCAGGTGATGTTCCTGGTGGTCAGCGTCTACGGCTGGTGGCGCTGGACGCAGACGCGCCGGGCCGCCGCGGCAGTGGCGGAGGCTGCAGCCCACGCTCACCCTGATGGCAATGGCAATGGCAATGGCCACGCCGGCGCCCGCTCCTCGTCGGCGGCCGTCATGCCCCGATGGGCGACGGGCCGCGAACGCCTGACCATGCTGGCCATCGCCGTCGGCGGAACCATCGTGTGCGCCAAGATCTTCGAGGCGCTGGGGTCGTGGGGCCCGTGGGCCGACGCATGGATCTTCGTCGGATCGCTGCTGGCCACGTGGGGCATGGCGAAGGGCTGGACGGAATTCTGGCTGATCTGGATCGCCGTCGACGTCGTCGGCGTGCCCCTGCTCTTCCTCGGCGGCTACTACCCGTCGGCGGCGCTGTACCTGTTCTACGCGGTGTTCGTCACCTGGGGATTCGTCACGTGGGTGCGGGTGCAGCGTCAGGAACGGGCCGCGGCGGCCTCGTCGAGCAGCCTGTCCAGCGTGACGACGACGCCGGCCTCCGTGTTGGACGGCGCCAGGTAGTTCGCGGCGGCCTTGATGTCCGGGTGGGCGTTGGCCATGGCGAAGGACATGTCGCCCGCGGACATCATCTGCAGGTCGTTGAGGAAATCGCCGAAAATCGCGGTCTGCGCCGCGGTGACGCCGAGGCGTTCCTGCAGCGCCCGCACGGCGTGGCCCTTGTGGCTTCCCGGCACCATCATGTCCACCCAGCAGGCACCGGAGACGGCGACCTCGAGTCGGCCGCCGACGAGGTCGTGCATCAGTGGCGCGGCGACGAGCTCGGAGCCGCGTTCGTCGAAGATGGCCAGCTTGATGGCGCCATCGTTGACGGCGTGCAGGTCGTCGACCAGTTCGCGGGAGTGGTAGTACTTCGCGGCCTCGTCGGTGAAGCCGGGCTGATCGATCTCGACGTAGGCGCACTTGGGGTGGCAGACGATCAGGCCCATCGGCATGCCGTCGGCGCGGGCGGCGCGCACGGCATCGATGACCTCGTCGACCAGCGCCGGATCCATGCCCTCGGCCGCGGTGAGCTCGCCATCGCGCACGACGACGTTGCCGTTTTCGGCGATGTAGGAATCGACCGTGGCACCGGAATCGCCGTGCACGCCGGCGAACATATCGCGCAGCGTCGCGTACTGGCGGCCGGAGGCCGGGGCGAAAACGATGCCCTCCGTCCGCAGCCGGTCGAGGATCCGGGGAAGATCGGCGGGCAGACGGCCATCCTCGTCGAGGAGCGTGCCGTCCATGTCCACCACCACCAGGCGCAGGTCGGCCGGGGCGGCGGGGAAATCGGGGGACCGGAGGTCGCCGGAGACAACGGGGCGAGAGGGTGTTTCGCGCATGACCGTGACCCTAGTCGCGAATGTGCGACGGTTCTAAGCGCTGCTCCTCGGGCGGTGCCTACTCCTCCGGCAGCGGCGGCTCGTGGCGAAGGTCGCGGGCCTCGGCCTTGCGCACCTCACGCGGTTCATCGTCACGCGACTTGCGGCCCGGGCGCGGCAGCTGCCAGGAACCGATGCCGGGCAGCTTCTCCAGGGCCTCGCGGCCGGCGTCGAGGGAACGGCGGACCACTTCGCCGCCGACGTCGCGCGTGCGGTCGAATGCGTCGGACGCCAGGTGCTCCGCCCGGCGCAGCAACTCCTCGCGCTTCTCGTCTCGGCGGCGCTTGACCTCCGCCGCATCGGTTTGCCGGTTCCTCTCGCGGGCGAAGGCCTCGGCGTCCCGGGCCTCGGCGTCGGAAAGCCTCTTGGAGGCGGCGGCCGCGGCGTCCCAGCTCTCCTCCAGGCTCTCGGCCAAGTGGAGCATGGCGTCGATGCGGCGTTCCATGTCGCGCATCTTCTCGCGGTACCCGGCCTGGATGTCGTAGCGGCGCAGAAGGCGGCGGGCGCGGGAGGCGTCCTCGCGCCACGACGCGATGGGACCCTCCACGATCGAGTCGTCGGCGATGAACCGGTGCTCCCACGGGTCGACGTCGGGAGACGACAGATTCGAGCGCAGGCGCTCATCGCGATCCAGCACCTCCTGCACCAGCAGGCGGGCGCGCTCCTCGGCGTGGGAGGCGCGGGCGGAACGGGAATTGTCGGAACGGAAAGTCACGCGGACCATCCTACGGACGGTCGCGCGTGACGTGGGTCGGACGGGAGCTGCGGTTCGCGGCGTGCGGTTAGCGTTCGCCGGTGTTGCGGCGGCCGCACCCACCCCGAAGCACGGCCTAACCCCCCGGGAACGGCCCGCCCCACCCCGCACACGGCCTAACCCACCCCGAATGGTGTAACCCAACCGCTATTACGGGTGGGTTCCACCATTCGGGGTGGGTTAAGCGGGATGGGCGGTCGGGCGCCCGGCCAGCGCCGACCCAGCGTTGGCACAGCACCGAGCCCGCCGCCGGCCCAGCGCCGACCCAGCACCGAGCCCACCGCCGGCCCAGCGCCGACCTAGAACAGGCCGGTCGGATCCGTGGCGTAGCTGACCAGCAGGTTCTTGGTCTGCTGGTAGTGCGAGAGCATCATCAGGTGATTCTCGCGGCCGATGCCGGACTTCTTGTAGCCGCCGAACGCCGCGTGCGCCGGGTACACGTGGTACGCGTTGCACCACACGCGACCGGCCTGGATGGCGCGGCCGGCCTTGTAGATGTTGTTGTTCGACCGCGACCACACGCCGGCGCCGAGGCCGAACATGGTGTCGTTGGCGATCTTCACGGCCTCGTCCATCGACGAGAACGTGGTCACGCCGAGCACCGGGCCGAAGATCTCCTCCTGGAACAGGCGCATATCGTTGACGCCGGAGAAGATGGTCGGCTCGACGTAGTAGCCGCCGGACAGGTTGCCGTCCAGCTGGGCCTGGCCGCCGCCGAGCTCGAGCTTGGCGCCCTCGGACTTGCCGATCTCGATGTACTTGAGGATCTTGTCCAGCTGCTCCTTGGACGCCTGCGCGCCGACCATGGTCTCGGTGTCCAGCGGGTCGCCGCGGCGGATCTTGGACACGCGCTCGATGCCCAGCTGCACGAATTCGTCGGCGATGGACTCGTGGACCAGGGCGCGCGACGGGCAGGTGCACACCTCGCCCTGGTTCAGCGCGAACATGGAGAAGCCCTCGACGGCCTTCTCGCGGAACGGGTCGTCGGCGTCCATGATGTCGTCGAAGAAGATGTTGGGGGACTTGCCGCCCAGCTCCAGGGTGACGGGCACGAGGTTGTCGGCGGCGGCCTTCATGATGATCGAGCCGGTGGTCGTCTCGCCGGTGAAGGCGATCTTCGAGATCCGGTCCGAGCCGGACAGGGCGGCGCCGGCTTCCTCGCCGAAACCGTTGACGATGTTGAGCACGCCGTTCGGCAGCAGGTCGCCGATGATTTCGACGAGGTGCAGGATCGACGCCGGGGTCTGCTCGGCGGGCTTGAGCACGATGCAGTTGCCTGCGGCCAGCGCCGGGGCGAGCTTCCACGTCGCCATGAGGATGGGGAAGTTCCACGGGATGATCTGTCCGACGACGCCGAGCGGCTCGTGGAAGTGGTACGCGACCAGGTCTTCCTCGATCTGCGACAGACTGCCTTCCTGCGTGCGGGCGGCGGCCGCGAAGTAGCGGAAGTGGTCGATGGCCAGCGGGATGTCGGCGGCGAGGCACTCGCGAATCGGCTTTCCGTTGTCCCAGGTCTCGGCGACGGCGATCTCCTCGAGGTGCTCCTCCATGCGGTCGGCGATCTTGTTGAGCACCTTCGCCCGCTCCGCCGGCGGCGTCGTTCCCCAGGCGGGCGCGGCGGCGTGGGCGGCGTCGAGGGCCTTCTCCACGTCCTTGGCGGTGGACCGGGCGACTTCGGTGAACACTTCGCCGGTGACGGGGGAGATCACCTCGAAGTAGTTGCCGTCGACGGGATCCTGGAATCCGCCGTCGATCCAGTTGCCGTAGCGGGGCTTGAACGACATCTTCGCGCCGTCGGTTCCGGGGTGGGCGTAGGTGGTCATTGCGGTCCTCCTGGTTGTTCGTGCTGATCGCCGGTCTGATCGCCGGTTTGATTGCCGGTTGTCGATGTAGCCGGAGCCCGATTGAAACGTGATCCACGCCACATGAACGTTGCCACCCGAACCTAACCACTAGTCGCGGACCCGTCAATGGTCTCCATCGCCGCACGCGCCGCCGCCCCCTCCCGTCCGCCGCCGACTCCTGGCTCCCGGCCCCGCCGCCGCCCAGGTCAGCGCTACCCTGGCCCCATGATCACCGTTCCGGAATTGCTCGCGCCCGTCGATCCCGAGGCCCCGCTGCTGGTCGTCGCCACCCGCGAGGAAGCAGAGCACCTCGGCGCCGACGTTCCCGTCCTGCTCACGGGCATAGGCCGCATCAACGCCACCGCCGCGCTGACGGAGGCGCTGGCCCGGGGCCCGCTTCCGGCGACGGTGCTCAACGTGGGCACGGCAGGCTCGCTTGACGACGGCCCGGCGTCCTCCCTCCACGGCGTACACCGCATCTCCCGCGTGCTCCTCCACGACTTCTCGCATTCCGCGGTGCGCAAACTCGCCGGCGCCGACGCATATCCGCCGATCGACCTCGAGGTGCCGGGCGAAGGGGAGGGCGGCGGGACGTCGTCAAGCAATGGCGCTGCGGGAACCGTGCTGGCCACCGGCGACCTGTTCGTGGAGGACTCCGCGACCCGCGCCCGCCTGGCGGAGACCGCCGACCTGGTGGACATGGAGGGCTACGCCATCGCGTGGGTGGCGCGGCGATACGGCGTGCCGGTCGAGCTGATCAAGCTGGTGTCCGACCCCGCCGACGAATCCGCGGGGAAGCTGTGGGCCGCGGGCGTGGCGGAATGCTCGCGAGTGCTGGGGGAGCACCTGGGGCAGCGGCTGAGGGAGCGGTGAGCCGCCGATGATGGAGGACCATGGTCGGGACGGATACGAAAACCGAGAATCGGTGTGGCGGCGCAGCGTGTCGTCGGCGAAATACGCGGCCGGCGAAAGGGTGCGTTTTCACCCGGTGCTGGTGCTCGTGCTCATCGCCATCGCATGGGGCATCGTCGCCGCGATGAACGGGCTCGATGCCTCGCTGTCGTTCCTGCCGTGGGCGGTCGCCCTGGCCTATCCCGTGCTGGCGGTCCTCTGGGTGGTCGTGTTCCTCGCCGTGCTGGTCATGGCGCTGATCCTGCTGCCCCTGGGTGACGGCGTGGAAGGTCTCCTGGAAAAGCGCGCCGTCAGGAAGAACAAGCGGCGGCGCAGCGGGGACGTGGCACGGCGCGACCAGTTCAACCGTTGGGACCGCGGCGGAAACTCGTACTTCTGACCGCGGGATCGCCCGGCTGTACGCTCGCGCACATGGCCGATCGATCCACCGCCCGCGTCATCTCCGTCAACGTCGCCGCCCCGCGGCCGGACCCGGGCGGGGCGGACCGGGTCAGCGGCATCGACAAGAGGCCGGTGCCGCACATCGACGTGTTCGCGCCGGGCCCGAATTACGGCGACGGCTCCGGGGTAGTCGGAGACGTCATCGGCGACGTGAAGCACCACGGCGGCGCGCAGAAGGCCGTCTACGCCTTCGCCCGCGAGGAGCTGGACTTTTGGTGGGCCGAGCTGGGGCGGGAGGCCGGCCCCCGTGGCGCTCACGAGGGTGGCGCTCACGAGGGTGGCGATCTCGCGGACGGCGAAAGTGGAGCTGACGGCGCATTCGCCCCGGGCACGTTCGGCGAGAATCTCACCACCGTCGGGCTGGACCTGGCGGCGCTGAAGATCAATCAGCGGGTGCGCATCGGCGCCGCCGAGCTGCAGGTGTCCGTGGTGCGCCAACCCTGCCGGACGTTCGCCGGCTGGCTGGACGAGAGGGGCTGGGTGAAGAAGTTCAGCGCCCGCGGCCGATGTGGTTCGTATTTCCGCGTCGCCGTACCCGGCCGGATCACCGCCGGTGACGCGATCCACCTGCTGGGCGACCCCGATCACGACGTCACCATGGAGGTCGCGTTCCGCGCCGCGCAGGGGGACAAGGACGCCGCGGCCCGCGTCGTCGCCGCCGAATGCATGCCGCCGATGTACCACGAACGGATGGTCGCGCTCATCGACGGCTGACCGGCGGATGTCGGCGCCCCGCTCAGACGACGAAGTCGACGCCGGTCAGATCTTCCGTGTACGACCACAACCGCGCGCGGGTGCCGGCGTCGAGCGAGGCCTTCGACGACTTGGCGGGACCGACGGCGCCGGTGGCCTCGAAAAGCCCGGTCGGGCCGATGAAGGATCCGCCTGGAATGGTCGCGTCGGTGGCGGCGGCCAGCAGCGGATCGGCGCCCTCCTCCGCGTCGGCGAACAATCGCCGCACCGCGGGCTCGCCGATGCGGCCCAGGATGCCGGGCAACCGCCCCATGAACGCGGTCGCCGCGATGCCGGGGTGGGCGATGACGCAGCGGGCGCGGGCGGCACCGTACGGCGACGATGCGGCCGCGGCCAACCGCCGGTCGAGTTCGCGGCCGAACATCAGGCACGCCAGCTTCGACTGCCCGTATGCCGCATATCCGTGCACCTCGGGGGAGTTCGGGTCGGGCCACCGCAGGTCCCGTACGTGCCCGTGGGCCAGCGACGACACCTCGACGACGCGTGCGCCCTCCACGTCGCGGTACAGCGGCAGCAGGTGGCGGGCCACCAGGAACCCGCCGACGCAGTTGGTGGCGAAGTTCAGCTCCCAGCCGACGGAATTCTCCGCATGGCCGCCGGGCACGATGAGGCCCGCATTGTTGATCAGCAGGTCCAGCCGCCCCGTTCGCCCGACGGCCCCGACGCCGGCGATCTCGTCGGCGGCCCGTTCGACCCCGTCGGGTTCGGACATGTCCGCGAGCACCACGTCGACGGCGCCCGGCCCGGCCGCGTCGATGATTCTCCGCGCCTCGGCCGCGCGCCCGGCGTTGCGGCACACCATGATGACGTCCGCTCCGCGCCGCGCCAGTTCCGTCGCCGCCGCCAACCCGATTCCCGAGTTGGCGCCGGTGATCACGGCGGTGCGCCCGGTCTGATCCGGGATGCGGTCACGGCTCCACGCCTCGTCCACGTTCGGCATGGTCTCATTCAACCACCGCACCGGGTGCCCGGCCGGGCCGTCGGAAAGCAAGGACTTGCTCGACGACGCCCGCCTGTACCCCTAGTCGGCGACCAGCGTCTCCAACGTGAACTCGGGGTGCTCCTTCTCGATGAACTGCAGCTTCCACTTGTCGCCGAACAGGGCGATGAGCGCGCCATCGGAGCGGGTGAAGATCTCCACACCACGCTGGCGGGCCAACGCCGGCGCCGTCTCCGCGTCGGTGCGGCGGGCGACGGAGTAGGGGATCGGGTCGGCGACGGTCTCGACGTTGTACTCGACCTGCATGCGGGCCTGCATGACCTCGAACTGCATGGGACCGACGGCGGCCATCACCGGGGCGGCGTCGCCGCGGGCGTCGTTGCGCAGGATCTGCACCACGCCCTCGGCGTCGAGCTGCTCGATGGCCTTGCGGAACTGCTTGTACTTGCCCAGCGACTTCGCCCGCAGGGTGCGGAAGTGCTCCGGCGCGAACTGCGGCATCGGCGTGAACTGCACCTTGCGGCCGGAGTAGATGGTGTCGCCCGGCGCCAGCGAACCGGCATTGACCAGGCCGACGATGTCGCCCGGGAAGGCGGTCTCCACGGTGGAGCGGGTGCGTCCGAAGACGGTCAGCGCGTACTTCGTGGAGAAGCTGCGGCCCGACTGCGCATGCGTGACCTGCATGCCGCGGTCGAACTCGCCGGAAACGACGCGCATGAACGCCAGCTTGTCGCGGTGGTGGGCGTCCATGCCGGCCTGCACCTTGAACACGACGCCGGCGAAGTCGTCCTCCGGCTCGCGCACCGCGTCGATGGCGCCGTGGCCGCCGGCCGTCGCCGCCTCGATGGCCACCGGATCGGACTCGCGGGCCGCCGGCGCGGGGGCCAGCTCGCACAGCGTGTCCAGGATCTGGTGGACGCCCCAGTTGAGCATCGCCGAGGCGAAGATCACCGGCGAAGTGTCGCCGGCCAGGTACATCTCCTGGTCGTGGTCGGCGCCGTCGGCGGAGAGGAGCTCCGATTCCTCGGCGGCGGTCTCCCACGTGTCGCCCTGCTCGGCGGCCGCGGCCTCCGGGTCGAGGTGCGTCTCGGAGGCGATGGTCGAACCGCCGGCGGTGCGCTCGAAGCGGATGAACTCCTCCGCCTCGCCGTCCTCGCCGCGGCGCAGCAGGCCGCGGAAATCGCCGGCCTCGCCGACGGGCCAGTACAGGGGAGTGGGCTGCAGGCCGATTTCGGCGACGATCTCGTCCATCAGCTCCAGCGGCGCCTTGCCGGGGCGGTCCCACTTGTTGATCACCGTCACGATCGGGATGCCGTTGGACTTGCACACGCGGAACAGCTTCAGCGTCTGCGGCTCGAGGCCCTTGGCACCGTCGACGAGCATGACGGCGGCGTCGACGGCGGTCAGCACGCGGTAGGTGTCCTCGGAGAAGTCCGCGTGGCCGGGCGTGTCCACCAGGTTGATCATGTACGGCTCGCCGTCGTGGTCCTCGGGCGCGTACTCGAACTGCAGCGCCGACGAGGCGATGGAGATGCCGCGGTCCTTCTCCATCTCCATCCAGTCGGAGACGGTGGCCTTGCGGCCGGCCTTGCCGTGGACGGCGCCGGCCTCGCTGATGACGTGCGCGTGCAGCGCCAGCGCCTCGGTCAGCGTGGACTTGCCGGCGTCGGGGTGCGCGATGACCGCGAACGTGCGGCGGCGTGCGGCTTCATCGGCGAGGGTGCTCATGGGTTCCTTTGCGGTGCTGCTGGTTGGTGCTGGGTGATCAAGGATAGTCGCAGGGCTTTACGACGTTCCGCCCGCGCCCTTGCTGAGCTTTTCGGCGTAGGCGCGGATCTCGTCGTCGGGGTTGAACCTCTTGCTCTGCAGCTCGGCGGGCCAGTTGTCCGGGTCCGGGTCCTTGACGGCGGCGGAATAGGGCGCGAAGTCCTTGACGGAACGGAACCGGATGGCGGTGGCGGTGCCGGGGTCGTCGGGCAGCGGCGCGGAGACGCTGACGTCGTGGACGGCGCGGGGCAGGCCGGTGATCGGGTTGGTGGGCCATTCCACGCCGAAGGAGACGGTCGGCGCGACGTCGACGGCCGCCGGGTCGGAGGGGAACAGCAGGAACTCGACCAGACCCGACTCCGGCGCGAAGTACCAGCCGTGCTCGTGGAGAAGGGCGCGCAGTTCCAGTGCGGCGGACAGGCAGCGGTCCATGCCGGTGCCGTCGTAGGCGTCGAGCGCCTCGTCGAGCTCGGCGATGGTGAACTCGCCTTCCAGCAGTGCGGCGACGACGTCGGCGTCGCCGGCGGGGATCGACCCGGTGGCGAGGACCTTCGGGGCGGTGGCTGCGGCGTCGCGGGCCTCGTTCGTGGCGTCGGCGTCGTCTGCGGTGTTCCGGCTCATGGTGGGCAGTCTAATGGCCGTCCGGGCGGTCTCCGAAGCGGCGGAAGCGCGGGAGGCGGGACGACGCCCCGGCGCGAACCGGGTGACCGGTGGCACCATGGGGGTGAACGCCGATGCACGTGATCGGCGCACCCGGGTCGGACCACCCGGTTCGAGCCGATCGGTTCGAGCCGATCGGGCCGATCCACTCAGTTCGATCCAGTCAGACCGAGCCACTCGGTTCGATCCACATTGTTCGACGGATTCACACGGAAAGGGATTTTCAATGAGCATCAGCGACATCGGACCCAAGCCGAACGCCTTCGACATCGAGACGGAGACCCGCGACAACGCGAACTACCGCTCCGTCGCCTGGACCGGCAAGTACCTCCAGGTCACCCTCATGTCCATCGAGCCCGGCGGCAACATCGGCCTCGAGGCGCACCCGGACACCGACCAGTTCCTGCGCGTCGACGCCGGCAAGGGCGTCTGCAAGATGGGCCCGGCCGAAGACGACCTCAACTTCGAGCAGGAGGTCTCCGACGGGTGGGCCATCGTCGTCCCCGCCGGCGCCTGGCACGACGTGGTCAACACCGGCGACGAGCCGCTGCGCCTGTACTCCATTTACGCCCCGTCGCACCATGCGGCCGGCATCGTCCAGGCCACCGCCGACGACGCCGAGGCCGACGAGGAATCCGGCAAGGACGTCCCGCCGGAGTGGACCGTCCAGCCGGAGGGCGGCGCCGAGGACAAGCACGCCTGACGGGCGCTCGCGCACCAGTCGCGCACCGAAGGCGATCGGCCCGGCACCGAGGGGTGCCGGGCCGATGGCGTGGGCGCCGGGACGTCGTAAAGCGAACCGTCATTCCCTGCGGCGGAAACGCGCGATCGACAGCGGCATGAACACCGCCGCAATGGCCACGGAACCGGCGAGCACCGCGATGACCGGGTGCTGCATGGTCCACACGTCCGGCGGCGGGCCGTCGGGCAGGTTGCCGAACAGGCTGCGCGCGGCCTGGACCAGCGCGGAGACCGGATTCCACTCGGCGAAGACTCGCAGCACGGTCGGCAGCGTGTCCGAGGGGACGAAGGCGTTGGAGATGAACGTCAACGGGAACAGGATGATGAACACCGCGTTGTTCAGCGTCTCCGGCGTCGAGACCACCAGGCCCACGAACACCAGCACCCACGAAAACGCCCACGCGAAGAACAGCAGCAGTGCGACGCCGGCCAGGAACTTCGGGACCCCGTCGTTGAACCGCCAGCCGACGGCCAGGCCCGCCAGCAGCATGACGATCATCGAGACCGTGTTGATGGTCAAGTCCGTGAAGGTGCGCGCGAACAGCACCGCCGCCTGCGACATCGGCAACGTGCGGAACCTGTCGACGATGCCCTCCTTCAGATCCTGCGCCATGAACGTGCCCGAAAACGTCGCCCCGAACACCACGGTCTGGGCGAAGATGCCGGCCATGAGGAATTCCGTGTAGTTCGAGCCCGGCACCTGGATGGCGCCGCCGTAGACCTGGCTGAACAACAGCACGAACATGATCGGCTGGAAGAGCGCGAAACCGATGACGTCGGGGGAGCGCTTGAGCCGCGAGAAATTGCGGCTCATCACCGCGCCGACGTCGGTCAACCAGTTGCTCATCGCGGATCCTCCTGCCCGGCCGGGGCGTCGCCCGTCAGCGAGAGGAAGACCTCGTCCAGGGTGGGGCGGCGCAGGCCGGCGTCGTGGAGCTCGACGCCCTCGACGTCGGCCAGGAAGCGCGTCAGCGACGTGGTGCCGTCGATGACTGGTGCCCGCAGCGACGGGCCATCGACGATGACGGGGCCGGAGGCGTGGCGCGCCAGGGCGTCGCGGAGGGCGGCGACATCGTCCATCCGCGCCGCCGTGACCTCGACCTGCTGGCCGCCGACGCGCGACTTGAGCTGGTCCGCCGTGCCCTCGGCGATGACGCGGCCGTCGTCGATGACGCTGATGTCGTCGGCGAGCTGGTCGGCCTCCTCCAGGTACTGCGTGGTCAACAGGACCGTCACGCCGCGGCCGACGCGGTCGCGGATGACGTCCCACAGCCCGATGCGGGCCTTCGGGTCGAGGCCCGTGGTCGGCTCGTCGAGGAACAGGACCTTCGGCTCGGCCACCAGCGCGCCGGCCAGGTCGACGCGGCGCCGCATGCCGCCGGAGAAACCCTTCACGGGGCGATCGGCGGCGTCGGCGAGGTCGAAGGAATCGAGCAACTCGTCCGTCCGCTCCTCCACGCGGGCGCGGCCCAGGTGATAGAGGCGGCCGATCAGGCGCAGGTTCTCCCGCGCCGTGAGCTGCTCGTCGACGGCGGCGTACTGGCCGGAAGTGCCGATGACGTCGCGGACCCGCGCAGGCTGCGCGAGCACGTCGATGCCCGCGACCCGGGCGGAACCCGCCGTCGGTTGAATGAGGGTGGTCAGGATTTTCACGCACGTGGTCTTGCCCGCGCCGTTCGGGCCGAGGATGCCCCGGACCGTTCCCTCTTCGACGGCGAGGTCGAGGCCGTCGAGCGCGCGGACCTCCCCGGAGGACGCGGAGTAGACCTTGGTCAGGCCCTCCGCTTCGATGATGGACATGTGCGTCCTTTCGATTGTCGTGCACCCGGCGGGGTGCCGGCCCGGTGCCATGCGCCCGGTCAGGCGCTCGCGCGCCTTCCGGCGAGCGTCGGTGCATCGTACTCCGATACCCGGATGCGAAATAGGGCCGTGGTGGGTGGGGCGAACGGTCACACCCGGTGGGGCGTGCGTTGCGCGAACGACGTAGTTTTAAGGGAGGACTCTTCAAACCGAAAAGTACCCCAAACACGCGAAAGGGCTCCTTGGGCGCTCGTGATGCGCCCAGATTTTCACGCCCTCATCTACGCCCCTTGAACCCCAGGAGGATCCATGGCGACGCCGGCACCGATCAACCACAGCGACTGGAACGAGCGAGTCGTCCTCGCGGAGAAGATGATCCCGCTGCTCGGCCAGCTGCGACGCGAGAAGAACGTCGTCACCTCGATTTTCGGCCGTCTGCTGGAGAACCCGACCGAGACGTCGATCATCAAGTCGCACCGTTACGCCCGGCGCATCACCTCGCAGGAGCTGCCGTTGCAGCAGACGCTGCCGATCATCGAGCAGCTGGTGAAGATGGACCTGGGCACCGCGTCGATCGACCTGGGTGCCCTGGCCACCAAGTACGAGGCCGAGGGCGGCGACCTCGCCGAGTTCCTCGAGCGCGAGCTCGCCGACGTCATCGGCACCGCGCACGAGACCCCGAAGGCCGACATCGTGCTCTACGGCTTCGGCCGCATCGGCCGCCTGCTGGCCCGCATCCTCCTGTCCCGCGAGGCCGTGTTCAACGGTGCCCGCCTGCGCGCCATCGTCGTGCGCAAGAACGGCGAGGACGACATCGTCAAGCGCGCGTCGTTGCTGCGCCGCGACTCCGTCCACGGCGCCTTCGACGGCACGATCTCCGTCGACAAGGACAACGACATCATCTGGGCCAACGGCACCCCGATCCAGGTGATCTACTCCTCCGACCCGTCGACCGTCGATTACACCGAGTACGGCATCGACGACGCGCTGGTCATCGACAACACGGGCCGCTGGCGCGATCGCGAGGGCCTGGGCCAGCACCTCAAGGCCAAGGGCGTGGACAAGGTGCTGCTGACCGCCCCGGGCAAGGGCGACATCCCCAACATCGTCTACGGCATCAACCACAAGGGCATCGACGCGGACGAGAAGATCCTGTCGGCGGCGTCCTGCACCACCAACGGCATCACGCCGGTGCTGAAGGTCGTCAACGACAAGTGGGGCGTCGAGTTCGGCCACGTCGAGACGGTCCACTCGTTCACCAACGACCAGAACCTCATCGACAACTTCCACAAGGGCACTCGCCGCGGCCGCGCCGCCACGCTGAACATGGTGCTCACCGAGACCGGCGCCGCCAAGGCCGTGTCCAAGGCGCTGCCGGAGTTCGAGGGCAAGCTGACGGGCAACGCCATCCGCGTGCCCACCCCGGACGTGTCCATGGCCGTGCTGAACCTGACCCTGGAGAACGAGGTCGACCGCGACGAGGTCAACGAGTACCTCCGCGAGGTCTCGCTGCGCTCCGTACTGCGCCAGCAGATCGACTACATCCATTCCCCGGAGGTCGTGTCCACCGACTTCGTCGGCTCCACCCATGCCGGCATCGTCGATGGCCTGGCCACCATCGCGCAGGGCAAGCACCTGGTGCTCTACGTCTGGTACGACAACGAGTTCGGCTACTCGAACCAGGTCGTTCGCGTCGCCGAGGAGGTGCTGGGCACCCGCCCGCGCATCTACCCGAAGCGCAAGCACCTCGAGGACCTGTAGGTCGTTGAGGCCGGCCCCGACCCGTCACCACTTGGCCGGTCGGGGATCCGCGACCCCGGCCGGTCGGAGCTCACGGACCCAGGACGATGACCGCGTGAGACGAAGAGCTCGACATGACGAGCTCGACATGAACGCGTGAAAGGCGCGGCCCCCGTTTTCGGACGGGGGCCGCGCCTTCTCCGTGCCATATAGATTCCGACGCCGCGCCGTTTTTCAGGCCATATAGATGCCAACGCCGCGTCGATAAACGCGTTTCCGCAGCTGGCGAAAACAGGTGGCGTCCATATGGCACGAGAGCGAGAGGCGGTGGGGTGCGGCTGCGGCTTTGCTCCCGCGGAGCCGTCACGAGATCGCGATTGAGCTCCACCAGAACGATCTCGTGGCCGAAATGTGAGGGCATGGGCGACGAGATCGCGATTGAGCTCCTCCAACACGATCTCGTCGGCAGTGAGGCGGCTCGGAGACGACGAGATCGCGATTCAGGTTCTGAATCGCGATCTCGTGGTCCGAGTTTGGTGGTCGGGGCTTGGCGACCGGAGTTTGGAGGATGGTGGTTGGTGGATGGTGGTTGGTGGCCCCGTGGTGAGGCGAGGCCCCGTCACCCGGAGGCGACGTATCCAGATGAGCGGACGCTTTACGACGGACCGACGGCTCCGCGAGCGACGTGCTTAGTCGTCCCAGCGGTCGTCATCGTCGTCGTCATCGTCGTCTCGGGGGTCGTCCCAATCGTCGTCGTCCCGGTCATCCCAGTCGTCGTCGACGGAGACGACGGCGGGCGGGGCCGGGGGCGGGGCGTCGGCGGGCGCGGGCTGATCGGGCGCCGCACCTCCGAAGAAGGCGGTGACGGCGGCGACGACGCCGGCGAAGAATCCCGTGATGTCCATGGTTCTGCTCCTTAGGTGCAGGGGACGAAAGTCGGGTCATCCGCCAACCGGTGGCTTCCCGTTCCCGTCCTCGTGGTGGGTGGCGAAACCCAGTGAAGCAGGGCGGACAAGGCGCCACAATGGCCGTCGTCAAGCATTCATTTCCGCGAAAAGAACTGGTCAGCGCCTATGAAGCCATGATGATCCGAAGATGAGCGGACTCTCATCGAAACAGCCCCGGACGGGGTGGGCCTGCGGCCGCCCCTACCGCTGGTGCACCTGATTCTGCGCGGCCTCCAGCCCATGGCGGACGAGCAATTCCACGGCGTCGGCGGCGTCCTGCAGCCAGAACGGCAGGTCGCGGCGCTCGGCCGTGGAAAATGCGCGCAACACGAAGTCCGCCGGATCCTGGCGCCCCGGCGGGCGGCCGATGCCCACGCGCACCCGCAGGTAATCCTTCGTGCCCAGCGACTTCGTGGTCGATCGCAGGCCGTTGTGACCGCCCTCGCCGCCGCCGCGCTTCAGGCGGATGACTCCGGGGTCGAGGTCCAGCTCGTCGTGGACCACGATGACGTCGGTCGGCTCGACGTTGAAGAACTTCGCCAGCGCGCTGATCGGCCCGCCGGAGACGTTCATGTACGTCCGCGGTTTGGCCAGGATCACCTGCCGCTCGGCCGCGGCGTCGCCGGCCCCGACGGTCCAGCGGGTCTGCACGATCTCCGCGTTGGACCGCTTGTGCGCGGAAAACGTCGACGGCATCGGGATGGTCCGCTCCGCGAGCTCGTCGAGCACCATCTGCCCGACGTTGTGCCGCGTGTCCGCGTACTTCGGGCCGGGATTGCCCAGGCCGACGACGAGGATCGGCGGGGCATCCGACGGGGCGGGGGAGGGTTTGGCGCGTCCGAACATGCCCGTCATCTTCCCACATGTGCTTTGCGACGACCCGCGCGGGACCGCGGCACCGCACGACGAAGCCCCCGCCGGAAACGAATCCAGTGGGGGCTGCGTCGCAAAGCACGGGTAGCGACCGATCCAGGACCGGCCGCATGCCCGAAGGCGGGGGAGGGGTATTTACTCCCCGCCCTCGCCCTCCTCGTCCTTGGGCTCGTCGGGCAGCTCGTCCTCGCCCATGCCCTCGACGTCGGCGTCGACGTCGCCGGCCGGGTCCTCCTCGGACTCGACGATGTTGATGATGAGCAGCTCCGGGTCGTCGGTGAGCTCGAGGCCCTCCGGCAGGGGGACGTCGGAGGCGAGGATCTGCGCGCCCACGTCCAGGCCCTCGACGGACACGACGATCTCTTCCGGAATCGACAGCACCGGCGCGAGGACCAGGATGGTGTCGGCGTCCTGCATGAGCAGGGCGTCGCCCGGGGCCAGCTCGCCCTCGTGGACGATCGGCACCTCGACCTCGACCTTCTCGCCGCGGTGGATGCCCAGCAGGTCGGCGTGGTCGATGTTGAGGGTCAGCGGGTTCTGGTCCAGGGCCTTGACCATGGACAGCTGCGACTCGCCGTCGATGTCGAGGTCGAGGACGGCGTTGACGCCGTAGTTGCGGATGACGCCGTGGAACTCGATGGAATCGACGAGGACGTGCTTCGGGGCGTCGAGGTCCTTCGAGTAGATGACCACGGGGATGTCGCCGGCGACGCGGGCGCGGCGGGCGGCGCCCTTGCCGAACTCGGTGCGCTCGCGGGCTTCCAGCTTGATGATGTTGGGCTTGGCCATAGTCTGACTCCTTGAAATCGTGGGGTTCGGGAGTCGATCACGTGGCACGCGCGTCCGGATTGCACCGGGTGTTGCATGCGTCGCGTCGATAACGGGGCCTTCGCCGCGTCCGCTTCCCGCGTCCGCGTCTTCCGGCCACCCTCGCCGAGACATAACCCGTGGAATGCTACACGAAACGGCGACGCCCGGGAAATCGCCCGCCGGTCAGAACCGGTGCACCATGACGCGGTACCCCTCGGCCTCCGCGTTGCCGGCGGTGAACTCGAAACCGATGCCGAGATAAGCGCGGTATGCGCGCTCGTTGTTCTCGTCGACGGTCAGGCTGACGGCGGGGGCTCCGCGGTCGCGGGCGAAGTCGAGGGCCGCCGCCATCAGTTTCTTGCCGAGGCCGCGGCCGGTGAAATCTGGCTCCAGGGCGATGGCCACCTCGGGAATCTCGTCGCTGATGTACCCCGAGCCCGGGTCGTCGGCCGTGAAGTGCCGCAGCCAGGCCCCTCCCGCGACGTCGCCGCAGATCTCCGCGATGATCGCCCCATCCCGCTCGGCCGACCACCGGTCGACGTACTTCACGTCATCGGCCGCGAACTTCGGGCCGAGGTCGTCGTCGATGTCCCGGTCGCCGTCCCACACCTCCGTGAGGCGGTGGAGGCGATGGATCGTCGGCCGATCCTCCTCGGTGGCCGGGCGGAAAACGGGTGCGTCGGTGGGCATGATCCTCCGGGAACCTACGCCTGGCCCTCGAAGAGGGTGGTCACGGAACCGTTCTCGAAGATCTCGTGGATCGTCTTGGCCAGCAGCGGCGCGATCGGCAGGACCGTCAGGTTGTCCCAGCCCTCGTGCGTCTGCGGCAGCGTGTCCGTGGTGATGACCTCGCGGGCGCCGCACTTGGACAGGCGCTCGGCCGCCGGGCCGGAGAACACGCCGTGGGTGGTGGCGATGATGACGTCGGCCGCGCCGGCCTCGCGCAGCACCTTCACCGCGCCGGCGATGGTGCCGCCGGTGTCGATCATGTCGTCGATGAGCAGGCACACGCGGCCATCGACGTCGCCGACGACGCGGTTGGCCACGACCTCGTTGGCCACGTCCACGCTGCGGGTCTTGTGGATGAACGCCAGCGGCGCATCACCGAGGGTGTTGGCCCACTTCTCCGACACCTTCACGCGGCCGGCGTCGGGGGAGACCACGCACAGGTTCTCCAGCGAGTAGTGCTCCTTGATGTAGTCCGCCAGGATAGGCATGGCGTGCATGTGATCGACCGGGCCGTCGAAGAAGCCCTGGATCTGATCGGTGTGCAGATCGACCGACACGATGCGGTCCGCGCCGGCGGTCTTCAGCAGATCCGCCACCAGGCGGGCGGAAATCGGCTCGCGGCCGCGGTGCTTCTTGTCCTGGCGCGCGTACGGGAAGAACGGCAGGATCGCCGTGATGCGCTTGGCGGAACCGCGCTTCAGGGCGTCGATCATGATCAGCTGTTCCATCAGCCACTTGTTCAGCGGCGCCGGGTGAGCCTGCAGCACGAACGCGTCGCAGCCGCGGACGGACTCCTCGAAACGGACGAAGATCTCGCCGTTCGCGAAGTCGCGGGCGGTCATCGGGGTCAGCTCGACGCCCAACTCCTTTGCCACCGCGTCACCGAGCTCCGGGTGCGCGCGCCCGGAGAAGATCATGAGGTTCTTCTGGTTGTCGATCCACTCGCCGGTCATGTAATCGGCCTGGCCTTCCTGGTCGTTCTTCGGCTTACGCGGAGGTGTCGGGATTGCCGTCGCCCGGGGCGCCGACATCGGTGGAATCGCCCGCCGCGGCCTGCGCCGCCTCGGCCGCTTCCGCCGCCGGGGTGCCCGGCCGCTTCCGCTGGACCCACCCCTCGATGTTGCGCTGGGGGCCACCGCTGACCGCCAACGCACCCGGGGGAACGTCGTCCTTGATTACAGTACCCGCACCCGAATACGCGCCGTCACCGACGGTTACGGGGGCGATGAACATGGTGTCGGAGCCGGTGCGCACGTGGGAGCCGATGACGGTCCGGTGCTTGTTCACGCCGTCGTAGTTGACGAAGACGCTCGACGCCCCGATGTTGGAGTGCTCGCCGATCTCCGCGTCGCCGACGTACGTCAGGTGCGGGACCTTCGAGCCGCGGCCGATGACGGCCTTCTTCGTCTCGACGAAGCCGCCGAGCTTGCCGTCCTCGCCGAGCACGGTGCCGGGGCGCAGGAACGTGAACGGACCGACCTGGGCATTCGCGCCGATGGACGACTCGGTGCCGTGCACGCGGAAGACCGTGGCGCCCTCGCCGACGGTGACGTCCGTCAGCGTGGTGTCCGGACCGACTGTGGCGCCGTCGCCGACGACGGTGGCGCCGTGGAGCTGGGTGCCCGGCAGGATGGTCACGTCGCGGCCGATCTCCACGTCGACGTCGATCCACGTGGTCGCCGGATCGACGATGGTCGCGCCGCCGCGCATGGCCTTCTCGCACTGGCGGCGGTTGAGCTCGGCGCCGAGATTGGCCAGCTGCACGCGGTCGTTGACGCCGGCGACGACCATCGCGTCGTCGAGGCGGTGGCCGCGCACGGAACGGTCCGCCTCGCGGGCGATGCCGATGACGTCGGTCAGGTACAGCTCGCCCTGCGCGTTGTCGGTGTTCAGCTGGGTCAGCGCGTGGCGCAGCGTGGCGGCGTCGAAGGCGTAGACGCCGGAGTTGACCTCCGTGGTCCGGCGCTCGTCGTCGGTGGCGTCCTTCTCCTCGACGATGCGCAGCACCTCGCCGTCGGAGTTGCGGATGATGCGGCCGTAACCATGGGGGTTCTCCGCCGTCGACGTCAGCACCGTCACGGCGGCGCGCGGCTTGCGGTTGTGCTCCGCCAGCAGGGCGGAGAGCGTGTCGGCGTCGAGAAGCGGCACGTCGGAGGTGGTCACCAGCACGGTGCCCTCGAACTCCTGCAGCGAGGCGTCGTCGAGTGCGCACTGCACCGCATGGCCGGTGCCGTTCTGCTCCTCCTGGTGGGCGATGGCCACGCCACCGGGCAGGGCGCCGTCGCCCTCGGCATCGGCGATGCCGCCCACCCACTCGGCGATGGCGCGGACGACCTTCTCGCGCTGGTGGCCGACGACCGCGACGATCTGTTCGGGGTCGACGCCCCGGGCCGCGTGCAGGGCGTGTTCCAGCATCGTGCGGCCGCCGATGCCGTGCAGCATCTTCGGCGTGTCCGACTTCATGCGGGTGCCCTGGCCGGCGGCCAGGATGACGACGGCGGTGGGCGTGCCGGTGCCGTTGCTCATGTCAGTCTCCTCGTGCGGTTCGTCGTGGGATCCTCCGGAAACCCTACCTTCCGGAAGACGCGGCCACGGTACTCCCGCCCGGCCCCGCCCACGGTGCGGGGTGCGCGGCCCGCGTCAGCCCTTCGCCGACACGTCGGGCAGGGCACGGGCCATGGCCACGCCGATCAGCCCGAGCACGGCGAAGAACCCGAGGGCCCACATGGTGCCGAGCATCGCCAACCCGCCGGAGATGGCGCCGGTGGCCAGCAGGATCACGCCCATCGCCGAGTTCGCCACGGCGACGTAGGTGGTGCGTTGGTCGCCCTCGGCCATGTCGACGACGTAGGTCTTGCGGGCCACGCGCACTCCGGTGTGCGTCAGCGTGATCAGGAAGTACGCCACGGGCAGCGCCCACCCCGACCAGTCCTCGGCGAAGGTCACCTGCGCCATCACCGCCAGCAGGATCACAGAGGCCAGCCCCGCGCCCCACGTCATGGTGCTTTTCGACGACTTGTCGCTCAACTTTCCCGAGACCTGCCCGCCGAGGATGGCCGCCGCGCCCGAGGCGATGAGGAAGGGGCCCAGCCCGGAGAGTTCGCCGTCGCCGCGTTCGGCGGACAGCGACACGAAGAAGGCGGGCGACAGGGCGGAGACCAGCAGCAGCGAACGGACGATGACGAAGTTGCGGAACGGCGCGTCGTCGGAAAGCAACTCCCACGATTCCTTGACCCACGACCCGGCCGAATCCTCCGACGTCTCGCCGGCGGGTTCGGTGACGCGGTGGAAGACGACCGCGCCGGCGAACCACGTCAGCGCGGAAATGGCGATCATCCAGGTCAGCACCGACGTCGGCAGGTCATCGCCGCCGAACCAGCGGATGCCCAGGCCGAGGGTGATGGCGACGACGCCGGACAGGACCGTCGCCAAACCGGTGATCTGGCCGCGCTGGCCCTTCGGGATCGTGCGGCCCTGGACGTCCTTAGAGCCGATCGAGCACAGCGAACGGCCCAGCGCGAAGATCGCCAGCGCCGCGAGGATGGCCACTGCCGCGGCCATGCCGTCGAACACCGCCGCCGACAGGGCCATGATCAGCGCCATGACGCCCTGCGTGATCGAGCCGAGGATCCACACGGACTTGCGGTGCGCCCGGCGCTTGACCCACGGCGTCAGCGCCGCCTGCGGCAGCATCGACAGCGACTCGCGGATGGGCACCAGCAGCGCGATGGCCAGGCCGGGCGCGCCCTGCGCAGTCAGCAGCCAGGGCAGCACGGTCTTCGGGTTGATCACCTGGTCGCCGGCGTTCTGCAGGCCGTTGGCGGCGATGAACTTCATGCCGTTGGCGGGCACGTCGCGGGCGACGTCGTCCGGCATGTCGGAGGTGTCGGCCGGGGAAACCAGCTTGTCGTAGAGCGCCATGCATGCAGGTTATCGGCGGACACCCGGCGATTTCGAGCAAGTGTTCCCTAAGCTCCCCCGCCAGGACTCGAACCTGAAATGCCTGAACCAAAATCAGGAGTGTTGCCATTACACCACGGGGGACCGGCGCGGCCGCCGCTATCGCGGGGGCGTGCACCGCGCATCAGATTAGCAACACCGGCGGCCGGGACCGCACCCCAACCCGCACCCCAACCCGCACCCCAACCTGAACACCAACCCGCACCCCGGCCCATGCGCGACCCCGCACCCGCGCCACCGGCCCGCGCTCGGGGCGTGCCGCGCGGTCACGATAGGCTCGGGGACATGGGAAATCCGGGCAATGCCGTACGTCGGCGCATGAGCGGGCCGGAACGTCGCAGGCAACTCCTCGACGTCGGCCGGGCGACCTTCGCGGAACGTGGCCTCGACGGCACGTCGATGGAGGAGATCGCCTCCCGGGCGGGGGTGTCCAAGCCGGTGGTCTACGAGCATTTCGGCACGAAGGACGGCCTGTACCGCGAGGTCGTGGCCGAGGAGATGGAGCGCCTCGAAAACGTCATCGCCGATTCGATTTCGCGGGGCCGTTCGCGGGCGCGCATCGAACGTGCCGTCGTGGGGCTGTTGGCCTACGTGGAGGATCACACGGACGGGTTCACCATTTTGGCCCGCGATCCGGGGTCGAACCAGGGCTTTGCGACGCTGCTGGGCAACGCCACCGGCCGCGTGTCGCACATTCTCGGCGCCGCGTTCACCCGTGCGGGCCTGGATGAGGCTCCCGCGGTGCTGTATTCGCAGGCCCTGGTGGGCATGGTGTCGCAGACGGCGCAGTGGTGGCTGGACGAACGCACTGGTTCCGGGGAGGACCGCGGGACGGCGAAGGCCACCGACGGCACGACGCTGGACCGGGAGACCGTGGCGGCGCACATCGTCAACCTCTGCTGGAACGGCCTGGCGGGCATGGAGGCCCACCCGGTGCTGCGCGGCGACGTCGACGGCCCGGCCGCGGAGCAGGGCGCGGTGCTCGGCGCCGGCCCCGAAGCGGACCCGGCCGACAAGGTCCGGCGCGGCGGGGACGAGGCCCGATGACCGGGTCGAAGACGGGGGCGATGGTGGCCCCGCTGTCGGGGCTGGCGCAGGTGGTGGCGGGGGAGCCGCAGCTGCGGGGCGTCGTGAAGCATCTCGGCGAGCCCGAACTGCACATGACCGGCAACGACCGGGTGCGGCCGCATCTCATCGCGGCGCTGGCCGCCAAGGCCCCCGTGCTGGCGGTGACCGCCACCGGGCGCGAGGCCGAGGACCTCACCTCGGAATTGCGGTCGATGCTGGGCTCTAAGGTGGCCATGTTCCCGTCGTGGGAGACGCTGCCGCACGAGCGGCTGTCGCCGGCGGTGGACACCGTGGCCACGCGCCGGGCGGTGCTGTCCGGCATGCGCGCGGGCACGGTGACCGTCGTCGTCGCCGCGGTGCGGTCGCTGGTGCAGCCGGTGCTCGACGACGGCGCGGAGGCCATCCGCCTCGCCGTCGACGAAGAGGTGCCCGACCTGCCGGAGAAGCTCGAGCGCCACGGCTACTCGCGCGTCGACATGGTCGGCCGGCGCGGGCAGTTCGCCGTGCGCGGCGGCATCGTCGACGTTTTCCCCGCCACCGCCGACAATCCAGTGCGCGTGGAGCTGTGGGGCGACGAGATCACCGAGATGCGCGTGTTCTCCGTGGGCGACCAGCGCACCATCTCCGAGGTCGAGGCCGGCGATTCCGCCGGCGTGGTGGAGGTCCACGCCTGCCGGGCGCTGCTCCTCGACGACGCGGTGAAGGCGCGTGCCGGCGAAATGGCCGGCGAACGCTCCGGCGACGTGCAGGAAATGCTCGTGCGCATCTCCGACGGCCAGTGGGTCGACGGCATGGAGGCGCTGATCCCGCTGCTGACCGACCGCCCGCTGGTGCCGCTGACGGAGCTGCTGCCCGACGGCGCGCACACTCTCCTGTGCGGCCCGGAGCGCATCCGTTCCCGCGCCGCGGACCTCATCGCAACCGGCGACGAGTTCATGGCCGCGGCGTGGGAAACCGCCGCGATGGGCGGCGGCGCGCCGATCCCGGCGGACGGGCTCGACGCCAGCGCCTACCGGCACCTCGACGAGGTCCGCCGCGCCCCGTGGTGGTCGATTTCCCCGCCCGGCATGCTCGACGGCGGCGTCACCGAAGACGACGTTTTGCCCCTGACCTACGAACCCGGCCCCGAACCCCGCGGCGACCTCAAGGCCATCGGGGCCATGATGGCGCAGCTGCGCGAGGCCACCGTCGGCGGCGAACGCGTCGCCTACATCGCCGGAACGCCGGCCGGCGTCCGTCGTCAAGCGGAGAAGTTCCGCGAAGCCGGCATCGCCTGCCGCATCGCCACCGGCCCCGAATACCCCGAACCCGGGCGCATCACCGTCTACCAGGGCGTCAGCCACGGTGGCCTGGTGTTCCCGCGCACCGACGGCGGGGCGCTGACCGTCATCGCCGAAGCCGACGTCACCGGCAACCGCGTCACCGACATCGGCGGCGGGCGCCGCAAGCCCGCCAAGCGCCGCAACCGCGTGGATCCGCTCGCCCTGGAAGCCGGCGACTTCGTGGTGCACGACACCCACGGCATCGGCCGGTTCGTCAAACTCACCGAACGCACCATCGGCACCGGCGACGACCAGGCGCGCCGCGAATACGTGGTGCTGGAGTACGCCTCCGGCAAGCGCGGCGGCCCGCCCGACCAGCTCTACGTGCCCATGGAGAGCCTCGATCAGCTGACCCGCTACGTCGGCGGCGAAAAGCCCACCCTGTCGAAGATGGGCGGCTCCGACTGGAAGACCACCAAGCGCAAGGCCCGCGGCGCCGTCCGCGAAATCGCCGAAGAGCTGGTCAAGCTCTACGCCGAGCGGCAGGCCGCGCCGGGCCACGCCTTCGCCCCGGATTCGCCGTGGCAGACGGAGATGGAGGACAACTTCCCCTTCGCCGAAACGGAGGACCAGCTCACCGCCATCGCCGAGATCAAGGCGGACATGGAAAAGCCCGCGCCGATGGACCGCGTGCTCATCGGCGACGTCGGCTACGGCAAGACCGAAGTTGCGCTGCGCGCGGCGTTCAAGGCGGTGCAGGACGGCAAGCAGGTCGCGGTGCTCGTGCCCACGACCCTGCTGGCCCAGCAGCACCTGGCCACGTTCAGCGAGCGCATGGAGGGTTTCCCCGTCACGGTGCGGGGGCTGAGCCGCTTCACGTCGACGAGGGAATCGAAGGAGATTCTCACGGGGCTGAAGGAAGGCACCGTCGACATCGTCATCGGCACCCACCGCCTGCTGCAGACCGGCGTGTCGTGGAAGCAGCTGGGCCTGGTCATCGTCGACGAGGAGCAGCGTTTCGGCGTCGAGCACAAGGAGCACATCAAGGCGCTGCGCAACCACGTCGACGTGCTGACCATGTCGGCGACCCCGATCCCGCGCACGCTGGAGATGTCCATGGCCGGCATTCGAGAGATGAGCCAGATCCTCACCCCGCCCGAGGACCGGCACCCGGTGCTGACCTACGTCGGCGCGCAGTCGGACAAGCAGATCGCCGCGGCCATCCGCCGCGAGCTGCTGCGCGATGGCCAGGTGTTTTACCTGCACAACAAGGTCAGCACCATCGACAAGGCCGCGCAGAAGGTCCGCGACCTGGTGCCGGAGGCGCGCGTCGTCGTCGCCCACGGCCAGATGGGCGAGGAGATGCTCGAGCGCACGGTGCAGGGTTTCTGGGACCGCGAATTCGACGTGCTGGTGTGCACGACCATCGTGGAAACGGGCCTGGACATCGCCAACGCCAACACGCTGATCGTCGAAAACGCCCACCACATGGGCCTGTCGCAGCTGCACCAGCTGCGCGGCCGCGTGGGGCGTTCCCGCGAGCGCGCCTACGCCTATTTCCTGTATCCGGCGGATCAGACGCTGACGGAGAATTCCTACGACCGCCTGGCCACTATCGCACAGAACAATGATCTCGGCGCCGGTATGGCGGTGGCCATGAAGGACCTGGAAATGCGCGGGGCGGGAAATGTGCTCGGCGCGGAACAATCCGGCCACATTTCCGGGGTCGGTTTCGACATGTACGTCCGATTGGTCGGCGAAGCGGTCGCCGCGATGAAGGCGGTGGCCGATGGCGAAACGCCCGACGCGTCGGCGCAGGAACCGAAGGAAATCCGCATCGACCTGCCCGTCGACGCGAACATCCCGGCCAGTTACGTCGACTCGGAGCGGCTGCGCCTGGAGGCGTACCGGAAGTTCGCGTCGGCGCAGGCCATGGAGGACATCGACGTCGTCCTCGACGAGCTCGTCGACCGCTACGGCGAGCCGCCGATCGAAGTGCAGCGCCTTGCGGCGATTTCGAGATTGCGAATCATTTGCCGCGAGTTCGGCGTGCATGAGGTTCAAGCGACGGGTGCGCACATTAAGATCGGACCCATGGAACTCGCCGATTCGAAGCAGGTGCGTTTGAAGCGCCTGCATCCGCAATCGACGTACCGGGCCGCATCGCGGACCGTTTCCGTGGCGGTTCCGAAGGAAGGGAAGGGTTTGCGGGCCAAGCCGGTGCGCGATGTCGCGCTGGTGCAATGGGTCGCCGATTTCCTCACCGGAATGGCGGGAATCCCCGTCATGGACATCGTCGGCGAAGCCCACGGCGGAAAGGATCAGAAATGACCATCATCGTGCTCGACCCGCGGTTTCCCACCGCGATTCCCCTCGAAGCGGCGAGTTTGCTGACGGGGGAGGTGTCCTACACCGAGGAGGTGCCCATCCGCGTCCGCTGGGCCATCGCCGATGCGGGCGGGCATTCGGTGTCCGATGCGGAGATCCTGGTGACCACCGACGTCGACAACGATGACGTCCAGGACCGCATCGCCGCCGGCGAGCGCATCTTCGACGTCGGCCTCGCCGAGGCCCCGTCGCCGGCCGCCGCCGTTCTGTCCGCTGCTCCTGCGGCCACTGCGGCCCCGGCCGCCGCCTCCGCCGCGACTTCTGCGGCCCCGGCGCAGGACACGGACGAGGGCACCGCGCGGGTCGCCGCCGATTCGCGTGACGACGGCCCGGCCGCCGCGCCGTCCGCCCACGCCGCATCGGCCACCGCACCCGCGGCGGCGGGCGGCGAACTGGGGGAGCGGTTCCCCCGCGTGGCCGAGGCCATCGACGTCATGTCCGCCGCTCGCCGCACCGGCGAGTGGGAGGCGGGGCAGACCCACGCCAGCCTGTTGCCGTACCTGATCGAGGAGGCGTTCGAGTTCATCGACGCCGTCAACGAGGGCGGCGACGTCCGCGGCGAGCTGTCGGATCTGCTGCTGCAGGTGCTGTTCCAGGCGGAGGTCGCCGAGGACTTCGACATCGACGACGTCGCCGGGGCGTTCGTGGACAAGATGCGGCTGCGCAAGCCGTACCTCTTCGACGGTTCCCGCGACCTCGGCGAGGGCGCGGAGCTGATGCCCCTGGCCGAGCAGGAGGAGGCGTGGACCGCCGGCCGCGGCGGCCCGCGTTCGCAGCCCGCCGAGTTCCTGCCGGCGCTGGCGCTGGCCGAGGAGGCCATCCGCCGGGCCCGCGCACTGGGCATGTCGGATTCCGACATCCCGGTCGAGTTGATGTGCCCGACCCCGGGCCTGGAGCTGGAGTCCGGTGCCGAGGCGCGCACGCGTTTCGTCGCCCGCGAATTCCTCATGCAGTTGGACTCCCTCGGTGGCCCCGCGGCCGGGGAGGATCCCGCGGATTCGAACGAATCGGCGGAGTGACCTGGCCTTTCCACGTTCGGCGGCCTGATCCGTAGGATGGGCTCCCGTGTCCGACTTCGCTGATCCCCGTGGCGGCGGCCGACGCGGTCGTGGCCGCGACGTGCCGTCGTGGTCCGGCGACCCCAAGCGCGGGTCGGCGCGCGGGGGCCGGAAGTCGGCGGGGTGCGGTTGCCTCGGCTTCACGACGATCGCCGTGCTGGCGATCATCGCGATGGTCGGGGCGATGGCCATGTTCGTCGGACCGGTGCAGGCGCCGTTCACCAAGCAGCCCATCCCGGACAACGTTCCGCCGGCCGCGGCCGAGGCCGCCCCGCGCGTCGACGTCCACGCGCCCGGCCGCACCGCCGACCAGCTCGCCCAGTGGGCGCAGCCCATCGCCGAGGCGACGCGCATCCCGTCGGCCGCCGTCCGCGCCTACGCCAATGCGGAGGTCATCGCGGCGGAGTCGTGGCCGGAGTGCAACCTCAGCTGGAATACGTTGGCGGGGCTGGGCCAGGTGGAGACCCGCCACGGCACCTACACCGGCAACTGGATGAAGCCGGCGGAAATCCAGGCCGACGGCGTGGTGCGCCCGCCGATCGTCGGCGTGCCCCTGGACGGGTCCCCCGGGTTCGCGGAAATCCGCGACACCGATGGCGGCGCCCTCGACGGCGACACGGAATTCGACCGGGCCGTGGGGCCGATGCAGTTCATCCCGGAGACCTGGCGGCGCCACGGCATCGACGCCAGCGGCGACGGCGTCGCCGACCCGCACCACATCGACGACGCCGCGGCGTCGTCGGCGCGTTTGCTGTGCTCCGGCGGCCGCGACCTGGCCACGCCGGAGGGCTGGACCTCGGCGATCAGGTCGTACAACCAGTCCGACCAGTACGTCCGCGACGTCCGCGACGCGGCGGCCAATTACGCGCTGAACCAGTCGGCATGAGGCCGCTTGCGCGAGACACGCGGGCAGCGCCGCGGAGCGGCCCCCTTTCGGGGCTTCCGGGCGGGGTTCCCGCGGCGGCGCGATCCACGCAAACGTGCCACAATCGAAGTCATACGGCCGGAAGGGTTCCGGCGGAAAGGTGACTTATGGCTGCCCCCATCATCGGACTGAACGCGCTGGAAATTCTCGACTCCCGCGGCAACCCGACCGTCGAGGTCGAGGTCGCGCTGGAAGACGGCTCGGTCGGCCGCGCCATGGTGCCCTCCGGCGCCTCCACCGGCGAGCACGAGGCGTACGAGCTGCGTGACGGCGGCGACCGTTACCTGGGCAAGGGCTGCCAGCAGGCGGTCGACAACGTCCTCGAGGCGATCCAGGACGAGCTGCTCGGCGAGTTCGCCGACGAACAGCGCAAGATCGACAAGCTGATGATCGACCTGGACGGCACCCCGAACAAGAAGAAGCTGGGCGCCAACGCCATCCTCGGCGTGTCCATGGCCGTCGCCGACGCCGCCGCGAAGTCCGCCGGCCTGGAGCTGTACCAGTACGTGGGCGGCCCGAACGGCCACGTCCTGCCGGTGCCGATGATGAACATCCTCAACGGTGGTGCGCACGCCGACTCCGGCGTCGACGTCCAGGAGTTCATGATCGCCCCGATCGGTGCCGAGACCTTCTCCGAGGCCCTCCGCGTCGGCGCCGAGGTCTACCACTCGCTGAAGAAGGTCATCAAGGACAAGGGCCTGTCGACCGGCCTGGGCGACGAGGGCGGCTTCGCCCCCTCCGTCGATTCCACCCGCGCCGCGCTGGACCTGATCAACGAGGCCATCGAGGCCGCCGGCTACAAGCTGGGCGAGGACGTCGCGCTGGCGCTCGACGTCGCGTCCTCCGAGTTCTTCGAGGACGGCGTCTACAACTTCGAGGGCGGCAAGCACACCGCCGAGGAGATGGCCAAGGTCTACGGCGACCTGGTCGACGAGTACGCGATCGTCTCCATCGAGGATCCGCTGGACGAGAACGACTGGGACGGCTGGGTCGAGCTGACCAAGCAGATCGGCGACAAGGTCCAGCTGGTCGGCGACGACTTCTTCGTCACCAACCCGGCCCGCCTGGCCGAGGGCATCGAGAAGGACGCAGCCAACGCCCTGCTGGTCAAGGTCAACCAGATCGGCACCCTGTCGGAGACCTTCGAGGCCGTCGCCCTGGCGCACAACAACGGCTACAAGTCGATGATGTCCCACCGCTCCGGCGAGACCGAGGACACCACCATCGCCGACCTGGCCGTCGCCCTGAACTGCGGCCAGATCAAGACCGGCGCCCCGGCCCGCTCCGAGCGCGTGGCCAAGTACAACCGCCTGCTGCGCATCGAGCAGCAGCTCGGCGACGCCGCGGTCTACGCCGGCCGTTCCGCGTTCCCGCGTTTCAAGAAGTAATCCGCACCGACCCCGCTCCGCCGTCCGACGGTGGGGCGGGGGCGAGGCGGTGAAACCGCCGGAAAAAGGGGCCGGGTCGATCATCGACCCGGCCCCTTTCGGCGTGCCGCGCCGGGTATGCTTCCGGTCATGGGAACTACAGCACGGGGCCGCCGGGGACGAGGGGGATCCGCCGCCGGCGCGTCGGATGGGCGCGTCGGCGGCGGCCTGTCGTCGCTGCAGCCGTGGCAGACCCTGACCATGGCCGTGTTGCTGCTGTTCCTGGTCCTGGTGTTGGCCGTGCCGCTGCGCACGTACGCGGAGCAGCGGGCCGAACTGGCGGAGACCCGCGAAAACATCGCCCGCATGGAGGAGCGCACCCGCGAGCTCCAGGCGGAGAAGGAACGGTTCTCCGATCCGGAATACATCAAGGAACAGGCCCGCATCCGGCTGGGGCTGGTGGAGGAGGGGGAGACCCCGTTCCGCATCGTCGATCCCGCGCTGGGCACGGCGGATGGGGAGGGCCCCGTGGGGGAGGAGACCCTGCCGACCGCCCCCTGGTACGAGCAGCTGTGGGATTCGGTGTCGTTGCCTCCCGAGGAGGAGAAGCCGGCCAACCCCGCCCGCGACGAGGCGACCAGCCCGGATCGGCTGCCGACCGTGCCCGAACCGGCGCCCGAACCGGCACCGTAAATCGGATAACCGGTGTGCCTGCCGGTAAGGTGACCAACTGGCCAGCGCCTTTGGGGGTGCGGCCGTAGTCGTCGTAAAGCAAAAATTCTTTTGGAATCACCGTTGACCAGGACCCGCCGCCGGACGGCGGGGACAGGAGGATCCGCCATGACCGTTGACCCCGCCGATCTGGAGGCCGTGGCCGCGCAGTTGGGCCGCACGCCGCGTGGCGTGCTCGAGATCTCCTACCGCTGCCCGGACGGGGCGCCGGGCGTGGTGAAGACCGCGCCGCGCCTGGACGACGGCACGCCCTTCCCGACCCTGCACTACTTGACCGACCCGCGGCTGACCGCCGAGGCGTCGCGGCTGGAGGTCGCCGGCGTGATGCGCGACATGTCCGCGCGCCTGCTGGAGGACGAGGAGCTGGCCGCGGATTACCGCGCCGCCCACGAGCACTACCTGCGCGAGCGCAACGCCATCGAGGATCTGGGCACCGATTTCTCCGGCGGCGGCATGCCCGACCGCGTCAAGTGCATGCACGTGCTCATCGCCTACGCGCTGGCCGAGGGCCCGGACCACTTCCGTTTGGGCACCGAGTCCGTGGCGCTGGCGGCCGAGGGCACGGGCCTGCGCGGCACGGCGATCCCGGAGGACTGGCCGACGTGCGCGGACCTGGGCATCGAGAGGGGTGACGGATGACCCGCTTCGGGGCCGTGGACTGCGGCACGAACTCGATCCGCATGCTCATCACCGACGTCCGCGAGGTCGACGGCGTGCTGGAGATGACCGAGCTGCACCGCGTGATGGAGATCGTGCGGCTGGGCGAGGGAGTCGACGCCACCGGCCGACTGGCCGACGCGGCGCTCGAGCGCGTTCGCGCGGCGTTGACCGATTACGCGGATCTCATGCGCACCGAGCGCGTCGAGGCGGTGCGCATGGTGGCGACGTCCGCGTCGCGCGATGCGTCGAACCGCGACGAGTTCTTCTCCATGACGCGCGAGATCCTCGCCGACTGGGGCGTGGAGGCGCAGGTCATTTCGGGCGACGAGGAGGCGGCGCTGTCGTTCCGCGGCGCCGTCGACGACTTCCACCCGGAGGAGGGCCCGTTCTGCGTCATCGACGTCGGCGGCGGCTCCACCGAGGTCATCGTCGGCGAGTACGACGGCACGGTCCACGGTTCGCTGTCGGTGCCGATGGGCAGCGTCCGCCTGACGGAGCGGTTCCTGCGGGACTCGCCGCCGACCGAGAAGCAGGTCGACGTCGCCCGCCGCTACGTCGCCGAGCATTGCCGGTCGGTGCGCGAGTCGGTGCCGGTCGCCTCCGCGAAGACCATCGTCGGTTGCGCGGGCACGTACACCACGCTGTCGGCGCTGGCGCAGGGCCTGGAGACCTACGATCCGTCGGCCATCCACCTGTCCACGCTGCGCTTCAACGCCCTGCGCTCGCTCAACCAGTCGGTGCTGGACACCGACCGCCGCACCCTGGCGGAGAACCCGGTCATGCACCCGGGCCGCGCCGACGTTTTCGCCGGCGGCGTCGTGGTCATCGACGGCCTGATGGACATGTTCGAGTCCGTCGCCGCCGAGGCGAAGTCCTCCCGCGCCAACGTGCCGCCGCTGGAGTTCCACGTCAGCGAGAAGGATATTCTGGACGGCATCGTCGCCGGCCTGATCGACGAGAAGCTCGCCCGCGCGCAGCAGTAGCGCCGGGCGGGGGTCCCGCCGCCGACACGGCGAGCCGGGGCCCGGCTTCCTTTTGCTTTACGACGTCCCCGCGTGGAACGCGAGCCGTCGTGAAGCCCCCGTGGCCCAATTGGCAGAGGCAGCGGACTTAAAATCCGCGAGTTGCGAGTTCGAGTCTCGCCGGGGGCACCGAACGGGAAAACCCCGGGCAGATGTTGGCGCATCTGCCCGGGGTTTCTTCGCGTACCGCGGTTTACGGCAGCACGCCGAACTTCTTGCCCAGCTTCAGCGCGGTGGTGAACACCTTGGCGTAGGTTTCGCGCTCCAGCATCGGCATGGAGATCGGGGACACCCGCTGGACGGTGACGGTCTGGGAGTCGGTGTACTTCAGCAGGCCCTCGGCGCCCTGGCGGCGGCCCACGCCGGACTCCTTGAACCCGCCCATCGGCGCGTCGACGGAGGCGAAGGTGGCGGCGAAGCCGTCGTTGACGTTGACGGAACCGGCCTGGATCTTCGGCGCCAGCTCCTTCGCGCGCGACGGGGAGCACCACAGCGAGGCGTTGAGGCCGTAGCGCGAGTCGTTGGCGCGGCGGATACCTTCTTCGGCGTCGGCGACGCGGTGGACCACGACGACCGGGCCGAAGACCTCCTCGGTGAGCAGCTCGACGCCCTCGGGGACGTCGGTGAGGATGGTCGGCTCGTAGAACAGCGGGCCCAGGTCCGGGCGGGCGCGGCCGCCGGCGAGGACGGTGGCGCCGGCTTCCACGGCGTCGTGGACCATCTTCTGCACGATGTCGAACTGGCCCTGCGACTGCAGCGACCCCATCTCCGCCTCCCAGCCGTAGCCGGCACCGAGGCTCATGGCCTTGGTGCGGTCGGCGAAGGCGGGCACGAACTCGTCCCACACCTCTTCGGCGACGTACATGCGCTCGGTGGACACGCACAGGTGGCCGGAGTTGGTGAAGCACGCGATGCGCGCGCCCTCGACGGCGGCCTTGACGTTGGCGTCCTCGGCGACGATCAGCGGGTTCTTGCCGCCGAGCTCCGCGGAGAACCCGATCAGGCGCTCGCCGCACTGCTTGGCCAGGGACTTGCCGGTCTCGGACGAGCCGGTGAACATCAGGTAATCGGCTTGCGCGACGATGGCCTGGCCGACGACGGAGCCGGGGCCGGGCACGACCTGCACGACGTCTTCCGGCAGTCCCGCGCGGTAGAGCAGGTCAACGGCCAGCAGCGCCGAGAACGGGGTGGTGGAGTCGGGCTTGAGCACGATGGCGTTGCCGGCCATGATCGCCGCCAGCGCGTCGGAGATGGCCAGCGTCAGCGGGTAATTCCAGGGGCTGATCACGCCGACGACGCCCTTGGGGTGGTGGTAGACGGTCGTCGGACTGAGCACCGGCAGCGCGCCGTGGGCCTTGGCGGGCTTGAGCAGCGCTTCGGCCTGATTGCCGTAGTAGCGGGCGGTGATGGCGACGTGGAGGACTTCCTCGTACGCCGACGCGCGGTTCTTGCCGGTCTCGGCCTGGACCACGTCCATCAGCTGGCCCTGGTGGGTGAGCACCAGGTCATGGAAGCGGTGGAGCACCTCGCGGCGGGAGTTGACGGGCACGCGCGCCCATGCGGCCTGGGCGAAGCGGGCGCGGTCGAAGGCGCGGTCGACGTCCGCGGCGTCGCCGACGGGGATCTCGGCCAGCGGTTCGCCGGTGAAGGGCGTCGAAATGGTGCGGGTTTCCGAGCCCGCGACGGGGGCCCGCTTGAGCAGGCGCTCGACGACGTCGGGCGTCAGGGGATTGCGGATGGCCTGCGCGCCGGTGGCGCGGTCGGTCTCGGTCGTGGTCGCGTTCATGGGCGCGATGGTACGCGGCGGTCCGGATCGCCGGGCCGGTTTGGGCGGGGAACCCATTTCGGTTCCCGCTTGACGACGCCCACCGCCAGCCGAGAGCCGGCCCCGTACGAGCCAGGCGCCGCCTCGATGGTTGGGCGCTGCCCTGAGCGGTTGGCCAGCTAATTGCCCTAGTTGTCGGTATAACCCAAACGGCGGCTGTGATCGGGGTCGCGGTTGCCGCTTTCCCCGAATTCGAACGGTTCGTGGCCGTCGACGTCGCCGTATCGCATTTCGGGGTCCACGTCCGGGTCCTCGTCGGGATCGACGTCGGGCTTTTCTTCCGCGAGACGGCGGTCCAGGGTGTCGTGGGGTTCGGCCCCGCGCCAACGGTCCGGCGGGTCCATCACGTAGTTCTCGCCGTCGCCGGTCATGTGGTCCGCGTCGAGGCCCTCGGAACCGTCGAGGGTGTTCTCGTCGAAGTCACCGGTGGTGTCGGCGTCGTAATCGCCAGCCATGTCATCCTCCGCGTCATCGATTTCTTTCCGGTTCCCCGATCGTACCCCGCCGACATGCGGTTTCGGTGAGGCATTTCCCTCTGCGAAAAACCCCGTAATCGGGAACAATCGGGACGGTTCGACCGTTATACGTCTCGTAAGGCAACAATTACTCGGCCGCAACAGGCCGGAAGGAAGGACGACGTGCGCGAAAGCTCCAACCCCGCATTCAGCTCGCTCACCAAGACCGTCGCCCGCGGCCAGGCCGGTGCCCACCAGTACGGGCAGCAGCAGTACGGCCCCGGCGGCTACGGCCAGCAGGGCTACGGCCAGGACCCGTACGGCCAGCAGCAGTACGGCGCGCCGCAGCAGGCGCAGAACGTTCGGCCCATGACGGTGGATGACGTGGTGGCGAAGACCGGCATCACGCTCGCCGTGATCGTCGCGTTCGCGGCGGTCAACTTCGCCATCGCCGCGTTCGTCAACCTGGGCCTGGCCATGATCCTCACCATCGTCGGCGCCATCGGCGGCCTGGTGACGGTGCTGATCTCCACCTTCGGCAAGAAGTACGGCTCCGCCCCGGTCACCCTGACCTACGCGGCGCTGGAGGGCCTGTTCGTCGGTGGCGTCAGCTTCATGTTCGCCGGGTTCGACGTCGCCGGCACCAACGGCTTCGGTCTCATCTCGCAGGCGGTCATCGCCACCATCGGCGTGTTCGCCGGCATGCTCTGGGTCTACAAGTCGGGCGCCATCCGCGTCACTCCGAAGTTCACGCGATTCATGACCGCCGCGCTGATCGGCGTGCTGGTCCTGGCGCTGGGCAACCTGCTGCTCGCCGTGTTCGGCGTCGGCTCCCCGCTGCGCGACGGCGGCCCCATCGCCATCATCTTCTCGCTGGTGTGCATCGGCCTCGCCGCGTTCAGCTTCCTGCTGGACTTCGATCAGGCCGACAAGCTGGTCCGCGCCGGTGCGCCCGCCAACTACGCCTGGGGCGTCGCCCTCGGCCTGGCGGTCACCCTGGTCTGGCTGTACATCGAGATCCTGCGTCTGCTGTCCTACTTCAGGGACTAGCGGCGACGCGGTGGCGTGAACGCGCCACGTGAGAATAGGGCCCCGGCATTCGCCGGGGCCCTTTCGCGTGCCCGAATGACGTCCGGGCATGAAAAAGCGCCCCCGCCGGGAAGCGTGGGCGTGACCGTCGCAAAGCAAAGGCGGCAAAGCAAGGGCAGTAATGCAAGGGCAGTGAAGCAAAAGCAGCAAAAAGCAAAGGCACACGAAAAAGCGGCGGAGGGAAAACCCTCCGCCGCTTCATGCCGCGCCCCGACAAGGGGCCGGCTGCCGGGACTGGCTCGGAATCCCGTCCGGGACCTTAGTCCTGGAACTCCGGGTCGTACGGCTCGGCCTTGATCAGCGTGACCTCGACCTCGTCGCCCGTCGGGGACTTGTAGGAACGGGTCTCGCCCTCCTTGGCGCCGACCAGCGCGCGGCCCAGCGGCGAATCCGTGGAGTACGTCTCCAGGTTCGGGTTGGACGAATCCGCACCGCGGGTGCCGATGAGGAACGTCTCCTTGTCGTCCTCGTCGCCGTCGTAGTAGACGTGCACGACGGTGCCGACCAGCGCGACGCCCGACTCCTGCGGGGTCTCGCCGACGGTGGCGCGCTGCAGCAGATCCTCGAGGTAGCGGATGCGCGCCTCCTCCTGGCCCTGCTGCTCGCGGGCGGCGTCGTATCCGGCGTTCTCCTTCAGATCGCCCTCTTCGCGGCGCTCGTTGATCTCGGCGGCGATGATCGGGCGGTTCTCGTACAGGGCGTCGAGCTCGGACTTGAGCTTGTCGTAGGACTCCTGCGTGAGCCACGGGTTGTTGGAGTCGGTCATGGTGCCTCCTGTGTCGTCAACGCTGTCGACGGGCCGTCGATCGGCGGAAAAGCTGGTCTTTCCAGCCCGGATACGAAAAACCGGCCCCAACTGGGGCCGTGAACGGGGTCAGGATACCACCGGCGGGTCACACCGCGTTAACCGCCCCGCCGCCGGGAATCACTTGCCCAGGAACTTCGGCATCTCCGTGGAGCAGCCGTACACCTCGCCGGCGACGGCCTGCTCGCGGGTCTGGATGGGCACGTCCATGCGCACCGTCGACGGGCCGCCGGCCGGGATCAGCACATCGCGGCGGCCGACCTCGGCGACGTCGTAGTTCAGCGCGTAGATGATGCAGTACGCGTCCATCGACGGATCCTCGCGCGTGACGTCGAGGGTGAAGATGAAGACGTCGTCCTCCCGGCCCTCCTCGCGCGCCCACCCGGCCTGCGTGGCGGTGACGTCCGGCGTGGACACGCGGTTCATCTGCACGAAGATGTAGGCCATGGCGATGATGAGCATGCCCACCAGGCCCACCACGATCAGCTTTCCGGGCAGCCGGCGATTGGTGTCGCCGTAACGCGCGCTGCGCGTGCTCCCGGTGGCGCGGGTGTCCCGACCGCGACCGCGATCGACGTTGGAGGCCTTCGAGTCCGACATGCCCCCAACTGTATCGGACGGATCCGCGCGACCCCCGGCGGGGGCGGGGAACCGGCCCCGTAGACTGTACGGATGTCGGAACAGGTACCGGACTGGAAGGAAACCGCATGAGCCTGCGATTGATGGCGGTCCACGCCCACCCCGATGACGAGTCCAGCAAGGGCGCGGCGACGATGGCCCGCTACGCGGCCGAGGGGCACGACGTCATGGTGGTCACCCTCACCGGCGGCGAGCGCGGCAGCATCCTCAACCCCGCCATGGACCGCCCGGAGGTCGTGGCGGACATCGCCGCGGTGCGCGTCGCCGAGATGGCCGAAGCCGCCCGCATCCTGGGCGTGCAGCATCGTTGGCTGGGCTTCGTCGACTCCGGTCTGCCGGAAGGGTCGCCGACGCCGGTGCTGCCGCAGGGCTGCTTCGCCCGCGAGAAGGTGGAGGACGCCGTCAAGCCGCTGATCCAGGCGATCCGCGAGTTCCGGCCGCACGTCCTGATCACGTACGACGAAAACGGCGGCTACCCGCACCCGGACCACATCATGACGCACATCATTTCCGTGCGGGCGTGGACCGAGGCCGCCACCGACGCGCACCCCGAGCTGGGGGAGCCGTGGGAGATCAAGAAGATGTACTACACCCACGGGTTCGTCCGCCGCCGGCTGCTGGCGCTGGACGCGTACTACGTGGACCGCGGCCTGCCCAGCCCCTTGGGCGAGCCGCTGAAGCGCTGGGTGTCCGAGCGCGGCGACATCATGGAGCGCGTGACCACGCAGGTGCCGTGCGCGGACTTCTTCGACGCCCGTGACGATGCCTTGCGCGCCCATGCCACCCAGATCGACCCGAACGGGCCTTTCTTCGCGGTGCCGGCGGACGTGCAGCGTAGAGTGTGGCCGACGGAGGAATTCGAGTTGGCGCGCACGCGCGTGCGCACCTCGCTGCCGGAGGACGATCTGTTCGCCGGCATCGACCCCGACGAAGCACCGGAAGAAGCGCCGGGCCAGGCGCCGGGCGACGGATCCGCGGCCGACGGGCCGCAGAGCATTTAAGGAATGAAGGCTGACATGCCCCAGGCAATGGAAATCTGGAATGCCGCAGCGGCCGAGGCCGCCATGGACGTGACGCTGCTCGCGCAGAACCCCGTGGGCCCGATGGGCGCGGACTTCGGCAAGGCGTCCCCGATCGGCCTTCTGGTCATCGTGCTGCTGCTGGTCGTGATCCTGCTCATCGGCGTGGACTTGACCCGCCGCATGAAGCGCATGCGCCGCCGCCGCGCGTTCGCGGAGGGGCACGGCATGGATCCCTTCGACATCGAGGGAATCGACCGCGCGATGGCCGACCACGAGTCGTCCGGTGGCCTCGACGGCGAGGCGATCGTCGAGGACCGCTTTTCGGGGGAGCCCGAATTGCGGGAACGTCGTTCCAAGGATTAGGATTTGTGACATGCGCAACTGGCGATTTTATTTTGAGTGGGGCTCCGGCCGCTGACCCCACGGTCAGCCATGCACCCTCGAAGTAGACGCCACGCGCACGCCGGAGCCCCAAAGGCAGCACCCGAAGATTCGGGTAGCTGCCTTTCGTCGTATCCGGCCCAGTGCCGGAGGGCGACGCCCGGCGCCATGAACGAACCACGTACCCAATCGATTCGCCCACACGCACCGACCCCGAAAGGCACCCACGGCCATGACGCCCCCGACTTCCCTCGAGAACCCCGCTTCGACGTCCAATCAGCGCGTCGTCGCGTTCCACGACTTGCCGTCGCCCAAGCAGTTGCTTGACGACGTCCCGCTCGGCGAGGAATTGGCCAACGACGTCGAGGTCGCCCGCCGGGCCATCGCCGACGTCATCGCCAACGAGGACGACCGGCTCCTGGTCGTCGTCGGCCCGTGCTCGGTCCACGATCCGGAGGCCGCCGTCGATTACGCCCGCCGCCTCAAGGCCGTGGCCGACGAGCTGAGCGAGGACCTGCTGGTGGTCATGCGCGTGTACTTCGAGAAGCCGCGGACGACGGTCGGCTGGAAGGGCCTGATCAACGACCCGCACATGGATGGTTCCTTCGAGATCCTCGACGGCCTGCGCATGGCGCGCGAGCTGCTCATCGAGGTGCTGCAGGTCGGCCTGCCGGTCGGTGCGGAGTTCCTCGAGCCCAACAGCCCGCAGTACATCGCCGACGCGGTGGCGTGGGGCGCCATCGGCGCGCGCACCACGGAGTCGCAGGTGCACCGCCAGCTGGCTTCGGGCCTGTCCATGCCCATCGGCTTCAAGAACGGCACGGACGGCAACGTCCAGGTCGCGGTCGATTCGCTGGTGTCGGCGGCCAACCCGCACTTCTTCTTCGGCATGAACGACGACGGCGGCGCCGCCGTGGTGGAGACCGCCGGCAACGCCAACTGCCACATCATCCTGCGCGGCGGCACGGCGGGACCGAACTACGACGCCGAGTCGATCGCCGACGCCAAGGCCCGGCTGGAGAAGTCCGGTCTGCCGCGCAGCCTGATGGTCGATGCCAGCCACGCCAACTCCGGCAAGTCGGAGGTCCGCCAGGCCGAGGTCGTCCGCGAGATCGCGGAGCAGATCGCGGCGGGCGACGACGGCATCGACGGCATCATGGTCGAGTCCTTCATCGTCGGGGGCAACCAGAAGGTGGTCAATGGCCGCGAGGGGCTGACCTACGGCCAGTCCGTCACGGACGCCTGCATCGATTGGGACACCACCGACGTTCTGCTCCGCGACCTCGCGGCTGCGGTCCGCGCCCGCCGCGAGGCCCGCGGAGACGGCCCCCAGCAGGCCTGATCCGGCGCGGCGGGCCCCTGCCGGTAGACTCGTCCGCGTGAAACCGTTCCAGCTTCCGCGGGTGCTCGGCCGACTCGCTTACCCGCTTTACGAGCGGCGGCTCGCCCGCTCGCTCGCGGGTCTGCCGCGCCCGCAGCATGTGGCGGTGATGGCGGACGGCAATCGCCGGTGGGCCCGCGAGGCCGGGTTCACCGACGTCAGCCACGGGCACCGGGTGGGGGCCCGGAAGATCGCGGAGTTCGTGTCCTGGTGTTCGGAGCAGGACATCGGCCTGGTCACCATCTATCTGCTGTCGACGGAAAACCTGCGCCGCGAGGCGGATGAGCTGGAGCTGTTGTTCGACATCATCGGCGACGTCGCCGACGAGCTCGCCGGCGCGGGCGAGGACATCCGCCTGCGGATGGTGGGGCACCTGGAGTTGCTTCCCGACGACATGGCGGCCCGCCTGCGCCGCGACGAGGAGCTGACCGCCGGCAACAACGGCATCCAGGTCAACATCGCCGTGGGCTACGGCGGCCGGCAGGAGATCGTCGACGCGGTCCGCCGCATCGTCGGCGACGCCGCCGCTGAAGGGGTGGAGGGCGCCGACATCGTCGATCGCATCACCCCGGAGGCCATCGGCGGCCACCTGTACACGTCGGGCCAGCCCGATCCGGACCTGGTGATCCGCACCTCGGGCGAGCAGCGGCTCAGCGGCTTCCTGCTGTGGCAGTCGGCGTATTCGGAGATCTGGTTCACCGACACGTACTGGCCGGAGTTCCGCCGCATCGACTTCCTGCGGGCGTTGCGGGACTTCTCCCAGCGAAGCCGCCGTTTCGGCCGCTGACCTGCTCGAAGGTCCATCGTCCCGGTTGCGGCCCCGGCATTGCCGGGCGGAACGGGGCACAATCGGGGTATGTCGAACACCACTCCCGTTCAGCCGATCGTCGTCGTCTCCAACACCCGTTACGGATCCACGGCCGAGTATGCGGCGGAGTTCGCGCGCCGCACTGGCGGCCTGCTGCTCGGTGGGCAGGGCGGGTCCAAGTCCCACCCCGCCGAAGAGCTCGACGAGGCGCTGGAGCAGCGCCCCGATGCGCCGCTGGTGATCTTCACCCCGAATTACGCCGGCACGTTCGGCGGCGCCAACGTCATGAAGACCGTGGCCCGCACCTACCCGGAGCGCAAGATGGCGTTGGCGGTGGTCGGCATGACCATCCTCGAGGAGGTCCGCGCCAAGGACCCCGCCGGCGCCGCCCTCGACGACGTCGCCGACCGCGTCCACCGCCACTACCTGCCGGGGCGGCTGATGTTCTCCATCATGTCGCGCAAGCACCGTGCGGTGATGTGGACCATGACCCGCATGATCAAGGGCAAGAAGGATCCGACGCCCAACGACTCGCAGATGCTGGAGTCCTACGGCAAGGACACCGACCGCGTCGATTTCGCCGAACTCGATGCGCTGGTGGACTGGCTGGGCACGCCGGCGGGGGAGTGACGCCGGGACGTCGTCAAGCGACCCGCGCCAGGTGAGGTGACTTACCGGGACATGATGCCTAGAGCCTGCGCATGCGCACGCGGTCGATGGTGTGATCGCTGGACTTGCGCAGCACCAGCGAGGCCCGCACGCGCGTGGGCAGGATGTTCTCCATCAGGTTGGGCAGGTTCACCGTCTGCCAGATGCGGCGGGCCTCGACGGTCGCGGCGTCGTCGTCCAGCCCGGCGTATTCGGAGAAGTGCGCGCCCGGCGCCCGGAACGCGGTGTGGCGCAGCTTGAGGAACCGCTCGATGTACCAGCGCTCGATGTCCTCGCGGCGCGCGTCGACGTAGACGGAGAAGTCGAACAGGTCGGAGACCATCAGCATCGGGCCGGTCTGCAGGACGTTGAGGCCCTCGACGATGAGGATGTCCGGCTGATCGACGACCTCGAACTCCCCGGGCACGCGGTCATAGGCGGTGTGCGAGTACACGGGCGCCTTCACGTCGCGCACACCGGCCTTGACCGAGGTGACGAAGCGCATCAGCGCCCGCTGGTCGTAGGACTCCGGGAAGCCCTTGCGCTGCATGATGCCCCGCCGGTTGAGCTCGGCGGAGGGGTGCAGGAAACCGTCGGTGGTGATCAGATCCACCCGAGGGTTGGTGTCCCAGCGTTCCAGCAGCACCTGCAACAGGCGGGCGGTGGTGGATTTGCCCACCGCCACGGATCCGGCGACGCCGATGATGAACGGCACGCTCTGGTATTCCTCGCCGAGGAACGTCGCGGTGGTGCGGTTGAGCTCGCGGTGGGCCTGCACGCGCAGGTGGATCAGGCGCGACAGCGGGAGGTAGACCTCGGCGACTTCGTCGAGGTCGATGTTCTCGCCGATGCCGGAGAGCCGTTCGGCCTCCTCGGCGGTGAGCACCTGCGGCATGGACTCGCGGAGCTCGCGCCATTGCCGCCTGTCGAACTCCAGGTAGGGGCCGGGTGCCTGCGCGCGGGTCATGTCCCCATCATGCCAACCGCCCGGCCTGCGCTCGTCGTCCGGGTGCCCTAACGTTACGGACATGAAAGAAGTGACCGACGCCTCGTCCGGGGATGCTGCGGGTGCTGCCGCGGGTGGTGCGTCCCGCCGCCATCCCGGCTCCGTGGGTGAGGTGTTTTCCGCCTTCGGTCTGCTGGGATTGACGTCCTTCGGCGGCCCCGTGGCGCACTTGGGCTATTTCCGCGAGGAGTTCGTGGGCAAGCGCAGGTGGCTCACCGACGCCGAGTACGCCGACGTCGTCGCCCTGTGCCAGTTCCTGCCCGGGCCGGCGTCGTCGCAGGTCGGCATGGCGTTGGGCTGGCGCCGCGCAGGGCTGCCGGGTCTGCTGGCCGCCTTCGTCGGCTTTACGACGCCCTCCGCGCTCGTGCTGGCTCTGGCCGCCGTCGGAGTGGCGTACTTCGGCGATCTGGGCGGGCCCATCGAGGGATTGAAGGCGGCGGCCGTCGCGGTGGTGGCGGTGGCGCTGTGGGGCATGGCCAAGAACCTGGTGAACTCCCGGCTGACCGCCGCCGTCGCAGTCGGCGCGATGACCCTGACGCTGCTCGCGCCGGGGGCGTGGGGGGTGTGGGCGCAGGTCGGGGCGATCGTCGTGGCGGGCATCATCGGCCTGGTGCTCATCCGGGGCGGTGACCGGGGCGGTGATGCGAAGGGCGAGGCCAAGGACGATGCGAAGGGCGAGGCCAAGGACGAAGCCGAGAACGAGTTGGCCTCCGAGCCCGCCCACCTCGCCTACGCCGTGCCCGCGTGGGCGTCGATCGCCGCGCTGGTGGCTTTCCTGGCGATCCTCGCCCTCGCCGCGACGCAGTGGTGGGGGACGTACTACTGGGCCGGTGCGCTGGTCTTCGGCGGCGGCCACGTGGTGCTGCCGCTGCTGGAGGGCGGCCTGGTTCCCGAAGGCGTCGACGCCGACACGTTCCTGGCCGGATACGGCCTGGCCCAGGCGGTGCCCGGGCCCCTGTTCACCTTCGCCTCCTACCTGGGCATGGCGCAGGCCGGGGTGCTCGGCGCGCTGATCGCCACGCTGGCGATATTCCTGCCTTCGATGCTGCTGCTCATCGCCGTCATGCCGGTGTGGGCCAAGCAGGCCGCCAACCCGAAGGCCCGCGGGGCGATCGCCGCGATCAACGCCGCCGTCGTCGGTCTGCTGGCCGCCGCCTTCTACGACCCCGTGTGGACCCACGGCATTTCGGGGCCCGGCACTTTCGTCGTCGCCGTCGCCGCGCTGGCCGCCCTGACCAAGTTCAAGCTCCCCGCGTGGGCAGTCGTGCTCTCCGCCGGCGCCATCGGCTGGGTGGTGTTCTGACCGAACTCCATGTCGCGGGCGAAGGGTACGGAGGCGGGCCGTCGTGAAGCACGAGGCCCCCGCAACCCAATGCCGGGGGATGTGTCGAGGACCGAATCGGCCCCGCCGGGGGCGGGGGACTACGATGGCACCGAACCCGTAGCTTCCTTCGAAAGGTTGTTGGCCCACCCATGACCGGTATCCCCAGTGATGACGTCCGCTACCAGTCCCTGCGCGACCTCGACCCGGCCGTCGCCGAGGCGATGGACGGCGAGCTGGCCCGCCAGCGCGACACCCTGGAAATGATCGCCAGCGAGAACTTCGTCCCCCGCGCCGTCCTGCAGGCGCAGGGTTCGGTGCTGACCAACAAGTACGCCGAAGGCTACCCGGGCCGCCGCTACTACGGCGGCTGCGAAAACGTCGACGTCGTCGAGGACCTCGCCCGCGACCGTGCCAAGGAGCTCTTCGGCGCCGAATTCGCCAACGTCCAGCCGCACGCCGGCGCCCAGGCCAACGCCGCGGTGCTGCACGCGCTGATCAACGCCGGCGACCGCATCCTGGGCCTGGACCTGGCCCACGGCGGCCACCTGACCCACGGCATGAAGCTGAACTTCTCCGGCAAGCTCTACGAGGTCGGCGCCTACGGCGTCGACCCCGACACCATGCGCGTCGACATGGACAAGGTCCGCGAGCAGGCGCTGGCGGAGAAGCCCGACGTCATCATCGCCGGCTGGTCCGCCTACCCGCGCCACCTGGACTTCGACGCGTTCCGCGCCATCGCCGACGAGGTCGGCGCGAAGCTGTGGACCGACATGGCCCACTTCGCGGGCCTCGTCGCCGCCGGCCTGCACCCCTCGCCGGTCGCCGCGTCCGACGTCGTCTCCACCACCGTGCACAAGACCCTCGGCGGCCCCCGCTCCGGCATGATCCTGGCCAAGCAGGACTACGCCAAGAAGCTCAACTCCGCCGTCTTCCCGGGCCAGCAGGGCGGGCCGCTGATGCACGCCATCGCCGCCAAGGCCGTGGCCCTGAAGATCGCCGGCACCGAGCAGTTCAAGGAGCGCCAGGAGCGCACCCTGACCGGCGCGCGCCTGCTGGCGGAGCGCCTCACCGCCGCCGACTGCAAGGACGCCGGCGTCGACGTCCTCACCGGCGGCACCGACGTGCACCTGGTGCTCGCGGACCTGCGCAACTCGGAGATGAACGGCCAGGAGGCCGAGGACCTGCTCCACGAGGTCGGCATCACCGTCAACCGCAACGCCGTGCCGTTCGACCCGCGCCCGCCGATGGTCACCTCCGGCCTGCGCATCGGTACCCCGGCCCTGGCCACCCGCGGCTTCGACGAGAAGGCGTTCGAAGAGGTCGCCGATATCATCGGCACCGCACTGGCCGCCGGCAAGAACGCCGACACCCAGGCCCTGCGCGCCCGCGTGGCCAAGCTGGCCGAGGAGTTCCCGCTGTACGAGGGCCTCGAAGACTGGACGATCGTCTAGGTCGCGTTCGCGGCGTTCGTACCGTTCGTATCGTTCGACGACTTCGTACTGTTTGTATCGTTCGTTCCGTTCGTCGGGTTCCCGGATTTCTGATCGCCTCCGGGGCCTCGCCCCGTGAACGCTGCAAAAGGAAGTCGGGTGGCCGGAAAGAAGTGGTGTGCCACATCTTTCCGCCCACCCGACTTCTTTCTGTGTCCGGAGGTGCGTGCATCGCCGGCGGTGACCCACGCAGCCGGCCGCCCCACCGATAGCGGCCGCCCTGCAGACTGCCCGTGGCGAATCGACGCCGCAGACACACGTCGAATGGACAGGTACATGCCGCAGAACACATGTATCTGTCCGTTCGACGTGTACTTGGGTTGGGGCTCCCGGTCTTACCCATGCTCCCGGCGATGCGCGCGTTCAGTCGGATTGTAAATTTGATGCATGACGAACGTGACGCGGCATGACGCCGAAGTGGCGGGCTACCGCAAGGACCTGAAGAACCGCCACATCCAGATGATCGCGCTTGGCGGAGCGCTGGGCACCGGGCTTTTCCTCGGTGCCGGCGGGCGCCTCAACGCGGGCGGGCCGGGGCTGGCCATCGTCTACGCGGTGTGCGGCGTCATCGGCTATCTGATGCTGCGCTCGTTGGGCGAGATGGTGGTCCACCGGCCGACGTCGGGGTCGTTCACGTCCTACGCCCGCGAGTTCCTCGGCGAGAAGTCCGCGTTCTTCGCCGGCTGGGTGTACTTCTTGGCGTGGGTGACGGTCGGCATCGCGGAGTTGACCGCCATTGCGGTGTACCTGAAATTCTGGCCGTTGTTCCAGGACGTGCCGCAGTGGATCCTCGTGGCGGTGGCATTGGCGATCGTCGTGGGGCTCAATCTCCTCGGAGTGAAGTTCTTCGGCGAGGCGGAGTTCTGGTTCTCCTTCGTCAAGGTCTCGGCGATCGTGCTGTTCATGATCGTCGGCGTGGTGGTGCTTGCGATGGGCACGCCCGTCGACGGCCATGATCCGGGCCTGTCGACCATTCCCGAAGGCGGCGGCTGGTTCCCCAACGGGGTGTTGCCCCTGGTGGTGATGACCCAGGGCGTCGTCTTCGCCTACGCGGGCATCGACATGATCGGCGTCGCCGCAGGTGAGACCGAGAATCCGCGCCGGGAGATCCCCAAGGCAATCAATGCCACGGTGTTCCGCATCATCTTCTTCTACGTCGGGTCGGTGTTCCTGCTGGCGCTGCTGCTGCCGGCAAGCGCTTACGACGGGGCGGAGTCGCCGTTCGTGACCTTCCTCAATGCCCTCGGCGTGCCGTACGCGGCGGACGTCATGAACCTGGTCGTGCTCACAGCGGCACTGTCCTCGGTCAACGCCGGGTTGTATGCGACGGCGCGCATCCTCAAACCGCTGGCGATCAACGGCTCGGCCCCGAAGTTCCTCGGCGCCATGTCCGCCCATGGCGTCCCGATGGGCGGTGTGTGGTTGACCACCGCGATGTTCGTGCTCGGCATCGTGCTCAATTACGTCGTGCCGGAGGCCGCGTTCGAGGTGGTGCTCAACATGGGCGCGATCGCGATCTTGTGCATGTGGTCGATGATCGTCATCGCGCACCTCGGTTACCTTCGCGCTGCTCGCCGGGGTGCGGTGGAGCGGCATTCCTACCGGGCCCCGTTGGGCGGCGCCGGCGACGTCATCGTGTTGGCCTTCCTGGCCGGTGTCGTGGTGCTGATGGCGATGGACTACCCGGTGGGCAGTTACACGCTGCTGTGGTCGGCGGCGTTCCTCGTCCCGGCGTTTGTCGTCGGTTGGTGGCTCACCGCGCGGAGCCGGGCACGCATCGCCGCCGCCGATTCGGGTGTGGCGGGGGACTCCACCCGGTAGCGTGGGGGCCATGGAATTCGTCTCCGTCACCCGCGACGCCGGCCTGCTCACCATCGCCATCGACCGCCCCCAGGGCCACAATTCGCTCAATCGGGCGCTGCGCCTGGAGCTGCGGCAGGCGTTCGAGGAGGCGGCGGAACAATGCGTCGTCAAGCCCGAAACCGGCCCCACCGGCTCGGGCGACGCGACCGCCGACCCGGGCCCCGTGCGCGCGGTGTTGCTCAAGGGCGGCAAGAAGGTGTTTTGCACGGGTCAGGACCTCAAGGAACACCTGACCGAGATGACCGAGCCGTCGGCGATGGACAAGGTCGACACGGAGTACAACCCGATGATCGCGGCGCTGGCGGCGATTCCGGTGCCGGTGGTCGCGGCGGTCAATGGCGCGGCGGCCGGCGCGGGCTGGTCGTTGGCGCTGAACTGCGATTTCCGCATTGCGGCGGCATCGGCGTCGTTCAAGGCGGCGTTCCCGTCGATCGGCCTGGCCACGGACTGCGGCATCAGCTACCTGTTGCCGCAGCTGGTCGGCCCGGCGCAGGCTTTGCAGTTGCTTTACGACGACCAGCCGATCAGGTCCTCCCGCGCCCTCGAGTTGGGGCTGGTGACGCAGGTCGTGGACGGCGATGATGCCGACGAGGCCGCGGAGGCGTTCGCGCGGAAGCTGGCGTCGGGGCCGACGGGGTCCTACCGCGAGATCAAGGCGCTGGTGAAGGATGCCTCGGCGATGCTGGCCATCGCCGACCGCGAGTCCGGCGCGCAGAAGCGACTGGTGGTGACGGAGGATCACAAGGAGGCCGTCGACGCCTTCCTGAACAAGCGCGCCCCGGAGTTCACGGGGCGGTAATCCCGAAGTGGGGGAGAGGCGTGCCGGAGGCCGACTGGGGGACCGGCCGTGGCGGCCGATGGGGGATCGGCCGGAGTCGGACGTGACTGCGGGAGGTCGACGGGGCGCGGCTGTGGCGCCTGATCAGCGCACGGCGCAGCCGACGTCGCAGCCGTCGTCGCCGCAGGGATTGCGGCGCCAGGCCCAGATGACCGCGGCGAGCAACGCGACCAGCGAAATCGCCGCCAGGAAGGGCTGCAACGGCTGCCAGAACCCCAGCGCGCCGGAGGTGCCCAGCGCCAGCAACACGATCTTGTTGCACACCGGGCAGGCGACGGCGAACATGGCCAGGCCCGCGCCACCGATCGCCGGGGCGGATCTCTCGGCACCGGGGCGCTGCAGGCCGAAGTAAGCGCCGGTCAGCATCGACGTGGCGACCAGCACCGGCAGCTCCCACGGGCGCACCGGCACGTCGCGGCCGAAGAGCGGGTTGGGGATGATGTCCGTGGGCAGGCCGATGACGAGGAACGTGGCCAGCGCGGTGCCGAGCGCGACGAGCACCCGGAAAGTGCGGCCCCCGACGTTCACCGTGGCGGTGGCGTCATCGGTGCTTCCGGCGATGGCGGGTGAAGTCGGCATGCCCCAGAGGGTACAGCCATGTGGAGCCGGGACACGGACCGGCTTTGCTCCGTCGCCCCACGTTCACGCCGCACACGGCGAAGGCCCGCTCCCACGTGGGGAACGGGCCGTCGTCAAGCGAAAATGCGATCAAGCGGGGCGCGGAAACCGCACCGCGGACGCCGGGCCAGGAGGAGCGCCGGCGCCCGCCGAAGAGCGGACCTTACGCGGCGCCGCCCTTGGCGATGCGGCGGAAGATGATTTCCTTCATGATCTCGTTGGTGCCGCCGTAGATGGTCTGCACCTTGACGTCGAGGTAGTGCGTCGAGATCGGGTACTCCAGCATGAAGCCGTAACCGCCGAACATCTGGAGGCAGCGGGTGACGATGTCCTGCTGCTCCTCGGTGGTCCAGAACTTCGCCATCGACGCGGCGGTCTCGTCGAGCTTGCCGTCGTTGTGGGCCATGACGGCCTGGTCGACGAACGCCTGCAGCGACGTGATGCGCGACGCCATGTCGGCCAGGTAGTGGCCGTGGACCTGGTGCTGGATCAGCGGCTTGCCGAAGGTCTCGCGCTCCTGGGCGTAGTTGTACGCCAGGGTCCAGGCGCGGCGGGAGGCGGCGACGGAGCCGACGGCCAGCGTCAGGCGCTCGTGGGCCAGGTTGGTGCGGAGGTAACCGAACGCGGCGCCCTCCTCGCCCAGCAGGTTCGCGCCCGGGACACGGACGTTGTCGAAGTGCAGCTCCGCAGTGTCCTGGGCCTTCAGGCCGACCTTCTTCAGCGGGCCGGTCTTGGAGTAGCCCTCGAGGGAGGAGTCGACCACGAACATGGACACGCCGGCGCGGCCCTTCGACGGGTCGGTGATCGCCGCGACCAGCGCGAAGTCGGACAGGACGCCGTTGGAGATGAACGTCTTGGAGCCGTTGAGGATCCAGTCGTCGCCGTCCTTCTTCGCGAAGGTGCGCATGCCCGCCAGGTCGGAACCGGCGCCCGGCTCGGTCATGGCGAGGCAGCCGATGAGCTCGCCGGCGTTCATCGGGGCGAGGTACTTCTGCTTGAGCTCCTCGGACGCGAACTTGGCCAGGTACGGGGCGACGAGGTCGTTGAGCGTGCCGAAGGACACCACGATGGAGCCGCAGTCGGCCTGCGTGAGCTCCTCGTTGAGGACCTGGTTGTAGCGGAAGTCCATCTCGCCGCCGCCGCCGTACTCCTCCGGCGTCGACATGCCGATCAGGCCCAGGGCGCCGGCCTTCTGGAAGACCTCGCGGTCCGGCATGCCCTCGTTGTGCCAGCGCTCGACGTTGGGGGTGATCTCCTTCTCGACGAAGCCGCGGACCATGTCGCGGAACATCTCGTGCTCTTCGTTGAAGTGAGTGCGGGGCAGGAAGTCCTTCATGGGGGCGTCTCCTCGTAGATCGGGTGCGGGTGCGTGCGGGCCAGTGGAGCGGGCCCGCGATCCCCGGTATGTCTGTCTCAACCATTATGCATAAATATGTGACCGGCGACACCTAGATCCGTGGCATTGCCCCCGAATTTGCCAAAGCTGAGGTCCGCGTCACGTTTGCGTGATGGGCGGACAGGGTCGCTTTCGGGAGGAAACGTGCAGGTTGGGGCGCTTTTCGACGGGTCGGCGCTACCCCCGCTTCACCGTTTCTTCATTGACTTAGGGCAGCCTAAAAAAGTGGCATTTACCAGCGGGGATCTTTCGCCGTTTTTCGAACGGTGCCCGGTTCGGCGGGGGTGATTAACGAAAGCTTTTCGTTGTTTTAATCGCGTCGGTGCAGGTCGGGGTTTATCGTTGCGCCCAGTGGTCAACTGCCACGACAGTCACGACAGTCAGTCACACGCAACCTCCAATTGCACACGAAAAGCGAGGCGGCCATCCCTTGGAACAGGATGGCCGCCTCGCTTTGTGCGTGGGCCTTGTTGGCGGGCCGCACATTCGACGAGATCGTGACCGGGGGCCTGGATCGTGATCTCGTGGGTCTCGGTGGGCTGCACATTCGACGAGATCGTGATCGGGGGCCTGGATCGTGATCTCGTGGGAGGTGGAAGCGCGCGGGGAAGAGGCTGGCGCTACACGCCCCAGTGCATGGCCAGGACGCGGTTGACCTGCTCGGCCTTCTCGATGTTGACCAGGTGCTTCGCCGGGGAAATCTCGGTCATCGTCGAATCCGGGATGCCGTCGTGCAGCGACGTGACCACGTCGAGGGGCGTGGAGGTGTCTTCCGCTCCCGCGATGACCCAGGTGGGCACCGTGATCTCAGCCAACCGGTCGCGCGAGTCGAAGCCCGCGATCGCGTGGCAGCAGCCGGCGTAGCCCTCGTCGGAGGTGGCGCGGATGCCGTCGGCGAAGCGCTGCGGCAGTGTCGGATTCGACGCGAAGCACTCGTCGGTGAACCAATTGCCCACCACGGTGTCGGCCAGCACGCCGGTGCCTTCGGCGCGGACCTTCGCGGCCTTGTCCAGCCACGCGTCGGACTCGCCGAACTTCGGGGCGGTGGAAATCAGCGTCAGGGTGGCGATGCGCTCCGGGTTCTCCAGCGCGATCGTCTGCGCCACGGCGCCACCCAGCGACAGGCCGGCCAGGTGCGCCCGATCGACGCCGAGGGAATCCATGAGCGCCAGGACGTCGCCCGCCAAGTCGGACATCTGGTAATCGCCGGCCGGGGCGGGCGATTCACCGTGGCCCCGCAGATCGACGGTGATGATGCGCGCCTTGTCCGCCAGCGCCTCCACCTGCGGGGCCCACATGTCGCGGGAGGCGCCGAGCGAACCGAGCAGGATGGCGGTCTTCGGGGAGTCCGGTGACCCTGCGCCGTCCGCCGCAGCGCCGTCCGCCGCAGTGCCGTCGACTGGACCGCCGTCCGCCGCAGCGCCCTCTGCGACGGTGCGGGGCTCATGGACGTCGTGGGCGAGGTCGACGGTGCCGGCGTCGCGCCCGGTCACTCCGCGCCCCCGTCCTCCCGCTCGGCGGCGCCGGCGCGCTGCTCGGCCAGGGACGTGCGGGCCGCGCGCAGCCAGTCGGGCTGGTCGGCGAGGAGGGCCTTGATGTCGTCGGTGGTCAACGGCTTGTCCATGTCGTTGGCCTTCAGGGCGGTGATGGTGATGCCCAGTCGCCGCGCCACCTCGGGCCGCGGGTGCGGGCCGGTGCGCCGCAGGTCGGCCAGCCATTCCGGCGGGTTCTGCTGGAGCTGCACGAACTGCTCGTGGCTCAAGTCCGACTGCTGGAAATCTTCGGGGGTCGCGGGCAGGTAGATGCCCAGTTTCTTGGCCGCGGTCAGGGGTTTCATGCGCCCCACGGTAGCACCGGCCGATAGCATGGCGTTCATGTCGACCGACCCCGCGGACCGTGCCCAGGCAGCCCCCGATCAGGAGGGGCCCGCCCGCGTGCTGCGCGTGGCTTTCGTGCCGGGCGCGATGCCGGAGAAGTGGTTCGGCCGCTATCGCGAGCGCACGGGTCAGGGGCTGATGTCGTTTTCTGCGGATGACCCGGTTCTCGAGGTCCTCGCCGGCCGTGCGGACATGGCGTTGGCGCGGGATCCGCGTGAGGACGATTCGCTCCACCGCATTCGGCTTTACGACGAGGCACCGGGGATCGCCGCGGAAAAGGAGCACGTCCTGGCGCTGCTGAAGGACGGCGAGGTCGTCGACCGCGCGGATCTGGACGGTGAGACGGTGCTTCTCGATGCTTTCGCCGCGGCCGATCCGGGTGAGGTGCGCGAGATGCTGCAGGTGGTGGCCACCGGCGCCGGCGTGGTGCTGGCGCCGCGGCCGCTGCTGCGCGCGCTCAACGCCCGCGGCGTCGTCCACCGTGAAGTTGCCCCGGCGCCCGGCGCCGAACCGACCACCCTGTGGCTGACCTGGCCCAAAGACGGCGACGACGAACTGACGCAGGAGCTGGCCGGAATCGTCCGCGGCCGCCGCGAAGGGTCGCGCCGCTCGGCGCTGGCGGAGGACGAGACGCCGAAGAAGAAGCTCAGCGCCCGGGAGAAGACGTTGGCGAAGCAGGCTCGTCGTCAAGCGGAAAACGGGGGCGGTGGGCGCAGCGGAAAGTCGGGAGCCAAGCGGGGCGGACGCCCCGGCGGGCCGGGAAACAAGAAGAAGGGCGGCGCCGGCAAGTCCAAGCGGCGCCGCTGAACAGGGTTTTCATCGATTCGTTCGACGCGGCCGATCAAATCGGACAGACTGGAAGCATGGCTGACGGAAACCGCGGATTCAGCATTCGGCAGATGCGCGAAGACGACTACCCGCAGGTGCAGGTGATCTACGAGATCGGGCTCGACACCGGGCACGCCTCGTGGGAGCATTCGGCGCCCGATTGGGACGGGTTCGCTTCGCTGAAGCGGTTGGACCTGTGTTACGTGGCGACCTCGGACGAGGATCCGTCGAAGATCCTCGCCTGGGCGTCGGCGTCGCAGGTGTCCAAGCGCCACATCCTGCGCGGCGTCATCGAGGACTCCATCTACGTCCACCCGGACGGGCAGGGCATGGGCATCGCCGGCGCGCTGCTGGGCCACCTCATCGACGACGCGACCGAGAAGGGCTGCTGGTCCATCCATTCGTGGGTGTTCCCCGAAAACGTCGGATCGCTGAAGCTGCACCGCAAGCTCGGCTTCCGCGAGGTCGGCGTCTACCACCACATGGCCAAGATGACCTACGGGCCCATGGCCGGCCAGTGGCGCGACATCATCATCCTGGAGAAGCTCCTGGAAAAGCCGGAGGAGCGCGCCGAGAAGCGCGCCATCAAGGAAGCCGAGGAATCCGGCGACCCGGTGCGGCCCGTCCTGGAGAAGCTGGACAACGCGGCCGACCAGGTCGGGGCCTGATTCCTACTCCACGGTCTCCTTGAGCTTGTCCTCGCGGACGAAGGCCAGGATGACCGCGGCGGCGGCCATCAGCGGCACCAGCATCATCAGCACCGGCGTGAAGCCGTCGTTGTAGCTGGACACCACGACGTCGTGGATGGGGGCGGGCAGCGACTCGAGGATCGCCGGCGTCAACGTCGCACCGGCCGCCGGGTCGAAGCCCGCGTCGGCGGGCATGCGCTGGACCAGCAGGTCCTGCATGCGGTGGATGAAAATCGCGCCGACGACGGCCGAGCCGACGGAGCCGCCGATCTGGCGGAAGAAGTTGTTCGCCGCCGTGGCGGTGCCGACGACGCGCAGCGGGAACGAGTTCTGCACCACCAGCACCAGCACCTGCATGACCAGGCCGAGGCCGAAGCCCATGAGGAACAGGATGCCGCCGATGGCCAGGTGGGTGGTGCCGGGGTTCATCATCGACATCAGCGCCAGGGCCAGGGCGACCAGCGCCATGCCCGCGGCGGGGTACCACTTGTAGTGGCCGGTGCGGCTGATGATCCAGCCGACGGTCATCGACGTGCCGAGCATGCCGACCATCATGGGGATCATCATCATGCCGGCGGCGGTCGGCGACATGCCGTGGACCATCTGCAGGTAGGTGGGCAGGTACGCCATCGTGCCGAACATGCCGACGCCCATGGCCAGGCCCGCCACCGTCGTGAGCACGAAGTTGCGGTTGGCGAAGAGCTTCATCGGCACCAGCGGGTTCTTCGCGCGCTTTTCGACGATGACGAACAGGACCCAGGCGATCACGGAGACCACGATGAGCGAGATGATCATCGGGGATCCCCACGCGTAAAGGGTGCCGCCCCAGGTGGTCATGAGCACCAGCGAGGAGGTGGCGACGATCATCAGCCCGGTGCCGATCCAGTCGAAGTCGCCGGTGGTGGGGCGCTTGGGAAGGCGTAGGTAGCGCCAGGCGGCGACCAGGGCGATGAGGCCCAGCGGCACGTTGATCCACAGGCCCCAGCGCCAGCCGGGGCCGTCGGTGAACCAGCCGCCGAGGACCGGACCGAGCACGGAGCTCAGACCGAAGACGGCGCCGAACATGCCCATGTACTTGCCGCGCTCGCGGGCGGAGACGACCTCGGCCATGATCGCCTGCGACGACACCATCAGCGTGCCGGCGGCCATGCCCTGGACGGAGCGCGCGATGATCAGCAGCGTCATGTCCTGGGCGATGGCGCCCAGGATCGAGCCGACGATGAAGGCGAAGATGCCGAACATGAACAGGCCCTTGCGGCCGATCATGTCGCCGAGCTTGCCGGCGATGGGCAGGGCGATGGTCTGCAGGAGCAGGAAGCCGGTGATCACCCACGACATGTGCTCGACGCCGCCGAGCTCGCCGACGATGGTCGGCAGGGCGGTGGAGAAGATCATCTGGCCCAGCGAGCTCATCAGCATCGACAGGATCAGGGCCGCGAAGATCAGGCCCAGGTGGCCGCGGTTTTCCGCGACGACGGTCTCGTGGGCCTTCACGGCGGTCGCGTCGGTGGTGGCCTTGGCCGCGGGTGCCATTGCGGGGTTGGCGGCCGGGTTGGACGGGGTTACCATTCCAGCTCCTTCGAGTAGTCGATGATCGTGGTCAGGGCGTCTCGGACGGGGTTGCCGTCGATGCCCAGGGAGTCCTTCGAGGCGGCGAACCACACGGATTCGCGGATGAGCGCGGTGATCAGGGCCGCTTCCTCGTCGTCGGAAAGCTCCGGCGCCCGGCGCACTTCCGGGTGGGCGGCGAGGTAGTCGGCGGTGGCCGTGCGCATGTTGCGCAGCGTCGTGGCCTGGCTGGTCATCGACGCGGTGAGCATGTGCGGGGTCGCGTGGATGATTTCGCGGCGCAGGCGGCGCAGCCGCCGGTGACGTTCGGCGCGGTCGGGGAGGTCGTCGTCTTCCGTCGAGGGTTGGACGATGCCGCCTTCGACGATGCGCAGGAGCGCCGCGAGGGGGTCGTTTCCGGCGGTGGCGGCGAACTCCGCCGCCTCCTCGTCGCCGAAGGAGAGCATCCCGCGGCCGAAGATCGCGTGGTCCTTCGACGAGAAGTAGTTGAAGAAGGTCCGGCGGCTCACCTCGGCTTCGGCGCAGATGTCCTCGACGGTGACGCCGTCGTATCCGCGGTCGGCGATGAGGGTGATCGCCGCATCCTCGATGCTGCGTCGGGTGCGGCGGCGCTTGAGTTCGCGCAGGCCGCACTCCGGGTTCACGTTGTCTTCCACAAGGTGCAAACATACACCCGGTGCAAGTTTGCCCGCAATGCAGGTTCCTGTGGGATTGGTCGCCGTGGGGCGTCCACGTGGGACGCGCCACATTCCGACGATGCGGCAGGGGCGGCGGTCAGTCCTTCACGGACTCCGTCGCACCGGCCCACTGGTTGATGCCGCGGTCGACGGCCCACTCGTCGATGGCGGTGAGCTCCTCGTCGCTGAACGGCGCGGCGCCGGCGGCATCGAGGTTGGCGTCGAGCTGCGCCACGGAGCTGGCGCCGATCAGTGCCGAGGTCACCTCGGGGCGCCGCAGCACCCAGGAGATGGCCATCTGGGCGAGCGTCTGGCCACGGTCTTCGGCGATGCCGTTGAGCGCGCGGATGGCCGCGAGCGTCTCGTCGCCGAGGAAGGAGCGGTCCATCTTGCCGTCGCCCAGACGGGAGTGCTCGGGAATCCCGCCGAGGTAGCGGTCGGTGAGCAGGCCCTGCGCCAGCGCGGAGAACGCGATGACGCCCATGCCCTCCTCCGCGGCGGTCTCGAGGAGGCTGGGGGACGCGCCGCCAGTGCCGGTGCCGTTGCCGCTGCCCGCGTCAACACCGCTGTCCCCGCCGCTGCCCGGCTGCTCGATCCACCGGTTGAACATGGAGTAGCTCGGCTGGTGGAGGACCAGGGGAGTGCCCAGTTCGCGGGCGATGGTCTGCGCGCGCCGGGTCGTCGCCGGCGAGTAGCTGGAGATGCCCGCGTACAGCGCCCGGCCGGACCGGACGATGAAGTCCAGCGCCGCCATGGTTTCCTCCAGCGGAGTGTCCGGGTCGGGGCGGTGGTGGTAGAACACGTCGACGTAGTCCAGGCCCATGCGCTTCAGCGACGCGTCGCAGCTGGCCACCAGGTACTTGCGCGACCCGCCGAACCCGTGCGGGCCCTCCTGCATCCACCAGCCGGCCTTGCTGGTGACGGTGATTTCGTCGCGGTAGGGCGCGAGATCCTTGGCCAGCAGCCGCCCGAAGTTCTCCTCGGCCGACCCGGGCGGCGGGCCGTAGTTGTTGGCCAGGTCGAAGTGCGTGACGCCCCGGTCGAACGCGCGGCGCACGATGGCGCGCATGCCGTCGAAGGGGCGGTCGTCGCCGAAGTTGTGCCACAGGCCCAGCGAGACTTCCGGCAGCTTCAGGCCGGAGGTGCCCGCACGGCGGTGCGGCATGGCGTCGTGGTGGTCGGGGGCGGCGGAATAGACGTCCGGGTACATGCCGTCCAGGATGCGCCGATTCGGTGAATGCCGCTACCGCCCCCGTCGAGTCCACCAAAAAAAGAACGCTTTACGACGGCCCGGCCACCGCACGGAGGCGGCGGACGAGGCGTCGTAAAGCGAAAAGTTCTGCGGCGGGGTCGAAACCGGGGTGTCAGGCGTCCACGGTTTCGCGGGAGTCGGCGTCGGCGCGCTCGTTCGGCGGCTTCGACGGCCACCACATGCGGTCGCCGAGGAGGTCGAACAGGGCGGGCACGACCAGCGTGCGCACCAGGAAGGTGTCCAGCAGGATGCCCAGGCCGACGACGATGCCGACCTGGCCCAGGGTGATCAGCGGCAGCACGCCCAGGACGGCGAACACGGCCGCGAGCACGATGCCCGCGGCGGTGATGACCCCGCCGGTCAGGCCCACCGCACGGGACATTCCTTCCTTCGTGCCGTGGCCGGCGGCCTCCTCCTTGGCGCGCAGCACCAGGAAGACCGTGTAGTCGATGCCCAGGGCGATGAGGAAGATCAGGGAGTACAGCGGCACCGAGACGTCCAGGGCCGGGAAGCCGAAGATGTGCTCGGAGACCAGCGCGCCGGCGCCCAGCGCCGCCAAGGCCGACAGCGTCGTGGCCATGAGCAGGAAGATCGGGGCGACGACCGCGCGGAGGATGAGCATGAGCAGGAACAGGATGACCACGAGGATGATCGGGACGATCAACAGCGTGTCGCGGGCCGTGGCGTCGCGGGTGTCCAGCGTCTGCGCGGACTGGCCGCCGACCATCGCGGAGTCGTCGGCGGCGTGGGTGGCCGCGCGGAGATCCTCGATCTCGCGGAAGTTGTCGGCGGTGGCCGGCTCGGAATCGGTGACGACGGTGAAGCGCGTCAGCGTGCCGTCGGTGGACTCGGTCGGCGGGCCCTGGATCTGCGCGCCGTCGACGGACTCGATGGCCTCGGTGACCTCGTCCGCGGACTCGGCCGGGGCGATGACCGACAGCGGCGACGCGGCGCCGGCCGAGGTGAACTCCGCGATGGTGTCCAGGCCGTCGGCGGCCTCGGACTCGGTGCGGAACTGCTCCGTGGTGGACAGGCCGATGTTCGCGCCGAACAGGCCGGTGCCCAGAACCGCCAGCAGCACGACCATGCCCGCCAGGTAGGCGGCGGGGCGCTTGGACACGACGTCGGCGACGCGGTACCAACCGGAGGACTTGGCGGTCTTCGACTCGTCCTCGACGGTGGGGATCTTCGGCCAGAACAGCTTGCGGCCGCACAGCGACAGCGCCGCCGGCAGCACGAACAGGGCGAAGGCCAGGGCCACGAGCAGGCCGATGGACAGCGAGATGCCCAGGTAGCGGTAGGCGGGCACGACGGCCAGCGCCAGCGCCAGCAGGGCGAAGACGACGGTGAGGTTCGACGACACGATCGCCGACGTCGACGCGCGGGTGGCGATGGCCAGCGCCTCGCGGTGGTCCTCGTGGCGGCGCAGCTCCTCGCGGTAGCGGCTGATCAGCAGCAGCGCGTAGTTGGTGCCGGCGCCGAAGACCAGGACGGACATGATGCCGGAGGTGGAGGCGTCGAACTGCAGCGGCGTGAAGGAGGCGACGAACTCGACGAGCAGCGAGGCGCCGCGGTCGGCGATGGCCACCGTCAGCAGTGGGATCAGCCACAGGATCGGGGAGCGGTAGGTGAGGATCAGCAGCACCGCGACGACCAGCGCCGAGATGCCCAGCAGCGCGAAGTTGGCGCCGTCGAAGGCCGACGCGGTGTCGGCGGCGAAACCGGCCGGGCCGGTGACCTGGAGCTGCAGGCCCTCGGGCAGGCCTTCCTTGCCGGCGTCGCGCATGTCGGCGATGGAGTCGGCCAGGCCGCCGCCGTTGATCTCGCCGGGCAGGGCGAGGATCGCCTGGGCGGCCTCGTCGGCCAGCGGCACGGCAGGCGAGAGTTGCTCGACGGACTTGTCGCCCTCCCAGTCGCCGAGCTGCTCCATGGCGGATTCGGGCAGCTCGATGCCGGCCATCGCCTCGGCGGAGGCGTTGGCGGCACCGATGTCCTGCGGGCCGAGGGGTTCGCCGTCCTCACGCGAGAACACCGCGATGGCGGTGAGCTGGTCGCCGCCGGGGAACTCGGAAGCGAGTTCCTGGACCTTGGCGGATTCGGAGTCCTGCGGCAGGGTCGCCGGCGCGGAATCGCCCGGTTCCAGGTTCGCGGTGAGGCCGGTCAGGCCTCCGACGAACAGCAGGCCGATCAGGATGGCGATGGCGGCCATCGCCTTGGAGGTGATGTGTTTGACGGGTAGTCGGTCTGAGACGCGTCCGGAGCTCATTGCGCTAGTTTCGCATGCATTTTGCACTCGAGGTGAATGACGTACCCGCGCCGGGGGTAACTTATCGACGTCATGTCGGCATGCTTGCGATCGTCGGCCCGCCGCGAGGCTCGGCGACGGGACGGCGACGCCGTCGGAGGTGGCGCTCAGCCCGCCCGCAGCAGCTCGTGGCGGAGCGCCTTTTCCAGGTCCGGGAAGCGGAATTCATGGCCCGCCGCCTGCAACGCGGCGGGGATCGCCCGCTGGTTGGCGAAGGCCAGCTCCTCGGCGCCGCGACCGCCCAGCACCAGCGAGGGGGCGACCTTCGGCACGGGGATCGCGGCCGGGCGCCGGAGCACCCTCGCCAGCGTCCGCGTGTACTCGGCATTGTCGACGCCACCCGGCGCGACCGCGTTGACCGCCCCCTCCAGAGCCGGATCGACGGCGGCGCGGTGGTAGACGTCGAGCAGGTCGTCCAGCGCGATCCACGGGAACCACTGCCCGCCGCCGCCGAGCCTGCCGCCCAGACCCGTGGACGTGATGCCGGCCAGGATCGGCAACAGCCCGCCGCCGCCGGCCTGCACCAGCCCGGTGCGCACGCACGTGACCCGGATGCCGGCCTCCCGCGCCGGGGCCCACGCCGCTTCCCAGTCCCGGACGATGTCGGCGAGCGGGCCGGACCCCGGGGGCGCCGATTCGTCGAGAAGCTCCGTGCCCCGATCCGCCCCGTAGTACCCGACCGCCGACGCCGACACGACCGCCTCGACCCGCGACGCAGCAACGAGCTCGGCGAGCTTCCGGCTCGGGCCGACGCGGGAATCGCGGACCTTCGCCAGGTGCTTGTCGGTGAAACGCCCGGCGATCGGCGCGCCGGCGAGGTGGATGAGCACATCGATGCCGTCGAGAAGGTCCGGTGCGGGATTGTCCGGGTCCCAGACGCGGGCACCGGGTTGCGGCGGGTGCTTCGCGGTGCCGTTCGCGGGGCGAATGAGCTTGACGACGTCATGGCCGGCCGTCGACAGCAGCCCCGACAGCGCCGAGCCGACCGTGCCCGAGGCGCCCGTGACGGCGATGGTCTTCGGGGCGAACCCGTCGCCCAGTCGGCCGGTCAGGCGGTCCAGCGCGGCGAGGTCGCCGTCGAGGACGGCGCCGCGGTAGGCGAAGACGCCCGACAGGGCCCGTTCGGGCACGCGGGAGGTCACCTCGTCGACGACGTTCGTCCACCACGCCGGGCGATCCTCGCCTGGGCCGCGGACATCCTCGAAGGTGTGGACGTGCCGCCAGCCCAGTGCGCCGCGCCAGGGTTGATTGGCGACGTAGTCGGCGAAGCGGTGGCCGCGGACGTACTCCTCGGGATCGTGGCGGGCCTCCCACCCGGCGCGGGCCGGCATGTCGAACACCGTCATGCCGTCGCGGAGGTTCTCGGCTTCCACGACCGGCGTCATCGGCAGCAGCCCCGGAGTCAGCCGCGCCACCGCGCCGGGCCGCTCGAACCACGCGAACACCCGCTCGTGCGGCTGGAACACCAGATGGGAAAACCTGGCGGTGGACGGGGCGAGGGGGCGGAAGGCCATGGGAGCGTCCTTTCGTGGTTCGTGCCGGCCGCGCCGATGGCCACGACCGGGGCCGGATCGACACTGGCCCATTGGTGAACGACGATACGCAAAGCACCGCGCCCCGCCCCCGGAAAAACCTGGGACGGGGCGCGGCGCGTGAAGCGACTCGGCCGACGGGCGGCCGAAAAGCGGAGGCTAGTCGCGATCGGTGTTGGCCATGGCCAGCACGTCGAGGCGCTTGTCCAGCTCCTCCTCCGTCAGCTTCTCGCCGTCGACGAAGCCCATGTCGATGACGGTCTGGCGGATGGTCTTGCCCTCCTTGAGGGCGGTCTTGGCCACCTTGGCGGCGTTCTCGTAGCCGATCGCCGAGTTCAGCGGCGTCACGATGGACGGCGAGGACTCCGCGAGGTTCTTCATGTGCTCCTCGTTCGGCTCGATGCCGTCGACCAGCTTCTCGGCGAACACGCGGGCGGTGTTGGCCAGCAGACGCGAGGACTCCAGCACGTTGCGGGCCATGACCGGGATGAACACGTTCAGCTCGAACTGGCCCTGGGTGCCGGCGAAGGCGACCGCGGCGTCGTTGCCGATGACCTGCGCGGACACCTGCGTGGCGGTCTCGCACAGAACCGGGTTGACCTTGCCCGGCATGATCGACGAACCCGGCTGCAGGTCCGGCAGGCGGATCTCGCCCAGGCCGGTCAGCGGGCCGGAGCCCATCAGGCGGATGTCGTTGGCGATCTTGTACAGCGACACGGCGACGACGCGCATGGCGCCGGAGAACTCGACCAGCGCGTCGCGGTTGGCCTGCGCCTCGAAGTGGTTCTTCGCCTCGGTCAGCTGCTCGACGCCGGTGAGCTTCTTCAGCTCGTCGGTGACCTTGCCGCCGAAATCGGCCGGGGTGTTCAGGCCGGTGCCGACCGCGGTGCCGCCGATGGGGAGCTCGCCCAGGCGGGCGACGGTGGCCTCGATGCGCTCGATGCCCAGCTCGATCTGGCGGGCGTAGCCGCCGAACTCCTGGCCCAGGGTGACCGGGACGGCGTCCATCAGGTGGGTGCGGCCGGACTTGACCACGGACTTCCACTCGGCGGACTTCTTGGCCAGCGACTCCTGCAGGACCTTCAGGCCCGGGATCAGGTCGTTGACGGCGGCCTCGGTGGCGGCGACGTGGGTCGCCGTCGGGAAGGTGTCGTTGGACGACTGGCCCATGTTGACGTGGTCGTTCGGGTGGACCTCGACGCCGTTGGCCTTCGCGATCGACGCGATGACCTCGTTGGTGTTCATGTTCGACGAGGTGCCCGAGCCGGTCTGGAAGACGTCGATCGGGAACTCGGTGTCGTGCTTGCCCTCGGCGATCTCCTTGGCGGCGGCGACGATGGCGTCGGCCTGCTCGCCCGGGAGGAGGCCGCGGTCCTTGTTCACGATCGCGCACGCCGCCTTGAGCAGGCCCATCGCACGGATCTGCTGGGACTCGAGGCCACGGCCGGAGATCGGGAAGTTCTCGACGGCACGCTGGGTCTGCGCACGCCACAGGGCGTCGACGGGCACCTTGACCTCGCCCATGGTGTCGTGCTCGATGCGGTACTGCTGCTCGGTCATAAATTCCTCTTTCGTCTCGGGTCCATCTGAGGTGTGAAAGGTGGATGGATTCCACCCCCAAGTATGACGCACCCGCCGGGCCTGTGGCGATCCCCACCCCCGGCGGGTGCGTGTGATCCCCGCGACCGGGCCACCACGGCCGGTTGCGAAGCTCTGGGCGGCGCCCCGGGCCATTGCCCGGGCCGCCGAACGGTGTTCTGCGTCGTCCTGCTCGCAGTCCCTTGCGGGCCCGTCTTTACAGGTCCATGTCCGGGAAGCCGTCCTTGCCGTAGTCCACGGAGGAGAACTGGCGCAGCTTCTCCAGCGAGTGCCACGCCTCGATGTTGCGGACCGTCCCGGACTTCGAGCGCATGACCAGCGAACGGGTCCAGGCGCCCTTGCCGCGGTAGGCCACGCCGCGCAGCATGTCGCCGTTGGTGACGCCGGTGGCGACGAAGTAGCAGTTGTCGGAGCGCACCAGGTCATCGGTGGTCAGGACGGTGTCGAGCACCAGGCCGGCGTCGAGGGCCTTCTGGATCTCGGCCTCGTCGCGCGGGTGCAGCTTGCCCTGGATCTCGCCGCCCATGCACTTCATGGCGCAGGCGGTGATGACGCCCTCCGGCGTGCCGCCGACGCCCATCATGATGTCGACGGAGTTGGTGCTCTGCGCGGCGGCCACGGCACCGGCGACGTCACCGTCGCCGATGAGGCGGATCTTCGCGCCGGACTCGCGGATGTCGCGGATCAGGTCCGCGTGGCGCGGGCGGTCGAGCACCATCACGGTGACGTCTTCCTTGCGCAGGCCCTTGGCCTTGGCGACGGCCTTGATGTTGTGGTCGACCGGCGCCTCGATGTCGATCTTGCCCGCGGCCTCGGGGCCGACGGCGATCTTGTCCATGTAGAACACGGCGGAGGGGTCGTACATCGAGCCGCGCTCGGCGGCGGCCAGCACGGCGATGGAGTTCGGGCGGCCCTCGGCCATCAGGGTCGTGCCGTCGATCGGGTCGACGGCGATGTCGACCTCCGGGCCCTCGCCGTTGCCGACCTTCTCGCCGTTGAACAGCATCGGGGCCTCGTCCTTCTCGCCCTCGCCGATCACGACCACGCCGTTCATGGTCACGGTGTTGATGAGCTTGCGCATCGCGTCGACTGCGGCGCCGTCGCCCTTCTCCTTCTGACCGCGACCGACCCACTGGCCGGCGGCCAGTGCCGCGGACTCGGTGACGCGGACGAGCTCCATCGCCAGGTTGCGGTCGGGGATTTCGGGATTGAGAGCAGTCATGTTCGGATGGCCTCCGTCGTAGATGATGAAGCGTGTTTGATCGGCGCGCGAGGGTTCGCCGGCCCGGTTTCCGGGGCCGACGGCCATGCGGGACGCGCCCCACATGGGCTCCCCCCAAGTGTTCCACTTTTTCGGAAGGGACGGCGGCCGAGGCAGTCGTGTTCGGGGGTAGTCGGGCCCCATTGCCCCGGCTGGCGCGCTTTCGCTTGACGACGTCCCGGCCTCCTCGCCACCGGCGCGCAACCGGATGACGGCGTCGGAGGGCCCGAATGGCATACTTGACCGCGTGAAATCGGAGAAGCCCAGGATTCTGCAGGATGGCCGCGACATGACCATGACGCTCGTGGTCTTGGGCCTCGCCATGATCTTGACCGTCGGGTTCACCGGGTTGTGCAGTTTCAACCCGGGAACGCCGGACAACGGCCCCGTCCGCGAGGTCGATTCGTCGGCGTTCCTGCGAATGGAAACCCAGCGCGCCGACTACCCGGTCCGCGAGCCGGCGTCGCCGGAAGGCTGGCAGCCGAATTCGGTGCGCGCCGGCATGGCGGGGGAGCACATCACGACGATCCTCGGGTTCGTCACCGCCAACGGCGACTACGTCCACGCCCTGCAGACCAGCGCCCCGGCCGATGATCTGCCGGCCGACGGCAAGGCCCGCATCAGCGACGGCACCGTCGACGTCGATGGCGTGACGTGGGTGAAGAAGGAAGGCGTCGACCCCAACACCCGCCGCACCTGGGTCGCCGACCTCGGCGACGTGCGCATCCTCCTGGAGGGCTCGGCCAACGACGAGGAGTACCGCACCCTCGCGAAGGCGATGCAGGACGCGCCGATCCTGGAGAAGCGGACCAACTAGCCCGAGAGCCGGCCCGCGCCGTCTCCGGCTTTCGGCGGGTCGGCTCTCGGCTCAGTCGTCGGCACCGGCACCGGCACCATTGCCGTCGCCGGCGCCGTCGGTGCCGCGCGACAGCGCCGCCTCGACCTTGGCCTTCGCCCCGGCCAGGTGCTCCTCGCACCGGCGGGCCAGTGCTTCGCCGCGCTCCCACAGCGCCAGGGAATCATCCAGGCCCATCTGGCCCAGCTCGAGAAGCTTCACGGTCTCCACCAGCTCGTCGCGTGCTTCCTCGTAACCGAGTTCCTCGACCGGCGTCTGTTCGGCCGCCCGCCCGTCGCCCGCTCCGAAAACGTCCTGGCTCATCTGCGTTCCTCCGCTGTCTTTCCTGCTCGTCGTATCTTCGACTCGTCGTCGTGAAGTTCTTGTCGGTCAGTCCGCCGGCTTGACGCCCATGGCCGCCGCCGTGATCGAACCGTCGGCCACGCGGATGCGCAACTGCGAACCCGGCGGCGACTGCTCGATGGTGGTGACCACCTGATCGCCCGAACCATCGCGCGGCTGGACCTGCACCACGGAGTACCCGCGGGCCAGCGTCGCCGCGGGACCCAGCGCCGACACCTTGCCGCGCAATCCCGCCACCATCGACTCCTCGCGCTCCAGGCGCCGCGAAATGGCGCCGCGCAACCGGTCCCGGCCACGGCCGATGTCCTCGGCCCGCGCCCGGATGGGGGTCATCGGATCCGACAGCACCGGGCGCGAGCGCAGGTCCGAAACGATCCGCGACTCGCGGTCCACCCAGCGTCGCAAAGCAGCCGCGGAGCGGTCCCGCAGATCCCGGATGCGACGGCGCTCCTCCGCGACGTCCGGCACCACGCGTTTGGCGGCGTCGGTGGGGGTGGCCGCCCGCAGATCCGCGACGTGGTCGAGCAACGGATTGTCGGGCTCGTGGCCGATGGCCGAGACCACCGGGGTGGTGGCGCGGCTGACCGCGCGGACCAGGGCCTCGTCGGAGAAGGGAAGCAGATCCTCCACGGAACCGCCGCCGCGGGCGATGATGATCACGTCGATGGTCGGGTCCGCGTCCAGCGACTCCAGCGCCGGGATGATCTCGGAGACCGCCTTCGCCCCCTGGACGATGGTGTTGACCACCTGGAAATCCACCTCCGGCCAGCGGGCCTGCGACACCGACAGCACGTCGCGCTCGGCGGCCGACCCGCGGCCGGTGATCAGGCCGATGCGGCGCGGCAAAAAGGGCAGCGGCCGCTTGAGGCGGGCGTCGAAAAGCCCCTCCGCGGCCAGGGCCACCCGCAACCGCTCGATGCGCGCCAGCAGCTCGCCGACGCCCACCGGCCGCCACTGCGTGGCCCACAGGGAAAACGACCCGCGGCCCGCGTAGAACGCCGGCTTGCCCAACATGACCACGCGATCGCCGGTGTTCAGCGGATGCGCCCGCAGCGAGGCCGTGGAACACGTCACCGACACCGACGCGTCGGCCTGCGTGTCGCGCAACGTCAGATACGACAGCTTCCACGTGGGCTTCGAGCTGATCTGCGCGATCTCGCCCTCCACCCAGATCTGGCCCAGCTGCTCGATCCAGTCCTTCACCATCTGATTGAGACGGCGGACCTGGACCGGGGCCTCCGGCGTGGTGCTCAGCTTCGACATCCCGCTCCCGGCCCGTCAGCCGCGCAGGGCGTTGTCGAGCAGCGTGCGAAACGCCGGGCGGTCGCCGAGATCGCGCTCGTGGCGGCTCAGCGCGGACAACTGGGCGGCGTCGAGCATCGGGATCAGATCCTCCAGATCCTCCGCGTCCATGTCGGCGTATCCGACCTCCCCGGCCACCTGGGCCGGGGTGTGCAGCTCGCCCGCGGCACCTGCGGCCGCAGCGGAGGCGGATGCCGCGGACCGGGCGGCGGCGGTGTCGGGGTCCCCGTCTTCGTCGAACGTCGCCCACGCGGGCTGCTCCTCGACCGGGGTGGACAACTCCTCCAGCACCATGTCGCCGCGCGCCACCAGATCGGTGACGTTCTGCCGGGCGCGCATCGCGGTGCCGGCGGCGGACGTGAACGCGGAACCCGCCACCTGGCCCGGCAGCCTGCGCAGCCGGTAGGGGAGGCGGAAAGCTTCCTCGACGGTGGTGGCGGCGATGCCCGCCGCGAGGCGGATGGGCAACGGTGCGGGCATGTCAACACTCCTGCAAGACGGTACGGGGTCGGCTGGTGTCGATTGTAGGTGCCATTGGCTAGGGTGGGGCGCATGACGACTACCTCAACCGACGCAACCGCCGCCGAGAAGAAGGTGCTGCTGGCCGCCCCGCGCGGGTACTGCGCCGGCGTCGACCGCGCCGTAGAGACCGTGGAAAAGGCCCTGGCCATGCACGGGGCCCCGCTGTACGTGCGCAAGGAGATCGTGCACAACAAGTTCGTGGTCGAGACCTTCGAGGACCAGGGCGTCATCTTCGTCGACGAGACCGACGAGGTGCCCCACGGCGCCAACCTGGTGTTCTCCGCCCATGGCGTGTCCCCGGAGGTGCACCGCCAGGCCCGGACCCTGGATCTGCACACCTTCGATGCGACGTGCCCGCTGGTGACCAAGGTCCACAACGAGGTCAAGCGCTTCGCCCGCGACGGCTACCAGATCCTGCTCATCGGGCACGAGGGCCACGAGGAGGTGGAGGGCACCGCCGGCGAGGCCCCGGATCGCGTTCATCTTGTCGATGGCGCCGCGTCCATCGAGGCCCTCGACTTCGGCCCCGAGGAAAAGCTGGTGTGGCTGTCTCAGACGACTCTGTCGGTCGACGAGACGCTGGAGATGGTCGACCTGCTGAAGAAGAAGTTCCCCCACGTCGAGGATCCGCCGAGCGACGACATTTGCTACGCCACCCAGAACCGTCAGGTCGCCGTGAAGGCGCTGGCCCCGGAGTGCGACCTGGTGATCGTGGTGGGTTCGCAGAACTCCTCGAACTCCAAGCGGCTGGTCGAGGTGGCGCTGCAGGCCGGCGCCCGCGATTCGCACCTGGTCGACTACGCGCACCAGATCCAGGAGGAGTGGTTCGACGGCGTCACCACCGTCGGGCTGACCTCCGGTGCCTCCGTGCCGGAGATCCTGGTCAAGGGTGTCCTGGATTACCTGGCCGAGCGCGGCTACGCCGAGGTGAAGGAAGTCCGCACCGCCAGCGAGAAGATCGTGTTCTCCCTGCCGCGCGAGCTCCGCGAGGCCCGCGTCCAGCGGTAGCGCCGGCCATTACGCGCGAACCCCGGGATCAGAAGTGATCCCGGGGTTTTTTCGTGTGCGGGGTGCGGGGCTTCGGGTCGGGGACCGGGAGGGACGGCGATGGAAGGTGCCGGTCGCGTCAGTCGCGGCGGCGGTCGTCGCGCGACGAGTGGCGCGGCCGTTCGTGGCGCGGCGGCCATTCCTGGACGGGCCGGCGGCGCGGGGCTTCACGACGCTCATCGCGCCGCGGATCCTCCCTGCGAAGGTCGTCCCGGCGTGCATCCCGCCGGCGAGGATCGGTGCCGCGGACATCGTCGCGGCGGTCGCCCCTGCGGTCCGACCGGGGCTCGTCGAAGCGGATCTCCCTGCGGCGGCGGCCATCGCCGGCGTTGCGGTCGGCCTCGCGGAAGTCGCGGGCATCACGGGGATCGCGGGCGTCGCGGCCACGGCGCGGGTCCTGCCGCTGGAGCTCCTCCCGGCGGCGCATCTCCTGGTGGCGGCGCGCACGCGGATCGTCGCGGCGATCATCCGCCAGTCGGGTCTCATCCCGGCGCGGCGACGGGCGCCCGGCGGCGGCCCGCTGCTCCATCATGCGCTGCTCGGCACGGGGATCGCGGCGGCGCGGAGCGCGCTCCGGACCCTGCACCGGCGGCCGCTCGGGGCGGGCGTCATCGCGCGTCGAGGCACGGTCGGCCTCCACGGCCCGGCGGGCTTCCTGGGCGGCACGCGCACGCTCCGCCGCGCGGCGGCGCCTTTCTTCGGCGGCCTGGATGATCTCGGACGCGGGCCGTCGTGAAGCATCCTTGCCCCGCGAATGCCGCACCCGCGCATCCGACTCCGCGACCCGCTTCCGGGCACGGGTGGCGGACACCGTGGTGGTCTCGTCGGCCTTCTGCAGCCGGGCCTTGTCGCGGCGCGTTTCCTTGTCCGTCTTCGCGTTGACCCGCGTGATGTCCAGGTAACGCCAAATCGCGATCGCCGCGCAGACCAGCGAGATCAGCGCCATCCACGGGAAATACTGGACGATCGGGTACGCGGCGGTGATCAGGCGCGTTTTCGTCGGGGTGGTCTCCAACGCGCCGCCCACCGACGGATCGGACCACGACGCGATCAACCACGCCACGATCGGTGTGAACGCGGTGAACATCAGCGGCTGCTGCGCCACCGTGACCACCAGGCCACGGGGATCGACCAACGACGTGCCGACGATGGCGGCGGCCGCGAAGGCGATCAGATACGGAAGACCGATGCTGCCCGTGGGCAGCGCCGCGACGGTGCCCACGGCCGCGGCCAGCACGAACAGCAACGGCGGCGCCCACATGGGGAGCCGCCGGGGCCCGGAACGGCGTGAGGCGTTCGGGTGGGCTGAGGCTGCGGAGTCGGACACGTTTCCCGACCTTACCGCCTGGCGGCGGCGCGGAGCCGAATGCGCGGCCCCGAACTGCGGTGTGTCGCGCCGGTCAGCGCTTGCGGAAGCGGCCCGTCACCGCGCTGGAGATCCGGCCGAACGCGGTCGTGGTCACGCCCGCATCGTCGGAGCTCGCCAGCGGGTCGTTCGCGGCGGCGGTCGTCGTCGGGGCCGCGGTGGAGGCGGCGACGGAATCGGCCTCGGCGGTGTGGTTCGCGCCCTTCTTCGGGTCGGTGTTCTTGCCGCCGCCCAGGCGCAGTGCGGTGAGGCGATCTCGCATGGCGCGGCCGGCGGCCTCGGTCTGCAGGCCCGAAATCGACCCGGCCTCTGTGGCGAACTTGATGTCAGCCGCGGTCTTGTCGCCCGTGCGCAGGTCGGTCAGGTCGCCGAGGTAGCGCAGCCACACGGCGATCATCGCGGCGACCGGGACGGCCAGGAACGCGCCGATGATGCCGAATATCGTGCCGCCGAGGGTCACGGACAGCAGGACAATGGCGGCGTGCAGGTTCATGGCCTTCGACTGCAGCATCGGGGACAGGATGTTGCTTTCGACCTGCTGGACCACGACGATGAGCACCAGCGCCAGGATCGCGGTGGTCATGCCGTTGGCGACCAGTGCGACGACGACGGCGATGAAGCCGGCGGTGAACGCACCGACGATCGGGATGAAGCCGGCGAAGAACGTGATCACGGCCAGCACCAGCGCCAGCGGCACGTCCAGGAGCCACAGGCCCAGGCCGATGAACACGGCGTCGATGAACGACACCAGTGCCTGCGTGCGGATGAATCCGCCGAGGGTGTCCCACGAACGGGTCAAGACCTCGGTGAGGTGCCAGCCCAGGCGGCGGCCCGTGATGGAGCGCAGCCAGGGCAGGAAGTGGCGGCCGTCCTTGATGAAGAAGAAGGTCAGCACGAGCATCACCACGAGGGTGACGGTGACGCTGCCGACGACGCTGATGCCCTGGAAAACGGTGTTGGCGATGTCGCCGGAACTTTCCTGCATCCAGTTGGTGGCCTGGTCGAGCAGGTCGAGCAGCTGCTCGTCCTCGACGTTGAACGGCGGGCCCTGCAGCACCGACTGCAGTTCCACGATGCCGCTGGTGAACTGTTCCTTCAGGTGCGGCAGCTGGGAGCGGACGGTCGGGGCGATCAGCGCGATGACGCCGCTGACGATGCCGATCGCGCCGAGCAGGGAAATCAGCGCGGCCAGGGCGGCCGGCCACTTGTGGCGGATGAGAAACGCGGCGGGCGGGCCGAGGACCGTGGCGACGATGAGCGCCAGCAGCACCGGCAGCAGTCCCGCCCACACCTTTCCCAGGGCGGTGAACGCCACGAACAGGGCGGCGCAGACGATGAGGAAGCGCAGGCACCAGCCGGCGAACCACCGGGTGCCTTCGCCGATGACGTCGGCGCGGTCGATCGACTCGCCCCCCGACTCCTGCAGGAGTTCGTCGAGTTCCGCGCCGTCTTCCTTCAGCGGGGGAGTCGCCGCGGCTCGTCGGTGGTCGTCTTCGGGCACGGACAGCGCCTGGTCGGCGCGCATGGGTTCGGCACCCATGACCTCGTCGATCATGTCGCGGTCGTCGCGGATGGAAAATCCGCCGCGCGTTTCGTCGTCTTTGCTCACATCGCCATTATGGGGCAATTCCCCCATCAATGGCGGAATCATCCCGGAGGTTCATTCCGTCGTTGAGCGAAATTCACCCCGCCACGTGGTTCGCGGCGGGGTGAATTCGGGGTCGTTGCTTTGCGACGCCTACTGCTCTTCGTGTGCGGCGAGCACTTCGTTGGCGGCGTGGGGGGCGTCGGCCAGTTCGCCCGACGTGTCATCGGGGTGGCGGGTCAGGTTGATGACGGCGAGGATGAATCCTCCCCAGATGATCAGGATGAACAGCGCCATCATGACGATCGCGATTCCGGACATGGTCTACTCCTCCCGGTAGTCGGTGTTCGCGGCGGATGCCGCGGTGGATCCGCGGCCGGCGGGGGAGTCCGCGACGGCGGTGGTGGTTGGCGCACCGGTGTGCGCGTCCTCGGCGGCGATGGGATCGCCGGTGGAGGCCTTGCGGGGGAGGTGGGTGCGCTGGCGCGACGCGGGCGTGACGCCGAAGTCGGTGCCGGGCGGGCCGCTGAGCGAGTGGCGGCCGCGCCACGGCAGGACCGTGAGCACCAGCGAGCCGAAGAAGATGACGCCGATGACGCCCCAGCCGAAGACGTTGATCTGGGTGTCGGAGTAGTCGCCGTAGTTTTCGGTGAGCAGTCCGCGGACCTCGTTGAACAGGATCATGCCCAGGATGATGGGCGTGACGTTGACGACGAAGATGCGCCACAGCGTGCCGACCTTGAACGAGGACACGGCGTTGAGGTGCAGGCCGAACTCGTCCATGCGGCGCATGATCCAATCGAGGACGACGATGCTGATCAAGGCGACGCCCACGATCCCGATGTTGTTGGTGAACTTGTCCATGATGTCCAGGGTCACCAGGCCCGACGTGGTCGGGAACAGGATCAGGGCCAGCACGGCCATCAGTCCGCCGATGCCCAGGGTCGCCGGGACGCGGGCCAGGTTGAGCTTGTCCTGCACGGCCGAAATGACGACCTCGAGCAGCGACATCAGCGACGTGAAGCCGGCGATGGCCAGTGACAGGAAGAACAGGACGCCGAAGATCGGGCCGACGACGTCGGGCATTTGCGAGATGACCGACGGGAAGGCGACGAAGGCGAGGCCGATGCCGCCGGAGACGACGTCGCCGACGCCGACGCCGGCCTGGGTGGCCATGAAGCCGAGGGTGGCGAAGACGCCGATGCCGGCCAGGACCTCGAAGGAGGAGTTGGCGAAGGCGGTGACCAGCGCGGAGCTGGACAGGTTGGAGCGCGGCTTCAGGTAGGACGCGTAGGTCAGCATGATGCCGAAGGCCACGGACAGCGAGAAGAAGATCTGTCCGTAGGCGGCGATCCACACCGAGGAGTCGCCGAGCGCCTCCCAGTTCGGGGTGAAGAATGCGTCGAGCCCGGCCGCGGCGCCGTCGAGGGTCAACGCGTAGATCACGAGGGCGATGAACAGGACCGCGAGCAGCGGGATGAAGATCAGGGAGGTGCGGCCGATGCCCTTGTCCACGCCCAGCGCGAGCACCGCGAGGACGCCGACCCACACCAGCAACAGGACGATGGCGATGGGCCACACGAAGTCCAGCGAGGTCACCGCGGTGGCGTCGACCTGGAGGAAGTCGTTGTTGAAGTGGGCGTCGGGGTCGTCGCCCCAGACCTTGCCGATGGACTTCCACGAATACATGAAGGCCCAGGCGATGATCACCGAGTAGTAGATGGTGATGAAGAAGGCCACGCCGACCTGGATCCAGCCGAGCGGCTCGGCCCAGGGCTTGATGCGGCGGAAAACCTTCGGGGCGGAACCGCGGAAGCGGTGGCCCAGCGCGTAGTCGAGGAAGAGGAGGGGGATGCCCGCCGTCAGCAGTGCGACGAGATAGGGGATAAGGAAGGCGCCGCCGCCGGATTCGTAGGCGACGTACGGGAAACGCCAGATGTTTCCGAGGCCCACGGCCGAGCCGATCGCCGCGAAGAGGAAGGCGGCGCGGGTCGAAAACACCTCCCGTCCCGGTTTGGTGCCGGTGGTGCCGGCGGTCTTGGTGCTCATGGTGTTGGTCTCCATTGGCAGGGGAAAGATGATGAAGAATTTATCAGTCCCCTTTAAGGTCCGGGGCCTGATCGGGTGGCTTCATCATATTGTTTACTTGGTTGAAATGCAATCCCCATCACAGTGTTAGTTCGCTATCGTGATCATCCGCCTCCGACGTCGCCGCAACGGCTCCGGTGAAGCACGGGGACCGGATCGTCGTAAAGCGAAAGCGGGGCCGTAGGATGGTGGCCGTGAGCCTTACTCTTGGAATCGTCGGTCTGCCCAACGTCGGCAAGTCAACCCTGTTCAATGCGCTGACCCGCAATGACGTGCTCGCCGCGAACTACCCGTTCGCCACCATCGAGCCCAACGTCGGCGTGGTCGAGCTGCCGGACCCGCGGCTGGAGAAGCTCGCCGAGATCTTCGGCTCCGAGCGGATCCTGCCCGCGACGGTGTCCTTCGTGGACATCGCCGGCATCGTCAAGGGCGCGTCGGAGGGCGAGGGCCTGGGCAACAAGTTCCTGGCCAACATCCGCGAAGCCGACGCGATCTGCCAGGTCGTCCGCGTCTTCGCCGACGATGACGTCGTGCACGTCGACGGCAAGGTCGACCCCGCCAGCGACATCGGCGTCATCGAAACCGAGCTGATCCTCGCCGACATCCAGACCATCGAGAAGGCCATCCCGCGCCTGGAGAAGGAAGCGAAGAAGGACAAGGAGAAGGCCGGCGAGGTCGAGGCCGTCAAGAACGCGCTCGCCGTGCTCGAGGAGGGCCGCACCCTCTTCGCCGCCAAGGGCGACGTCAACATGGCGGCGCTGCGCGAGCTGCACCTGCTCACCGCCAAGCCGTTCCTCTACGTGTTCAACGCCGACGAGGAGGTGCTGGCCGACGAGGACAAGCGCGCTGAGCTGGCGTCGGCCGTCGAGCCCGCCGACTGCGTGTTCCTCGACGCCAAGGCCGAGTCTGACCTGCTGGAGCTCGACGAGGAGTCGCGCGCCGAGCTGCTCGCCGAGATCGGCCAGACCGAGCCGGGCCTGAACTCCTTGGCCCGCGCCGGTTTCCGCACCCTGGGCCTGCAGACCTACCTGACCGCCGGTCCGAAGGAGTCCCGCGCCTGGACGATCCCGAAGGGCGCCACCGCCCCGCAGGCCGCCGGCGTGATCCACACCGACTTCGAGCGCGGCTTCATCAAGGCCGAAATCGTCTCCTTCGACGACCTCGTCGAGGCCGGCTCCATGGCCGAGGCGAAGGCCAAGGGTAAGGTCCGCCAGGAGGGCAAGGACTACATCATGCACGACGGCGATGTCGTCGAGTTCCGTACAGGGATTCCGTCTGGGAGCAAGAAATGAAGACAACTGATCTCGCCAAGGTTCGCTCGACGCTGTGGAGCGCCGCGGACGAGCTGCGCGCGAACTCCAAGCTAACACCCGTCCAATACCGCGACCCGGTCCTCGGACTGGTGTTCCTCGCGTACGCCGAGAACCGTTTCGAGACCGTGCGGGGGGAGGTCGAGGCCAAGTCCAGTACACGTAACCCTGCGACGGCCGCGGACTACAAGGCGAAGTCGGTGCTGTACGTCCCCGATGAGGCTCGCCTCTCCCACCTTGTCGACCTGCCCGAAGGTGCCGATATCGGGAAAGCCACCGACGAGGCGATCAAGGCTATCGAGGAGGCCAACCCTGAGCTCAAGGACATCCTGCCCCGCGGCTACCAGAAGCTTGAGCGTTCGACACTGATCGAGTTGCTTCGACTCTTCGCGCCGCTGCCCGCCCAGCTCGAGGGCGATGCCTTCGGCTTCATCTATGAGGACTTTCTCTCCAACTTCGCCGCGCAGGAGGGCAAGGGCGGTGGCGAGTACTTCACGCCATACTCCATCGTCCGACTCATCGTCGAGATCCTCCAGCCGTTCCAAGGACGAGTCTTCGACCCCGCGTGTGGGTCGGGCGGCATGTTCGTCCAGTGCGCCAAATTCGTCGAGCGGCATCACGAATCGGCCAGCCGCCAGCTCTCTGTCTTCGGGACGGAGAAGACCGAGGACACCGTCCCGCTGGCCAAGATGAACCTTGCGCTGCATGGGCTCTCCGGGGATATTCGCCAGGCCAACAGCTACTACGAAGACCCGCATGGCGCGGTCGGCGCATTCGACTACGTGATGGCCAACCCTCCCTTCAACGTCGACAAAATCAAGAAGGATCAGCTCGCTGGTGACAAGCGCTTCCCGTTTGGGCTTCCCAGGGCCGATAACGGCAACTTCCTGTGGATCCAACAGTTCTATGCTGCGCTGTCACCCAAGGGCCGTGCGGGCTTCGTCATGGCCAACTCGGCCGGTGATGCTGGCCACTCCGAGAAGGAGATCCGCAAGCAGCTGGTCGAGTCGGGAACCGTCGACGTGATTGTTGGCATCAGCCCCAACTTCTTCTACACAGTCACCTTGCCGGTGACGCTGTGGTTCCTCGACAAGGCCAAGGTCGGGACGCCGCGCGAGGACACGGTGTTGTTCATCGACGCCCGGCACATCTTCCATCAGATCGATCGCGCCCATCGTGACTTCACGCCCGAGCAGATTGAGTTCCTGGCCAACATCGTGCGGCTCTACCGCGGCGAGGACGTTGAGTCCGTGGATGGCAGCGATGTCCTACTCAAGGAGAACTTTCCTGATGGCAAGTACGTTGATGTCGGCGGCCTGTGCAAGGTCGCCACTCGAGCTGAGATCGAAGCTCAAGGTTGGAGCCTCAACCCGGGCCGCTATACCGGCACTGCTGCCGTCGACGAGAGCGATGTCGATTTCATGGGCGATCTCGCTGCGTTGTACGAGGAGTTCACGGCGCTAAGTGACGAGGCCGACGTGCTGCGATCCAAGGTCGACGCGGCCGTTCAAGGGATCCTCGAACTATGAGTGGCGATATGGGTAAGTTAAGTGACGTTGCGAAGGTGCAATCTGGTTTTGCATTCAAGAGCCGCGACTGGCGAGGTGACGGCGTTCCGGTCATTAAGATCCAGAATGTAAGGGCTGGGCGGGTCAAACTCGAAGGCTGCTCCTACGTATCTGACGAGGTTGCAGTCACAGCCTCGCGCTACCGGCTTTATCGCGGCGATGTGTTGGTAACCATGAGCGGTGAGATCGGCTCGGTCGGTGTTGTTCGCACCGATGAACATCTCCTGCTGAATCAGCGGGTTGGGCGAATTGTGCTCGTTGACCCCGATGCAGCGGAAATTCGCTATATTGCATATGCGCTCCAAGACCCTTGCATCAAATCCATGATGGAAGCGATCGCTTATGGAACTGCCCAGCCCAACATTAGTCCCACTCTGATTGGGTCGCTGCCGTTATGGTTGCCGCCGCGAGCGACGCAGACAGCAATCGCCAACGTGCTGGAGGCTTTTGACGATCTGATCGAGAACAACCGCCGGAGGGTCGAGGTGCTGGAGGAGATGGCGCGGGCCATTTACCGAGAATGGTTCGTGAAGTTCCGCTACCCCGGCCACGGCGATGTGCCCATGGTCGACTCCGCTCTCGGTCCAATCCCTGAGGGATGGCATGTCGGTCGAGTCGGTTCCTTTGGTCGAATTGTAACTGGCGCTACACCGTCGACTAAGCAACCACGCTACTGGGGGGAGGCACATGATACGCCATTCCTGACCCCAACCGAAATGGGATGGCGGCGCTTATACGCCCGACCCGCGCGGCATCTCTCAGACGCTGGCGTTGCTAGTGTCAAATCGCGACTCCTGCCAGCGGGTGCCGTTTGCTTCTCATCTATCGGATCGATCGGCAAGGTTACCCTCGCTGTTAAGCCGTTGGTGACGAACCAACAGGTGAACTCAGTTGTCGTTGATCACTCGGTAACATCCGAGTCTTATGTTTATGAGGCCTTGAGTCACGCATCTGAGAGGATCAGAGGAATGGCTTCCGGATCGGCTACACCAATTATCAACAAGTCTACTTTTGCGGACATCAGAATGGTGATGACTCCACCGTCTCTAGCCCATTTATTTGGTCGTGAAGTCGGCTTGCTCCATTCGCTCATAACTAAACTGGAGGAGCACTCTAGTCGACTCGGAGCGATTCGCGATCTACTGCTACCCCAACTCGTGACAGGGCAGATCGACGTGTCGTCGCTCAACCTGGACACGCTGATCGCGGAGAAGGTGGCGTAATGACTCCCACGGGTCCTGAGTACCGGTACGTCGAGAAGCCGAGCATCGAGCTTCTGGCGGAGCTCGGCTGGACTCCGGTCGACGCCTTCCAGGAGATCTTGGGACCCGAGGGCAGCCTGGGGCGCGACTCCCAACGTGATGTCGTGCTCGTTCACCGGCTGCGGCTTGCTATGCGCAAGATCAACTCTGAATACGTGCCCGATATCGCTATCAACGAGGCGATCGAGGTGCTGACGAAGGACCGCACAGCCATGGACCGGGTCCGCGCCAATCGGGAAGTCCATGACCTGCTGCGTGACGGCTATCTGGCGGAGTGGACTGACGACCAGGGCATGAAGCAGATTGAGACCTTACGGTTCCTCGACTTCAAGGATTCATCGAACAATGACTTGCTGGCGGTGCAGCAGATGTGGGTCAAGGGCAACCTGCACAGCCGGCGGCTGGATCTGGCGCTGTTCGTCAACGGGGTACCGCTAGTGCTGATGGAGTTCAAGGAGCCCAACGAGTCGGTCAAGGCGGCCTACGACAACAACTTGACCGACTACCGCGACACCATCCCGCAGCTATTCATCCCTAACTGCTTCGTGTTGCTGTCCAATGGAAGCCAGGCGAAGGTTGGGTCAACTTACGCACCGTGGGAGTTCTTCAACGACTGGAAGGTCATCGACGCCCACGGCACCCGCGGTGCGGTCGCCCTGGAGACTGCGCTTCGAGGTACCTGCGACCCGTCCGTTCTGCTAGACCTACTAGAGAACTTCGTCGCGTACATGGAGCGGCCCGGTGGCCTGATCAAGGTTCTCGCGCGATCCCACCAGTTCCTCGGAGTCAACGCCGCGATCGAGAACCTGCACCGGGCGCGTGCTGAGCAGGACAAGCGCCTGGGAGTCTTCTGGCATACCCAGGGCTCGGGCAAGTCGCTGTCGATGCTGTGGTTCAGCCAGAAGGTGCTGCGACGGGTGCCGGGCAGGTGGACGTTTGTCATGGTCACCGACCGCACCGAGCTCGACACTCAGCTCCACGGGGAGTTCGCCGACGCCGGGGCGATCTCGCCCGAGGCCAGGGTGCACGCAGACTCCGTGGCGCACCTGCGTGAGCTGCTGGCGGCTGACCACCGGTACGTGTTCACGTTGATCCACAAGTTCCAGCCCTCGAAGGCGTTGGGGGAGCGGCAGATGCCGGTTCTCTCAACCCGTTCGGATGTCATCGTCATCACCGACGAGGCGCACCGAAGCCAGTACGACACACTCGCCCTGAACATGCGCACTGCGCTACCGAACGCCTCGATGATGGGCTTCACCGGCACACCGCTGATCGCCGGTGAGGAGCAGGCCACGCGCGAGCAGTTCGGTGACTACGTCAGCGTCTACAACTTCCGCGACGCGATCGAGGACGGCGCGACGGTCCCGTTGTACTACGAGAACCGCATTCCCGAGCTGCAGCTGGTCAACGAGAATTTCTCCGAGGAACTCAACGAACTCCTCGAGGAGGCCGAGCTCGACGAGGACGCCGAGGGCCAGCTCGCTCGGGCGTTCGGTACGCAATACACGCTGCTGACACGTCCTGAGCGCCTGAAGACGATCGCCAAGGACCTCGTGACCCACTTCGTCGGCCGGGGCTTCACCGGCAAGGCGATGTACGTCGGGCTCGACAAGGCCGCAGCCGTGCGGATGTACAACCTCGTCCGAGAAGCCTGGACCGAGCATCTGGCTGACCTGAAGGCGGAGCATGACGCGTTGCCAGAGCTCGAGCGTCCGTGGCTGGCATCGCGGATCGAGCTCATGGAGACCACCGACATGGCGGTCGTGGTCTCGCAGAGCCAGAACGAGCTGAAGATGCTTGACGAACAGGGCCTCGACATCCGACCGCACCGCGAGCGGATGATCCGCGAGGACCTGGCCGAGAAGTTTAAGGACGCCCAGGACCCGCTGCGGCTCGTGTTCGTCTGCGCGATGTGGATGACCGGCTTCGACGCGCCCAGTGTCTCGACGGTCTACCTCGACCGACCGATGCGTAATCATACGTTGATGCAGACGATCGCCAGGGCCAACCGGGTCTTCCCGGAGAAGGACAACGGGTTGATCGTCGACTACGTCGGTGTCTTCCGGAACCTGGAGAAGGCGTTGGCGATCTACGGGGCCGCGAACGCCGGCGACTCACCGATCGAAATTATCGACGCCCTCGCCGCCGAGCTGGACGCTGCCGTGGCCGACCTGTTCGCCTTCTGCACCGGCGTCGGAGTCGACCTTGCTGCGATGCGCGACGCCGAAGGATTCGACCACGTCGCCAAGCGCGACGCAGCTGTCGAGGCGCTACTCGTCGACGAGGGCACACGCACCGACTTCCAGCAGAAGGCACGCCAGGTGCGGAAGCTCTTCAAGGCCCTCCTGCCCGACCCCAAGGCTGCTGCGCAGCAACGCAACGTCGCAGCGATCAGGGTGCTCGCCGAGCGCATCGCGGAGGTCACACGGCCGGCCGAGGCGGACCTCGGTTCGGTCACGGATGCGGTGGACGCACTGCTCGACCGCTCCGTAGGTGCCGAGGAATATGTCATCCGAACCGCTGCCGAGGGGACCAAGCCCGATCCGCTCATCGATCTGTCACAGATCGACTTCGAAGGTCTGTCGGCCAAGCTCGCTGGTCGCAAGCGAGCCGAGACGGACCGACTGGCGCAACTGCTACGCCAACAGGCCATCGCCTCGGCGACGCGCAACCCCACCCGGTACGAACTCGTCGAGCGGATCGAGCAGCTGATCGACGACTACAACTCCGGCAGCGTGAACATCGACGAGTACCTGCGGCGCTTGATCGAGCTGTCGCAGAACCTGACCGAGGAGGAAGAACGGTCGGCTCGTGAGGGAATGACCGAGGAAGAGCTAGCGATCTTTGACCTGCTGACCCAGCCCGATCCGGTGCTCACCGACGACGAGCGCGACACGGTGAAGGCCAGCGCAAAGAAGTTGCTGGAACATCTCCATGACAAACTAGTCCAAGACTGGCGACGCAAGGTCGACGTGATGAATGACGTCGATAGCACGATCCGACGAGTTCTGGACCAAGAGTTGCCTGAGACACCCTACACGCTTGACATCTTCTCCTCGAAGGTGCGGCTTGTCTTTGATCATGTCCTCACCGCCTACGGCGACGACGGAGAGAGCGCTTACACCCCGCGGGTCGATTTCCAGTGGCCCGCGCAGTCGGTGGAGTATGACGGCCCAGACGGGCCTCTTGATGTAAACAAGATCGCCGACGACGTCGTCGCCCGCATCCACGATGACCCGACCTTCGCCGCCCATGTTGCTGCACAGTTGGGTGCTACCGACTCAGCGACGTGAAACGCACAAGAGTTTCTGAAAGTGCCGACAATGGCCTCGATGATGCAACGTCGGTTTGGGCGAGCACGGCGACCAGGAGAGTGCGATGACACGCGACGACGATGATCGTAAGGACGATCTCGAGCCCGCCCAAGAGAGTGAGCGCATTTCTGAGAGCGAGCAAGACGGAGACTTTGCTGCGGACGACGGGGTGAGGCTTCGGCTGCCGACAGGGTTCGCGCAGTCGTTGATGCCCAACATCGACGTCACCGTCGCCAACAAGCTCGCGCCTATCCGAGAGCAGATGAAGGCGATGCTCCCGGACACCTCGGCGTACGCGCGGGACATCATGGGGCCGTTGAACCGGCGCCTCCAGGAGCAGATGAAGTCGGCGCTACCTGACTACGACGCGCTGGTCAAGAATGTGCTCGAGCCATACAACGAGCGGGTCAGTTCGCAGGTGGCGTCGATCGTGGCGAGCCTACCGACGTTCACGGGGCCGATGATCGACTTTCCGACGCTGAAGGGCGTCGGAGTCGGCCCAGCGATCGAGCCGATGCTCAAGCAGATCGCGAGCCGGCAGTCCGCGATGCTTGACGGGTTGCGCGGCTCTTTGAAGCCGCTCTTCGACCCAGAGCTGTTGCGCGGGTTCAACCGTGCGCTCCTCCCGCCTAATCTGAGGAGCCACGCAGACGAGATCGAGGCCTATCAAGTGCATGAGTTCCTCGAGCAGGAGGGCATCCCGCTCTACCTGGTGCCTCGCGGCCGCACAGCGCTCCGCCTGCTCCGGGCACAGGACCGCTCGCGCCGTCGGCGGGTGCTGGGTGACTGTTACGAGTCGATCACCGACGACTGCGCTACCGTTCTTGAGCAGGCGAACCGCGACGTAGTCGGCGACGAGCTGAAGTTCGTACTCGACGGGCTCGGCGCGATGCGTTCTGGACACTTCCGCTCGGCCCAGGCGATGTTCACCGTCACGCTCGACACGCTCATCTACCGCTTCTACCCCGACCAGGCCGCCCGACGCCTCATCACGAATCGGAAGAAGGGCGCGGACGTGCCGGCCGCCATCGACGAGATGGGTGTCCACGAGGCGATGGTCTGGCTGCCGATCTGGAACGCCCACGAGCAGTTCTGGAAGCACAAGGGCGACAAGGTGCCGAACTACTACTCGCGCCACGCGAGCGTGCATGGCGTCTCCTCGCGTCAGTTCAGTAAGCGCAACTGCATCCAGGTTCTCATGCTGATCACCAGTCTCATCGGCTACGCCGACCGGCTCATGTCGTCGGCTGGGCGTGCCAGAGCTTGATCATGTCGTCGCCGTCGGAGTAGACGGCTTCGCTGCCTTTGCCCATTGCGCGCTCGACGAGCTCCTCTACCCCTCACACCGCTTCGACAGAGAAATAGGCCCTGACGTGGACCTACGCTCTAGAGAGTGGGGGCGCTCGTCGCTTGGTCGGGGGTCCAGCTCGAGTTCGAGTTTCCTGCCGCGATCTCTTTCGCTCGGTGGTAGAGGGCGCCCGCGTATGTGTCGACCGTTGCCGCCCATGCATGCTGGATGATATCGCGGACATCCGTAGTCTCGCCGCCCTCCGGCAACGTAAACGTCAAGACGCGCTTGAAATCATTGTTGGCGTCGATGTTTGTATCGATGTTAGGCAGCCGGCCATCGAGTTGAAGAGTGTTGAGTAGTTTCTTGAATTCGGGGTCAATCCACGTCTCACACAGTGACGCTGACTCTGTGAACCGGGCGCGGTCGGTCTCGGCGAATTCCTGAACGAGCGTCCTAAGCTCGGGGTGGACTCGGCTTGCGTGCTCGGCAAGGTCGGGGAAGCTGAGCGTCAGCTGCGGCATGGGTGTCTCCTGGGGCGTCTTGTGCGTTTGGTCAGATGGTGCAACTCTACCACTGTGCACACTGATGGTGACATCATTAGTTACGGACGGAACTTACGTCATAGTGTAGTCTGGCTACATGAACGAGCGTTCCACCGCGCCCCGCAAGGCAGCCATCTACCTCCGAATCTCACAGGATCGCGAGATGGACGGGCTCGCTATCGACCGCCAGCGCGAGGACTGCGAGAACCTTGCACGATTCCGGCGCTGGGAGGTCGTCGAGACCTACGTGGACCAGTCGAAGAGCGCCACCGACAGGAGCGCCATCCGCCCGGACTACGACCGCATGGTCGTCGACTATTCGCTCGGACGGTTCGACGCGATCATCTGCTACGACCTCGACAGGCTCACCCGGCAGCCCCGACAGCTGGAGGACTGGATCGACGCCGCCGAGCTGCGCGGCCTCGCCCTCGTCACGGCGAATGGCGACGCGGACCTTTCGACCGACGGCGGTCGGATGTATGCCCGCATCAAGGCGGCTGTGGCGCGGGCCGAGATGGAGCGCAAGAGTGCCCGCCAGTCCGCCGCCCAGCGTCAGCGCGCCATGCAGGGGCGTGCTCCGAAGGGCATGCGCCCACTCGGCTACGCCGTAGACGGCGAGGTGATCCCCCACGAGGCTGAGGCCGTGAGGGCGATCTACGACCTGTTCACCAGGATCGAGCACCCCGAGTCGCTGCGATCGCTCGCCCGGGCTCTCAGCGGCACCGAGATGATCGAAGGTCTTTCGCCCCTTCCCAAGCACACCCACACCGTGAGCGTCGAGCGCGCCGCCGCCCGCCAGCAGCAGGGCCTCGAACCCCGGCCGATCGTCGAGGACGGTCGGTGGTCTCCCTCGACCGTGCTGGGCATCCTGCGGAACCCGCGCTACGCGGCGCTGAGCACGTACACCCCGAAGTTTGCCCAGGCTGACGGGAAGCGACGCCGGATGTGGAAGGCACAGATCCTCCGAGACGACGCCGGTGAGCCGATCCGAGGGCAGTGGGAGCAGATCGTTGACGACGAGACCTGGTGGAAGGCGCAGCAAGTCCTCGACGATACAGAGCGGGTCACGAATACATCCGGCTCGACCAAGCGCAAGCACCTCGGCAGCGGGCTCTACCGGTGCGGATACGTCGATGAGGACACCGGCGAGACGTGTGGAAAGAAGGTGACCGGGGCGCCGCGCGGGTACAAGTGCGCAGGGCACATCGTCCGCTCGGGCGCCGCCATCGACGACTTCGTCACCACGGTCATCGCCAAACGTCTTGCACGCAAGGACGCGACCGCTATGGTCGAGGTCGCGGACGGTGGGCCGCATGCGGCCGGCATCGGCTCGGCGATCAGCGACCAGCGGGCGCGCATTCTGCGCGCAGAGGCCGACTACGATGCCGAGATCATTGAGGCACGTGACCTCAAGCGCGTACGGGACGCTGCAGAAGCGCGGATCCAGGAGCTGGAGGCCGAACGACTCATGCAAGGCCGCGCGGGTGCGCTGTCGCCGATCCTGGGCGTCGACGACCCTGCCTCAGCATTTCGGGAAGCGTCACTTGACCTACGCCGTCAGACCATCGACGCCCTCGCCACGATCACGCTTCTCCCACAGCCGCGTGGGCGCAAGGGGTTCAGGACCGCGTCCGTCGTCGTCGACTGGAGGTAGGCCACCTGGTTGGGTAGCCACGCGGAGCGTGGCCGGGAGACCTCTTGAGAGCGGCGACGTGGCGTAAGCGCGTCGATTCACCGAGCACGACTGCCTGTCGCGCCCGCCGCTCTCCTCGACCACGGAGGAGAACCGCCATGACAACCCGAACACACACCGACACCGCGCCCCGAGCCTGGATCGGCTGCCTCGCCTGCTATAACAACGCTCGCCTCGTCGGCGAATGGTTCGACGCCGAGACTGCCGACGAAGGCACCCTTGCTGACGTCCACGGTGGCGCTCATCGTGTGCGCAGTGGATGCGAGGAGCTGTGGGTCATGGACCACGAGAACATCGCCACCTCGGGCGAGACGAGCCCGTCGGAAGCGGCAGAGTGGGCGCGTGTCCTTCTCGCCATCCCCGAACACCAGCGCGAGGCTCTGTGCGCTTGGGTGACCTCCGGCAGTTACGTCGCAGAAGGCACCGGAGACCTGCCGTCGGTTCCCGACTTCGAAGAGCGCTTCTGCGGTACGTGGGGCAGCTTCCGGGACTACGCCGAGACCCTAGCCGAGGAGATTGGCCTCATCCCGCAGGACGACGCGCCGGAAGAGCTTGTGCGCTACTTCAATTGGAATGCCTGGACCCGCGACCTCGAACTCGACTACACGGTCGTCCGCTCCGACGCAATCTCCGTGTACGTCTTCAGGGACCTGTGAAGGGAACGACCATGAGCGCTGAGTCCAACGCCTACAGCCACGCCGAATCGTTTCGCTGGTGGGTCGGCAACCCCGAGATGAGCGATGAGGAGGCCCACCTCCATGACCTGCTCGCCCTGCACAAGGCAACCGTCGAGCTGATCCGCCAGCAGCGCGACCTCCTCGGGCACTACGACACCGATGCCGAACTGTTCGGCGATGACCCCTACGTCGACTGAGTTCAGAGTGCCCGTAGCTTCGGCTACGGGCACTCACTTTTTCTTCCGACTACCAGCCCCGATAGCTCTCGTACAGCTTCTCTCCAAGCCACCAAAGCAGCCAGCCGAACAGAGCGCATCCGCCGAGGGCGGCGAGGGCAATGAGTACCTTCGCCCACCAGACACTCGCAACGGAGAACGAGTCCCAGGCCCATCCGAGCAGCGGCCCGAGGCCGAGCATCTGTGTGATCCCGCCGACCATCCCCGTGAGCATGATGAACGCGACGGTGAACGGGAGGAGGGCAAGGCACATGCGACCGACCGTCGCCCAGGTGACCCTTGCCGAAAGTTGCTCGACTCGCCGCTCGGCCCGCCCGACAGCGCTGACCACGTCGTGGGCACGGTCGGTCACCTCGGCGAGCTTCTTGGCGCCGAGACTGATCACCCGTTCTTCAAGCCCCGCGACGGCCTTCTCGACCCTCTGGACGGGAGCCTCGACCGCCTTCGCCAGACGTTGATCGAGCACCTTCACAGCGTGCTCGGTGAGCTTGTCCGTGTCGATACGGACGTGGCCGCGCTTACGGATGGCCTCGGCGAGGTCAGCCGAGGCTGAAGTCGTCGTCTTCAGCTCCTCGCTGATCTTCGCCGTCATCGTGTATGCGGCCAGGTCCGCCCGGGTTACCGAGGACCCGCCGGGCAGCTTCACGACCTCGCTGCTGCTCAGCTGCTGCGCGACGGCGCTCAGCGTCTTCTCGATCTCGGTCAGCCGCTTCTTCGTCTCGGCGTCGAGCGGCAGCGTGGAGGGAAGCTCGTGCTGCCGCGAGGTCGACAGGCGATCCAGCCGCGTCATTTGCTCCTCGTCCATCACCTTCACGTACTCGGTCAGGTCGGCGACGGTCTTCGTCAGCTTCGCGATCTGCTGCATGTCGGCGTCGTGCTGTGAGATCAAGGCCTCCAGGAGCTCCGTAGTCTTCTGCTGCTCGTCGGCCTGCTTGATCCTGTCCAGCGCTCCCATGAGTCTGTCCCTTCTGCGCGTGATAGTCGAAGATCTCTTGAGCACCTTCAGCGGTGAATTCGGGTGTCAGCGCCGAGGCCTTCTTCCGTCCGAGCTTCCCGTTGTCATCCCGGCGCATCTTATAACTCCAGCCGTCGCGGTTCGTCACCGCGAGCGTGACCCCGCGCCCGGCGAGGACATGTTCGAACGCCTCGCGATTCGTCGAGCGTGAGTCGGTCAGTGCGTCGTAGACCTTGTCGCCGAGGACCTGCTCGAACCCGCCCGGAGCGAAGGCCTCGCGGCGCAGCTCCCAGTCGGGCTTCGGTTCCTCCGGATCGGGGAGCATACGCAGACCCTCGTCTGCCATCAGCTCGTCGTTCAGCTGGCGCAGTCCGTGCTTCCACGATGTGTACCGTTGGAGGCTCTTACCGGTGAGGTTGTCGTGGTTGATGACCAGGATGTGCGCGTGCCCATGGCCTCCGGAAGAGTCAGAGTGCACCGCGATCATGTAGTCAGCGCTGTGCATGCGTTCGGCGAGTTCGACTGCCACGTCCCGGATGCGCTCAAGGTCGGCCTGCGAGGTCACGTCGAACTCGTCAGGGTGGAACGCCAGAACGTAGCTCTGAAGTTGGTTCGTCCGACCGTGAGCAGCGGCGTGCGCCTCGGCACACGCGATGAACTCCGACGGGGTCGTCCCGCCATCGACCATGGACATCGCATACGCGGCTGCACGTGTCGATCCGACCTTGAGGAGCTCCTTTCGCACCTCAGGGTCACGCCCGTAGAGGAAGTACCCAACAGCTCCTGCAGCGTTGGTCGAGGGGCGGACGTTCACGGTGCTCATACCCGTGTCCGATCGCCGAGCGAGGCACGCACCTCGTCCACCGCAACCATCACCAGGTGAAGGAGACTGTCATCGACGGCAGCACCCTTGCGGAGCGCCTGGTTCAGGTTCACACCAACTCGACGCAGCTGCTCTACTGCCGGAGCAAGAGACGTGGCCGCCGCCTCCTCCACTCCCGCGTTGTTCTCCAGCTGATCGACCTTCGAGGACCTCGAGTCCAGCGCGTCGAGCATGACGGCGCGAGCCCATGCGCTCGGCTTGACGCTGAGCACGTGGGCGCGGCGGCGGATCGCATCGCGATCAGCCACCGTCAGCCGGACGTCGAGAGAGACCTCCCGACGACGGCTGTTCCGAGGCTCCACCGGAGCCTCGGCCGGCCCTGCCCTCTGCGCAGTACCACGACCGGTGTTTACCTGGGAGTCGTGGTGCTGCTCCGCGGGCAGGGCCGGGTCTTCCGCACACCCCTCCGCACGAGCCCGACCAGCGCTGCTTGGGGAGTCGGGCTCGTTCTCCGGGGCGTACGGAAGACGGCCAGCAGGGTTTTCGTCGGACATTTCGCTGGCGCTCATGTCCTCCAAGAACCGCTGGCCCTCGTCCTCGGTCGCTGCGCTCCCTGCGGGCGAGGGGGCCCCGGGACGCTGACGCAAGTCCCGGATCGGAGTCGTCAGCCGTTCCACGGTGCCGCCTCCTCATGTTCGGGATCGACGGACTGCGAGGCAGTTCCGTCGTTCACCGATCCCGAAGACGATGTCGCCTTCTTCGCACGCCTCGACCTCTTCGCCTTCTCTGCCTCCAAGGCACCGGCCGCCTCCTCGGAGAGCCGGTCGTAGAGGTCGGGGCTCTGGTCGCGCAGCAGATCGATGACCTTCTCGTCGATGCGGCGCTGCTCGGCAGCGGCGGCACGCTTGAGCTTGGTGATGCGCTCGGACGCACGGCGGCGCTCCTGCTCGATCAGCTCGTCGAGATTGGTCGTGGTCTTGTTGCTCATGGTCAGTTCCTTTCGGTTCAGTGACCTTCCGGTCGCAAGTTGTTGATGCACTTCTTGATCGACCAGTTGTCGATCGACCCGTCCTCCCGAAAGACGAGAAAGTTCCTCGTGCCCCACTCAGGGATGAGGGCGACGGTGATCCAGAAGACGCCAGCGCCGTGCTTGCGGTCGGCCTCTGGATGGTGGGCGAGGAGGTCACGGGCGAACGACTCATCGGAACCGCGCAGGACCTCCCCGAGCCCCGCTCGGTTCAGCACGGCACTGGCGTGGTTGGCGACTTTCTGCTTGGTGGCGAAGGCAAGTCCTCCGAGGCTGTAGCGCATCGTCACCACCTCACGAAGCGCCAGCAGAAGCCGACTCGTCAAAGGGGTCGATCGCCTGCATCCACTTGACGTAGGGGCGGATCGCCTCCAGATCGATGTCGATCTGGCGCTCGGCCTTCGACCGGGCGTGCGACCAGAACCGCTCCTTCACGCGAGGCAGCCCGAATGCCTCGAACGCATCGAGCCTGTCTGCCAGAGGCTGTCCCGGATGGAGCCAAGGGATGTCGATGATCTCCTGGCGGAAGGCGATCACGATGCCTTTGGCGATGTGCTCCAGCTGCTCTGCATGGGCGATCGAACCGTCCTCATCGAGCAGAGCGTCGAGCCGCGCAAAGTAGTCCTCCCACTGCTCGACAGTCCGCCGAACGGGGGAGCGAATCCACACGGGTTCGCCGAGGTCGTCGTCCCACTCCTTGAGGCCCTGGTCGACCGAACGCCCCAACGTGGCCTGCTCGGGAGAATCCCAGGGCACGGTGTGCACATGGGCGACCTCATGCTGGACGCCGTCGATGTCGATGACGTCGACCGACATCCCATCGGGGACGGGGCGGCGCTTTCGGTCGAACTCGATGGTCTGCTCCTTGTGGACCACGCGCGGCGCGAAGTCCAGCCGCTTGTCGATGCGGGTCAGCTCCTGCACCGAGGGAAAGACCTTCATCGTCACCGGGAGTGCGCCCTCACGACTCGCCATGAGCTCGTACATGAGGTCGCGGTCGGCCTGGCTGTCCTGCTCGATGCCCTCTGGAAGCTTGTAGCCACCGTGTGCCAGGACGCCGGCAGGCTGTCGGCTGAAGTTCGCCCGGGTAGTGATGTTGAGCAGGTCGGTCTGCTGGTGCTTGCGCTCCCACATCCTCTGCGAACCGGTCAGCGCGAGCCGGGACTCACGCCAGATCGGACCGAGCCCGAAAAGGTCGAGGCTGTCGACCACGTCCAGATCGGCATCCGTGATGAATCCGTCCGTAGTGCAGGACGGCGTGCTGTAGCCCAGGTTGTGAAGCTGGTTCAGCGTCGCAAGCAGAACCGCGCGCACGAGGCCGGTAGTCATGGACGCGTGCCAGGGTGAGGTGATCGCGGACCCGCCGACCGCATCACGTTCCTGCGCCCAGGCATCCCAGCCCCGCTGGCCCATAACTCCCTGCGCCAGCTTGCCGTAGGGAGAGTTCGCCATCAGCTTCAGGACGTTCTGCTCGAACGACTTCGCACCGAACTCCGCCTTGGCCCGCGCACGGTCATCGAGGAGCTGCTTGTACGCACCCCGGAGAAGCCGAGAGGGCTCACCATGCTCATCGGTGAGGACCCGTCCGAAGTGACCGATCTGACAGGTCACAGTCGCGCCAAGCGTGAGGGCGAGCCAGACCTCGGGACCGGTTGCCCAGACCCCACGAGCACCACCGCTTGTGAGCGGATAGACCATCGACCCCTCGACCGGAACCGGCAACGAAGGGAACGCGACCGTGCTCGGGAACTCGAAGCTCACGAACCCGAGGAACGGCGTGAGTGGGCTCTTGAAGTCGGACAGCGTGAGGTCGGCGTTGTTCACCGTCTTCAGAATCACGCCATCGGGATGCTGGTAGTCGACATCCCAAATCGTCGAACTGGACGTGGGGTAGCAGGACTGAAGATCGAAGTCACTGGTCACGCGCGCGAACAGCCCAAGCTCGGCAGACATGTTGTACCCGCCTCGAAAGCTCATCGCCGCAGCATGGATCCACGTCGCCGCAGCACCGTCGATCGGCTCCAGCGCCCGGACGTGGTAGAAGTCGAGCTGCTGCTCGTCTACACCGGCAGCACCCTCGCGGGTCTTCGTCACCTTGTGGAGTCCGCCGAAGACGGAATTGAAGTCGCGGCCCTCGCCCAGCTCGTCCTGGATAAGGCCCTTCACCGCCTTCGCCGCAGCAGTGGGCAAGGTCAACGGGACAGCACGGTGATCGCCGTATAGCTGGCTCACGTATTCCAGAGCGATCACGGCATCATTCGCCGCGTAGTCGAGGAACTCCGCAGGATGCACGTCGAAGTACTCGTCCATCCGGGTGATCCAGTCACCAGGAACATCCAGCTTCGGCGCCCCGATCGCCGCACCGAGTGCCTTGAGCGGCTCAGCACCGCTCTGCGCCATCGTGTCGCGGATCGAGACTTCCACCGGCAGCTTCCACCGCCAGTTCTCGCCGGAAAGCACCATGCGGGCGGGCTTGTTCGAAACCATGCCCGCGCTGGCCGAGATCACCGTGCGGAGGATGTCCGGCGCGCGACCGTCCAGCCACCGGGCACGTCGACCGTCCCAACCCGCACGATCCGACAGCGTCTTCGACCGACCGGGATACGCCTGGTTCCAGACGTTGATCGCCTTCCGGCGGTCGACGAAAGTAGTCAGGTCGGCGTGCTGGTAGTGCGCGACCAAGGTGATCGGCAACGCCCTGGGCGTCCCCTCGGGACTGTGCTTGAACCACACCGAGGGGTGGGACTTGCCGTCGTCACCGATGGCAGACTGCGCCGAGACGCCCTTGTCAGTCCACCCAACTGCGAGCCTGTGCTCATGAAGACCCAGGCTCATGATCGCGATCTCAAGGCTCTTCTCGAAGGACAGCCGCGCCGTACGAGCGCCGCGCGGCCCCCTGTAGCTCCGGGGGATGACCACGCAGAGCCGGAGCTGGGAATCATCGAGAGGGTCAATCGCGGCGAACTGGTAGGACACAATCTTCCGCACCATGTGCTCGTCCTCGCCGACCCATACACGGTCGGCATCCACCAGATCGACAGTCACGAACTCGGTGTCGAAGCCGATGACGATGGAATCCTGATCCGTGGACATCGCGGCCACCGAGGGGTACTGCCCGAAGCCGGCAGCGCCGCGCGCTCCGCGTGCTACCGAACGAGTCAGGACCTCGAACTCGGCGGGGTGCTTCCGCGACGTCGCCGAGTCCGCCACCACTGTCCGAGACCAGCCCGCCGCATCGACCAGGTCGCGAGCATCGGCGGCGGCGGCGTCATGGGGCTGCTCCCCATACGGCGGTGCCGCCAGTGCCGTTCTACCAGGGGTTTCAGTGGTGTCGCGCGTGAAGAAGAGGTCTTTCGTGCACGCGAGCCCGGCGCTCATGCCGCACCGCCGAAGATCGCTCTGAGGCGACGGAGCTGGGCGTCGCTCAGCGGGGGAGCGGAAGCGACGAGCCGTTCTGCGGCGGCCTCAAGCTCCTCGAAAGTGGGCTGTCGCTTGGGGACCGCGAGGGCGTCAAGGTCAGACCGCAGAACCTTGACGCGAGAACCGACCTTGACGGCGGGCAGCCGCCCGTCCGCAATGTACTTTCGAAGGGTGGAGTACGCGGCATAGCCCTCGGCGGCCGCCTGTCGGAGGGTGAGAAAAGTGGGCTGGACGTAGTGTGTCGAGGACACAGGGACTCCTCAGGAGTCAATACCCGTGTACTCGTGGCCGCCTCTTGAGTCCCTCACCTACCGATGAGGGCGGCTGCGCTCTGGCCTCTGTCCTCGTCGCTGGAGCGCCAGGCCCGACGAGTGTGGTTCGCAATCGGCCGGTCTACCCGAGCGCGTCCATCTCGCTCGGAACCCGTGACTCTGGCCTCTGTCCTCGCGTCGGGAGTCACGCCGATCCCGCGAGTGTGGGTCACCAGTGGCAGTCGGAGGAGCCCATCCCTTGCATCCGACACGCGACTCTGCCCTGTTATCCGAAGGTGGTGGGTCGCCCGCCAGTCCCTCTTACCCCGGTGTGCTCGTGCCGGGGTCTTCATCTTTTCCGCCGGAGGAGCACCGCTCCGGTCGGGGTAGTAGCCGACGTTCGACTACGCCACCAAGTATAACAAGGCAGGGCGCGCGTTGGCGATTGAGAGCGTGAAGTTCATGGTCATAGAGGTAAGTCGCGTTCGGAACGTGGTGGAGTTCAAGTTCAACGTGTAGCGGGGCGGCCGAAAGGCCAGATCAGGGTGAGCTCGGAGCCCGATGGATCGGGCAGGGGCACCGACGACTGTGCCAACTCCCGCCACCTACAGTGAACAGTGCGAATTCTGTGGCGTGACCTACCATTGAAGGCATGAGTGCCGACGTCGCAGATTCCCCCGGGAAACCCTCTTCCGCCACCTCCGCCACAACTGCTCCCGCTCCGCGCAGGGCGAGGAAGCGATCGACCAACGCACCCAAGCCGCCGGTCCTGCAGCAGGCCGCGAGAACGCTGAGTCCCAAGCAGATCGTCGGGTTCGTCCTCGGCTCCGTTCTGTTCCTCGTGCCGTTCTTCGCGGACATCCCCGGGCTGGCGGAACCGGGCGAGCGAATGCTGGCGATTTTCCTGTTGGCGATCGTGTTCTGGGTGCTCGAGCCGATCCCTCTGACCGCGACGGCGGTGCTGGTCATCTTCCTGGAGGTGCTGCTGGTCTCGAAGGGGGCGTTCGACGATCCCACCGGAGGAGACGCCGCTCTGGCGGACACGGTGCTTCCGGCCTCCGACTATTTCGCGGCTTTGGCCAACCCCGTGATCATCCTGTTCCTGGGCGGGTTCATGATCGCCCACGGCGCCGAGAAGTACGGCATGGACCGCAACCTCGCATCCGTGATGCTCAAGCCCTTCCCCAGCAACGCGCGGATGACGGTGCTGGGCCTGATGCTGATCACCGCCCTGCTCAGCATGTTCATGTCGAATACCGCTACCACCGCGACGATGTTTGCGGTGGTCATCCCGATTCTCAAGGCGCTTCCCGCGGGCAAGGCGAGGGCCGGCGTCGCGCTGTCGATTCCCCTGGCGGCGAACGTCGGAGGCATCGGCACCCCGGTGGGCACGCCGCCGAATGCGATCGCCATCGGCGTGCTGCAGGAGCACGGCATTTCCGTCTCCTTCACCCAGTGGATGGTGCTGGCCGTGCCGTACATGCTCGTCGTGCTGGCCATCGCGTGGGTTCTGCTGTGCCTGACGTTCATTCCGAAAGACGCGCGCATCGAGATCGACATGGAATCCCGCTGGAACAAGGCCCTCGACGCGAAGGTGTTCTACGTCATCGCGGGCTTGACCATCCTCCTGTGGGTCTCGGAGCCGCTGCACGGCGTCTCCTCCAACATCGTCGGCTTCTTCCCGGTGGTGGCGCTCCTCGCGTTGCAGGTCATGAAGGGCAAGGACGTCCAGGCCCTGGATTGGCCGGTGCTGTGGTTGGTCTCCGGAGGCATCGCGCTGGGCACCGGCGTGGGCGCCACCGGGTTGGATGCGTGGCTCGTCGGTTCGGTGGACTGGACGTCCCTGGGCGGCCTCGCGATCCTGGCCACGCTGGGTCTCATCAGTTTCGGCCTGGCCAACGTCATCTCGCACTCCGCCGCGGCCAACCTGTTGGTTCCCCTGGCGGTGTCGCTGGCGGTCTCGCTGGACAGCGTCAACCCGCTCCTGGTGGCGGTCGTCGTCGCCATCGCCTGTTCGGTCGGCATGTCGATGCCGATCTCCACGCCGCCGAACGCCATCGCCTATGCCACCGGCGAAATCAAGATCGGCCAAATGGCCTTCATCGGTCTGGCCGTCGGCGGCGTGGCCACCGCTCTGCTCGTCTTCGCCGCCCCGCCACTGTGGACGGCCCTGGGGCTGGTGGGCTAGATGCCCCTGCGCAAAGGATTGCCGCACTCGACGATCGCCATCGTCGGCCGCTCCGAGGTCACCCAGTATCTCTATTCTCTCGTCAGCCGCACGTTGGGGGAGCGGCACCGGGTGGTGAACGGGCCCGATCTGCCGTCCGTCCTCGAGCAGATCGGCGACGACGACAATCTGGGGCTGATCACGGTCACGCTCCACGACGACGGCCTCCCGGCCGACCATCCCCTCGTCTCCTTCGTCACCGATCCGAGGTTCAGGCACACGCGCATCCTGGTGTTGTCCACCGCGCCGTCGATCAGCGGGCTGGACCTGCTCACCGACTTGGGGCGGTTGGACATGCTCGCCTATACCCCGGAGATCAAGGAGGACACGTTCATCCGAACGCTCCTCCAGCAGCTGCGCCGTTACTGGCACCACCGCAGCGACGAGGACCCCACCGTGGGCTTCCACGACGAGCTCCCCGAGCACTTCGTGCTCGACACCACGATGAGCGACATCGAGATCATCAAAGTTCTCATCGATGCCGCCGACCACCATCTCGGTTACCAACCCCGCCTGGTGTTCCCGCCGGGGGTGTACCTCACCAAGGAGGGGCACGCCGTCGAGGAGATGATCTTCGCCCTGAGCGGCAAGGTGCTGCTCGGGCGCATCACCGACGCCGGCGACATCACCATGCACCACGCCTCCACCGGCAAGGTGATCGGACTGCTCGCCCTGGCCAATGCCCGGGTCGGCTTCTTCACCGCGCGCACCACCACCGAGGTCGTCGCGGTCCAGCTCTCCTACGAGCAGCTCAACTACCTCCTTTCCGTGGAACCGCAGCTCAACCGGCTCATCACCGCGCTGTTCGTCCGCACCTACGACAGACGGCTTCGACGCGCCGAGGACATCCAGGTGAAACGGCACGAAACTCGATCGTTGCTGGAACAGGAACGCGCCGCCCTCGCCCTGGCATTGAAGAACCTCGAGGGAGCCCGCAAGGAGTTGATGAGCCAGGCGCGGTTCGCCTCCCTCGGTGAGCTGGCCGCGGGCGTCGCCCACGAACTCAACAACCCGATGGCCGCGATCAAGCGCACCGCCGAACACCTCGCCGACGACATCGAGGCCCTGCTGAACACCGGCAAGTCCAAGCGCTGGTCGGACGGAGCTCTCTCCGCGATCGAGGCGGCCAGCTCGTCCCACGCGGTCAGCACGAAGCGGGCCCGCGAGATCCGCAGGGAGATCGCCGAGATCACCGGGGACCGTGAATTGGCGTCGCGTTTGGTGCTGGCCGGGGTCCACGACCTGGATTTCGTCCGCCAGGTGCACAAGTCCCGGAATCTGGACTTCGAAATGGTGGAGCACGCCGCCTCCATCGGCACCGCCCTGCGCAACGTCGAAAATGCGGCCACCCGCATCACCGATCTCGTGGCGAGTCTGCGTTCCTACGCCCGCCCCGACGGCGACCCCGTCACGGACGTCGACATTCACCAGGGCATCGACGACACCATCCGCCTGACCTCCCACAAGCTCCGGGGCGTCACCGTCCGCCGCGACTACGCCGAACTTCCCCCGATCACCTGTACCCCGGGCCAGTTGGCGCAGGTGTGGACCAACCTCATCACCAACTCCGCCGAAGCGTTCATCGAATCCGGCAAGGGGTCCACCATCACCGTGCGCACCAGTCGGCCGAGGCCGGACTGGGTGCAGGTCGAGGTCATCGACGACGGCCCCGGGATCCCGGGGGAGCTCTTGGACCGGCTCTTCGAACCCCGCTTCACCACGAAGCAGGGCCAGGTCCGCTTCGGCATGGGAATCGGCCTCGGGGTCTGCCGCACCATCGTGAGCAAACACAACGGGACCATCAACATCGAGACGTCCACCGCGGGAACCCGCGTCATCGTCGGCCTGCCAGTCGCCGGGCCGCTGTCACTACAGGAGAGCTGAATCATGAAGCTGACCATCCTCATCCTCGAAGACGAACCGGAGGTCCGCACCGCCATCGAGCGGGACCTGCAGGTCTTCGCTCCCACGGTGCGTCTCGAACCGGCTTCCGACGTCGACGACGCCTGGGAGGTCATCGACGAAATCAGCGCCGACGGCGACGTCCTCGCCCTCGCCCTGTGCGATCACCGCATGCCCGGCACCACCGGCGTCGAGTTCCTCGTCGACATGATGGACGACGACCGCACCGCCGCCACCCGCAAGGTTCTGGTGACCGGACAGGCGCAGTTGAAGGACACCATCGTCGCGGTCAACGAGGCGGATCTCGACCACTACATCGCCAAGCCCTGGGATCGCGCCGACTTGGAGGCGACGGTCCGTGAGCTGCTCACCGCCTACGTCGCCGACATGGGCATCGATCCTCTGCCGCACCTGGCGGCGCTCGACCAGGCCCGGGCGATGGAACTGATCCGCTAGGCGTCGATCTGCTGCTGACTCATCATCGTCCCCATGACGCCGACCAGCCGTGGGGAGCCGACGATGGATCGGGCGGTGGCGGAGTTCGGCCACGTCGACGTCCTCATCTGCAATCACGAACGTTCCGGCGGGGATCACCCTGACTCTCGCGTGTCAGCTTGCCGACGAAGGGATCACCGTGGATTGCGTGAATCCCGGACCAGTCGATACCGGGTACGTGACCCCGGACACCGTGGAGCAGATGTCGCCGATGTTCCCCCTCGGCCGTTGGGGTGAACCGGACGCCCCCGGAGAGAACCGGTGCCGCCCTTTTCGGGCTCTGCGGTCAGCTACGCACTCCAAAACGCGAAGAGCCCCTAAAGCTCGTTTGAGCGTGCTATTTGCTGGTGTGCCTCCGATGCTGCTGCTCATAAGGGGCGGGCGCTCCATGAATACAAGGCGTAGGTCGCGCATGAGGTCAGGCCGAGGCGGATGCCGTGGCTGACTGAGGCGTAGTCCGAGTTTCCGCACCCCTGGCCTCTGGTGTACGCGCTAGCCCCGCTCGGGGTAGCGCACGAGGAGATCGTTGCCGATGACTGCGCCGTCGTTGAGCGTTGCCTCGCTCACCTTCGCCCCGGCTGCACCCAGGCCCATAATGTGGCCAACCTCGTCACCGTGGGCGATGAGGTGGTCGGCGATGATACGCCGGTGGCAGCGCCACCACACCGCCTCGGAGCACATGATCGCGGTGGGGGTTTCGGCGGCGTTCACCCGTAGCTGCGAGAGCGCGTCCGAGAACTCCTCGCCCAGCGCATGGTCGGCGTAATTGTGGAAACTGCGGTTACGCCAGTTGCCGTTAACCTCAAACGGCACCGAGTGGGACACGTTGCGCCGCCCGGTGAGGCCCTCGCTTCTGCTGTAAGTGATGCCACATGTGGGAAGGTGTTCGGCAAGGTGGTCGCCGTTGAACCACGGGTACTTCCTGGACCCGGGCAGCTTGCGCACATCCACGATGGATGCCACACCGGCAGCCTTGATCATTTCAGCGAAGTCCTCGAACTCGAGGTTGGAGTGGCCCACGGTGAAAATGCGCATGTCGCCAATGCTACGCGCCAAGCGGGCACACCCACATCGGCGTCCGGGTATCGTGCATCGGCAGGTGGTCGGACCGGTAGAACGGGGGGGGGGTGGGGTAGCAGGCAGGACGTTTAATGCATTCGCGCCCGCCTTTGCTCGGCATCAATCCTATTTACGGCCGAGCGTTCCGCACGGACCGTTCGGTTAAGTTTCAACGGGTCGCTTGGGCGACATCGGAAGCCTGAATTAACCGTATGTGGGGCAAATCCCATGTATGTCTTGTTAAAGGACGCTGCTGCACGAGGAGCGGGGGCTGAGGCTACCTGGTGTGCACTCTATCTTTGCTGCACATAGCGGGTGTGGTGGTTTTTAGCTGCTATTCACGAATGAGAAGGTGACTTTGCAACGACACGTAGTGGAGTTCAAGTTCAACGTCTGATCATGCAGGTCAGACGGGTTTCGTTGGCCAAAGACTACAACTGTTGATGGGGTTCTCCGGCGGGGCCCGGCAAAGGACAACCCCCGACCGTGTCGGCCGGGGGTTCATCCGATCAGCGCAGCCAGGCGCAGGTTTCGCCGGGCAGTAGGCCGTCGTCGCCAAGCTCCGAGCTGCTGAGCAGCACCTCGCCGGATGGCAGGGGAATGGGTTCGGTGTCGAAGTTCAGCACCACCCGCCATCCACCAGGCCGGCGGAAAGTCAGAGACGAATCCGTGACGTCCTCCCACTCGAGCTTTTCGTCGTCCTGCAACTCAGCGCGCAGTTCCAGCGCCCGCCGGTAGAGGTTCAAGGTTGAGGCGGGGTCTTCATTCTGAACCTCGACGGCGTAGTCGCCGAACCAGTCCGGCTGCGGCAAGTGAGAGCCGTCGTCGCCGAATCCGAACGACCGGCCCCGGCTGCTCCACGGCAGCGGAACGCGGCAGCCATCACGGCCGACCTCGACATCCCGGTTGCGGAAGAAGGCCGGATCCTGTCGGTCCTCGTCGGGAATCTGGCCCACCTCCGGCAGACCCAGTTCCTCGCCCTGATACAGGTAGGCCGAGCCGGGCAACCCGAGAAGAAACATCGTCGCCGCGCGAGCGCGTCGGGAACCCTGGGCATGATCGACGTGTGCGGGATCCCCGCCGTCGAAAAGCCACAGCTTTCCGTCATTGCCGGTGCCGGCGGGCGCCCCCGCTCCCGGAGCGCCCTTGCTTTCCTGGCCGCCGGGCAGCCCGTAGCGGGTGGCGTGGCGCACCACGTCATGGTTGGAAAGCACCCACGTGGTGGAACCCCCGATGGCTTCGGCCGCCGTGAGGTTGCGCGAGATGATTTCGTGGAACTCGTCGGCGCGGAAGTCCGCCTGCAGCAGGTCGAAATTGAAGGTCTGGCCGAGGCCCTCGGGTGACGCGTAGCGTGCCTGCCGGTGCGGGGCGACCCATGCTTCGGCGACCGCGGTGCGGGGTGGGTCGTACTCGTTGAAGACGTCGCGCCACTCCATGTAAATCTCGTGGACGTCGTCCCGATCCCACACGGGATGTTGCCCGTCGACGAACAGCTCCCGCCCACCCAGCACATCCGCCAGGGCATCGAAGGCCGGATCCATGTTCTTCTTCAACCCGTGCGCCACGTCGACGCGGAAGCCGTCGACGCCCCGGTCGCTCCAGAACCGAAGGGTCTCAAGGAAATCCTCGTGCACGTCCGGGTGATCCCAGTTGAAGTCCGGCTGCTCCTTGGCGAACAAATGGAGGTACCACTGGCCGGGGCTGCCGTCGGGTTCGGTGATCCGTTGCCATGCGCCGCCACCGAAGATCGACTGCCATTCATTGGGCGGCAGCTCGCCGTTTTCTCCCTTGCCGTCGCGGAAAATGTAGCGGGACCGCTCGTTCGAACCCTTCGGAGAGTTCAGGGCGGCGCGGAACCACTTATGGCGGTTCGACGAATGGTTGGGAACGATGTCGACCACCACCTTGATGTGGGCCGCATGCAGCGCGGCCACCATCTCGTCGAACTCGTCCAGGGTGCCGATCTTCGGGTCGACGTTCCGGTAGTCGTCGACGTCGTAGCCGCCGTCGGCCAGCGCGGAGGGGTAGAACGGGCTCAACCACACGGCGTCGATGCCCAGGTCCCGCAGATAGTCCACCCGCGACGTGATGCCGGCCAGATCTCCGATCCCGTCGGCGTTGGCATCGGCGAAACTGCGGGGATAGATCTGGTAGACGACGGCTTGGCGCCACCAGCCGGGGAGATCGAAAACTTCGCGACGTCGCTGGTTCACGGGTGAATTCCTCCTGCGTGGGCTCCAAGTGGGAGTTGATTTCGGTGCTATATCAACCGTCGTCATTCCACCCTAGCCATTGGCGTCCCGGTAGGCTGCGGGTGCCGTTCACCGGCCCATCGACGTAAGGAGAAAGCAGGCCATGAGCTTCAACGTGTACCTTTCCGGCGAGATCCACACCGATTGGCGTGAAGAAATCCAGCGCGGCGCCGAGGCCGCCGGCCTCGACGTGGTGTTCACCGCGCCGGTGACCGATCATCCCGCCAGCGACGCTGCCGGCGATCACCTGGGCGCGGCGCCCGCCGGGTTCTGGCGCGACCACCAGTCGTCGAAGGTCAACTCCATCCGCACCCGCACGCTGATCGAGAAGGCCGACATGGTCGTCGTACGTTTCGGCGACCAGTACAAGCAGTGGAACGCCGGCTACTGCGCGGCCCTGGACAAGCCGTACATCACGCTTCACAGCGAAGACATCGTCCACCCGCTCAAGGAAGTCGACGCCGCCGCCCAGGCGTGGTGCACCACCACCGATCAGGTCGTGGAGATCCTGCGCTACGTGCTCGAGGCGTAGTTTCGCCGGACGGCCGCCCGAATCGATGGGGCGTTCGGAGCGGTAAGTCTCCCGGGTGTCGGGGTTCGCCTCGCCCCGCTCAGGCTTCGCCGGAGGCGACGGGAACATATCGAGCGAGAAAATCCAGCTGCCCGGTGACGTTGCGTTCGAAGTCGTCGCCGACGTAGATGTCGAAATGACCGCCTGGTTGCGTGTGCACCTCGCCCTTCGCCGCCTTGCGGACATGGCGCAGGGTGGGGCGCGGCGGGGCGACCGAGTCATCCTCGCAGACCGCGAAGTACGCCGGGGACTGGATCTTGCGGGCGTGTCGTCCCGGGAAATAGCGCAGAATATCCAACCCGAATCGTGCCGTGATGTCCGAGCGGATGTCATCTCCGGCGGGCACAATTGCTTCGATGCCCGCCACGCAGTCGGGCGCCGTCATCAGGGCGGTCGACCCCGGGTCCCCGTAAGCGGGAACCATCACAGGTTCCTTGTTGCGCCACGCGGCGAGCAGATCGCGCACGGCCAGCAGGCCGATCTTGACCGTGGTCGCAGGCGGCAGCGCCAACGTCGAGGCCAATCCATCGGTGAATGGGCACTGCGCGATGACCGCGGCAAGCCTGGGGTCGCGCGCCGCGGTCCGAACCACGTGGCCGCCACCAAAGGACGTGCCCCAGATGACCACACGGTCAGGGTCGACCCCGTCGAGGCCCCGCGCGTGGGTGATCGCGGAGTTCCAGTCCTCGAGCTGACGCCGCACCGACAGGAGCTGACGGGGCTCCCCGGCGCTCGCACCGAAGTGCCTGTAGTCGAACACCAGGCAGCGGTAGCCGGCGGCGCTGAAACGCTCGGCGAAGGCATCGAGGCGCATCTGGCGTACGCCGCCGAGACCATGGGCCATCACGATGATCGGCCCCGGGGCAGGGGCGTCGTCGGGAACGTACAGCCACGCGGCGCAGGATCCATCTCCGGAGGGGAAGGTCACGTCAGATCTGGTCATGGCGTTAACCGTAGGGGGATTCGCTCCTTCACGGGCGCGTTTCGGACGGTACCGTCCCCGCCGCCGGCGATGATCGGTCGATTCTTCGGCGAAATTTCCTGGTCTCTGCGGCGATTGCCTAGGAAACGTTCGGCCGCTTCCTCGTCGATTTCAGTTCCGACCGCCGCTTCTTCGCGGCAATGCGGCGGCGCACCGACCCGCGAGTCGGTTTCGTCTTGCGCCGCGGGGGAGGCGGCGGGGCCAGTGCTTCCCGCAACAGCGCGGCCATCCGCTCGCGTGCTTCCGCCCGATTGCGGATCTGCGACCTCTGCGTGGTTACGGCGACGGTGAGGACTGTGCCGTCCAGGCGGTTTTCGAGGTTGCGCAGGACGCGGCGGCGCTGGCCGTCGGAAAGCGAACCGCACACGGCGACGTCGATGGACAGCTGCACCTTACTGTTCGTGGTGTTGACTCCCTGGCCGCCCGGCCCCGACGACCGGGCGAAGCGCTCGGTCAGGTCGGCGGCGGGGATGACCAGGCCGCCGGGGATCCCCGGGCCCGATGCGATGGTCAGGTCGTTCATGGGGCCCACCCTAATCGGCGGCGACTATTCGGCGTACCGCTGTCGGACCGCCTCGCCGCTCGTGCCGATTGCTTCGCCGAGCTCGCGCCACGAGACGTTCGCGGTCCGCGCGGTGCGGATCGCCTCCGCCAATTCCTTCTCCGCCTGACTCCGTCGAAACTGGGCCAGTTTGACGGCCATGATCGGCGACAACGGGGCGTTGAGGTCCCCGTCGTCGGGTTCGTAGTTCTCGAATCGCTCCGCCATTTCGTCGGCTTACGCGATGAGATCGGAAAGCGAGCGTCGCATTGGCGTCACCTCAGAAACTTGTTTCGTGCCGGACTTATGGCGTGAATGATGGTGAGTTCACCGCCCCAGCAGGCGATCACTTCGCAAGGTTACTTGTCGCAAGTTATCTAGGCAATGGGGGATGGGCAGGGGGCCTCAGCCACTTTTTCAGGCGATCAAGTAGACCGCGCCGAGCCCCTTGTCGCTCATCTCCTGCGCGAAGTCCTTCGCCTTCTCCAGATAGTGCTGGGCATAGTGAAGCTCTGAAGGCATGTCCTCGATGACGCCTGGTTCGAAAGCGTCACGGTCGTCGAAAAGAGTCGCGTCCTTCAAGTCTTCGGCGATCACCTTCATCTCCGCAGGGCTCAGCGCCTTCGAGAATCCTTCCCAGCCCACCCCACCGTCGAGCATCGTCGGCTCGCCGGCGAACAGTGCGTGCGCTGGGCTGTGGCCGCCGAGCGGGGTCGTAGTCAGGCGCTGCAAATGGGGCCAACACTTGTCCAGGTACAGCATCGGCGGGACGGCCTTGCCTCCCATAGTCGACGTGCCGTCGCCATTCGGAACGAGCCCCCACGCATCCCCGAGCGGATCATCGGACAGGAACGGACGAGGGTCTTTGACGGCGGCTTCGTAGTGGTCGGGATGAAGCGGATATGCGTAGTAGCGGATTCCCATGACCTGATCGTGCGGTGGGGGAGGTGCGGCGGCAACGGATGCGCGGCCGATTGTGGATGAATCCGGTCGGGTCGTTCACCCTGTGGATGGACCTCGCACACGGGTTCCCCTGCCTGGGCAGGGAATTTCCGTCGCTGGAACTATAGTCGGGGATTCCAACGCAATTCGCGCGAAAGGCGGAGCCAGTTAATGGTTGACCCGGAGAAGGATGCCGAGAAATCGGTCGACGAGGTGTTTGACGCCGAACCCGTGGAATTGGGGGCTGACGTTCCTGAGACGGGACAGGCTGATCAGTCCATCAACGACCTGATCGGCGAGCAGAATCGGGAAGCCGAGGAGTTTGCGAAGAGCTTCCTCAAAACGGTCTTGAGGCTTCGCGGAGTTCGAATCGAACGCGAGCAATTCCTCCGCTCGGAGCTGCATAAGCGCGGTATCGCCCGTGAGGTGATCGACGAGGCGATCGCGTTGTCGCCGGCGGCCGCAGGCATCGATGTGGTGCTCCTGGATGACATGGCCAACGCAGCCATCGCCTTCGAAACCCGCAAGTCTTCGGCACTGTCCTTCGCCGCGGGGCTACCGGGAGGCTTCGGTTTGCTGGCCACCGTTCCCGGTGACGTCACCCAGTTCTACGTCCATGCGTTCCGCGTCATGCAGAAGACCGCGTACGTCTACGGATGGCAGTCGTTTCTGGAAGATTCGAAAGAGGTCGACGACGAGACGCTGGGCAAGCTGTCGATGTTCCTCGGCGTCATGTTGGGCGTGGGAGGGGCGTCATCGTCTTTGACCGTGTTCGCGGCATCGGTTGCGAGGCCGGCGATTCAAAAGCAGGTCGCCGGCAAGGCGCTGACGAAAACCACGTGGTACCCGGTGATGAAGTCGACGCTACGGGTCATCGGCGTGAAGCTGACGAAGGACAGCCTGGCGAAGACCGTCACAAAGGTCGTTCCCGTGGCCGGCGGCGTCATTTCCGGCGGCATGACCTTCGTGACGCTGCGGGGACAATCCAAGAGGCTCATGGAGCATCTCCGAGAGCTGCCGCCGCCCAACGTCGACGCCGCCGAGTGGCGAGCATTGGTGACGCACGCCGACGCAGAGGAAGCGTTGCGCGATAATTCCGTGCTGTCCTCCGTCGGCGGAGCCGTGTCGAACGCCACGGAGACCGCGTCCACCGAGGCGCGAGCGGCGCTCGACGGAGCTGGTTCGGCCGTGAAGGGCGCGGCCAGCGGCGCCGGGTCTGCCGTGAGGGGCGCGGCGAGTGGCGCCGGGTCTGCCGTGAAGGGCGCGGCAAGTGGCGCGTCCGGACGGCTGAAGTCCCTGGTCCGCCGAAAGAATCGTGACCTCGACGAGGCGGGCGTGGATGACGACGATCAGGTTGATTCCGCGACCTAACGCGACCGCGATTCCACCGGTATCCTCGCGCACACCCCGGCTCCGGGGCCCTCGAGGAAGGAATCCCATGACCATCGACAATGTCGCACCGGTTTGGATCGACCTGGGCGCACCCGACCTGGAATCGGCGAAGGACTTTTACCGGGAGCTTTTCGGGTGGAACTACACATCCACCGGCGAGGACTACGGCGGCTACCTGATGGTCGACGTCGGGGTTCCGGTCGGCGGCGCCGCCCACAACATGAACGAGAAGGGCGAGCTCGATCCGTCGTTGCCCGCCTGGTTCACCACGTATTTCAAGGTCGACGACATCGACGCCGCGGTCGCCGACGTTTCCGCCCACGGCGGCCAGGTGTTCGTGCAGCGGATGCAGATCGGCGACATGGGGTCCATGGCCATCGTCGCCGCACCTTCGGGAGCAGCCTTCAGCCTGTGGCAGACGGGTACTTTCGATGGGTTCGATACTTCCGGGCGTCCCGGCACGGCCGTCTGGTTCGAGTCGTTGACCACCGATTTCGATGCGGATGCGGCGTTCTACCGTGAAGTTCTGGGGTGGGAGACCGCCCCGGAAAACTCGGCCGGCGCCCGATACGTCACCAACGCCGCCCATGACTCCGCCCGCGCCGGTCTCATGGAAGCCGCGGGCGCGCTTCCCGAGGGAGCGCCCTCCCATTGGCGGGTGACCTTCGGCGTCGAGGACGTCGATTCCGCCATTGCCGCGGTGCGGGAGCACGGGGGTTCCGTGCTGCAGCCGGCGCACGACTCGCCCCACGGCCGCCATGCCGTCGTCGCCGACCCCCAGGGCGCGCCTTTCGCGATCATCGAGGTGCAGGCGGTGTCGTAGTCGCCGGGCCAACACGGCGGCGAGCAGGCTCCCCGGGCACTGCGGGGAATGCCGCGATCCGTGGCCGGGCCTATGCCCCGGGCCCCAACCTCCCGACCGTGGACACGTCGTTGAGCAGCATCGACGGCCACCGGTCGACGTCCGCCCTCGTCGTCGCGACGTGCAACTCCGCCTGCGGCATGAGCTTCACCAGCGCCTGCGCGGTCGTCAGCGGATGGGCGGGATCCTGCGTCCACGCGAGGATCGCGGTCGGGACGTCGATGGTGGTCAGCGCCTTCTGCGGCGGCAGATCGCTCTTCGCGGCCCCGCGAAATACCCACGGCAGCAGGCGGGCGGGGACGTCGGGGCTGGTCTCCGGCGCGCCCGCGATCGCCGGCGGATCGATGTGATCGCGCTCGATCGCCAGCAGCGCACCCACGCCATGCTTGTCGACGAGATCCGCCGTCCGTTCGTACTCCGCCGCCTTCGCCACGCGCGACGCCCACGCGGTCGGCGGGGCCATCAACGTGAAACTGCTGAACCGGCCCGGATCGAGCAGCGCTGCGTGAAGCATCGTTGCGCAGCCCATCGACGGGCCGACGCCGTGGACGCGCTCGCCGGGGAACCGGTCGTCGAGAAGCAAAAGCAGGTCCTCGGCCAGATTCGGCCAACGGTAGTCTTCCGCGACCGTGCGCCCGGACGACTCGCCATGGCCGCGCGCGTCGTAGCGCAGCAGCCGCGTGCCGTGCAGGCCACGGCCCAAATCGAGGTTGAGCAGACGGTCGCGGGCCCGGCTCGACGTCAGCCCGTGCAGCTGGACCACCGCGTGCCCGCCCTCGTCGCTGAATTCCGTGGCCAACTCGGCGCCGGGCACCGCGAATCGATGGTTCATTCCCTCATTCACGTTGCGCCCCATTTCCGACACGTTTCCGAATCGTATACATCAAATGTCGAATTCGATTTGCGTCCCACGGTGCGATAATTGCTCCGTAGGGTCGAATTCGTGAGATTGACCAATGTAGCGCACCTCGGCCTCCCTTTCGGCAAGCTTGCGGGATACGACGTCCGCGTTTCGCGCACCGGACGGCAATTGCCGATTTCGTTCGACCAGCGCCGCCACGTCGGCCATGGCGAACGCCCCGGATCGTGGATGGCCATTGCTTTCACGCTGCCGTCGGTCGTGGATTGCGATCGACTCGCCGCGGCGTGGTTGGCGGTGGTGGATCGCCACGGCGCCTTGAAATCGGCCTTCATTCAGGGCGAATCGGGCGATGCCCAGGACTTCTCGCTGGAGGAGATCGACGTCGCACCGGGGGAGTGGGTGGACCACGAGGTCGGCGCCGGTGAGGCCATGAACGAGGCGCTCCGGCGGATCCTCGACGAACGCTGCACGCCGTTTTCCGCACCGTCCCATCGATTGTGCGCAATTCACGCGGTATCGGAAACGACGGTGATCATCGGCGTGGACCATTCGCATACGGACATGTGGTCGATGCTCGTGATCCTCCGGGATTTGCTCGGAGCATTGGGCGAAAATGCCGCGAATCGCGTGCCGCAATTGGCGGGCGTCCCGGCGCTCGCCGAACACGCCGAAGACATGAGGAGCCGTCGTCCCGCCCCCGACGAGATCCGCCGGCGGTGGGCGGAGGTGCTGGTGGCCAGCGGTGGCGTCATGCCGCGGTTCCCCCTGTCGCTGGGCGATCCGGGCCCGCACGTCGAGCGTGTCGAGGTCCGCGACGTCCTCGACGTCGACGATGCCGCGGCGTTGTCCGCGCAGGCCCGCGACGACGGTGTCTCCTCGCTGTCGACGGTGGTCGCGGCGATGACCTCGGTGACGCGCGAGCTGGCCGGCGCCCCGCTGCGCGCGGTGTTCCCGGTGCACAGCCGCTACGACCGGACGTGGCACGATTCCGTGGGGTGGTTCATCACCAATTCGGTGCTCGAGTCGGGCGACCCGGACCCGAAGGCGTGCGCCGGCGCGGTGAAGGAAGCGGTGCGGCTGGGATCGTGGCCGTTGGAGGACATCCTGGAACCGTGGGGCGGCATGCCGGATTCGCCGGGCATGTTCGCCATTTCCTGGCTGGATCTGCGTCGGCTTCCCGTTCGGGTCGATTCGACCGGATTGGGCGCGCAGTACGTTGGCGCGAGCGTCCGCCCCGATGGCGTCATGCTGTGGTTCATCCTCGACGACACCGGCCTCCACCTGCGCTGCCGCTACCCCGACACCGCCGAGGCCCGCGCGGGCGTGGGCGGATGGCTCGACGCGCTGGTCCGCGACATCCGCAATCGCGCGTTCGAGTCCGTCGGCGGCCTGCTCGCGGTGTCGGGCCGCAGGTTCCGCGTGCAGAGGGCCGTCCGGTCGGACATCGCCGACATCGTCGCCTTGCTTTCCGACGACGAACTCGGCGCCGCACGCGAGAACGGCGCCCGCGACCACGTCGGACATGCGGCGTACGACACCGCCTTCGACGCGGTGTCCCGTGACCCGGGCCAGTATCTCGCCGTGGTCAGGGACGAGGCCGGGGCGACGGTCGGGACGATGCAGCTGTCGATCCTCCCCGGCCTGTCCCGTAACGGGGCGACGCGGCTGCAGATCGAAGGCGTCCGGGTCGCCCCGGGAACTGCGGGATTGGGACTCGGCACCGCGATGCTGGAGTGGGCGCATGAGCATGGCCGGGCCCGTGGCGCGACGCTGGCGCAGGTGACCACGGACCGGTCCCGGTCCAGGGCCCAGTCCTTTTACGAACGGCTGGGTTACGGCGCGAGCCACGTCGGTTTCAAGCGCACTCTGTGATCGGTGGCTGCGTTCGCGGGTAGCCTGCCGGACGTGCCATACACGTTGTCGCATCCCGCTTTCGCCGTGCCGCTTCGCCGCCTGGGCCTGCCGGCCACGGCGCTCGCCATCGGTTCCCTGACCCCGGACGTTCCATTGTGGGCGGATGCCATCGGCGGGGGTGCGGTGCTGGAGACGATCGGCCTGACGTACGCCTTCACTCACTCGCCGACGGGCGTGCTCACCGGGTGCCTGGCTTTCGGGTTGGCATTGTGGGCCTGGTGGCTGGTGGTGCGCGCGCCGCTTTACGACGCTCTGCCGAAACGTTGGCTCACCGGTGCGTCCGGGGCGACGCTGTCGTCGTCGCGCGGGATGGAGGCGAAAGAGCCCGGCGTCGTCGGCGGACGGCGGCGGCCGACCGGCGCGCCCGTGCGGTGGTTCGCCGCCGTGGCTGGGTTGTGGATCGGCGCGGCCTCCCATGCCCTCGTCGATGAGCTCACGCACGAGGGGCGGTGGGCGCACTCCAACGTCGCGTGGTTCGCGCAGGAGCATGCGGGTCTCGCCGGAGTGAAGTGGGTGCAGTACGTCGGTTCCATCGGCGGGGCCCTCATCGTTGCCGGTTACGTGCTGTGGTGGTTGCGGGCGCGGCGTCGTGTGGCGGAGGAGGGCACCGCCGCGTCGGGGACGGACTCGTTCGTGGGGCGCCCGGCCATGCGCGCGGGTGTGGCGGCGGGCATCGCCGGTGCCGCGATCGTCGCCCTGTCCGCGATCGCCGCCGAGCCTTTCAGTCACGCGGTGTTCCGTGCGCTGACCGCCGGGGTTCTCGTCGTCGCGGCCGGAGCGACGATCGGCGCCGTCGCCTGGCACGTGTCGAGGGGGACGCGACGCCCCTTCAATTCCGCCCCGCGCGTGTCATGACCAGCAGTGCGGCGCATGGAACGGTCACGGCCGCGAGCGCCCAGGCGACTCCGGGCCATCCGGCCAGCGCGTAGCCGGCGCCGGCCAGCGCCGCTCCGGCGACGGTGCCCGCGGCCTGGGCGACGCCGTTGACGGCCAGCGCTGCCGACCGGGCCGGATCGGCGAGTCGCGCCAGTCCGGTGGTGACGCCCGCGGCGATCATCGCGTGCCCGACGGCAAGCACGGCCGTTCCCGTGACCATGAGGGTGAACGGCGAGGCGGCGAACACGAGGGCCACGCCCGCCAGGGATGCCACGATGCCGCCGGCCATCAGGGCAGCATCCGCGTCTCGCACCGACAACAACCTGCCGCTGAACCAGTTGCCCGCGAAAAACGGCGCGCCGGACACCGTCCAGACCAGGGTGAATCCGGCGCCGGTCAGTCCGTGGCGTTCGGCGTAGACGGCCGCGACGACCGCCAGCGCCCCCATGAATCCCGCCGTGCGCAGCAGCGATATGCCGATCAGGGCCGCGGCCCCGCGGTTGCGCAGCACAGTGGCCAGGGGCAGGCGACCCGGTCGCGGCGCGGCCGGAGCGTCCATGCCATCCGATGCGCCCCGCCGACCTCCGGCGCCGACCCGGGCCGTGCTCCGCGCCGACGTGCCGGCGAGCACCGCCGCCGCCGTCAGCGACAGCGCCGCCACCGTCCATAGCAACCCTCACCAGCCGACGAGGAGAGACAGCGCGCCAAGGACGGGCGCCGCGAGGACGGCGGTCAACGTCGTCGTCGCCGTCACCATCGTGGCCGCTCGGCCCTGCTCGGCGGGCGTCGCAAAGCAGGCGGCCGCACCCGACTGCAGTGTCGGGTTGAGTATCGCCGTCGCCGCGCCGATGCCGAGGCAGAAGGTGGCGAGCATCGGCCACTCGGACACCGTGCCCACCGCGCTGAACGCCCCTAGCAACGTCAGTCCCAGGACGGTGGCGGCCGGGCGGCTGATGCGCTGGACCAGGGCCGCGTAGATCAACCCCGCGGCCACCGCGGAAATGCCGCCGAGGCCGCGCACGCCGCCGACCTCCGCGGGCACGCCGCCGCGGCCGCCGCCAGCGACACGACCGCGAAAAGCGCGCGTCGGGCGCGGTTCGGGTCGACTCCGAGGCCCGCGGCGGCTTCGTCGCCCTGCGCCAGCACGTCCAGGGTGGCCGCGTGGCGCGCGAAGAGGAGCAGCGACAGCAGGGTCATGGCGGCGACGGGCGGCAGCAGCCCCCAGGCGGCGGCGCCGAACGAGCCCATCGTCCAGAACAGCACCGTGGCCGTGGATTCGGTGTCCGGCACCAGGTAGATGATCACCGCCATCAATGCCTGCAGCCCGGAGGCGATCACGACTCCGGTGAGCACGAGGCGCACGGGGCTCACGCCGGCGGAACCCCGGTGGCGGTGAACCACACCAACGCGCTCGAGGCGATGGCGCCGAGGAACGCGCCGGCGGCGACGAGGACGGTATTCGACGTCGCGGCGAGAGCGGCCAGCCCGAGGGTGGAGAACCCGCCCAGGACGATGGTCGCGGACACCGCGCCCACGGAGGCTCCGGCGGACACCCCGAGGATGAAGGGATCCGCCAGGACATTGCGGACCAGCGCCTGGGTCACCGCGCCGCACGCGGACAGTGCCGCCCCGACCAGGGCCGCGAGCAGAACGCGCGGAGCCCGGATCCGCCACACGATCTGGTAGCCGGTGACGTCCTCGAACGAAAGGTCTCCGCCGGTCAGGGCGGCCCAGAGGAATCGGAGGGCGTCGCCGAAGGCGATGGTCGCCCCGCCGAGCGCGGTGCCCGCTATCAGCGAAACCGCCAGTGCCGCGGTCAGGGCCGCAACGACGACGGCGGCGGCCAGGGGGCCGGGCCGGGATGCGGGGCGGGGGAGCGGGCAGTCATGCGGCGCCGCCGAAACGTCCGGCATGACGGGAATCTTCCGTCATGATGATAATGAAAGGCAATTTCATGAGCGATGTGCCCGGGGCCGGCGGAGTGGCGCCCGCCGGTCAATCGAGCGGCGGCGGTCAGCCGTGTTCCGGCTCCACGTTGAAGGCCCACATGATCCCGAACTTGTCGAAGACCTGCCCGTAGTATGCGCCCCACGGCGCCTGTTCGAAGGGCATGTTCACGGTGCCGCCGGCGGCGACGAGCGCATCGATCTTCGCGCGGGCCTCGTCGACGTCGTCGAACTCGTAGAGCAGCGAGTAGATCGACCCCTGCACGACGTATTCCTCGCCGGGCATGCCGTCGCCGCCGGTGATGGTGCCGCCGGGCAGGTCCAGCTTCGCGTGGGCGACCAGGTTCGGGTCCGGCTCGAAGGGCATGCCCTCCATTGGTTCGTTGTCGCCGTACTTCATCAGGTTCAGATCGCCCCCGAACACCTCGTGGTAGTGGGCGAATGCCTCCGCAGCGTTGCCGGGGAATGCGATGTAGGTGGACAGGTTGGCCATGGTCGGCTCCTTCGCTCGTGGACGCCAAGGTGAGTGGCGTGCCTCACATTATGCGCCTGTCGGGGGCCGGGTGCGAGGGGCAATTTCACCGTCGGCGGGCGTTGCTTTACGACGCCGCCGTCACCCGTCGAGCCGACGGCCACAATGTCCCGATCACTGTCGATTCGAATGCTCCGCGCGGGTGCGTGCACGGCGCATGGCGGCCGTCACTCCGTCCGCGAGTGAATGGATCTGATCCTCGACCTGAGCGGGGGTTCCCGATAAATCGAGTGCGTGCACGGTGAGTCTCTTGTCGGTGTTGCGGATCCGCACGGTCCTTTGCGAGCCCCCGGGGTCCGAGCCGCAGTAGATGAGGATCCCCTCGGGCAGGCCGAGGGACGTGACGTACGCGAGGAGCTGGTAGTAGTCCTGGCTCCGGGCTCGGGCGTCGGTGGTGATCTTGTACTTGACGTCGCCGACGAAATTGGTGGCGCCATCGGTCGAGGTGAAGACGAGATCCGGCTGCATCGGGATTTGGCGACCCACGCCGAGGTGGTGGGTCGGTTCGCCCTTGACAATGGCCCGTCCGCGAAGCACCCGTCGCAGGCGTTCGGTCACGAACCGCTGGAATAGATCATTCATGTCCACCGTGAAGGATTGCGCAGAGTTGGCGCCTTCGGTGTCCATCAAAGTCAGGTTGGCGAGGATGAGCCGAGCGAGCCGCAATGCCGGCTCATAGTGCTGATTGAGTCGATTCCATGTGATGGCGTCGATGTCGCCGGGGGAGACCGAAACGTCATCGACGTCCTCCAGAGCGGAAACGTGCCCCAACAAAAGCCGACGGATCGCAGGGGAGATGCGTGGTGCACGCAGCGACTTTCGGACCGCGGCCTTGAGTGCCCGATTTTCCGGCGTGTTTTGCGAGTACTCGTCGAAGCTGCAGGCCACAGGGGACGATGTCCCTCCCATCCGAAACTGCCCGGTGAAATCCATGCGGCCCCGCAGTGCGATCAATTCGTCGCGGCGCGACTCGTACGACCGCAGTATTCCGCGGCCCAAAGTCGTCTCGACGGTTTTGGCGAAGAAGGAAATCACGGCCGGCAGCAGATCCGGGGAGGCGCCGTAGTCGAAGGATTCTCGGCGCCACGCGTTTGGAGGAAGCCCGGGCTCCAGCAGAAGAAACAGATTTTCGGCGTTGATCTTCGGGCGAATCAGCAATTCGACGCCATCGACCACCAGCGACCCGACGAAGGATGACGCCGTCACCCGCCAGGAATCACCGGCGAGGGGGCTGACGGTGACGAAACCGGTTCGCTGCAGTGCTGCGGCTTGGCGACCGGTGAGGTCGAGATCCACGAAGGAGTACTCGCTCAAGACGACCATCGTCGTCAGCCTTCCGTAACGGGTGTTGCGGAATCCTCCGCAATCGATTCTTCTGCGACGTTCTCGAATCGGGCCCAGACCCGGTCAAAACCGAATCGGTCGATGAGTTCCGGATCCCCGAAGAACTGATCTTCGATGAACGGCGCGATGTTGTACTCCCAGATGCGCCGCATCGTGTCCTTGTTCAATCCGCGTTTCATGAAATGGCTCGCACCCAGCTGCAGGTGCGGTCCGCCGAGTTCGATTTCGAGTTCGTCGTTGACCTGTGCGACGAGTTCACCCACCCATGCGGGCTCGTCGTTGCGTTCCAACCATTTCTCCAGGAGCCCGGACATCTTTCCGTGATTGGGGAAGAAGGGGACGAAGTGGAAGCGACGGCGCAATGCGGCGTCGACCAACGCGATGGATCGATCCGCCGTGTTCATCGTGCCGATGAACCAGACGTTCTTGGGCAGCACGAATGGATCGTCGGGCCGGTACAACGTGCGGACCGGGGTGTCCCGGTATTCGAGGAGGAACAGAAGTTCGCCGAGGACCTTCGGCAGATTCGCCCGATTGATCTCGTCGATGATCATGATGTGACGGGCCCTCGAGGATTCCGCCGCGCGAGCGGCGAGGTCTGCGAGAGGGCCCCGCTTCAGCTGATACGTCATCGCGCCTTCGACGTCGGTTTCCGGGCGGTATCCCTCGAAGAAGTCCTCGTACGACGTCGAGGGATGAAATTGCACGATCGGCCGGCGTTCCACGTCCGGGACGAGCGCCGCGGCCAGCTTTCGGGCGAAGAACGTCTTGCCCGTGCCGGGCGGGCCGTAAAACACGACCTGACCTTTGTCCTTCAGAAGCGCGACGATGTCGTCGATGAACTCCCTGTCGACGAGAAGCTCTTCGGCGAGATCGTCGAGCGGATCGGTTTCGGATTCCGCCTCCACCTCGTCATCGCGCTCGATGAGCCAGTAGAGGAAGGAACCGATTCCCCAGGCGTCGCCCGGGAAATGCCGATCCAGTCGATCGCGCAGCACATCGTTGGACGCGACTTGCAGCTCACCCCGAGACGACGCGGCCGGAGGCTCGATCCCCAGTTCGCGGAGCATTTTCAACTTCCCCTTGGGGCCGTTGTAGGGGTACACCGTGATGAATCGTTCGGGATGGCAGATCGCCAGCAACTTCATGATGACCGATTCCCCGAGGCCCTTGACCCTGAGCTTCTTGTCGCCGCGAACCCGATCGATTCTCGTGGCCACCGGTTCCCCGTCGTCCCAACAGAGGTACGAAATCGTGCGGAGGATGCGTTCGTACTCCGCGTCGTCGGCATCGCGGAGGCTCGTGTTCAGGACGGACATGGGGCCGGTGGAGCCAAATCGTCGCGAGTTCCAGATTCTGCGCAATTCCGCAGTGTCCGTCACCTCCAATTCCATGGGGTCAAGGGTCTTCGCGAAATCCCGCCGGTCGGCGCGGTGCTGTTCGTCGTCTTCCGTCGGGTATCCCGAGGACGTGAATTCGGAGACGAGAGCCGCGAGATCGTCGTCGTCGGCGGACTCCTCGACGTCGCCATTGAGCTGTGCCATCAGCGGGGCGACGTCGCGCGCGGTCCGGACCATTTCGGCGGCGAAGTCCAGCGACGGGATTTCACTGCGGTCGAACCATTTTCCGTAGAGCACCTCGCCGCTGCCTCCACCGACGAAACCCCGGTCGACGCCGATCTTCGATCGACCACCGGCGATGATTTCGTATCCGCCCAGAGGGGACGCCTCGATGATTCCGGCGGCCTCCTCCGTGGCACCGGCGTCGGCATGCGGAAACGGCCGCAGACCAATGGCAATCCCATGCGCATTCAGCCACGCGCGGACGGACAGTCCATAAGTGCCGGGAACGCGCCAGTCCACCCACATATCGCCGCGGGGCCGAAGCTCCTGCCACATGACAGAGGGCTTCTTCGCTTTGAGCGTCCGTCCCGCCGCTTCGGAGATCGCCAACTCGAGCACGGCCCCCAGGCGGGCTGCGACGTTCACCAATGCCTGGGCGTTGTTGCGGAACTGCTCCGGATCCGCGCCCTCGCGCAACTCGTTCACGCGCCATGCGGCGCGGTCGCAGAGGGAATCATCGATGAGCGCGGAGTCGTTGTCTGCCCACCATGCGGCGACTTCTTCGAAGCGGACGATGTCTCCGTCCAACTCCGTGGCGAATCGGTGCAGCTCGCGGTACCGGTCTCCCTGATCTGCGTAAGCAGATATACCCGTGCAGTAGTCCACGTAGTTCGTCGAGTTCGGCCACGCGACGGGCCACGTGTCGGGCCCCTGGAGACCCCAAAAATACGACGCGACGAAAGGCGCGCGCGCCGGGCTCGGGTGCGACCCGACCTTGATGGAATCGAGGTAGTCGGCGAGGCCCTTGATCTTCTCGGCGGCGTCATCGATGTCCGTGGGAGTCTCGAGCGCATCGAGCAATACGGTGATGGCAGCTTCGTGGTCGGGGGCGATTTTGGCGATTTGGTTGATGATCATCTGTCCCGCGACTCCGGAGAATCCGGAGGGAAAGCTCCGGGACCAGCGGTTAGACTCCGATTGGAACGCCGAAAGGTCCCTCGTCCGTCGCAGGGTGTCCAGCAATCGCCGAGCCTCGTCCGCCTGCGGCGTGATGTTGGCGGCGCGCCAACCCCTGCGGAACTCCTCCGATTCCTCCGCGGCACGGATGTGGGCACCGTGCCAGCGCTGGATCAGTTCGCTCTCGTGCGGGTGCAACCGGATTCTCTCGGGCATGGCTCTCCTCTCGAACGCGAACCGCACCTGAACTCCGGTCGCGTTCGGATTCGACCGTCCGACCATTCAGGTCACTGGTTCGAGCTGTCGTCTCCAGTATGCAGCGGTTTCGAGGGTGGTGGGTCTCGCGCTCCCGTCCCCCAGAAAATTTCTCGGGTTGCACCGGTCGATACCTGGCACCATCGGGGCATGTCCACGACTTCGCGGTTCCATGATCTCCACCATCTGGATGAGCCCCTGGTGTTGCCCAACGCCTGGGATCATGCGTCGGCGATGCTGTTCGCCCAGGCGGGTTTCCAGGCAGTCGGCACCACGAGTCTCGGGGTGGCGGCGGCGATGGGGGCGCCGGACGCGAGCGGTCTGGCGCGGGACGCGACGTCGGCCCTCGCGCGGATGTTGCGCACGCTGCCGTGTCCCGTGACCATCGACGTCGAGGATGGCTTTTCCCCGGATCCGGCGGAGGTGGCGGACTTCGTCGCAACCTTGCGGAGCGACGGAATCAATCTGGAGGACGGAACCGGCGGCTCGTTGTCGGATCCTGCGCGCCATGCGGAGAAAATCACGGCGGTGAAGGAACGCTGCCCCGCCCTCTTCGTCAATGCGCGGGTCGACACCTACTGGCTGGGCGAAAAGGCCGACGTCGCCGAAACGTTGCGTCGAGCGCATGCTTACGTCGACGCCGGCGCGGACGGCATTTTCATTCCCGGCAACCTCGACCTGGAGGACCTCGAGGTGTTGTGCCGGGAGATCCCCCGGCCGGTCAACGCGCTGGCGTCGGCCCGCCACTCGGTGCCGGCCCTTGCGGGCGTCGGCGTGCGGAGGGTGTCCACCGGTTCGCTGTTGTACCGGGCCGCGCTCCAGACCGCGGTCGATGTTGCCGCAAACGTCGCGGGCGGTGGATTGGCCCCGTCCGTCATCTCCTACGCCGACGTGGACGCGCTCGCGATTCAGTGACGTCGGCCGGCACCCTACTCCGGCACCGCGACCGTGACGGTGTCGCCGCCGTACCCGTTGGCCTGGTCGCGGCCTTCGACCACCACCTCGTCGACGCCGTCAGGGATCGCGAACGGCCCGCGCGAACGGGTGAGCGGCTGCTCATCGGCGTGGTCGTGGGCGAGGTCGTGTTCGGCGAGCACCTCGCCGTCGGCGGTCATCACGCGCCACCCGTCGGCGTAGCGCTCCGGGGTGTCGTACGGCGAGGAGATGGTCACCGCGATCCGGAGCTCGTCGCCGCTGCGGGTCAGCTCGGCGTCGAGGACGTCCGGGAACTCCTGGTCGCTTGCGGCTGACGAGCTGTGTTCGGTGGCGTCGGCGTCGTCAAGCACGGACTGCGTGGTGCCGGTCGGCGCATCGCTTTCCGACGGCCCGCCGCATCCCGCAAGCGCCGTCACCGCCACGAGTCCCGTGGAAACCAGTGCCGTGGCGAAGGTGCGTCGTCTCATGGCGCCGACGGTAGCAGCGACGTCGATTGCGTTCGGCACGAAAAGTCGGCGGGTATGTTGTGGGGCATGAGCATGGGAAATCTGCGTTCACGGTTCCGGGGCGCCGCGGTCGCGGTCGCGGCGGCCGCTCTGCTGGCGGGATGCGCGGACGGCGCCGATGGCGGCAACGATGCAAGCGCCGGGGACGGGGGAACGGCCGCGGAGAATACCGCTCAGCCGGCCGGCGCGAACGGGGGCGACGGCGGGTCCGGCGACGGGGGAGCCGAGGACCGACCGAATCCGACGTTCGATGATGAGCCGGATACGCAGGGCGACTCCGACGAACGGGACGAGCCCGCCCGGTCGAGCGGCTCGGAGGGCAGGGCCGACATCCCGTCGGATCCGTCGCCCGTGCAGACCGTCAAGCCGCAGTCCGGGGGCGTCGCCGTGTTCACGACGCCGTCGGGGAACATCAGCTGCGGCATCTCGTCGGCGGGGCTGCGGTGCGGGATCGCCAGCTACAACGACAATATGCCCTACGGGGAGGCCCGCACCGGCGGCCCGATCGACAGCGTGAGCATCACCGACGGCAATGCTTCCATGTTCGCGAGCAGCGACGTCCCGCCGTGGAGCACCGGAGCTTTCGGCGCCGGCGACACCCTGTCCCCGCAGGTCGTCGGCTACGGCGAGGCGGTGTCCCACGGCGACTTCGTGTGCTTGTCCGAGCAGACGGGATTGACCTGCTGGGACACCGCGTCCGGCGTGGGCGCGTTCATGTCCAGGGAAAAGACCGAACTGTTCTAGGGGCGCGTCGCCGGCCGACGACCATCGCCTTCCGCCCGATGAAGCCGATCAGATTCCATCTCTCATCCGACTCTTCCCCCACCTCTCATCCGACAATTGGAGCAATGACATGACCGAGCCAGCCACCGACCAGATCCCGCCGTGCCCCGAGTGCGCCAGCGAGTACACCTACGAGTCCGGTTCGTCGGTCATCTGCCCGATGTGCGGCCATGAGTGGGTGCCCGGCGAAGCCGAATCAGCGGAGGCCGACGCCGCGTCCGCGTCGGTGGTCAAGGACGCCGTGGGCAACGTGCTGTCCGACGGCGACGACGTCTCCGTGGTGAAGTCACTCAAGGTCAAGGGCGGCGGCGCGATCAAGATCGGCACGAAGGTGACCAACATCCGCCTGCTCGAGGATCCCGTCGACGGCCACGACATCGACGCGAAGGTCCCCGGGGCGGGGCAGATGTACCTGAAGTCGAGCGTGGTGAAGAAGCTGTAGGGCCACGCTTCACGACGGCCCGGCGCACTGCCCGGTGGCGATCGCCGGCGCCGGACTCCGGCTCAGAGGAAGCCCCGGCGCGCGAGATCCATCGCACCGTCGAGGAACCTGGCGACGTCCTCTCGCGGAGTTCCCTTCATGTTCGGGATCCGGATCGCCGACATCGGCCGTTCGCCGCCGAGCAACGCCCGGCTGCGTCCGGGATCAAGCACTTTTTGCGCGTGCGGCGGCAGCAGCGCGGCCCGTCGGCTGCCGTGCCCGGTGAGGGGGAGGACCAGGGTGAGGGAGCGGCCTTCGTCGTAAAGCGACTGTTCCATCCGCGATGTCGTCGGCGCGACGTCGGTCCACGAGATCGGACCGACGCCGCCGATGGTGAGGCCGCGGCGGTCTACCACCCATTGCGATTCGCGGGAGAAGAGGCTGATGCGGGCCAGCGTGCCCGCGATGAGGAGGCCGAAGCCGGTGACCCCGAACGCCGCGAGCCCCACCTCCGCGGCACCCGCGAGCACGAGGATCACGCCGGCCAGCGAAATCAGCAGCGCGACGCCCGCGATCCCCGCCGCGATCGAGCGCAGCTCAAATCGCTTCGGCTCGAGCATAACGGTGCCGTTGGCGCGCAGCTCTCGCCACAGGTCATCGGGGGTCCGGGAGGCGGTCGCCGGGGACGGGCCGCCCCTGCCCGGGAGGTGGTCGGCCATGGTGATCCTCGTGGGTCGGGGGCGGGTGCTCGGGTGCGGGCGGGAATGCGGGCCATGGCCCCCACCACGTCATCGGCGAGGGCATAGATCCGACCGCCGACGGCGTCAGGCGCCCAGCGCCTCGACGATCTTTTCGGCGGTCTTCGTCGCCGACGTCGGGTTCTGCCCCGTGATCAGGGTGCCGTCGGCGACCACGTGCGGGCCGAAGGGAATCGGGTTCTTCCCGTAATCGGCTCCGCGCGCCTTCATCTCGGCCTCGACGTCGTAGGGGACCAGCTTTGCGACGCCCGCCGCCACCTCTTCCCGCCAGGAAAAGCCGGTCAGCGCGCGACCGTCGACGAGGCGGGCGCCATCGGACAGCGTCACGTCCAACAGCCCGCAGTAGCCGTGGCACACGGCGCCGACGACGCCGCCGCGCTCGAAAATTTCCCGGGTCAGCCGCTGCAGGCCCTCGCTGGACTGGAAATCGAACATGGTGCCGTGGCCGCCGGTGAAGTAGATCGCGTCGAAATCGGCGGAGTCGAGGTCATCGGGGCTCGCGGTGTCGCCGAACAGCGCCATGCGCGCCGGGTCCCCGTGCCACGCCTTCGCGGAGGAGTCGTAGAACGGGAACTTCAGCGACTTGGGCTCGAGGGGGACGAACCCGCCGGCCGGGCTGACCAGGGTCTGCTCGAAACCGTGCTGCTCGAAGACGTCCCACGCGTGGGTGAGTTCGGACAGCCACAGTCCGGTGGGGACGTCGGGGTCGGTCTCGTAACGGTCGACGTTGGTGGCGACGTGGAGGATTCGCTTGGTCATCGGATGCTCCCATGATTGTCGGGGTCGATTGGCATGGACGGCGGGGCGTGGGTCAGGGTGTCGTCCAGTCCGCGGCGGCGGAGCTCGGCGCGGGCGCGGTCAAGGCCACCGTGCTCGAGTGCGGCCAGGGACGTCGTGCCCGTCCAGACGTGCTTGCCGAACCGCGACACCGTGACCTCCAAATCGCCCACGAGATGCTCGAGGTCGCCGGGGGTGTTGCGGTGCTCGCTGGGCAACGGTACCGGCAGGACGAATGCCTGGTCCAGGGGAGCGGACGCCTCGACCTCGATGCGCCAGCCGAAGCCCCGGCCCGACAGCCTCCACTCCTCGTCGGCGGTGGTCGTGGTCACGGGACTGACGACGGGATCGCCGAGGCGGATGACGCGGCCGTCGGGAAGCATGACCACCAGCGCGGTCACCTCGACCTTCATCGGCCCCGAGGTGACCAGCCCACCGGCGAACGCCAGCGACGCGCCGGGCTCGTCGAAGCCCTGCGCCTGACCCCACCACCAGGAAACCGGGAAGCCCTCGCGGCCCCAGTTCTTCTCCGAGTAGACCTGCGCGCCGTCGAACTCCCAGGTCCCGCCGTCGATGGTCGCGGTGCCCGACGCGCGGCCGCCCGGCAGCCACGGGTGCCAGTATTGGTTGAGCGCCGGGATGGTCTGGAAGACGCTCGAACCGCCGGCGATCTTGTGCGGCCACGGGGCCAGTTCATGGAAGGTCACGTCGAGCCGGGCGTCCTCGCCGAGATCGACGTGGAGTTCACGGTCGTTGCCCTCGAAGGCGGGGCGTCCGTCACCCGCTTCGGAAAATCCGCCCCGAACCCCGAGGCCGTCCGGGTCGGTCCAGGAACCGTCGAGGGCCTCGGTGCGCACGAATCCGTTGGGCCACGACGCCAGTCCGATCGTCGACCACGTGCCGTCAGGCCCCTTGTTCGCGCCGCACAGGGCGATGACCACGCGGCCGGTCTCCGGGTCGGTGATCCGCCAGAAGTACCCCTCCATGGCGACGCCATGATGGGCGCGCCGCGGATCGCCGAACAGGGGGTCGGCTCCGGTGGAACGGTATCGGCGCAGAAACTTCATGCCGCCAGTGAAGCACAGGGGCGGCGGCCCGGGAAGGGGCTCAGGCCCAGTGGTGGCCCGGCCCCGGAGGGGCGCCGAAATCGCGGTGGGCCCGGTCCAATAGTTCGTGCAGGGCTTTCGGGCCGCCGGAGAATCGTCGCAAAGCAATCCGCCCGTGCCCGAACATCGACGCGTTGGCCGAGTCCAACCGGCGCATCGTCGGGGACAAGCCGGCCCGGTACGCGGCGTACGCGCCGGGGACCAGATGCATGAACACCGTGTACTGGCCCTTGAACGGCCAGCGCCCGCCCAGGTACATGCCGGAAAAACCCGTGATGTCCCGCCAGGCGGTCATTGAAACGGTGACGCGCTCGCCCTTCTTCATCCGCTGTTCGGCAAGGCCGTCCCAGGTCAACGTCAGCGCCGCACGCCACCGCATTTGAATGAGCACGCCGACGAAGCCGACGGCGCCGAAGAGCAGCGACAACAGGCCGATCCACACCTCGAGCCCCGTGAACGCCTCGGCCCACTCGTCGGAGGCCTCGATGGTCGCGTACAACATCGCCGCGCCGATGACGATGAACACGATGGCGAAGACGATCAGCAGCAGGGAGTGGCCCACGGATTGCGGGACGTCGACGCGCCCCGTCGTCCGCAGCTGGCGGTGGCGCTCCTCTGCGAGCCGTTTTCCCATGCGGACATGGTACGTGGGGAACATTTCCGTGCGGAGTGGCGTTGGATGGTGTCCATCAGTCGGGTGCGCTGGGCGCATCCGGCGCCGAATGAAGGGGAGCACGTGAACGAAGCGGAAGGTGGCGGCGCCGTGCCGGATTTGGGCTCGTTGGAGCAGCAGGCGCGGCGGTTGGTCGACGTCGGAGCGTTGGCTGCGGCCGTCGGTCGGCTGACGGAAAAGGAGCTTTTCGACGCCGTGGCCGGCCTGGAAGACACGGTTCCGGCCGGATCTCTGCTGGTGGTGTCGGAGGCCGTGCTGCCGGCGTCGGCGCTGGCTCCGCTGTTGCGGCTGCCGGATCCGGCGGGCGGGGAGGACCTGCCCGGGTTCATCGTCGAGGACATGGTCGACGTCGACGCGTTCGCGCCGACGGCGGTGACGATGCCGGAGTCGGTCGTCTACGCGGTGGCCGACCCGGGGCGCGGCGACGAGCTGCGCAATGCGTCGCCGGCCGAGGCGCTCGAGGACATGGCCGCGGTGGGCCGGGAACCGATGACGTTGGCCGAGGGCATCCACTGGGTGCTGCAGGCGCCGGAAGCGCTCGGCCGGAACACGTGCTTCATGACCATCGCGTCGCGCAAGCCCAAGCCCGGCAAGAACGCGACCTTCGATTCGCGCACGCCGGCGCTGTGGATCTCCAACGGCACCGGCCGCGATGGCGCGCAGCGGAAGAACGCGCCGAAGGTCGGTTGGTGCTGGTGGAACAACCGCCACACGTGGCTTGGGTTCGCCTCGACGACGGGGCGAATCGGGTAGGGGCAGCGCGAGGACAGCAGGCCAAGGATTCGACGACCGTAGACTTCGGCCATGCGACGACTTCTCGCCCTCACCGCCGCCGCCTCGCTGCTCGTGGCGGGGTGCTCCGCGCCATCGGACGACACGTCAGGCGCCGGTGGTTCCGGCGGGGACCGGCCCGTCGAGGGCGCCGATTCCGCGGGGGCGGCCGGTGGGACGGCCGACGCGGGGGAATCCGGCCAGCTCGACGAAGGCTTTGCGGTCACCGAACACGGGACCTTCGATGAGGGATGGTCGATGGCTTTCCTGCCCGGCGGGGAGCATCTTCTCGTCGCCGAACGCGGCGGCGGATTGAAGCTCCGCGATCAGGCCACCGGCGGGGTCATCGACGTCGAGGGAGCACCTGAAGTCCGTCATGCCGGGCAGGGCGGCCTGCACGACGTAATCCCGGGACCGACTTTCGCCGACGACGGCACCGTCTACCTCAGCTGGGTGCGCGATCATCCGGATGGCGCACAGGGCGTCGTGGGGCGGGGCACGCTCGACGTCGGCGGCGGGCAACTGAGCGGCCTCGACGTCATCTGGGAGCAGACGCCCGCAGAAGGCAGCGGTCATTTCGCGCTGCGCATGCTCGTGCAGGGCGACCATCTCTTCATCACGACCGGCGATCGCCAGGAGTTCACGCCGGCGCAGGACACGTCGAACAATCTCGGCGCCATCGTCCGGCTCACCCTCGACGGCGAACCCGCGCCGGGCAATCCGTGGGCGGGGGAGGGCGATGACCGGCCCGCCGGCGAAACGGAGGGGGACGACAAGTCCGCGGAACTGTGGAGCATCGGCCACCGCAATCCTCTCGGCATTGCGGAAGACGCCGACGGCGCGATCTGGTCGTCGGAAATGGGCCCGCAGGGCGGCGACGAGCTCAACCGCATCGAGGCCGGCGCGAACTACGGCTGGCCGGAGGCGTCCATGGGCGTCCATTACGGAGGCGACGACATCCCCGACCATTCCGACGGGGATGGCTTCACGGCGCCGTCCGCCCACTGGGTGCCCGCGATGTCCCCGGGCAATCTGATGATCTACCGCGGCTCGCTTTTCGACGGCTGGCGCGGATCCGCCTTGCTCGGCGGGTTGTCCGGGCAGAAGATCGTCCGCGTGGACCTCGACGGGGACCGTGCAACGGTGGCCGAAGAGTGGGACATGGGCGAACGCATCCGCGCCATCGACGAGGCCCCGGATGGTTCGCTGTGGGTCCTCGAAGACGGTGCCGGTGGTCGGCTGCTGCAGCTGCGGCCGAAATAGCCGTGCCGCCTGGGGGCGCAGCTAGCTGGACACGCCCAGGGCCTTGCCGACCGTCTCGTCATCGCCGAGCACGTCGAGGATGCAGGCGGCGAGGTCGGCGCGGGGGATGGAGCCACCGAGGGTGCCCTCGTCGGAGACCTCGAGGGCCCGCCACGTTCCGGTGGCGGGCTTGTCCTTCAGGCCGGTGGGGCGCACGACGGTCCAGTCGAGGTCGGAGGCGAACACGGCGGCCTCCTGCTCGTCGTGGTCGGCCAGGGGCTTGGCCAGCAGGGCGGACATCAGCACGCGCAGCGGGGCGGGCATCTGGGAGCCGGAATCGCCGGCGCCGAGGGAGGACTGGACGACCAGGCGGCGCACGCCGGCGGCGGCCATCGCGGAAATCACCGAACGGGTGATGGTCGCGCGCGCGTTCTTCACGCCCTTCGCGCCGCCGACGGTGACCACGACGGCGTCGGCTCCGGCGAGGGCATCGCGCAGCGTCCCGGAATCGGCGGGGGCGGACGCGTCGGCGGTGACGATCGTCGCCCCGGCCGGGCCGGTGCCGCTGCGGGAGACGACCGTGACATCGTGGTCGGCGTCCATGGCCACCGTCGCCAGCTCCGCGCCGGTGCCCTTCGAACCGCCGATGATGGTGAGCTTCACTGTGCCGTCCTCGTCGTCGTGGTCGTGTTCGTCGTGTTCGTGGTCTTCGAAAATCGTGGTGCGCTGGGCCCGAGAACCTTACCGCGCCCCCGGGCGGCTCTAACCCGTCGCCTGCATCAGCACGAACATGCCGGCCAGCAGGAACGCGACGCCCACGGAGACCAGCAGGGCGTTGAGCAGGAACGTCGGATTCGCCTGGCGGGGCACGCGCACCTCGCCGGGCTCGCCGCCGGGGCCCGGCCGCCCGATCTCGACGTCGACGACCTGGCCGACGTTGCCGGCCGCGAAGTTGCTGTAGAAGGTGTCGGTCACGATGCGCTCGGTGCCGTCCCGGTCGACGACCTTGAGCACCATCGCCCGCAGATCATCGCGGGGCCGCCCCATCGAACCCGTGACCACGGCGGTGGTGCGGAAGCTCCCCGCCGCACGCCGGGTGCGCAGGGCCAGCCACACGACCGCTGCCACGATGGCCAGCACGCCGATCGCGATGAGAATGGACGCCACCAACATCGCCGTCACCTCCCGTCGATGCCCAGGGTAATGCCGATGCCCGGCCGGGTGGGCGGGCGAGTGGCCGTCGTCAAGCGAAAAGCCCTGGAGTCAGCTGCGTCAGCGTCCCGCGAAGATGCCGGCGCGCAGCTGCAGGGCGCGCACCGTCGCCGAACCGACGGCGACGACGGCCAGGACGAACAGCGGCACCGACGGGCCGGCGATGGGCAGCAGCCATTCCAGCAGCACGGGCAGCCCGAAGCCCAGGTAGGTGAACACGTAGAAGATGCCGATGGCCGTGCCCCGGTGCTTCGGCGGCGAGAACGTCTCGATGTCCAGCAGCCCCTCGCGCAGGCACAGCCCGTACGCGGTGCCCAGCAGCATCGACGCGACCAGGAACAGCCACACCGGCGGCGCCTCCGCGCCGAGGCCCGCCAGCGTCATGCCCGCCGCAGCGAACAGGGCTCCGGCGATGCCCGACTTGGGGCCGAACCCGAACTTGCGGCCCAGCGCCTGCGCAGTCAGGGCCGATCCGAACGCGAATACAGCGGCGAGGCCCGGCAGCAGCACCCCGGAGCTGAAGTGCGCGCTGACGCGACCCGCCAGAACGAGGAATGCGGTGGTCACGCACGCGAAGACCCACAGTGTCATGGGCAGGGAGGTGGCCAGCGCAACGCCCATCCCGTGCGGGTGCGCGGGGCGGAGCTCGGGTTCGGTTTCGGGTTGCTTTGCGACGGCCGCGTCCCCGTCGTCCGCCGTTGCCGAGTGACTTCCACCGGGAGCATCGTCGGCCGGGTCACGTCCGGAGGGCGGGTCCAGCTGCACCGGTTCGTGGCGGGCGTCTCCGACGATCGCGGACGCGGCCACCGCCACCAGCGACAAGGCCACCGAGACGATGAACGGAACGGCGATCGTGGCGGAGTCCGGCAGAAAATGGGCCAGCAGCCCCGAGGCGATGGGGCCGGTGGCGAAACCGGAGGTCAGCACGATTCCGGCCATGGTCACGCCGCTCGCGCCGCGCAACCGCCCGGCCCACGCGGTGCCGGCGCTGACTGCCAGACCGACGCCGAGGCCGACGATGAAACGGCCGATCATCAGGCCCGCCGCCCCGTGCCACAGCAGCAGGCTGAGGTTGCCCAGGGCCGCAACGAGGCCGCCGACGAGCACCACCGGGCGCGCGCCGACGCGGTCGGCGATCATCCCGCCGAGCAGCAGGAAGGGCACCAGTCCCAGCGCGTAGATGCCGAAGGCTCCGTTGACCAGGACGGGGGAGTAGTTCTGCTGGTCGCGCAGCACGACGAGCACCGAGGCGAAGTGATTGGCCGCCCAGCCGGCGCTGAGCAGCAGCGCGGCAACGGTGGCGAAGACGAGCCCGGTGCGCGCCGGCGTTCGCGGCTTCCGCACGGCGGCGTCGGCCCGCTTGGCATCGGCTCGCTTGGCGACGGTTCGCCCCGCATTCGTCTCGGCTCGCGCAGTCATGCGTCCTCCTTCGCCTTTCCCGCCACCGTGGTCGGTGGACACACCCGTCCGGTTAACGGGGGTGAACTCCGTGGATAGAGGGCGACTTTACTTCAGGTGTCGCGTGGCTCACATCCGAACCGGAAAGATGGGGCGTCCGCGTCCGCGTCTGCGTCCGGCGCCGATGGCGCCGATGGCGCGGTGGAGCGACGGCGCGCTGCGTAGGCTGGGCGCAACTCGGGCCGTCGTCCGGCGGCCCACCCGGAGAGGGGCGAGGACCGTGGCGGCGCGCGAGCACATCGAAGCGGTGATGCGCCGAGTCCGGCGCGAAGGATTCCTGCCGGGCGACGTCAAACGCCACGCGGGGTTGAACTCGGCGTTGCCCATCGGGTTCGGCCAGACGAATTCGCAGCCGTCGACGGTGGCCGACATGATGGAGCTCCTCGACGTCCCCACCGGTGCCCGCGTCCTCGACGTCGGATCCGGGTCCGGATGGTCGACGGCGATCCTGGCCGAACTCGTCGGCCCGGCCGGGGAGGTCCACGGCGTCGAGTTGGTGCCCGAGCTCTTCGAGCGCGGCCGCGCCAACCTCGAGGCCTTCGACGTGCCCTGGGCCGAGATCCATCCGGCCGAACCCGGGGTGCTCGGTCTGCCGGGTCTGGCGCCCTTCGACCGGATCCTCGTGTCGGCGATGGCCGATTCGCTTCCCGACGGCCTGATCGCCCAACTCGCCCCCGGCGGCATCATGGTCGCACCCGCCGACGGCGAGATGTATCGCGTGCGCAGGGCGCGCGGCGCCGATGACGACGGGGCCGACGACGGCACCGGCGCCGGTGTCGAGGACATCACCATCACGGCCCATGGGGCGTATCGGTTCGTTCCGCTGTTGTGAGCCACCCACGTTGATCGCCGGTGCTCCATTCCACGCCGCCCGCCAATCAGGCATAGGTGGGGTGTGGCGTGCGCTTCGGTGTCATGGCCGCGAGGCTGCAACCGGTGCCCGATCCGCGCCCGCGGTTACCCTGGCGGCCATGCGATTCCTCGATGACGCGAAGCCCCCGTACGAGCTCACCTACGACGACGTGTTCATGGTCCCGTCGCGGTCGTCGGTGGGTTCCCGGATGTCCGTGGACCTGTCCACCTCCGATGGCACGGGAACCACGATTCCGCTGGTCGTGGCCAACATGACCGCCGTGTCCGGCCGCCGAATGGCGGAAACCATCGCCCGCCGCGGAGGCATGGCGATCCTGCCGCAGGACGTGCCGGCCGACATCGCCGCCGAGACGATCCGCAAGGTCAAGGCGGCGGACCTGGTGTTCGAGACGCCGATCACCGTCAAGCCGCACCACACCGTAGGCTACGCCCGCAACCTGCTGCCCAAGCGCGCCCACGGTGCCGCGGTCGTCGTCGACGGGGACGTGCCCATCGGGCTGATCACGGAAAAGGACCTGCGCGGATCCGACAACTTCGCACAGGTGGGAACGCTGATGAGCGGCACCCTGCTTACCCTGCCGTCGTCGGTGGATCCGGAGGAGGCCTTCGACCGCCTCGTCGCCGCCAGCCGCAAGCTCGCGCCCGTGGTCGACGACGAGGGCAAGCTCGCGGGCATCGTCACCCGCCGCGGAGCCCTGCGAGCCACGCTGTACCGCCCGGCCGTCGACGCCGACGGGCGCCTGCGGGTGGGCGCGGCGCTGGGCATCAACGGCGACGTCGAGGGCCGGGCGCGGGCGCTGCTCGACGCCGGCGCCGACACCCTGGTCGTCGACACCGCCCACGGCCACCAGGACTCGATGATCCGGGCCCTCGAGCGCGTCCGCGCGCTGGATCCGGGTGTGCCGGTGGTGGCGGGCAACGTCGTCACCGCCGACGGCGTGCGCGATCTGGTGGCGGCGGGTGCGGACATCATCAAGGTCGGCGTCGGCCCCGGCGCCATGTGCACCACCCGCATGCAGACCGGCGTCGGCCGCCCGCAGTTCTCCGCCGTCCTGGAATGCGCCGCGGCCGCCCGCGAACTCGGTGCCCACGTGTGGGCCGACGGTGGGGTCCGCCATCCCCGCGACGTCGCTCTGGCGCTGGCCGCCGGCGCCTCGAACGTGATGGTCGGCTCGTGGTTCGCCGGCACCCACGAATCGCCGGGCGATCTCAAGATCAATGCGGACGGTGAGATGTACAAGGAGTCCTTCGGCATGGCCTCGCACCGCGCCGTCGAATCGCGCAACGCCGGCACCGGTGCCTTCGAGAAGGCGCGCCGGGCGATGTTCGAGGAGGGCATCTCCTCGGCGCGCATCCGCCTCGAGCCCGATCGCGGGGGAGTCGAAGACCTCGTCGACGGCATCGTCTCCGGCGTGCGATCCTCGTTCACCTACGCCGGCGCCGCCGACATCCCGTCGTTCCGCGAGCGCGCCGTCGTTGGCGTCCAGTCCGCCGCCGGCTTCGCCGAAGGTCAGGCCCGCCCCGGCGTGCGCTGAAACGAATAGGGTCGGTGACATGACCTCGAACGAGAACCGGATCAATGCCCTCGACTGCCGCAGTTGGGAGCGGGTGCTGTGCGTGGTCGCGCACCCCGATGACACCGAATACGGCATTTCGGCGGCGGTGAACGCCTGGACGCGGGCGGGAGTGGAGGTGTCGTACCTCCTGCTCACCGCCGGCGAGGCGGGCATGAAGCGCGATCCCGCCGAGGTCGGTCCCCTGCGGGCCGAGGAGCAGCGCGCCGCGTGCGAGTGCGTGGGCGTCGATGACCTCGTCATCCTCGACCACCCCGACGGCCACCTCGTCGAGGGGCTCGATCTGCGCCGCGACATCGCGCGCCGCATCCGTCAGTTCCGGCCCGACGCCGTGGTCACGCTGACCTTCGAATTCGAGGCGCCCCACGGGCTCAACCAGGCCGATCACCGCGCGGCGGGCCGCGCCGCCATCGACGCCGCCCGTGACGCCGGCAACCGGTGGGTCTTCCGCGAGTTGGCCGAAGAAGAGGGCCTGGAGCCGTGGGAGCCGGACGTGTTCCTCGTCGGCCAGGTGGGCGATCCGACCCACGTCGTCGCCGTCGACGACGAGGACGTCGCCGCATCCGTCGCCTCCCTGGAGTGCCACCGCGAGTACCTCGCCGACCTGCCGGATCACCCGAAGCCAGCCGACTTCATCCCGCCGATGCTGGCGGAGGCCGGCGCCCTGATCGGCGAGCGCAATGGCGTGGCTTTCCGCGTGTACGAGCTCGGGGGAGTGGCCAAGTCGCGTGACTGATCGCCGGGGCCGCCCCCGCCCGCCGCAGGCCGGGCGGCCCTGATCCGGGTGACGCGCTATCTTCTTATTGGAAGTCGGTGGCGAAAGGTTCGCCCGATGACGGTTCGCGAGGAGGCGACTGACCCGAAGTGGAAAACCTGTGGTTCGCCTTCGGCATGACTCTGGCCGCGGGCCTGTCGACCGGCATCGGCGGATTGATCTCCGTCGGCCGGTCCAATCCCGGCCCCCGGTTCATGGCCGGGGCTCTGGGCTTTTCGGCGGGCGTGATGCTCTACGTGTCCTTCATGGAGATCCTGCCGAAGGGCATCGCGGAACTCTCCGAAGCGTGGGGCACCGTGGGCGGAAGCTGGGCCGCGATCGCCGCGTTCTTCGGCGGCATCGCCCTCATCACCGTCATCGACCGGCTGGTCCCGGAGCCGATCAACCCGCATGAACCGGGGTCGATCGACGATCCGGAAGTGTCGGCGCAGCGCCGCCGGATGATGAAGATGGGCACGATGACCGCGCTGGCCATCGCCATCCACAATTTCCCGGAGGGGTTCGCCACCTTCATTTCCGCGATGGAGGATCCGCAGCTCGCGATCCCGGTCGCGGTGGCCATCGCCATCCACAACGTGCCGGAGGGCATCGCGGTCGCGGTGCCCATCCAGCAGGCCACGGGAAGCCGCGCCAAGGCGCTGAAGTGGTCGTTCCTCTCGGGTTTGGCGGAGCCGGCCGGCGCGCTGATCGGTTTCCTGGTGCTCATGCCGTTCCTGGGCCCGGTGACCATGGGCGTCGCCTTCGCCATGGTTGCGGGCGTGATGGTGTTCATCTCGCTCGACGAGCTGCTGCCGGCGGCGGAGTCGACCGGCCGCCACCACACGGCGATTTACGGCCTGATCCTGGGCATGGCGGTCATGGCCGTGAGCCTGCTGCTGTTCCTGTGATGGGCTAACCTGTCCGGCAGTGTTCGGGGCCGGGGAGACCGGGGATGGGAGATGCGACATGAGTGCGGGACCGTTGTTCACGCGGGTTCGGCTTGACGACGGCCGACCGTGCCCGTGCGGCGGCGCTGCCCGTCGGAGCGACGGGGAGGCACCGCGGTACGGGGATTGCTGCGCCCCGCTGCACCGGCGGGAGCGCCTGCCCGAGACCGCGGTGGAGCTGATGGCGGCCCGCTACAGCGCGTACGCGGCCCACGAGGCGGATTTCCTGTGGATGACGTGGCACCCGCGCCGCCGCCCGGATGCCATCACTTTCGAACCGGACGTCGAGTGGCTGGGCCTGGACATCGTCGACGTGGTCGACGGCGCGGAAGGCGACCGCGAGGGGATCGTCGAGTTCCGCGCCCGTTACCGCGATGCGGATGGGCCGGGGCAGCTGTGGGAGCGGTCGACGTTCATGCTGCGGTCCAAGCGCTGGATGTACGTCGACGGCGAATTCAAGTAACGCGGCCTCGACTGGAACGGCGACGGCCCCGACGGTGGTGATCACCGTCGGGGCCGTGGTCGTTCTCGGGAACGGGGAGTGCCGCGGGCCTAGTGGGCCGTGGTGCCCTTCTTCCTCGCGTCGCGGTCGGCGAGCATGCCGCCCGGGGTGGCGGAACCGGCCGACGCGCGGATGCGCGACGTGTGTTCCTCCGAGGCGTGGGTGGTGCGGCCGGCGACCGCGCCATCGTGCCCGTGCCCACGCTCGTCCTCGGCGTGCCCCGTACCGTGAGTCTCGTCGTGTCCCTTCCCATGATCCGAGCCGTGGCCCTTGCCGTGGCCGAAGGGCAGGAAATGCATGATGGCGACGAGGATCGCGCCCCAGATCGCGCCCAGGATCAGCGAGCAGATCGTGTTGACGACCCAGGCCAGGAAGCCCGCGGGAACCAGGGTCTCCAGGTGGTGGACGAACTGGTACGGCGCATGCCAGCCGAGCTCGTCGACGCCGACGAGGATGATGTGGCCGCCGACCCACAGCATCGCGAACGTGCCGATGACGCCGATGATCGTCAGCACCACCGGCATCGCCTTGACCAGGCCCTCGCCGAACTTCCCGGCGAAGCCGTCGCTGCGCTTGGCCATGGCCAGGCCGATGTCGTCCATCTTCACCAGCAGGCCGACGACGCCGTAGACCAGCACCGTGATCGCCAGCGCCACGACGATGAGGATCACCGCGCGGCGGACGAAGGCCTCGTCGGCGACCTCGTTGAGGGAGATGACCATGATCTCCGCGGACAGGATGAGGTCGGTGAAGATCGCCGACTTCACCAGCGCGTCCTCGTCCTTCGGCTCACGGTCGAGGGCGGCGGCCTCGCGGGCGGCGCGTTCTTCCGGAGTTTCCTTGTCGAGCTTGTGCGAGATCTTCTCCCACACCTTCTCCATGCCCTCGAAGCACAGGTAGGAGCCGCCGAGCATGAGGATCGGCGTGAGCAGCCACGGCAGGAACTGGGACAGCAGCAGGGCGATCGGCAGGATGATCACCAGCTTGTTGACCAGCGATCCCTTCGCGATGCGCCAGATCATCGGCAGCTCGCGCTTCGGCTCGATGCCGGTGACGTACTGCGGGGTCACCGCGGCGTCGTCGATGACGACGCCGGCGGCCTTGGCCCCGGCCTTGCCGGTGGCCGCGGCGATGTCGTCGACGGATGCGGCGGCGGCGCGGGCCAGCGCCGCGACGTCGTCGAGCAGCGCCGCGAGGCCGCCGCTCATCGGAGGGTCGCCCGGGACTCGGAACGGCCGGTGCTCGTGCATTGGTTCATGAACGGCATTCTATGCGCGGCGGCGGCATTCGACCGTGAAACCCGCCCGTGGCGCTCGGCACGCCGGTAACGTCGATTCACATGCGATGGACCCCGGCGCAGTTGAAGCGCTTCATGTGGATGTGGCCCCCGTACCTCGGCGCCGGCGTGCGCATCGAGGAGGCCGACGACGATGGCACGCGGCTCGTCGTCAAGCACCGCCTGCGCCCGTGGTTCACCAACGCCGTGGGCACGGTCTTCGGCGGCACCATGCAGTCGATGACCGACCCGTTCTTCATGATCCTCGCGCTGCACCAGCTCGGCCCCGGCTACCGGGTGTGGGACACCGAGGCGTCCATCGAGTTTCTCAAGCCCGGGCGCGGGACGGTGCGGGCGGTCATCGAGATGCCCGCCGAGGTCATCGAGGACATCCGCGCCGAGGTCGCCGGCGGTGACAAGCACCTGCGCTGGTTCGAATGCGACATCGTCGACGAGGAAGGCGACGTGGTCGCCCGGGTGCGCAAGCGCCTGTATTTCCGCAAGTCCAAGCCGAAGTCCTAGCTGAAGTCCAAGCTGGAGCCAAAGACTGAGCCGAAGGGCCGATAGTGGGGACCGGGCCCGCGAAGTGGCCGATGGGGTGATGGGGGCGGTGGGCGATCCGCCGGGCATGGCATGATCGGGAACCATGAACGAGCAGGAAAACCAGCCCGAGCGCCTCGACCTGCAGCCGGGCCCGACGCCCGGTTCGCGGCCCGACCCGCAGGGTGATCCGCTGCAGATCCCGGCCGATCCTTCGCAGATGACGTCGCGCCGGCCGTCCTTCGCCGACACCTACCGTTCGGTGCAGACCGCCAATGAAGAAGAGGTGGTGGAGGACCCGGAGGAGCGTCCGACCACCGCGTTCGTGGTCGTCGACGCGCAGAACGATTTCTCCGAGGGCGGGTCGCTGGCTGTGGACGGCGCGGTCGCCGCCTACCGCGCCACCCACATGCATCTCGCGGGCCGTGCGGGCAAGTACTCCGTGCTGGTGACCACCCGCGACAACCACATCGACCCGGGTTCGCATTGGTCCGACGAGCCGGACTACGTGGACAGCTGGCCGCGCCATTGCGCCGCCGGCGAACCGGGCTCGGAGATCCACCCCGAGATGGTCCGCGCCCTGGACTACTTCGCCCTGACCAATCCGCAGGCCGTGCGCATCGACGTCACCAAGGGCGAGTTCGAGGCGGCGTATTCGGGCTTCGAGGGCAAGACCGAGGCCGGGGTGTCGCTTGCCGACGCCCTCCGTGCAGCCGAGGTGACGCACCTGGAGGTCGTCGGCGTGGCCACCGACCACTGCGTGCGGGCGACGGTCCTCGATGCGCTGCGCGAGGGCTTCGAGGTCACGGTGCACGTCAACCAGATCGCCGCGGTCGACGCGGATCGGGGAGCCGCGGCGCTGCGCGAGATGGCCGACGCCGGCGCCGAGGTGTAGGTGCGCGGCGTGGGGTCGTTGAGGCGCGGTCGGCGGACCGTGGGGTGCAAGATTCCGCTGGCGGCCGCCGTGATCGCGGTGGCCGGGCTCGGCGGTGGACTGGTCGCGTGCGCCGATGATGCGGGGACGGCGGCGTCGGAAAGCGGTGCCGTGCCCGAAGCCTCCGCCGCGCCGCGCCCGGACCTGCCGACCACGGGCGGACCCGTGGTGGACATGTGCTCCGACGAGGTCATGGCGCGCATGACGGCGGTGGGGTACGAGCTGACCAACCACGACACTGCCGCCGACTGGTGCGATTTCGAGGATCCGGGGACCGGGCGGCTGGCGCTGCTGATGAACGACCCGGCGCTGCAGTACGACGTCATCGCCGCCGAGTCCGAGCCGAAGCCGGCCCGGGACACGAGCGCGCCCGATGCGCCGGAATCGCTGTGGGTGGTCGAGGACACGCTGGTGACCGCGTTTTCGCAGTGCCTGGCCGGCGAGATGGCGGACGACGGCATGCAGTACGTGCTGGTCACCGAACATGGCGCCACGTCCGATGCGTGCGCCGGGGCCGTCGAGGCGTACGAAACGGCGATCGGCTGATCCGTCGAGCGGCGCAGGGACGGAGCAGCCGAATGCCGGCGCCGCCGACCCGGGCATCGCTGTGCCGAGTCGATTTCCCGCGTAAAATCTTCCGCAGCGCCAATCACACGATGGCGGCTCCGCCGAAGCCCGACGTGGTCGGCTCTCGTGAAAGGGAAACTCCATGACCAATCCGAACGACAACTCCCCGAATGACCCGAAGGAGCCCGGCGACGGGCAGGGCGGCTACGGCGAGAGCTACCGCGGCAGCGGCCAGGAGGGCTACGGCGACGGCGGTTACCAAGCCGGTCCCACTGGCGCCGGCTCCGAGGGCTACGGCGACGGCGGCTACCAAGCAGGTCCCGCGGGTGGCGGTTCGGAGGGGTACGGCCAGGGCGGGTACCGGCCGGGCCCCGGGGCGGGTGGCTCCGAGGGGTACGGCCAGGGCGGCTACCAGGAAGGCTATGGCGCCGGCGGTTACCAGTCCGGTGCGCAGGGCGGATACCAGGAGGGCTATGGCCAAGGCGGCTATGGCCAGGGCGGTTACGGCCAGGGCGGTTACGGCGCCTACGGTTCCCAGTCCGCGCCCTCCGGCGGCAAGCCGCAGAACTTCATGGTCCCGTCGATCATCGCGACCATCGGCGGCTTCCTCTTCTGCTGCCTGTTGGGGCTGCCCGCCGGCATCGCCGCCATCGTCTTCGGCAACAAGGTCGACTCCCTGTGGAACATGGGCGACTATCAGGGCGCCCAGGCGGCCTCCGAGAAGGCGAAGCTGTGGATGATCGTCGCGGCGGTGCTCGCCGTACTCGGGTTGATCGCCAACATCATCATGTTCGCCACAGGCAGCTACGACGCCACGTTCAACACCTACTGATCCGATGGTGGAACGCGACGCCCGCGGGCAGGGCCCAGAACATCGCCAGGCCCATGGGCACGTCTGCTCCGACGCCCACGATCACGCTCACGATCATGCGCCCGGTGGCGCCGTGAGCGTGAGCGACCGCGCCGGAACGTGGTTCGCCACGTCGCCGGCGGGCCCGCTCCTCGTGGCCGCCGGCGCGGTGTGCGGGTGCGCCGCGCTGGCCGTCGCCGACCCGACGACCCCCGGCGGCCCGACGCCGGTGTGCCCGACGAAGGCCCTGCTCGGAATCACGTGCCCGGGCTGCGGCACGGCGCGGATGCTCTACTCGCTCACCCATTTCGATCTGACGGGCGCCATCCGCTACAACGCCATCGCGCTGGTCGCGGTGGTTCTGCTCGCGTGGGCATGGGTGGTGTGGATGGCCCGCACCATGGGCGCCCGCCTGCCGAACTGGACCAGCTGGAGATGGTTGCCGCACGTCACCATCGCCGTGCTGGTGATCTGGACCGTCGTCCGGCTGCTGCCGTTCGCGCCCTTCACCGCGCTCCACGTGTAGGGGAGGGGCGGCCGGTCCGTCGCAAAGCCAAAGCCCCGGGCCACGGCGCTCGCAACCTGCCGGGGCATACGCGACCCGCCGGGGCACGGCCCCTAGTCGAACAGGACGTCCGACAGCGGCACCGGCGAAATGCCGTCGTGCAGGTGGGACGTCTCGATGTACTTCGCGGCGTGGTGGATGAACCCCTCCACGGCGGCGTCGTCGAGCTCGCGGCGGACCTTCGCGGGCACGCCCGCGGCCAGCGATCGCGGCGGGATCTCCTGGCCTTCCAGCACGACGGCGCCGGCGGCGATGAGCGATCCCTCACCGACCTTCGAATGCGACAACAGCGCCGACTTCATGCCCACCAGCGTGCCGTTGCCCACGGTGGTGCCGTGGATCAGCGCCATGTGACCGACGGTGACGTCATCGCCCAGCACGGTCTCCGCGTCTGCGTCGACGTGCACGGTGGAGTTGTCCTGGATGTTCGTGCGCGCGCCGACGCGGATCGAGTTGATGTCGCCGCGCAGCACGGAGCCGTAGAACACCGACGAATCGGGGCCGATCTCCACGTCGCCGATGATGACGGCGCCGGGGGCGATCCACGCCGAGCGGTGGATCCGGGGCGTCTTGCCGTTGCAGGGGAAGATCAGGGGGACCTGGTTGTTCGGAGTTGCGTCCATGGCAACCATTTTGCCCAAGAACGGGTCGGCACGTCGCCGAACGGTGTTTTCGGGGGCCCGGGCCCGTGCTTTGCGACGGACCGCGGGCGGCCCGAGATCTGGCGTCACACGTGCAGGCCCGCCACCCGGCGACGATGCCGGTTGAGTAGCGCCACGGCGGTGCCCCCGATGATCATCGCGGTCACGACCCACACGGCCTTGAGGCCGATCGTCGTAAAGCACCAACCGCCGAACACCGCGCCGACCGCCAACGACACCCACAACAGGAAGTAGCCGATCCAATCGCGGTGCGAGCCGCCGAAGAAGGCGCCGACGAAACGCTGCGACATCTTCACCAGGGTGCCCGTCATGTACGTCAGGGAAATGGAGACTTCGCCGTCGCGCTCGAAGATGCTGTTCATCGCGCCGACCGTGAAGGACAGGCTGAGCACGGCGGGCAGCTCCTCGCCGGTGACCACCCAGATCGACGCGATGGTGGCGGTGAGGCAGATGAACAGCAGCACCGCCTCGCGCGGGCGCGTGGGTGGCAGGTGGCGATGGCCGAGGCGGCTGATCAGGGCGCCGATCATGACGCCGACCAGGAACAGCGCCATGACGCCGGCGGCCTTGCCCACGACCTCCCACGCGCCCTCCGCGAAGGCCGCGGTCAGGCGGGTGGTGTTGCCCGACATGAACGACAGGAAGAAGCCGCCGAGGTAGAGGAAGCCCAGGGCGTCGATGAAGCCGGTGATCGACGACAGATACACCGCGAGGGCGCGCTCCCCGAAACGATAACCATGCACGCGGGCCAGTCCTTTCGACGAATGGGGCGCGGCCGGAGATGGCCGCGCGAGTGCCGTCGGCCACCGGGGACGGAAACTCCCTGATGGCGTCGGCCCCCACATGGTGCCATTCGATGAGGCCGGCTCACCGTGCGTTACGATAAAAATGTCACTGTCAACGAGCCATGGAAGGCCCCCGGATGAATCCCCAGGATTCCATTCCCGCTGAACAAACACCCGTCGGTCGTGCGGCACCCGCCACGGACGACGGACGCGCGGACACCGGAAAGGGGGAGGACAAACCGCGCTCGATCCAGGAAGTCGGGGCGGACGGGAAGAAGCGGACGAAATTCCGCTGGCTCAAGACCGACCCGCTGATCTTCTTGACCTCGGTCGGCTTCATCCTGGCGTTCGTCATCGCGACCGTGGCGCTGGGGGACACCGCCCGCGAGGCGTACTCCACCGCTTCCGGCTGGGTGACCGCCAACCTCGGGTGGCTGTTCATCGGCGGCGTGTCCGTCGCGCTGCTGTTCCTCGTCGGCGTGTTCGTCTCCCGCTACGGCAACCTGGTCCTCGGCGACGACGACGAACAGCCCGAGTACAGCGTCACCGAGTGGTTCGCCATGCTCTTCGCCGGCGGCACCGGGTCGATGCTGATGTTCTGGGGCGTGGCCGAGCCGATGAACCACGCCATCAATTCGCCGCGCGGCCTCGACCCGATGAGCATCGAGGCGCGCCAGGAGGCGATGGGCTTCACCATCTACCACCTGGGCATCCACATGTGGGTGATCATGGCGCTGCCCGGCCTGGCGCTGGGTTACTTCATCTACAAGCGCAAGCTGCCGCCGCGCGTGTCGTCGATCTTCGCGCCGCTGCTCGGCGACAAGATCTACGCCTGGCCCGGCAAGCTCATCGACTCGGTGGCCATCATCGGCACCGTCTTCGGCATCGCCGTGTCCGTGGGCATGGGCGCCATGCAGATCAATTCCGGCGCCTCCCGCGTGCTGGGGCTGCCGGAAACGTCGCTGATCCAGCTGCTGCTCATCGCGGCGATCATCGTCGTCGCGTCGATTTCGGTGGCGCGCGGCCTGGACAAGGGCATCAAGCTACTGTCCAACGTCAACATCTGGATGGCCGTCGCCCTGATGGTGTTCGTGTTGCTCATGGGCCCGACGCTGACGCTGCTCAAGCAGGTCGTGGACACCGTGGGCATCTACGCCGGCGAGCTGCCGCGCATCATGTTCTGGACCGACTCGTACAACCTGAACCCCGAGTGGTCGCAGGGCACGTGGACGGTCTTCTACTGGGCGTGGACCATCTGCTGGTCGCCGTTCGTCGGCATGTTCGTCGCCCGCATCTCCCGCGGACGGTCGGTGCGCCAGTTCATCGCCGGCGTCATCGGCTTGCCGACGGTCTTCGTCATCATCTGGTTCTCCATCTTCGGCCGCGCCGGCTTCGAGCTGGAGGCGTCGAACCCGGGCGTGCTGTCCGAGCCGGTGGTGGCGGGCGAGGACCCGTCGCCCGCACTGTTCATCCTGCTGGAGCAGTACCCGCTGGCCACGGTGATGAGCGTGTTCGCGCTGCTGATCATCATGATCTTCTTCGTCACCTCCATCGACTCCGCCGCGATGGTCACCGACATGATGTCCACCGGCGAGGAGAACAAGGCCCCGACGTCGTACCGCATCCTGTGGGGCATCATGATCGGCGCGGTCGCCGGCGCGATGCTGGTCATCTCCGGTGAATCGGGGATCCTGGCGCTGCAGGAGGTGGTGATCCTCATCGGCGTGCCGTTCTTCTTCATGCACTTCGTCATGATGTGGTCGCTGGTCAAGGGCATGAGCGACGACCACATGGCCGTCCACAGGCCGAAGACCCGCCGGTGGGGCAAGACCGATACGCCGGAGAAGCTCGCCGCCCACGAGGCGATGCCCGCCCCGGGCTACGACGAGGACGGCAACGAACTGCCGCCGATCGAGTACACCTACGACGAGGACGGCACGTTGGTCATCGCCGGCGACGTCCGCGTCGAAGGCGAGATCATCGACGATCCGGCCGTGGACCCCGCCGTCGAACCGGACAACGACATCATCGACGATCCGGCCGACGCCGACGCGGGCCCGGCCGGTTCCCCGAAGTAGTTTTCCGGCGCGCGCCCCGGTTTTCCGGAAAGCCGCTCGGCGACGGCATTTCCAGCGGCGCCCGCGTCCGGGGCCGTCGCGCACCGGGCGGGGGCACGTATGCTGGCGTCATGATTTTCATCGTCGTCAAGTTCCCCGTGAAGCCCGAGTACGCCGACGAGTGGATGACCCACGTCGCCGATTTCACCGCCGCCACCCGCGCGGAGCCCGGCAACAAGTGGTTCGAATGGTCCCGCTCCGTCGAGGACCCCAACGAGTACGTGCTGGTGGAGGCGTTCGATGACGACGCCGCCGAGGCGCACGTCAACTCCGATCACTTCAAGGCGTCCATGGACACCATCAAGCCGCTGCTGACCGAGACCCCGCGCATCGTGTCCCAGACCCTCGAGGGCAAGGACGGCTGGGACCGCATGGGGGAGCTGGAGGTCAAGTGACCCGGTCCCGTTCGGCGCGGGGCGGCCGCAGGTTCCGGCTCGGCTTTGCGACGGCCGGCGTGGCCGCCGCACTCGCCCTGACCGGCTGCGGCTACGACCCGAGCACCGTCGGCAACCAGGACGCGCCGCAAGGTTCCGCGCCGTCGGTCGCCGACGAGGGCGTCGCCGAGCAGCGCGCCGCGCACCTGGTGGCCGACGCCGAAGAGCTGCTGCGCGCCGCCGAGCACGTGCAGTCCGACGGCGCCGTGTCCGGCGAGACGAAGGGTGCGGCCGGGGAGCTGCGCGGGATCCTGGAGACACAAGTCGGCCGACTCGATGCGGACGGGGGCTCGTCGATGATCTCCCGGCAGGAGATCGATGCGGTGCTCGGGGCCTCCGGTGCCCGGGCGGAGGAAGCCTTCGGCGATCTGGTGCGCACGCACGTTCCGCGCCTGCGGACGACGTGGGAAGGCCTGATCGAGGCCGGCGATCCCGACATCGCCGACGTGGCGCGCGATTCCACCGAGCGTTTCAAGGCCCTGGAACCGAGGCTCGTGTCCCTGCCGGGGCAGTGATCGGGGCAATGATCGGGGCAACGAGCGGGGCGGTGCCCCGGGTGCCATCGGGGTGCCACCGCTGCGCCATCGGGGGCGAAGCTCCCGTTTCGGCGCGGGGCGAGTGAATCGCCGGTAACGTGGTGGGGAGAAAAGTGAGCGCGATCACGCGGGATCCCGGGAGGGCTCCCGGCGGGATCGCCTCGTCACGGCAATCCACGGGAGTGAACACGAACATGGCGAATGAAATCACCCGCGTCGGCGTCGTCGGCGCCGGCCAGATGGGCTCCGGCATCATCGAGGTCTGCGCGAAGGCCGGCAGCGACGTCCTGGTCTGGGAGGCCAAGCAGGAATTCCTCGACGGCGGCAAGGCCCGCATCGAGAAGTCCCTGGACAAGGCCGTTTCCCGCGGCAAGCTGGAGGAATCCGCCCGCGACGAGATCCTGGGCCGCATCTCCTGGACGACGTCGTTCGCCGATTTCAAGGACCGCCAGCTGGTCATCGAGGCCATCGTGGAGAACCCCGAGGTCAAGGCCAGCGTCTTCTCCCAGCTCGACGAGGTCATGGAGGACCCCGACGCGATCCTGGCGTCGAACACCTCCTCGCTGCCGATCCAGTCGATCGCCGCGGCCACCAAGCGCCCCGAGCGCGTCATGGGCCTGCACTTCTTCAACCCGGTGCCGGTGCTGCCGCTGGTGGAGCACGTGGTCACCCTGTCGACCGGCGAGACGCAGGCCGAGCGCGCCCACGCCTACGCCTCCGAGGCCCTGGGCAAGACCGTCATCAAGGCGACGGACCGCTCCGGCTTCATCGTCAACGCCCTGCTCGTGCCGTACATCCTCGGCGCGATCCGCATGCTGCAGGACGGCGTGGCCACCAAGGAAGACATCGACGCGGGCATGGTCAACGGTTGCGCCCACCCGATGGGCCCGCTGACCCTGGCCGACATGGTGGGCCTGGACACCGTCAAGTTCATCGCCGACGCGATGTACGACGAGTACGCCGAGCCGACCTACGCCGCTCCGCCGCTGCTCAAGCGCATGGTCGAGGCCGGCCGCTTCGGCCGCAAGTCGGGCATCGGCTTCTACGACTACTCCAAGTAGGGGGCGTCCACCCGGAGGAGAGGGCTTTCCAATCCAGGTAGGGGCTGCGCCAACCTCGAGCGAGTCGTTCGCCCGGGGGAGGCGCCGCACGCCGGTTCGCGGAATCCCCGGGATGTTTCGGCGGGGCCCGAACATGTGGCTTTCCGTTAATCTGCGGTTCACCGTGTCGTTGACGGATTGCCGCCAATTGGAAAGAACGGCGCGATAGGGTGCTTGAGTTCCCGGCGACTGCCCTCGTCCCGCGTTTCGTGGCGGCGGCGTGCGTCGCCGCCGAAGTCTTCGAGAAATCGAACCACGCCACAGGAGTACCCGCACCGTGAAGATCGGTTCCCGCCGTTTCGTCCGCGCCGGCCTGCGTTCCGCCGCCGCCATCACCGCCTTGGCCGTCACCCTGCCGCTGACCCCGGCCGCCGGCGCCCAGGATCTGATCCCGGGCCTGCCCGCGGGCGATGGCCTGCCGGGCATCGGCGGCGACCGGATTCCGGGCGTCCCCGGCGCCATCGCCCCGGAAGGCGGCGATGATGCGGTGCCCGGTGCCGTCGGCGACGCCGTCCCCGGCGCGACCGGCGACGCGCTGCCGGGTGTGACGGGCCTGCCCCCGGTGGGGCCGCCGAGCTTCCTGCCCGGCCGCGAGCAGGTGGCCGCCGACGAGAACGGGGCGCCGATCCCGCAGCCGTTCCCGGCCGACTACATCGCCCGCGCGTACCGCTCGGATGCCTCCGACGAGGGGATCTTCTACCACTCGGTCGTCCACCCCTTCGTGGATCTGCGGGAGAACCACCCGGAGGTCATGGACGAGAACCTCGAGATCGTCGTCAAGATCAACAATGCCGCGAAGGATGACCGCGAGGCCCAGCTGCTGGCGCTCGCCGACGACCACGACGACCCGCTGGTCAACCTCTCCGCCGGTTTCGGCCAGGAGCTCGGCGGTCACTTCCGCGACGCGGTGAACGAGGGGCGGCTGCCGAAGATGACGGCGCTGATGTCCGGCAACCTGGCGCGCGCCGGCGGAATCGCGTCGTCGTCGTTCGCGGAGAAGTACACCTACGGTTACGACCGGCCGTTCGTCGTCGCCCCCGACCGGATCGAGCGCTACTACCGCGATCAGCCCGGCGACGACGACCCGTACTCGACCACCCCGTCCTACCCGTCCGGCCACACCAACAAGGCCGCGTGGACGGCGACGCTGATGTCGATGATGCTGCCCGAGGTCGCCCCGCAGATTCAGGCCCGTTCCTCCGAGGCCGGTCAGTCGCGCCTGGTCATGGGCGTGCACTACCCGCTCGATGTCATGGGCGGGCGCATGATGGGCAATCAGGCCGCGGCCGATCGGTGGTCGGATCCGGAGTTCCGCGGGCTGATCCAGGCCGCGGCCGCCGAAGTGCGTGCGGAGCTGGAGTGGCGCTGCGGCGGGACGATCGCCGAGTGCGCCGCCCGCGACGTGCCCTACCTGTCGGATGACGCCGCCGTCGCCCAGTACACCGAGCGCATGACCTACGGCTTCAAGCGCGTCGGCGAAGCCGGTGTCCCGGTGACCGTGCCCGCCGGCTACGCGGGCCTGCTGGCCACCACGCACCCGGATCTCACCAACGAGCAGCGCAACCGTGTGCTCGCCGCCACCTCCATCGACTCCGGCTACCCGCTCGACCGTACCGACGGGCGCGCGTCCCACGTGCGCATCAACATGGCCGCGGCGATGGCCGCCGACGTGACGGTCAACCCCGACGGTTCGCTGACCGTCAACGGCGTTCCCGTCTAGGTTCCCGGCCCCTGGCCCCGGTTCCCGGGCAGGTCCCGCCCCACCACCCGCCCCCGACGGCCGCGACCCCCGGAGCATCCGCTTTCGGGGGTCGCTTTGCGTGGCGGCGGCGCTACTTCGCCAGGGCCGCGCCGATGCGGTCGAGCGCCTCGCCGAGGATCTCGGGTGAGGTGGCGAAGTTCAGGCGCACGTGGCCCTCGCCGCCCTCGCCGAACGCGGGGCCGGGGTTCAGGGCCACCTTCGCATTGGACAGCAGCCACTTCTGCGGCTCGACGGGATTTCCGTCGCGATCGACGAGACCGTCGACGCCGCGGAAGTCGATCCACGCCAGGTACGAGGCCCGGGGCCGGTTCATCACCGCACCCGGGGCGATCTCGGGCAGGCGCCGCTCGATGGTGTCCAAATTCGCCCGCAGGACGTCCTTGAACTCGTCGAGCCACGGGCCGCCGTCGCGGTAGGCCGCAGTGGCGGAGACCATCCCGAGGGTGGACACGCCCTCCTTGATCACGTGGGCCAGGCCGCGCCACGTGGCGTCGTCGGCCTCGTTGAGGATGATCTGCGCGCACTTCAGGCCGGCGGTGTTCCAGCCCTTCGAGGTGGCGGTGACCGTCACGGTGACGGCCTCCGCGGCATCGGACACCGACGCGGTGGGCACGTGGTTGCCGTCCAGGACGACCGGGGCGTGGATCTCGTCGGAGATGATCCGGGCGTCGTACTTCGCGGCAATGTCCGCCAGCTCGCGCAGTCGCTCGGCGGTGAAGGTGAATCCGAGGGGGTTGTTCGGGTTGCACAGGATCAGGCTGCCGGCGCCGTCTGCGAAGGCCTTTTCCACCGCGGCCGGGTCGGGGCCGTCGGGGAGGGTGGGCACGTGGACGATCTCGCGGTCCGCGGCCGGGCCGACCTCGAAGAAGGGCATGTAGGCGGGCACCGGCAGCACGATGGCCGAGCCAGGGCGGGTGAGGTGACGCACCGCCAGGGTGACGCCGCGCACCACGTCGGCGACGGGGTGGATGCGGTCGGCGGACGGGCGCCAGGCGTAGTGGTCGGCGTACCAATCGGACGTGGCCCCGGCGAGGTCGGCGACGCTGCGGCGCGGGTAGCCGAAGTACTCGCGGTCGACCGCTTCGCGCACGGCGTCCATGACGGCGGGGCAGGTGGCGGCGTCGGATTCGGCCACCCACAGGGGCAGGACGTCATCCGGGTAGGCGGTCCACTTCAGCGTGCCGCGGGCGCGCAGGGTCTCGATGCTGGGGAAGGTCACGTCAGGCATGCGGGCCACGATACACCCGGAACCGACGAAAGTAGACCGAGGGGTCTATATTGCGCCGGGGGTGGCCCCGCATCACCGCCCGAACAACCTCAGCGCCTCCTCCGCGGCGGGCAGGGCGGCGTCCCGGTCGGCGTCGACCAGGCCGATCCTGCTGCGCCGGTCGAGGATGTCGCCGACGTCGAGCGCGCCCTCGTGCGTGACGAACCACGCGAACTCCGCGCGCACCACGTCGATGCCGGGCGCCACCGGATCCAGCGGCCGCTCCAGGGCGCATGCCGCCACGACCGCCTCGGCCTCCGCGCCGTACCTTCGCCCCAGCGATTCGGGCAGCGATTCGGGCAGCGGCTCCGACGCCGACGCGGGCGACGACGGTCGCCGGATGCGCCCCGACTCGTCGTCTGCGCCCGGCGCTCCGACCAGCGGCAGGTTCGTCGTGAAGCAATCCCGGAAGGCCCCGCCCCGCGCGTCCGCGGCCCCCGACAGCCGTGCGACGATCCCGTCGACCGCCTGCTCCGCCATCAGCCGATACTCGGTCAGCTTGCCGCCGGTGACGGTGATCAGCCCGTCGTCGCCGACGATGATGGCGTGCTCGCGCGACAGGTCCGCGGTGTCGCCGTCGCCGGCGTCGATGAGCGGGCGCAGACCGGCAAAGGCGCCGACGACGTCGTCGCGGGTCAACGGCACGGCCAGAGCCCGGTTGATCACGTCGAGGAGGAAGACGATGTCCGCCTCCGGGACCTCGGGGACGTCGGGGATCGGGCCAGGGGAGGCCTCGTCGGTCAGCCCGATGTACGCGCGGCCGAGTTGAGCCGGCAGCACGAAGCAGAAACGATTGACGCTGCCCGGCACCGGGACGGTCAACGAACCCGTCGGGTTCCCCAGCCTCGCCGCGTCGACGACCAGGTGCGTGCCGCGCGAGGGGCGCACCGAAATGCCGTCGGCCAACTGCCCGGCCCACACGCCCGTGGCATTGACCACCGCTCCGGCGCGCACGTCGATGGTGCGGCCGGAGACGTCGTCGCGGAGCGTGGCTCCCGAGCCCGTCGCCCCGGTGGCGCGGACCTTGGTCAGAACCTTCGCGCCGTGGCCGGCGGCGGTGCGGGCCAGCGCGATGACCAGGCGGGCATCGTCGACGAGCTGCCCGTCGTTGTTGACGAAGCCGAACTTCAGCCCCTCGCGGCGCACCGTCGGGGCCAGTTCGGCCACGCGGCGGGCGCTGACCGTCCGCGACCGCGGCAGCGTCTTCGGCGACGTTCCCGCCGCGGCGCGCAGCAGGTCGCCGAGGAAGAACCCGACGCGGGGGATCAGGCTCTTCGGCGCGACCGAATCGTGGACCGGCACCACCTGCGGCAGCGCCCGGACCAGGTGCGGGGCGGTGACCTCCATGAGCGTGCCGCGTTCGCGGGCCGACCGCATGGCAATGCCGACGTTGCCCGATGCCAGGTAGCGCAGCCCGCCGTGGGCCAGCTTCGACGACCACCTCGACGTGCCGAACGCCAGGTCGTGGGCGTCGATGAGCGTGACGTCCAGTCCGCGCGCCGCCGCGTCCAGCGCGATGCCGGCGCCGGTGACGCCGCCGCCGATGACCAGCAGGTCGGGCCGGTGGCCGGCCTCGAGCTCCGCCCATTCGCGGGCGCGGCGTTCGGCGTTGAGGGCGGTGTCGCTCATCGGGGCTCCTTCGGCGTTTCGCGGGCGGTCGGGTCGGGGAGGGCGTGGCGTGGCGGGGCGGTCGGATCCGGGTGTCGGGTCGGGGCGCCGCCTAGCCGGCGGCACGGAATCGCGCGCACCTATGGCCGGTTACATAACTTACTTAACTGTTACGGCCGTGGGTTAGAGTTGGTCGCATGACCATGTCGCGATCCGTGCACCCCATCATCGCCCCGCCCATGCATCCTTTCCTGTGGGGCACCCCCGATGAGGCGCGCCCCCTCGGCGACGGCTCGCGCGGCCTGCTGTCGGCGATGCTGGGCATCGACGCGGATTCCGGATCCCGGCCGGAGCTCGACGACGTGCGGTTGACCGACTCTTCGCTTTCCGACGCCGACCGGGAGGCGTTGGAGGCCATCGTCGGTGCCGCCGCGGTGTCGACGGACCGCGATCAGCGTGTGGGCCGTGCCCGCGGCAAGTCCTATCTCGACCTGCTCGAGTGGCGGTCCGGCGACGTCGTGGCCGCCCCCGACGCGTGCGTCGCCCCCGCGGACGAGGACCAGGTGCTCGAGGTCCTCGAACTGTGCGCGGAGCGCGGAGTGGCCGTCGTTCCCTTCGGCGGCGGCACGTCCGTCGTCGGCGGCGTGAATCCCGTCCGCGGTGAATTCTCCTCCGTCATTTCGCTGGATCTCGGGAGCTTCCGCGGGGTGGAGGACCTCGACGAGGTCTCCGGTGAGGTGACGTTGGGAGCCGGTTTGACCGGCCCCGAGGCCGAGGAGCTGCTCGCGGAGAAGGGCTGGTCCCTCGGGCACTTCCCGCAGTCCTTCCCCTACGCCACCATCGGCGGCTACGCGGCGACGCGCTCGTCGGGACAGGATTCCGCCGGCTACGGGAGGTTCGACGAAATGGTGCGGGCGTTGACCGTCGTTACGCCCACCGGCATCGTCGAAGCGGGCCACGCCGCTCCGGCCTCCGCCGCCGGCCCCGACCTGCGCGAGGTGTTCCTGGGCTCCGAGGGGGCGTTCGGCGTGATCACGAAGGTGCGCGTACGCGTGCACCGCAAGCCGGAGGTCGTGCGCCACGAGGCCTTCCGGTTCCCCGACTTCGCGTCGGGGGCGGCCGGGGTCCGCGAAGTCGCGCAGCTGGGGGCCGGGCCGACGGTCATCCGCCTGTCGGACGAGCCGGAGACGATGGTCAATCTCGCGGGGGCGACCGAGTCCATCGGCGAAATGAACATGAACCCCGGATGCCTGTGCATCACCATGTACGAGGGGCCCGCGGGGTCCGACGCCGACGTCGAGGCCCGCATGGCGCGGACCCGCGAGATCCTCGAAGCCAATGGCGGCGAATCCGCCGGCCCCGCCCCCGCCGAGGCGTGGGAGCACGGGCGTTTCGGGGCGCCGGTGCTGCGCGACGCGCTGCTCGACGCCGGCGCACTGTGCGAGACGCTGGAAACCGCCACCGATTGGTCGAACGTCGCCGCGCTGCACGCGGCCGTGGGGGAGGCGGTGACGGAGGCCCTCGCACCGGCTCCGGCGTTCGTCCTGTGCCACATCAGCCACGTCTACCCGACGGGGGCGTCGCTGTACTTCACCGTCATCGGCGCGCAGTCCGACGACCCGCGCGGGCAGTGGCGCCGGGCCAAGGACTCTGCGTCGTGGGCGATCATCGACGGCGGCGGCACGATCACCCATCACCACGCGGTCGGTGCGGACCACCGCCCGTACCTGGCCGAGGAGATCGGGGAGGTGGGCGTCGCGGTGCTGCGCGGGATCAAATCCGCGATCGACCCCGCGGGGATCATGAATCCTGGCAAACTGGTGCCGTGACGTTTGATCCCGAAAAGTACCCGATGGGGATGACCGAAATCGGCGCGGTCGCGCTGGTCACCAATCCCCGGGCCGGCCATGGCCGGGCCGCGCACGCGGCCGAGCGCGCCATGGCCAGGCTGACGGAGCGGGGGGTGTCCGTGGTCGCGGTCCAGGGGCGCGACGAAGATGCGTCGAAGTCCCTGTTGGCGGAGGTCGCCGCAGATGAGCGTGTCGACGCCTTGGTAGTCGTCGGCGGCGACGGCATGGTCAACCTGGCGCTGCAGGTGCAGGCGGGCACCGGATTGCCGCTGGGCATCATCCCCGCCGGCACCGGCAACGACCACTCGCGCGAGTACCGGCTGCCCAGCTCCCCGGAAGCCGCCGCCGACGTCGTCGCCGACGGATTCTCCATCACCACGGACCTGGGCCGCATCACCGCCGACGACGGCACGGCCCGCTGGTTCGGCACCGTGATGTGCTCGGGCTTCGATTCGCTGGTCTCCGACCGGGTCAACAAGATGACCTGGCCGCATGGGCGCAGCCGCTACAACCTGGCGATCCTCGCCGAGTTCCTCAACTTCCACGCGCTGCCCTTCCGCATCACGCTCGACGACGGCACGGTCCTCGACGCCCCGATGATCCTCGCGGCCTTCGGCAACACCCGCAGCTACGGCGGCGGCATGAAGATCTGCCCGACCGCCGACCATTCCGATGGCCTGCTCGACATCACGGTCATCGGCCAGGCGTCGCGCACGAAGGCGGCCATGACGTTTTCCAAGGTCTTCACGGGCGAGCACGTCGACGTCGACGAGGTCACCGTCCACCGCACGCGCGCCGCGCGCGTGGAGTTCCTCGGCGTGGGCGGCCACCGCGCCTACGCCGACGGGGACCTGATGGCCACGCTGCCGGTCTCCGTCGAGGCCGTGCCCGCCGCCGGCCGCTACATCGTGCCGCGACCGTAACTGGTCGTGACTAGACCGGTCTGTACCGGTCGGGTCCGCTGTCGCCGACCGCAGGTGTCGTCGACCTGGACGGCTCCGCCCCGGAAAATCCATGAAGGACCCGCGCTGCCCCCGCATCGGGGGAGGTGACGGGCCGATCGTCCGTGTTTTTCCGGCGAGGGGTTTACTCCCGGCGCAAAACTAGACTAAGTTGTTCATCAGTCGCCGGGAACGCCCGGCATCCCGCCGGGGAAGGCCCCGGATTCCCGGGCAGACGCATCGACGAAAGGAGCACCCGATGGTCCACGCGAACATTCATCGTGCGGTTCCGTCGTCGTCGATGTGCAGCTGTCATTCGTCCGCGCCGCGACCGTAGCGCCGGCCCCGAGAGGGCCCCTTCTCCATCGGTCGCCGTGCGGACGTCCTCGTCGAAAAGCGAACGCAGACAGCCGACCACGAACCCCGGAGTCCACCGACATGACCGCCGCACTGGCCACCCCCGCCGCCCACCAGCACGACGCCGCCGATTCCTTCACCTTCGCCGACTACGTGACCCTGTTCGCGTACGACGGCCCCCGCCGCCCGGAGATCCTGGGCAGCGACCTGGTGTCCTGGGTCGACCGGGCGGCGTAGGCCCCCGGGCAGACCGTACTTCCCGCCCCTGGGGCCCCCGTCCCGCCCGGCTACACCTCCAGGCCGAACTGCTTCAATCGCTTGCGGTCGGCCGCCGAGGCCGACGCCGTGAGCTTCAGTAGCTCGGCGTAGATGCCGCCGGACACCGCCAGCTCGGCGGGCGAGCCGACCTCGCCGACGCGGCCCTGATCCAGCGTGACGATGGTGTCCACGTTGGAGATCGTGGACAGGCGGTGGGCGATGATGATCGTCGTGCGGCCCTCCATGAGCTTCTCCAGGCCGCGCTGCACCTCGCGCTCGGCCTTGGTGTCCAGGGCGGAGGTCGCTTCGTCGAGAAGCAGCACCGGCGCGTCCTTGAGGATCGCCCGCGCGATGGCCACGCGCTGCTTCTGCCCGCCGGACAGCTTCAGGCCGCGCTCGCCGATGGTGGTGTCGTAGCCGTCGGGGAAGCGGCGGATGAACGCGTCGGCGTTGGCGCGGCGCGCGGCGTCCTCGATCTGTGCGTCGGTGGCGTCGGGGCGGCCGTAGGCGATGTTCTCGCGGATGGTGCCGGAGAACAGCGCCGCGTCCTGGAACACCACGCCGACCGAATTGCGCAGTTCGCCCATGTCGACGTCGCGCACGTCGGCCCCGCAGACCCGCAGCGCGCCGCCGGTCGGCTGGTAGAAGCCGAGGATCAGGTTGACCAGCGTCGACTTGCCGCCGCCCGATTCGCCGACCAGCGCGACCTTCTCGCCGCGGCCGGCGCTGAAGGTCACTCCCTCGAGCACCGGGTTGCCGTCCTCGTAGGCGAAAGTGACGTCGTCGAGGTCGATCACCGGCGAGCCGTCGGCGGGCGGGGCCAGGCGGGCCGGGGCGGTGCGGGCTGCCGCGCCGTCCTCGCCCTCGCTTGACGACGACCCGGCGCTTGCGTTTCCGCCGCCGTCGGTGGCGGCGGCCGCGACGAGTTCCTTCGGCGCGGACGCCTCCGGTTCGAGCGCCATGACGTCGAAGTAGTCGCGGGATCCGGCGACGGCGCGCTGCGCGGCGTCGACGAGGAAGCTCATCATCATCGCCGGCTGGCGGGCCATGTTCACCAGCTGGATGAGCATGACCATGGTGCCGATGGTGAAGTCGCCGTGGAGCGTGCGCAGGAACAGCAGCAGGTAGATGCCGAAGAAGATGAGGTTCAGCAGGCCGCCGCGCAGGGCGTCCATGCGGTGCCACCACGACGACTGCTCGCGCGTCAGGCCCACGGTGCGGTCGTAGTGACCGGCGAAGTCGTCGACCTCGCGGACCTCGGCGGTGAAGGAGCGGACGACCTTGACCTGGCCGACGACCTCGGCGAACCTGCCGCCGGCGATGTCGACCTGCTCGTTCTTCTTGCCTTCGATCTTCTGCCAGCGCTTCGACGTCAGCGTGGTCAGCCACATGTAGGTGGGGAAGACCGTCGCCAGCAGCAGCGCCAGCGGCCAGTAGTGCCAGCCGGTGATGCCGAGCACCGCGAAGACGGTGAGCAGCATGGGGAAGAAGTTGTTCGAGAACGACTGCAGGAACTGGGTGACGTTGGTGATCGACCGTTCCAGGCGGGCGATGATGGTGCCCGTGACCTGGTCGTCGAAGTAGCGCTGCGGCAGCGACAGGAGCTTGGCGAAGTAGCGGGTGGACAGGATCTCGCGCATGCGGGCGGTCATCACGTCTCCGAGGTAGCCGCCGAGGTTGTGCACGACGGTCTGCACCAGGTCCGCGATGAGCAGGCCGATGGCCAGCCAGACGATCGCCGTGACCGCGCGGGCGACCGTGTCCGGGTCGCCGGCGCCGATGGCGTCGACGATGGTGTCCGTGGCGTCGCGGATCAGGAAAGGACTGACCAGCGAGGCGATCGCGGTGCCGATCGAGCTGATGATGATGCCCACGTAGAAGGGCCACAGCACCTTGGTGGTGCCGAGGATCCTGGCGAGATAATTCACGGGAGGGCTCCTGTCGGGGGTGGAGGCAGGCGGGGCATTGATCCGGGAACCGGCCCAGGGGCGGGCGCGGGGGTTGCCGCGCGGCCGCGAACGGCCAACCCCATATAACCCGGGCCCGGTGGAGGGTATTCCCTCGGGTCGGGTGATGCCCGGCACCCGGGAGTCAGATCTCCGCCTTCGCCGCCCTGAGCCCGTTGAGGATGACCACCACTTCCGCGACTTCGTGGATGAACACCACCGCCGCCAGGCCGAGGACGCCGGTCAGTGCCAGCGGCAGCAGCCCCACGATGATGAGCAGGGACAGGCCGATGTTCTGCTCCATGATCCGGCGGCCGCGGCGGGCATGTTCCAGAGCCTTGGGCAGCAACCGCAGGTCATGGCCGGTGAACGCAACGTCGGCGGACTCGACGGCGGCATCGGAGCCGGTGGCGCCCATGGCGATGCCGATGTCGGCCGATGCCAGCGCGGGCGCGTCGTTGATGCCGTCGCCGATCATGGCGACGCCCTGGCCGCGGCCGTGCCCGGCGGCGGCCAGCTCCGTCACGGCATCGGATTTGTCGCGCGGGGCCAGTTCGGCGCGGACGTCGCCGATGCCGGCCTGCTTTGCCAGCGCATGCGCGGCACGGCGGTTGTCGCCGGTGAGCATGGTGACGCCGATGCCGGCGCGCTCGAGTGCGGCGACGGTCTCGGCGGCTTCGGGGCGCAGTTCATCGCGCACGGCGATGATGCCCGCGGGTTCGCCGTCCCGGTGGACCACGACCACGGTGTTGCCGTCGGCTTCGAGCCGGTGCACCTCGTCGCGGAGATCGCCGGGGTCGAGGTTGCGCGGGCTGCCGACGGCGATGGCCGTGCCCCCGACGGTGCCCGTCAGTCCCGTGCCCGCACGTTCCCGCACATCGACCGCGATCGGGGGTTCGGTGGTGGCCGCTCGTTCGGCCGCATCGACTCGTTCGGTGGCGCCGTCGGCCCCGGGTGTTCCGGCCTCCCGTCGGAGAGCTCCCGCCGTGATGGCGGCGGCCAAGGGGTGCGTCGAATGCCGTTCCAGGGCCGCCGCACAGTCCAGGACGTCATCGGCGGTGACGCCCCGCTCGCGCATGGGCTTCGACGCGATGGCGGCGGTGACCGTCGGTTCGTTGCGGGTCAGGGTGCCGGTCTTGTCGATGGCGACGCGGCCGATCGCGCCGAGCCGCTCGAACGCGGCACCGGACTTCACCACGACGCCGAAGCGGCTGGCCGCGCCGATGGCCGAAATCACGGTCACCGGCACTGAAATGGCCAGCGCGCACGGAGAGGCGGCCACCAGCACCACCAGGGCCCGGGTGATCCACTCGACCGGATCGCCGAGCAGGGAACCGATGATCGCCACGACCGCCGCCAGCACGAGCACGCCGGGCACCAATGGCCGGGCGATGCGGTCGGCGATGCGGGCGCGGTCGCCCTTCTCCGCCTGAGCGTCTTCGACCAGGCGCACCACGGCGGTCAGGGAATTGTCGTCGCCGGGCGCGGTCGCCGTCACCGTCATCGGGGCGCCGACCGCGATGACGCCTGCCATGATCTCGTCGCCGGCGGCGACCTCGACCGGGATCGACTCGCCCGTCACGGACGAGGAATCGACGGTGGCGTGGGCGTCGTCAAGCAAAGAATCCGTGGGCACCCGCCCACCCGCGGGCACCGCCAACCGCATGCCGGGACGGATCTCGCGCGCGGGGATGGTGCGGCGCGAACCGCAATCCGGGTCGATCACCGTCGCCGTGTCGGGGATGAGGGAGAGCAGCGAACGCAGGCCGCGGCGGGCGCGGTCCATCGCCTTGTCCTCGAGAGCCTCCGAGATGGAGTACAGGAACGCCAGGGCCGCGGCCTCGGCGACGTACCCGAGGAGGACGGCGCCGATGGCGCTGATGGTCATGAGCAGACCGATGCCGAGGCGGCGATGCCGGAACAGGCCGGTCAGCGCGCCGGGCACGAACGTCGACGCGCCGAGCAGCAGCGCGAGCCAATACAGCGCCGGCGAGGCGACGCCGGCGGCCGAGTCGGGCAGCGTCCACGCGCCGCCCAGCGTCGCCGACGAGGCGGATTCGGTGGCGTCGGGGGCCGCGAGGCCGATCAGGAACGCCGCGACCAGCGCGACGCCGGAGAACACCGGGACGAGGACCTCCCGATCGCACCACCAGGGCGTGGGCGGGGCCTCCGGCTCGGAGAAGTCCGTGGGTTCGGGGGCAACGTGCGAGCAGCCGCAGGCCGAGGTCATCGGACGGTCTCCTCGGTTGCGGGTTCGGCCTCGGGCTCGGGCTCGGACCCGGGGTCGGCGTCGGCGTCGGCGGTGGTGCTCGCGTCGCAGCAGCCCTCCACCGGGCAGGACGGGTCGAGGCAGGGGGCGTCGGCGTCGACGGCGAGCGTGACGTCCAGGAGATCGTTGAGCGCCTTGCGCAGGTGCGGATCGGCGATGTCGTACCGGGTCCGGCGGCCTTCCGGGGTGGCGAAGATGATGCCGCAGTCCTTCAGGCACGCAAGGTGGTTGGAGACGTTGGTGCGGGTCAGCTCCAGATCGTCGGCCAGGGCGCCGGTGTAGGCGGGGCCGTCGAGGAGCGTCATGAGGATGCGCGATCGCGTCGGATCGGCCATGGCGCGGCCGAGGCGGTGCATGACGTCGAGACGCGGGGCAATGGTCAGCATGTGCTGACCATAACACCCGTCAGTGGCTGCTGACGTATCGCGGTCCGGTGCGGCCATGGCCCTTGTCGGGGCCGTCGGACATTGGGGTGGCCGGGCATCGGTGCCGGGAGTGGTCGGTCGATCCGGGAGCGGTCAGTCGATGAAGTGGCATACGGCCGCATCCGTCCACCATGTCCCATTGTCGGGATGGCGGACCCATAGGCGGCGCGGCGACGGGCCGGGCGCGACGTCGGCGTCGACGACGATCTCGGCGGCCGTGCGCGTCGACCACCGAAAAAGGCCGTCATGGAAGAAGTGCAGCCGCCGCCCGTCCGGGGCGATGGCGATGAGCCGCTCGCCGTCGTCGGCGGCATCCAGCGACTGCGGCGTGACGACGAGGGCGTCGGCCGGCGGGGCCTCCGGCGCGGCGATCGGTGCGGTGTAGGCGGGGCGCAGTGACGGGTCGGCCGTGGTGCCGGCTGTGCTGCGGCGATGCCATGCCGCCGCGAAGCGCAGGCGGCGGGCGTCGGAGGGGGAGTGGTGGCGGCCCGTGGTGTTCTGGGGCGCGATTCGGGGCTCGTTCGCGGCTGCTGTCGCTATGGCGTTCGCGGCGGGGCTCGTGGACGAGTTCGTGGTGGTGGCGGCGTCGATGGCGCGCATGGCGGGTTCCTCCCGGTCGAGTTCTTCCGACCGCCGGAGATCCGGCGGTGGCCGGTCTTCCCGGGAGGGCACCGAGGCTCGAACCGCGGTTGCCGTGCGGCGATGAAGTCCCGGGGCTCGTGCAGCCCGCCGCAACTCTGGACCTGCCGCCACTATAGACCAAGCGGTCTATTCGGTGTCAAGCAACCTCGCCACCGCGGCCAACGGGAGCTCCAGCCAGCCCGGGCGGTTCTGGGCCTCGTACAGGCACTCGTAGATCGCCTTGTCCAGGATGAACGCATCCAGCAGCGCCGCCTCGTCTCGGGGATCGCGCCCCGACGTCGACGCGTACCCCTCCAGGAACGCATCCACGTTGTGGTCGGCCCACTCCGCGACGCGGAAACGCTGCTGGCGGGAATCCTCCCGGCCCGTCAGCAGCGGGTAGTGCGCCGCGTAATCGAAGGACCGCACCATGCCGGCGACGTCTCGCAAAGGGTGATCCGGCAAGCGCCGCTCGTCCCACGGTCGCGACGGCTCACCCTCGAAATCGATGAGCAGCCAATGCCGCGGCGTGCGCAGCACCTGACCCAGATGCAGGTCGCCGTGGATGCGCTGCACCGGAACCCCGTCGTCGTCGACGGATTCCGCGGCCTTCTCAAATACCGCCTCGGCAGCGTCGTAAAGCTCATTGACCTGCGGAACCAGCCCGGCCACATGGGCCAGGCGGACCCGCATCGGGGCGACGAGCTCCTCGCCCGACACCCGGCCGCGCACCGGCACGGCCGCCGCCAGATTCTCGTGGACCTCCGCGACCGCCGCGCCCAGCGCGGCCGCCTCGAAACCGAAGGCGGTGCCCAGATCCTCCGGCTGCAGGTCGGCTTCGCGGATGATGTCGCGCACCGACGTCAGGGCCATCGACCAGCCGTCGGCGGAATTGGGCACGAACTCCTGCAGCATCGCCGTGGTGTACTTCTCACCGTCGACCTCCAGCTCCGCCCAGCCGTACAGGCGCGGCACCGACGCGCAATCGGCCGCCGACAGCGCCGCCAGCAGCTCCACGTCGGCGTTGACGCCCGGGTGCAGGCGGCGGAAGACCTTCATCATCACCTCGTCGTCGAAGATGACGGAGGTGTTGGACTGCTCCACGCCCATCGGGCGGCCCTTCTCGGGCACCGGCAGCTCGGCGCCGGGCACCTTCTTCAGCACCATCGGGCCCAGCGCGCCGTCCGCCGCGAGGGCCCGGCCCAGCGCCGTCACCGCGGCGGGGTCGACCAGGGCGTCGTAGCCCAGCACGCCCTCGCCGGCGACGAGCAGAGCATCCTCGTGCGCCGCCGGCAGCGCGTCGCCCCAGGCGATCGGCAGCAGGTACGCCGGGGAGGCGCCGCCGCTGTGCACGCGGACGAACAGCAGGTCCACGTCCGGGGACTCGGTGTCGCCGCGCACCGCCGGCGCGTGAACCAGCACGTCCAGGCCGTCGATGCCGGCCGCCTTGTCGGCGAAGAACCGGTGCAGCGGCAGCGTGCGGACCAGCTCCGAGGCGATCAGATCGGCGTCGGGCAGCGTGAACCCCTCGCCGATCGGGCCCGCGGACGCGCCGCCGCCGAGATCGCCGGAGGTGGGGTGGGAATTTCCGTTGTCGGTCATCGATTCGCCTCTCGCTCATCGGAATCATCGGGCGCGCCGGCGGTCGCGGGCACCGGGGCGTCGGAAATGGCCTGCGCCACCGGCACGGTCGGCGCCGCCGACGACGCGGCGATCACCGGTGCCTCCGGCGGGGTCTGCAGCTCGAACCAGTAGAAGCCGTGGCCGGGCAGGGTGATCTGGTAGGAATCGGCCCCGATCTCGGGGAACGGCACCGAACCGGTCAGCTCCACCGGAATGGCGCCGGCGAACTCGGACAGGTCGAGCTCGACGGCCTGCGGGTACTTCGACAGGTTGTTGACGCACAGCAGCCGCTCGTCGTCGTACTCGCGCAGGTACGTCAGCACCGACGGGGTGGAGTTGTCGAGCTCGCGGAAGTCGCCGAGGCCGAAGGCCCGGTACTTCTTGCGCACGTGGACCATGCGGCGTACCCAGTTGAGCAGGGAGTTCGACGAGCTCATCTGGCTTTCGACGTTGATGGCCTGGTAGCCGTACGTCGGGTCCTGGATGGTCGGCAGGTACAGGCGGCCCGGGTCGCAGCGGGAGAAGCCCGCGTTGCGGTCCGGCGACCACTGCATGGGGGTGCGCACCGCGTCACGGTCGCCGAGCCAGATGTTGTCGCCCATGCCGATTTCGTCGCCGTAGTACAGGATCGGCGAGCCGGGCAGCGACAGCAGCAGCGCGTTGAACAGTTCGAGCTGGTTGCGGTCGTTTTCCAGCAGCGGCGCCAGACGGCGGCGGATGCCGATGTTGGCCTTCATCCGCGGGTCCTTGGCGTACTCGGCGTACATGAAGTCGCGCTCGGAGTCGGAGACCATCTCCAGCGTCAGCTCGTCGTGGTTGCGCAGGAAGATGCCCCACTGCGCCGACGACGGGATGTCCGGGGTCGACTCGAGGATCTCGGAGATGGGGAAGCGGGACTCGCGGCGCACGGCCATGAAGATGCGCGGCATCAGCGGGAAATGGAACGCCATGTGGCACTCGTCGCCGCCGACTTCGGGGTCGCCGAAGTACTCGACGACGTCCTCGGGCCACTGGTTGGCCTCGGCCAGCAGGACGCAGCCCGGGTATTCCTCGTCCATGACCGCGCGGCACTTCTTCAGGAAGTCGTGCGTCTCGGGCAGGTTCTCGCAGTTGGTGCCCTCTCGCTCGAAGAGGTACGGCACGGCGTCGAGGCGGAAGCCGTCGATGCCGAGGTCGGACCAGAAGCGCAGGACATCGATCATCGCCTCCTGCACGGCCGGGTTGTCGTAGTTGAGGTCCGGCTGGTGCGAGAAGAAGCGGTGCCAGTAGTACTGGCCGCGGACCCGATCGTAGGTCCAGTTCGATTCCTCGGTGTCGACGAAGATGATGCGCGCGCCGGAGTAGGTGTCCGGGTCGTCGGTCCACACGTAGAAGTCGCCGTAGGGCCCGTCGGGGTCCATGCGGGACTGCTGGAACCATTCGTGGCTGTCGGAGGTGTGGTTCATCACCAGGTCGGTGATCACGCGGATGCCGCGGGAGTGGGCTTCCTCCAGCAACAGGCGGAAGTCCTCGACGGTGCCGAATTCGGGCAGCACCGCGCGGAAGTCGCGGATGTCGTAACCGCCGTCGCGCAGGGGCGAGTCGTAGAACGGCGGGAGCCAGAGGCAATCCACGCCGAGCCATTGCAGGTAGTCGAGTTTTTCCCGGAGCCCGTTCATGTCCCCGGAGCCGTTGTTGTCCGAGTCGTTGAACGCGCGCACGAGAACCTCGTAGAACACCGCGCTGCGGTACCAATCATGCATGGGGACCAGGGTAGGGAAACGCCGGTCAATCCGCAGATGCTTCCTCGGGGTTGACTCCGATGGTCGGGGTCGGGGCCCCGGCGGGTGCCCGGTTTCGGCCGGCAGGTGCCCGCATCGGCAGGTGGGCGTCCCCGGTTTGCCGCTTTACGACGGCCTCACGCCCCGCGCCGTTCGTCGAGCACCCTGGTCAGGCGCTCCGCATCGTCCGGTGCGAGCTGCGCCGCGGTGACGGTGACGGGGCCGCCGACGAGATCGATGCGCACGTCGACCAGCGACAGCGCCCGGGTGATCGGGCCGCGCCGGAGGGTGTGGCCTTGGATCCGCGACCACGGGATGACGGCGCGGCGGCGGTGCAGGCGGCCGGAGGTGACGACCAGCGCGCGCGGGGTGATGCGCACGGATTGGTTGCGCCAGTCGATGGGGGAGATCCACACCGCGCGGCGGGGAGTCGCCCAGCGGGCCTCGGAAGGGGCGTGGGCCATCCCGGTGGCCCGGCCGATGACGGCGTCGACGATCGCGTCGGCGTCGTCGAGCGGCGCCACGGGCAGCAGGGTCGTGGATACTTCGGAGCCTTCGCCGGCGTATCCGGCGACGTTGATGCGCACCATCGCCCATTTCACCGGCCGCCACCAGGCGGGCTCGATGATCTGGAGGGCGTGGATGCGGCGGACGGGGATCGTCTGTCGGCGGGTGGCGGTCAGGCCGGCTCGGATCTGCAGGCGGCCTGCGTCGTCGTCGGCGGACAGCGTGAACCCGTGGAAACGGTTCCATTTCTGCCAGACGGAGGCGACGATGCCGACGAGGAACACCGCGACGCCTACGAAAGACGTGCCGGCGATGGCCCCGAAGGTCAAGGCGATGGCCTCGCCGACGGACACGCCTTCGACGAGGCCGAAGGCGGTCATGGCGGCGAAGGAACCGAAGAAGATGATCGGCGCGGCCAGCAGCACCAGCAGGCCCGGGCCGAGAGCCGCGGAGACGAAGAGACGGTCCGGCGGCACGGGGCCGTGGAGCGGGGTTTCCCGCGCCGGGTCGACGGGAGCGGTGCTGCCCTCCGGATGGCCGGGGCCGGTCGGCGTGGCCGGGTCCGTGGCCGCGGTCCCCGCGGGCAGGGAGCCCCCGGCGGATCCGGCGGACCCGGTGGGCCCGTTGGGCCCGACTTCCGCATCGACCGCCTCCCGCTTGGCCGCCAGGACCGCCGCGCGCACCGCCCGGCAATCGTCCATGGTCAGGAATCGGATGGTCAGCTCGGAATCCTTGCCGCCGGCGGTTTCCACCTTCACTTCGCCCAAACCGGCGATGCGCGCCAGCAGCGGCTGGTTGATGTCCACGGCCTGCACCCGGTCGAACCGGGCCGTGCGCCGGGACCGGATCAGCCAGCCGGAACCGATGCGGACCTCGTCGTCGGCAAGCTCGAAGAAGCGGTACTTCCACGACACCCAGGACAGGACGGCGGTGATGGCGATGATGAGCAGGGCAATGCCCGTGACGGCCAGCCAGACGAGCGGGCCCGAATCGGTGACGAAGTCGACCAGGTCGCCGAGGGACGACGACTGCTGGACCACGTTGAACGCGATGACGGCAATCGCCGCGGCCAACGCCCGCGCGCCGACGAGCAGCGGGGTGACGGGATGGACACGGCGGCGGCCGGGTCCGACGGGGCCGGTCACAGCCCGGCCATCCTCTCGCGGGCTCGTTCGGACAGCCGCTCGCGCAGGGCCCGGGCATCGGCGCGAGGCAGGCCGGCCAATTGCGCGTCGGAGGTGGCGGAGGCGGTGTTGAGCTTGACCGTGGCCAACCCGAAAAGCCGCAGCAGGGGGCCTTCGTCGATGTCGATGAACTGGATGCGCCCGTAGGGGACGACGGTGACGGAGCGCCACCAGCGGCCGCGGGCGACGATCATGTCCTCGTCGTCCTCGCGGTATCGGTGCGCGGAGACCTGGCGGCCGATGAGCCACAGGTTCCAGATGAAAACCACGGCGACCGCCGCGGCGCCGATCCACCACAGGACGTGGAGAAACACCGCCAGCGCGGCGAAGGCGATGAGCGGCGGGAGATACCAGATGGCCGCCGTGATCCGGCGGGCCGTCGCCAGCTTCGGGGACACGGGGGAGAGGGCGGGATTATCCGGGTCGAGCAGGTCGAGCGACATGATCCCGAAGCTATCAGCCGCGTCGGATCGGCGGCGGGCCGGTGATGGGGTGGTGGCGATGCGGTGACGGATGGGGGGACGGATCGGCGATGGGTGAGCGGTGGGTGATCGGCGGCCACCGGACTCCGGCGCGATCGCGATTCCGGCATGATGGGGCGCATGGAACCGCAGCGACGAGACGACGAATCCGATCCCCGGTGGGACGGCGGCCCCGACCCGCGGCCCCAGTGGGACGGCAGCCCCGACCCGCGGCCGATGCACGAGCGCGGCGAAGCCCCGGACGGCGACCCGCACGGGGACAACCTGTTCATGAAGTACCGCGGCGTATGGGCGGTGCTGATCACCCTCATCACTTTGCTGGTGTGCTGGCAGATCCTGCAGGTCGTCCTGGAGACGGGACTCTAGGGGACTCTAGGGGGATCTAACGGATCTACACCGGATACATGGATCTAACGGATCTACAATGAAACTCCGGATATAACGGATCTAACGCGAGGAGACGGCGGAGATGGTGGAAAGGACGGGGGCCGGACGGCCCCGCAACCCCTTCCGGCCGACTTTCGGCGTATCGCCGCAGGTCCTCGCCGGCCGCGATCGCCTGCTGGCCGATTTCGAACTCGCGCTCGCCGAGGGCCCGGGCAGCCCCTACCGGGCGATCCTGGTCAGCGGGGCGAGGGGCATCGGCAAAACCGTGCTGCTCAATGAGCTCGAGGACGTCGCCCGCGCCCAGGGATGGGTCATCGCGCGCGCCCACGTCGGCGAATCACTCATCGCAGATCTGGTGGGCACCACCGTGCCCGGCCTCATCGCCGACGTCGCCGATGAGCCGCCGCGCCGGGCCGTCACCGGCGCGTCGATCACGGGCATCGGCTCGATCAACGTCTCCGCGCCCGCCGACGATCGCCCGGCGCCGACCCTCATCGCTCGCCTGCGGGAGCTGTCGGCGCATCTGCGCGCTCGCGGCACTGGTCTGCTGATCACAGTCGACGAGGTCCAGAGTGCCGATCCCGCCGCCATGCAGGAGCTGGCCACCGCCTACCAGGACCTGGTCCGCGATGATTTCGACGTCGCCTTCGCCGCCGCCGGCCTGCCGCACGGCATCGATGAATTGCTCTCCCGCGACGGCACCACGTTCCTGCGCCGCGCCGAACGCCTGGACCTCGGCCCCGTGGACCGCGACGCCGCCATCGATGCGCTGCGCCGCACGTCCGCCGACGGCGGCCGCCCCATGGACGCCGACGCCGCCGAATCGGCCGCCGACATTTCCCGCGGGTACCCGTATTTGATCCAGTTGGTGGGCTCGCTGGCGTGGGCCCGGGCCTCGCTTGACGACGGGCCGGCCATCACCTCCGCCGACGTATCCGATATCCGCGACCGGGCCATCGACCGGATGGGCGCGCAGGTCCATCGACCTTCACTGCGGGGAGTGCCCGACGGCGAACGCATCGTCCTCGACGCGATGGCCCGGCTCATGGCCGAATCCGGCGAAGACGCCGTGGCCACCGGCGACATCGCCGCCGAACTCGGCCTGACGCCGCAGGGCCTGTCGCCGCGGCGGGCGCGGCTGATCGAACGGGAGCTCGTCCGGGCGCCGAAGTACGGGCATCTCGCCTTCGCGCTGCCCTATCTCGGCGAGCATCTGCTCTCCGGCGGCTGACCCCGGGGCCCGGCGGGCCGCCCACGGCTCGCGGGGGCGTCACCGCCGGCGGAACATCGCCCGCACACCGCCCCACGGATCGGGCTCCTCGGTCTCCACCGCCTCGGCGCCGCCGCCGGACCAGATGCGGCCGATCCGCTCGGGCGCACGGTAGCGGGGCCAGCCGGGATCGCCGTTGCGGATGAACGACACCATTTCTCCGTGGAAGGGGTGGCCTTCTTCGCGGCCGAAGAACCGGGGCAGATCCACGCAGTGCGGTGCCCCCTCGGTGACCCTGCCGTCGGGGCCGATGCCCGTGCCGGCACCCGGACGGAACTCGCCGACCCACGTGGGCATGCCCGCGGCGGCCGACGAGTCGGCGACGGCCACCGCGCTGGCCCGGATCGCCGCATCGGAGATGACGCCGCCGATGGGCCGATCACCGGCCTCCGGCGGAAGCGGGCCGACGCCGCCGTGCGCGGCGCCGATGACCCGGGCCAGAGCGCGGGCGCCCGGCAGCTGATCCGCCTTGATCAGCGGCGGCGCGAAATGGAACTCCTCGCTGGTCACCGTCACCACCAGCGGCACGCGGGCCCGGATCTCGCGGATGCGCGGCCCCACCGCCGTGTCCGTCGGCGCCACCGAGGCGACGGCCCGGTACGCCTTCGCCGCCACTTCGCGGGTCACGTCGCCGGAGGCGGGGAAACCCGCGAGGCGGACGAGGAGACGTCGCAAAGCACCGCCGGAACCCCGGGACAACCCGGGCGACAGCGCGATGACCCGGTGGACCAGCCCCTCCGCCCGCGCGTCCGACGCCAGCGCCAAGGCGAGGCCGGCGCCCGCGGACTGGCCGGACAAGGTGACGTTGGCGGCGTCGGCGCCGAACGCGGCGGCATTGTCGCGGACCCAGCGCAGGGCGATGAGCAGATCGTCGACGGCGCGGTACGGGGCCCGGCCCTCGTCGGGCCGGCGCCAGAAACCGTCCAGCTTCTTGCGGTAGCCCAGGGACACCGTGACGATGCCCTGCTCCGCGAAATGCCGGGCGCCGCACCACGGTTCGGAGGGGTGGCCCTCCTCGAACCGGCCGCCGTGGATCCACAGGAGGATCGGGCGGGCGCCGGCCCCGTTGCGGTTGCGCTCTCCTGCGACGCCAGCGATCGGCGCGGTGACGGTCAACTGCATGTGGCCGACGCCATCGCGCAACGGCGTGCCGGAACCGTCGCCGATGACGTCGCCGATCGGCTCGCGGCCATCATGTGGGCCCGGGGCGGCGGGCGACGCCGGGCCGAACGGCGCCGCGGTGGCGTAGGGGATGGTGTGGATCCGCAGCACCCCGTCGCGCACCCGCCCGGTCAACGCCCCGGCCGGGGCGTCGACGGTGAGTACGCCCGTGTCGTGGCCGTGGCCGGAGAGCTCGGGACCGGCGGCGGCGTCGGCACCGTCGTCGGCACCGGCAGCGGGGACGGTGGAATCAGGACCGGCGTCGGGCGTGGTGCGGGGATCTTCCATGTATCCAGCGTAAGTGGCCGGATGGCTGCGCGGGCGACTTCGCGGCCCTACCATCGGCCACCATGGGACTGTTTTCGCGAACGAAACCCGAGGGGCCTCCGCGCACGTCGATGTTCCTCGGCGATGACCCGCGCGGCCCGTCGAAGGAAATCGAATTCACGTGGTCCGGTGCCCCGCTCGACGACGAATCGATCCTGGCCCTGGCCACGGGCCTTCAGTTCTCTTTCGCCTGGCGCGCCGACAACGGCCAACTTCCGATGCTGCCGGGCACGCGCGACCCGGCCGCGCAGATCGGCGATTGGATCGGGATGCTCCATGAATGGTGGGGGCGCCACCGCCGACGACGCCCATCCGACGCACCGCGACAGTCTCCAATCGCGGCACCTGCGGTTCCTGGCGGACGTCGAAGCGTTCCACGGCCGGCAGCCGGGGTTCTTCACTGACGACTACCGCGCGTGGATCCAGGTGCTGCGGGCCGGCGGCGCGGCGTGCATCGGCGGCGAGCTCCCGCCGCACGTCATGTCGTGGGACCTCATGCGCGCGGCGATGCTCGCCCGCGGCGGGGCGACCGTCGGCTACATCGACCACGAGGAGGCGTGGGACATGCTCGCCCACAACCTCGAGCTGGCACGGTGCTACTACGCGAACTGGGGCCAGTACGCGCGGGGTTACGTCGTCGGCCATCTGTACTGGTCGTCGCAGGCGGATGTGTCGTCGGCCATCGACGACACCGCGCGTCGGGCGACGTCCATGGCACGCTGCCTGGATACCGCGCTGAGCCCGTGGCGGCGCGTCGCCCTGCACCCGGGCGAGCCGTTTCACGGCGTCGACGCCTGGACGTCGTTCGAATCGACGCGGAGATAGCCGGAGGTCGGGGGAGGGGGACGAGGTTCGGGCGGGTGGCCGGGATCAGAAACCCGCGGTCCACAACACCCCGGACATCTTCGCGTCATGCTCCTCTGCGCCGATGGTGCCCGCTTTCGCCGCCAGCGTGAGCTCTTCCCACATCCGGAACGCCTCCGTCGGGCCCGGCTCCGATGGCAGCGTGGCCCCGACCTTGCGGCGGCGGCCGATGGCCCAGCGCAGCGCCGCGGTGAACCGCTCGACATCCTGCCAATGGCAGTTGCCGACGCCGAGGAACCAGTCGTCGGGCGAGGTCACCACGATCTTCACCGCCGACGGCCGCTCGCCGTCGTTGGCCACCCCCTCGACCGACTGGATCGCGTCGACGGGGAATTCGTGGGCCACCGCCGTCTTCGCGGAGTCGTGGGCGAACAACACGCGGGTGGTGGTCACCGCCAGCACGCCGGGCATGTTCGCGTGGGTGGCCGCCATGACCTCGAGGAAAACTTCATCGGGCCGCGGGTAGTGGCGCAGGTGGTGCAACGCCGCCGTCGACGGCGCGTCCCGGTGCGCCATCCTGTCGATCGCGGCGGCGAGGTCGGCGCGCGGGGTGTTCGGGTGGTCCGGGTGCGGTGGCGGGGGAGTCGCCGGCACCGGGTCCGGACCGGCGGGCTCCGCCACCCGGCGTCGCGCGGAGCCGGCGTGGATGGCCGAACGCAGCGCGCGGACGTCGTCGGTCGCCTCCAGCGGAAAAGGAATGCGCAGCGGCGCCCACTCCATCGGGCCCTGGCCGGGATCGAAATCCGGGTCGCGCATGACGATGTCCAGCACGAGCACCTGCTCGCCATCGTCCCCGCCGCCGGGGTTCGCGTCCCCGCCGTCACCGCCCATCCCGCCCGGCACCGTTTTGACCGACCACGCCGTGCGCAGCACCTCGTCGGCGCCGACGTCGAGGATCACCACCGGCCCGTCCTCGTCGGTGGCCGCAAGCCGGACCACGCGCAACCGGTCGTCGCGCACTTCGACCATCGCGTCGTGTGCGTGGGCGACGATTCCGTCGGCAAGCATCCTTTTCCTGTATCGGTCCCCGGAGCCCATGGCGCGGATCAACTCCCGTCGGTCGGCGTCTTTTCCGGGCCCACGATAGCGGCGGGGCGCGTCCGGCGTCGGCGCTATGGTGGGTGGCCATGAACGCAACGTCCCCCGAGACCACCGACTCCCGCGCCACCTCCGGCACCGCAACCGGCACGGCAACCGACAATCCGTTGCTCGCGCCGTCGACGCTGCCGTACGGGCTGCCCGACTTCGCCGCGATCCGCGACGAGCACGTCATCCCCGCTTTCCGCACCGCGTTCGTCGACCACGATGCCGAGATCGCGGCGATCGTGGCCAATCCCGAAGAGCCGTCGTTCGCCAACACCCTCGAGGCGCTGGAGGCGTCCGGCCGCCTGCTGGAGCGGGTGGCCGCGTATTTCTTCAACGTCGCCGGCACCGACGCCACCGACGAGCGCCTGGCCATCGAGGCCGTCATCGCGCCGGAACTGGCCGCCCACATGGACGGGGTCCGGTTGAACGAAGGGCTGTGGGGCCGCATCAAGCGAGTCGCGGAGCTTTACGACGGCCCGGCGGCCGCACCGTCCGGCCCGGACGCCGGGACCGGCGAGGTGCCCGAACTCGACGACGAAGCCCGCCGTCTGCTGGACAAGGTCGTCCGCGATTTCCGGCGCGCCGGCGCGGATCTCGACGACGAGGGCAAGACGCGCCTGAAGGAGATCAACTCCCGGCTGTCGGAGCTGTCGACCGCTTTCGGCGAGAACCTTCTGGCCGACACCAACGAACGGGCCGTGGCCATCACCGACGAGGCCGAGCTGGCGGGCCTGTCGCAGGCGGCGAAGGACAACTTCGCCCGCTACGCCCGCAAGGCCGGTCGCGACGCCGGCTGGTTGATCCCGCTGGATCTGCCCAGCGTGCAGGCGGTGCTCACCGACCTGGAGTCGCCCGACGCCCGTGCCCGCGTCTACGCGGCCTCCATCGCCCGCGGCACCGGCGAGGGCCACGACAACCGGCCGGTGCTGCTGGAGGAGGTCCGCCTGCGAGCCGAACGCGCCCGCCTGCTCGGCTACGACACCCACGCCGACTACGTCATCGCCGACGAAACAGCCGGTGACGCCGCGGCGGCGAAGAAGCTGATCACCGATCTCGCGCCGGCCGCCGTGGCCAATGCCGAGGGCGAGTACAAGCGCGTCGCCGACCTGGCCGCGGAGGAGACCGGCGACGACGCGTACGAAGGCGCCACCGAGGTCGGCGCCCCCGACTGGCCCTACTGGGCGGAGCGCCGCCGGTCGTCGGAGTTCGCCGTCGACGGCGAGGAACTCAGCCGCTACTTCCAGCTCGACCGGGTGGTGCGCGACGGCGTCTTCCACGCCGCGAAGCTGCTGTTCGGCATCGAGGTCGTCCCCCGCGAGGACCTGGTCGGCTACGCGCCCGACGTGCAGGTGTGGGAGGTGCGCGACGCCGACGCCGATTCCGACGCCGACGCCAGTTCCGACGCGGGCGCCGACTCCGGGATCGGCCTGATCCTCACCGACTTCTTCTCCCGCCCCACCAAGCGCGGTGGCGCGTGGATGAGCTCCTTCGTCGAGCAGTCGCATCTGCTGGGCACCAAGCCCGTGGTGGTCAACGTGCTCAACATCGCCGAACCCGCCGAGGGGGAGGCGGCGCTGTTGACCCTCGACGAGGTCACCACGCTTTTCCACGAGTTCGGGCACGCCCTCCACGGGCTGCTTTCCGACGTCCGCTACCCGCGGTTCTCCGGCACCAACGTGCCCCGCGACTTCGTCGAGTTCCCCTCCCAGATCAACGAGAACTGGGCGCTGGAGCCGTCGATCCTGTCCAACTACGCGTTCCACGTCGACACCGGCGAACCCATTCCCGGTGAATTGGTCGAGGCGGTCAAGCGGGCCCGCACCGCCGGCGAGGGTTTCGCCACCACCGAATACCTCGCGGCCTCCGCACTGGACCTCGCGTGGCATTCGCTGAGCCCGGAGGAAGCCGCCGCGGTCGGCGACGTGGGGGAGTTCGAGCAGCGCGCGCTGGAGGAGTTCGGCCTGGACGTGGCCAACCTCGCCCCGCGTTACCGTTCCTCGTACTTCAACCACATCTTCGCCGGGGGCTACTCCGCCGGCTACTACTCGTACCTCTGGGCCGAGGCCCTCGACGCCGACGGCTTCGGCTGGTTCGCCGACAACGGTGGCGCCACCCGCGCCGGCGGCGATCGTTTCCGCAGCCTGATCCTCTCCAGGGGCGGGGCGATCGACTTCACCGGCGCATACCGGGAGTTCCGCGGACGCGACAAGGACATCCGCCCGCTGCTCGAGCGCCGCGGCCTGTCCGGCGCGGACGCGTCGGTGGGCTAAGGGCTTTTCGACGAATCGGGTAAGGTGAACCGCCGTGTACCACGCCCTCGAGGGTTCCGTCGACGCGATCGGCCAATGGCTGACGCAGTTGTCGGTGTTCGGCCAGACCCTCGCGTTGCTGGCGTTCCTGCTGCCGGTCGGCGGGGCCGCGGCCTTCGCGTTCATCGGCCTCATCGACATCGTCGTGGGCCGGGTGTCCGGGCGGTGGGCCAAACGGCCGACCCGCGCAGACAGGGCGAGAATCGAATTGGTTGAGCACGATCGCGGCTGATGCGCCGGGACGTGGAAGAGGAGACCTGACCATGCGTAAGTCACCCGTGAAGATCGCGTTGTTCGTGCTCATCATTCTGGTGCTCGTCGCCGGGCTGCTGACGCAGATCTGACGCCGACGGCGAGCCGACGAACAGACGGCGCACCGGCGAACAGACGGCGCACCGGCGAACAGACGGCGAACCGGCGAACAGACGGCGCACCGGCGAACAGACGGCGAACCGACGGCCCAACGATGAAAGGCGGTCGCCCCGATGGGGGCGACCGCCTTTTCGCGTGTCTGCGGCGCGACCGCGGACTCAAGTCACGTGCGCGGGGCAAGACCGCAGGCTCAGGCGTGGACCGAGGACGCCTTCGCAGTACCGGCGCGGTCGGCCGCGGCGGCACCGGGCTCGGGCGCCGGTTCACCGGCGCGCGCGTCGACGACGAGGCACACCACCAGCGCGATGGCCGTGGGGATGACCCACGACAGCGACTGCTCGTACAGCGGCAGATCCCCGAGGATGGGCATGGTTTCGCTCGGCTCGAATCCCAGGGCGCGCGCCAGATCCAGCAGCGCGAAGACGGCCGCGACGCCGACGGGAATGCGGTAGGACCACGTCAGCTTGAACGGCAGGGCCGCCTGCAGCAGCGTCAGGAACACCAGCGCCACGGCCATCGGGTACAGGAACACGTTGAGCGGGATGGCGATGCCGATGATCGTCTCCAGCCCAAGGTTCGACATCAACAGGCCCGCCAGGGTGAATCCGACGGCCCACGCGCGGAACCCGATGCGCGGGGTCAGCGAGGAGAAGAATGCGGCGGTGGACGCGATCAGGCCGACGGCCGTCGTCAAGCAGGCGAGCAGGACGATGAGCGCGAACACCCACGCGCCCGCCGCGCCGAAGGACTGGTTGGCGGCGTCGGACAGCAACAGCGCACCGTTGGTGTACTCGCCCTCGATGCCCTGGCCCAGTCGGCCCAGGCCCAGGTAGACCACGCCGAGCAAGACGACGGCGACGACGCCGGACAGGATCGACGACGTGACCACCTGGCGCTGCTTGCGGATGCCCCGCGACCGCAGCGAATCGATGACCACGATGCCGAACACCAGGGCCGCCAGGGAGTCCATGGTGAGGTAGCCTTCCAGGAAACCGGCGGTGTACGGGGACTCCGCCCACTTCTCGGTCGGGGCGCCCGGCTCGGCGTTCAGCGTCATGGCGCCGACGACGACCAGCGCGAGGATCAGGATCAGCAGCGCCGGCGTCAGCCACCGGCCCAACGAATCGACGATGCCGCCCTTGCGCAGCGACAGCCACAGCGACACGGCGAAGAACGCCGCCGTGAACGCGAACAGCGCCCACGCCGACGTCGTGCCCGCCAGACCCGCGACTCCCGTTTCGAAGGCGACGTTCGCGGTGCGGGGGATGGCGTACAGCGCGCCGATGGACAGGTACACCGCGATGGAGAACACCAGGCCGAAGATCTTTCCGGCCCTCGACGCGATGTCCACGATGCCGTTGCCGGACACCGACACGGCGATCACCGCCAGCGCGGGCAGCAGCACCGCGGTCGACAGGAAGCCGGCCATGGCGGGCGCGTATGCGGTGCCCGCCTCGACGCCGAGCTGAGGCGGGAAAATGAGGTTGCCGGCGCCGAAGAACATGGCGAACAACATGAGCCCGACCACGATGATGGTCGGGCCGACGGAACGGGATGATTTATCGGTCACCGCCGAATCATCCCAGCAGGGCCCCGATCGCGCGCCCGGGGGCCTGGTTCAGGGGGTCCGGTGCCCCGCGAACGGGCACGTGATGGACCCCCGGTGACCGTCAATTTCGGGCGGAGGCCTCCGCGACGGCCCCGAACAGGGGCAACTGCGGCAGATCGGACACCAGCAGCGCGCGGCCCTCGCCGTCGGTCAGCGGCACGCACCAGTTCGGGTACTGGTCGTGGGTGGTGCCCGGCTGATTCTGCGTGCGGCGGTCGCCGACCATGTCCACCAGCGCCATGCACGTCAGCGCCGACGGCGTGCGGGCCAGGTACCGGTGCAGGCCGACGATCAGCGGGCCCGCGTCCGGGAGCTCTTCGCGGGACAGGTTCCGCCAGTCCCGGCCGGAGATCGGTTCGCCCTCGGCGTCCTCGAGTCCCTCGAAGCAGCCCGCGGCGTCGACGGCCGCGAGGTTCTCGGCGACCCATTCGAGGTCCCGCGCCTCTTCCTCCGACACGTCGGTGTTGAACAGGCCGAGGCGATCGCGCAGCTTGATGTGCTCGCCGTCGAGGTAACCGGCGGTCGGCGGCAGATCGTGGGTGGTCACCGACGACAGGCACAGGCGGCGGTAGTTCGACGGGTTCTTGGGCACGCCCGGCCCGTCGGACTCGAACCACAGGATCGACGTGCCCATGATGCCGCGCTGGGCCAGGTACTCCTGCACCCACGGCTCGAAGGTGCCCAGATCCTCGCCGATGACCACGGCGCCGGCGAGCTCCGCCTCGAGCGCGAGGATGCCGACCATCGCCTCGTGGTCGAAGTGGACGTAGGTGCCGTTGGCCGGCGACTCCATGCGCGGCATCAGCCACAGACGGAACAGGCCCAGGATGTGATCGACGCGGATGCCGCCGGAATGGCGCAGCACCGTGCGCAGCATGTCGCGCCACGGCATGTACGACGCCTCCGCGAGTTTGTGCGGGTTCCACGGCGGCTGCGACCAGTCCTGGCCGCGCTGGTTGAACCCGTCCGGCGGGGCGCCCACCGACGCGTCGGGGGCCATCCACTCGGCGAGATTGCGGGCGTCGGAACCTCCCGGGTGCACGCCGACGGCGAGGTCGGCCATGATGCCGATGCGCATGCCGGCATCGGTCGCGGCGCGCTGGGCGTCGCGGAGCTGTTCGTCGAGGATCCACTGCAGCCAGCAGTGGAAGTCGACGAGTTCCTCCCGCAGCTCCTCGACGTCCTCGTGCGCGCCCAGCGGAGTGACCAGGCCGGGGAACTCCCCGTGGTCGCGGGCGGCGGTGCGCATCTCGATGTCGCGGTCGGCGCACCAGCGCGCGTAGTCGAGGATGCCGCGGCCCTGCTCGTTCAGGAACCTCTCGTAATCGGCGCGGCGGACCTCCGACAGGGGGATGTGGTGAATGGCGTGCAGGGCACGCAATTTCGCGGCGTAGATCGGGTTGCGGTCGATCTCGTCGGCGGAACGGTTGAGCTCGCGGAAGCCCGCGGCCAATTCGCGCAGCTCGGCGGCGTCCGCTTCGTCGAGGTAGGCGAATTCCGGGATCATCTCCACCCGGATGTACAGCGGATTCGCGTAGCGGCGGGTCGTCGGCAAGTAAGGGGAATCCTCCACCGGCGGGCACGGCTCCGCGGCGTGCAGCGGGTTGATCAGCACGAAGTCCGCCCCCGTCTCGCGCGCGGACACGCTGGCCAGGTCGCCCAGGGTGGTCAGATCGCCGATTCCCCAGGACCGCTCGGAGCGCACCGAGTACAGCTGTGCCATCACGCCGGTCGCGGGCTCGTCGACGAACGTGTCGGCCGTCGACAGCCGGCCCGGAGTCACCGCCAGCTCGCATTCGGCCGTGTTCTCGCCGTTGACGGCGCGCAGCGTGTGCCAGCCCAGGGGCAGGTTCTCCGGCACGGCGAAGGCGGCCTCGCCCAGCAGGACGCCGTCGACCTCGCGGGGGCCGACGTTGTGCTCGACCTGGGCCAGCGGCCACTCGGCGCCGTCGTCGAGGATGGCCGTGACGGAAACGTCGGTGCCGTCGGGGACGTGGACCAGGACTTCCTTGTAGGTGCCGCTGGTGCTCACGACCACCGGCGGCAGGAGTTTGCGCCAGCGGGCATCGGCCCACGCATCGCGTGCGGCGACGATGTCCTCGTCCGACGGATCCGCGGGGTCGTCCCCGAGATCGACGTCGAGGGCGGCGAGGATCTTCAGGATCGTCTCCCTGGACACGGTGGTCTCTTCGCCGTTGTGCGCGGTGAAGCGCGTGGCGACGCCGAGATCGGCGGCGAGGTCGGTCAGCGGGGCGGTCACGGGAAGCTTCGCGTCGTCGTTGGTCACGCGACCCATCATGCCAGCCACCCCATGCGGGCACCTGTCCGGGCGGAACGGATATTTCATTGAAATGACATTTTCATCTTTGTCGGCCGTTCCCGCACCCTCCCGACAGCCGTCCCGTAGGTTGGTTCTGGAAGTAATCGATGTCACACCGGATCATCCGCCGTGTCCCGCGCCGCCGCGGCCCGGACCAGGCGCACATGCGGGGGAATAGCCGATGGACGAGCTGAAGGAGACGAATAGCACCATGCGGGAGTACAGCACCGAAGCGCAGTACGCGGTCGGCGAGAAGGAAACGGTCGTCACCGCCATGCAGGAGCTGGTGGCCAAGCGTCCGAAGCTGGTCATGTTCACGCGTCCGAAGAACTTCGAATGGGTCAACGTCACGGCCCAGGAGTTCCACGACGAAGCCTTCGCCGTGGCCAAGGGCCTCATCGCCAACGGCGTCCAGAAGGGCGATCGCGTCGCGCTGCTGTCGGAGACCCGTTACGAGTGGAACCTGATCAACATCGCCATCTGGATGGCGGGCGCGACGATCGTGCCGATCTACGGTTCCTCCTCCGCGGGCCAGATCCGCTGGATCATCGAGGATTCGGGTGCCGTCTTCGCCATCACCGAGGGCCGCCAGCACACCGAGCGGATGAAGAACCTGATCATTGACGACTCGGGCCACGCCCCGCTGTCGGAGTCCCCGACGCAGCTGCGCCGTGTGCTGGAGATCAACGCCGCCGCCGTGGACACCCTCATGTACGAGGGCCGCGACATCGACGACGCCGAGGTCCAGGACCGCATCGACGCGTCCACCTCCGCCGATCTCGCGTCGGTGATCTACACCTCCGGCACGACCGGCCGCCCCAAGGGCTGCATGCTGGACCACAGCAACTGGCTGTCCGAGGTCCGCGCGATCCTGACCAACGACATCGGCGTCATCGCCCGCCCGGGCAACCGCATCCTGACGTTCCTCCCGCTGGCCCACGTTCTGGCCAACGCCGTGTCGCTGGCCTCGATCGTCGGCGGTGCCACCCAGTCGCATTGGGCCGACACCACTACGGTGACCCTGGAGTTCCAGCGTTCCCGCCCGCACCTGATCCTCGGCGTGCCGCGCGTGTTCGAGAAGGTCCGCGACTCCGCCCAGGCCGGTGCCAAGGAGAAGGGCGCCTTCGGCATGGCGCTGTTCGAGCGCGCCGAGGCCGCCGCCATCGAGTACTCGAAGGCCCTGGACACCCCGGCGGGTCCGTCGACCGCGCAGAAGCTGCGCTTGAAGATGTACGACAAGCTGCTCTTCGCCAAGATCAAGGCCGCCATGGGCGAGGCCGTGCAGTACACCATCTCCGGTGGTTCGGCGCTGTCGTCGGATCTGGGCCACTTCTTCCGCGGCCTGGGCGTCACGGTCTACGAGGGCTACGGGCTGACCGAGTCGACCGCCGCCATCACTGTGAACACCCCGACCGACCAGGTCATCGGCACCGTCGGTCGCCCCGTCGGCGGTTGCTCGGTGAAGATCGCCGACGACGGCGAGATCCTGCTCAAGGGCCCCGTGGTGTTCAAGGGCTACTGGCAGAACGACGAGGCCACGGAGAAGACCTTCGACGGCGAGTGGTTCAAGACCGGTGACCTCGGCGAGCTCGACGACACCGGCCACCTGCGGGTCACCGGCCGCAAGAAGGACCTCATCGTCACCGCCGGCGGCAAGAACGTCTCGCCCGGCCCGATGGAGGACCGCATGCGCTCGCACCCGCTGGTGTCGCAGGCCGTCGTCATCGGCGACGGTCGCCCGTTCATTTCGGTCCTGATCACCCTCGACGAGGAGGCCGTGGGCAAGTGGAAGGCCGAGCACAACGTGCCGGAGCAGACCACCGTGCGCGAGCTGGCCGCCAACGCCGTGCTGCGCGCCGAGATCCAGGACGCGGTCAACGCCGCCAACGAGCTGGTCTCGCACGCCGAGGCGATCAAGAAGTTCCACATCCTGCCGCGCGACCTCTCCGAGGAGGAGGGCGAGATGACCCCGACGATGAAGGTCAAGCGCAACATCGTCGTGGACAAGTTCGCCCGCGAGGTCGAGGACATGTACCACCGCTAGTCGCGCATCACCGTGAGCCACGGCACCGCGCCGTCTCGTGCGGCGGATCCGCGAATCGACGGGCCCGGCACTCCACATGGGGTGCCGGGCTTGCTGCTTTGCGACGGCCGCCGTGGTTCTCGCGGCGGCCGTCGTCAAGCAACAACCGAAACCACCCGCCGAGCCGGTGTCGCTCCACGGGCACCGGCCCCCGCACCCTTATGGTGGGGACGTTCGAGGTTGTCGGGGGAACGCGCAGGCGGCCCCGACGACCCGAGGAGACGGTCGGTGGAGCACCGGCCCCAGGCAGCCCGGCAGGGCACGACCGGCGAGGAGGACCGCGGTGGAGCATTACGACGCGCGCCTCCGGCTCCGGGAAATCACCCAGGAGCTCTACGACATCGGAGACGAGGTCGCAGAGCACATCGAGCACCTGGCCCAGGCCATCGCCGACGTCGACCGGGAACTGGTCGACGAATGCGTGCTGGAGCTGGCCGACATCGTCGACGAAGCCGTGGAAGACGCGCGTCCGCTGGTCGGCGAACTGGCCGGCCTGCGGCAGGCGTTCACCTCGGGCATTCGCCGCGGCGAGCTGGGGCCGATGCCGAACCGCCCGCCGGGGCCGGAGCCGAAGCCGGTCGACGTCGCCGAACTGTCGGCCATTCCCGCGCCTCTGCGCCACCCCGTCGCCGTGCCGACCGTGGCGCATGCGCTGCTGGCGCGGTCGGAAAGCACCGCCGCGTACCTGGAGGAACTCGCCGACTGGGTGTCGGCCGAGAACATCCGCGGCGTCGAGGTCCTCGGCTCCGTGCAGATCCCCGCCCTGTACGCACGCTGCGGCCGACGTGCGCTGAGTGCCGCCGCCGCATGGTGCGTGACGGTGCCCGAGACGCACCCGGCGGTGGCCAAGTCGCTGCGCGGGCGGCGTCCGCCGGCGTTCCTCATGGAGCGCATCCGCATCGACGAGGTCGTGCGCAAGGTCGCCCGCCGCCGCGCCGCGGAGCGCGTGTGACGGCCCCCGCATTCGGCGTCTACCTGCACGTGCCGTTCTGCGCGACGCGGTGCGGGTACTGCGACTTCAACACCTACACCGCCGGCGAGCTGGGGACGGGGGCGTCGACGGGAAGCTACCTCGACGCCATCGCGCGCGAACTGGAGTTGGGGGCGGAGTCCCTGGCGGCGGCGCATGCGGAGTCCGGCGAGGGCGCGGGAGTGCGGCCCGCCGAGACCGTGTTCATCGGCGGCGGCACCCCGTCGCTGCTCGGCGCGGACGGCCTGGCCCGGCTGCTCGACGGTGTCCGCGACACCTTCGGTCTGGCGCCCGGCGCGGAAGTGACCACCGAGTCGAACCCCGAATCGACGTCGCCGGAGTTCTTCGCAGGCATCCGCGAGGCCGGTTTCACCCGCGTGAGCCTGGGCATGCAGTCCGTGGCACCGCACGTGCTGGCCACCCTCGACCGCGTGCACACGCCGGGCCGCCCGGTGGAGGCCGCCCGCGAGGCCCGCGCCGCCGGATTCGACCACGTCAACCTCGACCTCATCTACGGCACGCCGGGGGAGTCGATGTCCGACCTCGACGCGTCGCTGGAGGCGGCGCTGAGCGCGGGCGTCGACCACGTGTCGGCGTATTCGCTCATCGTCGAGGAGGGCACCGCCATGGCGCGCAAGGTCCGCCGCGGCGAGCTGCCCATGCCCGACGACGACGACCTCGCCGACCGCTACGAGCGCATCGACGCCGCCCTGCGCGGCGCCGGCTACGACTGGTACGAGGTCTCCAACTGGGCGAAGCCCGGCGGCGAGTGCCTGCACAACATGATCTACTGGCGCGACGGCGACTGGTGGGGCGCCGGCCCCGGCGCGCATTCGCACATCGGCGGCCGCCGTTTCCACAACGTCAAGCACCCGGCGCGCTACGCCTCGATCGTCTCCGGCGGGGAGCTGCCGATCCGGGACACCGAGTTGCTTTCCGACGATGACCGCCACATCGAGAGGGTCATGCTTCGCCTCCGGCTGTCCGAGGGCATGCCGCAGTCCGATCTGCGCCCGGAGGAGATCGAGCGCGCCCGCGCCCAGGAGGCCGCGGGCATGCTGACCCTCGCCGACGGCCGCGTGCGCCTGACCGATGCGGGTCGGCTGTTGGCCGACGCGATCATCGTCGACATCCTCAGCTGAGCCGCCGGGCGTGCCGCAGCCGCCCGGGACTATGGTCCCCGTCATGAACCATCTTTCTTCCGGCCAGGTGCCGCAGGCGACGCGCACCCGGGTGATCGTTGTGCTCGTCCTGGGCCAGATGCTCGGCGGCCTCGGCGTCGGCTCGGCGGTCAGCGTCGGCGCGTTGATGATGGCCGAGGTCTCCGGGTCCCCGGAGCTGTCCGGCATGGCGGCGACCCTGAGCACCCTCGGCGCGGCGATCGCCTCGGTGCCGCTGGCCCGGTTGGCCATCGCCAAGGGCCGAGGGGTGTCCCTGGCCACGGGGTCGGCCCTGGCCGCCATCGGCGCCGCCACGGCGACCATCGCCGCGGCGATCGGCGAGACGGCCCTGCTGATGCCGGGCATGCTCGTCCTCGGCGTCGGGTCGGCCGTCGGATTCCAGGCCCGGTTCGCCGCCGCCGACGCCGCGCTGCCGCACCGCCGCGGCCTGATGCTCTCGGCGGTGATGTGGTCGACGACGGTCGGCGCGGTCACCGGACCGCTGCTGCTGGCGCCGTCGGGTGGGCCTGCCAGGGCGCTGGGGCTGCCGGAGCTGACCGGCCCCTTCCTGATCACGATCATCGCGCAGCTGCTGGCCACGGCCCTGTACGCCGTGATGCTCCGGCCGGATCCACTGGAAATCGCCCGCCTGACGGATGCGGGGGAGACCCGGAAGGTCGAGAAGGTCGAGGAGGCCGAGGAGCCCGCGTCGGCGAGCGCCGCCGCGTCCGTGACCGAGAGCGCCGCCGAGCCCGCCACCGGGACCGGCGAGGAGCTCGCATCGGCGGGCATGCGCCGGCCGGAAGGCAAGGCTCTGGTCATCGCAGGCCAGGCCACGGTGGCGGTGGCGCACTTCGTCATGGTCACGCTGATGTCCATGGCCCCGCTGCACATGACCGGCCACCATGCGTCGCTGTCGCTCGTCGGCGTGATCATGAGCCTCCACATCGCCGGCATGTGGGCGCTGTCCCCGGTCTTCGGCTGGGCGTCCGACCGCTTCGGATCGGCCGCCACGATCCTCGTCGGCCAGGGGCTGTTCGTTGTGTCCGCGGTGCTCATCTGGTTGAGTCGGGGCGACATGCTGTTCATCGCGCTGTCGCTGCTCGCCCTCGGAGTGGGCTGGTCGGCGTCCGTCGTCGGCGGCTCGGCCGCGGTGACCAAGGCGACCCCGCAGCCCGCCCGTGCGGCGGTGCAGGGCCGCACGGACCTGGGCATGAACCTCGCCGGAGTCGTCGGCGGGCTCACCGGCGGACCGTTGCTCGTGGCCATCGGCTACTCCGGGCTCGCCGCCGTGGCCATGGTGCCGGTGGTCGTCATCGTCGTCACGCAATTGACGGTGACCGCCCGCCGGGCCGGAACTGCCCGCCCCCGCGGGTAGACTCGTCCGACGAACGCCGCCGCCCGCCCCGGCGACGCCCGGACGCGGCGGCCGAGAGTATCCGGGTACGCGAGTATCCGGGTGCGCGATCACCCGCGTACATGAGAATCCGAGCACGCGAGCACCCGAAGGAGTGGAGCGACCGATGTCCAGCCAGACCGAACTGCGCCGCCGCGAGGTGCTGCGCGCGATCGTCGCCGATTACGTCGCGTCGCAGGAGCCGGTGGGCTCGAAGGCGCTCGTCGACAAGCACAATCTCGGCGTGTCCTCGGCGACCATCCGCAATGACATGGCCGTGCTGGAGGCCGAAGGGTTCATCACCCAGGAGCACGCGTCGTCGGGGCGCATTCCCACGGAGAAGGGCTATCGCCTGTTCGTGGACTCGATCTCGCAGGTCAAGCCGCTGTCGAAGGCGGAGCACCGGGCGATCCTCGAATTCCTCGAAGGCGGCGTCGACCTGGAGGACGTGCTGCGCCGGTCGGTGCAGCTGCTCAGCCAGCTCACCCGTCAGGTCGCCGTCGTCCAGTTGCCGACGCTGCAGTCGTCGCGGGTGCGGCACTGCGAGGTCGTGCAGTTGGCCGACGTGCGCCTGCTGCTGGTGATCATCACCGACACCGGCCGCGTCGAGCAGCGCAACGTCGAGCTCGCCGCGCCCATCGACCCGAACCAGGTGCCGCCGCTGCGCGACATGCTCAACCGGACCATGGCGGGCAAGACACTGTCCGACGCCTCGGCGTCGATCGCGGACCTGGCGGCCAACGCGCCCGCCGACGTGCGCGACGTGGTGATCAGGTGCTCGGCGGTCATCATCGAATCCCTCATCGACCGGCCGAACGACCGCCTGATCCTCGCGGGCGCGTCGAACCTCACGCGCTCCGGCCTGCACGGGCGCCTGCCGTCGACGCTGCCGACGGTGCTCGACGCGCTGGAGGAGCAGGTCGTGGTGCTCAAGCTGCTGTCCGCCGTCCAGGACCTCCACCAGGTGCGAGTGTCCATCGGCGACGAGAACGAGGACGAGGAGCTGCGCGGCACGTCGGTGGTCTCCACCGGGTACGGCACGTCGGGCGCGATCCTCGGCGGGCTCGGCGTCGTCGGCCCGACCTACATGGACTATCCGGGAACAATCGCGTCCGTCGCGGCCGTTGCACAGTACGTCGGCCGGGTGCTGGGTGACGGGTGAGCGCCCGCGCGCTGGTACATTCTTCCGACGGTTCAAACATGTGATTTTCGACAGATGCGTAAGGAAGTAACTGACGTTGGCTCGTGACTACTACGGCATCCTCGGCGTGTCCAAGGACGCCTCCGACGCGGAGATCAAGAAGGCCTACCGCAAGCTCGCGCTGAAGTACCACCCGGACCGCAATCCGGATGACGAGGAAGCGGCGGAGAAGTTCCGCGAGGCGTCGGTGGCCCACGAGGTGCTGTCCGACCCGGAGAAGCGCCGCATCGTCGACCTCGGCGGCGACCCGATGGATCAGGGTGGCGGCGCCGGCGGTTACGGCGGCGGTTTCGGCGGATTCGGGGGCGGCGGCCTCGGCGACGTCTTCGAGGCGTTCTTCGGCGGCGCCGGCGGCGGCCAGCGGCAGCGGCGCTCCCGCGTCCAGCCGGGCTCGGACGCGCTGCTGCGCATTTCGCTCGGCCTGGACGAGTGCTTCACCGGCGTGCGCAAGCCGATCACCGTGGACACGGCCATCCTCTGCGACGTTTGCGAGGGCACCGGCTCCAAGTCGAAGGCCAAGCCGAAGGTCTGCGGCGATTGCAACGGCACCGGCGAGATCCAGCAGGTTCAGCGCTCCTTCCTGGGCAACGTCATGACGTCGCGGCCCTGTGGCCGCTGCCAGGGCACCGGCGAGATCATCGTCGACCCCTGCAACAACTGCGGCGGCGACGGCCGCGTGAAGTCGCGCCGCGACCTGACCGTCAACGTCCCGGCGGGCATTGCCGACGGCATGCGCATCCGCATGGCCGGCCAGGGCGAGGTCGGCCCGGGAGGCGGCCCGGCCGGCGACCTCTACGTCGAGGTCCACGCCGAGCCGCACCCGGTGTTCACCCGCGAGGGCGACGACCTGCACGTCACCATCCACGTCCCCATGGTCGACGCGGCCCTGGGCACGTCGCTGGACGTCGAGGACCTGGTCGGCGAGAAGATCACCGTCGGCGTCGAGCCGGGCACGCAGCCGGCCCAGTCGATGCGCGTCGAGGGCCGCGGCATGCCGCGCCTGCGCGGCGAAGGCGCCGGTGACCTCATCGCCCACGTCGACGTCACCGTGCCCACGAAGCTCGACGGCAAGTCGCGCGAGATGCTGGAGAAGCTCCGCGACCACCGCGACGAGGGCACCCGCGTCGCCGAGGGGCAGGCCGCGGACCGCGGCTTCTTCTCCCGATTCCGCGGCCGCCGCTAGACACGCACAGCTGGACCTCGTACAGCCAAACACTGCACCGCTGGACCACCGCACCGCCGACGATCAGGAGAGCCATGGGCCTGCCCGTATTCCTCGCCGACTTCGGCGTAGCCCTGCCCGCACCAGGCACCGGGATCACCCTCGACGGCCCCGAAGCCAAGCACGTCAAGGTGCAGCGCCTGGCCGCCGGCGACGAGGTCTTCCTCGTGGACGGTTCGGGCCGGCGGGCCCATGCCCGCATTTCGCTTGCCGACGGCTCCCGCGTGACATGCGACGTCCTGTCCGCAAATGATGATGACCGGCCCACGCCGCACGTCACCGTCGTGCAGGCCCTGCCGAAGTCGGACCGCGCCGAATTGGCCGTGGACCTGATGACGGAGGCCGGTGTCGACGCCATCGTCCCCTGGTCGGCGCGCCGGTGCGTGGCCAAGTGGACCGGGCCGAAGGCGGCGAAGGCCCGCGACAAGTGGGCGGCCACCGCCCGCGAGGCCGCCAAGCAGGCCCGCCGCTCGTGGATTCCGCCGGTGGCGGAGCTGCATTCCGGCAAGGACGTCGCCGCGCTGATCGAGGATGTCGTCGGCCGCGGGGGAGTCGCCGCCGTCCTCCACGAGGCCGAGCACCGGCCCTTCGCCGAGGTCGCCGCGGCCGCGGTCGACGCCGCCGAGATCGTGTTCGTCGTGGGCCCCGAAGGCGGCGTCGACGACGAGGAGATCGAGCTGTTCCGCGCCGCCGGGGCGGTCCCCGTGGTCCTGGGCCCGACGGTCTTGCGCACGGCCCTGGCCGGTGCCGCCGCCACGTCGGCCCTCGGCCCCCTGACGCGACGCTGGGGCTGAGCGGAATCCGCGCGGCCATTGCCTTTCTCGTTCCCTGGCTGCTGTGCGCGGCCGGCGGGGCAGTCGCGGCGTGGGCGGGGGTTCCCGCCGGGTGGCTCGTCGGGGCGATGGTCGTTGCCGTGGTGCTGTCCCTGGTCGCCGGTGGCCGCGCCGCACCCGACGTGGGGTGGACCCGCCCGTGGCCGAACCGGTTCGGGCAGACGGTCATCGCGTTGCTCGCGGTCGGCCCTGTTGCCCAATCCCAGGCGGGCGAGTTGTTGGCGGGCTTGCCGCTGGCGCTGCTGATCACCGTGGCGTCGATGCTGGTGGCCTTCGGTGCCTCGACCCTGCTGCACCGGCGTGCCGGAGTCGATCGCGCCACCTCGGTGGTGGCGACGTTGCCGGGAGGGGCGTCGCTCATGCTCGCGCTGGCCCGGGAAGCCGGCGCCGACGAGAAATTCGTCGTCTTCGCCCAGTACCTGCGCCTGCTCATCGTGTCGCTCAGCTTGCCCCTGGTCGTGCTGCTTCTCGACGGCCCCGCCTCGGAGGAAACGACCGCAGCGTCGGGCGCAGCGCACACGGGAACCTGGGAGCACTGGGCGGGGGGCTGGTCCAGCTGGGCGATGATCCTCGCCGCGATGGGCCTGGGGGCGGTCGTCGCAAAGCTGATCCCGCGGTTTCCCGCGCCATTCCTCATCCCGGCCATCCTCGCCGGCGCCGCGGCCGCGCTGATCTGGCCCGACGTCGTCCCCGACATGCCGCAGGCGGCCATCGCCGCAGCATTCATCGTGCTGGGCACGGCGGCGGGCTCGGGAATGAACGGCGAGAACATCGCCGAGTTCCGACGGTCGCTGCCGTACATCCTGGTAGGCGTCGGAATGCTGATGGCGGCCATGGCGGCCTGCGCCTGGGCGATGTGGGGGCTCGGCATCGCCGGCGGCGTCGACGCCTACCTGGCCACGGCACCCGGGGCCAGCGAACCGGTCTTCGGGTTCGTCGCCGAGCGCGGCGGCGCGGGCCTGGTGGTGGTGATGCACGTCGTCCGCATCATCACGGTGGCCGTCGCCGCGCCGTCGGTGCCCCGCATCCTCCGGAGATTCACGGCGTGAGCCAACCGGCGGCGTGGCGGGTTCCCGCGCCGGGACGTCGTCAAGCGGCACCCAGCCGGGCCCGGGGAGCGCCGGTGCACGCCCGATCCGGGCGACGACCTAAGATCGTGGCAAACCCGGTGACACCGGGACACCGCCGCGGAGCACGCGGCCACGCGAAGGAAACGAGGATTCACCCGGCGTGACGGACCCGACCCGACAGCCCGACCGACACAGCGTCGACCATCGCACGCAGGCGATCGTCGAGCTCGACCCCGAGCACGCCCCGACCGTGCTCGGCCACGCCGACCGGAACCTCCGCCTGCTGGAGAACCTCCTCGGCGCCGACGTCCACGCCCGCGGCACCACCGTCACCGTGACCGGACGGCCGTCGCAGGTCGCCACTGCGGCGCGGGCCTTCAAGGAACTCGAATCCATGGCGCGGCGCGGGCACGACTTGTCCACCGACTCCGTCACGCGGGCCGTCGGGCTCGTCGGTGCGGACGTCGGCGCGCGCGGAGGCGCCGGGGGAGAAGGCAGCGCCGCCGATGTGCTCGCCGGGGGAGGCATCGTGGCGCGGCGCGGCAAGATCGTGCGCCCCAAGACCCACGGGCAGAAGGACTACGTCGACGCCATCGACCGCAACACCATCGTCTTCGGCATCGGCCCCGCCGGCACCGGCAAGACGTACCTGGCCATGGCCAAGGCCGTGCAGGCGCTGCAGCGCAAGGAAGTCGAGCGGATCATTCTGACCCGCCCGGCCGTCGAAGCCGGCGAGAACCTCGGCTTCCTGCCCGGCACCCTCCACGAGAAGATCGACCCCTACCTGCGCCCGCTGCACGATGCGCTGCGGGACATGATGGACGCCGAGCTGATCCCGAAGCTCATGGAATCCGGCGTCATCGAGGTCGCGCCGCTGGCGTACATGCGCGGGCGGACGCTGAACAACGCGTTCATCATCCTCGACGAAGCGCAGAACACCACGCCGGCGCAGATGAAGATGTTCCTGACGCGCCTCGGTTTCGGGGCGAAGATGGTCGTCACCGGCGACGCCACCCAGGTCGACCTGCCCCGCGGGCAGCGTTCCGGCCTCGACGTGGTGCGCGGCATCCTGGGCGGCATCGACGGCATCGCTTTTCCTCAACTGGGTGCGGGCGACGTGGTCAGGCACTCCCTGGTCTCCGCGATCGTCGAGGCCTACGACGACCACGATGCCGCGGAGCGGGAACGCGCCGAACGGAAGAAGGCCGCCGGCTCGAAGGCGGAGGGCTCGAAGGGCGCTGCGAAGCGTGGTGCCGCCAAGGGCAGCGCGAACAGGGGCGCACACGGCGTCCGCGACGCCGGCGGGGACTGGAAGTGGAAGTCGGGGGACGACGAATGAGCATGAGCATGACCAAGTCCGTGATCATGACCACGAGCGCGAACAGCAGGAGCCAGGACCGATGAGCATCGAGGTTTTCAATGAATCCGGCGTCGGCGTCAACGAGGAATCGCTGATCGACGTCGCCCGCTACGCCCTGGGCCGCATGGACGTGCACCCGGCCGCCGAACTGTCGATCCACCTCGTCGACGAGCCGACGATCGAGGATTTGCACATCCGCTGGCTCGACCTGCCGGGGCCGACGGACGTGATGAGCTTCCCCATGGACGAGCTCACCCCCGGCTCCGGCCACCCCGAGGCTCCGCAGCCCGGGCCGTCGATGCTCGGCGACATCGTGCTGTGCCCCGACTTCGCCGCCCGCCAGGCGGAGAAGGCGGGCCATCCGCTCAGCCATGAACTCGTGCTGCTCACCGTCCACGGCCTGCTGCACCTGCTGGGCTACGACCACATCGAATCCGACGAGGAACGCCGGATGTTCGCCCTGCAGAACGGGCTGCTCGCCGACTGGTACGACGACGTCGAGCGCCGCGGCGCCGACTTCCCGGCCAAGCCGATCAACGCCGGCGCGTTCCCGTCGGCCGCCGACCGCGAAAAGCTCGACGAGCGGCTCGACGGCGACGGAAACGGCGACGACCGCGACGGTCGCCGGGGCCATGCCGACCGCGACGGCCGCGACGGCGAGGCGGGCGCCGCACGATGACCGCGTCGGTGTGGATGATCCTCACGGTCATCCTGCTCATGGCCGTCGCCGGTGTGCTCAGCACGGTCGAAACCGCCGTCAGCGCCATCTCCCGGGCCCGCGTGACCGAAATGGTCCGCGACGAAGTCGCCGGCGCGAAGGCGCTGGTCCGCGTCCTGGATTTCCGCGCCCGCAACGTCAACGTCCTCGTGCTGCTGCGCACGCTGTGCGAAGTCGCGGGGGCGGTGCTCGTCGCGGTCATCGCGATGGAGTTCATCCACTCCGACGCGTGGGCCATCACGGCCGCCATCGTCGCCATGACCCTGTTCAGCTACCTGGTCCTCGGCGTCACCTCGCGCACCCTGGGCCGGCGCAACCCGTACTCGATTTCACTGGCCTCCGCCGTCATCCTCGGCGGGGTCTCGCGGCTGCTGGGGCCCGTCGAAAAGCTGCTGATCTGGACCGGCAACGTGCTGACCCCCGGCGGCGGCTTCCGCGACGGCCCGTTTTCCACGGAAGTCGAACTGCGCGAAATGGTCGACATCGCCCGCGAACGCGGAATCGTCGAACACGACGAGCGCCGCATGATCCAGTCGGTGTTCGACCTGGCGTCGACGTCCGCCCGGTCGGTGATGGTGCCGCGCCCCGAAATGGTGTGGATCGAATCCGAGAAGCACGCCGGCCAGGCCGTGGCGCTGTGCGTTCGCTCCGGGCATTCGCGCATTCCCGTCATCGGCGACGGCGCCGACGACATCGTGGGCATCGTCTACCTCAAGGACCTGGTGCACCAGACGTACACGCTCACCGACGGCGGTCGCAGCGTCCCCGTCACCGACGTGATGCGGCAGGCCACTTTCGTCCCGGACTCCAAGCCGCTGGACGACCTGCTCGACGAAATGCAGCGGGACCGCAACCACATCGCCGTCCTCGTCGACGAGTACGGCGGCGTGGCGGGGCTGATCTCCATCGAGGACATCCTCGAGGAAATCGTCGGTGAGATCGCCGACGAATACGATGAAGACGAACGCGCGCCCATCGAACCGCTCGGCGACGGCCGGTACCGGGTGGTCGCGCGCCTGTCGCTCGGGGAACTGATCGAGCTTTACGACGAATCCGAGGGGCGCGAAATCCGCTTCGACGACGGCGTGGAGGACGAGGTAGACACCGTGTCGGGGCTGATCGCCTACGGCCTGGGCCGCGTGCCGCTGCCCGGCGCCGAAGTCGAGGCCGGCGGGCTGCGGTTGACCGCCGAAGGAGCGCGGGACCGACGAGGCAGGATGCGGGTCCACGCAGTGGTCGTGGAACCCGTCGACCCCGAGCCGGCGGACGCCGGCGCGGGACACGAGCAAGAGGAGAACTGACATGGGAAACCTGGACGACATGCTGGCGGGCGCCGGAATCGGCGGCGATTCCGACGACTACGCCACCCCGCCGGGCCACCGCTCCGGCTTCGTGTCCATCGTGGGCCGGCCCAACACCGGAAAATCCACGCTGACCAACGCGCTGGTGGGCGAGAAGATCGCCATCACCGCCGACCAGCCGGAAACCACCCGCCACCCCGTGCGCGGCGTGGTGCACCGCGACGACTGCCAGATCGTGGTGGTGGACACCCCCGGCCTGCACAAGCCCCGCAAGCTGCTCGGCCACCGCCTCAACGACATGGTCGCCGAGGCATACGCCGACGTCGACCTGATCGCGATGTCGGTGCCCGCCGACGAGAAGATCGGCCCGGGCGACCGCTGGATCCTCGAGTCCGTGCGCGAGTCCTGCCCGAACACGAAGCTGATGGGCATCGTGACCAAGACCGACAAGGTCGCCCGCGACACCGTCGCCGAGCGCCTGATGGAACTCCACGACCTCCTCGGCCCCGAAGCCGAGCTGGTGCCGGTGTCGTCGAACTCCGGCGAGAACCTGGACACGCTGGTCAAGGTCATGGCCTCGCAGCTGCCGGAAGGCCCCAAGTACTACCCGGCGGGCCACGTCACCGACGAGGACCGGGACACCCGCATGGCCGAGCTCATCCGCGAAGCCGCGCTCGGTGGCCTGCGCGAAGAGCTGCCGCACTCCGTGGCCGTCGAGATCGACGAGGTGCTGCCCAACGCCGATCGCGAGGGCGTCACCGACGTCCACGCCGTCATCTACGTCGAACGCCCGGGCCAGAAGCACATCCTCATGGGCAAGGACGGCGGCCGCATGCGCGTGACCGTGCAGAAGGCCCGCAAGTCGCTCATCGAGCTGCTCGGCGAGAACGTCTACCTGGATCTGCGCATCAAGGTCCTCAAGGACTGGCAGTCCGACCCGAAGCAGCTCGGCCGCCTCGGCTTCTAGAACGAGCAATCGCCGACTCGGCCCCGGTGGCCGGGCAGCCCTTCCTTCTGGGGCGGGCAATCGCGGAACCTGCCTCGGGGATCCGGCACGTGAGACGACGGGCCCCTTTCGGGCCGTGGCCGGTGGTTTCCGGGGCACCGGGTAACGTCGGTCGTTGATCGACGAGCGAAAGGCGCACCGTGACCGACACGAACGACCCCGGCAACGGCTTCGGAAACGACTTCGGCAACTTCTCCGGCGACCGCGGCTGGGGAGACTCCTCGGGCGGCTACGCGACTGCGGGCGACCACAACGCCCGGACGGGGTACCCCGACTACTCCGGGTACCCGGCCACTGGCATTGGTACCGGCACCGGCACCGGTAATGGCACTGGCCGCGATGCCGGTTTCTTCTCCGCGCTGTTCGACTTCTCCTTCCGCAAGTACGCCACGCCGTCGATCGTGAAGATCGTCTACATCCTGGTCACCGTCGTCATGGTCCTCGGCGCTCTGGTGTGGACCATCACCGGTGCAGCCGGCGTCTTCGACGTGGATCCCGGTCTCGGCGTCCTGTTCCTGCTGCTCGGGGTGCCGTTCATCCTCGTTGCCCTGGTCCTGCAGCTCGCCCTGTTCCGCGTGCTGCTGGAGGCGAGTCTCGCGCTCATCCGCTCCGCCCAGTCGCTGCAGAACCTCGAGCAGCGCCGCTAAAAGAAGACGGCGCAACCAACGATGGCGGAAAGCTACCGGGACCGGGCGATCGTCGTAAAGCGGCACGACCTGGGGGAAGCCGACCGGATCATCGTGCTGTTCACCCGCGGCCACGGAATCGTGCGGGCCGTGGCGAAGGGAGTCCGGCGCGCGAAATCCCGGTTCGGGTCGCGGCTGGCCCCCTTCGTCGACGTCGACGTGCAAATCCACCCCGGCCGCAACCTCGGCACCATCACGGGGGCCGACGCCATGCGCACCTGGGCGGCGCCCATCGTCGACGACTACGCCCGCTACACCTGCGCCTGCGGGGTGCTCGAAACCGCAGAGCGCCTCGCCGGTGAGGAAGGCACGCCATCGCCGGGGCTGTGGGACCTGACCGTCGAGGCGCTCGAGGCCCTGGCGCACTCGGAAACCGGCGGCGGCGAACGAATCACGGGCCGCACCCCCGGGCTGCTGCTCACCGCCTACCTGCTCAAGGCCATGGCCGAAGCGGGCTGGGCGCCGAGCCTCTTCGACTGCGCGCAATGCGGAAAACCCGGCCCCCACAAGGCCTTCGCCCCCTCGGCGGGCGGCGCCGTCTGCGTCGAATGCAGGCCCCCCGGCGCCGCGACGCCGCCAACCGACGTCCTGCGCCTCATGTGGTGGCTCGCCCACGACCGCTGGGACTACGTCGAAGCCGTCGCCGGCCACCGCGGATTCCGCCCCCTGGCCGCCCAGGCCCGCGGTCTGGCCACCGCGCACCTGCAATTCCACCTCGGCAGGCGCGTGTCAGCCCTGACCTTCGTGGACGCCAGGTGGGGGGAAGAGGGGCCGTCGTAAAGCGAACGGCCCGCGCCCGGATGGCCTACGGAGTTGGGGCACCGCCGACGCCGTGGGGCATGATGGGGAGGTGACTTCGCCGACGCCGAACCCCATCCCGCACGACTCGCCGGTCCCCGAGCAATTCCTGCCCCAGCACATCGCGCTGGTCATGGACGGCAACGGCCGCTGGGCCGAAGAGCGCGGCATGAAGCGCACCGAAGGCCACAAGCGCGGCGAAGCCGTCCTGATGGACTGCGTCGACGCCTGCCTGGAAATGGGCGTGCCGCACCTGTCGGCCTACGCGTTTTCCACCGAGAACTGGCGGCGCTCCGCCGACGAGGTGCGATTCCTCATGGGATTCAACCGCGACGTGCTGCGCCGCCGGCGCGACGAACTCGACGCCAAGGGCGTGCGTGTGCGCTGGGCCGGGCGACGGCCGCGGCTGTGGCGCTCGGTGATCAAGGAGCTGGAGATCGCCGAAAGGCAGACCAACGGCAACACCAACCTGACGCTGTACATGTGCGTCAACTACGGAGGCCGCGCCGAAATCGCCGACGCGGCGCGGGAAATCGCGCGGCTGGCGGCGGCGGGTGAACTGAAGCCGGGTGACATCGACGAGAAGACCTTCGGACGCTTCCTCGACGAACCCGACATGCCCGACGTCGACCTGTTCCTGCGGCCCTCCGGCGAGCGGCGCACCTCGAACTTCCTGCCGTGGCAGTCCGCCTACGCCGAACTGGTCTTCCAGGACCGGCTGTTCCCCGACTTCACCCGCGAGGACCTGCGCGCCGCCGTGGTCGAGTACGCCAAGCGCGATCGGCGTTTCGGCGGCGTGAAGTAGGGCAGCCGCAGCAGAGCCCGGCCGGGGGCGGGAGTAGAGCGTGGCCGGAGCAGGGGGGGGCGTCGGGTACGGAAGTACAACGATGGGGGAGGTCGGCGGGGGTTGCGGCCGATGGTGCTTTGCGACGGCTCGAATTCGGTGTGGAGCCCACGTTTTCGCGGGTGCGCGACGTAGTTCCGGAAAATCGAACGGTAGTTTGCCTGCAAGGGGTTTGGGGTCGCGGTAGGTTGGCGATTGCGAACAGACGGGCGACTGGATGAATCGGGTGGGGAACCGTGTCGGTGGGCGTTTGGAACGGAAATGCGGGCGGCAACGCGAACGGGGAACGCCGCGGGAACGCGGTGGAATCTCCCGAAGACTTCGACATGGGTGCCGGGCCCGATGGCTTGAGGCTGGCCGTCGTCACGCTCGTGCATGAAGTGGATGCGGCGGTGGAACAGCTCATGGACCTCCCGATCGGGCAGGTCGGAGCGGCGGACGGGCACGTGGACGACGTGGGTGCCATGGAAAAGGGGCTGGCGGTGCTCCGGGCGGCCGCGAGGAAGATGGACTTCGTGTTCGCCGAGTTCGCCGACGCAGTCGTGGTCAATCAGCTGCACAAGCGGGATGGCGGGCGCGCGACTGCGCGGACGTACCTGAAGAGGCTGTTCGACCTCACCGACACGGAATCCCGCCAACTGCTGTTGTACCGGGACACCCTGTATCCCGAACCGGATCCGGAGCCTCCGCCGGATGCCGGGCCGGAGGAAACGGCGGCCAAGGCGGAACAGCATGAGCGACGTTCGGCCGTGGGGCGACGCCTGGCGACGTCCGCGCGAAAGGGGAACTTCCCGGTGGGCCGCGCCACCCAGATGGGTGAGGTCATCGATGGTTTCCGCGGGCAGGAAACCGGATTGATGGAGGAGGTGGCCGAGGCCATCGCGGACAACGTCGACTCGACGCCCGCGGGTTTGTTCCGGTCGATGTGCACCGGCGAGGCGAGGTCGCGCTTGGAGAAGCGGAAGTCGCCCACGAAGGCCGGCACGTCGCAGGCACGGCTCACCGTGCGGGCTCCTGACGTCAATGGGTTGTGCAAGCTCGACGCGATGCTGCCGGCGCCGACGGCGTCGGTGCTCAATGCGCTCCTGCATCTCAACGCGGGCCCGGGGGCGTTCCTCGAATTGCCCGAGGGGGTGAATGACCCGCGCACCCTGACCCAGCGCAGAGTCCACGCGTTGCATCACGTGCTGCTGTCCGTGCTGCAGCAGAGTGCCGGGGGAGTGGGCGGCGCCGCCGGGGAGGGGCCCGGTGGCTCGGAAATGCGGGGAAGCCCCGAAGATGAAGGGCGGGGCCTGCTGAGATGGCTGCGAACCGAATCGACGTGGTGGGACCCCGATCGCTGCCCGTTCGTGGCGGACCTATATTCGGGCCGGGCCAAGCCACTCGCACGTGCCAACCCGGCGGTGGCATCGATCGTGGTGTCGATCAGGGCGTCGGACCTCGACGGGGAGCTGCGGATCCTCGCCCCCGATGGTGCGAGGCCCGATGGTGCCCCACCGGATGGATCCACCGGTGATGGAGGTCACTTCGATGGCTCCGCGCCCGATGGTGCCCCGCCGGATGGTACTTCGCCGGATGGTGTTGAGTCCGATTGGCGGGGCCCGGCAGACGTGAGATCGGAAGCCCCGGCACAGGAAGGGACTACATCCGGAACCTCGGCGTCGGAAGGGCCGCCGAATGAGGAGGGCGGTTCACGGTGCGGCCGCGGGTTCAGGCGCTTTCCGACGAACACCGGCATCGACCTGACACTGCCGGAACTGGCGGCACTCGGAGCGCACAAGTACGCGTGGCTGGCGCTGCTCGACGACATCACCGGGCGGCCCCTCGACCTGGGGCGATCGCGGCGCACGGCGGACTTGTGGCAACGCATCCTGCTGCTGGCGGCCGAGACGGTGTGCACGTACCCGGGCTGCGAACAACCGGCCGACGCCTGCCAAACCCACCACATCGACGCATGGTTGTTCGGCGGACTCACCGACATGGGCAACTGCACGCTGCGATGTCCCGAGCATCACCGGGAAAACGACGACGCCGACGTCGGCGACGCCAGCGGTCGGGCAACGCATCCACGGGAAACGGGCCGCGTCGGTCACGTCAAACCCGGGCAATCCCCGGAATTCAACGATTCGCCGGCGGCGAGAAGGTCTCCCGGCTGGTCCGACACCTGGTGGGCGACGTACCAGTCGGAGCAGCGGGAGATGACCTCGACGTCCGGGTACTGGTGACGCCAGGATGCTGGTGACGTCCGGATACGGGTGGCGCCCAACACTTCTGACGCCGACTACCCCTCGTCGGGCTCGTTCTGGCAATCTGCGCAGACGCCGAACACTTCGGCGGTGTGCCCCGTCAGGCGGAATCCGTGCTCGGAGGCCAAGTCGCCGGCCCATTCCTCGACGGGACCGCCGCCGATCTCCACCGTCTCCCCGCAGTCGGTGCACACGAGGTGGTGATGATGGTCACCGCACAGCCGGTACAACGCTTCGCCGGCGTCGGTGTGCAGCACGTCCACGGCCTTGACCTCGGACAGCGACTGGAGGGTGCGGTAGACGGTGGTCAGCCCGACCTTGTCGCCGCGTTCCTCCAGAACCTGGTGGATGTCCTTGGCGGAACTGAACTTGGTCATGTCGCTCATCGCCGCGATGACGGCCTTGCGCTGGCGGGTGCTTCGCACGCCGATCTTCGGGGCCGAGGGGGAAGCGGCGGAAGGTGACGTGCCCGAAGTGGAAGTGGCCGAAGGTGACTTGGCCGAAGGGGAGGGGGCCGAGGAGGCAGCGTCTCCGGCAGCATCACCGACCGAGGCATGGCCGTCGGTTGACTGACCGTTCGTGGAAGACATCGCCCACCTTTCCGTTACCGACGGTGATCCTCCGGCGCTTCGATGGTTGCGCGGCGGAGGGCCGTCGCAAAGCTTGTTTCGTGTACCGACATTACCCTCGGCGATTTCCCGGGGCCGATGGGCATGGAACACGGCCCGGCGGTTAGAGTGGGGGCACTCGTTGACGGTCCAACCGGGCCGTCGATTGCACGGGGCGGCCACACGCGCCGCCCACCGTCATCCCGTGTCCGTCGGATCCGCCGCGGAACGGGACACCGTAACAAGGAGCGTTTGAGGCAGTGGCCCCGAAGTCTGTCGTCGATACCGTCGCGAACCTGTGCAAGCGCAGGGGTTTCGTCTACCCCTGCGGTGAAATCTACGGCGGTACGCGCTCCGCGTGGGACTACGGTCCGCTGGGCGTGGAGCTGAAGGAAAACATCAAGCGCCAGTGGTGGAAGACCTTCGTCACCGGCCGCAAGGACGTCGTCGGATTGGATTCGTCGATCATCCTGCCGCGCCAGGTGTGGGAGGCCTCCGGCCACGTCGCGACGTTCACCGATCCGCTGGTCGAGTCGCTGCACACCCACAAGCGCTACCGCGCCGACCACCTCCTCGAGGCGTACGAGGCCAAGCACGGCCACCCGCCGGCCAACGGCTTGGCCGACGTCCCGGACCCGGAGACCGGCCAGCCGGGCAACTGGACCGAGCCGCAGAACTTCTCGGGCCTGCTGAAGACCTTCCTCGGTCCCGTCGACAACGAGGTCGGCCTGCACTACATGCGCCCGGAGACGGCGCAGGGCATCTTCGTCAACTTCAAGAACGTCATGACCACCGCGCGCATGAAGCCGCCGTTCGGCATCGGCCAGACGGGCAAGGCGTTCCGCAACGAGATCACCCCGGGCAACTTCATCTTCCGCACCCGCGAGTTCGAACAGATGGAGATCGAGTACTTCACCGCCCCGGACGACGCCCCGGCGAAGTTCGACGAGTGGGTCGACGCCTGCTGGAACTGGTTCATCGACCTGGGCATCAACCCGGAGAACATGCGCCAGTTCGACGTTCCCGACGATGAGCGCGCCCACTACTCGGCCCGCACCATCGATTTCGAGTACCGCTTCCACTTCCAGGGCAACGAGTGGGGCGAGCTGATGGGCGTCGCCAACCGCACCGACTACGACCTGGGCTGCCACATCGAGCACTCGGGCGAGGATCTGCGCTACCACGATCAGGTCACCGGCGAGAAGTACGTGCCGTACGTCATCGAGCCGTCGTTCGGTCTGACCCGCGCGATGATGGCGTTCCTGTGCGACGCGTACGTCGAGGAGGAGGTGCCCAACGCCAAGGGCGGCACCGACACCCGCACCGTGCTGAAGCTCGACCCGCGCCTGTCGCCGGTGAAGGTCGCCGTGCTGCCGCTGAGCAAGAAGGACACGCTGACCCCGACGGCCGAGGCCGTGGCGGACAAGCTGCGCGGCCTGTGGGCCATCGACTACGACACGTCGGGTGCGATCGGCCGCCGTTACCGCCGCCAGGATGAGATCGGCACGCCGTTCTGCGTCACCGTCGACTTCGACACCCTGGAGGATGGCGCCGTCACCGTCCGCGAGCGCGACACGATGGAGCAGGAGCGCGTCAAGATCGACGAGCTCGAGGGCTACCTCGCGCAGCGCCTGGTGGGCTGCTAAACCGGTCTTGGGCACCGGCCCGGGGATCGACGACCGCATTCGTCAGCTAGGAGACATCGCATGAGCGACAACAACGACCGTCCGGCAGTCGACCCGGAGGGGCTTTCCGACGAGCCGACCGTGACTCCCGCGGAGGACGTCGAGGCCCCGAAGGTGCCGGAGGCGGATCCCGTGGACGGCCCGAAGCTCGCCGGCCCCGCCGATGGCGAGGAAGCTCCGCGTGTCGGCGAGTCCGCCGGTCGCGAGGAAGCTCCGCGTGTCGGCGGGTCGGCTGCCTCCGCGGCCTCCACGGACGCGGTCGCCTCCACGGATTCCACCGCCGCAGCCCCCACTCCGCAGCTGCGAGAGATCGACGAGTCGCATGCGGCGACCCTGGATGACGGCACCGTCGTCCATTGGGAGAGCTGGCGTTTGGGCGACGAGGTCAAGAACGGCGACGAGGTCCGCATCCCCGTGATCGCGGAGGGTGCCGAGGTGGCGGAGTACGTGCGCGTCGGGCCGGAGGAGGCCATCGCCACGGCGCAGGGGGCCTGGGATCTCGACGTCGTCGGTGAGGGGCGCTTGGTGGCGACTCTGCCGGATGGCCGCGTGTTCACGGCCGGCGGCAAGGACCGTTCGAAGCTGTCGCGCGCGAAGAAGATCGACGTCGATTTGGGCGGGGACCGCACCATTTTCGTGGTGTGCGAAGGCGCGCAGAATTACGTCATCGAGGATGAGCGCGGCGGCAAGCTCGGCCAGTTCACGGGCGCCAATCGCGGCGTCCGCACCGCGGAGATCCAGTACGACACGGATGCCGGCCGGGCCCTGCCAGATGAGGAGAAGATTTTCCTCAGCTGGGTCGCCCGCCGCGTCCTCGAGTACCGGATGATCAGCTCGACCTGGATTCTGACCATTTGCCTGCTGCTGCTCATCGCCTACCTCGTGTGGGTGTGGGTGTCGTAGGCGATCATGGTGCGCGACGCACGGCCCGGTGGTGTTCCGGGGGAGGGTCACGGCCCGATCCCCGGTGATGCCGCCGGGCCGTGGCGCGTTTCGGGGGAGCCTTCTTCGGGGGGTGGTTCGCTTTACGACGCCGCCGGTTCCCCGTTGGCCGTCGGTTGGCGGGTCACGCCGGGTGGGCTGACGGGGCGGTCGTTCACGGTGTCGTCGCCGGATGCGTGGTGGCGGGTGCGTGCGGTCGGGTTGACCGTCGCGCACATGGTGATCTCGGGTCCCGGTGGCGAGTTGAGCTTGAATCGGCGGGACGGTGAGCGGGGGCGCGATGTCGTCGCGGTCGACGAGCGGCGGTTGGTGGCGCGGACGAAGTTGAGTCGCGGCCGCGTCGTCGTGGAGATCGTTGGGGGCGGTCCCGATGCCGCCGGGGTGGATCCGGAGTTGTTGGCGGCGGCGTCGTTCGCGTGCGCCCACCTGGACGGTCCGGCGCGCTTGCTGGGGTAGGCGCCCGGTTGTTCTTGATGGGGCACGTGCGGGGCCCGCCCTGATGGGGGCCGGGTCTCCGCCCGGCCTGATGCAGTGGGCCGGGTCTCCGCCCGGCCTGATGCAGTGGGCCGGGCCTGGCTCGGTCTAATGCGGTTGCGGCGCCAGCCCGTCAGAAGCTCGCGGAACCTCCGGAGCCGCCGCCGAAGCCGCCGCCACCTCCGAAGCCCCCGCCGCCACCGAAGCCGCCGCCGAAGCCTCCGCCTCCGTTCATCATGCTGCCGAGGACCATGCCGGCGATCATGGCGCCGGAGTTGCCGCCGCCGCGGTGCTGATTCATGCGTTGGCGGTGGCGGTTGATGTCGTCGCGTGCGGCCTTGGCGGCCTGGCGTCCGAGCTGGGCGGCGGTGCGGGCTTCCTGGATGCCGCGGCGCGGGTGGCGTGCGGCGTCATCGCCGGGGTCGCCGGCGATGCCCTCGGCGATGGCCAGGTGCCGTTCGGCTTCGGCGAGGCGGGTGCGCGCGGTGGAGCCGACGATGCTGCGCCGGGTGCCGATGATGTCCCGGGCGCCGGTGATCTGGGCGCGGGCGTCGTGAAGCGTGTTGTGGAGGGTGTGCATGGTGCGGGCGAAGGCGTTCGCCGCGTCGCGGGCTTCTTCGAGTTCTTCGTCGAGTTCGGCGTCGGCATCGGTCAACGCGGTCCACGCTCCGAGCGGGTCGGTGGAGCCCTTCGTTTCTGCGACGCCCAGGGCGCTGCGCCCGGATTCGACGGCCTTGGCCAGGCCATCGCGGTCGACGTTGGCGGCGTCGGGTGCGGCGAGGAGGTTGGTGGCTTCGTCGATTTCGCCGCGGACTTCGGCGATCAGCGCCTGCAGTCCGGCGACGGCTTGGGCGATGTTGTCGTCGGCGTGCTCGATGCCTTCGACGAGCTTCTCGGCCTGGTCCAGCGCGAGGTCGGTGGCGCGCAGCGCGTCGATGAGGCCGCCTTGTTCGCCGGCGGGCTTGGCCAGCAGGCCGCGGGCGGTGTCGGCGGAGCGCTCGGCCATGTTGACGTGTTCGGTGGCCATGTCGATGTTGTCGCTGATCGACGCGAGGGTGTCCTCGTCGTAGCGGGCGCGCAGGCCGTCGAGGGTGGTGGCCGCCTTGGGGATGCGGGTGCGCAGGTCGATGGCTCGCTGCATCAGGTGGTCGAGGGCGTCGGGGGCGTTGAGCAGCTGCGCGCGCATTTCGCCGTAGCGGGCGACTTCGGCGTCGAGGCGGTCGTCGGCGGTGCCGCAGGTGGAGATGATCTCCAGCAGCATGGCGCGGCGTTCGGCCTCGGGCAGGGTCGCGCCGTCGTCGATGCGCTGGCGCAGTTCGAAGGCGCGGTTGAGGGTGCGCTGCGAGTTCACCAGTGCCGTGGCCAGGTCGCGGACGCGGGCGTCGCCGAATTCGGCGCGGGCCAGGTCGAGTTCGGTGGTGGCCAGGCGGATGGACTCGTCGGTGGAGACGAGTTCTTCGCTGGCGAGGGTGTCCAGGGCGTCGGTGGACAGGCGGTCGTGGGAGGCCACGTCGTCGGGCCGCAGCGTCTTGCCCTCCTCGATTTCGGAGGCGACGCGCTTCTTGCGGTTGCGGCGCGACCACGCCCAGGCGCCGCCGCCGATGGCCGCGGCACCGGCGGCGCCCGCGCCGAGGACCCCGAGACCGTCTGCGGCGGTGGGGGCGGTTGCTTCGTCGATGGCGGCGACGGCTGCGCCGGCCCAGTCGTCGGTGCCCAGTGCGGGCACGGCGGCGTTGGCCAGGTCCTGGCCGGAGGCGTGGGCGTCGCGGCCGGCGTAGCCGCCGACGTTGCGGTCGCCGACGGCCACGGCGAACACGGCGAGGTTCGGGGTGCCGCCGAGTGCCTGCCAGGTTTGCTGGGCCCACTGGTCGGCGGACGTGCCGTCGAAGGAGTTCACGTAGATGATGCGCATCACGGTGCCCTGGTCCTGCTGGAGTTGGGCGGCGCGTTCGTTGATGGATGCTTCCTGGCCGTCGGTGAGCACGTCGGCGGCGTCCCAGATCCGGCCGTCGAAGCGCTGGGGCGCTTCGGCGCGTGCGGCGGGCGGGCCGAACGATGGGGTCGCGGACCCGAAGGGGCCCGGCGCCGATGCGAGCAGCATGCCGGCCACCGGCCCGGACAGTGCGACGAGTGCACCGGCTCCGAGGGCTGCGGAGATGCGGGGCACGGGGCCGCGTGCTTGACGACGTCCCGGCACCGTTGCTCGTTCGGCGTGCTGGAAGTGGCGGCGGCTGTGATCGTGCTCGGTCATGCCCCGAGGATACGTGGGCGCCGTGGGCCCGGCGGGTCGCACCGGGGGAATGTGCCGCGGGCCCGGCGGGCCGCACCGGGGAAATGCGCTGCGGCCGGATTACAGCGCGCCTAACTGCGGCGTATTCGAGTCGGCGGCATGATGGGTTGGTGGCCGCACGTTTCCGTTATTCAGCTTCCGATCTCGATCGCATCCTCGTGGAGGGCGCGAAATTGTCCCTGCTGCCGGGGGCGGAGACCGTGGAGGCGCACCGGACGGCGTTTTCCCGGGATCGCGCCCGCGTCCTGCATTCGGCGGCGTTGCGCAGGTTGGCGGACAAGACGCAGGTGGTCGGGCCCCACGATGGCGATACGCCGCGCACGCGGCTGACCCATTCGCTGGAGGTGGCGCAGATCGCCCGGGGCATCGCATCGGATCTCGGCGCCGACGAGGATCTCGCGGAGTTGGCCGGGCTCACCCACGACATCGGGCATCCGCCGTACGGGCACAACGGCGAACGGGCGCTCGACGAGATCGCCGCCGAGTGCGGCGGTTTCGAGGGCAATGCACAGACGCTGCGGATCCTCGCGCGGCTGGAGCCGAAGACCCTCGACGGCACCGGCAACCCGTGTGGCCTGAACCTGACGCGCGCGGCCCTCGACGCGGCGTGCAAGTACCCGTGGACCCCGATTGCGCCGGATGGCACGAAGCGGACGAAGTACGGCGCGTACCAGGAGGACGCTCCGATCCTCGACTGGATCCGGGCGGGCGCCCCGTATGGGCGGCAGTGCCTCGAGGCGCAGATCATGGACTGGTCCGACGACGTCGCCTATTCCGTCCACGACGTCGAGGACGGCATCGTCTCCGGCCGCATCGACCTCGGCGTGCTGTGGGACACCGTGGAGTTGGCGGCGCTGGCGGACAAGGGGGCCCTCGCGTTCGGCGGCGATCCGGCGGAGCTGGTGGAGGCCGCCGGACGGCTGGCCAGCTTGCCCGTGGTCTCCGCCGCGGCGTCCTACGACGGTTCGCTGCAGTCCATGGTGGCGCTGAAACGGATGACGTCGGAGCTGGTCGGCCGTTTCGTCACCGCGTCGGTCGCAGGTACCAGGAGCGCTGCGCGGGCCTCGTGGGCGTCGTCGAGCGACGCCGAAGGGATCTTCGGCCCGAAGCAGCCCATCGACCGGGCCCTGGGGCGCTATGAGGCGGATCTGGCCGTGCCTGCGGGGATCTTGGCGGAGGTGACAATGCTGAAGACCATCGCCGTGCTCTACGTCATGGACCTGCCCCGCCACATCCGCCGGCAGGATCGGGAGCGCGACCGGCTGTTCCGCGTCGCCGAATACTTGAAGGAGGGCGCGCCCGGGGCCCTGGATCCGGTGTACCGCTGGATGTACGACCAGGCGGAGTCGGATGCCGCGAGGCTGCGGGTCATCGTCGATCAGATCGCGTCGATGACGGAGTCGCGGGTGGAGCGGCTCGACCGGCAGATCGCGGGTGTATCGGCGGCTTGGGGGTAGTGGCCGCCCGTCGCTGGTGGCCGCCTGGGGGTAGTGGCCGCGCGGGGGGCGGGCCGTTTCACGGGCCGGGCGAGTGGGTGCCGGTCTAGAAGAAGAACCCGAACTCGATGATGATCAGCGCGGCGATCAAGACCACGACCGCGATGAGGATCGGGAACCGCAGCATGTTCAGCGTCGCGTGCACCCGAGCCAGGCCGGAGCCGGGGGATCGGTCGGCGGCGTCTCCCATGAAACGCAGGAACGCGAACCAGAACATGGTGATGGTCACGGCCCACACGACCATGCAGTAGATGCACAGGGCGTGGATGCTGTACACCGCGTGGTAGGCCAGCCACAGGCAGAAGATGGAAGCGAGCCCGAGGCCGATGACGAAGGCCGTGCGGAACCAGCGCGGCAGAGCCGCGCCGGTGAGCATGAGCACGCCGATGGCCATGACCACCGAGAAACCGGAAATGCCCAGCAGTGGGTTGGGGATGCCGAAGGCGGCGGCCTGCTCGCTGATCATCACCGAGCCGCAGGTGAAGGACTCCCCGAACGTGCAGGACGGGACGTAGGAAGAATCCTCGGCCAGCTCGAACTTTTCGACGGTCAGCGTCATCGACGCGATCAGACCGATGAAGGCTCCGATGGCGTACAGCCATGCCAGGGGCTTGGGCGTGGTCAGGCTGGGGTGCGCGGTGGTGGACTCCATATCCCGGATATTAGTCCTCGGCATCGGGGATCGCGCAGAAGGACTCGTAGTGGTCGTCGGTGTAGTACCAGACGTCCGGGTCTTCCTCGGTGCCGCCGCCGACGACGATGCGCCGGGCGCCGCGGTGGTCGAGACCGGGGGTTTCCACGGTGTATTCGCGGTAGTAGCTGCCGCGCTGCTTCGGCAGGATGCCTTCGTAGTTGCCGAAGTGCTTGCCGTCGTGGGCGGAGTACAGGTGGTCCTGGTCGGTGAGGATCCGGTCGATGACGTCGTCGGCCTGCGGCGGCAGGGTGTCGACGGGGCACGTGCCCTCGCCGACGGAGGTTTCGCCACCATCGCGGTGATCGCCGGGCTCACCGCCGTCCCGGTTCGCCGTGGGCCGTGCGTCGGTGGCCGTCGCGGTGGCGTTGCCGCCATTGTCTCCACTATTGCCGCCGCTGCCGTTGCCATCGCCGCCGGCACCCCCGGCGCCGCCATCGCCCCCGAGGTCGATGCCCAGCCACGCGCCGGCGAGCGCCAGCACGAGGGCGCCGCCCGCCGCGAGGATCCCCTTGCCCTTCTTCCCGTCCATTCCCGCCCGTTCGTCCTTTTCCTAGTAGTTTCCGTCCGATTTCGGTGTCCCGGTCAGTTTCGCATGTGCGGCGGCGTCGCAAAGCAATCGGTGCCACGGCCCGCCCGGCTGGATCGCGCGCCCTGCCGGCCCCGTGGAGTGGCCCGCCCGCCCAGGTGGCACGGAGGGCGCGCGGCTAAGGTGGTGCCATGGCAAGAGGACGCATCCCCGACAGCGACATCGCGGCGATCCGCGAACGTACGCCGATCGAGGAGATCGTCGCGGAGTACGTCCAGCTCAAGCCGGGTGGCGCGGATTCGATGAAGGGGCTGTCGCCGTTCAAGGACGAGCGCACGCCCAGCTTCCACGTGCGGCCCAATCACGGTTACTACCACTGCTTTTCGACGGGCAAGGGCGGGGACGTCTTCAGCTTCCTCATGGAGATGGAGCACCTGACGTTCCCCGAGGCCGTGGAGGCGTGCGCCGAGAAGATCGGTTACCGCATCAATTACGAGGGCGGCGGCACCGGCCGGCGGGAGGAGCCGGGCACGCGCCAGCGGCTCATCGCCGCCAACCGTGAGGCGCAGAAGTTCTACGCCATGCAGCTGGGCAAGCCCGATGCGGAGACGGCGCGGACGTTCCTCACCGACCGCGGGTTCACCATGGAGCAGGCCAAGCAGTTCGGCTGCGGGTATGCGCCGGCCGGTTGGGACACGTTGACCAAGCACCTGCAGCGGCTGGGCTTTTCCTTCGACGAGCTGGAGAAGGCGGGCCTGGCGCGGATGGGGCGCAAGGGGCCGATGGACCGATTCCACCGGCGGCTGCTGTGGCCGATCCGCAACATCAGCGGCGACGTCATCGGTTTCGGTGCGAGGAAGCTTTTCGACGACGACAACCTGGGCAAGTACATGAACACGCCCGAGACGATGCTCTACAAGAAGTCGAAGGTGCTGTTCGGCCTGGATCATGCGAAGAAGTCGATTGCGGAGGGCCACCGCGCGGTCATCGTCGAGGGCTACACCGACGTCATGGCCATGCACGCCGCCGGCGTGACCACCGCCGTCGCGGCGTGCGGCACCGCCTTCGGCGAGGAGCACCTGCAGATGCTGCGGCGGCTGATGCTCGACGACAGTTTCTTCCGCGGCGAGCTGATCTACACCTTCGACGGCGACGAGGCCGGGCAGAAGGCGGCGATGCGCGCGTTCGAGGGGGAGCAGCAGTTCACCGGCCAGAGTTACGTCGCCGTCGCCCCCGATGGCATGGACCCGTGCGACCTGCGCCTGGAAAAGGGCGATGCGTCGGTGCGGGATCTGGTGGCCCAGCGCACCCCACTCGTGGAGTTCGTGCTGCGGACCCTGTTGTCCGACTACGACATGACCACGCCCAACGGCCGCGTCGAGGGCCTGCGGCGCGTGGTGCCGGTGCTGGGCAAGATCCGCGACACCGCGCTGCGCGACGAGTACGCCCGCGAGGTCGCCGGCTGGGTCGGCTGGAACGACGAGGCCGAGTTCGTCCGCCGCGTGCGCGACGAGGCCCGCAATCCGTCGCAGGACGACGGTCCCCGCAGGCGGCCGATCCGCAAGCGCGACGAGGACGACGCGGCCGGGCCGGGGGCGCCCGGCTTCGGCGGTGGCGCCGGTGGCGCCGGTGGTGCGAATGGTGCCGGTGGTTCCGGGGGCCCCGGTGGTTCCGCCGGCCGTGCGCCGGGTGGGGCGCCCGCGCGGCCGATGCTGCCGTACCCCGATGCCCGCGACCCGGAGCTGCACGTCCAGCGCGAGGCGATGAAGCTCGCGATTCAGGAGCCCGTCATCACCGGGCCCGTGTTCGACGCGTTGTCGCCGGATACGTTTTCGCATCCGACGTATCGGGCGCTTTTCGACGCCACCCAGGAAGCGGGAGGGGTGGCGTCGCACAGCGGCGGCGCCGAATGGGTCACCGCGCTGCTGGGGAAGATCGACGATGCCGTGGGCCGCGCCCTGGTCACCGAGCTGGGAGTGGAGGAGATCCGCGTCGATCCGGAGATGCTGCGCGCCTACTCGTCGTCCGTGTTGGCCCGCCTGCAGGAAGTGTGGGTCGGCGGGCAGGTGGCGCAGGTCAAGTCGATGCTCGCGCGCATGCGGCCCTCCGACGACGAGGCCGGGTACCGGCAGCTGTTCGCCGACCTGCTCGCCCTCGAGGACTACCGCCGGGAACTGCTGGCGGAGGCGCTCAAGGTGCAGGTGGACTAAGGGGCCGGTGGCATGAAGGGGCAGTTGGATTAAAAACGCCGGGGGCATGAAGGCGCAGGTGGATTGAGGGCCGGGAGAACCGGGGCACTCTCCCCGGGGCTCGCGGCACGGCGGCCGTCCGCCGATCAGGGTTCGAGCCGATCGGCGGCCGTCGTAAAGCAACAGCGGGTCAGTGCCCTCTGCGGATCCATTCCTCCAGGTGCGGAGCCTCACGGCCGATGGTGGTGTGGTCACCGTGGCCGGTGCGCACGATCGTTTCCTCCGGCAGCGTCAGCAGGTTGTCGCGGATGGAATCGATGATGGTGTCGAAGTCCGAGTACGACCGGCCCGTCGCGCCGGGCCCGCCCGAGAACAGGGTGTCGCCGGAGAACAGCTCGCCGGCCTCGGGCACGTAGAGGCAGCAGGAGCCGGGCGAGTGGCCCGGGGTGTTGACCACCACGACCTCCGTGCCCGCGACCTCGATCTTCTGGCCGTGCTTCAGGGTGTCGTGGCCGAGATCTCCCCACGTCTGCTCCCACAGCATCTGGTCGCCGGGGTGGACGAGGATCGGTGCGTCGAGTTTCTCCGACAGCTCCGGGGCGACGGTGATGTGGTCGTTGTGCGCGTGGGTGCACACGATGGCCTTCACGCGGCGGCCGGCGACGGCGTCGATGATCGGGGCGGCCGAGTGCGCCGCGTCGACGACGATGACTTCGTTCTCGTCGCCGAAGACCCAGATGTTGTTGTCGACGTCCCATTCACCGCCGTCGAGGGCGAACGTGCCGGACGTGACCACGTGGTCGATGATCAGGTCGCCCTGCTTGCGGATGCGGCCGGCGGCGTCGTGCGAATCGGAGCTCATGGTTGCTCTCTCCCGTGATTGAAGGGGGCGGATGATGAAAGGACGTGCAAGGGGTGCGCTCGCCGACCCGGGGTCGGCGGGCGTCGTAAAGCGAAGGCGCTCCCCGGAAAGCGCCCGGGGCAGCAGCGCGGCGGCTACAGCGTGACGACGGAGCGCAGCACTTTGCCGGCCTTCATCGTGTCGAAGGCCTCCTCGACGTCGCCGAGGCCGATGCGCTCGGTGACGAAGTCGCCCAGGGGCAGGCGGCCGTTGAGCGAGAGGTCGACGAGCATGGGGAAGTCTCGCTCGGGCAGGCAGTCGCCGTACCAGCTGGACTTCAGGGAGCCGCCGCGGCCGAAGACGTCGAGAAGCGGGAGGTCCAGCTTCATCGTCGGCGACGGTACTCCGACGAGCACCACGCGGCCGGCGAGGTCGCGGGCGTAGAAGGCCTGGACGTAGGTCTCGGGGCGGCCGACGGCGTCGATGACGACGTCTGCGCCGAAACCGCCGGTCAGTTCGTGGATGCGCTTGACGACGGGATCGTCCTCGCCGGTGGCGCCGGGGGCGTCGGCGGCGAGGTCCTTCGAATTGATGGTCTCGGTGGCGCCGAATTCGCGGGCGGTGGCGAGCTTGTCGTCGGAGATGTCGACGGCGATGATCGTCGTCGCGCCAGCCAGCTTCGCGCCGGCGATGGCGGCGGTGCCGACGCCGCCGCAGCCGATGACGGCCACGGTCTCGCCGCGCTTGACGTCGCCGGTGTTGATCGCCGCGCCGATGCCGGCCATGACGCCGCAGCCGAGGAGGCCCGCGACGGCCGGATCGGCCTCCGGGTCGACCTTGGTGCACTGGCCCTCGTGGACCAGCGTCGCGTCGGAGAATGCGCCGATGCCCAGCGCCGGCGTCAGCTCGGTGCCGTCGGTGAGCGTCATGGGCTTGGAGGCGTTGTGCGTGGCGAAGCAGTACTTCGGCTCGCCCTTCTTGCATGCGCGGCACTCGCCGCACACCGCGCGCCAGTTGAGCACGACGAAGTCGCCGACCTCGACGTGGGTGACGTCCTCGCCGATTTCGGAGACGACGCCGGCGGCTTCGTGGCCGAGGAGGAACGGGTAGTCGTCGTTGATGTCGCCGTCGCGGTACGCGAGGTCCGTGTGGCAGACGCCGCAGGCCTGGATGTCCACGATGACGTCGTTGGCGCCGGGTGCGGGGATGACGATGTCGGTCATCTCCACCGGCTCGCCCTTGCCGCGGGCGATGATGCCGCGGACGGTGCGGTGGGCGTCCGTCGGCGCAGAGGCGCCCGCATCGGCGGGGCGGGAGGTGGTCGGGGTGTCGTCGGTGTTCGTCATGCACACCAGCCTAGGGAGATCCGCGGGCCGCGTCAGCCGCGTGGCCCGGTCTGCCCGAAACTGCGTCACCCGCACGGCGGGTCGGCATCGCGTGGCCCGGCGCTCCCCGTCAGCCGCGCATGGGTGCGGCGAAGAACTCCACCTCGTGCCACGAAGACAGTCGGAACGCACGGTCCATGGCGGCGCGCTCGGTCGTCGTCGCCGTGGTGGCGTAGGTCGAGCAGATGTCGATGGCGCGGTTGGTGTCCTCGTCGAAGGATTCGTCGGCGTAGGTGTCCAGCCAGCGGGAGTACGGATGGGAACCGTGGTTGCGGGCGACCAGGCGGTGGCCGATGTCGCGGTAGAGCCAGAAGCACGGGAGCACGGCGGCGATCAGTTCGCCGTAGGAGCCGCGGGCGGCGGTGGCCACGAGGTGGTCGACGTAGGCGCGGGTGACCGGTGACGCCTCCACGGCACCCTCATCGACGCTGCCTGCGTCGTCGCCGATGAAGCCGCGGTGCAGCTCCATCTCCCCGGCGATGGCTCCGTGGGCGGCGTAGGACCAGAACATCTGCTCCTCCTGCGTCGGCGCGAGCGCGGAGGCCGCGGCCAGTGCCCGGGCGTAGCCGTTGAGGTACAGCGCGTCCTGAGCGAGGTAGTCGCGGAACACTTCCTCCGGCAGCGAACCCGAGCCGAGGCCCTTGATGAAGTCCAGGTCGTCGATGGCGTCGCGCAGATCTGCGATGGACTCCCACCACTGATCGGCGATGGTCGCGGCGTCGGGCGCCAGGCCGCGCTCCCACAGCTGGGCGAAGTGGTGGACGGGGCCGTTGCCTTCACCGACTTCGAGCTCGTCGGCGTGCCGCAGCGCGGAGGTCATCCATGCCTTGGCCACCCCGACCGACCGCACGGGGTCGCCGGTGCGCGGCCACAGGGCGGCGATCGCGGCCGAAAGCGAGCAGCCGGTGCCGTGGGTGTTGCGGGTGCCCACGCGAGGGCCGGTGAACCGTTCGGCCGATCCGTCGGGGCGCACGAGGGCGTCGATGACTTCGCCCTCGATGAGGTGCCCGCCCTTTGCCAGCACCAGCACGTCGTATTCGGCGGCGACGATGCGCGCCTGGTCCAGGGCCTCGCCGGGGATCGTGGCCGGGGCGGTGCCCGCGAGCACGGCCAACTCCGGGATGTTGGGGGTGACCAGGTCGACGTGGCGCAGCAGCCCACGCAGCGCGTCCTCGGCCTCCTCCTTGAGCAGCCGGTCGCCGGAGGTGGCCACCATCACCGGGTCGAGCACGACGATGGGGGAGGGCGTGCCGTCGAGGAACTCGTCGTCGGCGGTGGGCGCATCCTGGGCGGCGATTCCGGCCGCCGCGTCCCCGGCCGCATCCGCTGCGGCCGTGTTACCGCTGCGCAGTCCCTCGAGCCAATCGGTGACTTCGGCGATGATCGGAGCGTCGAAAAGCATGCCGATCTTGATCGCGTCGATGGCGACGTCGTCGGAAACCGCGTCCAACTGCGAGCGGAGGAATTCCACGGGCGGCACGTGGACGTCACGGACGCCCCGAGTGTTCTGGCTGACCAGTGCGGTGACCACGCCCATGCCGTAGGCGCCGTGCGCGGAGAACGCCTTCAGGTCGGCCTGCAGTCCGGCGCCGCCGGTGGGGTCGGTGCCGGCGATGGACAGCACCCGCGGGATTCGCCCGTCCCGGCCGGCGCCGCATGTGACGCAGCCTCCGGTCCAGTCCTGGGGGAACTGCGAGTATGCAGGAACGTGGGCGGTGCCCATGGCAACATCCTTCCGCCGGCATCAACCGGATCAAGTTCGGCGGGTGTGATCTCAGCCCGGATCCTGCCGGGCACCCCGTGTCGGGGGTCAGGTTAGCAAAGCCGCCGGATGGGCTTCGCCCCGTGCTTGGCCCCGTGCTTCGCCCCCTGCTTTCGAGCCGGCTTCGCCCCGTGCTTGGCGACGTCCCGGGTGGGGTCGTCCGGCGTGCGATTCCGGGCCATGGGGTGGGCGTCCGGAGCCAGGCGGACACTGTGTCGATTTTTGGGATGACCTGGTGATTTGGCGTCCATATCGGTTCTGGGTAGAGTAATGATCCGTCGCACGGGGACGTGCTTCGGATATTCCTCCATAGCTCAATGGCAGAGCATTCGACTGTTAATCGAAGGGTTGCTGGTTCGAGTCCAGCTGGAGGAGCCGCACGAGGCGGGCCCGGGAAAATTTTCCCGGGCCCGCCTTTTTCGTGTCCGGCCGGCCGCCGCATGGATGGTTCGGTGGGGAGCGGCCATTGTTGATTGGGGCGGGCAATTTATTGTCGCGCTTCGGGGTGGGGTTTCGGATGTGGTTGACTTTGACGGCAATTGGTCCGGGATTATTGTTGATTGCGTAGTATGTCCGTGAGATATGAGGGCGAATCGGTGCGCTTGAGGCTGATTTGCGGTTTCGAAGATGAGTGCGCGTAATGGGCCCCTTCCTTCGTTGCGAATGAGGGAGGCGGGCCGGATTGGGAGCTGAATTGACGTCGCGTGTCCCGGCCATCGAAAGGCGGGCGAGCCTGGTTCGGGCGGCGCTCGATATCGCCCTGGAAGAGGGGGTGGCCGCCGTCACCACCAGGAGCGTGTGCGCCCGCGCCAACGCTCACTTGGGTGTTTTCCATTATTGCTTCTCCGGCAAGGGCGAACTCCTCGATTTGATGTACGGTGAGACCGTTTCCATGCTCCTGGGGAAATTCGAAGAGGAGAATGTCGACACCGTCTCGGACTTTCTCCGTGTCGTCCTGAAGCTTCTGGTGGACGAGTGGGAACATGTGTACATCCTCAATGAACTTGTCATTTTCTCCTCGCGTGTAAAGCAGGAGGGAGATCAGGGAATGGCGGCGCTCCGGTACTTCGAGGCGTTCATCGAGGGGACGGAGTTTCAACTCGAGCGCTGCGCGGAACGCGGTGGCTTCCGGTGGGCTCCGAATGTGCGGACGTCGGCGCGCATCATCGTTCACTCCTTGTTCGGCGTCGCAACGGCGCGCATCATCGGTGCGGAGCTCGATGCCGGATCCTTCGAGTTCGAGGAGACCATGAACACGTACCTGTCGATGCTGGAGGCGCTCCAGGTCCCCAACTGAGTCATCCGGCCTCTGGCTCGGGGCCCTGCCGCCGGTGGCGGCTCAGCGATCCCTGACCTTGATGTCGCCGAACACGAGAACGCCGTCGAGAATCACGGTCAGGCCGTTCGCCGGGGCGGTCGACGACGTCTTGATGCTCACCTCCCCCAGAATCGAGGTCGTGCGATCGACGACGATGGTGCCCGGCGGGACGATGACGGTCGCGTCGGAGAAAGCGGACTGGAAATCCAACTCGATTCGGGCCGCAGGCCAGTTGGCCTCCCGCAGATCGAGTTTCACGTCGCCAAAAATGCCCCACCACGTCGTCGTCGCCTGCGGTGCCCACCGCCCGGTGAACGTCTTGTCGGAGAAGATCGCCGGCGTGCCGGACTGCCGGTCATCATCCGGGGTGGGCCCCACCAGTTCCTTTCCCGGCGCAGCCCCGTCGGCCGGACGCGGCCGGTACGGGTCGGGGTTGCGGTAGGGGTTCGCGGACTGGGCCGGTGGCCCCGGCGACGGGGAGCGCCCCGTTTCGGGCGCCCGGGCAGACTCGAGGCGTTCGAGGCGGCCGGCGACGGCGTCGAGTTCCGTCGAATCATCATCGTGGCCGGCGTCCCACACCCGACCGCACAGGGAGTCGTACTCGTCGATGGTCATTTCCCCGCGCCCGACCGCGACTTCGAGTCGGGCTTGAAGGCTCTCGCGACGACCGGGGCTCGGGGTGGAATGTGTCATGGGGCCAAATTACCCGCTTCCGAGTGCCCCCGGCGACATTCGGAGGTGACGGCGGTCGAAGCGTCGTAAAGCACCTGTGCTGGGCAAACGACCGGGCGCCGGATAGTTAACGCGCTGTTCATCTTCCACCAATGTGATTTCCACCTCGCGTCCTTACCCTGGCGCTCGTCCGGCAGGGGGAAGCTGCCGGACGGAACAGGAGCCACGTTGCGTACCACGACCGCGACCACTGACCGAACCCCTCTGATCCGGGATGGGGAGGTGGTGGACGCGGGCGCGACGACGCGCGGCGGCACCATCGCTTCAGCCCGGCCCTCCGACGGGACCGCCGACCACCGGCGCCGGGACACCGCATTGCGCACCTACGTGCTGGACACGTCGGTGCTGCTGTCCGACCCGCATGCGCTGCGGAAATTCGCCGAGCACTCCGTTGTGCTGCCGCTGGTGGTGATCAACGAGCTGGAGGCCAAGCGGCACCACCCCGAACTGGGTTGGTTCGCCCGCACGGCGCTGCGCCAGCTGGAGGATCTGCGCCACCGGCACGAACGCCTGGACCTGCCGGTGCCCGCCAACGAAGACGGCGGCACCCTGCAGGTCGAGCTGAATCACACGGACCCGTCGGTGCTGCCGGCGGGTTTTCGCAATGACGCCAACGATCACCGCATCCTGGCCTGTGCCCTGAACTTCCGGGCGGAGGGCCACGACACGGTGCTGGTGACCAAGGACATTCCGCTGCGCGTGAAGGCCGGTGCGGTGGGGCTGCCCGCCGACGAGTACCACGCGCAGGATGTGGTGGTCACCGGTTACACGGGGCTGGCGGAGGTGGGCGCGGCGTCGGAGGACATCGACGCGCTGTTCCGCAATGGCTTCGTGCAGCTTCGCGACGACGCCGCCACCGCCGACGGCGTGCCCGCCCGGGAGCTGCCGGTGCATTGCGGGGTGCAGCTGACCGCAGGCACGCAGTCGGCGCTGGGCCGAATTCTGCCGGGTGGCGGTGTGCGGCTGGTGCGCGGCGACCTGGAGGCCTTCGGTCTGCGGGGCCGTTCGGCGGAGCAGCGCATCGCGCTGGATCTGCTTCTCGACGACGAGGTGGGCATCGTCTCGCTGGGCGGGCGCGCCGGCACCGGGAAGTCCGCGCTGGCGTTGTGCGCCGGCCTGGAGGCGGTGATGGAGCATGGCAGGCACCGCAAGATCGTGGTGTTCCGCCCGCTCTACGCCGTTGGCGGCCAGAACCTGGGGTACTTGCCCGGGTCGGAGAGCGAGAAGATGAACCCCTGGGCGCAGGCGGTGTACGACACGTTGGAGGGGCTGGTCAGCCCGAACGTCATGGAGGAGATCCAGGCGCGCGGGATGCTGGAGGTGCTGCCGTTGACGCACATCCGCGGGCGCAGCCTGCACGACAGCTACGTCATCGTCGACGAGGCGCAGTCGCTGGAGCGCAACGTGCTGCTCACGGTGCTGTCGCGCCTGGGGGCGAACTCGCGGGTGGTGCTCACCCATGACGTCGCGCAGCGGGACAATCTGCGGGTCGGGCGCCACGACGGCGTGGCGGCGATCATCGAGAAGCTCAAGGACAACGATCTTTTCGGCCATGTGACGCTGCAGCGGTCGGAGCGGTCGCGCATCGCGGAGCTGGTGACCAACCTGCTCGAGGAGGAATAGGGAGGGACCCGCCGCCGCCCCGGCCTCCCGCGCGGGACCGCCGCCGCCTCGGCCTCCTCCTGCCGACACCTGCCGGGCGGGCGGTCACCGCATTCGGCCCCTGTCTTCGCGGGGGCCGTTTCCACATTCGGGGCATTTGGCAACCGGTCGCAGAAAACGCCCCCACCGCCGCTCGACGGGGGCTATCGTTCGGGCCATGAACCATTCCGTGAAGGAAACCGACATCCTGATCATCGGCGCGGGCTTCTCCGGCCTCGCCACCGGAACCAACCTGCTGCGCGAGGGCATCGAGGATTTCCGGATCATCGACCGCGGCCACGAGGTCGGCGGGACCTGGCGCGACAACACCTACCCGGGTGCGGCATGCGATGTGCCCAGCCACCTGTACTCCCTGTCGTTCGCGCAGGACTTCGACTGGTCGCGCAGCTTCGGCACGCAGCCGGAGATCGCCGACTACCAGCGCAGCGTCGCGGTGGAGGAGGGCCTGTACCCGCACATCGATTTCCGCACGGAGATGGTCGATGCCCGCTGGGACGATGCCGCGGGCCGCTGGCTGGTGACCACGCGCCAGCTTCCGCATCAGGTCGACGCCGGTGACGCCGTCACCGGGGTGGCGACGTCCGGGGAGAACGTGGACAAGGTCTTCGGGAAGGGCTCCGCCGCTGGTGCCGCCGGTGCCTCCGGAGCGAACGGCGCCGCCGGCGCTGATGGAGCCACTGGGCCTGATGGAGCCACTGGAGCCAATGGCACCGCCCCGGAGACCACCACGTGGTCGGTGCGCGAACTGGTGCTCGGCGTCGGCGCATTGTGCGAGCCGCGCCTGCCGGACATCGAGGGCATCGGGGAATTCGAGGGCAAGATCTTCCACTCCGCGCGGTGGGACCACGACGCGGACCTGCGCGGAAAGCGCGTTGCGGTGATCGGCACGGGCGCCTCGGCGATCCAGATCGTCCCGAAGATCGCGCCGTTCGTCGGCCACCTGGACGTCTACCAGCGCACGGCGCCGTTCGTGATCCCGCGCCTGGACCGCGCCTACTTCGGGTGGGAGCGTGCCGCGCTGCGCAACGTGCCCGGCCTGCGGAAGGTGGTTCGCGGGCAGGACTGGTTCTTCCGCGAGATGCAGATTCCCGGCCTGACCAGGAACGAGCACCTCATGGCGCCGATCAAGGCGGCCGCGCTGGGCATGCTGCGGGTGCAGGTCCGCGACCGCGAGCTGCGGGAGAAGCTGACCCCGAAGTTCACCATCGGCTGCAAGCGCATGCTGATCTCGAACACGTACTTCCCGGCGATCGCCCGCGACAACGTCGACCTGGTCACCGATCCGATCCAGCGGGTCAACGCTCATTCGATCACCACCGCCGACGGCACCGAGCGCCCCATCGACGTCCTGATCGTGTGCACCGGCTTCCACGTCACCGATTCGCCGACGTTCGAGCTGGTTCACGGCCGCGAGGGCGAGTCGCTGTCGCAGATGTGGGGGCGCGAGGGCATGAGCGCGCACAAGGGCACGACCATCCACGGTTTCCCCAACCTGTCGGTGCTGATGGGCCCGGCTACGGGTCTGGGACATTCGTCGATGATCTACATGATCGAGTCCCAGGTGAATTACTTCATGGACATGCTCAAGACCAAGCGCCGCCATGGCGCCGACGTCGCCGAGGTGTCCGCGCGGGCCCAGGGCGAGTGGAACGACTGGATCCGCGACCGGTTGCCGGAGACCGTGTGGGTCACCGGCTGTGGCTCCTGGTACCTCGACGAGCACGGCAACGCCCCTGCGGTGTGGCCCAGCTGGACCTGGAAGTTCCGCGCGAAGACGAAGAAGTTCGACGCTTCGTCGTATGACCTTCGCGTGGCCAAGCCGGCCCCGGCGGTCGAGGCGGCGGGCGCCCGCTAGGCCCCGGCGCTGCGGCGGATGCAGTCGGCGATGGTGGGGCCGTCGTCGACCATCGGCACGTGGCCGAGCCCCGGCAGCAGGTGCAGCGGCACGTCCGGCAGCACCTCGAAGTGGCGCTTCCAACCGCGCATGAGCGTCAGGTCGGTGGTGCCCCAGAAAACCGTCTGGGGCGCGCCGGCGACGTCGGGGGAGTAGTCGAAACTGGCCTTCAGGCCGTGGTCGATGACCTTGTTGCCCAGCATGTTCTTCGCGTCACGGGCCACTGCGTCGGGGGCCAGTCGCCACGGCTTCGACGAGAACATGCCGAACATCGCCGTGCGGCCCACCGCCGTCTTCGCCATCAGAGGCAGCACCGGCTTCAACGCCCGGCCGACGCCGCGCAGCGCCAGGAACTGCGCCACCGTCCGGCGCTGGTCCCACGGGCCGTGGAAGAATCCCGCCGGATTGAAGGCGGTCGCCGACGCCGCGTGCCCGCGCCGGGCCAGTTCCAACGCCAGATATCCGCCCAGCGAATTGCCCGCCACATGGGGCGTTTCGCCGTCGACGGACACGAGGCGCAGGAATTCGGCGAGTTCGTCGATCATGCGCTCGCCGACTTCGTCGTCAAGCGAATCGGGATCCGGCGTCTCGCCGTGGCCCGGCAGATCGATGGCCACCACGCGGAAGTGATCGACGAGACCGGGCAACACGTCGTCCCAGGCGTGGCGCGAATGGCAGATCCCGTGGATGAGCACCAGCGTGGGGCCCGAACCGTGGATGGAATGGGCGATGGTCGACGGTGCCGCAGTGTCGTTGTCGTTCGTCATGGGCACCAGGCTATTGCAGGTGAAACGACCTCGCGGGAGTTCCGGCGGATCCGGGCGACTTCGCCGCCCGCGGCCCGCCGCCTATTCGCCCTTGTTGGTCTCGGCCAGGCGGCGGCGCTGCGGGAAGTCCGGTGCGGCGACGGTGGCCTCGAGCGTCGCCTGGTCGGCGTAGGACGCCGTCGCACCCAGCGACCGGACGGCCAGCGAACCTGCGGCGGTGCCCAGCGCGACGGCCCGTTCGGCGCTGCCGCCGCGGGCGAGCTCGGCGGCGATGGTGCCGGCGAACGCGTCACCGGCACCCGTGGTGTCCACGATTTCCTCGGCCGGGACGGTCAGCGATGGCTGGTGCCACACGATGCCGTCGCCGCCGTCGACCTCGGCGCGGGCGTAGACGCAGCCCTTGTCGCCCATGGAGATGACCACCGACGGGCAGTACTGCAGCAGTGAATCGATCTGCGAGGGCAGGTCGCCGCGGCGGATTCCTTCGGCGGCGCCGAGCTTGCGCAGGATCTCCCACGCCTCGGTTTCGTTGACGATCAGCGGGTCGGCGCTGTCGATCAGCGTGGGCGTCACCACGGTCACCGGCGCGAGGTTGAGGATGAACCGCGTGCCGTGCAGGTTGGCGATCATGCCCAGCTGTTCGGTGGCCTCCGGGCGCAGCTCTCCCTGGGCCAGCAGCACGTCGGCCTCGGCGATTTCCTGGGTGAACTCGAGCGGGTCGGTGACGGTGTTGGCGCCGCGGGAGACGAAGACCATGTGGTCGCCCTCGGGGGTCATGGCGATGTACGCGGTGCCGGTGGGTTCGTCCCAGGTGGTCTGCACGGAGTGGGCGTCGACGCCGTTGGCGGACAGCTCCGCCAGCACCAGGTCCGCGGCGGGGTCTTCGCCGACGGTGCCGGCCATGACCGCGCGCACTCCGGCGTGTGCGACGGCCGACGCCTGGTTGGCTCCCTTGCCGCCGAGGGCGCGGGAGTCGTTGTCGACGATGGCGGATTCACCGGGCACCGGGAACTCCGGAACCTGGGCGAGGTGGTCCTGGTGCAGCGAGCCGCAGATGACCACGGTCGGCTCATCGGGGTCGGTGTCCGGCATGAGCCGCTCGACGGTGGCGTCGATGGGCCGGATGGTGCGGTGCGTGCCGGGGGTGGGGCGATCTTCATGCTGCATGCCCCCAACTCTGCCACGGGCGGGGAAGGGGTGCCCGCCGCGACCACCCGATTTACGGTCCGGAGGGAGCCCCGGGGTTGGGTTCCGGCGGGTGGCGGCGCGGCGCGCGCGGTTGGTTGTCGTGGGCCGGTGGTGCCGGTGGCATTGCTTGACGACGGTGATGGCACTGCCGCAGTGGCGTGCTTGCTAGATTATTGCGGTGCGGCACCGCCGCGATCGCCGAGGTGCGGCAGCGCCGCTTTTCGGGATCGCCCCTGTAGCTCAGTCGGTTAGAGCCGTGGACTCATAATCCATAGGTCGCGGGTTCGAGCCCCGCCGGGGGCACGCACGAAAAATGCCGCCCCACCTGCATTCGAGGTGGGGCGGCATTGTCGTTGAATCGGGGGAGCCCGTCAGCGGGCGGCCCCGTCGTCCCCCATGGCATCCCCGGTGCCGCCGGTGGAGTTGCGGCCGCCCCAGCGGAAGAAGCTCCACAGGCGCTGGCTGGGGTCGCGCTGGTAGTCGCGTTCCTGGTAGTCGAAGACGGGGAGGCTCCAGCTCTTCCAGATCGACAGCAGGCGGGTGATGAACGCGACCAGCACGGAGATGATGATCGTCGCCGTCTCCGACGCCCCCAGCCAGTCCAGCGCGAAATACACGATCGTGGCCAGCAGCGCGATGGAGGCGTAGAGCTCCTTCTGGAACACCAGCGGCACGCGGTCGCACAGCAGGTCGCGCAGCACGCCGCCGAAGGCGCCGGTGAGCACCGCGGCGACGACGGCGATGATGAAGCCGTGGCCCATCTCCAGTGCCACACGGATGCCGATGACGGCGAACGCGGACAGGCCGATGCCGTCGAGGACCAGGAACAGCACCCGGAAGTGCTGCATCAGGAAGGAAATGGACACCGTCAGAATCGCCGCGCCGATGATGACCAGCAGATACTGCGGGTCTTCGACCCACACCAATGGGTAGTGGCCGAGCACCAGGTCGCGGATCGTGCCCCCGCCGATTGCGGTGACGCAGGCGATGGTGGATACGCCGAAGAGGTCCATTTTCTGGCGACCGGCGGCCAGTGCGCCGGTCATTCCTTCGGCGGTGATGCCGATGACCCACAAGACATGGAGCAGCATGTCTCAACGGTAGACCATGGGCGACGAAACCCTGGCCCCGGAACACGCGCCGAGAGCACGAGCACGGCAACGCGGACTCGGGAACACGGGCCGAGAGCGCGAGACCGGCAGCGCGGACCCGGGGCCATGCCCCCGGGGTCAGGCGCCGAGGAGCTTCTTCATCTCGTCGATCTCCTTCTTCTGGGAATCGACGACGTTTTCCGCCAGCGCGCGGGTGGGCTCGTTTTCGCCGTCGCGGATGACGTCTTCCGCCATGGCCACGGCGCCTTCGTGGTGCTCGATCATGTCCTCGAGGAAGAGCCGGTCGAATTCCGGGCCCTGGGCCTCTGCGAGTTGCTGCATCGCCTCGTCGGAAAGCATGCCCTGCATGTCCTCGCCGGACTCGCCGTGGCCCTCGTGCCCGTCGTGCGGCTCGTGGACGGAGGGGGCGGTGGGATCCTCGCCCCAGGCGGCGAGACGGGCGCTCATCTGCTCGATCTCGCGGCTCTGCGCTTTGGCGATCTTCTTGCCCAGCTCGATGATGTCGGCGTTGTCGGTGCGGCCTTCGATGAGCCCGGACATGGCCACCGCCTGCTGGTGGTGGGCCATCATCATGCGGTTGAAGGAGACGTCGGCGTCGTTGTGGGGGCCAGCGTCCTCGGCCTCCGGCATCTCCGTTTCCGGCTGCGACGAGGCGGCCGCCGCGCCGGGGGAGGGCGACGTGCCGTCGGCGGCGGCGTCGGCGGATGCGGCCGTCGCGGCGGTGCCGTTGGCCGCGTCATCAGCGTCGTCGGCGGCGCAGGCGGTCATCGCGAGGGTGATGGCGGCGGTGCCGGCCAGCGCCAGGCCGCGGAGAATTCGTTTCTCGTTCATGCGTCCACTGTGCCACCAAGTGCGACTCCGGTGTGGAGCGCCTCGTCAGCGGGGTTGCGCATGCGGTCAACGGGGTCGCGTACTCGGTTCCGGATGGCGGTGCCCTGCGTCGGATGCCTGGTTCGGCGGCGCGTTCATCGACGACGTGACCGCCGTCACTGCACCGCCGACGACGTTGCCCCGCTCACCGATCGTTGACAGACCAACTTGTCTGGTTCTACGGTATCCCCCATGTCGATGATGCTCACGCAACGGCTCTGGCTGGACCAGGGCCACGTCCACGGGGACATGTGTCCGCGCCCCGTGGCATTCGCCTGACCGGATCCCCGCCGGTGCCCGCCCCTGGGCCCCTTTCCCGGATCCCCGACATCCCCTGACGTCCCCCGGATTTTTCGACGTCACCCGGCGCCACCCGAACTCGTCCGGCGCCGTCCGACGCTCCGCCGCTTTCCGCGCCGTGTGAACCACCGCGCCGGACCGGACCGTCGTAAAGCGGACGTTCCCATCCGAGACGCCGCGTTCCTCCCATCCTTTTCCCATCCCATGGAAAGGCTCTTTTCGTGAGCACAGAATCTTCCGCGGCCACTTCCGCCGCGGCCTCGAACGCGGCCGCCGACCCGGGCACCACCGGGCGCCGCCGCATTCTCCCCGCCTGGGCCACCGGTTTCGGCGCCCAGGTCATCTACGGCCTTATCATCGGCCTCATCCTCGGCTTCATCGCCCGAGGCACCGGCGAGGGCTCCGGCCTGCGCGCCGTGCTCGACTCCGTCGGCGGCGCATACGTGCAGCTGCTGAAGCTGATGGTGCCGCCGCTGGTGGTCACCGCCGTCATCACGTCGGTGGCGAACCTGCGCAAGGTCACCAACGCCGCGCGCCTGGCTGTGTCGACGCTGCTGTGGTTCGCGGCGACGTCGCTGATCTCGGTCATCGCGGGCATCCTCATCGGCTTGTGGGTCAAGCCCGGCGTCGGCGCCGGCGTCGATGCCGCGGCCGCCGAAGCCCCGTCGTCCACCGGTTCGTGGTGGGCGTTCCTGGCCGGCGTGGTGCCGGAGAACATCCTCGGCCTGGGCGTGAACCTCTCCGAGGACGGCGCCGACCCCGCATTCAACGTCCTGCAGCTGCTGGTCATCTCCATCGCGCTGGGCATCGCCGCGGTCAAGGTCGGTGCCCCGGCGGAGCCGTTCCTGCGCGGCACGGAGTCGCTGCTGCAGATCATCCAGAAGGTCCTCTGGTGGATCATCCGCCTGGCGCCGATCGGCACCGCGGCCCTGATCGGCCGTGCCGTCGCCGAGTACGGCTGGGATGCGCTCGGGTCGCTGGGCAAGTTCACCATCGCCATCTACATCGGCCTGATCGTGGTCATCGGCGTGATCTACCCGGCGGTGCTGCGCCTCAACGGCATCCCCGTCGGCGCGTTCTTCAGCCGCGTGTGGCCGGTGACGTCGCTGGGCTTCGTCACCCGCTCGTCGATGGGCGTCATGCCGGTGACGCAGCGCGTCACGGAGCGCCGCCTCGGCGTGCCCCGCGAGTACGCCTCCTTCGCCGTGCCGCTGGGCGCGACGACGAAGATGGACGGTTGCGCCGCGATTTACCCGGCCATCGCCGCCCTGTTCGTCGCGCAGTTCTACGGCCTGGAGCTGGGCATGACGGATTACCTGCTCATCGTCATCGTCTCCGTGCTGGGTTCGGCGGCCACCGCCGGCACCACCGGCGCGACGGTCATGCTCACCCTGACGCTGTCGACCCTGGGCCTGCCGCTGGAGGGCGTCGGCCTGCTGCTGGCCGTCGAGCCGATCGTCGACATGGGCCGCACCGCCGTCAACGTCACGGGCCAGGCGCTGGTTCCGGCGGTCGTCGCCAAGCGCGCCGGCATCATCGATCCGGCCGCGTTCGAGGGCGAGCCGCGTTCGCTTGACGACGACCCGGCCGATTCCGAGTCTGGCACCGTCGCCGACACCACCGGTTCCGAGTCCGCCGGTTCCACCACCGCCGTTGCGGGTTCGGCGTCGGATGCGGGTCGAGAGGCGTCGCAAAGCAATGAGTCCGGCGACCGCGGCCGGGCCGGGGTTTCCTCCTCGCGTTAGCCTGGTGGCATGACCGAGCTTTCCCGCGCCCTGTCCAGCCAGCTGGCCTCCGTCGACGAGTGGCCCGTGAAGTCCGTGTGCGCCGCCGCCCGCGGCGCCGATGGCCGGTGGGTCGTCCATGGCGACGATTCCCGCGTGTACGGCCTGGCCAGCGTGACCAAGCTGCTGTCGGCGCACGCGATGCTGGTGGCGGTGGAGGAGGGCGTGTTCGAGCTCGACGACGAGCTGGAGCCGCCCGGGGCCACCGTGCGCCATTTGCTGTCGCACGCCGGTGGCGTGGGGTTCGCCTCGCGCAAGCCGGAGAAGGCGCCGGGGGAGCGTCGGCTGTATTCCTCGGCGGGCTTCGACATCATCGCCGACCGCGTCGCCGAGGAGACCGGCATGAGCTTCCCGCAGTACCTGCGGGCGGCGACGTTCGAACCTCTGGGCATGGGCTCGTCGGTGCTGCACGGCTCTGCCGGGCACGGCGGCGAGGGGTCGGTGGGGGATCTGATGCGCTTCGCCGATGAGATCCTCGACCCGGCCGTCCTGCACCCGGATACGGTCGCCGAGGCGTTGACCGTGCAGTTCCCGGGGTTGGACGGCGTGGTGCCCGGTTATGGTTCGCAGAAGCCGGCCGATTGGGGGCTGGGTTTCGAGATCTTTTCCCGCCCCGAGTCCCGTCAGGGCCTGTGGTTCGGTGAGTCGATGCCCGGCGATGCGGCAGGCCATTTCGGCCAGGCCGGCACGTTCCTGTGGGTTCACGCGCCGACCGGCCGCGCCGCCGTGGTGCTCACCGACCGGCCCTTCGGCGATTGGGCCAAGCCCCTGTGGGCCGACTTCAACGACGAACTGTGGGGCGTCTTCGACGACGCCGAGTAGTGGCGGTTCGGCGGCCTGACGCGGGGGATTCGCCGGGGCCCGTTACCCGCGGACGTTCGCGCCGATGACGGCCGGGACCGTGACGGGCTCGTCGCCGAAGAGCTCGCGCTGGTATTCGTCCTGCTCGAAGTCGCGTCCGACACCCCGGATCGTGCCGACGTTCGTCTCGCCGCGGTGCGTGCCGTGGCGGTTGGCGCCGAGTGCGTGGGCGGTGCCGCCATTCTTGCTTGACGACGCCGTGCCCTGCGCAGTCGCCCCGAGAGGGCCGGTGCGGGCCACCGCGGTGGTCGATGGCGTTTTGCCGGACCCAGTGACCGGGTGTCCTCCGGTGCCGAAGCTGCCGCGGGAGCGGGCCGCGGCACCGTTGCCGACTCCGCCCGCGCCGCCGGCACCGGGTCCGCCGATCCTGCCGCCGCCGGTGCCTCCGAGCCCGGCCATCGCGCCGATGCCGGAGGCGCCACGGGAACCGGCGCCGGCCGCACCGCCGGTGCCGGAGGTTGCTCCTGCGGGGGCCATGCCGGTGGGGGCGGGAGGCATCGCGCCACCGGAATTGATGGAGGCCGGGGCCGTCGCACCCGACGGCGTCATGGGGGCGGAGGTGCCGGGCAGCGTGGGCACCGGCCCGGACGTCGAGGGCGCCATCGGCACGGTCGACGGGGTGCCGCCGGCCGGGGTCATGCCGTTGGGACCGGAAATGGGGCCGGCGGTGGCCGGTGCCATGGACGAAGCCGCCGACGCCGGTGCCGCGGCCGCCGAGGTCATGCCCGCCGGGGCGAGTCCCACTTGGGATGCGCCGGCGATGCCGTGTCCGCCGTTGATGCCGGATGCGACGAGGTCGGGGGCGCTGACGGAGAAGTCGGGTTGGGTGAGGTTCGGCAGCGTCGGCACGGCCGTCTGCAATTGGCCGAGGTAGGGGCCGCCGACGAAGGCGGCGATTTCGGCGCGTTCGAAAGCTTCGCGGGCGGCCGCGTCGGGGATCGCCTGCGATTGGTTGGCGATCGAGCCGAGGACGTTGATGGCCATGGCTTTCACTGCGGGAAGTGCGCCGAGGTGGCCGGTGATGGCGCGGGCGGAGACGGCGACGTTGGCCACTCGGCCCGCCAGGCCGGTGAGGCTGGCGGCGGCGGCGTCGAATGCGGCGCCTTCGTTGTCGGCGGCGAGTTTCAGGGCGGCGTCGGCCAGCGTGGTTGAAAGGGCGGTCATGCGGGAGGCGTAGCCGGTCCAATACGTGATGGCGTCGCCGACGGCGGCGTCGTTGGTGGCGGAGAACTTGCCGAGCAGCGATTCCGCTGTTTCCGCTACTTCTGGACCGACGACGGCGGGGGTGAAGACAAGATTGCCGGGGTTGAACGGTGGGCGGGCGCCGAAGGCATGGTGCACGATGCCGTTGGCCACCTGGAGCTTCTTCGGGGCGTTGAGCGGGTCGATGGATTCGAAGGCGGCGCCGGTGTCCATTTCATGGGATTCGAGCGCGGTGACCATCGATTTCAGGTTCGCCGCGGACCATTGGATTTCGGCGTCGATGGCGGCGGAGACGACGACCGAGCACCCCGACGACCCCACGATCGCCGACGAATGCTGGGTGGCGACCATCTGCATCGACGGCACGGGGGAGTACCCGGCGAGCGAAGGAGTGGCGTTCAAACTCGCGTTGAAAGCCTCTGAATGAAGCGTGGCTTGAACTTCAGAAATAGAAGTTAAAGTTGCCTTAAACTGCATGAATTCCCCCGAAAAGTTCATGGTAGATGTGCTTAGTTTCGGCGCAGGCGCTTTCAATTGTCTGGTGATTAGAGAATCCACCAACACCCGTTAGCGCTCCGACCAGTCCATTGGGTGTCTCGACACCGGTGAAGCAGGACTCTCCAAAGAGATTCGGCGCTTTGATGACGGCGATGCCTATCCCGCGTGACTCTTCGTAGGACACTTGAGAGCCTTCCACCAAGAACTCCGCCGGATTCTTGGAAAACGAGAAGAGGACTATCCCCGTTGAGTCCTTGATGATTGAGCATGTCTTCTCGGCAGGCTCATCGCGCCGGACTGTCCCGAACGACGGCTGCGTCCATCCGTTCCGAAGTGCCACTTCATAGGCCTCCGTATCGCACGGGTTCTTCAGCACGAAGTCCGGCGCGGAGTAGTCGTAGTGGCCGTCGGGGCCGAGCCGCGCGTCGCCGGGCTGCGGCGGGTCATTCGGCGGCAAGACTCCCGGCGGCAGGGCCGTGGCTTCTTCTTCACCGGTGCGACCGCCGTCGGTTGCCCCGGATGCGGTGCATGCGCTCAACCCCGCAGCGCCCATCACGGCGATGCACGCGGCCGCGGTGACGCGCCCCATGCGCGTTGTCGGTGCCATTGGATCCCCCCGAATCTCAAGAATCGAACGCGCAACGGTGTGTCGTACGCGCACGACAAGAGTTCTAACACCGGTCGCCGCCCTTCGCTCGGCGAGCAGCACCGCCCACCTCCGGGCACCCCTCCAAACCTCAACGAACACTTCAATGTTCGGGGGTGTCAACCTCGACTTGACCCTTGTCGCACGTCGCCCACCAGTAGACACTGGCCCCATCAGTTGACTTGGGCATCGCTGCTCGGGGCGTCGTAAAGCACGAAGCCGCACCGCGGCCGACCGCAACCAGACGACCCACCGACGAGCGGCGACGTCCCGGCGACGAGGGCGTAGGGGAAGACGAGCCTCGTCTTGGGGCGGAGCGCCACCGGCACCACCGGTGGCGCCCCGTCTCTTCGCCGACACCGCAGGTGACCATGTCCCGACATGACTCGACCGGAGTGCTGTGGATCCACGCAGCGCGACCGGCCCTCACGCCGCACGTCGCGTGGGCCCTCGCCCGCGCCGGAATGACGCTGCCCGACGGCACCCGCCCGGCAGCGTCGATCTGGCGCACCCGCCCCGACGACGCCACCCGCGTCTGCGCCGAAATCGAATGGCGCGGACCCGCGGGCGCCGCCGCGCGCCTGGTCGGCGATCTCGCGCGCTGGCCGGACCTCACCTTCGAAATCACCGAGGACCCGGCCGCCGACATCCCGGGCGACCAGGGCCAGCGCCACTGCCACGTCCCCGCGCTGGGCACGTGGTCCGGCGTCACCGACGCCGCCGGCGACATTCAGATCGGCGAGCAGCGCCTCCGCGCCATCATGGCCGCCCACCGCGGCGACGCCCCCGGCATGGCCCGCGCCCTCGACGCCGAGCTCGGCACCGCCTGGGACGCCGCCCTAGAACCCCTGCGCCCCGGCACCTCCGGTTTCGAGGCGTGGGAGCCGGTCGCCGCCGTTTCCGATTCGGGATCGCTTGACGACGCCCCCCCGGACGCCTCAACCGCCCTCCCGCAGGGCGAACCGGGGGAGGGCGCCGCCGGGGACGGCGAGGGCATCATCTGCGACGTGATGGAACTGCTGCCCCGGCGTGCCGTGATGTGACGGCGGGGGCTACTTCTCGCGGCCGGATTCGACGTGGGAGATCACGTCGCCGAGGGTCTTCATGCCGGTAACGTCCTCGTCGCCGAAGCGCACGCCGGTCTCTTCCTCGCAGCGCACGAGCAACTCGACCACGCCGAGACGGTCGAGCCCGATGTCGCCGCGCAGAGTCGAATCCAGGCCGGGGGCCTCCTCGGGTGCCTCGTCGCCGAGGATGCGCAGCAGCACGTCGGTGACTTCCGCACGGGCACCGGTCAGCCCATCGAGCGCGGTGCCGCCGGCGCCCCGGCCGCCCGACTTCCCGCCGGATCCGCCGGAAGTCGAATCACCGGCCGCGCCGGCACCGTCGCCAAGCAAAGCACTGAGGGCATCGCCCAAGCTGCTGGTCATGTCCGCTCCATCCGTCGGTCCGCGAGAAGGTCACGTCCCAGGCTACAGAGCGGGCTCCCGCGCAGGCCGCGATGGCTCCCACCAGCGGTCGCGCGCGGGGACGCCGATCACGTCGAGCTCCGGGTAGCGCAACGCGGTCAACGTCCCGCCGAAAACGCAGCCCGTGTCCAGGCACATGGTGTTGTTCACCCACTCGGCCCGCGTGACCGGCCAGTGCCCGTAGACCACCCTGGCCGCACCTGAATAGTCCCGCTCCCATTCGCGGCGGATCGGCATGCCGTCGGGGGCGCGCCCTCCGACGTCGCCGTACAGCGCGAAGGCCCGGGCTTCCCGCGACGCACGGCCGTGGAACTCCTCCTTCAACCCCGCGTGCACCACGACGAGATCGCCGCCCGCGAGAACGAGGTGGATGGGCAGGGCCCGCAGGAAACCCCGCACCCGTTCCGGGAAATCGGGCTCGGCCGGGTGGGCGCGCCCGTCGGGGGCCACCCGCCGCCCCTCGGCCACCGCCCCGATCTGCTCCAGCGACTCCGCCAGCCCGTGGTGGACGGTCACGTCGGCACCACCCAACGCGCGGGCGAGCTTCCAATCGTGATTGCCCATCACGCACAGCGCGTCACCGGCGTCGCACATGCCCATCACCAACCGCAGCACGCCGGGAGTGTCCGGCCCGCGATCGACGAGGTCCCCGACGAACACCGCGACGCGGCCACCGGGATGAGATGCACGAACCGGGCGCCCCACCTCGTCGGCGCCGACGTCCCAGCCGAGCCTCGTCAGCAAGTCGACGAGCTCGGCCAGGCAACCGTGGACGTCACCGATGACGTCGAACGGCCCGCGCAGGTGCCGAAGGTCGTGGGGAGCCCGGTCCTCGTCCGTGATCGGCTACACCACCGTCGGATCGGTGATCTTGTATTTCTCGGCCGCCTTCTGCGCCACCGACACCGGCAGCTTGCCCTCGCGGGCCAGACCGGCCAGCGCGGCGACGACGATGGACTCGGCGTCGATGTTGAAGAAGCGGCGGGCGGCCTCGCGGGTGTCGGAGAAACCGAACCCGTCGCAGCCCAGCACCGTGTAGTCGCCCGGCACCCACTGGCGGATCTGCTCCGGGATGGCGCGCTGGAAGTCCGACACCGAAATGAACGGGCCGTCGGCATCCTCCAGGACGCGCTGCACGAACGGGCGCTCGTGGAACTCGCCCGGGTTGTGCAGGACCTCGGTCTCGCGGGCCAGGCCGTCGCGGGCCAGCTCGTTCCACGACGTCACCGAGTAGATCGACGCGGGGATGTCGTACTCCTCGGCCAGCATGTCCGCGGCCTTCAGCGCGGCCTGCATGCCGATGCCCGAGGCCAGGAGGTTGACGTGGTTTTCGCCCTTTTCCTCCTTGAACAGGTAGATGCCCTTGAGCAGCCCCTTGACGTCCAGGTCCTCGGCCGCCGCCGGCTGCGGGGTCGGCTCGTTGTAGATGGTCAGGTAGTACATGACGTCTTCGCCGCGGCCCTCGCCGTACATGCGGTCGATGCCCTCGCGGATGATGTACGCGGCCTCGTAGGCGAACGCCGGGTCGTAAGCCACGACCGCCGGGTTCGTCGCCGCCAGCAGCGGGGAGTGGCCGTCCATGTGCTGCAGGCCCTCGCCGGTCAGGGTGGTGCGGCCGGCGGTGGCGCCGAGCAGGAAGCCGCGGCACTTCTGGTCGCCGGCCTGCCACATCTGGTCGCCGGTGCGCTGGAAACCGAACATCGAGTAGAAGATGTACAGCGGGATCATCGCCTCGCCGTGGGTGGCGTAGGACGAGCCGGCGGCGATGAAGGACGCCATCGAACCGGCCTCGGAGATGCCCTCGTGCAGGATCTGGCCCTGCTCGGACTCCTTGTACGACAGCATCAGGTCATGGTCGACCGGGGTGTACTGCTGGCCGTGCGGGTTGTAGATCTTCAGCGTCGGGAACCAGGAGTCCATGCCGAAGGTGCGGGCCTCGTCCGGGATGATCGGCACGAACCGCTTGCCCAGTTCCTTGTCGCGCATGAGCTCCTTGAAGATGCGCACCACTGCCATGGTCGTGGCGACCTGCTGCTTGCCGGACCCCTTCAGGATCGACTTCAGCGCATCCATCTCCGGCACGACCAGCGGCTCGTAGGTTTCGCGGCGCTCGGGCATGAAACCGCCCAGCTCCTTGCGGCGCTCCTTCAGATACTGCAGCTCCTCGGAGTCCTCGCCCGGGTGGTAGTACGGCGGCAGGTACGGGTCCTTCTCCAGGACCTCGTCGGAGATCGGGATCTCCTGCTTGTCGCGGAAACGCTTCAGGTCGTCGAGCGTCAGCTTCTTCATCTGGTGCGTGGCGTTGCGGCCCTCGAAGTTGTGGCCCAGGCCGTAGCCCTTGATGGTGTGCGCCAGGATGACAGTCGGCTGGTCCTTGGTCTCCATCGCCTTGGCGTAGGCGGCGTAGATCTTGCGGTAGTCGTGGCCACCGCGCGACAGGCTCCAGATTTCCTCGTCGGTCATGTCCTCGACGAGCTTGGCGGTGCGCGGGTCGCGGCCGAAGAAGTGCTCGCGGACGAACGCGCCGTCGTTGGCCTTCAGCGTCTGGTAGTCGCCGTCGCGGAAGCCGTTCATCAGCTCCACCAGCGCACCCTCGGTGTCCTTCTCGAAAAGCTTGTCCCAGTCGCGGCCCCACACGACCTTGATGACGTTCCAGCCGGCGCCGCGGAAGAAGCTCTCCAGCTCCTGGATGATCTTGGTGTTGCCGCGCACCGGCCCGTCGAGGCGCTGCAGGTTGCAGTTGACCACGAAGGTGAGGTTGTCCAGGTTGTTGATCGCGGCGGTCTGGATCAGGCCGCGCGACTCCGGCTCATCCATCTCGCCGTCGCCGAGGAACGCCCACACGTGCTGCTGCGAGGTGTCCACCAGGCCGCGGTCGTGGAGGTAGCGGTTGAACCGCGCCTGGTAAATCGCGCCCATCGGGCCCAGGCCCATGGACACGGTCGGGAACTCCCAGAAGTCCGGCATGCCGTGCGGGTGCGGGTAGGAGGGGATGCCGCCCTGCGGGCGCGAGACCTCCTGGCGGAAACCGTCGAGGTCATCCTCGTCCAGTCGCCCCTCGAGGAACGCGCGGGCGTACATGCCGGGAGAGGCATGGCCCTGGAAGAAGACATGGTCGCCGCCGCCGGGGTGGTCCTTGCCGCGGAAGAAGTGGTTGAAGCCCACCTCGTACAGCGGAGCCGACGACGCGTAGGTCGAAATGTGGCCGCCGACGCCGATGCCGGGGCGCTGCGCGCGGTGGACCATGATCGCGGCGTTCCAGCGGATCCACTTGCGGTAGCGGCGCTCCACGGCCTCGTCGCCCGGGAACTCGGGCTCCATGGTCGTGGGGATGGTGTTGACGTAGTCCGTGGAGGTCAGCGGCGGCAGGGCCACGCGCTTGGCCGTGGCGCGCTCGAGCAGGCGGAGCATGAGGAAACGCGCGCGGTCGGGCCCGGCTTCCTCCAGCAGGCCGTCGAGGGATTCGAGCCACTCGCGGGTCTCCTCGGGGTCGGAGTCCGTCAGATAGGACTCGACGCCGTCGCGGATCAGCGCGAAGTTCGAGTCGTCCACGTGTCGTTCCGCCGTGTCGGCCATTTGGTATTCCTCCCGGGTCATCTGGGCGGGTCGGCGCCCAGGGGTCGTGGGCGGGTCACTGCCCGAATTGTTTTCCACACCACTCTACTGCCGTTTCCACTCGGAGGGCAGGGCCGCTTGGTCGTCGATTTCACGTGCCCGCGTGGGCCCGTTGTCACGCTCGAAGGCCCCGATCCCTGTACAAGCCCACCCGGGGCGGTAAACTCCGCGGGGAAAGAACCGGTGGGCGATGACGGAGCCCCCGGCAATCACGAGATTTGGAGGACCGGAGAAGTGGGCGACGCCACTGGCGCTGTGCAGGATTACGCGGATTCGCTGGGCATTGAAAAGGGCCGGCGGGTTCAGGAGGTCGGCTGGGACGACGACTGCGACACCGCCATCAGCGAGTCCGTCGAGGAGTTCCTCGGCGAAGATCTGCTGGACGAGGACACCGACGAGGTCGTCGACGTCGTGCTGCTGTGGTGGCGCGACGGTGACGGGGATCTGGTCGACGGACTCGTCGACGCCGCCCGGCCGATGACGGACAACGGCCGCATCTGGCTGATCACCCCGGGCGCCGGCCGCCCGCGGTTCGTGGATCCGGGCCTCATCGACGAGTCGGCGCAGCTGGCCGGTCTGACCGGTACCTCGGCGATCCGCCTGGGCGAGTGGCAGGGCAACTGCCTGGTGCAGCGGGGCGTCAAGCGCCAGTAACGCGGCCACCTCGGGACGATCTGCGGCGCGACGGGCCGAAGAATGACCGTCTCAACGGGTGTGTTACCGTTTTTCGCGACGTCGCGCGTGCGACTTCCGCGGCGATAGCTCAGTGGTAGAGCTCTGGTTTTACACACCAGCGGTCGGGGGTTCGAAACCCTCTCGCCGCACGTGATTTCCTGCCGATTGTTGCAGGTCAGCCCCGTTCCGGTCCGTCACCGGGACGGGGCTTTCGTGGCCCACGGGGGCCCCGGGTTTGACCCAAATTGACCCAAACGCTGGTCAGCGCCCGAATGTGGCCCGCCACGTCAAGGAGAAGCGATGACGCCCACCCGCACCCGACGCCTTCTGGGCCGGGCCGCCGCAATCGCGGCGGGATGCGCGGCCGACCGAGTGTTCGGCGACCCGGCGCGGCACCATCCGGTGGCGTGGTTCGGCACGGCCGCCGATCGGCTGGAGAAGCGGATCTGGGCCGACTCGAAGCCGCGGGGAGTGGTCTACGCCGCGGTGCTCGTCGGCGGGCCCACGGCGATCGCCGCTCTGGCCGCCCGACGGTTCCCGAACGCCGCGCTGGCCGCGGTGACGTGGGCGTCGCTCGGCGGCACGACGCTGGCCCGCACCGGCGAGCGCATGGCCGACCGCCTGGAAGCCGAGGACCTCGCCGCTGCCCGCGAGCTGGTGCCGTGGCTGTGCTCGCGCGACCCGTCGAAGCTCGACCTCGACGGCGTGGCGCGGGCGACGGTGGAGTCCCTGTCGGAGAACACCTCCGACGCGGTGTCCGGCACCCTGCTGTGGGGTGCGGCGCTCGGCGCGCCCGGCGTGGTCCTGCACCGCTGCGGCAACACCCTCGACGCGATGGTCGGGTACCGCACGCCGAAGTGGGGCAACTTCGGGTGGGCGTCGGCGAAGTTCGACGACGCGATCAACTGGGCGCCCGCCCGCCTGACGGGCATCGCCACGGTCATCGCCGGACCCGATCGCGCCGGAGCCTGGCGCGCGTGGCGCGACGACGCCCCCGCCCATCCCAGCCCGAACGCCGGCATCCCGGAGTCCACGGCCGCCGGGGCCCTGGGGGTGCGCCTCGGCGGCGCCACCGCATACGACGGGGGAGTCGAGCACCGCGCGACGCTGGGCACCGGGCATGCGCCGGCGGTCGCCGACGTGCGCCGGGCGGTGCGCCTGACGCGGCGCGTTCAGGACATCACCGCGGCGCTGTGCCTCGGTGGCCTGTTGCTCGCCGCCGCGACCCGCTGATTCGGCCGGCCGGCCCGGAACGTCCCTAGAACCTCTCGCCGTCGAGGCCATGGCCCCGGCGGCGGCGTCCCTTGTGCCCGGAGTCGCCGTAGCGGGCGGCCATGCGCCGAGCACGCTCCTCGGCGGGATCCACCGGCGCTCGGCCCTCCGGCGCGGCGTCGGCCTGCGCGGCATCGCCCGACGGGGCGGCGGGCTCAGGCGCCGCGGCGTCACGGTCACCCTCGTGCTTGACGACGCCCACCGTCCCGCCCAGCGGCGCCCCCGTGGCGGCCGCGGGCACGGCGGACGATGCGGCCGCGGAACCGTCGTCAAGCGACGTCCGCAGGGCGGCCTCCTGTTCCTCCCGGTCCCGGCGGCGCTCCCGGGCCTCCGCGTAAATGAACCAGATCAGCGCGCCCGGGGCCATGAGGCCGAAGAAGATCCACTGGATGCCGTAGGCCAGATACGGGCCGGTCTCCAGCGTCGGCAACGGGATCGACCGCAGGCCGCCGGGCTGGTCCTCGGCGAGCTGGACGTAATCGGCGTGGAGATCCAGGCCCATGACGTCGCCGACCTGGTCGGTGTTGAGGCCGTAGACCTGAGTCGGCTCGCCCGGGCCACCCTCCAGCGGCGGGCGCTCCGGGAGCATCTCGCCGCGTCGGGCGTAGCCGAGCAGCTCGACCTCGCCGGACGGGGCCTTGTCCATGTCGGGGATGCCGCCGTCGGACGGGGTCTCGAAACCGCGGTTGACCAGGTACAGCGTCCCGTCGTCGGCGCGGAAGGCGGTCAGCGCATGCGTCGCCGGGGTGCCGTCGACCGGGCGGTTGCGCAGCAGGACGTCCGAATCCGGCAGATACTCGCCGTTGAGCGTCACCCGCCGCCATTCGGTGCCCTCCGCGAGCTCGCCGCTGTCCGGGAACAGCTCGGAGGCGTCCACGGGGTCGACCTCGAAGGCGTGGCGAAGCTGATCGTTGCGCTCCTGCGTCGCCTCGTTCTTCCCGAGCTGCCACGGTGCGAGCACGGTGAACGCGAGATAGGCGAACGCGACGCAGACCACGGCCGTGAGCACCCAGCCCGGGGTCAGGAACTGGCGGATTCGGGATTTCACGCCGCCCACCTTACTCACCCGCCCGGATCGCCCCGGATACGGCAGGGGGGATCGGGGCGCGGCGCTGCGTGACGTTGATCATCGGCGAACACGTTCGGGCACGGCGGTGGAGTAGAATTCGCCGTTAGCCCGTCGTTCGTGTGGGGTCCGCCGTCATCGCCCCCGCACGCCCCACCCGCCGGAAGGTGCCCGTGTTCACAGCCGCAAAGACGTCATCGCGTTCGCGTTATGGCACGGTTTTCCGTCAGTTCATCAAGTTCGGCCTGGTCGGCGGCACCGGCGTGCTGGTGAACACCGCGGTGGCCATCGCCGCCCGCAAGGCCGGCCTGGAATGGGGCGTCAACGAGCACGACGTGTTCGCGAACCTGCTGGGCACGCGCTGGAACATCCGCTGGTCGCACGTCTACGCCACGCTGGCGTTCTTCATCGCCAACATCTGGAACTTCCAGCTCAACCGCTCGTGGACGTTCCGGGTGGACGACCGCCCCAACTGGTTCCGCCAGTTCGGGCCGTTCCTGCTGGCCGGGCTGTCGGGCCTCGTCGTCAGCCTGATCACCATCACCGTGCTGACCAACCCCACGTCGCCGCTGGCCCTGCCGGAGCACATCTTCGACGACTCCAGCGGCCTGCGCACCCGCTTCTACTGGGCGAACCTCATCGGCGTGCTGCTGGGCACGCCGGCGAACTTCGTGATCAACAAGATCTGGACGTTCCGCGTCCGCACCCTGACGGGCAAGGATCCGCGCCCCAAGGACCGCGAGCGCATCGAGTTGAAGGAACTGTAGGGCTTTACGACGCCGCCGGCCGGATCTGTGCGCCGGTGGATCAGCGCGTCGACGAGTCCTCGAGGAAGTCGCGCACCGCGGCGATGAGCCCCGGAGTGGCGGCCTCGATCTCGCGGCGGGTGCGGGTGAAGCCGGACGCGTCGCCGTAATACGGGTCGGCGACGTCGGCGTCGGAGGGGGAGTCCGGGTCGAAGGAGCGCATCAGGCGGATCTTCTCCGCCGGGATGCCGCGCGCGATCAGCTGCGAGACGTGGCCGTTGTCCATGGCGATGTACAGCGTGGCGTCGACGTGCTCGGCGCCGAGCTGCGCGGCGACGTGGGTGGAGTCGCGGCCGCTGCCCTCCAATTCGGCGCGGGCGCGGGAGTCCGCCGGCTGCCCGACGTGCCAGGCGCCGATGCCGCAGGAGGCGAGGAGGACGTCCTCGGTCAGCCCCGCGTCCTCGACGGCTTCGCGGACGATGATCTCCGCCATCGGGGAGCGGCAGATGTTGCCGCTGCACACGAAGACGAGGTACACGGATTCGGTGCGGCCAGGGGCGGACATGGGTTCTCCTCGGTGAAGGGTCCGGGTGAAGGAGTCGGGCGAAGGAGCCGACCGCGGTCGGCCGGCGAAAAGCGGGCGGCCCGCGTGTGCGCCGGCCCCGATCGGGGACCGCCGCGCGCGGGGCGTTTTTTCCGAATGACAAGGTATAACGCCCGCGTCGCCGGAGCCAATTTCCCGCTCGGAGGTGCCGCGGCCGCCGGGGCGCTGGGCCGGAGCCGATCGCGTGTGGCGGAATGTGGGCGTCAGATCCCCAGCAACTCCCGCGCCATCCGGTCGAGCTCTTCGGGGGAGCGGCAGACGGCGTCGGCCAGCTCGCGTTCGGAATCCGGCCCGTAGCCCCAGCCGACGAGGATGCACGGCACGCCGAACTTCTTCGCGCCCTCGAGATCGTGGATGCGGTCGCCGATCATGACCACCCCGTCGGCGCGCGCGGCCCCGTCGGCATCGGCGGGCAGGCCCAGCGTGCGCAGGGTGTACTCGATGACGTCGTCCTTCTGGTGCCGGTGCCCGCCGTCGTCGGCGGCGCCGATGAAGTCGAACCGGTCGAGGATCCCGAACTCCGCCAGCACCTTGCGCGCGAAGTGCCCGCCCTTCGACGTGGCCGTCGCCAAGCGGATGCCATCGGCGCGCCAACCGTCGAGGAGCTCCGGCCAACCGGGGAACATTGCGGTGTCGGCCCAGCCGCCGCCGGATTGCCGGGCACGGTAGACCCGCATCGCCTCGTCGAGGCTTTCGCCCCTCAACCCGATGCCCTCCATCGAGTCGCGCATCGGTGGGCCGGCCAGCGACGCCAGGAAGGCGGCGTCGGGAAGCGGATGTTCCACCGCGTCCATGGCGGCGCGGAAACTGGCCTGGATGCCGGCGAGGGAATCGCTGATGGTGCCGTCGACGTCGATGAGCAGGGTGGGGGCGGTGAGGGCCATGCACCCAGTATGGCCGGGGCGGGCGGTGATCCGCGATCCGGGTGATGTGGCAATCTGAAGGGCATGGAAATGGGGGACGGCGGCGCATCCGGCACGGCGGCGGCCGCAGGCGCGCAACACAAGGCGGACGCGGACGGGTTCGCCGGGGATCTGGGCTACCACGGCGATGTCGCGGCGCGCGGGGCCCTGGTGGATTTCGCGGTCAACGTGCGCGGGACCACGCCGCGATGGCTTCTCGACGGCCTCGGCGGGCACTTGAACGAGCTGTCGGCGTATCCCGACCCGATGCTCGACAGGCGGGTGCGCAAGCTCATCGCGGCTCGTCACGGGCGCACCGCGGACGAGGTGCTGTTGCTGGCCGGCGTGGCCGAGGGGTTCGCGTTGCTGCCGAACATCTGCCGGCGGACCGCGGTCATCCACCCGCAGTTCACCGAGCCGGAGGCCGCCATGCGCGCCGCCGGGGTCGACGTCGACCGCGTGATCCTGCGGCGGCCCTGGGATCTGCGGCAGGCGCTCGGCGGGGGCGGCGGTGCGGGAGTGCCCGCCGACGCCGATGTGGTGGTGGTCGGCAATCCGACGAACCCGACGTCGGTGCTGCATGCGCGCGAGGAGATTCTCGCGTTGCGCGGGCCGGGCCGGATCGTGGTGGTCGACGAGGCGTTCATGGACGTCGTCCCCGCCGACGAATATGCCGGCGCGGAGGTCGCGTCGGTGCGTGATCCGGGCGTGCTGGTGTTCCGCAGCCTGACCAAGACGTGGGCGCTGGCGGGGCTGCGGTGCGGTTACGCGCTGGGGGCGCCGGAGGTGCTGGCGAAGCTCGCCGCGCGCCGCCCGGCGTGGCCGGTGGGGACCCTGCAGCTGCACGCGATGCGGCTGGTCGCCGAACACGGCATGGGCCGGCCTCTGGAACTGGAGCGCGCCGACGTCGTTCGCGAACGTACGGCGATGGTCGGGGCCCTGCTCGACGCGGGGTGGGACGTCGAACCGGCGGCCGGCCCGTTCGTCCTTGCCCGGCCGCCCGTGGAGGACCCGGAGGCCGCGCGCCTGACGTTGGCCAACCGCGGCGTGGCCGTCCGACGCTGCGACACCTTCCCCGGTCTCGGCCCGTCGTGGTGGCGGCTGGCGGTGCGCGGCGCGGCGGACGTCGGCACACTGGTGGGGGAGGTCGCCCGCATCGCCGTGGTGCAGAGTGAACGGTGAGCATCCCGGCCGCAGCGCCGCGACCGCTGTGCCGCAACTGAATAGCCGCCGCCCGAAATCCACCCGAGAGGATCCCCAGATGAACGTGACCGTCGCCGACGTCCGCCGCGTCCTGGACGCCGCCTACCCGCCCGAACTGGCCGAAGAGTGGGACAAGGTCGGGTTGATCTGCGGCGATCCGAATGAGCCGGTGTCGCGGGTGGCCGTCGCCCTGGACTGCACCGATGCCGTCGCCGACGCGGCGCTGGCGTCCGGCGCGCAGATGCTGGTGGTCCACCACCCGCTGTTGCTGCGGGGGGTGTCGTCGGTGGCGGCGGATACGTCGAAGGGCCGGATCCTGCACAAGCTCATTCGCGGCCGCGTGGCGCTGTTCGCGGCGCACACCAACGCCGATTCCGCCCGCCCCGGCGTCAACGACCGGCTCGCCGAGCTGCTCGGCGTGCACCCGGGAGCGCCGTTGGCGCCGAAGCCGGGCCGGCACCTCGACGCGTGGGTCGTCCGCGTGCCCGCCTCGCATGCCGACGCCGTCAAGGACGCCGTGTTCGATGCCGGCGCCGGGTCCGTCGGCGATTACGACTCTTGCGCTTTTGAATTGACCGGCCGCGGCCAGTTCCGCCCCGGCGACGACGCGAACCCGTTCCTGGGCGAGCGCGGCGAGGTCGAACACGTCGACGAGCAGCGCATCGAGTTCGTCGCCGAGCCGCACCTGCGGGCGAAGGTCCACGCGGCGCTGCTGGCGGCGCACCCGTACGAGGAGCCGAGCTTCGACATCCTGGAGTCCCAGGTCGGCGACCTCGACCCCGAGTCGGCCCTGGGCATCGGCCGCGTCGGCGATCTCGACGAACCGATGACCTTCCGCGATTTCGTCGGCCGCGTCGGCAAGCGACTGCCCGCAACCGAATGGGGCGTGCGCGGCGCCGGCGACCCGGACCGGATGATCCGACGCGTGGCGGTGGCTTCGGGGTCGGGCGATTCTTTCCTGGATACGGCGCGCAAGCTGGGGGTCGATGCGTTCGTCACGTCCGACCTGCGCCACCACCCGGTCGACGAGGCGCTGCGCGACGGCGGGCCGTGCATCGTCGACACCGCCCACTGGGCCAGCGAATTCCCCTGGTGCGGCCAGGCCGCGGATCTGCTGGCCGGCGCGCTGGACCTGGAGACCGAGGTCCTGGACATCCGAACGGACCCGTGGACCGTCGCCGCGGGCGCTTCGCTTGACGACGACCACGCCCCCACGACCACCGATATTCCCGAGGAGAACCGATGAAACTCGATCCCGTCACCCAGGTGACCATCCTGGAGCTGTCCGAGGCGCAGGCGCGCATGGACGGGCTCGAGGCGCGCCGCCAGTCGACGCCCGAGCGTGCGGAGCTGACGGCTCTGCTGGCCGAGCGGGCGGCCGCGCGGACCAGTTCGGCGCGGTCGCGGCTGTCGGCGCAGGACCTGGGCGTGGACGTGCGGAAGCTGGAGTCCGACCTGGCGAAGCTGCGCCGCCGCGAGGACGAGGACCGTCGCAGCCTCGAGGCAGCCGAGGACCCGGACGTGCGCCGCGACCTGCAACATGACCTGGCGTCGACGCTGCGCCGCCGCGAAGAGCTGGAGCACCACATCGCCGACGTCCGCGACACCCGCGACGCCCACGAGCTGAACACCGACGTCGATGCCGACGAGCTCGACGTGCGCATCCGGGCCGCCGAGAAGCGCCTGGCCGACGCGGACCTGGACATGCAGGCGCAGGTCGACGGCCTGAGCCGGCGCATGGAGGAACTGCGCGGATCCGTCGACGCGAAGCTGTTGTCGCGCTACGACAAGATCACCGCAGAGACCGGCATCGGCGTCGCTCGCCTCGATGGGCGCACGTGCCGCAGCTGCTACATGGAGCTCGACGCGTCGACGATGCGCAGCTTCGAGACGTTGGCGCCCGAAGAAGTGGTGAACTGCCCCGAGTGCCGCGCGTGGCTGGTGCGGCCGGTGACGCTCAACGCCGCAGGCAAGGGCGACAAGCGATGAGCGGCGCGGAGGGCGGCGCACGCGGCGAAGCCACCGTGGGCCGCGGCGCCGGGGCCGGCACGGACGGCGGTGCCGACGCCGACAAGGGCCTGGTGTCCACGACTTCCGGGTCGGGGGCGGCGCGCGAGGCGACCTCGGCCAGCCCGGGGTGGACCGGCGCGGTCGGGGAGCCGACCCGCCTGTTGCTGCTGCGCCACGGGCAGACGCCGATGAGCGTCGACCGGCGCTACAGCGGATCGACGTCGAACCCGTCGCTGACCGACTTCGGGCGCCGTCAGGCCCGCGCAGCTGCCGAACGGCTGGCGCTGGGCGACTGGGACATCGGCGGGATCATCGCCTCGCCGCTGGCCCGCGCCCTGGAAACGGCCGGGTACGCCTCCGCCGAACTGGGACTGGACATCCACGTCGACGATGACCTGCGCGAAACCGACTTCGGCACCTGGGAGGGCCTGACCTTCGGAGAGGCCGCCGCCCGCGACGCCGACATCCACTCCCGCTGGCTCACCGACCCCGAGTTGCCGCCGCCGGGGGGCGAGGCGTTCCGCGCCGTCGACGACCGCGTCGCCCGCGCCCGCCGACGCATCGCCGAGCGGTACGGCACGGGCACGTTCCTGGTTGTCAGTCACGTCACGCCCGTCAAGGCGCTGCTGCGCCAGGGCATCGGCTGCGGCTTCGAGCTGTTCACCCGCCTGCACCTGGACTTGGCGTCGTTGTCGGTTGCCGAGTTCTACGCCGACGGGCCGTCGTCGGTCACCTTGGTCAACGACACCGCCCACCTGCGATAGGTCCACGTTCCCGCCCACCTGCGGTAGATCCACGTTCCCGCCCACCTGCGGTAGGTTCACGTTCCCGGCCTCGGTCACCCTGGTGATGCATCCCGCCGCACCGGAAGGGGCGGGCCGTGGGGCGGGGACGTGGGCGTCGTAAAGCAAGTGCTGTAAAGTCCCACCACGTGAGCGAGCCGGTCGGATGGCCGCGGCACGGGGACCAGCGCACCGCAGGGTGCGCCCGGCCCGGCGCCGAGGAAAGTCCGGACTCCACAGGGCACGGTGGTTGCTAACGGCAACCCGGGGCGACCCGCGGGACAGTGCCACAGAAAACAAACCGCCCGGGCGGCGCGGACTCGTCCGCGACGAACCGGGTAAGGGTGAAAAGGTGCGGTAAGAGCGCACCAGCGCCGCAGGTGACTGCGGCGGCTCGGTAAACCCCACCGGGAGCAAGGCAAGAGGGCGCACCACGTTCGCGCGGTGTGCCTGCTCGGACGATCGAGGGCGCCCGCCCGAGTTCGAGGGTCAGCTGCTTCAGGCGCCCAGCGATGGTGCGTCGAGATGGATGGTCATCGCCCGTCGGCGCCGAAAGGCACGGCGGGAACAGAATCCGGCTCACAGGCCGGCTCGTTCACGTTCACTTTTTCGGGTTGGGTCGCCCGAAGTCCGCGTCGGCGCGCGGCCTGAACAAGGCGCGCCGGGGTGTTCCGGCACTCTGTCCTCTACAGCCCCAAATTCGGCGGAGTCGCCCAAATCGGGACAGACCGTGCGAGCGTGACCTGGGGTTTTGCCGTCAGTGAATGTCCCTTTTTGGGCGATAGTGAGTTTGCTACTTGGTTGACATGGCCGGCGCATGCGCAGCGGAGCCCTTGTCCTCGTGACACCACCGTCTTGCCGTCGAACACCCCCACGCGGAGGTGACGGGAGATTCGATGGAACCGATCGCTCGCGAACCGCGTCAAATCAAGCGTGAACATACTCAGGGGGACGACCGAAGCAGAACGCAAGACGCTCAGCCGCAGATGCCGCAACGGCGAGCTGCACAGGGTGCATCCGAACACCTTCATGCCGACCACGGAATGGAGCACGCTGGACGCCACCGGTCGCCGGCGGGTCACTCACCTCACCGCGGTCGACTCGCGCGAGGGCATGGTCGTGGTCGGGCGCAGTGCCGCGCTGGCGTGGGGCCTGGAAATATTCGATCGACGCATCGCGGACGCAGAACTACGGAGCCACGCGGCAGACCCGGATCCGGAGGTGAACAACGACATCATCGAGCTCGCGCGTTCGGCCAATCGGTCGACGAATCCGCGGCGGGCGTTGCAGACCGTCGCGTATGCGACCCAGTTCGCGGACAGCGCCGCCGAGTCGATCTTGCGCGCTCAGATCATTGAAGCGGGACTGCCGGCGCCTGAAGTGCAGCTCCGGGTGTTTCGGGCCGACAAGGTGTTGATCGGGTACGTGGACCTTGGATTTCCGGGGCATCTGGCGATGATCGAAGTTCATGGGAAGGGCAAGTTCCTGGGCGCCTACGGGGATCCCGGTGAGCGGTCGTACCGTGAGTGGCGGCGCGAGTCTGAGTTGATTGCGGAGGGGCTGGCCGTGCTGCGCGTGACGTGGGAGGAGATCTTGTCGGGGGAGGCGCTTCGGCGGATCCGCGAGTTGCTGGTGGCGCAGCGGGCGAAGATCGCGGCTGGGGCGCGCACGACGGCGCGTTTCGTCGGAGCCGGCGAGCGGTGGCCTGATGGGTACCGGACTCGTCGGGTGCGCGGCAACGACGCCGCGTGAAAGTTGGGCCGCGTTCCCGTCCCGAGCGATAGCCAGTTTTCTATCGCCCAGAACGGGACACGGAGATCGAGCCCGACCTGGCGTTTTGAGACCATGATCTGTCCCATTTTGGGCGACTCCCCGGAGAATGGGGCGACAGCGGCGGGTGCGGTGGCGGCATGCGCTTTTCGCTTTACGACGGCCCGGCCCTCACCTCATTCGCCGGTGAGTCGGAGACCTCGGCTCGCGTAGATGGCCCGGACCACGCGACCTCGTCGAGGGGTTGGCGACGCGTGAATGGCCCGGACCTCTCGAGCGGTCCGGGCCATGTGGCCTGCCGGAACTACACGAACTTCGCGTAGGACGGCAGATCGAGGAAACCGTTGCCCGACAGGCCGATCAGGATGACGGGGCCCGTGCCCGGCTCACCGTCGTACTTGGCGGCCTCGGCGCACGCCGCGGCGATGGCGTGGTTGGACTCCGGCGCCGGGACGGTGCCCTCGCAGCGGGCGAAGCGGATGCCGGCGGCGAACGCGTCCTCCTGCTCGACGGTGGTGGTCTCCATCAGGCCCAGCTCCACGGCGTGCGACACCATCGGCGCCATCGCGTGGTAGCGCAGGCCACCGGCGTGGATCGGGTCCGGGACGAAGTCGCTGCCCAGCGTGTGCATCTTCAGCAGCGGCGTCAGGCCCGCGACGTCACCGTGGTCGTAGCGGTACTCGCCCTCGGTAAGCGACGGGCACTTCGCCGGCTCGGCCGCGATGATGCGCGGCGCACCATCGCGCAGGAACTCCGAGGCATCCCGCTTCACCGCGGTACCGCTGCCGGCCCCGGCCGCCTGGGTCCCCGCCGCACCCGACGGGGAGGTCGGGGTGGAGGACGAGGCGCCGTCGTCAAGCACCTCACCGGTCAGCGAATGCCCGATGAACGGGAAAGTCAGGCCGGCCAGGTTCGACCCGCCGCCCGCGCAACCGACGACGACGTCGGGCCCGGACTCGCCGAAGATGGCCAGCTGCGCCGCAGCCTCCTGACCGATGATGGTCTGGTGCAGCATCACGTGGTTGAGCACGCTGCCCAGCGCATACCGCGAGTTGTCGGCGCCGACGGCGACCTCGATGGCCTCCGACACCGCCATGCCCAGCGACCCCGGGGTGTCGGGGGTCTTCGCCAGGATCGCGCGGCCGGCCTCCGTCAGATCCGACGGCGACGGGTGCACCGATCCGCCGTAGACCTCCATGAGCATCCGGCGGTACGGCTTCGAGTCGTAGGACGCGCGGACCTGCCACACCTCGACGCCCAGGCCGAAGAACTGCGCGGCGAACGCCAGCGACGCGCCCCACTGGCCGGCGCCGGTCTCGGTGGTCAGGTTCTCGATGCCGTCGAGCATGTTGTAGTACGCCTGCGCCACCGACGTGTTCGGCTTGTGCGAACCGATCGGGGAAACGGACTCGTTCTTGTAGTAGATGCGGGCGGAGGTGCCCAGCGCCTTCTCCAGGCGGCGGGCGCGGGCCAACGGGGCGGGGCGCCACAGGCGGTAGATTTCGCGGATCGGCTCGGGGATCTCGATCCAGCGCTCGGTGGAGAACTCCTGCTCGACCAGCCCGGACGCGAAGATCGGCGTCATCTCCTCCGGCTTCAGCGGCTCGCGGGTGCCGGGGTGCAGGTGCGGCGGCAGCGGCTCGGGGAAGTCGGCGGCGAGGTTGTACCAGTGGGTCGGCAGCGCCGAGTCGGGGAGGATCGCCTTGGTCATGTCGGGGTCGGCGGTGGTGCGGGGGCTCATTGGTGCTCCTGGGTCCGGGATGGGGTTCGCGGGCGCATGCGTGCGGGCGCGTGCCCGCGGCTGCGTCGGCGCTCGGCGTTCGCGGCGATGGTGGCGGCTTGCGCGGCGTTCGCCGTGCGGTCACCACCAGGCTATCCGGCGACGCGGGCGGCGTTCGCCATTAGGCTGGGCGGACATGAAGCTCTATGCAGCAGCCCTCGACTTCCGCGCCGTCGCCCGTGAATTCGGGGTGCCGGAGACCTTCGCGCCGGAGGTCCACGCCGATGCCGCGGCCGCCGCCGACCGCCGTGCCGCGCGCACGGATCTGCGCGACGTGCCGTTCGTGACCATCGACCCGCCCGGTTCGATGGACCTGGATCAGGCGATGCACCTGGCCGAGGTCGTGGACGACGCCACGGGCGCCGCCGGTTGGCGCGTGCTCTACGCCATCGCCGACGTCGGCGGGCTGATCGCCCCGGATTCCTTGGTCGCGGCGGAGGCGATGCGCCGCGGGCAGACGATCTACCTGCCGGATGAGCCGACGCGCCTGCACCCGGCGGCGCTGTCGGAGGACGCGGGCAGTTTGCTTCCCGACGTCGACCGCCCCGCCATCGTCTGGGACATCGTCGTCGGCGCCGATGGCGAGCCGACGTCCTGGGACGTCTACCCGGGTTTGGTGCGGTCGGTGGCGCGGCTGGAGTACATGGAGGTCCAGGCGACGTTCGACGCGGGGGATCCGCACCCTTCGATTGCGGCGCTGCCCGAGTTGGGGCGGGCGCGGCAGGGGTCGGCGCTTCGTCGTGAAGCAATCAATCTGCGCCTGCCCTCGCAGACCGTGGCTCCGACGGGCGATGGCCGGTGGGAGCTGCACCTGGATGCGCGGCCGCCGGTGATGGACTTCAACTCGGAGATTTCGCTGCTGGCGGGGATGGTCGCGGGGCAGATGATGGCGGAAGCGGGCGTCGGCGTGCTGCGGACGCTGCGCCCGGCCGGGGAGGAGGCGCTGGCGGAGTTCCGCGTCGCGGCGCGTGCCCTGGGTTACGAGCTCGCCGATGGCGCGGGCGTGGCCGAGGTCAGCGCGTTCCTGGCGGGCGTCGACGCCGATTCGCCGCGGGGGATGGCCGTGATGAAGGACGCGTCGCGCCTGTTGCGCGGCTCCGGCTACCAGCGGTTGGGGGCGCTTGACGACGGTTCGGCGGAGGCGTCGGAGGGCGTGCCCGTCCATTCCGGCGTGGGCGGGCCGTACGCGCACGTCACCGCGCCGCTGCGCAGGCTCATCGACCGGTTCGGCCTGGAGTACTGCCTGGCCATCGCGGCGCACCGGCGGGGCGAGACGGCGACGCTCGAGGTGCCGACCTGGGTGGACGGCGGCGTGGACGAGGCCATCTCGTCGATGGCGACGTCGGGGCAGTTGGCGTCGCGGGTGGATCGCGCGTGCCTGGACCTGACGGAGGCCGTCGTCCTGGAGCCGTGGGTGGGGCACGCCTTCGATTCGGCGGTGCTCCACGATCGCGGCGAGGAGGTCGAGGTGTTCGTGTTCGAGCCGCCGGTGTTCGCCAACTGCCGCGGGACCACCGAGGCGGGCGTGCCCCCGGAGGGCAGCGCCCCGCGAATCAGCCTGGTGACGGCGGATCCGTCGAACCCCGTCGAGCCGCGGGTCCTGTTCGCCTGGCCCGCGGACTAGGGGAACGGTCGACCCAGCAGTTCGATCGAGCCTAGAACCGCGAGTTGAGCGCGGTGCCGGCGTCGGTGTCGGTGACCCGCAGCACGGTGCCGCCGTCGCGGCGGATGGCCGCCTCGACGTCGTCGGCGTCGTCGGCGTGGGCCCACACGACCACGGCCGCACCGCGCGCCGGGCAGCAGCGCGCCACCGCGTCGCGGCCGTCGAGGGACGCGACCAGGCGGCCCAGCGGCGAGTCCGGCGAGGGGGCGGTGTCGCGGACGGCGACGTCGTGGGCGATGCCGGCCATCGCCGCCGCGGAGTCGCCGTGGCGCAGGTGCGCGGACACGGCGCGGGCGCGGTCGGAGCAGCCGGACGCGTCGTCGAGCCACTTGGTCGCCCGGCCCACCGTCGGGGCGTCGCCGTCGGGATGGACCTCACGGCGGGCGCGGACCCACTCGAGCACGCGCGGCTGCGCTTCGGGCAGACCGTGGAGGGTGGGCACGCCGAAGGCGGAGCAGGCGTCGGCGAAGAACTCGTGGCGTTCGACCTGCGGCGACGCGCCCGTGATGTCGGGGGAGTAGGCGACCATCAGCGCGAGGTTGTCGGGCCGCTGGTTCTGGGTGACGGCCTCGTCGGCGTGGTTGCAGGTCAGCACCGAATCTGGGCGGCTGCGCAACGCTGCGGTGTAGGGGTGCAGAGGCCAGTGGTCGCCGTAGTGGGCCACGGCCGTCTCGTGGAGGGCGGCGGCGAGGCGGGCGCGGGTGGGGACGTCGTCGCGGTCGCCCCAGCGGGCGTTGGCGGCCAGGGCCACCGCGGACTGGAGCGCCGCGATCTCGCCGAGCCCCCGGCCGGCGGGGATGGTCGACGCCCACCGCACCGTCAGCCCGGAGCCCGTGCGGGGGATCAGGTGCATGGTGTGCTGCATGGCAACCACGGCCGCGGCGATTGCCGTGACTTCGGCCGGGTACCCGGCGGGCACAGCGTCGGGCATCGGCAACGACGTCTTTTCGCGGGTGGAGATGACGGTCAGCTCACCGGTGTCGTTGGGTTCCAGAGCCACGGCGGCGGAGACGGGCAGCGCCGTGGCCAGCAGCATGCCGCCGGTGGCGGCGCAGGTCTCGCCGAGCAATTCCACCGATCCCGGCGCATGCGCGATCGTCGCGTCCGTTCCCGCGGATTCGCGGACTCGTTCGACGGCGGCGGGGACGGGCATTGGGGACCTTTCGACGGGGACGATGCAATGGGCGCGGCGGCGCCGCGGCCACCGGTGAATCCGGGGCCGCGTCGCCGCGAGCCATGACCTGAGATAGTACCCGCGGGTAATCTGGACACAACCGGCCCATCGGCCGCGGCGACCCCGTAGAGGGCCACGCGGTCGCCGGGCAACCGTGACTTCCCAGGAGGATGACATGTCCGACGACGCCAAGGATTGGTACTACACGCCCTCGACCGGCGAGGTGACCCGGGGCAAGCAGAGCGGCTGGGACGATCGCATGGGCCCCTACGCCACCGAGGCGGAGGCCCGCGCCGCGATGAAACGCGTCGCCGCCCGCAACGAGGCCGCCGATGATTGGGACGAGGAAGACGAGGAGTGGGGCAAGCCCCCGGCCGACGCCTGATCGACCCCGCCACCGGAGACGACGAAGCCCCGCGAGAGTTCGACTCTCGCGGGGCTTTCGTTCGGGCGCCGTCACCGCCCGTTCATCCGGGACGGGACCCAGGGGCGGCGGCAGACGTCGGCAGATTAGGCGCGGACGCGGGTGGCGTTGCCGGTGGTGGCCGACGCGGCATCGGCGTCACCGGTGCGGCCGGCGCGTCGGGACGCGAGGACCGCGTCGACCGAGAAGCGGCCCGAGCCCAGGGCGGCCATGAACAGCGCGCCGGCGCCGATGGCGATGACCAGCTCCGGGCCGCCGTCGCCGACGAACATGCCGGCGCCGGTGTGGGCGATGGCCCACCCGGCGGCCATCTGCAGGGCGACGATGATGCCGACGATCGGCTGGAACGCGCCGGCGAGGATCAGGATGCCGCCGACGAACTCGACGATCGCGGCGATCCACGCGGTGACGGTCGGGGCCGGGGCGCCCATGCCCTCGAAGCCGGCCTGGGTGCCGGCGATGGTCCAGTCGAAGATCTTCTGCCAGCCGTGGGCCAGCACGACGGCGCCGAGGCCGATGCGGGCGATGAGGGCCAGGACATCGCGGACGACGGCGGGAAGGGCGGGGAAGGTCATGTGTCTCCTCGTGAGATTCGTCGAGCCATCCGGGCGGCGGGCCGCCGCGCCGAATGGTGATGTGCCAACAAGGGAGACTACTGAAAACGCTGACACGTCCGCAACTCTCGGTGTCAGCGGCGCTTCTTCGCGCCCTTCCCGCGGTCCTTGTCCTTGTCGTTGTCCCGGTCCTTGGCCCGGGCCTTCCGCTCCTTGGCCGCCTTCTCCCGCGCCTTGTCCATTTTCGACTCGAGCTTCCCGTACGCCTTCAGCACGTTGGCGACGTCGTCGTCGTACGCCTCCAGCGCGGCCAAGCCGTCCATGCGCTCGATCTGGTACAGCACGCCGTAGCCGAACGTGTCCTGATCGTGCGAGTGCGCGCGGCGCGCCTTCTGCAGCAGCACGTGGCGGGCGGTGCAGGTGTCCTGGAAATCGCCCAGCGACGACTGCAGCGTCTTGCACGCGGCGTAGAGCTTCTTGGTCGGCATGCCCGTCGACTGCGCGGCCTCGGCGGAGTAGCGCAGCTTCTTGGCGGCCTTGCGCACGTCGTGGAACCGTTCCTCGCGGTCGGCGACGGGGATGGACTTGTCGCCGCGGCCCTCGATGGCCTGGCGGTGGCGCTTCTCGAACTTCTTGAACGCCTTCGCCAGATGGATCGCCAGCACCGCATTGGTCTCGGCACGGATCTGCTCGGGCGACTTCTCCGGGGCCGGGGCGGGCTCGTCGGCCGCGGGTTCTTCGCTTTCCGACGGCCCGGCGGCCACATCGTCGGTCGGGTCCGCATCGGTGCCGGGGGCGGAAAGCTCGGCGGCGTCGGCGTCCTCTGCGGATTCGGCGTGACCCGCCTCCTCGCCGGATTCGTCGACGATGCGCGCGGCGGCCTCGGCGGGCGACGGCTCCCCGTCGTCCTCCGGCTCCTCGGCGATGGCGTCGGCGTCGTCAAGCGAATCGGCGCGGGGCTCGGCGGTCTCGGTCGCCGTGGACTCGGTCTCTGCCTTCGCCGCCTTCTCGGCCTTCTTCGCCTCGGCTTCCGCGGCCTCGCGCTCCGCGTCCTCCGCAGCATTGGGGTTGACCGGCGGATCGGACAGCAGCTCGTCGAGCTGATCGAGGAGCGTCAGGTAACGGCTGGAATCCAGCGCGGCGACGACGCGGCGGTGCGCGCGGTCGTAATCGCGGCGGATGTCGGCGATGAGCTCCTCGCGCATCTCGCCGTCGATGACGTCGGCCTCGTCGCGCTCGAGCTGATTCTCGAACCGCTCAGCCACCACCTCCGCGTCCCGGGCCACGCCCAGCACGCCGGCCAGCAACTTCAGCTCCGACTCCATGTGCGCGATCCGATCGCCGACCAGGATGCCGTGGAACGTCTGCATGTGGCTGCGCAGCTCACGGGTGGCCACGCGCATCTGATGCACCGAATCCCACTCGTCGCGGCGGACCTTCGGGTCCCACTCGACCATCTTGGCCACGTTCGCCGCGAGCGCATCGACGACCGCCCGGCCCGGGGTGCCTTCCGGCAGATCGGCGGGCGACGGCGGCACCGGGGCGGCGTCCTTGGAATCGCCCAGTGCCGTGGCCAGCTTCGACGGGCTGTCCGACGGCGTCGCCCCGGCGATGCGCAGCACCGCGCCGAGACGCTCGAGCAGCTGCGCGCCCGCCGGATCGGTGGACATGTCGCCGATCAGCTCGATTTCCCACTCGCGCCACGACGTCTCCGCGCCGCCCGGCAGCAGCGATGCCGCGGTGACGTGGTCGTCGCAGAACTCCGCGATGGGGGTGCCCTCCGCGTTCTTCAGGACGGACACGTGGCGGACGTTGTCCACCCGCGCGATCGGGCCCAGCGGATGCTCGCGGACGATCGAGCGCACCGGCGCCAGCAGCGATTCCGGGACACGGTAGACGGCATCGGCGCCCTCGCCCTCCACGGAGCCCTCCGACAGGTCGGCGCCGTACTCCATGCGGCCGGCCTCCGCCGGGGTCTTCAGGTGCCAACCCTCGTCCGGGCCGCCGGTGCGGCGGCGCAGCGTCCGCTTCGCCCGGGTCAGCCGCAGGTCCGCGGTGTCGACGTACATCGCCGACATTTCGCGGACCTCCACGTCGACGCCCGCGACGCCCGGGACGAAATCGAAACCGGGTGCCACGGCCTCCTCCGGAGCGGAGAACTTCACCTCGACCTCGAGGGTCGCGGTGGGCTCGGTCTGCTCCCGCTTGCTCGCGGAAGCGGTGGATGCGGGGGTGGCGCCAGATGCATTCATGGCCTCGATCCTACCCCCGGATAGGAGGGCCCAGCAGGTGCCGACGGCCCCGTTTCGTGGGTATCGGTCACGGCCGTGGGGCCGTGGGATGGCGACGGTGGCGGCGGGTCACCCTCGTCGAACGCCCGGCAACGTCCGTCGCCCGTGAAATCAGCCCTTGAAATCCTTGTCCACGGGCGGGAAGTCACGGGACTCGACCTGGGCCACGTAATCGCGGGCACCATTTTCCAGCAGCTCGCCGACTTCGCCGAACACGGCGGCGAAGGATGGGCGGCGGCCGTCGGACGGCACTGCGAAAGCGTCGTGCCACACCAGCACCTGGCCGTCACAGTCCTTGCCGGCGCCGATGCCGCAGGTGGGGATGGGCAGTTCGGCGGTGATCTCCTTGGCCAGCTCGGCCGGGACCATCTCCAGGACGACGGAGTGGGCGCCGGCCTCGGCGACGGCGCGGGCATCGCGGCGCAGCTGCTCCGCACCCTCGCCGCGGCCCTGGACCTTGAATCCCGACAGCGCATTGACCGACTGCGGGGTGAACCCGATGTGCGCCATCACCGGGATGCCGGCGGCGACGAGGGCGCGGATGCGCGGGGCGATGCGCTCGCCGCCCTCGATCTTGATCATGTTGGCGCCGGTCTCGCGCATCATCCGGGCGGAATTGAGGACGGCCTGCTCGTCGGACGCCTCGTAGGTGCCGAAGGGAAGATCCGCGACGACCAGCGCGTTCGGGGCGCCGCGCACGACGGCGCGGGCCAGCGGGATCAGCTCGTCGAGCGAGACTTCGGTGGTGGTGTCGTAGCCGTACATGACGTTGGCGGCGGAGTCGCCGACCAACAGCACCTCGACGCCGGCGTTGGAGAACGCGCGGGCCGTCGAGTAGTCGTAGCAGGTCAGCATCGCCCAGGGCCGGCCCTCGGCCTTGCGGGCTGCGAGATCGTTCAGGCGCATCTTCCGGGTGCTCATGGTCGCCAAGCATGCCACACCGGCACACCACACGAAGGCGGGTCGCCCGCGTAGTTTGGGGGGCATGAATCGCCAACAGGAATTCGTCCTCCGCGCCATCGAGGAGCGCGACATCCGCTTCATCCGCCTGTGGTTCACGGACATCCTCGGCTACCTGAAGTCCGTCGCCGTCGCCCCCGCAGAGTTGGAGGGCGCGTTCGAGGAGGGGATCGGCTTCGACGGTTCGGCCATCGAGGGCTTCTCCCGCGTCTCCGAGGCCGACACCATCGCCCGCCCCGACCCGTCGACGTTCCAGATCCTGCCGTGGCTCCACGACGACAAGGAGCTGCACACCGCCCGCATGTTCTGCGACATCTCCATGCCGGACGGCCAGGCCAGTTGGGCCGATCCTCGCCACGTGCTGCGCCGGCAGGTCCAGGCCGCGGCGGACCAGGGCTTCACGTCCTACATCCACCCGGAGATCGAGTTCTTCCTCGTCGATTCCCTCGACACCGACGGCCAGCCCCCGGTGCCCACGGACAACGGCGGCTACTTCGACCAGGCGGTGCACGACAAGGCGCCGGATTTCCGTCGCCACGCGATCAACGCCCTGGAGGCGATGGGCATCCCGGTGGAGTTCTCGCACCATGAAAACGCGCCGGGCCAGCAGGAAATCGACCTGCGGTACGCCGACGCGCTGAGCATGGCGGACAACATCATGACGTTCCGCTACCTGATCAAGGAGGTGGCCATGCGCAACGGCGTGCGCGCCACCTTCATGCCCAAGCCGTTCGCCGATCAGCCGGGCAGCGCCATGCACACGCACATCTCGCTGTTCGAGGGCGACGACAACGCGTTCCACGACCCCGATGACGAACACCAGTTGTCGTCGACGGCGCGCAGTTTCATAGCGGGCATCCTCACCCATGCGCCGGAGATCTCGGCCGTGACCAATCAGTGGGTCAACTCCTACAAGCGCACGGTCTTCGGCGACGAGGCGCCGACCGCGGCGACGTGGGGCCTGGCCAACCGTTCCGCTTTGGTCCGCGTGCCCATGTACTCCCCGGGCAAGGCTGCTTCACGACGGGTCGAGATACGTTCCGTCGATTCGGCGTGCAACCCCTACTTGGCGTACTCGGTCATCCTCGCCGCCGGCATGCGCGGGATTCAGGACGGCTACGAATTGCCGCCGCAGGCGGAGGACAACATTTCGGAGCTGACGCGCCGCGAGCGCCGGGCAATGGGGTACCGCGATCTGCCGACGTCGCTGGAAGAGGCGCTGCGGGAGATGGAGCGGTCCGACCTCGTCGCCGACACCCTCGGCGACCACGTCCACGAGTTCTTCCTGCGCAACAAGTGGCGCGAGTGGCGCGAGTACCAGAGCCAGGTCACCGCCTGGGAGCTGCGCACCAACCTCGACTACTAGGAACCGGATCGCCATGGTGATGAGGAACCGCCCCCGCACGTCCCGGCAGTCGGTGCCGACGCCCGCCGCGATCGGCCTGCCCGACGGGCAGCGGGCGCTGGCCGATTTGAAGGAGCTCGGCTGGTACGACGAGGACGGCCTGGAGCTGCTGTGGGGGCTCGCCGGCGCCGCCGATCCGGAGTTGGCTCTGAAGTCCCTGGTGCGGCTGAAGGAGCGGCTGGACTCGGGCATCGAATCCGGCGAGGTGCCCCAGTGGGCGGCATGGTCGGCGCTGGATGCGGCGATGCGCCAGCAGGTGCTCATGCGCACCCGCGTGTTCGCGCTGCTCGGCGGTTCGTCGATGCTCGGCGATCACATGGTGGCCAATCCCGCGACGTGGTCGCTGCTGCTCGCGGACCTGCCGACGCGCGCGGACATGTTCCGCGACATGCTCACCGCCGTGGAAGCGGTTCCGGAGGCCCCGGTGCGCACCGACGATGTTTCGGTCGCCGAAGCCGCCGAGCTGGAATACCGGGAGCCGACGCCGTCGTCGCCGGACCTGGAGGAGGCGGGCCTGTACCGTGCCGGGATCACCGGGCGCGACGCCGACGTCGCCATGAAGCGTTCGTACCGCAACCTGATCATGCGCGTGGCCGCAGCCGACCTCGCGGGCACGTACCCGCGCGGTCCGCGCCGCCCGGGCCAGCCGCCGATCCCGTTCACCAAGGTCACCGAGGCCCTGTCGGACCTGGCCGACGCCGCGCTGACCGCCGCCCTGTCGGTGGCCGTGGCCACCACCTACCCGGATTCGCCGGTGTCGACGCGCCTGGCCGTGCTGGCCATGGGCAAGTGCGGCGCCCGCGAGCTCAACTACATCTCCGACGTCGACGTCATCTTCGTCGCCGAGCCCGCCGATGCCCGCGCCACCCGGTTGGCCGCGGAGTTCGTCCGCGTGTCCTGCCGCTGCTTCTTCGAGGTCGACGCGGCCCTGCGGCCGGAGGGCAAGTCCGGTGCGCTGGTGCGCACGCTGGAGTCGCACCAGGCGTACTACAAGCGGTGGGCGCAGACGTGGGAGTTCCAGGCGCAGCTCAAGGCCCGGCCCATGACCGGCGACCTGGACCTTGGCCGCGAGTACGTCGAGGCCCTGTCGCCGCTGGTGTGGTCGGCCTCCCAGCGCGATTCCTTCGTGGAGGACGTCCAGGCGATGCGCGACCGCGTCATCGAGAACGTCCCCGACGAGCTGAAGCTGCGCGAGCTCAAGCTCGGCCGCGGCGGCCTGCGCGACGTGGAGTTCGCGGTGCAGCTGCTGCAGCTGGTCCACGGCCGCTACGACGAATCGTTGCGCGTCCTGCCGACCGTCGAGGCGCTGGACGCCCTGGTGGAGGCCGGGTACGTCGGCCGCGAGGACGGCCGGGTGCTCATCGAGTGCTACGAATTCATGCGCCTGCTGGAGCACCGCCTGCAGCTGCAGAAGATGCGCCGCACCCACACGCTGCCGCCGGAGGAGGACTTCGCCGCCCGCCGTTGGCTGGGACGGGCCGCGGGCGTGATCCCCGCCGGTTCCGAAAGCTCCGCCGACGCGCTGGCCAAGCGGGTGCGCGCCACGGGCCGGCAGATCCGGACGCTGCACAACAAGCTGTTCTTCCGCCCGCTGCTCAACTCCGTCGTCGAGCAGGACATCGGCACCATGCAGCTGTCGGCCGACGCCGCGAAGCGCCAGCTGGCGGCACTCGGCTATCTCTATCCGGACCGGGCGTACGACCACCTCACGGCGTTGGCGTCGGGAAGCTCCCGCAAGGCGCGGATCCAGGCGATGCTGCTGCCGACGCTGATGGAGTGGGTGTCGGACACGGCGGAGCCGGACGCCGGTCTGCTCAACTACCGCAAACTCTCCGACGCGCTGATGGAGAAGACGTGGTTCCTCCGGATGCTTCGCGACGAGGGCGTGGTCGGTGAGCGCCTGATGCACGTGCTGGGCACATCCCCGTACGTGTCGGGGCTGTTGGTGTCGGCGCCGGACACGATCAAGCTCTACGGCGACGGTGCGGCGGGACCGAAGCTGCTGGACACCGATCCCGCCACCGTGGGCCGATCGCTGGTGGCCACCGCCAACAGGCACACGGACCCGGACAAGGCCATCGGCGTCGCCCGCGCCCTGCGCCGCGCCGAGCTGGCCCGCGTGGCCTCGGCGGACCTGCTGGGGATGATGGACGTCGAATCCGTGTGCACCTCGCTGTCCCTGGTGTGGGACAACGTGCTCGAAGCGGCGCTTGCCGCCGAGATCCGCGGTTGGTGCGCGCAGCACCCGGATGAACCGGTGCCGGCGACGATCTCGGTGATCGGCATGGGGCGCCTCGGCGGCGGCGAGCTGGGCTACGGTTCCGATGCCGACGTGATGTTCGTGTGCGAGCCTGCGGTCGGCGACGACGGGGAGCCGTTGGCCGACGACAACGACGCGGTGCGCTGGTCCATCGGCATCTGCGACGCACTGCGCCGCCGGCTGGCGAAGCCGAGCCAGGACCCGCCGTTGGAGGTCGACCTGGACCTGCGCCCCGAGGGCAGGTCCGGCCCACCGGTGCGCACCCTGGATTCCTACCTCGCCTACTACGAGCGCTGGGGCGAGACCTGGGAGATCCAGGCGCTGCTGCGCGCGACGTGGATCGCCGGGGACAAGGACCTGGGCACGCGGTTCCTCCGGGGCATCGACAAGTTCCGGTATCCGGAGGGCGGCGCCTCCGAACAGGTCGTGCGCGACGTCCGCCGCATGAAGGCCCGCGTGGACAAGGAGCGCCTGCCGCGCGGCGCGAACCGGCGCACGCACACGAAGCTCGGGTCGGGCGCGCTGACGGACATCGAGTGGACGGTGCAATTGCTGACCTTCATGCACGCCCACGACGTGCCGGGGCTGCACAACACGTCGACGCTGCAATGCCTGAAGACGCTCGCCGACGAAGGGATCCTCCCCGAAGACGACGCCGATACCTTGCGCACGGCGTGGTTGACGGCGACGAAGGCGCGCAACGCCCTGGTGCTCACCCGCGGCAAGCGGACCGACGAACTGCCGCAGCCCGGCCCCCAGCTGGCGCAGGTCGCGGGCGCGGCGGGATGGGACCCGGACGACAACAACGGGTTCATGGAGAACTACCTGCGCGTCACCCGCCATTCGCGGCGCGTGGTGGATCGCGTGTTCTGGGGCGAGGAGAGCCCAGCGCACGATTAGCGGCGCGCCGGGCCCGAAGGAGGGGGGACGCTCCCCATCCTCCGGCCCGATGGGACATAATGACCCGAATGGAGAGCAGGGTGAATTACGCGGCCCGCCCGGACTTCGGCGCACACGTCGGGCGTCTGGGCGAGGCGGAGTTGCGGAGGCTCCTGCGCGTCGCCTGCCCGGGAGTCCCGGTTCCGGGGTCCCGCAGCGAATCCGCCGAACTGCTCATGACCCGCGAGGCCGCCCAGACCGCGGTGTCCGCCGCGACTCCGGATGTGCTGGAGGCGGTCAAACTCGTCCACGTCCTGGAAGATTCCGCGGCCGTCGAGGACATCGCCGCCGTGGCGGTGTGGGGTTCCGAAGCCGACGCCATGCCGCACGACGGGGATCAGCCGCCGTCGAACACGCGGGTGCCGGCGACGACGAAGGACGTCGCCGCGCTGATGGGGCGCGCCGGCGACCTTGGTTTGGCCTGGCAGGAGCCGGCGGGCGTGTGGAACGTCCCGCCGCACGTGTCGGACATCCTCGTGCAGGATGCGACGATGGCCACCCCGGTGGAGTGCCTGGCGGAGTTCACGCCCCGCGACGTGCTGCGCAAGCGCATGGCCGACCTCGGCCTGTTGGCCGACGCGGAGATCGACGAGGCCACGGACGACGAGGTGCTCGCTCGGCTGCGTGCCTTCTACTGTTCGCCGCGGCGCGTCCGCGCCCTGGTGTCCACGGCGCCGCACGCCATCCAGAAGGAGCTGCTGCTGTTCGCCCGCGAGGGCATCTTCCTCGACGAATCGGCGTGGGGCGAGCGCCGCGCGGCGGCCGTGGCTTGGGCCATCGACCATCTGCTAGGCGTGAAGTTCGATGTGCCCTCCGCCTTCGACGGAGTCGAGGGGCGGCACGCCGAGGAAGCGCCCGAAGAGACGTCGGATGCGGCGGGGGATGCGGCGGCCGACGAGTCAGCGGCTGCGGGGGCAGGTGACGCGGCCGATGAGGCAGCGGAGCCCGACGCCCCGCGGCTCGAGTCTCCGCAACAGCCCAAGACCGAGGTCAACGCCTCGCTGTTGTCGCCGGTGGCGTTGGCGCTGAAGCTCGGGCGGACGTGGCTGCCCACGCCCCACCCCGTCGAGCAGCGGCCCGCGTGGATCGGGGCGGAGGAGCCCGGCCGCGCGGCGACCGCGGCCGTCGCCGTGGCCACCGCTGTCATGCAGCTGTGGGAGGACGGCGGCTACCTCGGCTCCGGAGGCCTCCACGAGTTCGCGGGCGCGGTGGCCGTCCACGACTTCGCCGCCTCGATCGGGGCCGACGAATCCGTGGTCCACGAAGTCGTCGGCATGCTCGCCGGTGCCGGATTCATGAACCCCATCACCGGCCAGCCGACCGCCCGCTCGGCCGGGAATTGGTTCACCGCCGATGCGTCGCGCCGCTGGGCGTGGCTCGTAGCCGGCTGGCTCCGCGGCCCCGACCGGTGGGTCGGGGAGGAGTCGCCGGAGGGGTGGATGCCCTCTCCGGAGCTGATGGCCGCCGTGGCCGCGCGCATCCGTCGTGAAGCAGTGCAGTTCGCCTCCGAGCTGGACGAGGGGATGATGTGGTACCCCTGCTGCGTCGAATCACGTCTGGGCTGGACGTGCGGCGCGCTTTTCGACGGGCTCGACGACATGTGGGGCATGCTGCTCAGCCGCGTCATGCAGGGCATGCGGGTGCTGGGGCTCATGGTCGACGGGGCAGCCGGGAAGCCGGCGCGCGTCGTCGCCGACGCCATGGTGCCGGCGTGGTTCTCCGGGCAGGAACCGACCGTCGACGAGGCCGTGGACATGATCGCCGCCGAGGCGGGGGAGTTCATCCCCGTGGGCAAGCGGGCGCAGTTGCTCACCCCGCCGAGCCTGCTCGTCGCCGATCGACTGGAATTGGTCGCCATGGTGCGCGGCGTGCCCGCCCACGATCTCGCGGTCACGCTGGATTCGGTCGCCGACCGGGAGAAATGCGGCGCGACGTCGCTGTGGGTGTTCACCGAGGATTCGCTGTCCGACGCCCTGGAGGACTACGCCGGCGACATTCCCGCCATCCTGGAGGAAGTCGGGTCGGTCACCGCGGCGGGCCCGTGGCTGCGCATTCTGCGGCACCGTCTCCACGCGCTGGAGGAGGCCGCCGACCTGGAAACCCTGCTGCCGGTGCACCTCGCGGGAGCATTCGGGGTGGCCGAGGGGACCGAGGGGGCCGAGGGAACCGAGGAGGCTAGCGCGGCACCCGGGCTCTTCCGCGATGACGACGGCGACGCGGAATCTGCGGGGGCCGACGCCGAACGGTGGGGCGTCGGGGGCATCGACGAGCCGGTCGACGAGCCGGTCGACGAGTCCGTCGCAGAGCCGGTCGATCGCGTCCTCGAGCAGGAGCTCGACCTCGGCCTGGACATCGCCCCCGACCACACGCCGGTCTACGCGGATGACGCGCGAGATGGCGATGGACCCGATGATGCCGGCGACGACGCTCGTGGCGGAGGTTCCGGCGAAGGGCACTCCGATGGGGTGGGTGTCGACGACGATTCTTCCGGGAACTTCCTCGTGATCGACGAGTCGATCGAACCTCCGCTTTTCGACGTCGCCGACCTCGCCGAGCGGCCCACCGCGACGGATCGGGATGCAGCCGATTCCGCCGCTGCGGATCGGGCGGCAGCCGATCCCGCCGTGGGTGAATCGGGTGCCACGGGGGAGCGGGAGAACGGGGAATCGGCCGGGCCGTCGTCAAGCAAGAAGCCCGAGATGACCACCATCGAGGATCCGCTGCGCCGGCCCGACTCCGGCAGCGGACCGGGCGTGCCGATCCAGCCGCCGCTGTTCTAGCGGCCCGGGCGTGCCGATCCAGCCGCCGTTGTTTCGAAGGTAAACGCCGAATGGACAGGTACACGTGGTGTGCCACATGTACCTGTCCATTCGAGGTGTTTTTGCCCGGGGGCGGGGAATGCCGTCCGCCGGGGCGGAGAACAAGGCCCGCTCCAGGCGGGGAATGCCGTCCACTGGGGCGGGGAGACTAGCCCTTCAGGGAGACGATCTCGTCGACGAGCTTGTTCAGCTCGGCGGCCCGGCCCTCGGCGGGGGCGAAGTTGCCGTCGGCGAACTCGTCGCCCAGGAAGATGGAGACCTCGGAGTCGGCGGCCTTCATCTTCAGGTTGCCGACGATGTCGCGCCAGTGCTTGATGGCGCGGGCGCCGCCGCCGAAGCCGTAGCCCAGGAAGCCGACGGGCTTGTCGTTCCACTCGACGAAGAGCAGGTCCGCGGCGTTCTTGAATGCGGCCGGGGGAGCGGCGTTGTACTCGCCGGTGACGAACAGGAAGCCGTCGCACTCGGAGACGGCCTCGGCCCACTTGGTGGTCTTCGGGTTCTCGTAGACGCCGTTGGCCTGGCCCGGCATGGTCGGCTCGTTGAGCAGGTCGAGGTCGAAGTCGATGACCTTCAGATCCTTGATCTCGATGTCGTCGCGGCCGGAGAGGGACTCGATGGCCCACTCGCCGACGGTGGTGCCCGCGTTGCCGGGACGGGTGGTGCCGGTGATGATGCCGAGCTTCATGTGTGGGGTGCTCCTTCAGCAGGTGAATTAAATGGTGTCATGTCAACTATATTGGTGGTCCCGTGGCGGCGCAATAAAACCAGATGTGGTGTGCGTCACCGGGGTCGTGCTCGCCGCTGCGGTGGGAGGGTGCGACGGCTACGTCCGGACAGAGGCTCGGCAGCAGCTTCGGGAGCGAGCCCGACGGCTACTTCCGGCGCGAGTCCGACCGCTTCTGCACCGACTTCGGCTGCGCCTTCTTGCCGTTGCCGTTGCCGGGCTTGCGCGCGTCTCGGCGGCGCAGCAGCTTGCGCGGCTTGCGGCGCTCCGGCTGGTCCGCGCGGTACTCGCGGATCTCCGCCTGATCCACCCACTGGGGAGCGGCGCAGGCGTCGTGGTCGAGCAGATCCGCCGGATCGTGAACGTAGGTGGTGGTCTTCTCGCCGGCCGACTCGAGCAGCTCCTCCAGCAGCTCCTTGGCCTTCGGGGCCAGCGAGCGCACCTCCACGAGGTCGACGAACAGGCCGGTGCCGGAGGCGGCGCCGCGGGTGACCTCGCGGTCGATGGCCTCGTAGGAGCAGAAGTCGATGTCGCCGTAGAGGCGCAGCAGGGTGGTGTCCTGGACGCCGTCGGAATCGAAGTCGACGACGGCGCGGTGGCGCAGGGCGCCGTGCGGGCGGCCGGTCACGCGCATCATGTGCAGCCCCAGGTCCGACGACGCCCGGTGGAAGAACGCGTTGCCGCGCTCGGAGTGGCCGTGGTCGTCGAGGCGCGGGGAGAACGACGCCAGCGCCAGCTCGCCCGGGATGACGCCGAAGATGCCGCCGGAGACGCCCGACTTGGCGGGCACGCCGACGTAGTTCATCCAGTTGCCCGCGGAGTTGTACATGCCCGACGTCGACATCACCGACAGGATCCACTGCACGGTCTCCTCGCGGAACACCCGCTCGCCGGACACGGGATGGACGCCGCCGGTGGCCAGCGTCGCGCCGATGGTCGCCAGGTCGCAGACGTTGAGCGTGATGGAGCACTGCCAGCTGTAGCCGTCGAAGACCTGCAGCGGGTCGCAGGTGATGGTCTCGGTCGACCGCAACAGGTTGGCGATCGCGCGGTTGCGGAAGCCGGTGTCGCGCTCGCCCTGCCCGATGTCCTTGTCGGAGCTGAGCTGCCGGCCGGCCAGCTTCGACAGCCCCTCGAGGATGAGGTCGTCGGCGCGGCCGCCGACGTGCTCCTGCAGCAGGCCGTGGACGGTCAGCGCGCCGGCGTTGATCATCGGGTTGACCGGCCGGCCCCGCTCATCCAGGGAAATCTCGTTGAAGGCGTCGCCGGAGGGCTCGACGCCGACGCGCTCGAGGACCTTCTCCAGGCCGAGCTCCTCGATGGCCAGGCCGTAAACCAGTGGCTTCGACATCGACTGGATGGTGAACTCGTGGTCGACGTCGCCGAATGCGTAGAGGTCGCCTTCGGGGCTCATGACGGCGGTGGCCCACAGGTCGGGGTCGACGTCGGCCAGCGCCGGAATGTACGTGGCATTCTCCCCGTCCGTGACCTTGCGGCAGTCCTCGGTGAGGGCGTGGAGCGTTTCCCGGAACGGGGATCGGATGTCAACGTTGTTCATTCCGTCCACTTTACGGATGTCGTAACCGTGTCCCGGACGTGGGTTCGCGGCGCTCGATGCGGCGGCGGGCGATCATGGCGGTGATCAACCCGGCCATGCCCATCACCCACACCACCACGATGGCGATCCACGCGACGCGGAAGTCCGCCCATTGGTAGGCGCGTCCGTCGGAGGAGGCGTCGAGAAGCAGCCCGATGCCCTGCGCCGCCATCATCGCCGCCAGGAATCCGCCCATGTTGGACAGGCCCGTGCCGGTGGCCAGGGCGCGGCGGTCGACGGCTTCGCGCACGGAATCGAAGCCGAGGCCGGAGGCCGACGACAGCGCGGCCATCGCGATGTTGAGCGCCACGATCGCGGCGAGCCCGCGCGGCGTGCCGGGGATGAGGAACACCACCCACATGCCCATCAGGATCACGGAAATGACCACGGTCAGGGTGCCGCGCCGCGCCCCGAATCGCGACGACGCCATGCCCATCAGCGGGCCGGCGGCCACCGACGCGACGGTGTTGACCACCAGCACGCCGCCGGCCTGCGCGGGGGTCAGCCCCATCGCCAGCGTCATCAGCGGCATGCCCCACAGCAGCGTGAACGTCGCCTGGTGCATCAGCCCGACCCAGTGGGTGAAGAACCCCTGCCAGCACACCGGATGGCGCAGCACGATGCCGAGCATTTCGCGCACGGTCGCCCGGTCGTCGGGCTTGTGGCTTGACGACGCCCCGGCGTTCTCGCCCGGTTCGGCCGGGGCCTTCGGCACGTCGGCGATGGCGACGGCGGCGGCGATGCCGACCAGCGCGATGCCGGAGCCCAGTGCCAGGAACGCGGCGGTCCATCCCTCGGCGTGGAGGAGCATGAGGAACGGCACGGCCGAGACGAACTGACCGATCTGCCCCAGCCCTGCGGTGAGCTGGGTGAACAGGGGAGTGACCTTCAGCGGGAACCACGCGGGCAGCAGGCGCATGGCCGACAGGAATGCACTGGCGTCGCCGGCGCCGATGAGCACGCGGCCGAGGATCGCGATCGGGTACGACGCCGTCAGCGCCAGCGTGATCTGGCCGACGGCCATGACCAGCGCGCCGATGACCATGGTCCGCCGCGCCCCGAACCGGTCGATGGCCAGGCCCACCGGGATCTGCGCCAGCGCGTACACGCCGACCTGCACCGCAGTGAACACGGCCAGGCGGGAAGCGTCGACGCCGAAGCGGTCCAGCGCCTCGACGCCGGCGACGCCGAAGGACGTGCGCCCCGTGATCGCCGCCAGATACACCAGGACCGCGGCCGCCCACACGGTGAGGGCGCGGCCGGTGATGCGGGAACGTGGATCGACGGTCATTGTCGGCAGTCTAGGCCCGTCCGCCGCGCGTATCCTCTCGGGGCATGAGGTATCCGGACCGTGCGCCGTACGTCAGAGCATTGCGCGTCACCGACGCCGACGCCGTGTTCGGGGACGCCGGATCCGGTGGGGACGACGGGTGGGTGCTGGACCTGCCCGTCGTCAAGCATCTTCGTGACCTGCGGGAACTTCCCCTGCCCACGCCCGTGACGCTCATCGCCGGGGACAACGGGATGGGCAAGTCGACGCTGCTGGAGGCCATCGCGGTGCTCGCCGGGTGCAATGCCGACGGCGGATCGCGGCACATGCGGTACTCGGGGCTCGACGACGCCTCGCCGCTGCATCGCGCGATGGGGCTGGTGCGGCGGGCCAACCCCACCGACGCGTTCTTCCTGCGGGCCGAGGGGCACCTGCGGATGCTGGAGGAGATCGCGAAGAAGCCGCCGAATGCACCGATTTACGGGCCGGACAAGCTGCACCACCTGTCGCACGGGGAATCGGTGTGGGCGATGGTGACGCACCGGTTCGCCGACGGGCTGTACCTGCTCGACGAGCCGGAGTCGGGGCTGTCGCCGATGCGGCAAATGGCGCTGCTGGCGCAGATCCACGAGCTGGCGAAGGGCGGGGCGCAGTTCATCATCGCCACGCACTCGCCGATCCTGCTGGCCATCCCCGGCGCGACGATCTTCGAACTGGGCGAAGACGGCATCGACGTGCCCGCGTGGCGCGACTGCGGGGCCGTGGCGGACATGCGGGAGTTCCTCGAGGCGCCGGAGGACACCGTCGCGTACTTGACGGAGGGAAACGAGCGGTAGCAGCGGAACGACCGGGGTGACGCCGTGGCATTGGCGGGGAACCGGGGAACCGTTTTCAAGTTCGCTTTCGCCGCCGACCGGGCCTAGCCTGGGGTTATGTCGAATGAGGAGGGTGCCCGCGGGCGCGCCGACGACCAGGGCCACGGCCACGGGCCAGCGCATGGCCACGGCCATGGCGGTTCCCACGACCACGACCACCGTCACGGGCTTTTCCACGTCCACGATCACGACCACTCCAGCACCGCGTTGCCGCGGTTGGCGCTGGCGTTCGGGCTGACCGCGGTCATCCTCGTCGCCGAGGTCGTCGGCGGCGTCGTCGCCAACTCCCTGGCGCTGCTCGCCGACGCCGCGCACATGGCCTCCGATGCGCTGGGCTTGCTGGTGGCGCTGGCGGCGGCGTGGATCGGCGCGCGTCCGGCCACGAAGATGGCGTCCTACGGATTCCGCCGGGCCGAGGTGCTCGCCGCGATGTTCAATGCGGTGCTCGTCGGCGCGGCGGGGGTGTGGATCCTCGTCGAGGCGTTCCGCCGCTGGTCCGAACCGGCCGACGTCGCGTCGGGGACGGTGCTGATCGTCGCCGCGATCGGGTTGGCGGCCAATCTCATCGCCGCGGCGATCCTGGCGGGCGGCGACAAGGACAACATGAACTTGCGCGCCGCGTTGCTGCACGTCGTCGTCGATGCGCTGGGCTCGGCGGGCGTGCTCGTGTCGGCGCTGATCGTGCGCTGGACCGGTTTCGCACGGGCGGACATCATTGCCGCTGTGCTCATCGCGGTGCTGGTCATCCCGCAGGCCATCGCGCTGATCCGCAATGCCGGCGCGGTGCTGCTGGAGTTGGCGCCGTCGAGCCTCGACGCCCGCGTGGTCGAGGAGTGGATGACAGGCCGCCCCGGCGTCCACGGCGTCCACGACCTGCACATCTGGTCGATCCACGGCACCGACGCGGTGCTCACCGCCCACGTCACCGTCGACGAGGGCCTCGGGTTCGACGACGCTTGCTCGATCCTGTGCGACATGGAGACCGGCCTCGCCGACGAGTTCGGCGTCGGCCATGCGACGCTGCAGTTGGAGACCCCGGCGCACCACGCCCACGAACGGCCGCGGAAGATCTGAGGGGCCGTCGTCGGCAGCGGCGCTCCGGCCCAGTTCTGACCCCGCCCCGGTCCCGCACCGGCTCAGCTCTGGCCCTGCTCTGGCCCTGTGCCCGGCTGCAGCCCGCGCCGCCCCGATTCTCGGGGGTCGCAACACGGGATCGGTGAAATACGTGTACACCCGAAGGTAATTGCCCGAGGATCCCGGGAGGGGTGCGCACCATGGACATCGCGATCGTTCGCGGGGACATCACGACGGCGAAGGCCGACGCGATCGTCAACGCCGCCAACTCGACGCTGTTGGGGGGAGGCGGAGTCGACGGCGCGATCCATGCCGCGGCGGGCCCCGGGTTGCTGGTGGAATGCCGCAGGTTGCGGGAAGAATCGCTTTCCGACGGCCTGCCCCCGGGCCACGCGGTGATCACCTCCGCGCATGACCTCCCCGCACAGTGGGTGGTGCATGCGGTGGGGCCGAACAGGAACGCGGGGGAGACGGACATCGGGGTTCTGGAGTCGGCGTTCCGCAGCGCGTTGGATGCGGCCGACCGGGTCGGGGCCCATTCGGTGGCCGTGCCGGCGATCGGCGCGGGCGCCTACGGCTGGCCGGCGGTCGATGTCGCGGCCGCCGCGCACCGGGCGATCGTCGCCCGCGGCAACGACGTGTGGGACAACGTCGTGGCGGTGACGTTCGTGGTGTCCGGCGAGGACATCGAAGACGCCTTCCGTGCCGAGTTCGATGGCGGCCACGGCGAGACCACGGGAGGTGGGGCGGGTGCGTAGCCGGATCGGCGTGATGCGCGGGGCCGCGGCGGCCGGGTGCGCGCTGGCGTTGACGCTGGCCGGCTGCTCCAACGGCGGCGACGGCGGCGGTGGCGCGGACGGAAACGCGGATTCGGCGCAGGCGGCACCGGAGACCGTCACCTCGACGGTGACCACCACCGCCGGCGAGGGCACCGACGGGGATGCGTCGGGCCGGTCACCGTCGCCGACGCCCGGCGGTAATGACGGCGGGAACGGAAACGGCGATGCCGGGAATCGAGGCGGGGGCCAGGGCCGTGGCGGCGCCGAATGCGGGGTCGACGAAAGTGCCCCGATCATCACCGACTCCATCGCCGGCGTGGAGCCTCCATCGGCCGGCGACCGCTGGGAGCTGACCGAAACCAACTACGACTCCTGCGGTGAGCTGACCTACGCGCTGTTCCACCAGATGCCCCAGGGCAACTCGCAATTCGCCACGAAGATCCTCATGTTCCATGACGGCGAATACCTGGGCGTCGACGCCAGCACCGCCCCGCAGCAGGGCTGGATCATCGGGGAAGGCGACGGCTGGTTCGAAGTGGAGTACAAGGACTGGGAGGCGTTGATGGAGTCCGGCGAGCCCAACGCCGCGTCGCCGAAGTACACCACGACCATCACGTTCACCTGGAGCGACGAGAAGAACAGGGTCGTCCTCGACGGGGAACTGCCGAACCAGAACCTGTACTGACGCCCGCCGGCTCGACGCCGCGTCAATGCGGCGCTTCGACCCGCTGCGCGATCGCTCCGGCGGCTACTGCTTCTTCAGCACCTCGGCGATGAAGTCGGCGATGACCTCGCGGGAGATCTTCACGTCGATGACGATGACGCCGTTCGGGTCGTCGTCAAGCAACTCGGCGACCCGCGCGAAGTCGGACATGTCGGCGACGGTGACCCCGCGCGCGCCCAGCGACCGGCCGACCGCGGCGAAATCGATGTCGTCGATGACCATCGACGCGGTGTCCAGGCCCTCCGCGCGGTACTGGTGCAGCTCGGCGCCGTAGGCCGCGTCATTCATGACGATGACGGCACCCCGGCGCACCGTGCGGAAGACGGTCTCGGCATCGGACAGCGCCATCAGGCCGCCACCGTCGCCGGTGACCAGCACGTTGTAATCATCGGGGCGGGCGGCGGCGACGCCGATGGCCGTCGGAAAGCCCAGCCCGATCGTCTGGATCGCCGTGCCGACCAGCACCTGCGCCCGCGGATCCGGGCTGTCCAGGTACATGGGCACCCAACCGAGGAAATGCCCGCCGTCGGTGCACACCGTGCGCTGCGCCGGGAGGATCCGGTTGAGCTCGCGCAGGGCCGCGCGCGGGTCGAGGCGGCCGTCGGCGCCGCGCTCGTGGAACAGCTCGGGCTGGGTGGCGGGGTCCTCGGCCGGGGGCAGGGCGCCGAGTTCGTCTCGCCAGGTCGCGCGGGCGCCGGTCGTGCGGTCGGCGACGAGCCCGTCGAGCACGGGCATGACCGTGGTCAGGTCGCACAAGAGCCGCTTATCGACGTCCCGGTTCGACGGATGCTCCTCCAACGTCAGGTGGATGATGGTCGCATCGGGCGAGAACAGCGACCCGCCGCGGGACTGGAAGGCGTTGAAGCTGGCGCCGAGGACCAGGACGACGTCGGCGTCGCGCGCGATGGGCACGTGGGCGCGGTGCGTGAAGCCGCCGGCGGTGCCCATGCACCACTCGCCGCCGATGACGTTGCGGGCCATCGCCGAATGCATGTGGACCGCGCCGATGCGGTCGCCGAGGGCGGCGACGTCCGCGGCCACGCCGGCGCGGACGACGCCGCGGCCGGACAGGATGAGCGGGCGGCGGGCGCCGGCGAGGGCGTCGGCGACGGCGGCGAGCTCGGCCCGGGTGGCCTCGGACAGGGGGCGCGTCGGGGTGGCGTGGGCCGGGCGCAGGAGTTCCGGGCGTGACAAGACGTCGCCGCCGTCGGCCAGCGGGGCGGTCTGCAGGTCGAAGGGCAGAAGCAGGACGACCGGCTCCTGGTGCGTCTGCGCCAGCGCGAATGCGGCGTGGGCGTCGGCGGCCGCGGTGGCAGGGGTGGGCGTGAAGTGGTCGATGCCCAGCGCGTCGAGAAGCCCGGCCTGGTTCAGATCGAAGTGGCGCGGGCCGGCGGCGGGGGCGGAGCCGGTGACGTAGACCATGGGCACGCGGGCGGCCTTGGCCTCCGCGAGCGCCGTGATGGTGTTGGTGAACCCGGCGCCGCAGGTGGTCGTGGCCACGGCGATGCCGCCGCCGGCGCGGAAGAAGGCGTCGGCGGCGGCGACGGCGCCGGCCTCGTGGCGGGTGGCCGTGTACGGGAAGCCGCGGGACGTCAGGTGGCTGACGACGTGCGAGTTCGCGTTGCCAACCAGCCCGAAGACGTGGTCGGCCCGGGCCAGGATGACGTCGGCGATGGCCGTGGAGACCGTGGCGGCGAGAGTGGTCTCGGTGCGGGGCGCGGGAACGTTGGTGTCGCCCGCATCGGCGGCGGGGGAGGCGCTCGCATGGGTGGCGGCCTCGTCGACGGCGACCGGCGCCCCGTGTCCGATTGTGTTGGTTTCGGGGCGGGTGGTCTCGGTGGTGTATCGCTGCACGGAAGGTCTCCTTCGACGGCGGACGGGTGCTGCGGACAAGTGCAGGGGCCGATTGTTGCCGATGGCGCAGGTAAGCGGAAGGGTGAAACCGTCGATAACGGATTGATCACGGGTTTTGCCGAATATTTGGGGGTGGAAATCGGGGGGATTACGCCGTTCATGGAAATTCGCGTCGCGTGTTTCATGGGGGTGATCTTCGGGTGTGGCACAGTGCTTTGCGACGCTCATGTGGTGCCCGCACGCGTGACCTCCTAGTTGTGCCCGCCGGAACTCGATCGCCACAGCTAGGCCCCGGCAAATGGGTCCGTCAGTGCTCAGCCCGGACGCCGAACCCCGATGGGGAGCGGCCGCGGCTTCCCAAACCCCGACCTCGATAACGGAGCCGACGCTTGCCAAACCCCGAGATCAGACCGCAGGTTGCCAAACCCCGAGATCAGAACCCCGAAAGGGGTGCATGACCGCCGTTCATATCCCGAGATCGGGGTTGATCTCGGGTTTTTCCTTTCGGGGTTTGGGATTTGAGACTGTGGGAGGCCCCCTCATGGAAAAAGCGGGGTCGCAAACATGGGGCGCTACCCCGGCGTTTACGGGCCGGCTGGGAGGAGGCGACCCCGTGGTTTAGCGATGGGACGGGCGACCCCGTGGTGCGCATGCCGGCTGGGAGGGGTCGACTCCCGGGGGATTGGCCGGCCGCCGCTCCGAAAGGCGAAGCGGAGGACCCGATGGCGTCGCAACGCCAGGCCCCGAAAACGCGAAACGGGGCGCCGCCGACACTCCGGTGGCACCCCGAATCGGGCGGCGAACCCCGTCGCCCCTACTTCGTGGCGATGTTGTCCAGGATGAAGTCCTTGATCACGTCGGCGTCGTTGGGCAGATCGACGACGCGACGCGGCGCGTCCATGATCCCGGCGAACCGCTCCGGCATGTCCGGCTCGGTGCCGGTGGCCTCCATGATGGTGTCGGCGAACTTCACCGGCAGCGCGGTCTCCAGGCACACGATCGGCGTCGACACCTGGTCGCGCAGGCCGCGGGCGACGTGGATGCCGTCGGCGGTGTGCGGGTCGACCATGACGCCGAGGCGCTCCCAGCAGTCGCGGATGGTCTCGACGCGGTCGGTGTGGGTGGAGCGGCCCGACAGGAATCCGTGCACGGCGGACGCCTCGGGGAACGCCGGGTCACCGGTGAGGGTGAAACCGCCCTGCTTGACCTTCACGCCGAACTTCTCGGCGATGCGCTCGGCGTCGCGGCCGAGCAGGTCGAAGATGAAGCGCTCGAAGTTCGACGCGCGCGAGATGTCCATGGACGGGCTCGACGTCGCCTGGGTCTCCTCGGAGCTGCGCACGCGGTAGGCGCCGGTGCGGAAGAACTCGTCGAGGACGTCGTTTTCGTTGGTGGCGACGATCAGCCGGTCAATCGGCACGCCCATGGACTTGGCGATGTGGCCGGCGCACACGTCGCCGAAGTTGCCGGTGGGCACGGAGAAGCTGACCTTCTGGTCGTTGGTCTCCGTCATGCGGATCCACGACGACACGTAGTACACGATCTGCGCCATCAGCCGCGCCCAGTTGATGGAGTTGACGGCGCCGATGCGGTTGGCGGCCTTGTACTCCAGGTCGCCGGAGACGGCCTTGACCACGTCCTGGCAGTCGTCGAAGACGCCGTCGAGGGCGATGTTGTGGATGTTCGAGTCCTCGAGGCCGAACATCTGCGCCTGTTGGAACGGGGTCATGCGCCCGGCGGGGGTGAGCATGAACACGGAGATGCCGTGGCGGCCGCGCATGGCGTATTCGGCGGAGGACCCGGTGTCGCCGGAGGTGGCGCCGAGGATGTTCAGCGTCTCGCCGCGGCGGGCGAGCTCGTACTCGAACAGTTCGCCGAGCAGCTGCATGGCCATGTCCTTGAACGCGGCGGTGGGGCCCATGGACAGGTGGCCGATCCACAGGCCGTCTTCGAGTTCGGTGACGGGCACGATGTCCGGGTCGGAAAACTTCGGGGTGGTGTACGCGCGGGCGCAGATGGCCTTGAGGTCGTCGGTGGGGATGTCGTCGACGAACAGCTGCAGCACCTCGGCGGCCAGGGCGGCGTAGCCCTCGTCGGCGAGAACGTCGCGCCAACGCGTAAGCGTCGCGTCGTCGATCTGCGGGTACTCGACCGGCAGGTACAGACCGCCGTCGGGGGCGAGGCCGCCGAGGAGGATGTCCGAGAACTTGGCGGGGGTTCGCTTCGGGTCGCGCGTCGAAATGTAGTCCACGGGGCCAACCTTACTGAACGGTGTGCTTTACGACGGCCACTGGCTGCACGTCTCGGCCGCATCGTCGTGAAGCGGCCGCGGTGCGCACGCGAAAACCCGGCCGCGGCGTTGGGGCCGTGGCCGGGTTCCCGTGGGGGGGCCGGGGGATGGGCCTAGCGGAGGTCGCGGGCGTCGCGCGAGCCGTGGCCGGCGTCGTGGGCGTCGCGATCGGAGATGGTGTCGCGCTCGACGCGGATCTCCTCGCGGGTCACGGGGACCTCGATGGTCTCGTAGTCGGTGACCACGTGGCGGCGCAGGCGGACCTCGCCCAGGCCCGAGTCGCGGTCGGCACCGTGGCCCGAGTCGTGGTCGGCACCGTGGCCGGCGCTGGCATCACGGTCGCGGCCGACTGCGTCGTGGCCGCCGAGATCGGACACGTCGTGGCGGTCGACGTCGTCGGGGTGGCCGACGTGGCCGTGGCGATCGTCGTCGCGGGGCGCCTGGCCGTCGAGGGCGGCGGCGCGGTCGGCGTCGCGGAGGTCGGCGTCATCGCGCAGGGCCGCGCGGCGCTTCAGCTCCTCGGGCGTGAGATCGGAGTCGACGTGGTCCGGGCGGTCATGGACCTGGCCCGGTCGGGTCTGGCCGCGGTCGCGGAGATCGCGGTCATCGCGGACGTCGTGCTCGTCGTGAATGCCGTGCTCGTCGCGGCCGACTCGGCCGTCATCGGCGAGCCCGGCGGTGATTCCGGCACCGGCCGCGCCAACGCCGGCACCGCCGGCACCGGCGGCGGAGTCGCGGTGGAGATCGCGGTCGCCGTCGCGGAGGTCGCGGTCACCGTCGCGTCGGCCGTCGTGATGCGGATCGGCGTGGCGCTCACGGCGCTCATCGGCGAGGTAGCGCTCGCTGTCCTGGGCATCCGTCAGCTGGTAGTGGCCGTAGATGTTGCGCTGGTCCTCGGGCGTCAGGTGGTTGTCCGCGTCGAGGTTGGGGGCGTCCTTGATGCGGTCCTTGTCGAAGGCCAGCTGGAGCTGGTCACCCGAAAGTCGGTGGCCGCGCATGGGCACCAGGCTGCTGCTCATGCCGAACAACCCGTGGCCGACCTCCACGAAGGTGGGCTGGCCGGAGTTGTCGTCGACGAAAACCTCCTTGACCGCGCCCAGCTTGTCGCCGTTGCGGTCGTAAGCGGTGGCGTTGAAGAGATCCTTGATGTTCTTCTCGTTGGCCATGTCGATCTTCCTTCCGTGGTGCTTTTCTCGGGCCGCCCCTGAGCGGCGGCCGGTGTCGACCACGGTAAGGAGAATGTTGTTCACGTGCACTGGCGGGTCGGGTCCATCGGGCCGTTTCGGGCGGGGAAGCGCGTGCCTTCACGGGAAGCTCTCAGTTTGTGACATGGGTTACAAACGATGTTCACCCAGGTCGTTCGAGAGGGGCGTTTCGAACCTGAGAATCAGCCCGGGGAGCATCACGGTTCTGTAACGATTCCCCTTCTGGTCGACCTGTGGACCTTTCGGGCACGGCGATGGTCGTCGGAAAGGCGTGTGTCGGCGCTCGTCCCAGTGCTCGTGCCGTCGCTCGCGTCATTGGTGGCGCCATCGGTGGGGCCATCGGTCGAGTTCGGGAACGCCGCCCGCGCCGCGACGTGCAACGATGCAGTGGCGGTTGCGGCGCAGGCCAACATGACGACGGCCATGGCGACCGGCTGGGACATGCCGGCGGCGGCCGCAACTCCGACGAGCGGGCTGAGCAGGCCGGCCACGATGAATTGGCCCGAGCCCATGAACGCCGAGGCCGAACCCGCGATGCCGGTGGCGCGGGACACCGCGAGCGCGGAGTTGTTGGGCATGTTCACGCCCATCGAAGCCACCGTGATGAACAGCAGGGCGAGGATCACGGGGGCGGGGGCGTCGGCAAGCGAAGCTGCGACCAATCCCGCAGTCGCCGCCAGCAAGATGGCGTTGCCCATCTTGGCGATGGGCAGGGGGCCGAGCTTGCGGACGATCCGCGCGTTGACCAGTCCAACGATGAACAGGCCGGTGGTGTTCGTGGCGAAGATCGCCGAGTACTGCACGGGGGAGAAGCCGTAGTGCTCCTGCAGGACGTACGCCGACGCCGCGACGTAGGCGAACATCGTGCCGAAGGAGGTGATGAAGGCGACCGCGAAGCCGACGTACGCGCCGTCGGAGAACAGCGACCGCGCGCTGGCGAGCATCGGGGCGAAACCGGCGTCCTTGCGACGCTCGGCGGGCAGGGTCTCGGGGACGGCGAAGACGACGCCGGCGAGGATCATCGCGTTGATGGCGACGAGCACCCAGAAGATGCCGCGCCAGCCGACGGGCTCGACCAGCAGGCCTCCGATGATCGGGCCGAGCACCGGCGCGATGCCGCCGAGCAGCATGAGGATGGAGAAGATCCGCGCAACCTCCGGGCCGCGCACGAGGTCGACGACCGCGGCGCGCGCCAGGACGACTGCCGTGCCGCCGGCGAGGCCCTGGACCAGGCGGGCGATGTAGAGCGTCCAGATTCCGGGGGCGAGCGCCGCCGCGGCGGTGGCGAGGAGCAGTCCCGCGGCGCCGGCGATGAACAGGCCGCGGCGCCCGCGCGAATCCGACACCGGGCCCGCGACGAGCTGCCCGATGGCCATGCCGGCGAGGAAGAAGGTGATGGTCAGTTGGGCCGCGGCCTGGTCGATGTCGAACTCGTCGCCCAGCTGCGGCAATCCGGCCAGGTACATGTTGATCGACATCGGTTCCGCGGCCGACACCAGGGCCAGCACTCCGAGCAGAAGCGGCGGGATGAGGCCGCGGATGGGCGTTGCAGCGGCCGGGGCCTTCGTCTGGGTGGGGGACATGATCGGACCTCCGTGGACATGGGGCGGCCGCGCCCGAAGGCGCGGCCGATTTAGTTGATGTGGCAACTGTAACCCATATCCCCCGGGGGGTATTAATCCTGTGGTGTGCGCGGCCTCTCCTGAGTCGCGCGAGGCGGGGGAGATGTGCCCGGGTACGCCAAAACCCCGGGGCATCCGACGATGCTCCCGGGGCTGGGCCGGTCAATGGTGCGCGTCGGCCCGTCGTCAAGCGATGGGCTCGCGTTGAGCCGCTTAGACGTACTTGGCGGAGAACTCGCCGCCCTCGTCCTGGGTCCACTGGATGGTGCCGTTGGTGAAGGTCTGCTCCCAGCCGCCCTCGATCTCGGTCTCGCCGGCGGTGGGCAGGCCGACCTCGTTGCCGAGCGCGCCGTCTTCCTTCCAGGTCTCGCCGATCATGCCGACGATCGGGTGGGTGCCGCCGTCCGGCGACGCGGCGACCCAGCCGTTCTCGTACTCGGCGAGGACGTTGTCGCCGGCCTTTTCGGCGGACTTGAACTCGCCCAGATTGGCGGCCTGCGCGGCTTCCGTGACCTCGACCGGCACATCGCCCTCGGCGACGTCCTCGGTCTCGACGTCCGCCTCCTCGCCGGTGCCCTCGTCCTGGGCGGCCGACTCCTCGGCGGACGTCTCCTCGGAGGCCTCGTTGCCGCCGGTGGCGTCGTTCACGGCGGACTCGACGGCGTCGGTGGCCTGGGCGGTGTTGTCCTTGACTTCGTCCGACGAGCATGCCGCGGCGCCGAGCAGCAGGGTGGCGCCGAAGATGGCGGCGGTGGTGCGGGTGATGGTGGTCTTGCGCATGTCGTTCTCCTCGTTGATCGGGGTGCTGCGGGTCGGGATGCAGCCGGGCGACTTTGCTTTGCGACGCCCATCGTCCGATGGTTCGCCGGGCTGCAAAGTTGCTCCTTCCGCCCATGGTGTACGAGGTGCACTCTCGGCGCAAGGGATCGTTTTCACATGGAAGCGGGATCGTTACCGGGGCGTGAGGTTTTGGGGGCCGTACCATTGATGCCATGACGTGGACGGATGGTGCTCGCCGGGGATCTTCGGCGGTGAAGGTCGCGGTCATCGCGGTCGTGTTCGCACTCGGGGTCGGCGTGGGCGTGGCCATCCCCTCCGGGTCCTCGGGTGGCGGGGGCTTCGGCGGTTACTCCATCGGAGACGCGGATCCGGTGGCGGAGGGCGCGGATGACCGGTCCGAGCGCCGGACGAGACCGGTGCATGGTCCGTCGCCGGGGCAGCCGGTGGAGGCCCCGGCATCACGTTGACGATCGATGAGGTCACCGTGGCCCCGGCCCGTGACGTGGTGAAGCACCGCTTCGAGGTCGGCGTCGAAGGGCCTGTGACGTACGTCGAGCAGGTCGACGCCCGGCCCGGTGGGACGTTTGCGACCGTGCGCACGACGGTCGTGAACACGGGGGACCGTGCATGGGACCTCGTCTGCGGCTACGACGTCCGGGTGCAGCTCGTCGATGACCTCGGGCGGAGGCATGAGCGGGTCGACGCGCTCCACGACATCCCCGGCAATCCCGTGTGCGACGACATGATGAACCCCGGCTTTTCGACGTCCATGACGTGGATCTTCGAGGTGCCCGAGGGCGTCGTTCCGGCGAGCCTCGCTTTCGCGGACACCGAAGAACCCGTCGCGCAGTACTGGTTCGCTCGCCTGAAGTGATCGTCACCCGAAGGGCCGATACCCGCACCCGCATGGGATGATGGTTTCGGTCCCGGCCAACGTGAGTATCCGCCTATGTAAAGGAGCCCCGGACGTATCGAAGGTGAAGTTCTACCGCGGTGAGCAGCTGCCGCTCGAGATCCACAAGGTGCGAATCATTCAGAAGCTGACGCTGCTGCCGATCGAGCAGCGGCGCGAGGCGATGGAAGAGGCCGGCTTCAACACCTTCCTGCTGCAGAACGCCGACGTGTTCCTGGACATGCTCACCGACTCCGGCGTCAACGCGATGAGCCAGGATCAGCAGGCGGCGATGCTCATGGCCGACGACGCCTACGCCGGCTCCGCGACCTACACGCGCCTGTACGACAAGCTCGTCGAGATCTTCGGCATGGATTACTTCCTGCCCGCCCACCAGGGCCGCGCCGCGGAGAACATCATCAGCCAGACGATGATCCGCCCCGGCACGCTGATCCCGATGAATTACCACTTCACCACCACCAAGCAGCACATCACCGTCAACGGCGGCGAGGTCGTGGAGCTGATCCGCCCCGAGGGGCTCGAGGTCACCTCCGACCATCCGTTCAAGGGCAACTTCGACGTCGAGGCGCTGCGGGGCCTCATCGACGAGCGTGGCGCGGAGGCGATCAGCCACGTGCGCATGGAGGCCGGCACCAACCTCATCGGCGGCCAGCCGTTCTCGCTGGAGAACCTCCGCGAGGTCGCGGCCACCTGTCGCGAGCACTCGCTGCCGCTGGTCCTCGACGCGTCGCTGCTGGCCGACAACCTGCACTTCATCAAGACCCGCGAAGAGGCGTGCAAGGACATGTCCATCCGCGAGATCACCCGCGCGATGGCCGACGAGGTCGACGTCCTGTACTTCTCGGCACGCAAGCTCGGCTTCGGCCGCGGCGGAGGCATCTGCATCCGCGACGAAGAGACCTTCAAGAAGATGCGCGGCTACGTGCCCATGTTCGAGGGCTTCCTCACCTACGGCGGCATGTCCGTCCGCGAGATGGAGGCCATCACCGTCGGCCTGGACGAGACCATGGACGAGGACATGATCAACCAGGGCCCGCAGTTCATCGAGTACATGGTCGATGAGCTGGATCGCCGCAACATCCCCGTCATCACTCCGGCCGGTGGCCTGGGCGCGCACGTCGACGCGATGAGTTTCGTCGACCACGTCCCGCAGAACGAGTACCCCGCCGCCGCCCTGGCCGCCGCCCTGTACGTCGCCTCCGGCGTCCGCGGCATGGAACGCGGCACGATGGCCGAGCAGCGCGACGCCGACGGCAACGAGCCGCTGGCCGACATGGAGCTCGTGCGCCTGGCCATGCCCCGCCGCGTGTTCACCTTGTCGCAGGTCAACTACGTCATCGACCGCCTCGACTGGCTGTACCAGAACCGCCGCCTCATCGGCGGCATGGAATGGGAGGAGGAGCCGGAGATCCTGCGCTTCTTCTACGGCCGCCTGAAGACCAAGGGCAACTGGATGGGCGACCTCGTCGAGCAGTTCCGCAAGGACTTCGGCGACTCGCTGTAGGAGCGGGCGGGGCGGGGCCTCACCCGAAGGCGGAACCGCGCCGTCGGCAAGCAGTTGCTTTCCGACGGCGCGGTTCCGGCGATCCCGGGCAATGACGGCGCCCGGTGCGGCGCGGTCGGGGGTCCCGCGCTACTTCAGGACCGGGTTCTCCCACAGGTTCAGGGTGGTGCCGATGCCCTTGGCGCGCGCGTTCTCGTAGACGTCGTACGCCCAGGCGACGTCCTCGACCGGCATGCCGCCGATGGAGTAGCAGAAAATCTGCTCGTCGTTCTCGCGGCCCGGGGCGCGGCCGGCGGCGATGTCGCCGATGTTGACCAGCTTCTCCTTCGGCAGCGAACCCTCCTCGGCCATGTCCCACCAGCGGTTGCCGGGGATGCCCAGCAGGCGCTCGTAGGTGACGTCGGGGCCGTTCTCGTTGAACCACTCCTCGTACAGGCCGGTGTAGTCGACCACCAGGTTCGCCGCGTCGGAGGCGATGAAGTCGTCGTCGAAGCGGGCGGCGGCCGGGCACAGGATGAGTGCGCCGGGCTTGATCCACTCGCGCTTGAAGTACGGGAAACCGCTCGGGCCGTCCGGGGACGTCGACGTGCCGGCGATGAGGATGTCGGAATCCTCGATGGCGGCCTGCTCCGAATCGACGACCGTGACGGATTCCAGCTGCGGGTACTTGTCGCGGAAGTACTCGGCCACCCGGCTCGTGGACTCGGGGGAGCGGCCCTTGATCTTCAGGCGCTTGATGCCCGGGCGCTGGGACATGGCCGAGTCGAAGATGGTGCGGCTCATGACGCCCGGGCCGATGATGCCCACCGTCTCCGCGTTCTCGACCGCCAGGTGCTTCACCCCGACGCCCGGCACCGCGCCCGTGCGGTACGCCGACAGCAGGTTCGCCGACATGATCGCCATCGGGGCGCCGGTGATCGCGTCGTTCAGCACGAAGACGTGGACGGAGCGGGGCAGGTCATGTTTGCGGTTCTCGGCGTTGGAGCCGTACCACTTCACTCCGGCCGCGCGGAAACGGCCGCCCAGGTACGCGGGCATCGCCATGAAGCGGCGGTCCGGGCCATTGGCGGGCATGCCCTCGTGCTCCGGGTTGTCCGGGAAGTTGACCTGCGCACCGTGCGAATTCGCGGAGGCGCCCGCCATCCGGTAATCGCCGTCGGCGAGCAGAATGAGCGTCTCCTCCATGGTCTCCACGCACGCCACGGAATCGGTGACGCCGGCCTCGATCATTTCGGGCTCGGACAGGTAGAGGAAATCGATGTTGGGCATGCCGTCGTACGGGGAAGTGGGCATGAATACCTTTCGAATTGGGGGATGGGAAAATTGTCGGGAACCGGTTGTTCTGGGCGATGGTTTCCGCCCGTTGTTGCGGCCCGTTGTTGCGGGCGGTGGTTCGGCGGTGACTGGCGCCGCGGTCCGCCGCTTTAGGCGTCGTAATACATTTCGTATTCGAACGGGGTCGGGTGCAGCAGGGACGGCGCAATCTCATGTTCGCGCTTGTACGCGATGTACGCGGCCAGGGCGTCCTCGGTGAACACGTCGCCCTCGAGGAGGAACTCCTTGTCCGCCTCGAGCGCGTCCAGCGCCAGGGACAGGGACGCCGGGGTGGTCGGGATGCCCACGGCCTCCTCCGGGTCGAGCTCGTAAATGTCCTTGTCGAGGGGCTCGGAGGGTTCGGTGCGGTTCTTGATGCCGTCCAGGCCGGCCATCATGATCGCGGCGAACGCCAGGTACGGGTTCGCCGTCGGATCCGGGGCGCGGAATTCTATGCGCTTGGCCTTCGGGTTCGCGCCCGTGATGGGGATGCGGATGGCCGCGGAGCGGTTCCGCTGCGAGTACACCAGGTTCGTCGGGGCCTCGAATCCGGGGATGAGGCGGCGGTAGGAGTTCATCGTCGGGTTGGTGAACGCGATGAGCGCGCCGGCGTGTTCGAGGATGCCGCCGATGAAGTGGCGGGCCATGTCCGACAGTCCGGCGTAACCCTCCTCATCGAAGAAGAGGGGCTCCCCGTCCTTCCACAGCGACAGGTGGGCGTGCATGCCGGAGCCGGCTTCGCGGCCCAGCGGCTTCGGCATGAACGTCGCGGACTTGCCCGCCCGCCAGGCGGTGTTGCGCACGACGTACTTGAACACCTGCATGTCGTCGGCGGCGGCGAGCAGCGAGTTGAAGCGGTAGTTGATTTCCTGCTGGCCCGCGGTGGACACCTCATGGTGCAATCGCTCCAACTGGAAACCGCATCCCTCCAGTTCCAGGCTGATTTCATCGCGCAGGTCCTGGAAATGGTCGTAGGGGGCGACGGGGAAGTAGCCGCCGGTCATCCGCGTCTTGTAGCCGAGGTTCGGTGAACCGTCCGGGTTGGCGTCCTCCGCGCGGTTCCACCAGCCCTCCACGGAGTCGACGTGGAAGAAGCCGTTGTTGGATTCGGTGGAGTAGCTGACCTTGTCGAAAAGGAAGAACTCGGCTTCGGCGCCGATGTTGCAGGTGTCCGCGATGCCGGTTGACTGGAGGTACTCCTCCGCCTTGCGGGCGATGTTGCGCGGGTCCCGCGAGAAGGGCTCCAACGTGAACGGGTCGTGCACGAAGAACTTGATGTTCAGCGTCTTCGCGGCGCGGAAGGGGTCGACGTGCGCGGTCGACAAATCGGGCAGGAGCGTCATGTCGGATTCGTCGACGGTGGTGAAGCCGCGGATCGAGGACCCGTCGAACGCAAGCCCCTCCTCCATTGCGGCCTCATCGAATTCGGATGCGGGAATCGTGAAATGCTGTTCGGTTCCCGGCAAATCCGTGAAACGGATGTCGACGAATTTGACGTCTTCGTCGGAGATGAAGTCGATTATTTCGGATGGCTCCGTCAACTGCACGATTAACTTATCCTCATTTGCTTTGTGAATGATCCGCCGGTGTGCGAAACCCGCCTATCGCCCGGGGTGACGGCGGCTATCGGGGGTTGCGCTGCTCGGGTATCTGGAAAAATTGCCGGATATCACGCGCGTGTTGTTCGCGCGTATAAGCTCATCTTATTCACCGGAAGGAATGCGCTCCGGGGATCGGGCCAGGACGGGTTCAAACATATGTTCGTCCGGTGGTCTTTCTCCAGTGAGGCACCGGGTCGATAGGGGCGGCCTGCGGGGGTGATTTGTGCGGGATCCGTTGAAATGGGCGGGTCTCACACGGTCACGCGCGCTCGACGAGCGCCTTGACGTCGGTGCCTTCGGGCAGGGTGCCGTATTCGATGCCGCGGTCGCCGGACAGGCGGCCGCGGATGTAGGCGTCGGCGACGGCGTCGGGTGCGTGCTCGATGAGCGTCTGCGTCTGCATCGTCAGGGCCATGGCCTCGATGAGGCGGCGCGCGATTGCGGGTGCGCCGGCCGGGTTCTTCGCGGCCTGGCCGACGAGATCGCGGGTGCGGGCGAGCTGGGCGTCGTAAAGCTCGTGGGAGCCCGCCGAGCGCGCCATGCGCTCGTCGAAGGCGGCGAACGCCTTGGGTTCCTTCGCCATCGCGCGCAGCACGTCCAGCGCCATGACGTTGCCGGAGCCCTCCCAAATCGCCAGCACCGGCTGCTCGCGGTAGCGGCGCGCCAGGGGGAACAGCTCGGTGTAGCCGTTTCCGCCGAGGCACTCCATCCCCTCGTACGCGTGATGGGGGCCGCGCTTGCACACCCAGTACTTGCCGACGGCGGTGGCCAACCGGCGGTAGGACGCCTGGGCCGGATCGTCGTGATCCGCGGCGAGGCTCAGCGCCAGCCACGTGGCGGCCTCGGCCTCCAGGTGGAGGTCGGCGATGACGTTCGTCATGGCCGGCTGGTCGATGAGCGTCGCCCCGAAAGCCTTGCGGTGCCGGGCATGCCACGACGCCTCGGCGACGACCTGGCGCATGCCGGCGGCAGCGCCGAGGACGCAGTCCAGGCGGGTGCGGTTGACCATCTCGATGATGGTGCGCACCCCACGGCCGGGTTCGCCGACGAGATGCCCGATGGTGCCGTCGAGCTCAATCTCCGACGAGGAATTCGACTTGTTGCCCAGCTTGTTCTTCAGCCGCTGCACGTAGAACGGGTTGCGTTCGCCGCCCGGGAGGATGCGCGGCACGAGGAAACAGCTCAGTCCCTCCTCCAGCTGGGCGAGCACGAGGAAAGCATCGGACTGCGGGGCCGAGCAGAACCACTTGTGGCCCCGCAGCGTGTACGTGCCGTCCGCGTTCGGCGTCGCCGTGGTCGTGTTCGCGCGGACGTCCGAGCCACCCTGTTTCTCCGTCATGGCCATGCCGAAGATGACTCCCTGCTTCGTGGCGGGGTCGCGCAGCTCGGGGTCGTAGTCGGTGGACAGGAGCTTCGGCTCCCACTCGTCGGCGATGCCGGGGGAGTAGCGCAGCGCCGGAACCACCGCGTGCGTCATGGAGATGGGGCACCCGTGGCCGGCCTCGATCTGGCTGGCGAGCATGAACCCCGCCGCCCGCTCCACGTTCGCGCCCGGGCCGGGGGATGCCCACGCCGACGTATGCAGCCCCCACTCGACCGACTGGCCCATGATGCGGTGGTAGGAGGGGTGGAACTCGACGTCGTCGACGCGGTTCCCCCAGCGGTCGTGGGAGTGGTGGACGGGCGTGATCGTGTTCGCGATTTCCGCGTCCCGCTGGTAGCCCGCCGTGCCGACGACGCGGCCGATCTCCTCGAGCTTCGCGGTGTCGGCGGCGGGGGCGAACTTCGCCACCGACTCGACGAGCGCCGTGTTCGCGGTGAACTCGTTGACGTCGACGCGCGGCGCCGCCTGGTTGAGGACGGTATGGGTGGGGCTCACGCTGATACTCCTACTGCTCGGATGCAACTGCTCGGATGCAAAAAGTGACGATGTTGGCGATGAGTGTTTCTGGGTCCGCCTCGGATGGCTCGGGGGACAGGCGGCCCATGAGGGCCTCGGCGATGGCGCCGGTGATGGCGCGGGCCGAAACCTCGGGATCTTGGGCGGGCAGGGTCCCGTCGCCGATGCCCTGCTCGAGGATTTCGACGATGAGCCCGTGGTACCGGCGGCGGAACTTCAGGCGCTCGGCCTCGACGAGCGGGTTCACCGGCTCGAACAGAAGTGACTCCGCCGTCTGCGGGGCATGCAGGGCGCGCCGGGCGAAGGTCTCCACCAGGGCGGTGAGGCGCTGCCGGGCCGCGGGTTCCGCGGCGCGGACGGTCTGGTCGACCACGGCGAACTCATGGGAGGCGAGCTCCCGGAACAGCTCCGCGAGCAGCTCGTCCCGGCTGCCGAAGTAGGAGTACACCGAGCCCGTCGAAATGCCCGCCCCGTCGGCGGTCCTGCGCACGGTCGCCGCCGCGAAACCGCCCGTGGACAGGAGTCCGTGCGCGACGTCGATGATGCGCCTGCGCTTGGCGACGCCCTTGCGCCGCGTCTCTTCCGTCGGTTTGTAGGCCATCCCCGGAAAACCTTTCGCTCAAGAATTGAACTGTGGTTCAATGTGACCCACGCTACATTGCGCAACCACTTGGAGGGAAGAAATCCATGAATCTCGTCGATGTCCTGGACGCGACCGTTCGTCGCCGACCGCACCACACCGCACTCAAGTGGGGCGACCGGGAAATGACGTTCCGCGAACTGCGCGACGCCGCCGACCGGGCGGCCACCGTGTTCGAGTCGAAGAACGTCCTGCCCGGTGACCGCGTGCTGGTCATGACGTACAACGACCCCGGTTTCGTGGTCGCCATGTACGGCCTGTGGCGGATGGGCGCCGTCCTCGTCCCGGTGAACCACAAGCTCACCGGGCCGGAACTCGAGCACATCGCCGGCCATTCGGGCGCCGTCCTCGGCATCGCGTCGGAGGAGCTCGTGGAGGCCGCGCGGGAGGGCGCGCCGGGCTTCGAGTGGATGACCACCAGCTGGGAGGGCGGCACCTTCGACCGGGCGGTCGACGACGCCGAACCGTTCTCGGGCCCGCTCGCGGAGGACACCGAGTACGCGCAGATCCTCTACACCTCGGGCACGACCAGCGCCCCGAAGGGTTGCGTCCACACGCACCGGGGCGTCAGTTCCATCGCCCCGAACGTCACGGCCAACATCCACTTCACCGGCGACGACCGCTTCCTCATGGCCATGCCCATCTGGCACGCGTCCCCGCTGAACAACTGGCTGCTGACGATGATGTTCGTCGGCGCGACCGTCGTGCTCATGCGCGACTACGACCCGGCCGAGTTCTTCCCCCTGATGGAGCGCGAGAAGATCACCTCGGTGTTCGGTGCGCCGATCGCCTTCATCGGCCCGGTCCAGATGGCGAAGGCCGAGGGTGAGTCTCCGAAGGACTACGACCTCAGTGCCGCCGACAAGCTGATCTACGGTGCGGCACCGCTGGGCGAGGACATGGCCCGCATGCTCATCGACGCCTATGGCACGCAGAACTTCTACCAGGTTTACGGAATGACGGAGACCGGCCCGGCCGGCGCGGTCCTCAAGCCCGCGGACCAGGTCCGCAAGGCCGGTTCCATCGGCAAGGGCGGCATGCTCGGCGTTGATTTGAAGGTCATCGACGACCATGGCCATGACGTCGAGGCCGGCGGCGAGGGAGAGATTTGGATGCGCACCGACAGCGTCATGGAGGTGTACATGTCCAACCCGCGCGATACCGCCGAGGCGTTCATCGACGGCTGGTACCGCACCGGCGACATCGGCCGCGTGGACGAGGACGGGTACGTCTACGTCATCGACCGCAAGAAGGACATCATCATCACGGGCGGCGAGAACGTGTACTCCAACGAGGTGGAGGAGGCGATCCGCGGCATCGAGCGGGTGCGCGACGTCGCCGTCGTCGGCCGTTCCCATCCGGAGTGGGGTGAAACGGTCGTCGCCGTGGTGGTGACGTCCGACGGGCAGCATCTCGGCGTCGATGAGCTGCGCAGCCACCTGTCCGAGAAGCTCGCGAAGTACAAGATCCCGCGCGAAGTCATCATCGCGAAGGGTCTGCCCCGCAATCCCTCGGGCAAGATCATGAAGCACAAGATCCGCGCGGAGGTCAACGCCTAGCGTCCGCCGGCAGGCCGCGCTTGCCGACGGGGCCGCCGCCGGGTCGGGGAGGGCGGGCGCGGGCGGCGTGGCCGTCGCGTTGGCCGCCGTGCTCTTCATCGGTTTCGTGCTGCGGGTCATCTCGGGGCCGAAGTTGTCGCCGTTCGGGCGCCTGTCGGTGCATTTCCTGGCGCCGCTGTTCGGTGAGCCGCGGCTGACGTCCGCCGCCCCGAAGCGGTTCGCCCAGGGCATCGGCGTGGTGTTCGCGGCCGCGGCGCTGACGGCGCTGGTCGCGGGCGCGCCGTTCGTGGCGGTCGGCATCCTCGCCGTGTTCCTGGTCGCCGTGGGCCTCGAGGCCTTCGCCGGCTTCTGCCTCGGCTGCTGGCTTTACGCGCAGCTGCAGCGCGGGGGCGTCATCGCCGACGACTCCTGCGCCGATTGCGCGGACATCTGGTCCCGCACCCCGGCTCGGTAGTCACTGCACCCGCACCCGCGCTCGGTAGTCACCGGACCCGCACCCGCACCGCATCGCGCCGGCGGAGGATGCCGCGGCACCGGGTCATCGCATCGGCCCGCGCCCGCCCGTACGCGGCCAGCACCTCGGCGACGAACCGGTCGCGGCCCAGCGCGCCCGCGCTCCTGCGCGCCGCGATGGATCGCGAGCGCCGCAGGTCGGCGTCGGAAAGCAAGGCGGTCATCGCCGCAACGAAGTCGTCGGCGCCGGTGTATCGGTGCCCGTTGATCCCGTCGACGACGACGCCCGCGAACGCCTCATCGGCGGGGCACACCACCGGCACGCCCGACGCCAGCGACTCCAGGCAGGTCAGGCCCTGCGTCTCGCTGCGCGACGACGTCAGGAACACGTCGCCCAGCCCGTAATACCGGGGCACCTCGTCGGCGGGCACCGCGCCGGTCATGTGCACGCGGTCGCCGACACCGAGCTTGCCGACGTGGTCGCGGACGTTCCCGGCATCCGGGCCATCGCCCACGATGAGCCACTGCCACGGGACGTCCAGCCGCGCCAGCAACGCCAGCGACTCGCGGAGGTTTTTCTCCGCGGCGATGCGGCCGACGGTCAGGACCGTCGGGACGCCGGGGGAGAGGCCGACGGCGGCCGCGAGATCCCGGGAGGCGGAGCCGGACGTCGAATTGGGCGCGGGGCCGGCGGCGTCGGCAAGCACATCGGGGCGGAAACGCCCCAGGTCCACGCCCGTGCCGATGACGTCGACCGGGCACCCCACCCCATAGTCCCGCAGCACCGACGCCACCTTGCCCGTCGGCGCGATGATGCGGTCGGGGCGGTTCATCACGTGCCGCGTGCACGACCGCACCAGCGCCCGTCCGATGCGCTCGCTCGGGCAGAAATAGTGCGTGTAGTCGGCGTACAGCGTGTGGTACGTGTGCACGAGCGCGGCGCCGGTGCTCCGCGCGATGGCCCGCGCCCACAGGAACGCCGAAAACTCCGTGTGGCTGTGCACCACGTCCGGCGCCCACTCCGCGACGAGCCGCAGGACGCGCCGCCCGATCATCTGGCCAATCCGCGCGTGCGGGTACACCGCACCCGCGCTCACCGACGGCAACCGGTACACGTGGCCATCGAAGGACGTGCCGAGCCCCTCCCCGAACGTGAGCACCCGAACGTCGTGGCCCGCGTCGCGGAGGCCGTCCGCGAGGTCGACAATCGACCTGACCACGCCATTCACCGTCGGCGCGTAGCAGTCGGTGAGCATCAGGATGCGGCTTTTCGACCAGCCGGATCCGGCGGCGGCAATATGCATGCACCGATTGTGGGCCACCCGCGCCGCCCTGTCCTCGTGAGCGATCTTCACCGGAGCCGCAGGTGGGGGAGGGACTTCTCCCCGGGTGGAACGGGCACGGGACGCTTGCCGACGGTCAGTCCCGGATGTCGAAGTCCTCGATGGGCTTCGGCCCCGAGATCACGCGCCGCGTCACCTGCAGGATTCCGTCCTCGTTGGGGTCGACGCGCCACCGGACCAGCGCCACGGTGCCGCCGACGATTTCCAGCGCCGTGATGTGCGACGGGTAGACGCAACTGCCGGCGTTGAAGTACGGCAAGTCACCGTCGCGCGGGAACTTCTCCCAGTGCGTGTGGCCGCAGATAAGCGCCACCCGGTTCTTTCGGATCCACTTGACGTAGTTGCGCTCCACCTTGTGCCGCTTGTACGAGTTCGCGACGGGGCTCGTCGGGCTGTGGAAGCCGAGCCTGTGCATGTACTTCCAGAAAACCCGCAACCAGAAGCGGTTGAAGCGCCACGCCTGGTCATTCGGCAGGTCCCCCTGGTGGCCGTGGACGAGCAGGAGCTCCTGGCCGGTGCCACCCCGGCGGAACAGCACCGCCTCGACCGGCACGAGCCCATCGAAGAACTCCCTGTCCTCGCCGGTGCCGGGATGCTCGGTGCGCCACAGATGCTCGCGCACGAACCCCGGATTCTGGAGCATGACGTCGTGGTTGCCCCACATCCGGATCAGCCGGCCGGCGCGGTGGAACTTGAGATGGCGTTCCCACACGGCCCGGTTGGCGCGGATGATGTGCTTGTAGTCGTACTCCCACAACTCGTCACCGTCGCCGGCCTCGACGTAGGTGAAGCCCTCATTCCAGTAGTGGTCGAGCGCGGCGGTGTAGGAGTTCTTGTTCTTCAGGAATTCGTCCGACTTCGACCCGTCCCCGCGATGGCAATCGCTCATGATGACGTACCGCGTCCCGTCATCGATGGGCTTGATGCGAGCACCTCGGTACGCCTCCGTGAGGCGCTGCATGGTCTTCAACGGGATCACTCCAAAAAGAAATCTGCTCTCCCAACCGAGCATAGAGCCGACCGGAGATGGCTTCACCGCAAAAGCTTCACGACGACGCCCCGCCCGGCCGGATGGCCGAAGCGGGGCGTCGGAAAGCGACTGGCGGCGCCTAGCAGTCGTAGTACATCTCGAACTCCTGCGGCGTGGGGCGCAGGCGGACGGGCTCGATTTCGTTTTCGTACTTGTAGGCGATGTACGTCTCGATGAGGTCCTCGGTGAACACGTCGCCCTCGAGGAGGAACTCGTGGTCGTTGCGCAGCGCCTCCAGCGCGGCCTCCAGGGAGGTCGGCGCCTGCGGGATGTCGGCGGCCTCCTCCGGGGGAAGCTCGTAGAGGTCCTTGTCCACGGGGGCATGGGGCTCGATGCGGTTCTTGATGCCGTCCAGGCCGGCCATCATCATCGCCGAGAACGCCAGGTAGGGGTTGCCCGACGGGTCCGGGGCGCGGAACTCGATGCGCTTGGCCTTCGGGTTGGAGCCGGTGATCGGGATGCGGACCGCAGCGGAGCGGTTGCGCTGCGAGTACACCAGGTTGATCGGGGCCTCGAAGCCCTTGACCAGGCGGTGGTACGAGTTCAGGGTCGGATTGGTGAAGGCGAGCACCGCGCCGGCGTGCTTGAGGATGCCGCCGATGTAGAACCGGGCGATGTCGGACAGGCCCGCGTAGCCGGCCTCGTCGTGGAACAGCGGCTTGCCGTCCTTCCACAGCGACTGGTGGCAGTGCATGCCGGAGCCGTTGTCGCCGGACAGCGGCTTGGGCATGAAGGTCACGGACTTGTTGTTGCGCCAGGCCGTGGACTTGATGATGTACTTGAAGCTCTGGATGTCGTCGGCGGCGTGGAGCAGCGTGTTGAACTTGTAGTTGATCTCCTGCTGGCCGCCGGTGCCGACCTCATGGTGGGCGCGCTCCAGGTCGAAGCCGGCCTGCTCCAGGTTGAGGCACATTTCGTCGCGCAGGTCCTGGTAGTGGTCGTACGGTGCGACGGGGAAGTAGCCGCCCTTCATGCGGGTCTTGTAGCCCAGGTTCGGCGTCCCGTCGGGGTTGTTCTCCTTGCCGCGGTTCCACCAGCCCTCGACGGAGTCGACCTCGTAGAAGCCGGCGTTCATCTCGGTGGAGTAGCGGACCTTGTCGAAGATGTAGAACTCCGCCTCGGCTCCGAAGAAGCAGGTGTCGGCGATGCCGGTGGACTGCAGGTACTCCTCGGCCTTGCGGGCGATGTTGCGGGGGTCGCGGGAGAACGGCTCGAGGGTGAAGGGGTCGTTGACGAAGAACTTGATGTTCAGCGTCTTGGCCTTGCGGAAGGGATCGAGGGTCGCGGTCGCCAGGTCGGGCAGCAGCGCCATGTCGGACTCGTCGATGGTGGTGAACCCTCGGACGGACGAACCGTCGAAGGCCAGGCCCTCGGCAGCGGCATCCTCGTCGAAGGCCGACGCCGGGATGGTGAAGTGCTGCTCGATGCCGGGGACATCGGTGAAGCGGACGTCGATGAACTCGACGCCTTCGTCCTCGATGTACTTGATGACCTGGTCGGGGGAGGTGAAGCCCACGGTGACTCCTCGATTGGACTGTCGGGGAATGTGCGGGCGAGGCGCCGGGACGTCCCGGCCCTCGCTATCTGACGAAAACGAAATTATGGGACCGAGGTTTCGCATCCCGTTCCTGCGTGTTTCGCGCATGTAACACCTGTTGTGAGCTGCGCCACTGTCATAACCGTGGTGTTTCGGGCCTACGATCGGACCATGCCCACGCTTTTCGACGCCCACCCGGATCCCCGACCCGACGCGGTCATCGCGCCGGGCGCGGTGTGGCTGCCGGGGTTCCTGGATCTGCGGCAGCAGGCGTGGCTGGCCGATCGTTTCCGCGAGTGGGCCGCCGGCCCCGTGCCCGCCCGCGCCGCCGCCATCCACGGCAAACCGATGAGCGTGCGCACCGTGTGCCTGGGCTGGCATTGGCGGCCGTACGAGTACACGCGCACCGCGATCGACGTCAACGGCAACCCCGTCCTGCCGTTTCCCGACTGGATGGTGCGCCTGGGCCGCTCGGCCGTCGAGGCGGCGGCGACGGTGGAGGAGACCGCGGCGGGCTCCACGCTGCTTCGCGGGACCGCGGCGGACGGTGGGGGCGCGGGGCCGTCGTCAAGCGGAATCCCCGGGCCCACGCAGAGCTACACCCCGGATGCCGCGCTGGCCAACTGGTACGACGCCGACGCGCGGATGGGCATGCACCAGGACCGCGACGAGGTCAGCCGCGCGCCCGTGGTGAGCCTGTCCATCGGCGACGCGTGCACGTTCCGCTTCGGCAACTCCGACAACCGCAATCGCCCGTACCGGGACGTGGTGCTCGAGTCCGGTGACGCGTTCGTATTCGGCGGCGCGTCGCGCCTGGCGTACCACGGGGTCACGGCCGTGCACGCGGGTACGGCGCCCGCCGGCTGCGGGCTGGGGGCGGGGCGCATCAACATCACGCTGCGCGAGACTGGCCTGGGGTAGGGCGCTTTACGACGCCCACGTGGCGCGGAAAGGCGCGGGAGCGGCGTCAGCGGCGCACGTACCGTGCGCGGGCGATGCTGTACAGGCCGTAGAGGGCCACGCCGACGCCGACGACGATGAGCATGACCGAGCCCGCGGGCTGCTGGCCCAGTGTGCGCAGCGCGGAGTCGAGGCCGGCGGCCTTTTCGGGATCATTGGTGATGGCCGCCATGGCGATGAGCACGCCCAGGATACCGAACGCGATGCCGCGGGCGATGTAGCCGACGACGCCCGCGGTGACGATGGCCGACCCGACGTGGCCGGATTCGGCGCCGGCCTCGAGGTCCTCCTTGAAGCCCCGGCTGGCGCCCTTCCAAATGCTGTACAAGCCGACGCCGAGGACCACCACGCCGGCGGCGACGACGAGCGCCACGCCCATCGGCTGTTCCAGGACCTTCGCCGTGACGTCCGTGGCCGTCTCACCGTCGGAGGAGGAACCGCCGCGGGCGAACGTCGACGTGGTGACGGCCAGCGACGTGTAGACCAGCGCCAGGACCAGGCTCTTCGCCTTGTCCTTGGCTTCCTCCTCGACGAAGATGCCGATCAGCCGCCACAGGGCGAGTCCGGCCAGGCCCGCCACCGCGACCCACAGCAGGATTTTGCCGCCCGGGGCCTGGGCGATCTCGGCCAGCGCGCCGGAGTTCGACGCCTCCTCGCCGCCGCTGTCGCCGGTGGCGATGCGGATGGCGAACCAGCCGATGATCAGGTGCAGCAGACCCGTGACCACGTAGCCGGCGCGCGCCAGCATGGTCAGCGCCGGATGATCGGCGGTCTTGTTCGCCCCGTGGTCGATTTTCCGCTTCGCCTGCCGGCCGTGGGACTTCGCCTGTCGGCCGAGGGATGCGCCCGTGCTTTTCGCGTTCATGAACGCCATTATCCCATTGCGGGAAACAAAAAGACACGTGCCCCGCGGGTCGTCGCCAAGCCGTGACAAACGGCCGATTTCGGGCCGGGGTCAGTTCCGGATGTCGAAGTCCGCGATGGGCGCCGGGCCGGAGATCACGCGCCGCGTGACCTGCAGGATGCCGTCGTCGTTCGGGTCGACGCGCCACCGCACCAGCGCCACGGTGCCGCCGACGATCTCCAGCGCGGTGATGTGCGACGGGTAGACGCAACTGCCGGCGTTGAAATACGGCATGTCACCGTCGCCCGGGAACTTCTCCCAGTGGGTGTGGCCGCAGATGAGTGCCTTGCGGTTCTTGCGGATCCACTTGACGTAATTGCGCTCCACCTTGTGCCGCTTGTACGAGTTGGCGACGGGGCTCGTCGGGCTGTTGAACCCGAGCCGGTGCATGTACTTCCAGAAAAACCGCACCATCAGGCGATTGAAACGCCAAATCTGATCGTTCGGCAGGTCACCCTGGTGGCCGTGGACCAGAAGGATCTCCTGGCCGGTGTCGTCCCGGCGGAACACCACGGCCTCGACGGGCACGAGTCCGGCGAAGAACGGCCCGGCCACGCCGGTGCCGGGATGCTCCGTGTTCCAGAGGTGCTCGCGCACGAAGCCGGAATCCTGCAGAACGACGTCGTGGTTGCCCCACATCCGGATCAGCCGGCCGGCGCGGTGGAACTTCAGCTGACGCTCCCACACGGCGCGATTGGCGCGGATGATGTGCTTGTAGTCGTATTCCCAGAGTTCATCGCCGTCGCCGGCTTCGACGTAGGTGAATCCCTCGTTCCAGTAATGGTCGAGGGCGGCGGTGTAGGAGTTCTTGTTCTTCAGGAATTCGTCCGCCTTCGACCCGTCGCCGCGGTGGCAGTCGCTCATGATGACGTACCGCGACTCGTCGTCGATGTTCTCGACGCGGGCGCCCCGGTACGCCTCGCTGAGGCGTTGCATGGTCTTCAACGGAAATCACCCCATCAAAATAGGCTTTCGGCATCGAGCATAGATCCGACTGGAGGCGGCTTCACGACGAAAACCGCCCCGCCCGGCCAGAAGGCCGAAACGGGGCGGTGATCGTCGAAAAGCCGGGAGCGGAACCTAGCAGTCGTAGTACATCTCGAACTCCTGCGGCGTCGGACGCAGGCGGACGGGCTCGATCTCGGTGGTGTACTTGTAATCGATGTACGTCTGGATCAGGTCCTCGGTGAACACGTCGCCCTCGAGCAGGAACTCGTGGTCGTCGCGCAGGGCCTGCAGGGACGCCTCCAGCGAGGTCGGCGCCTGCGGGATGTCGGCGGCCTCCTCCGGCGGCAGCTCGTAGAGGTCCTTGTCCACCGGGGCGTGCGGCTCGATGCGGTTCTTGATGCCGTCCAGGCCGGCCATCATCATCGCGGCGAAGCCCAGGTACGGGTTGCCCGACGGGTCCGGGGCGCGGAACTCGACGCGCTTGGCCTTCGGGTTCGAGCCGGTGATCGGGATGCGCACGGCCGCCGAACGGTTGCGCTGCGAGTACACCAGGTTGATCGGCGCCTCGAAGCCCTTGACCAGGCGGTGGTACGAGTTCAGCGTCGGGTTGGTGAACGCCAGCACCGCGCCGGCGTGCTCCAGGATGCCGCCGATGAAGTAGCGCGCCATGTCGGACAGGCCGCCGTAGCCGGACTCGTCGAAGAACAGCGGCTTGCCGTCCTTCCACAGCGACATGTGGGCGTGCATGCCCGAGCCGTTGTCGTCCGCCAGCGGCTTGGGCATGAAGGTCACGGACTTGCCGTTGCGCCACGCGACGTTCTTGATGATGTACTTGAAGCTCTGCAGGTCATCGGCCGCATGCAGCATGGAGTTGAACTTGTAGTTGATCTCCTGCTGGCCGCCGGTGCCGACCTCGTGGTGCTGGCGCTCCAGCTCGAAGCCCGCGTCCGCCAGGTGCTTGCACATCTCGTCGCGCAGATCCTGGTAGTGGTCGTACGGCGCGACGGGGAAGTAGCCGCCCTTCATGCGGGTCTTGTAGCCCAGGTTCGGGGAGCCGTCCGGGTTCTCGTCCTTGCCGCGGTTCCACCAGCCCTCGACGGAGTCGACCTCGTAGTAGCCGGCGTGGGCGTCGGTGCGGAACTTCACGGAATCGAAGATGTAGAACTCCGCCTCCGCGCCGAAGAAGCACGTGTCCGCGATGCCGGTGGACTGCAGGTACTCCTCGGCCTTGCGCGCGATGTTGCGCGGATCACGGGAGAACGGCTCCAGCGTGAACGGGTCATGGACGAAGAACTTGATGTTCAGCGTCTTGGCCTTGCGGAACGGGTCGATCTTCGCGGTGCCCAGGTCCGGCAGGAGGGTCATGTCGGACTCGTCGATGGTGGTGAAACCGCGGATCGACGAACCGTCGAACGCCAGTCCCTCGGCGGCGGCGTCCTCGTCGAAGGCCGAAGCCGGGATGGTGAAGTGCTGCTCGGTTCCCGGGACGTCGGTGAAGCGGACGTCGACGAACTCGATGCCCTCCTCCTCGATGTACTTGACGACCTCGGCGGGGGAGGTGAAGCTCATGTGCGACTCCTTACGTGGCGAATGTCGTAATCCACTTTAACGAAATTCCCCCGCGCCGTTTACGCCCCGCCCACGTAACGCGCGCCACACGGGCCGTTTCGGGCCGGGTCGCGATGCGGGGAGGGGTTTCGCGGTGGCCCGGCTTTTTTGCTTGACGACGAATCGGCCGACGCTCGTCGCAAAGCAAAGGGCCGCTACACTGTGGCCCCATGGCCGACAAGAGCAATTGGCTCGAAGGACCCCAGGTCCCCGGGCAATTCGACGACCCCGACAACCTTTCCTCGTACCCCGGGCAGAACCTCGGGCTGAACCAATCGGGGGAGGGGTCACAGGCGTCGCTGCTGCGGCGCGTGGGCGGCATCCTGATCGACTGGGTGGTGAGCATGTTCCTCACCGCCGCCGTCTACCCGTTCGCGGGCCCCAGCGATGAGCAGCTCGAGCAGTTCGGCGACCCGTTCATCGCGTGGCAGTCGTTCACCGCGACCTGGACCCTGCTGATCTTCCTGGTCGTGGGCACGGTGTCGGTGTGGTTGTTCGGCCGCACCCCGGGCCAGGCGATGCTGGGCATGGGCGTCGCCCGCGTCGACGTCCCCGGCACCCGCGTCGGTCTGTGGCGCTCGTTCCTGCGTTCCTTCCTGACCCTGCTGCTTCTGCCGCCGGCGATCCAGGATTCGGACCTGCGCGGCATGCACGACCGCGCCACCGGCACCGCCGTCGTCCGCGGTTAGCGGAAACCGGTCCCACGGAAGCGGGCCCAGGATTCGGGCTCCAGGATCCGGGCGTCCTCTCGTGGGGCCTCCCGCCGTGGGGGCCTCTGAATGGGCACCGGCCCGGTGACAACGGAAAACCGCCGTCGCACCCCTTTCCAGGGGCGACGGCGGTTTCGTTTTGCCGTGATCCGTAAACCGGGGCGGTCGGCGGGCCCCTGGGGTGCGGCCCTCACGTGATCTCCGGCGGCCGGGGCGTGCAACCGGGGTGCAGATGAGGCGAAGCCCACGTTCCGGCCACCCCGCATGAGGGGAGCCCCGGGGATTGCTGCGGGAACACGGGCGCCGTTGGATCAATCTCGGTGGGGCTGCGCCGGCACGGGCGCAGCTACATCAGTGCGACCACGAGCAGCTGGGCGATGATGATCTTCACGATCATCGCCATCGGATACACCGTGGAGTAGCCCATCGCGGGCAGCTCGTTCTTCGCGTGGTCGTTGACGTACTGCAGCACCGCCGGGTGGGTCTGCAGGCCGGCGAGGATGCCGGCGGTCTGGCCGAAGGGGATCTTCAGGAACTTGTGGCCGATGACCAGCGTCAGAATCGCGGAGCTCAGCGCGATGATCGCCGCCATGCCCAGCACCGTCAGCGACGACGGGTCGGACAGGGCCTCCTTGAAGCTCGCGCCGGCGGTGGTGCCGATGCCGGCGAGGAACAGCGCCAGACCGACCTGGCGGAACGCCAGGTTCGCCGAGTAGGGGATGGGCCACACCAGCGGGCCCGTGCGGCCCAGGGCGCTGAGCACCAGGGCGACGACCAGCGGACCACCGGCGGAGCCGAGCGAAATGGACACGCCACCTGGGATCGGCACCGGGATCATGCCCAGCAGCACGCCGAGCAGCAGACCCAGGACCAGCGGAAACAGGTTGACGTCCGACAGGCGCTTGTAGGAGTCGCCGAAGAACTTCGTCGCGTAATTGATGCGGTCCGGCGTGGCCACGACACGTACGCGGTCGCCGAGCTCCAGCTTCATGTCCGGCGACGCCACCATGTCCAGGTCACCGCGGCGCACGCGGGTGATGACCATGCCGTTCATCTTCGGGTGCAACTGCGACAGCGGGATGCCGCAGACCGTGTCCGACGACACGAAGATGCGGCGGAACTCCAGCCGGCCGTCGTGCGTCGGATCACCCGGCAGCAGCGTGCCGATCTGCTTCGCGGCCTCCGGGATCTCGTCCTCGGTGCCCACGACCGACACGACGTCGCCGACCTCGATGGTGTCGCCCTCCGCCGGCACGTACAGGCGGCCCTTGTGCTCGATGCGCGAGATGCTCACGTCGACGCCCAGCTTGCCCGGAAGGTCCGTCACGGACGGCAGGCCGGCGCGCTCGACCTCGATGCGTCGGGTGTGCAGCGGCAGCGCCGCCACGCCCGCGTCCAGGGCCTCCTTGTCATGGTTGACCCGGAACACCTTGGACATGATCGCCACCGAGGCGATGACGCCGATGACGCCGATCGGATACGCCAGCGAATAGCCGATGACCGGCATCTCCAGCTTGCTCTCCAGGTCGGGGTCGTCCGCGATGACGTGCGGCAGCGAATCGACCACCGCGGCCAGCGCCGGGGTGTTGGTCAGGGCGCCGGTGAACGTGCCGATGCCCTCCGCCTCGCCGATGGGGAACAGCTTGATGATCAGCAGCGCCTCGAGGCCCACGAACGCCAGGATGCCCAGGCCGAAGAGGTTGTGCCGCACGCCGCGCGACTTCAGCGACGCGAAGAACTCCGGCCCCGACTCCAAGCCGATCGTGTACACGAACAGCGACAGGCCGAGGATGTAGATCAACGGCGGGATGTGGATCCCCGGCTCGAACGTGGCCAGGCCCAGGCCCACGAACAACACGGCGGCGACGCCGAGCTTGAAACCGAAGATCTTGATCTGGCCGATGGCCAAACCGAGGACCATGATGACGAGCAACGCCAACAGCTGATTTTCGACGAGTATCTGCACGAGCCCCATCGTGGCACACTTCCCGGATCCGCTCCCGGCGAGGAGACGGCCGCTCGAAGATGCCGCCGAGGCGTCGTTAAGCAGGAAAAACACGGAAATGCCCGAAACGGCAAAACCGCCGCCACCCCGAACGGGGTGACGGCGGAGACCGAACCGGAAAGCCGGGGAAAAGCTAGTCCCGCTTCTCCTGGCGCTGCTGCATGCGGCGCGCGCGGCGGTTCATAGACTGCTGGCGGGCGCCCTTGGGCAGCGGGCCCTTCGGCAGCGCGGCGCGGGCATCGCGGATCTTCTCCATCGACTCCACGCGGGACGCCAGCTTGTTGGCCTGGTCCTTGTTGTAGTTGCGGGGGAAGCGCAGCATCTCGCGCTGCAGCTTCTTCACAGGCACCTGGCCCTCGCCCGAACCCGCCATGATCTCGTAGATCGGGGTGTCGCCGAGGAAACGCGCCAGCGTCTTCTTCTCGCGGGCCATCATCGACTTGACGCGGTTCGGGTCACCCTCGCCGACCAGGACGACGCCCGGGTTGCCGATGACGCGGTGCACCGCATCCAGCTGCTGGTTCGCCTGTGCCGCCGTCTTGACGTGCCACGTCACGCCGACGCCCGAGCGCATGTTCTCCAGCGCCCAGCCGGCCGCGCCCATCTGGCCCTCGGCCTCGGAGTAGAACGACGCCTCCAACCGCTTGGTGAAGATCCACATCGCCACCGCGAAACCGATCGACAGGCCCAGCAGCGGCAGGAACCACACCCACATGCCACCGAGCAGCAGACCGATCAGCAACAGCACCAGCACCGGGCCCAGCAGGCCCAGCAGCATGTACGGGATCAGCTTCTTGTCGCGGGACTTCTGCAGCTTGAAGGCCTGCCACAACTGGCCGCGGGTCTCCTTGCGCTTCGCGCGCTTGGCCGACCGCTGGGCCTTCTTCGCCGCCTTCAGCTCATCCTTGTTCGCCATGGCCACAACTCTAGGGCATGCGCGTTTCGGGGGATGAAACAGGCCCGGGCGTTGGCGGGCGCCCCTTTTGCTTGACGACGACCACCGTCCCACGCCGAAGGCCCGGCCGCCACGGAATGACGTGGCGGCCGGGCCGTCGCAAAGCAAAAACGCGAAAGAAGGGGAGGGGCCGGGTTAGCGGGGAGGGACCGGGCTAGCGGGCCGGGGCGACCTCGGAATCCTTCGACGCGCCGTAACGCTCCAACAGGGACGACGCCTCCTGGTTGGTGGAGACGTCCTCGCCCAGCGCCGACAGGTGCTCCGGCAGCTTCTCGCCGCGGGCGGCCAGCGCGCGGGCGAACAGACGGCCGGCGCGGTACGACGAACGCACCAGCGGGCCCGCCATGACGCCGGCGAAGCCCATCTCGTAGGCGGCCTCCGACAGCTCGACGAACTCCTCCGGCTTCACCCAGCGGTCGATCGGGTGGTGCATCGCCGACGGGCGCAGGTACTGCGTGATGGTGAGGATGTCGCAGCCGGCGTCGTGCAGATCCTGCATGGCGCCGAGGATCTCGTCGCGCTCCTCGCCCATGCCCAAGATCAGGTTCGACTTCGTGACCAGGCCGGCGGCGCGGGCGCGGGAGATCATCTCCAGGCTGCGGTCGTAGCGGAACGCCGGGCGGATCTTCTTGAAGATGCGCGGCACCGTCTCGATGTTGTGCGCGAACACGTCCGGACGGGCCTCGAACACGGCCTCCGCCGCCTCGCCGTCGCCGCGGAAATCATCGACCAGCAGCTCCACGCCCGTGCCCGGGTTGAGCTCGCGGATCTGGCGGCACGTCTCCGCGTACAGCCACGACGCGCCATCGGCCAGATCATCGCGCGCGACGCCCGTCACCGTGGCGTAGCGCAGGCCCATCTCGCGGACCGACTCGGCCACGCGGCGCGGCTCGTCGCGGTCCAGCGGCTCCGGCTTGCCCGTGGCGATGTTGCAGAAATCGCAGCGGCGCGTGCACTGGTCGCCGCCGATGAGGAACGTGGCCTCCCGGTCCTCCCAGCACTCGTACAAGTTCGGGCAGTTGGCCTCCTGGCACACGGTGTGCAGCGACGCGCCGGACACGCGCTTCTTCATCGCCTTGTACTCGGGGCCCGTCTTCGCGGTGGTGCGGATCCAGGACGGCTTGTGCTCGATGGGCGTCTCGGCGTTTTTCGCCTCGATGCGCAACATGCGGCGACCTTCAGGTGCGGTAGACATGGCCCCCACCCTACAGATCGTGCTTTTCGACGCGGAGCGTGCCGTCGAGAGCGGCGGCGATAGCCGAAGTCAAAGGTTCCCGCAGGTCCGCCACGGTGACATCGCGGCCGAGCTCCTCGCTGAGAGTGGTCACGCCGGCGTCCGCGATGCCGCACGGGACGATGTGCCCGTAGTGGTCGAGGGTGTTGTCGCAATTGAGCGAAACGCCGTGCATGGTCACCCCGTGCGTGACGCGGATGCCGATCGCCGCGACCTTGCGCGACGGCTTCAGCTGCCCGCCGACGACGCCCGCCGGCAGCCACACGCCCGAACGTCCCTCGACGCGGCCGGCGTCGGCCAGGCCGAGGTCGCGGACGACGTGGATGACGGCCTCTTCGATGCGTCGCACGTAATCGACGACGTCCAGCGGTTCGGCGAGCTTGATGATCGGGTAGCACACCAGCTGCCCCGGCCCGTGCCACGTGATGCGGCCGCCGCGGTCGACGTCGACGACGGGCAGGCCATTGTCCGGACGGTCCTCCGGCTGCGTGCGCTTGCCGGCCGTGTACGTGCTCGGGTGTTCCAGGGCCCACAGCTGATCGCCGATTTCGCCGGCGGCGCGGGCGGCCGCGGCCTCGGCCTGCTTGTGCCACGTGTCCACGTAGTCGACCACGCCGAGGTCGGCGATCTCCAGCGGTTCGGCGGACGCGCGGATCGAGCCGGTCGGGGACGTCGCCGGGGTGGTGGTATCTGCGCCGGTGTCTGCTGCGGTGTCTGCTGCAGTGGCGTCTGCGGCGGCGTCCGCGGCGGTGGCGTGCTCGGATTCCTTCGTGCTGACCGTGTTCGTCATGCGAAGCAGTCTAGCCCCGTCATGCTTTATGACGGCCCGCGCCCACCTCGCCCGCCACGTCCCTCCTTGCGGCCCGCCCCCGGCCCGCATCGCGACTGCGGACCTCCCGTCGCCCGCATACCCGCCCTCATTGCCGCGGCGCACCTTTCCGCCGCCCACCTCGACCGCCCGCACCGCGACCGCGCACCTCCCCGTCGCTCACCTCGTCCGCCCGCGTCCCGCAGAAAGACGCCGGGCGACCAGAAAGATGCGGTACACCACTTCTTTCTGGTCGCCCGGCATCTTTCTGTGGCGTCGAAGCTTGGGACAGGCCCACAGGAACACGTCGAATGGACAGGTACACGCGGCATTCCGCATGTACCTGTCCATTCGACGTGTACCTGGGCCGGGGCGTGGGCAGAATCCGGATGGCAGGCCCCCGAGTTCGGACTAAATTCGGATGGTGGGCCTCGGAAATGCCGAAACCGGCCGCCGCACCCTTTCGGATGGTGGGCCCCGGAAATGCCGAAGCCGGCCGCCGCACCCTTTCGGATGGTGGGCCTCGGAAATGCCGAAACCGGCCGCCGCACCCTTTCGGATGGTGGGCCTCGGAAATGCCGAAGCCGGCCGCCGCACCCTTTCGGATGGTGGGCCCCGGAAATGCCGAAACCGGCCGCCGCACCCTTTCGGATGCAGCGGCCGGCTGCGGAAATCGAGCTCAAGTCGGGCTCCCGGTCGCCCGGGAACCCGATCGGACTAGAGCTCCAGGTCGCTCTCGAAGTTCGCGACCTGCAGGCGGTCGACGACGGTGGTCATGAAGCGACCCGCGTCGGCACCGTCGATCAGGCGGTGATCGTAGGTCATGGGCAGGTAGGCCATGGCGCGGATGCCGATGGCGTCGCTGCCGTTCTCCGTCACCACGACGGCGCGCTTCTTGATGATGCCCGTGCCGACCATCGCACCCTGCGGCGGGACGAGGATCGGGGTGTCGGACAGCGCACCCTCGGAACCGATGTTGGTGATGGTGAACGTGCCGCCGGACAGGTCGTTCGGCTTGAGCTTGTTGTTGCGCGCGCGGTCGGCGATGTCGACGATCGCGGCGGCCAGCTCCGGCAGGGACATGTCCTGCGCGTCATGGATGACCGGGGAGAGCAGGCCACGGTCGGTGTCCACGGCGATGCCGAGGTTCACCTTCTCGTGGTAGGTGATCTCCTTCTTGGAGTCGTCCCACGAAGCGTTGACGTTCGGGTGCGACACCAGGGCCTCGACCATCGCCTTGGCGAAGAACGGCAGGAACGTGAGCTTCACGCCGTGCTTCTCCTCGAAGGCGGCCTTCTTCTCGGCGCGCAGGTCCCACACCTCGGTCATGTCGACCTCGTGGAGCTGGGTCAGCTGCGCGGAGGTCTGCAGCGACTCGAGGGTCTTTGCCGCGGTGATCTCGCGGATGCGGTTGACGCGCTGGGTGGTGCCGCGCAGGTCGGCCAGCTCGGGGCGGACGCCCTTCGTGGACCAGTTGGAGGAAGCCGGCTCGTCGCCCTTGGTCGCCTCGGTGCCGCCCTCGGCGGCCTTGAGCACGTCCTGCTTGCGGATGCGGCCGCCGATGCCCGAACCCTCGACCTTGGACAGGTCGACGCCGTGCTTGTCGGCGAGCTTGCGCACCAGGGGAGTGACGTAGGGGACCTCGGCGTTGGAGGAGGACTTCGCGTCGTCCTTCTTGGCGTCGTCCTTCTTCGGCTCGGACTTCTCCGACTTCGCCTCCTGCTTCTTCTCCTCCTTCTTCGGCTCGGCCTTCTTGGGCTGGTCCTTCTTCTTCGGCTCCTCCTTCTCCTCGGTGGCGGCCTCTGCGGCCTCCACCTCGGCGTCGTCGCCATCATCGGCGGCGTCGGCGTCACCGACGCGCGCGATGACCGCGCCCACGTCGACGGTGTCGTCGACGTCGAAGAGAACCTCGATCAGGGTGCCGGCGACCGGCGACGGGATCTCGGTGTCGACCTTGTCGGTGGAGACCTCGAGCAGCGGCTCGTCGACCTCGACGGTGTCGCCGACCTCCTTCAGCCAGGACGTGATGGTGCCCTCGGTGACGGACTCGCCGAGTTCCGGCATCTCCACGTCGGAGGCCTTGCCGGAGCCGCCGGACTTCTTCGGCTTCTCGGACTTCTTCTCCTCGTCGGCCGACTCGTCCTTGGCTTCCTCGACGGTGTCGTTGTCGTCCTTGGACTCCGACTCCTCGATGGCTTCCTCGGAGGGCACGTCCGCATCCTCGTCGTCCGAATCAGCGGAGTCGTCGGACGCGGCGGCGTCGGCGTCGCCGATGCGCGCGATGACCGCGCCCACGTCGACGGTGTCGTCGACCTCGGCCAGGACCTCGACCAGGGTGCCGGCGACCGGCGACGGGATCTCGGTGTCGACCTTGTCGGTGGAGACCTCGAGCAGTGGCTCGTCGACCTCGACGGTGTCGCCGACCTCCTTCAGCCAGGTGGTGATGGTCCCCTCGGTGACCGATTCGCCCAGCTCGGGCATCTCGACGTCGGTGGCCTTGCCGGAGCCGCCGGACTTCTTCGGCTTCTCGGACTTGTCCTCCGACTTCTCGTCGTCGGCGGCCTCGTCCTCGGCGGCCTCCTCGGCCTCGTCTTCCTCCGCCTCGTCGGCGGAATCGTCGGAGCCGGAGTCGCCGGACTCGTCCTCATCGCCGATCTTGGCGATGACCTCGCCCACGTCGACGGTGTCGTCTTCCTCGGCCAGGATCTCGAGCAGCACGCCGGCGACCGGCGACGGAATCTCCGTGTCCACCTTGTCGGTGGAAACCTCCAGCAAGGGCTCGTCGACCTCGACGGTGTCGCCGACCTTCTTCAGCCAGGTGGTAATCGTGCCCTCGGTGACGGATTCGCCCAGTTCGGGCATCTCAACAGAGGTCGCCATGTGTGCTCTCCTCGACAATCGCTCAATAGTTGGTGATCACGAACTAGGGTACCGTTTCGCAAACTCTCCCGCTTACGCGGCATGCCCGACGTGCCGGGTTGCGGCGCGTCGGGCATGTGCGGGGGTGCGGTTCGGGCTCGCGCGGGGCCGTCGTCCGGGTGGGGCGGGGACTGCGGCGTTAACCGGGGGCGGGGCGCGATTGCTTTGCGACGCCCGTCGCCACCCGCGCCGGCCGGGCAGTTGCTTTGCGACGCCCGTCGCCACCCGGGCCGGCCGGGCAGTTGCTTTGCGACGCCCGTCGCCACCCGGGCCGGCCGGGCGGTTTACTCGCCCGCGAGATCCTCCAGTGCGGCGAACATGGTGCGCACCGGAACACCGGTGGCGCGCTTCGGGGTGTAGCCCCACGGCGCGTTGGTGTTGAACGCCGGGCCGGCGACGTCGATGTGCACCCACTCGACGTCGTCGCCGACGAACTCGCGCAGGTACGCGGCGGCGACGCTCATGCCGCCCTCGCGGGAGTTGGACACGTTGCGCAGGTCGGCGACGGGGGACTTCAGGCCCTCGGCCAGCTCCTCGGGGATCGGCATCGACCAGCCGCCCTCGCCGACCTCGCGGGACAGCTCGGAGACGCGGTCGCGGAACTCGTCGGTGCCCAGCACGCCCGGGGTGCGGCCGCCGAGGGCGATGAGCTGCGCGCCGGTGAGCGTCGCCGTGTCGATGAGGTGGGTCGGCTCGTCCTCGCAGGCGCGCACCAGAGCGTCGGCGAGGATCAGGCGGCCCTCGGCGTCGGTGTTGAGGATTTCGACCGTCGTGCCGCCGTACTGCGTGATCACGTCGCCGGGGCGGTAGGCGCGGCCGCCGGGCATGTTCTCCGCCATCGGGATGGTCGCGGTGACCGGCACGGGCAGGCCCAGTCGTGCGGCGAGGACCACGGTGGCGATGACCGCCGCGGCGCCGCCCATGTCGGAGATCATGTTCTCCATGTTCGCGCCCGGCTTCAGCGAGATGCCGCCGGTGTCGAAGGTGACGCCCTTGCCCACCAGCGCGACCTTCGGGGCGGCTCCGCCGTCCGCCGCTGCGGTGTTCCCGGCCTTCCCGTCACCCGACCTGCCGGCCCAGGTCATGCGGACCAGGCGCGGGCCGCGCGCGGATCCGCCGCCGACCGCCGTGAGGCCGCCGAAGCCGCCGGCCGCCAGCGCCTCGTCGTCGAGCACCTCCACCTCGACGCCGGCGGATTCGCCGAGCTTCGCCGCGGCGTCCGCGAACACCTCCGGGTACAGGTGCGACGACGCGGTGTTGACGAAGTCACGGGCCGTCGCCACGGCGTCGATGACCGCCGCCGCGCGGGCGGCCTCCTCCTCGGTGGCACCGAGGACGGTGAGGGTGCGCGTGCCGTTGGCCTCGTCGTCTTCCTTCGCATGGTCGCCGTCCGAATCGGCGCCCTTCTTCTTCAGGCCGTCGTAGGAGTAGCCGCCCATGCCGAAGCCCTCGGCCGCCGCGGCGGCGTCGAGCTCGCCGAGCGCGGAGACCACGTGACCGACGGAGCCCAGCGCACGGGCCGCGGCGCCGGACGCCCGGCGGATGGTCTCCGAATCCGGGTCGCCGTCGCCGAGTCCGACGGCGGCGATCGTCGCCACGCCGGTGCCCTCCGGGGCGGGGATGCGGGTGACCTTCTCCAGCTTCGCCGACGCGCCCACGGCCTCCAGCAGTGTCAGCACCTCCGCGGCCTTGTCGCCCAGCGCCGACGAGGCGACGAGCTCCAGATCATCGCCGTCGAGCAAGGCCACCAGCAGGCAATCGGCGCCGAGATCGGCCACCGCGGCATCGCCGCCGGCGACGACGTCGACGCGGGTGCCCGTCGCCGGGAGCAGCTGCCCCAGGACGGTGGAGTTGGGGGTGGCGAAACCATTGGTGCGGGAATCGGTCATGCGGGCGCTCCTCTTTCGGTTCAAGACGGATCGGGGGACCGGCGCCGTCGCAAAGCAACCCGCCGATCCCGGTGAATCGCCACCACCGTACCGCCGCACCACCATCGGCCGCCGGGGGTTCGCCACGCGCGAAACTGGGCGGGTCTACGATGTACGCCATGGCAGCCACGACTTTCGACATCGTCCGCAACGAGGACCCGCGCTCCGACGAGGAGCGCGCCCGCATCCTGGCCAAGCCGGGATTCGGCCAGTACTTCACCGACCACATGGTCCGCATCGATTGGGACGCCGATCGTGGGTGGCATTCGGCGCGCGTCGAGGCGTACGGGCCGCTGACCATGGACCCCGCGTCGTCGGTGCTGCATTACGGCCAGGCGATCTTCGAGGGGCTCAAGGCTTACCGCCACGCCGACGGGTCGATCGTGACGTTCCGCCCCGAGCAGAACGCCCGCCGATTCCAGCGTTCCGCCGCGCGCATGGCCATGCCGGAGCTGCCGGAGGAGCTGTTCCTCGAGGCCGTGCGCCTGCTCGTCGACGTCGACCAGGCGTGGGTGCCCGAAGCCGGCGGCGAGGAGTCGCTGTATCTGCGCCCCATGCTCATCGCCACGGAGCGCACCCTCGGCGTGCACCCGTCGTCGTCCTACACCTTCCTGCTCATCGCCTCGCCGGCCGGCGCGTACTTCACCGGCGGCATCAACCCCGTGAAGGTGTGGCTGTCCCACGAGTACGTCCGCGCCTGCCCGGGCGGCACCGGCGACGCCAAGTTCGCCGGCAACTACGCCGCCTCGCTGGCCGCGCAGGCCCAGGCGGAGGAGAAGGGCTGCGACCAGGTCGTGTGGCTCGACGCCATCGAGCGCACCTGGATCGAGGAAATGGGCGGCATGAACCTCGCCTTCCTCTACCCGGACAACGAGTGCGAGGCCGGCGTCAAGCTGGTGACCCCGGCGCTGTCCGGTTCCCTGCTGCCGGGCATCACCCGCGATTCGCTGCTCACCGTCGCCGCCGACATGGGCATGGAGGTCGAGGAGCGCCGCGTGTCCACCGCCGACTGGGAGAACGACGCCACCAGCGGCAAGATGTCCGAGACCTTCGCCTGCGGCACCGCGGCCGTGATCACCCCGGTCGGCGAGGTCGATTCGCGCGACGGGTCGTTCAAGATCAACGGCGGCGAGACCGGCGAGTGGACCATGAAGCTGCGCGAGCGCCTCACCGGCATCCAGCGCGGCGACGTCCCCGACGAGCACGGTTGGCTGCACACCCTCGTGGAGTCCCCGGAGGCGTAGCGCCCCGGTCGACTCGCGGAAACACGTCGGGTGGACAGGTACATGTGGCACACCACGTGTACCTGTCCACCCGGCGTGTTTCTCTTTGCGTTCCGCTGCGCGGTGCAGCTTGACGACGGCCCGCCGGCACGTTCCCTCCGGTACGTTTCTGAGCGGAAAATGAAGTCCGCCTGGATTCCCCCGACATTTACGGAACGTGTGTGGGGGCGAGGGGGAATGTGGGGGAATCGGATTCACCGTGTCGTGAAACTGAAATTAGGCGGCGAATGCTCGGCGAATACGAAAATGCGCCTCGCGGCAGTCATTCCGCAAGGCGCATTCCGTAAAACCCGGAGGTCGAAGGTGTGCTCGTGAGTGGCGCCCCGGCAAACGGACGGCGCTTGATTTAATTGGGCGAGCCCCGAAACGAGCCTCCTACTCCGCCTCTCCGGCGGTGTGCCCTCAGTCTAGGCCGACCATTCCGAGTTCGTCAATGGTCATTTTCGAGTAAGTCCAATTCGGGTGCGAAAGAGGTGTGGCCCCACCCCCGGCACCGGCCGTCACCAGGGCGAACCCCGTTCGCCGTGGAGGGGGCGCATCCGCGCTCGGTCACCCCAGCGCGAGGAAAACGGCGGCGATCAGCGTGGACAGCTGCACGATCGCACCGAGGCCGTCGCCGTTGATCCCGCCCAGGCGCGTGACCAGCTTGCGCGCGAAAAGAACGGTGAACAGGACCACCGCCAGGCATGCGAGAATCCCCGCCGCCCCCGCGAGGAACCATGCGGCGACCGTGAGCGGGAACCACCAGGCCACCACGGTCCACGTGGGTTGCGTCGCGCCGACGAGACCGCCGAAACCCGTGGGTGACATCGGCGGGAGACTGCGGTGGCAGGCCGTGGTTGCCGCGGCCCGCGCGATGATGAAGGGCAGGACCAGCACCAGAGCGGCGGTCACGATGGCGGCACCGCCGACTCCCGGGAACAAGGCTGCTTCGGTGGGGAACAGCGTCGTCGTAAAGCCATGCGCGAGCACCGCCATCGCCGCAGTTTGGCCCAGCAGCGTCAGAGTGACCGCCGCTGAGCCCATCGGCCCGACGTCGGGGGAGCGGAGGATCTCGCGGGCGCCCTCCGGATCGCGGTACGAGCCCAGGGCATCGGCGACGTCGGCGAGACCGTCGACGTGCATGGCGCGGGTGGTCAATTCGGAGGCGCAGACGATGAGCACGCCGATCAGCGCGGCGAGCAGGGGCGCGGTGGCGGGGGAGGCGGCGGCGACGGCGGCAGTGGAAATCGCGTTTGCGGCGGAGGCGGTGGGCCCCCGCCCGTCGGAAAGCAGATGGGCGCCGCCGACGACGATCGTCGCGACGGCGACCGCGGCCAGACCGGGCACCAGGCCGGCCACCGGCGCCGCCGCCAGGGCGCGGCGGCCCGTGATGCGGTCGAAGACCGTCGCGCCGCGCATGGGCACGATGGTCAACCAGGAGATGGCCGTGCCGACCCCCTCGGCGACGGCGTTCCCGTGAACCGCGCGGTCACCGTCGAGGGACGCGTCCTCGGACGGGCCGGCCTTTCCCGACACGGGCGGATCAGTCCCGCTGGGACGGCTGCTCGCCGCCCTCGCGGTGGCCCGGGCGGTCGTCGGGGGAGTCCGGGGAGTCCGCGGAGTCGGTGGAGCCCGCGGCCTCCGGCGGTGCGGACACGTCGGCGGCGGTCGGGGCGGGCACGGCGCCGTCCTTGTCGGACACGCCCGCGTCGCCGAAGGTCGCCATCTCGGACAGGACGGCGACGGAGTGCTTGAGAATCGGCAGCGCCGCCACGGCACCCGAACCCTCGCCCAGACGCATGCCGTAGTCCAGCAGCGGCTCCAGGCCCAGGTGCCGCAGCGCGATGGAATGGGCGGGCTCGGCCGACTTGTGGCCGGCGACCCACCACGCGCGGGCGCCCGGCGCCATCTGGTCGGCGAGCAGGGCCGCGGCGGTGGTGACCACGCCGTCGAGGATCACCGGGGTGCGGCGCACCGCGGCCTGCGCCAGAAACGCTGCCATGGCGGTCATGTCGGGGGAGGACACGCGGCGCAGGACCTCAACGGGATCATTGCGCAGCCGGCGGACGCGGAACATCGCGTCGCGCACGGCGGCGGTCTTGCGCTTCCACCCCTCGTCGTCGATGCCGGTGCCGCGGCCGACGACGGTGACGGGCTCCGAACCGGTCACCGCGCCGATGAGCACCGCCGCCGGAGTGGTGTTGCCGATGCCCAGGTCGCCGGCGATGAGCAGGTCGGCGCCCTCGTCGATCGCGTCGTCGGCCAGCTTCTTGCCCACCTCGATGGCGCGGTCGCACTCGTCCTGCGTCATCGCGTCCTCGACGTCGATGGAACCGCAGGACCGGCGCACGCGGAACGGCCCCTCCGCCTCGTGGTCCAGCGAAATGTCCACGGACTTCACGGACGCGCCCGCCACCCCGGCGATGGCGTTGACGCCCGCGCCGCCGGCGTTGATGTTGGCGTGCATCTGGATGGACACCTCGGTCGGGTACGCCGACACGCCGCTGGCCGACACCCCGTGATCGCCGGCGAAGACGACGACGCGGCAGTCCTCCAGCTGCTTCGGCGGGCACTGGCCCTGGCACGCGGACACCCAGACGCCGAGGTCCTCCAGGCGACCGAGCGAGCCCGTCGGCTTCGTCAACTGGAGCTGGCGCTCGCGGGCGAGCTGCTCGACATGCTCATCGGGGGCGACGACGGTACCGAAGCGATTGTTGGTCATGGTTCAAAAGATTATCCCAGCCATCGGATACGGGTCCGTTCGGCGGCGGCGCCCCGGTCCGCGCCGTCACTTCAGGCGCAGCGGCATGCCGGCGACGACGAGCACCACCTGGTCGCATACCTCGGCAAGACGCCCGTTGAGCAGGCCGATTTCGTCGCGGAACAGCCGGCCCGACCGGTGTTCGGGAATGACGCCCATCCCCACTTCCGGGGTGACAATCACCAGGTGCGGTTCGCGCTTGACGACGTCCCGCGTTTCCCCCGATTCGCCCGGAACATCGGCTACGGCGGGGGAGCCGTCACCGGACCCGGCGGAGGGACTGGTGGAAGAGCCGGTGGAGAACCCTGCGAAGGGTGCGGTGGAGGACCTGGCCGACGTCCCGGTGGCGGGCCCTGCGCCGGGCCAATCTCGGACCGCGGCGACGAGCTCGTCCGTCCACGGCGCCACCGACCCCCGGGGCAAGTCCCACAGACCCTCGCGGTCGAAGACACCCGTCAACCACGTGCCCACATCGTCGAGGAGCACGTGCGGTGAGAGGGGGCGACGCAGCGCCTCAACGGCGTCGACGTCGTCGACGGTGCGCCAATGCGCCGGCCGCCGATCCCGGTGCCCCGCGATGCGGGCGGCGAAATCGGCGTCGAAGCCATCGGCGCCCGGCCAGGGCCGCGCCGTTGCCACGTAGTCGACGGCAATCGGATCCCCCTGCGAACCGGAGGGGCGGTGGCCGTCGAAAAGCGACTCGGCCCACGCGGACTTGCCGGAACGCGCCCCACCCAGGACGAGAGTCCGCACCGGCGGCCTAAACCTCGTCGCCGATGTTCTTCTGCGGGCGCGGGGTGCGCAGGCGGCGCGGCTGCGAAGCGCGGGAGTACGCGTAGAAGCCCAGGCCCGCGCCGGCGGCGTCGGTGTCCGGGAAACGCTCGCGGACGAGCTTGTTGGCGCGCTTGCCGATGGTGATGGCCTCCACCACCAGCACGATGATCAGGATCATCGAGAAGATCGACGCCACGTTCGCCGCCACCGGGAACGCCTGGCCGATGAACATGATCAGCAGCAGCACCAGAGCGACCGGCAGGAACACGTTGGCGAAGAAGCGGCGCGAGTCCACCCAATCGCGGACCAGCGCCCGCTCCGGGCCCTGATCGCGGGGCAGCATGTACTTCGGGTCGCCGGCGGCCATGCGCTCGTCGGCGATGCGGCGCTGCTCGCGGCGATCGGCGCGCTCGCGGGCCTTCTGCGCCTTCAGCTCCTCCTTCGACATGGTGGCCTTCTGCTGCTTGCGCTGCTCGCGGGCCTCCTTGCGGGTCTTCGGGGGAGTGATCGGGCCGCGGCGGGTGCCGTGGGCGCGCTCGATCTCGTTGCGCTTCGGAGTCGGACGGCCCTTCTTCGGCGTGTACGCGCGGCTCTTGCCGGTCGCGGTGCGGGCGGCCTCCTCCGAGGTCGGGGCGTGACCGCGCTGGTCGGCGCCATTGTCGGTGGCGCCGGTGCCGGCGGCATCCGCGTTGGCTGCGTCCGCGGCGGCGGAGGGGGACTCGTTCTTCTTCCAGGGCGTCTTCACGGCCAACACCCTATCGGGCCTGCGGCGACGGCCCAAAGTGGCGCGCCGGACCGGGGAGGGGCGCCGGATTCCGGGACATTTCCCGGATGCTGGCGGGGCACGCGCCACGGGACTAGGGTGCCAAGGGTATCCTTCGGCCATATCGGAACGCCGACGGTGCGTTGAGGCGGCGGCCACGGCCCCGCTGATCCGCATCGCCGACGGGAAGGCCGATGGGGAATAGAACGTCCCCCGGCCGCGTTCCCCGAAGTAACCCAGCACCGCTTACCAAGGAGCACCACGCTATGACCACCGCACAGACCACCGGCGTGACCCTCACCGACGTCGCCGCCGCCAAGGCCAAGGCCCTCCTCGATCAGGAAGGCGCCAACAACCTGTCGCTGCGCATCTCCGTCGCCCCGGGCGGCTGCGCGGGCCTGCGCTACCAGCTCTACTTCGACGACCGGAACCTGGATGGTGACGTGTCGGAGGAGTTCGGCGGCGTCCGCCTCGTCGTCGACCGCCAGTCGGTGCCCTACCTGATGGGCGCGAAGATCGACTTCGCCGACACCATCGAGCAGCAGGGCTTCACCATCGACAACCCGAACGCCACCGGCTCCTGCGCCTGCGGCGACTCGTTCAACTGATCGGCCCCGCCTGATCGACTGAACTCCGGATGATCGGCCCCGCCTGATCGACTGAACTCCGGATGATCGGCCCCGCCTGATCGACTGAACTCCGGATCCCGCCCCGACCCTCGTGGTCGGCGGCGGGTTTTCGCGTTTCGGGGGCGGGTCGAGCCTCACGGTCGCCGTCCCGTGCTTTGCGACGGTCGACGTTCCGCATGGCCGCCGCTCGCATCCGGAGGTTTCGTGCCGCCGTCGCACGCCTCCGGGGTTTCGTGCATATGCAGTTACACCCCGCGCGTTGGCCAATGCATCGGCGCTGGTCGCGGGCTTCAAATGTGCAGTGCGTGCACCATATTTGCACGAAACTTCAATGACCGGGGTCCGTTGGGCCAACGTGCGACGAGCCGGCCAGGAATTGGGGGAGGGGCGAACGGGGAGCGGGTGGGCGTCGTAAAGCAGACGGGGCGCCGCCCGTGGTGACGCTCGCCGTGAAGCCGAAAAGCAATGGGTGCGCGCACCTGGCGAAGCGCACCCGACGAGATCGCGAACGAAAGCGTGGATGGTGATCTCGTGGGCGCCGGCGCCGCCCGGAAACGACGAGATCGCGATTGAGGGCGTGGATCGTGATCTCGTGGGCGCCGATGGCCGCCGGAAACGACGAGATCGCGATTCCGGGATGGAATCGCGATCTCGTCGGTGCGTCGTCGGCGCGCGGCCCTAAAGCTGCACGGGGTAGTCGCGCTGCTCGATGCCGGGATCGATGCGGCCCTCGATGAAGATGCCGTGCCACACCATGAACGCCAGGATGGTCCACAGGCGGCGGGAGTGGTCGCGCTCGGTCGGGTGGTGCTCGGCGAGCATCTGCAGCACCTGCGCCTTGTCGATCAGCTCGTCGGTCTGCGACTCGCGGATGACGTCCTCGGCCCAGCCGCGCAGCTCGTCGCCGGCCAGCCAGTGGCGGATCGGCACCGGGAAGCCCAGCTTGCGGCGGTTGAGCACGTGCGCCGGCACGATCTGCTCCATCGCCTTGCGCAGGGCGTACTTGGTGGTGCCGTTGGCGATGCGCATGTCCACCGGCAGGGTCTCCGCGACCTTGAACACCTCGCGGTCCAGGAACGGCACGCGCAGCTCCAGCGAGTTGGCCATGGTGATCTTGTCGGCCTTGACCAGGATGTCGCCGCGCATCCACGTGAACAGATCCAGGTGCTGCATGCGGGTGACCGGGTCCATGCCCTCGGAGCGGGCGTAGATCGGGGCGGTGACCTCGCGGTGGTCCCACTCGCGCGGCGCCCACGGCAGGACGCGCTGCAGCTGCTCCCAGTTGAAGGAGCGGGCGTTGCCGTAGTAGCGGTCCTCCAGCGGCGTGGTGCCGCGCTGCAGCAGGGACTTGCCGCGCATGCCATCGGGCAGTGCGTCGCCGAGCTTGGCCAGGCCGGCCTTCAGCGGGCCGGGCACGCGGTCGAAGCCGGCCAGCGACAGCGGTTCCTTGTAAATGGTGTAGCCGCCGAACAGCTCGTCGGCTCCTTCACCGGACAGCACGACCTTGACGCGCTTGCGGGCCTCGGCGGCGACGAAGTACAGCGGGACCAGGGCCGGGTCGGCCACCGGGTCGTCGAGGTACCAGATGATCTTGGGGATCGCCGCCGCGAACTCCTCCGGCGAGACGACCTTGACGATGTGCTCCACGCCGATGGCCGCCGCCGACTCCGCCGCGACGTCGACCTCGGAGAAGCCCTCGCGCTCGAAGCCGGTGGTGAAGGTCAGCAGATTCGGGTTGTGGCGCTTGGCCAGCGTCGCGATGGCGGTGGAGTCGATGCCGCCGGACAGGAAGGAGCCCACGGTCACGTCGGCGCGCATGTGCTTGGCGACGGAATCCTCCAGCGCTTCGGCGATCCGGTCGAACACGGCCTGCTCGCCGCCCTTGGGCACCGGGCGGATGGGGAAGTTCGGGTGGAAGTAGCGCGTCTGCTCGACCTTGCCGCCGGGGGAGACGGTGGCGGTGCAGCCGGACTCGATGCGGCGGATGTCGGTGTGCAGCGACTCCGGCTCCGGCACGTACTGCAGGTCCATGTAATGGACAAGCGCGCGCTTGTCGACGTCCTTGGCGTCCACGCCGAGTTCCGGGGCCATCTCGAGGATGGTCTTCTTCTCCGAGGCGAAGACGGTGCCGCGGCCGGTCGTCGCGTAGTACAGCGGCTTGATGCCGAACTGGTCGCGGGCGAGGAACAGCTTCTTCTCGACCGTGTCCCAGATGGCCACGCCGAACATGCCGCGCAGGTGCTTGACCACGTCGGCGCCCCAGTGGTGGAAACCGACGACGATCGGCTCACCGTCGCCCGACGTGTTGAAGGTGTAGCCGGCGGCGGTGAGTTCCTCGCGGAGCTCCACGTAGTTGTAGATCTCGCCGTTGAACGTCAGGACGTAACGGTCGGGCTGGTCTTCGGGGCCCCACACCAGCGGTTGGTGCGAATGCGCCAGGTCGATGATGGACAGCCGGTTGAAGCCGTAGACGAGGTCGGCGTCGTTCCACGTGCCCGCTTCGTCGGGGCCGCGGTGGCGCATGCAGGGCAGGGCACGCTCGACGGCGGGCACGAGGTCCGCGGCATCGGAGCGGGCCGTGAGAATTCCGAGGAGACCGCACATGGCTTTCGCGAACACCTTTCGTGGGGGAGGGGACCGGTAAGACAATAGTCCCCCATGCGGCGTGGGCGAATTCCCGCGCCGCTGCGCGAAAACCTCGGCGTCGCAAAGCAAACCGGCGCCACGCGCCCCCGCGCGGGAGCGTGACCGGGATCACCATGACCTACGGCACCCCCATGGCCGTGCCCCTTCTCAGCCTTTTATCAGCCCGTCTATACTCGGTGACACCCCGTGGGGTCAGTCCAGTGTGGAGAATTCACAGGAATGGGCTAACCTGCTTGGGAAAGACAGAACCCTGATGGGTTCTTAAGGAATTGTGTGGATCAGGAAGGCAGACACACGTGAATCAGCGTAGAGAGTACGGAGCCGCCCGTAAGCTCGGCCTGCTCGGCGTCCTCGCCGGCAGCGCCACCCTGCTCGCCGGCTGCGACGTAAACCCGCCGGAGAACGGCTTCTTCAAGCTGCTGCGTTTTGGCTGGCCGATGGGCGTTACGCCCGAGGCCGAGGCCATGGGCAACTTCTGGGTGTGGGTCTGGGTCGCGGCCTGGATCATCGGCATCGCCGTGTGGGGCCTCACCATCTACTCGATGGTCGGTTTCTCCGCGAAGAAGGCCAAGAAGGCCGGCAAGGACGAATTCCCGCGCCAGACCGCGTACAACGTCCCCCTCGAGCTGGTTCTGACGATCGTCCCGATCCTGATCGTCATGTCCCTGTTCTTCTTCACCGTCCAGACGCAGGACAAGGTCACTGCCATGGACAAGGACCCGGAGGTCGTCGTCGACGTCACCGCGTTCCAGTGGAACTGGAAGTTCGGCTACGCCAACGTTTCCGGTGACCTGATGGGCGGCGAGGACTACGAGGGCCGCCGCGAGGCCACCGGCCCCGAGGTCTACTTCACCGGCGAGGAGCACTCCGGCGAGGGCGAGCAGAACCAGAAGGACTACCCGGTCCACGGCCAGTCCAAGGCCGACCTGTCCTACCTGTACTTCAACGAGGTCGAGACCCTCGGCACCACCGACGAGGTCCCGGTCCTGGTTCTCCCGACCGACACCCCGATCGAGTTCGACCTGGCTTCCGCCGACGTCGTCCACTCCTTCTGGGTCCCCGAGTTCCTGTTCAAGCGCGACGCCTTCCCGCACCCGGAGGCCAACAAGTCGAACCGTCGCTTCCAGATCGAGGAGATCTCCTCGGCGATGATCGAGAACCGCCCCGTGGACAACCCGCGCGACAGCTACTCCAACGCGTTCGTCGGCCGCTGCGCCGAGATGTGCGGCACCTACCACGCGATGATGAACTTCGAGATCCGCGCGGTCTCCCGCGAAGCCTTCGCCGAGTACATGCAGTTCCGTCTCGACAACCCCGAGGCCACCAACGCCGAGGCGCTCGAGGCCATTGGCGAGGATCCGTTCGCGGTCTCGACCAGCCCGTTCAACGCCGGCCGCCTGGACACCCGCGACATGGGTGACCGCGAGGCGAACACGGTCGACCTCAACCAGTAACCGCCCGACGACTCCAGAAAGAAGTCAGACATGAAGTCCGCAGCAAAGCTGTTTTACGGTCTCACCGTGTTCCTGGGCGTTATGACCGTCGTGTACATCTTCGGCACGATGTACCTCCAGGACACCGGCAGCGTCATCAACGAAAATCACGGCCGCCTCGAGTGGGCCGGCGCCACCGGCCTGCTGATGTCCACCCTCCTGACCCTGTTCCTGGGCGTGTACTTCCACTTCACCGAAGTCCGCTCGGACATCACCCCCTCCGACTGGGAGGAGGCCGAGGTCGCGGATGGCGCGGGCACCCTGGGCTTCTTCTCCGCCAGCTCCATCTGGCCGTTCGTGATGACCATGGGCATCCTGCTGTTGGGCTACGGCATCGCCTTCATGGCGTACTGGCTCATCGTCCTGGGCGCGGTCATCCTGATCTTCGCCGGCACGAAGCTGAACACGCAGTACATCACCCCGCCGGAGAAGCACTAGCTCACCGGCCCGCCGGGGAGCATCAGCTCTCCGGCAGCCCGCGAGGGTGATCCTCCCGATCATCCGACGCGGACGCGACAAAACCCCGCCACCCGGCCTTCCGGTGGCGGGGTTTCCGCATGCCGTGCCTACGCGAACTCGACGGGCTTCTTCCCCCGCGGTAGCTCGGTGACTTCGCCTTCCTCTACGACGAGGTGCCGCGCCTCCAGGCGATCGACCATGCGGCGATCGTGCGTCACCACGATGACGGTGCCCTCGGCCTCCGCGATGGCGTCCTGCACCTCTTCGATGAGGTCGACGGACAAGTGGTTCGTCGGCTCGTCGAGAAGCAGGATGTCCGGCGGGTTGGCCACGACCAGCGCCAGCGCGACGCGGCGCTGCTGGCCCACCGACAGATCGCCGACCGGGCGTTTGGCGTCGCGGGCGGTGAGCAACCCCAAGTCGTCGAGGGTGACGGTGGGGTTGGGGTTGGCGTCGTACAGCTGATTGGGGCTCAGCGTCGGATCTGCCCAATCCTGCTCCTGCGCCAGCATGGCGATCCGGGCCTCCTGGCCGATGCGCATCTCGCCGGCGGCCGGGGCGACCTGGCCGAGCATGACCTTCAGCAGCGTCGACTTGCCCGCGCCATTGGGCCCGGTGACCACGATGGTGTCGCCGGGGCGGATGGTCAGAGAACCGACGTGGATGCGATCGGGCACGACGACGCCGCGCAGCTTCACGTGGAAGTCCTCGTCGCTGCCCGACGGGGCGCGCTTGGTGGACAGGGGCTTGGTCAGCGGCGCGTCGAAACCCAGCAGGGCCGGCGGCTTGGACACGCCATCGTCCTCGAGCTCCTCGAGCCGCTGCCGCGCCGAGCGGATGCGCCGGGCGACCTGGCGGTCGGCGCGGCCGCCGGAGTGGTCGTAGCCCATCTTCTCGTTGTCGCGCTTGGCACGCACCGGGCCGGCGCCCTCGGCGGCCGTCTCGATCGTCTGCTCCAGCCGCGCCTTCTCGTGCTGCTCGGTGCGCCACTGGTGCTCCCACAGCTGGCGTTCGTGGCGGCGGTGCTTGTCGTAGTCGGTGTAGTTGCCGCGGAACATTCCGATGCCCTCGCGCCCCGGCACGAGGTCGCCGATGACGGTGCACACCGCGTCGAGGAAATCGCGATCGTGGGTGGCCACCACCACGACGCCGGGGTGAGCGACGATGGTGTCGATGACCAACTGGCGGCCACGGTCGTCGAGGTGGTTCGTCGGCTCGTCGAGAAGCAGGATCTCGGGCTTGCGGATCAGCGTCAGCGCGAGCCCCAGCCGGGCCCGCTGGCCGCCGGAGAGCTCGACGGACTTCTGGTCGAGCACCGGGCCATCGGGGCCTTCTCCGGACAGGCCGAGGTAGTCGAGGACGACTTCCGCGTGATGCTCGGCGTTCCAGTCGTCGTGCGCCATGACGTCCGAAAACAGCGTGGAATAGGCCTTTTCCGCGGCTTCCGACGCCGCGGGGGAATCGGCCACGGACATCGCCTCCGCGGCGTCCTCCAGCGCCTGCAGGCGTCGCTTCGACGGCCCGAGCGCCTCGTCGACGAGCATCCGCGCCGTCGACTCGAACGGCGCCTCGAGCTCCTGCGAGCCCAGCACGCGCGTGCCCACGTGCGACACGGTGCCCGAAGTCGGCTTGCGACGGCCCGACAGCACCCACAGCAACGTCGACTTGCCCGCGCCGTTGTCCCCGACGAGCCCCAGCACGTCGCCGGCGGAGACGGTCATGTTCACGTCGCGGAGCACCGGCGTGCCCTCGTAGTCGTAGTTGACGGAGTTGGCCACGAGCTGCGTCGCGGATCCGTCGATGAAGGGAAGGGGAGATTCGGCCATTGCGGCGCCTCCTGCATAGCTGGATTGGAGTGGGGGAGGGGAGTGGTCGCGCGATGCGGTCGCCGTTCGGTTGCTTTACGACGATGGCGTGCGCGACGGGAGGCGTCAGATGTTCATGTGTCCAGCTTACGCGCCTGAGAGTTGGCCGAATGGCGCCGAGTTGGCGTGGCGGGTCCGGAAATGCGAGACCGCCCCGGCGGCGAAATTTTCATCTCGCGGCCGGGGCGGTCGTCGTTGAGCGCAGTTGCGTGGCGCTATGCCTTACTTGTCGAGCTCGCCGCGCGTTTCGGCGTTGCGGGTCTCGAGGTCGCGCAGCATCTGGGTGCGCTGGTGGTGATTCTCGTCCTCGATGCGGGCAGCCTCGTCGGCGATGTCCTGCGAGTCGGGGGAGAACCAGCCGCCGCGGCCGGGGGCACCGGCGGCGCCGAGGGCGTTCATCGTCTTCGGGACGTAACCGCCCTGGTACTCCAGCGGGACGGCGTGGCCGTGCTCGTCGACCGGGCCCAGCGGCTGGTGCACCTCGATGAAGGCGCCCGAGGGCAGCTGGTCGATGATGCCGGTCTCGATGCCGTGCTCCAGGACGGCCTGGTCGGAACGCTGCAGACCGATGCAGATGCGGTACGTGACGAAGTACGCGATCGGCGGGAGCAGGATCAGACCGATTCGACCGACCCAGGTCATCGCGTTCAGCGAGATCTGGAAGTGGTAGGCGATCAGGTCGTTGCCGCCCGAGAGGGTCAGCAGGGTGTAGAAGACCAGGGCCATCGCGCCGATGCCGGAACGAACCGGCACGTCGCGCGGACGCTGCAGCAGGTTGTGGTGGGCGTTATCGCCGGTCATCTTGGCTTCGATGAACGGGTAGGCGAACAGCAGCACGACCAGGAGGCCGAGCAGCAGCGCCACCCACACGACGGCCGGGATGGTGTAGGAGCCGATGTAGAGCTCCCACGCCGGCATGACTCGCGCTGCACCGTCCGTCCACAGCATGTAGATGTCCGGCTGCGAGCCGGCGGAAACCTGCGATGGGTTGTACGGGCCCAGGTTCCAGATCGCGTTGATCTGGAAGGCGCCGGCCAGGAAGGCCATGAAGCCGATGTTGATCAGGCCGAAGGTCAGCGCCTTGACGGCGAAGACCGGCATGATGCGGACGCCGACGACGTTGTTCTCGGTGCGGCCGGCACCCGGGAACTGCGTGTGCTTCTGGTACCAGACCAGGGCCAGGTGAGCGGCGATGAGGCCGAGCAGCAGGGCCGGGATGATCAGCACGTGGGCGATGTACAGGCGCGGGATGATGATGTCGCCCGGGAAGTCGCCGTTGAACATCATCCAGTGCATCCAGGTGCCGATCACCGGCAGGCCGATGATGATGGCGGACATGATTCGCAGACCGACGCCCGAGAGCAGGTCGTCCGGGAGCGAGTAGCCCATGAAGCCCTCGGCGATCGAGAGCAGCAGCAGGATGCAGCCGATGACCCAGTTGGCCTCGCGCGGCTTGCGGAACGCACCGGTGAAGAAGATGCGGAACATGTGCGCCATGATCGAGATGGCGAACAGCAGCGCGGCCCAGTGGTGGACCTGGCGGATGAACAGGCCGCCGCGGACCTCGAAGGAGATCTGCAGGGCGGTCTCGTAGGCGCGGGACATTTCCACGCCGTTGAGCGGCGCGTAGGCGCCGTCGTAGATGACCTTCGACATCGAGGGATCGAAGAAGAGGGTCAGGTAGACGCCGGACAGCAGCAGAACGACGAAGCTGTACAGCGCGATCTCGCCCAGCATGAAGGACCAGTGCGTGGGGAACACCTTGTTGATCTGGCGGCGGATGCCGGACGACATGGTGTAACGGTCGTCCATGTTGCGCGCCATCAGTGCGACGCGGTTATTGCTCTTGCTCATGACTGACGCTCCCAGAAGGCCGGGCCGACGGGCTCAATGAAGTTGCCGTTGGCGTAGAGGAAACCGTCCTCGTCGACATCGATGGGCAGCTCGGGCAGCGCGCGGGCGGCGGGGCCGAAGACCGGCTTGCCGTACTGCAGCGCGTCGAACTGCGACTGGTGGCACGGGCACAGGATTCGGTTGGTCTGGGCCTCGTACAGCGAGGTCGGGCAACCGATGTGCGTGCAGATCTTGGAGTAGGCGAAGTAATCGCCGTAGTGGAACTCCTCCTGGCCGGCGCGCAGCGTGGCGCGGGCGGCGTCCTGCGAACGCAGGCGGATGAGCATGACCGCGTTGCGCGAGCCGTGGATCGAGTGCATGTGCGCCTCGTAGACCTCGGCGTCGGGCGAGTAGCGGTCGCCGTCGTTGACGTCCTCCTCCAGCAGGGGGAAGACGGTCTCCATGGCGCCGGCGGACAGGTCCTCCGGGCGGATGCGGACCAGGCGGGAAACGCCGGTGAAGGAGAAGCCGTGGCTTCCCTCCTCGGCGATGGCGCCGGTGTCGCGGCCCAGGTAGACCTTCTCGCCCTGCTCGACCAGGGTCCAGCCCGTGGTCCAGAGGGTGCCGTCGCCCGTGATGTCCATGTCGTGCTTGGGCTTCCACGGGTTCTTGATCATGCCGCCCAGCGGCAGGATCATGCCGATGCCGGCCAGCACCGCGCCGGCGCCGAGCAGACCCTTGATGGCGGAGCGGCGACCCAGGGTCGACGTCTCCCAGGAGTCGTTCAGCAGGGCGACGATGGTCTTCTGGTCGGTCTCGGACGACGCGCCGTCGTGGCGACGCTGCACCGAGATCTCCTCGGGCACGAAGCGCTTGGTGTACTTCACGGCGCCGACGCCCAGGGCGATGATCGAGCCGCCGATGGTGATGCCGAGCATCGGGGTGTAGAGGGTGTAGATCCACAGGCCCTCGTCACCGTGGCCCTTGTACTCCCAGGGCCAGAACAGGTACACGGCGATGAACGCCAGACCCAGGACGACCGCGAGAACCAGCCAGGCGATGACGCCGGCGGCGGCACGCTTCTCGGCCGGGTCCCCCTTGATGGGGAAGCGCTCCTTGCGGTAGGCGATGGTCACGTCGTCGAGCTCGGTGCCCAGGCGGGCCAGCTCGTCGTTGCTCATCTTCGACAGCTCCTCGGAGCTGTAGTTCTTCTTCACGTTGTCGGTCACTGTCGGGATCCAATCCAGAGTGCGGCCGCCACCAGAGCGACGATGCCGGCAATCCACATGAACAGGCCCTCGGTCACGGGGCCGAGGCCGCCGAGCGGGTAGCCGGACGGGCCGGGCGTCTCCGCCGAGTTCTTGATGTAGGCGATGAGGTCCTTCTTCTCGTCGGCGGTGAGCTGACGATCGGAGAACTTCGGCATGTTCTGCGGACCCGTGAGCATGGCCTGGTACAGCTCCTGCTCATTGGCCGGGTCGAGAATCGGGGCGTACTTGCCGCCGGACAGCGCGCCGCCACGACCGGTGAAGTTGTGGCAGGACGCGCAGTTCAGGCGGAAGAGCTCGGAACCGCGGGCGATGTCGAGGGGATCCATCTTGCCGTTCTCGGCGTCGTAGTTCTTGCCTCGGAGGGACTCCATGGCGATGGAGCCGTCCTCGTCGCGGACCAGACCGGCGCCGCCTCCGTGCGACTGCACGTAAGCGGCGAGGGCGAGGGTCTGCTCCTCGGAGTAGCGCGGGGTCTTGCGGGCGGCCTGCGCCTCATTGCGGAGCATCGGCATGCGGCCGGAGTGCACCTGGAAGTACACCGCGCCTTCGCCGACGCCGATGAGGGACTTGCCGCGGTCCTTGACGCCCTGGAGGTTTGCGCCGTGGCAGGTGATGCACGCGACGTCGTAAAGCTCCTTGCCCTCCTGGATCAGCGCCGCGTCGTCCTGCTGGGCGGTCGCGACCTGGGCGTCGGGGGTCAGGGCATTGGCCAGGAAGCCCGCGCCGGTCAGGGCGAGGGCGAGCGCCATGACACCGGAAACGGTGCGGCGCATCTTGCGGCGGCCCTTGGCCTTTCGGCCGGCCACCGCGGAGGACGTGCGGTCCTCAGCTGCGGGGTTATGGTTTTCCATCTTTTTCCCTTTGTTGTGCGTGGAAAGTGGATGGCTGTAGTAGGCCGCACCGGGGGTGTCGGCCGTTACGGCCTACTGGATGAAGTAGATGGTGATGAACAGGCCGATCCACACGACGTCGACGAAGTGCCAGTAGTACGAGACCACGATGGCGGCCGTCGCCTGCGCCGGGGTGAACTTCGACTTGAAGGTACGGATCAGCACCACGACGAACGCCAGCACGCCCGCGAGGACGTGAGCGGCGTGGAAGCCGGTGGTGATGAAGAAGACCGAACCGTAGACGGAGTTCTGGATGGTCATTCCGTGGCCGACCAGGGTGAAGTACTCGTAACCCTGGCCGACCAAGAAGATCGCGCCCAGCAGCGTCGAAAGGGCATACCACCTGCGCAGGGCGAACACGTCGCCCCGCTCGGCCGCGAACACGCCCCACTGGGCGGTGAACGAAGACGACACCAGGATCACAGTGATCGCCAGTGCGTACGGGACGTTGAGGTGGCCGGTACCCCAATCCCACGATTCTCCCTGGCCGTTCGCGCGCGATACGAAGTACATCGCGAACATGCCGGCGAAGAACATCAATTCCTGAGACAGGAACACGATCGTCCCGACACTGACCATGTTCGGTCGGTTCAGTGTCGCGGCACGACGTGGTGCTGTCATACCTGTGTTTTCAACTGCGCTCGTCACGTTAGACAGTATGACCTGTTCTTAAGGAAGAGTCACGTTGCAACCCCCGTTTTGGGAAAGTTTTCTGTAAAACCCCAGGTCGTTTCTGAAGGTTCCTGAGAGTTACAGTAATTTTTCCCATCGCCGGGAACTTCTCGCGTTGCTTTACGACGGCCCGTCTCTGGCCCCGTTCCCCCGTGCCTCCGTCCATGGCGCGGGACCCATCCCGCGTGGACGGCTGGTGCGGTTCCCGACCATCCCAGGGGGATGGAGTCGGCCGCACCGTGAGCGGTTCCCTGACCCTGGGTCGGAAAGCTCGCTCGGTTAGTGCGCAATCTTAGCCGATGCCCCGGCATTGATGGGTTGTGGGGGCGCGCATACCCCCAGGGGATAAAACCCCGGCAGACGACCAACGCACCGGGGCATCGCGCCCGGCCGCATGTGTCTCGTGCAGCCGGCGATCGCACCCGACCTGTGCGCCAGGCGATCGCACCCACCCCTTGCGCTCGCCGCGCCCCGGCGGGACGCGGAAGCCAAGTGCGCCGTAATATTCACCAGGCAAGCGGCATTCCGCCGCGGCGGGCCGGGTGCCCGGCCGCGGCACCATCGAACAGAAGGAGCGACGCATGACCCAGCAGACCGTTAACCCGAGCCAGGCCAACTGGCGGCAGGTCCTGGGCCTCATCGGCGCTCGCCGCGAGGTTCCCGCCGAGGGCGTCCGCTTCGCCATGGACCAGATCATGACGGGCCAGGCCGCCGATGCCCAGGTCGCGGCCTTCGCCTTCGGCATCTTCGCCAAGGGCATCACCGCCGCCGAGCTCGACGCGGCGGCCACGGGGATGCTGTCGCATGCCGCCGATGCCGCCGTGCCGGATGCCTCCGGCGCAGTGGACATCGTGGGCACCGGCGGCGACGGCGCTCACACCGTCAACATCTCGACCATGTCGTCGGTCGTCGTGGCCGCGTCCGGCACTCCGGTGCTCAAGCACGGCAACCGCGCCGCATCGTCGAAGTCGGGCGGCGCGGACATGCTCGAGGCACTCGGCTTCGACATCGCCGACGGCCACGTGACGTCGCCGGCCCACCCGGACTTCTCTCTCCGGTTCCTTTTCGCCGCGACCTACCACCCGGCGATGCGCTACGCCGGTCCCGTCCGCTCGCAGTTGGCCGTGCCCACTCTGTTCAACCTCCTCGGCCCGCTGACCAACCCGGCGCAGCCGGCGGCGAGCCTCATCGGCTGCGCCTTCGAGGACCAGATGGAGACGATGGCCGGGGCGTTCGCCCGCCGCGGCCAGCGGGTGCTGGTCGTCCGCGGTTCGGACGGGCTCGACGAGATCACGGTCACCGGCACGACCCGGGTGTTCATCGTCGAGGATGGCACCGTCGTGCAGGACGTCATCGATCCCCGCGATTACGGCATGGAGTTCGCCCCGGCCGATTCCCTGCGCGGTGGCGAGCCGGCGTACAACGCCGAGGTCGCCCGGAAGGTGTGGACGGGGGAGCTGCGCGGTCCGATCCGCGACGCAGTTCTGTTGAACTCGGCGGCCGCGATCGTCGCGTCCCGGGGGCTCGAGGGTGGCGACCTGAAGTCGGCGCTGACCCGGGCGCTGGCCATCGTGACCGAGACCCTGGACTCGGGCCGCTGCGCCGAGATCATGGCGGCGGCCACGGGCCGCTGACGAGCCGTTCGCCGTACGACGTCGTCCCAGGCGTCGGAAGGGCACGGCGCACGATGCGATGGCACGCGGCGCACTCCTTATATAAGGGCGCACCTTGTATAAGGAGTGCGCCGCGTCAGCTTTTGCGGGCGGCCACCGCGGCGGCCGCCCATTCACGCCACCGGCCCGCGCCCGCGGCGGGAGACGTCCACGGCGCGTCGCTCGGTCCGATCCGGACGTCGTCGCGAAGCAACCAGTTGTGCACGACCTGGAGCTCGTGCTGATTCGCGCCGAGGTACGGGCCTTCGCCGGGGATCACCGTTTCGGCGGAGTCCGCGAGCAGCCCGGCGACGTGGGCGGCATTGGCCCCGCGCGGCGAGCGGCCGGCGGCGGCGAGGCGCCCATGGCGGACCACCGCGAGGTTCCACCCTCCGCGGCCATCGGGGAACGCAGCCTGGAGCTGGGGGATCGAGGCCAGCGCACCCAACCGCTGTCGCCGATCGAGGGCGAGGATCAGATCCGCGGTGATGTCCCGGAGGAACGCCGCCCGGCGGTAGCGTCCGGCGTCGGCCGCCGCGGAGACGTCGTCGACGAGCCGTGCGATGAGTTCCGCTCCTCCGGCGCGCAGCTCGCCGGCGACTTCCCCGAAATTGCCCGCGTCGAGATCGAGGGTGTCTTTGGTCGCCTGGGCGGCATTGCGGGTGCGGAACGGCCCGATCGCATCCTCGCCGCCGGCCACACGCGACACCTTCGGCCCGCCCTTCTTCGTCGGCGGGTTGAGGTACCACCCATGGCCCGGTTCCTTGCGCTGCCGGTTGTACGGCGGGCGGGCGGACGCGAGCATCCGGGCCTCGCGCACTTCGGCCTCCATGCCATGGGCGCACTCGGCGACGTCGACGGACTCGGCCAGCATCACCATTTCGACCATGCGGCGGCGCGGATCGGCGCCCGTGAAGTACTGCAGAAGGCGGCGGCGCAGGTTCACCGCCGTACCTATATATAAGGGATCGCCGGATGCGCCCCGGAATACGTAGACGCCCGGGGCATGCGGGGCATCCGCGATGAGCGCCTTCTTCTCGCGCAGTCGGGGATCGACGTCGGGGGAGAAGTGCTCCAGGTCGCCCACGGTCTCGACGGAATGCCCCGCCAGACGCTCGATGAGGTGGTGGAGAACGTCGACGGTCGCCGCCGCATCATCCAGCGCGCGGTGGTTCGGCGTCACTTCGGCGCCGACGTAGCGGGCGAGGTCGCCGAGGCGAAAACTGCCCGTCCGCTTCCGGTCCAGCAACCGGCGCGCGAGCTGCAGGGTGTCGACGACCGCGGGGGCCGGCCAGGCGATGCCCAATTGCCCGCATGACGCGCGGAGGAATCCGATGTCGAACGGGGCATTGTGCGCCACCCACACCGCGCCCGACGCGAATTCCAGGAAGCGGGGGAGCACGGTGCCCAGCTGCGGGGCGCCGTCGAGGTCGGCGTCGGTGATCCCCGTCAGCTCGGTGATGAAGCCGGGCAGCCTCATTCCCGGATCGATCAGGGCGCTGAACCGTCCCTCTTCGACGCCGCCGCGGACGCGCACGGCGCCGATTTCGATGATGTGGTCCTCGCCCGCGCGCATCCCCGTGGTTTCGAGGTCGACGACAACGAACGTGGTCTCGCCCAGTCCGAGTTCGTCGGTGCCCGGCCCCGGTTCATCTCCGGAATCGCCGCCATTGCTTTGCGACGACCCGGCGCCGAAGCCGGAAACGGCGTCGGTCAAGGAAAGCTGGAGCGGGTCATCGGCGGTCACCCGACCGATTCTAGGGTGCCGCCCGGATCGGCCGGACCGCGGTTGCCGGTCGCTGTGGCGGATGTGAAAGCTGAGCCGCGAACCGGCCTCGAATCACAAAATGTGACGCGTTTCACATAAGTGTGATTTTAGCACCGTTCACCTTGTCGGGGGCCGTCGCGACGCAGTCCGGGGGCGAGTGTAAAAGGTGCAGGTCTCGGCCCGTTATCGCGGCGTGACACTATGGATCGACGGAAAAACGGGGTTTCATAACGGGCGGGTAACGGATTGGGGTTCATGGCGGTAACGAACCGATTTCGATTCGGACTTGGCGCGTTGGCTGGACAAGAGCCGTTCCCATTTCGTAACCTTGCCGAGACATTGAAGCGGGGCCCTCCCAGAGGTGCCGCTCATGGCAGGAAACCAAAGCCTAATCGGCGCCCGCGAGGGCGACGAACCGGGGACCCACTCCTTTCGTTGGGGTGAATCCCACCGGCGACAGCCGGAGGGTAGGGAGATCTTCCTTTTCTCCCGAACCCGTCAGCTAACCCGGTCGGCACCAAATGGAAGAGAACACGGAGTTTTTCATCATGGGTAAGCACCAGCGCCGTTCCAACATCGCCCGCAACGCCGCCGCCTTCGGCGCCACCGTCGCCGGCATCACCGCCCTTGCCGCGCCGACCGCGTCGGCCGCCCCGATCAACATTCCGGGCGTCGGTTCCTTCGACGTCCCGGATGTCCAGAACATCCAGAACATCGAGGGCATCGCCGGCGCCATCCCGGGCGCCGACGCGATCGTCAACCGCTCCGCCGCCGCCGCTCCGGCCATCTCCACCGGCCAGAAGATCGTCGACGCCGCGCGCTCGCAGATCGGCACCCCGTACGTGTGGGGCGGCACCCAGCCCGGCGGCTTCGACTGCTCCGGTCTGACCTCCTGGTCCTACTCGCAGGTCGGCAAGTCCATCCCGCGCACCTCGCAGGCCCAGGCCGACGGCGGCCAGTCGGTCGGCATGGGCGGCAAGCAGCTCGGCGACATCATCGTCTTCTACCCGGGCGCCACCCACGTGGGCATCTTCTCCGGCGGAAACAACGTCATCCACGCGCCGCAGTCCGGCCAGAACGTCCACGAGACCAGCATCGACTACATGCCGGTCCACTCCGTCGTCCGCTTCTAAGCGAATTCGACTCCTGCCATGATGGGCGGGGCCACGGGATTCTTCCCGGGCCCCGCCTCATGGTTTTTCCGGGGTGCTTGTCCCGGGTGCTTTTCCGGGGGCCGTGCGGGTGGGGCGCCCCGGGTTTTCCCGTCACGGGGGTCACTTCAGGCAACACGTTTCACTCCCGGTGCAGATGTCCGGGAAATCACGCCGAAGTGATTCGACCGGCATCGAAACCGTTGTTAAAGTTACGCCGAATGACCCGTTGACCGGGGACTTGCCGATGCGCCGGCGACCATCGCCCGCGCATCCCGTTTCGAAAGGCCATCCCGCACCGTGCGCCACCGCAGGAACCATCTCCGCCGCCTGATCGCCTCCGCCTCCGTGGTCGCGTGTCTGGCCGCCCCCGTCGCCATCGCTCCGTCCGCGATGTCCCAGGAACTCACCGCCGACGGCATCATCGCCGATCTGGAGGAGCTGTCCCGGGAAGCCGAGGAAAACTCCCAGGACGTCATGCGCCTCGACGGCGACGTCGCCAAGCAAGAGGAACTGGTCCGGAAGCTGCAGGGCGAGGTCCAGGAAGCGACCCGTTCGGCCGAGGCGGCGCGCGGCGAGGTCGACCGGCACCGCGACGAGATTTCGCAGTTCGCGCGCCAGCGCATGCGCGGCGACGTCGTGGACCCGATCACCGCGGTCATCGGCTCCAACGACGCGCAGGATGCGCTGGACCGTTCGTCGTACGTCTCGCAGATGTCGCGCGAGAAGGAGGGCACGCTCTCGGCGGTGTCGAAGCGCCAGCGCGAGGCCGCCGATCGCTTCGCGCGCGCTGCGTCGGCGAAGGCCGTCGCCGGCGTGCAGCTGGGCGCGCTGGAGAAGAAGCGCGGCGAGCTGGAGAAGAAGACCGGCGAACTCGAGCGCCGCACGCAGGAGGTCCGTGACCGCGTCGATTCCCTGTCGCCCGCGGAGCTCGCCGCCTGGCGCGCCAAGGACAACCCGATCACCGAGGGCCTGGGCCAGCTGCTCGGCTCGTCCGGGGCCGTCGACGCCGCGATGACCAAGGTCGGCTCCCCGTACTCCTGGGGCGCGGCCGGGCCGGACGCCTTCGACTGCTCGGGTCTGATGTACTGGGCCTACCAGCAGCTGGGCAAGTCCATTCCGCGCACGTCGCAGGCGCAGCTGGCCGGCGGCACCCCGGTGTCGCGCGATCAGCTGCAGCCGGGCGACCTGATCGGCTTCTACGAGGGCATCACGCACGTGGGCATGTACGTGGGCAACGGCATGATCATCCACGCCTCCACCTACGGGGTGCCGGTGCAGGTCGTGCCCATCGAGCAGGGCGGCCCCTACATGGGCGCCGTCCGCTACTGACGGTGTCGGCCGCGGCCGGCATCGCGGGTCCATGACCGTTCCGGGGCAGGGGAGCGCGCGCAGGCTTGACGACGGCCCGCGTGGCGCGCACGGCCGCGTTCTGTTGATCACCAACGATTTCCCGCCCCGCCAGGGCGGCATCGAATCGTATCTGCGGGATTTTTTGGGCACGCTCGACCCCGAGTCGGTGTCGGTGTTGGCGTCGACCCGCATCCCGGGCGCGGAGACCCGCGAGCATGACGCGGCGCTGCCGTACCGCGTGCACCGGCTCCGGGACCGGGTGCTGCTGCCGTTGCCGCACGTGGCACGGGCGGCGGCGAAGATCATCGCCGACGAGGGCATCGACGTGGTGTGGTTCGGCGCGGCGGCCCCGATGGGGCTGCTGGCGCAGGCGTGCCGGCGGGCGGGGGCGGCCCGGATCGTCTCCACCACCCACGGCCACGAGGTCGGGTGGTCGATGCTGCCGGTGTCGCGCACCGCGCTGAGGATCATCGGCGAGGGATCGGACGTGGTCACGTACATCTCGAAGTACACCCGCAACCGCTTCGCCGCCGCCTTCGGGCCGCGCACCGCGTTCGAGCGGCTGCCCTCGGGCGTCGACGTCGACCGGTTCCGCCCGGATTCCGACGCCGGCGCGCGCATCCGGGACCGCCACGGCATCGCCCCCGATCAACCGCTGATCGTCTGCATTTCCAGGTTGGTGGCCCGCAAGGGCCAGGACTCCCTGATCGCGGCGATGCCCGCCGTGCTCGACCAGCTGCCCGACGCCCGCCTGATGATCGTCGGCGCCGGCCCCCACGAGAAGACGCTGCGCGAACTCGCCGCGTCCACCGGCGTTGCCGGCCACGTGATCTTCACCGGTTCCGTGCCCTACGGCGAGCTGCCCGACCACTACAACGCGGCCACCGTCTTCGCCATGCCCGCCCGCACGCGCGGCCGGGGGCTGGACGTGGAGGGCCTGGGCATCGTGTACCTGGAGGCGCAGGCCTGCGGCGTGCCCGTCATCGCCGGCGACTCCGGGGGCGCGCCGGAAACGGTCGTCGACGGCGTGACCGGCGTCGTCGTCGACGGCCGCGCCGTCCCGGCACTTGCACGAGCGGTCATCGGCGTGTGCGCCGACCCCGCAAAAGCCCGGCACATGGGACAGGAAGGCCGCCGGCACGTCGTCGAGCACTGGACGTGGGAGGTCATGGGAGCCCGACTTTGCCGGATCCTCGCAGGCGGCGGGCCCCGCAGGTAACCTCGGAGGGCATGAGCGACCGAACGCAGGGACAGATCCTGATCAACGCCCCTCGGGAGCGGATCCTCGACGTCATCGGCGACGTCCCCGCCTACCCGGAGTGGGCCACCGGCACCACGGCGGCCGAGGTCACCGAGGCCGGCGACCGTCCGCTGCGGCCCAAGCGCGCCAAGTTCACGCTGGAAACGGTGCTCAAGGACGTCTATGAGCTCGACTACGAATGGGCGGACGATGGCGTGAGCTGGTCGCTGCTGTCGTCGCAGCTGCAGAAGTCGCAGTCCGGCCGTTACGTGCTCACCGAGGCCGACGGTGGGGCGACGAAGGTGCTGTACGAGCTGGAGATCGTCACCGCCGTGCCCATGCTGGGCATGTTGCGGCGCAAGGCCGAGCACCGGATCGTGGACACGGCGCTGAAGTCGCTGAAGCGCCGCGTCGAGGGTCTGCCTGAGTGACCCTGGAATCCCCGCAACCGCAGATGCCCCGGATGCCCCAGCCGCCGCGGGCGCCCCGGCATCCGATCGTGCTCGTGCCCGGGGCCCCCGGCGACCGCACCCCGGAGACCTTTCTGCCGGATGATCTGGAGTGGGCGGAGGCCGGCCCGGATCCCGTCGCCGATGCGGTGGCGCTGTTGCGCGGCATGGACGCCGACCGGTCGGCGCTGGAGGCGTTGACGGGTTTCGCGGGCCTGGAGCGGCTGCTGGTGTGGGCGAAGGCGCAGACCATCGCGGGCACGGCCCCGGCGGGCGTGCGCATCGGCCCGACCCCCGACCGGCAGATGTCGTGGTTGCGGCGCGTGCAGGGCCCGGCGCAGCTGGCGGACATCCTGGACCTGATCAATCCCCGCGTGGAACGGCACCGCTCCATGCCGGACGTGTTCGGCGACCGCTCCCGCCGGGCCCGCCTGCTGGAGGCGCTGTGGTCGTGGGGGAATTCGTGGCAGCGGATCGTCGAGGCCGGGGGAGTCCATCTGCGCACCGGCGGCGCGGTCGATGCGCGGGTGGCCGGCCTGGCGACGTGGATCGGCGTGGTGGTCGACGATGTGCCCGACCCGCCGCAGCCGCGGCTGACCATGGCGGACCTCGGCGTCGGCGGTGACGGTGCCCGCCTGTACCGCATGCGCGTGCGCGCGCCCCTGCATCTGGCGTTCCCCGAGTTCGACGGCGATGCTCCGCGCGTCGATTCCGGCGAGGCGGGCGAGGGGGCTCGCGCGTCGGCCCGTCGTCAAGCTTTTTTGCTTGACGACGGCGCAGATCCGGCCGATTTCCCCGAACCCACCGTCAGCGTCGAGACGACCGCGGCCGGCGTGGTGGCCCAGGTCGCCGGGTATTCGAGGCGGTTTCCGGCCCCCGCGATCCTGTCGGTCTGCGAGCAGGAGAAGGTGCGGGTGACGCCTCCGGATACGTGGGAGTCCGGCTGGGGGGATATTCTTGTCTGGTTCCGCGCCGATCCAGCGCGGCTGCCCTGACCTGCCGCGCCACCGATTCGGCCCCGCCCGACCCGGCCACCACCCATGAGGAGCCCCACGTGACGATCCCGCCACGAGCCACGCCCGAGGGGCCGACCATCAGCTTCGACATCGGCGGCACGCACCTGCGCGCGGCGGTGGTCACGGCCGACGGTGCGGTGATCGACCGGGTGCAGAAGTCCTCCAACGGCACGGCGGAGGCGCTCGAGGACGGCATCGTCGAGATGACCGCCGAGCTGCTCGTCGATCATCCCGATGCGGTCGCCGTCGGGCTCGCCGTCGCCGGATTCCTGGATTCGGAACGGCGCGTGGTGCGATTCGCGCCGCACCTGCCGTGGCGCGATGCCGACGTCGCCGCGCGGCTGGGGGAGCGGCTGCCGATCCCCGTGAGCCTGGAGCACGACGCGAATTCCGCGGCGTGGGGCGAATACCGCTTCGGCGCCGCCCGCGGCGCGCGCGATTGGGTCCTGTTCGCCCTGGGCACCGGCATCGGCGGCGCGATGATGAGCGGCGGAAAGATCTTCCGCGGCGCCCACGGCACCGCCCCCGAGTTCGGGCACCTCACCGTCGTGCCCGGCGGGCGTCCCTGCTCCTGCGGCAAGCGAGGCTGCCTGGAGCGCTACTGCTCCGGCACCGCGCTGGCGGCCACGGCGCGGGAGCTGGCCACGACCGGACGGTTCCACGGCCCGCTCGCCGAGTCGTGCATCGACGGCACCGCCACCGGCTCCGACGTGATGCACGCGGCGCAGACCGGAGATCCCCTGGCGGAGGCCGCGGTCGGCGACTTCGCCGACTGGCTCGGCCGGGCCCTGGCGCTGGTTTCCGACCTCTTCGATCCCGAGCTGATCGTCATCGGAGGTGGCGTCGCCCAGGCCGCCGATCAATACCTGGACCGGGCCCGCGCGGTGTTCGCCCGCGAGATCACCGGTGCCGGCCACCGCCCGCTCGCCCGCATCGAGGTCGCCCGGCTCGGTGCCGACGCGGGGATGATCGGCGCGGCTGATCTGGCGCGCGCCGAAGCTGAGGGTAAAGTTAGCGACCGTGAATAACCCCTGGTACAAGTTCTTCAAGTTCGTGCTCATCGGCCCGTTCCTGCGCGTGTGGAACCGCCCCACGTACGTGGGCGGGGAGAAGGTGCCGGAACAGGGTGCGGCGATCATGGCGTCGAACCACCTCGCCGTGATGGATTCGTTCTACTTTCCTCTGGTGGTTCCCCGCCAGTTGACCTTCCTGGCGAAGAAGGAGTACTTCACGTCCCCGGGCTTGGTCGGGCGGATCCAGAAATTCTTCTTCACCAACACCGGCCAGGTGCCCATCGACCGCAAGTCCGGCGACGCCGCCCAGGATGCCCTCGACGCCGGCATTGCCGTGCTGGAGCGCGGCGACCTGCTGGGCATGTACCCGGAAGGCACGCGCTCGGCCGACGGTCGCCTGTACCGGGGCAAGACCGGCCTGGCCCGCGTCGCGCTGCGCACCGGCGTGCCCGTGTACCCGGTGGCGATGAAGGGCACCGGCGAGGTCAATCCCATCGGCAGCTGGTTCCCGCGGCCCCGCAAGGTCGGCGTGGAGATCGGCGATCCGCTGGACCCGGCCGATTACCGCGACCGCGGCGACGAGTACGCCAACGCCCGGGCTTTGACCGACGATCTGATGGTGGCGCTGCAGAAGCTCAGCGGCCAGACCTACGTCGACGCGTACTCGGCCGAGGTCAAGGCGTCGCTGGCCGCGGGCGACGGATACCCGGAGGGCACCGAGCCGGGCGGTCGCCTGGAGCGTCCGCTGGCGTAAGACCCCGCGGCATCCGGCGGGCCGATTCACCGCCGCCGATATTCGACCGCGCCGACCCGGGGAGCAGTTCCCCGGGTCGGCGCGGTTATCCTGTCCATCGTGCGCTATTTCTACGACACCGAGTTCATCGAAGACGGCCGGACCATCGATCTGGTCTCCATCGGTGTCGTCGCCGAGGATGGCCGCGAGTACTACGCGATCTCCTCGGAGTTCGATGCCCGCGCCGCGGGCCCGTGGGTGCGGGCCAACGTGCTGGGCCAGCTGCCCAATCCGTCGTCGCCGCTGTGGAAGTCGCGGGCGACGATCCGCGATGAGCTGCAGCGTTTCCTGCTCGCGCCCGGTGCCGGAGACCCGGAGCTGTGGGCGTGGGTCGGCGCCTACGACCACGTGGTCTTCGCCCAGTTGTGGGGCGACATGACCCGCCTGCCGCGCAAGATCCCGCGGTTCACCCGCGAGCTCAAGCAGTACTGGGAGATGGCGGGGGAGCCGCGCCTGTCCAGGCAGGACGACGGCCGCCACGATGCGCTGGAGGACGCGCGCCACAATCTGGTGCGGTTCCGCGAGATTTCGAGGGTCTTCCCGCCGCGCTGATTCCGCCTCGGCCGCCTGCCCACCGCCCCCGGGACCCGGCACCTGCGGGAGTGGTTCTCGTGGTCGGCTACGATTGCTTCCGTGAGTTGGACCATTGACCTTCCCGTGAACGATCTCCCCGATCTTCCCCCGCTTCCCGACGGCATCCGCGAGCGCTTCGAAGACGCCCTGTCGCGCCAGGCGCTGCAGCAGCCGTCGTGGGATCCCTCGGCGGCGGCCAACGTGCGCCGCATCCTCGAGTCGGTGCCGCCGATCGTGGTGGCCCCGGAGGTGCGCAAGCTCAAGCAGGAGCTGGCGGACGTGGCCATGGGGCGTGCTTTTCTGCTCCAGGGCGGCGACTGCGCCGAGACCTTCGAGTCCAACACCGAGCCCCACATTCGGGCGAACATCAAGACGCTGCTGCAGATGGCGGTCGTCCTGACCTACGGCGCGTCGACGCCGGTGGTGAAGATGGCCCGCATCGCCGGCCAGTACGCCAAGCCGCGTTCGGCCGACCGCGATTCCGAGGGGCTGCTCAGCTACCGCGGCGACATGGTCAACGGCGTCGAGGCGACCGAGGAAGCCCGCGTCCACGACCCGGCCCGCATGGTCCGCGCCTACGCCAATGCGTCGGCGGCCATGAACATGGTCCGCGCGCTGACCGGTTCCGGCACCGCCGACCTGCACCGTCTCCACGAGTGGAACCGCGAGTTCGTCACCAACTCCCCGGCCGGTGCCCGCTACGAGGATCTGGCCCGCGAGATCGACCACGCCCTGCGTTTCATGCAGGCCTGCGGCGTGTCCGATTCGAACTTACAGACCGCGGACATCTACTGCTCGCACGAGGCCCTGGTCGTCGATTACGAGCGCGCGATGCTGCGCCTGGCCCACGACGAGTCCGGCGATGATCAGCTGTACAACCTCTCGGCCCACCAGCTGTGGATCGGTGAGCGCACCCGCGGCCTCGACGATTTCCACGTGGCGCTGGCCGCGATGATCGGCAACCCCGTCGGCGTGAAGATCGGCCCGAAGACGACGCCGGAAGAGGCCGTCGCCTACGTCGAGAAGCTGGATCCGCTGTTCCAGCCCGGCCGCCTGACCCTGACGTCGCGCATGGGCAACGACAAGGTGCGCTCGGTGCTGCCGGCGATCGTCGAGGCCGTCGAGGCCACCGGCCACAAGGTCATCTGGCAGTGCGACCCGATGCACGGCAACACCTACAGTGCGTCCAACGGCTACAAGACCCGCCACTTCGACCGCATCGTCGATGAGGTGCAGGGCTTCTTCGAGGTCCACCGCGCCATCGGCTCGCACCCGGGCGGCCTGCACATCGAGCTGACCGGCGAGGACGTCACGGAGTGCCTCGGCGGCGCCCAGGACATCGCGGACGTCGATCTGCCGGGCCGCTACGCCTCGGCGTGCGACCCGCGGCTGAACACCCAGCAGTCGCTGGAGCTGTCGTTCCTGGTTGCGGAGATGCTCCGCAACTAAAGGTCCGCGCCGTCTGTTTTACGACGGCCCGCGCCCGCGATGAGGGGCCCCGGCATGATTGGCTGCCGGGGCCCCTTTGTCGCGTCAGTTGTCGAGCGCCCGGCGGTAGAAGCGCAGCCGCAGGTAGGCGTGGTCGGCGGCGTCTATGCGGCGCAGCCATTCGGCATTGGCGGCGGCGGTGCTGGCCGCGTGGGTATCGGGGTTGGTGGCGGCATCGGGACCGCCCGTCATGTTGCCAACCCCGGACTGCCCGCCAAACCCGGCCCGTCCGCCCGGGCCAAGCATGTCACCCAGGGCGGCCAGGGCGTCGTGGCCGTCGGCCATGGCGTCGTCGATGGAATCGATGATCGACCGGCGGGCCCGGTCCAGCTCCGGCGACCGGGGTTCGCGGGCGTACGCGGACTCCAGGGCGGTGCCGATGCCGAGGGTGTCGTCGATGCGGAACCACTCGTCGATGATTGCGGTGAGTCGGCGCCGGGAATCCGACGCCAGCTGGTCGAGGACCACCGCGGTGTTTTCGCCTGCGAGTTCGGCGCGGCGCCGCGCGAACAACCGGCCACCGGCGACGTAGAGCCCCGCGCCGGCCACGATCGCCAGGATCAGCAGCCCCGCCCCGCCCGCCAACCCGGCCAGCAATGTGCCGATCAACCGGGGCCCGATGAGCACGAGGGCGACGAGAACCAGAATCAAGGTCAACCGGCTCACGGCCGGCGGACGGGCCGGGAAGAAAGACGACGCGGGTGAACCCGATGACGCCGGCGACGCGATCGCACCCCAGCCCGGGGCGCCGAAGCTCCGCGCCACCTCGGCGGAGGTTTCCTCCACCACGGCGTCGGCGCGCTGCTTGGCCGCGAGAAGCCGCCGGTGGCGATGAGCTGGCTCGTCGGTGACGCGCAAATGGGGTGGCCCGTCGGCGTCGTCAAGCGCGGCCCGCCTGCGGGCAACCGGACCTGACAGGGGCCGCCCACCGCCACCCTGTGCCCCGCCTCCGTCCATGCCACCCATGCCACCACCGTACCGGCCCGCGCACGCGGCGAAGCCGGCTCCCCGGGGCAGGGGAACCGGCTTCAGAGCCATTGAATGGACGGGCGCCCGAGTGGCCGGACGGGCCCGCACACTACTCCGTCGGGGGCAGCAGAACCGAGTCGATCAGGTACACGGTGGCGTTGCCGGTCTTGATGCCGCCGCAGGAAATGTTCGAATCGTTGACCATCATCGTCTCGCCGTCCATGGTCACCTCGACCTCGTCGCCCTGCACGGTGGCGTGCGTGCCCTCCACCGCATCGAGGCCGGCCTGGCCATCAACGACGTGGTAGGTCAGCACCGCGGTCAGCAGATCGGCGTCGGTCTGGAGGGCCTCCAGCGTCGCGGCGTCGACCTTGGCGAACGCGTCCTCCGTCGGCGCGAAGATCGTCCACTCGCCGTCCTGCAGCGTCGCCGCAAGGTTGACGTCGGGGTTGAGGCCGCCCGTCAGCGCCGACGTGAGGGTGGCCAGCTCCGGGATGTTCTGGATGGCGTCGACGATGTTCTGGTCGGCGATCGCATCCAGCGACGCCGGGCCATCCGGGTGGGCCTCGGCGTAGGCCTGGCAGCCCGGGCCGGCCGGGGCGCCCTCGCCGGCGGCGGAGGTCTCGGTGGCCGTGGTCTCGGTGGTGGACGTGGCCGTCGAGGTCGCCGTGGTGGTGTCGGTGTTCTCCGTGGTCGCCGCGTCGTCGCCGCACGCGACGAGGGTCAGGGCCGCGACGGCGAGCATGGCGGCGGCGCCGGCGGTACGTCGGTTCGAGGTGCGCATGAGAGTTCCTTTTCGGTTAGTCGGGCCCGGAAGTGGGCCCGGCGTGGGTCGTGAACGTCGGTTTCCCTGGCCGCGCCAATCGGTTCCGCGGGTGGGAAATCGTCGTCGGCCTTTGCAACCTGATTGCCGGCCGTCACGGTGTATTCGGAGCCGCACCGGTCGGGGATGGGTCGGTGGCGGAACTTTTTCGGAAAAGTTTTTCGCGTTACTGTCGGAGGTGGCCGGCCTGCACCCGCGGCGCCCCGCATGGGCGACGGACAGGGGCGGCCAAGAAGGGAGTTCCGGTGCCGACACCGATTCCACGCGGCGACCGCGCGCTGCGGGTCCTCTCCGAAGGCGAGTTGATCGACCAGATCGCCGGGGGAGACTGGGACGCGTTCGCCGAGCTCTATGACCGCTTCGGTGCGCGCGTCTACGGAATGGCGCTGCGCGTGGTGGTCGATCCGAAGATCGCGGAGGATGTCGCGCAGGATGCGTGGCTGGCGATCTGGGACTCGGCGGCGTCGTTCGATCCCACCCGGGGTTCGGCGGCGGGATGGGCGCTTGCCATCGCGCACCGCCGGGCCGTCGACGCCGTGCGCAGCATCGACGCGAGCCGCCGCCGCGCAGATGCGGCCGCGGACCGTGACGCCGCGCGTCCGGTGGGCGGCGGCGCCGACGAAGACGTCCTCGCCGACGATGAACGCCGCGAGGTCGCCGACTGCCTGGGCACCCTGTCCGAACTGCAGCGTGAGGCGTTGGACCTGGCCTACTTCGGCGGGATGACGCAGAAGGAGATCTCGCGCAGGCTCGGCACGGGATTGTCCGCGGTGAAGTCGAGGATCAGGGATGGTTTGATCGCATTGAGGAGGTGCCTGGGCGAATGAACGTCAACGACGTCAATTCCACGTCCGGCGGCGGCGACGCCCCGGAGCTTGAGTCGTGGGCCGCGCTCGTCGCGGTCGATGCGGTGGATCCGGGGGATGAGGAATTCGTCCGGGAGCTTCGCCGGGACAATCCGCTTTTCGACGACCTCGTGGACCGCTACCGCCGTGATGCCGCGGATTTGGCCGCATCCGCCGCGGTCGCGCCGCCGGCGGGATTGCGGGGATCCGTGTTGGATGCCGTGGCGGGCAGGTCCCCGTCGGCGGAGGACGCCACCGTGGTGCCCATCAGCTCCGGGCGTCGGGGTGCGGCCGGTGGCGGCGCAGGCGTCGGCACCCGCGGCATGAATCGGTGGCGGCTGCGTTCCCGGGGGTTGGCTGCCGCGGCGGCGGTCGTCGTGGCCATTGGCGGCGGCGTGTGGTGGTCGACCTACGGCAGCGGCGGCGCCGATGGCACGGGTGACGGCGACGGCGGCTCCGTCGTGGCGGGGCCGTCGGAGACCCCGACGACGGTGGTGGAACGTGTCGATGTCGCCGGCGGGGTCGTCGAGGTGGAATTGGTCGAGGGCCATTCGGAGGCCACCGTCCACCTCACCGGCGTCCCGGCGCCCGACGAGGGGTCGGCGTACCAGATGTGGCTGGTGGGGGCGGAGTCGAGTCGTTCCGTCGGCGTCATGGGCCCGGAGGACGTCACGGACGACATGACCGTGGAGATCGACGGCGTCGACGCCGCGGACCGCCTGATGATCTCGGTGGAGCCCGCCGGTGGTTCCGCGGCACCCACCCAGGCGTTGGTGGACATCCCGCTGAGAAGCTGAGGGCCGGGAACTCGGCTATCGGGGGCCTCGGCGCACCTCGGGCGTGCCACCAGCGTGCCGCCCGCGCCGCCCGCGCGCCGCTAGAAGCCGCGGACGGTGACTTCGTCGCTCCGCTTGGCGTCGCTGCCGGAGCGCGGGGATTGGCTGTAGATGCGGTCGTCGTCGCTGGCGTCGCCGCTGATCTTCAGTTTCAGCCCGAGCTCTTCGAGTTTTTCGCGGGCGTCGCCGATCTTCGAGCCGAGGATGTTGGGCACCTCGACGCGGTCGGAGACCACGATGTCCACGGTTGCGTTGGAGGGTTCGACCATGGTGCCGCCCTGCGGGGAGGTGGAGTCGACCTGGCCGCCCCTGCGCGGGGAGTCCTCCGAGCGCGTGACGTTGCGGACGGCGAGGCCGGCGTCGGTGAGCCTCTTGCGCGCCTCGTCGAGGGACAGGCCCTCCACGTCGGGCACCTCGATGCCGTTGTTGACGGTCAGCGTGATGTCCGAACCTCGCGCCAGCCCGGTGCCGGGCTCGGGGGAGACGGATATCACGGCGTCGGGGTCGTACCTGTCGGAGAACTCCTCGGTGACGTCTGCGACGGTGAGGCCGACGTCTTCGATGACCTTCCGCGCGTCGTCGATGTCCAGGCCGACGACGTCGGGGACGTTGACGGGGGCCTGCCCCTTGGACAGGTGGACGGTGACGATGGAGCCGGTGGCGACGGTCTGCCCGGCGGCGGGCTCGATCATGAGGATCGAGCCTTTGGGGACGGTTTCGGAGTACATGGGGTCGCCGGTCGCTTCGACGAGGGTGCGTTCCTTCAGCATCGTCGAGTACCGCGAGGGGGAGCGGTCGCCGGGCAGGGCGGGCACGGTGGGGCGGCCCAGGCTGACCACCACGGTTACCGGGGCTCCTTTGACGGCGCGCGCTCCGGCGAGCGGTTCGGTGCCGATGACCTGCGCCTGCGGCACCGCGTCGTGGTACTGCTGTTGCGCGACGGGTTCGAAACCGGCGTCGCTGACGGCCGCCGACGCCTGCTGTTCGGTCATCCCCGAGATCGACGGCACCTCGCCGTAGCGCCCGGAGCCGAGCCACCACGCGCCCAGGCCCATGCCCAGCGTCGCGATGAGCGCGATGATCAACCAGATGGCGCAGCCGGTGCGGGTGCGCTGGCGGCCTTCGCGCGCTCCGGCTTGACGACGTGCCGGCGTGGCGCCTCGTCCGCCGTGCCCGTCGTGGCCGCCGTCGCCGTGCTCGGGGGCGGCGTGGCGGGGTGCGGGGACGTCGGCGCGGTACGGCGGCTGGCCGGGCGCGCCCGGCGGCATCCCCGGCACCGCTCCCGGTGCGCCCGGAACGACGCCGGGCAGCACGGAGGTGGCGTCGGGGCGGGCGGCGAAATCGTCGCGGTCGTCGTAGGCGCCGTCGTAACCGTGCCGGTCATCGGCGTGGTCGCCGTAATCCTCCGCGTAGTCGTCCCCGAAACCCTCGCCGTAGCCGTCACCGGCGTCGGGGGAGGCGAAGGTGCCGGGCAGCGGCAGCGGTGCCGCCGGGACGTCATGGCGCGTCTCGTTCATGCCGTCATGGGCGTGCGGGCCGAACAAACCGGGCTCCGGCGGGCCGTCGAAAAGCTCCGTTCCCCGCACGTCCTCCGGATCCGGCGCGTCGAGGTCGTCGCGCGTGCGGGAGGCGCGGTGCGCGGCGGAATCGACGGGGGCGGGCACGCGGAAGGGCGGCAGCCCCAGCTCGTCGATGACGTCGTCGAGCTCGGCGGCGAACTCCGCGGCCGACGCGAACCGGTCCCCGGGCTCGCGGGCGCAGGCGTGCGCCACCAGGTCGTCGAACTCCGGGGGCACGCCGTCGATGATCTCCGACGGCGGCGGAACGTCCCTGTTCAGCCGCTGCAGCGCGACCGCCAGCGAGGAATCGCCGCTGAACGGGGTGGTGCCCGTGAGCAGCTCGTAGAGAAGGACGCCCGTGGAATACACGTCGGAGGCCGGGGTGACCTCTGCGCCGGTGACCTGCTCGGGCGACAGGTAACCCACCGTGCCCACGATGACGGAATTCGACGTGACCTTCGAATCCGCCGCCGCGCGCACCAGACCGAAGTCGGCGAGCTTCACCTTGCCGGAATCGGAGATGAGCACATTTTCCGGCTTGATGTCGCGGTGCACCATCGACCGTTCGTGCGCCAGCGACAACGCGCGCAACACCGGCCGCAGCACGGCCGCCGCCGCGTGGGGAGGCATGGGGCCGCGCTCGCGCAGCAGCTCCCGCAGGGTGCCGCCGTCGACGAGCTCCATGATCAGGAAGACGTGCCCGGCCGGATCGGAACCCTGGTCGTAGACGTTGACCAGCGACTCGTCGGCCATGCGGGCCACCGCCCGGGCCTCGCGCTCGAAGCGGACGCGGAAGGATTCGTCGTGGACGAACCGCGGGTCCATCACCTTCGCGGCGACGTCGCGGCCCAGCCGCAGATCCGTCGCGCGGTGGACGGAGCTCATGCCGCCGCGCGCGATGAGCGGCCCGATGCGGTACCGGCCGTCGAGGACGTCGCCCTCGCTCACTTCAGCCATCAGCCTGTTCTCCTCCCGTTGCCGCCCACCAGTATGGCCGACCGCCGCGCGCCGGTGCCAACGCGGGCGGGCGGGCGGCCCGGGCGCGGTATGGTTGCTGCGTGAGAAAGATCCCCACGTGCCCCGATGTCCTGCCCGCCGAGGAAGAGACCCTCGTGGTCCCCGACGTCGCCGACCACCTCGGCGTCCCGGTGACCCGCGTCCACGCCCTGCTGCAGGAGGGCAAGCTCGTCGCCGTCGATCGCCGCGGCGTGCCCCAGGTCCCGGTCCTGCTTCTCGACGACGACGGGGTGAACAAATTCGCGTCCGGCGCCCTGGCCGTCCTCGCCGACGGTGGCTTCCGCCCCGAGGAGGCGCTGACCTGGCTGTGGACCGAAGACGAGTCCCTGCCCGGCCGCCCGATCGACGGCCTGCACGGCCACCTGGCGCGCGAGGTCATCCGCCGCGCCCAGGCGATGGCGTTCTAGCCTTTCCGGCCGGCCCTTCGGCCCGACGTTTCGGCTCAGCCTTTCCGCTCGGTCATCATCAGCTCCGGATCCGACGCGAGCCGGTAGTCCTCGCCGACGTACACGGCCGAGGCATCCGGGGCGGACTGCGCACCATCGGTGCCCGGGGCCCCGCCGCCCATGACGTGGGTCGAAAACGACAGCACCAGGGCGCCGTAGGCGGTGTACTTCGGGTCATCGAGGTAGGACCCGTGCGACGTGCCCTTCACCACGGTCCACCAGGCCGGTCCCTGGTGCCGGTCGTAGGCCGGGCGCGACAGTGGCCACGGCACCAGCGATTCGTGCTCGGCGATGGTGAACAGCGCCGGCACCGACGACGGCGGGCTCATCGTCCCGAAATCGGCCGGTCCCGGCATGATCGCCACGAACCCCGCCGTCCGGAAATCCACGTCGCGGTATCCGTTGAGGGCGCCGTCGAGAAGCCCTCCCATCCGGGCCACCGACCCGCCGCCGGCCGACTGCCCGACGAGCATCGTCCGCGAGAAGTCGATCTTCCCGTGCAACGGTGACGCGGGGTCCAGGGAATGGTCGATGGCCGACTTCGCGGCGAGCTCGACCTGGTACCCGAACCAATTGACCAGCGTGTATCCCATCGCGACCACGTACCCGTGGCTGGCGTAGAGGCGCGCCTGCCGGTCGATCATCCCGGCGTTGGCGCCGACGCCGGGGCTGAGGATCATCAGCGGGGCCGAGGCGACCGTTCCCTCGGCCACGCCGGTGGGGTAGTAGAACTGCACGCCGATGGGCGAGTCGGTGCCGCCGGGGAACGTGTCGTAGCAGGAGGGGCGCTCGTGGACGTTCATCGTCGCCTCGACGACGTCGGCGTAGAGATCGTGGATGAGGTCGTCGCAGGCGCGCGCCTCCTTGGTCACCGTGATCGCATGCGGACCCGGGGCACCGAAGTCGGCGCGGATCGTGCCGGCCGGGGCGGGCACGACGGGGGAGTCGACCGGGGCCTGGCCGATCCCCTCCGGGCCGACGCCGATGGCGGATGAGCCCGCCGAACCGGCAGAGCCCGACGAGCCCGCCGAACCCACCGATCCATCGGGGCCGGCGGGCTGGGCCATTGCGGGTGCCGCCAGCAGGGGCACGGACGCCAGCGACAACGCCATCAACGATGCCGCCAAACGCCGGCGCGAGCCCCGGCCGGTTCGGGTGCCGGCGAGGCGGCCAGGGCCAGTGGTGTCGGTGCTGGTGGCGGTGGCGGTGTCGGTGCTGGTGGGTGATGCGGGTGGTGCGGCGGTCACGGGCGGGCTCCTCGGTCAGGGGCTCCGACTGCTTTCGGGCGCCACATCTTCTTCATGGAGCGTGCCACGCCACGTCACCGGCCGCTGGAGTTTTCCGTTAACCAACCAACGCAATGCGAACCAGGCGGCCACGGTGACCACGAACATCCACGGGATGTCGTAGAAGCGGTTGTTGCCGCCGCCGGAAAACGACAGGCACAGGATCAGCGTCGCCAAGACGGTGCCCTGCACCAGCCAACGACGCGGCCGTATGGTGCCGATGGGCGTCAGCAGGCTGGCGTAGTACCAGGGAAGCACCACGGCGTTGAACACCACGGCCACGCCATAGGCCGCGACCATGCCCGCCATGTTGCGGCGCGGGTTCTGCCGGAACACGAACCAGCAGATGACCAGCCCCAGCACCATGATCACCGAGGACACCGTGCGGGTGACGGCGACGATGGAGTTGAACACCACCGTGTCGTCGATCCAGGCCATGATCGCCGAGATGACGCCGGCCACCGCGGACGGCGCCGCCAGCGGGTTGATGACCTTGGTGTTGCCGCTGATCTCGGTCAGCCAGCCCCAGGTCGACCCGGTCGCCCAGGTCACCGCGGTCAGGGCGCCGACCATGAGGGCCGACATGCCGAGGCCGTAGCCCAGCAGCGACGGGAAGCGCCGGAACACGTCGGACCACCGGGGCAGCTCCCCGCCGCGGGTCACGGCGATCCACACCAGGAACGGCAGCGCGATGACCGCGGTGGCCTTCAGCGACACCGCGACGCCGATGAGCAGCGACGCGACGATCGCGCCGCGCAGGCGGGGCATCATCAGGCCGGCGGCCAGAGCCAGGGACACCAGGCCGACCATGATCGACTCGTTGTGCAGTCCCGCCACCAGGTGCAGCAGCACCAGCGGGTTGAGCACGCCCAGCCACTGCGCGAGCGCCGGGTCGCCGCCGAGCTCGCGGGCGATGCGCGGGATGGCCCAGGCGATGGCCAGGAAACCGGCGATGCACAGGATCCGGAACAGCACGACGCCGATGGAGATGTTGTCGCCGACGATGCGGGTGATCACCTCGTTGATGCCCAGGTGCAGCGGGCCGTACGGGGTGGTGGTGTTGCGCCAGTCGGCGGAGACCTCCAGCAGCATCGGGCCGGGGTTGACGGCGGCGCCTTCGCTGTAGGGGTCGAAGCCGTCGCGCATCATCGCGCCCTGCATCAGATACGAGTAGATGTCGCGCGAGAAGATCGGCGCCGACAGCGACAGCGGAACCAGCCACCACAGCAGCGACCGGTTGAGCCCGTTGAGGCGGGTTTCCGCCGGCGTGGCCCGGTTCTTCCAGATCAGCTGTCGGCCGGCCAGCAGCCAACCGCCGAGCAGCACGATGATGCCGATCCAGATCAGCGTTTCGAACAGCGCGAAGCCGTGGCCGTAGGTGATCCAGCCCAGGCCGAGCGCGTCGACGACGCCGCCGCGATAGCGGGTGGCGCCGGCGCCGTAGGACCCGATGGCCACCAGCAGCGCGCCCAGGAAACCGAGGCGTGCGGGGTCGCCGAACCAGCGGCCGCGCGCGGTGCCGGTCCGGGATGGCTTTGCGACGGCCGTCGCGCCACCCGTCCCGGCGTTTTCCTGCGGCAGAGCGTCGCCGGATGCGACGTCCGTGACGGCGTCGTTCATCGCACCGCACCTCCGGTGAATCGGTCGGCGGCCAGTGCGCCGGAAATCATGACGGTGGGCACGCCGACGCCGGGGACGGTGGTCGATCCGGCCAGCACCAGGTTCGCCGGCAGGCGCGGCGACAGGTTGCGCGGCCGGAACGGCCCGGTCTGCCGGAACAGGTGCGCCAATCCGAAGGGGCTGCCGTCGATCATTCCCTGGTCGGCCCAGGTGGCGGGCGTGTCGAGCCTGCCGACGGACCAATGCTCCGCGATGCCCGTCAGGCCGCGGTCCTCCAGCAGCGCGGTGACCTCGGCCAGGTGCGCCGGGCCGACGAGATCCCAATCGACGTCGGCGGAGGCGAGGTTGGGGCACGGCGCCAGGACGCTGACGGGCTCCCATTCGCGGCCGTCGGCATCGACGACGATGCGGTCGGGGCACGTCACGGCGGGGCGGGTGACCAGCAGCGACGGATCGGACATCAGGGAACCGCCGCGGGGCGCGGAAATCTCGCGGAACGTCTCGTCCCAGGCCTCGCCGAAGGAGATCAGGTGGTGGCGCCGGGGCCACTGGCGCGCGACGTCGACCGGCACCGCACCATGGGCGACCATGGCGGACGGGGACGTCCGGGTCGGCACCGCACGGCGCTTGGCCGGGGCGCCGGCGTCGGAAAGCCAGCCCTCGACGACCGGGAGGTCGACCGTGGCGACGAGGCCATCGCAGGGGAAGGACCCGCCGTCGACCACCACCGCTGTGACACCCCGATCGCGCCCGCCGACGGCCAGGCCCGTGACGGGCGTGGACAGCCGCAGATCACCGCCGGCCTCGACGAACGCGGCGGCCATCAGCTCCGCCATCGCGCCCATGCCGGAGCCGGTGCGCGACGACGTCGGGTAATACACGCCCATGGTGGTGTCCATGTGGGCGATGCAGCCGTACACCGCGCGGGCCTTCTTCGGCGCGACGCCGGCGTACAGGGACTGGAAGCTGAACACGCGGGCCAGCAGCTCGTCGCCGAGCAGGGCGTCGACGCGGCGGCCCAGCGACCCGAAAGCCCCCAGCTGCGCGAGATGGCCCAGATCGCCGGCGGCCCCGGCATCGCCGATCATGTCCAGCGGCGAATCGAAGCTGGCGGACATGAAGTGCGGGTACGCGGAGGCGAACATCTTCGCCAGCCACTCGCGCATCTCCAGGTAACCGGCGACGCGCGGCTCCGGATCGTCGCCGCCGGCTTCGGCGAAGCGGCGGATCTCGGCGCTCATCCGCGCGGCATTGCCGTAGACGTCGATCGACCGGCCGTCGTGGAACGTCGCATGGTAGGCGGGGGAGAGCTTGCGCACCTGGAAGTCGGGGTCGACGTCGGCGATCCGCTTTCCGACGGCCGCCAGCGCCGATTCCACCAGCTGGGGCATCGTCCACACCGTGGCGCCCGTGTCGGCGCGGACGGTGACGCCCGCACCCGGGACGGCGACGTCTTCGGTGGCGCAGCGGCCGCCGACGTGGTCGGCGGAGTCGACGACGGTGACCCGGTGGCCGGCGCCGAGAAGGTGGAGCGCGGCCGTCAGCCCGGCCAGCCCCGCCCCGATGACGACGACGTCCCGGGCCTGCCCGGCCGCGGCCGCGGGCACGAGGCGACGCGGCCCCGGCACCGGCGACAGCGGCAGGAACTTCATGATGGCGGGAGCGGGGTTCTGCACGTGTTCTACGTCCTCGTTGTTCTGTGGCTGGCGTATGGCCCGGTGGCTGTCGTCTGGCCCGGTGGCGGGCTACCAGGCCCGGGCGGTGGCGCGGCGGCCCATTTCGGCGAGCCGTTCGCGCTGCTCGTCGACGATCGGGGCGGAGTCCAGGGCCGCCAATCCGCGGCGGGTGAGGCGGTCGATTTCGACTTCCAGCAGCTCATCGGCGCCTGAGCCGCGGATGAGCTCGCGCAGCTCGTCGACGTCGTCCTGGCCGTCGACCCGGCCGAGCTTGTCGTCGAGGTGGCGGGCGCCGTCGGGATCGGACTCGCGCAGGCGGGCCAGCGCCGTGCCGACCAGCACGGTGCGCTTGCCCTCGCGCAGGTCGTCGCCCGCGGGCTTGCCGGTCACCGCGGGGTCGCCGAACACGCCGAGCTGGTCGTCGCGAAGCTGGAAGGCGATGCCGATGTCCAGGCCGAACTCGCGGTAGGCGTCGACGATGGCGTCGTCGGCGCCGGCGATGGCCGCGCCGATGTGGAGCGGCCGCTCGATGGTGTAGGCGGCGGTCTTGAAGCGGTTGACCTTCTCCGCCACCCCGACGCGGGAATCGCCGGAGGCTTCCGCCGTGATGTCCAGCAGCTGGCCGCCGAGGACCTCGGTGCGCATGCGCCACCAGGGCTCGCGGGCGCGGTTGCGGGCGGCGTCGGAAAGCCCGGAACCGTGGAACATGTCGTCGGCCCAGGCCAGGGCGACGTCGCCGGCGAGGATGGCCACCGACTGCCCGTAGTGCCCGGCGTCGCCGCGCCATCCGTTGTCGCGGTGACGGGACTCGAAGACCTTGTGCACCGTCGGGTTGCCGCGGCGGGTGGCGGAGGCGTCGATGATGTCGTCGTGGATCAGCGCGCAGGCCTGGATGAACTCCAGGGCGCACACCGACCGGAACACCGCCTCCGGGTCCTCGGCGTCGGCGCAGAGCCCCGCATCGCCGCCGGCGCCGAGCCAACCCGCCCACGCGAAGGCGGGGCGAACGCGCTTGCCGCCGAGCAGCGTGAAGTCCGACAAGGCGCCGATGACCCGGGAAAACTCTTCGTCGATGTCCGCGACCATGCCGGCCCTGGCCCCGAAGAAGTCCGTCAGCGCCCCGGTCACCGCCGCCGGGACGTCGAGGGGGGACATTCCGGGCTTGATCTCCGGATGGTTCGCTGAGTCGGCCATCACGCCACCTTTCGGGTGTATTCGACGCCAAACGGGGGCCGGGTCGGCGCGCCGCGTCCTACTCCCAATAAGATAACCGGTCATGTCCGACTTCCCGCCACCCGCGGTGGGCCGCCAGGTTCCCGTCCGCCACGCGCTGACCTTGCCCAGTCCCGGCCCCGTCCCGTTCTCCGTCGAGTTCATGCCGCCGCGGGATGACGCGGCGGAGGAGCGGCTGCTCCGCGCGGCCGAGGCGTTCCACGACCTCGGGGCGTCCTTCGCCTCCGTCACCTACGGCGCCGGCGGGTCCTCCCGCGACCGCACGCTGCGCATCGCCGAGCGCGTGTCCCGCGAACCGCTGACCACGCTGGTCCACCTGACGCTGGTCGGCCACACCGTGCCGGAGCTGCGCGAGATCCTGCGCGCGTACCTCGACCGCGGCCTGACCAATCTCCTGGTGCTGCGCGGTGACCCGCCGGGTGACCCGCTGGGGGACTGGACCCCGATGGAGGACGGCCTGAGCTACGCGTCGGAGCTGATCGAGTTCATCCGGTCGGAAGAGGAATTCGCCGATTTCGAAATCGGCATCGCGTCCTTCCCCGAGGGGTACTTCCGCGCCCCCGACCTGGAGTCCGACACCCGGTACACGCTGGCCAAGCTCCGCGCCGGCGCCGAGTACTCGATCACCCAGATGTTCTTCGACGTCGACCACTACCTTCGACTGCGCGACCGCCTGGCCGCCGCGGACCCGGAACACGGCTCCAAGCCGATCATCCCGGGCCTGATGCCGATCACGTCGATGCGTTCGGTGCGCCGCCAGCTCGAGCTGTCCGGTTCGGTGCTGCCGGCGGCGCTCGACGAGCGCCTCACCCGCGCCGCGGCCGGCGACGAGGAGGCCAACCGCGACGAGATCCGCAAGGTCGGCATCGAGGTGACCACCGAGATGGCCGAGCGCCTCATCTCCGAGGGCGTGCCCGGCATCCACTTCATGACGCTCAACTTCGCCCGCGCCACACAGGAAGTGCTGCACAACCTGGGCATGGCGCCGGCCTGGGGCACCGGGCAGGACATGCTGCGGGGCGGCTTCTAGTCCCTCATGTCGTGGTCGCGCCGGGCCCACAGGAACACCAGCAGCGCGGCCAGGATGCCGGCGGCGGACACGATTCCGGCCCACAGCATCAGCTGGTCCCGGTCGGTGCTGCCGGCGGGGGAGGAGGCCCAGAAGGTCGTGTCCCGGCCGCCGTCCATGGTCCATCGCACGGTGTTGCCGCCATCGACCGTTCCGTTGGTGCCGGTGACGGGGGCGGGAAACGCGATGGCCAGGGTGACGCGCGCACCGGGGTGGCTGGTGAGCGAGGCCTTGCCCGACACCGACACCTGGTTGCCGCCGATGCGCTCGAGTTCGAGGTCGATGGCGTCGCCCGCCGCGGAATCGACGAGGTCGTGGACCTCCTCGAAGGTCAGGTCGCGCACCACGTAGGTTGCCGTGCGGTCGCCGCCGGACACGCCGTTCTCCACGGTGACGCCGTCGCTGAACGCATCGGGGACGTCCCACAGATTCTCGCGGTCGGTCGCGCCCTGGGGCACCGACACGTGGATGGTGCCGTTGACGCGGTCGGAGCCGGTGATGGTCATCGCCGCATCGGTGGTGAAGCAGCCCGACAACGCGAGCGCCGGAGCGAGGGCCGCCACCGCCAGGGTTTTCCGGACGCGTCCGCGCCACCGGGGCGAACGTGCGCCGGGATCGGACCCGCGGATCGTGCGGGATTTCGTCTCAACGGTCATTCTGATCGCCCTTCCCGGACGGTCGGGCGGTTGCGGTGCCGGCGGCGTCGTCAAGCGAATCCGCGCGGCCCGGGCCCGGCAGCGGAAGCTTCGCCCCGAGCACCGCGAATGGGCGGGAATCGCCCGCGAAGTGGAAGTCGCGCAGCACGTCGGTGAACCCGAGCCGGCGGTAGAGGCGCCACGCGCGGTTGGCCTCGGCGGCGACCTCCGGGGTCGACAGCAGGACGCGGGCCTCGGGGCGGCCGCGCATCAGCTCGACGAGCAGCCGTTCGCCCAGCCGCGCGCCCTGGTGGCGGGGGTCGACGTGGATCTCGGCGAGCTCGACGTAATCGCCGAGAGTGCCCGTGACGGCATCGAGCGGGGCTCGGCGCGCGGCCAAGCCCGCCCGGACCTGCACGTGCCACCACTGCGTGGACGTGCCCGTCTGGCAATACGCGACGCCGGCCAGGGGAAAGCTCGGATCGGCCAGGGCCACGTGGGCCGCGACGTCGTGGGGGTGCGCGATTGCGGCGACGGCCGACCAGCCGGGCTCGTGGCGGGCCAGGGCCCAGGCGCGGACGCGCGAATCGATGACCGACGGGTCGTAGCCCATCGCCCGGACGTAAAGGGAGACGGCCTCGTGGAGCCGGAGCCGGAAGATCGGTTCCGGCAGGGGGAGGACGCTGTATCGCACCCGTCCAGCTTAGCCGGGGCGGGTGCGCGGGGTTCGGGGGCTTGACGACGGGCCGGTGCGGGTCGTCGAACTGCGGGGAACCGCCGATTGACCATTGTGTACGAATGGATGTTCGATTATGCTGGAGGGTGAATCCGACGGAGGATTTAGTGTTCGGGTCGTCGCGCAGGCGATGGCGGTCCGGTGGTGCGGTACCCGTCGAAAGAGTGGTCGATGTCGGCGCCGGTGGTGGCGCGGACGATGGATGAACGGAAAGGAGAAGTCGGATGGCACGGATCGGGAACGGGAGGAGCGCGGTGGTCGCGCCGTCGGGGCTGTCTCCGCAGGCGGTGAGTTTCCTGGGGCGGGCGTCGTCACTGCTGTCGCAAGCGCGGGTGGCGGCGCCGGCGGATCGTCTGGACCTGTCGTATCAGGCGGCGCTGCGGGTGGCGGGCGCGGTGCTGGCCGCGAATCCGGGCCGGCGCCGCAAGGAGGATCACAGTGCGTGGGCGCGAGTTCGGCGGCATGCGCCCGAGTACTCCGGCTGGGCGGCCCGGTTCGAGGCGTTCTCCCGGCAGTGGGAGGACGTGCGGCTGGGGTTGGTGCGCGGCGTCGACGAGCTCGAGGCCCGGCGGGTGCAGGCCATGGCGGCCGACTTTCTGGCGGAGGTGGAGGCGGATTTCGGGATGCTGTCCGACGTGGCCTGATTCGCGAGGGGAGACGCGGCCTGATCCCCGCGGGAATGTGGTGGTTCGGGCGGGGGCGCGTGCGTACACTGGCCCGCATATGAGGCGAGGACCCCGATCTTCGCGCGGCATGCGGTGCGCCGGGCGGATTCGGGAACAAAAGAGGCGCTTCGGCCGTTGAAGTTTGTGAGAAGGACCGTAGTGGCCGCGCGCAGGTGCCGCCGGTGCGGTGATCGAGACAACGACTATCCCGACCACGGGTCAGGGGAGGATTCCATGGGACTTTCCGAGCAGGAACAGAGGATGCTCGCCGAGATCGAATCGGCGCTGTATGCCGAGGATCCGAAGTTCGGTTCCGCCATGTCCGGAAAGTCGATGGGCCTGGATTCCGGTGGAACGTCCCGGGGCTTCAGTCCCCGCGTCATCGCCATCATCGGCGTCGGGCTGCTGCTGCTGATCGGCGGCATGGCGCTGGCGAACATCAGCCTGTGGTTCGTGACGCTCAGCGTCGTCGGCTTCCTGGCCATGTTCGGCGCCGGCGTGTGGGCCCTGACCGGGTCCGGTGACGGGGCGAAGCTCGTGTCCGTCGGCGCCGACGGATCCCGCTCGTCCGCGAAGTCCCGCAAGCCCCGCCGACAGGGTTCGTCCGGCGGCGGCATGGAAGACCGTTTCCGCGGGCGTTTCCAGGGGCGCTGACCCGAGCTTTTCGAACTTCCCGGAGTTCTCCGGGCTCCCTGCGTTTTTCCCGAACCTTCGCGGAATCCCCGAGTTTCACCCGACCCCGCCCCGGCCATTGCCGGGGCGGGGTTTTTCGTGCGCCGGGCGTCTCTTAGCGCTCGGGGCCGACCCGAACGGTGCGCGTCGCACCGGTGATGACGTAAACCCACCCCGAATGGCTTAACCCACCCGCTCTAACGGGTGGGTTAAGCCATTCGGGGTGGGTTAAGGCGCATCGGCCTGTCCCCACTTCGCCCCACCTCGAGTCCCCGCTTTCTCCCACTAGGCCGTGCGGACGGGCTTCCGTTCCGCCGGTGCCGGGCTGTCGGAGCCAGGGCTCGCAGGGCGAAGTTGAGAGTTGTGGGGAGAAACGCCAGGTCGGGGCAAAACTCGTTCCACTTAAAGATGTGATGCGCGACACGCCGGGTGGCCACGCCGTTGTGGTCGAAATCGTCGTGAAGCAATGCCGTGACACTGTGTGCGGGCGAACGCCCCACCTGGGAATATGCAGGTTGACAGGTTTTCAGGGTGAATGAACGGCATGAAAGTGGGGCGAGGAGGTGTTGCTAGTGGGGCAAAGTGGGGTACTGTGGGCCGTGATGTTGGAGAGGTCGACCGACATCGCAGGAAAAAGACGAATACCGATGAGATGACGAGATGCGGCGCCACCGCATCGTCCGGGTAAGGGGAGAGGAGCCGGCAGCGACATGTTCCTCGGCACCTACACCCCGAAGCTGGACGACAAGGGTCGTCTGACGCTCCCGGCGAAGTTCCGCGACGAACTCGCCGGCGGGTTGATGGTGACCAAGGGGCAGGACCACTCGCTGGCCGTCTACCCCAAGGACGAGTTCATCCAGCTCGCGCAGCGCGCGACGAAGGCATCGCGGACCAACACCCGCGCCCGCGCCTTCATCCGCAACCTGGCGGCGAGCACCGATGAGCAGCGGCCCGACGGGTCGGGGCGCATCACGTTGTCGGCGGATCACCGCACCTACGCGGGCCTGACCAAGGAATGCGTGGTCATCGGATCGATCGATTTCCTGGAGATCTGGGACAAGCAGTCCTGGGAGGCCTACCAGGCGGAGCACGAGGAAGACTTCTCCGACGGCGAAGACGATTCGCTGTTCGGGGTTCTGTAGGACTCGCCGCGCCGCCCGGGACGGGAGCGTCCGCAAGGACTCTGTCCGAACCGACCCTGGTGTACTTCCCCGATACCAGGTTCGGGTCGGGCAGGGCCCTGTGCACGCACCCCGCGATCGAATGAAGCGAGGAAAACCAGGCCAAGCGAGAACGTCCGGAGGGAGTGCCGATGACCGATGTCAACGATGTGACTGGAGTGGTCGACGGTGCTGAAGTTGCATCCGGAATGAGCGCCTCGGCTGCCGCGAGCAGTTCGGCGGCCAACGCCGCGAACAGCTCGGCGGCCAACGCCGCGAGCGATTCCGCAGCCGCCCCCGGCGACCGGAAATCCGGCGAGCACGGTCACGTGCCCGTCCTCCTCGATCGCGTCACCGCCCTCCTCGAACCCGGCATCACCGCCGTTGGCTCGCCCGACGGAACCGGCGCCGTCGTCGTCGACGGCACCCTCGGCGCCGGCGGACACGCCGAGCATCTGCTGGAGACCTTCCCCGGGCTGCACCTCATCGGCCTCGACCGCGACGCCGCGGCTCTGACCTCGGCCCGCAAGCGCCTGGCGCGTTTCGGCGACCGCTTCGTCGGGGTCCAGACCCGTTTCGACGGCCTCGCGGACGTCATCGGCATCGACGGCGCCGTGGCGGTGCCCGGCTTCGATCCCGACGACACCGCCAACCTCGATCCGCAGGCGCCCGCCATCGCGCTGGCCCGTGACGTCGGCGTCGCCGGCGCGCTGTTCGACCTCGGCGTGTCGTCGATGCAGCTGGACCAGGTGGACCGCGGTTTCGCCTACCGGGTCGACGCGCCGCTGGACATGCGGATGGACCCCACCACGGGCCCGACCGCGGCGGACGTGCTCAACGGCTACTCGCACGGCGATCTCGCCCGGATCCTGTCGACGTACGGGGACGAGCGTTTCGCGGGCCGCATCGCCACCGCGGTGCTGCGCGAGCGCGAGAAGGAGCCGTTCACCACGTCGGGTCGTCTCGTGGAGTTGCTTTACGACGCCATCCCGGCCGCATCACGGCGCACCGGAGGACACCCCGCGAAGCGCACGTTCCAGGCGCTGCGCGTGGAGGTCAACCGGGAGCTGGAGGCGCTGGAGAACGTCCTGCCCATGACCTGCGAGGGCCTCGCGGTCGGGGGCCGGACGGTCTACATGAGCTACCAGAGCCTCGAGGATCGCCTGGTCAAGCGCGAGTTCGCGGAGCGCGTGAAGTCGACGACGCCCGCGGGCCTGCCGATGGAACTGCCGGGCCACGAGCCGAAGTTCCGGTTGATCACCCGCGGGGCCGTGAAAGCGGACGCGCGGGAGATAGAGGACAACCCTCGCGCCGCGCCGGTTCGCGTCAGATGCATCGAACGCACCCGGACCGATTGACCGGGAGCGCCGCAGTGACCGCCGAACGGACCACAACCGAATAACCCACTCACCTCAGCACCACAGCACCACCCACCGAAACACCGACCACCACGACCCGCCGCTCACGGCGATGACCACGGGAGTAGCCATGGCAGCCACCATCACGGACGACGCCCCCGCCCGCACGATCGGGCGCGGCTCCGTCGCGTCGCCCGCGGCGCCCGCACCCGCCCGGCGGGGCAAGGGGCGGCGTTCCACCTACCGCGGCCGCACCGGTTCGCGGCAGATCGTCTCGCTCCGCGGCCGCCGTCTTACCAACACGACCGCCGACAAGTCGACGGTGCGGTTCGCCGTCGGCTCGATCATCGTGGTGGTCCTGGGCATCATGCTGGCGATGGGCCTGTCGGGCCTGTCGACCTCCCAGACGTTCCAGCTCAGCGAGGCCCGCCAGGAGGAACAGCGCCTCCGCGACGGCATCTCCGTCCTCGAGCGCGACGTCGAGTTCCAGCGCTCCACCGCCGAGATCGCCCGCCGCGCCGCCGAGGCCGGCATGCTCAACGTCGAGCAGCCGGCCATCCTGGTCGTCGGCGAAGACGACGCCGTCCACGAGGTCCGTCCCGGTGATCCGGCCCATCAGCGCATCGTCGACATCAACGGCGCCGCGGTCCGCCCCGACGCCCCGACGTCGGATCCCGCGGAAACCGACCGGGTGCCGGGCATGCAGGCCCCGGCCATTCAGGAAGGCAGCCCGGTGGCCCCGCAGCTGCCCGCCCAGGCCCCGTACGCCCCCAACTCGGCCCGACCGCCGGCCGCCCCCGCGCCGGCGCCCGCCCCGGCTCCCGCCGAGGACGTCAATCCCGGGGGCGCACCCGCCCCGGCTGTAGACTGACGCCCGCATGCGAGCACGGCACGCCGCCGCGCTCCGTCGACCGAGAAGGCACCAGGCATGATCCGTTCCTCTGACGACCACGGCGATTCCGGACAGTTCCGGGATCGCCGGGGTCGTCGTATCCCGGTCGAATCGGGGACCCGCCCGACGCCGCGCCGCAACCGCGCGCTGGCGTCGTCGGAACGCGTCGATTCCTCGGGCTCGGAGTTCCACCGCCGGCGCAAGATGCTCCAGGGCATCGGAGCGATCATCGTGGTCGTGCTCATCGCCCGGCTCGGCTGGGTCCAGCTCGTGGCCGGCCCCGATCTGGCGGCCCGCGCCCAGAGCCAGCGCACCATCGAGGTCGTCGACCCGGCCCGCCGCGGCGCGATCACCGACCGTGACGGCGCGTCCCTGGCGTTCACGCTGGAGGCCCGCAGCCTCACCGCGCACCCGTCGAGCCTGCGCGCGCACCTGGAGGAAGCCCACCAGCTGTGGCCCGACAAGTATCCGACCTACGAAGAGCGTCTGAAGGACATCGCCGAAGCGCTGCCGACGATGCTCGACATGCCCGATCTGGACGCCGAAAAGGAGCGCGACGGCCGCCGTCGTCAAGCGGAGGAGAAGCCGGAGGAAGAAGGCATCCGCGAAACCCCCGGCGGAATCAGCTCCACGGAGATCCTGGACAAGCTCCGCGACGAGGAGAGCACCTACGAGGTGTTGGTGCGCAACGTCGATCCCGACAAGGCCGCCGCCGTCGTCGAACGGTTCCCCGAGCTCGTCTCCGAGCGCCAGGACATCCGCCAGTACCCGAATGGGGCGGTCGGGGCGAACGTCATCGGCAAGATCGGCATGGACGGCGTCGGCCAGTTTGGCTTCGAGGCCTCCCGCGACGCGACGCTGCAGGGCGTCAACGGCGGGCGCACCGTCGACATCGCCGCCAACGGCATCGCCATCCCCGGCTCCACCCGCGACCAGCACCCGCCGATCGACGGCACCGACTACGAGCTGACCATCGACGCGGACATGCAGTACTTCGTGCAGCAGCAGGTCCAGCAGGCGAAGGACAACTCCGGGGCGAAGGAAGCCTCCGCCGTCGTGCTCGACGCCAAGACCGGCGAGATCCTGGCCATGGCGCAGTCCGACACCGCCAACCCGAACCGCGACATCGGCCGCGAGGTCGAGGACGGCCGCAACATCGGCAACACCCCGGTGTCGACGCCGTTCGAGCCGGGGTCCGTGGCGAAGATCATCACCGCCGCCGGCGCGATCGAAGACGGCGTGACCACGCCCGACGAGGTCATCACCGTGCCCGGCTCGATCCACATGTCCGACGTCACCGTCGCCGACGCGTGGCAGCACGGCCCCGAGCCGTTCACCACGACGGGCATCTTCGGCAAGTCGTCGAACGTGGGCACCCTCATGCTCGCCGACCGCCTGGGCCCGGACCGCTTCGCCGAGCTGCTGCACGACTTCGGCATGGGCCAGTCCACCGGAGTGGAACTGCCCGGCGAGTCGGCGGGCCTGGTGCCGCAGCGGCCGCAGTGGTCCGGCGGCACCTTCGCCAACCTGCCCATCGGCCAGGGCATGGCCATGTCGCTGCTGCAGATGACCGGCATCTACCAGACCATCGCCAACGACGGCGTGCGCATCCCGCCGCGGATCATCAAGTCCACCACCACGCCCGACGGCACCGTCGTGCCCGCCGAACGCCCGGACTCGGTCGAGGTGGTCAGCCCGGAGACCGCGCGCACCGTGCGCGACATGTTCCAGTCCGTGCTGCAGTCCGACCCCACCGGCCGCCAGTCCGGCACCGCCGCCGGCGACGGCATCGAGGGCTACCAGCTCACGGGCAAGACCGGCACCGCCCAGAAGGTGGACCCGGACACCGGCCGGTACTCGAACTCGAAGTACCACATCACCTTCGCCGGAATCGCCCCGGCGGACGACCCGCGTTTCGTCATCGGCATCATGCTCGACGAGCCCGTCCGCGGCGTCCACGGCCAGGGCGGACAGTCCGCGGGGCCGCTGTTCAGCGACATCGCGGCATGGGCCCTCAACCGCTACAACGTGCCGCCGGCGCCCCGCGAAGAGGGGACGCTGTTGCTGCAGCCGTAACCGGGGCGCCCGGCCCACCCGGCCGGGACCGCCCGACAGTCCCGCGCGAGACCCGCGCACGACAATCGCCATCACCCGCCGAACGCCCAAGGAGCATCATGACCGTCACTCTCGGACACCTCGCCGACATGATCGGCGGTACCGTGCTGCCAGCAGAATCCGGCGGCCCGGCCGATCCTCCGATCGCCGCCGTCGAGCTCAACGCGGCCGAGACCCCGGAGGGCGGCCTGTTCGCCGCGCTGCCCGGCACCCGCGTGCACGGGGCGACGTACGCCCACCAGTCGCCGGCCGCCGCGATCCTCACCGACGCCGACGGCCTGGCCATCCTGCGCGAGTCCGGTGAGCTGGACCGCCCGGTGCTGCTGGTCGACGACGTCCGCGCGGTGCTCGGCACCGTGTCCGCCGAGGTCCACGGCCGCCCGTCGGAAAAGCTGACCGTCATCGGCGTCACCGGCACCTCGGGCAAGACCACCACCACGTATCTGCTCGAGGCGGCGCTGCTGGCCTCCGGCAAGCGCACGGGGCTGATCGGCACCACGGGCACCCGCATCAACGGCCGCACGGTCCCGAGTCACCTGACCACGCCGGAGGCGCCGGCTTTGCAGAGGCTTTTCGACGAGATGGTGTCCGACGGGGTCACCCACGTGGTGATGGAGGTGTCCTCGCACGCGCTGTCGCTCGGCCGCGTGGACGGCGTGTCCTTCGACGTGACGTGCTTCCTCAACCTGTCGCAGGACCACCTGGATTTCCACGACGGCCTGGAGGACTACTTCAACGCCAAGGCGGCGCTGTTCCGGCCGGATTCGCCGCTGCACGCCGCCCGCGTGGTGTCGTGCGTCGACGACTCCTGGGGCCGCCGCATGGCGGAGATCGCCGAGGCGCCGGGCGTGGTCGTGGACACCGTGGGCACCCCGCATGCGGAGGACGCGAAGATCGCCGACGACGGTTCCCGCATCGCGCCGGCCGCCACGTGGCGGGCCGGCGGGATCTCCGTCGCCGACAATGGCGTCCAGCACGTGACCTTGACCGGGCACGGAAAGTCCGTCGCTCTCGAGGTGCCGCTGCCCGGGGCCTTCAACATCGCCAACGCCTCGGTGGCCTGGGCCGCCCTGGCCGCGCTCGGGGTCGACGGCCCCGACGCCGTGGCGGGCATCGCCGGCGTCGCCGTGCCCGGCCGCATGGAGCGCATCGACGAGGGCCAGGACTTCCTCGCAGTCGTCGACTACGCGCACAAACCCGCCGCCGTCGGCGAGGTGCTGCGCACGCTGCGCGCCCAGACCGTCGGCCGCGTCATCGCCGTCATCGGCGCCGGCGGCGACCGCGATTCCTCCAAGCGCCCGCTCATGGGCGCGGAGGCCGCCCGCGTCGCCGACGTCGTCATCGTCACCGACGACAACCCGCGCACCGAAGATCCCCGGTTGATCCGCGAGGCCGTCACGCAGGGCGCGGTGGAGGCCGCGGCCAAGCGGGCCGCTGCGGTGGGCATCGACCCGATCCGCGTGGAGAACATCGGCGATCGCGCCGAGGCCATCGACGTGGCCATCGGCCTCGCCGGCGCCGGCGACGCGGTCGTGGTCGCGGGCAAGGGGCACGAGACGGGCCAGGAGATCAACGGCGTCCAGCACCATTTCGATGACCGCGAGCAGGTCCGCGCGGCGCTGCGCCGCCGTGCCGGCGCAGCTCCGGGCACGTCCGGGGCTTCCGCGGCGACCACGTCGACCGAGGGAGAGGGCGAGGACTAGATGATCCAGCGCACTGCAGGGGAGATCGCCGCCATCGTCGGCGGCGAGCTCCACGACGCCGACGCCGACGCGGTGGTGACCGGCCCGGTCGAGTTCGACTCCCGGCGGGTGACCCCGGGGTCGGTGTTCCTCGCGTTGCCCGGGGCCCGGGCCGACGGCCACGATTTCGCCGCCGGCGCCGCAGTCGACGGAGCCGCGCTGGTCCTGGCGGCGCGGCCGGTGGGGGTGCCCGCCGTCGTCGTCAAGCCACTGGGCGCCCAAGAATCCAACGCCGACGCCTTCGCGCACGACCCGGACGGCTCCGGGGCCGCGGTGCTGGAGGCGGTGGGCAAGCTGGCCCGCCGCGACGTCGACGAGCTGGCCGCCGACGGCCTGGTGGTCGTGGGAGTGACCGGTTCGGCGGGAAAAACCTCCGTCAAGGACATGATGGCCACGATCCTGCGCACCGACGGCGAGACCGTCGCGCCGAAGGGGTCGTTCAACAACGAGATCGGCCATCCGTACACCGTGCTGCGCTGCACGCGCGACACCCGTTACCTGGTCGCCGAGATGAGCGCCCGCGGCGTCGGGCACGTCGCCCACCTGGCGCGCATCGCGCCGCCGAAGATCGGTGCCGTGCTCAACGTCGGCACCGCCCACCTCGGCGAGTTCGGCTCCCGCGAAACCATCGCTCAGGCCAAGGGCGAGCTGGTCGAGGCGCTTCCCGACGCCGCAGACGGGGGAGTGGCCGTGCTCAACGCCGACGACCCGCTCGTGGTCGGCATGGCGCCGCGGACCCGCGCGAAGGTCGTCACCTTCGGCGTCGCCTCCGGTGCCGCCGACTATCGCGCCACCGACGTCTCGGTCGACGATCTGGCCCGCGCATCCTTCACCCTGCACTGCCCGGACGGTTCCGCGCACCGCGTCGAACTGGAGGTCCACGGCGCCCACCAGGTGCCCAACGCCCTGGCCGCCGCGGCCGTCGGCGTGGAAGCGGGGCTCGCGCCCGCCGACGTCGCAGCCGCCCTGTCCACCCACGTCGCCGCTTCGGAGCGGCGCATGGAAATGCGCACCCGCGGCGACGGCGTCACGGTCATCAACGACTCCTACAACGCCAACCCCGACTCCATGCGCGCCGGCGTCGACGCGCTGGTGCTCGCCGCCGGCGCCCGCGACGGCGCGACCTCCTGGGCCGTGCTGGGGCAGATGGGCGAACTCGGCGACGCCGCCGTCGACGAACACTCGGCGCTGGCCGGGTACCTGGCCGACCACGGGGTCGACCGTCTGGTCGCAGTGGGCGACAGCGCCAACGTGCGTGCCCTGGCGGACGCCGCCGAGTCCATGGGGTTAAATACCGTACGTGCGCCGGAGACCGGCGGGGCGGCGGAAGCCGTTGCCGCGGAGATCCGGCCCGGTGATGTTGCACTGGTCAAGGCGTCCTACGCCGACGGCCTGTGGCGCGTCGCGGACGCTCTCGTTCCGGTGGCGCAGCAGAATTCGACCGAGAGGCGAGATAAGTGACTCAACTCATCTACAGCGGGGCCTTCGCGTTCATCGTGTCGGTCTTCCTGACCCCGGTGCTGATCCGCCGCTTCTCCGCGGAGGGCATCGGGCAGGAGATCCGCGAGGAGGGGCCGAAGAGCCACCTGCGCAAGCGCGGCACCCCGACGATGGGCGGCATCGCCATCATCGCCGGCATCCTCGCCGGATATTTCGGGTCGCATGCGATCGGGATGATCCAGACCGGTTCGGGTCCCTCCGCGTCGGGCCTGTTGGTCCTCTTCCTCACCCTGTCGATGGGCGCGCTCGGTTTCGCCGACGACTTCATCAAGCTGTACAAGGGCCGCAACCTGGGCCTGAACAAGACGGCGAAGCTGGTGGGCCAGCTGGCCGCCGCGCTGATCTTCGGCGTGCTGCTGCTGCAATTCCCGGACGCCTCCGGCATCACGCCGGGCTCGACGAGCCTGTCCTTCGCCCGCGACATCACCACGTGGAACCTCGCCCCGGGCCCGGTGTGGCTGGGCATGATCGTGTTCCTGGTGTTCGTGTTCATCGTCATCGCGGCGTGGTCGAACGCGGTCAACCTCACCGACGGCCTCGACGGCCTGGCCGCGGGCGCGGTGGCGCTGCTGCTGGGCACGTACACGGCCATCGCCTTCTGGCAGTTCCGCAATTCCTGCGACGTTGCCATCGGCGCCGGCTGCTACGACGTGCGCGATCCGCTGGACGTGGGCATCCTCACCGCGGCGGGCCTGGGCGCGTGCCTGGGCTTCCTGTGGTGGAATGCGGCGCCGGCCAAGATCTTCATGGGCGACACCGGTTCGCTGGCGCTGGGCGGCCTCATCGCGGGCCTGTCCTTCGTCACCAAGACCGAGCTGCTGATGGTCATCATCGGCTTCATCTTCGTGCTCGAGGTCGCGTCGGTGGCCATCCAGATCGCGGCGTTCCAGACGACGGGCAAGCGCCCGTTCCGAATGGCGCCGATCCACCATCACTTCGAGGCGAAGGGCTGGGCCGAAACGGCCGTGGTCATCCGCTTCTGGCTGTTGGCCGGCATCTTCAACATGCTGGGTTCCGCAATCTTCTATTCCGACTGGCTGATGCAATCGGGGGTCATGCGATGACGCGCTCGGACACGTCCGTCGATCTCGTCGCCCTGGTTCGCTCGGGCGCGGTGCTGGTCACCGGCGCGGGCGTGTCCGGGGAGGGCGCGATCAAGCTGCTTTCGGATCTCGGCTGCCCCGAGATCCACCTCGTCGACGATTCCGCCGAGCGCGGCCGCGCCATGGCGGACGCGCACGGGGTCACGTGGTGCACTTCCGATGCGGCGCGGGGTTTGCTTTCCGACGCCGCCGCGGTGGTCACGTCACCGGGTTGGCGACCGGACACGCCGTTGCTGGTCGATGCCGCCGACGCCGGCGTCCCGGTGGTCGGCGACGTCGCGGTGGCCTACGCGGGCGACCGGGCCGGCGCGTGGGGTGCCCCGCGCACCTGGCTGGTGGTCACCGGCACCAACGGCAAGACCACGACCACGGCGATGCTCGCCGCCATGCTCGGCGACCGCGGCACCGCCGTGGGCAACATCGGGGTGGCGCTGCACGACGCGCTCACCGCGGACCCGCGCGTGGAGGTGCTCGCCGCCGAGCTGTCGAGTTTCCAGCTGCATTGGGCGCCCGATCTGCGTCCCGACGCCGGCGCGCTGCTCAATCTCGCCGAGGACCACATCGACTGGCACGGCTCCTACGACGCCTACGGCGCCGACAAGGCGATCGCCTTGACCGGCGGCGTGGCCGTCTACGGCCTCGACGATGCCGACGTGGTCGGCCAGGTCGACGCGCTGGCCGCCGCAGGGCGTCTGGCTCCAGCTGCCGTCGGGTTCACCATCGGGGAACCGGCGGACGGGCAGATCGGCGTCCGCGACGGCCGCATCCTCGACCGCGCCTTCGGCGACCGGTCCCGGGACGTGCCGCACGAGGACTCCGGCCTCGGCGGCGTGGACATCGCCGCCGTCGACGGCATTTCGCCGCCGGGCCCGGCCGGCGTGCTCGATGCGCTGGCGGCCACCGCGCTGGCCCGTTCCGCCGGCGTCCGCGCCGAGGACATCGCGGAAGCGCTGCGCGGCTTCACGGTCAGCGCGCACCGCGGGCAGGTCGTCCACTCGGCCGGCGGCGTCGATTGGATCGACGATTCGAAGGCCACCAACCCCCACGCGGCCGACGCCGCCCTGCGCGGCCACGAGTCGGTGGTGTGGGTCGCCGGCGGCCAGCTCAAGGGAGCAGACGTCGGTCAGCTGATCTCCGACCACGCCCACCGGATGCGCGCCGCCGTGGTCCTGGGCGTCGACGGACAGGTCATCGCCGAGGCATTGGCCGACGCCGTGCCCGGCCTGCCGGTGACGGTGATCGGGGAGACCGATCCCGCCACGGCGATGGCGCAGGCGTGTTCGGCCGCCGCCGGTGCGGCGCAGCCCGGTGACGTGGTGCTGCTGGCGCCCGCCGCCGCGAGCCTGGACATGTTCACCGGCATGGCCCAGCGCGGCGATTTCTTCGCCGACGGCGCCCGGGCGGCCACCGCGACCGGGGACGAAACGTCATGACCCGGCCATCGGAACGCGAACGCGGCGCCGGCAAGGGCGCCGATCGGGGCGCGGGCAGGGGCGGTGCGCGGAACGACGCGCGCGGCTCCGAGATGCGCGCGCAGCTGCGGGACTGGATCTCGCGCCCGTTGTTCGACTACCACGTGCTGCTGGCGATCACGGCGCTGTTGACGGGCATCGGCCTGGTCATGGTGCTGTCGTCGTCGATGGCGCAGTCGGGCACCGAGGGCAGCGTGTGGAGCGTCTTCATCCGCCAGGCCGTCATGGTCGCGGCCGGTTTGTTCATGTTTTGGGCGGTCAGCCGCGTGCGGGTGGAGACCATCCGCAAGCTCGCGCCCGTGGGGCTTTTGGTCGCCTTCGTGATGCTGGTGCTGGTGCTCATCCCGGGCATCGGCATCGGCCTGGAGGAGACCGGCGCGCAGTCGTGGATCTACGTCGGCGGCGTTTCCATTCAGCCGTCGGAGGTCGCGAAGGTCGCGCTGGCGGTGTGGGGCGCGAAGTTCCTGGCCGAGCGCCTGCGCACGGCCACCGACGTCAAGCAGATCTTCATCCCGTTCGGCGCGATCTCGACGCTGATCCTGGGCCTGGTGTTCTTCCAGCGCGACCTGGGCATGGTGGCGTCGATGGGCTTCGTCGTCCTGGCGCTGATGTGGTTCGCGGGCATCCCGCGCTTCATCGTCGGCGGCATCGTGGCCGTCGGCGTCGCGGTCGTCGGCATCGCCACCCTGACCACGGGTTTCCGCTCGGCCCGCATTTCGGTGTACTTCAACACCCTGTTCGGTCGTTTCGAGGACACGCAGGGCCCGGCGTACCAGTCCTACCAGGGCATTCTTTCGCTTGCCGACGGGTCGATGACGGGAGTGGGACTCGGTCAGTCCCGTGCGAAGTGGTTCTATCTGCCGGAGGCGAAGAACGACTTCATTTTCGCGATCATCGGCGAAGAGGCCGGCTTTCTCGGCGCGGTCATCGTCGTGCTGCTCTACGGTGCGCTGGGCTGGGTCGGGCTGCGCGTGGCCCAGCGCCAGGCGGACCCCTTCCTGCGCCTGATGGCCGGGACGATCACCACGGCCACCGTGGTCCAGGCGTTCATCAACATCGGCTACGTCGTCGGCGTGCTGCCGGTGACGGGCCTGCAGCTGCCGCTGATCTCCGCGGGCGGCACCTCGGCGATCGTGACCCTGCTGTCGATGGGCCTGTTGGCCACGTGCGCCCGGCATGAGCCGGAGTCCGTCTCCGCGATGCAGACGTCCGGCCGCCCGGCCATCGACCGCATCCTCGGCCTGCCCGAGCCACTGCCGTACGACCCCTCCCGCAGGGATGCGCGCGTCCCCGCCGGCAACCGCGAGACCCGGCGCTTCGGCCCGCCCGTCACGGGCGCCGATGACGTCGTCGGCGACCGTGGGGAGCGCCGCGCGGGCCGTCGTGAAGCACGGCCCGGAACCCGGCCGACCCGGACGGGCATCGGCGACCGGTCCGATGCGCGGGCCCGACGCGACGACAGGGGAGGCCGCGCGGGCGGTTCCTCCCGGGGCGTCGCGGAGCGGTACCGTGAATCCGAACGAGGGGATCGCCGTCCCCGCGGCCGCGGCACCCGCCGGCCGGGCGGCCCCGACAGGAGGAACCGGTGACCGAAGCCACCCCGCAGGGCCGTGATTTCACCCGGCCCGACGGCTCCCCGTTGTCGATCGTCGTCGCCGGCGGCGGCACGGCCGGGCACATCGAGCCCGCATTGGCCGTCGCCGACGCGATCTGCGAGATCGCCCCGGACACCCGGATCACCGCCCTCGGCACCAATCGCGGCCTGGAGACCACCCTGGTCCCGGCCCGGGGCTACGACCTGCGGCTGATCCCGCCGGTGCCGGTGCCCCGCAAGCCCAGCGGCGATCTGCTCAAGCTGCCGTTGCGCGTCGCCGGCGCGGTGGCCGAGGCCCGGAAGATCTTCGAAGACGTCGGCGCGGACGCGGTCATCGGCTTCGGCGGCTACGTCTCCGCTCCCGCCTACCTGGCCTGTCGCCGGGGGCGCCGCATTCCCTTCCTGGTGCACGAGGCCAACGCGCGCGCCGGCATGGCCAACAAGCTGGGCGTGAAGCTCGGCGGCGAGGGCCTGGCCGCGGTCGCCGGCTCCGGGATGCCCGGCGACGTCGTCGGCATCCCCGTGCGCCGCGCACTGTCGCAGCTGGATCGGGAGGCACTGCGCGCCGAGGCTCGCGAGTTCTTCGGCCTGCCGGCGGAGGGGCCGGTCCTCTTCGTCACCGGCGGTTCGCAGGGCGCGCGGAGCATCAACGAGGCCACCTCCGGCGCGGCCGAGCAGTTCGCCGCCGCCGGGATCTCGGTGCTCCACGCCCACGGCAAGAAGAACACGGTGACGCTGCCGGAGGGCGCCGGCGCAGATGCCGAGCACCCCTACGTCGCCGTGCCCTACGTCGACCGCATGGACCTGGCGTATTCGGCGGCGGACCTGATCCTGTGCCGTTCCGGCGCGATGAGCGTCGCCGAGATTTCCGCCGTGGGCCTGCCGGCGGTCTACGTCCCGCTGCCGCACGGCAACGGCGAGCAGGCGCTCAACGCCACGGACATCGTCGAAGCCGGCGGCGGCCTGCTCATCGCGGATGCCTCGCTGACCCCGGCGTCGATCCGCGACACCGTCATCCCGTTGCTTTCCGACGCCGACCGGCTGGCCGAGATGGCCCGCGCCACCGCGGCGTCGGGGCACCGGGACGCTGCGGACCTGATCGCGCGCCGCGTGCTCGCGGCCGCGATGTCCGGGCACGGCCGCGGATGACGGCCGCCGGCGCCGATCCCCGTAGCGTTTTCCCGTTCCTTCTTTACCGGTCCTTTCCTTCCCGTCCGCTTCCTTTCCCTTGAGGTGACCACCAGATGAGCGATTCCACCATCACCGGAGATTCCCGCACCCCGGGCGCCCTGCCCGCCAGCGTGCACATGATCGGCATCGGCGGCGCCGGCATGTCGGGCGTCGCCCGCCTGTTGCTCGCCCGCGGGGTGACCGTGTCCGGTTCGGACATGAAGGACTCCCGCGCCGTGGTCGGCCTGCGCGCGATGGGCGCCACCGTCGCCATCGGCCATGACGCCGCGAACCTCGATGCGTCGGGAAGCCTGCCGGAGGCCGTCGTCGTGTCCTTCGCCGCGATCCCGGAAACCAACCCGGAGCTCGCCCGCGCCAAGGAACTGGGCATCTCGGTGCTGAAGCGCTCCGACGTGCTGGGCATGTTGCTGGAGGGCAACCGCGCCCTGCTCATCGCGGGCACGCACGGGAAGACGTCGACCACCTCGATGAGCGTCGCGGCGCTGCAGGCGGCGGGCATGGACCCGTCGTTCGCCGTCGGCGGCCTGATGTCGAAGGCGGGCGTCAACGCCCACCACGGCACCGGCGACGTCTTCGTGGCCGAGGCCGACGAATCCGACGCCTCGCTGCTGACCTACTCGCCGCAGGTCGCGGTGGTGACCAACATCGAGCCGGATCACCTCGACTTCTACGGCACGGCCGACAAGTACTACGCGGTGTTCGACGCCTTCGCCGGGCGCATCGTCGACGGTGGTGCGCTGGTGGTCTGCGCCGAGGACGAGCACGCCGCCGCGCTGGGCGAGCGCGCCGCGGCCGCGGGCATCCGCGTGCTCGGGTACGGGGGACCGGAGGCGCTCGAGGCGCACCCGGCGCTGGAAGCCGGCGGCGTCCTCCACGGGTGGACCGCCCATGGCGGCGGCGCGCGCGTCGAAGCCACGATTCTCGGCGACCGGATCACCTTCGAGCTTCGCCAGCCGGGCCGCCACATGGCGCTCAACGCCCTGGCCTCCCTGGTCGGCGGACGGCTCGTCGACGCCGACCTCGTCCGGATGGCCCGCGGCCTCAGCGAGTTCAGCGGCGTGCGCCGGCGCTTCGACTACCACGGCCGCATCGACGGTGGCGACTTCGACGGCGCCCGCGTCTACGACGACTACGCGCATCACCCGACCGAGGTCCGCGCGGTGCTCGGGGCGGCCCGCGAACTGGTCGACGAGGCCGGGACCGGCAACGTCGTCGCGGTGTTCCAGCCGCACCTGTATTCGCGCACCAAGGCCTTCTCCGTCGAATTCGCCGAGGCGCTGTCCCTGGCCGACCGGGTCATCGTCCTCGACGTGTTCGGCGCCCGCGAGGAGCCGGAGCCCGGCGTCGACGGTGCGCTGATCGCCCGCGACGTCACGGTGCCGACCATTTTCGAGCCGCACTTCACCAGCACGCCGGGCAGGGTCCGCGAGGTCGCCGGCCCCAACGACGTCATTCTGACCATCGGCGCCGGCAGCGTGACCATGCTCGCCGACGAGATCCTGCGGGAGCTGGGCTGATGCGCGCCTCCGGCGGCGCCAAGCGCGCCGGAATCGTCGTTCTCGCGCTGGCCGTCCTCGCGGCGATCACCTGGGCGGTGCTGTGGTTCACGCCCGTGGCCACGGTCGACGAGGTCCGCGTGGAAGGCGTCGTCAACGGCGACGCCGCCGCCATGTCCGAGGCCACCGGCATCGCCACCGGCGAGAAGCTGGCGCGGGTCGACACCGATGCCGCGGCCCGGGCCGTGGCCGCGCAGCCGTGGGTGGAGAAGGTGACCGTGGACCGTTCCTGGCCATCGGCGATCACCGTGGAAGTCGTCGAGCATGCCCCGGTGCTGCACATCCGCGCCACCGACGGCGAGCACCTTTTCAATGCGAACGGCGTCGAGTTCCTGGTCGCGCCGCCGCCGCCCGGCAGCGTCGAAATGGTGCGCGTGCCGCGGGTGGAAAATCCCGCGCCCGGGAAGCTCGATCCCGACCCCGCCACCGTGCGGGCGGTGCTCGACGTGCTGGGCGCGCTGCCGGAACGCGTCCGGGGCGAGGTCGCCCGCGTCGACGCCCCGGGCCCCACGGAAATCTCCCTCAACCTGCACGACGGCCGGGAGATCTACTTCGGTTCGTCCGATCGCGCCTCGGAGAAGGGCCGTGCCGCCGAGATCGTCATGGATCGCGAGGGACAGCGCTGGAACGTGTCCAATCCGGTGGCGCCCTCAGTGCGAAACTAGCCTTCAACCTTTACTTGAGGGTGCCGACACGCCGGGCGTTCGGTGGCGGCCCTCCGCCATTCCATGAACGATGATGGGGCGGACAACAAAAGCCGGGAACGCAATCAAAGGAAGGGCGAGCAGAACCACATGACCTCCCCGAATAACTACCTCGCCGTGATCAAGGTCGTCGGAGTCGGCGGCGGCGGCGTCAACGCCGTCAACCGCATGATCGAGGAGGGTCTGAAGGGCGTCGAGTTCATCGCCGTCAACACGGACTCGCAGGCCCTGATGTTCACCGACGCCGACGTGAAGCTCGACATCGGCCGCGAGGCCACGCGCGGACTGGGCGCCGGCGCGAACCCCGAGGTCGGACGCACTTCCGCGGAAGACCACAAGGACGAGATCGAGGAGACCCTCAAGGGCGCCGACATGGTCTTCGTCACCGCCGGCGAAGGCGGCGGCACCGGCACCGGCGCCGCCCCGGTCGTCGCGTCCATCGCGAAGAAGGCCGGTGCGCTGACCGTCGGCGTCGTCACCAAGCCGTTCTCCTTCGAGGGCAAGCGCCGCACGAAGCAGGCGATGGAGGGCATCGAGCAGCTCAAGGAAGCCTGCGACACGCTCATCGTCATCCCGAACGATCGGCTGCTGCAGATCGGCGAAGAGAACATCGGCATGATGGAGGCGTTCCGCGCCGCCGACGAGGTCCTGTTCAACGGCGTCCAGGGCATCACCGACCTGATCACCACGCCGGGCATGATCAACGTCGACTTCGCCGACGTCCGCTCCGTCATGGCCTCGGCCGGTTCCGCGCTGATGGGCATCGGCTCGGCCCGCGGCGAGAACCGCGCGCAGAAGGCGGCCGAGATGGCCATCAATTCGCCGCTGCTGGAGACCACCATGGAGGGCGCCACCGGCGTGCTGCTGTCCTTCGCGGGCGGCTCCGACATCGGCCTGATGGAGGTCAACCAGGCCGCCTCGCTGGTCGAGCAGCAGGCCGACGACGACGCCAACATCATCTTCGGCACGATCATCGACGACAACCTCGGCGACGAGGTCCGCGTCACGGTCATCGCCACCGGCTTCGAGGATCGCGCCCGCAAGGTTCCGGTCACCCCGGCGCAGCCCGCCCCGCAGGCCGCCACCGAATCCGCCCTGCCCGGCGGCGACCACCTCGGACGTTCCCGCGAGGACGACCGCGACCGCGACGCCGCCCGCGATGCCGAGCCGGCCCGCGACCGCGACGCCGACCGCGGCTCGGAGTTCATCCCGCGCGACAACGTCCGCTCCGGCGGCCTGTTCACCGGCGGTTCCCGCGAGATCCGCCGCGAGGACGATTACCGCGGCGAGCACCGCCGCGACGGCCGGCGCGACGATCGCCGCGATGACCGCCGCGCCCCCAAGGACGACGGCCTCGACCTCCCGGGCTGGGCCTAGGCCGGGCGACCGATGACCGGCATCTCCTCTCCGAGGAGCGGAACCCGCCGCGTGCGCAAGGTGTTGACCACCCGCCGCGGCGGGTTTTCCGCGTCCCCGTACGACTCCTTCAATCTCGGCGACCACGTCGGCGACGACCCGGCCGCCGTGGCCGCCAACCGTCGCCGCCTGGCCGAGGGCATGGGCCTCGACCCGTCTCGCTTCGTGTGGATGGAGCAGATCCATTCCAATACGGTCACCGTCGTCGACGGCCCCGTCGACGGTCCCGTGCCGGCCACCGATGCCACGGTCACCACGGTGCCCGGTTTGGCGCTGACGGTCCTGGTCGCCGATTGCGTCCCGGTTCTGCTTTCCGACGACGACGCCGGCGTGATCGCCGCGGTGCACGCCGGCCGCATCGGCGCCCGCAACGGCATCGTCGCCCGCACGGTGGCGGCGATGGTCGAGCTCGGCGCCGATCCCGCCAACACCCATGCCCTGCTGGGCGCCGCGGCGGGCGGCGATTCCTACGAAGTCCCCGAAGCGATGGCGGCGGACGTCGAAAAGCACCTGCCCGGGTCCCGGACCGTGACGCGCAAGGGCACCCCGGGCATCGACGTCCGGGCGGGGCTGATGCGCCAGCTGCACGGGCTGGGCGTGACCAACATGAACGCCGAACCGCGCTGCACCATCTCGGAACCGGAGTACTTTTCGTACCGGCGCGAGGGCAAAACCGGTCGTCAGGCCGGTGTCGTGGTGCTTCTCGGCGACGACTGAGGCGCCGTCGGAAAAACGACGGCACCGCATGTCGGGGCCGGGCGTGTCGGCCCGGCGAACACGGCCCCTCCGGGTACGTTTGTGGACAGCACCGCACCATGAACCACGACATGCAAAGGATGGACATGTCCAACATCTCCAGGAAGTTCTCCGATTTCTTCGGCCTGACGCCGGCCCACGATTCCGACTTCGAGGACGACGGTTACGAGCGCGATTCCTACCGCGACTACCGTCCCTCCGCCGGTTACTCCGACGAGTACGAGGACGACTTCGACCGCGGCCGCGAGCCCGGTTACTCCCGCGAGGCGGGCGTGCGCCGTTACGAGCGCGACGACCGCGCGGACCGCGACGAGCGCACCGACTCCTACGACCGCCCGCACCTGCGCCCGCTTGATCGCCCGGTCACCCCGTCGGTGCACCACATCACGCCGAAGACGGAGTTCCTGGACAAGTACTCCGAGGCCCGCGAGATCGGCGAGAACTTCCGCGACGGCGACATCGTCGTGTTCGACCTGGTCGACCTGGAGCCCGGCGAGCGCAAGCGTTACCTGGACTTCGTCGCCGGCCTGGCGTTCGCGCTGCGCGGCCGCATCGAGGCCGACGGCACCCGTTTCACGCTGCTGCCGGAGGGCGTGGAGCTGTCGGATACCGACCGCGACCGCCTGTCCGTCTAAGCTCTAGGCCGTGCAGACTTTCCTCGGCATCCTTCTCATCCTCGTCCAGCTGTTCACGTACCTGCTGTTGGCGCGGATCGTCATCGAGATGATCCAGTCGTTTTCCCGTTCGTGGCAGCCGGGCCGGGCGTTTTCGGTGGTCGGAGAGATCATCTTCACCATCACGGATCCGCCGGTGAAGCTGCTGCGCAGGGTCATCCCGCCCATGCCCATGGGCGGCGTGCAGCTCGATGTGTCGGTGCTCGTCCTGTTCTTCATCCTGATGATCCTCCGTGCGGTGCTGGCGGGATTCGCGTTCTGATCCCGCTCGCCGGCGGGCCACCCGAGGTGGTGGCCCGCCGGTTTTCGCGTTTCCGGGGCGGTGCGGGGGCACGTTCGGCGTGCCCGGAGGAGCGTCCGGGGGAGCGTCCGGGGGGTGTCCGTTTCGGTGTAAACCGTTCCGAAAGCGAGTGAATCACCTTCAATTCCGCGGACCCTGCATTCGAGTCGGCGGTTGACCGGGAAGAGGGCAAAGTCCCAGGTTGAGCGGGAGGTTTAGGGTTTGGGGCGCGAGTTGAAGTCACCGACTCGCGGGTTTCCTGGGGTTTTGGGGCCACGCTTGACGTGTGTTGCAGGTGTTAAGTCGGTAGTATGGACCGGGAAGAAACAAGTATCGTCAAACGAGGATCGTGAACTCCCGCCCATTCAACGGTGGGAGTCCGGGTCCGACGTGCGGGTTCCCGGCCAGACAAGGCGGGCGGCGCCCGTGAAATTACAGCGTCCACAAATTTTGAAGGGGAACTCTCCATGCCGCTGACTCCAGCTGATGTGCACAACGTCGCGTTCAGCAAGCCGCCGATTGGCAAGCGCGGCTACAACGAGGACGAGGTCGACCAGTTCCTCGACCTCGTCGAGGACGCGCTGGGCGAGCTCCAGGACGAGAACGCCGACCTGCGCCTGCGGGTCGAGGATCTCGAGCGCGATCTGGAGGTCGCGCGCTCCGGCGCCGCCGCCCCGGTCGCCGCGGCTTCCGATTCCGCTCCGGCGTCCGACGTCGACGAGGATGCGCTGCGCGCCTCCATCGAGGCCGAGCTCCGCGAGGATTACGAGCGCCGCCTGGACGAGGAGTCCTCGCGACTTCGCGCCGAGGCCGAGGACCGCGTCCGCGACGCCGAGGATCGCGCCGCCGAGGCCGAGGCCCGTGCCGAGGCCGCTTCCCGCGAGCCCCGCACCGACGCCGACGCTCAGCCGCAGGGCCTGGTCTCCGCGCCGGCCCAGTCCGGCGAGTCCGCTACGGCCGACACCCACATGCAGGCCGCCCGCGTCCTGGGCCTGGCCCAGGAGATGGCCGACCGCCTGACCTCCGACGCCAAGCGCGAGTCCGACGAGATGCTGTCGCTGGCCCGCTCCAACGCGGAGTCCACCGTCGCCGACGCCGACTCCCGCTCCGAGGAGACCCTGGCCAACGCCCGCCGCGAGGCCGACGAGACCCTGGCCAACGCCCGCCGCGAGGCCGACGAGACCCTCGCCGACGCCCGCCAGCGCAGCGAGCAGATGCTCTCCGAGGCGAAGACGGAGTCCGAGACCACGCTCAACGACGCCCGCCAGCGCAGCGAGCAGATGATCTCCGACGCCGACGCCCGCTCCACGGCGACCATCACCACCGCCCAGGAGAAGGCCGCCGAGCTGCAGGCCGACGCCGAGCGCAAGCACACCGAGATCATGACCACGGTCAAGGAGCAGCAGCAGGCCCTCGAGGCCCGCATCGAGGAGCTGCACATCTTCGAGCGCGAGTACCGCACCCGCCTGAAGACGTTCCTCGAGTCTCAGCTGGAGGACCTCAACTCCCGCGAGTCCGCCGCCCCGGCCGACGGCTACAACAACTAGGCACGGTGCACCGGCTCCGCGCCGGCACGTCGTAACGCCAACCTGGCCGCAGGCGCCCGCCCCCGTTTCCCTCCGCGCGAGGGAATGGGGACGGGCGCTTCGCCGTTGCAGGGGGCGGAGACTATACTGTCCCAACGTATGCACGCGCAGTGATCCGGCAATCACCGGGGAGCGTTTCCGGAAGAACGGCCGCCATGCCCCAGGGCGCGGCGGCCCAGTAGAACCGGACGGGTCGGGCCCGCACAGCCCGGACGATGAGCGGATCGCGGAACCTTCCACCGGAGGGCCCGTGGTCAAGCGGGGTGGTACCGCGCCGACCGGCGTCCCCGTGGCACTTTCCCCGGCTGTGACCGGGGGCCAGTCGACCATGGAGGACCCACGTGAACAAGCCCACCCCCGCAGGCGGCGCCTACCCGCGCACCGACCAGTTCGGTGACGTCTCCGGCAGCCCCAGCTTCCCGGCCCTGGAGGATCGCGTCCTCGATTTCTGGGCCGCCGACGGAACTTTCCAGGCGTCGATCGACCAGCGCGACGGCGACGAGGAGTACGTCTTCTACGACGGCCCGCCGTTCGCCAACGGCCTGCCGCACTACGGGCACCTGCTGACCGGCTACGTCAAGGACATCGTGCCGCGCTACCAGACCATGCGCGGCAAGCAGGTCAACCGCGTCTTCGGCTGGGACTGCCACGGCCTGCCCGCGGAGCTGGAGGCCGAGAAGCAGCTGGGCATCACCGACAAGGGCCAGATCGAGGACATGGGCCTGGCCAAGTTCAACGAGTACTGCGCCACCTCCGTGCTGGAGTACACCAACGAGTGGCAGGAGTACGTCACCCGCCAGGCGCGCTGGGTCGACTTCGACAACGGCTACAAGACCATGGACCCCGACTTCATGGAGTCGGTCATGTGGGCGTTCAAGGAGCTCTACGACAAGGGCCTGATCTACCAGGGCTTCCGCGTCCTGCCGTACTCGTGGGCCGAGCACACGTCGCTGTCGAACCATGAGACGCGCCTGGACGACTCGTACAAGATGCGCCAGGACCCGACGCTGACGGTGACGTTCCCGGTCACCGGCGCGGTGGCCGGTTCCGCCGGCGAGGCGACGCTGGCCGCGCACCCGGAGCTTTCCGACGCCGCCGCCTTGGCCTGGACGACGACCCCGTGGACCCTGCCGTCGAACCTGGCGCTGGCCGTGCACCCGGACGTGGAGTACTCGCTGGTTCGGGTCGGTGAGAAGGGGCTGGCCGAATTCGTTGGCCGCACCTTCCTGCTGGCGTCGAACCTGGTGGCCGGCTTCGCCAAGGAGCTGGGCAAGGACCGCGAGATCGTGGCCACCTACACCGGCGCGCAGCTGGAGGGTCTGACGTACCAGCCGATCTTCGACTTCTTCGCCGACAACCCGAATTCGTTCCAGATCCTCGTGGCCGACTACGTCACCACCGAGGACGGCACCGGCATCGTCCACCAGGCTCCGGCTTTCGGCGAGGACGACATGAACACGTGCCAGAAGTACGGCATCGAGTTGGTCATCCCGGTGGACATGGACGGCAAGTTCACGTCCCTGACCCCGCCGTACGAGGGCCAGCTGGTCTTCGACGCGAACAAGGACATCATCCGCGACCTCAAGGCCGCCGCCCGCGTGGTGCGCCACCAGACCATCGAGCACTCCTACCCGCACTCGTGGCGTTCGGGTGAGCCGCTGATCTACATGGCGCTGCCGTCGTGGTTCGTCGCCGTGACCAAGTTCCGCGACCGCATGGTCGAGCTCAACCGCGAGCAGATCGAGTGGATGCCGGAGCACATGCGCGACGGCCAGTTCGGCAAGTGGCTCGAGGGCGCGCGCGATTGGAACATCTCGCGCTCGCGCTACTGGGGGTCGCCGATCCCGGTGTGGGTGTCGGACAACGACGAGTACCCGCGCGTGGACGTCTACGGTTCGATGGAAGAGCTGGAGCGCGATTTCGGGCAGCGGCCGAAGTCGCTGCACCGCCCCGACATCGACGAGCTGGTGCGCCCGAACCCGGATGACCCGACGGGCAAGTCCATGATGCGCCGCGTGCCGGAGGTCCTGGACTGCTGGTTCGAGTCCGGCTCCATGCCGTTCGCGCAGAAGCACTACCCGTTCGAGAACAAGGAGTGGTTCGACACCCACTCGCCGGCGGACTTCATCGTCGAGTACTCGGGGCAGACCCGCGGCTGGTTCTACACCCTGCACGTGCTGTCGACGGCGCTGTTCGACCGCCCGGCGTTCAAGAAGGTCGTCGCCCACGGCATCGTGCTGGGCAACGACGGGCTGAAGATGTCCAAGTCGAAGGGCAACTACCCGAACGTCAACGAGGTCTTCGACCGCGACGGCTCCGACGCCATGCGCTGGTTCCTCATGTCCTCGCCGATCCTGCGCGGCGGCAACCTGGTGGTCACCGAGCAGGGCATCCGCGACGGCGTGCGCCAGGCGCTGCTGCCGATGTGGAACGCGTATTCGTTCCTGCAGCTCTACGCCTCCAAGCCGGCGCAGCGTGCGACGGATTCGACCAATGTGCTGGACCGCTACATCCTGGCGAAGCTCGCGGAGACGGTGAAGGCCACCACGGCGAAGCTCGACGACACGGACATCGCCGGTGCGACCGACGAGATCCGCTGGTTCTGCGACGCGCTGACCAACTGGTACGTGCGCCGTTCGCGCGATCGGTTCTGGGCGGGCGACGAGGCGCATCCGGAGGCCTTCAACACCCTGTACACGGTGCTGGAGACGCTGACGCGCCTGGCGGCGCCGATGCTGCCGATGGCGTCGGAGGTCATCTGGAAGTCCCTGACCGGCGGCCGGTCGGTGCACCTCGCCCCGTGGCCGACCGTGGACGAGCTTTCCGACGACGACGCGCTCGTGGCGGCGATGGACGACGTCCGTGCGGTGTGCTCCGCCTCGTCGCGCGTGCGCAAGGCGCATCAGCTGCGCAACCGCCTGCCGCTGCCGAAGCTGACGGTGGCCATCCCGGATGCCGACGCCCTGGAACAGTTCAAGGACATCATCCGCGACGAGGTCAACGTCGACGACGTGGAGCTGACCGAGGACGTCGCGTCCGTCGGACGCTTCGAGGTCGCCGTCAACGCCCGCGCGGCCGGCCCGCGCCTGGGCAAGGACGTGCAGACGGTGATCAAGGCGGTGAAGTCCGGCGATTACGAGGTCGTCGACGGCCGCGTCGTCGCCGGCGGCATCGCCCTGGAGGACGGCGAGTACACCCGCCGCCTGGTGGCAGAGAACGCCGAGTCCACCGCCGAGGTCGACGGCGTCGACGGTCTGGTCGTGCTGGACATGGAGGTCACCGAAGACCTGGAGGCCCGCGGTTGGGCCGCCGACCGCATCCGCGGCCTGCAGGACGCCCGCAAGGCCTCCGGCCTGGAGATAACCGACCGCGTGTCGGTGACCATGAACGTCCCGGCCGCCCGCGCCGAGTGGGCGCAGCGCCACAAGGACCTCATCGCCGGAGAGGTGCTGGCGACGTCCTTCGAGGTCGTCGTCGATGGCGGCGCCCTGGCCCATGACTTGGGCGACGGCTGCACCGCCGACGTCGCCAAGGCCTGATCCGTTCCATCCACAACCCGCGATTGATCCACAATCGTTTGCCGGCCACCGCCTCCCGAGCTGCACTCGGGAGGCGGTGGCTTTAGCGTTCGTGGCGTCGGGCACCGGATGGTCCGGGCCCGGGGAACACAAGGGGGAAACGGGGATGAAGTCGACGTCGTGGTCCGATGGCGGTGAGACGGGGCCGGAGGAGCTCGAGTACCTGGGCACCGTCGATGCGGTGGCGCGGTTGACGGAGGAGGAGTTCGGGCCGGGCAAGACCTGGCCGTGGACGTGGGCGCGCCGGGCGGACATGGCCGAGTGCATCATCGACGCGGTGTTCTCGGTCCGGGCCCGCAGCGTCGACGTCGATCGGATCCTCGATCGGTGGCGGCACTGGCAGATGGAACAGGGCATCGCGTCGGTCACCCCGTGGGATCTGGCGGTGGCGCTGCGCAATCTGCCGGGCCTGACGGGGGCGGGCCCGGTGCGGGTGGTGGAAGGCGAACCCGCGGCGCGGCGCCCGGTGTTTCCGCGCAACCGCATCGCCGGCAGGCTCAAGACGACCATCGCCGAGGAGGCTGCCACGGTGCTCGACGATGCCGGGATCGTCGGCATGGAGGATTTCCGCGGCCGCCTGCTGGTGAGCCCCATGGCCCTGCGCAACGAATGGCTGCGGGTGCATGGTCTGGGGGAGACGTCGTTTTGCCACATGCGCCTGCTCGCCGGTTCCGACGTGCTGGATCCGGGCGTGCGGGTGCTGCGTTTCCTGGGCCTGGGCAGGGCGGTTCCGGTGCCGTGGGCGAAGGACGTCATCCTGGGCGTGGCCGACGCCATGGACGTGCCGCCGGTGGCGGTGGAGTACGCGCTGTCGTTGTTGGCGGCACGGGCCCATGTGCGGCCGAAGAAGCGCGGCGTCGGTGGCCGGGAGCCCGCGGCGACGTCGACCAATGCCGGTGGCAGGGAGACCGCGGCGACGTCGACCAATGCCGATGGCCGGGAGCCCGCCGCGAAGTCGGGTGACGCCGGTGGCGGGGAGACCGAAGCGGCCTGAGCCGGGCTGTTCGCAACCCGACGAGCCCGACGAACCCGGTGCACGGGGCGCCGCCTATGCTGGTCGATCATGCATCGCTGGGTCCTGCACATCGACATGGACGCGTTCTACGCGTCCGTCGAACAGCTGACCCGGCCGACGCTGCGGGGCCGCCCCGTCCTGGTCGGCGGGGTCAGCGGCCGCGGGGTGGTCGCGGGTTGCTCGTACGAGGCCCGCGCCCACGGCGCCCATTCCGCCATGCCGATGATGCAGGCCCGCCGGTTGATGCCGCCGGGGGCGGTGGTCGTCGGCCCCCGCAAGGGCATCTACGGCCCGGTTTCCCGCCGGGTGTTCTCGATCATCCGCGAGCGCGTCCCCGTCGTCGAGCAGCTCAGCGTCGACGAGGCGTTCATGGAGCCCGCCGAACTCGTCGGCGCCGATGCGGCGACGGTGGAGGAATGGGCGCAGAAGCTGCGGGCCGACATCCGCGACGAGACGGGGCTGCCGTCGTCGATCGGCGCGGGGCCGGGAAAGCAATTCGCCAAGATCGGCTCCGGGCTGGCGAAGCCGGATGGCGTGTACATCATCGAAAAGTCGCGGCAGCACGAACTGCTGGACCCGCTGCCCGTCGGAAAGCTGTGGGGAGTCGGGCCCGTGACGGAGGCCAAACTCAAGGCGCAGGGCGTGGCAACCATCGCGGATTTCGCCGCCATGGAGCCCCGCGACGTCGAGATCACGCTCGGCCGCACGGTCGGGCCGGCGCTGCAGCTGCTGGCCCGCGGCATCGATGATCGGCCGGTGAAGGAACGGGACATCGCGAAGTCGATTTCCGCCGAGTACACGTACCCGCGCGACCTGGAGTCGTCGGCGCAGATGCGGTCGGCCATCGAGCGCGCCGGGCGGAAGTCGCACGGCAGGCTGCTTTCCGACGGTCGCGGCGCCCGCACCATCACCGTCAAAGTGCGATTGGCCGATCTGAGCCTGCACACGCGCTCGGAAACGCTGCCCTACGCCACCCAGGACGTGGAGACGCTGCTGTCGGTGGCGCACCGCCTCGCGTTCGACCCCGCGTCGATCGGGCCGGTGCGGCTGGTCGGCGTGGGGCTGTCGGGGCTCGACGCCACGATGCAGGCGGTTCTCTTTCCTGAGCTCGACCGCGGGCAGGTCGTCGAAGACACGGTCCCGGGACTGGCCGACGTGCCCGCCGGGTTGGTCGAGCTCACGGGCGACGGGGCGTTGCCGACGTTCCGGGCGTCCGACTCGAAATGGGCGCCGACCTCCGACGTCCACCATCCCGAGCACGGGCACGGGTGGGTGCAGGGGTCGGGCCACGGCGTGGTGTCGGTGCGCTTCGAATCGCGGTCGTCCGGGCCGGGTCGGGGCGTGAGCCTCGCCGAGGATGATCCGGATCTGCGGGAATGCTCGCCACTGTGCAGCCTGGACTGGGAGGACTGGTTCACCGAGCATGACGACGCCGCCGAGTGGGCGGACCAGCCGCCGAAAGACGTGCCGGCGGAGCAGGCGGCGGCTGGCACGACGGCCGAGTCAGCCGAGTCAGCAGGGCGGTGAAGGACCCGGCGGCCGAGTCGGGCGAGTCAGCGGAGCGGTGAAGGACCCGACGGTCGAGTCGGGCGAGTCAGCGGGGCGGTGAAGGACCCGGCGGCATAACGGGCGGCCACGCCCAGGTTTCACCCAGCGTCGGCCCGCCGACCTTCCAAACCCCGAAAGGGCCCGCCGGTTTTCCAAACCCCGGAAGGAGAATCCCGAGATCACGTCTGATCTCGGGATTTGAACGCCGTGTATCCACTGCTTTCGGGGTATTGATCTCGGGATTTGGCTCAGGCTGGTACGCGTCCACGGGCAACGCGGTGTCGCGTCGCGGTACCCCAACACGACTGCTGTGGTGCCGTGTGATCAGGGAGGAGCTGGAAACGGGTCACAGAAGGAACGCGGGAAACGGGGAAGCCGAGGAGCGGTGAACGGGGGAGCGGCTAAAAGCCGGAATCGGGGGAGGTGCGGAACGCTTAGAACAGAGTCTGCGGGTGCGCGCCGGAGGCGATGGCCGCCGCGAGGATGATCCGCGCCTGCGGGGCGTGGACGCACCCGGCGCCGACGACGCCGCGGGCCGCCAGGGTCGCGCCGCCGCCGGCACCGCCGTAGGTGCCGTGGACGTCGCCGCGCGGCACGCGGGTGCACATGACCACCGGCACGTCGGCGTCGATGGCCCGGCCGATCGCCGCGGCCATGGCCGTGCCGACGTTGCCGGCGCCCATGCCCTCGATGACCAGGCCCTTCGCGCCGGCCTCCAGCGCCGCGTCGACGAAGGTGCCGTCGGAACCGGCATGCGCCGGGATGATGTCCACGCGGACGTCGGCGAGCTCCTGCACGGGCAGGGGAGTCGGGCGCACCGGATCCTCCGGCGCGTTGGTGGCGAAACCGAGCTCGTCGGTGGTGTGCCACTTCACGGCGCCGCGCACGGGCAGCACCGCATGCCCGAAGACGATGAGCACGCCGATGCCGCGCGCCGAGGCGTCCATGGCCACGACCATCGCCTCGAAAAGGTTGTTCGGGCCATCGGCCTCGGGGTGGTCGGACGGCTTCTGCGACCCGGTGAACACCACGGGGCGCTGGTCGTCGTGGAAAACGTCGACGGCCATGGCCGTCTCCTCCATAGAATCGGTGCCGTGGGTGACCACGATCCCGTCGACGCCCGGGTCAGCGAGGATCTCGTGGATGACGGCGTTGAGCTCGTCGACCTCGGCCAGCGTCATGGAGGCGGAGTCGACGTGGGCGATCTCGCGGACCTCGACCTCGACGGAGCCGGCGGGGAACCGGTCGGCGATCGGCCGGACGAGGGATTCCCCGTCGAGCGCGGGCAGCAGGTGCCCCTGGCGGTCGCTGGTGCAGGCGATCGTCCCGCCGGTGGTCAGGACGACGAGACGGGCGGGTGCGGCATCGGTGTCGGACATGCGCACCACTCTACGGAGGCGTGGTCGGGTGTAGAATCGTCGGGCATACCGAACAACAGCGAAACCCCCGCACAACGGGCCGGGACGCCGTGCGACACGCGCGCGGGGAGCCGGTCCGATGAGGAGTGACATGAAGTTCCACCGCAGCCTGACCGCGACGCTGATCGCGGGCGCCACCGCACTGACCCTCGCGGCGTGCGGCGACGACGGGGAGGGCACCGACGAGTCCACCTCGACGACCACCACCTCCGCCTCCGAGGTCGCCGCTTTCCCGACGGCCATGGAGCTCAACGACATCCTGGCCCGCGCCACCGACCCGAACCTGCCGGTCGAGGAGAAGGCCGCCACCGTCGAAAACGGTGAGGAGGCCACGGAGCTTTTCGACGTGATGACGCGGTCCAAGCAGGAGTCGGGAGCCGCGCTCGAGGTCGTCGAGCCCGTGCTGCCCGGTTACGCCCCGGACTCGGTCCTGGCGGGCGTGAACTTCATCCTGCCGGAGCAGCAGCCGCAGCTGATCGAGGGCGTCGAGTTCGTCAACGTCGACGGGCAGTGGAAGCTGTCGCAGACGTGGGCGTGCGAGCTGGTCAAGAACGTCGCGCCGGATCAGGTGCCGCCGATGTGCCTGCCGGAGGGCGTCGAGCCCCCGCCGCCGGCCCCGGAAGGTGACCCGGCCGCGCCGGATGCCCCGCCCGCCGAGCCGGCGCCCCCGGCCCCCGAGGCTCCTCCGGCCCCGCCGGCCGAGCCCGCCCCGCCGGCTCCGGAGGCTCCTCCGGCCCCGCCGGCTGACGCGCCCCCGGCCCCCGAGGCCCCGCCGGCCTAACGGTTCGGCTGCTGCACGGACCGTCGCAAAGCACGGGCACCGCAACGCACGGCCACCGCAACGCACGAAGGCCCCGCACCCATCGCATGGATGCGGGGCCTTCGCCGCGCCGGTGCTCCGTGTGAGCAGGCCGCGCGGCTACTTGCCGAACTGCACGGCCCGGTGGGTCTGCTGGACGATGCGGGTGCCGGACTCGTCGGCGGCATCGTCGCCATAGGACACCGAGGTGACGTAGTCGATGACGCCGGCCGTCGGCAGCGGGGAGCCGAGGTCGATGGTCAATTCGCCGGTGCGGGTCTCGGTGCCCGAATCGACGACCTTCAGCGACAGACCCTCGCCGGCGTCGAGCTCGGTGACCGTCGGGGTCTGCAGGACCTCGACGTCGAGTTCGACCTGGTCTCCGTCGCGGGAGTCGAGCGTGAAGGTCAGGGTCTGGCGCAGCGAGGAATCCCCGCCGACGTGGCTTTCGACCGTCCACTTCGCACCCGGCGCGATCGGCTCGGACGGGAAGACGATGGGCAGGCGCGCCCACTGCAGCAGCGCGGCCTCGGTGCCGGCGCGGGCGGTGTCGGAGGCTTCCTCCGGGGCGCCGAGCTGCAGCTCGAGCATGCGGCCGGTCCGATCGCCGGTCCACTTCGCCACGAAACCCTCGGCCGTGGCGATGTCGTCGTTGAGTTCGGCGTTGGAGCCGAAGGGCACGCCGATCTCGGCTTCGACGGCGCGATCCTCGCCGGAGCCCGACGTCGACGCCGACACCGGCATCTCCAGCCGGGTGTCCGGCGTGGTGGAGTCGGCGGAATCGTCGGCGCCCTCGCCTTCGGCGCGCTGGGTGAAGCCCTGCGTGACCACGATCGAAGTGTCCTGTTCCGCGCCATCGTCGGCCCATTCGACCACCTCGGCGGTGCCTTCGCCGGGGTCGACGAGGGTGACCGTCGGGACCTCGAGCGGCACCGGGGCGGTTTCCGGGGCGTCGTCGGATCCGCAGCCGGTCAGGAACAAGCCGGCGGCGAGCAACACGGGGGCAAGCGAACGCATCTTCACCCCGCCCAGGCTACCGTCGGCCCCTCGTTGGCCCCGAACGGGGGACATGGGAGATGATGGACGGGTGACCAACCCCCGCAACACAGGACCCGAGCCGACTTCCCCGCCCGACGCCACCGCCTCGCGGTGGTCGGCCCTGCGCCCGAAGCGGGGCCTGCTGGCGGCGACGGTCCTGGCGGTCGCTGCGATCGATCAGGTCTCCAAGATCGTCGCCGTCGACGCTTTGGAGGGCAAGGCCCCCGTCGACCTGCTCGGCGAATGGTTCCAGCTGACGCTGCTGCGCAACCCCGGTGCCGCGTTTTCCATGGGCACCGGCTCGACGTGGCTGTTCACGACCATCCAGATCGTGTTCATCGTCGCCGTGGCCGTCGGCTCGAAGTGGCTGCGCACCCCATGGCCCACGATTTCCGCCGGCCTCATCGCCGGCGGCGCGGCGGGCAACCTCATCGACCGGTTGTTCCGCGATCCGTCGTTCTACTTCGGCCACGTCGTCGATTTCCTGTCGGTGCGCGGTTTCGCGGTGTTCAACCTCGCCGATTCGGCGATCACCGTCGGCGTGATCATGCTCGCCGCATGGATCATGTTTTCCCCGGACGTCGACGAGATGACGGGTGACGCGAAGACGGAGACGGAAACGAAGCGCGAGGGCGCGGGGGAGGAGACGGCCGATGCGTGAATCGAGGCAGATGCCCGTGCCGCCGGGATTGGCGGGAATGCGCGTCGACGCGGGACTGGCGAAGCTGCTGGGCTTGTCGCGCACCGCCGCCGCGGAGCTGGCGGAAGCCGGCGACGTGCAGGTCGACGGTGTGGACGTGGGCAAGTCCGACCGCCTTCGCGAGGACGCGTGGCTGTCGGTGCTGCTGCCCGAGGTCCAGGCGCCGTTGATGCCCAAGGAAGAGCTCGTCGAGGGCATGGACGTGCTATACCACGACAATGACCTGGTGGCCGTGCACAAGCCGGTGGGCGTCGCGGCGCACCCGTCGGTGGGGTGGACCGGTCCGACCGTCATCGGCGGTCTGGCCGCCGCGGGCTTCCGCATTTCGACGTCCGGTCCGCCGGAGCGCCAGGGCATCGTGCAGCGCCTCGACGTGGGCACCTCCGGCGTGATGGTCGTGGCCTGCTCGGAGCGCGGCTACTCGGTGCTCAAGCGCGCGTTCAAGAATCGCGAGGTCTCCAAGACCTATCACGCGCTGGTGCAGGGCCACCCGGATCCTTCGTCCGGCACGATCGACGCCGCGATCGGGCGGCACCCGTCGGCCGGTTGGCGGTTCTGCGTGCGCCGCGACGGCAAGCCCGCCGTGACGCACTACAAGACCCTGGAGGCCTTCGCCCCCGCGACGCTGCTGGAGGTTGGCCTGGAGACCGGCCGCACCCACCAGATCCGCGTGCATTTTTCCGCGCTCAACCACCCATGTTGCGGTGATCCGATGTACGGCTCGGACGAGGCGCTGGCCGAGAAGCTGGGCCTGACCCGCCAGTGGCTCCACGCCGTATCGGTCGGGTTCCGCCATCCGGCGGACGGCCGCTGGATGGAGATCGAGTGCCCGTACCCCGATGACCTGCAGCACGCCCTCGACGTGTTGAGGGCCCAGTGAGCCGCCACCGCGCCCCGGAGCCGGAAAAGAAGTCCGCGCCCGACGGCGTCAGTCCCGTCATGGCGGCCATTGCGATCCTGTGCGTCATCGGTCTCGCCGTCACCCTGGTGCTGATGTCCGGGTCCGACCGGGTCAGCGGCCCCATGAACGTCAACGGCGATTTCGCGGGCCCCGAAAACGGGGAGTCGGTCGCCGACTACGCGGCCCGGGCATCCGAGAGCCTGCGCACCCCGCCGCCGCTTGCCGACGGTTCGGCCGCGGAGGAGGGGGCGGAGCATTGGGCGCTGGTGACCTTCGATCCGCCCGCCGATGCCGACGCCGCCGCGGCGGCCGTGGACGGGATCGAGGGCCTTCGCGTGGGCACCCTGTACGTCGGCCCGATGGCGTCGCGCCCGATCGCCGAGCCGACGGCCGGCCAGTCCCGCGCGGACGTCATCCGTGCCGAGCTGGATCTGATCGCCCGCGCTGCCGGCCCCGTCGTCGGCGGTGGCCAGCATGGGATCACCGGACTGCTGGTCCGGGCGCCGCTCGAGCAGTTGCGCGCCATCGAGGGACGCCCCGGAGTCGCCGCAGTCGAGGCGTTGGCCGCCGACGCGGTGTACGGCCGATTCGGCGTCCGGCCGCTCGCGCCGCCGGAGCCCGCCCCCGCCGATGCCTTCGCACCCGCCCCCGACCCCGCCGGCGCGCCCCGATGATCCAGGGTTTCCTCGCGTATCTGCTGTGGGGCATCTTCCCGCTGTACTTCCCGCTGCTGCAGCCGGCGGGCCCGGTGGAGATCCTGGCGCACCGTTTCGTGTGGACGCTGGTGGTCATGGCCATCGTCCTGCTGGTCATGCGCAAATGGCGCGAGCTGCGCGAGGCGTCCGCGCGCACGTGGGGGATCGTGTCGCTGGCGGCCATCTTCATCGCCGTGAACTGGGGCGTCTACGTTTACGCGGTCAATTCCGGCCACGTCGCCGAGGCCGCCCTGGGCTATTTCATCAACCCGTTGGTGTCGGTGCTGCTCGGCGTGATCTTCCTGAAGGAACGCCTCAGCCCCCTTCAGAAGTGGTCGGTGGCCATCGCCGCGATCGCGGTGGTCGTGCTGACCATCGGCGTCGGCAGGCCTCCCGTGCTGGCGCTGGTGCTGGCGTTCAGCTTCGGCTTCTACGGGCTGCTGAAGAAGCGGGTGCAGTTGTCGGCGACCGCGTCGCTGACCGCGGAGTCGATGATCATGACCCCGCTGGCCATCGCCTATCTGGTTTATTTGGGCCGGGAGGGCACGGGGACCTTCACCGCGCATGGTGCCGGGCATGCGCTGCTGCTGGTGTCGGCCGGCTTTGCGACGGCTCTTCCGCTGCTCCTCTTCGGCATCGGCGCGAAGAAGATCCCGTTGTCGACCATCGGTCTCATGCAGTACATCACCCCGACGATGCAGATGAGCATCGCCATCTTCATCGCCGGCGAGCACCTCGAGCCGGCCCGCTGGATCGGCTACGTCATCATCTGGGTTGCCGTCGCGGTGTTCATCGCGGACATCGTCATCCGCCACCGCCGCACCCGCCGCGCCCGGCGGGCGGAACGGGTTCGGTCCGCGGATTCGGCGGAGCGGGTGGGGCCCGCCGATCCGTTGGAGCGGACGGAGCCCGCCGAAGCGGAGGAGCGAAACGGGAGCGCTACTCCCCGAACAGCTGCCGAAGGTGATCGTTGAGGAAGACCCCGTCCGGGTCGACGCGGCGGCGCAGATCCGCGGCGTCGTCGAAAAGCGGGTAACGCTCCCGGAGCTGTTCGGCGCCGAGGGTGTGCAGCTTGCCCCAGTGCGGGCGGCCGCCCGCGGCGAGGAAGATCGGCTCCAGCAGACCGTAGTAATCGCGGTAGGACTCGCGGTGGTAGCGGTGCACGGCGATGTACGCGCTGTCGCGGCCGTAGGCGGTGGACAGGGCCACGTCGTCGCCCTTGGCGGCGCGGATCTCCAGGGGGAACGACACCCACGCGCGGTGGCGGTCGATGGTGCGGCGGACCTCGTCGAGGACCTCCGGCAGAGTCTCCAGCGGCACAGCGTACTCCATCTCGGAGAAGCGGACGCGGCGCGGGGAGACGAAGACCTTGTGGGCCTCGTCGACGTAGCGGCGGGTGGACACCGTCTTGGCGGCGAAGGCGTTGAGCTTCCGGGTCAGCTTCGGCACGGCCTTCGCGGCTTCGCACATCGCCAGCAGACCGGCGTTGTTGATGACCTCGTCGGCGATGAAGTCGCCCGCCCGGCCCAGCAGGCCCGGGTCGTGGGCGGATTCCATGTCCTCGATGCCCGGCAGCCGGGTGTTTTCCTTCACCAGCGCCACGTCGGTGCCCGGGAACCAGTAGAACTCCATGTGGTCGACCGCGGCGACGCGTTCCGGGAAGGTGCGGCGCACCTCGTCGAAGTCCTCGGGGTGCTCGTCGGCGGCCAGGCGGAAGGCGGGCACGCCATCCATGGTCAGCTCTGTGACCACGCCGAAGGCGCCCATGCCCAGTCGCGCGAGGCGGAACAGCTCGCCGGCCACACCCGGGGCGCCTTCGTGGGCGTGGACTTCCTCGCCATCGGCGCCGACGATGCGGAAACCGCGGACCATGCCGGCGAATCCGGTGAAGCCCAGGCCGGTGCCGTGGGTGCCCGTGGACACCGCGCCGGCCAGCGACTGCGGGTCGACGTCGCCCTGGTTGGCCAACGCCAGTCCGCGCGGGCGCAGAATGCCCGGCACGTCGCGCAGGCGGGTGCCCGCGCGCAGCGTCACGGTGCCGGCATCGGCGTCCGCGCCGACGAAACCGGCCATCTTGTCCAGCTGCACCCGGTGGCCGTCGGTGACGGCGACCGGGGTGAAGGAATGGCCGGCGCCGAGGGGACGCACGGTGCTTCCCGACGCCGCGGCGTCCCCGACGATGCGGCCGACTTCCTCGGAGTCCGCCGGCTGATGCACGGTGCCAGGCACGCACGTCTGGGTGCCGGACCAGTTGCTCCACCGCTTTTCGTTCACGAGTAGATCAGTCCCTTTCCTCGGTAGGTGTCCCACCGGTCGATGATGGCGCCGTCGGCGACGACGATGGCGGCGTTGGCGTGCTCGGCGGTTTCGCCGGCCTTGACGTGGCGGAACCAGACGGGATCGCCGATGTGCAGGGTGCGGGCGGCGTCGCCGGTCAGCGGCGTCTGCACTTCGCCGGGGCCCTCGTCGGGCGCGTAGGACAGGCCGGCGGGGAAGGACGGGCTGGGCAGCCGATCGGTGCCCGCCGGGCCGGAGGCGATGCGGCCACCGCCGGCCACGGTGACGGTGTCCTTCTTCGGGCGCCTGACGACGGGCAGGAGGAACCAGCTCGCCGGAGTCGGGGTGAAGGCGCGGTAGTTGTCGAACAGCGTCGGCCCCACGAATCCGGAGCCGGCCGCGGCTTCGGTCACCGCGGACTCGGCGCACGTCGACTCCAGGGAGCCGGTGCCGCCGCCGTTGACCAGTTCCAGCTTCCCGACGGCCGCCTCCACGGCCGCGACGACCTTGGCGCGGCGCTTGGCCAATTCCTTGCGCGAGAGCTTCTGCATGAGGCGGATGGCCGCCCCGCGGGGCCCGGAGCCGGCGTCGCCGACTCCGGCGATGTGGCCCTCGTACATCATCACGCCGATGACCCGCAGCCCCGGCGTGGAGTCGACCGCGCGTGCCAGATCCGCCGCCTGCCGCGGGGAATGGGTCGGGGAACGGAGCGTGCCGATGTGCACGCCCGGCACCGGCTTCCACGACGCATCGACGTCGAGGCACACCCGCAACGGGGCCTCCTCCGAGGCATGGCGCGCCAGCGCGGGAAGCTGCTCGGCGGAGTCGACCATGATCGCGATGGCCGCCCGGGCCCCGGCGTCGGCGGCGAGTTCCGCCACGGCGGCATCGTCGGCGGTGGGGTAGGCGACGAGGATGTCGTCGCTGACCCCCTCCGCGTAGAGCATGAGGGCCTCCGCCAGCGTGTACGCCAACACGCCCTGGAAGCCCGGCTTCGACAGGATGTACGAGATCAGGCCGGGGATGCGCAGGGATTTCGACGCGACGCGGATCGGAGTGCCGCCCGCACGGCGCAGCATGTCGGCGGCGTTGGCGTCGACCGCGTCGCGGTCGACGACGAGCGCCGGCAGGCGTTCCGCGGCGACGGCGGAGCGCACCGTCCGGGGGACAGGATCGAGCTCGGACTTGACCGGTGCATTCATGGCAGAAAGATTACGCCGCCAGGACGGACGGCGCGGACGTTTCAGCCGCCTTTGTCAACGGCAGTCCGATTTGCCGGCATAAGGCGCGTGAGGCCCTGCAGGGCCGGCGACGGGCCGTCGTCAAGCAAAATGCCGAGCGCCCCACGACATGTCCGGGGACATGCGGAGGGGCGCTGCGCGGAGCGGCCGGCGGCCGACCCGGATAAACGGGTCTTAGACGAGCCAGCTGTAGCGCGAGGCGTCGGTCTCCGAGGAGATGACGTCGCCGTCGGCCAGGTAACCGGCCGCGACCGGGCGGCGGTCCATCGAGGCGATGGCGTTGTTCAGGGCCTGGGCGGGGAAGAGGGTGAAGACGCCGTCGGGCAGGGGAGCGAACATCGCGTGTCCTTTCCTTGGAGGGTTCCCGCCGAAGACCTTCCGGCGGAATACGTTCCTGAGGTGAAACGTGAGGATGGGCTCAAGTATGGGCTTGGGGTCGGCGATTGTAAAGTTTTGGTAACGTGACCTTGCACACGTCTGCGAACATGGATATATGCAGGTAGGGCTTTAATTTTGTTCTAAATTCCGCGCCATTGGCCCCCGATCCGGGCCACCGCCTACAATCCGGATCCATGGCCAACTCCAGCTTCGTGCATCTCCACAACCACACCGAGTACTCGATGCTGGACGGCATGGCGAAGATCGATCTGCTCGCCGACGAAGTTTCCCGGCAGGGGATGCCCGCCGTGGGCGTCACCGACCACGGCAACATGTTCGGCTCCAACGCCTTTTACCGGCAGATGAAGGCCAAGGGCGTCAAACCGATCATCGGCATCGAGGCGTACATGGCGCCGGAGAGCCGCTTCAACAAGAACCGCATCACCTGGGGCGAGCCGCACCAGAAGGGCGACGACGTCTCCGGCCGCGGTTCCTACCTGCACCAGACGATGCTCGCGGAGAACGTGCAGGGCCTGCACAACCTCTTCTACCTGTCGTCGCTGGCGTCCTACGAGGGACAGCTGGGCAAGTACCCGCGCATGGACGCCGAGATCATCGCCGAACGCGCCGAGGGCATCATCGCCACCACCGGTTGCCCCTCCGGAGACGTGCAGACGCGCCTGCGCCTGGGCCAGTTCGACGAGGCTTTGGCGGCCGCCGGCATGTGGCAGGACATCTACGGCAAGGACAACTACTTCCTCGAGCTGATGGACCACGGGCTCGACATCGAAACGCGGGTGCGCACCGAGCTGCTGGAGATCGGCAAGAAGCTGGGGCTGCCGCCGGTGGTGACCAACGACTGCCACTACGTCACCCGTGACCAGGCCAAGGCGCACGAGGCGATGCTGTGCGTGCAGACCGGCAAGACCCTGCACGACCCGGACCGGTTCAAGTTCGACGGCGACGGCTACTTCATCAAGACCGCCGCCGAAATGCGCGAAACCTGGGACCACCTGGTGCCCGACGCCTGCGACAACACTCTGCTCATCGCCGAGCGGGTCGGCGACTACGACGAGATCTGGGAAGAGCACCCCCACGATCGCATGCCCAAGGCGGACGTGCCGGAGGGTGAGACGCCGACGACGTGGCTGCGCCACCAGGTCATGGAGGGGCTGCGGAAGCGCTTCGAGGGTGGGGAGGTGCCCGAGGAGTACATCCGCCGCGCCGAATACGAGATCGAGGTCATCGACGGCAAGGGCTACCCGTCCTACTTCCTCATCGTCGCCGACATCATCGCCCACGCCCGCGACATCGGCATCAAGGTCGGGCCGGGCCGTGGTTCGGCCGCGGGTTCCCTGGTCGCCTACGCCACGTGGATCACCAACATCGACCCCATCGAGCACGGCCTGTTGTTCGAGCGCTTCCTCAACCCCGAGCGCCCCTCCGCACCCGACATCGACATCGACTTCGACGACCGCCGCCGCGACGAAATGATCCGCTACGCCGCCGACAAGTGGGGCGAGGACAAGGTCGCGCAGGTGGTCACCTTCGGCACGGTCAAGACCAAGCAGGCGATCAAGGACTCCGCCCGCGTGCAGTTCGGCCAGCCCGGTTACCAGATCGCCGACCGCATCACGAAGGCGCTGCCGCCGCCGATCATGGCCAAGGACATCCCGCTCGGCGGCATCGTCGACCCGTCGCACGAGCGCTACGGCGAGGCCGCCGAAGTCCGCCAGCTCATCGAGACCGACGCCGACGTCGCCCGCATCTACGAAACCGCGCGCGGCCTGGAGGGCGTGGTGCGCCAGACCGGCGTGCACGCCTGCGCCGTCGTCATGGCGTCGGTGCCCCTGCTCGACCACATCCCCATGTGGAAGCGCGCCGCCGACGGGGCGATCATCACCGGCTGGGATTACCCGGCGTGCGAGGCCATCGGCCTGCTGAAGATGGACTTCCTGGGGCTGCGCAACCTCACCGTCATCGGCGACTGCCTGGAGAACATCCAGTCCAACCGCGACGAGCACATCGATTTGGACACCCTCGAGGTCGTCGACGGCCCGACCTACGAGCTGCTGGCGCGCGGCGACACCCTCGGCGTGTTCCAGCTCGACGGCGGCGGCATGCGCGAGCTGCTCAAGCGCATGCGCCCGACGGAATTCAACGACATCGTCGCCGCCCTGGCGCTGTACCGCCCCGGCCCGATGGGCGTCAACGCGCACTGGGAGTACGCCGACCGCAAGAACGGCGTCAAGCCCATCGTGCCCATCCACCCGGAGCTGGAGGAGCCGCTGCAGGAGATCCTCTCCGAGACCTATGGCCTGATCGTCTACCAGGAGCAGATCATGAGGATCTCGCAGAAGGTGGCGAACTACACCGCCGGCCAGGCCGACGGCTTCCGCAAGGCCATGGGCAAGAAGAAGCCGGAGGTGCTGGAGAAGGAGTTCATCAACTTCGAGGCCGGCATGAAGTCCAACGGCTACTCGGCCGCGGCGATCAAGACGCTGTGGGACACGATCCTGCCGTTCGCCGGTTACGCGTTCAACAAGTCGCATGCCGCCGGCTACGGCCTGGTGTCCTTCTGGACGGCCTACCTGAAGGCGAACTACACGGCCGAGTACATGGCGGCGCTGCTGACGTCGGTGGCGGACAACAAGGACAAGTCCGCCATCTACCTGTCGGACTGCCGCCACCTGGGCATCCACGTGCTGTCGCCGGACGTCAACGAGTCGGCGATGAACTTCCAGTCCGTCGGCGAGGACATCCGCTTCGGCCTCGGCGCCATCCGCAACGTCGGCCGCGACGTCGTCGATTCGATCGTCGCCACCCGCGAGGAGAAGGGCGCGTTCAAGGACTTCTCGGACTACCTGGACAAGATCGACACGCTGCCGTGCTCGAAGCGCGTGACGGAGTCGCTGATCAAGGGCGGCGCCTTCGACTCGATGGGCCACCCGCGCAAGGGCCTGGCGCTGATCCACGAGGACGCGGTCGACGCCGCGCTGCCGACGAAGAAGGCCGCCGACAAGGGCCAGTTCGATCTGTTCGCGGACTTCGGCGGCGGCGACGAAGCCGGCGATGACGCCGAGAACGTGTTCCAGGTGAAGATCCCCGAGGAAAACTGGGAGCGCAAGCACGAGCTCGCCCTCGAGCGCGAGATGCTGGGCCTGTACGTCTCGGGTCACCCGCTCGACGGTTTCGAGGAGTCGCTGGCGCAGCAGACCGACACGGCGATCACCACCATCGTCGGCGGCGAAGTGCCGCACAACACCGAGGTGGTCATCGGCGGCATCATCTCCAGCGTCGATCGCCGCGTGAATAAGGACGGTCTGCCGTGGGCGATCGTCGGACTCGAGGACCACAACGGTGCGTCGGTGGAGGTCCTCGCCTTCCCTCGCACGTACGCGATGGTGTCGACGCTGGTCGCCGAGGACGCGATCGTTCTCGTCCGCGCCCGGGTCCAGTACCGGGACGACCGCCTGTCCATCGTCTGCGATGACCTGAAGGTCCCGGACCTGGGGCTGAACGGGTCGGGCAGCCCGATCCGCCTGACCATGCGCACCGATCAGTGCACGCCGGAGAACATCGCCCGCCTCAAGGGCGTGCTGGTCAACAACAAGGGCGACTCGGACGTCTACTTGAACCTCGTGGAGGGCAACAACTCGACGCTGATGGTCCTCGGCGAGCACCTGCGCGTGACCAAGTCGTCGAGCCTGTTCGGCGATCTCAAGGCCACGATGGGCACGGGCATCCTGGGGTAGCGGCGGGGCAGCGCGCCGGCGGGCAGTGACGGAGGTCCGGCGGGCAGTGACAGGACGGCGGCGCCGTCAATGGCGTGCCGGGCCTCGCCTCCGCTTTCGCCCGACTCCAGTTGGAGCCAGTTACCTACGTTTCGGCCAGATACCCACGTTCAAACGTGTCTATCTGGCCGAAACGTAGGTTTCCGTCGTCGGTGTCCGTCGCTGTGGCCGGAATTCGTGCGCGTCGTCCCGTTCCCTGTGGCTGCTTTACGACGAGTTGGCCCGCACTCCGGGAGCGTGCCCCGCAGAAAGACGCCCAGTGGACAGAAAGACGTGGTCAACCAGCTCTTTCTGTCCACTGGACGTCTATCTGTCTTCTCGTCCAACTCGCTCCCAGGCATTGACGCGCCGCCGAGCGTGTCTCACCGTGTCAGGGCTTCCAATCCTCGGGCTTGTACCCTTTGCCGGTCATCCAGACGATGACATCGAACACGCGGAGAACGCTGATGTCCGAAAGATCTGAATCGTGCTGAATGGGTTCGAGAAGATCGCCGGCGCGTTGGCGGATCCGGTGCAGGTCCAGCAAGAGCCGACCATTGTTCTTCGTGAGTTCGTCCTGCATGGAGACCCAGTAATTGTCCCCGACGTACTTGGGTTGATCGCCTGGAGCGAGAGTTCTCTTGACGACGTCATCGATGACGGGAAACAGGTGGGGTCGCTTCCTTGCCAGAAGTTTGCTGCCTCTGGTTACGCCGATCCCCTTCTTTTCCCCTCCCGATGGCTCCACGGTGGAACGGGTGACGAGCCTCCACAGACGCTGCATCGTCAGGTAGTGCACACCCCTCTTTTCGACCCCGTTCACGGTCGTCCTGAGTTTCGCTTCCGCGAGAGTTAGCGTGGGCGGTAGTTTCTTCAATTCTTCTGAGATGTCGTCGGCGGTCTTGTTTTCCGGATCACCGGTAAGCTCCAGTGCAGCGTGTGCGGGGATGTCCTCGCTCAACATCGACACGGCGACGATGTCTTCGGCGGTGAATCGGTTGCATGTGCTCGAATCATCACTGCGTCCGAGGCGATCGAAGCGCGCGCCGCTGAAGAAGACGCGTCCGTCGGGTCGTCGCCGGAAATACTGCGCGAGTACTTGGGCGGCTGGGGTGAAGTCAGCCTCGTCTCGATCATCAGCGAGATTCGTGAGAACGTCGGGGAGGACCCAGTTGCCGGGGTCATTCCAGTTGCGTCTTTTGCGTAGCGTCATGGCCTCCATACTATCCGGGCCAAAATTAATGGCGCGGTAGTGGTTGCGGCGCAACTGCCTCTTCACAGGGGCAGCTATTGCTTGGCGACGGCCGGCCCGCACCCCGGGAGCGTGCCCCGCAGAAAGACGTCCAGTGGGCAGAAAGACGTGGTCAACCACCTCTTTCTGTCCATTGGACGTCTATCTAGCTGCCGGGTTCGTTCGTGCCGAAGATGGGGCGGCTACTCGTCCCAGCCGTATTCCTCGACGGTGACCCAGCCGGACTCGGTCTCCCCGTCGCCGACCTCGACGGTGAACGTCAACCGGTCGCGATCGGTGAGGTCGATCGTCGCGTCGCCGAGAAGGTATCGGCCACCGGAACGGACGCCCTGGATCTGCCAGGCGGTCTCCGGGGCATTGGCCTGGACGGCATGCACGCCCTCCTTTGCGTCGTCTGCGTCGCCGCCACCGACGCCGCCCCTGTCGTCCCCGTCGCCCTCGCCCTTACCCTCGCCTTCGCCGTCGTCCGCGACGGTGAACAGGAGCACCGATGCGGGGGAGGGGCCCTCGGTCGCGTCCCATCCCGCCGCGCCCTGGCATCCGAACACCGAGTCGTCGCTGCCGTCGTCTGCGTCCGCCCAACACAGCATCTGCGTTCCGCCGAGCTCGAACTGGATGGCGTCGGCGTCGATGGCCACGGGCTCGGGTGCGTCGTCCTCCGCGATCGGGCCCCCGTCGTCGCCCACGCTCGGCGACGGGCCGCCGCCGGCTTCGGACGACTCGACGCCCATGTTCGCTTCGTCGGGCGCCGCTGCGCCGGATGCGCCGTCATCGCCCGTCGAACACGCGCCGGCGGCCAGGGCGGGCACGAGGAACAGGGCGGCGGCGGTTCGTCGTAAAGCTCTGTGCTCGTTCATGGGCTCACGCTACCGGCGGCGGCGAACAATTTCATCGGGGAAGCCACTTTTCCGTCGCGGTCCCCGCCGCGCGACCCACGTCCCATCTCGTGAACCCTGCGTTCCACTTTCGGCGACCGGGGCGAGTATCGTCTACGTCCATGAACGCTTCTTCCGCGCCGTCCACCGACACCGCCCGCCGCCTCGTCCACGCGGCGGACATCCAGGCCGCCCAGGCCAGGATTTCGTCGGTGATCGCCGCGACGCCGCTGCAGTTCTGCCCGCGGCTGAGCGAGCTGACGGGGGCGCGGGTCTTCCTCAAGCGCGAGGACCTGCAGGACGTCCGGTCGTACAAGATCCGCGGCGCCTACAACGCGATGGTGCAGCTCACCGACGAGGAACGCGCCGCCGGCGTCGTCGCGGCATCCGCCGGCAACCACGCGCAGGGCGTCGCATACGCCTGCCGCACCCTCGGCGTGAAGGGCCGCATCTACGTGCCCAACCAGACGCCGAAGCAGAAGCGCGACCGCATCGCCTACCACGGGCGCGACGCAGTGGAGATCATCGTCACCGGCGACAGCTTCGACGAGGCCGCCTCCGCCGCCCGCGCCGACGCGCAGACCACCGGCGCGCGGATGATCGAGCCGTTCGACTCGTTCAACACCATCGTCGGCCAGGGCACGGTCGCCGCGGAGATCGTGGCGCAGCTGTCCGGCCAGGGCCTCACGCCCGACACGGTGTGCGTCCCAGTTGGCGGCGGTGGCCTGCTCGCGGGCGTGACCAGCTACTTCGCGGACATGTCGCCGCGCACCGCCGTGGTCGCGGTCGAGCCCGCCGGCGCCGCGTGCCTCACCGCCGCGATGGCCGCCGACGAGCCCGTCGAGCTGCCCTCCGTCGACCCCTTCGTCGACGGCGCCGCAGTGAAGAAGCTCGGCGACCTGCCGTACCAGATCATCGACCGCAACCGTTCGCGCATCCACACCGTCATCGCCCCGGAGGGCGCGGTGTGCGTGGCGCAGCTGGACCTGTACCAGAACGAGGGCATCATCTCCGAGCCCGCCGGCGCGCTGTCGGTGGCGTCGCTCGACCAGCTCAACGCCCGCCCGGGTGAGGTCATCGTCTGCATCATCTCCGGCGGCAACAACGACGTGCTGCGCTACGCCGAGATCATGGAGCGCTCCCTGGTCTACCGCGGCCTGAAGCACTACTTCCTGGTCAACTTCCCGCAGAAGCCGGGCCAGCTGCGCATGTTCCTCAACGACATCCTCGGCCCGGACGACGACATCGCCCTGTTCGAGTACCTCAAGCGCAACAACCGCGAGACCGGTGCCGCGCTGGTCGGCATCGAGCTGCGCAACGCCGGCGATCTCGACGCGCTGGTCGCCCGCATGGACGAGTCTCCGCTGGATTGCCGCCGCCTGATGCCGGGCACCCCGGAATACGACTTCCTGACGTAGCTTTCCGCGTGCCTTCGTCGCGCGCCTTCGCCGCATGGCGCCGCCGCGTAATCGCCTGTTACGCTGGCGCGGCACGCAGAAAAGACTGGCCCCGCGGTGACCGCACCACGGGGCCGGCCTGACGAAGACCCCTGCTATCCAAGGCGGGAGGACGGCGACCCCGTGATCCACGCGGGTGAACGTCGGGGAGGACCCCGGCTGCCGTGCCCCCGGCAGGTGATGGTCCGCCAGCGCCACGGATGGAAAGGGGTCTTTCATGCGCGAAAACGGCCGCGACAAGAACATGGGGGCGGGGCTTTGCGACGCCCACGTCACCTCGTATCCGCTGCGCTGGTGGGGAGTGGCGGTGCTGGCGCTGTCGGTGGTGATCCTGGCCATCGACATGACGGTGCTCAACTTCGCCCTGCCGGCGATTTCCCGGGATCTGGATCCGTCGGGCACGCAGCTGCTGTGGATCGTCGACATCTACGCCTTCGTCATCGCCACGCTGCTGATCACCATGGGCACGCTGGGCGACCGCATCGGCCGCCGCAAGCTGCTGATGTGGGGCATCGCGGGTTTCGGTGCGGCGTCCCTGTTGGCCGCGTACTCGGTGAGCCCGTTGATGCTGATCATCGCCCGTGCACTGCAGGGCGTGGCCGGGGCGACGCTGATGCCGTCGACGCTGTCGCTGATCAAGGCGATGTTCCCCGACAAGAACGAGCTGCCGCGCGCCATCGCCGTGTGGATCTCGTGCTATTCGCTCGGCGCCATCATCGGGCCGGTGCTCGGCGGGTGGCTGCTGGAGCATTTCCACTGGGGTTCGGTGTTCATCATCAACGTGCCCGTGGCCGTGGCGGTCATCGCCGGCGGCCTGCTGGTGCTGCCGGAGTCGAAGTCGTCGTCGCCGGGCAAGTTCGACGTCGCCGGCGCGGTGCTGTCGATGGCGGCGCTGTTCGGCGTCGTCGGCGCGCTCAAGGCCGCGACGGCCGGGCTGGCGTGGTGGATCCCGGCGCTGCTGGCCACCGCCGCGATCCTCGCCGCCGGTGCGCTGGTGTCGCACCTGAACAATTCGCCGCACCCGCTGGTCGACGTGCGGCTGCTGCGCGACCGCGCGTACGCGATGGCCGTGGTCATCAACGCCATGTCGTCGTTCCTGCTCGTCGGCGCGATGTTCTACCTGACGCAGTACCTGCAGGTCGTGCTGGGCATCAGCCCGGTGCACGCGGGCCTGCTGCTCATGCCGGGCATGGTGGCGTCGATGGCGGCGACCATGATCACCGGCGAGATGGTCGGCAAGTTCTCCGCCCGCCCGCTGCTGCTCATCGCCATCACGTTGGCCGGTGCGGGGCTTGCCATGCACGTCGTGGAGGCCTCGGGCATCTGGCCGGCGGTGTCGTCGGGCACCGGCGCACAGGTGTGGTTCGGCGCTTCGTTCATTTTGCTGGGCGTCGGCGCCGGCATGATCGACCCGGTCACCAACACCATCATCCTGGGCTCCGCCCCGCCGGAGCAGTCCGGTGCGGCGTCGGCGCTGTCGGAGACCGGCTACGAGCTCGGCGGCGCCTTCGGCGCGGCGATCCTCGGCGCGGTGCTCGTGGGGACGTATTCCCGCGAGCTGTCGGCGGTGGACCTTCCGCTGGATCCGTCGCAAAGCACCGAATTGTCCGACAACGTCAACTCCGCACACGTGCTGGCGGAATCGCTGCCGGATGACCTGGCCGCGGCGGTCATCGACGTCGCCGACAAGGCCTTCACCAGCGGCATGGGCTGGGCGTCCGCCGTGGCCGTGGGTTGCTGCATCGCAACGGCGATAGCCGTGCGGGCGGTGCTTCCCGACGTCCGCGCCGGCGGCGCCGACTCCCATGAAGTGGACTTGTCCGAACGTCGTTAGAATGAGTCCGATCAACGGGACCCATAGAGGAGAGTGTGAACCCAACCATGGCCGATGCGCCGCATGATCCGAATCCCCTCCGCGCCTGGCTCGCCGCCGCGGACGCCGACCTCCGGGGCCGGTTGACCGCGCTGGCGGCCGACTCCGACGCGGAGGCCCTGGTCGCCTGGTGCGGCATCCGGATGGACGAGGTGGAGCGGATCGACGGTTTCCTCGGCCCGCTGCTCAAAACCGTCGACGTCGACGGCGCCCGCGGCGTCGCCGACGCGTTCCCGGCGGTGCTGCTGGCCTCCCTGGTCGGCCGGGCGGCGCGCGTTGCGTCGACCACCGATCTGTGGGCCGACTGGACGGCGGGCCTGCAGTTGGATTCGGCTTCCGGCGACGTCGGGGCCTTCGTCGAGCACGTGGTCGAGCGGGTCCCGGAAATCCTGGGGGAGCTGGGCCTGCCCGACGTCGCGCTTCTCGACGGCGCGGCCGCGGAACCCGGCACGCGCGAGGATTCGTCGCGGCTGATGATGCTCCACGCCGGTGTGCAGCAGTCGGTCATGCCGTTGCTGATCGAGCGCATCGAGGACGCCGCCGGCATCGGCGGGGAGGCCGCGGGCGCGGCGGGGGCGTCGTCGAGCGACCTGGTGCAGAAGCTGCAGCCCGTCCGCGACGACGTCGATGCGATGGTGTCGGGCTTCGCCGCGGACGTCGGTTCCGATGTGCCGCGTGCGCTGCGCGTGCTGGCGCAGTCGGCGCCGGCCCGCGCGCGCCGTCTGGTGCAGGCGACGCTGGGTTACGTCATGGCCACCGCCGCCGACCCGGCCAACTGGGAGTCGCGGGAGGATCTCGGCGCCGACGACGTCGGGCTGCCGCCGATCCTGCTCGACGCGGCGCGCGAGGAATTGCGCGCCCGGCCCGCCGGCACGCCGTCGCGCCGCACGGCCGTGGGCGTCGTGGCCACCACCGGCCGCCCGCAGCTGTTCTTCGACGAGCAGGAAAACCGCGTCTGCGTGCAGCTGCCCACCCCGTCGGCCCCCGCGGGCCGGTCGTGGCTGGTGACCTTCGGCGGCACCGTCGTCGCCGAGCCCGCTTCGGCATTGGGGGAGGCCACGTCGCGTCCCGTCGTGCCGGTCACGGAGCCGGTCCGCGAGGTCCTCGTCGAGCTCGGCGACGGCCCGCACTGGCGCGTGCCGGCCATCGACACGGAAGACCCGTTGCTGATCTTCGGCGACGACGGGCAGTCCGTCACCGACAAGGTGTCGCTGCATTCGACGTCCGTGCACGTGGTCTACCCCGATGACGCGCGCCTGATCGACCCGGTCACCGGCGAGGACGTGCCGCTGCTGGCCGGCCCGGTGCCCGCGGAGTGGGAGCTGTGGCAGGTGGCGCAGGCCGACCTGCGCGACGTCCACGCCCTGCAGGTCGTGCGCCCCGGCGTGGTCGGGGAGGTGCGGTCGGCGTCGCCGATGCGCCGCCCGAAGCTGACCATGCCGCACGCCCGTCTCGACGCGGCGGCCACGGTCCACGGCACCCCGGTCCACGCCGGCGGTCCCGTGGCGGTGTTCCCGCCGACGCTGTCCGGCCGGGACGAATCCTGGCGGGTGCAGGTCGCCGAGTTCACCGGTTACGGCGAGTTCGCCGAGGACATGGTGATGGTCTACGACCTCGACGTCCCCGCCGCCGGTGGCGAGGTCGACGTGCTCACCGACGATGACTACCCGTGGCTCGGCGAGTTCGTCGTCCGCCTGACCAACCCGCGCGGCCGTAGCTTCCAGGCGCACGTCGCGGTGGCCGAGCAGGCGGACCTGGACATTTCCTGCCGCGGCGGCGGCGACGGCTTCCGCATCCCCGAGGAATCGGGCCTGAGCCCCGCCGAGGTCCGCGTGACGTCGGGCGAGAAGCCGCTGGAGGTGGCCCCCGCGATCCTGCGCCTGGGCCCCGCCGAGTCCAGCGGCACCGTGGAGCTGTCCACCGAGGAGGGCGCCTACCTGGAGCTGCGGGTGACGCCGGGTCGTCTGCGTTTCGAGATCCCGCTCGCTGACGAAGCCCCCGCCCGCCGTTCGCGCACCCTGCGCACCCGCCCGGGCCGCGTGGACGCGCACGGCGTGTTCAAGGTGTTCGCCCCCGGCGAGCTGCGCCACGCGCACCTGGCCGTGAAGTCGGGGGAGCGCGACATCTGCCGCGTGCCCCTGACCCGGCGCGGCGACGACGCCTTCGCGGACCTGGGCACCTACGCCGACCGCGTGGCCATGCTCTCCGACTTGACCACCAGCCTGGATTGGACGCGCGTCACCGGGCGTCGCCGCCTGTCGGTGCCGCTGGTCGAGGCCCCCGCGAAGGATCCGGTCCGCTCGGTCGTCCGCGACGGCGGCGAGTTGATCGTCACCGTCGATCCGGCGGTCGCCGAGTCGCCGCTGACCGCCTGGGTGTGGTCGCCGTCCGAGCCGTGGCGCACGCCCTTGGCGCTGCCCGTGGTCGATGGCCGCTGCACGCTTCCCGACGGCGCCGCGGGCACGCTCATCGTCCAGGTCGTCTTCGGCCGCGAGTCCGACCGCCGTCCGCTGTGGCCGGCGCCGGAAGCCGCGGTCGTGGCGGATGATTCCGCTGGTGACGGCGGCGACGGTGACGCCGTGGGCGTGGACGCCGGTGACGGCGGTCCCGCCCGACATGGCGGTGACGCTGGCGTGGCCCCCGACGTGGACGCCGCCCCCGGTTCTCTCGGCGTCCGCGAGCTGACGGGAATCTGGTCGCTGTTCGAGACCCTGCGCGCCGGTCGCGCGACGATCATGCCGCAGGTGTCGGCGACGCTGGCGCCGGACAACCTGCGCCGCCTGCTCACCGCGGATCCGCGCACCGGCCTGGCCGCGCTCAACGGCTCGGCGATCCGACTGGACGATCAGCCGGGCATGGTCGTGTCCTCCGGTCTGGCGCTCGGCGACTTCACCGAGAAGACCCCGACGCCGGGCCGCCGCCGCGTGCCGTGGCTCGGCGCGATGGCGGCGATGGCGGATCTGGCCGATCCGTCGTCGAGCATCGCGAAGCAGCAGGAACAGATCGACCACCTGCGCCGCGCCGGCGGCGAAGCACTGATCCGCGCGCTGGCGACGGGGCAGGACACGACGCTGGAGTCGGCGTGCATCGACAAGTCGTCGGTGCAGATCACCGCGCTGCCGGAGCCGCAGGCCAACGCCATTCTGGCGCAGGTCTTCGACGTTCACCGCATGGTGCCCGGGCCGCTGACCGACGACGACGCCCGGTTCACCGCCATCCACGAGGTCGTGGCCAACCGCGCCGAGATCGTCGACGCCGGCATCATGCCGGGGCTGGCGGCGGCGTCGCGGGCGCTGTTCCAGGCGGTGTCGCGGACGTCGCCGAAGCTGCGCAAGGCCGTCAACGTGCGGTTCCACAAGCTCGACGGCATCGACGCCGACGACCCGTCGCTGCACTGGACGCTGGTGCCGGGCACGTCGCTGCTCATCGCCGTGGCCGCCCGTGCCCTGGCGCGGCAGAAGGCCGCGAATCCCGACGTCGACGACACCGTGGTGCGCAGCCTGATCCCGCTGTGGGCGGAGCTGGCCGACATGGTGCCGACGCTGGTGATGGGCGACCTGCTCATCGCCGACGCCCTGGTCACCCATGCGATCAACGGCGACCTGACGGAGCCGCGCGAGCCGGAGCCGGAGCCTGAAGCGGCGTCTGAGGCGGCGCCGGAGCTCCTCGTGGACGAGGTCCCGATGTCCGCCGAGATCACCGAAGACGACCTGCCGGACTTCATTTCCGAGTAGGCGCCGGGGGCGAAGTACTGTGTGCCGGCGCGCATGGAACCGAGCACCGGCAAACAAGGGAACGAACGGAAGCGAGCACGATGAGCGAAGCCGACATTCTGGGACTGGTGATGTTCGCCGTCATGGCGGGCGCCGGGCTGATGCTGATCTGGATGGCGCGCGCCGCGGCGTCGGGGAAGCTCAAGCGGAACTCGATTGCGGGCATCCGGACGTCGAAGACGATGGCCAGCGAGGAAGCATGGCGTGCGGCGCACGTGCGGACCAAGACGCTCACGATGATCGCCGGCGCCGTGTCTCTCATCGGCGGCGTCATTGCGCTGCTGCCGATCGGGATCGGGCCCATGATGTTCGCCGTCATGGTCGCCACCGGCATCACGTTCGGCCTGGTCACCTACACGGCGATCATCGGCGGCCGCGCGGCGGATGAGGTCACCCCGGCGAACGAGGGCTGACCCGGACAGCCCGCTAGCTCTCCGACCCGAAGCGCATGGGGTCCACCGGGCGCTTCGCCTTCGGCAGCCCCAGCACCACGTTGCGGTAGGAATCGACGACGAGTTCGCGAACGAGTCGCTCGAACGTGATCTCGTCGAGTTCGGTGGCGGGTTCCGGCGCATCGTCGGGGGCGGTGAAGCGGTGCGCGTCGGCGTCGTCAAGCGAACCTGCGCCCGTGACCTCGCCCGGCGCGACCACCGTGACCCAGTGCTTCTTGTTCAGGTGGTAGCCGGGGAAGGCGAAGGGGTGCGCCCGGCGCAGGGCGTGGGCGTCGCCGGGCTCGGCCTTGACCACGATGATGGCCGTGCCACCCGGCGCGTCGACGTCCTTGGCACCGTGGTCGGGGAGGCGGTGGTGGAGCATGAACATCTTGCCCGCCACCTTGAACACGTCCCACTCCGGGCCGAAGGGGTGCGTGATCTCGGCCGCGGGCAGCTCGAGGGCCGCGTTGCGGGAGATGCGCTGGAGACGAGCGCCGTCCATCGCGGTCATCGTTTCAGGTCCAGTCGGTGGGCTCGCACGGTTCCGGCGACAGACCTAACCCAGCACCGCGTAGCCCCAGGCGGGGAGCTTGACCACGCCGTCGCCGACCGCAGCCGGCGCGTCGACGTGGGTGTGCAGGAGATCGAGGTACGCGGCGTCGACGGCGACCTCGGCGGGCTCGCCGGAGAAGTTCGCCGCCAGCTGGACGACGTCGCCGTCGGCGCGGCGGGTCAGCAGCAGCGTCTGGCCCTCGACGGCGGTCTCGACGGAATCGGCCCACGGCGAGCCCAGCGCGGGGCGGGTGCGGCGCAGCCCGAACAGCGCGCGGTAGGCGTCGAGGATGGTGGCGTGGGGCTCGTCGGCGAGCTCGGACCACTTCAGCTTCGACTCCTCGAACGTCTTCGGATCGGCCGGGTCGGCGATCTCCTCGGGGTTCCAGCCGGCGCGGGCGAACTCGCGGATGCGGCCCTCGCGGGTCAGCCGCAGCAGCAGGTCGGACTCGTGGGAGCAGAAGAACGCGAACGGCGTCGACGCGCCCCATTCCTCGCCCTGGAACAGCATCGGGGTGAACGGCGAGCAGGCCACCACCGCGGCCTTGAGCGCCTGCTGCGCCGGCGTCAGGTTCATCGACGGGCGGTCGCCGGACGCGCGGTTGCCGGTCTGGTCGTGCGTGGTGGTGTACGTGACGAAGGCGCTCAGCGGCTGCACCGACAGGTCCAGCGGGCGGCCGTGGATGCGGCCGCGGAACGTCGACATGGTGCCGGCGTGGTGGAACGCCTCACGCAGCGTCTGCGCCAGAGTCTCCACGGTGCCGAAGTCCGAGTAGTACGCGTGGTCCTCGCCGGAGACGACCGTGTGCAGCGCGTGGTGGACGTCGTCGTCCCACTGCGCGGCCAGGCCGTAGCCGCCGGCGGCGCGGGGCTTGACCAGCTTCGGGTCGTTCTGGTCGGACTCGGCGATGAGGCTGCGCGGCACGCCGGTCTGCGCGGCGACGGTGTCGGCGACGACCTGCATCTGCTCGAGGATGTGGAACGCGCCTTCGTCGTGAAGCGCATGCACCGCATCCAGGCGCAGCCCGTCAATGCGATAGTCCGCCAGCCACAGGCGCACGGCGTCGAGGACGTACGTGCGGACCTCGTCGGACTCCGGCCCGATGAGGTTGACCACCTCGCCCCAGCCCGTGTTGCCGCCGGAGGTGTACGGCCCGAAGAAACCGACGTAGTTGCCGTCGGGGCCGAAGTGGTTGAACACCACGTCCAGGATGACCGCCAGCCCGCGGGCATGGCAGGCGTCGACGAGCTTCTGCAGCCCCTCCGGCCCGCCGTAGCCCTCGTGGACGGCGTGCCAGCTCACGCCGTCGTAGCCCCAGTTGCGGTCGCCGCCGAACGGCTGGACCGGCATCAGCTCCACGTGCGTCACGCCCAAGTCCACCAGGTGGTCCAGCCGCTTTTCGACGCCCGCGAAATCACCCGATTCGGCGTAGGTGCCCACGTGCAGCTCGTAGATCAATCCGCCGGGGAGGATGCGGCCCGTCCAGTCCTTCGCCCGCCAATCGTGGGCGCCCAGGTCGACGACCTCGGAGAAGCCGTGGGGGCCGTCGGGCTGGCGGCGCGAGCGAGGGTCGGGCAGCGGGATGGTCCAGTCGCCGACGCGGGGATCGGCTGCGGCGGCGTCCCCGGCCTCGGCGGCGGAGTCGGCGGCCTCGGCCGAGTCGTCCTCCTGCGGGGCGCCGTGGCCGGCGGTGGCGCGCAGCCGGAAGGCGTAGCGCTCGCCGACCTCCATCGCCTTGTCTGCCTCGAACCAACCGTCCGGTCCGTCCTCGCAGGCTGTCATCGTGTGGTGCTCGGGTGCCGACGGATCACCCGTCAACAGCTCCACTTCGGCGGCGTACGGGGCCCAGACGCGGTAGTTGCTCATGTCACCGATGGTAGGGGTTTGCCACGTTCACGGCAGAGGCCGGGCCCGGGTGTCGCGCGGGCGAGTGCGACAATGTGGCCATGTCGTCCCTCATCGTCCCGGCCCGCGGTTCCCTGACCACCGGGGAAATCGAGATCAAGCGTTCGCGCTTCATCACGTGGATCGGGCGTGCCGACGACGGTGGGGAAGCCCGCGACCTCATCGCCATGGCGAAGTCCGAATACCCCGATGCCCGCCACCACTGCTCCGCGTACATCCACGAGGTGCCCGGGGCCAACCGCGTCGAGCGGTCCTCGGATGACGGCGAGCCCTCGGGCACGGCCGGCCGCCCGATGCTCGACGTACTCGTCGGATCGGGGCTGACCGACGTCGCCGCCGTGGTCATCCGGTATTTCGGCGGCGTGAAGCTCGGCACCGGCGGGCTCGTCCGCGCCTACTCCGACGCCGTGTCCGAATGCCTCGCCGACGTGCCGCGCGCGAAGCGGGTGCGCCGCGAGATCCGATCCGTGGAGGTCGACGCCGCCGACGCCGGCCGGGTCGAGGCCGAACTGCGCGCCCGCGGCTTCGCCATCTCCGACACCGAATGGGGAACCGTCGCAAAGCATCTCGTGGAAGTCGAACCCGGAGGCGCCGACCGCCTCGACGGCGTGCTGCAGGCGATCACGCACGGCGCGCTGACGTCGGGCGAGGCGGGGGAGACGTGGACGGAAGCGCCGGCGTGAATCGTCTGTAACCTGGGTCACCGAAGGGGCGCAATGCCCGTGGACGTGGACGAACGTGGAGGAACCATGACCCAGGACGTGCTGCTCGTCGACCGCGACGGGCACGTGGAGACGTGGACGATCAACCTTCCGGAGATCCGCAACCCGATCTCCTCGCCGGACGTCATCGACGCGATCGTGGCCAACGTCGACCGGGTCAACGCGGACCTCGACGTGCGGGCCGTCATCTTCACCGGCGCCGGCCCGGCGTTCTCCGCCGGCGGCAACGTCAAGGACATGGTCGACCGCTCCGGGATGTTCGGCGGTGCCCCACACCAGATCCGCCAGTCCTACCGGTCCGGGATCCAGCGCATTCCGCTGGCGCTGTACAACTGCGAGGTGCCCGTCATCGCCGCCGTCAACGGTCCGGCGGTCGGCGCCGGCTGCGACGTCACCCTCATGTGCGACATGCGGGTGGCCTCGACGAAGGCGTGGTTCTCCGAGAGCTTCGTCGGCCTGGGCATCATTCCGGGCGACGGCGGGGCGTGGTTGCTGACCAAGACCCTCGGGCCCGCCCGCGCCGCCGAAATGGCGCTGACCGGCGACCGCGTCACCGCCGAGAAGGCGCTGGAGTGGGGCATGGTCAACGAGGTCGTCGAGCCGGATGAGCTTCTCGACGCCGCCCGCGCCCTGGCCGGCCGCGTCGCCAAGAATCCGCCCAACGCCGTGCGCATGGCGAAGAAGCTGCTGCGCGAGTCCCAGCACCAGTCGCTGGCGGGCGTGCTCGAGCTGTCGTCGGCGATGCAGGCCCTGGCACACCATTCCCGCGACCACCGCGAAGCCCTCGACGCATTCATGGAGAAGCGCCCCGGCACCTACACCGGCGAGTGATCTGCCTAAGATGTCCCCCATGAGCAGCCTTCAGCCGTACCACTCCAATCCGATCCAGCAGCGCAAGGACGCGGTGCGCCGGTACAGCCGCAATGCCGTGGTGTGGACCGGCGGTGGCGTGGTCGCCGGCGTGGCCATCGGCCTTCTCGCGTCGTCGCTGTCGCTGTTCATCATCCTGACGGTCATCGGCGTCGTCGGCGGTTTCATCAACTGGCAGAAGGTCCAGAAGATCGTCAACCACCGCGACAACGCGTAGCGGCGCACCGGTACCCGGACCCGAACGCCAGACCCGGCACGGCCACCCCCTCCCGACCCCGAAGAGCCCGATCACCATGAATCACGTCGACGACTCCAAGCCCGTGCGCGTCGACGCGTGGCTGTGGGCGGTGCGGTTGCTCAAGACCCGCTCGCAGGCCGCCGACGCGTGCCGCGGTGGGCACGTGAAAATCAACGGCACCGCCGTCAAACCCGCCCAGCAGGTCGTGCCGGGCGACGAGATCCGCGTGTGGGCGAACCACCGCGAGACGATCGTGGAAGTCACGCGCACGATCGCCAAGCGGGTCGGTGCCCCGGTGGCTAAGACCTGCTACGTGGACAAGACGCCCGCTCCGCCGCTGCGCGAGATGTACGCCGCGCTGCCGGTCCGCGACCGCGGCGCCGGCCGCCCCACCAAGCGCGAGCGTCGGCAGATCGACAAGCTCCGCGGCAGAGACTGACTCACCGCACGTCGGACGAGATCGCGATTGGGGGCGTGGATCGTGATCTCGTGGAGGTGGGGTGAGCCCGCCCCGCCTCTCGTGGAGGTGGGGTTCGGCCCGACCCCGCCTAACCCACCACCCCGGCCTTGCGCATCTGCGCCAGCCGGGACCGCAACCGCGCCGGCCGCTGCGCCGGGTGGGCGCCGGACTTGCCGGTGCGGGTGACGTGGTCGGAGCCGAACGCCGCCAGCAGCAGGTCGTCGATGATGCGCACGTGGCCCGGCTGGAACCGGTACTTCAACGCTTCCTCGACGGCGGCGACGCGCTCGGGCGCCACCAGATCGCGCAGGTCCCCGACGGTGGTCACGCCGTTGGCGTCGAGAAGCTCCTCCAACCAGGCGTAATGCTCCGACTTCGACCGCGGCACGGTCGGCAGCAGCAGCGTCAGCAGGCCGGGCAGCGTCTCGGCGCCGAGCTCCACGGCATCGGCCGCATCGTCCCCGTCGCCGCCGGCGCCATCCCCGCCGGCCGCATCGTCGCGCTCCTCGTCGAGGATCGCCGCCACCTGGTCGAACTGCTGGTCCGCCAGCTCGATCAGCCCCGCCGCCAGGGCGAACGCCCGGTCGATGCGGGGGTCGATGACCCCGTCCGGCGACTTGTAGCGGATGTCGTGCTCGAACTCGGCCCACGCGTGCTGCAGCACGGTGCGCACCTGCACCTCGAACTGCTGGCCCCGGTACGGTGCCAGCCCGGGGGGAGCGCCCTCGCCGACACGGCACACCAGATGGTGGGAGCCGTAGCCGAACTGGCCGGAAATGCGGGTCTCGGCGGTCTTGTCGATCGTCCGCAGCACCTCCAGCGAATCGCCCAGCACCGCCAGGACGTCGGGGATCTCGTTGGAGTGGTAGGTGGTCACGCGGACGCCGACGATGTCGTGGACGTCGGACCACGGGTCGGGGTAGGCGAACTCGCCGCCCTCGGCCCGCCGCATCGCCTTGATCCGCAGCGAACGCCACGTCTTCACCCGCGCGGTGACGTTGTCGAATGCCAGGCCGGCGTCGGAAAGCAATTCCCCGATCGCGCCGGCGAAGTCCTCCTTGGCCCTCGGGTGCGCGGCGGTCCAATCGTCGTAACGCGCGTGCAGCTCCCGCAGCCGGGCGCCGCCCTTCGACTTCGCCATGCCGGCCCCTACGCTTCCGGATCGTCGGCGACGAGCAGCGCCACCGGGAACGTGCCGAACATCGCCGCCACCGTCACCGTCCCCGACCACGCGTTGCCGGTGAAGCGGTCGGTCCAGATGCCCTCGGGCAGCGTGATGGTGGTGTCTCCCCAGCCGCCGTCTCGCTCCAGGCCGATGGGCCGCCGGGTGACCAGCGTGATGACGTCCTGGTCGCCGCCGACGGGCCCGCGCGCGTTGCCCACCAGGTACCGCTCGCCGGAGCCTTCCGCGAACACCGGCTGGTAGGTGCCGCCCACGAAGGATTCGGGTCGCTCGTTGCGCAGGGTCAGGGCGTGGTGGGTGACCATGAGCTTGACGACGTCCCCGTCCGCCGGATCCACGTCTCCACGGCGCACCTGATCGAGTGCCCGGGAGCGGGCGGCGTAGTCGACGAAGCGGCGGTTGTCCGGGTCGACCAGGGAGTCCTCGAGGAACTCGGTGCCCTGGTACGTGTCCGGGATGCCCGGGGACGTCAGCTGCAGGAGCTTGCGCGACCAGCTGGTCACGCGGGCCGCCGGGTCGATGGTTTGCACGAACTCGGTGATGCGGTCGCGCAGCGGCCCGTCGAGCAGGGCGTCGATCCACCGCATGACGTGCAGCTCGAAGTCCGCGTTCTGCTCGGTCCAGGTGGTGTGGACGCTTGCCTCGCGCATCGCCTTCTCGGCGTAGGCGTGCAGGCGGTCGCGCAGCTCCTCGGTGATCTCGCCGTCGGCCGGCCACACGCCGATGATGTTCTGCAGCAGGAAATAGCCCGTGGCGCCGTCCGGCGCCGGGGTGACCGCGGTCCAGTCGCGGACCTTCTCCGCCCAGTCGCCGACGATGTCGGACAGCTGGATGATGCGGGCGCGGACGTCCTCGCCGCGCTTGGTGTCGTGGGTGGACAGGCCGGTCATGGTGCGCGGCCACAGGCGGGCCCGCTCCGACTGCAGCAGGTGGTACTCCGCCGCGGACATGCCGTAGCGGCCCGGGTCGCCGCCGACCTCGTTGAGGCTGATCAGGCGGCAGGCGCGGTAGAACGTCGTGTCCTCGACGCCCTTGGCCATGACGGCGCCGCAGACCTGCGCGAAGCGGGTCGCGGCCTCGCCCTGGGCGATGAGGCCCGCGGAAATGAGGTCCAGCGCGAACACGCGGGAGGGGAAACGGGCGACCATCTGCTGGATCACCGACGACGTCACGCGCGACAGCGACACGTAGTCGGCGCGGTAGACCGGCATTGCGGCGACGAGCTCGCAGATGGTGTCGATGAGCTCTTCCTCGGTGACGTTGTCGCCGCCGGTCGACCAGTTGTCGCGGCGCAGCGCCCGGGCGAGGCGGCGGACCTCGGCGGCCAGCTCGTTCGCGGCGACCTCGCGCTTGAGGGCCCGCTCGGTGGCGTGGACGGCCGACTTGTCCCACGTCGACCCCGACTCCTGCAGCGCCAGCATGCTCATGGCGTCGCGGGATTCGCGGTTCATGAAGACGTTGTCGAATTCGCGCAGCGCGTCGTAGCCGGTGGTGCCGTCGACCTGCAGGCGCGGGTCCAGCGGCTCGGTGGGGCCGAGGATCTTCTCCACGACCAGCCACTTGTCGTCGCCCAGCAGGCGGCGCAGCTCGGAGAGGTAGCCGAACGGGTCGGACAGGCCGTCCGGGTGGTCGATGCGCACGCCGTCGATGATGTCGGCGGCGATGAGCTCGCGGACGATGCGGTGCGTGTGCTCGAAGACCACCGGGTTCTCCTGGCGGATGCCGGCCAGCCCGTTGACCGAGAAGAAGCGGCGGTAGCCGATCACGCCGTCGCGCCAGTACATCAGGCGGTAGGCCTGGCGGTCGTGGATCTCCTGCGGGGTGCCCTCGTCGGTGCCGGGACGCAGGGGATAGACGTTGTCGTAGTAGCGCAGCAGAGGCTCGTCGCCGGAACGGTCGATCTCCAGCTTGTCGACGTCCTCCGGGGAACCCAGCACCGGCAGGCCCATTTTGCCGCCGGCGCCGTTGTCCTCGTGCCAGTCGATGTCGAAGTACGGCTCGAACTGGGAGTCGCGGCCGTTGGTGAGCACGTCCCACCACCACTCGTTCAGCTGCGGGTCCTCGACCCCCAGATGGTTGGGCACCAGGTCGATGATGATGCCCATGCCCGCGGCGTGCGCGGCCTCGGCCAGCGACTGCAGGCCCGCCATGCCGCCGATCTCCGGATTGACGGTGGTCGGGTCGATGACGTCGTAGCCGTGGTTGGAGTCCGGCACGGCCGACAGGATCGGCGACAGGTACAGGTGCGAGATGCCCAGATCCGCCAGGTAGGGGACCTGCTTCTCGGCGTCGGCGAACGTGAACGCCCGGCCTTCCTCGTCCGCCTTGGGGCCTCGCAGCTGGAGTCGGTAGGTGGAGGTGATGGGAAGTCGGTTCATGGAACCCGTTCACGCGCCTTTCTGTGTGCTTTTCATCGATCCGCCGTGGTCGGCGGAGCCACCGGGCACCGGGTCCCGCGCGGCCGCCGTTCAGCGGGCGGGCACGCGGGCCCTGTTTCGGTCACTTCGACCATCGTAGTGGGATTCCGGGCGGCGTTGGCCCGCCGCGAGCAGCACTGCGGCACGGTGCGCTTCGTGGGCCGCGTGCCCGTCGGCGGGGCAGTGGACCGCCAGCCGGTCATCGCCCAGGGTCAGGGCCAGAGGAGACACGGGGTCGGGGGAGGCCCGCCAGGTCCGCGCCGACCACAGGTACGCGCGGGTCAGGTCCGCCCCCGCGGGCAGCGCCAGCAGGTGATCGACGGAAGCCGGGAAGTACACGGGCCGATCGCCGAACAGCCGCCGCAGGTGGCCGTCGATTTCCAGCAGCGGGCTGACCTCGGCCAACCACCCGGTCGGGCGCGCCGCCGGTGAGCCGATCTGGATCCCCGCGCGCACGTCGGCCTCGCCCGATCCGGTCACCGCCGCGGCCGGCCGGGCCGTCAGGTGGAGCTTGCCGCGGGCGATGTGACGTTCCATCAGCACCCTCGCCGCGGCCTCCACGCCGTACCCGGGTTCGGCGACCACGCCGACCAGCCCGCCACCCGCGTCGCGCCAATCGACGTCTGCGGGTGCGGTGGTCAGCCAAGTGGCGGGACGGAGTTCGGGGACGGGCCGTTGCACGTGAGGACCTCCTGCATGGGGGACGATGTCACGTGATTGGACGCGCCGCAGCGCGGAACGGTTCCGTTTATTTTGGAGGGGGTGAATTTCGGGGGTGGCAGCCGCCTTTCCGGCGGCTGGCCGAGGACCTCAGAAGGGAGGCGTCTCCTCGAGCCCAAGGACGGTGAAAAGCTGCTTTTCATCCCAAATTTCGATGTCCTGGCCCTTGTCCTTGTATTCGCGGGCCTTCTTTTCCTTCGACGTCATCGAGTCCCACGGCCCCGCGACGAGGATCGTCGTCTTCTTCGTCGTGTTCTTGCCCACGGTCGCGCCGGCCTGCGCGATGAGCTCCCACAGCCGCCCCTTGTCGTAGGGCGCGAAATCTCCGGTGAGGGTGACGTTCTGCCCGAACAGCAACCCGTCCGGGTCAGCGTCCTCGTTCTTCTCCGGGATCACCTCGGGCGCCTTCACCGCGTCCCACTTGGCGCGCCGGTCCTGCGCCGCCGCGCCTCCGGACCTCGCCGCTTTGCGACGGGCCCCGCCCGCACCCGAAGTGACCTGCGATTGGCCGGTGGTCTGCATCGGGACGAGGCGCTTGCCGAAGAGCATCCCCATTTCCATGCCGAGGTTCTCGGAGTACTTCACGGGATTCGTCGTGGGCTCGGGGCCCGGATGCTCGCGCATGAGCCACAGGGCGACTTCGGCGCAGGCCGCGGCGTCGGCGGCTGCGTCGTGATGGTCGAAGTCGGCGGCTCCGGCTTCCCGCGCGAGCGTCGGCAAGCGGTAGTTCTCCACCTGCAACCCGACGCGGCGCGCCCACAGGTAGGTGCAGGCGTAGGCGACGTCGGGCACGTCGATGCCGGCGGCGGCGCACCCGCGCTTGAGGGCCGTGAAATCGAACTTGGCGTTGTGGGCGACGACCGGGGTGCCGTCGACGAGGCGGCCGAACTTCTCGGCGACGTCGGCGAACGGCGGGGCGTCGACGACGTCGGAGGGCGTGATGCCGTGGATGGCGATGTTGTCCTCGTCGAACTGCTCGAGCCCGGCCGGCGGTCGACAGGGCCAGGAGTAGGTCTCGGCGACCTTGCCGTCGCGCACGGCGGCGATGCCGAATTGGATGACCGAACCCTCGTCGGCGTTGGCGGTCTCGACGTCGAAGGCGAAGAAGTCGGGATCGTCGCCGTGTGGCGGCGGCGATGACGGGGTCCCCGCCGCCGCGGGAGCGCCATCCGCGGAGCCGCCGGGGGAGCCGGTGCCGCCGGCTGTGCCGCCGGCGGGGCCGGTGTCGGCGGAGCCGTTGCCGGTGGCCGAGGGGCCCTCGCCATCTTCGGGAACGGTCACGCCCGGCGTGCCCTTCCCCGCGGCCGCCGCGAGCGCCTCGGCGGTGGGGGAGTCGAGCAGTTCCAGCAGCGCCCGGGCCGCCGGCAGCGTCGCCGCGGTCACGCGGGCGGAGGGAAGATCGCCGCCGAGATCCAACCGCCCCGGCAGCAGCCGCCCGGGGGCGGTCAGGGACGCTCCCGCCGCGGCGTCGGAAAGCGATGCCGAGGCATCGGCCACGTCGGTGCTGCGCGTCCGCGCGATGCGGTGCGCCGATGCGGACGGCGGCGAATCCAGGGACACGCGGACGATGGCGCCGGAAAGGCGGAAGTCGAGAACCTGCATGCCCACGAGCCTAGCGGCCCACCCCCATGTGACGGGGGTAACAGTGTTGCGCGAGTGTGATTCATCACTCATTATGGTTTGGCGAAGAAAGGTTCACACATTCTTCGACCCCGGAATGCCCGTTCGGCAAGGAGGGGGTCCCGGCGCTAATCTGAGCACCGTCGCGCGGCCGGGGCACCCATCCCGGTCGCCGTCGCCTTGAGAAATCAGCCTGAACACTCAGTCACGATCCACGAGGAGAGCACGCATGACCAACGCAGTCTCCGCCCATCCCGGCACCATCCTCCACCAGCGCTTCCTCGAACCGCGGGGAATGAGCATCTACCGCCTGGCCGTCGCCATCAACGTCCCCAGCTCGACGCTGGAGCGCTTCCGCACCGGCCGCACCAACCTGACCCCCGACCTCGCCCGCCGGCTGGGCGACTACTTCGGTACCGGCGCCGAGTACTGGACCCGGCAGGCTTCCTAGGTCCGCTTCGGCTCGGCCTGACCCGGCAGGCCTCTTCAACCAGCTTCGGCTCGGCGCGACCCGGCGAGGTCCGTCTCAAACCGACGCGCCCCCCTTGGACCCGGTTCGATCCCACGCAAGCCCGGCTCGACCCGGCGGCCACCGATCACGGCCCGCCCATGTATGCACGGCCGGCCCACGACAGAAATTAGCGGCGCATCCCACGAGGGAATGCGCCGCTTTCGCATGTCCGGGCCCGCCGGCTCCCGCGCCCATGCGCAAACCCACCCCGAATGGTTTAACCCACCCGTTACAGCGGGTGGGTTAAACCATTCGGGGTGGGTTAAGCCGAGCTGGCCGAACTGGCCGCGCTGACCGTGGCCGCGCCGGCCGGCGTCGCCTAGTGCTTCTCGATGAGCACGATGGTCGACCGCGCCGGGACGCGCAGCTCGCGCTCCGGCTGGACCAGGCGCTCGCGCGTGGGGCGGCCGGTCAGCTCAGTGGTGTCGATGAGGACCTCCCACTCCGCGGCGTACTCGGTGCCCGGGATCTGGAATGTCAGGTCCTCGTGGTGGGCGTTGAAGCACAGCATGAAGCTGTCGTCGACGATGCGGTGGCCGCGGGCGTCGGGCTCGGTGATGGCGGCGCCGTTGAGCCACACCATCAGCGACTTGCCGAAATCGAAGTCCCAGTCGTCCTGCGACATGACGCGGCCCTCGTGGGTCAGCCAGGCGATGTCGCGGTCGTCGGTCTCGGCGCCCAGCGGGCCGCCCTTCAGGAAGCGGCGGCGGCGGAACACCGGGTGCTCGGCGCGCAGCTCCAGCAGGTAGCGGGTGAAGTCCACCAGCTCCGAGTTGGTGCGCACCTGGTTCCAATCCATCCACGCCAGCTGGTTGTCCTGGCAGTAGACGTTGTTGTTGCCCTTCTGGCTGCGGGCCATCTCGTCGCCGTGGCTGATCATCGGGGTACCCAGCGACAGCAGCAGGGTGGTCAGGAAGTTGCGGCGCTGCTGCGCCCGCAGCCGCAGGATGGTCTCGTCGTCGGTGTAGCCCTCGACGCCGCAGTTCCACGAGCGGTTGTGGCTCTCGCCGTCGCGGTTGTCCTCGCCGTTGGCCATGTTGTGCTTGTGGTTGTAGCTGACCAGGTCGTTGAGGGTGAAGCCGTCGTGGGCGGTGACGAAGTTGATCGACGCGGTGGGGCGGCGGTCGTTGTTCGCGTACAGGTCGGACGAACCGGTGATGCGCGAGGCGAACTCGCCCAGCGTCGACGGCTCGCCGCGCCAGTAGTCGCGGATGGTGTCGCGGTACTTGCCGTTCCACTCGGTCCACTGCGGCGGGAAGTTGCCCACCTGGTAGCCGCCCTCGCCGACGTCCCACGGCTCGGCGATGAGCTTGACCTGCGAGACGATCGGGTCCTGCTGGACCAGGTCGAAAAACGCGGACAGGCGGTCGACGTCGTGGAACTCGCGGGCCAGGGTCGAGGCGAGGTCGAAGCGGAAGCCGTCGACGTGCATCTCGGAGACCCAGTAGCGCAGCGAGTCCATGATCAGCTGCAGGGAGTGCGGGTGGCGGACGTTGAGGCTGTTGCCGGTGCCGGTGTAGTCCATGTAGTGCTGCTTGTCGCCTTCGACCAGGCGGTAGTACGCGGCGTTGTCGATGCCGCGGAAGCAGATGGTCGGGCCCATGTGGTTGCCCTCGGCGGTGTGGTTGTAGACCACGTCGAGGATGACCTCGATGTCGGCGTCGTGGAACGCGCGGACCATGCCCTTGAACTCGGACACGGCGCCGCCCGGCTTGGACGAGGCGGCGTAGTCCTGGTGCGGGGCGAGGAACCCGAAGGTGTTGTAGCCCCAGTAGTTGCGCATGCCCAGGTCGCGCAGGCGGTCGTCCTGCAGGAACTGGTGGACGGGCATCAGTTCGATGGCGGTGACGCCGAGGTCCTTGAGGTAGTTGATGATTGCGGGGTGCGCCAGGCCGGCGTAGGTGCCGCGCAGCGACTCGGGCACCTCCGGGTGCGTCATGGTCATGCCCTTGACGTGGGCCTCGTAGATGACGGTCTCGGAGTAGGGGTGCTTCGGCTGGCGGTCGGTGGCCCAGTCGAAGAAGGGGTTGATGACCACGGAGGTCATGGTGTGGCCGAGGCTGTCGTCGGTGTTGCGCTGGCTCGGGTCGTCGATGTCGTAGCTGAACAGCGACTTGTGGCCGTCGAAGTCGCCGTCGAATGCCTTGGCGTAGGGGTCGACGAGCAGCTTGTTCGGGTCGCAGCGGTGGCCGTTGGCCGGGTCGTAGGGGCCGTGGACGCGGTAGGCGTAGCGCTGGCCGGGCATGATGCCGGGCAGGTAGCAGTGCCAGATGTGCGCGTCGACCTCTTCGAGCGGGATGCGGGTTTCGGCGCCGTCCGCGTCGATGAGGCACAGCTCGACCTTTTCCGCGATATCGGAGAACAGGGCGAAGTTGGTGCCAGCACCGTCGTACGTGGAGCCCAGGGGGTAGGGGTCTCCGGGCCAGACCTGGTGTTCGCCGTCGAAGTTCGCGTTTGTCATGTTGATAACCATACCGGGATGGCCCCCGTACTCACGTGCCGAGCAAACCTCTCGGCGCGTTACGGGTGCACGGCTTGTGCTTGACGACGCCCACCTGGGCACATGCGGCGGGCCCGGTGCGCATGCGGCGCCCGCTCGTGTGGCGGTGCCTGCGAGGCTCAGGCGCCGCCGGCGGCGATGCCGGCGACGATGAGGTCGACGCCGTTGCGGATGCGCCGGCCGTGGGTTTCGGCGTTCTTCGCGGCGGCGGAGTCGTCGCCGGGGTCGGCGACCTTCGCCAGCTGGGCGGCGGTCTGCTCGTCGACGGTGGAGCCGAGGATGAAGTAGACGAGCGTCGCCGCGGCGTCCCGGGTGAGGTGCTCGTCGATCGGGGCGTCGGAAAGCAAAGGGGCCAGCAGCCGGGCGGGACGGACGGAGACGGTGTCGGTGGCCAGGCCGGCGGAGACGACTTCGGCTCCGTCGCGGTGGGAGGTCAGGCAGCCGTGGAGCGCCTCGGCGAAGGCGGTGGCGTCGGCACGCCAGTCGCCGGTGGGCTCGAGCTCGGACAAGGGGAGGAGCAGGCGGTCGGCGACGGCGCCGAGAAGCGCTTGCTTGGAAGGGAAGTGCCAGTACATCGCGCCGGCGGCCGCGTCGAGGTGACGGGCCAGGCGGCGGATGGTCAGGTCCTGGAGTCCGAATTCATCGAGGATCTCCATCGCCGCGTCCATGATGATGTCCTTGGTGAGCTGCACGTGATCCACGTTATCGGAAAGCGGGGGGTGAGCGGCCCGGCCAGCCGTCTTGAACGGTGTTCGTGCCGCGGGGTACATTCAGGCCCGAACATCGTTCAATACGGTGTTCAAGTTTTTCGCCGGCAGTGCCCGGGCACGGCCGACGCCACAACCAGCCAGGAGAATCAATGACCGCCGTTTCGCCCGCCGACGTCCTCGAAATCGCCCGCGAGAAGGTGCTCGGCCGCGGCGAGGGGCTCGACCACGCCGAGACCCTCGCCGTCCTGCAGCTCGACGACGACCGCATCGACGAGCTGCTCGCCCTCGCCCACGAGGTCCGCCTGAAGTGGTGCGGCGAAGAAGTCGAGGTCGAGGGCATCATTTCGCTGAAGACCGGCGGCTGCCCCGAGGATTGCCACTTCTGTTCTCAGTCCGGCCTGTTCCAGTCGCCCGTGCGCAACGCCTGGCTGGACATCCCCGCCCTGGTCGACGCCGCGAAGCAGACCCAGAAGACCGGCGCGACCGAGTTCTGCATCGTCGCCGCGGTCAAGGGCCCGGACGAGAACCTCCTGTCGCAGCTCGAGCAGGCCGTGCGGGTCATCCAGGAAGAGGTCGACATCAACGTCGCCGCGTCGGTGGGCATTCTCACCCAGGAGCAGGTCGACCGACTGGCCAAGGCCGGCGTCCACCGCTACAACCACAACCTGGAGACCGCGCGCTCGCACTTCCCGAACGTCGTGACCACCCACTCCTGGGAGGATCGCGCCGAGACCCTGCGCATGGTGGCGGAGGCCGGGATGGAGGTCTGCTGCGGCGGCATCCTGGGCATGGGCGAGACCTTGGAACAGCGCGCCGAGTTCGCGCAGGACCTGGCGGCGCTCAACCCGACCGAGGTGCCCATGAACTTCCTCGACCCGCGCCCGGGCACCCCGTTCGAGGGCCGCGAGCCGCTGGCCGCCAAGGATGCGCTGCGCGCCATCGGCGCCTTCCGCCTGGCGCTGCCGAAGACGATCCTGCGCTTCGCCGGCGGCCGCGAGCTGACCCTGGGCGACCTCGGCGCGGAGCAGGGGCTGCTCGGCGGCATCAACGCCGTCATCGTGGGCAACTATCTGACCACCCTGGGCCGCCCCGCCGAGCAGGACCTGGACATGCTGGGCAAGATCCGCCTGCCCATCAAGGCCCTGAACGCGACGGTGTAGCGATGACCTCCACCGTGCCGCGCCGGGGCACGAACCCTGATTCGACGGAACTGCTGCGGGCGACGCTGTTGGGCGATCCGCCCGAGTACGACCCCTTCACCGGTGCGCACCTGGCGGCGGGGGAGGAGCGCCCGCGCAGCCACTCCGCCCGCGCCGGGCTCGAGGCCCCGCGGTACTGCCGGCTGTGCGGCCGCCGCATGGTGGTCCAGGTCCGCCCGGACGGCTGGTCGGCGCGGTGTTCGCGCCACGGCGAGCTGGACTCGTCGATGCTCGAACGTCGCTGACCGGGCCTGAATCGATCTGGATTCAAAGCTTGACTTCGGCCGGGAAAAGTTGTTTCGGGGGTAGGCTCGCGCTTGCAACGTCCGCGCCGGCGGAACACGCCCGCCGCGCACCACGCGAGGAGGAGACTGCCGCCGCCATCGCCGCGGCCAAGGCGGCGCAGCCCGCGTGGGCCGCGCTGCCGAACATCGAGCGGGCGGGGTATCTGCGCAAGATCGCCGCGCTGCTGCGCGATCGGGCCGATGAGTTCGCCGACATGCTCGTCGTAGAGCAGGGCAAGACCCGTGGCTTGGCGACGGTCGAGGCCAACTTCACCGCCGACTACCTCGATTACATGGCCGAGTGGGCCCGCCGCATCGAGGGCGAGGTGATCCCGTCCGACCGTGCCGGGGAAATGATCCTGCTCACCCGCCGCCCCATCGGCGTCGTCGGCGGCATTTTGCCGTGGAACTTCCCGTTCTTCCTCATTGCGCGCAAGATGGCCCCGGCGTTGCTGACCGGCAACACCATCGTGATCAATCCGTCGTCGGAGACCCCTGTCAACGCCCTCGAGTTCGCGAAGCTCGTCGATGAGGCCGGTGTTCCGGCCGGTGTGTTCAACCTGGTCAGCGGCCGCGGCCGCGTGGTCGGCGAAACCCTGAGCACCCACCCCGATGTCGGGATGATCTCCATGACGGGGTCGGTGTCCGTCGGCAAGCGGATCATGGAGAAGGCCGCGCCGACCCTGACCCGCGTGAACCTGGAACTCGGCGGCAAGGCGCCGGCGATCGTGCTGGCGTCGGCGGATCTGGATCTCGCGGCGAAGGCGATCTGGGATTCGCGCGTCATCAACACCGGCCAGGTGTGCAACTGCGCGGAAGTCGTGCTGGTGGAGGACGCGGTGCACGACGAGCTCGTGGCCAAGCTCAAGGAGCTTTTCGACGCCACCCGCTACGGCGACACCTCGGAGATCGAGGAGCTGGACATGGGCCCGCTGATCACGGAATCGGCGTTGGACGACGTCGCGGGGATGGTGGAGCGTGCCTGCGAGGCCGGCGCAAACCTGGTGACCGGCGGTTCGCGTGCGGAGGGCAAGGGCGACGGCTGGTTCTTCGAGCCGACGATCCTCGACGGGGTGAAGCCGGACATGGAGATCGCCAAGGAGGAGATCTTCGGCCCGGTTCTGCCGGTCGTCCGCGTCAAGGACCTGGATGAGGCGCTGGAGATCGCCAACGCGTCGCGCTTCGGCCTGACCAGCTCGGTGTACACCGACGACCTCAATCAGGCGCTGAAGGCCGTCGAGGGGTTGCAGTACGGCGAGACCTACGTCAACCGCGAGAACTTCGAGGCCATGCAGGGGTTCCACGCGGGTCGCCGCGAGTCCGGCATCGGCGGCGCCGACGGCAAGCACGGCCTGCTGGAATTCACCGAGACCCACGTCGCATACATTCAGCGCAACTGAGGTGCAACTTAGGATAGGCGTATGCATGAAAAATGCATAGCCCGGACGGTCGGGAACGGCGTCCGGGCCCTGTCCCCGGGTCATGGTGGCCCGGAGCGGTTGACCGGAAGGCGAGCCATGAGCACCGACAAGCACGTCCACGAAAATCACGATCACGAACACGGCGAGGGTTGCGGCCACGTCTCGTTCGCGCACCGCGACCACGTCGATTACGTCCATGATGGACACCGGCACGCCGCCCATGGGGACCACTACGACGAGCACTGACGGGTACTGGCGGGCTCTGACGTGTGCTCGCAAGCGCTGACGGGTGCCGGCGAGTGCCCGCCGAAACGCGGGCATCCGGCTGGGCTCCCGAATCAGGCCGCCGGCACGTCGCCGTCGCGTGGGGCGGCGCGTTTCAATTCCTCCGGCGTCAGGTTCGCCCGCGCCGTGATGCGCAGGCGCGAGCCTCCCGGCGGCACACTCGGTGGCCGAAACACCCCGACCAGCACGCCGCGGGCGCGCAAGTTGTCGCGCGCCGCGACCGCCCGGACGGGGTCGCCCAGGATCACCGGCACGACGGCCGACGGTGGGGCGTCCACGCCCCAGGCGCCCGCGATCGCGTCGGCGTTGCGCAGGACGGCGGCGGGCAACTCCGGGTCGTCGTCAAGCAGCCGCAAAGCGGCCAATGCGCCCGCGGCCGCCGGTGGTGCAAGGGCGGTGTCGAAGATGATCGGGCGCGCTGAGTCGATGAGGTGATCGCGCAGCTGCGCCGGGCCGAGGATCGCGCCGCCCTGCGCCCCAAGCGATTTCGACAGCGTCACGGTGACCACCAGGTCCGGGGCTCCGGACAGGCCCGCCGCCGCCACCGCGCCGCGCCCGCCGGGCCCGACGACGCCCAGGCCGTGGGCCTCGTCGACCAGCAGTGCGGCGCCATGCGCGCGGGCCGCGGCATAAAGGGCGCGGACGTCGGCGATGGCGCCCGACGTGGAATACACGGCGTCGGAGATCACCAGGGCCCGCGTCTCCGTGCGCGCGGCCAGGGCTTCTTCGATCGCCGCAACGTCACCGAGCGGCGTGACCGCGACGCGCGCCCGCGACAGCCGGCAGGCGTCGATGAGCGAGGCATGCGATCCGCCGTCGGAAACGATGAGGTCGCCGCGCCCGGCCAGCGCCGTGACGGCCGCGAGGTTGGCCATGTACCCCGACGAGGCGGTCAGTGCCGAACCGAACCCCATGAACGCGGCCAGCGCGTTCTCCAACTCGTCGTGTACGTCCGTCGCTCCGGTGACCAGCCGCGATCCCGTCGACCCCAGTCCGTAGTCGTGCAGCGCGGCGGCCGCGGCGTCGATGACGGCGGCGTGATCGTGCATGCCCAGGTAGTCGTTCGACGCCAGGTCGAGCAGCTCGGCCGGGCCTGGCGGCCGTGGCGCGAGCGTCCGGTGCAGCCCGGCGGCGAGGCGTCCGCGGGTCAGGTCCCCGAGGTCCGCCAGATGCGAGCGGCCCGTGCGTTCGTCGGTCATGGCCCCACGATAAACCATCACTTGAACAGTGTTCGGGACGGGTGGCGTCGCAAAGCACCCGCCCACCGGAGGCCAGTCGGCCGCCGGGGCCGGGTACATTCGCCCCCATGGATCCGCAGACCCCCGCGGCGGCCGTCCCGCACGCCCGCCGCCCGCCCCGCTTCATCGGCGACGCGTCGGCCGTGCTGCTCGCGGCGCTGGTCGGCGGCGTACTCGGCGGCGTCACATGGGCGATGGCCCGCCCCATGCAGACCGTCACCTTCCTCGAGGGCGGCCGTTTGGCGGTGGGGCAGGACGGTCTCGACGCGACGTTCTCGGCTCTGCTGTGGTTCACCGGCATCGCGCTGGTGCTGGGGCTGGTGCTGGGCACGATCGCGCACAAGCGCTTTCCGACGGCCCGCGGCCTGGCCATGGAGGCCTGGGTCGGAGTTTCGGCGTTGGCCATGGCCGCCGTGCAGCTGGCGTCGGGCAACCTGATCGCCGGGGTGCGCCAGCCCGACCTGGACGCCGTCGCGCCGGGCTCGTCGGTGGACGTGCTGCCCGCGTTCGACGTGCCGGTGGCGCTGCTCGTCGCGCCGTTCGCGGCGATGCTGGCGTACTGGTGCCTGATCTTCCTGGCGCCCGGGGCGGAGGCGGAACCGGGGCCCGGGCGCGGCGGCGACGGTGATGCGGGGGACGCCCGCCCCACGGGCTAATATCGGCGGCAAGAAGATCCTCCCCAGCCAAGGAGCCGATGTGACCACCCACGCGTCCGCGCAGGAAAGCGCGACCCTCAAGCCCCTCGAGTCCGCGTTGGCGGCGTCCGTCGTCGACGGCGAGGGCGGCTACACGGGCGTCGAGGCGACGCCGGAATGGGCCGACGAGGTCCGCCGCCTGGCCAAGGAGCGCAACGCCGTCATCCTGGCGCACAACTACCAGCTGCCGGAGATCCAGGACATCGCCGATTACGTCGGCGACTCCCTCGGCCTGTCGCGCGTGGCCGCCGAGACCGAGGCGGAGGTCATCGTGTTCTGCGGCGTCCACTTCATGGCGGAGACCGCGAAGATCCTCAGCCCCGGCAAGACGGTGCTCATCCCCGACGAACGCGCCGGCTGCTCGCTGGCCGACTCCATCTCGGCCGAGGAGCTGCGCGAGTGGAAGGCCGAGCACCCGGGCGCCCTGGTGGTCAGCTACGTCAACACCACCGCCGACGTGAAGGCCGAGACCGACGTGTGCTGCACGTCCTCCAACGCCGTCGACGTCATCGAGTCGCTGCCGGCGGACAAGGAGATCCTGTTCAACCCGGACCAGTTCCTCGGCGCGCACGTCAAGCGCGAGTCCGGCCGCGACAACATCCGCATCTGGGCCGGCGAGTGCCACGTCCACGCCAACATCAACGGCGACGAGCTGGCGCGCCGGGCGGCGGACAACCCCGACGCCGACCTGTACATCCACCCGGAGTGCGGTTGCGCGAATTCGGCGATCTACCTGGCCGGCGAAGGCACCATCGAGCCGGAGCGCGTGCACATGCTCTCCACCGGCGAAATGCTGGCGTCGGCGCAGCGCGAGGCCCAGCGCGCGGAGAACCGCGAGGACCGCAAGGTGCTCGTGGCCACCGAGGTCGGCATGCTGCACCAGCTGCGCAAGGCCGCCCCGGACGTGGAGTTCGAGGCCATCAACGACCGTGCCTCCTGCGTCTACATGAAGATGATCACCCCGTCGGCCCTGCTGCGCTGCCTCGCCGAGGGCACCGACGAGGTCACCGTGCCCGCCGACGTCGCCGAGAAGGCGCGCGCGTCGGTCGAGCGCATGATCGCCATCGGCAATCCGGGCGGCGGCGAGTAGGGCCGTGGGCGCCGGAGCCGGTGTTCACGGGCCCGCGTTCGGGTTCGACTGGGCGGCGCACTGCGATCTGCTGGTCATCGGCGGTGGCGTCGCGGGCCTGTCTGCGGTGCGCCGGGGCCGCGAGTTGGGGCTCGACGTCCTGCTCGTGGACAAGGGGCACTGGTCCGAGGGCGCGCGCCGTCACCTGCGGTTCGAGGGGGCGGCGACGAACCTCGCCCAGGGCGGGCTGTCGGTCGTCGGCCTCGGCGACGCGCCCCAGGGGCCGGAGGGCCCCGGCGGATCGGATGGCCCCGACGGCCCCGATTCGGTGGAGTCCCACGTCGCCGACACCCTCGATGCGGGCGCCGGGCATTGCGACGAGGCCGCCGTCCGCGCCATCGTCGGCGCCGGCGCTCGGGCCACGCAGTGGCTCATCGACCTGGGCGCGCGCTTCGACGCGAAGACCGACCCGGCCGACGCCGGCCAGTACTCCCGCACCCGCGAAGGCGGCCATTCCCATCGCCGCATCATCCACGCCGGCGGCGACGCCACGGGCGCGGAGATCCAGCGGGCCCTGGAGGCCTCCGTGGCCGGGGTGCGGGTGCTGCAGAATGCGGTGGCGGAGGAGATCATCGTCGACGGCGGTGACGGAGACGGTGGCGCCGGCGGCAACAGCGGTGTCGGCGACGGCAACCGCGCCTTCGGCGCCCTGGTCCGCGATCCGCGCGGCCTCGGTGCGGTGACGGCGGCGGCGACGCTCATCGCCACCGGCGGCGTCGGCCATCTGTTCCGCGCGACGACGGCACCGGATGGGGCGCACGGCCAGGGCCAGTGCCTGGCGCTCGACGCCGGCGCGGAGCTCGCGGACATGGAGTTCATCCAGTTCCACCCGACGGTCCTGTTCGACCGCGAGCGCCGCGGCCGCCGGCCCCTCATCTCGGAGGCCGTCCGCGGCGAGGGCGCCCGGCTGGTCGATTCCCGCGGCCGCTCCGTCACCGAGGGCGTCGACCCGCGCGGCGATCTGGCGCCGCGCGACATCGTTTCCCGCGCCATCGCCACGCGCCTGCGCGAACTCGGCGAGGAGTGCGTGTTCCTCGACGCCCGGCACATCGACGGCGTGCGCGATCGCTTTCCGACGGTCACCGCCGGCGTGGCCACCGCCGGATTGGACCCGGCGAAGGATCTGCTGCCCGTCGCCCCGGCCGTGCACTACTCCTGCGGAGGCATCGCCACCGACGTCGACGGCCGCACCCGCGTCCCGGGGCTCTACGCCGCCGGCGAATGCGCCCGCACGGGATTGCACGGAGCCAACCGCCTGGCGTCGAATTCGCTGTTGGAGGGCATCGTCGTCGGCCGCGCCGTCGCCGAGGACGTTGCCGCGGCCATCGCGGCCAGGGAATTGGGGGAGAAGGGGCCCGGCGACATCCGGCGCCGCCGCATCCGCCCGCGCCCCTGGCCGCGCGACCTCGACCGCCTGCAGCGCGCCATGACCGACGGCGCCGGCGTCACGCGCACCGCCGAATCGCTGGCGCGCGCCGCCCACGCGCTGTCGGCGCTGCCCGACTCCGCGGAAGTCGCCGTGGCGCGGGCGATCGTCGCCGCGGCCGCCGCGCGCCCCACCACCCTGGGCTGCCACACGCGGCTGGACGGGTGACGCGGCGGCGTCGCAAAGCAACCACCACGGACCGACCACCACCGACCACCACCGACCATCACCGAGGAGCACCGAATGCTGGACGAACAGATCACCCGCGGCCTCATCCGCACCGCGCTGCAGGAGGACCTGGCCTACGGCCCCGACGTGACGTCGCTGGCCACCGTCGGGCCGGCGCAGCGATCGCGGGCGACCGTGACCTCGCGCGTCGACGGGGTCATCGCCGCGGGCGACGCCATCCGCTGGACGCTCGAGGAGGTCATCGCCGACGAATTCGAGGTGGAGATCCTGGTGGCCGACGGCGGCCGCGTCGCCCCGGGCACCGTCGTCGCCGAGATCGAAGCGCCCACCCGCGGGCTGCTGACGGCGGAGCGGACGCTTCTCAACATCGTCACGCACGCCTCCGGCATCGCCAGCGCGACCCGCCGCTGGGTCGACGCCGTCGAGGGCACCGGCGCCCGCATCCGCGACTCCCGCAAAACCATCCCGGGCCTGCGCAATTTGCAGAAGTATGCCGTGACCTGCGGTGGCGGCGTCAACCACCGCAACGGCCTGGGCGACGAGGCCCTGATCAAGGACAACCACGTCGCCGCCGCCGGCGGCGTCGTCCCCGCCCTGGAGCGCGTGCGCCGCGCGTACCCGGAGCTCAAGTGCGAAATCGAGGTCGACGACCTCACGCAGCTCGACCAGGTGCTGGAGATGAAGCCCGAGCTGGTCATGCTGGACAACTTCGAGGTGTGGCAGACGCAGATCGCCGTCCAGCGCCGCGCCCAGGTTTCCCCGGCCACGCAGCTGGAGTCCTCCGGCGGGCTGACGCTGGACGTCGCCCGCGAATACGCCTCCTGCGGCGTCGACTTCCTGGCCGTCGGCGCGCTGACCCACTCGTCCGGCGTGCTGGATCTGGGTCTGGACTTCTAGGTCCGCGACTCCTGGCCGCGCTGGACTTCCGGCTGCCCCGCTTACGGCCGCCCCGACTTCCGGGGCCGCGGGTGCCCGGGGCAGTCAGTCGTCGAAAAGCGCTTTTAAGGCGATGGCCACGTCGCGGCCCGCGCGATTGGCGCCGACCGTCGACGCCCCGGGCCCGTACCCGGCCAGGTGGATGCGCGGATCGGCGGCGACCGCGGTGCCGTCCATGCGGATGCCGCCGCCGGGCCCACGCAGCTTCAGGGGCGCCAGGTGGCCCAAATCGGCTCGGAAGCCGGTGGCCCAGATGATGTCGTCGAGTGATTCGAAGGAGCCGTCGCGAAGCCGGACGCCCTCCGGTTCGATGGCGGTGAACATCGGCAGGGCCCGATGTGCGGCCAGCTCGGGGGAGTACGGCAGGCCCGTCAACGACACGACCGATTGCGGCCGCAGGCCCCGGCGGACGCGGTCGTCGACGCGCGCGACGACGTCCGCGCCGATCTCGGGGGTGAAGCGCTCCCGTCTCAAAACGGGCGGGCGGCGGATGAACCACAGGACCTCCGCCACCCGGTCCACCTCGAGGAGGAACCCGGCCGCCGAGATCCCGCCGCCCACGACGGCGACGCGGTGGCCGCGGAAATCCTCGGCGTCCCCGTAGTCGACCGTGCGCACGTGCCGGCCGCGGAAGGATTCGTGGCCGGGGATGGACGGCACGAAGGGCCGCCGCCACGTACCCGTGGCATTGACCAGGGCGCGGGAGAAAATGGTGTTCCCGCCCGCATCGGGGCCCGCACCGGAAGCCGCATCGGGGCCCGCACCGGAGATGGCAGGGAATTCGAGTTCCGAGGCGAATCCGCCGTCGACGCGGCGGACACGGCGCACGCGGACCGGGCGCTCGACGTCGGGGACGTGGGCGGCCTCGAAGCGGGCGAAATAGTCGGGGATCGCGACATTCGACGGCGTGGCCGGGTCCACGTCTTCGCGGGGCATGCCCGGCAGATCGAAGATCCCGTTGACCGTCGCCATGGTCAGGCTGTCCCAGCGATGCCGCCACGCCCCGCCGGGCCCGTCCTCCGCGTCGACGACGATGCGGTCGATGCCCCGCAGGCCCAGATGATGCGCCGCCGACAATCCGGCCTGGCCGGCGCCGATGACGAGTACGTCGGTGCGGCGAACGGCGGTCACGGCCGCAGCTGGGCCGTGATCCGCGCCGAGACGTCGTCGAGCAGGCAAGCGAACCGCGCCGCGGTGCCCGGATCCGAAGTGCCCAGCGCCGCGCGGGCGGCCAGGGCGCGGTTGAGCGCGTCTTCGGCGCGGGGCACGTCGCCGCATTCGAGCTGGCACAGGGCGATCTGCGCGAGCAGCGGGATCTCCTGGGCGCGCATGGCATCGGAGCCGAACAGGCCCGCCGACAGTTCCAGGTGATCGACGGCGCGGCCCGGATGGCCGCGGCGGATCTCCGCGTGGCCGTTGAGCGCGTGCCACTGGGCCCAGCGCATGTGGCGCGGCGGGGTGGCCTCGGCGACCTCGGCGTCGATGGCGTCCGGGTCGTCGGCCTCGATGGAGTCGAGCAGGTCCATGTAATCGGCGGCGACGTCCATGAGCTTCGGCGACGACCCCCGGATCGGGCGGCCCAGCGAGTCGACGTCGGGCGCGTCGGCGGCGTCGCCGAGATCGGCGAAACCGGCCATCAGCGAATCGGCGGCGGACCAGAGCTTGCCGTCGGCGGCCAGGGCCGTCGCGGCCTCGAGGAGTTCGGAGGGGGTGCGCATGGTCAGCGATCCTACTGGCCGAACGCCCCGGTCAGTTCAGGTGCCCCAGAAGCTCGCGCAGGGCCTCGCGGACGGGGTGGCCGGACCACGAATCGGCCGGCAGCAGGTCGTCGATGCGGGCGGCGTAGCGCCGCGCGCCCGGTTCATCGTCGCGGTCCATGCAGCAGCGCACCCCGGTAAGCAGCGCCCGCGCGGCTTCCTCGCCGTCGCCGGCCTCCAGGTAACCGGCCGCGGCGGTGTCCACGTGCCCCAACGCCAGGTCCTCGCGCGACGACGCCCAGTAGACGTAGGCGAGGTCGTCGTGCCAGTCGGCGATGGACCAGCCGCCGGAAATCAGGTCGCGGGCGTCGACCATCAGGTCCTCGGCCCGTTCCGGATCGTCGTGGACGGCGCTGCGCGCGGCTTGGCGCAGAGCACGGGAGGCGCCTTCGTCGTCGCCGAGGCGGTGCAGGTGCTCGGCGTGCTCGATGAGCAGGTCCGCGGCGCGGCCCGAATCCCCGGCCCGCCCGGCGGCGGTGGCGGCGATGGAGAACGCCGCGTCGGTGCGCTCCTCGTCACTGGTCAGCGAGGACCACTGCGCCACCGGCACCGCGTGGTCGAGGGCGGCGCCATCGTCGCCGGCGTCGAGCAGGGACCGCGCCAAGATCAGGCGCAGGTCCATCACCAGCGCGTTGACCGGCATCCCGGACGACGCGTCGAGCGCCTCCTGGGCCAGCTCGGCGGCCCGCGCGTACTCGCCTTCGGAGTTGAGCAGGGCGGTCAGCAGCCGCGCCGACCGCAGCGTGCCGACCACGAGGTCGTATTCCAGCCCGACTTCCACGACGGGGGCCAGTTGGCGCATGGCCTCGAGGGGTTCCTCGGCTTCCAGCGACAGGTGCGACAGCATCTGCCGGGCCTCGATGGTGCTGGTCACCGGCTCGGACGCGGGGGCGGCCGCGACAGCGGCGCAGATGCGCGCCGACTCGACCAGGTCGCCGCGGCCATGGGCGACCTGGGCCTCCAGCAGTCGGCGGTCGTCGTCGCCGGTGCGCGGAGGGGCGTATTCGGCCGACCACCGGGATAGCGCCCCGGCGAGGTCCGGCCTGCGGGCCAGCGACGCCGCCGCACCCGCCACCGCGGCCGACAGTGCGAACTGATACGCCTCCGGGCCACTGGGGCGCAGGTCTAAGATGTCGCGGGTCAGCGACGTCAGCACCGGCACGTCCGCATCCATTGGGCGGGCGCCGCCGGGACGGGCGTCGATGAACTTCTCCGCCTCGGCGAAGGCCCCGAAGGACCGCGCGTGGAAGGCCGCCGCCGGGCGATCGGTGCGCACGGCCCAATCGAGCCAGCGCCGCCTGGCCTCCTCGGCTTCGTCGGAAAGCTCGAGCTGATCGGCCGCCGCGTGCCGCAGGGCGTGAAATTCGCCGAGCAGTTCCTCGGGAACCTCGGCGGGGTCGTCGTCGAGCCAATGATCGCGGGCGTAGGCCGTCACCGCGCGCCAGCTGGACACGTGGTCGAGCGAGCGGGCCGACTGCCGCGAAAAGGCCACCAGCCCCGGCAAATCGGCGGGCACCGCGGGAGGGGGCGTCGCCGGCGCGCGCACCACAATCGGGGCCGACGCGTCCACGGATTCATCCCACCAGGTCATTCGGCCATTGTGTGTCCCCGGGGCGGGCGAAGGCAAAACGCCTACTTCGCGGCGGCGGCGACCTCGCGCAGCGCGGGGGAGTCCGGGAACCCTTTGGCGGCGGCCAGCGCGGCCTGCGCCATGGCGCGGCGTTCGCGCGTGCGCCCCATGCGGTCGAGCACCGGCGCCGACAGGCGTGCGGCGGCGACCTGGTCGAGGGCGAGGCCGGCGTCGGCGGCTTGCTTTGCGACGCCGGCCAACATCCGCGCGGCCGTCTCGTCGTGACCGGCCTCGATGGAATACAGCGCCAGTTCGCGGCGGAAATCGATGGCGGCCGTCACCGGCTCGCCCATCGGTTCGTCGGCCGCCGCCGCGCACAAGCGCGCCGCGGCCGGCAGATCGCCGATGGCGTGCAGGCGGCGGGCGTCGATGAGGGTGACGGCGTCCGACAGGTTCTCGGCGCCCGGTGCCTCCGACTGATCGCGCAGCCAATTGGCCAGCGGCTCGGCGATGTCGGGCCGGCGGACCAGCGTCGCGGCGGACTCCGTCTGGAGCATCGCGTCGACGAGGATCGGATCGGCGGGCTCGGTCGCCGGGCTCGGTTCGCCCTCGCGGCCGGGCAGGCCCCGCACCATCTGGGCGAGCAGCGGGATGTCGGTGACGTCGGCGCCAGAGGAACTGTCGTCGACGAAGCGGAGCCAGCGGTTGGCTTCGTCGACGGCCAGACGGGACCGTGCCCGCAGCTCGTGGGCGGCGTTGCCGCGGGTCATGGCCCACCCGGTCCACGCCATGGCCGCGGAGTGGGCCAGCTTTTCCATGCCGAGCGATTCGGCGACCGAACGCCGCAGCGAATGGTGCGCACCGTGCAGATCGGCGTCCAGGTCGGCCGGCGGCTCGGGGCTCTCCGCATGGCCCGACGCCGCGAACTCCGCCGCGACGAGGCGGGCCGCCAGAGGATCCCCGTCCCATGCGGCGGAGAGTGCACGGCGCGCCAGATCGGCCAGGTCTCTGCTATCGGTGCTGGACATGCGGACGATTGTCCCGGATACGCAGGCATCCGCGCAACGGAAACTCCGAAGGTGGAACTCGGAAGGGGGTGGAGGGGCTCGGCGGGGCCGCTGCCGGGGCTGTCGTTGGGCTGCCGTTGGGCTGCCTCCGGATCGTGGCAGGGCCGCGGCAGGGCCGCGACCGGGCGGGATGCCGGCGGCAACTATGATGAACCCGATCAACGAGCAAGCTCCCGAGCACCTCCCGAAAGGTGGCGTCTGCCCCGATGCTGTCCACCATTGACCTGCGCGGTCGCGTCCCCTCCACCGCCGAGCTGCGCCGGGCGCTGCCCCGCGGCGCCGCCGACGTCGATTCGATGCTGCCGACCGTTCGCCCCGTCGTCGAGGACGTCGCGGACAACGGCGTGGCCGCCGCGATGCGGTACTCGGAGAAGTTCGACCACGTCATCCCCGAATCTCTGGTCGTGCCCGCCGACGTCATCGCCGGCGCGCTCGAGCAGCTGGACCCGGACGTGCGGGCGGCGCTGGAGGAGTCCATTTCCCGCATCCGCCTTTTCCACGAGGCGCAGAAGCCGGCGGACGTGTCCGTCGACGTCGTGCCCGGTGGCGTGGTCCGGGAGAAGTGGATCCCGGTGCGCCGCGTCGGCCTCTACGTCCCCGGCGGCAACGCGGTCTACCCGTCGTCGGTGCTCATGAACGTCATCCCGGCGCTCGCCGCCGGCGTGGAGTCGCTGGTGGTCGCATCACCGCCGCAGGCCGACTTCGGCGGCTGGCCGCACCCGACCATCCTCGCCGCGTGCGCGCTGCTCGGCGTCACCGAGGTGTGGGCGGTCGGCGGCGGCCAGGCCGTCGCGCTGCTGTCCTACGGCGACGAGGACGAGGGCCTGGAGCCGGTGGACATGGTCACCGGCCCGGGCAACATCTTCGTCACCGCCGCCAAGCGGCTGTGCCGTTCGGTCGTCGGCATCGACTCCGAGGCCGGCCCGACGGAGATCGCCATCCTCGCCGACGCGACCGCCGACCCGGTGGCCGTCGCCTACGACCTGATCTCGCAGGCCGAGCACGACGTCATGGCGGCGTCGGTGCTCATCACCGATTCGACCGACTTGGCCGAGGCCGTCGACCGCGAGGTCGAGGCGCGCTACGGCGTCACCCTCAACGCCGACCGGGTCAAGCAGGCGCTGGAGGGAGAGCAGTCGGGGATCGTGCTCGTCGACGACATGGAGGTCGGGCTCAAGGTCGCCGACGCCTACGCCGCCGAGCACCTCGAGGTCCACACCGCCGACGCCGCCGCGCTGGCCGACCGCGTGACCAACGCCGGCGCCATCTTCGTCGGCAATTTCTCGCCGGTGCCCCTGGGCGACTACTCGGCCGGTTCCAATCACGTGCTGCCGACGTCGGGCACCGCCCGCCATTCCTCGGGCCTGTCCACGCACACGTTCCTCAAGGCCGTCCACGTCGTCGAGTACGACGAAGCTGCGCTCAAGGGCGTTGCGGATACGGTGGTGGCGCTGGCCGATGCCGAGCGCCTGCCCGCCCACGGCGAGGCGATCCGCGCCCGTTTCGAGGACCTGTCGGCCCCGGAGGAGAACCGATGACGGGAGGACGACCCATGAAGGAATCCGGAATCACCCTGGCGGACCTGCCGCTGCGCGAGGAACTGCGCGGCGAGGAGGCCTACGGGGCCCCGCAGCTCGATGTCGACGTCCGGCTGAACACCAACGAGAACCCGTTCCCGCCCTCCGACTCGCTCATCGACGAGCTCGTCGGCGAGATCGGCAAGGTCGCCTCGGACCTGAACCGATACCCGGAGCGCGACGCCGTCGTGCTGCGCCGCGCGCTGGCCGACTACGTTTCGGCCCGCACGGGTGTCGGCGTCGGCGAGGAGAACCTGTGGGCCGCCAACGGCTCCAACGAGATCCTCCAGCAGCTGCTGCAGGCCTTCGGCGGCCCCGGCCGCACGGCCATGGGCTTCACGCCCAGCTATTCCATGCACCCGATCCTGTCGGCGGGCACGCAGACGGAGTTCTTCGCCGTCCCGCGCGATCCGGCGACGTTCGACATCGACATGGACGCGGCGCTGGCGGCGATCCAGGCGCAGCGGCCCGACGTCATCTTCGTCACCTCCCCGAACAACCCGACCGGCAACCTGACGCCGACCGGGGACCTGCGCGCCATCCTCGACGCCGCGCCGGGCATCGTCATCGTCGACGAGGCCTACGCGGAATTCACCGACGAGCCCTCGGCGGTCTCCCTGATCGCGGAGTACCCGGCGAAGATCGTCGTCAGCCGCACCATGAGCAAGGCGTTCGACTTCGCCGGCGGCCGCCTCGGTTATTTCGTCGCCGACCCGGCCTTCGTCGACGCCGTCATGCTGGTGCGCCTGCCGTACCACCTGTCCACGCTGACGCAGGCGGCGGCGACCGTCGCGCTGCGCCATGCGGGGGAGACGCTGGGCACCGTCGACAAGCTCGCGCGCGAGCGCGACCGGGTCGTCGCCCGGCTCGAGGAGCTGGGGTACGACGTCATCGACTCGCACGCCAACTTCGTGTTCTTCGGGCTTTTCGACGACGCCGCCAGTGCGTGGCGGGAATTTCTGGACCGCGGCGTCCTCATCCGGGACGTCGGGGTCCCCGGCCGCCTGCGCGCCACGATCGGGTTGCCCACGGAAAACGACGCGTTCCTCGAGGCCGCCGAAGGCGTCATCGTGTCCGGCGCGACCACCGGCGCCACGACCGGAGCCACGACCGGGGCCGGCAACGGCGCCACCACCGAAACGGAGTAGACAATGACCGATCCCACCCACGGCGGCGCCACCCGCGTCGGCACCGTCGAACGCGCCACCAGCGAGTCGTCGATCGTCTGCACGGTCGACCTCGACGGCACCGGCCGGGCCGACATCGATACCGGCCTGCCGTTCTTCGACCACATGCTCACCGCCCTGACGGTGCACGGCAGGTTCGACATCAAGCTCCACGCCAACGGCGACACCGAGGTCGACGCGCACCACACCGTCGAGGACACCGGCATCGTGCTGGGCCAGGCGTTCGCGCAGGCGCTGGGCGACAAGGCGGGCATCCGCCGCTTCGCCGACGCCTACGTCCCCATGGACGAGACCCTGGCGCACGCGATCGTCGACGTGTCGGGCCGCCCGTACTTCGTCATCACCGGCGAGCCGGAGCAGATGCTCTCGGCGGTCATCGGCGGCCATTACGCCACCGTGATCAACGAGCACTTCTTCGAGTCCTTCGCCCTCAACGCCCGGATTGCCCTCCATGTCCGGTGCCTGTACGGTCGCGATCCGCACCACATCACCGAGGCGGAGTACAAGGCCGTCGCCCGCGCCCTGCGCGCGGCGTGTGAACCGGACCCGCGCGTCCAGGGCATCCCGTCGACGAAGGGCACCCTGTGAGCGCCGCCGACATGCCCACGATCTTCCTGTTCATCCTCGCCGGCCTGCTGGTCGGCGGCGCCTGGTCCGCGTACCAGGCGGGCTCGAGGTTCGGGACGGTCGTCCTGGGCCTGCTGGCGGTGCTGGCCACCGCCGGCGCGGTGCTGTGGCTCGTGGGAGAAATGAACTGATTCGATGGATCCGGCGCGCGCCGGGGAACGGGAGATGAGCTGACGTGACTGACCGGGTGGACTCCATGTGGAAGGCGCCCGGGCTCATCCCCACGCTGGTGGCGGTCCTGGCCGCGTTCGGCGGCTGGTCGCTGCTGCTGCCGGTGATCCCGCAGGCGATCCTCGACGACGGCCGCGGCGCCGGCCTGGCCGGGGCGTACACCGGCGTGTTCATGGCCGCGACGGTGCTGACGCAGACGCAGACGCCGCGGATGCTCCGCCGATTCGGCTACGGGCAGACGATGTTCGTCTCGGGCCTGCTGCTGGGCTTGCCCACGTTCCTCCACGTATTCGGCACCGACGCCGCGCTGGTGCTCGGCATCGCCGTCATCCGAGGCATGGGCTTCGGCGCCCTGACGGTGGCGGAGTCCGCGTTGATCGCGGAGCTGGTGCCCCTGAAATTCCTGGGCAAGGCATCCGGTGCCCTGGGCGTGGCTGTCGGCGTCGCCCAGCTGACCTGTCTGCCGCTGGGTCTTGCCATCGCGCACTGGACCGGCACGTACCAGTGGGTTTACGTCCTCGGCGGCGTCATCTCGCTGGTCGGGTCGGCGATGGCTTTGTTGATCCCGAAGCTCAAGGCGGCGGCGAAGACGTCCACGGGGACGAAGACCGCGAAGGGGACCGCACCGGAGGTCGCGGGGAAGCCCGCCACGGAGCTGCCCACGGGCGATCCCGGCCCGGCGGAGAACGTGCCCACGTGGAAGCTCGTCGCCGTGCCCGCACTTGCGATGGGCACCACCGCGATGGGCTTCGGCGGCATTTCGGCGTTCCTGGCGCCCGCGGCCCGGGAGATCGATCTGGTCGCCGGCGCGATCGTCGCCGGTGCCGCGCTGTCGGTGATGGGCGGTGCGCAGATGGTGTTCCGCTACATCGCCGGCGCGTGGGCGGACCGCAAGGGCAAGGCGGGCACCCTCATCATCGGCGCGCTGGCCGCCGGCGTGGTCGGGCTGATCTTCATGGCGCTGGTGGTCTACGCCGGATGGTCGGCGTGGTGGCTGCTGGGGGCAGCGGCGTTCTACGGCGCCGGGTTCGGCATGGTGCAGAACGAGGCCCTGCTGCTCATGTTCGCCCGCCTGCCCCGCGAGCGCACCGCCGAGGCCAGCGCCTACTGGAACATGGCCTTCGACTCCGGCACGGGCACCGGCTCCTTCGTCCTCGGCCTCGTGGCGGGCGCGGCGCTGCAGCCGTACCCGGCGGTGTTCGCCGTCGCGGCGGGGTTGATGTCCATCGGGCTCGTCGCCGCGATTCTCGACCACATCGTCGGGACGCACCGTGTGGCGGAGCGGCACAACACGAGGGCAACGCTGCGGAAGTTGAGCGGTGCCGTCGTCAAGCGCAGGCAGGCCCCGGAAACGCGGCCCGAATCCGACGGAAGGAACTGATCGGATGGGCAGGGGATTTTTCGGCACCTCGCTGATGTTCGCGTCCAATGGCGCGCTGTTCGCGTCGCTGTTGCCGTGGTACCCGACGCTGGTCAAGGAATGGGGGCTGACCGACTTCCAGTTCGGGTTCATCGTCGCCGCCATGCCGCTGGGGTCGCTGGTGTCGTCGGCGCTGCCGGCGCGGATCGTGCGGCAGCGCGGGCCGTTGTTCGCGGCCGTCGGCGGCACACTGATCATGGCGGTGCTGATGATCCTCATCGGCCAGATCTCCGGAGGTCTCGCGCTGGCGGCGCTGCTGTTCGGATTCGGCATCTGCGACGCCACCGCCGACGTCGGCCAGAACGTCGCCGGAACCCGCGTCGAGCATCGCTCGGGCCGGTCGATCATTTCGCGGCTGCACGCCTTCTGGAGTCTCGGCGCCGCGTCCGGCGGCGCGATCGCCACGTGGTCGGCGATCGCCGGCAACGACATCGGGGTCCATCTCGTCGTCGCGTCGGCCGCTTGCCTGGCCATGGTGTCGGTCGGCGCGTGGCTGGTCGGGGAGGGCGCGTCGCCGTTGCCGGAAGAGAAGCTTGACGACGCCCACGCCGACGGCGCAGAGGCCGCGCCGAAGTGGCCGGCGCTGCGGGCGGCGTTCGTCGCCGTGCTGCCGCTGGCGGCCGTGGCGATCGCCGGCACCGCCGTCGAGGACCTCGGCCAGAACTGGGGCGGACTGGCGGCCCACCAGCTCGCCGGGTTGGCGGCGGCGTCGGCCGGCATCGCCTACGCGGTGTTCCTGTCGTCGCAGACCCTGGGGCGGTTCGCGGGCGACGCGCTGATCGACAAGTTCGGGCGTGCTCAGGTGGCCGGCGCGGGCAGCGGGCTCATCGCCGTCGGCGGCATTCTCGTGGTGCTGGGCGGGGCGATCGCCGCGCCGGTGGTGCTGATCGGCGGGTTCGCCCTGGCCGGCTTCGGCTGCGCGACGCTGGTGCCGTCGGCCTTCGCCGCGGCGTCCCGTGTGCCGGGCGTGTCCGACGGTGCAGGCGTCACCCTCGTCGGCTGGCTCATGCGCATGGGTTTCCTGGTCACCAGCCCCGCCATCGGCGTCGCCGCCACCGGCGTCGGCCTGCAGGTGGCGCTGGGGCTGCTCATCGTGCTCGGCCTGCTCGCGCTGGCGTGCTCGCCGGCGCTGAAGGTCCGCGCCGGGGTTTAAGCAATCGGCGTCGAACGGCGGTGCGGACGCGGGGTCACCCGCGGTCCGGTGAATCCGGTCGCCCGTCTAGATTTCCGAAGGGACGAGGCGCACACATCGCTCCTCGATGGATACCTGGAGGATGCGGAAAATGGCCATCAAGATCAACGCGGTTTTCATCGCAGATGACTCATACGTGTGTGAGATCCGTTCGGAGAAGGGCTACCGGCTGCGCGTCACCGGAAACATCGCCGACGGGATCCAAGAGGTGTGGGGGGATGCTGCGCTTACGGAGAACAAGGCACTGATTGCATTGGCGGTGGCATTCGCCGAGTTTTCGGAGGCGGCGAGGGGAGGCACCGACGCGAGCAGGGAAATCGCCTTCCCCGACGCTGCCGACGTGGAAGCTCCGGACATGTCCGACCTCGAGGTGGAGATGCCCGACGACGATGCTGCCACCCGTGTGGAGAAGCAGCGGGCCAACGCCGAAAAGATGGCGAAAAGCGTGGTTTCCGACATCACGACCTTGACCCGATTCATTGATCGCCTCGGCGACGAGGAGCGGCTCGGCTGGTGCTCCGCGTGCGTGGGCCGTTACGTCCATCGGAAGGTCGATGGCCGCGCGCGGACCGCGCAGGTGTGGCTTTGCGACGACTGCGGGAGCCCGACCACTCTCTGCTCGGTGCCCCGTTGCGACAACATGGCGGTGCGTCGGCTTCAGCGGAAGATGCCGGCACCTCCGCTGTGCGCCGAACATCGCCACGACATTCTCGGTTTCGAAGCGGCGCACGCGACCGTCGGCGACCTGGCAGACTATGGCGAATTGCTCGTTTACGCGAAGAAAAACGTCGCACGCACCTCGAAAGTGGCCGCGGGAGGCGTCGTCGGAGCCGGTGCGCTCGCGGCGGCCGCCTTCGTGGCGGCACCGGCCGTCGGAGGGTTGATCGGCGTGCACCTGTTCGGTTACTCGGGTGCGGCGGCGACGAATGCAGGTCTGGCGTGGCTGGGTGGTGGTGCTCTGGCCGCGGGCGGAAAGGGGATGGCCGGCGGGGCGATGATGGTGGCGATGGGAGGCGCGGCCATAGGTGGTGCCCAGGGCGCGGGGATCGTAGGTGCATACGTGAAGGAGGACGAGTCCTTCGAGATCGAGAAACTCCGCGACGGCGCGGGGCCGAACGTCGTCATCGCCCGGGGGTTCACCACCGAGGGCACCGACGACTGGCTGGAGCCGGTGCTTGTGGCGGAGAAACTCTACGGCGACCCGTCCATCTACCTCGTCCGCTGGGGAAGCAAGGAACTGAAGTCGCTCGCCGATGCTGTGCAAACGTCCGGGGCTACGCAGGCGTCGATCCGTTTCGCGAGAAAGTCGGCAAAGCGGGCGATGAAGACCGCACCCTCGAAGCTGAATCCCGCCGGAATTGTCACGGGTGCGGCGAGCTTGGCCGCCAATCCGTGGTCGGTCGCCGTGAGCAGGGCAGAGAAGACCGGGAAGGTTCTTGCACAGCTGCTGGCGAAGGTCGACGAAGGTCGATTTGTTCTGGTGGGCCACAGTCTCGGAGCTCGAGTGATGATTTCCGCCGCGGAGTCGCTGGGATCAGAAGGAAAACCCCCGATCATCGACGAAATGAGGCTTTTCGGCGCAGCGAAGAGCCGCCGCGATGACTGGTCGGTGCTGGCACGGGGAGTCGAGCGAAAGATCCACAACTATCACTCGGCGGCGGATCAGATCCTCAAGTATCTGTACCGGGCCGTCCAGATCGGAGCTACGCCAGTGGGGCTGACGGGGTTCGGAGCGGCGGAGGAGAAAATCGTCGATCATGACCTGACAGGCGAGGTCAAGAGTCATTCGTCCTACTACGGGGCGGTCTTGTCGGGTTCGTGACTCCCGCAGGGACGCGGACGGCCGGCCCCGGTGCACGGGGCCGGCCGTCGGTGGTCGGGGAGTGGAGCATCCCGCTCGAGATGTCTCTACGCGGACTGCGCTTCGGCGAAGCCCATGTCGGCCAGCAGTGCGCGGACGTTGCGCTCGACGTCGTCGGCGATGGTGCGGACCTCCTCGATGGAGGCGCCCTCCGGGTCGGCGATGTCCCACTCGACGTAGCGGTCGCCGGGGATGTCCGGGCGCTGGTCGACGCCCATCAGCACCACGACGTCGGAACGGTGGACGGTGCGGGCGACGATTTCCTTCTGGTACAGGTGACCCGTCGGGATGCCGCGCTCGGCCAGGACCTCCAGCACGGTCGGGTTGATGCCGCCGACGGGGTTGAGTCCCACGGAACGGACGAAGAGCCGATCTCCGACGATCCACGAGGTGATCGCGGAAGCCAGCTGGGAACGGCCCGCGTTGCGCTCACAGACGTACAGGACCTCCTGGCGGGCGCACGGATCCGTCGCGCCGGCGGCGGCCGCCTGCTCCTCCAGCTTCTCGGAGACGACGCGCTCGACCATGACCGGAAGGAAGGTCTCGACCTTCGCGTTGGCGGTGCGCTCGGCGATGGTCTGGTCGACCAGCGCGTCGATGTGCTCGGCGGTGTGCAGCGAGCCGTAGCGGCGGTGCATGTCCTCGCGGACGATCTCGAACTGGCGCTTGAGGAGGGGATTGGTCATCGAGGGCCCTTTCTGGTGATGCTCTGCACTTCCAACTCCGTGCGGCGGCCCGTCGCAAAGCACAATCATGACCGTCCCACCTGCGCTGATTGGCGTGAAGTTCAGTGGAAGTTAACCTGCCGTTAACCTTAGCATTCCTCAGGGGACATGTCGCGCCATTCGCGCGGGGCGCGCGGGGCGCGTCGGAAACGGGCGTTTATGATCTCCCCATGACCACCGTCGCAATCCTCGACTACGGCTCCGGCAATCTGCGCTCCGCCGAGCGCGCCGTGGCCTCCACCGGCGTCGACGTCGTCGTCACCGCCGACCCGGACACCGTCATGAACGCCGACGGGCTGCTCGTCCCCGGCGTCGGCGCCTACGCCGCCTGCATGGAGGGTCTCCACCGCGTCCAGGGCCCGCGCCTGATCGGCTCCCGCCTGGCCGGCGGACGCCCCGTGTTCGGCATCTGCGTGGGCATGCAGGTGCTCTTCGACCGCGGCGTCGAGTTCGCCGAAGGCGCCCACGCCGACGAAACCGACCCCGGCGCGCGCGCCATCGGCACGCCCGGCTGCGGCGAATGGCCCGGCACCGTCGAACGCCTCGACGCGTCGATCCTGCCGCACATGGGCTGGAACACCGTCGAGGCCCCCGACGGCTCCGAGATGTTCCGCGGCATCGCCGACGAGCGCTTCTACTTCGTCCACTCCTACGCCGCCCGCCGCTGGGAGCTCGACGACGACTCCCGCATCGCCGCGCCGCTGGTGACCTGGACCGGACACGAAAACGACCGGTTCGTCTCCGCCGTGGAAAACGGCCCCCTGTGGGCCACGCAATTCCACCCGGAAAAGTCGGGCGACGCCGGGCTCGCGCTGCTGCGCAACTGGACCGCGACGCTCCGCTGACGCACGGCTGACGTTCGGCTGGGGTCCGGCCCGGCACGCCGCCGGCCCGTCACTGGCTCGTCAATGGCCCGTCATCGGCCCGTCATCGGCCCGCGCCGGTCCCGGCCCTGGAGCCCTCGCCTATACTGCAATCCGGAACTTCCGGCCGCTTTTTCCACGGCGGCCACCGAAATCAACCACCGACCCCCGGGGAGCGATACACCGCCATGACCTTGACCCTCCTGCCCGCCGTTGACGTCGCCGATGGACAGGCCGTCCGCCTGGTCCAGGGCGCCGCGGGTTCCGAGACCCACTACGGTGCCCCTCTCGATGCCGCGATGAACTGGCAGAACGCCGGGGCCGAGTGGATCCACCTCGTCGACCTCGACGCCGCCTTCGGTCGCGGCTCGAACTACGAGCTGCTCAAGGACGTCGTGGGCAAGCTGGACGTCGACGTCGAGCTGTCCGGCGGCATCCGCGACACCGAGTCGCTCGAGGCGGCGCTGGCCACCGGCTGCCGCCGCGTCAACATCGGCACCGCCGCGCTGGAGCACCCGGAGTGGTGCAAGGAGCTCATCGGCAGCTACGGCGACCGCGTGGCCATCGGCCTCGACGTCCGCCAGATCGACGGCGAGTGGCGCTTGCGCGGCCGCGGCTGGGTCTCCGACGGCGGCGACCTGTGGGAGGTGCTGGAGCGCCTGGATTCCGAGGGCTGCACCCGCTTCGTGGTCACCGACGTGTCCAAGGACGGCACCCTGGCCGGCCCGAACCTGGAGCTGCTTCGCGACGTCGCCGCGGCGACCGACGCGCCGATCGTCGCCTCCGGCGGCGTGAGCTCCCTGGCCGACGTCGAGGCCATCAAGACCCTGGTGCCCGAGGGCGTCGACTCCGCGATCATCGGCAAGGCGCTCTACGCCGGCCGCTTCACGCTGGAAGAGGCGCTGGCGGTGGCGCGCTCCTAGCGCGGGAAGGTCGTTGGACCATGGCGGATCTGGAGCCCCGGGCCCTGCTGGCGATGGCGGAGGCGGCGGTCGATGAGGTCGAGGACCTCTTCACCGTCAACCTCGGTGCGGACCCGCTGGTGACCAAGGCCCGCGGCGACTTCGCCACGGAAATCGACCTGGCCATCGAGCGCCGCCTGCGCGAGCTGCTCCAGCACTTCACCGGCTTCCCCGTGCACGGCGAGGAGTACGGCACCGGCGGCGAGCGCGACTCCGTCTCCGACACCGTGTGGGTCGTCGACCCGATCGACGGCACCACCAACTACGCGGCCGGCTTCCCCATGTGCGCGATCCTCGTGTCGCTGCTGCACAAGGGTGAGCCCATCGTCGCGCTGGCGTCGATGCCGCTGCTGGGCCGCCGCGTCACCGCCACCCTCGGCGGCGGCACCCGCGTCAACGGCCGCGAGGTCCACATGGACCCCAAGTCCGGCCGCCCGGTGTCCATCGCATTCGGCTCGGTCATCGCCCGCCGCGACGGCACGTTCCCCCGCGGCTGGCGGCAGGCGCTGCTGTCCGCGGTGGGGGACCGCTACCCGACGATCCGCATCTCCGGTTCCGTCGGCGTGGATCTCGCCGCCACCGCCGCAGGCTCCTTCGGCGGCACCGTCACCTTCTCGCCGCACGTGTGGGACAACGCCGCGGGCGTCCTGCTCATCCGCGAAGCCGGCGGCGTGGTCACCGACTTGGCCGGCGAGGAATGGCACGACGGTTCCGTCGGCGTGCTCGCCGGCACGGAAGAGGTCCATGCCGGCCTTCTCCACATCGTCCGCGGCCTGCAGCCGCCCACCGACTTCCGCGCCTGACCCGGCCCGGCCCCGTTCCCGTTCCGCTTCAGCCCCGTTCCCGTTCCGTTCCAGCCCCGATCCCGCCCCGAACACCCGACACTAGGAGAACCATGTCCGTCGCGATCCGCGTCATCCCCTGCCTCGACGTCAATGACGGCCGCGTGGTCAAGGGCGTCAACTTCGAGAACCTCCGCGACGCCGGCGACCCCGTCGAGTTGGCGCACCGCTACAACCAGGAGGGCGCCGACGAGCTGACCTTCCTCGACGTCACCGCCTCCAAGGACGGCCGCGGCACCATGCTCGACGTGGTGCGCCGCACCGCCGAGCAGGTTTTCATCCCGCTCACCGTCGGCGGCGGCGTCCGCAGCGTCGAGGACGTCGATCAGCTGCTGCGCGCCGGCGCGGACAAGGTCTCGGTCAACACCTCCGCCATCGCCCGCCCGGAACTGCTGCGCGAGCTGTCGCAGCGTTTCGGCGCCCAGTGCATCGTCCTGTCCGTCGACGCCCGCCGCGTGCCCGAGGGCGGCCAGGAGCAGCCGTCGGGCTTCGAGGTCACCACCCACGGAGGCTCCAAGTCCGCCGGCATCGACGCCGTCGAGTGGGCCCGCCGCGGCGAGGAACTGGGCGTCGGCGAGATCCTGCTCAACTCCATGGACGGCGACGGCACCAAGGACGGCTTCGACCTCGAGCTGCTGCGCAAGGTCCGTGCGGCCGTCGACGTGCCGGTCATCGCCTCCGGCGGCGCCGGTGCGGCCGAGCATTTCCCGCCCGCCGTCGAGGCCGGTGCCGACGCCGTGCTCGCCGCGTCGATCTTCCACTTCGGAGAGGTCTCCATCGGCGAGGTCAAGGACGCCATGGCCGACGCCGGCATCGAGGTCCGCCGATGAGCGGCTTCGAGGAGGTGCCGGCCGCTGCGGGTGCGGCGCTGACCGTCGGCAAGCAGGACCCCGACGACCCGGCCACCTGGGACCTGGCCCCCGACCTGGCCGCCCGCCTCAAGCGCAACGACGCCGGCCTGGTGCCGGCGATCGTGCAGGAGGCCGGCACCGGCGACGTGCTGATGCTCGCCTGGATGGACGACCACGCGCTGGCGTACACGCTGGGCACGCGCCGCGGAACGTACTGGTCGCGGTCGCGCGGCGAGTACTGGATCAAGGGCATGACCTCCGGGCATTTCCAGAAGGTCCACCATGTCGCCCTGGACTGCGACCACGACACCGTGCTGGTCACCGTCGATCAGACCGGCGCCGCCTGCCACACCGGCGCGCATTCCTGCTTCGACGTCGATCCGCTGGTGTAGGCCCGCGTCGGTGGCCGGGCACCGGCGTTTGGCATGATGTGACGCATGACGCGAACCTCGACGCGAACCTCGATGACCTCCCGGGAGCGCTTCCGCGCCCTGGCGCGCGACCACCGCGTGGTGCCGGTGATCAAGCGGGTGCTGGCCGACGGCGAGACCGCCCTGTCGGCCTACCGCAAGCTCGCCGCCGATCGCCCCGGCACGTTCCTGTTGGAGTCGGCGGACGTCGGGCAGTCGTGGTCGCGATGGTCGATGATCGGCTGCGGTTCGCGCACGGCCCTGACGGTCGTGGACGGCGAGGCGCGCTGGATCGGCACGGCGCCCGAGGGCGCCCCGGAGGGCGGCGATCCACTGGTGGCGCTGCGCGAGACGCTGCGGCTCCTGCACAGCGAACTGCCGCTTGACGACGCCGCCGTGGAGGCCGGTTCGGTGCCTCCCTTCACGTCCGGCCTGGTCGGCTACTTCGGCCACGACATCATCCGCTTCATCGAGCGCAAGCTTCCCGACACCTGCGTCGACGATCTCGGCGTGCCGGAGATGGTGCAGATGCTGGTCGAGGACCTCGCCGTCGTCGACCACCACGAGGGCGTCATCTGGCTGGTGGCCAACCAGATCAACTGGGACGCCTCCGACGAGCGGGTCGACGAGGCCTACGACGACGCCGTGTCGCGCATCGAATCGATGCTGGGCAAGCTCGCCGCGCCGCTGTCGACGCCGCCGGTGGAGGTGGAACTGCCGGAGCCGCAGGTGCGCCGCCAGCGCACCCCGGAGGAGCACAAGCGCCGCATCGACGTGTCCAAGGAGCACATCCGGGCCGGCGACGCCTTCCAGATCGTGCTGTCGCAGCGGTTCGAGATGGACACCGACGCCACCGCGCTGGAGGTCTACCGCATGCTGCGGATGACCAACCCCAGCCCGTACATGTTCCTGGTCAACGTGCCGGACGAATCGATGAAGCGCACGGCGTTCCAGATCGTCGGGTCCTCGCCGGAGTCGCTGGTGCAGGTCAAGGGCCGCCGCGTGGTCACCAACCCCATCGCCGGCACGCGCCCGCGCGGGGCGGACGTCGAGGCCGACGTGCTGCTGGAGAAGGAGCTGCTGGCCGACGAGAAGGAGAACAGCGAGCACCTCATGCTCGTCGACCTGGGCCGCAACGATCTCGGCCGCGTCTGCGAGCCGGGCACGGTGAAGGTCCACGATTTCCGCCACATCGAGCGGTACTCGCACGTCATGCACCTGGTCTCGACGGTGACGGGCACGTTGGCCCAGGAGTCCACCGCCGTCGACGCGTTCGCCGCGACGTTCCCGGCGGGCACGCTGTCCGGTGCCCCGAAGCCGAGTGCGCTGGCGATCATCGACGAGCTCGAGGACACCCGCCGCGGCGTCTACGGCGGCACGGTCGGATACTTCGATTTCCGCGGCAACACCGATCAGGCCATCACCATCCGCAGCGGCCTGATCAAGGACGGCACGGTGTACGTGCAGGCCGGCGGTGGCATCGTCGCGGATTCCGATCCCGACGCCGAGGACGCCGAGACCCGCAACAAGGCCGCCGCGGTGCTTCGCGCCGTCGCCGCCGCCGAAACCATCCGGGAAGCCCGGGGAAACGCTGACGGGGGAACAGATGACTGACGGCACGCACGACGCCCACGACGATTCTTTGCTTGACGACGGCCACCGCACCGCCAAGAACCCGAAGAAGAAGTCCGATCGGCGCCCCGGCGTCGCGCAGTTGCTCATGGTGGTGTCGGCGCTGGGCCTGTGGTTGGCCGGGCGTTCGGCGTGGTTGACGGTGACGACGTTCGACGACAAGTCCGGCGAGGCGGTCAACGATCTCGTCGGCGCGACGTGGGCGCCGGAGACCACGGCGCTCGCGCTGGCCCTGGCCGCCGCCGTCGGCGCGACGCTGATCCTCGGCGGCATCGGCCGCCGCATCGTCGGTGCCTTGGCCGCCGTCATCGCGGCGACGGCCGCGTGGTCGCCGCTGCAGCTGCTCACCAGCGGTGCGGACCCCGAGCGGGCACTGGACCTGTTGTCGTCGGGTGCGGCGACGCAGCGGGCCAACGCGCCGGTGACGGTGTCGGACTGGGCGGAGGTGCAGGATCTAGCGGTGCATTCGACCGGGCCGGTCATCTCCATCGTCATGGCGGCGCTCGGCGTGCTCGGCGGCGCCCTGCTGCTGGTGCGGCCGGGCGGCACGGGCGCCAAGCGGCGTTCCGGCGCGTACGAGACCCCGGAAGTCCGGCGCGAGCGCGTGCGCGACGACCTGTCCCGCGAGCCGGAGTCCGGCCGCGTGCTGTGGGACGCGCTGGACGCGGGCGTGGACCCGACGGACCCCGACCCCGCGCCCGGTGACGGCGGGGTCAAGCGTTAACATTCACCCGGAAACGGAATTCATCGACTTCAGGGCCCCGACGGGCCCGCTGTGAGGGGATTGACCATGGCAACGGTGCTCGACGACATCATCGCCGGAGTGCGCGAGGATCTGGCCGCCCGCGAGGCGAAGGTTCCCTACGCCGAGATCAAGGCGCGGTCGCTCGACGCCCCGCCGGCGCTGGACGCGGTGGCGGCGCTGTCCCGTCCGGGCGTGCAGGTCATCGCCGAGGTCAAGCGCGCCTCCCCGTCGAAGGGCGACCTGGCGGACATCCCGGAGCCGGCCGTGCTGGCGAAGGCCTACGCCGACAACGGTGCTGCGGTCATCTCCTGCCTGACGGAGGAGCGCCGCTTCCGCGGTTCGCTGGCCGACCTCGACGCCGTCCGCGCCGCCGTGGACATCCCGGTGCTGCGCAAGGACTTCATCGTCACGCCGTACCAGATCCACGAGGCCCGCGCCCACGGCGCCGACCTGGTGCTGCTCATGGTGTCGGCGCTGGATCAGGCGGCGCTGGAGTCGCTGCTCGACCGCACCGAGTCGCTGGGCATGAACGCCCTCGTCGAGGCGCACACCGCCGAGGAGGTCGACCGCGCGGTCGCCGCGGGCGCGAAGATCCTGGGCATCAACGCCCGCAACCTGAAGACCCTCGAGGTCGACATGGGCGTGTACGGCAAGCTGGCCCCGATGCTGCCGGAGACCGTGGTCAAGGTCGCCGAGTCCGGCGTCAAGGGCCCGGAGGACCTGCGCGCCTACGCCGACCAGGGCGCCGACTGCGTGCTGGTGGGCGAGGGGCTGGTCACCGCCGGCGACCCGGGCGACGCCTGCCGCCGCCTCGTCGCCGCGGGGCAGCACCCCGCCTCGCGCGGCTAGGTTCCCGCTTCGAGCGGCTGGGTCTCAGTCCGGGCGGCTGGGTCCCCGTCAGGGCGATTTCCCGTTCGACGGGGGGGTCACGCGGGTTTTCCAACCGGCCCGGCACCCGGTCGCGTCCGTTCGGAATTCCGGCTGCGGGCGCGCCCGCATCCGCCCACCCCGGTGGCCGCGCCCCGGGCGCGGATGCGTCACAATGGTCGGGTGAACGATCAGGAATTCAAGAACAAGGACGCCGTCGGAGATCGCCTGCCCACGGTGGGCGAGGTCATTTCGCGGACCACCGACCACGAGCCCGATGAGCTGGGGCACTGGGGGGAGTGGGGCGGCACCTACATCCCCGAGGCCCTGATGGCGGTCATCGACGAGGTCAAGGACGGTTACGCCAAGGCCCGCGCCGACGAAGGGTTTCTCGCGGAACTCGACCGGCTGCAGCGCGATTACACGGGCCGCCCGTCGCCGCTGTACCCGGCCGCCAAGTTCGGAGAGGCCATCGGCGCGAAGGTGTGGCTCAAGCGCGAGGACCTGAACCACACGGGCAGCCACAAGATCAACAACGTCCTCGGCCAGGTGCTGCTGGCCAAGAACATGGGCAAGACCAAGATCATCGCGGAAACCGGTGCCGGCCAGCACGGCGTGGCCACCGCCACCGCGTGCGCGCTGCTGGGTCTGGAGTGCCGCGTTTACATGGGTGCCGTCGATGCGGAGCGCCAGGCGCTCAACATCGCCCGGATGCGTCTGCTGGGCGCCGAGGTCATCGAGGTCCAGATCGGCTCGCGGACCCTCAAGGACGCGATCAACGAGGCCATGCGCTTCTGGGTCGCCAACGCCGACGACACCTATTACTGCTTCGGCACCGCGGCGGGCCCGCACCCGTTCCCGGCGATGGTGCGCGACTTCCAGCGCGTCATCGGCGCGGAGGCGCGCCAGCAGATCCTCGCCGCCACGGGCGAACTCCCCGACGCCGTCATCGCGTGCGTCGGCGGCGGTTCCAACGCCATCGGCCTGTTCCACCACTTCATCGACGACGAGACGGTCCGTCTGATCGGCGCAGAGGCCGCGGGCGACGGCGTCGAGACCGGCCGCCACGCCGCCCCCATTTCGGCGGGCGGCAAGCCGGGCGTCTTCCAGGGCTCCTTCGCCGCGCTGATGCAGGACGAGGACGGCCAGATCATCGAGTCCCACTCCATTTCCGCCGGCCTGGATTACCCGGGCGTCGGCCCGGAGCATTCCCAGCTCGCCGATTCGGGGCGCGCGGAGTACCTGCCGATCACGGATACCCGGGCCATGGACGCCTTCCGCGATCTGTCGCGCATGGAGGGCATCATCCCGGCCATCGAGTCCGCCCATGCGGTGGCGGCGGCCCGGGTCGCCGCAGAGCAGCTTGCCGACGATCTCGGCCGGGAGCCGGTCATCATCGTGAACATCTCCGGCCGCGGCGACAAGGACGTCGACACGGCGGCGCGGTGGTTCGACCTCCACCCGGAGACCATCCGCACGCCCGCCGAGACGACGGGCCCGGAATCCGCCGAGCACGAATTGACGGATCAGCTGGACGCTGAGCCGAAGGATGAGCCGAAGGAGCAGGGCAAGTGAGCCTCGCAGACGTTTTCGCCCAGGTCCGCGCCGAGAACCGCGCGGCGTTCATCGCCTACTACCCGGCCGGGTACCCGACGGTCGACGGGTCGGTCGACGCCATCAAGGCGATCGTCGACGCAGGTGCCGACATCGTCGAGGTGGGCCTGCCGTATTCCGACCCGATGATGGACGGCCCCACCATCCAGGAGGCCGCGAACATCGCGTTGGCCGAGGGCTTCCGCATCCGCGATCTGTTCCGCGTCGTCCGCGAGGTCACCGACGCGGGCGGCAACTGCGTGACCATGACCTACTGGAACCCGATCCTCCAGTACGGACCCGAGAAGTTCGCCGAGGACTTCGCCGCCGCCGGCGGCCTCGGCGCGATCATCCCCGACCTGCTGCCGGAGGAGGCGGGCCGCTGGCTCGCCGCCGCCGAGAAGCACGGTCTGGACACCATCTTCCTCGTCGCACCGTCGTCGTCGAACGAGCGCATCGCGCTGACCACCGCCGCCACCGGCGGCTTCGTCTACGCCACCAGCCACATGGGCGTCACCGGCGCGTTGAGCGCCGTGGACTCCGCGGCCGGTGTCCTGGTGTCGCGCACCCGCGAGTTCACCGATCTGCCGGTGTGCGTCGGCCTGGGCGTCTCCAACGGGGAGCAGGCCGCCGAGATCGCCGGATTCGCCGACGGCGTCATCGTCGGCTCCGCCCTGATCAAGGCCGCCACCGCCGGCCGCGACGAGCTCGTGGCGCTCGCCGGGGAGCTGGCGGCCGGCGTGCGGTCGGGGGAGCGGGAGTGACCGTCGACCTGCTGGCGAACATCCCGTCGCCGCCGCAGGGCGTGTGGCAGCTGGGCCCCATCCCGCTGCGCGGTTATGCGCTGTCGATCCTCGCGGGCATCGTCATCGCGGTGCTGTGGGCGAAGCGGCGCTACGCCGATCGCGGGGGCAACCCGGAGATCGTCCTCGACGTCGCCATCGCGGCGATTCCCGCGGGCATCATCGGCGGCCGCATCTACCACGTGCTCACCGACTGGCCGAAGTACTTCGGCGAGGGCAGAAACCCTTGGCAGGCGTTCAACATCGCCGCCGGCGGCCTGGGCATCTGGGGCGCCGTCGCCTTGGGCACGCTGGCCGGATGGCTGGTGCTGAAGTGGCGGAAGGTCCCGGTGGCGCCGATGCTCGACGCGGTCGCCCCGACGATCATCCTCGCCCAGGGCATTGGCCGGTTGGGCAACTGGTTCAACCAGGAACTCCACGGTGGGCCCACGGACCTGCCGTGGGGCCTGGAGATCTATCGGCGTGTCGACGAGGCAGGAAACCTGGCCCCCGTCACGGGCGTCTCCACCGGCGAGGTCCTCGCCGTGGTGCACCCGACGTTCCTGTACGAGCTGGTGTGGAACGTCGCCATCTGCGTGTTGCTGGTGTGGCTGGACCGGCGCTTCCGCCTCGGCGGCGGCCTGGTATTCGCGCTCTACGTCGCCGGCTACACGCTCGGTCGCTTCTTCATCGAGCTGATCCGCACCGACGCCGCCACCGAGGTCTTCGGCGGCCTGCGCATCAACACGGTCACCTCCGCCGTCGTATTCCTCGTGGCCTGCGGATTCGTCTTCATGCTCAGGCACAAGCGTCGTGAAGCACCCGAAGCCGTCCGCGGAGGGGCGGGCCGCGGCGCGGACGCCGCGGTTGGGGACTAGGGTGGTGACCGTGCAAAGACGAACGAAGATCGTATGTACCCTTGGCCCCGCCGTCGCGTCCCTGGAGGGGATCACCGGCCTCGTGGAGGCCGGCATGGACGTCGCCCGGCTGAACTTCTCCCACGGTGAGCACGAGGACCACGCGCAGAATTACCGCTGGGTCCGCGAAGCCTCCGACGCGACCGGCCACGCCGTCGGCATCCTCGCCGACCTGCAGGGCCCCAAGATCCGCCTCGGCCGTTTCGCCGAGGGGTCGACGTACTGGGCGGACGGCGAGATCGTCCGCATCACCGTCGACGACGTCGAGGGCACCCACGACCGCGTGTCCACCACCTACAAGAACCTCGCCAACGACGCCAAGCCCGGCGACCGCCTGCTCGTCGACGACGGCAAGGTCGGCCTGAAGTGCGTCGGCGTCGAGGGCAACGACGTCATCTGCGAGGTCACCGAGGGCGGCCCCGTGTCCAACAACAAGGGCGTGTCCCTGCCGGGCATGGACATCTCCGTGCCGGCGCTGAGCGAGAAGGACATCCGCGACCTGCGCTTCGCCCTGAAGCTGGGCGTCGATTTCATCGCGCTGTCGTTCGTGCGCTCGCCCTCCGACGTCGAGCTCGTCCACGCGATCATGGACGAGGAGGGCCTCCGCGTCCCGGTCATCGCGAAGCTGGAGAAGCCGGAGGCCGTCGATGCGCTCGAGGCCATCATCCTCGCGTTCGACGCGGTGATGGTCGCCCGCGGCGACCTCGGCGTCGAGGTGCCGCTGGAGGACGTGCCCCTGGTCCAGAAGCGCGCGGTGCAGATCGCCCGCGAGAACGCCAAGCCGGTCATCGTCGCCACGCAGATGCTCGACTCGATGATCGTCAACTCCCGCCCGACCCGCGCCGAGGCCTCGGACGTCGCCAACGCCGTCCTCGACGGCGCCGACGCCGTGATGCTGTCCGGCGAGACGTCGGTGGGCAAGTACCCGGAGACCACCGTGCGCACCATGGCCCGCATCGTCGGCGCCGCCGAGCGCGACGGCGAAGTGCCGTCGCTGACGCACGTGCCCCGCACCAAGCGCGGCGTGATCTCCTACGCGGCCCGCGACATCGGCGAGCGCCTCAACGCCCGCGCCCTGGTGGCCTTCACGTCCTCGGGCGACACCGCCCGTCGCGTGGCGCGCCTCCATTCGCGACTGCCGCTGCTGGTGTTCACCCCGCACCAATCCGTGCGTTCCCAGCTGTCGCTGACGTGGGGCGCCGAGACCTTCCTGACCCGCGAAGTCCGCACCACCGACGAAATGATGACCACCGTCGACGAGGCGCTGCTGGACATGAACGAGTACCGCCGCGGCGACATGATGGTCGTCGTCGCCGGCTCGCCCCCGGGCAACGAGGGCAACACCAACCTGGTTCACGTCCACATGCTGGGCGAAGACATCAAGGGGGAGTAGTCCCTGCCGGGGCCCGCGCCCTTCCATCCGCACGACCCCGCCACACCGCGGTTTTCCCGCCGGTGTGGCGGGGTCGTTCGCGTGAGGGGGCCGTTCGTGAGGGGCCGTCTGCACGAGCCCGTTCGCGTGGGGGCTCGCGTGGGGCCCGCGCACATGGGGCGGGTCCCGTTCGGCAACGATTCGGATTCTTTTCGGCCCGATCCAGTTGTATTTGAAGGCTAATAATGGTCATGTGGAAGGAAGACAGTCGACCGACCAACTCACCTGAGGTGATTCCCCGTGTCCCTGCCCGAATCCGAGAAATCGAACGGTCGCCGATCCGACGGCGGAAGATCGGTGAAGGAGGACGCGGGCACCGCCGATTCCGGACCGGGGGACATCACCCGGGGGCGAAAATTCACCTTCCGCATCGACCCGCCGGTGTTCTGGCCGTCGGTGGCGCTCATCCTCGGGTTCGTGGCCTGGACGCTGATCTCGACCGAATCGGTCACGTCGACCTTTTCCACGTCCGCCGACTGGCTGAAGGAGAACCTGGGCTGGTTCTACATCCTCGGCGTCACCGTCTTCCTGGTGTTCCTCATCTGGATCGCGGTGTCGCGGTTCGGGCGGATTCGGCTGGGCGGCGACGATGAACGCCCCGAGCATTCGACGCCGACGTGGTTCGGCATGTTGTTCGCGGCGGGCATCGGCACGATCCTCATGTTCTGGGGCGTCGCCGAACCGCTGAACCACTTCGCCAATCCACCGATGGCGGACGTCGAACCGCAGTCCGCCGACGCCGCGCGCGAGGCGATGGCCTTCACCTTCTATCACTTCGGCCTGCACACGTGGACCATCTTCGCGCTGCCGGGCCTGGCATTCGCCTACTTCATCTACAAGCGCAAGCTGCCGGCGCGCCTGTCGTCGATCCTCGCGCCGCTGATCGGCACCCGGATCTACGGCCCGATCGGCCGCCTCGTCGACGTCATCGCCGTCGTCGGCACGGTCTTCGGCGTGGCGGTCTCGATCGGCCTGGGCACCATGCAGATCAGCGCGGGCCTCAACCGCCTGTACGGCATCGATGAATCGGTGACGGTGCAGGTTCTGCTCATCGTGATCGTCTCGCTCATCGCGTGCGTGTCGGTGGCGCTCGGCCTGGACAAGGGCATCAAGCGACTGTCCAACCTCAACATCGGCGCCGCGGTCCTGCTGCTCGTCTTCGTGCTCTTCGCGGGCCCGACGCTGTACCTGCTGCGCGGCACCATCGAGGCCGTGGGCGCCTACTTCGTCGAGCTGCCCCGCCTGGCGCTGTGGAACGACGCGTTCGAGGAGAACCCCGGCTGGCAGGGCGGCTGGACCGTCTTCTACTGGGCGTGGACCATCACGTGGGCGCCGTTCGTCGGCATCTTCGTCGCCCGCATTTCCCGCGGCCGCACCATCCGCGAGTTCGTCGGCGGCGTCCTGGCGCTGCCGGTCGCCTTCTCCCTGATCTGGTTCGGCATCTTCGGCATGGCCTCGTTCCGCGTCGAGCAGGAGCAGGGCGGCCTCGTCGACGTCGTGGTCGATCAGGGCGACGTGCCGGGCGCGCTTTTCGAGTTCCTGTCCAACTTCCCGTGGGCGCCGGTGATGTCCCTGTTCGCGGTGTTCATCGTGGTCATCTTCTTCACCACGTCGATGGATTCGTCCTCGATGGTCCTGGACATGATGGCGCTGGGCGACGAGGACAAGTCGAACCCCGTGCAGCGCGTCCTGTGGGCGGTGCTCACCGGGCTGGTCGCGGCGATCCTGCTCGTCGGGGCGGGCGAGGCCGGGCTGACTGCGCTGCAGGACACGATCACAGTCGTCGGCCTGCCGTTCTTCGTCCTCGGGTTCATCATGATGATCTCGTTGGTCAAGGGCATCCGCGACGACGCCGCAGCGATCCCGGAGCCGCGCACCCGCCAGTGGCGCCCCGCATTCACGCCGGACGCGCTGGAGTCCCAGGAGTCGACGCCGGCCCCGGGCTACGACGAAAACGGCGAACCCCTGCCGGCGCCGCTCATCGACGAAGAGGGCAACCTGCACATCCCGGGCGGCGCGGTCATCGACGGCGACGTCACGGTGCGGGGTTCGGTCCAGGAGGAATCGGACCCGACCACTAACTGAGGCCGAGCCGAACCGCGTGCGGGGGAGGGCCGGGGCCCGGTGTTAAGGTCACCGGAATAGTTTTCCGTTCGGTTCCCGCACATGCCCCGCGCACCGCGGCAGTTCCCGAGGAGGTTCGTTGCCCACCCTGTTCGAAACGTTCAGCATCGGCGGCTTGCAGCTGCCCAACCGCGTCGTCATGGCCCCGATGACCCGGGTCCGTTCGCAGGCGCAGGTGGCCGACGACATGACGGGCGAGTATTACGCGCAGCGGGCGACGGCCGGGTTGATCGTGTCGGAGGGCACCTTCATCTCCCCGGCGGCGCGCGGGTTCGCGGCTGTGCCGGGCATCTGGAAGCCGTCGCAGGTCGAGGGCTGGGCCCAGGCGGTCGGGGACGTCCATGCGGCGGGCGGCCGGATCGTCGCCCAGTTGTGGCACTGCGGCCGGGTGTCGCACACGGCGCTGCAGCCGTCGGGGTCGGCGCCGGTGAGCTCGACGTCGACGCCGACGGACGACGCCAAGTGCTACATCTTCGACTCCCGCGGCGAGGCCCGCTTCACCGGTGCCTCCGACCCGATCGGCCTGGACGCCGACGGCATCGCCGAGACGATCGCCGACTACGCCCGCGCCGCCGCCGGTGCGGTCGAGGCCGGATTCGACGGCGTCGAGATCCACGCCGCCAACGGTTACCTCATCCAGCAGTTCATCAATCCCGGGGTCAACGACCGGTCGGATGATTGGGGCGCGGACACCGTCGACAAGCGGCTGCGGTTCCCGCTCGCCGTCGCCGATGCCGTCCTGGCCGCGGTGCGCGACGCCGTCCGCGCGGCGGAGGACGCCGGGACCCGCGAGCCCGGCACCCCGTTCGCCGTGGGCATGCGCATTTCGCCCTACGGCACGGTCAACGGGATGCCGCTGTACGACGGCATCGAAACCACCTACGTCGCGCTGGCGAAGGAGCTCGGCGCCCGCGGGGTCGATTTCATCCACGTCGCGGACCAGTCGTCGACGACCGGCGATCGCGTGACGCCCGAGGTGCCCCGCGAGTTCGTGGAGCACATGCGCGAGGTGTACCCCGGCGCGGTGATCTTCACCGGCGGGCAGACGGCCGAGTCGGCGCAGGAGTGGCTCGACTCCGGGCTGGTCGATCTGGTCGGCTTCGGCCGCCCGTTCATCGCCAACCCGGATCTGGTGCGCCGCCTGCGCGACGACCTGCCGCTGGCCGAGGCCGACAGGGACACCATTTACGCCCAGGGGGAGGCCGGCTACACCGATTACCCGGCGTATTCGGGGTAACCGGGGCAGCCGGCTAGCCGGAGTACCCGGTGTACTCGGAGTAGCCGCAGCCACCGCCGCGCGAATTCTCAGCGCGGGTAGACGGGGAACACGTGCTCGCCGAGTTCGTCGAGGACGTCGGGCACGGGCCGTCGTGAAGCCCGAAGCCCCAAGATGACGTGATCGACGCCGAGCCCCGCCAGCCGCTCCAGGTACCGCAGCAGGAACGTCCGCCCCGCGCGGAAACCGTAGCGCAGGGGCTTCGGCTCGGCGTCGGGGTCCGGCAGCAGGTCGAGGGTCAGGGTGGTGATGTACGGCTTGACGACGTCCACGCCCCCGTCATCCGTCCCGCACGCCCGGGCGACGTTGTCGCGCCAGCCGCGGACCAGCTTCGCCGTGGTGTCGAGGTCCTGGCCGTAGTACATCCAGCCGTCGCCGTGCTCGGCGATCCACTCGGGCGTCTGGCGGCAGTGGCCGGTGACGTAGAGCGGGATGGGGGAGCCGCCGACGGGCTTGGGCAGCATCTCGATGCCCATGTCCACGCCGCCCCAGCGGTTGGCCGTGGTGCGCGGCGTGCCGGGGCGCCACAGGGCACGGACGTAGCCGACGGCGTGGCGGAAGTCGTCGGCGCGGTCGGCGCGGCGGCGCTTGAAGGCGGGGAACTCCTCCGGCCGGTCGCCGGTGGCCACGCCCAGGGCCACGCGCCCGCCGGAGAGCTGGTCGACGCTGGCGGCCTGCTTCGCCACGTGGATGGGGTGGCGCAGCGTCAGCACGGTCGACGCGGTGGCCAGGCCGATGCTCGACGTGTGCGCCGCGAGGTACGCCATGTGCGTGAAGGGGTCGAGGATCTGGCCGGCGTCGCGGAATTCGTCGACAAGCAGTGGGACGTCGCGGAACCACAGTGCGGTCGCACCGGCGTCTTCGGCGTGCTTTGCGACGGCCGCCGTGTCCCTCAACAGCACCTGCAGGTCGGGGACGGGGCCGCGGCCGCCGCTGAGGGGCTCGGCCAGGCCGAGCGTCATCCGGTCCGTGGGCAGGTGGAGGGGCACGTCGGGGCTCCGGTTCGGTTACCGGCGGAGGCAGGCCAGCACGGCCGCGGCAGCGGAGCGGGTGGTGGCGTCGACGGTGGGTTCGTAGTCCGGCAGGAACGTGGACATGTGGTTGGAGGGCACGTCCTCGAGGATGCGGTCGGCGGCGACGGCGGAGTCCCACAGCTCGCGCGGGGTGACGCCGACGGTCCAGTAGACGTAGGGGCAGCCGAACGCATTGGGGATGTCGGAGAAGTCCTCCGACGCCGTCCATCGCTCGGCGGTGACGGATTCGGCCCCGAAGACGCCGTCGAAGGCGGCGCGTACGTCGGCGAAGACTTCCGGGTCGTTGTCGGTGACGTCGCCGTGGTCGGAGTACGTGAAGCGCGGCTCGGCGCCGGCGCCGGAGGCCATGCATTCGGCACGGACGACGCGTTCGATGGCGTTGATGAGGATCCCGCGGACCTCGTCGGAGTAGTACCGGATGTTCAGGACGATCCGCGCGTGCCCGGGGATCGTGTTGTTCGAGTTGCCGGACGACAGCGTGCCCACCGAGATCACCGCGAATTCGTGGGGCGACACTTCGCGGCCGACGATGCCCTGCAGGCGCATCACGATCGCCGCGGCGATGTAGGTCGGGTCGACGCCGTTGTGCGGCATGGAGCCGTGGGCGGAGCGCCCGGTGATGTCGATGGTGATGGTGTCGCAGCCGGTGAGCACCGGGCCGGCGGCGGACATGACGCGGCCGGCGGGGCCGGGGACGACGTGCAGGCCCAGGCAGACGTCGGGGCGGGGGATCTTCAGCATCAGGCCGTCGTCGACCATGCCCTGGGCGCCGCACGCGGTTTCCTCGGCGGGCTGGAACAGGGCGATGAAGGTGCCGGACCAGTCTTCGCGGTTGGCGTCGAGGATGGCGCAGGCGCCGAGCAGCGCCGTCATGTGGTGGTCGTGGCCGCAGGCGTGCATGACCTTGGAGGCGACGCCTTCGCGGGAGACGCCGTCGGCGACGGAGGCGTAGTCCACGCCGGTGGCTTCTTCGACCGGCAGTGCGTCGATGTCGGCGCGGTAGAGCACCGTGGGGCCGTCGCCGTTGCGGAAGACGCCGACCAATCCGTGGCCGCCGATGCCGGTGGTGATGCTGCAGTCGAACTCGGAGAGGCGGTGTGCCAGGAAGTCGGCGGTGCGCTCTTCGACGGCCGACAGTTCCGGGTTGGCGTGCAGGTGCCGGTACACCGATTGCTGCCACGACAAGTCGACTCCGTGATCCGCGATGATCTCGGGGATCGTGCGGTACGGGCGGGCGTCGGTCGGGGCGGTGGCGGACATCGGGTCGGTGAACCTCATTCTGCGATTGTGCTTGCGGCGTGCGTGCGTGTCGTGCGGGGGGCTCGCGTGGTGTGAACCATGCGCGGTGTGAACCCCTGCGCGAAGTGCTCATGCCAGTGTACCGATCAGTCCATTTTCGGCTGGTCGGTTGAATTTCGCTGCCCTCACGCCTGCGGAGCCCCGTCATCGCCCCCGTCCGGTTCGCCGTCGGAGCCGGCTCCCCGCGAAAAGAACCTCCGGATCCGACGCCCCGGCGCGAGCCATCCGAGCGGATGGTGATTTTCCCGCGGCGCCCGGTCCGGATCCATCGACTTCGGCGGTATCCAGCGCACCTTGGGGTTCTCGGGGCCATGCCGCGCCCCATCTTCCCGCCCCCGAGCTGCCCCGCGCCCGGATTTCCGGTCCTCCGGTGGCCCCGCCCTCGTCGTCCACCAGCGATTTTCGTCGGCCCGGTCGTCGTCGACGCGGCCGTGCATGACGTAGTCGGCGAGCGTCATGGCGTCGACGTTCGTCGGCCCTCCCGTGTCCCACCTGTCGATGTGGTGAATGTCGCAGTAGGCGGGCGGCGACGATGACCCCGGCGCCGTACTCATCCCTTCTTCCGCGCACAGTGCGAGGTACTGGTTGAGGGAACCGGCGCGCCTCGACCGCCCGAACCACAGATTCCGCCCCCGGAAATCCATCACCGACAGGAAGACGTCGCGCGCATCGGCCCCGCGGACGGCTTCTCCGATGGACGTCGTCGTGGCCACGTCCGTCAGCGCGGTGCCCGTCATCTTCGCCAGCTCCGAGATGTGCATGGTCACCACGATCGAGGTCGTCCCGCGTTTCGGCCGCAGCCTCTTCGCCGGACGGACGTTCGGCGCCGGGGAAGGGGCGGGAGGAGCGGGGGAGGTGGGAGGAGGCCCCTCATCCGGTCCTTCACCGGCCTCCTCATCCGACCCCTCGCTCCCGAACCCCGCGGCGATCGCCGCTTCCACCGCATCGTGGCGACGCTGATCCGCGGTGCGGTCGTCGTCGGCACCCTTGGGCAGCAATGCCCCCGGCCCCGCAAAATCGGCCCACAGCCGCCGGAGAATCGCGCCCAGCTCCGGCGTCACGTGCCCGCTGATCCGGGACATGTTGTCTCCGTCGGGTTGCGACAACCGCACGCTGCGGCGCCGCTGCCGGTCCTCGTCGGAATACGGGTCATCCAGCCCCAGCAACGCGCGCAGCATCGGCCCGAGATGCCGCAGATCATCGACCTGCACCTTGTCCAGCAAATCGGCGATGTGCGGATCGGCGACGTGGACCAGTTCGTTGCCCCGCTCGGGCAGTTCGTCCAGCGCCTTGTGGATCAGCTCCACCGCATCTGCGCCCGCCACGCCCTCCTCCACGCGTTGGCGCACCGCCGGCAGGTCGTGTTTCGGCGGCCGGTCTTGGGCCTCGGCCCTCTGCAGCCGGTGCGCCGCGGCCAATCGCCGCCGCGCCTCGGCCCGCGACACGTGCGCGTTCTCGACGAGTTTCCGCATGGCCACGGGTGTTTGCTTTACGACGCGCCCGTTCGCCGTCGCCGACAAATACTCCGTGTCGACGGTGGCGAGCCGACGGCGCGCGGTTTCCAATTCGACGTAGAGCTCGTGCCGGGCGTCGTCATCGAGGAGGTCCCAGCCTCCCGCCATGACGTCGACGGCGGCGGAGAAGTGCCCGACCGCTTCGCGCAAGTCCGCGACGCACCCGGCGGGCCGCCCGGTGCCCGTCGAACCGTTGCCATCGCCCCCGTTGGTCACGGGAACAGAGTATCTAATGCACCGGATCAAATGGGGCGAAAATAGCCCCTGAGTCGAACAAATGATCGACTCAACATCTCAAAATCGAAGCCCTCCACCGCAACTCGGTGTTCGAACGGGCCGCCCCGCAAGCCCGCCGTTTGCGCCGGTACTGCGAATGGGGGTGGCGCCGGGCCGTCGTCAAGCGAAAAGCAAGCCCTTACAACCGCGACTCCGTGGACACCTGCGGGTTGTAGTGCAGGGAGTTCGGCCGGCAGGCGCACTCGACGGCGATGCGGGTATCGGCGGCGATGCGGCGCTCGTCGCGCAGGCGGTACAGCTGCGGCACGACGCGATCGCGCAGGGCCTGCGGGGAGATGGTGTTCAGGTAGATCTTCGTGCCGCCCTCGAACCCGGCGAGGTTGGACACGCGCCACTTGATCATGACGCGCCACGGCATCCGCACGTCCAGGTCGATGGGCCGGTGGTGCCACTCCTCGTTGCACGGCACGTCGGGGCCGGCGGCGGCGTGGCAGGCGTGGATGAGGTCGCTCATGCCCGCGACCTCCTCCGGCGTCTGCCGCCATGGCTCGCAGGTCGGCGACTTCGAGTGGATCTCCAGGGTGGGGTAGCGGTGCCCGAAACCCGCGAACGCCACCGCGTGGTCGTTCTCGGCGATGACCAGGTTGTGCCGCGCGGCGTAGTCGACGGCGAACTCGTTGTACATGTTCGGGTTCTCGCGCAGGCGGCGGATCTCCTGCTCGAGCTGCTCGCCGTGCTCGTCGATGGCCACGAGCTGCTTGTGCAGGTGGTCGAAGCTCGCGCCCGCCGGCTTGAGCCAGTTCTGGAACGCCGCGACGTAGCGCACGTACCGGTTGCGGCGGTACAGGTCGGCCATGGACTCGACGGTGAAGGCGATGAACGCCCGGTGCTCGTCGACGGTCAGTGTGCCCGACGACGCCAGCTGGTCGTCGCGGGTCGCCCCATCGACGAAGTGCCGCCGCGCCACGATGACGTCGTGCCCGCCGGCGAAGTAGCCGGGCGCGTGCTCCAGCAGCTCGCCGTCGGTCAGCGCCGCGACCTTCTCCGGTGCCTGCCCCGCGGCCTTGAGCCGGGTACGGACGATGGCCAGCACGTGTTCGCGCCCCGCCGGGTCGGCGAGGTAGCGGGCCATGCGGGAGCGGGTCTCGTCGTCGGGGATGAACCCGTAGTTGGCGGCCCAGTAGTCGTAGCTGACGATCTCGAACAGGTTGGGCACCCGCCGGAACTCCGCGACGGTGTCGTGGATCTGGCCGGGCAGGACGCCGTGGATGGTGCGGAAACCGGTCGGGGCGGAATCGTCGCGCACCACGCGCGACTTCTCCGGCGGCGTCTGCAGCGCATTGTCGGAACCGAACGCGTCGCGTGCGGTGAAGTCCGCGTCCGTCAGCGGCTTCGGATCGGGCCGCGAGATGCCCAGCGGGCGGTTGCCGCGCCCGGGGACCGTCCAGACCTGGGTGCCGGAGAATGGGTTGAGCTGCTTGACAGTGCCATCCGCGAGCGTGACCAACGGCGTTCCGATTTCCTGCATGCCCCCAGATTACGACCGCCGCGGAATCCTCGCCGCGTTCCCCGCCGCGTTCCCCGCTTCGCTCCCCGCTCCGGCACCGGTCCCGCGCCGGGCGTCGAGGGTGGCCAGGCGGGCCGCCTCCCGCAGTTGGTCCAGGGTCCGCGCCATGGGCCAGGGAAGGGCGGTGGCCCCGGCACTTCGCTTGACGACGACCGCGTCCCACTCCACCCGGCCCCCGATCAGATGCACCGGGATGGGACGGGCACCCGGGGATGGCGGCGTCGCCGCGCGGGCGACGATCCAGCCGAGGACCTTGCCTTCGTGGCTCTGGGCGTCGATGGAACCTTCGCCGGTGAGGATGAGATCGACGGGAACGTCACCGTCCAACGCCGCTTCCAGCCCCGTGGCCCGGGCGAGCAGCGGAGCGCCGCGCTCGATGGTGAGGGACGCCGGAGAATGGTCCGGACAATAGTCCGCGCCCGCGATCGCCGCGATGCCCACCGGCGTCGCGCCCGCCGCGCCGTAGCCGGGTTCCCCGGGATCGACGCCGCACAGGCGGCACCACGTCAACAGGGCCGAGGTGAGCTGGTCCACCTGCTCCGGCGACGCCCCCTTCTGCGGGCCGAAGACCGCTGGGGCATCCCGGGGAGAGGTGGTGACGTCGAGGACCAGCGTCCACCGGGCGCGCCGGGCGCGAGGGTCGAGGCCCGCGAGGTCCAGGCGCGCGGCGTCGGCCAGCGTGGCACCGCCGCGGGGAAGCTCCCGGCCATCCGCGCCGAGGATGCGGGCACCCAGCGCGGTGATCAGCCCGGCGCCGCCGTCCGTGGTCGCCGAGCCGCCGAGGCACAAGGTGACGTCGTCGGCGCCGGCGGCCAGGCAGTCGAGGATCAACTCGCCCGTGCCGAACGTCGACGCGCCGGAAGCGTCGGGGGAGTCCGCGACGGCCGGCAGCCCCGACGCCGACGCCAGGTCCAGCACCGCCCGCCCCGGCGCGGGCTCCCACCAACGCGCGGTGATCGGGCGGCCGATGGCGTCGACGGTGGCGACGTCATGGGCGGTGGCGCCTGTGCCGTCTATGCCAACGGGGCCTGTGCCGCCTGCCGTCCCCGCCCACGCCTGCGCGAGCAACTCGGCCGTGCCTTCGCCGCCGTCGGCCATGGGGACGGCGATCGCCCGCGCCCCAGCGTCGCGCGCCCCCGCGGCCATCGCCTCGGCGGCCTCCCGCGCGGTGGCGGTGCCCTTGAAGCTGTCGGGGCAGCAGATGACGGTGAATTCGGCCTGCGCGTCCATGCGCCCATCATGGCGCGGAGCAGTCGAGTGAGGGTACCCTCACCGCATGCCCGCAATCATCTTCGAATGTCTCGTACCGCCCGCCGATTCCGACGATCTCGCCCGCGCCTTCGCCGCCCGCCTCGGCCAGCTGGAGGCCGAGGGCAAGATCTCCAACGCCGACGTCATCGTCTCCGATGCGCCCGCCGACGACCAGCTCCTGGAGCAGTGGGAGCGAGAGAACCCCGACGAACCCGTCGGCGACCGCACCATGCGCCGCTACACGCTCGACCTCGCCGGGCTGGAGGGTTCGCTCAACGCGCTGACCATGGACCTCTCGCGGTTGCTGACGCCCGCGGCAAAACTTCCCGACGACCCGGTGCTCCGCGAGTTCGACGACATGCTCGAGGAGGTCGCCCGCTACCCGTGGTCCGTGGCGGTGCGCCCCTGATCCCGCCCCGAGTGACGAGTTTCACGCCGGGCCGTCGTAAAGCGAAGAAACCCGCGCATCGGTCCGCCAATGTTTCCGACGTGTTTCGCGCCCGTTTCCCGCCCATTTCCGCGGGCCATCAATGGGGGTGACCATTGGGGGCGGCGCGTAACGGGGTCGCCCCGCGCGTTTCCGTGTCGGCGAAGAGCATGAAACAATGCACTTTGGTAAAAACCATCTCCCCGTCCCGGTCGGCGCTTCACGCGCGGTCCCGTGAATCGGCGGGCCCCAGGGGCCCGGCGTCGAGCAGGTGCGCCGGACGGGAGCGAAGAAAGGTGCTTAGTTGAACGTCGACGATCGAGTCTCCGATTTCTACCAGCTCGTGCTGCGTCGGAACGCGGGTGAGCCCGAGTTCCACCAGGCCGTGTCCGAGGTCCTCGAATCCTTGAAGATCGTCCTCGCCAAGGATCCCGAGTACGGCGAGAAGGGCCTGGTCCAGCGCCTCTGCGAGCCGGAGCGCCAGATCATCTTCCGCGTCCCGTGGGTCGATGACCAGGGTCAGGTCCAGGTCAACCGCGGTTTCCGCGTCCAGTTCAACTCCGTGCTCGGCCCCTACAAGGGCGGTCTGCGCTTCCACCCGAGCGTGAACCTGGGCATCATCAAGTTCCTCGGCTTCGAGCAGATCTTCAAGAACTCCCTGACCGGCCTGCCCATCGGCGGCGGCAAGGGCGGCTCCGACTTCGACCCCAAGGGCAAGTCCGAGCTGGAGATCATGCGCTTCTGCCAGTCCTTCATGACCGAGCTCAACCGCCACATCGGCGAGTACACCGACGTGCCGGCCGGCGACATCGGCGTCGGCGGCCGCGAGATCGGCTTCCTGTTCGGCCAGTACCGCCGCCTGAACAACCGCCACGAGTCCGGCGTCCTCACCGGCAAGGGCCTGACCTGGGGCGGTTCCCTGGTCCGCACCGAGGCCACCGGCTACGGCACCGTGTACTTCACCCAGCGCATGATGGAGGAGCACGGCGAGTCGCTCTCCGGCGCCAAGATCGTCGTTTCCGGCTCCGGCAACGTGGCCATCTACGCCATGCAGAAGGCGCAGCAGCTGGGCGCCACCGTCGTCGCGTTCTCCGACTCCTCCGGCTACGTCTCCACCCCGGGCGGCGTGGACGTCGAGCTCCTCCGCGAGATCAAGGAGGTCCGCCGCGGCCGCGTCGGCGAGTACGCCGAGCAGGCCGAGGGTGCGGAGTTCCACGCCAAGGGCAACGTGTGGGAGGTCGCCTGCGACGTCGCGCTGCCCTGTGCCACCCAGAACGAGCTCAACGGCGACGACGCCAAGATGCTCGTCGCCAACGGCTGCAAGTACGTCGCCGAGGGCGCGAACATGCCGTCGACGCCGGAGGCCGTGGAGTACTTCCGCAAGTCCTCCATCAACTTCGCCCCGGGCAAGGCCGCCAACGCCGGCGGCGTGGCCACCTCGGCGCTGGAGATGCAGCAGAACGCCACCCGGGATTCCTGGTCCTTCGAGTACACGGACGAGCGCCTGCAGGGCATCATGTCCAACATCTTCGAGAACTGCGCGAAGACGGCGGCCACCTACGACCGCGAGCACGATTACGTCGTCGGCGCCAACATCGCCGGCTTCAAGAAGGTCGCCAACGCGATGCTCGCGCAGGGCATCATCTAGCGTTAACTAGCGCTTTTCCGCTTCACGACGACCCACGCCCACGTCGGGCGGCCCCGGCAGGGGAGGTAACATTCCCCGCCATGGACCTTTCGACGTGGGCGTTGCTCGTCATCGCCGTGGTTGCCCTGGTGGGGGCGTGCCTGCAACGGGTCTCCGGCATGGGGCTGGGGCTGATCGGCGCGCCGGTGCTGAGCCTGATCGTGGGGCCGGTGGCGGGCGTGCTGATCATCAACGTCCTCGCGGCCGTCAACGCGATCTTCCAGACGCTGTCGGTGCGCGAGAACGTGGATTGGCGGAAGTTCTGGTTGATCGGCCCGGTGATGCTCGCCGGGGCGATCCCGGGCGCCTGGGTCGTCCATTCCACGCCGACGGCGCCGTTGCAGGTCATCGTCGGCGCTCTGGTTCTGTTGGGGCTGACGGTGACCACCATCATGCCCAACCACGTGCGCATCGACGGCCGCGGTTACGCGATGGCCTCCGGTGCGGCCGGCGGGTTCATGAACACCCTGGCCGGCATCGCCGGGCCCGCCATCACCGTCTACGCGCAGGCCAGCCGGTGGCCGCAGAAGACGTTCGCGGCGACGCTGCAGCCGCTGTTCTTCGTCTCCGGGGCCGTGTCGCTGACGGTGAAGGAATTGTCGGCCGCCGAACCGATCATCCCGCATGCGCCCTGGCACCTGTGGGCCATCGGCCTGGTGGCCATGGTGGCGGGCCTGAAGATCGGCACCGTCATCGCCAAGCGCACCGACGTGCGGAAAGCCCGGCGGCTGGCGCTGATCGTCGCCTCCACCGGCGCGGCGGTGACGCTGGTCCGCGGCCTCATCGGGATGTTCTAGGAGCCGGTGCCGAGCGGAGCAGCCAAGCTGGGACAGCGCCGCCCGGAACATCCCCGCCTGGAACAGGGCAGCCTAGAAGAGCGACGACAAGAACGACTTCGTCCGGTCCTCGCGGGGGTTGCCCAGCACCTCGTCGGGCGTGCCCGCCTCGACGACGGCGCCGTCGTCCATGAAGACAACCTGATCGGCGACCTCGCGGGCGAACGCCATCTCGTGGGTGACCACCATCATGGTCATGCCGTCGTCGGCCAGGCCGCGCATGACGCCCAGGACGTCACCGACGAGCTCGGGGTCCAAGGCGGACGTCGGCTCGTCGAAAAGCATCAGTTTCGGATCCATGGCCAGCGCCCTGGCGATGGCCACGCGCTGCTGCTGGCCGCCGGAGAGCTGCACCGGGTACGCGTCGGCCTTGTGGGCCAGGCCGACCTGGTTGAGCAGCTCCATCGCCCGATCCGTGGCGGCGTCCTGCTTGACGCCCTTCACGTGCATCGGGGCCTCGATGATGTTGCCCAGCACCGTGCGGTGCGGGAACAGGTTGAAGTTCTGGAACACCATGCCGATGTCCGCGCGCTGGCGGGCCGCGTCGCGCGGCGAGATCTCGTGGAGCACGCCGTCGCGCTCGCGGTAGCCGATCAACTCGCCGTCGACGTACAGGCGACCGGCGTTGACCTGCTCCAGGTGATTGACGCAGCGCAGCAGCGTCGACTTCCCCGAGCCCGACGGGCCGATGAGGCAGGTGACCGTGCCGCGGGGGACCTCCAGGTCGATGCCCTTGAGCACCTCCAGGCGGCCGAAGGACTTGCGCACGTGGTGCGCCTCGACCATGGGGCGCTCGGCGCCGGTGCGTCCGTTGGCGGGTCCGTGTGCGGTGGCGGGGCTCATCGCTGATCCTCCTCGTAGTTGGCGCGCTCGGACTTCTCCACGACGCGGGCGTTGACCGGGGGCACGCCCTCGGCGTCGGCGAGGGCCGCGAGCTGGCGGGCGGTGAGATGGCGCGTGGCGCCCTTGGCGAAGTGCTTCTCCAGGAAATGCTGGCCGACCATCAGGATCGACGTGATGACCAGGTACCAGGTGGCGGCGACGAGCAGCATCGGCACCGGCAGGAACAGCTCGTTGGCGATGTCCGTGGCGCGGCCGTAGAGCTCGGCGGTGTAGGGCACCGCGACGACCAGCGAGGTGGTCTTCAGCAGCGAGATGAACTCGTTGCCCGTCGGCGGGATGATGATGCGCATCGCCTGGGGCAGCACCGTGCGGCGGATGGTCTGGCCCCAGCTCATGCCCAGGGCCTTCGACGCCTCCGTCTGGCCCTCCGGGACCGCCTGGATGCCGGCGCGGACGATCTCGGCCATGTAGGCGGCCTCGTTGAGGCCCAGGCCCAGCACGGCGAGCAGGAACGTGTTCTGCAGCGCCGTCTGCAGGTCCAGCTCGGCGAAGCCGACGTTGACGGAGCTGTAGATGGTGCCCAGCAGGCCCCAGAAGACCAGCTGGACGTAGACCGGGGTGCCGCGGAAGATCCACAGGTAGACCCACGAAATGGTCGACAGCACCGGGTTGTCGGACATGCGCAGCACCGCGATGAGCGCACCGCCGACGATGCCGATGAGCATCGCCAGGATCGTCAGGGCCAGCGTGTGCAGCGCGGCCTCCGCGATGCGGGTGTCCAGGAGGTACTTGAAGTACACGTCCCAGTGGTAGGCCTCGTTGCGGGCGGCGCCGATGACGAACCACGCGGCCAGCGCCAGCAGGATGGCGGCGCCGATCCACCGGCCCGGGTGGGGCAGCGGCTTGGCCTTGATGGGCGCGTCGAGCTCGCGCTCGGTCGGCTCGTGGCGGGAGCCGTCGGTCGTCTCCGTCATCGGATGTCCTCTCCATTGATGCGCGCCTGGTCCACGGCGCCGTCGTCGAGCCCCCACATGGTCAGGATGCGCTCGTACTCACCGGTGTCGATGAGGTGCTGCAATGCGTCGGCCAGCAGCGGGGCCAATTCCGAGTCCTTCGGCACCGGCCAGCCGAAGGGGGCGCCGTCGTAGATGTCGCCGGCCATCTCCAGCTTCCCGTCGGCGCGGGCGACGGCCCACGCGGACACGGGGGAGTCGGCGGCCATCGCGTCGGCGCGGCCGAGGACGACCGCCGTCGCCGCGGTTCCCGCGTCCTGGTAAGCCAGGCGCTTGATCGGCTCCTTGCCCTCCTCGACGCAGGCGGCGCTGCGGGCGGGCAGGTCCTCCATCTCCGCGACGGTGCCGCGCTGGACGGCGATCTCGCGTCCACAGGCGTCGTCCGGCGTGATGGTCGAACCCGCCGGGCGCGCCCACTGCAGGCCGGTGTCCAGGTAATCGACGAAGTCGTACGTCTGGCGCCGTTCGTCGTTGCTGGTGAAACCGGACGCGCCGAAGTCGACGGTGCCCGCCGAAATCGACGGCAGGATCAGCGTGAAGTCCTGCTCGCGCACGACCAGGTCCAGGTCGAGCACGTTGGCCGCGGCGCGGGCGAGATCGAGGTCGAAGCCGATGATCTGCCCGCCCGCGTCCTTGAACTCCAGCGGCGCGAACGGCGGGTTGGTGCCGATCGAGATGGTGCCGCGGGCGCGGATGTCCTCCGGCACCCGTTCGGCGAGTTCGGGCACGGCGTCCGGGGCCACCGGTTCCCACCCGTCGGGATGGCCGCCTTCGTCGTTGGTGACACAGCCGGCCAACCCCAATGTCAGTGCGGCCGCCAGCGAAGCCGCGGCGGCGGCGAGGGGTCGTCTCATGGGAGACGACTTTACCGGGACGCCCCCGAGGTCGAGTCATTGCGGGCGGCGACTTCCACCGCGGCGGCGACGGCCGGGGCGACGCGGGTGTCCAGCGGCGACGGGATGATGTAGTCGTGGCGCAGATCCTCGGCGGCGACGGCGGCGATGGCGCGGGTCGCGGCGAGCTTCATCGACTTGGTGATGCGCGTCGCGCCGGCGGCCAGCGCGCCCTTGAAAATGCCCGGGAACGCCAGGACGTTGTTGATCTGGTTCGGGTAGTCCGAGCGGCCGGTGGCCACGACGGAGCCGTACTCCAGGGCGATCTTCTGGGGGATCTCCGGGTTCGGGTTGGCCAACGAGAACAGGAACGGCCCCTCGGCCATCTTGGAGATCTGCTCCGAGTTGAGGTGGCCCGCGGACACGCCGATGAAGGCGTCGGCGCCGACCAGCGCGTCGGAGATCGAACCCCGCAACCCGCGCGGGTTGGTCAGTTCGGCGAGGGTCGCCTTGACCTCGTTGAGCGGCTCGCGGCCCTCGTGGATGATGCCGCGCGAGTCGCAGACGACGATGTCCGTCACGCCCGCCGACAGGAGCATGCGGGTGGTGGCCACGCCCGCGGCGCCGGCGCCGGAGATGACGACCTTGAGGTCCTCCAGGCGGCGGTCGGTGAGCTTGCAGGCGTTGCGCAGGCCGGCGGTGATGACGATCGCCGTGCCGTGCTGGTCGTCGTGGAACACCGGGATGTCCAGCATCTCGTCGAGGCGGCGCTCCACCTCGAAGCAGCGGGGCGCGGAGATGTCCTCGAGGTTGATGCCGCCGAAGGACGGGGCCAGGCGCGCGATGGTCTCCACCAGCTCCTCGGGGTCGGTGGTGTCCAGGACGATGGGCACCGCGTTGAGGCCGGCGAAGCGGCCGAACAGCTGGGCCTTGCCCTCCATGACCGGCAGCGCGGCCTTGGGGCCGATGTCGCCGAGGCCGAGCACGGCGGTGCCGTCGGAGATGATGGCGACGTTGTTGCCCGTCCACGTGTACGTGCGCGTCAGCTTCGGGTCGTCGTGGATGGCCTCGCAGACCTGGGCCACGCCCGGGGTGTAGGCGATGGAGAGGTCCCGGGTGGAGTTCAGCGGCAGCGTCGACGCGGTGATGAGCTTGCCGCCCTCGTGCGCGCGAAAGATCTCGTCGGTCGTGATGGAGGCTTCGCCCGCGTCACCGTTGCCGACGTCACCGTTGCCGGCCTCGGCCGTGGCATCCACGGTGCCGTCGCCGATCCCATCGACGATGTCGTTGCCCTTGTTCTCGTCCTTGGCGCTGGCCATCTGCGTCGGCTCCTCGTTCGTCGGACGGGCGTCGTTCGCCCGTCGGTTCGTCAAGACAGCCTAATCGACGGCGTTCGCGGCGCATGCGAGAGCGTCCCGCGCAACCCCGCCGGGCTCCACCGGCCGGGCCTATGCGCCGGCGGGGTCCTGCGGCGGTTCCGGGGGAAGAGGCTGCGTTTGCGGCGGTTCCGGGGGAAGAGGCTGCGTTTGCGTCGGTTGGGTGGGCTGCGTTTGGGTCGGTTGGGTGGGTTGCGTCGGTTGCGTCGTCGGGGTCGGCTGCGTCGTGGGTCGCGTCGTCGGTTCGGTGGTGGGGACCGTGGGCGTGGAGGTGCCGGTGCTTTCGCTTTCCGACGTCGACGTTTCCTCCGACGATGTCTCCGACGAACTTTCCGTCCTCGTCACCGACGTTTCCGTCGCCGTGGGGCGCTGGGTCGCCGTCCGGGACGTGGATGTCTTCGACGGCTTCGGCGGGGTCCGTTGCGAGCTGGATTCCTCTTCGTTCGTCGCCGGCGCCGCGTCGGGGTCGGGCAGCGCCACGGCCAGCACCGAACCGAGGGCCAGCAGGACGACGGCGATGGGGGCGATGAAACGCCAGCGCCGGTCGAGTACTGCGGCGGGGGCGTCGGGGTCGACGGCGGCGCGGTGTTCGCGGCTTTCATGCCACGACCACCATGCGCCCGGCAGAATCAGGCCGGCGGCGACGGCCGCTCCGATGGCCACTCCGGGCAGACCACGCAGAGCGATGGCCGCGAAGAGACAAACGGCACCGGCGAGGATCGACAGCACGGCCAACGCGATTTTCCACAGCGGCGGGCGGGCCCATTCGGAGCCGTAGCCGCCGTCGTTGCCGTAACCGTCGGCGTTCGCGTTCCGGTCCATGTCCTCACCACCCGTGCCTTCCCTCATCGTACCGCCCACTGTACGACCCATGGCGAAGCACAGCACCATTCGGTACGTGGCAACGGGCACGAAAAAACCCCGCCTACCTGCGGTGAAACAGGTGGCGGGGTTCATCTCCGGTGCCCCCGGTGGGACTCGAACCCACACTGGACGGGTTTTGAATCCGTTGCCTCTGCCAATTGGGCTACAGGGGCGCTCCAGGCTGCTCCGGTGCGGCCGGTGGCCATCGTGAAGCAACTCGAAGAATCTTAGCGCACGTCCTCCGGCTCCGAGAAACGGTGCTGGACCCACGCGACGACGCCCACGATGAATGCGCCGAGCATGAACAGTCCCAGGGCCATCGGCCAGTCGTCGCCGACGCGCAGCATCGAGCCGTCCTCGGCCTGCCACGGCCACAGGGCGCGCAACGAACCGAGCAGCAGACCGGCCATGGCGACGAGGGTGACGGTGTGCTTGTGCTCCAGCAGCCACTCCAGCAGACGCACGAACAGCACGATGCCCAGCAGCGCGCCGAGCATGAACACGCCCAGGTAGGCCAAGTCGCGCTGGTCGACGGCGGCCATGGTCGGCGCGTACAGGCCGGCCACGAGCAGGAAGAACGAGCCCGACACCCCGGGCAGCACCAGGGCGCAGATGGCGATCGACGCCGCGAAGAACACGATCCACAGCGACGGGTCGGTCGATGCGGTGGCCTGCGGCAGCGACGTCAGCCAGAACGTGGCCACGGCGAAGAACACGAAGATCGCGATCACCTTGCCCCGCATGCCCGGGCGCTCCAGCGCACCGGGGCGGATCTCCTGGAAGGGGATGAGCACCGACATGGCGATCATGCCCATGAACAGTGCCTTCGACGCAACCGGCTGGTCGGTGACGAACGATTCCATGATGCCGGCCATGGAGAAGACGACCGCGAGCATGCCGACGGCCACCGGCAGCAGCAGCCACCAATCGATCTTGCGGGCCGTGGCGCGCCAATCGCCCTTGGTCACGGCGTCCTTCGGGAGCTCCGTGATGTTCTTCGCCGACGCGATCAGGCGCTCGTAGATGCCGGTGACCAGCGCGACCGTGCCGCCGGACACGCCGGGGACCGTCTCCGCGAGACCGATGAGGCCGCCGCGCACCACGTTGGCCGCCGTGCCGGCGGGCGTCGGAGGGCGGGGATCGGTGTTGACCGCCGGGCCGTCCACGGGTGCGGGCACGCGGGAGCGGGGGGCGGGCCGGGTGTTTTCGTTGGTATCCATCGCGACGCGATGTTACTAGGTCATGGCCGAAAAACCCGTGGTGACGGAGGGTGGCGCGCGTCACATGGGGGTGCGGCGCCCGACTGCGCCGACGAGGATAAGTGCGCGGGCGGCGCGTCGGCGATGCGGGGCAGTGCGCGGGTGCCGCCGTCAGTCGCCGGCGGGGGAGACCGGAACCTCGGTCGGGGTCTCCAGGACCCGCTGGATGTGGGCGCCGTATGAATCGACCGCCGCAGCCCCCTCCGAGGGGATGCCGCGGGCGTAGCTGACCAGGACGGTGCCCAGGCCGGTGTACATGGCCAGGGCGTACTGGCAACGCTGCTCGGCATCCTCGTCGCCGGTCACGCCGGGGGCCTCGTCACGGATGCGGTCGAACAGGGCGCCGCCGATGCTCTCCTGGAACTGGTCGGTGACCGTCTTCACCGCGGCCGGGCTGCCGGCGGTGGCCATCAGCAGCGCGACCAGCGAGCTGGTGGAGGAGCGGTCGCCGTTGATCGCGTCATCGGCCAGCGACGTGCCGATGTCCCCGAAGGGAACCTCGCAGATGAGATCCTTCATCGCCTCGAAGTTGATCAGCTCCTCCAGGAGCCCTTCCTTGGTGCGGAAGTATTTGATGATCAACGGCGCGCTGACGCCGGCCTCGGTGGCAATCTCCTTGAGGGAGACCTTCGAGAATGGTTTCCGGGTGAAGTACGCCGCAGCCACCTCGACGATGCGGGCCCGGGTCGTCGCCGAGTTCTGGCGGCGCGGGCGGGAGGTTTCGCTATCCATGGTAAATAGCATAAAGCCGGTGGGGGTATGGACCTAGTTGGGGTGCCCGGGAATGGCTTCTTGTGGGGGTGGACGAGCGGCCGGACAGCCCCTGTCGGGGGTGGCGTTTCGGGCGGGCGTTGACTGATAGAGTTTCGGGGCCCGATCCATAGTTCCGATTTAATCTGCATTCGCCGGAATCGAGAGGGGGTAGCACCCCCGGCACCCCCAGCGCCGCTGGCGCTTTTCACATCGATTTTCCCCATGTTTGTCGCCGTGGGTCAAATGGGCCGGGGGTCGGTGATGACCGTCGTCGGCACCTGCGGCGGTGGGGGCGGTCCCCGCGCCGGCGCGTTTTCCTACACTGGTCCGCATGAAACGAACCCTCATGCTGGTCGACGGCCACTCCATGGCCTTCCGGGCCTTCTTCGCGTTGCCCACCGACAATTTCTCCACCACCGGCGGGCAGTTCACCAACGCGGTGTACGGGTTCCTGTCCATGCTGGCGAACCTCCTGGCGGAAGAGAAGCCCACCCACGTCGCCGTCGCGTTCGACGTCGGCCGCAAGACCTTCCGCACGGACAAGTTCCCCGACTACAAGGCCCAGCGCGAGAAGACCCCCGAGGAGTTCCGCGGCCAGGTGCCGTTGCTGCAGCAGGTGCTCAAGGAAATGGGCATCGTCACGCTGGAGAAGGAGAACTACGAGGCCGACGACATCATCGCCACGTTGGCCACCGAGGCGCTGCCGGAGGGCTTCGAGACGCTCATCGTCACCGGCGATCGCGATGCGCTGCAGCTCGTCAACGATGCGACGACCGTCCTCTATCCCATGCGTGGCGTGTCGACGCTCCATCGCTTCACACCGGAAGCCGTGAAGGAGAAGTACGGACTGACGCCGGCGCAGTACCCGGATTTCGCCGCGTTGCGCGGCGACCCGTCGGACAATCTGCCCGGTGTCCCGGGCGTGGGCGAGAAGACGGCGCAGAAGTGGATCCTGCAGTACGGCAGCCTGGCCGAGCTCATCGACCGCGTCGACGAGGTCCGAGGCAAGGTCGGCGACAACTTGCGCGAGCGAGTCGCCGCCGTGCAGATGAACCGCGACCTCACCGAGATGGTCAAGGATCTTCCCTTGCCTTACGGCCCCGGTGAGCTGGAGCTGCGGCCGGCCGACGCTCAAGGCATCGCCGACTTCTTCGACCGCCTCGAGTTCGGCGACAGCCTCCGCGACCGGGTGTTCCGCACCCTGTCCGTCGAAGGCGCGGGCGTCACCGCCGCCGAGGGCGACTCCGGCACCGAGGTGGTCGTGGAGAGCCTCGACGATGGTGCGCTGGCGGGGTGGCTCGCCGCCCGCCGCGGCCCCGCGGCCATCGACTACTCCGGCGGGGAGCTGGCCATCGCCGCGTCGGAGCATGAGGAGGAGCCGGCCACCGACGATGCAGCCGACGCCGACGAAACCACCGCAGCGTCCACCGTCTCCGCCATCGTCGTCGACCCTGCCGGGCTGGTGCCGGGCGACGCCGCAGCGTTGGCCGAATGGCTCGCCGGCGACCACCCGAAGATGGTCCACGATTCGAAGTCGACCATGCATGCCCTGTGGGGCCATGAGCTGGAGCTGTCCGGCGTCGTCCACGACACGTTCCTGGCCTCGTACCTCCTGAGGCCCAGCCAGCGCAGTTACACGCTGGACAACATCCTGCAGCGGCACCTCAACCGCACGCTGGCGCAGGCGGAGGGCCAGCTGACGCTGCTCGACGAGCCCGGCCCCGGCAACGCCGACCGCGCCGTCGCTGTGTTCGATCTCGCGGGTGCGCTGGCCGCGGAACTCGACGCCAATGGGCTTTACGACGTCTACGCGGACATCGAGGTGCCTCTCGCGCCGGTTCTGGCGCGGATGGAGCGTGCCGGGATCGCGGTGGACGTCGCCAAGCTCAAGGCCCTGCGCGACGAGGCGGCGCAGGCGCAGGCCGCGGCCGAGGACGCGGCGCGCGGGATCGTCGACCGGCCGGAGCTGAATCTGGGGTCGCCGAAACAGCTGCAGGAGGTGCTTTTCGACCAGCTGGGCATGCCGAAGACCAAGAAGACGAAGACGGGCTACTCCACCGCCGCCAAGGAGCTGGAGAACCTGGCCAAGACCAACGATCACCCGTTCCTGGAGCGGCTGATGGCGTTCCGCGAGTCGCAGAAGATGAAGTCGACCGTCGAGGGGTTGGTCAAGGCCGTCGGCGAGGACGGGCGAATTCACACGACGTTCAACCAGACCGTCGCCGCGACCGGCCGCCTGTCGTCGACCGAGCCGAACCTGCAGAACATCCCGGTGCGCACCGAGTTCGGCCGCGAGATTCGATCGGCGTTCGTCGCCGGCGAGGGCTACGAGGGCCTGGTCACCGCCGACTACTCGCAGATCGAAATGCGCGTCATGGCGCACCTGTCCGGTGACGAGGGGCTCATCGACGCCTACCGGCGCGGCGAGGACCTGCACAACTACGTCGGCTCGAAGGTGTTCGACGTGCCGATCGACGGCGTGACGCCGGACCTGCGCCGCCGCGTGAAGGCGATGTCCTACGGCCTGGCCTACGGCTTGTCGGCGTTCGGCCTGGCCCAGCAGCTGGACATTCCGCAGGGCGAGGCGAAGCGCCTGATGGAGGAGTACTTCGAGCGTTTCGGCGGCGTCCGCGCCTACCTCGACGGCGTCGTGGAGCGCGCCCGCAAGGACGGCTACACCGCGACGCTGTTCGACCGCCGCCGCTATCTGCCGGATCTCAACTCCGACAACCGCATGGCCCGTGACATGGCCGAGCGCGCCGCCCTGAACTCGCCGATCCAGGGCACGGCGGCGGACATCATCAAGGTGGCCATGCTGCGCGTCGACGATGCTTTGCGACGGGGCGGCGAGGACGGCCCCTACGCTTCCCGCGTGCTGCTGCAGGTCCACGATGAATTGGTCGTGGAGGTGGCTCCGGGTGAGCGGGAGGTCATCGAGGAGATGCTCCGCCGTGAGATGGACGCCGCCTTCGAACTGAAGGTGCCGCTCGACGTGTCCGTCGGCGCCGGCTCGAACTGGGACGAGGCGGCGCACTAGGGCGATGCCCGTGGGGCGACGGGCTGGATGGCGGGCCAGTTGTTTGCCCCGGTAGGTTGCGAACGCTTCCTACCGGAGCATGACGGCTAGTGCGCCGCGGGGTCACGGCCTGATCGCCACCACCAACCCCTTCAGCGGCAGGTGGACCAGGATCTCGGCGGGCCGTCCCGCGCCCGCCCGTTCCAGTGCGTCGGCGTAGCCGGAGAGCTGGCCGATGTAGTTCTTCCGGACATGGTCGATCGGGTCGTCTCCCGGATAGGTCTTGTGATCGATGAGGACCACGCGGCCGTCCGGAAGTTCCAGGAGCTGGTCGATCCAGCCCTCGTGAATCTGGTGGTCGTCGTTGCGCCAGGTCACCGGCACTTCCGAGCGGATCACGGCACCGGGGAACTCCGCATTCAGCCAATCCAGCCAGCGCCTGCCCAGGTCCGTCATCGTTTCGGCGGAGACGTGCGCGCCTACTCCCCAAGAATCGATGAGGCGCTCGGCGGCCCGCTCGCGCAGGTCCGCGCCGAGCGTGGCCAGCGGCAGGCCGAGGTAACCATGGACGGCTTCGCCCACGCGCTCCCAATGCTGGCCTCCGCCGGAAACCAGCGGCGCGCCCAGCACGACGCGTTCGACGACGGCGGCCGCGGCCCTCTGGTCGTCGGTCGCGGCGATCGACGACGGCGCAACGCGCGCGGGCGCCAGTCGGCCGGCCGGTGCGGGGCCGCGCATCGAATCGAGGCCGGGGCGATGCCGCGACGGCATGGGCGGAGTCGCGTCGGCGTCGTCCCAGATCATCGCCTCGATCAGGGCGGGCACCTGGACCACGCTGCCCGCGGCGTCCTTCACCGCCACGTGGTCACCGACCGCCTTCATGGTCACCGGGGTGCCCTTTACGGCGGCGAAGTCCTCGAATCCCGACCGGGCGCACAGGATCGAGTGCTTGGCCGCGCGCGTCAGCGACACGTAGGCCAGGCGGCGGGCGTCCTCGACCTCGGCCGCCGCGCGTTCCTTCTGCACGGGTTGGGCGGCCATCGTCTCGACGATGACCTTCGCCTTGCCTGGTGCTGCGGGCCAGAACCGCAGGTAGCGGTCGCCCAGCGGATTCTCCAGCGTGGGCGCTTCGCGCGAGGCCACCCAATGACCGTCGGGCGTGAACATGTCCTTGGGCTTGGGCACCGCGACGCACACCGCATCCCACTCGAGGCCCTTCGAGGAGTGCATGGTGCCCACGTACACCGAATCGTCGTCGCCGCCGGCCTCCGGAAGTTCATCGATGGCGTCGAACCAATTGAGGAATCCGGACAGCGACGTCGCCCCGCCCGCCGAGCGGGTCTCGTCCTGGTACTCGCGTGCCAGACCGGTGAAGGCGTCGAGCGATCCCATGCGCCGCGACGGTCGCGTCCATCCCACGATCCGGCGGCGCAGGTCCAGCGCATCGATGACCTGTCGGACGCATTCGACCGGGGTGAGGTTCACCGCGGCGGTGCGCAGCTGCTGCAGCGGGGCGAGCGCCTCGTCGTCTGCCCAGGATCGCAACAGTTCGCTCCGCGATTCCCGGGTCGTATCGGCGGCCGTGAGCCGGGAGAACCAGGTGTCGTGCGCCGAGTGGTCATCGCACAGCACGATCAGTTCGACCAGCGAGCGGGTGTCCCGCGGATCGAGCAGGAATCCGAGTCCCGCCCGGATGACCTGGCCTTCCCGCGCCGTGCGCAGATCCGCCTTGTCGCCGGTGCAGGGGATGCCCGCCTCGGTGAGCGTGTCGACGATGTTCTCGACGTTGGACTTCGACCGTGCGAGAACGGCGATGTCCTTCGGCGCCGTGCCCTCCGCGATGAGCGAGGACACGCCCTTGGCGATCGCCCCGAACCACGGCGCATTCGACGTGCCGCCGTCGGTGGAGGGCTGCCAAACACGCACGTCACCGCCCTTGTGCTCGAACACTTTCGGTTCGGCGACGCGGAGGCGGACGTCCGCGTCCGGCATCGACGCGGAAAACAGTTCGTTGGTCAGCGCCAGCGGCTCTCTGAAGGAACGCCAGGACCGATCGAGCTTTTCGACGGTGCCGTGAACGGCGAGCTCGTCGAAGGCGGCGGCCATCAGCTGCGGATCGGAACCGCGGAAACCGTAAATCGACTGCTTCGGGTCGCCGACCCAGATGACCTCGCCGGCCAGTTCGCCCAACTGGAAGAAAAGGGCGAGCTGGATCGGGTTGGTGTCCTGGAACTCGTCGACGACGAGGACCTCGTACGTTTCGGCGATGGCCGCGCGCACCGACGGCGACGTCGTGATGATTTCTAGCGCCAGGACCTCCTGGTCGGTGAAATCGATGAGGCCGAGCGCCTTCTTGTGGTCGTCGTACGCGGTCAGGCACGTGGCGGCGGTGCCGAGCACCAACCGCGTCAATGCGGCCATGTCCTCGCGGTAGGCGGGGCTGGCGGCGATGTCCGCGGCGATCTCGGCGAAGCCCTCGAAGACTTTGCCGATGGCCTTGGGGGACTTCACGTCCGCGAGTTTCGCCCATTCGTTCCACGGGATCCGATCGACGTCGCGCGACATCGCCTTGGCCAGCTCCGCGAACTTGCGGCGGCGGCCAATGGCGGCATTGCGCTCGTCGCCCGCGTCCAGCTCGATCGCGGCTTCGCATGCAGAAATTGCATCACTTGCCCACATGGCACGGTCGTCGGTTTCGACGGCGCCAACCGATTCGCGATTGACCTGATCGAGGACCTCGATGAGCTCCGCGACCGACGCCTCGGCGGCGGTGGCGAGGCCCTCGGGGCCGATGAGGTTCTGCCGCGCGGTCTCCGCGATGGCGCGGACGGTGTCGGAGAAGGACTTCCGCTGATCGAACTCGTACGCGTCGACGGGCTTGTCGTATCCGGTCCGGCGCAGCAGATCGCGGTGGGCGTCCTCTGCATCGGCGATGACGGCATCGCAGGCGAGGTCGAAGGCCCTGGCGGCGGCGTCTTCGGTCAGCGTCTCGAGCTCGGGGGACAGGCCGGCGTCGATGGCGAAGTCGCGCACCAGCGTCGCCGACACCGAGTTGACGGTGCCGACCAGGGCGGAACCGATGGCCTGGGCCTGCTCCGCCAGGCCGTCTTCCATCAGCTTCGAGCGGATGCGCTCCGACAGCTCACCGGCGGCCTTCGTGGTGAAGGTCGTGGCGATGATGGCCGACGGCGACAACCCGTCCTTGATGCGGTCCGCGAGCTTGCCCGTGATCGTGTAGGTCTTGCCGGTGCCGGCGCTGGCGGTGATGATGGTCGACTTCATGGTGTTCTTCTGGTTCCCATCGGTCATGACGGATCGGCCTCGATGCCGGTGATGATCCCGTAGTCCACGTACTTCGCGGTGTCCATGGGCAGGTAGCGGTCGTTCATGTCGGCGGCCTCGGACGCCTTCGCCGACCTCTTCGCGATCTCGCGCTCGACGCCGTCGGCGGCGACGAGCATGGCGTTGCCCTCGTCCTTGACGACCCCGGAGAACGCGATCTCGGACAGCGCCTCTTCGACGGAGGTCACGGCCCGCCGCCACAGCGTTTCGGGGGCGACCGAACCGGTGGCGGGGGTCAGGCCGCCGAGCGCGGGGTCGAGCGAGTCGAAGCGCGCGTACTTGAGCTCGAAGTAGGCCGTGACGATGCTCTCCAGCGGAAGCTCATCGGCGACCGACCACGCGTAGGTGGCCAGCTGCAGGGAGCGGCCGGATTCGATGAGGTCGCCGTACTTGCGTCGGCTGACCGAGTACTTCATGTCGATGACCACGGTGGTGCCGTCGGCCGTTTCGGCGTCGAGGTCGCGGAAGCCCACCATGGTGACCGGATGCTCGTGGACGTTCGCCGGATCATCCGGGTCGCCGTCGGGGTCCCGAAGAGCCAGCACGAGTTCCCGCTCGATGGGGGCCTCGGCAGCGGTGACGATCATGCCGCCGCGGCGCAGCGTCCCGAAGAGCTCGGGGATGCTCTCGAGGGCCTCCGCCTCCACCTGCTGGCGCAGTCGGGCATTGCCCGGCAGGTTCAGCTCCGAGGCGTAGTGGGGGAGCAATTCGGCGAAGCAGGTCCGCACCGTCGCGACGTCGGCCCCGTCCAGTCCTTCTTCGACGATCTTCTCGATGATCGCGTGGAGGAAGGTGCCGATCATCCGGTTTCCGGTGGGAATGTCGGTCACCCAACCCTGGCGGATCCGCAGCGGGTACGCCAGCAGCCACTCCAGGCGGTGGACCAGGAGCTTCTCCATTTGGGAGTAGGACAGCCGGTCCGGCAACAGGTGGGTTCCCGGAGGCACCTCACGGCGAGACGCGTTCGCGGCGAGGGCGTCGGCGTCCGGGACGAAAGGCTCCGGGACATCCAGGGGAAGGTCGGCGCCGCCGAAATTCCAGGTGCCGTCGACGACGAGTTGGCGGGCGGTGAATTCGGATTCGGCCCCGTCGTATCCCGTGCTGCCGTGGGCCGCGAAGGACAGGGCGGGGTGCCGGGTCGTCGCCGCACCATCGAGGACGGCCGGGACGACCGCCACGACGTCGCCGGCCCTGCACAGTCCCGCCAGTTCCGCCGTGGACGTCAGCCTGGCCAGAATGCCGGGATCGGGTACGTCGACGCCGGCAACGGCGAGCGTGCGCACCTCCTCCGGAGTCCAGATGCGGCGCCGGGTACGGCCGTCGTCGACGGCGCCCCACCACACGACGGGGCCGGGATTGCGGATCAACGCCGGCGACGGCACGCGGGAGCCCTCGGCGGCCTCGGCCCCCGCCAGGGGAGACTGCTGCGCGGAACCGCAGTCTTCGAGGATCCTCTGCAATTCACGCTCGCTTACGGTGGCCTGCCGCCCGAGGACCTCGATCGCCGTGGTCACCGACCTCCCCGCGACCAACAGCTCCGGAGCCTCGAAGATCGCGCCCATGTTGCGCAGGCGCTTCGCCAGCCAGTCCAGGGGCTCGATGATCGCGGCGGTGTCGCACACGCCGTCGACGAACCCGATGCGCGAGGTGCGCAGGTACAAGTCGAGCGCGTCCAGCAGCTCTTCGTGTGTCGCCGCACGGTGAGCGGCGCTCTTCGCGACTTCGTCCACGGACTCGTCGGCCCGGGCCGCGATGTCGGCGCGGATGTCCTCCAGCGCCCCGAGCCACGCCGGGCCGCCGACGCCGGGTTGCGCGGCGAGTGCCCCGAGCAGTCCGCGGCGGATGACGTAGGGGACGACGCCCAGGTCGGTCACCGTGCCGGTGCGGGTATCGGAGGTGGTCAGGCCCATGTCCAGGAACGCGGCGATGGCGTGGACGTCGATCGGCCCGCAGATGGCGTCCAGGAAGAGCGGCAAGACCTGCGCCGTCGCGCGCTGGTCCGAGGCCTCCAACGCCCCGAGCCGGGCCATGCCCCGGCGGGACAGCTCCTGATCGAGGACCTCCGTGTGGTGCGTGGCCACCAGGGCGGTGCCGGGCGCGGTCGCCAGGATGCGCGCCGCGGCCTCGGCCGCCTCCCATTCGGTGGCGGCGGTGATCACCCGCAATCTCTCGACCGAGGCGGGCGCACCTTCCTCGCCGATGGACACGCCGAGCGCCTCGACGTCGTCGATGATCCCCGGCCACGGGGCCGGCAGCTCCGCGCGCGACCCCAAGATGGTCAACCGGTCGATGCCCAGCGGCCACACGACTCCGTCGACGACGAGTTCGCGCAGCATCGCCGCGACGCCCCGCAGATCATCGGCGGCTCCGGGAGCGTCGAAAAGCTCTTCGGCCTCCGCGAGATCGGCCAAGCGGGGAGAGGCTCCCGCCACCGGGGAACCGTCCCACCCTGCGGTGACGAGCTCGTCGCGCCACGACAGCATCTTCTTCGCCACCGCCCACGCGTCGAGCTGGAAGGAATCGCCGCACCACTGCCGCGACGTCCGCGCCAGCGCATCACGGTACGCGCCGATGCGCAGGGGGCGCTCGAGCATCACCCCGCCGATGCCCAGGCGCGTGCCCAGAATCCCCGCCAGCCCGGCTGGCCCGACCGCCGCGTGCCCGAGCGTCGCCCGCGATTCGCCCTCGCGACAGGGCCTTTCCCACGCGGCCCCGTCCAGGCCCCAACCGAAAGTGATCTCCATGGGCCCCATGCTAGGAAAGCTCCCGGATCACCGCCCGGCGGCATTCGAACACGGGTGCCCCGCCATCGCATTCCGCCGGTTCGCCCCGCTCGTCTTCGGGGCACCGGCGACATGTTCCGCGGGCTATTCCGCCAGCCGCGCCACGAAGATCGCCGTCCCCGGGATCACGGCCCCGCGCAGCGGCGACCATTGGCCCCACGTCACGTCGAGGTCCTCGGGCCATTCGGGTTCGATGAGGTCCTCGAGGACGAAGCCCGCCCCGACCAGGTCCCGGACCCGGTCGCCCATGGTGCGGTGGTGCTCCACGTAGATCGCGGTGCCGTCGGCGTCGCGCTCCACGTACGGCGACCGGTGGAAATAGGGGATGCCCGCCTTCAATCCGGCGGGCCCGGGGTCGTCGGGGAAGCACCAGCGCATCGGGTGAGTCACCGAAAACACGAAGCGCCCGCCGGGCCGCAGCACGCGGGCGACGCCGCGCATCAGCCCGGCCGAATCCGCCACGAAGGGGATGGCCCCGAACACGGAGAACGCGATGTCGAAGGAAGCGTCCCCGAACGGCATCGCCGCGGCGTCGGCCTGCACCAGATTCACGCCAGCCAATTCCCGGGGGCCACCCCCGCTTGACGACGGCCCGCGCCCAGCGCGTCCGCCGGCGTCGTCGGATGCCGCCGCGGTCACCCCGTGGGCGAGCATGCCCATCGACACGTCGAAGGCGGTCAAGGACTTCGGCGGGCGGTGGGCCGCCAGCCAGCGAGAGCACGGCGCGGAACCGCAGCCGATCTCGAGGACGTCGGAACTCGCGAGCACGTCGGCGTCGCCAAGCAGATGGGCGTGCTCTTCGCGCAGCATCTCGGGGCACCAGACGAAATCGCCCTCCGGCCGTCCTTCACCGAGGTAGAGCGGGTGCTCGCGGTGGTAGTCGATGGCGTCCGAATCCCACCAGGAGCGGTTCGCCCTGGCGGATTCGTCGTCGCCGACCGGGGCGTAACCGAAGAATTGGGACATGGGGCGAGTCTAGGACGCGCCGGAACCCTTCCGTCACACCCGTCTCACCTGCGGCGGGACTTGATTCGGTGCAGGTGGGCGCGTATCGTGTTCGCGGTATGCGTGCGCAACCGGCGCCCGCCTGCCGATCCGACGACCCCACCCCGTCCATCAGGGCGGATGCGGGTGTACCGGACCGACCCTGTCCAACTCGATTCCTATCCGCTTCGGAGCAACTTACATATGCCCACCTCCAACACCCCTCAGGTCGCCGTCAACGACATCGGCACCGCTGAGGATTTCCTCGCCGCCATCGACTCCACGATCAAGTACTTCAACGATGGCGACATCGTCGAAGGCACCGTGGTCAAGGTCGATCGCGATGAGGTCCTGCTCGACATCGGCTACAAGACGGAGGGCGTCATCCCCTCCCGCGAGCTGTCCATCAAGCACGATGTCGACCCCGACGAGGTGGTCGAGGTCGGTGACGAGATCGACGCCCTGGTCCTCACCAAGGAGGACAAGGAAGGCCGCCTGATCCTGTCCAAGAAGCGTGCGCAGTACGAGCGCGCCTGGGGCACCATCGAGGATCTCAAGGAGAAGGACGAGCCGGTCACCGGTACCGTCATCGAGGTCGTCAAGGGCGGCCTGATCCTGGACATCGGCCTGCGCGGCTTCCTGCCGGCGTCGCTGGTCGAGATGCGCCGCGTCCGCGACCTGCAGCCGTACATCGGCCAGGAGCTCGAGGCGAAGATCATCGAGCTGGACAAGAACCGCAACAACGTGGTCCTGTCCCGCCGTGCGTGGCTCGAGCAGACCCAGTCCGAGGTCCGCTCCGAGTTCCTGCACCAGCTGCAGAAGGGCCAGGTCCGCAAGGGCGTCGTGTCCTCCATCGTCAACTTCGGCGCGTTCGTCGATCTCGGCGGCGTCGACGGCCTGGTGCACGTTTCCGAGCTGTCCTGGAAGCACATCGATCACCCGTCCGAGGTCGTCCAGGTCGGCGACGAGGTCACCGTCGAGGTTCTCGAGGTCGATCTCAACCGCGAGCGCGTCTCCCTGTCGCTGAAGGCGACCCAGGAGGACCCGTGGCGCGTGTTCGCCCGCACCCACGCCATCGGCCAGATCGTCCCGGGCAAGGTCACCAAGCTGGTGCCGTTCGGCGCGTTCGTCCGCGTCGAGGAGGGCATCGAGGGCCTGGTCCACATCTCCGAGCTTGCCGAGCGCCACGTGGATGTCCCGGACCAGATCGTCACCGTCGGCGAGGAGGCCATGGTCAAGGTCATCGACATCGACCTGGACCGCCGCCGCATCTCCCTGTCGCTGAAGCAGGCCGACGAGGACTTCACCGAGGAGTTCGACCCGACCAAGTACGGCATGGGCGATTCCTACGATGAGCAGGGCAACTACATCTTCCCGGAGGGCTTCGACGCGGAGACCAACGAGTGGATGGAGGGCTTCGAGACCCAGCGCGCCGAGTGGGAGGCCCGTTACGCCGAGGCGGAGCGCCACCACGGCATGCACGCCGCGCAGATCGAGCGTCACCGCGCGCAGGCCGCCGAGGCCGCCGCGACCCCGTCGAACTACTCGTCCGAGACCACGGAGGACGCCCCGGCGGCGGCCACCGAGGCTCCGGCCGAGTCCGGCGGCACCCTCGCCTCCGACGAGCAGCTGGCCGCCCTGCGCGCCCGCCTGTCCGGCAACTGAGTCGAGTAGGTACGGCCGCCCGGGGTTGATCTCCGCCGGCTGAACCGGGCCCCGGCCCCGCATCTTCCACGGAAGGTGCGGGGCCGGGGCCTTTCGCATGCCGAGGGCCTTTTACGTGCGCGGGGCCCTTCGCGCGCCCGGGGGTAACCGGAATTCACTCCAGTCTGGTCAAATCCGTTGCTTCGCAGGGGTTTTGGGGTGTCGGGGGGGATCGGCGTCCGCCCGGTGGCCTATTGTGACGCACATGTTGAAAGTTGGATTGACCGGAGGAATGGGCAGCGGCAAGTCGTCGGTGGCCCGGCGGCTGCGCGAGCTCGGGTGCGTGATCATCGACGCCGATGCCATTGCGCGCGAGATCGTCGAACCCGGTCAGCCCGCGTTGGAGGAGTTGGCCCAGGAATTCGGGCCGGACATCCTCGACGCCGACGGACGCCTGCTGCGCGCGCGTCTGGCGCATCGGGCCTTCGCGTCGCAGGAAGCGACGGCGAAGCTCAACGCGATCACGCATCCCCGCATCAAGGAGCGCACGGCGGAGCTATTCGACGCCGCCGGGGCCAAGGACATCGTCGTCCACGACATGCCGTTGCTGGTCGAGAATGGTCTGGCGCCCGATCATCACATCGTGCTGGTCGTGGATGCGCCGGTGGAGCTTCGGGTCAGCCGTCTGGTGGAAAACCGCGGCGTCGACGAGGCGGATGCCCGCCGCCGCATCGCGGCCCAGATCCCGGATGCCGAGCGGTTGGCCGCCGCCGACGTGGTCATCGACAATTCCGGCACCGAGCGGGCCCTGCACACCCAGGTCGATCGGGTGTGGCGCACGCGCCTGGTGCCGATGGCGGGCGTCGCCGGTTTGGCGGAACCGCAGCCGGTGCGGCCGTCGGGCCGCATCGAGCGCGAGATCGCCCGCGTGACCCGGCAGTTCGGCGTTGGCGTGGTCGGTTCGGTGCTCAGCGGAAAGCGGCTGGTGCTCACCATCGACGGGGATCCGGACATCGAGGGGGCGCCGTGGCGGCGCGTCGGCAGGCACGTCGAGAGCCTCGATCCTGGCAATCCGGTGACGCTGGTGCGCCAGAAGACCCCGGATCAGGATGCGCGGGTCGCCGGCGCCTGACCCTGTTTCGCTCGGCGGCGGCCGGTGCTTTACGACGACGCGATGCGGATCAGGTCCCGCGCCGCCCGCAGTGGCCCCGTGCCGCGCCACACGGCGCGGATGTGGCGGCTGAAGTCGAGTTCGTCGCCGACGTCGACGACCGCGAGATCGCCGTGGGCAAGCGCGTCGGCGACGGCGAGTTCGCTGAGCACGCCGGGTTCCTGGCCCGCCCGGACGGTGGCGGCGACGGCGGCGTTGCTGCCCAGCTCCACCGCCGGCGGCACGGGGTTCCATGGGGCCAGCGCACGGTCGAGGATGGCGCGGGTGCCGGATCCCCGCTCGCGCAGCACCAACGGGGTGGCGGCCAGCTCGGCGGCGGTGACCCGGTTCTGCTCGCCACCCTCGGTCGATCCGCGCGTCGCCCACGGATGATCCGGCGCGACGATGACGACCAGGTGGTCGTCGGCGACGACGGTGCCGTGGAGATTCTTGCGCGACAGCGGCGTTTCCACGAACCCGATGTCGCAGGCTCCCGAGAGCACCTCGTCGAAGACTCGATCCGAGTTGCGCACCCGCAGCCCGACCTCGGCGCCGGGGTGGAGGCGCCGGTAGGTCGCCAGCCAGCCGGGCATGAGGTGTTCGGCGACGGTCAGGCTCGCGGAGACCCGTAGTGGTGCGGTGCCGTCCGACGTGAGGACGTCGACGTCGTGGTGGAAGGCGTCGGCGGCGTCGAAAAGCGGGACCGCGGCGGCCAGGATCGCCCGGCCCATGGGCGTGGGTGCGGACCCGCGCGGGCCGCGGTCGAGCAGCATGGCGCCGAGTTCGCGTTCGAGGGCGGCCAGCGCCCGGCTGGCGTTGGGCTGGGCCATGCCCATCGCGCGGGCGGCGGCGCCGAGGCCGCCGAGTTCATCGACGGCGGCCAACAGCCGCAGTGCGGTCAGGTGCAGCGGGCGATCGGGGCGGGGAGCGGGCCGGGTCATATCAAAATCGTATGCCCTCAGCCGGAACCGGGCTCTACCGGCCCACCCGCCGGTGCCCGACACTGGATGGGTGACCGCCCACATCGACCATGACCGCATCCCCGCCATGCAGGCCAATGCCGTGCCCGCCCCGGAGTCCGCCCCGTGGGCCGCCCCGGGTCCCGTTGCAGGGCGCGCGGCAGGCTCCCGCGCCTCCATCTGGCCCGGGCTGCTCTTCGCCGCCGCGGGAGTCGCGGTGGCCTACGCCGTGTCGGCGCCGTTCGACATGGTCGGCCCGATGGTCGCGGCGATCGTGCTGGGCGTCGTCGTCGGCAACGTCGCCCGCGTCCCGTCGGTGCTCGAGCCGGGGCTGGCCGTCGCGTCGAAGAGGGTGCTGCGCATCGGCATCGTGGTCCTGGGGTTGCGGTTGTCGCTTCACGACGTCGCCGGCCTCGGCGCGGGAATGATCCTCACCGTCATTGCGGTGGTCGCCGGCGGCATCGTGACCGGCGTGGCCATCGGCCGCGCACTCGGCATCGGTCGGAGGCAGCGCCTGCTCATCGCGTGCGGAATCGCCATTTGCGGGGCCGCGGCGGTGGCGGCGGTGGCCGGGGTGCTCGGTGGCCGTGCAGATGGTGGGAAGGTCTCAGATGGCGAAGACGACGGGGACCGTGGGCGGGACGGGGGGAAGGCCGGTGCGGGGGCCGGTGCGAATGCCGAGGGGGCGGGGGAGCCGGGTCTGCGCGAATCCGTCGCGGCCGCCATCGCGCTGGTCGTAGTCTTCGGCACCCTCATGATCGCGCTCGTGCCCATGCTCGGGCACGCGCTGGGATTGGCCGACATGGAGGTCGGCATGTGGGGCGGGGCGTCGGTGCACGAGGTCGCGCAGGTCGTGGCCATCGGTGGTTCCGTCGGCGGTGCGGCGTTGGGTGCGGCCGTGGTGATCAAGCTGGGCCGCGTGCTCATGCTCGCGCCCGTCATGGCGGTTCTGGGAGTGGTGGAGCGGCGCCGCATCCGCGCGGCCGGCGGGGGCGGCGACGTGGATCTGCCGCCGATCATGCCGTTGTTCGTCGCCGGTTTCCTGGCAATGGTCGCCGTGCGGTCGACGGGTGTGGTTCCGCAGGGCGTTCTCGATGCCGCGGGCGTCGCCGAACAGCTGTTGCTCGGCGCGGCGATGTTCGCGCTGGGCGTCGGCGTGCGGTTTTCCCTGATCCGGAAGGTCGGTGGCGCGCCCGTGGTGATGGCTGCGGCGGCGACCGTCGTTGTGGCCGTCATCGGATTGGCGGGGGTGCTGCTGGCGGGATGATGCCACCAACGCCGCAATCTAGTTGAAAATGGTTCGCAATAAATGCTCTAATGCAAACCATGACCAATACCAAGATCGCGGTCGGCGCTCTCGCCGCCGCCTCTCTTTTCCTGGCCGCCTGCTCCACTGACCCGTCGTCGTCGGAAAGCGATGCCGGCACCGACTCGAGCACCACCCCGTCCGCGGCGACGCCCGCGGTGACCACCGCCACGACGGCGGCCGAGGCCCCTGAATCCCGCTCCGCCGAGCCCCGCCTGGCCATCAGCCACGACGGCGGCGTGATGGTCCTCGACGCCGGCGACCTGGGCAAGGGGGAGGCCCCGAAGGTGCTGGCCGATCTGCCCGCCGAGGGGTACCTGCGCCTGAGCCCGGCCGGAGACGGCCGCCACGTGTTCGTGTCCACCGACGCCGGTTTCCGGGCCCTGGATCTTGGCTCCTACTCCAAGCCGCACGGCGACCACTCGCACCACTACGCCGGCGACCCGCTGTTCACCGGCTTCGAGGTCGCGGCGGAGAAGCCGGGCCACGTCGTCGCGGCTGACGACAAGGCGGTGCTTTTCGACGACGAGACCGGCGACGTCACCACCCTGCGGCTGACCGGCATGGACGCCATCGATCACTTCCGCGTACCCGCCCACCACGGCATCGCGGTGCTCGGCGAGGACGGGACGTACATGGTCACCATCGCCGACGCCGACGGCAAGCGCACCGGCGTCGCCCAGGTCGACGCCGACGGCAAGGAGCTCAAGCGCTTCGAGGAGTGCCCCGGCGCGCACGGCGCCGAGGAAACCGCCGCCGGCGTCTTCGTCGGTTGCGCGGACGGCGGCCTGGTCTATCGCGACGGCGAGGTGACGAAGGTCAAGTCGCCCAACGCGTACGGCCGCATCGGCAACCAGGCCGGTTCCACCGAGTCGAAGTACGTCCTCGGCGACTACAAGTCGGATGAGAAGGCCGCCGAGAACGACGAGCTGGAGCGCCCCGAGAAGGTCTCCATCATCGACGCCGAAACCGGTGAGCTGAAGCTCGTCGACCTGGGCACGTCCTACACGTTCCGTTCGCTGGGCATGAACGACGACGGCCTGGCCGTGGTGCTGGGCACCGACGGCAAGCTGCACCTCATCGACGCGGAGCAGGCGAAGGTGGTCAAGACCATCGACGTCATCGACGCCTGGGAGGAGTCCGAGGAGTGGCAGGACCCGCGCCCGGCGCTGGCCGTCGAGGGCGACGTCGCCTACGTCACCGATCCCGCCACCAAGAAGGTCCACGTGGTCGACCTGAAGGGGGAGGCGAAGACCCTCACCGCCGACCTGCCGGAGACCCCGGACGAGCTGCTGGCGACGCAGGGGTAGCGGCTTCGCCCGCCGCCGACAGGGGTGCGGCCGCGGGCGAGGTCCGGCGGGGAACTCGGTACCCTCGGGGGCATGAACCTTCATCCCCTGATCGCCGAGTTCGAGTTCCTCATCGGCACGTGGAAGGGCCCCGGTCGCGGCCACTACCCGACCATCGACTCCTTCCGGTACAACGAGACGCTGACCTTCGCGTCGATCCCCGGCAAGCCTTTCCTGCGCTACGAGCAGAAGACGGCCGGGGCCGAGAGTCGGCCGATGCACACCGAATGCGGCTTCTTCCGGCCGCTCGGAGACGGCCGCGTCGAATTCATCCTGGCCCAGCCCACCGGCCAGACCGAGGTGCTCGAGGGGCGGGTCGAGGCCGGTGCGGACGGTGAACTGAGCATCGTCATGGACCAATCGACCGTGGTGAACTCCGGCACCGCCAAGCAGGTCGACGCCACCGCCCGGACCTGGGTGCTCGACGCCGGCCGCACGGAACTGGTCACCGAGTTCGGCATGGCCGCCGTCGGCCAGCCGATGCAGCAGCATCTGGTGAGCGAGCTGCTCAAGCAATAGCCGCGTGCGGCGAACGGGTGTGCGAAGGTGGCCGGGCGCTTGTAGGCTGTGTTCATGGCCTTCGCAGCAGAACAACCGGTCGTCGCCCATTCCGAGTTTCGGCCCGTCGGGGAGATCGAGCGCGCCGGCGGCGACTTCGAGGTCATCAGCGACTTCGAACCGTCCGGCGACCAGCCCCAGGCCATCGCAGAGCTGTCCGAGCGCCTGACCCGGGGGGAGCGGGAAGTGGTGCTCATGGGCGCCACCGGCACCGGCAAGTCGGCGACGGCGGCGTGGCTGATCGAGAAGATGCAGCGGCCCACGCTGGTCATGGCACCGAACAAGACGCTGGCCGCCCAGCTGGCCAACGAACTGTCCTCGCTGCTGCCGAACAACGCCGTCGAGTACTTCGTCAGCTACTACGACTACTACCAACCCGAGGCGTACATCGCGCAGACGGACACCTTCATCGAGAAGGACTCGTCCATCAACGAAGACGTCGAGCGCCTGCGCCACTCCGCGACGTCGGCGCTGCTGTCGCGGCGCGACGTGGTCGTCGTCAGCTCCGTGTCCTGCATCTACGGCCTGGGTACCCCGCAGTCCTACCTCGACCGGTCGGCGATGCTGCGCACCGGCGAAGAAGTCGACCGCGACGAGTTCCTGCGCATGCTCGTCGACATCCAGTACGCCCGCAACGACATCGCCTTCACCCGCGGCACCTTCCGCGTCAAGGGCGACGTCGTCGACATCATCCCCGCCTACGAGGAACTGGCCGTGCGCGTCGAGTTCTTCGGCGACGAGATCGATTCCCTCTACTACCTCAATCCGGTGACGGGCGACGTCGTCAAGCAAGTCGAGGAACTCCGGATCTTCCCGGCGACCCACTACGTCGCGGGGCCGGAGCGCATGGAGCGCGCCATCGAGGAGATCAAGATGGAGCTGACCGAGCGGCTGGCGGATTTCGAGAATCGCGGCAAGCTGCTCGAGGCGCAGCGGCTGCGCATGCGCACCGAATACGACCTGGAGATGATCCAGCAGGTCGGGTTCTGCTCCGGCATCGAGAACTACTCGCGGCACATCGACGGGCGCGCGGCGGGGTCGGCGCCGGCGACGTTGATCGACTATTTCCCGGAGGACTTCCTCACCATCATCGACGAGTCGCACGTCACCGTGCCGCAGATCGGCGGCATGTTCGAGGGTGACGCGTCGCGCAAGCGCAACCTCGTCGAGTTCGGGTTCCGCCTGCCGTCGGCGCTGGACAACCGACCGCTGACGTTCGACGAGTTCGATGCGCGCGTCGGCCAGGTGGTGTTCATGTCGGCGACGCCGGGCCCGTACGAACTGGGGCAAACCGGGGGAGAAGTCGTCGAGCAGGTCATCCGCCCCACCGGCCTGGTGGACCCGAAGGTGGTGGTCAAGCCCACGCAGGGGCAGATCGACGACCTCATCCACGAGATCCGGTTGCGCGAGGAAAAGGGCGAGCGCGCGCTGGTGACCACCCTGACCAAGAAGATGGCAGAGGATCTCACCGACTACCTGCTGGAAAACGGCATCCGCGTCCGCTACATGCACTCCGACGTGGACACCCTCAAGCGCGTCGAGCTGCTGCGCCAGCTGCGGTTGGGCGACTACGACGTGCTGGTGGGCATCAACCTGCTGCGCGAGGGCCTCGACCTGCCGGAAGTGTCGCTGGTCGCGATCCTCGACGCCGACAAGGAGGGGTTCCTGCGGTCGACGACGTCGCTGATCCAGACCATCGGCCGCGCGGCGCGAAACGTCTCCGGCGAGGTGCACATGTACGCCGACTCCATCACCGATTCGATGGCGCGGGCGATCGAGGAAACCGAGCGTCGCCGCGAAAAGCAGATCGCCTACAACACCGAGCACGGCATCGATCCGCAGCCGCTTCGCAAGAAGATCGCCGACATCCTCGATCAGGTCCATGAGAATCAGGCCGAAGTCGGCGATGGGGTGGGCAGCGATGCGGCGGCGGTGGACGCGGTGCTGGCGGAGCGCGCGACCGTCGAGGGCATGCCCAAGGCGCAGCTGCAGAAGCTCATCGACGACATGACCGCTCAAATGGGTGCCGCAGCGCGCGAATTGAAATTCGAGCTCGCCGGGCGGCTGCGCGACGAGATCTACGACTTGAAGAAGGAGCTGCGCGGAATGGAGGAGGCGGGGCTGGAGTAGCGGGGACCGAAGCGGTGGACGCGACGGTGCCCGGGACCGTGCCTTGGACCGTGCCTTGGAGGGTGCTCGGGACCGTTTCCGTGGTGGGCGGCATCTTTCCCGGCGAACGGGGTTAGTGACGGGGGATACTTTTCTGCGCCCTTGAGATGCGCGTCACAATTGGCCGCATCCGTGATGACATGCGCAGATGTTGATTTTTCAGTGAATCGTCATTCGCACTTGCATGGAAACCCCCGGTCGAACCCCCTCGGATTTTGCTAGGGTTGGGCGAACGTTAATCACAACCGAGCTTTGCGGAAGGCAGTTTTCATGAGCGCTTACCAGACCATCGTCGTCGGCACCGACGGCTCGAAGTCCTCGCTTCTGGCAGTGGAGCGCGCCGCGGCGATTGCGGCCGCGTTCGACGCGACCCTGGTCATCGGCTGCGCGTACTACGAGAACCAGGACGCCGCCTCCTCCACGCTGCGCCAGGACTCCGTCCAGGTCCTCGGCGACGATCCCGCCCAGCAGAACCTCGACACCGCCAAGGCCGCCGCCGAGGCCGCCGGCGCCACCAAGGTCGAGACCGAGATCAAGGCCGGTTCCCCGGTGGAGGCCCTCATGGCACTGGTCAACGACCGCAAGGCCGACCTCCTCGTCGTGGGCAACCGCGGCATCAACTCCCTGACCGGCCGTCTGCTGGGCTCGGTGCCGGCCGACGTCGCGCGCCAGTCCGACTGCGACGTGATGATCGTCCACACCGTCGCGTAACGCTGTAGCCGCTTCCGCCGTTTCTGCGGCGCAGTCGCCGAACCCCGCCGTCCATCCGTGGCCGGCGGGGTTTTCGCGTGCCGTGACTCAGCCCGCCGGGGCGATCTCCGGCAGCGACTCCGGCTGGGCGTCGGCGACGACGGTGAGGCCCTGCGTGGCGCGGGTCAGCGCCACGTAGAGATCCTGCAGGCCCTGGGGCGACTCGGCGACGATGGCGTCGGGGTCGACGAGGATGACCTCGTCGAATTCCAGCCCCTTCGCGTCGACGACGTCGTGGACGGAGACGTCGGCGTCGTCAAGCAAGCCCGTGACCTCCCCGAGCCGTGCCGCCGGGGCGATGACCGCGATGAGGCGCGAATCGCCGGACTGGCCGCGGGCAATGTCCACCGCACGGCCGATCGCGTCCACGCGCACGGGCGCGCGGCCGGTCGAGCGGATCGAACGCGGCGGCTCCGCCTCCGGCGCGATGTGGGCGAGAACATCTGCCGCGACGTCCATGATCTCCGCGGGCGTGCGGTAGTTGATGGTCAGGCGGTGCAGCCGCCAGCGGTCGCCGATGATCGGGTCCAGTGCGCCGGCCCAGCTCTCCGCGCCGGCGGGCGAGCCGGTCTGGGCGATGTCGCCGACGATGGTCATCCAGCCGTTGGGCGAGCGGCGGCGCACCATCCGCCACGCCATGGCGGACAGCTCCTGGGCCTCGTCGACGATGACGTGGCCGTAGGTCCACTCGCGGTCCCCGGCGGCGCGGTCGGCGGTGCTGCGCACGTCGCGGTCGCGGTGGCGCTCGGCTAGCGCCTCGGCGTCGATGAGGTCGTAGGCCATGAGGATCTCGGCGTCGGAGCCGTCGTCGAGCTCCTGCTGGGCAGAGCCGGTGAGGATGTCCAACGCGTCTTGCGCGTCGGCGATCTGCTCACGCCACCATTCGCGCTCGTCGCCGACGTCGGCGACGTCGCCGAGGAGCTCCGCCAGCTCGTCGAGAAGCGGTGGGTCCGACGGGCCCATCGGGGTGCCGGCCGGCCGCAGCAGGGCCGCGCGGGTGGCGTCGTCGTACTCGGCGGCGGCGGAGGCGATGCGGTCCTCGGACTCGAGCAGATCCGTGAGCAGCTCCTCCGGCGTCAGCTCCGGCCACATGTCGTCGAGGACGCCGGAAATGACGGCGTCGTCGTCGAGTTCGTCGCGCAGGTCCGCGACATCGGTCGTGGACAGCAGATTCTCGCCGCCCAGCGGGTCGGCGCCGATGCGGTCGGCGAGCAGGCGGGCCAGCGACTCCACCAGATGCTCGCGGAACAGCGGGCGCGCCAGATTGTGCGGCTTGCGGGAACGCCGGGCTCGCGTGCGGGCGGCGCGGACCATGGCCGGGGTGATGGCCAACTCGACGCCGTCGAAGGTGACGGTTTCCGCCTCTGCCAGGTCGGGCTGCCGGTCGCGCACGGCCTGGCGGAGGATGTGCGTCATCTCCTCCGAACCCTTGACCTCGCGGGTGGCCAGGGACTCCTCGCCGGTGCCGGACACGCCGGGGTAGAGGTCCGCGATGGTGCGCAGCACCACGCCGGTCTCGCCGAGGCTGGGCAGCACCCGCGAGATGTACTCCAGGAACGTGGTGTTGGGGCCGAGGATGAGCACGCCGGTCTTCGCCAGCTGGTCGCGGTGGGTGTACAGCAGCCAGGCGACGCGGTGCAGCGCGACGGCCGTCTTGCCGGTGCCCGGGCCGCCCTGCACGACCATCGCGCCGCGGCCGGCGTCGCGGATGATCAGGTCCTGCTCGCGCTGGATCGTTTCCACGATGCCGCGCATGTGGCCGGTGCGGGCGGAGTCGATGACCTCGCGCAGCACGGCCTCGCCGCCGACGCCGTCCTCGATGCTCGCTTCGGCACCGGCACCGGCACCGTCGGCACCGGCGCCTGCGGTCGCGTCGTCCCCGGTCAGTCGCTCGTCGTCGATGGCGCGGACCGTCCGCCCGCGGGTGCGCAGGTGGCGGCGCAACGTCACGCCCTCGGGGTGCGCGGTGGTGGCCAGGTAGAACGGCCGGGCCTGCGGGGCGCGCCAGTCCATCAGCAGCGAGCGGTAGTCGTCGTCGGCGTCGGAAAGCCCCATGCGGCCGATGTAGCGCCGGTCCAGCCCGGGGGCGCCGGGGACGGGGTTGTCCGGTTCATCGTCGGCGATGTCGATGCGCCCGAACACCAGGCCCACCTCGGCGTGCCGGTAGCGCTCCAGGTTCGTCTGCAGCCGGTGGTACTCCACTTCGCGTTCGACGCGGGCCTGCGGCTCCGGGTCGTCGTCGAGCATCACCTTCCGCAGCGATTCCTGGTCGCGGCGCCGCGCGGCGTCGAGGTGCGCGTACACCTCGTCCAGATGGTCCTGCTCGGCGGGCAGATCCGGGTGCGGCACGTGCGCTCCAATCATCTTGGCTCTCGGTGGCGGGAAGGAAACAGTTTACGGCACGGGGTTTCCCGCCCGGCCACCGCCGCGTGACGACGGGCCGATGTCACCGCGGGCGCCCGCACCCGTCGGGCACGGCCCGGAAACGCACCGCGGCCCCGTCACCGGGGTGCCGGTGGCGGGGCCGCATGACTGTGCGGGCGGGCGTGGCCTACTTGAAGTTCTTGCGGGCCTTCTTGAGCTGCTTGCGCGCCTGCTTGCGGGACTTCTTCGTTTCCTTGGCCGCGGTGTCGGCGACGTCGGCGAAGTTGTCGCGGGCGGTGTCGGCGGCCTCGGCCAGTGACTCGCGGGCGGTTTCGGCGGCGCCGACCAGGGTGTCGCGGGCGTCCTCGGCGAAGGAGGCCAGCGAATCCTTCCAGTCGTCCTTGTTGTCGGCGACGTAGTCCTCGGCGCGGTGGTACGCGACGGCGGTCTTGTCCTGCAGGTCGGCGCCGGCGACCTGGGCCTTCTCGGCCCACTCGGCGGCGGTGCCCTTGAGCTCTTCGGCACGCTTCTCGGCCTCCGACTTGGTCGGCAGCGCCTTCTGCACCTTCTTGTTCACCTGCTTGCCGGCGTGCTCGGCGCGCCAGGCCAGACCCGGGCGGCCGGCGGTGTCGGCGGTGGCCAGGAACAGGCCGCCGAGCAGCGCGACGTCGGTGAGGAAGCCGGTCTTGCGGGCCTTGCGCTCCTTCGGGTCCTGGGTCTCCCAGAACGAGTGGCGGGCCAGGGCCGTGGGCACCTGCACGACGGCCAGGGCGGTCGCGGCGACGCGGGGGGCCTTGCCCAGTGCGTACAGGGCGCCGGCGGCGACCTTGGTGCCGGCGACGATCTGCACGGACGTCTGCGGGTTGCTGGGCAGGAAAGAGACGTACTGGGCGGGCACGACGGTGCGGAGTCGCTTGGTCACCTCGCGGGCGCCTTCGACGTGGTCCTTCTGGTTCATCAGGGTGTCCACGCCATCGGCGACGAAGACCGAGGCGAGCATCGGACGGGCGAGCTTGCGGATCATTTTTGAGGTCATCTCCTGTTTGTCGTGTGTCTCGTCTGCGGGCCGGGGCCGGTCGGCGGTGATGTCGAATCCGCGCGAGCCTGCTGCGGTGCCCTATGTATCGATCTTACGCGGGGTTGTACCGGGTGTCCGGGGTTTACCAGCCGCGGTTGCGCCATTCCTCCAGGTGGGGTCGCTCAGCGCCCACGGTCGTATCCGAACCGTGACCGGGATGGACCGTGGCGTCGTCGGGGTACGCGTCGAAAATGCGCTCTTCGACGTCGTGGAGCAACTGGGCGAAGTTCTCCTGGTTCGCGGTTTTGCCCACCCCTCCGGGGAAGAGGGAATCGCCGACGAAAAGGTGGATCGGGGCGTCGTCGGCGGGGGATTCCGCATTGGCGGGCTCGCCGGCGTCGAGGCCCAGGCCCACGCCGCCGCGGGTGTGGCCGCGCAGGATGAAGGACACCAGCGTCGCCCCGTCGCCGAAGGTGACGGTGTCGCCCTGGTCCAGCAGGCGGTCGGCCGGGACCTCGATGTCGGGCGCATCGAGGGAGGAGGTGAGGTGCTCGGCGCCCCACGCCTCGACCAGTTCCGCGAGCGCCTGCACGTGATCGCCGTGGGAATGGGTGGTGACGATGGTGGTCACCGTCGCCCCGGCCGCGTCGGCGAGCGCCTTCAGGTGGTCGGCTTCGTCGCAGGCGTCGATGAGCAGCGAACGCTCGGGGGCCCTGGTGTCCACGAGGAGATGGCAGTTGTTGTCCATCTCGCCGACGGAGGTCTTGTACACGTCGATGGCGCCGACGCGCACGCGCTGGACTTCGTGGCGGGACAGGTCTCCGGTGTAGTCGTCGTTGATGGTGACGTCGTGTGCGGTCATGGCCGCCAGGGTAGCGGGGGTCGGCGGTTCCCGCCGGGTTTCTTTCGAACGGATGTATGAGTGATGTATCATCGCGGAGGATCAGTCCGACTAGGAAAGGTGCGCACGTTGGCCGATCGGCTCATCGTCCGTGGTGCCCGGGAGCACAATCTCAAGGGCGTCGACATCGACCTCCCCCGCGACAAGATGGTGGTGTTCACCGGTTTGTCGGGGTCGGGCAAGTCGTCGCTGGCGTTCGACACGATCTTCGCGGAGGGGCAGCGCCGTTACGTCGAGTCGCTGAGCTCCTATGCCCGCATGTTCCTGGGGCAGATGGAAAAGCCCGAGGTCGAGTTGATCGAGGGCCTGTCGCCGGCGGTGTCCATCGACCAGAAGTCGACCAACCGGAACCCGCGGTCGACGGTCGGCACCATCACCGAGGTGTACGACTACCTGCGTCTCCTCTTCGCCCGCACCGGTACGGCGCATTGCCCGACCTGCGGCGAGGTCATTTCGTCGCAGACCCCGCAGCAGATCGTCGATCAGGTGCTGGAGATGCCGGAGGGCACCAAATTCCAGGTGCTGGCTCCGGTGGTGCGCACCCGCAAGGGCGAGTTCGTCGATCTCTTCGCCGAGTTGGCCGCCGAGGGGTATGCGCGCGTCGTCGTCGACGGCGAGATGCACCGCCTGACGGATCCGCCGACGCTGGAGAAGCAGGTCAAGCACGACATCGACGTCGTGGTGGACCGCCTGCAGGTCAAGGCGGCGCAGAAGCAGCGCCTGACCGATTCGGTGGAGACGGCGCTGCGCCTGGCCAATGGCGTGGTGGTCATCGATGCGGTCGGGCTTGACGACGATGACGAGAACCGGTTGCAGAGTTTTTCCGAGAACATCTCGTGCCCCAACGGGCACCGGATCGACATCGAGGAACTGGAGCCGCGGTCGTTTTCGTTCAACTCCCCGTACGGCGCCTGCCCGGCCTGCGATGGCCTGGGCACGAAGCTGGAGGTCGACGAGGATCTGATCATCCCGGATCCGTCGAAGCCGGTGACCGAGGCGATCGGGCCGTGGAACCGGACCCTGAACAAGAAGTACTTCGAGAAGCTGGTCACGGGGTTGGCCGATGCGATGGGCTTCGATCCGTCGACGCCGCTGCAGGATTTGACGAAGGCGCAGCACAAGGCGCTGATGCACGGGTCGAAGCACAAGATCAGCGTGCGGTACCGCAACCGTTACGGCCGCACCCGTGAGTACACGGCGCCGTTCGAGGGCGTCATGCCGTACCTGCACCGGAAGCTGGAGCAGGCGGACAGCGAGTCGCAGAAGGAGCGCTACCAGGGTTACATGCGCGAGGTGCCGTGCAGCACGTGCGGCGGCACCCGTCTGCGCCCGGAGATCCTGTCGGTGACGCTTGCGGCGGAGGGTTTCGGCGAGAAGTCGATCGCGGGTCTTACGGCGCTGTCGGTCGCGGATTGTTCGGCGTTCCTCGATTCGCTGACCCTGGGCAAACGCGAGGAGATGATCGCCGGCCGCGTGCTGCGCGAGGTGCAGGCGCGCCTGCGTTTCCTGCTCGACGTCGGGCTGGATTATCTGTCGCTGGAACGGTCGGCGGGAACGCTGTCCGGTGGCGAGGCGCAGCGCATCCGATTGGCCACCCAGATCGGCTCGGGTCTGGCGGGCGTCCTGTACGTCCTCGACGAGCCGTCGATCGGCCTGCACCAGCGCGACAACCACCGGTTGATCCAGACGCTGAAAAAGCTGCGCGATCTGGGCAACACGCTCATCGTCGTCGAGCATGACGAGGACACGATCCGGGAAGGCGATTGGCTGGTCGACATCGGCCCGCGCGCCGGCGAGTACGGCGGCGAGATCGTCTACTCGGGTGAGCCGATGGGCATCTTCGATGCGGAGGGGTCGATCACGGGCGATTATCTGGCGGGCCGGCGGAAGATCCTCCCGCCGGAGAAGCGCCGCCCGGTCGACTTCGACCGGTTGGTCACCGTCCGCGGTGCCCGGGAGAACAACCTGAAGAACGTCGACGTCAACTTTCCGCTGGGGCTGTTGACCTGCGTGACCGGCGTGTCCGGTTCGGGCAAGTCGACGTTGGTCAACGAGATCCTGGCCAAGGTGATGTCGAACGAGCTCAACGGCGCCCGCCAGGTGCCGGGGCGCCATACCCGCGTGGAGGGCCTGGATCAGCTGGACAAGCTGGTGCAGGTCGACCAGTCGCCGATCGGCCGCACGCCGCGGTCGAATCCGGCGACGTACACGGGCGTGTTCGACAAGATCCGGAACCTGTTCGCCGATACGCAGGAGGCGAAGGTGCGCGGCTACAAGCCGGGCCGCTTCAGCTTCAACGTCAAGGGCGGCCGGTGCGAGGCGTGCAAGGGCGACGGCACGTTGAAGATCGAGATGAACTTCCTGCCCGACGTCTACGTGCCCTGCGAGGTGTGCGACGGGGCCCGGTACAACCGCGAGACCCTCGAGGTGCTGTACAAGGGAAAGACCATCGCCGAGGTCCTGGACATGCCGATTTCGGAGGCCGCGGAGTTCTTCGAGCCGATCCAGTCCATCGCCCGGTACCTGAACACCCTCGTCGACGTCGGCTTGGGCTACGTGCGTCTGGGCCAGGCGGCGACGACGCTGTCGGGTGGCGAGGCGCAGCGCGTGAAGCTGGCGGCGGAGCTGCAGAAGCGCTCCAATGGCCGCACGGTGTACATCCTCGACGAGCCGACGACGGGCCTGCACTTCGAGGACATCCGCAAGCTCATGCTCGTTTTGCAGGGGCTGGTGGACAAGGGCAACACCGTCATCGTCATCGAGCACAATCTCGACGTGATCAAGTCCGCGGACTGGATCATCGACATGGGGCCCGAGGGTGGCGCCGGCGGCGGCACCGTGGTCACGCAGGGCACCCCGGAGGACGTCGTCGAGGTCGAGGCGTCGCACACGGGGCAGTACCTCAAGCCGTTGCTCCAGCTCCAGGGTTAGAGCGAGGAGTCGAAGGCGGCGAGGCCAGGGCTGCGCGGCTAGGGCTGCGCGGCTAGGGCTGCGCGACCCGGGCTGCGAAGCCGGGGCTGCGAGACCCAGGCTGCGCGGCTAGGACGGCGAGGGCCGCCCCCAATCATCGGGGGTCTCCCCGGCGTCGGTGTGTCCGTCGGCGGTGGCAGGCGCCCGCCCGGCCGCGGCCGTGGCTTCCGAGGTCTTTTTGGTCTCTTTGGCCTCGGCGAGGTCGGCGTTGCGGTCCCGCAGGCTGCGTGCGACGACCATGCCGAGCATGAGCAGACCGCACAGCAGGAACGCCGACACCCGAGTCAGGCCGCTCATGGCCTGCATGTCGTAGAACACCAGCTTCAGCACCGCCACGGTGGCGATGACCAGCGACGCCGCCATGTTGGCGTCGACGTTGAGGCGCTTCGGCGCGAGCATCATCCAAGCGGCGGCGATCATCCACCCGATGGAGACCAGCACGTGGGCGAGGCTGAATCGCACGCCGGCCGTGGTCAGCACGATGATCACGGGCACTGCGGTGAGCAGCAGACCGAGCAGGGCCGCGCCCTTTTCGAACATCTCGGCCCGGTCGCGTCGAGCCACCAGCACCGCGATCAGGCCCAGTGCCATGACGCCGATCAGCAGCGCGGACAGCGTGACGTTCGGGACGTCGAGGGCGTCGATGCGGAAGCGGTGCTCGAGCAGGTACGACGGTGCGAACATGGTCAGCACCAACGCCGCAGTGTTGGTGACCAGGGCGACGGCCGTCCACAGGACGATGAGAACCTTGCCCAACTGCGACGGCCGGAAAACGTGGATCCAGATGAACGCCGCGGCCAGGATCAGCGCGGGCATGCGGGTCCACGACCCGTCCGAATCCATGCTGCCCAGATGCAGAGCGGGCCAGGCGGCAGAGATGAAGCCGGCCCACCGCACCGCGTTCATGCGCGGGTCGGTGCGGTCCTTCCACGGGCCGAAACCTGCCACGCCGATGGCCAGCCCGAGCACAAGGGCGACGGTGGGCGCGAACGTCGGCCCGGGGCCGAGCGCGGACAACAACGGCGCCGTCGTCCAGGCGAGGAAATACAGGGGGAGCAGGCCCAGGCCGCGCCGTTCGGCGGCTCCCGGGACGGGCATGATGAGTGCCCACTGTTCCGGGGCCGATCGTTCGCGTTGCGCGGCATCGACTCCGGCGGTTACTTCCATCCCTTCGATCACGTCGTCGTCGAGGAATTCGCGGACCGCCAGCGCCACGCCGGCGGCGATGAACGCGGCCACCGCCAGCCACCCGGGTTCGGCCGTGCCGAGGACCCCGATGGAGCCGATCAGGTACAGGACGACGGCGCTCATGGAGACGACCCCGCGGTGTTCCCGGTCATGCCAGGTCCAGGCGGCGGCGACGGATGGGACGAGGACGAGCACGATGACGTCGAAGGCGTCGTTCATGCGCGGCCACACGGTGATCGATGCGGCGATGAAGGAGACGACGAATCCGACCATCAGGAATGCGACGGATTTCCATGCTCTGGCGCCGAGGAAACCCAGCCCCATCACGGCGAGCACCACCACCGTCCCCAGCCAATTCGGCCACCATTCCAGGCCGTGGACGAGCACCGCGGTGGTGATGTGCGAGGTGATCACCGCCGCCGCGCCCGAGGCGGTGACGCCGGCGTTGCCGGGGTTCTTCCGGTGGACGACGACCGCGGCCACGGCGAGGACGACGGCCAGCGAGTAGGCGAGGATCACGCGGCCGAGCGGGCCCGACTGGATGGCGAACGCGACCAGCAGGATGATGCCCGACACCGTGATCAGGGCACCGACCGCCGCGGTGACCTTCAGCACCAGCTTCTCGTCGTTCCACCACGGTTCCGTCCGGGTCCGCGGCGGCACGTGCACCTGCTGCTGCGGCAGCGGGCCGTGCGGCGGTTGCGCGGGCCCGGGCCGGAGACCTTGTTGGGGGGCCGGCCGGGGACCTGATTGAGGGCCCGGCCCGGGCCCCATCGCCGGCTGCGGCGACATCGGGCGGGGGGTCTCGCCGTCCATCGGCTCCATTGGCCCCGACGGCCCAATCGGCGCCGGCCGGAACCGTTGGTCGGACCGCGGTGGCGCCAGGGCAGGGCCGGGCGGGGGAGCTGCCCGTTCCGGGAAACGGGGGGAGGGTCGGGCGGCCGGCCGGGCGGGAGCCTCCCGTGGGGCGCCCTGCCCGTGCCCATCCAATTCCCCGCGGATGCCCTTCGCCGCCGACGCGACGCGCTCGGCCGCATCGGCCAGATCCGTCAGCGCGGCGGCCAATTCCCTATTGCGGTCATCGGGCGTAGTCATGGGCCCGACGATACGTTCGCCCCGCCAATCATGCCTGGCGACCGTCCGTCGAAAAGCGCGAAACCCGCCCCGGAATGTTCCGGGACGGGTTCCTTGCTTGGCGACGGCCCGCGCAGGGGCCGTGTGCCGCGCCTTTTAACGCACGGCTACTTCTTCGCGCCTACTTCTTGACGACGGTGATGGACCATTCGGCGTCGCCGACGACCTTGAAGTCCTTCACGCCGTGGCCCTCGGTGGCGGCCCAGCGCGGGATGGACTCGGTGCCCTGGGTGCAGTCGAAGCCGATGACCAGCTCGTCGCCGGTGTTCAGCTCCTCCATCTTCTGCTTCGCCTCGATGAGGGGGAAGGGGCAGACTTCGCCGTTGGTTTCGAGAACGTGGGTGGCCATGTGATGGGTCCTTTCGGAAAAGTGCGGGGAAGTGCGGGGGTTTAGGCGTTGACCTTGACGGTCTCGGCGTCGGTCTTGTCGGTGGCGGTCTTGGCGTCGCCGACGTCGTTCGAAGCCTTGCGGGACAGCGAGGCGCGGACGGAGGCGGGCAGCAGGGGCTTGCGCATCAGGTAGATGCGGGCAGCCAGGCCGGCGCCCAGCGCCATGGCGGCGAGGGAGATCCAGCCCTGCCAGGAGAACAGGCCGGTGTTGACCATGCCGTTGCCGACGGTGCAGCCGCCGGCCAGCACGGCGCCGACGCCCATGAGGATGCCGCCGCCGACGGAGCGCTTGGCGATCTCGGCGCTGGGGACGCGGACGCGGAACTCGCCGGAGGCCTTGGCCGCGACGAACGAGCCGACGAGGATGCCGATGACCAGCAGGGTGCCCCAGTTCATGTACGCGGAGTCGCCGGAACCGAACCAGCCGACGAGGTGCGCCGACGGGGTCGTGATGCCCAGGCCGGAGTCGCGGCCGGTGGCCTGCGACAGCGGCCACGCGAGGGTGCCGATCAGGCCGACGATGATGGCGGTGGAGAACAGGCCCCACGGCTTCTCGGCCAGGATGTGGGCGATGCCGGTCTTGCGCGGCGGCAGGCCGGGGATCTCGATCTTCGGCTTGGACACCTCGCGGTAGACCAGCCACGCGGTGATGGCCACCAGCGCGACGAGCGGCACGAGGACGGGGACGCCGAGGTCGCCGTGGATGGTGCCGGAGCCGATGGTCTGGTCGCGCGCGGCCTCGGTGAAGCCGGACAGGGGGCCGATGCGCATGAACGCGGCGGTCATGGCGTAGCCGATCAGGGCCAGCCACGAGCCGACGAGGCCCTCGCCGGCGCGGTACCAGGTGCCGGTGGCGCAACCGCCGGCGAGCACCATGCCGAAGCCGAAGATCAGGCCGCCGGCGATGGTGGCCACCGGGGCGAAGGACTCCTCGCCGACGGAGACGACGCCGAGCGCCGCGAGCACCCAGAAGCCGACCGCGTGGACCGCGATGACGACCATCAGGGCGGTGAAGCCGCGCATCGACTTGGTCAGCCAGAGGTCGCGGAGGAAGCCCGTGACGCAGAAGCGTCCGCGCTGGAGCACGTAACCGAGGATGGCCCCGAGGGCCGCACCGGTGAGGAGCATGCGAGTGCACCGTCCTGTTCATCATGTCCGGGGGAGCGGGAATGCCTGCCCGGAAGGGAAAAAGATTTCAAAACCGCTTGACGACGCTTGTGTGGGCGCCGTCCGCCGTGGGCACGTTACACACGGACGGACAAGTCTGTCTAGTCGGGTCAGTCTATTTTTTATTCACGCTGATCGGAAGTGGTTCGATGGGGTGGCGACACGAAACGGCCCGGGTTTTGGCTGTTCGGGTGGGTCCGTGCTAGCGTCGTTCCCACGACCGCCAAGCGGTGGCACTTCACCGTGCCCCGCCTTGGTTGCGAAGAGGAGAGAATCCCACCCTGGGTGCGCCGAAGAATCATGGTTGCGCCGGGGTCGACCCGATGGGGCGAAGAAGGCCATTCCAGGCCCGCGCGCCCGATTTCATCGGAAGGCGTCGTGGCCCGGAAACGGGTCGCCTCGCGTGGCTTCCCTCGTACATTTGCTTCCGGCGGTTCGGCAACGAAATGTACAGGCACTACCTAGGAGGCCACATCAGCGCTGAAGCTCGCATCAACGAGCGAATCCGAGTTCCCGAAGTCCGACTCGTCGGACCCGGTGGTGAGCAGGTCGGCATCGTTCGCACGGATGACGCCCGCAAGCTCGCTTACGAAGCCGATCTCGACCTGGTCGAGGTCGCTCCCAATGCGAAGCCGCCGGTCTGCAAGATCATGGACTACGGAAAGTTCAAGTACGAGCAGGCCCAGAAGGCCCGCGAGTCTCGTAAGAACCAGCAGCAGACTGTGGTCAAGGAACAGAAGTTCCGGCCGAAGATCGACGATCACGACTACGAGACGAAGAAGGCCAATGTGGTCCGCTTCCTCGACAAGGGTTCGAAGGTCAAGGTCACCATCATGTTCCGCGGCCGCGAGCAGTCGCGCCCGGAGCTCGGTTTCCGACTGTTGGAGCGCCTCGCCGACGATGTCAAGGAACACGGCATCGTCGAGACCCGCGCCAAACAGGACGGCCGCAACATGACGATGGTCCTGGGGCCGGTCCGCAAGGGCAACAAGAAGTAGCCGGCCAACGGCCGGAATGACGCGAACCGGGGATGCGGCAGGCATCCCCGGGTGGTCCACCGCGCCCCGATGCCGGGCGTCGCGGAGTTCCGGACAACAAGATTTCGAAAAGGACGCGAAACACCATGAAGCAGAAGACCCACAAGGGCACCGCCAAGCGCATCAAGGTCACCGGCGCCGGCAAGCTCCGCCGCGAGCAGGCCAACCGCCGCCACCTCCTCGAGGGCAAGCCCTCGACCCGCACCCGCCGTCTGAAGGGCACCACCGACGTGGCCAAGGCCGACGAGAAGCGCATCAAGCGACTCCTGGGCAAGGCGTAAGCCTCCCACTGCCCGCGGCCCCGACCATCGGGTCCCGCGACAACGAACACAACATCCGTTAGATAAGTAAGGAAGTACCAACGTGGCACGTGTGAAGCGGTCCGTCAACGCCAAGAAGAAGCGTCGCGAAGTCCTGGATTCCGCCAAGGGCTACCGCGGCCAGCGCTCCCGCCTGTACCGCAAGGCGAAGGAGCAGATGCTCCACTCGAAGACCTACGAGTTCCGCGATCGCCGTCACCGCAAGGGCCAGTTCCGCAAGCTCTGGATCCAGCGCATCAACGCCGCGGCCCGCGCCAACGGCATGACCTACAACCGCTTCATCCAGGGCCTGGCCCTGGCCGGCGTCGAGGTCGACCGCAAGAACCTGGCCGAGCTCGCCGTCAACGACGCCGCGACCTTCGCCGCCCTGGTCGAGACCGCCAAGGCCGCCCTGCCGGACGACGTCAACGCCCCGGCCGCGCAGTAGGGCGCGCCCCTCGCGTAACGTCTGCTGCATGGCTGACGACTTCCGACGACCCGTGGATACCTTCACCGCAAGGACTCCGCGGGTCGTTTCGGCTTCCAAGCTCCATCGGGCCGCCGCCCGCCGCAAGGCCGGGCGCTTCCTGATCGAGGGCTTCAACTCCGTCGACGCCGCGTCGCGGGCCGGCGCGATCGTCGAGGCATTCGCCACCGACGACGCGATCGACGCCCACCGTGAGCTCGTCGAGGCCATCGCCGCGTCCGGTCGGCCGGTGTCGATCATCGACGATTCCGCGGCCGCCTCGCTGGCGGAGACGGTGACCACCACCGGCCTGTTCGCGGTGTGCTCCTCGGGGGCGGTGCTGTCGGGACTCGATGACGCGGTCGCCGCCGGCGTGGCGTCGGGCATGCTCGTAGTGCCCGTGGAATGCAACGATCCGGGCAACGCGGGCACGATCATCCGCATGGCCGACGCCCTCGGTGCCGGCGGTGTGGTGCTCGCCGGCGACTCCGTCGATCCGCTCGGCGGCAAGGTCGTGCGGTCCTCGGCGGGATCGGTCTTCAACGTGCCCGTCGCCCGCGAGCGGGACCTGGGGGCGGTCCTGGAATCCCTGGCCGCTTCGGGCTTCACGACGCTGGCGACCACCATGAACGGCGAGTTGGTCCTCGGGGCCGACGAGCTTCCGGCCGGGCCGGTGGCGTGGTTGTTCGGCAACGAGGCCCATGGCCTGCCCGCCGACGTGATCGCCGGTGCGGGCCACCGCGTGTCCATCCCCATCCGTGGTGGCGCGGAATCGCTGAATCTGGCCACGGCCGCGGCGATGTGCCTGTGGGAGACCGCTCGCGGCAAGTAGCGGCCGAACCGCTATGATTGCCCGTTGTCAAGAACGGGTTCCCGGTCGCCGCATGCGCGTTCCGGGGCCCGTCGTCCCCGCCGACGAAGAAATGGGCATCTGACGTGAGCGACACCCCCATCTCCATCGACCTGTCCGAGGAAGCGCTGGACGCCGCCGCAGCCGCCGCGGCCGCCGCGTTCGCCGAGGCCGCCGATCTGGCGCAGCTCGCCGAGGCGCGCCGCGCGCACCTGGGCGACGATGCCCCGATCCCGCAGGCGCGCCGTGCGCTGGGGTCGATCCCCAAGGCGGAGCGCAAGGACGCCGGCCGCCGCGTCAACATGGCGCGCGGCCGGGTGGAGAAGAACTTCGCGCAGCGCCAGGCCGTGCTGGAGGAGGAGGACGCCGCCCGCCGCCTCGTCGAGGAGCGCATCGACGTCACCGTCGACACCACCCGCGGCCAGCGCGGCGGCATGCACCCGATCACCATCCTGTCGGAGCAGATCGGCGACATTTTCCTGGGCATGGGCTGGGAGATCGCCGAAGGCCCGGAGGTCGAGGCGGAGTACTTCAACTTCGACGCCCTGAACTTCCTGCCCGACCACCCCGCGCGCACGCTGCAGGACACGTTCCACATCGCGCCGTCGGGTTCGCTGCAGGTGCTGCGCACGCACACCTCGCCGGTCCAGGTGCGCACCATGCAGGAGCGCGATCTGCCGATCTACGTCATCTGCCCGGGCCGCACCTTCCGCACCGACGAGCTCGACGCCACCCACACCCCGGTGTTCCACCAGGTGGAGGGTCTGGCCATCGACGAGGGCCTGACCATGGGCCATTTGCGCGGCACCCTGGACCACATGGCCAAGGAACTCTTCGGCCCGGAGACCCGCACCCGCATGCGCCCGAACTACTTCCCGTTCACCGAGCCGTCCGCCGAGGTCGACGTGTGGTTCCCGAACAAGAAGGGCGGCGCCGGCTGGATCGAGTGGGGCGGCTGCGGCATGGTCAACCCGAACGTCCTGAAGGCATCGGGCATCGACCCGGAGAAGTACTCGGGCTTCGCGTTCGGCATGGGCCTGGAGCGCACCCTGCAGTTCCGCAACGGCCTGTCCGACATGCGCGACATGGTCGAGGGCGACGTCCGTTTCACCCAGCCCTTCGGCATCCGCGGCTAGTCCGGTAACCCACCACCTCAAGGAGAAACTTCACCATGTTCATCCCGCAGTCCTGGGTCACCGACGTCGTCGCCACCGCCAATCCCGGCTGGTCCGTCACGCCCGACGAGCTCGACGCCGGTTTCGTCCGCGTCGGCTTCGAGACGGAGGGCCACGAGCCCCTGCCGCCGGTGACCGGTCCGCTGGTCTTCGGCCGCGTCGACCACATCGAGGAGCTCACCGAGTTCAAGAAGCCGATCCGTTTCTGCCAGGTCGACGTCGCCGACGCCAACGGCACGGGGGAGAAGCAGGGCATCATCTGCGGCGCCCGCAACTTCGCCGAGGGCGACGTCGTCGTCGTGGCGCTGCCGGGTGCGGTGCTGCCCGGCGATTTCGCCATCGGCGCGCGCGAGACCTACGGCAAGATTTCCGCGGGCATGCTCTGCTCGGAGGCCGAGTTGGGCCTGACGGCGCAGTCGGCGGGCATCATCACGCTGCCTTCTTCTTTGCTTGACGACGCCTCGTCCGGCGTCGCCATCGGATCGGACGCCCGTGCCTTCCTGGGCCTGGACGACGAGCTCTTCGAGGTCAACGTCACGCCGGACCGCGGGTACGCCCTGTCGGCCCGTGGCCTGGGCCGCGAGATCGCCTCGGCGTTCGGCGTCGGGTTCGCCGATCCGGCGGCCGTCGAGCCGATTCCGGCGGAGGGTTCCGTCCTGGACCTCGACGTGCGCCCGGAAACCGATGCGCTGCGCTTCGGCCTGCGCCGCGTCACCGGCGTCGACCCGGACGCGCCGACCCCGTGGTGGATGCGCCGCCGCCTGCTCCTGGCGGGCCAGCGCAGCGTCAACCTGCCCACGGACATCACCAACTACGTGATGCTGCTGCTCGGCCAGCCGATGCACGCCTTCGACGGCGGCGCCATCGCCGGCGGCCTGACCGTGCGCAACGCGGTGGCGGGGGAGACCCTGACCACCCTCGACCACGTCGAGCGCACGCTGGACCCCGAGGACGTCGTCATCTGCGACGAGTCCGGCATCCAGTCCCTGGCCGGCGTGATGGGCGGCCTGACCTCGGAGATCTCCGAGGGCACCACGGATGTCCTGTTCGAGGCCGCCATCTGGTCGCCGCTGCGGGTGTTCCGCACGGGCCGCCGCCACAAGCTCTCGTCCGAGTCGTCGCGCCGCTACGAGCGCAGCGTCGACCCGGCACTGGTCGAGCCCTCGCTGGATCTGGCCTGCCGCCTGCTCGCCGAGCTCGGCGGCGGCACGGTGGAGCCGGGCCGCACGCTCGTCGGCGATGTGCCGGCGCCGTCGGTCATCGAGTTCCCCGTGGATCGCCCGTCGCGCGTCGCCGGCGTCGACTACTCCCGCGAGACCGTCATCGGCCGCCTCGAGGAGGTCGGCTGCTCCGTCGAGGTCTCGTCCTGCGGCGCGAAGCTGATGGTCACCCCGCCGACGTGGCGCCCGGACCTGACCATGTCCGCCGACCTGGTCGAGGAGGTTCTGCGCCTGGAGGGCCTCGAGGACATCCCCGTGGTGCTCCCGGTCGCCCCCGCCGGCCGCGGCCTGACCCCGCGCCAGCAGCTGCGCCGCTCCGTCGGCCACGCGCTGGCCCACAACGGCTACCTGGAGATCCTCCCGACGCCGTTCACCGCCAACGACGTCTTCGATGTCTGGGGCCTCGACGCCGACGACCCGCGCCGCAACACCGTCAAGGTGATCAACCCGCTGGAGAGCGACCGTGCCCAGTTGGGCACCACGCTGCTTCCGGCGATGCTCGACTCGCTGCGCCGCAACGTCTCCCGCGGCCAGGTCGACCTGGCGCTGTACGGCGTCGAGCAGATCAGCCTGGTGCGCGGCGCAGGCCGGTCGTCCATGCCGTCCACCGCCGGTCTGCCCGACGCCGAGGAGCTGCGCGAGCTGCGCGAGTCCCTGCCGGATCAGCCGCTGCACGTCGCGACCGTGGCCTGCGGCCAGATCGAGCTCGACTCCCCGTGGGGCCCGGGCCGCGACTACTCCGCCGCCGATGCCATCGAGGCGGCCCGCGTCATCGCCCGCGCCGCAGGCGTCGAGCTGGAGATCCGCAACGCCGAGCACCTGCCGTGGCACCCGGGCCGCTGTGCGGAGCTGAGCGTCGACGGCCGCGTGGTCGGCTACGCCGGCGAGTTGCACCCGAAGGTCATCGCCGCCGCCGGCCTGCCGGAGCGCACCTGCGCGCTGGAGATCGATTTGGATGCGCTGCCGCTGGAGGAGGGCCTGCCGGCTCCCGTGCTCAGCCCCTTCCCGGCGGTGCACCAGGATCTGGCGCTGGTCGTCTCGGACGAGGTCCCGGCCTCCGACGTCGAGGCCACCGTCCGCGAGGGTGCGGGCGAGCTGCTCGAGTCCATCCGCATCTTCGACGTCTACCGCTCGGAGCAGCTGGGCGAGGGGCGCCGTTCCCTGGCGTTCTCGCTGCGCTTCCGCGCCACCGACCGCACACTGACCGAGGACGAGGCCTCCGCCGGCCGCCTCGCCGCCATCGAGTTGGCGAAGCAGCGCCATGATGCGGAGTTGCGCGGCTAGTTTCGTTGCGGCGCCCCGCGCGCTCTTTTTCCCGAGCGCCCTACGCGCCATGCGGCCACTCGACGCGGTACGCCGATGTAATGAATATCTTGCATCGGAGTGAATGAACGTGTTGAATGGCCGCATGAGCATTTCAGTGGCGATCGCCGGGGCGACGGGTTATGCCGGAGGAGAAATCCTCCGGCTGCTCCTTTCGCACCCCGCTTACCTGTCCGGCGAACTGACCATCGGCGCCCTCACCGGCGCCTCCAACGCCGGCGCGCGAGTGGGCGACATCATGCCGCATCTCGCGCCGCTGGCGGACCGCCGCATCGAGGACACCAGCGCCGACACCCTCGGCGGCCACGACGTGGTCTTCCTGGGCCTGCCGCACGGCCATTCGGCCGCCATCGCGGAGCAGCTCGGCGACGATGTCACCATCATCGACTGCGGCGCCGATTTCCGGTTGTCCGACGCCGCCGAGTGGGAGCACTACTACGGGTCGCCGCATGCCGGCACCTGGACCTACGGCATCCCGGAGCTGCCGAACCAGCGCGAGAAGATCGCCGCCGCCAACCGCATCGCCGTGCCCGGCTGCTTCCCCACGGGAGCCACCATCGCGCTGTTCCCGTCGCTGGCGTCCGGGCTGGTCGAGCCCGATTTCGCCGTCGTGTCCATCACGGGCACCTCGGGCGCGGGCAAGAAGGCCGCGGTGCCGATGCTCGGTTCCGAGGTCATGGGCAACCTCAAGGCGTACAACACCGCGGGCCGCCACCGGCACACCGCCGAGTTCGTCCAGAACCTGCGCCCCTTCGCCGAGGATCTCTCCGTCAGTTTCACCCCGGTCCTCGCGCCGACCTCGCGCGGCATCCTGACCACGGCCACCGCGCCGCTGGCCGACGCCACGGTGACCACCGCCTCGGCCCGCGAGGCCTATGCGGCCACGTTCGCCGACGAGCCGTTCGTCCAGCTGCTGGCCGAGGGCATCCAGCCCCAGACGAAGTCGGTCGTGGGCTCCAACCTGGTGCAGGTGCAGGTCGAGGTCGACGAGCGGGCCGGGCGCCTGCTGGTCACCTCCGCGATCGACAACCTGACCAAGGGCACCGGCGGCGCGGCCGTGCAGTGCATGAACCTGGTCCTCGGCCAGCCGGAAACGGCCGGGCTGCCCCTGGCGGGAGTCGCGCCGTGACCGATCGGAACATTTCCGCCGCGGATGCGTCCGTGGGCGGCACCGTCGAGTTCGGGCCCGAGTGCGGCGGCGTCACCGCCCCGCGGGGTTTCCGGGCCTCCGGCGTGACCGCCGGCATCAAGGCGTCCGGCAACCCCGACATGGCGCTGGTGGTCAACGACGGCCCGAAGAAGACCGCCGCGGCCGTCTTCACCCGCAACCGCGTCGAGGCCGCCCCGGTCACCGTCACCCGCGACCACGTCCGGGACGGCTCCATCACGGCGGTCCTGCTCAATTCCGGCAACGCAAACGCGTGCAACGGGCGCCCGGGCATCGAGGATGCGCTGCGCTCCTGCGAGTCGCTTTCCGACGAGTTCGGCGTGCCCGTGACCGACGTCGCCGTGTGCTCCACCGGGCTCATCGGCGACAGGCTGCCCATGGGCGTGATCCTCGGCGGCATCGAACCGCTGGTGGCGGGGCTTTCCGCCGATCCCGCCGCGGCCCGTGCCGCGGCCACGGCGATCATGACCACGGATCTCGTCGACAAGCAAGCGGTGCACCGCACCGACGGATTCACGGTCGGCGCGATGGGCAAGGGCGTCGGCATGATCAGCCCGTCCATGGCCACGATGCTCGGCGTGCTGACCACCGACGCGGACATCACCCCGGAGATGGCCCACGCCGCGCTGGCCGCGGCATCGGACGTGACGTTCAACCGCCTCGACATCGATGGCTCGACGTCCACCAACGACACCGTGCTGCTGTTGGCTTCCGGCGCGTCGGGCCACGTGCCCTCCCAGGAGGAGCTCGACGCCGCCGTGCTGGCCGTGTGCGACTCCATCGCCGCCCAGATGCAGGCCGACGCCGAGGGCGTGACCAAGCGCGTGGCCATCACCGTCACCGGCACCGGCGGGGAAGACGACGCGCTGGTCGCCGCACGCATCATCGGCCGCGACAACCTGTTCAAGTGCGCCATGTTCGGCTCCGACCCGAACTGGGGCCGCGTGCTCGCCGCCGTCGGCGTCGCGCCCGTGGACATGGACCCCGAGCACATCACGGTGTCCTTCAACGGCCACGTCGTCTGCCGCGACACCGGCGGCACCCCCGACGCCCGCGAGGTCGACCTGTCCGGGACCGACATCCACGTGGAAGTCGACCTGGGCACCGGCGACGCGCGATCGGCGACCGTGCGCACCACCGACCTCTCGCACGACTACGTGCACATCAACTCGGCGTACTCGACCTAAGGAAGGCCGCCACCCATGAGCCCGTTCAACGGAAACCTCACCGAGGACCTCACCCCGGAACAGCGCGCCCACGTGCTGGCCGAGGCCCTGCCGTGGTTGCAGCACCACCGCGACAAGGTCGTCGTGATCAAGTACGGCGGCAACGCCATGACCGACGACCGCCTCAAGGCCGCCTTCGCCCAGGACATGGTGTTCCTTCGCACGGTGGGCATCAAGCCCGTCGTCGTGCACGGCGGCGGCCCGCAGATCTCCGCGATGCTGCGCCGGCTGGGCCTCGACGGCGAGTTCCGCGGCGGTTTCCGCGTGACCACGCCGGAGGTCATGGAGGTCGTCCGCATGGTGCTCTTCGGCCAGGTCGGCCGCGAGCTGGTCGGCCTGATCAACGCCCATGGCCCGCTGGCCGTGGGCACCTCCGGAGAGGATGCCGGGCTGTTCACCGCCGAGAAGCGCCTGGTCGACGTCGGCGGCGTGCCCACGGACATCGGGCTCGTGGGCGACATCGTCGAAGTCAAGTCGGAATCCTTGTTCGACTTGATCGACGCGGGGCGGATCCCGGTGGTCTCGACCATCGCACCCGGTGCCGACGGCGAGGTGTACAACGTCAACGCCGATACCGCGGCGGGTGCGCTCGCGGCGGCGCTGGGCGCCGAGCGCCTGGTGATCCTGACCAACGTCGAGGGCCTGTACACCAACTGGCCGGACAAGGGATCCCTGGTCTCGCAGATCGCGGCCAACGAACTCCGGGAGGTCGTCCCCGGCCTCGATGCCGGCATGATCCCGAAGATGGAGTCGTGCCTCCACGCCGTGGACAACGGGGTCAAGGCCGCCCACGTCATCGACGGCCGCCAGCCGCACTCCGTGCTGCTGGAGCTGCTGACCTCCGGCGGCATCGGCACCATGGTGCGCCCCGGCGACGGCACGCTGGGCGACGACCCGGGTGCCCGCGCGATCCGCGCGGCCATGGGCGACCTCGAGGACGCCCGTGCCGAGGCCGAGGGCGGGGCGGCGGCGACGGCTCCGGTGCCGCGATCCTCCGGATCCGCCGCCGACGCCGCCGCGGACATCTCCGACGCCGCCGACCTCACCGACAACTCCGTCACCGCCGACACCACCGATTCCAAGGGGGATCACGCATGACCGACTTCACCGCCGCCTGGACCTCCAGGATGATGGACAACTACGGCACCCCGCGCATCGAGCTGGTCAAGGGCGAGGGCCCGTGGCTGACCGACTCCGAGGGCAAGCGCTACCTGGACCTGCTCGCGGGCATCGCCGTCAACGTCCTCGGCCACGGCAACCCGGCCATCGTCGATGCGGTGTCGAAGCAGGTCGCCGAGTTGGGCCACGTGTCCAACATCTTCGCCTCCGAGCCGCCCTTGAAGCTGGCCGAGAAGCTCATCGAGCTCACCGGCTGGGGCGCGGAAGACACCCGCGTGATGTTCTGCAACTCCGGCACCGAGGCCAACGAGGCAGCGTTCAAGCTCGCGCGCATGACCGGCCGCCGCCGGATCATCGCCACCAACCACGGTTTCCACGGCCGCACCATGGGCGCCCTGGCCATGACCGGCCAGCCGGACAAGCGCGCCCCGTTCGAGCCGATGCCCGCAGGCGTGGAATTCGTGCCCTTCGGCGACATCGAGTTCCTGACCAAGACCATCGAGGCCGACCCGCTGGGCGTCGCCGCGATCATCCTGGAGCCGATCCAGGGCGAGACCGGCGTCGTCGCCCCGCCGGAGGGCTACCTCGAGCAGGTCCGCTCCCTGACGGAGCGCTACGGCGTCATGATGATCGTCGACGAGGTGCAGACCGGCATCGGCCGCACCGGCGCCTGGTTCGCCCACCAGCACTCGAACATCGTCCCCGACGTGATGACGCTGGCCAAGGGCCTCGGCGGCGGACTGCCGCTGGGCGCGGTCGTCGCCCACGGCAAGGCGGCGAAGCTGTTCACCCCGGGCACCCACGGCACCACCTTCGGCGGCAACCCCGTGTGCACCTCGGCGGCGCTGGCCGTCATCGACGTGCTGGAAACCGAGGGGCTCATCGACCGCGTGGCGGAGAAGGGCCGGGTCATGGCCCGCAAGCTCGCCTCGCTGGACAACGTCGACCACGTCCGCGGCCGCGGTTTCATGCTCGGCCTGGTCCTGGCCGGGCCGCTGGCCAAGGGCGCGGTCGACGCGGGCTACCGCAACGGCGTGATCCTCAACGCCCCGCAGCCCAACGTCATCCGCATCGTCCCGCCGCTCAACCTCACCGACGAGGAAATCGACCGCGCCGTCGAGCTCGTCGGCCAGTGCCTCGCCGAGGCGCAGGACGCGCTCGACGCCGCCGACGACTAGCCCACGCCCGACCCGCCCGGGGCACCTGCGACCGGGCACGCGGCGGGCCGCACCGGCGGCCGTCGCAAAGCAACAGACAAGAAAGGAGCCGTGACGACGGTGACCACCCGACACTTCCTCGCGGACGACGACCTGACCCGGGCCGAACAAGCCGAGGTCCTCGCGCTGGCCGCGCAGTTCAAGGCCGACCCGTACGCGGCCCGCCCGCTGGAGGGGCCGCAGTCCGTGGCCGTGCTGTTCGACAAGACGTCGACCCGCACGCGCTTTTCCTTCGACGCCGGCATCGCCGCCCTGGGCGGCAACTCCATCGTCGTGGACTCCGGCGCCTCGCAGATGGGCAAGGGCGAGACCTACCAGGACACCGCGGCCGTGCTGTCGCGGTTCGTCTCGGCGATCGTCTGGCGCACCTACGCGCAGGCCGGCCTGGAGGCGATGACCGAAACGGCGACCGTGCCGGTGGTCAACGCCCTGTCCGACGAGTTCCACCCCTGCCAGATCCTCGCGGACCTGCAGACCATCATCGAGAACCTCTGTCCGGAGCAGGGCCAGGCGGGCCTGTCCGGCCGCAAGGCGGTCTACTTCGGCGACGGCGCCAACAACATGGCCAACTCGTACCTGGTCGGCTTTGCGACGGCCGGCCTCGACGTGACCATCTGCGCGCCGGAAGGATTCCAGCCGGAGGCACGGTTCGTCGAACGCGCCCGGAAGGTCGCCGCGGACACCGGGGCGACGGTCGCCGTGACCGCCGACGTCGACGAGGCCATCGCCGGCGCCGAGATCGTGCTCACCGACACCTGGGTGTCGATGGGCCAGGAGGACGACGGCCTCGACCGCCGCACGCCCTTCCTGCCGTACCAGGTCAACGCCGAGCTGATGGCCAAGGCCGCCGACGGGGCGATCTTTCTCCACTGCCTGCCCGCCTACCGGGGCAACGAGGTCACCGCCGAGGTCATCGACGGCCCGGCCTCCGTGGTCTTCGACGAGGCGGAGAACCGCATGCACGCCCAGAAGGCGCTGCTTGCGTGGCTGCTGGAGCGCAACACCGGCGGGGAAGCGTAGGCGCGCCATGACCATCCCCGGTTCACGCACCGCCCGCCAGGCCCGCATCGCGGACCTGCTGCGGCGGCGGCGGATCTCCAGCCAGGTGGAGCTGGCCGCTCTGCTGGCGGCGGAGGGCATCGACATCGCACAGGCGACGCTGTCCCGGGACCTCGACGAACTCGGCGCCCGCAAGATCCGCGAGGACGGCGCCTCCGCCGCCCGCTACGTGCTGGAGGGCGATTCCGACGGGATCGCCGCCAGCCGCGGCGCGGTCGCCCGGATGCGCCGCGTCCTCGACGAGCTTCTCGTCGGGGCCGACCACTCCGGGACCATCGCCGTGCTGCGCACCCCGCCCGGGGCCGCGCAGTACCTGGCCAGCGTGATCGACCGCGCGGGCCTGCCCGACATCGCCGGTACCATCGCCGGCGACGACACCATTTTCTGCCTGGCCCGGGAGCCCCTCACGGGGGCGGACCTGGCCCGGCGTTTGTCCGGCGACGCCGGGCAGTAGAATCGACAAGTATCAACACCCCTCAAGAAGGAGCGAACCCACATGACTGATCGGGTCATTCTCGCCTACTCCGGCGGCCTGGACACCACCGTCGCCATCGAGTGGATGAAGCAGGAGACCGGCGCCGAGGTCGTCGCCGTGTCCATCGACGTGGGCCAGGGCGGCGAGGACATGGAGTCCATCCGCCAGCGCGCCCTCGACGCCGGCGCCGTGGAGTCGGTCATCGTCGACGCCCGTGACGAGTTCGCCGAAGAGTACTGCCTGCCGGCCATCAAGGCCAACGCCCTGTACATGAAGCAGTACCCGCTGGTCTCGGCGCTGTCGCGCCCGCTGATCGTCAAGCACATGGCGCAGGCCGCCAAGGACCACGGCGGCACCCACGTCGCCCACGGCTGCACCGGCAAGGGCAACGACCAGGTCCGCTTCGAGGTCGGCTTCTCCAACACCGCCCCGGACCTGAAGATCATCGCCCCGGCCCGCGACTACGCCTGGACCCGCGACAAGGCCATCGCCTTCGCCGAGAAGAACGACATCCCGATCGAGCAGTCGAAGTCGTCGCCGTTCTCCATCGACCAGAACCTGTGGGGCCGCGCCATCGAGACCGGCTACCTCGAGGACCTGTGGAATGCCCCGACCAAGGACGTCTACGCCTACACCGAGGACCCCACCCTCAACTTCAACTCCCCGGACGAGGTCATCATCTCCTTCGAGGACGGCAAGCCGGTCGCCATCGACGGCAAGCCGGTGACCATGCTGGAGGCCGTCGAGGAGATGAACCGCCGCGCCGGCGCGCAGGGCATCGGCCGCCTGGACATGGTCGAGGACCGCCTGGTGGGCATCAAGTCGCGCGAGATCTACGAGGCTCCGGGCGCCATCGCCCTGATGACGGCCCACACCGCCATGGAGGACGTCACCGTCGAGCGCGAGCTGGCCCGCTACAAGCGCGGCGTCGAGGCCAAGTGGTCCGAGCTGGTGTACGACGGCCTGTGGTTCTCCCCGCTCAAGCGCGCGCTGGACACCTTCATCGAGGAGTCCCAGAAGGGCGTTTCCGGCGACATCCGCATGGTCATGCACGCGGGCAACTGCAACGTCAACGGCCGCCGTTCGAACTCGTCGCTGTACGACTTCAACCTGGCCACCTACGACGAGGGCGACACCTTCGACCAGACCCTGGCCCGCGGTTTCGTGGAGCTGCACGGCCTGTCGTCCAAGATGGCCGCCAAGCGCGACTTCAACCTGTAAGAGGAGCACCACCGACATGTCCGAGCAGTCCGCCGTCGCAAAGCACGGCACCAACGAGGGTTCGCTGTGGGGCGGCCGGTTCGCCGGCGGTCCCGCCGACGCCATGGCGGCGTTGAGCAAGTCGACCCATTTCGACTGGGTGCTGGCGCCCTATGACGTGCTCGCCTCGAAGGCGCACGCCAAGGTCCTCAATGCGCGGGGCCTGCTGTCCGACGACGACCTGGCCACCATGCTGAAGGGCCTGGACGATCTGGGCGCCGACGTGGCGTCCGGGGCGTTCGGCCCGGAGGAGTCGGACGAGGACGTTCACGGTGCGATGGAGCGTGGCCTCATCGACCGGGTCGGCCCCGAGGTCGGCGGCCGCCTGCGCGCGGGCCGGTCCCGCAACGACCAGGTGGCCACGCTGTTCCGCATGTGGGTGCGCGACGCCGTGCGCGACATCGCGGCGGGCGTGCTGGACCTGGTCGATGCCCTGGCGGACCAGTCGGCCGCCCACCCGGACGCGATCATGCCGGGCAAGACGCACTTCCAGGCCGCCCAGCCGGTGCTGCTCGGCCATCAGCTGCTGGCGCATGCCCAGCCGCTGCTGCGCGACGTCGACCGCATCCGCGACCTCGATCGCCGCCTGGCGGTGAGCCCCTACGGCTCGGGCGCCCTGGCGGGTTCGTCGCTGCACCTGGACCCGGAGGCCATTGCGGCCGAGCTGGGCTTCGATTCGGCCGCCGACAACTCCATCGACGCGACCAGCTCCCGCGACTTCGCGTCGGAGACCGCGTTCGTCCTGGCCCAGATCGCGGTGGACATGTCGCGTCTGGCCGAGGAGATCATCGCCTGGTGCACCCCCGAGTTCGGCTACGTGACGCTGGCCGACGAGTGGTCGACCGGGTCGTCGATCATGCCGCAGAAGAAGAACCCGGACGTCGCCGAGCTCACGCGAGGCAAGACCGGCCGCCTGATCGGCAACCTGTCGGGACTCATGGCCACCCTCAAGGCCCAGCCCCTGGCGTACAACCGTGACCTGCAGGAGGACAAGGAGCCGATCGTCGATTCGGTCGCCCAGCTGAACCTGCTGCTGCCGGCCATGACGGGCCTGGTCGCGACCCTGACGTTCCACGTGGACCGCATGCGCGAGCTCGCCCCGGCCGGTTTCACGCTGGCCACCGATCTCGCCGAGTGGATGGTGCGCCAGGGCGTGCCCTTCCGCGTCGCGCACGAGGCCTCGGGCCAGTGCGTCCGCATCGCGGAGTCGCGCGGCGTGGGCCTGCACGAGCTTTCCGACGACGAGCTCGCCGGCGTGCACGAGTCGCTGACCCCGGATGTGCGCGAGGTGCTCACCATCGATGGTGCCGTGGCGTCGCGCGACACCCGCGGCGGCACCGCCGGCGTGCGCGTGGCCGAGCAGCTCGGCCGCGTCCGCGAGGCGTCGTTCGGCGGCCGTACCTGGGCCGCGGCCCCGGTCCGTTCCGGCGAGTCCTAGGATGGTGCGCATGAGCCTCGATCCGAAGTTGCTGGACATCCTCGCCTGCCCCCGCGACAAGGGGCCGCTGACGTACCTGGAGGACGAGTCCGTCCTGGTCAACGAGCGCCTGGGCATCGCGTACCCCATCGAGGACGGCATCCCCGTGATGCTGTCGGACGAGGCGTTCGCCTGGCCGCGATGAGCGGCGGGAAATTGAGCGGCGAACTGGGCACGAAACTGCTGTCCGTGCACCCGGCCGAAGCGGCGAAGACGCTGCTCGGCCGGGTGCTCGCCGTTCCGGGGGAAGGCCTGCGGGCGCGGATCACCGAAGTCGAGGCCTACGGCGGGCCCGCCGATTCCCCGTGGCCCGACCCGGGCGCGCACACGTGGCCGGGGCCGACGCCGCGCAACCGCGTGATGTTCGGGCCGGCGGGCCACCTGTACGTGTACCGCTCCTACGGAATCCATTTCTGCGCCAACGTCACCGCCGGCCCCGACGGCGTCGGCGGGGGAGTGCTGCTGCGGGCGGCCACGATCCTCGACGGTGAGGACGCCGCGATGGCGCGGCGGATCCGCGAGGGCGCGGGCGTCGTCAAGCCGAACCTGGCTCGGGGCCCCGGTAACCTGGGGCAAGCCCTCGGCATTGACTTGGGGGACTACGGGCTAGATCTGTTCGACGCCGGGTCACGCGTCCAGTTGGAGACGGGGGAGGCCCAGCGGGGCCCCGCGCCGAAGTCCGGGCCGCGCGTGGGGCTACGTGGTGCATCGGAACGGCCGTGGCGGTTCTGGATCCCGGGCGAGCCCAGCGTGTCCGCGTACCGCCGCCACGCGAAAGCGGATGGGCTCGGATAGCGGGAGCTGTCGGAGGCCGTACCCGGGGCACGCCGCGACCCCGCGACGCCCGCCGCGACCCGGCACGTTAGGATGACCCGCGTGACCGACATGAACATCATCGACGAACTGGAATGGCGCGGCCTCATCGCGCAGTCGACGGACCTGGACGCCCTTCGCGCCCTGGCCGAGGACGGCCCCATCACCGCGTATGTGGGCTTCGACCCGACGGGGTCCTCGCTGCACGCGGGCCACCTGGTTCCCCTGGTGATGCTCAAGCGCTTCCAGGAGGCCGGGCACCGCCCGATCGCCCTGGCCGGCGGCGCCACCGGCATGATCGGCGACCCGCGCGACGTCGGCGAGCGTTCCATGCTCACCGAGGCCGAGATCGCCGGCAACGTGGAGAAGATCGAGGGCCAGCTGCGCCGCTTCATCGACATCGTCGAGGAGGATCAGCCGGGCCGGGGCCTGCTGGTCAACAACTACGACTGGGTGTCGAAGATGTCGGTCATCGAGTTTCTGCGCGACCTGGGCAAGAACTTCTCGCTGAACACGATGCTCGACCGCGACACCGTCAAGCGCCGCCTCGAGAGCGACGGCATGTCCTACACCGAGTTCTCCTACATGCTGCTGCAGGCCAACGACTTCGTGCACCTGCGACGCAACTACGGGTGCCGCCTGCAGATCGGCGGGTCCGATCAGTGGGGCAACATCGTCTCCGGCGTGGACCTGAACCGTCGCCTGGACGCCGAGAAGGTCCATGGCCTGACGGTGCCGCTGGTCACCGACGCCGAGGGAAACAAGTTCGGCAAGTCCACCGGTGGCGGCAAGCTGTGGCTCGATGCGGAGCAGACCAGCCCGTACGCCTGGTACCAGTACTTCATCAACGCCGGCGACGCCGTGGTGGTCGATTACCTGAAGTGGTTCACGTTCCTGACCCGCGAGGAAATCGCGGAGTACGAGGTCGCCGTCGCCGAGCGCCCGTTCAAGCGCGAGGCCCAGCGTCGCCTGGCGCAGGAGATGACGGACCTGGTGCATGGCCCGGAGGCGACGAAGGCCGTGGAGCTGGCGGCGCAGGCGCTGTTCGGCCGTGCGGAGCTGACCGAGCTGGACGAGAACACCCTGGCTTCCGCCGTGTCGGAGACCGAGGTCGCCGACGTCAACGCCGGCGAGCCGGATAACGCCGTGGATCTGCTGGTCGCCTCCGGGCTGGCCAAGTCGAAGGGCGAGGCTCGCCGCACCATCAAGGAGGGTGGCGCCTACGCGAACAACGAGCGCATCACCGACGAGGCTTGGGTGCCCGCCGATTCCGACCTCCTGCACGGCAAGTGGCTGGTCCTGCGCCGCGGCAAGAAGAACTTCGCCGGCGTGCGCGTCAATCGCTGACGCGCGGCCCGAAGCCCGTTGCGGTTCGCCCCGCCATCCCACTTCGCGCGGGGTGGCGGGGTTTTCGCTTTACGACGGCCCGCGTGACGCGTCATTTGGCGACGAAATGGGTAGTGACCTGGCATTTTGTCGCGGGCGAAGGTCGTGTGTAGTGTTACCGGGGCAAGCGAGACGGGCTGCCGGTCACCGGAAGGTGCTGGCGGGGTCGGGTAGTTTGCGGGAAGTTCATCTTCTGGTTGGGCCGAGTTTGACTTGGTTGCCGGTTGTGGTTTAAGCTTCCATCTTGCTGCTTGAAGCGGCCGGGAA
>NZ_BCRD01000002.1 GCF_001552415.1 Corynebacterium xerosis NBRC 16721 = ATCC 373
CTCCGGCGGTCGGCACCGGGTGCGGTCCCCGCCACGCGTCGCGCAGCGATCGCCCGCGAAACGGAACGTGCAGCCCCGCCACGGCCAGCGCCGACGCCCCCACCGCCAACGGCGCGGCATGGTCCGCCACGAACCCCGACACCGATGCCCAATCCATCATCGCCACCCCCCGGCTCTCCCGCGGCGCATCCCCCGCGCCGGGCCACCCGCTCGGGCGGCCGTCGACGGGCAGCATATCGGCGGCTGGCCTAGGCTGCCCTGCGAAAGACATGGGTCACGACGATTCGGGGGGAACGTCACATGCCTCGCACTCCGACCACGCCCGCGCAGATCAGCGGGCACCGGTTCCTGGTTCGCCGGGTCGAACACGCGCTGGTCCGCGCGGACGCCCGCATGCTCCACGATCCTTTGCGTACCCGCGGCAGGGCAGTGGCCGTCGGCGCGGCGCTGCTGGTGCTGGTCATCGCCGGGACGGTGATCCTCGGCCTGCTGCGGCCACGCGACGGAGCCGCCGATGCCGACCTCGTGCTCGTGCGCGACACGGGCGCGCTGCACGTCCGCATCGACGACCGGGTCCATCCGGTGGCCAACCTGGCGTCGGCGCGGCTGGTGCTGGGCCAACCCGCCGAACCGGTGCGCGTGAGCGCCGCGGCGTTGGAGAAGGTGGTCGCGGGGCATCCGATCGGCATACCGGCGGCCCCGGACATCGCGGTGTCGGATCCGCCGCCGGCACCGGCATCGGCGGGGATCTGCGAGGAAGCCTCGGCCGCGCTGCATGAGCCGGTCCTGGTGCGATCGACGGTGGCGCGCATGGGGCCGCTGCCCGAGGGCGGCGATTCCGCGCTGGTCACCGACGGAGCATCGACGTGGCTCGTCCACGACGGGCGCCGGGCCCCCATCGATGTGCAGGACCCGGCGTTATCTCGCGCGCTCGGATTGTCCACCGCCCCGATCCGGCCGGTGGGGGCGCATCTTCTTGAGGCCATCCCCGAAACCGGTGCCGTGCGGGCACCGTCGGTGCCGCGCCGTGGCGAACAGTCCGGCTTCCCGGCGCCCTTCGACGTCGTGGGAAGAATCGTCGACGTCGGCGGGCGCCGGGTGCTCGTGCTTTCCGACGGCGCCGTGGAGGTCCCGCCCGTCGTCGCCGACGTCCTGGCCGCCGAGGGCGGAACGGCCGCGGCAACCGAGGTGGAACTGGCTCACGTCCCGGTCGCGCCGGGCGTCGACCATGGGAGCCTGCCCGGTGAGGTGCCGTCGTGGGCTCCGGCGGAGGGGTGGCTGTGCGTCGATGCGGACGACCGGCGGACCGCCGTGACCCATGGCCGGGCGCCCGCCGCCGTCGTGCCGTACCCGGGCGCGGACGGCGTCGGGCCCGCGGCCGACGGCTTTTCTTCCCCGGCCTCCGCGACCGTCGCGGTCGACACCGGGGGCGGGGTCCATCTGGTGGCCGCGGGAGGAATGCGGCATCTGGTGGAAAACCGGAGGACGTTGTCGGCGATGGGCTATCCGGCGACGGTGACGGTGCCCTGGCGTGTGCTCGCCGCCTTCCGGGCGGGCCCCGAACTCACCAGGGACTCGGCCCTGTCCGCTCCCTGACCGGGGACGACGCGCCGGCGAGCCACAGCGCCCGGCCGATGACGGCCACCGCGGTCAGCAGCGCGATCGCCATGATGCGGTGCGTCGGCGCATGGTCGACGCGGGCCGCGGGAGTCGGCGGGGCAGCGGCATGCGGGCCGGCGGCCGCATCCTCGCCGGTCGCCGCAGCCTCGCCCGTGACGGCAACGGCGACGGCATCGGCGTCGATGCCCGTGCGGGCGACCGCGGCGACGGGATCGACGATCCCCGCCCCGACCCCGATCGTGGACGGGGCGGGGGACGCGGTCGCCAGGATCAGCTCGCGGACGCGGGCCGGCGAAGTTTCGGGCGCCCGCGACAGGATCAGCGCCGCCGTGCCGGACACCAACGGGGCGGCGAAGCTGGTGCCGACGATCGGCGTCGCATTCGAGCCGTTGACGTGCAGATCGGCCCACGTCTCGCCGTTGGGCGACGGACCCGCGACGGGACCGCCCGGCGCGGCGACGTCCACCCATTCGGCGGCCACCGCATATCCCGCCGGCGCATGGTCGACCGCGTCCGGCTCATCTGCGTGCCGGGCGCCGGGATCTCCCGGGAGATCGACGGCCGTGACGGCGATGACCTCGTCCAGGATCGCAGGCCATGCCACCGCTCCGTCGGGGCATTCGCCGCCGATGTTCCCGGACGCCGCGACGACCAACGCTCCGGATTCCTCCGCCCGCTGCACCGCGGCCGTGATCTCCGGGGCCCCGGGCGGCACCATTCCCGGCGGGGCGCACGAGGTCAGCGAGATGTTGATGACCCTCGCCCCCTGCCCGACGGCGGAATCCACGGCGCTGGCCAACGACGCCAGCGTCCCTTCCTCTCCCGTCGTGTGCCGGATGCTCAGCACCCGGGCACCGGGAGCGACCCCGGCGAAGGAGTCGTCTCCCGGGCGTCCCGCCGCGAGCCCCGCCACGAAGGTGCCGTGGGCGTCGCAGTCGTGGAAGGCGCCCGCGCCGCCGGTGACGTCACCGCCGTCGGCGACCCCGCCCAAACGCGGATGATCGGCAACGCCGGTGTCGATGATCGCGATGGTCACGCCCGCCCCGTTCGACATCGGCCACGCGTCGCGGAACCGCAGCACCCGTTCGGCGACCGTCGGTACCGCCATCAGGTCCGGCGACGAGGCCGCCGTGCCCGTGCAGCGGGACTGGGCATGGGCGGCGGGAATCGGGGCGATGGCCGTCGCCAAGCAAACGGCCCCGGCCAGGCACGTTGCACGGCGCCATCGGGAACTCACGGGATCAGCTCCTGGGCCAGGCCCGGCACGCCCGCCACCACCGCCGCCAAGGGCAGGGAGACCGCGATCGCCACCGCCTCGACGAGCTCGAGGACCCTGCGCAAGGTCGGCGTGACGCGACCGGCGGGCACGGCCGCCACCGCGGTCGCCGCCAGCAGCGGGGCCAGGATCAACAGCGAAGCGGGCCATCGGCCGACGTGCCACTGGGCCAGGGCCAGGAGGAGCAGCAATGCGGCACCCGCGCAGCCCAGCGCCGCGGAGGGCACGGCCCGTGCGTGGCCCCGGGACTGAATCAGGCACAGCACCGCGAGCGCCACGACGAGGCCCACCGACCAGCGGTCCGGAGCACGGGTGGCGATCAGGGCGGCTGCGGCGACCAGAACAACCGCCGACCCGGCGACCAATCCGTCGAGCAGGCGGCCGGCCCGCGACGCGATGACGTCGACGGGATCGGCGGGGTCCGGGTCATCGGGAAACGGCTCACCGGCCGCGGGAATGCCCGGCACGCGAACCCCGGCTGCGGCGACGCCGATGCCGGGCGCGACGGTCAATCCGATTACGCCGAGGGCGGAGACGATCGCCGCGGCGGACCGGGCATCGCCGAGCCAGGCCGACGCCGCCGCGAACCCCGCGGCCCCGACGGCCATGACGATGCCCGCGGCCCCCGTCGCGGTGGCGGCCGCGAAGACGGCGCGATCCGTCGGGCGCAGGATCAGCAGCGCCGCCGAGGCGACCGCAGTGCCGGGCACGAGGCCTGCGGCGAATCTCCAGTCCGCCGTGGCCCCGTCGATGGGCACCCCGGCCACCGCGGCACCCGCCATGGCGGAGAACACGAGAGCCTGCCACGACAGGACCAGGGCCGTGGGCGCGGAACCGCCGCGCCGGAGGGCGATGCGCAGACCTGCGGCGGCCATCAACGCGGCGGCGCCGGCCACCCCGGCGGCCAGAACCGCATCATGTTCGGACATACCCAGCACGCCGGCCACCAGCGCAATCGTCGCCGTGGCCGCCACTGCCCGGCCGACGCCCGAATCGACCACCGCCACCCCGGGTGCGTCATCGGAGAGCAGGTCCGCGACGTCGGCGACCATCGGCGGAGGCGCCGGTCCGGGATCATCCGCAATGACCAGGCGATCTCCGTCGACCACCCCGGCGTCGGCCAACCCGGTCTCCGGATCGGCGACGGATCCGCCGGGCAACCGGACCCGCCATGACGCCCCCGGATCCGGGGCGGAGCCGAAGACGTCGACCAGCTCCGGCAGCAACGCCGCCACGGGAACTTCCGCGGGCACGAGCAGATCCGCCCGCCGGGACGGCCCCTGCCCCGGCAGGAAATCCACGCGGACGCGGATCATCGACGCGGTCATGGACATGGTTCCCCCAATCGCGCGGGCATGGCCCGCCACGTGTCGGTGCGCCCGCATCCCCCGTTGGGCGGGCGCGCCCCCACAGGGTGGCCTATGCTCTGCGTCGCGTCCAGCCGAAACGGCTGGTTCATTCTCGGGGGGATGACGACGATGGGGGAAGCGCATTCGCGCACCACGATGACCGACCGTGCCGTGGAAACGGCGCCCGGCGGCGAAACTGGAACGGCGGGCGGCTCCGCGGGCGTTTCGACGGTCGGGGCGTCCGGGCCGGGGCGCCTGCCCCGGATCCCCGGGCCCGGGCCCAGGGCGGGGGACATCCGGCCCGATGCGCCGCCGGAGGCGCCGGAACCCAAACCCGTGCCCTTGATGCGGGCGCTGCTGCCGGTGGTCATGCTCGTCGCGGTGGTGGGGATGGTGGCCGTGATGGTGGTCTCCGGATCGGCCAGGAACCCGATCACCTTCATGTTCCCCCTGCTCATGGTGGTGTCGACGCTGGGGATGATGGCGGGCGGCGCCGGCGGGACGACGGACGTCGGCCCCGCCCGGCGCGACTACCAGCGGCACCTGGCCAGCGTGCGCCGGGCGGTGGCCGACGCGGTGGGGATGCAACGGGCCAGCGTGGTTCACGTTCATCCCGACCCCCGGGACGCGTGGACGTTCGCGGGCACCCGCCGGCTGTGGGAACGCGGCCCCGGCGACGACGATTTCGGCGCCGCCCGCATCGGGACCGGCCCGCACCAGCCGGCGACCCCGGTGACGCCCCCGGCGGTCGCGGCGCCGGAGAAGCTCGACCCGGTGTCCGCGGTCGCGCTGCGCCACGTGGTGCGGTCGGCGCGGACCGTGCCGGATCTGCCGGTGGCCGTGGACCTCCGCGCCTTCCCGGTGGTGTCGGTGGGCGGGGACGCCGAACCCGCGCGTGCGCTCGTGCGGGCGATCGTCGCCCAGGTGGCTGCGTCGCACCATCCCGAGGACGTGGCCATCGCCGTCGCCGGCGTGGGCCCGGAGTGGGAGTGGATCAAATGGCTGCCGCACAACGCCCGGCCGGGGCAATCGGGCAAGTCAGAGAAGCCGGGGCCGGAACTTCTGCGGGCGGCGACGGTTCCGGAGCTCGCGGACATGCTGGACGGAATGGAGGCGGAGCTGGTCATGGTCATCGCCGATGCCCGGGACCTGGATCGCGCGCCGGAGCACTTGGATCTGCTCCTGGGTACGCAGCGCGCGGAGGGCGGGACGACGTCGGTGCTCGCGGTGCCCGCGGATCCAGGCGGCGAGACCGCGGCGGCCGCCGTTGCGTCGGGGTTGGCCCTGTCCGTGATCGATGGTCGGGTGCGCGCCATCACTGCGGCCGGGGAAGAGGACATCGCCGCCGCCGATGCACTTGGTGCCGCGGCGGCGGAAGCGTTGGGCAGGCGACTCGCCGGGCAGTTCGTGGCCCGCTCCCGGGTCGACGCGGGCCCGCTGCACGACCCGGTGCTGGCGGAGCTGGGCCTGGCCCCGCCGCCGGGGACCCTGCGCTTCCGGGAACGCCTCGGCCCCGATCGCCTGCGCATCCCCATCGGCGTCGCCGCCGGCGGGGAGGTGCTGCACCTGGATCTCAAGGAGTCCGCGGAGGGCGGCGTCGGCCCGCACGGACTGTGCATAGGCGCGACGGGCTCCGGCAAATCGGAGCTGCTGAAATCGATCGTGCTGGCGCTGGCCGCCACGCATGGCCCGGACCAGCTGAACCTGGTGCTGGTGGATTTCAAGGGCGGCGCGACGTTCCTCGGCGTGGAGGGGCTGCCGCACGTGTCGGCCGTGATCACGAACCTCGCCGACGAGCTGATCCTCGTCGACCGCATGCAGGACGCCATCCGCGGCGAGATGACCCGGCGCCAGGAGCTGCTGCGGCAGTCGGGCAACTTCCCGGGAGTCGCGGAGTACGAGGCGGCGCGCCGGGCGGGGCGGACGGATCTCAAACCGCTGCCAGCGCTGGTCATCGTGGTCGACGAATTCTCGGAATTGCTCGGCCATCGCCCGGAGTTCGCCGAGCTCTTCGTGGCGGTGGGCCGCCTCGGCCGGTCACTGCACATGCATCTGCTGCTGGCCAGCCAGCGGTTGGAGGAGGGGCGGCTGCGCGGCCTCGACAGCCACTTGTCCTATCGCATCGGGTTGAAGACCTTCTCCGCCGCCGAGTCCCGCAGCGTCCTCGGCGTCCCCGACGCCCATCACCTGCCGGCCACGCCCGGTGCGGGTTTCCTCAAGACCGACGCCGGCGCGCCGGTGCGGTTCCATTCCGCCTACGTGTCCGGGCCGGTTCCGGAGGACGCCGGTCGTCCCGCGAGCGCCCGTCGCCGGGCCCCGGGTGAGCGGGTGCTCGAGTTCGCGGCCATGGGCGGGACGGCAGTCGGGGACGGCAGTTCGCTTGACGACACTCCGGAGACCACGTCGCCCCGGACGCCGTCGCAAAGCATCTTGGGCGCCACGGTCGATGCGATGGCCGGTCATGCCCATGCCGCCCACCGGGTGTGGCTGCCGCCGTTGCCCGCGCGCACGGCGCTGGCGGATGCGGCGGATTCGTCGCTGGCGCCGTTGACGGCGTCGGTGGGGCTCGTCGACCGGCCGCTGGAGCAACGGCAGGACCCGTTCCTCGTCGATCTGTCCGGCACCGGCGGCCACGCGGCGATCGTCGGGGCACCGCGGTCGGGCAAGTCGACGGCCGTGCGGACCATGGTCGCGTCGCTGGCGTTGACCACCCCGGCGCGGAAGCTGCACGTCCACGTCATCGATTACGGCGCGGGTGGGTTGTCCGATCTCGCGGCCTTGCCGCACGTGGCGTCGGTGACCCACCGCGGCGACGCCGACAAGCTCAACCGCGTGGTGTCGGCGGTGGCCGGGGAGGTCGCCGCGCGCGAGGAAAGGCACCGGCGGAAGGGCTGGCACACAATCGCCGACGCGCGGGCCGGCGGCGAACCCGACGTGCTGCTGGTCGTCGACGGGTGGCCCGCGCTGCGCCAGGAGCACCAGGCCCTGGGCGACCGGGTGCAGGGGATTTTGTCGGATGGGCTGGCCGTGGGCGTGCACGTCGCGCTGACCGCACATCGGTGGACCGAGCTGCGGCCGGCGGTGCGCGATTTGATGGGGACGCGCATCGAACTGCGCCAGGCGGATGCGATCGACTCCGTCGTCGACCGCAAGGCCGCGAAGCTGGTGCCCGATTCACCGGGCCGGGGGCTGTCGCCGGACGGTTGCGGGGCGCTGATCGCCGATTCGGGCCCCGCGGACATCGCGGAGGTCGCGCATGCGTGCCTCGCCCGCGGAGACGAACGGGTGCCGCAGCTCAAGCTGCTGCCGGAACGAGTCGAATGGGCGGCGGTATCGGGGGCCGTCGCCGCGGGGTCGGTGGCGGTGGGCCTCGACGAGGAAGCACTCGCGCCGGTGCGTTTCGACCCGGACCGCGACCGCCATCTGCTGGTCTTCGGCGCGGCCGGTTCCGGGCGGACGACGGCGCTGCGCACGGTCGTCGAGGGAATGCTGCGGACGCGGCCGACGTGCAAATTCCTGGTCGTCGATTACCGCAGGGGATTGCTCGGCTCCGTGCCGGAGGATCGCTTGGCCGGGTACGCCGGATCGCCGGCGGTGGCGGAGCCCATGGTCGCCGAGCTCGCCGCCGCGCTGCGGGGCCGGTTGCCCGGCCCGGACGTCACCCCGGAGCGGTTGCGGGCCCGGGATTGGTGGGAGGGGCCGGACATCGCGGTCGTCGTCGACGACTATGACCTGGTGTCGGGTTCCAGGGGATCGCCGCTGACCCCGCTGGGCGAGTTCATCCCGCACGCGGCGGACATCGGCCTGCACGTGGTGTTGGCCCGGCGCACGGGAGCGGCGACCCGGGCGCTGCACGATCCGGTGCTCGGCGCCGCGAAGGACCAGGGCGCCACGGGACTGGTCCTGGACGGCACGCGCGAGGACGGGCCGATTCTCGGCGTGGCGCTCGGGCAGCGGCCGCCGGGGCGGGGCACGTGGGTGGAACATGGCCGGGCGCCGCGGGTGATGCAGGTGGCACTGCCGCCGGAGACGGCGACGGAGCCGGAGGCTGGGCAAGAAAAGGAAGGGGACGGCGATGCAATCCGTTGATGCAGCGGCGGGCGGGCCGAGGGTCCTCCACGCGTGGGGTCAGGCGGCCTGCGGGCCCGACGGTGATGCCGGGCTGATCGACGGGTTCGGGGCGCCTCCGGATGTCGTGGTCACGCCGTCTTACTGGGGTGGCCGCCGCCGGGAGCTTCTTTCCGGGGAGCTGGTCCGCCGTGGTTTCGACCCGCGGATCGGCGACCTCGCCACCGAGCTGATGGGCCTGGAACGCCCGACGGTCGGCCATAGCTTCCTCATCGAAATCGAGGCCGGCCGCATCTGCGTGTCCCGCCTCGACTTCGATTCCGGGCTCGCCGATTCGCGGCTGTCGTTTCGGGGAGGCGATGCGACGGAAGTGATCGGCGACGTGGTCGGCGAGTTGCTTACCGACGTCGCCGACGGGGACATCCGAGGCACCGCACCCGGGGCGGCCGGCGCCATGCCGGGCCCGGTTGATTTCGATGACGTGGAGTTCATTGTCGCGGACGAGGGCGACAGACTGGTGGCGGACATGCGCAGACGGGGATGGCTGGCGTTTCCCGTGCCGGTGCATGCGTTGGGCGTGGCCGGTGCGGGGAGCGGGCGTGGTGTCGGGGCCGCGGATTCGGAGTTCGAAGTCGGCCGGGAAGAAGAACGTGCCGGCGGCGGCTTGGACGTCGCGGCGTTGCGGCGCAGGGCGCGCGCCATCGAACGGCGGCCGCGTGGCCGGGGCTTGGCGAAATCGGCACCGGCTCTTGCCGCCGCGCTGGTGGTGGGGGTTGCGGTGGCGGCGATCGTGCTGATCGTCGATGGTCCCGTGGGGGAAGTATGGCGCGAGGAAGCGGAGCTCGCCGCCGCCGTGGACGACCGTGAAGCGGTGGGCGCGTCCCCGGGAGACCCGGGGCCGCCCACCGAGGATCCGGCGCGGTCCCACGCCGATCCCGTTTCCCCGCGTGCCCCGGGCGCCCCAGGCGATCCGGGTGCCCCGAAAGACGCCCCCGCCCCGCTCCGTGAACTCGTGGGAGAGGGTGTCCGCGTCGAGCTGCCGGAGGGCTGGCGCATCGACGAGGGCGCCGCCCCCGCATCCGGGTCCCTGGTCGTCGTCGATGGCGGGCCCATGCGGATCCTCGTCACGGCGGGGGAAGTGCCCGCGGAGATGGGTGCCGATGGTTTGGTCGCCGGCCTCACCGCGCACGCGGCCGGGGATCCGGCGATGGATCGGGTGCGCAGGGAGGTCATCGACGGCCTCGAGGTCGTGATCCACGAGGAGCGGCCCGGAGACGGGTCCGTCGTGTTGTGGCAGCACCGGCTCGTCGACGGATGGCAGGTGTCGGTGGGTTGCCAGTTCCGCGGCGCGACCATCCCGCAGGTGCGGCCGGTGTGCGGGCAGGCGCTGCGGACGGCGGGGATCGCGCACCGGTGACGTGAATACGAGAAGCGAATGCGCGTGAGGTGAGGGGGAAGGAGACGTCGCCGGGGGTGGGGTGGGGGAGGGGGCGAAAAAAGATGGAACCGATTGGCGCCGGGGCGCGTCCAATCATGTGGCGGCCGGAATGAACGGGATCCGGTTGCCCGGCAGAAAACACGGGAGTCCTCCAATGGCGATCGGCCGGCGATGGGACTCCACCGGAATCCACGAAAGTGCACGACAAAGCGCGGAAAAGCGCGAAAGAGGGGGAATCACATGAACGGCGGGGTTTTCACCACCGAATCAAGCACCATGACCACCACGGCGGGCGACGTCGACGGGGTCAACCAGGAAGTCTCCGGCGAGCTGGCGCGTCTGCGCGGCGTCGTCGACGGGCTGGCGGGGGATTGGAAGGGTCAGGCCAAGCTGGCGTTCGACGACGTCATGCTGCGGTGGGACGAGGCGGCGGCGAAGTTGTCCGGCGCGCTGACCGACATCGCGGAGAACATCCGGGCCAACGCGGGCAGCTTCGACGCCGGCGAAGAGTCCGGTGCAGCCGACTTCAACCGCGTCGGAGCAGCCGGCGGCGGGCTGCTCAACCTGTAAGACCAACGCACACCAACAAGCACCAATCGGTTTCACGACCAGGGGGAATCACATGACCGACACCATCCGCTATCAGTTCGGCTCCATCGCCACCGGCGCCGCCGACATTCGCACCACCTCCGGGCACATCCAGACCCTGCTCGGCGACCTGAAGGCCCGCATCGCGCCGATGACCTCCACTTGGGAAGGTGAATCGGCCGTCGCGTACGAGGAAGCCCAGCGCGAATGGGACGAGGCCGCCGGCGAGCTCAACCAGATCCTCGACACCATCGCCCGCACCGTCGAAGAGGGCAACGACCGCATGTCCGACATCAACCGCCGCGCCGCCGCCAGCTGGGGCTGATCGGCAACCACGCAACACGGCACCATCGCTCGTTGGCTTTGCGACGGGCCGGCGTGCCGTACGACGGGCCGGCGCCACCGCTCCCACCCGGGACACGGTGGCGCCGGCCCTCCTGTTTTCCCGCGGCCCGGCCCAGGCCAACGCGTTTTGGTCCCCGGCGCCCCGACCGGTAGAGTTGACCCTCTGTGTGCACGCAGTCTCCCGCACGCGCACGACGCATGGCCTCCTGCGGTGGCCGTCGTCAAGCGAAAAGCGGCGAGCATCACCTCCCCGGGTCTCCACCGGCCGCCGGGGGCAGGGCACGCGGCGCGCATCGGCCGGCAGAATCACACGGACCCGTAAAGGAGTCATGTTGTCTACTTTCCACCCCAAGGACGGTGACATCGAGCACAAGTGGTACGTCATTGACGCCACTGACGTCGTGCTCGGTCGCCTCGCCACCCACGCCGCCGACCTGCTGCGCGGCAAGGGCAAGGCCTACTTCGCCCCCAACGTCGACTGCGGCGACCACGTCATCGTGATCAACGCCGACAAGATCCACATCTCCTCCAACAAGCGGGACCGTGAGATGCGCTACCGCCACTCCGGCTTCCCGGGTGGCCTGAAGTCGATGACCCTCGGCCGCTCCCTCGAGCTGCACCCCGAGCGCGTCATCGCCGAGGCCATCGAGGGCATGATGCCGCACAACAAGCTGTCGCGTCAGTCCATCAAGAAGCTTCACGTCTACGCCGGCTCCGAGCACCCCTACGCCGGTCAGAAGCCCGAGAACTACGAGATCAAGGCGGTGGCGCAGTGACCAACCCCCAGGACACCAACGAGGCCCAGGTCGAGAACACCGAGGCCACCTACGACGACGTCCAGGCTGCGGCCGAGGCCGCCACCGAGGACTTCACCTCCACCATCGGCGACGCGCTCGTCGATGAGACCGCCGAGGTCGAGGGCGACGAGACCGTCGCCGCCGAGCCCGCCGTCCTGGATCGCCCGATCCAGACCGTCGGCCGCCGCAAGCGCGCCATCGCGCGCGTCAACGTCACCGCCGGCACCGGCAAGATCACCTGCAACGGCCGCGACATCGAGGATTACTTCCCGAACAAGCTGCACCAGCAGGAGATCAAGGACCCGCTGGTCCTGCTCGAGCGCGAGAACCAGTTCGACATCGCCGCCAACATCAACGGTGGCGGCCCGTCCGGCCAGGCCGGCGCCCTGCGCCTGGCCATCGCCCGCGCCCTCAACGAGTACAACCCGGAGGAGCGCGGCCAGCTGAAGAAGGCCGGCTTCCTCACCCGCGACGCCCGCGCCGTCGAGCGCAAGAAGGCCGGTCTGCACAAGGCCCGCCGCGCGCCGCAGTACTCGAAGCGCTAAACCGAAGCTTCTGCTTCAGGCGCCGCCGCCGGTTCGCCGGGGGTGGTGCAGTGCCGCCGGTTCGTTCCGATGGCCCGCACGGCCGCCGGCTCGTTCAGGCGGCCAGCTTCACCGAAACGCCCTGTCCCGGGTTCGCCCGGGGTGGGGCGTTTTCGCGTCGGCGTGGCCGGGGTCTGCGGGATCTGAGGGGTCGGAGGCGCCGGCCGTGCCGGACCTGCCAGATCTGCCGGACCGAAGGTTGGCCCGCGCAGAAAGAGGCCGGGTGAACAGAAAGTGGTGGTGTGCCACGTCTTTCTGGTCGCCTGGCATCTTTCTGCGAGATCGAGCCTCGCCAGTGCCTCGCCAGTGCCTCGTCAGTGCCTGGTCTGTGCCTGGTCTGTGCCTGGTCGGCGCCCGGCCGGAACTTCGTCAGTGCCCCTTCGGTGACTGGTCGATGCCTCGGAGGGCAGAGCGGGCACGGTGGGGGACTGCGGACACTGTGATCGCCCGCGCCCACGGCAAAAACACGTCTTATGAACAGATGCACCTGCTGGGAAGCGATGTATCCGTCAGCTCGACGTGTTTTTGCGCCCGATTGACGCACGTGCCCCCCGCTAGGCCCCCGCGTACTTGGCCAGGTGCTCGCCGGTCAGGGTGCCGCGCCCGTCGCGGGCCGCCGCGACGAGATCGGCCGGGGTGCCCTCGAACACCACGCGCCCGCCGTCGTGGCCCGCCCCGGGCCCGAGGTCGATGATCCAGTCGGCGTGCGCCATCACGGCCTGATGGTGCTCGATGACGATGACCGACGATCCGCCGTCGACCAGCCGATCCAGCAGCGCCAGCAGGTTGTCGACGTCGGCGAGGTGCAGGCCGGTGGTCGGCTCGTCGAGGACGAACACCTCGCCGAGGCCGCCGTCCGCACCCGCCGCTCCCTTGGCCCCCGCCTTCTTCCCGCGCGCCGGGGTCTTCCGCCCCTTCAGGTGCGTGGCCAGCTTCAGGCGCTGGCGTTCGCCGCCGGACAGGGTCGGCAGGGTGCGGTTCAAGGTCAGGTAGCCCAGGCCGACGTCGCCGAGCGTCGCCAGGATCTTGACGGCGGCGGGGATCCGTGCCTCACCGTCGGCGAAGAACGCCAGCGCCTCGGCGACGGTCATCCCCAGCACCTCGGCGATGTCCCGCCCGCCGAGCTTGTGCTCCAGCACGGCGTCCTGGAAACCGCGGCCGCCGCAGTCCTCGCAGGGGGTGGCGGCGCCGCCGCGGAAGGACACCTCGGGGTAGATCATCCCGGCGCCCTTGCAGGTCGGGCACGCGCCGTCGGAGTTGGCGCTGAACAGGCCGGGTTTGACGCCGTTGGCCTTCGCGAACGCCTTGCGCACCGGGTCGGCCAGCCCGGTGTAGGTGGCCACGTTGGAGCGCCGGGAACCCTTGATGGGGGCCTGGTCCACGAAAATAACCTCGGGCGCACCAGCACCGGCGGTCTGCTTTGCGACGCCCGCGTCCCCGTTTCCACCGCCCGATCCCAGTGCGCCGTCGGCGAGTTCGCCGTGGATCAGCGACGACTTTCCGGAGCCGGCGACGCCGGTGACCACGGTGAGCACGCCCAGCGGGACGTCGACGTCGACGTCGTGGAGGTTGTGCCGGTTGGCCCCGCGGATGGCCAGCGCCCCGGTGCGTTCGCGCACGTCCTCCTTCAGCTCGGCGCGGTGGTCGAGGTGGCGGCCGGTGATCGTGTCGGAGGCGGCCAACCCGGCCAGGTCTCCCTGGAAACGGATTTCGCCGCCGGCGGATCCGGCGCCGGGCCCGACGTCGACGACGTGGTCGGCGATGGCGATGGTCTCCGGCTTGTGCTCGACGACGAGCACGGTGTTGCCCTTGTCGCGCAGCTGCAACAGGAGGTCGTTCATCCGGTCGATGTCGTGCGGGTGCAGGCCGACGGTCGGCTCGTCGAAGACATAGGTGACGTCGGTCAGGGCGGAGCCGAGGTGGCGGATCATCTTCACGCGCTGGGCCTCGCCGCCGGACAGGGTGCCGCTGGCCCGGTCGAGCGACAGGTAACCCAGGCCAATGGAATCGAAGGAGTCGAGCGTCTCCTGCAGCGTGCGCAGCAGCGGGGCCATGGACTTCGAGGCGTCGGTGGCGGCGAAATCGCGCACCCAGTCGGCCAGGTCGGTGATCTGCATGGCCGACAGCTCGGCGATGTTCTTGCCGTGCACCGTCACCGACCGCGCCGACTCGTTGAGCCGCGTGCCGCCGCAGTCGGGGCAGGGTCGGAACACGATGGCACGCTCGACGAAGGCCCGGACGTGCGATTGCATCGACTCGACGTCCTTGGCCAGCATGGACTTGCGGATCTTGGTGATCACGCCCTCGTACGTGACGTTGATGCCGTCGACCTTGATCTTCGTGGCCTCGCGGTACAGCAGGTCATCCAGCTCCTGCTCCGTGTATTCGCCCAGCGGCTTATCCATGTCGAAGTATCCGGACCCCGCGAAAATGCGCCCGTACCAGCCGTCCATCGAATAGTTCGGCACGGTGAGGGCACCTTCGGACAGCGACTTCGAGGCGTCGAAAAGCGCCGTCAGATCGAAGTCGGACACCGTGCCGCGGCCCTCGCAGCCGGGGCACTGGCCGCCGAGGACGGAAAACTCGCGGCGCTCCTTCGTGCCGTCCGCCTTGGTCAGTGCGCCCGCGCCGGAAGCGGAGGCGACGTTGAAGGAAAACGCGTTGGGCGGCCCGATCTGGGGGTCGCCGAGGCGGGAAAAGAGGATGCGCAGCAGCGCGCCGACGTCGGTGGCGGTGCCCACGGTCGAGCGGGCGTTGGAGCCCATGGGCTCCTGGTCGACGACGATGGCCGTCGTCAAGCCGGACAGCACGTCGACCTCCGGGCGCGCCGGCGTGGGCATGAAGCCCTGGATGAACGACGGGTAGGTCTCGTTGATCAGGCGCTGCGACTCCGCGGCGATGGTGTCGAAGACCAACGAGGACTTGCCGGACCCGGACACGCCGGTGAACACGGTCAGGCGGCGCTTGGGCAGGTCCAGGTCGACGCCGCGCAGGTTGTTGGCGCGGGCGCCGCGCACGGAAATGAGGTCGTGGGCGTCGGCCGGGTGCGGGTCGGTCATGGGTCCTCCGGGGTGGGGCGGGACGGTCCGGGCCGGCGCGCCGATCGGGGTCGGGCGCGGGGCGGCGGACGGGAACGATCCATTGTCCACCGGTTGGGGGTGAGTCGGCAACGGTCGGCGCGGGTCGCTGGTGTGGGCGGGCCCCGCGGGTGGCACAATGTCGGGATACGGAAATCCGGCGTTGCGAACCCGGCGCCGGCACCCGACGATCAGGAGTTGCATCTGACATGGCCCGTCTCTTCGGCACCGACGGTGTCCGCGGTCTCGCGAACAAGACCCTCACCGCGCCTTTGGCGATGAAATTGGGGGCCGCGGCCGCCACCGTCCTGACCCGGGGATCGAACCCTGCCAAGCGCCGCCCGACGGCGATCATCGGCCGCGACCCGCGCGTCTCCGGCGAGATGCTCGCCGCCGCGATGGCCGCGGGCATGGCGTCGAAGGGCGTCGACGTGCTGCGCGTCGGCGTGCTGCCGACCCCGGCCGTGGCGTACCTGACCGACGATTACGGGGCCGACATGGGTGTCATGATCTCCGCGTCGCACAACCCGATGCCCGACAACGGCATCAAGTTCTTCGCCGCCGGCGGCACGAAGCTCGACGACACCGTGGAGAAGGAGATCGAGCACGCGCTGCTGCACCTGGAGGACGACGGCCCGACGGGCACCGGCGTCGGCCGGGTCATCGAGGAGGCCCCGGACGGCCTGGACCGCTACCTGTTCCACCTGGCCAAGGCCGTGCCGTCGAAGATCGACGGCATCCGCGTGGTGGTCGACTGCGCCAACGGCGCCGCCTCCGAGGCCGCGCCGCTGGCCTACGCCGCCGCCGGCGCCGAGGTGGTGGCCATCCACAACTCGCCGAACTCGTACAACATCAACGACGGCTGCGGTTCCACGCACATCGACGTGCTGCAGAAGGCCGTCCTCGAGCATGGCGCCGACCTGGGCCTGGCCCACGACGGCGACGCCGACCGCTGCCTGGCCGTCGACTCCGAGGGCAACGTCATCGACGGCGACCAGATCATGGCCGTCCTGGCGGTGGCCATGAAGGAGCAGGGCCTGCTGCACCACAACACGCTGGTGGCCACGGTGATGTCGAACCTGGGCCTGAAGCTGGCCATGCAGGACAACGGCATCGAGCTGCGCACCACGAAGGTCGGCGACCGCTACGTGCTGGCCGACCTCAACGCCGGCGGCTACTCGCTGGGCGGCGAGCAGTCGGGGCACCTGGTCATCCCGGATTTCGCCACGACGGGCGACGGCACCCTGACGGGCCTGTACCTGATGTCGCGCATGGCGAACACCGGCAAGTCGCTGGCGGAGCTGGCGTCGGTGATGACGGTGCTGCCGCAGACCCTGATCAACGTCCCGGTCTCGGACAAGGCGGCCATCGCGGACGCCGCCGAGGTCAAGGACGCCATCGCGGCCGCCGAGGAGCAGCTGGGCGACACCGGCCGCGTGCTGCTGCGCCCCTCGGGCACCGAGGAGCTCTTCCGCGTGATGGTCGAGGCCCCGGATGCCGAGACCGCCCGCCGCATCGCCGGCGAGCTCGCCGCGGTGGTCGCCGCGGTGTAGTGCCCGCCAGCTTCGCCTGCACGCTTCTTTTTGCTTGACGACGTCCCCGCGTTCGCGCGGAGGCGTCGTCAAGCTTTTTCGTGCCCGAATCGGGCCGTTCACCCCCGGACGGCCCACCCGGGGAAAACGGATGGAACCGATTGGCCTCGGGGCGCGTCTAAAGGGAACGTCAGGCATCGACGAGCGATGACGCGCGAGCGGAGGGGGAGAATCGGCATGAACGGAAACATGGGTGCGCCGGGGGATGGCGTGAGAATGTCGGGGGACCGGGTGGCGGGCGTCGCCGCCGAGGTGACCGGGCGGGCCGTGGCGGGTGAGGGATCGTGGGCCGCGGTGCCCGGGTTCCGGCCAGTGGCGGCGGGGGCGGCGTTCCTCGACCGGGGTGCACGGCTGGAGGCCGCGGTGGAGGCGATGCGCGGCCGGGGGCGGCGTGCGCATGACGGGTTGTCGGACTACGCGCCGGCGGTGGCCGCGCAGTTCGCGGCACTGGACGGCGTGGATGCGTCGTCGGGGTCGGCCGTGGGCCGCATCGGGGTGCCGGGCGGTGAGCGGGCGTGAACGGGGGATTCGTCAGCACGGGGGCCGCGGGGCTCGGGGCGGTGCTCGGGGCTGCCGACGCGTGTGCCGTGCCGTATGGGGCGGCGCCGGTGGCTCCGGTGGCCGTGCCGGAGGTGACCATGGCGGCAGCTGCGGTCGACGGATTCGACCCGGGAGCGTTTTCCGCGGTGGCCGACGGCGTGGACCTGGGGTGCCTCGGGGCGGCGGGCAATGGGGCCGTTGACTTCGCGGGATTGGGCGGTGCTGCCGCCGAAGCGATGTCCGATGCGGTGGGGGCCGCGGATGTCGCGTGCCTGGGGCAGTGGAGCTCGGCGGCGGACGCGGGATTCGGCGTGCGCTGTGCGGGCGACGCCGCCGGGGGAGTCGCGGCCGCGGCCGATGAAGCGATGCGCGGGGCCATCGGCGCCGCCGGCGGCGTCATCGGCGGTTGCGAGACGGTGGCCGCCCTGCCGGGGGTGGGCCCCGGGGCGGCGCAGGTGGCGGGTCAGGTGTCCGGGGCGTTGGTCCAGTGCGTCAACGGCATCATCGCCGCGCGTGATGCGTGCGTCGGGGAGGTCCTGGACTGCGCGATCGCGGACGTCGAGACGTGCGTCGCGGAGTCGGACATGGCGCCGGTGCCGGAGTGCCCGGACGTCGTCGCCGATGAGTGCCCGCCGGTGGCGGGAGCGGGAGCCGGTGCGGGCACGGGAGCTGGTGCGGGCGCGATGACGCCGGTGGCGGTCGGCACGGCGCCCGCACCGCCGGCTGCGCCGGGCCCGGGGATCGGGCAGATCGTCGGCGGCATCGTTGGGGGCATCGTCGGGGAGGTGACCGCCCAGGTCGGCGGTTCGATCACCGGGGCCGTGTCTGGTGCGGTGTCCGGTGCGGTGAACGGTGCCGTCAACGGGACGGGAGGCATCGGCGCCGGAGGGATGCTCGACCTGTGCATGCCCCCGACCGCCGCGGAGTGCCCGTCCGCGCCGGTGGAAGCCGTGCCCGCGGAATGCGCACCCGCACCGGCGGTCGACGAGTGCGCGGAACCAGAACCCGCACCTGAGCCCGAGCCCGAACCCGCCCCCGCACCCGAGCCGGAGCCGGAGCCGGAACCAGCACCCGCGCCCGAGCCGTGGGAGCCGCCGCCTCCGGCCGGGAAGCTGGAGAACATGAACATCGCGGGTGACACGGCAACGGCGGAACCTGCACCGGCGCCCGAACCTGCACCTGCGCCGGCAACGCCGACCAATCCGGTGCAGGCCCCGCAGGCTCCCGCAGCTGAAGCGCCGGGCCCCGACGCCGGTTCGGGCCCCGACGCCGGTTCCGGTTCCGGTTCCGGAACCGGCTCGGGCACGGTGCATGCGCCGTCCGCGGGCGGGTGGTCCTGATGGAGGCTCCGGCCGGCATCGACCCGCTGAAAAGGGCGCGGTACGACGCAGCGGTCCAGCGTTATCACGACGCGGTGGCGATCCACCGCGACCGCCTCGAATCGGAACTGCGCAAGGCGAAGGACACGATCGCGGAGCTGTCGCGCACGCCCGATAAGAAGCGCCGTCACGACGGTGAAACGGCACGCGACGGCAACCCGGGAGCCAACGCTGGGACGGCACGCGACCACGGGAACGCACGCCCCGGCGCAGCCGCCGCCGGACCCGTGCGGTCGATTCTCAACAAGGGCGGGTGAGGCGGGGACGGCGGCGTCGCAAAGCAAGAACCCGCCGCACGAAGGCGACGGGTTCAATCAGGGGCGGGACCGGCTACTCGTGCGGCTGGCCCGCGATGGGGTGATACGCGGTTTCCGGGAGCTGATCGCGCAGCCACTCCAGGCTGCGGTTGGTGACGCCCTTCATCTTGGTGTCCGGCTCGGCGAAATCGGAGTACTTCTTGTCGCCGCCGACGGTGGCCAGGATGAACCCGGTGATCGCCGCACGGGCGATCTCCTGCTGCTTCACGCTCGACTTGGAGAAACCGAGGAGGCGGCGGCCCAGCGAGGTCTCGGAGAAACCGGCCTGCTCGGCGTCGTCGACCTCGCGGAAGATCACGTCGCCCGCCCAGTTGACGGCCAGGCGCTTCGGGTTGCCGCGATCGAGCCACTGGTTCTCGCCGGGGCCGAGCACCAGGCCCGGGCAATCGACGTTCGTGGCGGCGGCCTCCGCCGACGGTGCGGTATCGGCGGGGTAAACGCAGGTGACGGACTTGATGTGGCCGCGGCCCGCGGCGGCCAGCACCGCGGCGCCGGCGCCCATGCCATGACCGGCCAAGCCCAGCTTCGCCGGGGAGACGGTCACCTCGCCTTCACCCAACCGCACGCCGCCGAGGATCTGCAGCGCCGACTCCAGATCGTTGGCCAAGCCCCGGTGATCCGGGACGAAACCGGTCTCGGTGTTCGGCGCGGCGACGGCGATGCCCCACGACGCCAGGTGGCGCAGAGTCGCATGGTAATCCTCGACCGGCGCGCGCCAGTCGTGCCCGAACGCGATGCCGGGGACGCCCTTGCCCTTCGCCGGCGTGTACACGACGCCGGGCAAACCGACGTAGGAAAGATCGCCGACCAGGACGCGGTGCGGGCCGCGCTTGGACAGGTTGGAGACGAGGGTCTTCAGATTCTCAGCCACGCAGCCAGCATATCGGCAATGGTGAACCCCATGTGCGCCACCACGGGAAACCCGGCGGGGAATTTCCGCGCATCTCGATGCGAAAAACGGGTCCGGGCGCGTTTATGCTGTCAGGCATGTGTGGAATCGTGGGATACGTGGGACGGCAGTCGGCGCTCGACATTGCGGTGGAGGCGCTGCGACGGATGGAGTACCGGGGTTACGACTCGGCGGGCATTGCCGTCCTGGACGGGGCCGGCGGCGTCAACGTCGAGAAGAAGGCCGGCAAGCTGGCCAACCTGGAAAACGAGCTCGACGCCGGCGACCGCGCCCGCTTCGTCGGCTCCACCGGCATCGGCCACACCCGCTGGGCCACCCACGGCCGACCGACCGACGCGAACGCGCACCCGCACGTCTCCTACGACGGCAAGGTCGCCATCGTCCACAACGGCATCATCGAGAACTTCGCCCCGCTGCGCGCCGAGCTGGAGGACGCCGGCGTCGAGCTGAAGTCCGACACCGACTCCGAGGTCGCCTGCCACCTGCTGGCCCGCGCTTACAACGGCGAGGACGAATCCGGCACCGCCGGCGACTTCGAGGCCTCCGCCCTGGCCGTGCTGGGACGCCTCGAGGGCGCGTTCACCCTGCTGTTCACCCATGCCGATCACGCCGACCGCATCATCGCGGCGCGCCGCTCCACCCCGCTGATCGTCGGCGTCGGCGGCGACGGCATGTACCTCGGCTCCGATGTGGCGGCGTTCATCGCCCACACCAAGGAGGCCGTGGAGCTGGGACAGGACAACGTCGTGGTGATCACCGCCGACGACTACAAGATCATGGGCTTCGACGGCGTCGAGCAGCCCGGCCGCCCGTTCACCATCGACTGGGACCTCGCCGCCGCGGAGAAGGGCGGATACGACTCCTTCATGATCAAGGAGATCCACGAGCAGCCCGCCGCCGTCCGCGACACCCTGGCCGGTCACCTCGTCGACGGCCGCATCGTCCTCGACGAGCAGCGGATGACGGATCAGGATCTGCGCGACATCGAGAAGGTCTTCGTCGTCGCCTGCGGCACGGCGTACCACTCGGGCCTGCTGGCCAAGTACGCCATCGAGCATTGGGTGCGCATCCCGGTGGAGATCGAGGTCGCCTCGGAGTTCCGCTACCGCGACCCGGTGCTGGACCGCCAGACGCTGGTGGTGGCCATTTCCCAGTCCGGCGAGACCGCCGACACCCTCGAGGCGGTGCGCCACGCGAAGTCGCAGGGTGCCCGCGTGCTGGCGGTGTGCAACACCAACGGCGCGCAGATCCCGCGCGAGTCGGACGCGGTGCTCTACACGCACGCCGGCCCGGAGATCGGCGTCGCGGCGACGAAGTCCTTCCTGGCGCAGGTCGCGGCGAACTACATCGTCGGCCTGGCGCTGGCGCAGGCCCGCGGCACGAAGTACCCCGACGAGGTCACCCGCGAGTACCGCGAGCTGGAGGCGATCCCGGAGAAGATCGCGCAGGTCGTGGAGATGCAGGAGCAGATCTACGACATCGCCCGCGAGCTCGGCGCGATCCCGACCATGCTGTTCCTGGGCCGCCACGTCGGTTACCCGGTGGCGCTGGAGGGTGCGCTGAAGCTCAAGGAGCTGGCCTACATCCACGCCGAGGGTTTCCCGGCCGGCGAGCTCAAGCACGGCCCGATCGCCCTGATCGAGGATGACCTGCCGGTCGTCGTGGTCGTGCCGTCGCCGAAGGGCCGCGCGGTGCTGCACTCGAAGATCGTGTCCAACATCCAGGAGATCCGGGCCCGCGGCGCGAAGACCATCGTCATCGCGGAGGAAGGCGACGCGAAGGTCCGCCCGTTCGCCAACTACCTCATCGAGATCCCGGAGTCGTCGACGCTGCTGCAGCCGCTGCTGTCGACCATCCCGCTGCAGTTCCTGGCCGCGGAGATCGCGCGCCAGTGCGGCAACGAGGACATCGACAAGCCGCGCAACCTGGCCAAGTCGGTGACGGTGGAGTAATTCCGCCCGCTTTTGCGCTTCAGGTCGGCTCGGGCCGGGGCCCGGGCTGCTTCACGACGGTCCGCGTCCCGGCCCTTCGCCGTTTTTCAGTCGAGCTTTCGGGGCACTGCGGTGGAGCGTGGCCGCCGGGTGGCCAGGGCGACGCCGATGGCGACGGGGATGCACATGGCCAGCGCCAGCGGGGAGGCGTCCTCGCCGAGGAGCAGCGCGCCGAGGGCGATGCTGATCAGCGGCGGCAGGAAGTGGGCGACGGCGGCGCGGTCGGGGCCGGCCTGGCGGATCAGCGTCAGCCACATGGTCATGGCCAGCACGGAGGCGCCGACGATGAGGTACGCCTCGGCGACGAGGAAACGCGTGGTCAACTCCGGGGCGTCCTCGAAGAGCAAGGCGACGGCGAGAGCGGGCACGCCCGCGGCGAGGCTCTGGATGCCGGTCGACAGCCATGGGCTGCCCGGCGGGACCAGTTTCGGGGTGAGGATGGTGCCCACGACCAGGCAGGAGACCGCGAAGAGGCTGGTGGCCACGCCGGTCCACGATGTTTCGCCGGATTCCAGCCTCGTCCACGCCGAGCCGACGACGCCGAGGAAACCCAGGACGCAGCCGATCCACTGCGTCCACAGCAGTGCGCGGCCGCGCAGGGCGGAGATCACCAGGACGGCCAGCGGCGTCAGCGCCGTGACGATGGCGCCCATGCCCGCGGACAGGTTCGGCATGGCGGTGGCCATCAGGCCGAGGTACCCCGCGTTGTTGAGCAGCCCGACGACGGCCGTGCCCGCCAACCCGCGGCGGGTCAACGCCTTTCGGGCGCCCCAGGCGGCGGCGATCATGACGGCGCCCGCGATGGTGCAGCGGATGCCGACGATCGTGTACGCGCCGGCGTGATCGCTGGCGACCTTCATCGCGACGAATGCGCCGGACCACAGCGTCGCCCACACCAGCGTCAACGCGGCCAGGCGAATGGGCGAAATGGTCAATGCGGTGGCCTTTCGGGGTGTCCGGGGAACCCCGGGGACTTTACAGGTTGCTCTGCGGCGTTACATGTTGCTTTGCGACGCCCCGCGCGTCAGCATTTCGACGGCACGCCGTCTTCCCGGTCGACCCACTGCTGCAGCGCATCACGGATCGCATCCGCGTACGCCGTGGCGCCCGTGAGCGTGGGGTGGATGTAGTCGTCGCGCAGCAGGGTGGTGTCCGCCGTGGCGGCCCGGCACCACTCGGCGGCGTAGACGTTGTCGTATTCTTTCGCGAACTCGATGACCTGGTCCTTGGCCTCCGGCATGTACCAGCGGTCGCCGTAGGGCATCACCAGGATGATCACGCGGTCGTCGCCGAGGAGGTCGACGATCTGCTCGAACTCGCCCTCGCGGGCCGCACCGTTGGTGCCGAAGCCCAGGACCACGAACTGGTCGAGGGTGCCGGCCGCCTCCATGTCGGCGATGATCGTCGGCAGCGCCTCGTAGTGGCGCGAGACTGCACCGTCGACGTAGATGCCGGGGAACTCCTCGTCGAGGGCCGCGGCGCTGGCCAACAGGACCGAGTCGCCGAGCGCCGTGATGCGGTCGCCCGTCGGCATCTTCCGCTCGGGCAGCGTCGGCGCCGCGGCCTGTGCGGCCTCCTGGCGCTGCGCGAGGGCCTCGAGGTCCTTCTCCAGGGAATCACCCGGGCGCACGCCGCCGGCGACGGCGGCGGGCAGGCCCATCAGCGCCACCGCGACGAGCACGACGGTCGCGCCGGCGAAGACCGTGCGGGGCGTGCCCGGCCCCGGCACCTCGTCGCGCTTGGCGCGGCGGCGGGCGGCGCGCCAGTTGCGCAGCGGTTCGATGACCCCGTTGCGGCGGATCGGGTCCTCGACCAGCGTCCACGACATCGCGGCCAGCAGGAAGGACAGGGCGATGACGGCCGCGCCACGGGCCAGCGGCAAGTCGTCGAGCTGCTCCGGCAGGTACACGGTCACCGGCAGGTGCCAGAGGTAGATGCCGTAGGACCGCTCGCCGATCCACCGCATCGGAGCGACGGCCAGCACCCGGGAGACGATCGTCTTCCGGTCCAGGATGGAGTAGATCGCGGCCATCGTCGCAAAGCTGAGCACCATCAGGCCACCGCCGAACAGGAACGGCGAGTCGTCCGGCATGGTCGCGACCAGGACGATGATCACCGCGACGCCGGCCAGCCCCAGCACCTCGGCGGGGAAACGCTTGAGCTCGGCGGTGCCCGTCGCGCGGACCAGCAGGATCGCCAGCACCGCGCCGAGCAGCAGGCCGCCGGCGCGGGTGTCGGTGCCCTCGTAGATGCGGGTGGCGTCCGCGCCCGCGTTCGACAGATGGGCCATCCAGGCGAAGCTCGCCGCGGCCAGCGCAACCGTCGCTGCGCCGATGAGCCACTTCGACTTCTTCTTCCGCCCGAAGAGCATGAACAGCAGGGCCAGCACCAGCGGCCAGACCAGGTAGAACTGCTCCTCGATGGACAACGACCACATGTGGTCCAGCGGCCCGGTCGATTCGAATTGGTCGAAGTAGGACTGGCCCTGGAGGATCACGTACCAGTTGTTCACGTACAGCAGCGAGCTGATCGATTCGCCGACGCGGTCGCCGAGCTCGCCCGGCGTCGACAGGGCCGTGACCAGGAAGACCGCGGCGACCGTCACCACCACCGCCGGCACGAGCCGCCGGAATCTGCGCAGCCAGAAGGTGCTCAGCCGGAAGGAATCGTGCCGGTACTTCGCCCGCAGCAGGTTCGTGCTGATCAGGTAGCCCGACAGCGTGAAGAACACCGCCACGCCCAGCAGACCGCCCGGCGCCCATGACGCGCCGAGGTGGTAGAAGAGCACCGCCATCACGGCGATGGTGCGCAGACCATCGAGCGCCGGGATGTACGTGGTGCGGGAATCTACGGGTTTGGGCATCTGGCGGCGCTTCCTTTTTGGGGCACGTGCGGAGTGGGGCGCGACGGGGAGCCGCCGGCATGGTGGCCGGCGCACGACTGCAACATTGTCCCCGCCGCCGTCGCACCGGCGTTAGTCGTCGCCGGCCGCCCGCCGATTTCGGGGGTGCCTACCCCACCAGGTCGCGCTTGCCGACGGCCACCGCACCCAGAACCATGCCCAGAACGCCGATTGCGGCGAGGACGATGGCGCCGGTCCAGTCGACCGTTCCGTCCGCGGCGTGCGGGGCATGGGCGAACAGCGAAACGTCCATCAGCCAGTCGGGGTAGCCGAAGATCCCGCCGAAGAAGGTGGTCACGCCGGACCAGGCGACGGGGATCCACGCCAGCCACGCGACCTTCGGAAGCACGGCGGCGAAGAAGGCCGCGATGCCGGCCGCGGCGATGGCGGCGGGCCACTGCCCGCCGAGCGACCACAGGGCGCCGGAGGCGATGTCGGGAGTGTCCGTCGACGCCTGCGCGGCGGTCGCGCCGAGCGGTGCGGCGATGGCGATGATCACGGTCACCGCGGCGACCGCCACCGCCCACGCGACGACGTAGGGCCGCGGGCGCCGGACTCCGGAGGCGAGCTCCGGCGTCAAACGCCCGGCGGCCTCGTCGCCGTGGACGGACAGCGTCGCCTGCACGGCGGTGCACGCGACGAGGAGACCCAGCCACGTGCCCATCAGCTCGGTGAACACGTCCTCCATCGTCGAGCCGCCGGCCATCTGCCGGGCGAGCTCGGCGGTGCCGGGGGAGGACTCGAGCATGGAGGTCATCTCGCCGGTCATGGACATGAAGAAGATGGTCAGCGCGATCGTGGCCACCGCCCAGCCAAGCAACGTCGGCCATTCCAGCCGGGCCCGCAGGCCCCACGATCCGTGTCCTCGCCACTGCGTCGTGCGCCGCGCCGAGCCCCGCTCGCCGCGGGCCGGCCACGTCGCCCCGAGATCGCGCCGGGCGGCGACGGTCATCGACGCCCACACCATGACGAGCACCACCGCGGCCATGGGGATCAACGCCCACGCCCGGTTCTCGCTGAAGGGGGCCACGACGTCGCGCCACCCCAGCGGCGACAGCGGCCGCAGCCAGTCGAGTTCGCGTACATCCGCGATGGCGCGCACGGCGAAAGCGAGCCCGAGATAGGCCATGCCCAGGCCACGGGCGCCGCGCGCGGTTTTCGCCGCGTGCCCCGCCAGCAGACCGATCGCCCCGGCCGCCGACGTCGCCGCCGCCACGATGGCCCCGGTGAGCATGCAGCCGATGGCGGACATGCCTTCGATGGCGGTGGAGCACGCCAACAACGCCAGCGTCGACCCGAGCCCGAGCGCCGCGCAGGCGCCGATGACGACGATGGCGGCGGAGGCGGCGTGGGTGCGCGTCGTCAAGCCCGAGGACCGCACGATCTCGGCGATGCCGTCGTCCTCGGTCGCGCGAGTCAGCCTCACGGCCAGCAGGATCGCCATGACGGAGCCGAGGATGGACACCCACATCCCGGTTTCCCACTGCGTGAACGCGCCGAAGGTGAACGGGTCGGGGACGATGCCGTACATCGCGCGCAGGCCGAGATTGACGCGCATCGGCTCGGCGAGGACCTCGAGTTCGGTCTGGTTCGGGTAGGTCGCGCGGTAGGCGGGCGGGGTGACCGCCATGAATGCGATGAGCGGGGTCAGCCACCCGATGAGGAATCCCCGGCGGGTGCGCAGGTGCAGGCGCAGCAGGGTGGTCATCGCTGGTCACCGGCTTGTTCGCGGGTGCTTGACGACGCTCCGGAGGGGCCGTGGCCCGCCCGCGCCTCACCGGAGTAGTGGTCGAGGAAGATGTCCTCGAGCCCGGCGTCGGTGCAGGAGATGTCGGTCGCGCCGCGGGAGAGCAGATCGGACAGGGCGGCGGGGACGTCGTCGCGGGGGAGCAGGCGCTCGACGCGGGATCCGTCCGGCAGCGTGGCCGCGAGCTTGGAGCCGCGCAGGTGCGTCAGATCCGCCAGCGACCCGGATTCGACGAGGCGGCCCTCGCGGATGATGGTGATGTCGTCGGCCAGATCCTGGACCTCCGACAGGATGTGGCTGGACAGCAGGACCGAGGCTCCCGCGGCGACGCGCTCGCGGACGCCTGCGGCGAACTCCCGCTCCATGAGCGGGTCGAGGCCCGACGTCGGTTCGTCGAGGACCAGCGCATCGACGTCGGCCGCCAGCGCCGCGACGAGCATGACCTTCTGGCGGTTGCCCTTGGAGTATTCGCGGTTCTTCTTCGTCGGGTCGAGGCGGAAACGCTCGATCAGTTCGGCGCGCACGGCGGGGTCGTCGCCGCGGGAATCGCCCGCGCCGCCGGCCCGGAGTTTCGCCAGCGTGGCCAGCGTCTGCCCGCCGGTGAGCTGCGGCCACAGGGCGACGTCGCCCGGAACGTACGCGACGCGTGCCGTCGCCGCCGCCGGATCGCGCACCGGGTCGTGGCCCAGGACATCGATGGTGCCCCCGTCCGGGCGGAGCATGCCGAGAATCGCCCGGATCGCCGTCGACTTGCCGGCGCCGTTGGGGCCCAGGAACCCGTGCACGGTGCCCCGGCGGACCGTGAGATCCAGGTCATCGACCGCGGTGAACGACCCGAAGCGCTTGGTCAGGCCGCGCACGGTGATGGCGGGGGCGTGGGCGTCGTGAAGCGAATCGGTGCGGGGACGGGGCGTGGAATCAGCTGAGGTCACGGGAATACTCCTCGATGTAGGAGCCGAGCCGGTCGAAGGCGAGCTCGACGAAGCGGCGCTGGCCCGGGGCGGGGTATGCGGCGGTGACCAGCGCGCGGGCCGGGCGATTGGCCGCGAAGAAACGGAGGGAGGGGATGAGCGACGGCGGCAGTTCGCCGTATTGCTCGACGATGGCGAAGCCGCGGTCGACGAGGTCGCGGGCGTCGTCGTCGGTCCAGCCGGGATCGGCCAGGGCGGCGATGCGGAGGTAATAGTCGGCGATCTCGGCCGGGTCGGCGTGGTCGAGGAGCTCCACGACGTCGTCGTTGATGTGCCCCAGGCGTGCGGCGATGTCGGACAGGCGGCGCTCGCGGCGCATGAGCGTCAGCGCGCGGCGGTCGCCCGTGGCCTCGATCGCCGTTTCGATTGCGTCGTAGACCGCGGACAAGCGGGCGGGGAGGGCCTCTGCGGGGGCGCCGTCGGCGGCGGCGTCGCGCAGGCGGGCCAGCCGGGACCGGTGCTCCTCCAGCTCGGCGATGCGCTCGTCGATGGAGGCGATGGCCGCGTCGAGGCCGTCGGCGTCGGGGACCGGGGCGTCGCCGCCGAGGTGGGCGGGCATGTCGGCCAGGGCGATGCCGGCGTCGGCCAGCGCCCGGATCCGCAGCAGGCGCGCGGCGTCGTCGACCCCGTAGTCGCGCCAGGCGCCGGCCCGCGGCGGCACGGGCATCAGCCCGATCGCGTGATAGTGCCGGATGGTGCGCACGGACACCCCGGCGACCCCGGCGAGCTCTGAAACCCTCATGCCCCCGATCATCCTCTGTTACGTCGCGTCACAGTCAAGGGCGAGTTTCGGGGCGTGGCGCGGGCGGGGTTCCGGCAGCACTTCGGCACCGTTCCCGCGGTCCCGTGAACGTGCCGGGGGCAGGTTTTCCTGGGCCGACGTAACCTCGGGTCATGGAAGCCGTCTTCACCGTCGACCAGATCCGCCGTGCCGAAGGGCCCCTGCTGAGGGCGCAGGATGAACCGGATGAATTGATGAGGCACGCGGCCAAGGCCGTCGCCGACGCGGCGAAGGTGATGCTCGCCGCCCCGAAACCGTATTTCCTGGGCCGGTACGCCACGCGCGTTCTGCTGCTGGTCGGCTCGGGCGGCAACGGCGGCGACGCCCTGTACGCGGGGTCGCTGTTGGCCGCCGAGGGCATCGGCGTCGACGCGGTGCTGCTGGGCGACGCCCCGCACGAGCGCGCGCTGGCCACGTTCCGCCGCCGCGGTGGGGCGGTGCTCGTCGACGGGCTGCCGGATTTCCCGGCGAGCCTGCGCGGCGGCGGCAACCCCGAGCCGCTGGACCCGGCCAGCCCGGAGTCGGCGGGGCCGTGGGAGTATTCGCTGGTCATCGACGGCATCGCGGGTCTCGGCGGTGCGGGGGCGCTGCGGGAGAAGGCCGCGCGGATCGTGCGGGTGGCGGCGAAGAACCACGCGCGGTTCCTGGCCATCGACGTCCCTTCGGGCGTCGCCGCGGACACGGGCGCGGTCGAGCCGGGCGCGTCGATCGCCGATCCGCAGTGGGAGCCGGGCGACCCGGATGAGCCGTCGCCGCGCACGTTGGATCTGCCGGGCCACGTCACCGCCGACGTCACCGTGACCTTCGGCGGTCTGCGCTTCGCCCATGCGCTGTCCGATCAGTGCGGTGAGGTCGTCGTCGCGGACATCGCGCTGGACGGCGACAGCCCCGAGCTCTACCTGCTGCCGAAGGAGAAGTGGCCCGCGGGCGCGGAGGCCGGCCGCAGCCTGCACGTCCAGCTGCACCGGGACCTGGCCAGCGACGCCGCCGACGGCACCACGCCGACGTGGACGTATTACCGCTCCCTGGCGGTGCCGCCGCGCAACGCCTTCACGTGGCCGACGCTCTACGACGTCGATCCCGGCGACGTCTGGACCTCGGTCGGCGATCATCCGCGCCCGCCCCGCCCGGGTTTCCCGCGCGATCTGGAGCCGGGCGCGGACGACGACAAGTATTCGGGCGGCGTCGTCGGCATCTGCGCCGGCGGCGAGCGCTATCCGGGCGCGGGCGTGCTGGCCACCACGGCGGCCGTGCGCGCGACGTCGGCGATGGTCCGCTACGTCGGTTCCGGGGCGTCGGAAGTGGTGCGCGCGCTGCCGGAGGTGGTCGCGCATCCCTCGCTTGACGACGCCCGCCGCGTCGACGCCTGGGTGGTCGGTTCGGGCCGCGGCACCGACGATGCGGCAGCCGTGGAGCTGTCGGAGTTGCTGGGCCGCGACGAGCCCCTGCTCGTCGACGCCGACGCCATCACCCTGCTGGCGCAGCGCCCGGAGCTGCGCGAGAAGCTCGTCGCCCGTGACGCGGAGACGCTGCTGACCCCGCACGCCGGGGAGTTCCGCCGCCTGGCCGAGGCCATGGCGGGGGAAGAGGCCGGCGCCGACCGGTCGGCCGGGGAGATCCCCGATCCCGTCGAGCACCCCATCGACGCCGCGAAGGCAATGGCCACGGCCCTGGATTGCGTGGTCTTGCTCAAGGGCCGCCGCACGGTCGTGGCCATGCCCGCCGAGCACGGCCACCGCGCCGGAACGGTGCGCATCATCGACGCCGGCACCTCCTGGGCGGCGACGCCCGGCAGCGGCGACGTGCTGTCCGGCCTGGTCGGGGCGTGGATGGCGAAGGACGGCATGGCCGGGATCGCCCCCGCCGTGACCGTCCACGCCCGCGCCGCGGAGATCGCCGCGCGCACGCCCGCCGGGTACGCGCCGACGTCGGCGTCGCTCATCGCGGAGGCCATCCGGGAAGCCACCGCGGCACTGGCTGCGGAGACCGCGTGGCCCTCGGTGGCAGAATGACCGGCATGGACGCCGCACACGGAGACAACGCATCGGATGAACGGGACCTGACCGGGGAACGGGGCGCGCCCGCCGACGGGGACGTCGCGGCCGCCGATCCCACGTTCCCGGGCCTGCTCGCGCAGACGGTCGATCTGGCGGCGGTGCGGCACAACATCGCGGCGATCAAGAAGGCCTCCGGCGCCCACCGCCTGATGGCCGTGGTCAAGGCCGACGGCTACTCCCAGGGCGCCCCCGAGGTCGCATGCGCGGCGCTGAACGGCGGCGCCGACCAGCTCGGCGTGGCCACCCTGCAGGAATCGCTGGACCTGCGCGAGTCGCTGGAACTGCGCGGCACGTCGGCGACGATCCTCGCCTGGCTGTGGCACACCCACGAGGCCCTCGAGCTGGAAGCGGCCGTCGCCTCGGGCATCCACGTCGGCGTGCCGTCGGAGGAGCACCTCGCCGCCGTCATCGCCGCCGGCCGCCGCGCCAACGTCCGCCCGCGCGTCACCGCCATCGCCGACACCGGGCTCAACCGCTCCGGCATCTCGGTGGTCAACGGCACGTTCGAGCGCGTCGCGCCCCAGTTCGGCGAGGCCCACATGCGCGGCGAGATCGACTGCACGGGCGTGTTCTCGCACCTGGCCTGCGCCGACGAACCCGACAATCCCGCCAATGACATGCAGGCGGCCAGGTTCCGCGAGGCGGCCGAACTGCTGTCGAAGGCGGGCGTCGTCAAGCAGATCAACCACCTGTCCAATTCGCCCGGCGCCCTGACCCGCCCCGACCTGTCCTTCGACATGGTCCGCCCCGGCCTGTCCATCTACGGCCTCGAGCCCGTCGCCGGCCGCACCCACGGCCTGAAGCCCGTGATGCGGTGGGAGGCGCGGATTCCCGTGATCAAGGACGTCCCCGCCGGCGAGGCCGTCAGCTACGGCCGCACGTGGACCGCCGAGCGGGACACGCGCACGGCGATCATCCCCTGCGGCTACGCCGACGGCATGCTGCGATCGGCGTCCGGGAAGTTCGAGGTGTCCATCAACGGCGTGCGCTACCCGCAGGTCGGGCGCGTGTGCATGGACCAGTTCGTCGTCGACCTCGGGCCCGACGCTCCGGTGCGCCCCGGCGACGTCGCCGTCATCGTGGGCACGCGCGAGGGCGAGCCCACCGCCGACGAGCTCGCCGCCGCGGCCGGCACCATCAACTACGAGATTTTGACCGCACCTCGTGGCCGAACTCGCAGACGGCACCTGGGGGGCCTTGACTAAGATTGGCCCATGGCAGGAAATAGCGGGCGCGGCGCGATCCCCGGATGGGGACTCGTGGCGGGCGCGGGTGCCCTGGCCACGGCGGCCGGCGCGGGCGTCATCGGCTGGCGCGAGCACTGGCTCGCCCGCCACGCCCCGGCCACCCCGCCCGAGCTGCTGACACTGGGCGACGCCACCTGGTCGGGGACCGTGGAGTCCCTCGACGGCCTGAAGCTGGCCGTCGTCGAGCGCGGATTCCAGACGGCGCCGGTGACCATCGTGTTCACCCACGGTTACTGCCAGCGCAAGGATTCCTGGTGCCTGCTGTCGCACCAGTTCCGCAAGAGCTTCGGCGACGAGGCGCGGCTGCTGTTCTGGGACCAGCGCGGCCACGGCGATTCCGATTACCCCGAGGCCGAGGCCTGCACCATCGGCCACACGGCCGCGGACCTGGCGAGCATCATCCGGGAGCGCATCCCGGCCGGGCGCATCTTCCTGGTCGGGCATTCGATGGGCGGCATGACCGTGATGTCCTTCGCCCGCCAGTACCCCGACCTGATGAAGCGGGTGTCGGGCGTGGCGCTGCTGGCCACGGCGTCGGCGGGCCTGTCCAAGGGCGGCATCCCGCAGATGATGCTCGGGCCCGTGGGGCAGGTGCTGACCAAGACCGCGAAGTCCCTGCCGCAGCTGGCCAATCAGGTCCGGCAGTTGGCCACGATCGGCGAGATGCCCTTCATCCGCGGCGCGTCCTTCGGGGACCAGCGGACGCCGCACGCGATCGTGCAGCTCAACGAGCAGATGATCGATGACACCTCGGCGACGACCATCATCAATTTCTTCGGCGCACTGCAGCTTCACGACGAATCGGAGGGTGTCGCGGCGTTGGAGGGTCATCCCGGCGTGGTCATCGCCGGGGACAAGGACCGGATGATCCCGTACGAGAGGGCCGTGGACATCATCGAGGGCTGGCCCGGCGCCCGCCTGGTGAGGGTGCCCGGCGCCGGCCACATGGTGCAGCTGGAGCAGCCGAAGCTGGTCGGCGAGACCATCGAGACCCTCGTGCGCGAGAACTGGCCGGTGTAGCGCCGCTGGCGTCGGCGGCGGCGTCGGACGGCGGAGTTCGAACCGGAGCGCAACGGTGGCGGAGCGGATCCGGGGTCGGCATTCACGGGCATTACGATGTCCCCATGACTTCCCGCCCCAGCACTTTCCCGGATTCCGGTGAGCGCGTCCTGCCGACCGCCGAGGACATGCGCGCCTTCGGCGAAGAACTCGGAGCCGCGCTGGTCGCCGGCGACCTGGTCATCCTCGACGGGCCCCTGGGGGCGGGCAAGACGACGCTGACCCAGGGCATCGCCGCGGGGATGGACGTCCGGGGACGCGTGACCAGCCCGACCTTCACCATCGCCCGCCATCACCGTGGGCTCGGCGGTGGCCCGGATCTGGTCCACGTCGACGCGTACCGGCTGTTCGGCGAGGAGGGCCCCGGCGGGGAAGGGGACGGAGCGGGGGGCGCCGCGGCCGGTGGCCTCGACGCCCTCGATGCGCTGGATTCCCTCGATTTGGACACCGACCTGGAAGCCTGCGTCGTCGTGGCGGAATGGGGCGCCGGTCTGGTGGAGCAACTGTCCGACTCGCACCTGCTGGTGAGCATCGACCGTTCCGCGGCCGACGACTCCCGGAAGGTGACGTGGCGGCGGGTATCGTGACGGGCATGTTCGTACTCGCCGTCGACACGTCCACGCCGCAGGTCACCGCCGGTCTCGTCCGCGTGGCCGAGCTGCCCGGCGCTGACCTGGCCACCGGCCGGGTGGCCCCCATCATCGAGGAGCTGTCGTCGGCGGGGCACGTGGATGCCCGCGCGCACAACGAAGTGCTCACGCCGTTGATCCGGCGGTGCCTGGACGACGCCGGGCTGGCGGGCACGGCCGCGACGGCCGTTGGCGCGGTCGTGGTCGGTTGCGGCCCGGGACCGTTCACGGGGTTGCGGGTCGGCATGGCCACCGCCGCCTCCTTCGCCGATGCGTGGGGAGTGCCCGCGCATGGCGCCTGTTCCCTCGACGCCCTGGCGCTCCCCGGGGGCGATCCGCTGTCCGGCGACGTCATGGCCGTCACCGACGCGCGGCGGCGCGAGGTGTACGTCGCCGCCTACCGCGACGGGCACCGGATCTGGGGTCCCGCCGTCATGTCCGCCGCGGCCTGCGCCGACGCCGTGCTGGAGGACGTGCCGGACTTCGATCCCGCCGCGCTGGTGGGCGACGAAGCCAAATGCGCCGACGTCGCCGCCGGGTTCGCCGGGGCGTTGGAGGATGCCCCGGCCCCGCGGATCATCGCCGCGTATCCGACCCCGGCGGGCCTGGTCGCCGCGGCCGTCGCGGAGCTCGCGCACGAACATGACGACGAGGGCCCGGACGCCGACGGCGACGGGGAACCCGATGACGTGCCCTTCCGCGCCACAGAGGCGTTGGCCGCCCCGGCCGCGCCGCTGGTGCCGCTGTATCTGCGGCGCCCCGACGCGACGCCGCCGAAGCCGAAACCGAAGTCGCCGGCGATCCCCGATGTTCCGGCCGATGTCGGCCTTTCGTCCCCGGAGGCCCCGTGACCGGCCCCGTCTCGGGCGCCAACCCGTGTGCCGGCCCGGGCGCGAACCCGGATGAACTGCTCGCCGCCGCCACTTTCGGCCGCCTGTCGGTGGGCGCCGCGGCCGGTTGCGCGGCGTTGGAAGCCCTGATTTTCGCCGGCGACGACCCGTGGCCGGAGTCGGCGTTCGCCTCGGAGCTGGCCATCCCGTCCAACCTGTATCTCGGCTGGGTCATTCCCGGCGGCGGCGCGGCGGAGGGGGAGGACCGGGTGCTGGCCTACGGCGGCATCACGCGGCTGGGGCCGGAGTCTTCGCCGGAGTACGAGATCCACACCATCGCCGTCGACCCGGTGCTGCGCGGCCGTGGCCTGGGCCGCGAGTTGCTGGAGGCGCTGCTCGCCGCCGCCGACGCCGCGCCCGGCCCGGTGTTCCTGGAGGTCCGCACGGACAACGAGCCGGCGATCGGCATGTACTCCGCGCACGGCTTCGAGACCATCGGCGTGCGCAAGCGCTACTACCGCCAGTCCGGCGCCGACGCGTACACGATGTGCCGTCCCGCCCCCGGCGAGTCGTAGAATCCGGGCATGACCACCACCAGCCCCGGCACGCAGTCCCGCACGATCCTGGCCGTCGAGAGTTCCTGCGACGAGACCGGCGCCGCCGTGATGCGCGTGACCTGGGACGAGGCGCTGCCCGCGGAGGAGGAAGGGTCGGCGGTCCGCCCCCGCGTGGAGACGTTGTCCGACGTCGTCGCTTCGTCGATGGAGCAGCACGCCCGCTTCGGCGGCGTGGTGCCGGAGATCGCCTCGCGCGCGCATCTCGAGGCCCTGCAGCCGGTGGTCCGGGAGGCTTTGCGACGGGCCGGGGAGGCTCTCGGCCCGGCCGCGGGCCAGGGGCGTTTCATTCCGGATTGCGTGGCCGCCACCGTCGGGCCAGGTCTGGCGGGTGCGCTGTTGGTCGGCTCCGCCGGCGCCAAGGCGTATGCGGCGGCGTGGGACGTGCCGTTCTACGGGGTCAACCACCTCGGCGGGCACGTGGCGATCGGCGCGCTCGACGGCGCGGACCTGACCAACGCGGTGGCGCTGCTGGTCTCCGGCGGCCACACGCAGCTGCTGCACGTGCGCGGGGCGGGCCGCCCGATGACGGAGCTGGGTTCGACGCTCGACGATGCCGCCGGCGAGGCGTACGACAAGGTCTCGCGGCTGCTGGGCCTGGGCTACCCCGGTGGCCCGGTCATCGACCGGCTGGCCAAGCAGGGCGACCCGGCTGCGGTGAAGTTCCCCCGCGGCATGATGCGCCCGCAGGACTCCCGCCACGATTTCTCCTTCTCCGGGCTGAAGACCTCCGTGGCCCGCTACGTCGAGTCGGCCGAACGCGAGGGTCGGGTCATCGACATGGCCGACACGTGCGCGTCGTTCCAGGAGGCGGTGTGCGACGTGCTCACCTTCAAGGCGGTGCGTGCCGCGAAGGACGTCGGCGCCACGACGCTGCTGCTGGGCGGGGGAGTGGCCGCCAATTCGCGGCTGCGCGAACTCGCGGCGCAGCGCTGCGCCGAGGCCGGTCTGACGCTGCACGTGCCGCCGATGCGGCTGTGCACCGACAACGGCGTGATGATCGGCGCCATCGCCGCCCACCTCATCGCCGCCGGCGCCGAGCCCTCCGGCTACGGCTGCGCGACGGACCCGTCGATGCCGGTGGAGGAACCCATCGTGGTGGCCGGTTGACGGTCGCGGTCGGCTAGCGGGTGTCGACGTTGTCCTCGTCGGGGCGGCGGCCCTCTTCGGCCGCCTCCGCGACTTCGGCGTCGTAGCCCTTCTGCTTTCCGATGAACAGGCGCGCGACCACCGCGAAACCGACGATGAAGACGGCGATGACGATCATCGCGATGACGAGGACGGTCGTGGACATGATGTGCTCCTTGGCCGGGATCGGGCCCGGTCGGGGTGGGGGCGCGTACGACGTCCACGGTAACCGCGATTGCGCGGGCCGTCGCAAAGCCCTGCACCCGCCCATGTTGAGTGCTGGCACTCGCGCGAGTAGAGTGCCAGCCAAGGTTGTTTGACACACAGTTGTTCACCCGCGACGACGGCTGTGCACGGCAGACCAACCGGCACAAGAACATCAACCAGGCGCCCGACGCCCCGCCCGATGACTCGGGCCGCGGCGGGTGCCCCGCTCATGGAGGAATTCATCGTGGCGAACGTCAACATCAAGCCGCTCGAGGACCGCGTCCTGGTCCAGATCAACGAGGCCGAGACCACCACCGCATCCGGCCTGGTCATCCCCGACTCCGCGAAGGAGAAGCCGCAGGAGGCCACCGTCATCGCCGTGGGCCCCGGCCGCTGGGCGGACGACGACGACCGCATCCCGATGGACGTCAAGGAGGGTGACGTCGTCATCTTCTCCAAGTACGGCGGCACCGAGCTGAAGTACCAGGGCGAGGAGTTCCTGCTCCTGTCCCAGCGCGACATCCTCGCGGTCATCGAGAAGTAAGGCGACACCCATATGGCCAAGCTCATTGCATTCAACGAAGAGGCCCGCGAAGGCCTCAAGCGGGGCGTGGACACGCTGGCCGACGCCGTCAAGGTGACGCTGGGCCCCAAGGGCCGCAACGTGGTGCTGGACAAGGCGTTCGGCGGTCCGCTGGTGACCAACGACGGCGTGACCATCGCCCGCGACATCGACGTCGAGGACCCCTTCGAGGACCTCGGCGCCCAGCTGGTGAAGTCCGTCGCCGTGAAGACGAACGACATCGCCGGCGACGGCACCACCACCGCCACGCTGCTGGCCCAGGCGCTCGTCCACGAGGGCCTGCGCAACGTCGCGGCCGGCGCCAACCCGGTCGCCCTCAACCGCGGCATCGCCGTCGCGGCGGAGAAGACCGTCGAGCTGCTGAAGTCCAAGGCCACGGCCGTCACCGACTCCGCGTCCATCGCGCAGGTGGCCACCGTGTCCTCGCGCGACGAGGAGATCGGCGAGCTCGTCGCCGGCGCCATGGACAAGGTCGGCAAGGATGGCGTGGTCTCCGTGGAGGAGTCCCAGACCATCGCCACCGAGCTACTGGTGACCGAGGGCGTGTCCTTCAACAAGGGCTACCTGTCCCCGTACTTCATCACCGACGTCGACGCCCAGCAGGCGATCCTCGAGGACGCGCAGGTGCTGCTCGTCCGCGAGAAGATCTCCTCGCTGCCGGACTTCCTCCCTCTGCTGGAGAAGATCGCGGAGTCGGGCAAGCCGACCCTGATCATGGCCGAGGACATCGAGGGCGAGGCCCTGTCCGCCCTGGTCATCAACGCCATGCGCAAGACCCTGAAGGTCGCGGCCGTGAAGGCCCCGTACTTCGGTGACCGCCGCAAGGAGTTCATGGAGGACCTCGCCGTCGTCACCGACGGCACCGTGGTCACCGCGGACACCGGCATGCAGCTGAAGGAGGTCGGCCTGGAGGTGCTGGGCAACGCCCGCCGCATCACCATCACCAAGGACGAGACCGTCATCGTCGACGGCGCCGGCACCGCCGAGGCCGTCGAGGAGCGCCGCCAGCACCTGCGCAACGAGATCGAGCGCACCGATTCCACCTGGGATCGCGAGAAGCTGGAGGAGCGCCTGGCCAAGCTGTCCGGAGGCGTCGCCGTCATCCGCGTCGGCGCGGCCACCGAGACCGAGGTCAACGAGCGCAAGCTGCGCGTCGAGGACGCCATCAACGCCGCGCGCGCCGCGGTGCAGGAGGGCGTCATCGCCGGCGGCGGTTCGGTGCTGGTGCAGATCTCCCGCGAGCTCGAGACCTTCGCCGAGGAGTTCACCGGCGACGAGGCCGTGGGCGTCCGCGCCCTGGCCCGCGCGCTGACCAAGCCCGCCTACTGGATCGGCCACAACGCCGGCGTCGACGGCGCCGTGGTGGTCCACCACATCGGCGAGCTGCCGAACGGCCAGGGCTACAACGCCGCGACCGGCGAGTACGGCGACCTCATCGGCGCCGGCGTCATCGACCCGGTCAAGGTCACCCACTCCGCGGTGGTCAACGCCGCGTCGGTGGCCCGCATGCTGCTCACCACGGAGGTGTCCGTGGTGGACAAGCCCGAGGCGGAGCCGCAGGGCCACGGCCACGCGCATTAACCGCGGGTCGACCCCTTGGCTTCACGACGCCCCATCCGGCCTATAGGTCGGGTGGGGCGCCGTCGCGTTTCGGGGTGATCCGATGGCGCGGCACCGGGGCAACGAAAAAGCCGCACCCGAAGGGGGTGCGGCGGGGATCTCAGGCCAGGACCGTTTCGCGGACCTTGTCGCGGCGGCGGCGCGGGCGGCTGCGGAGGATCTCGGAGCGCTCGGCTTCGCTCATGCCGCCCCAGATGCCGTAGGGCTCGCCGACGGCCAGGGCGTGGGCGCGGCACTGCTCGAGCACCGGGCACGCTTGGCAGATCGACTTGGCCCGCATCTCCCGCATGGCGCGGGCGCGGCCGCGCTCACCCTCGGGATGGAAGAACACGGACGAGTCGGCGCCCCGGCAGGAGCCGTGGAGCTGCCAGTCCCACAGGTCCGCGTTCGGTCCGGGAAGGTGGTCGATGTGCGTCATGGCCGGAAATCTCCTAGGGAAACACTCGTGTGTGCGCAAGGCACGGATCGGCGCCCGCGATCGCGGGCCCCGGGTGCGTCGCCCCGGGTCGGGGCGTCCACGGCGGCCAGTGTGGGCCGGAATTGTTAACCATTGGTTAAGTCCCGGGAACGAATCGGAAGATTCGGGGCGCAGTTTGGGAGAACTTCCGGTGCGTGCCGAAAATGGGCTCGCCGAAAGTGTTCTGGGTCACCGTCGATGGTGCCGGTGTCGCAGATGTGCCGAGTGCGACGTTACCCGTGGGGTAGAATCGGCTTGCATTGGCGGTGCGAGCGTGCACCATCGGTTTCGCACGGTTTCGTCTCCGGTTTCGATTCCGGCCCCGTTCCCGGGCCTCCATCGGAGCGCGTTCCCGGGCCGGCGCCCGGAACGTGGGGCCGATCGGTCGGGCCGCCGCCGAACGCCTGGATCCGCCGCAGCCCCGGCGGACGCGGTGGCCCCCGCCGGTAACGGGGAGGGAAGGAAAGGCATGTCCGACGATGACGTGATCCGCGGTTTGGTGCGGCGCGCCGTCGACGGCGATTCCGGGGCCTTCGATTCCCTGATGCGCCACATCCACGGGCCAATCGTCCGCTACTGCCGAGCCCGCATCGGGCAGAACGGCACCATCTCGGCCGACGACGTCGCACAGGACACGCTTTTCGCCGTGGCCAATTCCTTGAGCCGGTACACCGATCGCGGCCGCCCGTTCATGGCCTACGTGTACGGGGTCGCCTCCCACAAGGTCGCGGATGCCCATCGCGCGGGGGCGAGGGACCTGTCCCACCCCTACGAAACGCTTCCCGATACCCCCGTTTCGGGTAATGGCCCGGAAGAAGCGGTGCTCCTGGGCGATGCGGGTAACGAAGTCAGCCGACTGCTCGATTCATTGAGTGACAAGGCCCGCGACATCATCATTCTTCGCGTGTTCGAGGGGCTGCCGGCCGAAGAGGTCGCGCAGCTCGTCGGAAGCACGCCGGGTGCGGTCCGCGTCGCCCAACACCGTGCGTTGGCGAAGCTGCGCGCGGTGGTCGAAGAAGAAGCGTCGCGTGAACATCCGGGTGAAAACCGGAGGGCGCGCTGACCATGGACGAGCTCGGGAAGCACGAGAAGGAGGCAGAGATGGTCGATCGCCGTGACCGCCGGTACGCCGGACGGGACGACGCCGTCTCGGGCGTCGAGAGGATGCCCACTCCGCAGGAACTGGCGGCGGACGATCGTTTCCTCGACGATCTCGCGGCCGGCCGCCGCGACGTGTCCGGTGCCGGCGTCTACGGCACCGACTCCTACCTCGCGTCGTTGATCGCGGATGCCCGCGACGCCGTCGACTCCGAGCTGCCGCCGCTGCCCGCCATCGATCCGGGCGTCGCCGTCGCGCATCGCGACGTCGTCGACGTCGAGGTCGTGCCCGCAGATTCAGACGCAGACGCAGACTCGGACGCAGTCGTGGATGTGGACGCCGACGCCGATGCGGATTCCGTCTCCGGTGGCACCGTCCCGGGCGGGGCCGCCAACGGCGGCGGCGCCGTGGTCCGCGGGCCCTCCTCCTGGTGGAAGCCGTCGCGCATGGGCAGTGCCCTGATCGGCGCGGCGGCGTCGTTGGCCCTGGTCGCCGGCGGCCTGTCCGCCGTGCACTCGGCCGCCCCGGGCAGCGCCCTGTGGCCCGCCCGCACCGCGATGTTCGGCGATCGTTCCGTGGAAATGGAACTCGCGTCGACGCTCGACGAGGCGGGCGCGGCCAGCGACGCCGGCGACGTCGAACGTGCGCAGGAGCTCCTCGAGCGCGCAGAGCGCCTCATGGCGGAAGTCGGCGAGGCCGACCGTCCCGCGCTGGAAAGCCAGATGCGCGAAACGGTGGAGAAGGTGCGCACCGTCACCCGCGCCCCGGAGACCGTGACCAACGAGCGCACGACCACGCGCCGCGAGACGCAGACCCTCGAGCCCGGAACGGTCACGCACACCGAGGTCCGCACGGAAACGGTGACCGAGACCGTCACCCGGTCCGCGGACCCGTCGTCGTCGGCCACCTCCGAGTCGGAGGGGACCCCGTTGAACAACGGGCACGCGCCGGTGCCCACCATCGACCCGGAACCCCTGGGGCCGATTCCTCCCATCCCGGGCCAGTAACCGGCTCAGCGCCCCCGGCGGCCGTCGACGAATCCCGCGCAGTAGTCCCACGGCGCGTAGCGGGACGGGTCGGGGTCGAACTGGGGCTCGTGGACGGGCGACTGCTGGCCGTCGAGAAGCAGTTTGTAATGCGTCTCGAGCACGTCCCAGTTGTAGAAGTGCATTTCGGCGCAGTCGTCGCACATCATGGACACGCCCCACAGGCCCTCGGGCGCCAGGACCGCGCGGAATTCGCGCACGGCCTCGAGGTCCTCGGTGACCTCGACGCGTTCCTGATCCGACAGTGGCTCGAACGGCTCGTCGGGGTCGAGCAGGTGCGACGGGTCGTCGGGGTCGCCCTCGAAGGGGTCACGCGGCATGGACGACCAGAAATCACGATTCACACCGCCCACCGTAGCGGGGGCCGGGGCCAAGTTACTACCCGTCCCGGATTGGGATTACCCTGTACGGTAATCCGAACTTTCGGCGGCGCGACCAGGAGGACGACTATCCATGACGAACCCCACCGGAATCAGCCTGGGTGGCGATGACACGGGGAAGATCCCCCTCATCGGCCTCACATTCGACGATGTCCTGCTCATCCCGGACGCCTCGGACGTGATTCCGTCGGCGGTGGACACGTCCACCCAGCTGACCCGCGAGCTGCGGCTCAACGTCCCCATCATCTCCGCGGCCATGGACACCGTCACCGAGTCGCGCATGGCCATCGCCATGGCGCGCCAGGGCGGCATGGGCATCCTGCACCGCAACCTGTCGGTGGAGGACCAGGCGCAGCAGGTGGAGATCGTCAAGCGCTCCGAGGCCGGCATGGTCTCCAACCCGGTCACCTGCACCCCGGACGAGACCATCGGCGAGGTCGACGCCAAGTGCGCCCGTTTCCGCATCTCCGGCCTGCCGGTCGTCGACGAGGACGGCAAGCTGGTGGGCATCTGCACCAACCGCGACATGCGCTTCGAGACGGACCCGAACCGCCCGGTCCGCGAGGTTATGACCCCCATGCCGCTGGTCGTCGCGGAGCAGGGCGTCTCCGGTGACGCCGCCCTGAACCTGCTGCGCACCCACAAGGTGGAGAAGCTGCCGATCGTCGACGGCGAAGGCAAGCTGACCGGCCTGATCACGGTCAAGGACTTCGTCAAGCAGGACCAGTACCCCAACTCCTCCAAGGACGGCTCCGGCCGTCTGCTGGTCGGCGCGGGCATCGGCACCGGCGAGGACTCCTGGAACCGCGCCCATGCGCTGGCCGACGCCGGCGTGGACGCTCTGGTCGTCGACACCGCCCACGCGCACAACACGGGCGTGCTGGAGATGGTGTCGCGCGTGAAGAAGGAGTTCGGGGACCGCGTGCAGGTCATCGGCGGCAACCTGGCCACCCGCGCCGCGGCCGAGGCCATGATCGAGGCCGGCGCCGACGCCATCAAGGTCGGCATCGGCCCGGGCTCCATCTGCACCACCCGCGTCGTCGCGGGCGTGGGCGCCCCGCAGATCACCGCCATCATGGAGGCGGCCGTGCCGGCGAAGAAGGCCGGCGTGCCGATCATCGCCGACGGCGGCATGCAGTTCTCGGGCGACATCGCCAAGGCCCTGGCCGCCGGCGCGTCGACCGTCATGCTCGGCTCCCTGCTGGCCGGCACCGCGGAGGCCCCGGGCGAGACCGTCGTGGTCAACGGCAAGCAGTACAAGATGTACCGCGGCATGGGCTCGCTGGGCGCCATGCAGGGCCGCGGCCTGACGGGCGAGAAGCGCTCCTACTCCAAGGACCGCTACTTCCAGGCCGACGTCCTGTCCGAGGAGAAGCTGGTGCCGGAGGGCATCGAGGGCCGCGTGCCCTTCCGCGGCCACCTGGACGCCATCGTCCACCAGCTCGTCGGCGGCCTGCGCGCCGCGATGGGCTACACCGGTTCGGCGACCATCGAGCAGCTCAACGAGGCCAAGTTCGTGCAGATCACGGCCGCCGGCCTGCGCGAGTCGCACCCGCACGACATCCAGATGACCGTCGAGGCGCCGAACTACTACCAGCGCTAGAACGCCCCCTCGTTTCAAGCCTCTCGCTTGCAGCGCTGACTCTTAAGGAATCCCCAATTGCGTGACATGGTCGAAATCGGCATGGGCCGCGAGGCCCGCCGCACCTACGAGCTCGAGGACGTCGCCATCGTGCCGTCCCGCCGCACCCGTTCATCGAAGGACGTGGACCCGCGGTGGAGCATCGACGCCTACGAGTTCGGCTTCCCGTTGATGATGCACCCCACCGATTCGGTGTCGGGCCCGGAGTCGGCGGCGGAGTTCGCCCGCCTCGGTGGCCTGGCGGTGCTCAACGCGGAGGGCATTTGGGCGCGCCACGAGGACGGCGATGCGGCGATCGCGAAAGTCGTCGAGGCCGCCTCCGAGTCGGAGTGGCCGTCGGCGGAGGCCGCGAACAAGGTGCTCCAGGAGCTCCATTCGGCGCCCATCGACGAGGACCTGCTGGTCCGCCGCATCACGGAGCTGCGCGAGTCCGGCGCGATCACGGCGGTGCGCGTCAGCCCGCAGCGCTGCCGCGAGCTGACCCCGATCCTGGTCAAGGCGGGCATCGATCTGCTGGTCATCCAGGGCACCCTGATTTCCGCGGAGCACGTCACTTCCGACGGCGAGCCGCTGAACCTGAAGGACTTCATCGGCTCCCTCGACGTGCCGGTCATCGTCGGCGGCGTCGTGGACTACCGCACCGCGTTGCACCTGATGCGCACCGGCGCGGCCGGCGTCATCGTCGGCCCCGGCACGACCACGACGCCGGAGGCTCTGGGCATCGAGGTGCCCATGGCCACCGCGATCGCGGACGCCGCCGCGGCCCGCCGGGATTACCTGGACGAGACCGGTGGCCGTTACGTCCACGTCATCGCCGACGGCGGCATCGACACCGCAGGCTGCATCGCCAAGGCCATCGCCTGCGGCGCGGACGCGGTGGCGCTGTCGCAGCTGCTGGCCGACGCCGCCGAGGCGCCGGGCAAGGGCTGGCACTGGCCGTCGGCGGCCGCGCACCCGAAGTACCCGCGCGGTTACGTGGACAACCGCAACCTCGACGTCGAGGCGGCCGACGCCCCGTCGATGGAGGAGCTGCTCTTCGGCCCCACCGCCGATCCGTTCGGCACCCGCAATCTGGTCGGCGGCATCAAGCGCGCCATGGCAAAGTGCGGTTTCACCGACGTGAAGTCCTTCCAGCGCGTGGATCTGTCCATCCGCTAAGGTTCGCGGCGTTCGCGGCCTCTTCCGGTCGCGGGGCGGCCCCGGGTTTTCCCGGGGCCGCCCTTTTTTGCTTTGCGACACCGCCGGCCCCGGGCTCCCCGCGCCGCGGCTCGTGGTCTCGGCTCGTGGGCGCTGACTCGTGGCCCCCGGCTCGTGCGCGACCACGGCCCATGCCTGCACCGGGGGCATTGTTCGGGGTGAAAAACTTTGGCGGGGACATGAAGGCGTCGTAAAGCGGGGTCGGCGACCAGCGGCCACTGCTAGCCTTCTTCGCAAACGAGGGCGCGGGAACGGATTCCGGCGCCGGCGACGGTTGGCCGGGTGCGGCCGCGAAGGAGATGGCGATGGGTGTTCGGCGCGACTACGACGTGCTGGTGATCGGCTCCGGCTTCGGCGGGTCGGTCGCCGCGCTGCGGCTGACGGAGAAGGGCTACCGCGTCGGCGTGATCGAGGCGGGGCGTCGGTTCGAGGACCATGAGTTCGCGAAGACCAGCTGGCGGCTGAACAAGTACCTGTGGGCCCCGAAGCTGGGGCTGTTCGGCGTGCAGCGCGTGCACCTGCTCAAGGACGTGATGATCCTCGCGGGCGCCGGCGTCGGCGGCGGCTCCCTGAATTACGCGAACACGCTGTACAAGCCCCCGTCGCCGTTCTTCCGGAACGAGCAGTGGGCGGGCATCACCGACTGGGAGCGAGAGCTGACCCCGTATTACGAGCAGGCGCGGAAGATGCTCGGCGTGGTGGACAACCCGACGGTCACCCCGTCGGACCGCGTGTTCAAGGAGGTCGCCGACGACATGGGCGTGGGCGACACGTTCCGCCCGACGCCGGTGGGCGTGTTCTTCGGCGCGAAGACCGGCGGGGAGGGCGAGCCCGGCGAGCTGGTGCCGGACCCGTACTTCGGCGGCGCCGGGCCCGACCGTGCGGCGTGCACGGAATGCGGCGAATGCATGACGGGCTGCCGCCACAACGCGAAGAACACGCTGCTGAAGAACTACCTGTACCTGGCGGAGAAGGGCGGGGCGCACATCATCCCGCGCACCACCGTCCGCGAGCTGCACCCGCGGGCCGACGGGTCGTGGGACGTCGTCGCCGAGCGCACCGGCGCGTGGGTGAACAAGCGGCGCCGGACGCTGACCGCCGATCACGTCATCGTCGCGGCGGGCAGCTGGGGCACGCAGAACCTCCTGCACCGGCAGCTTTCCGACGGCCACCTGCCCAACATGTCGCCGCGCCTGGGCCATTTGACGCGGACGAACTCCGAGGCGATCCTCGGCGCGATGCGCCCCACCCTCGACCCGGAGGCGGACTACTCGGAGGGCGTGGCCATCACGTCGTCGTTCTTCCCCGAGCCGCACACCCACATCGAGCCGGTGCGCTACGGCAAGGGCTCCAACGCCATCGCGCTGCTGCAGACGCTGATGACCGACGGCGGGCCGGGCGGGCCGCGCTGGTGGAAGCTGATCAAGGACGTGTCGAAGGACCCGAAGGTCGCGCTGCAGCTGCTCAACCTGCGCAAGTGGTCGCAGCGCACCGTCATCTCGCTGGTGATGCAGAACTCCAGCAACAGCCTGACCACGTACCTGCGCGCGTGGGGACCGCTGCGGATGCTGTCGTCGAGCCAGGGCGAGGGCGAGCCGAACCCGTCGTGGATCCCCGTCGGCAACGACGCCACCCGGCGGGTGGCGGACAAGATCGGCGGCATCGCCGGTGGCACGTGGGGCGAGATCTTCAACATCCCGCTGACCGCCCACTTCATCGGCGGCGCGCCGATCTCGGAGTCGCCGGAACGTGGCGTCATCGACCCGTACAACCGTGTGTGGGGCCACCCGACGCTGCACATCACCGACGGCGCGGCCATGCCGGCCAACCCCGGCGTCAACCCGTCGCTGTCCATCACCGCCATCGCCGAACGCGCCGCCGCGCTGTGGCCGAACAAGGGCGAGGCCGACCCGCGACCGGCCCAGGACGAGGCCTACCGCGACGTCGCCCCGGTGGCGCCCGTCGCCCCGACGGTGCCCGCCGGCGCCCCGGGCGCACTGAATCTGGGGATGCCCACCCGCAGGTGACGGTGGAGGGACACCACGCGGGCGTCGTCAAGCAAGATGCCGACCCGGAGCGGGGGCGGAGCCGAAAACGGCCCGCCCCCGCGGGTGCGCTAAGATCGCGGTGTGTCTGAACAGGTAAATCACCCCGTACTCGTCGTCGACTTCGGCGCTCAGTATGCGCAGCTCATCGCCCGCCGCGTCCGCGAGGCCAACATCTACTCCGAGGTCGTGCCGCATGACGCGCCGATCGAGGAAATCCGCGCCAAGAACCCGCGTGCGCTGGTGCTTTCCGGCGGCCCGTCCAGCGTCAACGAGGACGGCGCCCCGGCGCTGGACCCGCAGCTGCTGGAGCTGGGCATCCCGGTGTTCGGCATCTGCTACGGCTTCCAGGCCATGGCCCGCGCGCTGGGCGGCACCGTCGCCGCCACCGGCGACCGCGAATACGGCCGCACCACGCTGACGGTGGAGGGCGACGACGTGCTCCACGCCGGCGCCCCGGAGAGCCACGAGGTGTGGATGAGCCACGGCGACGCCGTGTCCGTCGCCCCCGAGGGCTTCACCGTCACCGCCACCACGAAGGGCGCGCCGGTCGCGGCCTTCGAGTGCCGCGAGCGCAAGATGGCCGGCGTGCAGTACCACCCGGAGGTCAATCACTCGCCGTACGGCCAGCAGGTGCTGCAGCGCTTCCTCACCGAGATCGCGGGCCTGGAGCAGAACTGGACCGCCGCGAACATCGCCGAGGAGCTGATCGAGGGCGTGCGCGAGCAGGTCGGCGAGGGCCGCGCGATTTGCGGCCTGTCCGGCGGCGTGGACTCCGCGGTCGCCGCCGCGCTGGTGCAGCGCGCCATCGGAGACCGTCTCACCTGCGTGTTCGTGGACCACGGTCTGCTGCGCCAGGGCGAGCGCGAGCAGGTCGAGACCGATTTCGTCGCGGCCACCGGTGCGAAGCTGATCACCGTCGACGACCGCAAGGTCTTCCTCGACGCGCTGGCCGGCATCACCGACCCGGAGACCAAGCGCAAGACCATCGGCCGCGAGTTCATCCGCTCCTTCGAACGCGCCGTGGCCCAGGCTCTGGAGGGCGCGCCGGAGGGCGAGACCGTGGACTTCCTGGTCCAGGGCACCCTGTACCCGGACGTCGTCGAGTCCGGCGGCGGGTCCGGCACCGCGAACATCAAGAGCCACCACAACGTGGGCGGCCTGCCGGACGACGTCGAGTTCACCCTCGTCGAGCCGCTGCGCCTGCTGTTCAAGGACGAGGTCCGCGCCGTGGGCCGCGAGCTGGGGCTGCCGGAGGCCATCGTCGGCCGCCAGCCGTTCCCGGGCCCGGGCCTGGGCATCCGCATCATCGGCGCCGTCGACGAGGAGCGCCTGGACACCCTGCGCCGCGCCGACGCCATCGCCCGCGAGGAGATGACCGCCGCCGGCCTGGACGACATCGTCTGGCAGTGCCCGGTGGTGCTGCTCGCCGACGTCCGTTCCGTGGGCGTGCAGGGCGACGGCCGCACCTACGGCCACCCGATCGTGCTGCGCCCCGTCACGTCCGAGGACGCCATGACCGCCGACTGGACGCGCGTGCCCTACGAGGTGCTCGAGCGCATCTCCACCCGCATCACCAACGAGGTCGCGGAGGTCAACCGCGTGGTCCTGGACATCACGTCCAAGCCGCCGGGAACCATCGAGTGGGAGTAGGCCCCGCGTAGTCCGCGCGCGCCTTCCCGCGAAGCCGAAAGCCGGCCCCCGTTTTCCGGGGGCCGGCTTTCGCGTTCTTCGTTGCGGTTGCTGCTCGTTTCCGCGCTTGCTTGACGACGCTCACGTCGCCTCCGGTTCGGCCTTTCCCGCAGTTTCCGCCGTTCCGGCTGTTCCCGAGGACTCGGTGAGCTGCACCGTGTCGCGGCGGCGCTGCCGCTCGGTGAGGAGGAGTCGTTGCGGCGGACGTCGATGGCGCGGCTCCGCTGCATTTCGGTCATGGCGGAGTGGGCGTCGGCGTCGGAAAGCGAAGTGAGGTCGGGGAGGCGATCGGCGAAAACTATGCGGCGGCCGGGCGTGGCGCCGGCGACGTGGAGGACGGCGCGGATGCGGTCGGCCGGGGCGGTGGAGTCGGCGGGGAATCCGTCCGGCAGCGGCAGCGGCGGGGGCGCCATGTCGGAGCCGGGGCGGCGGAGGGCCCACCAGACGATCGCGGCGGCGGCGACGCCGACGAAGCCGACTGCGGCGGGCACGGGCACGTCGAACGTGCCGACCAGAATGGAGCGCACGACTCGGCCACCGAACAGCAGCGCGATGGTGATCGGGCCGTCCGATCGGCCCGACCACGACCAGGCCGGATCCGGGTCCGGGGCCCGGCGCTCCGGGCGGTTGCGGTCGAGGGTCAGCGCGTGGATGACCAACAACACGAGAACCGTGATGGCCGTGACCCACGCGGCCGCCGGGATGCCGGGCCACGCCAAAGCCGCGGTCAGGATCCCGAACAGTACCGCTGGAACGCCGGCGCGCACCGGGGAGGACATCCGGCGCGCGAGACTCGCCGCCACCTCACCTGCCGTGGCAGGGGACGTGGTGCTCCGGGGCGTGGTGGCCGACATGGCGTCCTTTCACGGGGTGTGCTCGCATCGTGTTTACCGTCGCCTCCAGTGTGACATTCGCCGTGGACGCATGTCGTGGGCCGGTGGGCTGTGGGCTGTGGGCTGTGGGCCGGTGACGGGGACTGGGACTGCTTGGGGCGCGGGCCGGGCCGGTGGGCCGCATGTCGCAGCCATGAGCCGCGGCCGTGCGAGGTTGGGCGCGGCTATGCTCGCGGGCATGAGCATCGTGAAGATCAACGCCATTTCCGTTCCCGAAGGCGCCGGCGAGGAGCTGGAGCGCCGCTTCGCCGCCCGCGCCGGTTCCATCGACGGCCAGCCCGGCTTCGAGGGTTTCCAGCTGCTGCGCCCCACCGCAGGCGACGACCGTTACTTCGTGGTCACACACTGGGCCGACGAGGAGTCCTTCGTGGCCTGGCGCGACGGCGACGCCCGCGCCGCCCACGCCGGCGGCCACGGCAAACCGGTCGCCTCGGGTGCGCAGCTGCTCGAGTTCGACGTCGTCATGGACGTGCCCGCCACGAAGTAGGGGCTCGCGTTCGCCCCGCACCTTCGCCCCGCAGCACCGTCGCCGTCGGCCGTCATGGCCGGCGGCTTTCGCGTGCTCCCGTGCGGTGGTCCCGGGGTTTCGTGCAGATGCGGTTACACCCCTTCCGACGGCTACTGCATTGCCGCAGGCGGAGGGCTTCATATGTGAAGCGGTGGCACCATATGTGCACGAAACCGAGGTGCGCGCGAGAGATCTGCCGGGGTGTCGATGAATGCCGGGCCAGGGAGCGGGTGGGGTACCGGCGGGGCGCCGGCCGGGGGCGCCGGCGGGGCGTCGGGCACGTGACCGGGGCTGTTGACGGCATTCCGCGCATGCGCATACACTTTCGAACGTAGGAAGCTTGTTCGATCGCGTTGTGGTCGGGTCCGATCGTCGGGGAGGTCGTCATGTCCGCGTTGCGCGCCGTGCCGGATCTGTCCGGCCTCGACCGCGAGGCCACCGTCGCCGCGCTGCGGAAGTCCATGGCGGGCCTGGGGGCCGCGGTCCCCGAATCCGCCGACGGCGTCGACGAGGGGTACGGTCCCGGCGGAACCGTCGGGGACGGGCATCGCTCCCCGATGGGGGTCGGGGGTGGGCGAGCGTCTGCGGCGGCCGAAGTTGCCGATGTGCCTGGAGATATCGCAAGTGGGCGCGGTCTTTCTGTGGCGTCCGACGGTGATCGGGGTGGCCGAGGCGTCCGTGGTGTTCGGGGTGGCCGGGTGGCCGGCGTGCCTCCCATGGCGCGGGTCGCCGAAGGGCGCGTTCCCGTTCCCGCCGGGCTGTCGGGGCTTCTCGACGGTGGCCTGCTCAAGGGTGCCGTCAGCTCCATCGACGCCGCGGGCGCGGTGACGGCGGGCATCGTCGCCGAAATCACGGCCGCCGGAGGTCATGTGGCGATCGTCGGGCTCCCGGATTTCTCCCCGCTGAACATCGTCGAACATGGGGGCGATCTCTCACGGGTCCTCGATGTTCCGGAGCCCGGCGATTCGCCCCTCGAAGTGGTGGCGCTGCTGGCGGATGGGGTGGACATGGTCGTCGTGAAGCTGGGCCGCACCCCGCCGCCCTCGGCCGCACGTCCCGTGATGGCCAGGCTGCGGGGCTCCGGCTGCGCGCTGCTGTACGTCGGCGACGGCTGGCCGGGGTCGAAGGTGTCGGTGGCGTCGCGGGTGACGGCGATCCACGGGCTCGGCGCGGGGCACGGGCGCATCCGCGGCGTGGAGTTCCACGTCACCGCGCGCGGGGCCGGCCGCCCCGAACGCGGCGTGCGATGGACCGTCGGCGACTGCCCGGCATCGGAGGCCGCGGCCACCGTATGGGATGGCGACGGCGCGGCACCCGGTGGGCCGGATGCGGACGTGGGTGCGGCGGGTGACGCGAACGTGTCCCCGTTCCCGCTGCGGCGGGCCGAGTGATGGGCGGGGTGCGCTGATGCGGATCCTGGGCATGTGGCTGCCGGATTGGCCGATCCAGGCGGCGCGTGCGTCCGGGGCGACGGGCGATGCCGGGCCGACGGCGCCGATCGCCATCGTCGACGACACGACCATCGCCGCCTGCTCCGATGCCGCACGCCGGGCGGGCGTGCGCCGGGGCCAGGGGCGCCGCCATGCGCAGGCGGCGTGCCCCGATCTGGTCGTGGTGGAGGCCGATCCCGCGCGCGACGCCCGGGAGTTCGAGCCGGTGCTCGCCCGCATCGGCGACGTCGCCGCGGGCGTGGAGGCGCTGCGGCCGGGCCTGGTGGTCCTCGGCGCCGACGGCCCCGCGAAGTACCACGGGGGAGAGGCGAAGGCGGTGGAGATGCTTCTCGACGCCGCCGCCCTGGCCGGGGCTGACTGCCTCGCCGGGATCGCCGACGACGTCATCACCGCGGTGCTGGCCGCGCGCCGCGGGGTGCAGCTGCCCGTCGGCGGCGGACCCGAGTTCTTGCGCGGGGTGTCGTTGGCGGAGGTCGCCGCGGAAACCGCGCTGGATTTCCCCATCGAACTGGGCCGGGCGTGGGGGGATCTGGGATTGAGGACGCTCGGCGACGTCGCGGCGTTGCCTGCGTGCGACGTGGCGGGCCGATTCGGCGCGGAGGGCGCACGGTGGCGCAAGGTCGCAGCGGGTGAACTGGAGCGGCGGGTGTCGCCGCGCACGCCGCCGCGGGATCTTGCGATCGTGCATCGGCCGGAGGAGACGCTGACCCGCGTCGACGCGGCGGCGTTCATCGCCCGTGCGCTGGCGGCGAAGCTGCATCACCGGCTGCGCGAGCACGGCCTGGCGTGCCATCGGCTGGCGGTCACCGCCGAGTTCACCGACGGCGCCGAGCTGCGCCGGGTGTGGCGTTGCGCCGGGCCCCTCGACGAGGCGGCCACCGCCGATCGGGTGCGCTGGCAGCTCGATGGTTGGCTGACCGGGCGCAATGTGGCGGCGGCTGCATCGAGTGCGGCGGGCGCGGGGGCCGGCGACTTCGGCGATGCTCCGGGCGATGCCTTCGGTGAGGCATTCGACGACGCCTTCGACGACGATGCCCCCGACGCCCGCGGCATCGCCGCCCTGACGCTGGAACCGCTGGAGGTCATCGTCGCCGGCGTCGAGCGCGACGCGTTGTGGGGCGGAGCCGACGCCGCCTCGGAACGCGCCGGCCGCGCCGCCGCCCGCGTGCAGGGCCTGCTCGGCCCGGAGGCGGTGCGCCGGCCCGTCGACGTCGGCGGCCGCGGCCCGACCGAACGCGTGGCCATGGTCCCGGTGGGGGAAGAGGCCCCTCCCGTCACCGGCCGGTGGCCCGGGGCGCTGCCCGCCCCGAACCCGGCGGTCACACCCGGCGGCTCCGCGTCGCCGCATTCGCCGTCGGCCCGGCATCCGGCGTCGAAGGTGGAGCTGTGCGACGCCTCCGGCAACGCCATCGCCGTCACCGGCCGCGGCACCCTCACGGCGCCGCCGGCGGTGCTGCGCTGGGGCGGTCGGGACCATGCCGTCACGGCGTGGGCTGGGCCGTGGCCCGTCGACGAACGGTGGTGGACCCCGGATGACGCGCGCCGCGCCGCCCGCATGCACGTCGCCGTGGAGGGGGCCGGCGGCGACGGCGGCCCCGGGCCGCAGGCGTTCCTGCTCATCGGCCACGCCGGCAAGTGGCGCATCGAAGGGAGATACGGCTGAGGGGCCCGGCAAATGACGGACCCGGCGCCGGAAATCCGGGCGCCGGGGCGTCGTAAAGCAAAAGCGGCGAAAAACTAGCCGGTCTCGATGTCGATGATCAGGCGGGTCGGGTTCTGCGCCTTGAACACCTTGAACGGGCGGCGCTCGCCGTCGATGCCCGCCACGTACTGGGTCGAACCCTCGAAGGTGCCGAACCCGCGGACCTCCGAAATGGCCGACGTGCCCTCCGGCTTCACCGGGCCCACCGGGTAATCCTCCAGGTTGAAGTCGAAGGGGTAGCCCGTGCCGCGGACGTCGATGGCCAACTTGTGGGCGCCGCTGACGCTGATCGGGTTGCCGCTGCCCTGCTGGGTCGGCATGTCCTCGTAACGCACCCAGTAGCCCGGCTCGCCCTCGCCGATGAACTCGATGACGATGCGGTCGAAGCCGTCGTGGGAACCGATGCGCACGTCCTTGATGCCCAGGTAGGAACCATCCGCGGGCGTGGCCTCGGCCGGGGCGGCGGAGAACTCGCCCGCCGGGGCGGGATCCGACTCGAGCGTCGCCGGCGAACCGCCGCCGTTGGAGCCGCTGGTCCCGGAAGTGCCGTTGCCCGAGACGCCGGCGGACGACGTCGCGTCTTCCGATCGCATCGACACCGCATTTTCGGGGTTCGCGTCGTCGCCGGGCGCGCAGGCGACGGCACCGAAGGCCAGGGAGCCTGCGGCGATCACCGCCGCCGCGGTACGCAGTGCGGCGCGGTTCGAACGGGTCGAGGTGCGGGGGTGGGACTTCATGCATCTGACCGTAGGTAAGCCTGATTTGATTGGCAATTGGCCCAACCTGTAAAACCCCAGGTCGCGGCGGCCGGTGTGCAAAGTGTTGTGAAACGGTTACCTGACGGGGGCCTCGAACGTGAGACGCGTCACCTTGTTAGGCTGATCCCATGACGGATTCCGTGTGCTCTGACCTGGGACATGAGCCGCTGCCGGGCACGGCGAAGGCGGGCACGTTGTTCATCGCGCTCGAGCACCAGTACGGCTGGAGCCACGACATCCTCGACGGCGGGGTCTTCGGCGACGAGCTCACCGCCCGCATCAAGGAGTGGCTGGCGGAGCGCGGCGGTTCGCTGCAGCTGATCCGCAAGCCGGGGCGCCTGGGCCAGATCCCCTGCGACGGCGTGACCATGTACGTGGCGCACTGCCCGCCGCAGATTCCCGCGCCGGATGGGGCGGGCGCGGATGGGGCTGAACCGGATGCCGCCGCCGCGATCACGTCCCCGCGCCTGGAGGTGCGCCAGGTCTGCGACGTCGAGGAGATGCTTTCGCTCGACATTCGCCTGGGGCGGCCGACGGAGGGGGCGCGGGTCGTCGACAAGCCTCTGCTGCTCGTGTGCACCCACGGCAAACGCGACCGCTGCTGCGCGGTGAAGGGCCGGCCGATCGCGCAGGCGCTCAACAACGTCCACCCGGACGTGGTGTGGGAGACATCGCATTCCAAGGGCCACCGGTTCGCGCCGGCGCTGGTGCTGCTGCCGTGGAACTACTCGTACGGGCGGCTGTCGGCGGTGGAGACGAACCAGATGCTTCACGACGCCTCGTCCGGCGTCCTCCATTCCGGCGGCTGCCGTGGCCGAGGGGTGTGGGACGCCCGCGGGCAGGTCGCCGAACTCGCGGCGCGCGAGGAGGCGGGGGAGTGGGCGCTGGATGCCGTGGCGGCGGTGACCGTGTCCGACGCCGCCGACGCGGTGCTGGCCGATCATGGGGTGGAGCACCACTCGCCGGAGATGATCGAGCGCCTGCGCGGGGTGCTGGTGCACGCCCCCGCCGCCGCCGCGGCCGCCGTCGTGGAGTTCGACGGCGGCCGGACGTTCGGGGTGGCGCTGGGGAAGACGGTCACCGAGGGCGTGGTGTCCTCCTGCGGTGACGCCCCCGGCCCGAAGAAGGGCTGGAGGGCGTTGGCCGCGGCGCGGATCTAGCGGCGCATGACCTTCTTCGCCAGGAAGTTGCCCAGCAGCTGGGCGGCCTGGACGATGAGGATGATCACCAGGGTGGTCACCAGCGTCACGTTCCAGTCGAAGGCGCGGTAGCCGTAGACGATGGCAAAGTCGCCGAGCCCGCCGCCGCCGATGTAGCCGGCCATGGCGGACATGTCGACCACCGCGATGAACGCGAAGGTGTAGCCAAGGATCAGCGGGCCGAGAGCCTCGGGGACGATGACCGTGCGGATGATCCGCCAGGGGCTGGCACCCATCGCGCGCGCCGCCTCGATGACGCCGGGGTCGATGGCCATGAGGTTCTGCTCCACCAGGCGGGCCACGGCGAAGGACGCGGCGATGACCATGACGAAGATCGCCGCCTCGGTGCCGATGGTCTTGCCCACCGCGAGTTTGGTCAGCGGGCCGACGGCGGTGACCAGGATGATGAACGGGATGGGGCGCACGAAGTTCACGGCCACGTTGAGCAGCGTGTACAGCGGGCCCGACGGCAGGACGCCCGACGAGCGCGAGACGTACAGCAGCACGCCGAGCGCCAGCCCGATCAAGCCGCCGACGATCATGGTCACGCCGACCATCCACAGGGTTTCGCCGAAGGCCTCGAACATGCGCGGCCGCAGCTGGTCCCAGTTGGTGTCGCGGGCGAGGATCTCGGTGGCCGGGGCGTAGGTGGCGGCGATCATCGGATCACCTCGCTTTCGGTGAATTCGTTGAGCTTCACGACGACCCGTCCGGCTGCCGCGGCGGCGTCGTCGCCGCTGAGGCGCAGAGTCAACCGGCCGAAGGACCGGGCCTGCACGTTGGTCACGGAACCGTGCGCGACGGTGGCGTCGAGCCCCTCGGCACGCGCGATGTCGAGCACGCGGCCCAGGGGGACGTCGTCGTCGACGCGGACGGTGACCAGCGCGGCGGTGGCGTCGCCAAGCGAACCCTTCGCCGAATCAAGCTCCCGGCCCTCCGGACGGTCCCGCAGCGCGGTGGCGGCGAAACGCCGGCCGACCTCGGTGGTCGGGTGCGCGAACAGGTCGTGGACGGAGGCGTGCTCGACGACGCGGCCGTTTTCCATCACCGCGACGTGGTCGGCGATGGCGCGCACCACCGACATCTCGTGGGTGATCAGCACGATGGTCACGCCGAACGTGCGGTTGACCTCGCGCAGCAGCTCCAGGACATCCGCCGTGGTCTCCGGGTCGAGGGCAGAGGTGGCCTCGTCGGCGAGCAGCAGCGACGGGTTCGTGGCCAGCGCGCGGGCGATGCCGACGCGCTGCTTCTGCCCGCCGGACAGCTGCTCCGGGTAGGAATCGCCGCGGTCGCCGAGGCCGACGAACTCGAGGAGCTCGGCGACGCGGGCCTTGCGCTCGGCGCGGCCCATGCCCGCCAGTTCCAGCGGGTAGGCGACGTTGCCGGCCACCGTGCGGGAGGTGAAGAGGTTGAACTGCTGGAAGATCATGCCGATGTCCCGGCGCACCGCCCGCAGCTGCTTTTCCTTCATCCCGGCGATGTCCGTGCCGTTGAGCAGCACGCTGCCGGAGGTGGGGGACTCCAGGCCGTTGACCAGACGGATCAGCGTCGACTTGCCGGCGCCCGAGTAGCCGATGACGCCCAGGACACCGCCCGGCTCGACGGACAGCGTCACGTCGTCGAGGGCGCGGGTCGCGGACTTGCCGGAGCCGAAGACCTTGGAAACGCCGCGCAGCTCGACGCGGGTGCCGGGCCGGCGGTCCGCGGTGGCGGGGCCGCCGGCGGCGGGTGCGTCGAGCTGGTCGGGCGTGCCGTGATTACTCGGCATCGGGGTTCTCGCGGGCATCCTTCTCGGCCGCCTCGAGGATGGCTTCGAGGTCCTCGACGGGGCGCTTGACCGGGATGGAGGTGCCGCGGGAGTCGCGGGCGACGGCTTCGGTGACCTCCGGGCTGTGCCAGATCTCGGCGAGCTTCTTCAGCTGCTCATTGTCCTTGTTGGCCTGGGTGGTGGCGAAAACGTTGATGTACGGCTCGGCGGCCTTGTCGTTCGGGTCGTCCTTGAAGATCGCCGAGTTCGGGTCGATGTCCGCGCGATCGAGGAAGGTGTTGTTGATGACGGCCGGGGTGCCCTCGCCGTAGGCGGCGGGAGTCTGGGCGGCGTCGATCGGGGTGACGCTGACGCGGGACTTCTCCGTGTCGATGTCCAGCGGCGTCGGGTTGACGGAGCCGCCCTTGAGCTCGATGAGGCCCGCCTTCGCCAGGACGCTCAGGGCGCGGCCCTGGTTGGTGGAGTCGTTGGGGATGACCACCTCGGTGCCGTCGGCGATGTCCTCGACCTTGTCGCCGCCGGTCCAGTACAGGCCCAGCGGAACGATCTCGGTGGATGCAATCGGAGTCAGGTCCGCGTCGGAACCGACGTTGTACTGCGCCAAGTACTTGATGTGCTGGAACAGGTTGACGTCGAGGTCGCCCTCGTCGAGGGCGGTGTTCACCGGGGCGTACTCGTTGAACGGCTCGATTTTCATGTCGATGCCGGCTTCCGCAACTTTCTGTTCAAACACGCGCCAGGCTTCCTTCTGGTAGTCCGTCGTGCCGATGCGGATGGTGTCGCCCTCGGCGAGCGGCTCGGCGGCCTCGTCGTTGCCGCAGGCCACCAGGCCGGTGGCCGCGAAGGCCAGGGCGACGGCGCCGGCTGTGAATCGTCGCAATGCCATGTGCTTCTCCTTGCAGTGGGGGCCCGTCGCGCAGTTCGCGAATAGACCAAGCTGTCTTGTTGTGGGATCAGCGTAGCACCCTGGGCGGATCGGACGGAAAGTGGCGCAGGGGGTGCGGCTTGTGAATTACTCGAGTGTGGCCGCTAGTGGACGTCTCAGCGGCGCTGAAAAAGGGAGTTGTTCGATCATAAGGCCAGGTCAGGTGCATTGTTCCACAACCGATCATGTCGGCGTGGTTGACGTGAGACGGAGTCGCTTCGTTGGGTTGTAGGCAATGCAATTTCTCGGTGCTGCGGTGGGTCCAGTGTCTTCGTGCCGTACTGGAGAGGGGTTTAGCGGGAAATCGCTATCGCAGTCGTGGGCGGTCAGGGGGGGGGCTTTCGGCGAAAGCTGCGACTGGCGCAGTTCGACGCTGGGAGTGCGGATCCTGTGGGGTGCTAAGCGAGTGTCAAGGCTGGTATGACTCCTTGTGGGTCGATTGTCTCTAATTCCTCCATCTGCTGGCCTTTTGCGGAGGTTAACTAGCTGCTTTGAAACGATTTCCCCATTGGGGTGTCGGCGGTGGTATTCGAGGCCCGCTGATTGACATCTGCGACCGTGGCTTAGGCGCAGCCCTTTCGGGTGGCGAAAAGTGATGTTGAGGTGTGTGTAACGGGTGCGCAACAACGTTAATTCATTCGTCATCGTCGTTGCGTGATGGCGGGGTTTCCATACTGTTTGCGGTGGGATAAATTCGCTTCCTGTATAGCTCTTTTGGGAAGATCTGGTTTCAAAGTGGCGGATCGTGCGAGTGGTTATGTGGTGACCACCTCCTGGGGGTATGGGGGCGGAAAACGTCTCTCACTTCTGGTTGGCCAGGGCACGGAAAAGGCGAGCTGGCATTGCCGCTGTCGAGATGTCGGCAATGTCAACTCACCCTTTTTGGATTGCTTTCCGAGGGTTATTCCATTTGGTAAGAAGCGTACTTTGCACTCCAGGAGTCTCCGCAGCTTGCGGACGAGATCTGGCCGTGGGGGACCCAAGGTCCATCGACTCTTTGGCTATCTCCCCTGCCAATGAGTCCCATCTGTTCGCAGTAGACATTCACGCGTGTTGCTCGAAAGCGGCTCTTTTCCGCGTCGCAGATGGCGTAGGCCGTGTTCCCGTTGATCCAAGTCGAGCAATGGCCAAATCCTGACATTCCTGGCTCCGGGGTCGATGCGCTGGCAATGTGCTGAGTGTTGGATTGGGGGGGCGAGGGAGAGAGTGGTCATTGTTAAGAGGGTGGCGGCGGTGGTAGCCGTGAATCTGAGTAGTCGCATGGGGTGCACGTTAGTTCATAGGAAGTTCGATTTTTCAGACTTCTGTAACGATCAGATAACAGATCCCTGGGGGTTAAGGGCGTTCGGTTGATCTGTCACGGGCCCTGTCTGGCCGTGCTGTCGTGGAGAACGCTTGCGGGTTTGATACCGGCTCGTTTAGTGGTATTCGCCTGGTCGCATGTGGCTGGAGGTGACTCTTTCAAGATTGCAACTGGAATGCAGGTTTGGATCGGGTTTTGCGGTCTGAACTTCCCGGCCTCGGTGAACGCATCAGTTCAATTGGGAGTCGACTTTGATCGATGGCGTTTGTCCTTCGGGTTCGCGAGTTTCTACTTTCCCTTCGTGGGAACTCGCTTATGCGGTGGCGATTGCGGCTGCCCTTCTGTCATCTTCTATCGGCGAGGATGGGCCTGTCGAGTCGTCCGGAGTTGTCGCCGTTTGCCGGGTTGGGTTCCGGGCAACGTCGAACCGGTGTTCGCGTAAATCCCCGTGCGGGTCTACCGTGTGGGCCATGAGCGTGTGGAGGGGTTCCGCGGGAGGCGTCGGTGGCGATGGCCGCGATGGCGGCGCCCGTTCCGGCGATGCCGGCGGTGCCGGTGGTTCGCGCCGCGAAGGTCCGCTGAGCTGGTCGCGCATCGAGAGGATCCTCTCCGGCAAGTCGGTGGGGAAGCTCACGCCGGGGTACGGCATGAACGGGAATCGCCGGAGTGGTGGCCATGCCGCCGCCGGTGGGGCGGCGAATGGTGCGGTGAGCGGTGCGGCGGGCGATGCGACTGGCGGAGAAGCGAATGCCCGGGCGAATGGAGGTGTGGCCGCGTCGGGGAGTGGCGGTGGCGTCGGCGGCGTCGACCTGCATTGCCGCTCCAGCTATTCCTTCCTGCACGGGGCGTCGGATCCCGCGGATCTGGTGGACGAGGCCGTGCGGTTGGGGCTGACGGCGCTGGGCATCGCGGACCGCGACGGCTTCTATGGCGTGGCGCGGTTCGCCGAGGCGGCGGCGGAGGCGGGGCTGGCCACGATCATCGGCGCGGAGCTGTCGCTGCCGCAGGCGCCGCTGACGGTGCTGGCGCGTGGGCCGGAGGGGTACCGGCGGCTCAGCCACGCCATCAACGACGCGCTGATGTCCGGCGGGGAGAAGGGCGTGGCCCGGTATCCGGCGCTGCCGCAGCTGGCGGAGGCCGCCGGTGGGCAATGGCAGGTGCTGGCCGACGTCGCCTGGCTGCCGCACCTCGCCGACCTGGTCTCGGCGTTCGGCGCGGAGCACGTCGCGGTGGACCACCACGCGGACCTGACCCCGGCGGCCGCCGACGATCAGCGGGATCTCGCCGCCGCGGCCGCCGCACACGGACTGCGGCAGGTGGCCGGCGCGGCGGCGACGGCGGCGACCCCGTCGGATGCGCGGGTGGCGGGGGCGAAGCATGCGCTGGCGCAGCGCGAATCCCTCGACGACCACGAACCGAAGCTGCCGCCGACCGGTGGCTCATGGCTGCGCTCCGGTGCGGAGTTGGAGGCCCTGTTTGGGCACCTGCCGGGCATCCTGGAGACCACGGCGGAGGTGGCGGCGGAGTGCGCGTTCACCCTCGACCTCATCGCCCCGAACCTGCCGGCGTGGGATGTGCCGGAGGGCCACGACGAATCCTCGTGGCTGGCGCACATCGCCCGGGACGGGGCGCGGCGGCGCTATGGACCCGCGGAGGGGCTGGACGGCGACGCGGCCGGGCCCGTCGGCGAGGGCGGGGAAGGTGGCGCGCCGGACGTCGTCAAGCAAGCCTGGATCCAGCTGGAACGGGAACTCGGCGTCATCGATGAGCTGGGCTTTCCGGGGTATTTCCTCATCGTCCACGACATCTGCGAGTTCTGCCGGCGCGAGAACATCCTGGCGCAGGGGCGCGGATCGGCGGCCAATTCGGTGGTGTGCTTCGCGCTGGGGATCACCAACGTCGACCCCATCTCCGCGGGGCTGCTGTTCGAGCGGTTCCTGTCGCCGGAGCGCGACGGGCCGCCGGACATCGACCTCGACATCGAATCTGGGCGGCGCGAGGAGGTCATCCAGTACGTCTACGGGCGCTATGGGCGGGACAATGCGGCGCAGGTGGCCAACGTCATCACGTATCGGCGCCGTGGCGCGCTGCGCGACGCGGCCCGGGCGCTGGGGCACGCGCCGGGCGTCATCGATGCGTGGGTGAACAAGACCGCCGAACCGCCGGAGCAGGTCGCGGAGCTGGCGGAGGGGCTGCGCGGCCAGCCGCGGCATCTGGGCATCCACTCCGGCGGCATGGTCATCTGCGACCGGCCCATCGCCGACGTCGTGCCCGTGGAATGGGCGCGGATGGAGGACCGGTCGGTGGTGCAATGGGACAAGGACGACTGCGCCGCCGCCGGGCTGGTCAAGTTCGATCTGCTGGGGCTGGGCATGCTCGAGGCGATCCACCACTGCATCGACCTGGTGGCCGAGCACCGCGGCAGGGAGGTGCGGCTGTGGGAAATTGACGTGGCGGAGAAGGCCGTCTACGACATGCTCTCCCGCGCCGACGCCGTCGGGGTGTTCCAGGTCGAGTCGCGCGCGCAGCTGGCCACGCTGCCCAGGCTGCGGCCGAGGGAGTTCTTCGACCTCGTCGTGGAGGTGGCCCTGATCCGCCCCGGCCCCATCCAGGGCGGCAGCGTCCACCCCTACATCCGCCGGCGCAACGGGGAGGAAAAGGTCGTCTACGACCACCCGGTGCTGGAGAAATCGCTGGGCAAGACCCTGGGCATCCCGTTGTTCCAGGAACAGCTGATGCAGATCGCCGTCGACGCCGCCGGGTTCTCCGGGGCGGAGGCCGACGCGCTGCGCCGCGCGATGGGCTCCAAACGTTCCGTCGAGCGGATGGAGGCGCTGCGGGCGCGGTTCCTCGGCGGGCTGCGGGAGACCAACGGCATCGTCGGCGAGGTGGCCGACCGCCTGTGGGACAAGATCGTCGCCTTCGCCGCGTACGGCTTCCCCGAATCCCACGCGCAGTCCTTCGCGTCGCTGGTGTACTTCTCCGCGTGGTTCAAGCACCACTACCCGGCGGAGTTCTGCGTCGCCCTGCTGCGGGCGCAGCCGATGGGCTTCTATTCGCCGCAGTCGCTGGTCGCCGACGCGCGGCGCCACGGCGTCGGCTGCGACGGCCCCGACGTCAACGTCTCCGGGGTGGAGGCCGACTGCCCCGGCGGGCGGATCAGGTTGGGTCTGGGGTCGGTGACCGGCCTCGGCGAAGATGCCGCGAAGAGGATCGTGGCGGCGCGGGACGGCGACGGCGGCGATGACGGGGACGGCGGCGATTCCGGCGCCTTCCGCGACGTCGCCGATCTGGCGCGCCGGGCGGCGCTGACCGTCTCCCACGTCGAGGCCCTGGCCCGGGCGGGTGCGCTGGAATGCCTGGGGCTGGACCGTCGCCAAGCATTGTGGGCCGCGGGCGTCGCCGCGACCGAGCACGAGGGCATGCTGCCCGGGTTGACGGTGACCTCGGCTCCCGCGCTGCCGGGCATGAGCGAATTCGAACTCGCCGCCGCGGACCTGGCGGGCACGGGGGTCACGCCGGAGGAATATCCGGTGGCGCGGCTGCGCGGGGAACTCGACGCGCTCGGCGTCACGCCGGCGACGGGGCTGGCGCAGGTGGCGGACTCGTCGCGGGTGACGGTGGCGGGCATAGTCACGCACCGCCAGCGTCCGGGAACCGCGGGCGGCGTGGTGTTCCTGGGCATGGAGGACGAAACCGGGCTGATGAACGTCCTGTGCACCCCGGGCCTGTGGAACCGGTTCCGCGTCATCGCCACCACCGAACGGGCGCTGGTGGTCCGCGGCATCGTACAGAACGCTTCCGGGGCGGTGACCATCGTCGCCGACAAACTCACCCCGCTGCGCGAGGTCGTCGCCGCCCCCGTCATCGCCGGGCGCAGCAGGGACTTCCGGTAGGCGCATCGCCGGGCGTTGCTCCCGCTTTCCTAAGATCGCGGATATGCGGCACACCTACGGCTCCTCCCTCGCGCCCGACGGCAGCGCCATCGCGTACATCGTCCGCGAGCGCGGCTACCCGAAGGCCGTGCAGGTGGCGCTCACCGACGACGGCCTCGGCGACGAGCGCCCCGTCCAGCTGCCCGTCGACGGCCCCGTCACCCGCGTGCTGCACTCGCCCGACGCCCGCTGGATCGCCTGCGAAGTCTCCCCGCTGGGCACCGAGCGCCTGGAAACGTGGCTGGTGTCCACCGACCCCGCCGTGCCCGGGGCCAAACGCCTCCAGCTGTCCGGCGACGCGAAGACCACCCTGGTGGAATGGGATCGCGACAAGCTGGCCATGGATGCCGTCGGCGCCGACGGCATCACCGAAGGCCGCCTCGTCGACCCCGACACCGGCGACTACGTGGTGCTCGACCGCCGCACCGACTCGCTGCTGGTCTCGGCGGAAGCCGGCCACGCCCTCATGCGCGTCGGCCCGCGCGGCAGCCGCGAACTGCTGCTGGTCAAGCCCGACGGCACGTGGCTGCCGCTGCTGCGCCCCGAGCCCGGTGCCATGACCGACGCGGGCACCATCCTGCGCGAGGAAACCACCGCCGCCGACGGCCGCGTCACCGCCATCGTGTGCTCCGACCATTCCTCCGACCGCCGCCGCGTGCTGCGCGTCGCCGTCGACGGGCGCGACGTCGCCGTCGAGGAACTGGTGGGCAATCCCGATTCCGACGTCGACGAATTCGTCATCAGCGAGGATTTGTCCACCGCCGCGGTGCTGTGGAACACCTCCGGCGTCTCCCTGCTGGACCTGCTGTCCCTGGGCGAGGACCAGAAGGTGCTGGTCCGCCGCTCCGTCGAACTGCCGGGCATGGTCGCCTCCGACCTGTCCATCACCGACGACGGCGAGCTGCTGTCGCTGACCATCGAGGGCCCGAACCTGCCGCCGACGGTCGAGATCCTGCGCACCTCCACCGGCAAGATCGAGCCGATCAACGTCGACCGTTCGCGCCGCATTTCCGAGCGCGCCCAGGAAAACTACATCCCCGAGCTCGTCCACTTCACCGCCCGCGACGGCCTGGAGCTGTCCGGCTGGCTCTACCACGGCGAAGACGACGCGGCCCACGGCCCGCAGCCGGTGTACATCCACCTGCACGGCGGCCCGGAGCTGCAGTCGCGGCCGGTCAACCACGACATCCTCACCACGCTCGTCGATTCAGGCGTCACCGTGTTCACGCCGAACATCCGCGGCTCGTCGGGGGCGGGCCGGCCCTTCCTGCACGCCGACGACCGCTACGGGCGTTTCGCGGCGATCGACGACGTCGCCGACACCGCGCGTTTCCTCGTCGACACCGGCATCGGCGACCCGGACCGGCTGGCGTTGGGCGGCCGCAGCTACGGCGGGTTCCTGTCGCTCCTCGTCGCCGCCCGCTACCCGGAGCTGTTCCGCGCGGTCGTCGACGCCTGCGGCATGACCAGCTTCGAGAGCTACTACGGCTCCACCGAGCCGTGGCTGGCGTCGGCGGCGTACCCGAAGTACGGCTACCCGTACCACGACGCCGAACTGCTGCGGCAGGTCTCGCCGCTGAACAACGCGGAACACATCACCGCCCCGGTGCTGTTCATCCACGGCGAGTGGGACACCAACGTCCCGGAGCGCGAGTCGCTGCAGATGCGCGACGCGCTCGGCGCCCGCGGCGTGCCCACCGAGTACCTGCAGGTGCCGGGCGAGGGCCACAAGTACGCCAAACCGAAGAGCCGCCGCCTCATCGCCGCGACGCTGGTCGACTTCCTCGGCCGCCACGGCCTGGTGGAAACGCCGAATCTGTCGCTGCTCGATGCCCGCATCGCCGAGATGAAGGCCGGTGCCCCGGGCGTCGAGGACTGACCGGTCATCCCGGCCCCGCGGCGCCGCGTACCCTTTCCCACCGTGACCGCTTCCGCCTCCTCCGCTTCCCCCGGCGCGTCTGCACCCGCCGCCCCGTTCTGCCACGTCCTGTTCGCCAGCCCGCAGATCCCGCCGAACACGGGCAACGCGATCCGCATGTGCGCGGGCACGGGCGCGGCGCTGCATCTGGCGGAGCCGTTGGGCTTCAACTTCGAGGAGAAGCACGTTCGCCGCGCGGGCCTGGACTACCACGATCTCGCGGAGGTCCACGTCCATCCCTCGCTCGATGCCGCGTTGACGCGGCTGGTGGGCCCGGCTTCTTCGGTGCTTGACGACGGTGATGGAGACGGCGGCGTCGCAAAGCACTCCGGGGACGATGATGCGCGGCCGCGCGTGTTCGCGTTCACCGCGCATGCCGAGGCGTGGCACACGGACATCGCCTACCGGCCCGGTGACGTGTTTCTGTTCGGGCCGGAGCCGACGGGGCTGTCGCAGGAGACGCTGGCGGATCCGCGGATCACGCAGTTGGTGCGCATCCCGATGCTGCCGGGCCGGCGCAGCATGAACCTGTCGAATGCCGCGGCGGTGGCGGCGTACGAGGCGTGGCGCCAGATGGGCTTCCCCGGAGGGGAATAGAGGCACGGCCCCGGAGGGGATGGCGACTCGGCGCGGATGCTCCGTCTCCGAAACCTGGCGCGCGACCGTGACCTGCGGCACGCTCGCCGCATGGACGAAAGTCAACCTTCCCGCAATCACGAGGCGGACGGGGACGCGCCGCACGACCGCGACGACTGGGCCGTTCCGCCGCCGGAGCCGCCGAAGCCGAGCCCGGGGTTGCTGTGACTGGCGTGGTCGTCACTGCCGGTGGTCATGACGTCGGACATCGACGACGGTTCGACGCCCGCATACAACCCGGTGACGCTCTGGATCGTCGAGAACCTGATGGGCGCCGAATCGCCCAACGAGGTGCCCGGCATCAACGTGGGGATCGCGCTGGCGGTGGTGGCCCTGGTCTGGTGGGTGATCGCGATCGGCGAATGGGTGATGAAGCCGGGGGAGAGGCGGCCGGGGGAGGAACGGGCGCGGTGACCGATGCTCGTGTGCGGCCCGGCCCGCCCCTTTTGCCATACTGGACGCCATGACGGCGACGAAGCTTGACGGCAACATGTACCGCGACGAGATCTTTCAGGATCTCGCCGCCCGGGTGACGAGACTGAAGGAAGCCGGCGTGACGCCGGGTCTGGCCACCGTGCTGGTGGGCGACGACCCGGGCAGCCACTCCTACGTGAAGATGAAGCACCGCGACTGCGAGCAGATCGGCATCGCCTCGATCCGCCGCGACCTGCCCGCGGAGACCACGCAGGAGGAGCTGGAGGCGGTCATCGCCGAGCTCAACGCCGACGACGCCTGCACCGGCTACATCGTGCAGCTGCCGCTGCCGAAGCACCTCGACGAAAACCGCATCCTGGGTCTCATCGACCCGGACAAGGACGCCGATGGCCTGCACCCGGTGAACCTGGGCAAGCTGGTGCTCAACGAGCCGGCGCCGCTGCCGTGCACCCCGAACGGTTCGATCCACCTGCTGCGCCGCTTCGGCGTGGAGCTGGCCGGCGCGAAGGTGTGCGTCATCGGCCGCGGCGTCACGGTCGGCCGCCCGATCGGCCTGATGCTGACCCGCCGCAGCGAAAACTCCACCGTGACCCTGTGCCACACCGGCACGAAGGATCTGGCGGCGGAGACCCGACAGGCGGACATCGTCATCGCCGCGGCGGGCAAGCCGCACATGCTCACCGCCGACATGGTCAAGCCGGGTGCGGCGGTGCTCGACGTGGGCGTGTCCCGCCTCGACGGCAAGCTGGCCGGCGACGTCCACCCCGACGTGTGGGAGACCGCCGGTTTCGTGTCCCCGAACCCGGGCGGCGTCGGCCCGCTGACGCGCGCCTTCCTGGTGCGCAACGTCGTCGAGCGCGCCGAGCGCCTGGCGGGCCTGTAGGGGGTCGCTTGACGACGCCGCGCCCGCACCGTTCGCCGCACCAGCCGGAAGGCGGGGCGGCGCGGTTCGGCGTGCGCGAAATCGCGGAGCGGGTCGACCGGGGGGACCTGCCCGACCCGATGGTCAACCCGCATTCGCCGAAGGAACCGGCGCCGGGGGAGAAGTGGTCGGAGCGGACGCGGCTCCTGCTGTACGGCCTGCTGTTCTTCGGCCTGGGCGCGGCCCTGGTGTTCCTGGGCCTGGAGCGCTGGCGGCGGGCGACGTTCATGCTCGGCGCGACGATGATGTACCTCGGCGTCCTGCGCCAGTTCCTGCCGGATTCGCTGCTCGGCGTGTTCAGCGTGCGGTCGCGCAAGTTCGACCTGTGGTTCTGCCTGCTCGTCGGCGGCGGGATGGTGTTCCTGGCCAGCTCCGTGGATGCGCTGGGGAGCTGATCGACGTGAACGCGGATCGCATGGAACCTGTGGAGGGGGAGAACTGCGCCGTCTCCGGGCGCCGCGGCCCCTGCCCGGGACGGGCGCCGCTGATCGCCTACACGTGGCTGGCGTGCGTGCTCGTGCCGGTGGCCGTGTACGTCATCGCCTCCGGCATCCCGGTCGACGACACCGCGGGCATGCTGGTCATGTACATGTGGTTGCCGTCGTTCGTGCTGTCCAACGGAATGCTGGCGGTGTACATCGGGCAGATCCCGCCGCGCATCGTGCGGCCGGCGCGCTGCCTGGTCATGTGGTTGTTCGTCCTGGCCTTCCACGCCGTGTTCATTGCAGGTGCGGTCATGCGCGTCGAGCACGAGATAGCCGGCCTGGCGGCGAAAGCCGCGTTCTTCGGCACCGTCGGCGCCTACGCCGTCACCATGGCGGTGGTCGTGGCGAACATCCGGGCGGGCCAGCCGTCGTAAAGCGGTCCGTTCCAGACGGACGTTCGCCGGATTCCGGCCGCTAGACCTCGGCCGCGAGGAAGTCGCGGACGATGCCGTCGACCCGCTCGAATTCGGTGAGGAAGCCGTCGTGGCCCACGGCCGATTCGATGGTCTCCAGGCCCATGCAGTTGCCCAGGTTCTTGGCCAGGTGCTCCTGCTGGTGGAACGGGTACAGGATGTCGGTGTCGACGCCGGCGACCAGCGTGGGCACCGTCGAGGAGGCCAGGGCGTCGTTCATGCCGCCGCGGCCGCGGCCGATGTCGTGCCGGTTGAGGGTGTCGGTGAGGACGACGTAGGAGCCGGCGTCGAAACGCGCGGCGAGCTTGTCGGCCTGATGGTCGAGGTAGCTCTCCACCTGGAAACGGTCGGAGGTGCGCATCGGGCCCAGCGGATTCTCGCCGGGCTGGGCGGCGGTGCCGAAGCGGTCGTCGAGCTCCAGCTCCCCGCGGTAGGTCAGATGGGCGACCCGGCGGGCGAAGCCCAGGCCGTGGACGGGGCGCTCGCCCGTGGCGTAGTAATCGCCGTCGTGCCACGCGGGATCGTTTTCGATGAACTGGATCTGCGCGCTCTGGATGCCGATCTGCCAGGCGCTGGCGCGGGCCCCGACGCACAGGACCAGCGCGCGGCCGACCTCGTCGGGGTGCATCAGCGACCACTCCAGCGTGCGGGCGCCGCCCAGGGAGCCGCCGATGACCGCCACGATCGACTCGATGCCGAGTTCCTTCAGCGCCATGCGCTCGACGGTGACGGTGTCGCGCACCGAAATCGCCGGGAAGCGCGAACCCCACGCGCCGCCGTCCGGGTGCTCCGACGACGGGCCGGTGGTGCCGCGGCACCCGCCGATGACGTTGGTGCAGATGATGCAGTACTCGTCGGTGTCCAGCGCCCGGCCGGAGCCGATCATGCCGTTCCACCAGCCCGGCGTCGGATGCTCCTCGTCGCACGGGCCCGAGGCATGCGCGTCACCCGTCAGCGCGTGCTGCAGCAGGATGACGTTCGACGCGTCGGCGTTGAGGCGGCCCCACCGCTCGAAGGCGACGGTGACGTCCGGGATCGTGGCGCCGGCCTCCGTGGTGACGTCGCCGATGCGGACGTGACCGGGCTGGCCTTCGGGCGGGAGAGTGATGTTCATCGACGTCAAGACTACTTGGTCTAGTAGTCACGGGGAAACGTCCCGCCGGGTCGGGGGATCGGGCCGCCGGCGCGTCGGCCCCCGGTCAATGGTGGCCGGTCAGCGGCCGCCCGCGTAGTCGCCGTCGGCGGCCAATCGCGCGAGCTGGCGATCGATGAGATCGCGCCCCCGGGCGGCCGTCATGCGCTCCGGCTCCGCCAGGCGGGCGACGGCGATGCCGTCGAGCATCGCCAGCAGCAGCGCGGCCTCCTCCCGGTCGCCCAGCGCATCGGCGAGGTTGTCCTCCACCTGCCGCCAGGCCTCCCGGTACCCCGGGGCGGCGGGGCCTCCCGTGGCGGCGATGCCCGCGAACGCCAGCCACGCCGCGGTTGCCTCCCGGGCGCGGTCCGAGTCGTCGGCGCAGCCCGCCAACAGATGGCAGGCCGCGCGGAACCGGCCCGCGGGGTCGTCGATTTCGGCGACGGCCTCCTCGAGGTCCGCGCGGAACCGTTCCGCCGTGCGTCCGTATGCGGCGGTGATGAGGTCGTCGCGGGTCCGGAAATGGTGCTGCACCGCGCCGGGGGACAGCCCCGCCTCGGCGGCGACTTTGCGGACCGTCGCGTGTTCGGCGCCACGGGCGGCCAGCAGGGATGTCGCGCCCGCGGACGAATCGCCGAGGCTGCCCGACCCCGAACTGGAACGAATCCGTACCCGCGGGCGCCTCGCCGAGAACATCGACTGGATCGGCGTGATCCTCGCCATCGGCCTCGGTGCGCTGTTCCTGGTCACCGACTGGGCCCCGCCGGGATTCGCCCTGCTGGCCATCGCGGTGTGCTCCATCGGTGGCCGCATCGTCCTCGACTTCGACGAGGACACCGAGTACGAGGCCCTGAAGAAGGAGGAGCGACGCCGGCGGATCGAACGCATCGAGGCCACCGGCGATCCGGGAGCCGGTGTTTAATCGGGTTCATGGCTTCATCGCGAGACACGGATCCCCTGGGGCGGTTCACCCCGTCGGTGGCGACCTGGTTCCGCGACGTCTTCGCCGAGCCGACGGATGTGCAGGTGGAGGCGTGGAAGGCCATTTCCGAGGGGGAGAACGCCCTCGTGGTGGCGCCGACCGGCTCCGGAAAGACGTTGGCTGCGTTCCTGTGGGCAATCGGTTCCCTGGTGGAGGGCCGGCACGGGGGCAGTGATGAGTCCCGTGACCACGTACGCGGCGATTCCGGTACCGATTCCCGGGACCGCGGACAGGCCGCGCGCGGAGTGCGGGTCCTCTACATTTCCCCGCTCAAGGCCCTCGCCGTCGACGTGGAGAACAATCTGCGGGCACCGCTGACGGGCATCAACCGCGTCGCGGCGCGACTGGGGCAGGAACCGGCGAAGGTGTCCGTCGCGGTCCGGTCGGGGGATACGCCCTCGTCGGAACGCTCCCGCCAGGTCCGCAATCCCCCGGACATCCTGATCACCACCCCGGAGTCGCTGTTCCTGCTGCTGACGTCGAAGGCGCGCGAGATCCTGGGCACGGTCGACACCGTCATCATCGACGAGATCCATGCGATGGCCGGAACCAAAAGGGGCGTGCACCTGGCGTTGAGCCTCGAGCGGCTGGAGCGCCTGGCCGGGCGGGAGATTCAGCGCATCGGGCTGTCCGCGACCGTGCGCCCGCTGACCAGCGTGGCGCGCTTCCTCGGCGGCGACCGCCCGGTCGAGATCATCGACCCACCGTCCAGGAAAGAGTGGGAGCTCGGCGTCCACGTGCCGGTCGAGGACATGAGCGACCTGCAGGATCGCCCGGTTCCGTCCCGGGACTCGATCTTCGACGACGGCCTCGCCATCGGCGCCACCGATGCCGGCACCGACCCCTCCGACTCCTCCGGTGGTCTTCTCCCCACCGAATCGGCGCTTCCGGCGCAGGGGTCGATCTGGCCCTTCATCGAGGAGCAGGTCTACGACGAGATCATGGGACACCGGTCGACGTTGGTGTTCGTCAATTCCCGCCGCACCGCCGAGCGCCTGACCAGCAGGCTCAATGAGCTCCACGCCCTCCGCACCGATCCGGGGTCGCTGTCGCCGGAGCTGCGCCGCCCGCCGGCGCAGATCATGAAGGCGACGGATGTCGCGGGCACCGCGCCCGCCGTCATCGCCCGCGCCCATCACGGGTCGGTGTCGAAGGACGAGCGCGCGACCATCGAATCGATGCTGAAAGAAGGCTCGCTGCGCGCGGTGGTGTCCACCAGCTCGTTGGAGCTGGGCATCGACATGGGCGCGGTGGAGAAGGTCATCCAGGTCGAGTCCCCGCCGTCCGTGGCCTCCGGCCTCCAGCGGGTCGGCCGCGCCGGGCACGTCGTCGGGGCGGTGTCCAAGGGCTCGTTTTACCCGAAGCACCGTGCGGACCTGCTGCAGACGGCGGTGGTCGTCGATCGGATGCGCAAGGGGCTCATCGAGGAACTGCACGTGCCCGCCAACGCACTCGACGTGCTGGCCCAGCACACCGTCGCGGCGGTGGCGATGGACGACCTGGACGTCGATGACTGGTTCTCCACGGTGACCGCCGCCCACCCTTACCGGGGGCTGTCCCGCGAGCTGTTCGACGCCGTCATCGATCTGGTCTCCGGGACGTACCCGTCGACGGATTTCGCGGAACTGCGGCCGCGGGTGGTCTACGACCGCATCACCGGGACCCTGTCCGCGAGGCCGGGGGCGCAGCGCACCGCGGTCATCAACGGCGGGACGATCCCGGATCGCGGCATGTTCGGCGTGTTCCTCGCCGGGGGCGGCGATGCGGTGCCGCGCCGCGTCGGCGAGCTGGACGAGGAAATGGTCTACGAATCCCGCGTCGGCGACGTCTTCACCCTCGGTGCCTCCAGCTGGCGGATCGAGCAGATCGACCGCGACCGCGTGCTGGTCACGCCCGCTCCCGGGCACACGGGGCGCCTGCCCTTCTGGAACGGGGACCAGGCGGGCCGTCCGGCGGAGCTGGGCAAGGCCCTGGGTGCTTTCCGACGGCTCGCCGCAACCGATGACGCCGTGCTCGAAGACATCGGCCTGGACCCGTGGGCCCGGGACAACCTGACCGCGTATCTGGAGGAGCAGGCGCAGGCCACCGGGGTGATCCCGGACGAGAGGACCCTGGTCCTGGAGCGTTTCCGCGATGAACTCGGCGACTGGCGGGTGGTGCTGCACAGCCCCTACGGCCGAGGGGTCAACGCCGCGTGGGCGTTGGCCGCCGGCGCGAAGTTCTCCCGGGCCACGGGGATGGACGCCCAGCCGGTGGCCTCCGACGACGGCATCGTGCTGCGCGTGCCGGATTCCGCCGCCGAACCGTCGTCGGACCTGTTTCTGATCGACCCGGACGACGTCGAGGCGATCGTGGCGGAGCAGGTGGGAAATTCCGCGCTCTTCGCCTCCCGGTTCCGGGAATGCGCTGCCCGGGCTCTACTGCTGCCCAGCCGGAATCCCGGCAAGCGGGCCCCGTTGTGGCAGCAGCGCCAGCGGTCGGCGCAGCTGCTGGACGTCGCCAAGCAATACCCGAAGTTCCCGATCGTGTTGGAGGCCGTCCGGGAATGCATGCAGGACGTCTACGACCTGCCCGCGTTGGTGGAACTGTGCGGGAATCTGCGCGAACGCACCGTCCGCATCGCCGAGGTGACCACGCAGACGGCCAGCCCCTTCGCCACGTCGATCCTGTTCACCTACACCGGCGCCTTCATGTACGAGGGCGACGGTCCGTTGGCCGAGAAGCGGGCGGCGGCGCTGGCGCTGGACCCCGCTCTGCTGAACCAACTTCTCGGCGGGGTGGAGCTGCGCGACCTGTTGGATCCCGCCATCATCGCCGAGGTGGACGCCGATCTGCGCAGGCGGTCGGAACGTCGTCGAGCAACCACGGCCGAGCAGCTCATGGACGCGCTGCGGGTCATCGGCCCCGTGCCACTGGACGAGGTGGGTCGCGTGTCGTCCGTGACCGTGGACGACGCGGAGCGGGAACTGGGCCACCGTCTGATGCGGGTGCGCATCGCGGGAGTCGAGCACGTCGCCCAATCCCTCGACGCCGCATTGCTTCGCGACGGCCTCGGCGTACCGGTTCCGCCGGGCGTTCCTGCGAGGGCCGACGTCATCCCCGACGCCCTCGAGCAGCTCGTGGCCCGGTGGGCCAGAACCCGGGGGCCGTTCACCCACGACGACGTCCGCGACGCCTTCGGCGTGGCCGCGAGCGTGGCCCACGCGATCGTCGGCACGCTGGCGGCGTCGAAGACCGTGGTGGAGGGGCGGTACCGCCAAGGCGTCGACGAGCCGGAGTTTCTCGCGCCCGAGGTGCTCAAGACGATCCGCTCCCGTTCGCTGGCGGCGGCCCGAGCCCAGACGGAGCCCGTCAGCGGGTCCACCTTCGGGCGTTTCCTGCCGCAGTGGCAGCAAGTCGCGCCGGTCCTGCCGGCCGGGCGAGAACCCGAAGCGCGGGGTGCCGACGGCGTCTTCGCGGTCATCGAGCAACTCGCGGGAGTGCGGTTGCCGGCGTCGGCGTGGGAGACGCTGGTGCTCCCGCAGCGGGTGCGCGGCTATCGGCCGAGCGACCTGGATGAACTGACGGCCAACGGGGAAGTCCTCGTGGTGGGGGTGGGAAGCGCCGGTGCCGCGGACCCATGGGTGAAGCTGCTCCCGGCCGATTACGCGGCGCAACTCGTCGACGTCCCCGACGCCGCGAACGTTGCGGACGCCACGGACTCCACGGATGGCGCCGGCCCGCCGACGCTCGGCGAACTCCAGCAGCGGATTCTCGGCGTGCTGGCAGACGGGGGCGGTGGCGGATTCCTGTTCGGCCACATTTCCCGGCTCGTCGGCGCAGAGGGCACGGGCACACATGCGGACGGGGTGGGCGGGATTGCGGCCGGTGGGATCCCAGCCGCCGGGGCACCCACCGCCACCGACATCCGCGAGGCCCTCTGGTCGTTGTTCGAACTCGGGCTGGTCAGCCCCGATGGGTTCGCGCCGCTGCGGGCCCGATTGAGCGGGGGCTCCGGTGGGCGCACCGCGCATCGGGCGCGGCGAACTCCCGCCCGCGGGCGCCTGCGGATGGGGCGAACCAGTTTCGCCCAGGCCAACCGGGCCATGGCGCCCGCCGACATGATGGGCCGCTGGTCGACGACGATCGACGCCGACACTTCAGCCACCGCGCGTTCGGTCGCGCTGGGGGAAGCGTGGTTGGACCGGTACGGCGTGGTCACCCGCGGCAGCGTGGTGGCCGAGGCGACGGTGGGTGGTTTCGCCCTGGCCTACGGCGTGCTCTCCCGTTTCGAGGAGGCCGGGAAGGCCATGCGCGGAATGGTCATCGACGGGCTCGGGGCGGCGCAGTTCTCCACTGCCGCCGTGATCGACCGGCTGCGCGGCCTCGCCGACACCCCCGACGTCGAAGGGTGGCCCTCGGGGACCGACTCCCCGGAGGTCCACGTCCTGGCCGCCGTCGACCCCGCGAACCCCTACGGTGCGGCGCTGCCCTGGCCGGAACGTGGGCCGACCAGATCCGCCGGGAGCCTCGTGGTGCTCGTCGACGGACTCCTCGCGGCCCACCTCACCCGCGGCGGGCGGACGTTGACCCTCTTCGACCCGCCCCCGGGGCTCGGGCACGAAGACGTCGTGCCACTGGTCGTCGCCGCTCTGGAGCGGGCGATCGGGCGCAACATGGCCGGGCGCATCGTGATCGAGAAGGTCGGCGACGACGCCGTCATCGGCTCCGAGTGGGCGAATCTGCTCCGATCGGCCGGCGCCAGGATCACGCCCAAGGGCGTGCGCATCGGAGGCGCCGGTGCCGGACCCTCAGGTTCCGGATCGGCGGGTGCCCGTGCCTGAGGGCGATTCCGTGTACCGCTTGGCGCACCGGATGCAGTTCCTGGTGGGCAGGGAAGTCGTGTCCACGAGCATCCGCGTCCCCGCCCACGCCGTGGCCTCCTTCGACGGGCGCGTCGCCGAACGAGTGTGGCCGCTGGGGAAGCACCTGTTCATGCGGTTCGGCGACGACGTGCTGCACACCCACCTGAGGATGGAAGGGACCTGGTCCGTGCACCGGTTGGGCGCCAGATGGCGCAAACCCGGGCACACGGCGCGGGTGGTGCTCGTCGTCGACGGGGCCCCGGATGGCGGACCGATCGAAGTCGTGGGCCACGACCTGGGGATGGTGCGGGTGTTCCCCTTCGCCGACTACGACGACCGGGTCGCCCACCTCGGCCCCGACGTGCTGGGAAGCGATTGGTTCGAGGGCGGCCGGGAGGAGGCCCGGCGGAGGGTGCTGGCCGATCCCGGCACGGCGATCGGGTTGGCGTTGCTGGACCAGCGCAGGCTGGCGGGAGTGGGAAACGAGTACCGCGCCGAAGTCTGTTTCCTGTGCGGGGTCCACCCCGCGACGCCGGTCGGCGACGTCGACGTGGATCGCATTCTGGACGTGACGCGTCGCGTGATGTGGGCGAACCGGCTATCGCCGGTCCGCGTCATCACCGGGGACAAAAGGCCCGGCCACACCAGCTTCGTGTTCGGCCGCAATCGTCGGCCATGCCGCCGCTGCGGCACGTCCATCCGGAAGGGCACGCTCGCGGGGGCGGGGGAGCGGGATGCCGAGCGCATCATCTGGTGGTGCCCGACCTGCCAGCCCCGGCCCGGCGGGGCCCCGGGCTAACCGCCGTCCCCGCCTCTGCTCCCGCGGCGCCGCGGCCGGACTACTTGCCGACGGCCGCGAATGCGCCCTCGAGGTCGGCGATGATGTCGTCGACGTTCTCGATGCCCACCGCCAGGCGGATCGTCGCCTGGGAAATGCCGGCGCGGGTCAGACCGTGCTCGTCGGACTGCGAGTGCGTGGTCGTCGCCGGGTGGACGACCAGCGAGCGGACGTCGCCGATGTTGGCCACGTTGGAGTGCAGCTTCAGCGCATCGACGAAGGCCCACGCCTCCGCGGTGCCCGCGCCCTCCAGATCGAAGGACAGCACGCCGCCGGCTCCGGCCAGGCCCAGCTTCTCCTTCGTCGCGTGCCACGGGGAGGAGGCCAGGCCCGCGTAGTTGACCTTCGCCACGCCCGCGCGGCCCTCGAGGTACTCGGCGACCTTCTGCGCGTTGGAGTTGTGGCGCTCGATGCGCAGCGCCAGGGTGTCCAGGCCCTGCGCCAGGATCCAGGCGTTGAACGGGGCCGGGGCGGCGCCGGTGTCGCGCAGGATGCCGGCGCGGGCGCGCAGTGCGAACGCCGGGGCGCCCAGGTCGGCGAACTTCAGGCCGTGGTACGCCTCGTCGGCTTCGGTGAAGTTCGGGTGCACGTCGCCGCGGCCCTCGCGGGTCTGCGTCCAGTCGAACTTGCCGCCGTCGACCAGGATGCCGCCGAGCGCCGAGCCGTTGCCGGTCAAGTACTTGGTGGTCGAGGACACGACGATGTCGGCGCCGAGCTCCAGTGGGCGCAGCAGCGCCGGGGTGGCCACCGTGTTGTCCACGATCAGCGGGACGTTGTTGCGGTGCGCGACCTCCGCGACCACCGGGACGTCGAGGACGTCGGCCTGCGGGTTGGCGATCGTCTCGGCGAAGAATCCCACGGTGTTGTCCTGCACCGCGGCCTGCCACGACTCCGGGTCGTCCGGGTTCTCCACGAACGTCGCCGTGATGCCCAGGCGCGGCAGCGTCACCTTGAACAGCGTCTCCGTGCCGCCGTAGAGGCGCGGCGACGTGACGATGTGATCGCCCGCGCGCGCCAGCGTCAGAATCGCGGCGGTCTCCGCGGCCTGGCCGGACGCGAACAGGACGCCGGCGACGCCGCCCTCGAGGTTGGCCAGGCGCTGCTCGACCGCGTCGACCGTCGGGTTGGTCAGGCGGGAGTAAATCGGGCCGGCGTCCGAGAGGTTGAAGCGGTTCGCCGCATGCTCCGCGGAGTCGAAGACGTACGCGGTGGTGTTGTAGATCGGCAGGCTGCGGGCGCTGGTCTGCTCGTCCGGGGCATGGCCGACGTGGATGGCGCGGGTTTCCAGCGCCCAGTCGCCGGCACCGGAGTTGTCGTAGCGGGTGGTCATGGTGGGAGTCCTTTCATCGGGGTGCCGCGTAACACTTGCGCGGCGCACTCCCGCCACCGTAATGAACCGAGCTGTCTACTGCAAGGTAATGGTCGAATCCGCCGACGGGGTCCGGGCGGACAATGCGGTTCGACGCGCCCGGGCCGGGCCGCGTGGTGCGGTGAGAAGCGCAATGCGGGCGCCGCTTGACGACGAGATCGCGTTCGAGGCCCAGAATCCTGATCTCGTCGGATGTGCGGCCCGCCGTGCCGCGACGAGATCGCGCCTGGCGCCCAGAATCCTGATCTCGTCGGATGTGCGGCGCATCCCGAAACACGGCCCACCCCAGAACGTGACACCGCCCCGCCTCCCGGAAACGGGAAGCGGGGCGGTGATCGAACGGGGCGGTGCCGGGCCGGTGGCCGGGCGCCGGCCGGAACCTACTTGCGCAGGCCGTCGATGATCTCGTTGAACTCGGCGGACGGGCGCATGACGGCGTTGGTCTTCTCGTCGTCCGGCAAGAAGTAGCCGCCGAGGTCGGCCGGCTCGCCCTGCGCGTCGAGCAGCGCCTGGGCGATGGACTCCTCCTTGGCGGCGAGGGCCTCGGCCACCGGGGCAAAGGTCTCCTTCAGCTCGGCGTTGTCGTCCTGCGCGGCCAGCTCCTGGGCCCAGTACAGGGCCAGGTAGAAGTGCGAGCCGCGGTTGTCGATCTCGCCGACCTTGCGCGACGGGGACTTGCCGTTCTCCAGCAGCTTGGAGGTGGCGCGGTCCAGGGCGTCGGCCAGGACGTTGGCGCGCGGGTCGTCGTCATGCGAACCGGCGTAACGCAGCGACTCGGCCAGGGCCAGGAACTCGCCGAGGGAATCCCAGCGGAGGTGGTTCTCCTCCTCGACCTGCTGGACGTGCTTCGGGGCGGAGCCGCCGGCGCCGGTCTCGAACAGGCCGCCGCCCGCCATCAGCGGAACGACGGAGAGCATCTTCGCCGAGGTGCCCAGCTCCATGATCGGGAACAGGTCGGTGAGGTAGTCGCGCAGCACGTTGCCGGTGACGGAGATGGTGTTCTTGCCCTCGCGGATGCGCTCGACCGAGAACTTCGTGGCGGCCACCGGATCCATGATGCGGATGTCCAGGCCCTCGGTGTCGTGGTCCTGCAGGTACTCCTCGACCTTGGTGATCACGTTCGCGTCGTGGGCGCGGGCCGGATCCAGCCAGAAGACGGTCGGGTCGCCGGTGGCGCGGGCGCGGTTGACGGCCAGCTTCACCCAGTCGCGGACCGGGGCGTCCTTGGTCTGGCAGGAGCGCCAGATGTCGCCGCGGGCGACGTGGTGCTCGATGAGGACGTCGCCGTCGGAGTTGATGACCTGCAGCACGCCGTTCTCCGGCAGCTGGAAGGTCTTGTCGTGCGAGCCGTACTCCTCGGCCTTCTGCGCCATCAGGCCGACGTTGGGGACGGTGCCCATGGTCGTCGGGTCGTAGGCGCCGTTCTCGCGGCAGTCGTCGATGACGGCCTGGTACACGCCGGCGTAGGAGGAGTCGGGGATCACCGCGAGGGTGTCCTTCTCCTCGCCGTTCGGGCCCCAGCCCTTGCCGCCGTTGCGGATCAGCGCCGGCATGGAGGCGTCGACGATGACGTCGGACGGCACGTGCAGGTTGGTGATGCCCTTGTCGGAGTTGACCATGTACAGCGCCGGGCCGTTCTCCAGGTCGCGCTCGATGGCGGACTTCACGGCCGAGGCGGTGCCGCCGTCGAGCTTGTGCAGGCCGTCGAGGATGGCGCCGATGCCGTAGTCCGGCGTCAGGTTCACCGACGCCAGCTTGGACTCGAACTTGGGGTACACCGACGGGAAGAAGGCCTTGATGACCTCGCCGAAGATCAGCGGGTCGGACACCTTCATCATGGTGGCCTTCAGGTGCACGGAGAACAGGATGTCCTCGCGCTTGGCCTTCTTGATCTGCGACTTGAGGAAGGACGACAGGATCTGGGCGTTGATGCCCGTGCCGTCGATGATCTCGCCCTTCAGGACCGGCATGTCCTTCTTCAGGACGATGGTGTTGCCCTCGTCGGTCTCGAGGACGTAGGACAGCTTGTCGTCGCGGTCCATGATCACGGACTTCTCGTTGTGGCGGAAGTCGTTGGAGGCCATGGTGGCGACGTTGGTCTTGGAGTCCGAGGACCAGGCGCCCATGCGGTGCGGGTGCTTGCGGGCGAAGTTCTTCACGGCCTCCGGCGCGCGGCGGTCGGAGTTGCCCTCGCGCAGCACCGGGTTGACGGCGGAACCCTTGACCTTGTCGAACTTGGCGCGGTCCTGGCGGTCCTCTTCGGTCTCCGGCTGCGACAGGTACTTCGGGATGTCGTAGCCCTTCTCCTGCAGCTCGGCGACGGCGCGCTTGATCTGCGGGATGGAGGCCGAGATGTTCGGCAGCTTGATGATGTTGGCCTCGGGCTCCTTCACCAGCTCGCCGAGGGCGGACAGCTCGTCGTCGACCCGCTGCTCCTCGGTCAGTCGCTCCGGGAACTGGGAGATGATGCGACCGGCGAGCGAAATGTCGCGGGTCTCGACGTCGATGCCGGCCTGGGCGGCGAACGCCTCGACGATGGGCTTCAGCGAATACGTCGCCAGCAGGGGAGCCTCGTCGGTGCGGGTCCAGATGATCGTGGCCATGTGGTGGGTTCTCCTATTTGGTGCAGGATCCGTGGAAAATCTACGAACTGTTGGAGACCACGATAACTCACTTCGCCGCAATGGCTCGGGGGGCGAAACACTGGTCTACCTGCGGTGTGACCTGCGCAACTCATGGTTGTGCCGCAGGTCACGGGATATTCGCGGGGCATTTGCTTTGCGACGCCCACGTTATGCAATCCATCCATTACTAATTTAAGACACAAAAGTACCCCCGCTACGGGGAGTCGGCATGGTGCCGTACCGGCCCGAGGCGGGGGCGAAATCGTGCGCGCCCGGGGACGCGCGCTCGGAGAGAGCGGGGAGGGCGTGCGGGGGATCAGCTCCGGGTGTCGGTCGAGGCGTCGTCGTCCGTGCCGCCGAACGGCTGCTGGTCCTGTTGCCCGCCGTACTGTTGCTGCCCCGGGTGGTTCCCGTAATGCTGCTGGGGCTGCGCTCCGCCGTACTGCGCTCCGCCGTACTGGGCTCCGCCGTACTGGGCTCCGCCGTACTGCTGCGGGGCCTGCTGCCCGCCGAACTGCGCTCCGCCGTATTGCTGCCCGCCGTACTGGGGAGCCGCCGGCTTCGGCTTCTCCACGTACGCGCCGGAGAGCCAGGCGCGGGTGTCGGGCAGGATCGCCAGCACGGTCGCGGCGGCCCAGGCGAGCACGAGCAGGGCGTCCGCCGTGATCGTCAGGGCGCTGCCGAGATCCAAGGCGACGTTGAAGACGATCTCGTTCAGGTACGCCAGTGCCATCGCCGCCGGGATCGCGATCGCGGGGATGACGGAGGCGGAGTCGCCGACCTTGAGGATCTTGGGGACGAGGAGCGAAACGAGGATCACCGACAGGATGTGGAGGTAGGTTGCGCCGGCGGTGGAGTAGCTGTCGGCGAGCCGCATCAGCAGCCCGACCACGATGAGCAGGACCGCGAATGCGCCGATGCCCGCCAACGTGAACATCAGGCCCTTCGCGAGGCCCGGGACCGCCGCGAAGAGCTGCTTGAGTCCTCCGTCCGGGGCGGGGCGGTGCTGCGCGGGGGCGCTGTGGAGCGGGGCCCCGTAGGGCTGCGCCTGCGTGGCCTGCGATGCCTGCGGTGCCTGAGCGGCATGGGCGCCCTGGGCGGCCCCGAAGGCCGGGGCGGAGGTCCCGATGGGGCCCGCGGCCTCGGACGGCTCGCGCTCCGACGGCGTGGAATCGGACGGCTCGCGCTCGGACGTCGTGGGCTCGGGCGCGGAGGCCCCGGAATCGTCTGCGCCGCCGTCGGAGATGGCCGCCGGGATCACGGTCGTGGTCTCGGAGTCGTGCGACCGGGAGTCCGCGGCTCCGTAGCGGTTCACCGGCTGCTGCTGCGTGTGCTGCGGCTGCTGGGTCTGCTGCGCCTGCTCGTCGGGGAAGGAACCGGTGGCGGCGAGGGTCCGCAGTTCCGGGATGCCCATGCGCGGGGCGGACCCGTCGGCCAGGCGGGCGTCGTACTTGGGCCGGAGGCGGTCGTCGCCGAGCACGGCCAACGCGGCGGAGTTCTCCTGGACCCGGGCATCGTGGCCGGGGACCCCGTCGCGCTGCAGGCCCTCGAGGGTGGCGATGATCGCGGACCGCAGGTCGCCGGTCGACGAGCCCTCGTCGAGGCCCAGGCTCTCATAGAAGTTGTAATGCTCGGTCACGCTTGTCCTTTCGAAGGTTGACCGGGCATGCGATGCCCGAGGTCCTTGTGCACGGTTGTTCACGATAACCAACCTTCCGGCCATCCGCTATGATTGCCGATTTCCTCCGGGTGGCCCCATAACCTGCGGCTTTGCCGCCCGGACCAGCATCAACACCGTATCGATTCAGCTCGCTCATGCGCCCGCACCCGGGAGGACCCATGCCCAAGACCGCTCACGCACCGTCATTCTCGTCACACCGGCGGCCAGTCCCGCGCCAGGACGACGTCTCCAGTGCCCGGCGCAACTGGGTCGTCGCGGCGCTGTCGGTGGGCGCGTTCGGCATCGGCGTCACGGAGTTCGTGGCCATGGGCCTGCTGCCGTACATCGCGGCGGACTTCGGCCGCAGCGAGGCGGAGTCCGGCGCGGTGATCTCCATGTACGCCCTCGGCGTGGTCGTCGGCGCCCCGCTGATCACGGTGCTGACGGGATCCGTGCCGCGCCGCCGGATGCTCCTGCTGCTCATGGCGGCGTTCACCATCGGCAACGGTGCGACGGTGTGGGCGGGCTCGCTCGGCTCCTTCGGCGCGGTGATGGCCTCCCGCTTCATCGCGGGCATTCCCCACGGCGCCTACTTCTCGGTCGCCGCGCTCGTCGCAGCGTCGCTGGCCGCGCCGGGCAAGCGCGGCCGGGCGGTGGCGCTGTCGGGGATGGGCCTGTCCGTGGCCACCGTCGCCGGCGTGCCCGCCGCACAGGCGCTGGGCCAGCAGTTCGGCTGGCGCTCGGCGTTCGCGCTCGTCGCGGTCATCGGCGTCGCCGCTCTGATCGCCCTGTGGTTCGCCGTCCCGCACATGAACCGCATGCCGGCCACCCGCCCGTTGGAGGAGCTCGGCGCCCTGGCCACCCCGCAGGTGTGGTTCACCGTCGCCATCGGCACGGTCGGTTTCGGCGGAATGTTCGCGGTGTACACCTACATCACGTGGACCATGACGGAGGTCGGCGGTTTCGCCGAGAACCTGATGTGGCTGGTGCTCATGGCCTACGGCGTCGGCATGGTGGTCGGCACGTACCTGGGCGGCTGGGTCAGCGACCGCGTCGGCGACATGGGCCTGCTGTGGACGCTGATCGCCATGGCCGTCGCGCTGGTGGCCTTCTACTTCTCCGCCCCGTACGGCTGGTTGGCGGTGCTCAACTTCGGCGTCATCGGCATGCTGGGCTCGACGCTCGTGCCCAACCTGCAGACCCGCCTCATGGACGTGGCCGGTCGCGCGCAGACCCTGGCCGCGGCGCTGAACCAGGCGGCGCTGAACATGGCCAACGCCGGTGGCGCGGCGCTGGGCGGCGCGGTCATCGCGGCCGGACTGGGCTACCGCGCCCCGGCGCTGGCCGGTGCGGTGCTGGCGCTCGCGGCGATCGTCGTCTGGGCTCCCGCGGCGTGGCTGCGCGCGCGGGCGCTGCGTTCCGGCGCCGAGCGCGAGAAGGCGGTGCTCCGCGCCTCCGAGTGAGTTTGGGTGGCTGAGTGAGTTCGGGCCGCTGCGTGGGTTCGTGCCGCTGCCCGGGGGCGCGGGCCGTCGTCAAGCGGATCCGGGCGGGGAAGTAGGCTGCCGGGCATGCCGCTCACCATCGCAACTCTCAACGTCAACGGCATCCGCGCCGCCGTGAAGAAGCGCCACGAAGACAACCTGGGCATGTTGCCCTGGCTGGAGGAGACCTCCGCCGACGTGGTCCTGCTGCAGGAGGTGCGCTCCACCGACGATCAGGCCCGCGCGGCCCTCGCCCCGGCTCTGGAGGCCGGTTGGCACTGGGTCGGCGCGGAAAACGAGCTGGCCAAGGGCCGTGCCGGGGTGGGCATCCTGTCGCGGGCGGAGCTTGACGACGTCCGGGTGGGATTCGGTTCCGACGAATTCGACCGGATGGGCCGCTACATTTCCGGCGTGCTGCGCGCCGCGGATTCGGGAATCGCCGAGGACGTCCGCATCGCCAGCCTGTACCTGCCGTCCGGGTCGGCGAAGACGGAGAAGCAGGACGAGAAGTACCGCTTCCTCGACGCGTTTTCCGGCCATCTCGCCGAGCTCGGCGCGTCCGGCCGCGATGATGCGCACGCCGTCATCGGCGGCGACTGGAACATCTGCCACCGCGAGCAGGACCTGAAGAACTGGCGCACCAACCGCACCAAGTCCGGCTTCCTGCCGCAGGAGCGCGCGTGGATGGACTCCGTGTTCGGCACGTTCCCCGACGAAGCGCCGCAGGCTTCCCGCGTGAACGCCTCCGCCCGAGAACTGGCGGCCGGCGTCTTCACCGACGGCACCGCGTGGGCCGCGCCGGAGGTCAACGACGACCCCGTCTGGTTCGACGTCACCCGCCGCCTGCACCCCGACGCCGACGGCCCGTGGTCCTGGTGGACCTACCGCGGCCAGGCGTTCGACACCGACGCGGGCTGGCGCATCGACTACCAGGCGGCGACGAAGCCGATGCTGGAGCGGGCCGTGACGGCGATCGTGGAGAAGCCGTCGGCGTACGACCGCCGCTGGACCGACCACGCGCCGGTCATCGTCGAGTACCGCTAGCGGCGCAGTCCGCCGGGCCGCCGGACCGCAGTGCCGGCGGCCACTGCGACGGCCACGGTCACGGTCGCAGCCGGATGGCCCGAAGGTCGTGCCGGTCAGTCCGCGTTCCCGATCGTCCGCAGGATCCCGTCGACCACCGCGTCGGCCATGCGGGCGCGACCGTCCGCGGAACCCAGGACGGTGATGTCCGCGGAATCCCTCATGTTGCCGAACTCGACGAGCGCCTTCGGTTTGGTGGACAGGTTCAGCCCGGTCAAGTCCGCCCGCAGGTCGATTCCGCCGTCGCCGAGGTAATTCGACGGGGCGAAACCGGCCGCGACGAACGCGTCGCGGATGTTGGCGGCCAGGGCGCCGGAACCATCTGCGTCATTGCCGGGCAGGGGATCGGCGATGGCGATGACGTGGAAACCCCGGTTGCCTTCGGCCGCACCATCGGCGTGCAGGCTGACCACGACGTCGGCCTCGGAGGCGTTTTCCTTCCGGGCGCGCTCGTCGATGCAGTCCGCGGTGCCGGTGTCGTCGGGCCTGCCGACCAGGACCGTCGCGCCCAGGGCCTCGAGCCGCGGGCGGATTTCCTCGGCCATCAGCCAGTTGAACGTGTGCTCCGGCCAGCCGTCGTTGGCCGTGGTGCCGGTGACCTGGCAGGGCTTTTCGCCCCCGCGCCCGTCCGTCACCATCGGGGTGGGATCCGGCATGACCGCCGCGTGCCCCGGATCGAGGTAGACGGTGCGGCCGTCGAGGGCAGGTTTCTCCGGGGCGGGAGTTGGCCGGGGTGCGTCGGCGCGGGACGTCGGCGTCGCAGCGATGGCCGGCTCGGGAACGTCGCGCACGCCGACGGCACCGGCGTCACCGGCGGGACCGACTCCGGAGCCGATGGTGCATCCCGCCGCCGAAAGAGCGCACGCGGCCGCCAGCACGGAGAGGGCGGCTCGGGTGCGCACGAAGTTCACGCCCCGATCATATGGCGGGGCGCGGGTGCGGGGGTCGCTGCTGGCGCAGCATCGCCGCCACGCCGTCGGCGAGGGCGCGGGCGAAATGGCCCCGCCACTCCCGCGTCTTCATGGTCTTGTTCTCGGCGGCGTTGTCCACGTTGCCGGCCGACGCGATGATCTCCGGGGCCCCCGTCGTCGGCGCGACCCGGAACGCCGGGGCCAGACCGTCGGCCACGTACCCGCGGCGGCCCTCGTCGTCGTACCGGCTGTCCGGGGTGAACCGGTGGAAGACCAGTGCGTCGCGGACGCCGCCGGCGAGGTTCGCCGTCCGTTCCGAACCGAAGCCCGTCGCCCCGGGGTACAAACCCGTCACGCGGATCCCGGAAACGCCCGCGCCCTTGGCGTCCATGCCGACGTTGACCACGGCATCGAAGGTGGAGCCGACGGTTGAGTCGAAGCCGGAGTCGGCGGTGGTGGAGTCGGTGGTGGAGTCGGTGGTGGAGCCGTCGCCGAGCAGCACCGGAGTTGCCCCCCGCCGTCGCAGCTCGGCCACGACGGCGTCGGCCAGGGCCGCGGACATCTCGCGGCCGGCCCGCGCGGCCTTCTCCCCGTTCCCACCGAGCTCCGGGTCTCCGGCGAGGCGCTCGACGTCGTCGAGTTCGCCGTCACCGGCACCGTCAACGTCCCCGGTGCCGGCGCGCACGCCGATGACCGCGCCGACGAGCGTCCGCGCGGCCTCCTCGGGCGGCACGATGATGGGCTGGCGGTGCGGGGTACGTGCGGGATCCGGTCTCGACGGAGGGTGCGGGGAGTCCGCCAGAATCGAGTCGACCCGGCCCGTCGGGTGCATGGCGTCGACGGCGAAGATCGTCGTCGGGCCGTCCTGGTAGACCGGCGTCAGGCCGGGGGACCACCAGGCCCAGGACTTCGACGCCAGTGCCGCCCCTCCCGCCGAACTCGCCGACGGCGGCGACACGAAGACGTAGCGGATCCCGAGGCTGCGCAATGCGACGTCGACGTCGTTGGCGGCGCCGGGGTCGCCCGGCATGCCCGTGCCGGCGAGGTCGAGGTCGTCGAGCGCTTCGGCGCTGAGCTCCGAATCCGGGTCCGGCCACGGGAAGTGGGTGAACAGCGACGGCAGTCCGTGGAGGGCGTACATCCAGCCGGAACCCTCCGAGGGGTTGACCAGGACGTGGCCCTCCATCGCATCGGGCTGCCCGGCGAGCCACTGCATCGCCTCCTTGTCGGCCTCGGACACGTACGTGGTGCCGCGGCCGGCGAGCATCGTGGAGCGGGCCTCGTCACCCGTCGCCCACGCCACGGGCACCAGCGCCACCGACGCCGTCGCCGCCGCGACGATCGCCGCGGTGGCGCGGCGCCGGCGCATGGCGGCACCACCGTGCGGCGGGGAGGCCGGGACGTCGTCAAGCGAAGAACCCGGGCCACCGGAACGCCTGCGCCGCGCGACCCGCGCGACCACGTCGACCAGCCACGCCACCGCCACGCCGATGCACACCAACCGCAGAATGCCCATGGGCGCCTGGATCCGGTAGGCCATGTCGTAGAAGAAGGTGCCCACCGTGCGCAGCCACTCGCCGACCGGATCGGCCCACCGGGCCTGCGCGCTGTCGGCGACGGCGCCCAACACGATCAGCGAGAACACCGGCCACGGCGTCCAGGGGCGCCGGCGGAACAGCAGCACCGCCGCGCCGATGACGGACAAGACGAACGCCGGCGGATACCAGCCGATCTTCTGCGTGTGATTCGACTGGCCCGTCACCGTCCACCACAGGGACTCCGCCCGCCCCAGGCCCACCTGGCCCGTGTACTCGGCGACGGACTCGCCCTGCCCCGTGGCCGCCACCAGCACGGGAGCGAGCAGCACGGCGACGAGCACGGCGGTGACCGCCAGCCGCACCAGGGAACCCAGCCGCGGTCGCGTCAGCCACCACACCAGGGCGAACACCGCCAATGCGACGGCCGCCGCCGGATGGGCCAGGAAGACGCCGGCCAGCGCGGGGATGACCGCGACCGTGCGGCCGGTGAACAGCAGCGCCGCAGTGGCCGGGATCGCCGCCACCGCCAGCAGGTACGGCAGGGAGGCGGTGATCATCAGTGAACCGGTGATCTCCGGCAGTGCGATCGACGCCACGGCCGCGGCGGGGGCCGCAATGGCGGACCACCGGGGACCGGCGACGACCCAGGCCAGAAACGCAGCGCCCGCGGGCAACAGCACCATCGGCGCCACCGCCCCGAACACGTTGCCCTGCAGGATCGGATCCCCGGGCACCAACGACCCCAACGCATGCCAGGCCGACGGGTAGAACATTTCGGTGCCGGTCTCGCGGTTCATCAACTCGCCGGCCCGCGTCGGGGACGCGACGCCCTCCTCGGCCGCCCAGCGCAGAAAATTGTTGTGCCAGTGCATGTCCCACGCCTCGCGCAGGTTGGAGCCGCCGCCCGGGAGGTCGCCCAAGGGCAGCAGATAGCGCACCGAACCCACCGCGGTCACCGCGGCCGCCACCGCGGCGGTCGCCCATTCCGCCGCAGCCGGCCGCGTGAAACGGGATCCCTCGGCGTCGCGGCCGGAACGCGCATTTGCGGCGGGAACGAACGTCGCGGCCAGATACGCCACGGCGGTGGCGCCCGCCCACACCGCCGCGAAGACGGGCCATCCCCATCGGATGTCCAGCGCGCCGGCCACCCACGCGCCGAAGCCGGCGACGCCCAAAATCACCGGGCCGGCGGCGGCCAGCGCGGGCATGGGCCGCAGGCCGGCGGCAATGCCGGTGGCCGTGCCCGGGAGAAGCAGCAGCAGAACCGTGACGGCGGCTGCAGCGAACATGTGCGCCTCACTCGTTCATCGCGCGGCGCCGGGGGAGCCCGTGGCCGCGGAAGGGATCGGAAGAAGGGTTGACGGTCCCACGATAGGCGGAGGGGCCCCGGAAACACGGCTCGGCGAGTCAATGGTCGCGGCGAGTCGCGGGGCTGGGGCTGGAGAAGGGGAGCGGCCGGGCGATCGGGCGGGGACCGGCCGGGTGCGGGGCCACCTCCGATACGGGGGAGGGTGTCGGAGTTGACGTAGGATTGTGCGAAACTCTGAATCGGACGGCCCCGGAGTAACTCGCGTACACCAAGTAGTGCGGACAGGGCCGGGTGAAAGGGGAGTGTCGTGGACGACAGGACGTACGGCCCCTCGGACGGGAGCATGCGCTTCGACGATTTCGACGAATCCGGCGAGCCCCGAGGGCCCCGCGAGCCCGCCGGCCCCGGCGAGCGGCGAGGCCCGGGCCGCGGCAGCGATTCCGGCTCCGGCCCCGATTCCGACTCCACCTTCGACTTCGAGGCCCTGGCGCGCAGCCTCGAGGGCGGCGACGGTGCATCCGCCGGCGTCCCCCTCATCGTGGCCGGCGGTGTTTTCCTCGCATTGACCGTGCTGGCCTTCGTCTACGGCTGGCCGCTGTGGGCCACGGCGCTGTGCGTGCTGGCCCTGGTTGCGGTCGCCGCCGCGGGCATGCTCCGGCGACCGCCGGTGGCGCCGCTGGAGTTGACGTCGAGCGAGCGCGACCGCGTCCGCCGCGTCCTCGGCGAGCACGGCGTGCGGCCGGCCGTGGCGCTGGTCCGCGCCCTCTATCCCGGCGAGTCGAGCGCCGCGGCGGTGAAGACCGTGCGGCTGCTGCTCGAGCGTCGCTGACCGGTCCCGGCGAGAAACCCGCCCGCCGGTCGAACTACACTTTCGGGCATGGCAACGCAGCAGGATCCGACCACCACCACCGATTCGTCCGCATCCGGCCCGGCCGGCGGCTCCCCGGAGCGCCGTCAGCGCGTGCTGTCCGGCATTCAGCCGACCGCGGATTCGTACCATCTGGGCAATTACCTGGGCGCGGTGAAGCAGTGGATCGGACTGCAGGACGACTTCGACGCGTACTACTTCATCCCCGACCTGCATGCGATCACGGTGCAGCAGGATCCGAAGGAGCTGCGCAAGCGCACCATCGCGGGTGCGGCGCAGCTCATCGCGCTGGGCATCGACCCGGCCAAGTCGGTGCTGTTCGTCCAGTCGCATGTGCCGGAGCACGCGGAGCTGAGCTGGGTGCTCACCTGCCTGACCGGTTTCGGCGAGGCGTCGCGCATGACGCAGTTCAAGGACAAGTCCGCCAAGCAGGGCTCGGATCACACGTCGGCGGGCCTGTTCGCCTACCCGATGCTCATGGCCGCCGACATCCTGCTCTACCGCCCGCAGCTGGTGCCCGTGGGCGAGGATCAGCGCCAGCACCTGGAGCTGGCCCGCACCCTGGCGCAGCGCTTCAATTCCCGCTACAAGAAGACGTTCGTCGTGCCCGAGGCCCACATCCTCGAGGGTTCGGCGAAGATCTACGACCTGCAGGACCCGACGTCGAAGATGAGCAAGTCGGGCTCGAACCCGAAGGGCATCGTCAATCTGCTCGACGACCCGAAGGTGTCGGCCAAGCGCATCAAGTCGGCGGTGACGGACAACGACGGCGACATCCGCTTCGATCGCGAGAACAAGCCGGGCGTGTCCAATCTGCTGGTCATCCAGTCGAGCCTGACGGGCGTGCCGGTGGACGACATCGTCGCCGGCTACCAGACCGCCGGGGCCGGGTACGGCCAGCTCAAGGGTGATACGGCGGAAGCTCTGGAGGCGTTCACCACCCCGCTGCGCGCCCGCTACGACGAGCTGATGGCCGACCGCGGCGAGCTCGAGCGCATCCTCGCCGATGGCGCCGACCGCGCCCGCGAGGTCGCCTCCCGGACCCTGGAGCAGGTCTACGAGCGGGTCGGTTTTCTCCGCTCGGCGGGTCGGTAACGGCTTAGCTTCTTTACGGCTGCTTTACGACGCTCACCGCGTCGCCGAGAGGGCGGACCGGTAAACTGGCCCCGTAACGTTCGCCCGGATGATCGGGGCCGGTGACCGGCCTCTTTCCTCCCCCACGACGAAAGCAGGTTCGAGCGGTGGCAACATCGACGCGTCCCGACCCGAAGAAGACCGATCGCTACGGCATCGAACGAGTCACCGACGACGATCCCGGTTTCGTCGACAAGATGCGCATGAAGTACGGGTGGCTCGACCACGTCATGCGCATGCAGGAGCGGTACTCGCAGGAGGGCGGCAACCACTTCGCCGCGGGCGTCACGTACTTCTCGGTGCTGTCCGTCTTCCCGCTTTTGATGTTGGCGTTCGCCATCCTCGGTTTCGTGCTGCGGGGCAACGACGAAATGATGCGGACCATCGAGGACGGCATCACCCAGAACCTCAGCGGTGAGATGGGCGAGACGGTGACGTCGATCATCGACAGCGCGGTGAGCCAGGCCGGCGGCGTGTTCACCATCGGTTTCATCACCGCCCTGTGGTCGGGCCTGAGCTGGATGGGCAACCTGCGCATGGGCGTCACCGCCCTGTGGAAGCGGCCGATCATCGCCGAGAACTTCGTGCTGGGCAAGCTGCGCGATTTCATCCGCCTGCTGGGCATGATGCTGATGATCGCCCTGACCTTCGCCGTCACCGCCATCGGTTCCTCGGGCCTGACGTCGTCGCTGGTGGAGAAGGTCGGCCTGGACGGGGTGCCGGGCATCGGCATCCTCACCACGGTCGTCGCCATCGCCCTGGGCCTGGTGGCGAACTGGATCCTGTTCTTCTGGATGCTCGCGTCGCTGCCGCGCGGCAAGGTCCCCATGAAGCCCGCCATGCAGGGCGCGGTCATCGGCGCCATCGGCCTCGAGGTGGTCAAGCAGCTGGGTTCGCTGTTCTTCTCCAACGCGCTGTCGAATCCCGCCGGCGCGGTCTTCGGCCCGATCATCGGTCTGATGGTCGTGTTCTACCTGATCTGGCGCATCACCATGTACGCGTCGGCGTGGACGGCCACCACCGAGGAGGCGATGGCAATGGAGAAGCCCGACGCCCCGCCGCCGGCCGTCATCAACGTCCGCCCGGAGGCAGCGGCCCCGAAGGGTTCCGTCGCCCGCCTGCTGCGCCTGTGATCAGCGTCGCCTGGACCTGACGGCGAACCAGCCGACGGCAACCAGCACCAGGCCCGCGGCGCCGGACACGATCGCGATGTCCCGCGTCGACGGGCCCCCTTCATCCTCGTCGCCCGTGGCGTCGAGGATTTCGTCTTCCATGTCCTCCGGGCCCAGGTCGTCCGCGCCGTCGCCCGCAGCGGGAATCGCGAGATCGCCGACCGACGAATCGGGGGCCGTCGCAAAGCCCGCTTCCAGCAGGGCCGCGGACTGCTGCCATGCGCGGGGGCCTTCCTCGACCGTGGTGTCCAGGACGATGGTGCCGAGGCGGCGGCCGTCGCGGGCGGCGAAGCCCACGAAGGTGTGGCGGGCGTCGTCGGTGAATCCGGTCTTGCCGCCCAGCGCCCCCTCGAAACCGGAGGCGAGCAGCTGGTTGTCGTTGGACATGGTGAATCCCTCGATGCCCGCCTCCTCGTCGCCGGGCATTTCGGTCAGCGGGGTGCCGCTGAGGCGCTCGTACTCCGGGTCGGCGAAAGCGGCGGCGTAGAACAGCGCCATGTCGAATGCCGAGGTGACCTGGCCGGGGCCGTCGAGCCCGGTGTAGTCGGCGATGCGAGTGTCCGTCGCCCCGAGTTCGCGGGCCTTGCGGTTGACCTTGCGCAGGGTCTCGTCGCGGCCGCCGAGTGCCTGGGACAGCGCGGAGGCGGTGTCGTTGCCGGAGCTCATCAGCAGCCCCAGAAGAAGCTTTTCGACGGTGTAGTCCACGCCCTCGAGAATTCCGGCGCGGGATCCTTCGATGGCCGCGTCCTCGTGGCGGACCGTGATGGTGCGGTCCATGGGGAGTTCGTCGATGGCGACCAGCGCCAGCAGGACCTTGGCGATCGACGCCGGACGGTAGCGCCCGTGCGGGTCCTTCGCCGCGATGACGTCGCCGCTGCCGGCGTCGAACACGATCCACGCGGATGCCGCGACGTCCTCGGGCGCGGTGAAGCCGCGGGCGGCGACGACGTCGCAGTCGGCCATGCGCGGGCCGCCCGCCGGGGTCGCGGGCACGGGCAGTGGATCCGGGGTGGGGGATCCGGGTGCGGGAACCTCGGAGGAATCCACGGCAGGCGGGGGAGTGGTCCGGTACGCGCAGTCCCGGGTGTCGCGGCGCCCGGGGGCGGGCCCCACCGTTTCCTCTTCCTTCGACTCCTCTTCCGGCGCCGAGTCGTCGGGCGCGGAAGTTCCGTCGGGCTCCGGTGCGCCCGGTGCAGCCGGTGCAGCCGGTGCAGCCGGTGCGGCAGGTTCCGACGTCGGGGCGGCCACCGCCGGGTGTCCGGCGGTGAACGGGGCGGCCGCCAGCATCAGGGTCGCGGCCATGGCGAGTGCGGTGCCGCGCGACGCCGGACCTGCGGCGCGGAGGGGGTTCGTGGTGTCCATCGCCAGATCACGCTAGTCCCTCGTCTCCGCCGGTCCGGACGCGGGTGACCCCCATTTGGAATGGAACCGAGGGTGAATCTGTTATACGCTGACCAGTCATGCACAACTCACCCGAGATGAGCCTCGACCCTCAGCAGGTCGAGGCGAATGTCGTCGCGGATCTGCCGAAGGTGGTCCTCCACGATCACCTCTCCGGCGGACTGCGCCCGGTCACGCTCATCGAACTCGCCGAAGATGCGGGGTACGAGGGGCTGCCCTCGTCGGATCCCGAGGAACTCGCGCGTTGGTTCGTGGAGGCGGGCAACGCGGGCAGCCTCCCGGCCTACCTCGAGGCGTTCGCGCACACCAAGGCCGTCACCCAGACCGCCGAGTCGCTGACCCGCATCGCCCGGGAGGCCGTCGAGGATCTCGCCGGCGACCGCGTCGTCTACGCGGAACTGCGCATCGCCCCCGAGTTCCACGTCGACGGCGGGCTGTCGATGCAGCAGGTCGTCGACGCCGTGGTCGAGGGCCTGATGGAGGGCGAGAACGCCGCCGCGGAGGCGGGCCACGACATCACCGCGCGGCTGATCCTGTCGGCCATGCGCGATCGCGAGCGGTCGGGGGAGGTCGCGCAGCTCGTCGTCGACAACCTTCCCGACAACGCCGACCACGACTACGTCGTCGCGTTCGACCTGGCCGGCCCCGAGGAGGGCCATTCCCCGGATCTGCATTCGGCCGCGTTCGACATTCTGCGCGAGCACCTGGCCCCGGTCACCATCCATGCGGGCGAGGGCGCGGGACTTGATTCCGTGCGCGCCGCCGTCGTCGCCGGCGCCAACCGCATCGGCCACGGCCCTCGCGTTTTCGAGGACCTGACGTCGAGCATGGACGGCGTCGAGCTGCAGCGGCTGTCCGGCCACATCCGCGACCGGTGCATCCCCCTGGAGCTGTGCCCGACCGCCAACGTGCAGACGGGGATCGTCGACGCGATGGCGGACCACCCGTTCCCGCTCCTCGACGACCTGGGCTTCACCTGCACCGTGAACACGGGCAGCCGGCTGCTGGGCGGCACGACGATGACGCGGGAAATGATGATCCTCGTCGACGTCTTCGACTACGGCTACACGGAGCTGTTCCAGCTCACGTGCAACGCCATCGAAAGCGCCTTCGCGGATCTGCCGACCCGCGAGCGCATCCTCGACACCCTGATCTACCCGCCCTACCTGGAGCTCACCGACCAGGACGGTGACGGCGAGATCGACCCGTGCGAGGACGAGGAGCCGACGATCGGCTGATCCCGCGCCGCACTCGTGACGCGAAAAGGACCGCCGCCCGGAGCATTCCGGGCGGCGGTCCTTCGCCGTGCTGGCGCTGCCGTTACAGCTTGGTGGTGAAGCGGGCGGTCAGACCCTTCTCCAGGCGGGCCCAGCCATCGGCCTCGTCGTCGTACGGCGGCACCGGCTCGGACTGCTCGCCGGTGTCGAGGAGGTAGTTGAGCAACCACTGCAGCTGCTGGTTGCCGGCGAGGACCTCGTTGACGGCGTCGTCGCCCGCCCAGTCGGCGGAGTCGGCCAGCAGCTCGTAGGCGCGGCCGAGCTGCGCCGGATCGACGCTGGCGGGGCCGGCCTTGATGTCCTCGATGAGTCCGGTGAAGGAGTACTCGTTGTCCGGGTGCACGACCGTCTCCAACTCGCCGGCGTTGGCGGCGGTCATGACCTCGTCCCACGTGCTCATGGCGGCCAGATCGTGGTCGTCGTTCTCGATGAGCCACCGCACCAGGGTGCGCGGCTGCGGGAACGTGTGGATCGAACCGTGGCGGCCCAGGAACACCGGGGCGCCGTCGAGGTAGCAGCGAAGCGTGTACAGGGTGCGGCCTCCGATGGCGATGCGCACCGGATCGATGCCCGCCCGCGCCCACACCGTCGAGTCGTACGGGTCGGCTTCGTCGGCGGCGGCCGCCGCGGCGGCCTTCTCCTTCGCGCGGGCCTCCTTGGCGGCGGCGCGGCGGGCCTCCACGGTCTTCTCGGCCTCCTCCAGCTCCGCTTCGGCGGCCTTCACCGCGTCGGCGTCGGGCTCGCCGGCGGCCTTGCGGCCCTTCGTGAACAGCTCGTCGAGGGCGTCGACGCAGTTGTCCCAGTTCAGCAGGATGACGCGGCCGATGGCGGACCACTGGGCGGCGCCCGCGCCGTGGAAGTGGTCGGCGCCGTTGGCGGTGGCGGCCAGCACGGAGTTCGACGCGAACATTCGGTTGATGGGCGTCACGTCGGCGATGGCGCCGATGGAACGCGTGATGCCCAGGGCGCGATCGGCAGTGGAGACGTGGTCGTGATCCGCCTTGCCGGCCAGGGTGTCGGGCAGGCCGACCAGGTCGTGGCGGTCGCGGGGCTCCGCGATGACCGACGCCGGCAGTTCGTTTTCGAAACGGCGCCACGACGGGTGCGACGTCATGTCGTGGGCTCCCCCGGAACGCAGGTGGGCCAGCAGCTCCGCCCGCGAGGAGAACATCAGGACGTCGTCGCCCTCGCCCATCAGGGCCTGCCACTCGGCGTTGCCCTCCCGCCAGCTCGGCGCCCACAGCGTGTACGCGGTGCCCTCGGTCAGCTCCAGCTCAATGGCGACGATGCCCTGCCTGGCCATGGTTCGTCCTAACGTCGTTCAATCGGTGATCGGTGCACCCGGAAGGATACCCGGCCAGGTGGGGGAGGCGACCACGCCACGGCCGGATCAGCCCGTCGGCCGCCAGAACCCCCGGAACCCCATGTCCATGTTCGTGGTGCGGATGGGGTTGACCTGCACGGGATCGCCGGCTTCGACCATCTGGCCGTCGCCGACGACCATGGCGACGTGGCCGTCCCAGACCACCAGGTCGCCCGGCAACAGCTCCGAGCCGTCGACGGGCCGGCCGACCGCCTGTTCCGCCGCCGTGCGCGGGATCTCGACGCCGGCCTGGCCGTAGGCCCAGTGCGTGAGCCCGGAACAATCCAGACCGACGCCCGGGGTGTTGCCGCCCCACTGGTACGGGGTGCCCACCGCCGACAGGGCGTGCTGCACCGCGGCACGCGCTTCCGGCGTCGGCGCCCCATCGCCGGCGCCGGTCTCCGATGCCGTCCCCGTGCCCGACTCCGGTAGCGCGGTCCTTCCGGAACCTGCTCCGAACCTCGAAGCAGCAGTCCCCGTCCCCGGAGCGCCCGCCCCCGCCATGGCCGGATCCGTCATTCCCGCCGGCACCATCGGCGGAGCGGGGATGTCCACGTCCGCCCCCGCGATGGACTCCAACGTCGACGTCGGTGCGGTCAGCTCCGCGTCGAGCCGCGCCAGCCGCCCGCCGGCTTCGCCGAGGGTTTCCACCGCGTGGCCCTGCATCCCCGTCATGGCCAGCAGCGGCGCCGCCGGTCCCGCCCCCATCGCCCCGGGGGCGCTGCCCGCGCATTTCACCAGGAATTCGGCGGCCAACATCGCCAGGTCGACCGCCGCAGCGGCGATGGCGCCGAGCCCTTCGGTGGCGGCCGCGTCGATGCCCGTCGCATGCCCGTCGACTTCCGCGGCGCCCGTCGCCGCGCGCAGCAGGCTCGTCGCCGCCGAGTCGCCGCCGTCGCCCGTCCACTGCCGCGCCACCGATTCCGCCACGCCGAACCAATCGTCGACCATCGCGGGGGCCGCGGCCGCGCCCGGCGCCGCGACCGCCGGGATGGCCGAGGCCAGCAATCGCGGGACGTCCTGCATCGGGGAGATCACGCCATCGCCTCCCCGTCGCGGCCGAAACGCCCGGACGACGCCGACTCGACGTCATCCACCGCCCCGGTGAACCAATCGATGGCCCCGGCCGCCCCGTCGGCGTAGTCGGCCAATGCACCCACCCGCGCCTGCTGGGCCCGCGCCGCCGACGACAGCGCGGCCAGGAACCGGCCGATGCCGGAATCCCCGGCGACGGCGGGCACGTGGGCGTCGTCAAGCGGCACCGGAAAGGTCCCGGCCTGCGGCGACCCGCCCACGGACAGTCGGCGCAACGCCGCCGCGGAGGCCGCCAGCGACTCCGGATCGGCGGTCAGGTGGGGGCTCGGAAGTGGTGGGAAGGGCATGGGGGCTCCTCTGCTCGCGAAGAATCGTGTCGCCCCCTTAGACGCGCCCCGGCACCGATCGGTTCCATCTGATTTCCGCGCGCCCCCTGCCCTCTGCCCCCGTCGTTGTATTTTGGAGGCCATGGACATCACCGTCGTCGACCATCCGCTCGCGGCGTCGCGCCTCACCATCATGCGCGACGCCCGCACCGACAATTCGGGTTTCCGGACCGCCCTCGCCGACCTCGGCGCGATGCTGATCTACGAGGCCAGCCGCGGCCTCGACGTCGAGGACTTCGACGTGGAAACACCCGTGACCACCGCCCGCGGCCACCGCCTGCGCAAGCCGCCGATCGTGGTGCCCGTCATCCGCGCCGGGCTGGGCATGATCGACCCCGCGCTGTCGATGATCCCCGACGCGCAGGTCGGCTTCATCGGCCTGGCCCGCGACGAGGAAACCCACGAGCCCGTGCCCTACCTCGAGGCGCTGCCGCATGATCTGTCCGGCCAGCCGGTGTTCCTCGTCGACCCGATGCTGGCCACCGGCGGGTCGCTGCTGCACGCGCTGCGCCTGCTGGTCGATCGCGGCGCCGACGACATCACCGCCGTGTGCATGGTGTCGGCGCAGCAGGGCGTCGATGCCCTGGAGGATTCCGGCCTGCCCGTGCGCCTGGTCACCGCGACCATCGACCCGGATCTCAACGACGACGCCTACATCGTCCCCGGCCTCGGCGACGCCGGCGATCGCCTCTACGGGCCGCGCAACATCGATCTGTAGGCCCGTCACTTTCGGCCGTCGGCGGCTTTGGGTTGGTCGCTTGACGACGGCCGGTGCGGCGGTCCAGCGGCCGGCCCGTTGGTCAGGCCCGCCCCCACGCGGTGGCGGCCTGAGTGTCGCGGACCTCGTTGTTTTCGGTGATCATCAGGCCGTCGGGGCTCATCTGGTACTTCCAGGCGCCGTTGCGGGCGACGATGCGGTCGCCTTCGTCGACGATGATCGGCGCCTCCAGCGAGCCGACGTCGCCGGCGTCGCCGCGGTAGTACTTGTCGCCGCCGGGGGTTTCGCAGGCGGCGGCGCGGGTGCCGGTTTCCGTGGCGACGACGGCCAGTGCGCGGTCGCCGTCGTGGCAGCGGGCGCGGGAGGCGATCCAGCCGCGGGCATCGACGTCGTCTCGGCCCGTGCCCAAATCATCGCGGGGCTCGGTCGTCGGCTCGGAGCTGGAGGTGCTGGTCCGGGTCGACGACGTGGTGGAACCGGACGTGCTCTCCGAAGTCTCCGATGAAGAGGGGGAGGGGGAACGGCTTTCCGACGTCTCCTGCGACGCCGGGGCTCCCGGGGCGGCGGTGGGGACGCCGGGGTCGTCGTCGCCGTCGGCCAGGTACAGGCCGACGGCCACCGCGACGACGAAGACCAGTGCGGCGGCGACCACGCCGATGGCGATGGCCAGCGTCCTCGAGGTGGTGGCGTCGCGATCGTCGGATGAGCTCATGGGCTCATTGTTGCAGGGGCCCGTGACGGATGTGAAGGATGGGGCCGAAGTTGCACGGCGGCCGAAAGGTCCGCCGTGTGGCCGCAACCGTCACTCGGCGCCCCACACCTCCGCGGGGTACGAGTGCTTGACCACGTTGTTCTCCGTGATCACCAGCCCGCTCGGCGACATCTGGTACTTCCAGGCGCCGTTCTGCGCGACGATGCGGTCGCCTTCGTCGACGATGATGTCGGCCTCCAAGTCACCGGCGGTGCCGGTACCGCGGTAGTACATGGGGCCGTCGGCGTTCATGCAGGCCACGGTCAGCATCGGATCGCCCGCCGAATCGCGGACCATCAGCACCGCCACCGCCTGGCCGCGCATCCCGCACCGGGCGTAGGAATCCTTCCATCCGTAGGAGTCGACGTCCGAGCGGCCGGTGCCCAGATCCGTGGGGGTCGAGGACCACGTGCGCGGCGTCGACGTGGCCGTGTGCCGCGTCTGCCCCGCATCCTCCCGCGCCTCTTCGGTGACGGTGACGGTCTCCGGCTGAGCCTGTTGCCCGGCGACGGTCGTCGGCTGCGCGACCGGGGCGACCGGGCCATCACCACCGGGGCCGCCGGAGGCTCCGGAATCCCTGCCGTTCAGCCACATGCCCACGCCCACGCCGGCGACCAGCATCAGGGCGATCACGGCCACGGCGATTCCGCCGATGAGCGCCCCCGAGGCCCTTGACCCGCGAGCCGGGCCCACGGGGGCGGCCGGATGCGCCGACGTTCCGGGAAAGGGCTGCGACGGCGGATGGGGGTGAGACGGCGGATGGGGGAAGTTCTGCCCGAACCGAGGCTCGTGGTGGAAGGAGGAGCTGTCGGAGTACGGGAAATCGCCATTGCCGCGGGGGCTGTTCATGCCGCCATTGTCGCAGAACAGCGGCGTTGCATCGACGGAACGGAGGAGGCACCGCCCCCTCATGGGCCGAGACCACCCCGCAAGTCGGCGGCCCGGGTGCGCCTACACTCGGAAATTGTGATGGAAGACTTCATTCGGGACTGGTGGACGCGCAACGAAGGTCAGGTGCTCGCGTGGCGCCGGCATCTGCATGCCCATCCCGAGTTGTCGCACATGGAGCACTCCACGACGCAGTTCGTCGCCGACAAGTTGCGGGCGGCGGGCCTGGAGCCCGTCATGTTCCCCAACACCGGGCTGATGGTGGACATCGGCGACGCCTCCGGCAATTCCGGGGCGGCGGGGGAGCGGGTCGGTCGCCTGGCGTTCCGCGGCGACATGGACGCGCTGCCGATCACCGAGGCGACGGGATTGTCGTACTCCAGCGTCAACGAGGGCGTCATGCACGCCTGCGGCCACGATTTTCATACGGTGATCACCCTGGCCACGGCCATCGCCATGGCGGAGTACCAGCGCGAGCACACGCTGCCGGTGCCGTTGCGGTTCATCTTCCAGCCGGCGGAGGAGGTCATGGTCGGCGGCGCCCCCGACGTCATCGAATTCGGGGCGCTCGACGGGGTCGAGCGGATCTTCGCCGTGCACTGCGAGCCGAAACTGCGCGTCGGCCACGTCGGCGTGCGCGTCGGCGCGATCACGTCGGCGTCGGACACTCTGGACATCCACGTCGAGGGCCCCGGCGGGCACTCCTCGCGCCCGCATCTGACCACGGACGTCGTCTATGCGCTGGGCAAGCTGGTCACCGATCTGCCGGGGCTGCTCAGCCGCCGCGTGGATCCGCGCACCGGCACCGTCCTGGTCTTCGGTGCCATCAACGCCGGCTACGCGCCCAACGCCATCCCGGCCGAGGGGCGGTTGCGGGGCACCATCCGCACCGCCGACATCAAGACGTGGCGGGCGATCGACCCGCTGCTGCGCGAACTCATCGACGAGGTGCTCGCGCCGACCGGCGCCACCCACCGGCTCGACTACGAGCGTGGCGTGCCGCCGGTGCTCAACGACGATTACTGCACCGCCCTGGTCGCCGAGACCGTCCGCCGCGTCGACGAGAACGCCGTCATCGAGGCACCGCAGTCGTCGGGCGGCGAGGACTTCGGCTGGTACCTCGAGCACGTGCCGGGGGCCATGGCGCGCCTGGGCTGCTGGTCGGGGCGCGGGGAGAAGCATGATCTGCACCGCGACGACATCGTCGTCGACGAACGCTGCCTCGGCGTCGGCGTGCGGCTCTTCGGCGGCATCGTCGCCCGCTACGAGAACGGAGACTCCGACCGTTCGGGCCCGGCGATCCGCATGAACTGAAGCCCGTCGGGCAGGGTCCGCCGCCTCCGTTAGACTGGGCGACGCATAATCAGGCGAACATGGAGGACCCGTGACCAAGAGGATCGTGATCATCGGCGGTGGCCCCGCCGGCTACGAGGCGGCGCTCGTCGGCGCCAAGTACGGTGCCGAGGTCACCGTGGTGGAAGACGCCGGCATGGGCGGCTCCTCCGTCCTGTACGACTGCGTCCCGTCGAAGGCGTTCATCGCCGCGACCGGCGTGCGCACCGACATGCGCCGCGCGGACGACATGGGCCTGCGCCCGGACTTCTCGTCGCGCAAGATCGACTTCACCGCCGTCAACGACCGCGTCCGCCACCTGGCCGAGTCGCAGTCGGACGACGTCCGCGCGCAGATGGACCGCGAGGGCATCCGCATGCTGCAGGGCCGCGGCCGACTGGACGACTACGAGCCGGGCCGCATCACCCACTACGTCACCGTGGAGCTGCTGGAGGGCGGCGAGGAGACCATCGAGTGCGACCTCGTGCTCGTGGCCACCGGCGCCTCCCCGCGCATCCTGCCGGGCGCCCGCCCGGATGGCGAGCGCATTCTGACGTGGCGCCAGGTCTACGACCTCGAGGAGATGCCCGAACACCTCGTCGTGGTCGGTTCCGGCGTCACCGGCGCGGAGTTCGTCTCCGCGTTCACGGAGCTCGGCGTGAAGGTGACCATGGTCGCCTCCCGCGACCGCATCCTGCCGCACGAGGACGCCGACGCGGCCGACGCCCTGGAGGGCGTGCTGCTCGAACGCGGCGTCGACGTGGTGAAGAACGCGCGCTGCGACCTCGTCGAGCGCACCGACGACGGCGGCGTCCGCGTGGTCACCTCCGACGGTCGCGAGGTTCTGGCCTCCCACGCCCTGATCACCGTCGGTTCCATCCCGAACACCGCGGACCTGGGCCTGGAGGCCGTGGGCGTCGACATGGCCCAGTCCGGCCACATCAAGGTCGACCGCGTCTCCCGCACCTCCGTGCCGGGCATCTACGCCGCCGGCGACTGCACCGACCTGTTCCCCCTGGCGTCGGTGGCGGCCATGCAGGGCCGCATCGCCATGTACCACGCGCTGGGCGAGGGCGTGTCGCCGATTCGCCTGCGCACCGTGTCCTCGGCCGTGTTCACGCGCCCGGAGATCGCCACTGTCGGCGTCTCGCAGGCGCAGATCGAGTCGGGCGAGGTTTCCGCCCGCGTCGAGGTGTTCCCCCTGGCCGGCAACCCGCGCGCGAAGATGCGCTCGCTGCGCCGCGGCTTCGTCAAGCTGTTCTGCCGCAAGAACTCCGGCATGATCATCGGCGGCGTCGTCGTGGCGCCCACGGCGTCGGAGCTGATCTTGCCCATCGCGGTGTGCGTGTCCAACCAGCTCACCGTCGCCGACCTGGCCAGCTCCTTCTCGGTGTACCCGTCGCTGTCGGGCTCCATCACCGAGGCCGCGCGCCAGCTCATGGCGCACGACGACCTGGATTAGGGCCGTCGGCGCGATCCCCGCGTCATGACGAAAGCCGCCCGGTTTCCCGGGCGGCTTTCGTCGTTGCCGGTCCCCGAAGGGGACGGGCGGCACTATTTGGGCGGCACTACGCGGAGGTCAGCTCCGCGTGCTTGATCTCCACCTCGGCCGCGGCCGGATTGGTGGCGTGGGTGCCGTCGGAGTACAGGACGGTGGGCACGACGCGGTTGCCGCCGTTGACCGACTCGACCCAGGCGGACAGGTCGGCGTGCTTCTCCACGTCCCAGGCCTCGAAGGGGACGCCGCGCTGCTTCAGGCCGCTGATCAGCGACTGGCAGTACGGGCACCAGCTGGTCGCGTAGATGGTCACGGCTTCGGTCGTCTTCGGCAGGGGCAGCTTGTCGTTGGTCATGAACCCTGCAACGGCGCCGCCACCGGGAATGTTCCGGTGGACCCCCGCAGGGTGGCCGACGTCACTCTTCGCGGGGCCGCCACGTGGTGAAGCGGAAGCGGGGGCCGTTGGACGACGTCGCCCACTCTCCCTTGCGGACCGGGCGCCAGCCGAGCAATTCCGGGGCGAGGACCGGGGTATCGACCTCGAAGACGCCGTCGACTTCGGTGACCTCGCACTCGTCGGCGATGCGCAGCGCCTCGCGGTAGACGCGGCCGCCGCCGATGATCCACGCGACCGGCACATCGCCGATCAGATCGAGGGCGGTGTCGAGGGAATGGGCGAGCTCCGCGCCGGGGACGTCCTCAGGCGTCATCGACCGCGACAGCACGACGTTGCGCCGGCCGGGCAGCGGACGGAACTTGGCGGGCAGCGAATCCCACGTGCGGCGGCCCATGATCACCGGCGCGCCCATGGTCGTGGCCTTGAAATGCGCCAGGTCCTCCGGGATGTGCCACGGCATCGAGTCCCCGTCGCCGATCACGCCGTCCGACGACTGTGCCCACATCATCCGGATGGAGGCCGGACGGCCGGGACGCCGGCCGTCGTCAAGCGAGGCCTGCCCCGACTCGAACCCGGACATCAGACCGACACCTGCCCGCGGATCGGCGGGTGCGGGTCGTAGCCGACGACCTCGACGTCGTCGAAGTCGTAGTCGAACAGCGACTCCGCCTTGCGCAACTTCAGCGTGGGGTAGGGGCGGGCGTCGCGGGAGACCTGCAGCTCGCACTGCTCGACGTGATTGTCGTAGATGTGGCAGTCGCCGCCGGTCCAGATGAACTCGCCGACCTCCAGGCCCGCCTGCTGCGCGAACATGTGCGTCAGCAGCGCGTAGCTGGCGATGTTGAACGGCACTCCCAGGAACATGTCGGCGCTGCGCTGGTACAGCTGGCAGCTGAGCTTGCCGTCGGCGACGTAGAACTGGAACAGCAGGTGGCACGGCGGCAGCGCCATGTTCTCCAGCTCCGAGACGTTCCACGCCGACACGATGTTGCGGCGCGAATCCGGGTTGTTCTGCAGCGTGTCCAGCGCACGGGAAATCTGGTCGATGTGCCGGCCGTCGGGCGTCGGCCACGACCGCCACTGCACGCCGTAGACCGGCCCGAGATCGCCGTCGGCGTCGGCCCACTCGTCCCAGATGGTCACGCCGCGCTCCTGCAGCCACGTCGCGTTGGAATCGCCGCGCAGGAACCACAGCAACTCGTAGATGATCGACTTGAGGTGGACCTTTTTCGTGGTCAGCAGCGGAAAGCCTTCGGACAGGTCGTAGCGGATCTGCCGGGCGAACAGCGACCGGGTGCCGGTGCCCGTGCGGTCGGCCTTCGGGGCGCCGTCGGCGAGGATCTCGCGGAGGAGATCCTCGTACGGCGTCTTCACGGTCGTGGCGGAAGGGGAGGTGCTCGCGCTCATGCGGCCCAGGGTACCGGCCCACCGAAAGAGCGTCGGAGGGCGGTGGCCCGCCGCCTAGAAGTCCCCGTGCTTCTCCTTGTATTCGGCGACCGCGGCGAGGATGTCGTCGGCGATCTCCGGGCGGCAGAACAGCATGTCCGGCATGAACGTGTCGACCTGGTTGTACTCCGGCTCCGAACCGTCGAGACGGGAAACGTGCAGGCCCGCCGACTTGCAGACGCCCACCGGCGCGGCGGAGTCCCACTCGTACTGGCCGCCGGCGTGGATGTACGCGTCGGCGTCGCCGAGCAGCACGTGCATGGCCTTCGCGCCGGCCGAGCCCATGTGCACCAGCTCGCGGCCCAGCTTCTCGGCGACGAACTTGCCCACCTCCGGCGGGCGGGTGCGGGAGACGACGATCTTGTTCGACATCGGGCCGGTGACGGCCTTCGCCTCTCCGGTGTGGAAGACCTGGCCGAGATCCGGCAGGCCGACGGCCGCGTGGACCGGGGTGCCGTCCTCGATCAGCGCGATGTGCACGGCCCAGTCCTGGCGGCCACCGGCGAACTCGCGGGTGCCGTCGAGCGGGTCGATGATCCAGACGCGGCTGTTGTCCAGGCGGTCGCGGTTGTCGGCGGCTTCCTCCGACAGCACGGCGTCGTCGGGGCGGTGCTGCTGGAGCACGCGGGCGATCCACTCCTGCGACAGTGCGTCGCCGGCGTCGCCGAGCACGCGACCGCGCAGCAGGCCGACGTTGCGCACGCCCTTGAGGATTTCGCCGGTGCCCTGGGCCAGGCGGAGGGTCAGGATGTCGTCATCGACGTAGGCAGACATGTCTTCGATCATAGGGTGTGGCCGATCGGCGCGCCCGATGCGGGCGGAGTGAATACGCTCGGGCGCATGAACCTCGTACTCAACCTCATCTGGCTCATCTTCGGCGGCATCTGGCTGGCGCTCGGTTACGTGCTCGCGGGCGTCGTGGCCTGCATCTTCATCGTCACGATCCCGGCGGGCGTGGCCTCGTTCCGCATGGCGTCCTACGCCCTGTGGCCCTTCGGCCGAGTCGTCGTCGACCGCCCGGGCGGCTCGGCGGGCGTCAACGTCTTCATGAACGTCATCTGGTTCGTCATCGCCGGCGTGTGGCTGGCCATCGGCCACATCACCACCGCCATCGCGCAGGCGATCACCATCATCGGCATTCCGCTGGCCATCGCCAACGTGAGGATGATCCCCGTGACCTGCTTCCCCTTCGGCAAGGAGATCGTCGACGCCGACCGTGCCCGCAGCGGGTTCTCCCCCTTCTGACGCGGACTTGCGGCGACTCGCCCCGGTCGCCGAATTGTGTGACATATGCGTAACGGTTCCCCTTCAATTCGGGAATGATGCTTGGCGACGAGAGTGAATGGCCGTTACCTTTGAGTTGCGTACCGAGTGAAATATTGAAGATGACGACGATGAAGAGGACGACGAAGATGAAGCTCCGCAACCGCACCGCCGCTCTGCTCGCCATTCCGGCGCTGACGCTGGCCATGACGGCCTGCTCCGACAACGAGGACACCACCGTCGTGACCGACGCCCCGGAGGACACCAAGATCTCCGAGGCGATCTCGGGCGACGATGACGGGGCGACCACGACCACCGACGGCGACGCCACCACCACGACCACCCAGGCCCCGCTGGGCCAGGACGCCGCCGTGGTCCAGGTCGGCGGCAACGACGTCGACGGCCAGTTCACCCCGGTGCGCTGCACCATCGACAACGACGACAACGACCTCGACATCGAGATCGGCGCCGACGATTCCGACACCGGCCAGGTCGACATCGACATCAACGACCCCGAGGGCACCCCGGTCCTGGAGTCGCTGGACATCGACACCGCCAACATGGACATCGAGATCGACGACGACAACGCCGCCAACGCCGTCGTCGAGCGCGACGGCGACAAGTGGCTGATCACCGGCACCGGCAAGTACGACGACGAGGACCGCACCGACGAGGTCCGCGTCGAGGTCATCTGCCCGACCGGATAGAACTTCGCGGCGCAGGCCGCACCGGAAGACGGCCGGGCGGTGGCACGCCTTCGGGCCCACCGTCTGACGCGAACCCCCGACCGGGAGCATCCGGTCGGGGGTTCATCGTGTCCGGGGTTCGCCGCTTTCCGCGCATGCGAAACGGCCCGCCCCTCGGGGGAGAGGACGGGCCGTCGTAAAGCGGGGAACTCCCGGGAACGGGCCTACTTCTTGGAGCGGTACCAGGTCAGCAGCGCGTCGGTGGAGGCGTCGCCGGAATCCGGCTCGGTCTCGCCCGTCACGGCCGGCAGCAGATCGCCGGCCTGCTTCTTGCCCAACTCCACGCCCCACTGGTCGAAGGAGTTGATGTCCCAGATGACGCCCTGCACGAAGGTGATGTGCTCGTAGAGGGCGATGAGCGCGCCGACCGCGGCCGGGGTGAGCTCCTCGGCCAGGATCGTCGTCGACGGTCGGTTGCCCGGCATGACCTTGTGCGGGATCAGCTCGGCGGGCACGCCCTCGGCCGCCAGCTCGTCCTCGTCCTTGCCGAAGGCCAGCACCTTCGACTGCGCGAAGAAGTTCGACATCAGCAGATCGTGCATCGAACCGGTTCCGTCGGCCGTCGGCAGATCCTGGCGGGGACGGGCGAATCCGATGAAATCGGCCGGCACCAGGCGAGTGCCCTGGTGCAGCAGCTGGTAGAACGCGTGCTGGCCGTTGGTGCCCGGCTCGCCCCAGTAGATCTCGCCGGTGTCGCAATCCACCCACTCGCCATCGCGGCGCACCGACTTGCCGTTGGACTCCATGGTCAGCTGCTGCAGGTACGCCGGGAACCGCGACAGGTCCTCGGAGTACGGCAGCACCACGTGGGAGTCGGCGCCCAGGAACTCGCCGTACCAAATGCCCAGCAGGCCCATCAGGACCGGCACGTTCTCCTCCAACGGCGCGTCGAGGAAATGCTCGTCCATCAGGCGGAAGCCCTCGAGGAAACGCATGAAGTCCATCGGGCCGACGACGGCCATGATGGACAGTCCGATGGCGGAATCGACGGAATAACGGCCGCCGACCCAATCCCAGAACCCGAACATGTTGTCGGTGTCGATGCCGAACTCCGCGACCTTCTCCGCGTTCGTGGACACCGCGACGAAGTGCTTGGCCACCGCGGCCTCGTCGCCCAGCTGCTCGATGAGCCAGCGGCGGGCGGCGTGGGCGTTGGACAGGGTCTCCTGCGTGGTGAACGTCTTCGACGCCACGATGAACAGCGTCGACTCCGGGTCCACCTCGTCGAGCACCGCCGACAGGTCCGACGGATCGACGTTGGAGACGAACCGGGCGTCGATGCCGGCGGTGGCGTACGTGCGCAGCGCCTTGGTCACCATCGCCGGGCCCAGGTCCGAGCCGCCGATACCGATGTTGACGACCGTCTTGATGGTGCGGCCCGTGTGGCCCAGCCAATCACCCGAGCGCAGGGCGCGGGCGAAGTCGCGCATGCGGCCCAGCACGTCGTGCACGTCGGCCGCGACGTCCTGGTCATCGACGACCAGGTCCTCCGTCACCGGCAGGCGCAGAGCCGTGTGCAGCACCGCGCGGTCCTCGGTGAAGTTGATGTGCTCGCCCGAGAACATCCGGGTGCGGGCACCTTCCACGTCGGCGGCGCGGGCGATGTCGACGAGCGCGGCCAGCACGTCATCGTCGACGAAATTCTTGGACAGATCGACGCGCAACCCCGCAGCGTCGAAGGTCATCTTCGAGGCGCGCTCCGGATCCCCGGCGAACATGCCGCGCAGATCCAGATCGATGATGCGGTTCTGCTGCTCTTCGAGCGCCTCCCACTGGGGGGTGGTGGTGATGTCCGTCATTGGGTTTCTCCAGCTCCTTCGATGTGGCGGGGACTGCACCGGCGTGGATCGCCGGGGGCGCTCCGCGCCGTTCGTTCGCCCCAACAAGCCTAGTTGCGGTTGGCCCGGCGTGCGGGGCGGGAGAGGGAAGAGGGGCCGGGTTCCATCGACAAAACCTCGTCCCCGGCGCACCATGGACGGCATGGGACATTCAGTGAACGACATTCTTTCCGGCGTGCCCACGCAGCTTTTCCTGGGCGGCACCTTCCGCGACGCCTCCGACGGCGGCACGTTCGAGGTCCGTGACCCGGCGACCGACCGCGTGCTCGTGGAGGTCGCCTCCGCCACGGAGGACGACGCCCGCGCGGCCCTCGACGCCGCGTGCGACGCGCAGGGCGGGTGGGCCGCTACGTCGCCGCGCGAGCGCTCCGACATTCTGCGCCGCGCCTTCGAGTTGATCCTCGAGCATGACGACGAGCTGACGTACCTCCAGTCCCTCGAAATGGGCCGTGCGCTGCCCGATTCACGGGGCGAAGTGAAGTACGCGGCGGAGTTCTTCCGCTGGTTCTCCGAGGAGGCCGTGCGCCTGCGCGGCGACTACCGGCGCTCGCCGGATGGCCGCTCGCGCCTGGTCACCGTCCGCCAGCCGGTCGGCCCGGCGCTGGCGATCACGCCGTGGAACTTCCCGCTGGCCATGGGCGCCCGCAAGATCGCGCCGGCGCTGGCGGCGGGCTGCACGATCATCGCCAAGCCGGCGTCGAAGACCCCGTTGACCATGCTGTACCTTGCCAAGCTACTGGAAGAGGCGGGCGTGCCCGCCGGAGTCGTCCAGGTGCTGCCGACGGGGACGGCGAGCAACGTCTCCGCCATCCTCGACGACGATCGACTGCGCAAGTTCACCTTCACCGGCTCCACGGCCGTCGGCCAGGCGCTGGCGGCGAAGGCGATGGAGACGTCGATGAAGGTCTCCCTCGAACTCGGCGGCAACGCGCCGTTCGTGGTTCTGGAGGACGGCGACGTGGACAAGGCGGTCAAGGCCGTCAAGGCGGCGAAGCTGCGCAACGGCGGCCAGGTCTGCATCGCGCCGAACCGCTTCATCGTCCACGAGTCGCTGGCCAAGGAGTTCACCGACGGCGTCGTGGCCATGTTCCGCGAACTGACCCTCGGCCGCGGCACCGACGAGGACACCGAACTCGGCCCGTTGGCCCTGCGGGATCAGCAGGAGACCGTCGCAAAGCTCGTCGATGATGCAATCGAGCGGGGCGCGACGGTGCACTGCGGCGGAAAGATCCCGCAGCTTTCCGACGACCTGGCCGACGGCTATTTCTACGAGCCGACCGTTCTCACCGGCTTCCCGCTGGAGGCGGACATCGTCGCCGAGGAGATCTTCGGCCCCGTCGTCGCGGTCACCGAGGTTTCCAGCGACGAAGAGGCCATCGAACGGGCGAATGACACGATCTTCGGCCTGGCGGCCTACGTGTTCAGCGAAAACCTCACCCGCGCGCTGGGTGCCGCGGAGGCCATCGAATCCGGCATGGTCGCCGTGAACAAGGGCGGGCTGTCGGATGCCTCCGCGCCGTTCGGCGGCGTCAAGCAGTCGGGCCTCGGCCGCGAGGGCGGTTTCACCGGCATCGACGAATTCCTCGAGGACAAGCTCATTTCGCTGGAGGGGTAGGGGCAGGGGAGGCCGGGTTCTTCGGCACTAGCGCGAAGAGGGTCATGCCGACCACGAGCACCAGCGCGATGCCGCCGATGCCCGCGCGGTCGGTGCCGAAGATGGCCACCAACGCGGCGAAGGCGGCCGGGGCCATCCAACTGACCGCACGCCCGGTGGTGACGTAGAGGCCGAACATCTGGCCCTCGCGGCCCTCGGGTGCAATGCGGGCCAGGTAGGACCGTGCCGCCGACTGGGCGGGGCCGACGAACAGGCACAGCGTCAACCCCAGCGGCCAGAACCACGCCGGGCCGTCGACGAAGAGCAGCGCCAGGGACGTGACCACCATCAGGCCCAGCGACCACAGGATCACCGGCCGCGGGCCGATGCGGTCGTCGAGGAATCCCGCGCCCAGGGCGCCGAGCGCCGACACCACGTTGGCGGCGATGCCGAAGAGGAGGACGTCGGCGGGGGACAGGCCGTAGACGGTCACCGCCAGGATCGCGCCGAAGGTGAACACCCCGGCCAGGCCATCGCGGAACACGGCCTGGGCGACCAGGAACTTGATGGACCGCGGGTCCTCGCGCCACAACTGGCGCAGCTCGCCGAACAGGCGCCGGTAGGACTGGGCGTAACTGGCGTCGATGTCGGCGTCGGGGTCGATTTCGGGGACCCGGAAGAACGTCGGCAGGGCGAACAGCAGGAACCATGCGGCCGCCACGAGGGCGACGACGCGGACGTTCATGCCGTCGGCCGTCGACAAGCCGAAGGCCCCGCCCTCGCCGGCGATGAAGCCGACGTAGCAGATCAAGAGCAGGAAAATGCCGCCGAAATACCCCGCCGACCAGCCGATCCCGGAGACGCGGCCGACGTTGTCCGGGGTGGAGACCTGGCGGAGCATGGCGAAATAGGAGACTTCGGCGAACTCGAAGGCGACGGCGCCGATGGCCATGATGACGATGCCCGGCCAGAACCACGCGGGCTCGTTTTCGATGAAGAACAGCGACGCCATCAGGGCGACGACCACCAGCGTCCACATCGCCATGGACCAACGGCGCCTGCCCTTCGCGTCTGCACGGCGGCCCTGAACCGGGGCGACGACGGCGATGATGATGCCGGCGGCGGCCATCGCCCAGCCGTACCAGGACGACGCCGGGATCGACCCGCCTATGTCCGCGCCGACCGACTCCGTCAGGTACACGGAGTAGATGAAGGTGACCATGACCGCGTTGAAGGCGGCGGAACCCCAATCCCAGGACGCCCAGGCGGCGACGGTGGTGCGGTCCGTGCGTTGGCTGCTCATGTTTCCCAGGCTAACCACCCGGGAGCGCGGGGGCCGGGGAATGGGGAACGGGCCGAGAACCGGCCGGGGAACGGCCGGGAGCCCGAAGGTGCTACCCCAGGCGGCCGCGGCCCATGCGCAGCAGGGCGGTGGCAATGGCGGGGCCCTCGGGGCCGAGCGCGTCGCGGAACTCGTTGATGATCTGCACTTCGCGGGTGTGCACCAGGCGCGTGCCGCCGGAACCCATGCGCGTTTTGCCCACGGCCTTGCTCACCTCGGTGCGGCGCCGGACGGCGTCGATGATGAGCTTGTCCAGGCGGTTGATCTCCTCGCGGTACTTCTCGATCTCCGACGAGCTCAGGGGATCGTCGGTGCCGGTGGGCGTGCGGACGTCGAAGGCCGCGATGAGGTCGTCGTTCATGCGTTCCATTCTGCCAAAGGGGTGATCCGGGGGCTGGGCTAGGCTTGGCCCATCATGGTTGATTCGCTCGGTTTTACCACCTCGCCCACCGGCTCCGCCGCACCCGCCACCGCAGATTCGCGCGATTCCTTCGGGTCCCGCGACGACTTGCTGGAGGGGCTGAATCCGCAGCAGCGGGCGGCGGTCCTGCACGCGGGTCGGCCGCTGCTCATCGTCGCCGGCGCGGGCTCGGGCAAGACGGCGGTGCTCACGCGCCGCATCGCGCACCTCATCGGCGCGCGCGGGGTGCATCCGGGGCAGATCCTGGCCATCACCTTCACCAACAAGGCGGCGGCGGAGATGCGCGAGCGCGTCGCGTCGCTGGTGGGGCCGACCGCGCAGCGGATGTGGGTGGCCACGTTCCACTCCACGTGCGTGCGCATCCTGCGCATGCAGCATGCGCTGGTGCCCGGGCTGAACTCTAATTTCTCCATTTACGACGCCGACGATTCGCGCCGTCTGCTGTCGATGATCGCCCGCGACATGGACCTGGACGTGAAGAAGTTCACGGGCCGGGTGCTGTCCAACCGCATCTCGAATCTCAAGAACGAGCTCATCGGCCCGGACCAGGCGGCGTCGGACGCGGAGACCACCCGCAACCCCTTCGACGAGGTCGTGGCGCGGGTGTTCCGCGAGTACCAGGTGCGCCTGCGGGCGGCCAACGCGCTGGACTTCGACGATCTGATCGGCGAGACGGTGCGCATCTTCCGCGAGCACCCGGATGTGGCGGAGTACTACCGCCGCCGTTTCCGCCACGTGCTGGTCGACGAGTACCAGGACACCAACCATGCGCAGTACGCGCTGGTGTCGGCGCTGGTGGGCAAGCCGGGCGGGGAGGTCCCGCCGAGTGAGCTGTGCGTGGTGGGCGATTCCGACCAGTCGATTTACGCGTTCCGCGGGGCGACGATCCGCAACATCGAGGAGTTCGAGGAGGATTACCCGGACGCCGAGTCGATCCTGCTGGAGCAGAATTACCGGTCGACGCAGACGATCCTGTCGGCGGCCAACGCGCTGATCGCGCGCAACGAGAACCGCCGCGAAAAGAAGCTGTGGACGGATCTGGGCGAGGGCGAGCAGATCAAGGGCTACGTCGCCGACAACGAGCATGACGAGGCCCGGTTCATCGCCAACGAGATCGACGACCTCGTCGACCGCGGCGAGGCGACCTACTCCGACATCGCCGTTTTCTACCGCACGAACAATTCGTCGCGGCCGCTGGAAGACGTGTTCGTCCGCATGGGTCTGCCGTACACGGTCGTCGGCGGCACGCGCTTCTACGAGCGCCGCGAGGTCCGCGACATCGTCGCCTACCTGCGCGTGGTGGCCAATCCGGACGATGACGTGTCCATGCGGCGCATCATCAACACCCCGCGCCGCGGCATCGGCGACAAGGCCCAGTCCCACGTCGCGCTGCATGCGGAGGACACGGGCACGTCCTTCGGGGCGGCGTTGCGCGCGGCGGCCCGGGGCGAGGTGCCCATGGTCGCGGCGCGGTCGCGCAATTCGATGAAGGGGTTCGCGGAGCTGCTCGACGGCATCGCCGCGGACATGGAGTCGGGCGACATCGGCGACATCGGCGATCTGGTGGAGGCGGTCCTCGACCGCACGGGCTACCGCGCGGAACTCGAGCGATCGTCGGATCCGCAGGACGCGACGCGCCTGGACAACCTCAACGAGCTCGTGTCGGTGGCCCGGGAGTTCTCGGCGGAGGCGGCGTTGCGCGAGGGCATGGAGCCGCTTGACGACGCCGATGGGGCGGGTGCAGCGGCCGACGATGGGATGGACGACGGACAGCCCGAGCCGGGGAGCCTGCAGGCGTTCCTGGAACGGGTGTCGCTGGTGGCCGACGCCGATCAGATCCCCGACGACGAGCGCGGCGTCGTCACCTTGATGACGCTGCACACGGCCAAGGGCCTGGAGTTCCCGGTCGTGTTCGTCACAGGCTGGGAGGACGGCCAGTTCCCGCACCTGCGGGCGATGGGAGATCCGAAGGAGCTGGCGGAGGAGCGCCGGCTGGCCTACGTCGGGCTGACCCGCGCCCGCAAGCGCCTCTACATTTCGCGGGCGCAGACGCGGTCGTCGTGGGGCTCGCCGCAGAACAACCCGCCGTCGCGGTTCCTGGGCGAGATCCCGGACGAGCTGGTCGAGTGGCTGCGCGAGGAGCCTGCGACGTCGTGGGGCGGGGGAGCGGCATTCGGACGCGGCTCCGGACGCTCCGGTTTCGGGTCGTCGTCCCGGTCGGGGTACGGCGCGGGCTCGGGCTCCGGTGGCGGCGGTTTCGGCCGCTCCGGCGGGGCCGGCGGCGCGGGCGTGGGCCCGGGCGTCGGGTCCGCGGGCGGGCGGAAGAAGAACAAGGAGCTGCAGCTCGTCGCGGGCGACAAGGTCGTCCACGACAAGTACGGCCTGGGCACGGTCATGTCCGTCGATGGCGTCGGCCCGCGGGCGACGGCGACCATCGACTTCGGTTCGGCCGGCAAGGTGCGGTTGATGCTCATCGGCGGTCTGCCGATGGAGAAGCTCTAGCCCGCGGCGTGCCCGGGCACGCCGCTACTTCGGGCGCTTCGCCGTGATCCAGCAGGTGATCACGGCGTCCTGGACCAGCGTGCCCTCGGCGTCGACCAGCTCGATGCGCACGTCGAGGTTGCGGCCGCCCGACTCCGGCGTGATCTGCGTGAAGTCCGGCAGGTCGGCGGTGGCGGTGGCCGTCAGGCCGCCCTTGGAGATCTTCACGTAGTTCGTGGTCATGCCCTTGGGCACCCACCGGTGGGAGGCCGGCACGGATGCCTCGCAGAGCATGCCCATGACGAACTCGGCCAGGTTGCACGCGGCGATGGCGTGGAAGGTGCCGATGTGGTTCTGCACGCCCCACCACTTCGGGGCGGACGCCACGGCCAGGCCTGGTTCCATGACGCGCAGGCGCGGCAGCGAGGTGCGGAAATACGGCGCCTTCAGCGATACGGCGGCGGAGAACAGCCGGGTGCCGAGCATCGGGATGCGCGACAGCTTCTTCCACGTCTCGACGGTGGCCGTGGGCTTGCCCGTCGCGGGGCGGGTGGCGGGGAGGTTCGCGTCGTTCATCCCGCCAGCGTATGCCGGGCGACCGGCGCCCGGGCCGGTTTCGCGTGATCGGCGCAGGGCAGCGTCGCAGGGCGGCGTAGCAAAGCAAAAAAGCCGGTCCCCGCGCGAAGCGGGAACCGGCCGGAAAGCCGATAGCTGGCGTCCTAGAGGGAGCCGCCGGAGACGACGTCGAGGCCGCGCTGGATGAACCAGGCCACCGGGTCGACCGGGGTGACGCCATCGGGGTGGATCTCGAAGTGGAGGTGGGTGCCGGTGGAGAAACCGCGGTTGCCCATGCCGCCGATGACCTGGCCGGCGGAGACGCGCTCGCCCACGGCGACGCCGAGGGTCTCGAGGTGGCCGTAGACCGACACCGCGCCATCGTCGTGGAGGACGCGGATCCACTGGCCGTAGCCCTGGGCCGGGCCGGAATCGACGACGGTGCCGTCCATGATGGACATGATCGGGGTGTTGGTGACGTTGGCGATGTCGATGCCGTTGTGCATGGTGCCCCAACGCGGGCCGAAGCCGGAGGTGAAGGCGCCGATGGCCGGCACGGACAGCTGGGGGGCGCGGGCGGCGCGGTCGGCGGCGGTGCGGAGGTTGTTGTACTCCAGCGCGGTCGCCAGGTGCGTGCCCAGATCGGAGGCCGGGCGGAAGTCGCGGACCGACAGAACGGTCGGGGTGGAGGACATCTGCGTCTGGGCGGCGTCCTGGGCGACGAGATCCTTGTCGGTGTCCTCGTTGGTGTCGGCGGCGGCGGTGGCCGCGGCGCCGGAGACGGAGACGGCGGAGGAGGTGAGGGCGACCATCGCGATGCGGCTCTTGATCGACTTGCCCGGCTTGCGGTGGGCACCGGCCTTGCGTCGCGTAATGGTCTGCGTCACTTTCGTTCCCCTTGCGTCATGTGATCTCTTGGTTACCTTGGGCCTCTGTGACTGCCCCGAGGCCGCAAAACGTAACCATGTCGTTATGCAGCGGGTGCAACGATAACGAAACGGCAACCCTCGGGCAACCTGTTTGGCGCGATTTGCCGAGTTGTGTGACCTGGACCTCTTTACGTTGGTCCCAGGCTTTTTCAATAAGTCCACTTTTGCCACTTCAGTCCCATCTGTTGCGTGGGCCAGGGGGATCGGCGGGGCTGGTTCGAGGGGGCGTCACCCCCGCCACCCCCGCTGTAACGGGTCGCGTTGCACGGATTTCTCCGATTCGGGCGTTCCGCCGCGTCGCCCGGGCCGCATCCGCGCATCGCGATAGTCTCGTCCCAGATGATTCGGCCGCTCCGCGGTGGCCGATGAACGCCAACGGAGGAAAGGGACGGCATCGAAGTGAGTGACGCCAATCCGCGCAAGCGAACCCCGGGGCGGGGAACCCGCCGCACCGGGCCCTCCTCCCGTCGCGCGAAGGGCCGGTCGCCGCGCAGGGAACCGGCGCGGCCGGAGCGCATCTCGTCGGTGCCCGCCGCGGCCGGCGCCACTGCGCCCGCAGCCGCCACGTCCGCGGCAACCGCCACCGCCGGCGCCGCCGGAGTACCCGCCGCGGGTGATCCGCGCCCGGCGGCCGGCACGGCCCGTGCCGCCCGGATCCGCCGCTTTCTGCTCGCGGCCGCCGGGGTGCACGGGGTGGCGCTTCTGCTGATCATCTCCATCGCGGTCATCGGCGTCACCGTCGTCGGCGGCGGCTTCACGCCGCTGCCCGCGACCATTGCGGCGTCGTGGATGCTCCTCAATCTCGGCCCCTTCGAGTTCGGGGGCACCGATCTCGGCCTGGTGCCCGCCCTGCCCGCGATGGCGTATTTCCTGGCCGTCGCCTGGCGCGTCCGAAAGGAGGTCTCGGGGCCCGTGAGCATCCGCGACGTCCGCACCATGGCCGCCGTGTTCCTGGGCGTGCCCCTTGTGCTGACCCTCGTCGCCTGGCTGATGCTGTGGGACGCGTCCGGCGTCCTGCGCATCGACGCGCCGTTCCTGCCCGCCGCGCTGGGCTCGACGGCGGCGATCCATGCGGGTGCGCTGCTGGCGGGCATGGGCCCGCGGCTGACGCGCGCCCTGCTGCGCCGGCGGTCGTGGCCGGAGTGGCCGCTGGCGTCGCTGCGACTGGCCGCGGAGTACGTCGGTTGGCTGTGGGCCGCCGGTGCGGTGGCGACGATCGCGTCCATGGCCTGGCACCACGAGTCGGTCCGCGAGACCTTCTCCATCGCCGGCGGCGGTGGCGGGGTCGCGGGGCTACTGTTGCTGTCGATCTGTTACCTGCCCAACATCGCCTTCGCCGCGGCGGGCATCCTCGTCGGAGCGCCCGCGAACGTCGGCGTCGCCGAGGCCGGTTTGTTCGCCGTCACTCCGGGCACCCTGCCGCCGTTGCCGACGCTCGCGGCGATGCCCCAATCGCATCTGTCTCCGGCGTTCGGTGTGCTGCTGGCGGTGCCGGTGGCCATCGCGGTGTGGCGCGTCCATCGTCATCTGCGGAAGGGTGCATCCGATCGCCCGTACGTCGAGGTCGTCGTCGCCGCGGTGATCGCGGGGTTGCTCGTGGCGCTGCTCGCGGCGCTGACGGGCGGCGAGGTCGGCCAGTACGGCTGGTCGGGCGTCAACTGGTGGTTCGCCGGAGTCCTGGCGTCGGTGTGGCTGGTCGTGCCGGGCGCGATCGTCGCGGTGATGCTCGGCGGCATCCCGCGCGGCGCCGTGTTCGGCGGTGAGCCCGGGGACGCGGACGGAGAGCCGGTTGACGAGCCCGCCGATGCCGAAGGCCCCGCCGGACCCGAAGTCGCCGAAAGCACGGAAGGTGCGGAGACATCTGAGGGCGAGGTGGCCGAGGAGAAGACCGCCGACGGGGAAGACGCGGAGGAGACGGTCGGTACGGAGGACGCGGACGGTGCCGACGAGGCGGCCGTCGCCGACGACGATTCCGTGGAAAACGTAGGAACCGAAAACGAGGAAGAAGCGGACCGTGAGGAAACGGGTCGCGAAGAAACTAACGGCGAGGAAAAGGACCGCGACTCCGCGGATTCGGCCGACGGCGATTCGGCCGGCGACGTCGTCAAGCAAGAGCCGGACGACGCTCCCGACGCCGGGCCCCGCGCCTGACCGCACCCGACCGCACCCGACCGCGCCTGACCGCGCCTGACCGGGGGAGGGGAAACTGGGGCATCGGCGCGAGTGGGTAGACTGTTCAGCCGTGACCGAATCACACAGCGCCCGGCCGGATGACGCGGCGGCGCCCCTGACCATCGTCGTGCTGGCCTCCGGCACGGGCTCGTTGCTGCAGTCGATGCTCGACACGCTCGACCCGGCGCGCGTGCGCGTGGCCGCCGTCGGCTCCGACAAGGACTGCGAGGCGCTGAAGCGGGCCGACGAGGCGGGGATCCCCTCCTTCCAGGTGCCGTTCGATGCCGCCGCCCGCGCCGACCGTGCGGGCTGGGACGCGACCCTGCTGGCCGCGGTGCGCGAGCATCGCCCGGATTTCGTCGTGTCGGCGGGGTTCATGCGCATTCTCGGGCAGGGGTTCATCGACGCCTTCCCGGACCGGATCGTCAACACCCATCCCGCCCTGCTGCCGTCGTTCCCCGGCGCGCACGCGGTGCCGGATGCGCTGGCGCACGGGGTGAAGGTCACCGGAACTACGGTGCACATCGTCGACGCGGGCGTGGACACGGGGCCGATCCTCGCGCAGGAGGCGGTCGTCGTCGAGGACGGCGACACCGTGGACACGTTGCACGAACGCATCAAGATCGTCGAGCGTCGGCTGCTGGTCGACGTTCTCCACACCATCTCGGAACGCGGAATCACGCGGGACGGACGAAAGGCGAAGTTTTCATGACCCAGGATCACGGCAGCATGGACCGCAAGCCCATCAAGCGCGCGCTCATCAGCGTCTACGACAAGACCGGTCTGGAGGATCTCGCCCGCGCCCTCCACGACGGCGGCGTGCAGATCGTGTCCACCGGCTCCACCGCGTCCCGCATCGCCGACGCCGGCGTGCCGGTGACCCCGGTCGAGGAGCTCACGGGCTTCCCGGAGTGCCTCGAGGGCCGGGTGAAGACCCTCCACCCGCGCGTCCACGCCGGCATCCTCGCCGACACCCGCAAGGACGATCACCTGTCGCAGCTCGCGGACCTGGGCGTCGAGCCCTTCCAGCTGGTCGTGGTGAACCTGTACCCGTTCACGAAGACCGTGGCGTCGGGCGCCGACTTCGACGCGTGCGTCGAGCAGATCGACATCGGCGGCCCGTCGATGGTCCGCGCGGCGGCGAAGAATCACCCGTCGGTGGCCGTGGTCGTGGATCCGGCGAAGTACGGCGAGGTCGCCGAGGCCGTCGCCGGCGGCGGCTTCACCCGCTCCGAGCGCACCGCCCTGGCCGTCGACGCCTTCCGCCACACCGCCTCCTACGACGTCGCGGTCGCGTCGTGGATGGGTTCCCAGCTTGACGACGAGTCGGCCGGCACTGATTCGGCGGATGGCGCCGTGGCGTTCCCCGAGTGGTTTGGCCACACCTACGAGCGTTCCGCCACCCTGCGCTACGGCGAGAACCCGCACCAGGCCGCCGCGCTGTACGTCGACCCGTCGGCGCCCGCGGGCCTGGCCCAGGCGGAGCAGTTCCACGGCAAGGAGATGAGCTACAACAACTACACGGACTCCGATGCCGCGTGGCGCGCCGCGTGGGATCACGAGCGCCCGTGCGTGGCCATCATCAAGCACGCGAACCCGTGTGGCATCGCGGTGTCGGACGAGTCGATCGCGAAGGCGCACCTGGCGGCCCACGCGTGCGACCCGGTGTCCGCGTTCGGCGGCGTCATCGCGGTCAACCGCGAGGTGTCCGTCGAGATGGCCGAGCAGGTCGCGGAGATTTTCACCGAGGTCATCGTCGCCCCGGGCTACGAGGACGGCGCCGTCGAGGTGCTGAGCCAGAAGAAGAACATCCGCATCCTCCAGGCGCCGGCGCCGCAGGGCGAGGCCACCGAGTACCGCCAGGTCTCCGGCGGCATGCTGCTGCAGGAGCGCGATGCGCTGCAGGCCGAGGGCGACGACGCCGCGAACTGGACCCTGGCCGCCGGGGAGGCCGCCGACGACGAGACCCTCGCGGACCTGGTCTTCGCCTGGAACGCCGTGCGCGCCGTGAAGTCCAACGCCATCCTGCTGGCCCGCGACGGCGCCACCGTGGGCGTCGGCATGGGCCAGGTCAACCGCGTCGATGCCGCGAAGCTGGCGGTCGAGCGCGCCAACTCCCTGGCCGGCGACGACGAGCGCGCCCGCGGGGCGGTCGCCGCCTCCGACGCGTTCTTCCCCTTCGCCGACGGTTTCGAGATGCTCGCCGAGGCCGGCGTCCGCGCCGTCGTCCAGCCGGGCGGCTCCATCCGCGACGCCGAGGTCATCGAGGCCGCGAACAAGGCCGGCGTGACCATGTACCTGACGGGCGCGCGCCACTTCGCGCACTAGTCGCGCACCGGTCGCCCGATAGACGAAGGCGGCCCCCGGGGATCACCCGGGGGCCGCTTTTTCGTGCGTGGCCGTGCGTCAGCCCAGCACGAGGTGGACGGTCCGCCATCCTCCGGCGGGACGTTCCTCGCGTTCCGACGGCCGGTCGCCGTCGAGGCGGAACGACCCCGTCGCCCGCAGCAGCGCGGCGATGGCGCAGCGGATTTCGATGGTGGAGATCAACCGGCCCGGGCACACGTGGGGGCCGGTGCCGTAGACGAGGTTGGCGGCGGCGTTGGCCTCCGGCCGGAATTCGTCGGGGTCGCCGAAGACGTCCGCGTCGCGATTGGCGGCGATCCAATCCAGCTCGACGCGCGACCCGGACGGGATGACCGCGTCGCCGACCTCGACGTCGGCGGTGGTGACGCGGCGGTTGGCGGGGAAGGGGTCGTCGATGCGCAGGATCTCGTCGATCGCCGCGTCCAGTTCGGCGGCGTGGGCGGTCTCGTCGGCGGCCCAGGCGCGCATGCGGTCCTGCAGCTCCGGTCGGGCGGCGAGGTAGTGGCCCACCACGCCGATCGATGCCGCGATGGAGCCGAGGTCGCCCGCGGTCCAGTTGCGCAGGATGGAAACGATCTCCTCGGTCGTCAGGGGACGCGAGCCGCCGGGCGCGGCGGGATCCTCGACCCGGTCCGCCATCAGGCGGGACGTGGGATCGGCGCCCGCGCCCCCGTCCGGTTCCTTGTCGGCGAGGATCCCGCGGATGATCTCGTCGAACCGGCGGGCGACCTCGGCGGTGCGCCGGCGATCGCCGGAGCGGGTCGCCGCATGGTTGTCGTCCATCCACCCGGTCAGCGTGGCGTCGAGGGAGTCGGGCCAGCCGAGCCATTCGCACTGGGAGCGCACCGCCACGCGGCGGCCGAATTCCCGGACCAGCTCCACGCCCGAGGCGGGGCCCTCGACGAGCCGGGCGGCCGCGTCGTCGGCGATGTGCCGGATCGACGGCTCCAGGGGGCGGATCACGTCATCGGCCAAGTGCCGGTCGATGACCGCCCGGAACCGCCGGTGCTCGTCGCCGTCCATGCCGTTGGGCACGTTGAGGTGCGAGGATGCCGCGCTGGAGAATCGCCGCGGGTCGCGTGCCGCGGCCTCCACCTCGGCGTGGCCCCGCAGGGCCCATGTGCCGTCCGGCCCGCGCCCGACCGGGCACCGGGACTCGGGGGAGGGGGTCGTTCCGGCCATTTCAAAGTCCCTTCATCGATGCGTATTTGACGGTCGACTCCGACGATACGTCGGTCCGGCGCGGCCCGCCCGGGTCCCGGTTACGCATTGTTCACCGAATGTGGCGCAGGCCACCTATGATGAACACATGTCACGTCGCGCTGAACTCAGGGAGCGGCGGCACGCGGAAATCATCGCCGCCGCCGCCGCCATGATCGCCGACCGTGGTTTCCACGTGACCAGGCTCGAGGACGTCGGCCAGGTCGTGGGGATCTCCGGCCCCGGCCTGTACTGGTACGTCTCGGGCAAGGACGACATGCTCGCCCAGATCCTGGTCGACATTTCCGTCCGCCTGGTCGACGGCGCCCGCGCGGTGATGGACCGTTCACGCGCCGAGGAATGGGCCGCCGACCGCACGTTGCGCGAGCTGCTCAGCTTCCACGTCGAATTCGCGGTCACCGAGCCGGACCGCATCCGCGTGCAGGAACGCGAGATCGGCAACCTCGCCCCGCAGCAGCGCGAGAAGGTCCGGTCGCTGCAGCGCATGTACATCTCCATGTGGGTCGACGCCCTGCGCCGGTCCGATCCGGCGCTGACCGAGGACGAGGCCCGGGTCCGCGTGCAGCTCGCCGCCGGCCTGATCAATTCCTCGCGCCACATCATCCGCTGGGCGGGGCCCGACGCCGTGCGCCGCGAGGCCATGGACATGGCCCTGCGCGCCATCGATTTGCCCAAGGAAGACGACCCCGACATCAGCGACATCGCCCGCGCCGCTCTCGGCGGCCGTCCCCGCAGCGCGGGGGAAATTACGGAAAACGGCGAGCCCGGGACGTCGTAAAGCAATAATCTCCCGCCCATGAACGTCCTGATCATCGGGGCCGGACCGTCGGGGCTGGCCACCGCGGCGGAACTGAAGAAGGCCGGGCTGGACTACGACCACGTCGAGCGGCACGACGGCGTCGGCGGGCTGTGGGACATCGACAATCCGACGACGCCGATGTACGAATCGGCGCATTTCATCTCGTCGAAGCGCCTGTCGTGCTTCCCCGGACGGCCCTTCCGCGACGACGTCGCCGACTACCCGCCGATACCGCGACGTCATCTGCGCCTCCGGCACGCTGTCGACGCCGAACCTGCCGGACATTCCGGGCGAGTTCGCCGGCGAGTACCGCCATTCGTCGACGTACCGGGGCATCGACGAGCTGCGCGGCAAGCGGGTCCTGATCATCGGCGCGGGCAACTCGGGCTGCGACATCGCGTGTGACGCGGCGCAGGCCGCGGAGTCGGCGGAGCTGAGCATGCGCCGCGGATACTGGTTCATCCCGAAGCACATCTTCGGCCGCCCCTCCGACGAGTGGACGGTCACCGGCCCGCAGCTGCCCGCCCGGATCATGCAGCTCGGCGCTCAGGCCATTCTGCGCCTGTACTTCGGCGACCTGCGCAAGCTGGGCCTGCCGAAGCCGGATCACCGCATCTTCGAGACGCACCCACTGCTCAACGACCAGTTGATCCATCACCTGCGGCACGGGGACATCTCGATCCGCGGCGACGTTTCGCTTTTCGACGGCCACGACGTGGTCTTCGCCGACGGTTCCCGCGGCAGCTACGACCTCGTGCTCGCGTGCACCGGATTCCACCATGCCGTGCCCTACGCGGGCGAACTTTTCGGCGGCTCGGACGGCAACGCGATGGAACGGCTCTACCTGGGCTTCGCGCACCGTCAGCGCCCCGGCCTGTGGGCCCCGGGTCTGATCGAGACCAACTCCGGGGCGTTCGGCGCGATCGGCCAGCAGGCGCGGTTGATTGCGGCGGTGCTGGCGTCGAAAAGCGGGAAGGCCGGCGCGGGCGACCGCGCCGACCTGTTCGCCCGCCGCCTCCGGGACAACGACGTCGACCTCACGGGCGGCTTGAAGATGGACCGCTCCGAACGCCACCGCGGCTACGTCGATTCGCACGCCCTGCATGCGGCGCTGGCCGACGAGCTCGAGGCGCTGGGCCTCGACGCCCGCCGGGACCGGCTGGGGGGACTCGCCGGTTAGCGGGCCCCGCCGCCGCGGCGCCTGCCGGGGGCCGGCGGCAGCGGGATGTCCTGGCCCTCCGCCAGAACCGGGTGCTCGTGCAGCGCGGGCTGCTCGAAGCTGACCCACTTTGCGCCGGCGGAATCGAAGCAGCCCTTGGCCAGCGGATCCGCGTACAGCTGCTCGAACTTGTCCTTCATCTGCTCGTGGACGTGCTTGCGGCGCAGCTTGAGGCTGGGCGTCAGCTCGTCGCCCTCGACGGTGAGCTCACGGTCCAGGATGCGGAACCGCTTGACCTGCTCCCACGAGTTCAGGCCCGCGTTGAGCCGGCCCAGCGACGCCTGCACGTAGGCGATGACCTTCGGGTCGCGGGTCATGTCCGCGAAGCTCTCCGACGCGCAGCCGTTGCGCTCGCACCATTCGCGCGTGGCCTTCTCCTCCAGCACGACCATGCCGACCATGAACTTCTTGCCCTCGCCGTAGGTGACCAGCTCCATGGCCAGCGGGCACAGGCCCTTGAACTCCGATTCGATGGCCGCCGGGGCGATGTACTTGCCGTTGGAGGACTTATACAGCGACTTCTTGCGGTCCGTGATGTACACGAAGCTGTTCTCGTCGATGCGGGCGATGTCGCCCGTGCGCAGGAAACCGTCGCCGGGCAGCGACTCCGCCGTCGCGTCCTCGCGGTTGTGGTAGCCGCTCATGTTCCAGGCGCTCTTGATCAGCAACTCGCCGTCCTCGGCGATCTTGTCCTCGACGCCCGGGAACGGCCAGCCGATGGTGCCGATGCGGTACGCCTCGAGGCGCGTCAGGTGGGTGATGCAGCCCTCGGTGAGGCCGAAGCCCTCCGCGATGGGCATGCCCACGGACAGGTACCACTTGGTGATGTCCTGGTTGATCGGCGCCGATCCCGAAATGAGCATGCGCACGTTGCCGCCGAGCGCCGCGCGGATCTTCGACAGCACCACCTTGTCGGCGATGCCGAGGCGGAACTGCAGCCACTTCGGCACTTCCTTGCCGGCCAGCCGCAGCTCGGTGGCCTCCATGGCCAGCGCCATGCTGACCTTGCCCAGCTTCGCCTTGACGCCGTTGCCCTCGAACTGTGCCTGGATGGCGGAGTACGCCTTTTCGAAGATGCGCGGCGCGCCGCCCATGACGGTCGGCTTGATGTCCTGCAGGTTCTCCACGATCTTGTCGATGCGCCCGTCGATCGCGGTGAGCGTGCCGGTGTTGATGGAGATGTACAGCAGGAAGCGCCCCATCAGGTGCGCCAGCGGCAGCCAGAGGAAGTGCAGGTCCTTCTCGTAGAGGCTCGGCGTCGACGTCACCGAGGCGACGTTGTTCATCCAGGCGCCGTGCGGGATGATCGCGCCCTTCGGCTTGCCGGTGGTGCCCGAGGTGTACTGGAAGGTCGCGATGGTCTCCGGGGTGACCTCGTCGATCGCGCGGCGGACCACGTGCGGGTCGGCGGCGAGCAGCTCGCGGCCCTGGTCCATCAGGTCCGACAGGGGGGAGACCCAGTCGGTGATCTCCTCGACGGAGGTGCCCGAGGGCGAATTGACGGACTGGGCCTGCGCGGACCAGGAATCGTCGATGACGTACACGTGCTCGATCTTGGGGATGGAGGCCCGGATGTCCAGGAGCTTGGCCACCTGGTCGCCGTCCTCCGCGATGACCATGCGCGCGTCGGAGTCGTTGATGATGAACTCGATGTCGCCCGGCACGGACGTCGGGTAGATGGCCACGGAGTTGACGCCGATCGACATCAGCGCCATGTCCGAGTTGACCCACGGCATGCTCGTGCCGGCGATGAGGGCGGCGGCGTCGCCCTTGCGCAGGCCCGCGGCGAGCAGGCCGGCGGAGTGCTCCTCGACGATGTCGCGGAACTGGCCCCAGGTGACCTCGGTCCATTCGTCGGCGGCGTCGCGGAACCGCCACGCCGGCCGATCCGGGGTGGCGGCGGCACGGCGCAGCACCATGGCCCCGACGCTGGTGGCGGGATTGTCCAGGACCTCGCGGTCGATGGGCTCGTCGGCGGGGGAGGAGTAACCGTCGATGGACCAGCCGTCCCCGGTTCCGGGCCGGGGCTTGGGCAGGCCGATGGTGCTGACGGGGGGCGGGCTGAGGTCGTTCTGCGGGGAGCTCATGGTTTCCCTTTCTCGCGGGGATCGGTGGCGGAGGGCGCTCCGGCGCCACAACTGGCTGACGCGGATCACGTTCAGGGAAATGTTAGGCGGGCGAACTGGTTTTGGGTGGGAGATTCGCAACATTGCGACCGCGCCGTTTCCTTTGGTGCCCCTTATGGGGCCGGGGGTGGGATGGCCTCCCGCGTCGGCGTCGTCAAGCCGGAGTGGAGCGGATCCGGGGGGAGGGGTGTGGCGCAGTACCCCCATTCGGTTAATTGTGACTAACTGGGTGTCGTCCGCGTTCCCGCAGCGTGCCGGGCTGAAACGGTGTTCGGCGCACCGCTCCTGCCCTTGGGCCACTTCACCTGCGAGTGATGTGGGGCATAGTTTCGCTTGGCAAGTGGTCCGAGTCACAGTAGTGTTTCGGCGCAGAGAGTTAATGAACGTTAACTAAGTGCGGGACACGCACCGCACCGCCGACCTTCACCCCCACACGGAGACGCACATGACGGACCCCGCCACCAACCGCGAGAAGCACGAGGCGCTCGTCGCCGACCTGCGCGACCTGCTCGCCCGCACTGCCGAGGGAGGCCCGGAGAAGGCCCGCGAGCGCCACGTCGCCCGCGGCAAGCTGCTGCCCCGCCAGCGCATCACCGAGCTGCTCGACCCGGGCAGCCCCTTCCTCGAGGTCGCCCCCATCGCCGCGCACGAAATGTACGGCGGCAAGGTCCCCGCCGCGGGCGTCGTGGCCGGCATCGGCCTCGTCGAAGGCCGCCGCTGCATGATCGTCGCCAACGACGCCACGGTCTCCGGCGGCACCTACTACCCGATGACGGTGAAGAAGCACCTCCGCGCCCAGGAGATCGCCGACGCCAACCGCCTGCCCTGCATCTACCTCGTCGACTCGGGCGGTGCGATGCTGCTCAACCAGGACGAGGTCTTCCCGGACCGCGACCACTTCGGCCGCATCTTCTACAACCAGGCGAACCTGTCCAAGAAGGGCATCCCGCAGATCTCCGCGGTCCTCGGCTCCTGCACCGCCGGCGGCGCGTACGTTCCCGCGATGAGCGACGAGGCGGTGATCGTCAAGGAGCAGGGCACCATCTTCCTGGCGGGCCCGCCGCTGGTGAAGGCCGCGACCGGCGAGGACGTCACCCCCGAGGAGCTCGGCGGCGGCGACCTGCACTCCAAGACCTCCGGCGTCACGGACCACCTGGCCCTGGACGACGCCGACGCGCTGCACCGCGTCCGGTCGATCGTCGACACGCTTCCGCTTGCCGACGACGCCCCGTGGGAGGTGCGCGAGACCCGCGAGCCGCTGCGCGAGCAGACCGACCTCTACGACATCGTCCCCGTGGATGCCCGCCAGCCCTACGACGTCCGCGAGGTCATCGAGACCATCGTCGACGCCGGCGAGTACCGCGAGTTCAAGGCCGAGTTCGGCACCACGCTGGTCACCGCGTTCGCCCGGATCCACGGCCACCCGGTCGGCGTCATCGCCAACAACGGCATCCTCTTCGCCGAGTCCGCCCAGAAGGGCGCGCACTTCATCGAGCTGTGCGACCAGCGCGGCATCCCGCTGGTGTTCCTGCAGAACACCACCGGCTTCATGGTCGGGCGCGAGTACGAGGCCGGCGGCATCGCCAAGCACGGCGCGAAGATGGTCAACGCCGTGGCCACCACCCGCGTGCCCAAGTTCACCATCGTCATCGGCGGCGCGTTCGGCGCCGGCAACTACTCCATGTGCGGCCGCGCCTACTCGCCGCGCTTCCTGTGGATGTGGCCCAACGCCCGCGTCGCCGTCATGGGTGGCCCGCAGGCCGCGATGACCCTGTCGACGGTCCGCCGCAACCAGATCGAGCGCTCCGGCGGCGAGTGGTCGGCGGAGGAGCAGGAGGCCTTCGAGGCCCCGGTCCGCGAGCAGTTCGAGGAGCAGTCGCACTGCTACTACTCCTCCGCCCGGCTGTGGGACGACGGCGTCATCGACCCCGCCGACACCCGCCGCATCCTCGGCATGGCCCTCGAGGTCGCCGGCGGAGCCCCGCTCGACGACGCCGGCTTCGGCGTCTTCCGAATGTAACCCGCACCGACAGCACAGAGAGGAGAGAAGCTCATGATCAACACCATCAACACCGTGCTCGTCGCCAACCGCGGCGAGATCGCCTGCCGCGTCATCCGCACCCTTCGCGACCAGGGGGTCCGCTCCGTCGCGGTGTACTCCGACGCCGACGCCGACGCCCCGCACGTCCGCGCGGCGGACGTCGCCGTCCACATCGGCCCGTCGCCGGCCCGCGAGTCCTACCTGGTCGCCGACCGCATCCTGGACGCCGCCCGCCGCACGGGCGCGCAGGCGATCCACCCCGGATACGGCTTCCTGTCCGAAAACGCCGCCTTCGCCCGCGCCTGCGAGGACGCCGGCATCATCTTCATGGGCCCGCCGGCATCGGCCATCGACACGATGGGCGACAAGATCTCGGCCCGGGCGACCGTCGAAAAGCGCGACGTCCCGACCGTGCCCGGCATCTCCCGCCCGGGCCTGACGGACGAGGAACTCATCGAGGCCGCGCCCGGCGTCGGGTTCCCGGTGCTGATCAAGCCGTCGGCCGGCGGCGGCGGCAAGGGCATGCACCGCGTCGAGCGCATCGAGGACCTGGCCGAGGCCCTGGTCACCGCGCGCCGCGAGGCCGCCGGCGCGTTCGGCGACGATTCGCTGTTCATCGAGCATTTCGTGGACACCCCGCGCCACATCGAGGTGCAGGTCCTGGCGGATTCCCACGGCAACGTCATCCACCTCGGCGAGCGCGAGTGCTCGCTGCAGCGCCGCCACCAGAAGGTCATCGAGGAAGCGCCGAGCCCGCTTCTCGACGAGACGGTCCGGGCGCGCATCGGCCAGGCCGCCTGCGACGCCGCCCGCTCCTGCGGGTACGTCGGCGCCGGCACGGTGGAGTTCATCGTGCCGGCCGCCGACCCGGACAAGTTCTATTTCATGGAGATGAACACCCGGCTCCAGGTCGAGCACCCGGTCACCGAAGAGGTCACCGGACTGGACCTGGTCGCCCTGCAGCTGGCCATCGCCCGCGGCTGCGAGCTGCCGATCTCGCAGGACCAGGTCACCATGACCGGCCATTCCATCGAGGCCCGCGTCTACGCCGAGGACCCGGCCGCCGGGTTCCTGCCCACCGGCGGCACCGTCACCCGCGTCGTCGAGCCGGCCGGCCCGGGCGTGCGCGTCGACTCCGGCATCGCCGACGGTTCCGAGGTCACGTCGCTGTACGACCCGATGCTGCTGAAGGTCATCGTCCACGGCGCCGACCGCGCCGAGGCGCTCGACCGTCTGGACCGGGCCCTGGCCAACACGGTCGTCGCCGGCGTCGGCGTCAACGTCGACTTCTGCCGCTACCTGCTCTCCGTCCCCGAGGTCGCCTCCGGTGACCTGGACACCGGCCTGCTCGACCGCGTCGCCGCGGACTTCGCCGACTTCCCGGTGCCCGACGAGGCCCTGGACGCCGCCGCGATGGCGTGGCTGGCCGGCCGCTGGCCCGACGGCCCCGCCTCCCCGTGGGCCGTGCCCGACGCCTGGCGCTCCGGCCGCGCCGGCACCCAGCGCCTGCGCCTGCGCACCACCAACGGCTCGAGCCTGCTGGCCATCTCCGGCACCCCGACCGGCGCGACGGTCACCGTCGACGCACGGGTCGCCGGAATCAGCGAGCCCGTCGAGGGCGAGGACGTGCGGGAGCCGCGCGAATACTCCTCGGCCATCCACCGCGACGGGGACCTGTGGCGCGTCGACTGCGACGGCATCGCCCGCCACTGGCAGGTCGAAACCGTGGCCGGCCGCAACGGCATCGACGTCATCGTCTCGTCCGACGAGGGCACCTGGGTCATGCACCGCGAGAACGTGGTCCGCTCGGCCGCCGACGACGACGGCGCCGGCGACGGCACCCTGACCTCGCCCATGCCCGGCACCGTCATCGCCCTGTCCGCCGCCGAGGGAGATCGCGTCGAGGCCGGCGCCCCGGTCCTGGTCGTGGAGGCCATGAAGATGGAGCACACGCTCCGCGCCCCCACCGCCGGCGTCGTGGCGTACCACGTCGCCGCCGGCGCCCAGGTTTCCACCGAAGTCCCCCTGGCCACGGTCGTCCCCGACGACGACTGACCCAGCACCCCAGCCCCCCAGCACCCCACCGCACCAGCGCACATACACCGAGGAGCACCATCATGACCGACGTCAACACCGCCGACCTGCCCAACGAGTACCGCGAACTCCAGTCCGTCGTCCGCCAGTTCGCCAACGAGGTCGTCGACCCCGTCGCCTACGAACACGACCGCAATCACACGTTCCCGTACGACGTCGTCAAGCAGATGGGCGAGATGGGCCTGTTCGGCCTGCCCTTCTCCGAGGAGTACGGCGGCATGGGCGGCGACTACCTTTCGCTGGGCATCGCCCTGGAGGAGCTTGCCAAGGTCGACCAGTCCGTGGCCATCACCCTGGAGGCCGGCGTCGGCCTCGGCGCCTCGCCGATCTACCACTTCGGCAACGAGGAGCAGAAGCAGAAGTGGCTGCCCGACCTCACCGCGGGCAAGGCCCTGGCCGGTTTCGGCCTGACCGAGCCGGACGCCGGCTCCGACGCGGGCGCGACCCGCACTGTGGCCCGCGAGGACGGCGACGACTTCATCATCAACGGCTCGAAGCAGTTCATCACCAACTCCGGCACCGACATCACCTCGCTGGTCACCGTCACCGCCGTGACCGGGCAGAAGGAGAACGGCAAGAAGGAGATCTCCACGATCATCGTGCCGTCGGGCTCCGAGGGCTTCGTCGCGGAGCCGGCGTACGACAAGGTCGGCTGGAACGCCTCCGACACCCACCCGCTGACGTTCACCGACGTCCGCGTCCCGCAGGAGAACCTGCTGGGCGTGCGCGGCCGCGGCTTCGCCAACTTCCTGTCCACGCTGGCAGAGGGCCGCGTCGCCATCGCCGCGCTGGCCACCGGCGCCGCGCAGGGCTGCGTCGACGAGTCGGTCAAGTACGCCAAGGAGCGCCACTCGATGGGCCGCGCCATCGGCGAGTACCAGGCGATCTCGTTCAAGATCGCCCGCATGGAGGCCCGCGCCCACGCCGCCCGCATGGCCTGGTACGACGCCGCCGCGAAGATGGTCAAGGGCCAGGAGTTCCGCCGCGAGGCCTACATCGCCAAGCTGCTCGCCTCGGAGGCCGCGATGGACAACGCCCGCGACGCCACCCAGATCCACGGCGGCTACGGCTTCATGAACGAGTACCGCGTCTCGCGCCACTACCGCGACTCCAAGATCCTGGAGATCGGCGAGGGCACCACCGAGGTGCAGCTCATGCTCATCGCCCGCGGGCTGGGACTGTAGGGGAGGGGAGCGACATGACCGAACGCAACGACCGCACCCCGCACGGCGAGCACCCCGGCATCGTCCAGCGCGGCCTCTGGTTCGACGAGTACGAGGAGGGCGCCCGCTACCTGCACCGCCCCGGCCGCACCGTCACCGAGACCGATGACGTCCTGTTCACCACGCTGACCATGAACACCCAACCCCTGCATCTCGACGCTCACTGGTCGTCGCAGCAGCCGGGCTTCGGCGGCAAGCGGCTGGTCAATTCGATGTGGACCCTGTCGACCGTGGTGGGCCTGTCGGTGTCGCAGCTGACGCTGGGCACCATCGTGGCCAACCTGGGTTTCACCGAGGTGTCCTTCCCCAAGCCGATGTTCCACGGCGACACCCTCTACGCGGAGACGACGTGCCTGTCCAAGCGCGCCTCGAAGTCCCGCCCGGGGCAGGGGATCGTGGAGTTGGAGCACATCGGCCGCAACCAGAACGGCGACATCGTGTGCCGTGCGGTGCGCGCCACCTTGGTGCAGGTCGATCCGGCTTCTTCGGGCGAGGCAACGCTTGACGACGGGACGGCCCGATCATGACCACCTGGATTCCCGCGGGCCCGGCCATCCTCTTCGTGCCGGCCGACCGCCCCGACCGTTTCGCCAAGGCCGCGGAGCGCGCCGACATGGTCATCCTCGACCTGGAGGACGGTTGCCGCCCGGAGAACCGCGCCGAGGCGCGCCGGGCGATCATCGAGTCGGAGAAAGCCGGCGATCTCGACCCCGAGCGCGTCATCGTCCGCATCAACCCGGTGGATTCGCCGGAGCACGCCGCGGACCTGGAGATGCTCGCCGACCTGCGCTATGACCTGGTCATGCTGCCGAAGGCGGAATCCGCCGCCTCGGTGGAGTCGCTGGCCGGCCACCGCGTCATCGCGCTGATCGAGACGCCGCTGGGCGTGCTGCGCGCCGACGACGTCGCCTCCGCCGACAACGTGGTCGCCATGTTCTGGGGCGCCGAGGACCTCACCGCCGGTCTCGGCGGCACCGCCTCCCGCTTCGGTGACGGCGAGGAAAACCCCGGCACCTACCGCGACGTCGCCCGCCACGCCCGCGCACGCACGCAGCTCGCCGCCGCCGCCTTCGGCCGCGCCGCCCTGGACTCCGTGCACGTCGACATCTCCGACGTCGAGGGGCTGCGCGATGAGGCCATCGACGCCGCCGCCCTGGGCTACGCCGCGACGGTGTGCATCCACCCCTCGCAGGTCGCCGTCATCCGCGACGCCTACCGGCCCACCGACGAAGAAGCCGACTGGGCCCGGCGCCTGCTCGCCGCCGCCGACGACGACGGGGGAGCGTTCAGCTTCGAGGGCCGCATGGTCGACGCACCGCTGTTCCGCCAGGCGGAGGCCATAGCCAGGCGCGCCGAAGCGGCCGCCACGTAGGCGTCGCAAAGCACCCGCCACCAACTCACCGCACTGCACCGCACCGCACGGAAAAACACCAGGAGAAACCGATGTCCCAGCTCAAGACCATCCCCGCCCCCTACGGCAAGGACGTCGTCGACGACGACGGCAACAAGATGTCCCACGTGATCGGCGCCGGCGTCGACCAGGGCGCCGCCCCGCTGCGCACCGAAACGCTCGGCGAGAACCTCAAGGCGATCGTGGAGAAGCACCCCTCGAAGGAGTGCATCGTCGACGTCTACACCGACGTGTCCTTCACCTACGAGCGCTTCTACAACCGCGTCCTGCGGCTGGCCACCGCCTTCGTCCGCGCCGGCTACCGCAAGGGCGACCGCGTCGGCATCTGGTCGACCAACCGCTGGGAATGGACCGTCGTCCAGTACGCGTGCCACCACCTCGGCCTGATCCTGGTCAACATCAACCCCGCCTACCGCCAGCACGAACTCAACTACGTGCTGGAGAAGGCCGGCGTGCGCTGCGTCTTCGCCGCCCGCCGCTACAAGGACTCCGACTACCGCACCATGCTGCTCGAGGCGTCGAAGCAGCGCGGCGTGAAGCTGGACAAGGTCATCTACTTCGGCTCCGCCGACTGGTACGAGCGCATGCACGGCGAGATCGACGACCTGTCGGAGTACACCGCCGACCTGCACTGCGACGACCCCATCAACATCCAGTTCACCTCAGGCACCACGGGCTTCCCCAAGGGCGCCACGCTGACCCACCGGAACCTGCTGAACAACGGCTACTTCATCGGTGAGCTGCTGGGGTACACCGAAAACGACCGCGTGTGCGTGCCGGTGCCGTTCTTCCACACCTTCGGCATGGTCATCGGCACCTTCGCCACCTTCACCCACGGCGGCGCGATCATCATCCCAGCGCCGAGCTTCAAGGCCCGCGAAACCCTCAAGGCCGTCCACTCCGCCAAGGCGACGTCCCTGTACGGCGTGCCCACCATGTTCATCAACGAACTGGAGGAAGCCCACGACCACGAGGAATACGGCAGCCCCTACGACCTGTCGACCCTGCGCACCGGCGTCATGGCCGGCACGTCCTGCCCGTCGAAGACGATGCGCGACGTGATGGACAAGCTGAACATGACCGAGATCGCCATCTGCTACGGCATGACGGAGACCTCCCCGGTCAGTTTCCAGACCCGCGCCGACTCGCCGCTGGACAAGCGCGTCAACACCGTCGGCCAGATCATGCCGCACCTGGAGGCCCGCATCATCTGCGAAGACACCGGCGAAACCGTGCCGCGCGGCGCGCAGGGCGAGGTCGTCGTCCGCGGCTACTCCGTGATGAAGGAGTACTGGCACCACCCGGAGAAGACCGCCGAGGCCATCGACGCCGACGGCTGGATGCACACCGGCGACCTCGGCGTCATCGACGACGAGGGCTACTTGGCCATCACCGGCCGCATCAAGGACATGCTCATCCGCGGCGGCGAGAACATCTACCCCCGCGAGATCGAGGAGTTCCTGTTCACCCACCCGGAGATCGTCGACGCGCAGGTGATCGGCGTGCCCGACGACAAGTACGGCGAGGAGATCATGGCCTGGGTCATTCTTCACGACGAGGGCGGCGACCTGACCGCCGAGCAGATCGCGGAGTTCGCCCACGGCAAGCTGTCGCGGCACAAGATCCCGCGCTACGTCCACGTCACCGACTCGTTCCCCATGACGGCGTCGGGCAAGGTGCGCAAGGTCGAGATGCGCGAAATGGCGCCCAAGCTGCTGGGTTGGGTGTGATCCGCATGTCGAAGACCATCGATTCCACCACGTCCATCGCCGAGCTCGTCGCCGCGAACGTCCGCGACGGCATGACCATCGCCGTCGGCGGCTTCGGGTTGTGCGGCGTGCCCTTCGAGCTCATCGAGGGACTGCGCGATTCCGGGGCCGCCGATCTGACCATCGTGTCCAACAACATGGGCGTCGACGGCCAGGGCCTGGGCATCCTCCTGGAAAACAGACAGGTCAGCAAGGTCGTGGCCAGCTACGTCGGCGAGAACAAGCTCTTCGCCAAGCAGTACCTCGACGGCGAGCTCGAGGTCGAGTTCAACCCGCAGGGCACCCTGTCGGAGCGCCTCCGGGCCGGCGGCGCGGGCATCCCCGCGTTCTACACGGCCACCGGCGTCGGCACGCTCATCGCCGAAGGCAAGCCGCACGAGGACTTCGACGGCCGGACCTACGTGATGGAACGCGGCATCGTCGCGGACCTGGCGCTGGTCCACGCCTGGCGCGGCGACGTCGACGGCAACCTCGTCTACCGCCGCACCGCGCAGAATTTCAACCCGCTGTGCGCCGCCTCCGGCACGGTCACCATCGCCCAGGTCGAGGAACTCGTCGACCGAGGCACCATCGACCCGGACTCCGTCATGACCGCCGGCGTCTTCGTCGACCACATCGTCGAGGCCGCCGAGCGCGACAAGCCCATCGAGCAACGAACCACCCGGCCGCGGGACACCGCGCCCGATCCGGCCGCCGGCGCGGCCGGGGAGGAGATCTGACATGGCCCCGAACGGCAAGAGCAACGGCGTGAACGACGGCAACGGCGAAGGTGCCGCGGGCGGCGTCGTCAAGCGAGGTTGGACCCGCGACGAGATGGCCGCCATGGCGGCCGCGGAGCTGTCCGACGGCGACTACGTGAACTTGGGCATCGGCATCCCCACGAAGGTGGCCAACCACATCCCCGACGGGGTGCGGGTGCTGCTGCAGAGCGAAAACGGCATCCTCGGCATGGGCCCGTTCCCCTACGAGGGGGAGGAGGACGCCGACCTGATCAACGCGGGCAAGCAGACCGTGACGCTGGTGCCCGGCGCCGCGGTGTTCGACTCCGCGACGAGCTTCGGCATGATCCGCGGCGGCCACGTGAAGATGGCCGTGCTCGGCGCCATGCAGGTCTCCGAATGCGGCGACCTGGCCAACTGGATGATCCCCGGGAAGATGGTCAAGGGCATGGGCGGCGCGATGGACCTCGTCGCCGGCACCCCGCGCGTGGTGGTGCTGACCGACCACGTCGCCCGCGACGGGTCGCCGAAGCTGGTCAAGGAATGCGATCTGCCGCTGACCGGCGCGAAGGTGGTCAAGCGCATCATCACCGACCTGGGCAGCTTCGACGTCGCCGACGACCACCTGGTGCTGCGGCGGCTCGCCCCCGGCGTGACGCTGGGCGACATCGAGAACAACACCGCCGCCGCGTACATCGTGGACCTGGAGAACTAGAGGCCCGGAGGTGGCGGGGCCAGAGCTGCGGCCCCGACGAACCACCGGCGTACCGTGGCGGGGGCGCTGCCGTGGGTGACCCCCGTCACGAATTTCGGCGCTTTCGCGTCCCGGAACCGCTAGGCTCCATTAACTGAACCGCACGACGAACCCCACCGAACACCACGCCGACCGCACCGCGCACCGCGCTGCGGCATCGGGCGAAACAGGGAGACGAACACCATGACCGGAAACACCACCCCGAACGCCGACGACGTCGTCATCCTCGCCGGCGCCCGCACTCCGCAAGGCAAGATGCTCGGCCAGCTGGCCAGCATGACTTCCGTCGACCTCGGCGCCCACGCCGTCCGCGCCGCCGTCGAGCGCGCGGGCATCCAGCCGGAGGACGTCGGCCGCGTCGTCCTCGGCCAGGTCATCCTCGCCGGCGCCGGCCAGAACCCGGCCCGCCAGACCGCCATCAAGGCCGGCCTGCCGTGGACCACCCCGGCCGAGATCGTGGCCAAGGTCTGCCTGTCGGGCCTCGACGCCGTCATCCATGCCGCCCGCATGATCCGCCTCGGCGAGGTCGACGTGGTCGTCGCCGGCGGCCAGGAGTCCATGACCAACGCCCCGCACATCGCCCACGGCGTGCGCAAGGGCAAGTCCTACGGCTCGCTGAAGCTGGAGGATTCGCTGGAGCTCGACGGCCTGGTCGATTCCTACGACTGCGTGTCCATGGGCACGCTGACGGACGGCCCGAACGCGGACCTGGGCATTTCCCGCACCGACCAGGACGAGGTCGCGGCACTGTCGCACCAGCGCGCCGCCAAGGCCCAGGCCGACGGCATCTTCGCGCAGGAGATCGCCCCGATCGAGATCCCGCAGCGCAAGGGCGACCCGGTGGTCGTCGACGCCGATCAGGGCATCCGCCCGGACACCACCGTCGAGTCGCTGTCGAAGCTGCGCGCGGCGTTCCTGAAGGACAACGGCACCATCACCGCCGGCAACTCGTCGCCGATCTCCGATGGCGCGGCCGCCCTGGTCCTGGCCCGCCGCGGCTGGGCGGAGGAGCGCGGCCTGGATTACCTGGCGGTCGTCGGCAAGGCGGGCCAGACCGCCGGCCCGGACAACGGCCTGCACGCGCAGCCGTCCGACTCTCTGGCCGAGGCCCTGCGCCTGGCCGGCTGGGAGGCGTCCGACCTCGACTTCATCGAGATCAACGAGGCCTTCGGCGCCGTCGCCGTGAAGTCCCTGCGCGACCTGGATTACCCGCTGGAGAAGTGCAACATCCACGGTGGAGCCATCGCGCTCGGCCACCCGATCGGCTGCTCGGGCGCGCGCCTGGCGCTGACCGCCGCGATGGAGCTGTCGCGCCGCGGTTCCGGCAAGGCCGGCGTCTCGCTGTGCGGCGGCGGCGGCCAGGGCGACGCCCTGCTGCTGTACCGCGACTAATTCCGTACCGCGACTCGTTCGCGGGTGGGCATCCCGCTTAACCCACCCCGAATGGTTTAACCCACCCGCAATAACGGGTGGGTTAAGCCATTCGGGGTGGGTTTGCGCGTGGGGGAGGTGCTTTGCGACGCCCACGTCCCCACGACTGCCGCACCGGTAGTTTCGATGGCATGAACACCGCCGCCAATGACACCGCTTCGTCCGCCCCTGCATGGCTGCCGGCCGGGCCCGCCCTGCTGTTCGCCCCGGCCGATCGCCCGGACCGTTTCGCCAAGGCCGCCGAGAGGTCCGACGTCGTCATCGTCGACCTGGAGGACGGCGCGGCGCTCGACGGGCACGAGGCCGCCCGACAGAACATCGTGGACAACCCGCTGGATCCGGCGCGCACGATCCTCCGCGTGACCGGGCCGGACGCCCCGACGTTCGCGGGGGACGCGAAGCTGGCGCAGGAGGGGCCGTACGACGTCGTCATGCTGCCGAAGGTCCGCGACCGCATCCCGGAGGAGCTGGCCGGCCTGAAGGTCATCGCGATGATCGAAACCCCCGAGGCGATCCTCAACATCGGCGCCATCGCGTCGCACCCGGACGTCGTCGGCATGTTCTGGGGCGCCGAGGATCTCGCCGCGGAGCTGGGCGGCACGTCGTCGCGCATCACCGCCGACGAAGCCGAGGCCGCGGGCATCCCCGCAGATTCGGGATCGGGCACGGGGTCGGGGCCGGGCTCCGTCTCCCGGCCGTACCGCGCGCCGCAGCAGCTCGCGCGCACCATGATGGTCATCCACGCCGCCGCCAACGGCATCGCCGCCATCGACGCCGTCCACGTCGACTTCCGCGATGAACGGGGCCAGTACCTCGAGGCGCTCGACGCCGCCGGCTGCGGTTTCGCGGGCACGGCCTGCATCCACCCGGCGATGGTCGAGGCGGTCCGCCGCGCCTACCGCCCGTCCGACGACGAGCTCGCCCGGGCCCGCCGCATCCTCGAGCGCGCCGCCGACAACGTCGGCGCCTTCCAGCTCGACGGCGAAATGATCGACGCCCCCGTCGTCAGGCAGGCCGCCATCATCGCGGCGCGGGCCGGGGAATGTCGCCCTAGTTGACGCACATGACGCCGTCGCCGCCGGCGTCGATGTGCTGGCCCATGTCCTCTTCGGGGGCCATTCCCTCCTGGCCGACGACCTCGCCCGTGGCACCGTCGTCGGCGGGCTCGGCGGCTTCCTCGGTGGTCGCGGCGCCGGAGCCGTCCTCGTAGAGGCCCGGGCCCTCGTAGTCGCCGGCGACGGTGACGGAAATGGTGCCGGGCTCCATGGTGGTGTCGTGGACGATCGGCAGGCCGCCGAGCGCCTCGGAGATCGCGGCGGCGGCCGGGTCATCCGGGTCGGAGGTGTTGACCTGGCTGAGGGCGACGCCGGCGAACTCGGCGTTGGCGACGGTGCCCTCGACGTAGCCCTTCTCGGTCAGGACCCCGGCGGCGCGGGCGGCCAGCCCCTCGATGCCCGTGGCGTTGTAGACGCTGACCGTGTACTCGGCCGGGTCGTGGTCGCGGGGCTTGGCGGCCTCGGCGGCGGCTTCGGCCTCGGGGTCGCCGAGGAGCTCGTCGAAGTACTTGTGCACCTGGCCCTTGTCCACGGTGACCACGGACTCTCCGTAGTCGCCGACGCCGTCGATGGACGTGACGGGGATGGTCTCGAACTTGACGTTGCCGCCGGTCAGGCCCTGCATCTGGGTGGCGAAGCCCATGACGTCCCAGTCGTTGTCCAGCACCACGGAGCGCTGGACGGCGCCGCCGAGCTCGTGGAGCTTGCCCGGGTTGGACAGGGTGCCGGCGGAGAGCAGCTTGTTGGCGAACGACGCCATGAACGCCTGCTGGCGGGTGATGCGGTCCAGGTCGCCGCGCGGCAGGCCGTGGCGCTGGCGCACGAAGCTCAGCGCGTCGGCGCCGCCGAGGGTCTGGCGGCCAGCATGGAAGTCGGCGCCGGAGAATTCATCGTAGACGTCGGCGTTGAGGCAGACGTCGACGCCGCCGATGGCGTCGGTGAGCAGCACGAAGCCCAGCAGACCGACCTCGGCGTAGTGGTCGACCGTGACGCCGGTGAGGTCCGCGACCGCGTTGATCAGCGCCTGGCGGCCGGATTCGGTGGACTGCTTTTCGACGGTCTCCGGGGACTCGCCTTCGCCCGTGAGCCGCTCGGCGGTGGCGAGCTTCTTGTCGCCGTAGACGCCGTTGATCTTCTTGTTGCCCTCGGCGGTGCTGATGTACGTGTCGCGGGGGATGGAGATCGCGGTGGCCGACGATCCGTCGTTGGGCACGCGGATGACGATGATCGTGTCGGTGTTCGTCGCTTCCTCGTCGCCGGCGCGCAGCAGGTCGATTTCCTCCTGCGTCAGGGGGTTGCCCTGCGCGTCGGCGCGCGAGTCCGAGCCGACGAGGAGGATGTCGGTGGCGCCGTCCTTTTCCTGCCCGAGCGAGAAGTCGCCGCCGGAACCGAGGTTGCCGGCGGCGCGGCCGACGGTCCACCAGCCGACGGCGGAGACGACCAGGCACAGCACGGACACGAGGATCAGCAGCGAGCGCAGCGGCATCGGCCACGCCTGGCGGACGTCGCGGCCCTGCGTCGGAGGCGCCTGGATGGCCCGGGCGTGCCTCGACTGGGTTTTCCGTGCGCTCAACGTGGTTCCTTCCCTCGGTCGCCCGCGGTGGGCTGGGTTCCTGGCGGCGTCGGTGGGTTACCGTGGTTGCCGTCAGGTGGGCGTCGTCAAGCAAGTTTTTTCGCTTTACGACGACTCAGTCGTCCCCACGATAATGAAACGGAATGCCGATGACCGAACCACTCGCCCGGAATGCCACTGATGTGGGGGAGGGCGGCGCCGTGACGCGCGTTCTGGTGGTCGGCTCCGCGGGGCAGTTGGGCACGGCGATGCTGCGGCGGATGCCGCTCGGCGGCGGGCGGCGGATCGAGCTGCGCGGCGTGGCGCGGGCGGACCTGGATGTGGCGGACGAGGCGGCCGTGATGGCGCATCCGGCGCTGGCGGGCGTCGACGTGGTGGTCAATGCGGCGGCGTGGACGGACGTCGATGGCGCGGAGACGCCCGAGGGCGAGGCGGCGGCGCATGCGGTCAACGCCGTCGCGCCGGGGCTGTTGGTCCGGAGGTGCGCGCGGGAGGGCGCGCATCTGGTGCACGTGTCCACGGATTACGTGTTCGGCGCGGGGGAGTCCGGCGACCGCCGTCCCTTGCGTCCTCTTCGTCCGACCGACCCCACCGCCCCCGACACCGCCTACGGCCGGACGAAGCTGGCGGGCGAGCGGGCGGTGCTGGATGCGGGAGCCGGGGCGACCATCGTCCGAACGGCCTGGGTGTATTCGGGGCCGACGCAGCCGGATGCGCCGGATTTCGTGTCCACCATGCTGCGGCTGGAGGAACGCGGCCGGCCCGACGGGACCATCGACGTCGTCGACGACCAGCACGGCAACCCCACCTTCGTCGACGACCTCGCCGACGCCCTGTGGGAGCTCGTGCTGCGGCCCGTGCCGGGGGTCTTCCACGTCACGGGGGCGGGTCGAGCGACTTGGCATGAGTTGGCGTCGGAGGTGTTCGCGGTCGTCGCGAAGCAGCGCGGGGGCGATGCCACGGAGGTCGCCGCCGCGACCGAGGCTGCCCGTGCCCGCGTGCGCCCGTGCACGTCGGAGCAGTTTCCGCGGCCGGCCAAGCGCCCGGAGTGGTCGGTTCTGGACGGTTCCGCGTGGGCCGCGGCGGGGTTCGCGCCCCTGCCGGAGTGGCGTGATGGCCTGCGCCGGGCACTGGGTGCGGCGGAGTAGGGCGTTTCCGCTTGACGACGGCCCGCCGGTCGCCCTCGTCTGCCTCTCCCTGTCCGGCTCTCCTTGTCCGGCTTTCCGTGACCGCCTCTCCTCGTCCGACTCGTATCGGGGTACCGATAATCGCCTGCACGTTCGCTCCCATGGGGTGGAAGATTGGACGGTGAGGGTGGGTCTAGTGGTGCGAAAAGAGTCCGGAATGTTGCACTGTGTTCGATTGTCGATGGTCGAACACATGTATGATGTGAGGTGAAGCAAGGCGGGGGACATGCCCTGCTTCGGGGCAGATCATTCGGGCGATCACGTTGAGTTCCACCTATCGATCCACCATCGCACGACCGGGGGAATCGACATGGCTTTCGACCATGGCGCATTCGATGACGACGACGAGCATGACCACGAGCATGACGAGCGCGACGATCCGGACCGCCACCACGACCCAGAAGAAGAATCACCTGCATCGGCACCGGCCCCTCCGCCACGGAAGCGGTGGGCCACCGAGCGCGACGAGCCGGTCACCAATCTGGCGCGCGCCCGCAACATCCTCGACGTCGAGCTCGCCGAAGGCGTGGCGCCGGCGGGCGACGATGACGTCGACTCCCACGCGGCATCCGTCGCCACGCGGATCGGCGCCGGCAAGTCCCGGGCGGTGGATTACTGCGACGTAGGCATCATGTTCCGCCGCATGCCCCGCATCCGGGACCTGTGCCGGTCGGGCGCGTTTCCGCTGTGGCATTTGACCAAGATGGCCGCCGCCGTCGTCGCCGTCTCCGACGACGACATTGACGAGGTCGAATCGACGTTCCTCGACTACCTCCACCCCAGAAGGGATTTCCAGGCGTTGCCCGGCATCCGGGTGTTCATGCGCGAGCTTCGCCGCATGGTGGAGTCGGTCGAACCGATCGCCACCCCACCCGACGAGGACGACCCCAAACCCATCACCGGCGAGTCGTATTCCGTCGACAACGAGTATCCGGGCGAGTACGGGGAGCTCCGCGCCATCCTGCGCAAGGATCGTCTGGCGGAGTTCGATGCCACCGTTCGCGCGATCCGGGACTCGAAGATCAAGGCCGGCGAAGACTGCTCCCTCGGCGACGCGTTGATGGCCATGTGCCGGGGAGATTTCGCCGGGGCGAAGGTGACCATGAACATCTACGTCGACGGCGACGCCTCGGAAGACACCCTCCAGGTGTGGCTCGATGGCGCCGGCTGGTTGCCGAAGCACGTCAGCGGGGAATGGATCGCCCGCGCCCACTCCGTCCGGCTCTCCGCCGACTCGCGGACCGACGGGTACGTGCCCACGGACGCGCAAAAGGCGAGGGTCCGCGGCCGCGATGGCGGGTGCCGCTTCCCCGGGTGCGATGTGCCCGCGCACAAGTGCCAGATCGATCACGTCATCGACTTCGACCCGGCGAATCCGCTGGGAGTGACGGCGACCTGGAACATGCAGTGCCTGTGCCAGCATCACCACAACCTCAAAACGTCCCGGCATTGGCGGGCGGTGATCCACGACGATGGGACGGTGACCTGGTTCGACCACACCGGCACGGCGTTCGCCACCACCGTGCCGCATGGGCCGATCGCCCACATCGGGCGTCAAACGTTCGACCAGAGGGCCACGAGGCTGGCCTCGACCATCCACGGCGACAACCTCCGCCGCATGCGCGCCGAGGCGGATGCCGCCGCAGCGATGGAGCGGGCCGAACTGGATGGGATCCTCCGCAATCACGCCCGTGCGACCGCGAAGTACGAACGTGACCTCGCCGAGTTCACCGGAGGCCCGCTCAACTCCGCTGATCCGGACATCGCCGCGCAAGCCCGGGCGTTGGCGGAGGCCGCCGATGACGGGTGGCCGTGCGTGGGGGATCCGGTGTGGGATCCCGTAAGAGGAGCTGAATCGAAAGCTGAGCCGTGTGCGGACTGCCGGGGCCGGAATGCCGACGACATCTGGGTCACCTCCCCGATGCAGAGGAACCCCGATTTCGCCGAAGATGATTGGCCGTTCGACGAGTGGGTCGACCCGGAGCCCAGGGTGACGAAGCATCCGCGGACCACATGCCGCCCCGAACGCAGGCGGGCGACGATCGACGCGGATCCGACGGCGGTGCCGGAACCGCCGCGGCCGCTGGGTCCCGATCCGACGGTGCCGTTTTGAACCGCTTGAGAATCGGGCCCGACCCGCCCGACCGGAGTGGCGGGCCGGAACCGGCGGGGCGGTGTCCTAGGGTCTATCCCGTGAAAGACGGGCGTGGCGACACGCGGAACGAAAGGTGCGGGAACGTGAACGCGACGGCGAACCATGTGGCGGGCGGCACGGGCGGCGAGTCCGGCCTGCCGCTCGGCGTCGTCACCGTCACCTACTCGCCGGGCGAGCACCTGCGGGCGCTGGTCGACTCGCTTCCCGCCGCCGCATCCGTCGGCACGGTGCTGGTCATGGCCGACAACGGCTCCAAGGACGGCGCCCCCGAAGCTGAAGCCGCCCGAGCCGAAGAAGACGGCCGCAAGGACGGGCTCAACGACGCGATATTCCTGCCCACCGGCGGCAACGTCGGCTACGGCAAAGCGGCCAACATCGGCATCGCCGAACTCGCGACCATGCGCGATGCGGGCCGGATCCGCGGCGATTACGTTCTGCTGGTCAACCCCGACGTCATCTTCGACGCCGGCTCCATCGACGCGATGCTCGCCTGCGCCGTCCGCAATCCCCGCGCCGGCGCGGTCGGCCCGCTCATCCGCGAAGCCGACGGCTCGGCGTACCCCTCGGCCCGCGCGGTGCCGGACCTCATCGGCGGCATCGGCCATGCCCTGCTCGCCGACGTCTGGCCGTCCAACCCGTTCTCCCGCCGTTACCGCGACGACGCCGACATGTCCCGCGAGCGCGATGCGGGCTGGTTGTCGGGCGCCTGCCTGCTGTTGAAGTGGGACGCCTTCGACGCCATCGGCGGATTCGACGACCGCTACTTCATGTACATGGAGGACGTCGACCTCGGCGACCGCCTGGGCCGCGCCGGCTGGCGCAACGTGTTCTGCCCGGACGCGGTGATCCGCCATGCGCAGGGCCATTCCGCGTCGTCGCACCCGGAGATCACGGTCCGCGCGCACCATGATTCGGCCTACCGGTTCATGTCCGACCGGCTGCCCGGGCCATGGCTGGCGCCGGTGCGGATGGTCCTGAAAACCGGGCTCTCGCTGCGTGGCACCGTCATTTTGGCGGCGAAGAAGCGTAGGCAGAAGGCAGAAGCAGGTCGGCACCCGCACTCCTGAGCGCGGGAACAAGTGATTGCTTTGCGACGATCCGTCGTCAAGCGAAAACCAGGAGGAACCCTTCAACCATGACCACCCATGACACGTCCGCCCCCGACACGGCCGAGCTGGCGGCGAACACCGACGCCGTCATCCTCGTCGGCGGCCAGGGCACCCGGTTGCGTCCGCTGACCGTGGGCACGCCCAAGCCCATGCTGCCCACCGCCGGGGCGCCCTTCCTCGAGCATCTGCTCGGGCGCATCAAGGCGGCCGGGATGACGCACGTGGTGCTCGGCACGTCCTACCGGGCGGAGGTCTTCGAGGAGTACTTCGGCGATGGCTCCGACCTGGGCCTGGAGATCGAGTACGTGGTGGAGGACGAGCCGCTGGGCACCGGCGGCGGCATCCGCAACGTCCACGACCACCTGCGCCACGACACGGCCATGGTGTTCAACGGCGACGTACTCGGCGGCACCGACCTCGGCGCGATCCTGGCCACCCACGCCGACAAGGACGCCGACGTGACCATGCACCTGGTCCGCGTGCCCGACCCGCGCGCGTTCGGCTGCGTGCCCACCGACGACGACGGCCGCGTGCTCGAGTTCCTGGAAAAGACCCAGGATCCGCCGACCGACCAGATCAACGCCGGCTGCTACGTGTTCCGCCGCGAGCTGATCGGCGAGATCCCCGCCGGGCGAGCCATCAGCGTCGAGCGCGAGATCTTCCCGGCGCTGCTGGAAAACGGCCGCCGCGTCTACGGCTACGTCGACTACGCGTACTGGCGCGACATGGGCACGCCGGGGGACTTCGTGCGCGGGTCCTCGGACCTGGTGCGCGGCATCGCGCCGTCGCCGCTGCTGGAGGGGCGCCACGGGGAGTCCCTCGTCGATGATTCGGCGTCGCTCGGCGGGGGTGCGCTGCTGTACGGCGGCACCGTCGTCGGTCGCGGTGCGGAGATCGGCGCCGGTGCGCGCCTGGATCAGACCGTGGTGTTCGATGGCGCGAAGATCGGTGCCGGGGCGGTCATCGAGCGGTCGATCATCGCGGCCGGTGCGACCATCGGCCCGCGTAGCGTCATCCGCGACGCGGTCATCGGCGAAGGCGCCGACGTCGGGGCCCGGTGCGAGCTGATTTCGGGTGCCAGGGTGTGGCCCGGGGTGACGCTGCCGGACGGTGGCGTGCGGTTCTCCACCGACGTGTGACGACCATCACCGGCACGGGGGAAAGGTTCAACCTCGGCTTCATCCCCCACGCCGGGGGGACCGGTCTCCGGGGGCTTTCTGAGTTTTCACGGTGAATCAACCCGACCGCTTGACCTTCATGGGGTTTCACGTGTGTAATCACAAGTGTGTGATTGCGGGAGGAACCGAGTTCACCGCCAGGTGGAATCCCCTCCCGACCCGATCACGAGACCACTTATTCACCCCGTTCAACCTGGCAGGAGGCCACGCATGGATGAATCCACCGTGTTCGGCGGACGTGCCGTGGGACGGGATTCGAGCGTGGGGGAGCCCCAGGTGCACGAAGCGACGGCAGTCGAGCAGCCCCGCCCCATGGTGGATTGGGCAGATGATCTGACCGGACTTTTCGAGGCGGTCGACGAGGACTGGCAGGAACAGGCGCTGTGCGCCCAGACCGACCCCGAGGCGTTCTTCCCCGAGAAGGGCGGCTCCACCCGCGAGGCCAAGCGCATCTGCCGCGCCTGCGGCGTCCGCGACGAGTGCCTGGAATTCGCGCTCGCCAACGATGAGCGGTTTGGCATCTGGGGTGGCCTGTCGGAGCGTGAGCGCCGCCGCCTGAAGAAGCAGATCGGCTAGCGCCGGAGCGATTCGATGGCCCCGCGTTCGCGCGGAATGATGCGCGAGGACAACGCGAGAGCAATGGGACCCGGTTCATGCCGGGTCCTTTTCGCGTGGGTCACTGACCCTCGTCGTACCCCGGGTCCACGACCGACGGGTCGACGTTGAGGTGCACCGCCACCAGGCGGGCCAGGACGTTGCGCAGCACGTCCTCCAGGTCGGCGAGGGATGGCGCGCGCTTTTCGACGGGCCGGCGGAACACCACGATCCGCGGCCTCGTGGGGCGGCCGAGGCGGTCGACGCCGGCGGGGATGAGGCGGCCGAGGGGGATGGGGCCGTCGGCGGCGACCTCGTCGGGAAGCAGGGCCCCCGGATGCAGGTGCATGAGCGGGACCGTGTCCACGGCGATGTCCAGGTGGGCCAGCTGGTCGTGCCAGCGGGCCTCGATGGGGGCGTAGGCGTCGAGGACGGCCTGGTCGAACGCCTCGGTGCGGCTGCGCCAGCGCGGTACCTCCGGAGGCAGCAGGGGGCCGCGGGGGCCGCGGCCGCGGCGCTCGATGCGGCGGGAGACGTTCATGGGCGCCAAGTCTAGGGCCCGGCGCAGCGGCCGCGGCGTAGGCGCTCCGGGGGCCGATTCCGGCCGGGCGGCTGCACAAACCTCAACCCAGGGTCTAGACTTTCGGGCGTGAGTCAATTCCGCCGCTGCTGCAGGCCGGGGTGCGGCAAGCCCGCCATCGCCACCCTGACCTACGCGTATTCCGAGTCCACCGCCGTCGTCGGCCCGCTGGCCGCAGCCAGCGAGCCCCATAGCTGGGATCTGTGCGAACGCCACGCGCAGTCCATCACCGCCCCGCTCGGCTGGGAGCTGGTGCGATACGACCTGCCTTCCGACCGCGCCGATGACGATGACCTCACCGCCCTGGCCGAGGCCGTCCGCGAAGCCGGGCGCCAGGCCACGGGCCTGGTGCTGCGCGACGAGGGCGAGCCCCGCTGGGCCCAGGTCGACGCCGCCCGCCATCCGTCGCGGCGTCCCGCCCGCACCCATCTGCACGTGGTGCCCGACCCCGAAGACGAGTAGGGGTAACATTTCGCTCCGGTAAGCAGGAACATCTAGGAGCGAGGACAGCACAGTGACCAAGCGCAGCCGGGCGGCCATCGACGCCGTGATCAAGGCCTACGACGTCCGCGGTGTGGTGGGCGACGGCATCGACGAGGACCTGATGCGCGACGCCGGCGCGGCGTTCGGTCTGCTGATGCGCCGCGAGGGGGCCGGGCGCATCGCCATCGGCCACGACATGCGCGACTCATCGCCGGGGTTGTCCCGCGCCTTCGCGGAGGGGGCGGCCGCCCAGGGCGTGGACGTGGTCATGCTGGGCCTGACGTCCACCGACCAGCTCTATTACGCGTCGGGCACCCTGAACTGCCCGGGCGCCATGTTCACGGCGTCGCACAACCCGGCCGAGTACAACGGCATCAAGCTGTGCCGTGCCGGCGCGCGCCCGGTGGGCCAGGAGACCGGCCTCGGCGAGATCAAGGATCTGCTGGTCGACGGCGTGCCGGAGTTCGACGGCGAGGCCGGCGAGATCACCGAGCGCGACGTCCTGTCCGGCTACGCGGAGTTCCTGCGCGGCCTGGTGGACCTGACCGGCGGCCGCAAGCTCACGGTGGCCGTCGACGCGGGCAACGGCATGGCGGGCCTGACCGCGCCGGCCGTCCTCGGCGACGTGTGCGACGTGCGCGACCTGTACTTCGAGCTCGACGGCAACTTCCCCAACCACGAGGCCAACCCGCTGGAGCCGGCCAACCTCGTCGACCTGCAGAAGTTCACGGTCGAGCAGGGCGCGGACATCGGCCTGGCCTTCGACGGCGACGCCGACCGCTGCTTCGTCGTCGACGAGAAGGGCGACCCGGTCAGCCCGTCGGCGATCTGCGCGCTCATCGCCACCCGCTACCTGGAGGAGGATCCGGGTGCGGTCATCATCCACAACCTGATCACCTCCGCGGTGGTGCCGGAGCTGATCATCGAGGCCGGGGGCATCCCGGTGCGCACGCGCGTTGGCCACTCGTTCATCAAGGCCCAGATGGCGGATACGTCGGCGGTCTTCGGCGGCGAGCACTCCGCGCACTACTACTTCCGCGAGTTCTGGAATGCAGACTCCGGCATGCTCGCCGCATTGCACGTGCTGGCGGCGCTGGCGGAGCAGGACAAGCCGCTGAGCGAGTTCATGGCCGAGTTCGACCGCTACGCCCAGTCGGGCGAGATCAACTCCCGCCTCGGCTCGGCGGCGGAGCAGCTGGAGAAGCAGGAGAAGATCTCCGAGCTCTTCGCGCCGCGCACCCGCGCCCACGATTGGCTCGACGGCCTGACCATCGGCCTGAAGGATTCGAAGGCCTGGTTCAACGTCCGCGCCTCCAACACTGAGCCGCTGCTGCGCCTCAACGTCGAGGCTCCGACGCGCGAGGAGGTCGACGCGATCGTCGACGAGGTGCTGTCGATCATCCGCTCCTGACGCTTTTTGCGGCATGCTGGGGGCATGGATCCGCATAGTCTTCCGCTGATCGCGGCCGCCGAGGGCCCGCACCTGCGGGCCGCGGCGTCGGCCGCCGCCGAGGGGCTTTTCGACGGCCTGCCCGAGCCCCGCGCCGTCGTCCTGATCACCAACGAATCCCGGGCCCGCTTGGCCGCGGAGGCGGTCATCGCATTGGCGTCCGATGCCCGGGCGCCGATCACCATCGCCCGGTCGCTGCCGCGTTTCGTCGGGGCGCTGGATCTGGTGTTCGTGCTCACCGATGATCCGGGCGACCCGATCGCGGAGGTGCTCGCCGAAGCCGACCGCAGGGGCGCGGCGACGGTGCTCATCGACCCGGGGGAGGGGCCGGTGCGCAGTGCGGCGTCGTCGCGCACCGTGGTGGTGCCGCGCCCGGCGCTGTCGGCCGCCGGTTCCTTCTGCGGCTACCTGGGTGCCGTGCTGGGGGCGTTGACGGCGGCGCGGGTCACGTCCCTGGGGCCCGCCCAGGTGCTCGGCGACGTCGCCGACGCGGTCGACGCCGAGTCGATCGCCTGCGCCCCGGACCGCGATCTGCTGGTCAATCCGGCGCGCCAGTGGGCGCAGTGGATGCGGGGGCATTCCGTGGTCGTGGCCGGCGAGGGTGACGTGTGGCGCACCGTCGCGGAGCTCGCGGCGGCGTGGTTGCTCGATGCGGGGTTGCCCGCGCACGGCACCACGGTGTCGGACATGCTGCGGGCTTCCGCTGCGTTGTCCCCGGCTCCGGGCGCCGCGTTCGACGATCTCTTCCACGATCCCCTGATCGATGGTCCGGCCGAGGAGCCGCGGATGCTACCGTTGAGTGTTATTGCCGTGACCTCCCCGGCCGACGCGCCGACCGTGCGCGCACGCCTGGAGCCCTTCGAATGGGCCCGCGTGGAATGCCCCGCCGAGGAGGCCGAGGTCCGCCATCCGCTGGTGGACGTCTGCGTCACCGCGGCCCGCGTGGCTGCGGCGGCGGCTTATGTACCTGAGGAGGGGTGACGGCCTGATGGAGCGCATCGACGCTGTCATGCAGTCGTACCCGTGGGGTTCGCGCACGTTGATCGCGGAGCTCATGGGGCAGGCGGCGCCGTCGGCGCACCCGCAGGCGGAGGCCTGGTTCGGCGCCCACCCGCTGGCCCCGTCCACCGTGGGCGGGCGTCCGTTGACCGAGGTCATCGCGGACGATCCGGCCGCCGCGCTCGGTCCTGCGGCCGACGTCGCCGACGGCACCCTGCCGTTCCTGCTGAAGATCCTCGCGGCGTCCGAGCCGCTGTCGCTGCAGGCGCATCCGACGCTGGCGCAGGCGAAGGAGGGCTTCGCCGCGGAGAACGAGCGCGGCATCCCGCCGACCGCGCGCCACCGCAATTACCGCGACGCGAACCACAAGCCGGAGCTCATCGTCGCCCTGACGCGGTTCGACGCGCTCGCGGGGTTCCGCCCGGTCGACGCGACCAAGGAGCTTTTCGACGAGCTGGCGATCCCCGAGCTCGGCCATTACACGGTTCTGCTGGACGCCCCGTCGCCGGTGGAGGGCCTGCGCGCCCTGTTCACCACCTGGCTGACCCTGCCGACGCGGGTTCTCGGTGATCTGGTCGAGACCGTCCGCGCCGCCTGCGCGGCGTACGGCGGCGGCGGGTGGATCGGGGAGGTCGCGGCCACGACCGCCGACATCGCCGCCCGATACCCGGGGGATCCGGGTGTGTTGGCGTCGATGCTGCTCAACCGCATCACGTTGGAGCCGGGCGAGGGCATCTACCTCGGCGCCGGCCAGCTGCACGCATACCTGTCGGGCATGGGCGTGGAGATCATGGCGAACTCGGACAACGTCCTGCGCGGCGGCCTGACGTCGAAGCACGTCGACGTCGTCGAGCTGCTCCGCGTCCTGGACTTCTCTCCCGCCGAGGATCCCGTGGTGCGTCCCGTCGTCGACGGCGTGGTGTCGTCGTACCCCACTGATGCGGGTGAATTCCGCCTGGTCGGCGTCGAGGTGCCGGAGGGCGGGCAGGTGGAGGTCCCGCGCACCGGCGCGATGATCATCCTCGTCGTCGAGGGCGAGGCCGAAGTGTCGTCGTCGGCCGGCTCCGTGGAGCTGCCGCGGGGAGGCGCCGCGTGGGTGCCCGCCGACGAGCCGCCGCGCGTTCTGCGGGCGATGGGCGATGGCCCCGTGTCCGCGTTCGTCGCCTCGGTTCCGGAGTAGCTGCCGGAGAAGGTCCGGAGTGGATCCGGGGTCGATCCCTGGTCCGCCCTGGCGGTCCTGGCGGTCCTAACAGTTCTAGCGGTCCGAGGGAGCGCCGGTGGCCGTCGCGGGGGCGTTCGGCGTCGTGGCCCGGCCATCGGAATCGCCGGAGTCGCCGGAGTCGCCGGAATCAGCGGGATTGCCCGAATCGGCGGAGTCGTTCGAGTCGTCCGTGGCATCGGTGCCGGTGGTCGAGTCGCCCTTGTCGGGTTCCTTGCCTCCGGAAGGGGCGTCCAGTTCCCACTGGGGCAGGTCCGGCAGCTCGCCGCCCGGCGGCAGCAACGGCCTGGGGCGCTGCGGGTTCGGCAACGTGGGGGTAGTCGTCTCCTCCGGCGCGGTGGTCGGCGGCGCGGGCGTCGACGTCGGGGGATCGGCCGGGGCCGGGGCGGTCGGGGTGCCGGTGGCGTCGGGGATCACGGCGCGCGGGGGCAGGTAGGGGTCGTCGGCGCGCGGCGCGCGGACGTCCCGGCCGGAACGCGGCGGCGAGGGCACGACGGTGGTGGCCCGGTCCGGGGCGTCGGTGATCGCGGAGGTCGCGGACGGCGAACCGCCGCCGTCTGCGCCGAGAGCAGAGTCGTCGGGAACGCGGGGCAGCTGGCCCTCGCCGGCGACGGAAGGGGCGGCGGGCCCGTCGACGGCCGAGGCACCGGCGCAGCCCGCCGTGGCGGCGGCCATGATGGCGGCGATTCCGAGGCCCGCGGTCCTTGCGCGCATGTCGCTCGCTCCCTTCCCTGGGGAATCCGGTCGATATAACGATTTGGTCACCGTTTGGTCGGTTAACTTAACACACTCGTTATCTAAGCGGAAGGGTGAGCGACCCGCCACTCCAGGAAGAGTCTATGGAGACGCCATTTTTCCCCGTGGTTGTCGCCGCCGGGCGGGGGAGTGGGGTAGAACATCGGGGTATGGGGCGTCGCCGCCGGCCCCGCGCCCCGTGCGATCCCGAACAGGCCCCGAAGGAGTAGCGCCAATGTCAACCTGGGATTCCATCATCTTCAGCAGCGACGTCGTCACCGACTTGTTCGAGGAGGTCTCGAGCCTGGAGGACGACGAGCTGGCGGAGGCGCTGCGCGATGCGTGCCGTCTGGCTGCGGGCGACGCCGACGACGACGACGAGGCGCGCGCGGGCCTCGGTGCCGCCACCGTCGCGGCCATCTGGTCGGGTGCGCCGTTCAGCGCCGGCCAGCTGGTCGACGAGTACCCCTTCATCCGCGAGGGGATCGGCTCCTGCCCCGAGGAGCTGCGCGAGGCCGCCGCCGAGGCCTTCGAGGTTCTGGTGCCCGGGCTGCCGGAAGACGAGCAAGAGGCCGTCGAGGACTTCGCCGAAGCCGTGAACTAGCCTGGTGGGCGATCCCACGGCGCGCTGATCCCGCAACGAACGGCGCGCAACGAACACGGAAGAGGTCGCATGTCCCAGACTGTCATCGAGCACAAGGTCGCCGATATCTCGCTCGCCGAGGCGGGCCGCCATCAGATCCGCCTGGCGGAGCACGAGATGCCCGGCCTGATGGCCCTGCGCGAGGAGTACCGCGAGGAGCAGCCGCTGGCCGGCGCCCGCATCGCCGGTTCCATCCACATGACGGTCCAGACGGCCGTGCTCATCGAGACCCTGGTGGCGCTCGGTGCCGAGGTCCGCTGGGCGTCGTGCAACATCTACTCGACCCAGGACGAGGCCGCCGCGGCCGTCGTCGTCGGGCCGGAGGGCACCCCGGAGGTTCCGAAGGGCGTGCCGGTGTTCGCGTGGAAGGGCGAGACCCTCGACGAGTACTGGTGGTGCCTGGAGCGCATCTTCGACTGGGGCGACGAGCTGCCGAACATGATCCTCGACGACGGCGGCGACGCCACCATGGCGGTCATCCGCGGCCGCCAGTACGAGGAGGCCGGCGTGGTCCCGCCGGTGGAGGAGGACGACTCCGACGAGTTCGTCGCCTTCAAGGACATGCTGCGCCGCGTCCTGGCGGAGAAGCCCGACCTGTGGACCCGCACGGCCGAGGCCGTCAAGGGCGTCACCGAGGAGACCACCACGGGCGTCCACCGCTTGTACCACTTCGCGGAGGAGGGCACGCTGCCCTTCCCGGCCATGAACGTCAACGACGCCGTGACCAAGTCGAAGTTCGACAACAAGTACGGTACCCGCCACAGCCTGCTCGACGGCCTCAACCGCGGCACCGACATGCTGCTGGGCGGCAAGAACGTCCTGGTCTGCGGCTACGGCGACGTGGGCAAGGGGTCGGCGGAGGCGCTGGCCGGCCAGGGCGCGCGGGTGTCGGTCACCGAGGCCGACCCGATCAACGCGCTGCAGGCGCTGATGGACGGTTTCCCGGTCGTCACGGTCGACGATGCCATCGCCGACGCCGACGTGGTCATCACGGCGACGGGCAACATGGGCATCATCACCTTCGATCAGATGCGCAAGATGAAGGACCACGCCCTGCTGGGCAACATCGGCCACTTCGACAACGAGATCGACATGCACTCGCTGCACCATCGCGACGACGTCGAGCGCATCGAGATCAAGCCTCAGGTCGCGGAGTACCGCTTCGAACACGAGGACGGCGAGGTCAAGTCGCTGATCGTCCTGTCGGAGGGCCGTCTGCTCAACCTGGGCAACGCCACCGGCCATCCGTCGTTCGTCATGTCGACGTCCTTCGCCGACCAGACGATCGCGCAGATCGAGCTGTTCACCAAGGGCGACGAGTACGACAACCAGGTCTACCGCCTGCCGAAGATCCTGGACGAGAAGGTCGCCCGCATCCACGTGGAGGCCCTGGGCGGTTCGCTGACCACCCTGTCCAAGGAGCAGGCGGAGTACATCGGCGTCGACGTCGAGGGCCCGTACAAGCCCGAGCACTACCGCTACTAGGCCGGGGACGTCGCCGCCATGGGCTACATCGTCGCCATCGAGGGCATCGACGGGGCGGGCAAGAACACCCTGTCGCGTGCCCTGGAAAAAGAGCTTGCCGACGCCGGGCTGGCCGTCGCCAAGCTCGGTTTTCCCGCGTACGGCCGCACTCCCTTCGCCGATTTCGCCGACGACGCCCTGCACGGGCGGCTCGGCGACGTCGCCGAATCCGCCTGGGCCATGGCCCTGCTGTTCGCGCTGGACCGGCGGGACATGCGCGACGAGGTGATCGCGGCCACCGAGGGGGCCGACGTGCTGGTCCTCGACCGGTACGTGGCGTCGAACGCCGCGTACTCGTGGGGTCGCACCGGCGACCGGGCGGTCGTCGAGTGGGTGCGCGACCAGGAGTTCGGCCGGCACGGGATGCCGGTGCCGGACCTGCAGGTCCACCTGGGCACGGGAGTGGCGGAGGCCGCGCGGCGCGCGAAGAACCGCGAGGCCGCCGACGAGTCCCGCACGCGCGACGCCTACGAACGCGACGGTGGTCTGCAGGACCGCGTCGCCCGGGCGTATTCGGACCTGGCGGCGGAGTCGTGGGCCTCGCCGTGGCACGTCGCCGGGGACTCGGCCGGGGGACTCGCGGAACGCGTCATCGCGGACCTCGAACGGTCGATCCGCCCGGGCGGATAGGATGGGGCGCATGAGCGCCAAAATCCTGGTCGTCGACGACGACCCCGCCATCGCCGAAATGTTGACCATGGTCCTCCAGAGGGAGGGCTTCGACACGGTGGTGGTGGGCGACGGGCTGGAAGCCGTCGCGGCGGCGTCGCGCGAGAACCCCGATCTGATCCTGCTGGATCTGATGCTGCCCGGCATGGGCGGCGTCGACGTGTGCCGCAACGTCCGCGAGGAAAGCGCGGTGCCGATCATCATGCTCACCGCCAAGACCGACACCGTCGACGTGGTGCTGGGCCCGGAGTCCGGCGCCGACGACTACGTGACCAAGCCCTTCAAGCCGAAGGAGCTCGTCGCCCGCGTCCGCGCGCGCCTGCGCCGCCGGGACGACGAGCCGGGCGAGCTGCTCGAGGTCGGTGATCTGGTCATCGACGTGCCGGGCCACGCCGTGTCGCGCAACGGCAGCGAGATCGCGCTGACGCCGCTGGAGTTCGATCTGCTGCTCGCCCTGGCGCAGCGCCCCAAGCAGGTCTTCAGCCGCGAGGAGCTGCTGGAGAAGGTGTGGGGTTACCGCCATTCGTCGGACACCCGTCTGGTCAACGTCCACGTCCAGCGCCTGCGCTCGAAGATCGAGCAGGACCCGGAGAATCCGCGGATCGTGCTGACGGTCCGCGGCGTCGGGTACAAGACCGGCGAGTAGCGGGGACGCATGAGGGAGGGATTGCGGGATCTGGGGGACCGGATGGGCGCGGCGTGGAGCCGCGTCATGCGCTCGTGGCGCACGTCTCTGCAGGTCCGCGTGGTCACCTCCGTGATGGTGGTGTCGGTGCTGGTCGTCGGCATGCTCGGTTTCGCGCTGGTGTCCATCGTCGCGCAGCGGCTGCTCGACGAGAAGTTCAACGTCGCCAACGAGGAGATCGACCGTGCGCGCGTGCTGGTTGAGCAGGCCATCGCCGCATCGGGCGCCGACGGCACCCAGGCGAAGCTCAACGCGGGCCGCGAGGCGATGGCGGAGCGCGAGACGGGCACGTCGAACAGCTCCTCCACCGTGTACGAGGTCGTGCTCATCGCCCCCGGGACCGACGGGGAGGCCGTGCGGTCGCCCGTCGACGGTTACGTGCCCACGCAGCTGCGGCCCTTCATCCAGCAGGGCCAGATCAGCTACCAGTACGCGACCATGGACGGCCGCGACGGCTCGAATTATTCGGCGCTGGTCATCGGCACCCCGACGGCGTCGGACGTGCCGGGCCTCGAGTTGTACCTGATCATGCCGCTGTCGTCGGAGGAGTCGACGCTGGCCCTCGTCCGTGGCCTGTTCGCCGGCGCGACCGTGGTCATGACGCTGCTGCTCGTGGGCATCACGTGGCTGTTCGCCAACCAGGTGACGGGCCCGGTGCGGTCGGCGGCGCGGATTTCGGAGCGTTTCGCCTCCGGGCACCTGCGCGAGCGGATGGCCGTGGAGGGCGAGGACGAGATGGCCCGCCTGGCCGTGAGCTTCAACAAGATGGCGGAGTCCCTGTCGCTGCAGATCCACCAGCTCGAGGAGTACGGCGACCTGCAGCGCCAGTTCACCTCCGACGTCTCCCACGAGCTGCGCACGCCGCTGACCACGGTCCGCATGGCCGCGGACCTGATCGCCGACGGTGCCGAGGACCTCGACCCGGCCACCCGCCGCGCCTCCGAGCTGATGATCGCGGAGCTGGACCGCTTCGAAATGCTCCTCGCCGACCTGCTGGAGATTTCCCGCCACGACGCCGGTGTCGCGGACCTGTCCGCCGAACGCGTCGACATGCGCCGCTGCGTCGAATCCGCGTTCCAGCCGTTGCAGGTCGTCGCCCAGGAGTCCGGGACGTCGGTCGTCCTGGACATGCCGGAGGAGCCGGTGCCCGCCATCGTCGATTCTCGGCGCGTGGAACGGGTGCTGCGCAATCTCATGGCCAATGCGATCGACCACTCGGAAGGCAATCCCGTCGTCGTGGCGGTGCGCGCCGACGACCACGTCGTGGCCTGCTCGGTCACCGACCGCGGCGTCGGGTTGAAGCCGGAACAGGAGGAGCTGGTGTTCAACCGGTTCTGGCGCGCCGACCCGTCCCGCGAGCGGCGCACCGGCGGCACCGGCCTGGGCCTGGCCATCGCCCGCGAGGACGTGCTGCTCCACGGCGGGCGCCTCGACGTGCATGGCGTGCCCGGCCGGGGCAGCTGTTTCCGGCTGCGGCTGCCGCTGGAACCCGGCGGTCCCGTGGATACGGAACCGCTGCCGTTGGACGTGCCCGGGGCGCCCGCTCCGGTGCCGAAGACAGAGGTGCTCGACGCCATCGTCGTCAAGCGCGAACAGCGCGACATCGACGCCGAGGGAGGCCAGGCATGACCGCCCGCATCCGATCCCGCAGGAAGGGCGCCCGCTCTTTCGTGGCGCTGGCCGGCGTGGCCGTCCTGGCGCTGTCCGGCTGCACGACCATGCCCGGCGACACGACGCCGCAGGCGATCCGCACCTTCGAGGCGCCCGCGCACGACATCGAGGTGCCCGAGCCCCGGCCGGACGCGGCCCCGGACCTGGTGCTGCGCGACTTCTACGCGGCGTCGGCGCACCCCGGCGACGACTACGCCGCGGCGCGGGCGTTCCTCACCGACGAGGCCCGCGCGCGGTGGAACCCGCACGGCAGCACGTGGATCGTCGACGGCATCAACGTCATCGGCGACGGCGGCGACGACGGCGACGGGAACTCGCGCAGGTTCGACACCCGCGCGGCGATCGTCGGCAATCTGGCGGCCAACTGGGCCTACGAGACGCAGTCGGCGCTGTACGAGGACTCGGTCGAGCTGCGCATGACCACCGAGGGGCAGTGGCGCATCGCCGAGCTGCCCGACGGCGTCCTGCTGGAGCGCCAGGCGTTCCTCGACAGCCATGCGCCGCGCAACGTGTACTTCGTCGACCCGTCGGGCAACCATCTGGTGCCCGATCGGCGCTGGATCTACCGCGGCGTCGACGATGCCGCGACGGAACTGCTGAACACCATGGGCGGCGGGCCCCGGAACAGGCTCGTGCCGGGCGTGACCTCGGCGCTGCCCCCGGAGACCCGGGTGGAGGTCGGCCGCCAGGAAGAAGGGCCGGGGCGCGTCATCCGGCTGACCGGGCTGGGCGACCTGGACGAGACCCTGCGCGGGCTGCTGGCCGCGCAGATCGTGTGGACGCTGTCCACCGCCGACGTGCGGGGACCGTGGCTGCTGGAGGCCGACGGCGCACCGCTGATCGAGTCGCACCCGGGGCCGTGGACGCGCGACAGCGACGAACTGCGCCCGCTGGACCCGACCAAGGGGCCGGCCGATCGCGCACCGCTGCACGCGGTCGAGGCCGGCGGCGTCGTCGAAGTCGCCGACGGCCGCGAGCGGGCGCTGCCCGGATGGGCGTCGCAGGGCGGCGAGGTGCTGGTGTCCGCCGGCGTAGGCGTCGACGAGGCCGGCACCCGGCTGATCGCGGCGGTGTCGCGCACCGACCGCGGCGGCACCGGCGAATCGTCGCTGCTGCTCGGCCGCGCCGGCGATGAGCCGGAGGTCGTGCTCAGCGCCCAGAGCCTGACCCGCCCCAGCTGGTCGCCCGACGCCGCGTCGGTGTGGACGGTCGTCGACGGCGAGCGCGTCATGCGGCTGGTCGGCACCGGCTCGGCGGTTCCCGGCTTCGAGGAAATCGACGTCTCCGGCATCGCCGAGGTCGGCGGCGGCATTTCGGAGCTGCGGGTGGACCCGTCGGGCACCCAGGTCGCCATCATCGCCGGGGGCAAGATCTGGATCGCGACCATCGAGCAGAGCGAGTCCGGGCCGTGGCGGCTGGTCAACGCCCGCGAGCTGTCGCTGACCGAGGGCATCACCCCGGTGACGCTGGCGTGGGCGCCCAATTCGACGATCATCGTCGGCGCCTACGGCGACACCGCGCCGATGTGGCGCATCTACCCGGACGGCTCGGTGAATTACATGCTGCCGAAGCTCAACCTCAGCCCGCCGGTGTCGGTGGTGTCGGCGACGTCGTCGAAGATCTACGCCCTCGACGACAACGCCCTGATGGAGCTGGTCACCGGCGAAGGCGAGGCCCAGTTCTGGCGTGCGGTGCCGGGAGTGGCGGGGCGCGCGGCGCCGGTGACCGCCGAGTAGCCTCGCGGGCATGTGGGGGGAATTGCTCGACGCCGCGGTGCCCCGGGCCTGCCCCGGGTGCGGCGAGCCGGGGGACGTGTGCCCGTCGTGCCGGCGGGTGTTCGCGTCGCCGCCGGTGCCGCTGGCGCCGCGCGTGCACGTGCCCGCGCCGGTGTGGTCCTGCGGTTCGTATTCGGGGCCCCGGCGGGCGGTCGTGCTGGCGGCGAAAGAGCGTTGCGACGCCGCCGCGCGCCGTGTCATGGGGTCGGTGACGGGTGCGGCGTTGCTCAGGCTCATGGCCGAGGGGGCGTTGCCCCATCCGTCGCAAAGCCCGTTGACGCTGGTGCCCGCGCCGACCAGGGCGTCGGCGGCCCGGCGCAGGGGAGGCGACCCGGTCGCCGCGGCATGCGCGGTGGCCGCCGCGCGGATGCCGGGCGCGCGGGTGGCGCGGCTGCTGCGGACCGTCGAGGAGGCGGAGGATTCGGCCGGGCTCACCGCCGCCGGGCGGCGGGCGAACATCGCCGGGAAGATCGTGCCGGCGGGCTCCGCGAGGGGGCCGGTGGTGCTCGTCGACGACGTGGCGACGACCGGCGCGACCGCCGCGCAGTCGGTGCTCGTGCTGTCGTCGATGGGGGTCCGGGTCGAGGGCGTGATCGTGTTTTCGCACGCCTAGGGCGCGCCGCCCCCGATATGCCGAACCGGGCGGCGAATCGGACGGGAGGTTCGTGGCAGCGGGGGTACCCGCGTCTGTATCCTGGAGGCACAGTTAGTCGCGTCACCGTGGACGCCGTGAGTAATCCCGCTCACGGAAGGGCGGTGGCCATACCGGGAGGTAGGAAGCAAGTGACGACACCTGCTGACAACAACGAGGTCCTCAGCCCCAATGCCCAGGTGACCATCACCGGGCGCAACGTGGAGGTCCCGGAACACTTCGCCGAGCGAGTCAACGGCAAGCTCGCCAAGATTGAGCGCCTCGATCCGACCCTGACGTTCTTCCACGTGGAGCTGCAGCACGAGCCGAACCCGCGCCGCGCGGACCGCTCGGACCGCATCCAGATCACCGCCACCGGCAAGGGCCACCTCGCCCGCGCGGAGGCGAAGGAGGACAGCTTCTACGCCGCCCTCGAGTCCGCCCTGGGCAAGATGGAGCGTTCCCTGCGCAAGGTGAAGGCCCGCCGCAAGATCAGCCGCTCCGGCCACCGCGCCCCCATTTCCGTGGGCGAGGCGACCGCCGCGCTGGTCGACGAGGCCTCCGGCTCCGCCCCGAAGGCCGATCCGTACGAGGATCAGGTCGAGGAGATCCAGCTGGGCAAGGTCGTCCGCACCAAGGAGCACTCCGCCACCCCGATGTCCGTGGATGACGCGCTGTCGGAGATGGAACTCGTCGGCCACGACTTCTTCCTCTTCGTCGACGAGGCCACCGGACGCCCGTCCGTGGTCTACCGCCGCCATGCCTACGACTACGGCATGATCGCGCTGGCCGACGACGCCGAGTAGGACGTCCCTCCGGTTTGCGCCGCAGCAGGCCCCCGGCCCTCCCCGTTTTCGGGAGGTGGCCGGGGGTTTCGCCGTTTCCGGGATACTGTGGTGGCATGCGCCGAAACGGGCGTTGAACTCCGAGAAGGGCCTCCCGCGATGACCCACCAATGGACTCCGCCGCAGCAACCGATGCACCCTCCGGGAGGGGGCGGGGGAAGCGGGGGCAATGGCCTCGTCCACCTGTTGATCGGGCTCCTCGCGGTGCTCGCGCTGGTACTGGGCGTCGTTGCCGCGATGGCCTTCGGGGGAGGCTCGGACGATGGTGCGGCCACCGTCGCCGACGCGGGCCAGCTGCAGGCGCCGCCGGCTCCGGACCGGCCCGACCCCACCGCGGCGGCCCCCGCGCGGGAGACCGTGACGGAAACCGAGCGGGTGCGCGACGGGGGACGGGGCGGCCGGAACATCTGGGGCGCCGACGCCGGTCTCGAATACTGCGGCAACGGGGGCGTGACGGGGAATTCGTCGACCAGCTGCCCCTTCGCCAAGAACGTGGCCGACGCGGTGTGGGAGGAGGACATCGGTGCCAGGTACCTGACCGTCCGCGCGTACAGTCCCACGACCAAGAAGACCTACACCATGAACTGCACGTTGGGCTCGATGAGCGGGAGCGACGCGACGTACAAGTGCACCGGCGGCAACAACGCCGTCGTGTACGTCGGCGTCGCCGGGTGACGCGCCGCTGCACGGCCGTCGCAAAGCAGGATCTTTTAAGCACCCGCACCCCACCCCGGGGTGCGGGTCCGTCCTATACTGGGGGACTTGAACGCCCCGAGAGGGGCGCGGCCCGAGTCGTCTGTCGGAAAGGTCCCATCCGCAGTGTTTTCTTTCAGCAAGTTGCTCCGCGTCGGCGAAGGGCGCGCCGTCAAGCGCCTGAAGGGCATCGCGGATGCGGTGCTGGAGCTCGACGACGAGTACGCGGCGCTGTCCGACGAGGAACTGCGGCTGAAGACCGAGGAATTCAAGACCCGCATCAAGGAGGGCGAATCCCTCGATGACCTGCTGCTGGAGGCCTTCGCCACCGCACGCGAGGCGTCGTGGCGCGTCCTGGGCCAGAAGCACTACCCGGTGCAGGTGATGGGCGGCGCGGCGCTGCACTTCGGCAACGTCGCCGAGATGAAGACCGGCGAAGGCAAGACGCTGACCTGCGTGCTGCCCGCCTACCTCAACGCCCTGGAGGGCAAGGGCGTCCACGTGGTCACGGTCAACGACTACCTGGCCAAGCGCGACGCCGAGTGGATGGGCCGCGTCCACCGCTTCCTGGGGCTGGAGACCTCCGTGATCCTGTCGGGGCTCAGCTCCGACCAGCGGCGCGAGGCCTACGCCGCCGACATCACCTACGGCACGAACAACGAGCTCGGCTTCGACTACCTGCGCGACAACATGGCGCATTCGCTCAAGGACCTGGTGCAGCGCGGCCACCACTACGCCATCGTCGACGAGGTGGACTCGATCCTCATCGACGAGGCCCGCACCCCGCTGATCATCTCCGGCCCGGCCGACGGTTCGCCGGAGTGGTACCAGGCGTTCTCGGGCATCGTGAAGGGCATGCGCCTGGACATCCACTACGAGGTCGACGTGCGCAAGCGCACCGTCGGCGTCCGCGAGGAGGGCGTGGCCTACGTCGAGGACCAGCTGGGCATCGACAACCTGTACGCCGCGGAGAACTCGCAGCTGGTCAGCTACCTGAACAACGCCATCAAGGCCAAGGAGCTGTTCCAGCGCGACAAGGACTACATCATCCGCAACGGCGAGGTCCTCATCGTCGACGAGTTCACCGGCCGCGTGCTGGCCGGCCGCCGCTACAACGAGGGCATGCACCAGGCCATCGAGGCGAAGGAGGGCGTGGAGATCAAGAACGAGAACCAGACCCTCGCAACCGTCACGCTGCAGAACTACTTCCGCATGTACGACAAGCTGGCCGGCATGACCGGCACGGCCGAGACGGAGGCTGCGGAGCTGCACCAGACGTACAAGCTCAACGTCATGGCGATCCCGCCGAACCGCCCGAACCAGCGCAAGGACCACCCCGACCTGGTCTACAAGACGCAGGAGGCGAAGTTCTACGCGGTGATCGAGGACATCCGCGAAAGCCACGAGAAGGGCCAGCCGGTGCTGGTGGGCACGGCGTCGGTGGAGATGTCCGAGCACCTGTCCAAGCTGCTGCAGCGCGAGGGCATCAAGCACAGCGTGCTCAACGCCAAGCACCACGAGAAGGAAGCCGAGATCGTCGCCGAGGCCGGCCGTCCCGGCGCCGTCACCGTCGCCACGAACATGGCCGGCCGAGGCACCGACATCGTGCTGGGCGGCAACCCCGACATCATCGCCGACCTCAACCTGCGCGCAAAGGGCCTGTCCCCGACGGAGACGCCGGAGGAGTACGAGGCCGAGTGGGACGCCGAGATCGCCCGCGTCCGCGAGGAATCCGAGAAGGAGGCCGAGAAGGTCCGCGACGCCGGCGGCCTGTACGTCCTGGGCACCGAGCGCCACGAGTCCCGCCGCATCGACAACCAGCTGCGCGGCCGCACCGCGCGCCAGGGCGATCCGGGCGAGACTCGCTTCTACCTGTCCATGCGCGACGACCTGATGGTCCGCTTCAACGGCCAGCGCATGGAGGCGCTGATGAACACGTTGAACGTGCCGGACGACGTGCCCATCGACTCGAAGGTGGTGTCCAACTCCATTAAGAGCGTGCAGACGCAGGTGGAGAGCCAGAACTTCGAGGTCCGCAAGAACGTCCTGAAGTACGACGAGGTGATGAACCAGCAGCGCAAGGTCATCTACGCCGAGCGCCTGCGCATCCTCGAGGGCGAGGACCTGAAGGACCAGGTCCGCGACATGCAGGACGACGTCATCTCGGCTTACGTCGCCGGCGCCACCGCCGACGGCTACGTGGAGGACTGGGACCTCGACGAGCTGTGGAACGCCCTGGAGTCGCTGTACGGCCCGACGGTGTCGTGGCAGTCGCTCGTCGACGGCGACGAGTACGGCCCCTCCGGCGACCTGTCCGCGAAGGACCTGGAGACCGTGCTGCAGGAGGACGTCCGGAAGTCCTACGGCGAGCTGGAGGACGCGGTGTCCGCCATCGGCGGCGAGGAGCAGATGCGCAACATGGAGCGCTTCACCATCCTCAACGTGATGGACCGCAAGTGGCGCGAGCACCTCTACGAGATGGACTACCTCAAGGAGGGCATCGGCCTGCGCGCCATGGCCCAGGCCGACCCGCTGGTCGAGTACCAGCGCGAGGGCTACGACATGTTCACCGGCATGATGGACGGCATCAAGGAGGAGTCCATCCGCCAGCTGTTCCTGGTGCGCCAGCAGGTCATGCAGGCCGAGCAGAAGCAGACCGGCGACCTCAACGACGACGGCGTCGTCGACGAGAAGGACCTCGCCCCGGACCTGGCCCGCGCCGAGTCGCAGCCGAAGCAGATGACGTACTCCGGCCCGTCCGCCGACGGCACCGCCGAGCAGAAGCGCGTCGACGGCGAGTCGGGCAACCGCGCCCAGCGCCGCAAGGCCGCCCGCCGCGGCCGCAACCGCTAGCGGGACCGCGCCCCGGCCCCGCGGGTCAAAGAATGCGGGCTCAGAGGAAGCGCAGGGCGGTGATCGTCCAGCCGCGGCCGTCGTCGATCATCGCGCCGGCCAGCGCCCGCACCCGCCCCGCGTGGGCGTAGGAGCCCACGAATTCCACGCGGGTCCCGCAGGGGCGCGCCGACGGATGCAGCGTCCGCAGAGCGGCCCCGCGCATGCCCCCGGCCCGGATGCGGTGCCGCAGGCCCGCGTGGACGCGTTCGTCGACCGAGGCGGCCCGCAGGCCCTCGGGCCGCCTGCGCCCGGCCAGCACCTCCAGGATCACGGTCATCGAGGTGGCCAGCGCCGCCCGCGCCGCATCGGTGCACGTCCCGATCACGGGCCCGGGCGGTCGGCCGTCGTCGGGCGGCTCGTGGTGCGGCCCCGTCTCCGCCCCCGTCTCCGCCCCCGCCCCGGGCCGGAGCCCGTGCAGCAGCTCGAAACCGCCCAGCGGCGCCAGTGCCGCCGCATCTTCCCGCATGTCGCCCACCATGATTTCCGCCCATCCCCCGAAGGCCAGTTCCCGCCGACATTGTGCCAGGGATCGGCGCAGTCGGCGGGGCGGGCGGCGGATCACGGCGCGGACCACTACGCTCGTGGTCATGCGTGGTCTCATCATCGATTATTGCGGTGTCCTGGACGGCACCGACGAAGAGCAGGCGCGGTGGCGGAAGCTTTTGGCGGCCGCCCGCGCCAATGGCGTGGCGTTGGCCGTGCTGTCCAACGACCCGGGCGGTCCCGGGGCGGATCCGATCCGCAAGCTCGAGGAGGATGGGCTCGTCGACGCGGTCGTGTTGTCCGGCGAGGTCGACGCGGAGAAGCCGGAGCCGGAGATCTTCGACATCACGGCCGAGCGACTGGGCCTGCCGGCGCGCGATTGCGTGCTCGTCGACGATTCGATCGTCAACATCCACGGCGCCGTGTCCCACGGGATGGTGGGCGTCTTCTATCAGCAGTTCGACCGCGCGGTCGTGGAGATCGTGGGCCTGTTCGACTTGGAGGGCGAGTTCTAGTGCGCGTGTATCTGCCGGCCACGTTCGGGATGCTCGGGGAGTTGCTGGCCGACGGCGCGGTGGTCCCGCGCCGCGGGTGGGCCTTCGCCGTGACCCCCGCCCTGCGCGAGTTCTACGTGGAGGGCGATGACGAGGAGCTGGCGGACATCGCCTTCGACGACGCCTCGCGCGCCTCGCTGCGCCTGCTGTCGGCGGGCGACGACAAGTTCCCGCATCGGCGCGTGGTCATCGCCGCCGACGTCGCCGACGAGGCGGTGGAGCTGCAGCCGGACATGGGGGAGGCCGTGGTGGCCCTGTCCGGCGATCTGAAGCGCGACGACGTCGCCGCGATCCACGTCGACGTCGAGGCCGCGGAGCCCGCCGTGGAGAAGGCGATCGCCGCGGTCGACGCGGCGGACATGGGGGACGAGGACGCGGAGCTGGCCGTGGGGGATTGCCTCGAGCAGCCGTTGGCCTGGTACGACTCCGCCGAGCTGCCGATGTTGGTGGAGCTGCTGTAACCCCCGGGGGCCCGGCCCCGCGTCGTTTCCACCGCTTGACCGAAAAGTTACCTGCCCGTAAGCTACGCTTCCGTAATCTACGGAAAGGGGAACCGGTGAGCATTGGCAATCGCCTTCGCGGCGCGTTCCGACACCTGTCCACGCCGCTGATGCCCGACGACTACACCCGTCTGGTCAATCCGCTGTGGTCGAAGCGCGAGCTGCGCGGCCAGATCGAGCGCGTCACGCGCCCGGCCGAGGACGTCGTCGAGCTGGTCATCAAGCCGGGTTGGGGGGTCCCCGCGGACTTCCGCGCCGGCCAGTACATCGGCGTCGGCGTCCGCGTCGACGGCCGTTTGGTGTGGCGGTCCTACTCGCTGACCAACGCTCCGCATTCGGCCGACGGCATGCTGGCGGTCACCGTCAAGGCTCAGGATCAGGGCCGCCTGTCGCAGCACCTGGTCGCCAACGTCACCCCCGGCACCGTGGTGCGCCTGGCCGCGCCGGCCGGCGATTTCCACCTGCCGGAGCCGCCGCCGGAGAAGCTGCTGTTCATCACGGCCGGTTCCGGCATCACCCCGGTGATGTCGATGCTGCGCGATCTGGAGCGCCGCGGCGGCCTGCCGGACGTGGTGCACCTGCATTCGGTCCGCGATCGCGCGGGCCTGCTTTTCGACGACGAGCTCGACCGCCTCCGCCGTGCGCAGCCGGGTTACGCCCTGACCGTCCGCGAGACGGGCATCGACGGGCGCCTGTCCATCGACGAGATCAAGCAGCTCGTGCCGGACGTCGCCGACCGCGCGGTCTACGCCTGCGGGCCGTCGGCGATGCTCGACGAGCTCGAAGATGGTCTGCCGGGCGTGCGCACCGAGCGTTTCACCCTCGACCGAGGCAACACCGACGCCCAGGGCGGCGTCGTCAGCTTCCCGGGCCGCGGCGAGATCGAGGTCGACGGCGCCACGACCATCCTGGAGGCTGGCGAGAAGGCCGGGATCCAGCTGCCCTACGGCTGCCGAATGGGCATCTGCGCCACGTGCGTGCAGCAGCTCGCCGACGGCACCGCGCGCGATCTGCGCACGGGCGAAACCCATGAAGCCGGCGAGCGCATCCGCACCTGCGTCTGCGTTCCCGCCGGCGACGTCGCAATCGAAATTTAGGAGACATCACCATGGCTATCGCCGACATCAAGGCTTATTCGCACCTGTCCGAGGAGGACGTCGCCGAGATCGGCCGTCGCTTCGAGGAGATCGCCGCCGAGCATCGCGCGGCGCTGGGCCCGAAGGACGCCCGGTACATCCGCACCCTCATCCGCGTGCAGCGCGGCCTGGAGGTCGCCGGCCGCGGCCTGCTGATGCTGCCGACCCTGGGCATGGCCCTGGACAAGGCCGGCTACAAGACCCGCAAGGGCGGCCTGCTGCCGCGCTCGCTGCGCACCCCCGCCCACAAGGGCCTGTGGTGGGCCGGCGTCGGCGCGCTGTCGCTGTCGAAGATCCTCGAGAACCTCGAGATCGGCCACAACGTCATGCACGGCCAGTGGGACTGGATGAACGACCCCGAGGTCCATTCGTCGACGTGGGAGTGGGACAACTCCTGCCCGTCGTCCGGCTGGAAGCACTCGCACAACTTCGTGCACCACAAGTACACCAACGTCATCGGCATGGACAACGACGTGGGATACGGCATCCTTCGCGTGACCCGCGACAAGAAGTGGACGCCGGCGACGCTGACGCAGCCGATCCAGAACGTCATCCTGGCGTCGCTGTTCCAGTGGGCCGTGGCGTTCTACGACGTCGAGCTCGGCCGCGTCGCGGCGGGCAAGAAGGAGTGGTCCGTCGCCAAGCAGCAGCTGATCGAGGTGTTCGAGAAGTCGGGCCGCCAGCTGCTCAAGGATTACGCGCTGTTCCCGCTGCTCGCCGGCCCCCGCTGGGGTGAGGTGGCCAAGGCCAACGCGGTGGCGAACCTGGCCCGCAACGTGTGGGCCTACGCGGTGATCTTCTGCGGGCACTTCCCGGATGAGGCGGAGACGTTCACCAAGGAGCAGTACAAGAACGAGAACAAGGCGGAGTGGTACCTGCGCCAGATGCTCGGTTCCGCCAACTTCACCGGCGGGTTCATCCTGTCGGTGCTGTCCGGCAACCTGAATTACCAGATCGAGCACCACCTGTACCCGGACATGCCGTCGAACCGTCTGGCGACGATCTCGAAGCAGGTCAAGGAGATCTGCCGCGATTACGATCTGCCGTACAACACGGGTTCGTTCCCGGGCCAGCTGCTGCAGGTCCAGCGCACGATCCTGAAGCTGTCGCTGCCGGATCGCTTCCTGGTCGCCGACCCGGACAATGCGCCGGAGGTCCGCTCGGAGAAGGCGTTCCAGAAGTACCCGCAGGTGGAGGCCCAGCTCGACGCCGGCGCCAATCCCCGCCGCGGCCTGCGCACGGGCCTGAAGCTGCTCAAACAGCTGCGCCCGGGCGTCAAGGAGGTCGTCGCGGCCTACACGGGACGTTCCTCCCGCGAGGTCACGGCCTAGGCCACGGCTTCCCGCCCAACGCTTTTCGCTTTACGACGACCCCGCGTGACCGCCATCCCGGCGGGCACGCGGGGTTTCGTCGTCGGTCTTCCTGCGGGTCCACGGCATCTGGATCTGCTTGGGCAGGCTCAGCGACGAGCGGAGGATCTCGCCGGTCAGCGCGGCCGTGGCGCAGGCGAGGAAGAGCGCGAGGTACGCCTCCGACGACTGGCCGGTGAACTCGACGGTGACGATGAGCGCGAACAACGGGGCGGCCATGGACGTCGACAGGAACGCCGCGGCGCCGAGCAACGCGAAGTCCGCCAGCGGGATGCCGGGCGCGATGGGCTGGACGACGACGCCGACGAGGTAGCCCAGCAGCGCGCCGATGGCGAAACCGGGCGTGAGCACGCCGCCGACGGCGCCGGAGCGCAGCGTGATGAGCACCGCGACGACCTTGGCCGCCAGCAGCGCCAGCGCGAAGGTCCACACCGGGTTGGCCTCCAGCACCGACGTCGCGGCGAAGCGGCCGTTGCCCAGGACTTCGGGCAGGTACAGCGACATCGCGCCGACGGTGGCGAAGGCCAGCGGCAGGGCCCACAGCACGTGGGCGCCCATCGGGGCGGAACCCTCCGCCCGGGAGGCGGCGTAGCGGAACGCCATGCCGGCGATGCCGCAGATGATGCCCAACGTCACGGCGACGGCGAGATTGCCGAAGCCCTCCGACAGCGACACCGTCGAATACAGCGGCTGATCGCCGACGACGATGCCCGCGGTGGTGGTGGCCACGGCGGAGCAGGCGAGGACGACCATGACGGCGCGGACGGTGACCGTCGTCAGCAGGATCTCAAAAGCGAAAACGGCCCCGGCCAGCGGAATGTGGTAAATCGCGCCGAGTCCGGCGCCGGCGGCGGCGGCCACGAGCAAACGGGTCGTGCCGCGGTCGACGCCGAGGCGGTGGGCCAGCTGCGAGGCCATCATCGCGCCGGCCTCGCGGGGCGCGTTCTCCCGGCCGACGGAGGCTCCGGCGGCGACGGTGGCCATCTGCAGGAACACGTTGACCAGCGTCTCGATCACCGGCATCCGGGTGCCGGACATGCCCTCCTCGACGGAACGGATCGGCCGTCCCAGCCTGCGCACCGCCCACCACGCCGGCGCGGCGATGAGACCCGCGACGGTGATGCCCAGAAACCGCTGCAGGCCCGTCGTGCCGTCGGTGACCACCGGGTTGATGCCCTCGTGCTGGCCGTAGACCAGGTTCTCGATGCCGTGGAGCATGAACACCAGCAACGCGGCGACGAGACCCGTGGCCACGCCGACGACGAATGTCCAGACGCACAGCCGGATCAGGTCGGCGGCGGAGCGGCGGTCGCGGCGCTGGTCGGCGCTAATCACGGTCAATGTCGAGTTCCCAGTCCTCGTTGTCCTGGAGAGTCACCAACAATCCCCGCACGGCCATCGCGCGGCGGTGCGAGGCGCCCTCCAACTTGTCCAGGGCGCACTCGGGATCGGCCGGCGGGCCGAGGTGCGTGCAGCCGCGCGGGCAGTCGACGATGGCGGCCGCCAGGTCCTCGAAGACGTCGAGCACCGTCTCCGGCGTGACGTGGGCCAGACCGAAGGACCGGATGCCCGGGGTGTCGATGGCCCAGCCGCCGCCGGCCAGCGGCAGCGCCACCGACTGCGTCGACGTGTGCCGGCCCTTGCCCACGCCGCTGACGACGCCCGTGGCGCGATCGGCGCCCGGGACCAGGCGGTTGACCAGGGTGGACTTGCCCACGCCGGAATGGCCGATGAGGGCGGACACCTTGCCGCCGACGACGTCGAGAAGCGGTTCGACCGGATCGTCGACGCCGCAGACGATGACGGGCACGCCCAACTCGGCGAACTCGGCGGCGAACTCCGCCGGGTCCGCCAGATCCGACTTGGTCAGGCACAGCACCGGGGTCACGCCGCCGGCGTAGGCGGCGACCAGCGCGCGCTCGACGAAACCCGTGCGCGGCGGGGGATCGGCCACGGCGCAGACGATGAGCAGCAGCTCCGCGTTGGCCACGACGATGCGCTCGAACGGATCGTTGTCGTCGGCCGTGCGGCGCAGCACCGACGTGCGGTCGGCGAGTTTGACTATGCGCGCCAGCGTCCCCTCCCGGCCGCTGACGTCGCCCACGACGCCCACGCGGTCGCCGACGACGATGTTGGTGCGGCCCAGCTCCCGGGCGCGCATGCAGTTGAGCACCGCGCCGTCGCCCGGCGGCGTGCCCGAATCGTCGTCGAGGACCACTCCCCACCGGCCGCGGTCCTTGGTCACCACCAGGCCCCAGCTGGCGTCGGCGTGCTTCGGCCGGTCCTTCGTCCGCGGACGCGACCCCCGCCCCGGCCGGACGCGGACGTCGGATTCATCCCAATCGCGGCTGCGGCGGCTCAGGGTCGTTCCCCTTCCGCGCCCCCGTGAGCGTCGAGATCGGCGGGGGACTCCGACACGGAGCGGCCGACCATCTCGGACCAGCGGATGTCGAAGTCCGGCATGGTCTTGCCGGTGGTGGCGATGTTCTCCACTCGCACGCCCGGCACCTTCAGCCCGATGATCGCGCCCGCGGTGGCCATGCGGTGGTCGGCGTAGGACAGCCAGTCGCCGCCGTGCAGCGGCACCGGGGTGATGCGGATGCCGTCGTCGAGTTCCTCGGCGTTGCCGCCCAGCCGGTTGATCTCGGTGACCAGGGCCGCCAGGCGATTGGTCTCGTGCCCGCGCAGGTGCGCGATGCCGGTGAGCTCCGACGGGGTGTCCGCCAGCGCCGCCAGTGCGGCGACGGTCGGGGTCAGCTCGCCGATGTCGCCCATGTCCATGGTCACGCCGCGCAGGGACGTCGGGCCCTCGACCGTGAGGTCGTGGACGGCTTCCGGGCCCGAACCGGTGCCGCGCGGCGCCAGCAGGACGCGGCAGCCCATGGCCTGCAGGATCTCGCGGATGCGGTCGCCCGGCTGCACCGTGTCGACGGGCCAGCCGGTGACGGTGACCCGGCCCCGCGACACCGCGGCGGCGGCGGCGAGGAACGGGGTGGCGTTGGACAGGTCGGGCTCGACGTGCCAGACGCGGCCGCGCAGCTCGCCGGAATGCACGTGGAACGCGCCGCCGTCCTCCGGGGAATCCTCGATGACGGTGACGCCGGCCTCGCGGAGCATGTCGACGGTCATGTCGATGTGCGGCCTCGACGGCACGTCGCCGATGGGCCGGATGGTCAGGCCCTTCGGGTAGCGCGCGCCGGCGAGCAGCAGGCCGGAGACGAACTGCGACGACGCCGAAGAGTCGATCTCCACCTCGCCGCCGACGTCGCCCGTCGGATTGACGGTGAACGGCAGGGCGTCGCCTTCGATGTCCGCGCCGAGGTCGCGTAGCGCGTTCAGCACCGCGCCCATGGGGCGCACGCGTGCCTCGGCGTCGCCGTCGAAGAAGACGGACCCGGTGGCGATGGCCGCGACCGGCGGCACGAAGCGCATCACGGTGCCGGCGAGGCCGCAGTTGATCTTCCCGCCGCGCAGCACGCGGGGGTTGACCTCCAGGGTGCGGTTCGGGGCCTCGGACGACTCGGAGCCGGTGCGGATCTCGACGCCCATGGCCTCGAGGGCGGAGATCATCAGATCGGTGTCGCGCGAGCGCAGGGCACCGTGGATCGTCGACGGCGTCGACGACAGGGCCGCGATGATCAGCGCGCGGTTGGTGATCGACTTGGACCCGCCGATGGTGACCGTCGCGGTCACCGGGCCGTCGGCGGCGGGAGCTGGCCAGTAATCATGGGGGGAAGTCACGCGTCCATCATCCCCCAAAAGCTCGCGCCGGGTCGGCAAGGGGTGCGACGATCGGGGCATGTGCGGACGATTCGTGACCTTCACCGTGGGCGACGAGCTGCTGGATTCGCTTTCCGACGTCCCCGGCCTCGCGCCGATCGCGGCCGATGGGCCATTGCCGGGGCAACGGTGGAACGTCGCCCCGACGATGCCGATCACCGCCCTGGCCAGAGCCGATGGTGGCGGGGAGTCCCGGGAGTCGGTGGCGGCGTCGGTGCGGTGGGGGCTGGTGCCGCATTGGTCGAAGTCGATGCCCAAGACCCCGTACTTCAACGCCCGTTCCGAGACGTGGCGCGACAAGCCGGTCTTCCGCGACGGCGAACCCTGCGTCATTCCCATGGACGGTTGGTACGAGTGGCGGGACAAGGCGCCCTTCTACGTCGCCGCGCCGGGCGACCGGCCGATGCTGGTGGCCGGCCTGTGGGCCAGGTGCGGTGATCTGGTCAGTGCGACGATGCTGACGACGGACGCCGTGGGGCACCTGTCGGACCTGCATCACCGCATGCCCCGGGTGCTTTCCGACGACGAGGTGGCGCCGTGGCTCGACGGCACCGGGTTCGCCGAAGGCGGGGAGGTCGGGAAAACGGGCGCGGATCTGGTGGAGACGTTGACGGTGGAACCCGCCAACAAGGCCGTCGGCAGCGTGTCCAACGACGGGGCGTGGCTGCTCGAGCCGTAGGTCACCGCTCGCCGACGTCGGCGAACACCGCCTCGGTGAGCGCGGCGAGATCGGCGGGGGACAGCTCGACGTCGAGGCCGCGGCGACCGCCGGAAACGAAGACCGTGGCGTGGTCGCGGGCCGAGGAGTCGATGACGGTGGGCAGCGCCCGCTTCTGGCCCAGCGGCGAGATGCCGCCGACGACGTAGCCGGACGACCTGCTCGCCGCGGCGGGGTCGGCCAGTTCGGCCTTGGCGGCGCCCAACGCCTTCGCCGCCGCCTTGAGGTTCAGTCGCCCGGTCACCGGCACGACGGCGACGGCCAGGCCGGTGCGCTTGCCGTGCAGGTCGACGACCAGGGTCTTGAAGATGCGCCCGGCTTCCACTCCGTGGTGTTCCCCGAGCCACAGGGCCGCTTCCTCGCCGAAATGGTCGTCGGAATGGGGGAACTGGAAAACGGTGTGGGGGATCCCCGCCGCGATGCAGGCCGCGATGGCCGGGGTGGCGGCGCCCGTGGCCGCGCGCTTTGTGCCGCTCTTCTTGCCCATGCCCCGATCCTGCCACTTTTCGGCGCCCGCGGGGCCCCGGATAGGATGGAGGGCATGACAGCCGAAGCCACCGGAACCGACGAGGCGATCGCCTCCGGCGAGGGCAACGTGCGAACCGAGGAAACCGACGCCCAGTTGGCCGAGCGTTTCGAGCGCGAAGCCCTGCCCCTGCTCGATCAGCTCTACGGCGGCGCCCTGCGCATGACCCGCAACCCGGCCGACGCCGAGGACCTGGTGCAGGAGGCGTACATGAAGGCGTACCAGGGCTTCCGATCGTACAAGCCGGGCACGAACCTCAAGGCGTGGATGTACCGCATCCTGACCAACGCGTACATCAACAATTACCGGAAGGCCCAGCGCCGCCCGGCGGAGTACGCGACGGACGACATCACCGATTCGCAGATCGCCGAGACCGCGTCGCACACGTCGGCCGGCCTGCGTTCGGCCGAGGTCGAGGCGATGGCGCTGCTTCCCGACGAGGAGATCCGCGCCGCCCTGATGGACCTCAACGAGGATTACCGGATGGTGGTCTACTACGCGGACGTCGAGGGGCTGCCGTACAAGGAAATCGCCGAAATCATGGAGACTCCCATCGGCACGGTGATGTCCCGGCTGCATCGTGGAAGGAAACAGCTCCGCGAGGCGTTGAAGGATGTGGCGAAGGATCGTGGGTTCATCCGCGAGCCGAAGGCAGAGGCGAAGGTCGAGCCGAAGACCGTGCCAAACAACGCAGACGATGCGGAAAGGTGAGTCGATGAACGACAGCGCGAACCCCTGCGGGCACCCCGGGACGTGCGCCGACGTGCGACGGCGGCTCGATTCCCTGCTCGGCGGAGAATGCGATCCGGAGGAGACCCGGATCCTGGAGCGGCACATCCGGGAGTGCCCGCGGTGCCTGGAGGACGTCGGCTGCGAGCGGGCGTTGCGCCAGTTGCTGCGCCGGTGCTGCTGCGAACCCGCGCCCGTGGAACTGCGCCGGCGCATCACCACGCGCATCCGGGTCACCTACCGGACCTCGCGCCCGGGGGAGTAGAGGCTTCGGAGAAGCAGAGAAGCAGAGAAGCAGAGCAGCGGAGAAATGAAAAACCCCGCGCCATCGCGATGATGGGCGGGGTTTTCCCCTGCGGCGGTCCGCAGCCAAGCAACGCTTAGCTGTTGGGACGCTTGCCGTGGTTCGCCTTCTTCTTGCGGCGATCCTTGCGCTTGCGGCCACGCTTGCTCATTGTGCGCTCCTCCGGTCGTGGTGAATTCAACCTGGCCAGTCTACTACGGCCGGGTCGGGGAACCTAAGTCCCGGTGGGGCCTAGACCGTGGTCCGGGCGGTGCGGCGGGTGCGGCCGCGGTTGCGGCGGCGCTTCAGCGCGCGGCGCTCGTCCTCGGACATGCCGCCCCAGACGCCCGCGTCCTGGCCGGTCTCCAGCGCCCACGCGAGGCACTGCGAGGTGACGGGGCAGCGGTTGCAGACGACCTTGGCCTTCGCGATCTGGGCGAGGGCCGGGCCGGAGTTGCCGACCGGGAAGAACAGCTCGGGGTCTTCTTCGCGGCAAACTGCCTTGTGGCGCCAATCCATGACTAAATCTCCTTCGTTCGAAACCCGGGTGCGGGCACGGGGGCGCGGGCGCGGCTCGTGGCTGCGCCAGCGACTGTGGTGGGCCCCATGCATGTGATGAAACGTGCGGATGGTGTTCTTCCGGCGTGCATTCCCGGCATCGGGAATCAGGGGTTCGCCGTCGGATCCGCGGACCGCGGGCGCGTCACGCCCGTCGGTCGAATGCGGGTGGAGGTATTCGCTCCCCCCGCGGTCCTGATGAATGATGACATGTCATGACGCACTTGTGAAGACCTTCGCGCGAAAAAGTGCGGAACGTCACAAACAAGTGAACTGAGGGTTACATCCGCAGGTGAGCGGCCTGTGGCGAACGAAACTGGCGGTTAACGCCGTCCGCCGCGGCGGGGCAGGGACAGCGCGCGGATGCGGCGGTCGAGCATCGCGCCGAGGCGGAGATACCAGGCCTTGTCGCCGATATCCTCGCCGTACTCCCGCGTTTCGGCGGGCGCGATGAAACGCACCGCGTCCCGGGCGCAGGTGATCTCCAGCTCCGAGCGCTCGTCGACGTATTCGCCGTCGATCTGGAACTTCAGGGGTTCCGGGGAGGTCAGGGTGACCACGTCGACGTCGTCGTCGCGAAGCTCCCTTTCCTCTACCTTGAGCAGACGCCACAGCGCCTGGCCCGCGCCGGCCAACCGCAGCGCGGCGACCATGCCCTTGGGGCCGTGGATCGAGGTGAGGCCGTAGAACCCCAGGCCCCCGCTGAGCTTGGTGTTGGGGTTGGTCACCACCGCCAGATCGCCGAGGAAGGTCCACGGGTTGGAATTGGAGACCACTGCCATCGGCAGATCCTCGCCGAGCAGCTCGCCGTCGGCATGGGCGGTGATGCGCGGCGGATTGGTGCGCATGCGGTTCCAGGCGCCCAGGCCCGTGGGCACGTAGCGCAGGGGATTGGCGCTGACGCCGCCGGCGCGCAGGTCCTCCATGTGGGAAATGACCTCGGCGTCGACGCCCAGGCCCGCGTTGACCACGAACCACCGGCCGGCGGCCCGGCCGACGCTGATCGCCCGATCCTCGCCCGAGCGCAGCAGATCCGCGATGACCCGCGCGGCCAACTTCGGGTCGCGGGGCAGACCCAGCGCGCCGGCCAGAACGTTGGCGCTGCCGGAGGGGATCACCGCGATGGCGGGAATCTCGTCGGCGCCGCGGACCGGGTGGCCGTCGGACGATGCGCCGAGGAGGCCGTTGACCACCTCGTTGACGGTGCCGTCGCCGCCCATGCACACCACGACGTCGCACTCGTCGCGGGTCAGGCCCGTGACGATGGCGGTCGCATGTCCCGGATGGCCGGTGAACACCGACCGCAGGTGCAGCCCGGGAACGCCGCGCAGTTGGGCGACCACCGTCCGGGTGAGGGATTCGGTGATCGACGTGGAGTTCGGATTGGAAATCAGAAGGGCGCGCACGAGTTCCATCGTAACGGGCGATATGGTGGTGACGTGAACAGCCGAAATTCCGCAGCCAACCGTCCCGCGCCCATGGAGGCGCCCCGCTCCGTTTTCGCCGGCGCCTGGATCGCGGTCGTGGAATGCACGATCGGCCTGGGCTACGGCGTGTTCCTCATGATCCGCGACTTCCAGGGCTACGAGGACCCCGGCGCCGTCATCTCCGGCTGGGGCACCGCACTCTGGTTCTACTTCATCTTCGGCGCCGTCCTGGCCGGCGCGGTGTTCCTGCTCATGGGCAACCGCTGGGGGCGCGGGCCCATCGTCATGCTGAACCTGTGCCTGGCCGGCGTGGCCTTCTACATGTTCACCTCGGGCGCCATCGCACTGGGGATGGTCACCGCGCTGTTCGCGCTGAGTGCCCTGGCCTGCATGTTCAACCCCAAGGCCGTCGACTGGGCGGCCTCCGCCCACGGGGCCTGACGGGCGCTCACACCTGGCTGGGGCGCAGGCCCACCAGCTGGTCGCCCCGCTTTTCGACGATCATGTCGCCGGCGACGGCCGTGGTCACGGATTCCCCCTCGGGAAGTGACGGGCGGGCGACGGGGACGTCCAAGGGGGCGCCGTCGAGCGGGGCAGCCGGGAGATCCTCCGGCGCCGGCCGCCACGACGGGCCGGGGACGCCCTCGAGCGAATAGGTGCGGACTTCGCCGTCGACGAGGACGGCCGCGGACAACTGGCCGATGGCCACCAGGCGGGCGGGGCCGGGCAGCTCGACGTCCGAATGGACCTCGGGGGTGCGCGACTCCTCTGGGGTGACTTCCTGCAGGACCAGGCGGTGGCCGTCGGGGCAGTCGTTGACCACCGCGAGCACATCGCCGCGGGTCAGGGCGTCGGCGATGGCGCAGCCCGGGTGGGGCTGCATGCCGGGCTCGGCAGACGCCTCGACGTCGCCGTACTCGACCGTGCGGACCAGGTCATCGCGCCACAGCTCGACCATGCGGTCGTCGCGCACGCCCGCGCGGTCGTTGGAGCGGACGGGCTCGACCTCGTCCGAGGACAGCCCGCGGCGGGTGCCCGCGTAGGAGCCGTCGCCGGCGTTCAGGGCCGTGACCTCGCCGCACCCTGCGGGGCCGCGGAACACCGCGACGACGCGGCCGTCGGAGATCATCGCCTCGCACAGCGGGATGTCGCGGTGGTACGACCACACCTCGTCGCCGGTGCCGGGATCGATCGCCGTGACGCCGTGGTCATCCGCCGCGATGGCCAGGCCATCGACCGTGAACGGCGCCGTGGAGTTGGGGGCGTCGGCCGACCACACCTCGGTCAGCGAGGCGGGCACCGCGGCCGGCGCGGGGGAAGCCGCGATCGGGGCGTCGGCGACGACGTGGTCGACCCCGCGGGCGGGGGCCCGCCACCAGGTCCAGGCGACGACGGCGACGACCGCGGCGACGATCAGCGCGGCCGCGATCCGGTTCCGGTTCATCGACGGCGCCGGCGGTCCCCGCCATCCCGGCCGCCATGGCTTCCGCGGCCGCCGCGGCCACCGCGATCGCGCCGATCACCGCGGTCCTTGATGGGCCGCGACCCCAGCACCGGGCGGGCGGGGCCGACGGACTCGCCCGCATCCTCGGGCACGTCGAGGGCCTCGAGGAATTCCGGCGAGGTGGAGAACCACTGCGGGGGCTCCGGGAAGCCGAGGCCCAGGGCGTCGTCGATCATCTTCCAACGAGGCAGCTCGTCCCAGCCGACGAGCGTGACGGCCGTGCCGGTGTTGCCCGCGCGGCCGGTGCGGCCGATGCGGTGCACGTAGGTCATCTCGTCCTCCGGCACCTGGTGGTTGATCACGTGGGTGACGTCGTCGATGTCGATGCCGCGGGCGGCGACGTCGGTGGCCACCAGAACGTCGACGTCGCCCGACCGGAAGGCGTTGAGCGACTTCTCGCGGGCGGGCTGGCCCATGTCGCCGTGGACGGCCGTGGCCTTGAAGCCGCGCTCGCCCAACTGCTCGGCGACCGACGCCGTGGAGCGCTTGGTGCGCGCGAAGATGATGGTGCGGCCACGGCCCTCCGACTGCAGGATGCGGGCGATGACGGGCAGCTTGTCCATCTGGTGCGACTGAAAGATCACCTGGCGGGTGGTGGCGTGGATGCTCGCCTCCGATTCGCCCGACTCCGCGCGGATGTGCACCGGGCGGTCCATGAACGTGCGCGCGAGGTTGAGGATCGGCCCCGGCATGGTGGCCGAGAACAACATGGTCTGGCGGCCCTCGGGCACGGCCCGCAGGATCTTCTCGATGTCCGGCAGGAAACCGAGGTCGAGCATCTCGTCGGCCTCGTCGAGGACCAGCACGCGCACCGCACCGAGGTTGAGATTTCCCCGCTGGTGCAGGTCGATCAGGCGCCCCGGGGTGCCGACGACCACGTCGACGCCCGACTCCAGCACGTCGATCTGCTCGTCGTACGGGCGGCCGCCGTAGATGGTGGTGACGCGCAGGCCGACGGATTCGGCGATCGGAGTGATGTCCTCGCCCACCTGCACCGCCAGTTCGCGGGTGGGGACCACGATCAGGGCCCGCGGGGTGCCGTCGGGCTCGGGCACCCGGGCGTCGTCGAAGACCCGGTCGATCAGCGGCACGCCGAAGCCCAGGGTCTTGCCCATGCCCGTGCGGGCCTGGCCGATGATGTCGGTGCCGTCCAGCGCCAGCGGCAGCGTCAGCTCCTGGATGGCGAAGGTCCGGGTGATGCCCCCCGACGCCAGGGCGTCGCAGATTTCCGCGGCGACCCCCAATTCGACGAACGTCGGCGCGGGACGGTCTGCCACCGGAATCTCCTTCATGCTGGGTGCTGCTCGGTCGTCCCCGATACTAGCCGTGGTGGCGCGGGTTATGATGTCCCGCATGGACATCACCATCGGATTCGTTGACAACCCCCGCGAACTGAACATCGCCGGAGTCGAGGGCGGCCGGGAGCTGGCCGCCTCCATTCCGGATCGCCTCGCGGCCGGGGAGGGCGTCCTCGAGCTCGTCGACGGCGCCGGTAAGACCCACTTCGCGGTCATCGCGAAGATCGCGTACGTGCAGGTCGGCCCGGCGGCGCCCCGCCAGGTCGGCTTCATCGCCTGATCCCGCGTTTTCGGATCGGTCGTCGCCCGCACATGAGCAGAGAATCCTTTTTCGTCCGGTTCGCACGGAAGTGGGGATGGCGCGCATACGCCATCCCCGTTCTTCTGGTGCTCACCGTCATCGTCGTCGCCGACGTCATCCGCGACGTCCGCGGCGAGGAGACGGGAATGTCGGCGGCGACGAGCGAACTCCCGCCGGGCCCCGTGCCCGAGGGCGGGTACGCCGAAAACCTGGACGTGGGGCAGCTGCCCCCGGGCGGCCCGTTCACCGAGGACTCGTCCGGCGTGTTCGTCCCCGTCGACCTCGTGTCGGATCAGGTGGGCGCGGGCGAGGACACCATCATGCGCTACGCCGTGGAGATCGAGGACACGGTCGACCCGGTGCGTTTCGGCGGCCCCGACGCCTTCGCCGGGATGATCGACGCGACGCTGGCCGACGAACGCGGCTGGATCCGCGACGACGCCTTCGCGTTCCGGCACGTCGCCCGCGACGACGACCCGGACCTGATCTTCCAGCTGACGTCCACGGACACCGCGCACCGGGAGTGCGGGTACGAGATCCCGCTGGAGACCAGCTGCTCGATTTCCGACCCCACCGGCGACGGCCCGACCAGGGTGCTCATCAACGAGGCCCGCTGGGTCCGCGGCGCCCTGCCCTTCGAGGGGGACCTGGGCGCCTACCGCCAGTACCTGATCAACCACGAGGTCGGCCACGCCATCGGCTACGCCGCCCACGAGTCGTGCCCCGGCCCCGGCGCCGTGGCGCCGATCATGATGCAGCAGACGCTGTCGCTGGACAATTCCGAATTGCACAAGCTCAATCCGAACGAGGTGTACCCCGATGACGGAGCCCGCTGCGCGCCGAACCCCTGGCCCTACCCGCTCGGCTGATCCCGGTTTCGATCCGGATCGTTATGCCCGGCACCTGCCGATCCCCGGTTTCGGCGAGGAAGGCCAGCGCCGGCTCGCGGGCGCGAGCGTCCTCATGGTCGGCGCCGGCGGCCTGGGGTCTCCGGTCGGCCTCTATTTGGCGGCGGTGGGCGTCGGAAAGCTCACCATCGTCGATGATGACCGCGTCGACCTGACCAACCTGCAGCGGCAGGTCATCCACCGCGTCGCGGACATCGACCGGCCGAAGGTGGAATCCGCGGCCGAGCGGATGGCCGCGCTGAACCCCGACATCGAGATCGCCACCGTCGACGTGCGGCTCACGCCCGACAACGTCGACGGGATCATCGCCGGCCACGACCTGGTCATCGACGGCACGGACAATTTCGAGACCCGCTACCTGGTCGGCGACGCGTGCCGGCGCGCCGGCATCGTCGAGGTGTGGGGCACCATCCGCCAGCTCGGCGGTCAGGTCAGCGTGTTCGGGCTGGACCTGGGCGGCGGTCGTCGCGTGTGGCTGCGCGACCTGTACCCGGAGCCGCCGGCGCCCGAGACGGTGCTGACGGCGGCGCAGACCGGCATTTTGGGCACGGTCCCGGGGACGATCGGCACGATCATGGCCACCGAAGCGGTCAAGGTGATCACGGGGCTCGGCGAGCCGCTGTCGGGGCGCGTGCTCTTCTACGATTCGGCGGCGATGTCCTTCCGCGAGTTCCGGTTCGCGGGGGACGCGGGGGAGGTCCGATGACGGGCACGCCCCCCGCCCACGTGCCCGAGGCGTTCGGCGTGTCGGGCAGCCCCGAGCCGGCCGGCCCCGCGTGGGACGACGGTTGGATCTACGGCGACGTGGTCATTTCCGCGGTCGCGGACTCCTCGCGCGCGGCGTGGTCGGCGAAGCTGCTGGAGATGCTGGTCGTCGACGGCGTGGACGTCGCCCATCCGGTGCGCACCAGCGACGGCCGCCACGTGCTGGCGGGGTGGCGCGCGCGGCAGCATCGCCCGGGCCGCCCGGAGCCGCGGGCGGACGAGACGATCGTGGCCTGCGGGCGCCTCGACGAGGCCTTGGCCGGCATCGAGCGCCCCCGTTTCCTGGCCCGCGGCGGCGGCGACGTCTTCGACATGTGCGACCGCGCGGCGTGGGCCGAGGACCCCATCGAACAGCTCGAGGGGCTGCTGGATCCCGCTGCGGTGCCGCGCGGGGACGCGGCCGAGGCGTTGGCGGCCGCGGGCGGCCTGATCTGCCTGCGGGGCCAGCTGCGCGCGGAAGGACAGCTGGTGCACGGGGATCCGGTGGGCACGTTGCTTTACGACGGGGCCGCGGCGCCGTTGCTCGTCGACGTCGTCCCGAGGTGGCATCCGGCGGGCTGGACCTCCGCCGTGGCGGCCGTCGACGCGCTGGCGTGGGGAGGGGCCGACGAGGATCTGCTGGGCAGGTTCGATCACGTCCCCCATTGGGATGCGCTGTTGGCGCGGGCGATCTGCCATCGGCTGTTCCTCCACGCCGCCCATCCGGGTTCGCGGCCGGCCGCCTGGCGCGGTTTGGCGCGGGCGGCGGAGCTGGTGCGGGCGCGGCTGTAGTCGGCCGCCGGCGGTTTTCGCGGGCCACCGGCAGGCGGGGAACGTCCGTTCGAACGGATCCCCGTCGTGTGCCATGATGGGCGCCATGAGCGAGATGCCGATGGTGCGGTTGACGGAGCCCGGGGCTCCGGCGCAGCGGACGTGGGAGGGGCCGGTGGCCGCCCTGTTTCCGGGGGACGACCGCCTGTCGGAGCTGAAGGTCCCGGGCGAGGCGTGGCAGGTCGTCGGCGGGCCGGGAACGGGAAAGTCGGCGCTGCTGGTGGATCTGGCTGCGGCGCATGTGGCGGCGGGGTGGGCCGCCGATTCCGTGCAGGTGCTGGCGCCGTCGAAGGAGGCGGCGTCGCGGTTGCGCGACGACGTGGCTCGCAGGCTGCCGAAGTCGTCCGGGGCTGGATCCGGTGGCATGGTGCGCGCGGTGCATTCGCTGGCGTTTGCGCTGGTGCGCGCGGCTGCGGTGCGGGTGGGCAAGCCGGAGCCGGCACTGGCGACGGGTGCGCGGCAGGATGCGGTGATCCGTGAACTGCTGGAGGGCCACGCCGACGCCGGCGGGGCGTATTGGCCGGAGCGCCTGGTGCCGGCACTGCGCATGCGCGGCATGGCGCGGCAGTTGCGCGATTTGCTGTTGCGGGCGGCTGAGCGGGGCGTCGGAGCCGACGAATTGGAGAGGCTCGGCGAGGTGCACGGGATCGCCGAATGGGTCGCGGCGGGGACGTTCCTGCGCGAGTACCGGCGCGTGATGCGGCTGGCGTGGCACGAGGAACTCAATGCCGCGGAACTGGTGTCGGCGGCGGTGGCGGCCGTCGACGCCGATCCGTCGTTGATCGCGGAGGCCGGCATCCGCGTGCTGTTGGTCGACGATGCGGAGCATCTGGACCCCCAATCGGCCGAGTTGATCCGCCGGCTGCTGCCGGCCACCGAGGTTGCGGTGGTCACCGGCGACCGGGATCAGTCGGTGCTGCGGTTCCGCGGCGCGGATTCGGAGTTCCTGGACACCGTCGCGGATCCGGAGCGGCGGATCGTCCTGCATTCCTCCCGCCGCTGCACCCCGGAGATCGCCGTGGCCGCCAACCGCGTGTCCGGGCGGTTGCCGGGGAACCCGCCGGAGCGGGGCATCCGGGGCACCCGCTTCGACGGGGAGCGGCCGGCGGCGCGGGTGGTCGTGCACGACACGGGGATGGGGGAGAAGGCGACCATCGCCGACTTCCTGCGGCGGGCCCACCTCGAGGACGGGGTGGCGTGGAGCGACATGGCCGTGCTGGTGCGTTCCGGCGCGGGTGAATCGGCGCTGCACAGGTCGCTGGCGCGGGCGGGCGTGCCCGTGCGCATGGATCCGACGGACGTGGTGCTGGGCGAACAACGGATGGTCTCCGCGCTGGTGCTCGCCTTGCGGGCCGTCGACGAGGGACTGGAGCCGTCGGAGTGGGAGCGCCTTCTGACGGGGCCGCTGGGCAACGCCGACCCCGTGACCCTGACGCGGCTGGTCCGCGGCGTCCGGCGCGCCGATCTGGCGGGGGAGCGGGCCATGGACCGCATCATCGGCCTGCTGGCGGCGGAGCGGCGTTCGGCCGAGCAAGAGGAACTTCTCGCCGGACTGCCCGAACGCGAGCGGGACGTGCTGGCCGGGCCGTTGCGCATCCTCGACGCCGGCCGCGCCGCCCGCGACGAGGGGCCGGAGGCCGTCGCTTGGGCGTTGTGGGAGGCGTCGGGCTTGGCCGATCACCTCATGGCCGTGTCGCTTCGTGGTGGCGCGGCCGGGTCGGCGGCGGACCGGGACCTGGACGGGGTCATGACCTTCTTCGATTTCCTCGGCGACCTGGTCGAGGGGGACCCGTCGGTGACCATCGCCGCCGTGGTCCGCGAGATCGCGGCGCAAGAATTGCCGACCGGCGCCCGCGACCGCCGCGGCGCCGAGCGGGAGGCTGTGGTCATCCTCTCGGCCCACGCGGCGCTGGGTCGCGAGTGGGAGGCCGTCGCCGTGGCCGGGGTGCAGGAGGACGTGTGGCCGTCGTTGGGCCGGACGGGGTCCGTCGTCGGGCAGCAGGAGCTGGTCGATTTGCTCGACGACGGCATCGAACCGGGTACGCCGGTCTCGCACGCGGCCGAAAGGCTGGCCGAGGAACGGCGGCTGTTCCACGTGGCGGTGTCGCGTGCGCGGCGTCGTCTGCTGGTCACGGCCGTCGATGCGCCTGACGACGAGGGCGCGCCGAGCCGGTTCCTCGGTGAACTCGGCGAAGAGGTGGAGTTGCGCGGAGCCGCCGGAGCCGCCATCGCCGCCGAAGCTGCCGAAACCGCTGATGGAGATGCCGCGGCGGGAATCGGCGATGGCGACGACCCGGTGGACGTGCCCGTGTCCGAGAGCACGGAGCGCATCTCCAGGGTCCTGTCCATGGGGTCGCTGCTCGCGGAGCTGCGTGCCGCCGTGCTGTCCGACTCCGCGGGCCCCGCCCGCCGCGCCCGGGCGGCCCGCCAATTGGCGCGCCTGGCGGAGGACGGGGTGCCCGGCGCAGACCCCTCCCAGTGGTGGGGGCTGGCGGACCCCAGCACCGATGAGCCGGTCGCGCAGCCGCCGGTGCGGGTCAGCCCGTCGAAGGTCGGCAAGGTCCTGGAATGCCCGCTGCGGGCGATGCTGGAACAGCCGTCCTCGTCGGATCAGATGGCGCTGGGCACGGCGTTTCACCGTGTCGTCGAGGCGCTGGAAGACGGCGTCGCTGTGGCGGATGCGACGCAGTCGCTGGTCCGCGCACTGCCGGAGCTCGTCGATGAGCCGGAGTGGCGCATCGGGGCCATGGAGCGGGAGTGGGCCGACGCCGTTGGTGCGTGGGAGGCGTGGACCGCCGGATCGTCGCCCGTCGGCACCGAAATCGACGTGCGCGTGCCCGTGGGCGACGACGCCGTCATCGCCGGGCGCATCGACCGGCTTGAGGAGCACCCCGAAGGCGGCTACACCGTCGTGGACGTCAAGACGGGGGCGAACGTGCCTTCGGCCGGGGACGTCGAGGACAACCCGCAGTTGGCCGTCTATCAGCTGGCGCTGTCCGAGGGGCGTTTCGAGGCCGACGGCCCGGGCGGCGGCGGGAGCGGGGACGCCGGGGCGCGGATCGTCGGGGGCGAGGGGCTGGCGACCGGCGGCGGCAAGCTCGTCTACCCGCGCAAGCCCGTCGCGTCCGGGGCGTCGGTGCGGACGCAGTCCGTGCACACCCCGGAGAAGCTGGCGGAGTGGCGGGAGATGGTCCTGCGGGTCGCCGCGGACATGCGGGGCCCCGGTGCGTTGGCCACGCCGGGGGACCATTGCAAGCATTGCGGCGTGCGGTTGGCGTGCCCCGCGAAGGAGGGCGACCGATGACCATCGACCCACGGACCATCGATCCGGGGACCATCGATCCGGTGACCCTGTCCCGCATGATCGGGCAGCCCCACCAGCCGACGCCGGCTCAGGCCGAGGTCATCGGCGCACCGCCGGAACCGCTGCTCGTCGTCGCCGGTGCCGGTGCGGGCAAGACCGAGACCATGGCCGCCCGCGTCGTGTGGCTGGTGGCCAACGGTTTCGTGCGCCCCGAAGAGGTCCTGGGCCTGACGTTCACGCGCAAGGCCGCCCGCGAACTGGGGCAGCGCATCCGCGAACGGCTCGCGGCACTCGCCGCCAGCAGGCCGTTCGACCGGGTGGCGGCGCCGGAGGTGCGCGAGGCTCTGCGGGTCATCGCCCCCGAGGTGTCCACGTACGACGCCTACGCCGGATCCCTCGTCCGAGATTACGGCCTGCTCCTGCCTGCCGAACCGGGCGCCGACGTTCTCGACGGTGCGACCCAGTGGCAGATGGCGTGGGAGCTGGTGCGCGACCGCGGGGACATCGCGACCGAGTTGAGCGTTCCCGCGCTGGTGGACAAATTGATGAAGCTGTCGGAGGAGATCGATTCCAACCTGGCGTCGGTCGACGACGTGCGCGAGCAGACCGAGGCCTTCATCCACAACATCCTGCAGTCGCCGAAGGCGCCGCGGCAGAGGAAGGACCTGCACTCGAAGCTCGAGGGGCCGCTGCGGGCTCAACGTGACCGGCTGCAGCTCATTCCGCTGGTCCGCGAGCTGCGGGAGAGGCACGAGGCGGAATCCGCGGTGACGTTCGGGCGGCAGATGGCCATGGCGGCCCGGCTCGCCGACGGCATCGCGGAGGTCGGCGAGGCGGAACGGAGGCGATTCCGCGTGGTCATGCTCGACGAGTACCAGGACACCTCGCATGCCCAGCGCGTGCTGCTGCGGGCGCTGTTCGCCGGCACCGCCGTCACTGCCGTGGGCGATCCCATGCAGGCGATCTACGAATGGCGCGGCGCGACGGCCGCGAACCTGACGCGCTTCGTCACCGATTTCCCCCGGCCCGACGGCCGGTCGGCCGAGAAGAAGCAGCTGTTGACGTCGTGGCGCAATCCGTCGTCGGTGCTGGAGCTGGCCAACGACGTCTCCGGCCGGGCCTTCGGCGAAGCGCCGCGCACCGTGGAGGAGCTGACGCCTCGGGCCGGGGCCGGCCGGGGGACCGTGCGGCTGGCCCTGCACGGCACCGTCGACGACGAGTTGGCGTGGGTCGCCGGTCACATGGCCGAAGAATTCCGGGCGGCCCGCGAAGCCGGGCGGCCGATCACGGCTGCGGTGCTGGTGCGCAAGAACAAGCACTCGGCCGCGATCCTCGACGCTCTGACGGCGGCGGGCGTGCCCGCCGAAATCGTGGGTCTGGCGGGATTGCTCACGCTGCCGGAGATCCTCGACGTCATCGCCTGCCTGCGGGTGCTGGCCGATCCGGCCGACGATCGGGCCATGCTGCGCATTCTCACGTGGCCCCGCGCTCCGCTGGGCGCGGCGGACATCGCGGCGCTGGGCAGGCGCGCCCGCCAGCTGGCGTCCTACGCGCGCGAGCGCCCGGGTGACGCGGAACCCGCCGACGGGCCGCTGTCCGCCCTCGACGCGGACCTGGAGGCCCTGGCGCGCGAGCGCGCCACGCCGCCGACAGGTTTGGGCCATGCCGTCGCGGACCCCGCGGTGCGCGACGAGGGCACGGCCGCCCCGGGGTATTCCGACGAGGGCAAACGCCGCATCGCCGAACTCTCGGCGGCGCTGCGCAATCTGCGGCGGTTCTCGCTGCGCAAGCCGCTGCCGGAGCTCATCGCGGACATCGAGGAGGCGTTCGGCATCCGCGTGGAGGTCGCCGCCGCCGGCGGCGCGGGCATCGGCCCGGGCACCGTGCACCTGGACAAGTTCACCGAGGTCGCGGCGGATTTTTCCCGGCGCGTCGGCGGGGAGCTGGGTGCTTTCCTGGGGTATCTCGAGCGCGCGGCCGCCCACGACAAGGGACTGGAACCGGGAAAAACCCGGATGCGGGGCGACCGCGTGGAGATCATGACCGTCCACAAGGCAAAGGGCCTGGAGTGGAACGTCGTGGCGGTCCCGCACGTCTGTGCGTCGGTCTACGACGAGGTCACGGTGGACACCTGGCTGACCAAGGCGGAGCTGCTGCCGTCCGACGTCATGTCCGACGGCGAATCCGGCGACGGCGCCCCCGTCCTGGACACCGCGGCGGCCGATCACCAGGGCGACCTGGTCAAGGCGCTCGACGAGCACAAGCTGGACTACCGCGCCGCGAAGATCGCCGAAGCCGACCGCCTGTTCTACGTGGCGGTCACTCGCGCGGAGGACTCGCTGCTGGTCTCGGGCAGCCAGCGGATGACCCCCGGCCGCAAAAAGCCCGACGGCCCGTCGGAGCATCTCGTGGCCCTCCGGAAACTGCGGCCCGACGCGGTGGAGACGTGGGTGGAGGAGGTCTCCGCGGAGCCGCTGCCCATCCCCGACGCGGAAGGCGTGCACTGGCCGGCCGCGCCGGACCCGGAACGCCGCGAAGCCCTGGAAAGGGGCGCGGAGCTGGTGCGCCGCGCTCTCGCCGTCCCGGAGTCGGCGGGCGCCCCCATCGACGGCGACGTTTCCCGGATCTGGGAGGACGAGGTGTCCATGCTCCTGGAGGAACGCCGCCGGGCCGCCGCCGAGGCGGTGTCGGTGCCGATGCCGGTGCAGCTGTCCACCAGCGAATACCAGGCGCTCCGGGCGGATCCGGCGGCGTTCGCCCGCCGGCGCGCCCGCCCGTTGCCGTACAAGCCCAATCGTTTCGCCCGCCGCGGCACGGCCTTCCATGCGTGGCTGGAGAACAGGTTCGGGGCGGCGGTTCTGCTCGACGACGACGACCTGTTCGCCGTCATCGACGGGGAGGGCGACGGCCAGGACGTGGCCGTCGAAAAGCTGAAGGAGAAGTTCGCGGCGAGCCGGTGGGCCGACAGGACGCCGGAATTCGTGGAGGAGCCCTTCGACATCGGCGTCGGCGGCCGGCGCATCGTCGGGCGCATCGACGCGGTGTTCCGCATCGACGGGCGGTGGATGGTCGTGGACTGGAAAACGGGGCGCCGGCCGGTCGGGGACAAGGCCCGGCAGGCGGCGCTGCAGCTGGCGGTGTACCGCATCGCCTGGGCCGACCGCAGACGCGCGGCGGGCGAGGACGTGTCCCCGGAAGACGTGCGCGCGGCGTTCCACTACATCGCCGACGACGTCACCGTGGAACCGGAGGGGCGCGACCTCCCCGACCGGCTAGAGTTGGACGAGGCGATGCGCGAGCTCGTCGCCGACACGACGACGAGGAAAGGTAGCTGACGGTGCGCGACAGGATCCGCGATCGGTTCGGCGCCGACATCGAGTTGGACGACCTGCCGGACCACGCCCTGCTGGGCGTCATCCGCATGCCCGAGGCGGCGCGGAAGGGGCCGTGGCGCCTCATCGTGCGGCGGCTCGGTTACGCCCTGGCGCTGTTGCTCATCGCGGCGCTGGTCGTGTACGCGGACAAGGGCGGCTATTCGGAGCACATCAGCTTCGTCGATGCCCTGTACTACTCGGCGGTGTCGCTGTCGACGACGGGCTACGGCGACATCGCGCCGGTCACCGAACGGGCCCGCATCCTGAACATCCTGATCATCACCCCGCTGCGCGTGATCTTCCTGGCGCTCCTGGTCGGCACGACGCTGACGGTGCTGACGGAAGAGTCCCGCCGGGCACTGCAGATCCAGCGCTGGAGGAAGCAAATGCGCAATCACACCGTCGTCATCGGCTACGGAACCAAGGGACGATCGGCCATTTCCGCGCTGCTGGCGGACGGCGCCGATCCGTCGCAGATCGTCGTCGTCGACACCGACCAGCACGCCCTCGACCAGGCCAGCGTCCGGGGCCTGGTCACCGTGCACGGGTCGGCGACGAAGGCCGACGTGCTCAAACTCGCCGGCATCCCGCGGGCCCGTTCCGTCGTCGTGGCCCCGAACAAGGACGACACCGCCGTGCTGGTGACGCTGTCGGTGCGCGAGATCGCCCCGGGCGCGACCATCGTGGCATCGGTGCGCGAATCGGAAAACCGGCACCTGCTCACCCAGTCCGGCGCCGACCAGGTGGTCATCTCCTCCGAAACGGCCGGCCGCATGCTCGGCCTGGCCACCGTGACGCCGTCCGTGGTGGAGATGATGGAGGACCTGCTCAGCCCCGACGAAGGTTTCTCGGTGGCCGAACGCCTGGTCACCGAGGAAGAGATCGGCGCGAACCCGCGCCATCTCGCCGACATCGTGCTGGGCGTGGTGCGCTCCGGCGAGCTGTATCGCATCGACTCGCCGGAGTGCGAGTCCGTCGAGCCGGGCGACCGGCTGCTCTACGTCCGGCGCGTGCTCAGCGGGGAAGCCGATCCGGATGCCGTCAAATAGCCCCGTCCCCGGCGGCGGGGTGTCCCTGGACCCGGACCAGATGGAGGCGGCGACCGCCCCGCTGGGCCCGGTGTGCATCCTCGCCGGCGCCGGCACCGGCAAGACCCGCACCATCACCCACCGCATCGACCACCTGATCCGCTCCGGATTCGTGCAGCCGCAGAAGATCCTGGCCGTGACGTTCACGGCGCGGGCGGCGGGGGAGATGCGCGACCGGCTCACCGCGATGGGGTCGACGGGCGTGCAGGCCCGCACGTTCCACTCCGCGGCCCTGCGGCAGCTGCGCTACTTCTGGCCGCAGGTCGCCGGGGACCTGCCGTGGCGGTTGCTGGACAACAAGTTCTCCGTCGTCGCCCGCGCCGTCCGCGCCACCGGCCTGGACTCCGGCAAGGAGACCATCCGCGACGTCATGGGCGAGATCGAATGGGCGAAGGCGTCCCTGGTCACGCCGGAAGGGTACGCGGCGGCCGTCGACGAGCGCGGGCGGGTGGCCCCCGTGCCGGCCGACAAGCTGGCGAACGCCTACCGCACCTACGAGGACATGAAGACCTCGCCGGACGGCATGCTCCTCGACTTCGACGACCTGCTGCTGCACACCGCCGGCGCGATGGAGAATTCGCGGGCGGTCGCCGAGGAGTTCCGGGCGCAGTACCGCAGCTTCGTCGTCGACGAGTACCAGGACGTCACGCCGCTGCAGCAGCGCGTTCTCGACGCATGGTTGGGCGAGCGCGACGACCTGACGGTGGTCGGCGACGCCAACCAGACCATCTACTCGTTCACCGGCGCCACCCCGGAGTACCTGATGAACTTCTCGCGCCGGTTCCCCGACGCGACCGTGGTGCGCCTGCAGCGCGACTACCGGTCGACGCCGCAGGTGGTGCACCTGGCCAACGAGGTCATCGGCAAGGCGAAGGGCCGGCTGGCCGGGTCTCGCCTGCAGCTGATCGGCCAGCGCCCCGACGGCCCGGAGCCGGGCTACACCGAGTACGACGACGAGCCGCAGGAGGCCCGGATCGTCGCGCAGCAGATCCGCGGGTTGATTTCGTCGGGCACGGCGCCGTCCGAGATCGCCGTCCTGTACCGCGTCAACGCGCAGTCGGCGGTGTTCGAGCAGGCGCTCAGCGAGGCCGCGATCCCGTACCAGGTCCGCGGCGGCGAGGGCTTCTACCAGCGCCCCGAGGTCAAGCAGGCCGTGGCGGAGCTCATCCGAGTCGCCCGCCGCCCCGACGTGGCCACCACCGGCGACGGCACGGCGGGCACCACCGGCGAGGCGCTGCGCGGGCCGAAGCTCGCCGCGCTGGTGCGCCAAACGCTGGTGCCGCTGGGATTGACGAAGGAAGAGCCGGAGGGCGCGCAGGCCCGCGAGCGCTGGCAGTCGCTGGGTGCGCTGGCGGATCTGTGCGAGGAACTGGTCCACGCCGATCCGGAGCTGCGCATCGAGGGGCTGCTGGGCCAGCTGCGCACCCGCCAGCAGGCGAAGCAGCCGCCGACGGTGCAGGGCGTGACGCTGGCCAGCCTCCACGCCGCCAAGGGCCTGGAGTGGGACGCGGTGTTCCTGGTCGGTCTGACCGACGGCAACATCCCCATCCAGCACGCGCTGAAGAAGGGCGATGATTCGCAGGACGTCGAGGAGGAGCGCCGTCTGCTGTACGTCGGCGTCACCCGCGCCCGCGAGCATCTGGAACTGTCGTGGTCGCTGTCGCGGCAGGAGGGCGGCCGCCGCACGCGCCGCCGCAGCCGCTTCCTCGAGGGCCTCGACGTCCCCGGCCTGGCGAAGGCCGCACCTGCGCCGACGACCAAGAAGAAGCCGACGACGTGCCGCACGTGCGGGGGCCGCTTGACGACGAACGCCGAGCGCATCATCGGCCGCTGCTCGAAGTGCCCCTCGGACGTCGATCCGGCGCTGGTCGAGACCATCCGCGCGTGGCGCGCCGAAACCGCCCGCGAGATGTCGGTGCCGGCGTACGTGGTGTTCTCCGACGCGACGCTGGCGGCGATCGCCGAGGCGCGGCCGACGGATCCGGCGGGACTGCTCGCCGTGCCCGGCATCGGGCCGGTGAAGTTCGAGCGGTTCGGTCCGCAGCTGCTCGCGCTCATCGCGTCGGTGGGGTGAGCGCCGGGCCGTCGCCAAGCGAAAAAGCGGGGATCCCGCGGCATCGGTAGCGTGGGGCCATGCGAATCCACGTCATCGGAGCACACGGAAAAGTCGCGCTGCGGGGGCTGCCCCTGCTGGCGGCCGCGGGCCACGAGGTCGTCGGGGTGATCCGCAATCCGGATCACGCGGGCGAGATCGAGAAGACCGGCGCCGAGCCGCACGTCGTCGACATCGAACGCCTCGACGGGGACGGATGGAAGGCCCTGCTCGCCGATACTGACCTGGTCGTGTGGTCGGCCGGCGCCGGCGGCGGCGACCCGGAGCGCACCAAGTCGGTCGACGAGGTCGCCGCGATCGCGTCGATGGACGCCACCCCGCGCGATGCGGGCTACGTGATGGTGTCCTACTGGGGCGCGCGCCGCGACCACGGCGTCCCGGCGGACAATCCCTTCGTCCATTACGCCGACGCCAAGGCCGCGGCCGACGAGCACCTGCGGGGCTCGGGGCTGCGCCACGTGATCCTGAAGCCGGGCGCCCTGACGCTGGAGCCCGCCGGCAACGTGTACGTCGGCGACGACTCCGCGGACGTACCCGAGGGCGTCGAGGGCACCACCTCCCGAGCCACCGTCGCCGCGATGATCGCGCACGTGGTCGGCCGTTTCGACGAGCTCGTCGGCGATGGCCCGGGCGCGTCGCGCGAGATCGCGTTCCTCGACGGCGACGACCCGCTTTCCGAGGCCGTGGCAGCGCGGAACTAAACGCCGGGGCTCGATGGCCCGTTCACCCTCCGTCGCCGATGCGGGAGGCGGCGGACCAGGCGGCCTCGGCGTGGCCGATGGCCAAGTCGAGGGCGTCGGCGCAGGCGCGCAGTTCCTCGGCGACGGCGTCGGCGGCCTCGGCCGGGGTGATCACGGAAGAGTCGTCCACCGTCAAGGCCCGCCGGTCCCACACCTCCGCGCCGGCCACCAGCTGACGGACCTGGTCGACGATGCCCGACAGGGCCTCATGGGTCATGCCCACCTGCGCGTACAACTCCTGGGGTCGCATGGCGGTGACGCTACCGCGACCCGCCCAACCCCACCATCTCGGGATAATGCTCGGCGATGACCTGCCGGTACGGGGCCGGCGCCGACAGCTGCGACAGCACCGCGACGGCGCCGGCGAGGATGCGGTGGATCATGATGTAGCGCTTGGGCATCCCGAACTTGCGGCCCAGCTTCGACTGCGGCGACATCGGGTCCATGAACGGCCCCATCACCCGCTTGAGCCAGGCGACGGTGAACGTGAAATCGTCGTGCGACAGCGGCTCGGCGAAGGGCAGCAGGAACGCCTCGACCTCCTCCGGCGTCAGATCCTTCTCCCGGCCGCCGGTGACGTAGCCGTGGCGCACGGCCAGATCGAGCAGATCCTCCCGGCGCCCGTCGACGACCGCGGCGACGAGCTCGATCAGCGGCCGCGGCAGCCCCTCCGGCACATGGATGCACGCGCCGAAGTCGATGACGGTGAGCACGCCGTCGTCGCGGAGCAGGAAGTTCCCCGGGTGCGGGTCGGTGTGCATGCGGTGCACCAGGTCGGGGGAAGCGAACTCGAAGACGGTCAGGGCCTCGGCGGCGATGGACCGCTGCTCCGCGGTGCCGTGGTCGATGATCTCGCCCAGGCGCACGCCCTCCACCCATTCGCTGACCAGCACCTTCGGCGACGACGCGTACACCTTGGGCACGTGCAGGCGGGGTTCCTCGCCATGGCCGAATGAGGCGTGGAACGCCCGCTGGTGGTCTGCCTCGATGCGGTAGTCGAGCTCGTCGAGGACGTTGTCGGCGATTTCGTCGACCAGATCCGACATGTTCATGCCGTCCTCGAGCTGCTGCAGGATGGGCGTGATCACCTTCAACTGCCGCAGATCCGCCTTGATGGCCTTGTCGGCACCCGGGTACTGCACCTTCACCGCCACCGGCGACCCGTCCGACCACACGGCGCGGTGCACCTGGCCGATCGAGGCCGCGGCCACGGGCACGTCGTCGAATTCGAGGAAGCGGTCCCGCCACGCCGTGCCCAACTGCCGGTCCAGGACCCGGTGGACGGACGACGCCGGCAGGGGAGGGGCCTCCGCCTGCAGCGACCGCAGCGTGCCGGACAGTGGCTCGGCCAGTTCGTCGGGCAGGATCGGCGCGAAGATGCTCAACGCCTGCCCCACCTTCATCGCCCCGCCCTTGAGCTCGCCGAGCACCGCGGCCAGTTGTTCCGCCGTCTTGCGCGGGTTCGTCGCCCGGCTGCGGGGGTTCAGCGCGCGGGCACCCGCGGACAACGGCACCGACGCCAACTTCGCGGCGCGGCGGAACGGGGAACCGGACACCGACTGATCGCTCATGGGGGCCATTGTGCCCGTTATCGGATCATCGGCGAGGGGATCGGCCGCCGGCGGCGCACACCGGGCAGCGCGGATGCGGCAGCAGGGGGCGCACGCCCGACCGCAGCACGTGGGGGTCGACGAGCACTTCGGCGCCACGCAGGGGCCCGGGCGCGGCCAGCTGGGCCATGATCGTCGCCACCGTCGCGGCTACGGTCTCCGGCGGCGCGCCGCCCACCCGCCCCGCCAGCTGCAGCGCCAGCACGCGCCGCGCCGGATCGTCGTCCACGCGGTGCGCTTCGGCGCAGGCGGGGCACGGCGCCAGCGCATCCGGGGTCCACGGGCCGACCACGCCGGCCCCGTCGCGAAGCACCGCCGACAGGTGCGGGATCCCGCGTCCCCGCAGCGTCGACAACAGGGGCTCGTCCGGCACCTCGAAGCCGGTGAGCACCACGGTGCCGATGTCCGCGGTGGGGGTGCGTTCCAGCCACCGCCGGGTATCGCGGTCCGGGATGCGCGAGGCCGGCGTCCGGCCGCGCAGCCGCAGCGCGTCGACGAGCCGGTGGCGCAGGCCGTCGCGGCCGACGACGGTCACGGGCCCGGGTTCCCGCTGCTTGTCGACGAGCCCAGCCCGACGCAGTTCCGCGACCAGGGCCGTCGCGATCGCCGGGGACAATTCCGTGCCCGACAGTTCGGCTTCTAGGCACGATCCGCGCGTCGCGGACAGGAACGCGGAGAAGACCGGGCCGGGTGGCATCCCCTCCGGCAGCGGGAACACCACGCAAGTTCGCGGGTCCGCCCCGAACTGGATGCGGCCGCCCGGGCGCAGCAGCACCGGAACGTGGCGGTGCAGCAGCACCGGCGCGGATCCCCCGATCTCAACCCCCATGCCGACACTGAAGCACGCGGCCCCGGCGCGCGCACCCGGCCAATCGCCCCGTTTCACCCCCGAACCCGTCTACGCTGGGGGCATGGACCGCAGGCAACCGAAGCGCGAACGGCCCGACTACGGGCCCGACGTCGAGGTGCGGCGTTCCAAACGCCGCCGCCGCACGGTCTCCGCCCGCGCCGAGGGCAGCCGCATCGTGGTCATGGTCCCCGACGACCTGCCCGACTCGGAGGAGCGCCGGCAGATCGCCGAGATCGTCGAGCGCGTCCGCGACAAGGTAGGCAACAACCTCGACGACGCCGCGCTGGACAAGCGCGCCCGAAGGTTGGCCCGCACCGTGCTCGACGGCAAACCCCGCATTGAGTCCATCAAGTGGGTGCGCAACATGTCGAGGCGCTGGGCGTCGGTCACGGGCGATCCCGGCCGGATCCGCGTGTCGCACCGGCTCGCCGACGTCCCGGAATACGTGCTCGACGACGTCATCGTCCACGAGCTCGTCCACACCTTCATCGAGGACGGCCATTCCGACGAGTTTTGGGAATGGGCCGCGAAAGCCCCGCACCACGAACGGGCGCGGGGCTATCTGGAGGCGTACCAGCGCTGGGGAGTGCGGTCCTAGGCTGCGGCCGCCGGCGTTCGCCCGGTTCTCGTCGGCCCAGTTTTCGCCGGCCTAGTCTTCGTCGTCGCGCTTCTCGCGCTCGTCGCCTTCCTCGGCCTCCTTGCGCAGCTGGTCCTCCAGTGCCGCGATGGGGTCGAAGTCGTCGGAGGCGTCGCCGCCCAGCACGCCGTCGATGAACTCGGCGGAGTTGTCCAGGTCCTCGGCGACCGGCAGGAAGTCGGGGTGATCCCAGACGCCGTCGCGGCGCTCGACGCCCACGGCGGTGGTCAGGCGGCGCCACAGATCGGCGGCCTCCCGGACCTTCGGGGCGCCCAAGTCGATGCCGGTGGCCTTCTCCAGGGCCTGCTCCGCACCGCCGGTGACGCGGCGGCGGCGCCACGCCTCGTCGAGCTGCACCGCACCGGGCAGTCGCTCGCCCAGCGCGTCCTCGACCACCACGTCGACCCAGCCCTCGACCAGGGCCAGGAGGGTCTCCAGGCGGGTGCGGGCGTGCTGGTTGGCGGAGGTGATCTTCGGCGACAGGTCCATGTTCTGCATGGCCGACATCGCCTCCTGCAGCTTCGCCGGATCCTGCATCGACTCCAGATCCAGACCGCGGGCGGCTTCCTCGACCCCCGAGTAATCCATGACCAGGCCGGAGGCGTACTCCTCCACCGAGGAGATCATCCGCTCGGCCAGCCACGGCACCCGGTCGTAGAGGCGCTGGTGGGCGGCCTCGCGGGCGGCGGCGTAGACGTACAGCTCTCGGGCGGGCAGCTCCAGCTCCTCGGCCATGGCCGTCAGGTGCGTCGGCAGCAGCGCTGCGGCACCGGTGGTGTGCAGCGGCAATCCCAGGTCCGAGGCGGTCAGCGCGTCCTTGGCCAGGTCCGCCAGCGCCCCGCCGAGCTGGACGCCGAAGTTCATGGAGTTCATCCGGCTCATCATCCCGAGCATCGGGCCCATCATCTCGCGGGCCTGCTCCGGCATGCCGGCGACGGAGGCCTCGGCCATCTGCTCCGCCACGGGATCGACGATGCGCTTCCACGTGGGCAGGGTGTGCTCCAGCCACTGCAGCGAATTCCAGCCCTCGGCGCGGTTGGCGCCGGCGGGCAGCGTCGTGGCCTCGTCGAGCCACAGCTCCGCCAGGCGCAGCGCGTCGGAGAGCGCCTCGCGCTCGGAATCGCGCACCGGCGCCACCTGGCCGATGCGCTGGCGGGCGATGCGCTCGGTGACGGAATGGTCCACCGGCGCGCCGCCGGCGGCGTCCATCTGCTGGCCCATGCCGGACATCATTTCGCCCAGCTGGCTGAGGAAGTCGCCCAGGCCACCGGGGCCGCCGGGACCACCGGCGCCGCCCTGGCCACCCTGGCCGCCTTGTCCGGGCTGGCCGGGCATGCCGAAGCCGCCCAACGGGAACCCGAAGAAACCGAAGTCGCCGAAGGGGTTCTGGCCGCCGGAGCCGCCGGAGCCGCCCTGACCGCCCTTGTCGTCGCCCTTGTCGCGATCGTCATCGTCGTCGGGCGTGAATCCGAATCCCTGTCCAGTCATGCCCCCAACCGTACCGGCGGGGAGGTGCGCGGTCACTGAGCGCCAACCGGTTTTCCGCGGTGCTCGCGGAGGGCGAACACGATCCACCGGTAGGGTTGGCTTTCGTGAATCGCCGCACCAGAACTCTCCTCGTCGGCGCCGCGCCGATCCTGGCGCTGGCGGCCGTGCTGTCGTCGCCGTCCGTGCCCGTCCCCTTCGCGGCGGAAGGGCCGGGCCCGCTTTTCGACGTCCTCGGCGACATCGAGGGCCAAGAGGCGGTCGAGGTGACCGGCGGAGACCCGGATCCGTCGGCCGGCGAGCTGAACATGACCACGGTCGCGGTGGCCCACAGGCTGTCGCTGGCGCAGGTCATGGGCATGTGGGCGGACCCGGACCAGAAGGTGGTGCCCATCGAGTCGGTGTTCCCGCCGGGGCTGAGCCAGGAGGACGTCAAGGAGCGCAACGCTTTGATGTTCACCGACTCGGAGGCCAACGCCACGGCGTCGGCGCTGCGCCAGTTGGGGCTGCCGATCGAGGTCACCGTCGCACTGGTGACGGAAGGCGGCGCGGCGGAGGGGGCGCTCGAGGAAGGCGACGTCCTGCGCACCATCGACGGCGACGAGGTCGATCGCCCGGAAACCCTCCAGCGCACGGTCGCGGGCCACGCCCCGGGCGACCGCGTCGTCCTCGACGTCGTCCGCGACGGCGAACCCCGCGAGATCGAGGTCGAGTTGGGCGGGCACCCGGACGACGAAAACAGGGCGTTCCTGGGCATCGGCATGGCGGCTCAGCCGACGGGTGACGTGGAGGTCGAGTACAACGTCTCCGGCGTCGGCGGCCCGTCGGCCGGCCTGATGCTGTCGTTGGCCGTGGTGGACAAGCTCAGCCCCGGCGACCTCACGGAGGGCCGCCACATCGCCGGCACCGGTTCCATCGACGGCGTCGGCGTCGTCGGCCCGATCGGCGGCATCACCCACAAGATCGCCGCCGCCCGCGAAGACGGGGCCGAGGTGTTCCTGGTGCCCACGGACAATTGCTCCGAGGCGCTGACGGCGGACGCCGGCGACATGAAGCTGATCAGCGTCGGCACGCTCGATGCGGCGGTCGACGCCCTCGGCGACCCGAACGCCGCCCCTACCTGCGGATGAGCCGGCCGAGGGCCTTTTCGCCCTCGATGACCAGGAACAGCCCCGCGCCGATGGCGGCGATGAGGCCCCAGTGCGCCGCATCCAGCGGCGCCGAGCCGAACGCCGCCTGCATGAACGGCGCGTAGGTGAACAGCAGCTGCAGCGCGATCAGCGCGCCGACGGCGATCCATGACACCGGGTTGGTGGTGAACAGGTCGGCACGGAAGCTGTGCTCGCGCAGGTGGCGGGCGTTGAACAGGTACCAGATCTGGCCGACGACCAGCACGTTGACGGCCAGCGTCCGCGCGGTGCCCAGCTCCGCGCCCTGGTCCAGCGCCACGTAGAACAGCGCCATGGTCACGCCGCCGAGCAGCAACGACACCACGACGATGCGGATCCCCGCCATGGCGTCGAGAAGCGATGCCCCGGGGTCGCGCGGCGGCCGGTCCATGACGTCGGGCTCGGGGTCCTCGAAGGCCAGCGCGACGCCGAGGGTGACGGCGCAGACCATGTTGACCCACAGGATCTGCAGCGGCGTCAGCGGCAGCGTCAGATTCGCCATGACCGCGACGAACATGACCAGGGCCTCGCTGCCGTTGGTGGGCAGCATGTAGATGATCGTCTTGCGCAGGTTGTCGTAGATGGCGCGCCCCTCGCGCACGGCGTGGGCGATGGAGGAGAAGTTGTCGTCGGCCAGCACGATGTCGGCGGCTTCCTTCGTCGCCTCGGTGCCCTTGATGCCCATGGCCACGCCGACGTCGGCGCGTTTGAGGGCGGGGGCGTCGTTGACGCCGTCGCCGGTCATGGACACCACGTCGCCGCGCGATTGCAGCCCGCCGACCAACCGCAGCTTGTGCTCGGGGGAGGTGCGGGCGAAGACGTCGTGGTCGGCGGCCGCGCGGGCGAGTGCGGCGTCGTCCATGCGCTCGAGTTCGGGGCCGGTGATGGCGGGGATCGCCCCGGTGGCCGGATCGGGGTCGCCGATGCCCATTTCGCGGGCGATGGCGGAGGCGGTGCCGGCGTGGTCGCCGGTGATCATCTTCACGCGGATGCCGGCGGCCCGGCACCGCGCCACGGCCTCGATGGCCTCGGACCGCGGCGGGTCGATGATGCCGTAGAGCCCCACGAACGTGAACTCGCCGAGAGCGACGTCGTTTTCGTCGAGGTCCCCGTCGCTTTCCGACGTCCCGGCGCGGCGGCATGCGCCCGCCAGCACGCGCAGGCCCTGGTCCGACAAACGGTCGATTGCGGCGTCCCAGAAGCCCCGGTCCAGGTCCCGGACTTCGCCGGCGGGGCCGAGTTCGCGGGTGCACATGTCCAGCAGGCGGTCGGGGGCGCCCTTGAGCAGGACCGTGCCGGTCACCGCGTCGCCACCGTCCGGCGGTGCGGGGCACGGGGCGGGTGGCAGGTCCGCGGGTGCGGGGGCGTCGTCGTAGACGGCCATCCACTTGTTGTCGGAGTTGAAGGGCACGTCGCTGACGCGGTCGTCCGTGCCGCGGTGGTGACCGGCCTTGAGCGCGAAGACGCGCAGCGCGCCGTCGGTCGGTTCGCCGACGAGCGTCCAGCGGGAGTCCGCCGACCCGGTGGCGGGGATTTCCCGCACCTCCGATTCGTTGGCGCGGTCGGCGATGGCGGCCAGCATGCGCACGGCCGGGTCGTCGGAGACGGGCCCGGACAGGTCGCCGTCGGGGGAGTAACCGGTGCCGGAGACGGGGACCGGTCCGGCGGCGACGAACGCTTCGCGGACCGTCATTTCGTTCTTGGTCAGGGTGCCGGTCTTGTCGGTGCAGATCACCGACACCGACCCGAGGGTCTCCACCGCGCCGAGCTTGCGGGTGATGGAGTTGCGGCGGGCCATGACCTGCACGCCGCGGGCCAGGGCGATGGCCATGACGGCCGGCAGTCCCTCGGGGATCGCGGCGACGGCGAAACTGATGGCCTGCAGCCCGACGTCGATCAGCGCCGACCCGTGGACCAGGCGGGACACCGCCATGAGCAGCACCGCGAGCCCGACGACGAGGACCGTCAGCTGCGTGCCGAACTTCGCCATCGACTTCGTGAGCGGCGTTTCCAGCGTCTGCACGTCGCCGAGCATCTGGTCGATGCGGCCGATCTCGGTGCCGCGGCCGGTGCCGACGACGACGCCCGACCCGGTGCCCGCCACGGCGAGGGTGCCGGAAAACGCCATGGACGTGCGGTCGCCGATGCCGGCGTCGGCGGTCACGGGGTCGGCGCCCTTGGTCACCGGCTCGGATTCGCCGGTCAGCGGCGACTCGTCGACGCGCAGATCGGAGGTGCGCAGCAGACGCAGATCCGCGGGCACGCGGTCGCCGGCGCCGAGCACGACGACGTCGCCGGGCACCAGCTCATCGGCCGGGACCGTGGTCGGAGAGCCGTCGCGAAGCACCCGCGCCGATGCCGTGAGCATGTTCCGCAGCCCCTCCAGCGCCTTCTCGGCCTGCCCCTCCTGGATGAAGCCGATGAGCGCGTTGATCACCACCACCAGCACGATGACGGCGGTGTCGATCCAATGCCGCATCAGTGCCGTGACCACCGCCGCGCCGATGAGCACGTAGATCAGCGGATCGTTGAAATGGCCCAGAAAACGGCGGACGGCCCCCGCGCGTTCCGGTTCGGGCAACGCGTTGGGGCCGTGGACGCCGAGGCGTCGTGAAGCATCCGTCGAGGTCAATCCAGATTCGGACGAATCGACCAGGGACAGGGCTTCGGATCCGGGCAGGGCATGGGGCTCGTGTGCGGACATCGGCCCCAGGCTATCCGCGAACGGCGGATCGGGCCCGGGGCCGGGGCGCGCCTAGGAGACGCGGTGGCGCTCCCACTCGGCGACTTCCTTCGCCGACGCCCGCAGCTGCGGGTCGAAGTCCAGGTACGCCTTGGTTTCGCGGGCGATGAGGCCCGACAGGATCACCAGGCCGATGAGGTTCGGCAGGGCCATCAGGCCGTTGAGGGCCGAGGCGAAGGCCCACACGGTCTCCAGTTCGGTGACCGCGCCGAGGTAGACAACGCAGGTGAACACGAAGCGGTAGGGGACGGTGCCCATGCGGCCGACCAGCGATTCGAAGGCGCGCTCGCCGTAGTAGGACCAGCCGAGCATCGTGGAGAAGGCGAAGAAGACGATGGACAGGGTCACCAGATCCCCGCCGATGGTGCCGGGCAGGCCCTCGGAGAACGCGCGGGCGGTCATGGAACCGGGATCCTCGCCGCCCTCCTCCCAGGCGCCGGTGGTGATGATGACCAGGCCCGTGAAGGACACGACGATGAGGGTGTCGATGAAGGTCTGGGTCATGGAGACCAGGCCCTGGCGCACCGGGTGGGTGGTGGTCGCGGCCGCGGCGGCGATGGCGCCCGAGCCCATGCCGGACTCGTTGGAGAACAGGCCGCGGGCGACGCCCATCTGGATGGCCAGGATGATGCCCGCGCCGGCGAAGCCGCCGGCGGCGGAGGTGCCGGTGAACGCGTCGGTGAAGATCAGGGCGAGGGCGGCGGGGATGTCGGCGACGTTGGCCACGAGCACCCAGATCGCGGCGGCGATGTACAGGATGATCATCATGGGCACGAAGGCGGCGGTGAACCGGCCGATGGACTTGATGCCGCCGATGAGCACCGCGCCGACCAGGATGAACATGATGGCGCCGGTCGCCTGCACCGGAAGACCGAACGAGTTCTCCAGGTTGGTGGCGACGGCGTTGCCCTGGGTCAGGTTGCCGATGCCGAACGCGGCGATGGCCGCGAAGATGGCGAACGTGTAGGCCAGGACCTTGCCGAAGGTGTTCGGGATGGCCTTCTTCAGGTAGTACTGCGGGCCGCCGGACTGCTCGCCCGCGGCGTCGGTGGTGCGGAACTTGACGCCGAGGAACGCCTCGCCGTACTTGGACGCCATGCCGACGAGGCCGGTGACCCACATCCAGAACAGGGCGCCCGGGCCGCCGATGCCGATGGCCGTGGCGACGCCGACGATGTTGCCGACGCCGACGGTCGCGGCCAGCGCGGTGGCCAGCGCCTGGTACTGGGAGATGTCGCCCTCGCCGCCATCGTCCTTGCGGTCGATGAGGCCCAGGCGCAGGGACGGGCCGAGCATGCGCAGCTGCACGCCGCCGAGGCGGATGGTCAGCCACAGGCCCGTGCCCAACAGCAGCGGGATGAGAAGGAGGGGGCTCCAGACGAATGAGTCCAGGGCACTGAAGAATTCGTTCATGGGGGAGAAGTTACAGCCCCGCCACCCCGGTTCGGACGCGAACGGCCGGTCGGACGTGGGATTTAACGCGGGGCGCGCGTTTTTAACGCCCCCGAAACGGGTCAGCCGAGGAAAAGTCCCGCGGCCGCCGATCCGGTGACGATGGTCAGCACGGGATAACCCACCGCCCACCACGAGCGGGTCCGCGACAATTCGCCGATCTCGCGCGCCAGCGTCGACCACGTCGACAATGCGCCGGCGAAGCCCGCGCCGACGGCGGCCCACGCCAGGGTCCCGTCGCCCCACAGCGACCATGCAAAACTTGCGACGCCGCAGGCCACGACGTTGGCGAAGAACGTCCCCGGCAGCGCGCTGCACGCCACGCGGCCGGAGATCTCGCCGAACCAGTACCGGGCCATGCCGCCGATCGCCGCGCCGGCGGCGACGAGGAGCAGGTGGAACACGGCGGTCGCGGGGGAGTCAGTTGGCACGGGTCACCGCTTTCTCGCCCAGCCACGCGGTCAGGGGGCACAGGCCCAGCGTGACGACGACCCGAAGCGCCGCTTCGAGTTCGGAGGCGCCGTCGAGAAGCACGACGAACGCGGAGAACGTGGTGAATCCGCCCAGCAGGCCCGGGCCGAGCAGCGGCCACCACCGCGCCATCGCCGGCCGGCGCGCCGCCAGACCCGCCACGACTCCGATTGCGAAACACCCGGCGACGTTGACGATCACGGTGGACCAGGCGTCGTCAAGCAGGGAACCCATCGACCAACCGGCCAGCACGCGCAGGACCGCACCCAGGGCCGACCCCGCGGCGACCAACGCGTAGGCGCGGGGCCGCCCGCGATCGGTCTCGCCGGCCGGGGAAGGGGTGCACGTGGTCACCCCGCGCATGCTACCTCCCCCGGATGGCCGGTCCCGCCCTGCGGCCGCCCGTGAAAAGGGGAACACTGGAGGGGAAACGGTTAACGCCCCATCGGCCGGGAACGGGCCCGTACGGTGGCACGACAGCAGGAGGACCCCATGGCCCACGATCGCGCCGGGCAGCTCGCCCAGCCCCAGGATCTGATCGACGTCGCCGAGCTGGTGACCGCGTACTACACCCGCCACCCCGAGCCGGGCGACCCCGATCAGGCGGTGTCCTTCGGAACCTCCGGCCACCGCGGATCGTCGCTGGACACCGCGTTCAACGAGGACCACATCCACGCCACCACCCAGGCGATCGTCGACTACCGCACCGGCCAGGGCATCGGGGGGCCGCTGTACATCGGCCGCGACACCCATGGGCTGTCGGAGCCGGCCATGATCTCCGCGCTGGAGGTGCTGACCGCCAACGGCGTCACCGTCATGGTCGATGCGCAGGGCCGCTACACCCCGACGCCGGCCGTCAGCCACGCGATCCTGCGGCACAACCGCGACCTCGACGGCGGCCCGAACGGCTCCGACAAGCGCCGCGCCGACGGCATCGTGGTCACCCCCTCGCACAACCCGCCCCGCGACGGCGGCTTCAAGTACAACCCGCCCACCGGCGGCCCGGCCGACGCCGACGCCACCGACTGGATCGCGGCGCGCGCCAACGACTACCTGGCCGCGGGGCTCGACGGCGTCAAGCGCCAGTCGGTGGAGAAGGCCGGCGACCTGGTGGTCAAGCACGATTACATGAACGACTACGTCGCCGACCTGCCGAACGTGGTGAACATCGACGCGATCCGCGAGGCGGGCGTGAAGATCGGCGCCGACCCGATGGGCGGCGCGTCCGTCGACTACTGGGGCGCCATCGCCGACGCCCACGGCCTGGACCTGACGGTGGTCAACCCGCTTGTCGACGCCACGTGGCGGTTCATGACGCTCGACACCGACGGCAAGATCCGCATGGACTGCTCCAGCCCCGACGCCATGGCGTCGCTGATCGGCAACCGCGACAAGTTCGACGTCTCCACCGGAAACGACGCCGACGCCGACCGCCACGGCATCGTCACCCCGGACGCCGGGCTGATGAACCCGAACCACTACCTGGCCGTGGCCATCGATTACCTCTTCGCCAACCGCCCGGGCTGGGCCTCCGACACGGCCGTGGGCAAGACCCTGGTGTCGTCCTCGATGGTCGACCGCGTGGTCGCCGACCTGGGCCGAAAGCTCGTCGAGGTGCCGGTCGGCTTCAAGTGGTTCGTGCCCGGCCTGATGGACGGCTCCGTGGGATTCGGCGGCGAGGAGTCCGCCGGCGCGTCCTTCCTGCGCCACGACGGCACCGTCTGGTCGACCGACAAGGACGGCCTGATCATGGACCTGCTCGCCGCGGAGATCATCGCGGTGACCGGCAAGACCCCGTCGCAGCGCTACGCGGAGCTGGCCGACAAGTTCGGCGCCCCGGCCTACGCGCGCACCGACGCCGACGCCGACCGCGAGCAGAAGGCCATTCTGAAGAAGCTCTCGCCCGAGCAGGTCACCGCCGAGACCCTGGCCGGCGAGCCGATCACCGCCAAGCTCACCGAGGCGCCCGGCAACGGCGCGGTCATCGGTGGCCTGAAGGTGACCACCGAAAACGCCTGGTTCGCGGCGCGCCCGTCGGGCACCGAGGACAAGTACAAGATCTACGCCGAATCCTTCATGGGCACCGACCACCTCAAGCAGGTGCAGGCCGAGGCCCAGGACGTGGTCTCGCAGGTGCTGGGTTCCTGATGCCTTCCGAGCATCATCCCCGATGAACGCCGTATCCGGCGCGATCGGCTTCGTCGCCCGCTTAGGCCTGGCCATCGTGTGGCTGTGGTCGGGCACGGCGAAGCTGCTCGCGCCCCTGGACAGTGAACAAGCCATTGGGGCGTACGAGATCGTGCCCGCATCCTGGGTGCCGCCGTTGGCCGTGGCGTTGCCGGCGTTCGAGCTGGTGCTCGGCCTGATGCTGCTGGCCGGCGTGTTCCTGCGCGCCGCCGGCGTGGTGTCGGCGCTGGTGCTGGCGGGTTTCATCGTCGGTGTGGCGTCGGCGTGGGCTCGGGGCCTGAGCATCGACTGCGGCTGCTTCGGCGGCGGGGGATACGACGCCGATGCGGGACCGTCGTCGTATCTGGCGACCATGGGCCGCGACGCGCTGTTCCTGGCCATGGCGGCGTGGACGGCATGGCGGCCGTTCGAGAAGTTCGCGATCCGGCCGTGATCCGGCCGTGGTCCGATGGGATCGGCGGTGTCGCGCGGCAGGTGGTTGACGTGTCCAGAAACACCTCCCCGAATCACCCTCCGCGGGGTGACCTGCGCGACCCCGGCCGCTATCGTGTGATCCGTGAGCCAGAAAATCAAAAACCCGAATGAGAAGGGCTCCGGCTTCATCGTCGGCATCATCGCCCTCATCGCCATCGTCGCCGTGGTCATCGGCGTCGTCCTGTACATGGGGCGCAACCAGCCGATCGAGGGGCTTCCCGACGAGGACGTGTCGTTCTCGGTCCAGGCCGACGGCAACATCGTCCGCCTGGCCTCCGACGAGGCCGGTGACGACGCCGTCGTCGCCGAGGTCTACGAGGATTACTCGTGCTCGTACTGCGCCGAGATGGCCAACGGCGGCCACGCCGACCAGCTGGAGGCGCTGAACAACGGCGAGCTCGTCGTCGAGTACCACCCCCTGAACTTCCTGGACCGGGAGAACATCGAGGGCCATTCGACGAAGACCCTGGCGCTGATGAAGCGCGTGGCCGAGACCGGCGACGCACGCCTGTACTGGAACGTGCACACCCTCATGCTCGAGGACATCCAGTCCGCGGCGAAGTGGGATGACGAGCAGCTGGCCGAGCGCCTCGAGATGATGGGCGCTCCGTCGGATCTCGTCGACGACGTGCGCAACGGCGCGCTCGACCGGGACGCCGCGAACGCCATCGGCACCGCCAACGGCGAGAAGCTGTCCGGCGTCACCGGCTCCGTGTCCTCCCCGCACGTCATCGTCGACGGCGAAGAGGTCACCCCGAAGGAAGCCGGCACCCTGGGCGATTGGGTCAAGGTCGCGCTCGAGGCCGGCAAGGCGTAGTTTCGCCGCTCCCCGCGCAGGCGGGGGCCGGGCGGCCACCTGGGGATTTGGGTAATCCCCGGGTGGCCGTGTAATTTACAGGGAGTCCGAAGCGAGTGCCGGAAGGTGTTCGCCGACAGGCTTCACGGGGCTATGGCGCAGCTGGTAGCGCACCACACTGGCAGTGTGGGGGTCAGGGGTTCGAGTCCCCTTAGCTCCACTGGAAATCGGTTCGCCGGTTTTCCGTGGCCGCGAGAGTTCGCGGAAACACAATTCGATACGGGGCTATGGCGCAGCTGGTAGCGCACCACACTGGCAGTGTGGGGGTCAGGGGTTCGAGTCCCCTTAGCTCCACTTGAACGGCGGGGCCGCACCTGGAATTCCAGATGCGGCCCCGCCTTTTCGCGTCTCGGGACGCCGTCTCTGCAGTAACCTTGCGGGAACTTTCCCGGCACACGGAAGCGAGACCATCATGCGCGCGACCCTCATGTACGGCCCCGGCGACGTCCGCATCGAGGACGTCCCCGATGCCCGCATCGAACTGCCCACCGACGCGCTGGTCCGGGTGACGGCCAGCTGCATCTGCGGTTCGGATCTGCATCCGTATCACTCGATGGATCCCGCCCATGGTCCGGCGCGGATGGGCCACGAGTTCATCGGCGTCGTCGAGGACGTCGGTTCGGACGTCGCGACGCTGCGCAGGGGCGACCTGGTGGTGGCGCCGTTCGCGATCTCCGACAACTCCTGCGTCTTCTGCGTCGAGGGGCTGCATACTTCGTGCACCCACGAGCAGGCCGGGTTCTGGGACGGCGTCCCCGATCAGGGCGGCCAGTCGGAGGCCGTGCGGGTCCCGCTTGCCGACGGCACCCTGGTGAAGTTGCCCGTCGCGGAGGACTCGGCGCTGATTCCGTCGTTGCTCACGTTGTCCGATGTTTTCGGCACCGGCCATCACGCCGCGAAGTGCGGTGGCGTGACCCGGGGCAGCGCGGTGACGGTCATCGGCGACGGCGCGGTCGGTCTGATGGCGGTGCTCTCCGCGAAGAGGCTCGGAGCGGAGCAGATCGTTCTCATGGGCCGCCACCGCGATCGCACGGATCTCGGCCGTCGGTTCGGCGCCACCGATGTCGTGGCGGAAAGAGGGGAGGAGGGCATCGAGCGGGTCCGCGAGCTCACCGGCGGCCACGGTTCCGGCATCGTGCTCGAGGCGGTGGGGCACATGCCGGCGTACGAGCAGGCGGTCGGAGTCGTGCGTCCCGGCGGCGTGGTCAGCCGGGTGGGAGTGCCCCAGTATTCGCGGGCGAGGGTCGGGTTCACCAGTCTCTTCGGGCCGAACGTCCGATTGGCGGGTGGTCCGGCCCCGACGCGGGCCTACGTGGAGGAGCTCATGCCCGACATCCTCGACGGGACGATCGAACCGGGACTCGTCTTCGACGTGGTCACCGGCATCGACGGGATCCCGGGCGGATACCGGGACATGGATGAGCGGCGCAGCATCAAGGTCCTGGTTCGTCCCTGAGTCGGTGGCCAACCCAGTCGCCACCCCCTAACGGTGTTCGCCCGCCGAACGTTCGGCTACCTGCGGATATCCGATATGCGCACGTCAGGTGCGCAAATAGGGTCGCGGGCGGGTCTGCGTGAAAGTTCGAGCGGTGGAACAATGGGCGCCATGAGCGAAAACACCGACGTCATCCAGAACCTGTCCGACGAGGAATCCCTCGAGCTGCTGGCGACCAAGACCTTCGGTCGCCTGGTCGTGCGCCGCAAGGACGACATGGATCTGTTCCCGCTGAACTACCTGGTCCATGAGGGTGAGATCTACTTCCGCACGGCGGAGGGGTCCAAGCTGTTTTCCCTGACCCTCAACAATGACGTGCTGTTCGAGGCCGACAACGTCGACGGCGACTCGCAGGAGGCGTGGTCCGTCGTGGTGAAGGGCACCGCCCGCACGCTGTCATCGAACGCGGAGATCGAGGCGGCCGACCAGCTGCCGCTGAAGCCGTGGCTGCCGACCCTGAAGTACAACTACGTCGTGGTCTCGCCGAACGAGATCTCGGGCCGCAAGTTCCACCTGGGCGACGAGCCCGAGCGCTACTAGCGCAGTTGCGGACCGCCGGTTTCGTGAAACCGGCCCGCACCGTCGTTATCGGCGCTACCCTCCGGAATGTGACCAGCATCATAAATATTCCGGAGGGTGGTGCACCCATGACCGATGCACGCGAGATCGCCGCGCCCGGCCAGCATTCGCCGCGCGTCCAGCACATTCTCGATGAAGCGCGAACGATGCTGCGCGAGTCCGGCTGGCGCAACGTCAGCATGCGCCGCCTGGCCGCCCGCCTCGACGTCAAGGCCCCGTCGCTGTACAAGCACATCACGGGCAAGGACGAGCTCTATCGTCTGCTTCTCGACGAGACGCTGCGCAACCTCGGAGCCGCGCTGCATTCCGCGGTGGAGGAGGACTCCTGCCCGCGGTCGCTGCTCAAGGCGTACCGGCGGGCCGCCGCCGCCGACCCCCACGGCTACCGGCTGATCAGCCGCACCCGCGTGGTGAACATGGTCGAGCCGACGGACCTGGACCGGTGGATCCGCGAGCCCTTCACGCGCGTCACCGGCGGCGACGAAGCTCGCGGCCTGGCGCTGTGGGCCTTCGCCCATGGCCTGGTCACCGCCGAGCTGGTGCAGGATTCCGGCCACACCGCCGATCCCGTGTGGCTCGCCGGCGCCGACGCGTTCGCGCCGGAGGCCTAGCGGTTCGCTTTCCGGGCCAGTCCCTCCATTAGGTCAGTCCCGCCACCAATCATCGGCCGGGCCCGGGGGAGTGGCCCGCTTGTGGCGGCTGACCCGCCACAGCTTCTCGATGCGCGCCGCATCGGCGTCCGACACGTCGCGGCCCTCGAGGTAGGCGTCGATGGCCGCGTAGGTGACGCCCAGGGCGACCTCGTCGGGAAGTGCGGGGCGGTCCTCCTCCAGGTCCGCGGTGGGCACCTTCGTCCACGTCGACTCGGGCGCGCCGAGATGGTCCAGCAGCAATGCGCCCTGGCGCTTGGTCAGCCCCGCCAGCGGGACCAGGTCCACGCCGCCGTCGCCATGCTTGGTGAAGAAACCGGTGACGGCCTCGGCCGCGTGATCGGTGCCGATGACCAGCAACCCGCGCTCGCCGGCGATCGCGTACTGGGCGATCATGCGCTGGCGCGCCTTGACGTTGCCCTTGTTGAAGTCGCCGAGCTCGCGGACCTTCAGCGCCGCCGCCACGGCATCGTCGATGGCGGTGGTCGCGGGCTCGATGTCGACGACGACCGATTCGTCGGGATCGATGAACCGCAGCGCGATCTGCGCGTCGTCCTCGTCGGCCTGCACCCCGTGGGGCAGGCGCACCGCGATGAACACGGGGTCGGTCAGATGGTCGGGGGTCGTGCCGCCGGCGTCGGCCCGCACCCGCTCCACGGCCATCTGCGCCAGCCGGCCGGCCAGCGTCGAGTCTTGGCCACCGGAAATGCCCAGTACATAACCGCGGGCGCCGGTGGCGGCGAGGTAGTCGACGAGGAACCCCACCCGTGCCTCGATTTCCGCGGCCGGGTCGATCTCCGGCGAAACGTTCAGGTCGGCGATGATGCGCCCGCGGACGCTGTCCTTCGGAATCGTCATGGGCCCAGGGTACGTCGGAGACGTTTCCGGCCCGTTTCGGTGGCATGATTGCCCCCGTGAATGACATGACCAGTGCTCCCCGGGAGCCTCAGCCGCAACCCCCCGCCTCATCCGGCCGCGCCATCGCGGTCGCGGTGATCGCCGCGCTCGGCGGCCTCCTGTTCGGATACGACACCGGCGTCATTTCCGGTGCCCTGCTGTTCATCCAGCGCTCCTTCGAGCTCACGGCCGCGCAGGAATCGACGGTCACCGCGATGCTCCTGGTCGGCGCGGCCATCGGCGCCTTCACCGGCGGCCGCGTCGCCGACGCGATCGGCCGCCGGGCCACGGTGCTCATCGGCGCCGTCGGCTTCATCGTCGGCAGCCTGTGGTGCGCCATCGCCGGCTCCGCCTTCGAGCTCGGTGCCGCGCGGACGCTGCTGGGCGTGTGCATCGGCGCGGTGTCCATCGTGGTGCCCATGTACATCTCGGAGATGTCGCCGCCGCACATCCGCGGCCGCCTGGTCAGCCTCAACTCGCTGATGATCGTCATCGGCCAGCTGGTGGCCTTCCTCACCAACTCCGCGCTCGCCGACTCCGGATCGTGGCGCTGGATGCTGGGCCTGGGCGCCGTGCCCGCCGTCGTGCTGCTCATCGGCATGCTGCTGCTGCCGGACACGCCCGCCTACCTCCTGCGCCGGAACCGGCGCGACCGGGCGCTGAAGGTGCTGCGGGACATGCACGGTCCCCGGGCGGAGCTTTCCGACGTCGAGATCGCCGAAGGTTCCATGAGCGACGGGCAGCGCGCCGCCGAACGTGCCGCGCTGAAGGTGCCGTGGATCCGGCGGGCGGTGATCATCGCCATGCTCATCGGCGTCACGCAGCAGGTCACGGGCGCCAACGCCATCATGTACTTCGCGCCGACGATGATGAACAAGGTCGGCCTGTCCGCCGAGAACTCGGTGTACACGTCGATCCTCATCGGCACGGTCTCCGTCATCGCCTGCGCGGTGGGCATGAGCATCATCGACCGCGTCGGCCGCCGGAAGATGCTGATCATCGGCCTGACCGGCTGCGCGATCTCGCTGGCGGTCCTCGCCCCGGTCTACGGCTTGGCCTCGGACTCGTCGGCGGGGGCGATGGCGTCGCTGGCCCTGATGACCGTGTTCATCGCCTTCCAGCAGGCCGCGGTGTCCGTGGCCACGTGGCTGCTCATCTCCGAGATCGTGCCCGCCGAGGTCCGCGGCGCCGGCATGGGCATGGCGGGCCTGGCCCTGTGGGCCGCGAATTGGTTCGTCGCGCAGTCCTTCCTGCCGATGGTCGACGCCGTCGGCGGCTCGTGGTCCTTCCTCTTCTTCGCGGTCACCGGAGCCATGGCACTGGCCTTCACCTGGAAAATGGTGCCCGAAACCACGGGCCGTTCCCTGTCGGAAGTCAGCGCCGAACTGCGGGAAGCCGGCGCCGAGGCGTCGTAAAGCGCCGGCGCCGAGGCGTCGTAAAGCAGGGCTTTTTGTGGTTGAGGGGGCCGTTGGGTAACATGGCCGTTCGTGTCGTGGCGCCGCAGGTCGGTGCCACCGGGTTGTCGCATCCTCCGCCGCGTTAGCGCAGGCGTGGCGCGGCCCGCCACCGCCCACAGGAGCCGAGAAGAAAGGAGCGCCCGAATGAAGGTCCGCAAGTCCCTTCGGTCGCTGAAGAACAAGCCGGGCGCCCAGGTCGTGCGCCGTCGTGGCAAGGTTTACGTGATCAACAAGAAGGAGCCGCGCTTCAAGGCCCGTCAGGGCTGAGTCGCCTGAGCTTCAACAGCTTCACCGCCGCGCCGCATGAGATCCCCGGATCCATGCGGCGCGGTTTTCTTTGCCGCGTCGTTCCCGGGCGTCGTCCGGCGCCACCCGGCGCCACCCGGCGTCACCCGGTGGCGTCTGGCTCGGCCAGGGTCGGCCGATAGAAGGTGAGGGCTGCCTTCGATAGATGATTTTCGGCGATTTTCGGGGAATTTCCGGGACACGACCACTAAATCACAAGGTTGTGAGGCCATCGCGCCCCACATGTAGTGGCCGCTGAATCCCCATCCTGGGAATTCGATGCGTGTAACTACTATATGTTGTGTCACTGGCCTTTTCGGAACCCCAAGTGTAGTGTTTCTGGTGTTGCGCCACACAGGGCGCCGGCCGGGGGAACCGCCAGGAACCCCGGCCGTGAACTCCTCGAACTGACTGACTGAAGGAACGTGCGAGACATGGTCACCGTCTACAGCAAGCCCGCCTGCGTGCAGTGCCGCGCCACCACCCGAGCCCTGGACAAGGCCGGCATTTCCTACGACATCGTGGACATCACTCTCGACGACGAGGCCCGCGACTACGTCATGGCCCTTGGTCACCTGCAGGCCCCGGTCGTGGACACCGGGGCCGAGACCTGGTCGGGCTTCCGCCCCGACCGCATCAAGGCCCTGCTCGCCGCGTAAGGCCGCGGACGTTCGGGGACCAATCACCCGGCCGTGGATTTTCCGCAGACGCCGCATCACGTCGGCGCGGAAAGCCCACGGCCTTTCGTTGAAGGGTGGCGAAAGCCGTTGTTCATCGTCTATTTCTCGTCGGCCACCGGCAACACGCACAAGTTCGTGCAGAAGCTGGGCATCCCGAACGCGCGGATCCCCATCCATCGAAGCGAACCCGAGTTGCTCGTCGACGAGCCTTACGTCCTGATCGTCCCGACGTACGGCGGCGGCTCCTCCATCACGGGCGACAAGTCCCGTCCGGTGCCGCCCCAGGTCATCCGATTCCTCAACAACGAGCACAACCGCTCGTTGATCAGGGGGGTCATCTCGGCCGGCAACACCAACTTCGGCATCGACTACGGCTTGGCCGGCGAGATCGTGTCCGAAAAATGCAAGGTGCCGTACGTCTACCGGTTCGAGCTGATGGGCAACGACGAGGACGTGAGAATCGTACGAGCCGGGCTGGAGGACTTTTTCCGGCACCGCGCGGCGTCCTGACCGCCGCCGGACCATGCGCCCGCGCAGTTTCCCCTATATAGGGGAGGGGAACGAAAATGGGACGCGGCCGACGAGAAGCACCGACAAGAAGCACCGACGAGAAGCACGGGGCGGACACCATCCGCACACCACTGCGGCGACCACGTGGGTCGTCGCAAAGCACGAAGCGTTCAAGCGACAGCGTTCAATCGACAACGTTCAAGCGACAAAGAGAGCCGGCGCGAGCCAGGGCGAAGAAGAGGGAGCAGAAGATTGGCTGACATGGGGAAGACCGTTGCGGAGCCCATCGGCAAGGACGAGCTGGATTACCACGCGCTCAATGCCCTGCTGAACCTGTACGACGACGACGGCAAGATCCAGTTCTCCAAGGACCGCGAGGCGGCACGGCAGTACTTCCTGCAGCACGTCAACCAGAACACCGTCTTCTTCCACAACCTGAAGGAGAAGCTGGACTACCTGGTCGAGAACAAGTACTACGATCCGATCGTCCTGGACAAGTACCAGTTCGAGGACGTCAAGGCGCTTTTCAAGCGGGCCTACGCCCACAAGTTCCGCTTCCAGTCGTTCCTCGGCGCGTACAAGTACTACACCTCGTACACGCTGAAGACCTTCGACGGGAAGCGCTACCTCGAGCGCTACGAGGACCGCGTCTGCATGGTCGCCCTGACCCTGGCCGACGGCGACCTCGATCTGGCCGGCCACCTGGTCGACGAGATCATCTCCGGCCGCTTCCAGCCGGCGACCCCGACCTTCCTCAACTCCGGCAAGGCCCAGCGTGGCGAGCCGGTGAGCTGCTTCCTGCTGCGCATCGAGGACAACATGGAGTCCATCGGCCGCGCCATCAACTCCTCGCTGCAGCTGTCCAAGCGCGGCGGCGGCGTCGCCCTGCTGCTGTCGAACCTGCGCGAGCAGGGTGCGCCGATCAAGCACATCGAGAACCAGTCGTCCGGCGTCATCCCCGTGATGAAGCTGCTGGAGGACTCCTTCTCCTACGCCAACCAGCTCGGCGCGCGCCAGGGCGCCGGCGCCGTGTACCTGCACGCGCACCACCCGGACATCCTGCGCTTCCTGGACACCAAGCGCGAAAACGCCGACGAGAAGATCCGCATCAAGTCGCTGTCGCTGGGCGTCGTCATCCCGGACATCACGTTCGAGCTGGCCAAGAACAACGACGACATGTACCTGTTCAGCCCGTACGACGTCGAGCGCGTCTACGGCACGCCGTTCGCGGACGTCAACATCTCCGAGAACTACGACGACATGGTCGAGGACCCGCGGATCTCGAAGACGAAGATCAACGCCCGCGCGTTCTTCCAGACGCTCGCCGAGATCCAGTTCGAGTCCGGCTACCCGTACATCATGTTCGAAGACACGGTCAACGAGGCGAACCCCATCGCCGGCCGCATCACCCACTCGAACCTGTGCTCCGAGATCCTGCAGGTGTCGACCCCGTCGACGTACCACGAGGACCTGTCCTACGACCACATCGGCGAGGACATCTCCTGCAACCTCGGTTCGATGAACATCGCCATGGCCATGGATTCGCCGGACTTCTCCGCGACCATCGAGACCGCCATCCGCGGCCTGACCGCCGTGTCCGAGCAGACGTCCATCGACTCGGTGCCGTCGATCCGCAAGGGCAACGACAAATCGCACGCCATCGGCCTGGGCCAGATGAACCTCCACGGCTACCTCGGCCGCGAGCGGATCCACTACGGGTCCGAAGAGGGCATCGACTTCACCAACATCTACTTCTACTGCGTGCTGTTCGAGGCGCTGAAGGCGTCGAACAAGATCGCCAAGGAGCGCGGCGTGAAGTTCGGCGGCTTCGAGGAGTCGAAGTACGCCACCGGCGAGTTCTTCGACAAGTACATCGACGCCGAGTGGGTGCCGGCCACCGACCGGGTCAAGGAGCTGTTCGACGCCTCCGAGATCAGCATCCCGACGCAGGACGACTGGCGCGAGTTGAAGGTCTCCATCCAGGAGCACGGCCTGTTCAACCGCAACCTGCAGGCGGTGCCGCCGACGGGCTCGATCTCGTACATCAACAACTCGACGTCGTCGATCCACCCGATCGCGTCGAAGATCGAGATCCGCAAGGAAGGCAAGATCGGCCGCGTCTACTACCCGGCGCCGCACATGGACAACGACAACCTGGAGTACTTCCAGGATGCGTACGAGATCGGCTACGAGAAGATCATCGACACCTACGCCGCGGCCACTCAGCACGTGGACCAGGGTCTGTCTCTGACGTTGTTCTTCAAGGACACCGCCACCACGCGCGACATCAACCGCGCGCAGATCTACGCGTGGCGCAAGGGCATCAAGACCATCTACTACATCCGCCTGCGCCAGGTCGCCCTCGAGGGCACCGAGGTCCAGGGCTGCGTGAGCTGCATGCTCTAGCAGTGGGGCAGGGGCGGGCCGTCCGGGATTTTTCCGGGCGGCCCGCCCCTTTTTTGCGTCACCGCCCGGTGTGCACGTTGCTTTGCGACGGCCCGGCGAAGGATCCAACGCCATGCACAGATGTAAACAACGTGATTGACGAGTGTTCGGCACGGGCGTAGCCTGGGGTCAGTTGCGGCGGACGCGATCCGTCGGAAAGCGAAGAAGCCCGAGTCGAAGGAGACCCCATGGCCCGCGAGAGCACACCGCACATCAACCCGAACGGCGTCGACATCGCCGAAACCATTCTGCTGCCCGGCGACCCGCTGCGGGCGAAGTTCATCGCGGAGACGTACCTCGACGACGTGGTGCAGTTCAATGCGGTGCGCAACATGCTGGGCTTCACCGGCACGTACCAGGGCACGCCGGTGTCGGTGATGGGCTCGGGCATGGGCATCCCGTCGATCTCGCTGTACGCGTGGGAGCTCATCCACGACTTCGGCGTGAAGAAGCTGGTGCGCGTCGGCTCCTGCGGTGCCTTCCAGGCCGACATCGACCTCTACGACGTGGTCGTCGGCCAGTCGGCGTCGACCGACTCCAACTTCCTGTCCCAGTACGGCATCCCCGGCACCTACGCGCCGACCGCCTCGTACCGCCTGCTGGAGGACGTGCGCGACCGGGCCCGCGCGCAGGGCGTGAAGACGCACGTGGGCAACATCCTGTCGTCCGACATCTTCTACAACGACAACCCGGAGGCCAACGAGCGCTGGGCGCGCATGGGCGTCCTCGCCGTCGAGATGGAGTCCGCCGGCCTGTACGCCACCGCCGCGCGCGCCGGCGTCGAGGCGCTGGGCATCTTCACCGTCAGCGACAACATCGTCACCGGCGGCCAGACCACCGCCGAGGAGCGCCAGACCGCGTTCACCACCATGATGGAGCTCGCGCTCCCGCTGGCGGCGATCTAGCCATGGGCATCAAATCCATCAAGGTCTCCGACAAGCCGCTGACGGGCCTCAATCCGAAGGCCGCCGTCCCGGTCATCCTCTTCACCTTCGTTTTCTGCCTGGTCATCGACAACGGATTCAAGTTCATGACCAAGCCCATCGCCGAGGACCTGGGCCTGTCGCTGACGACGGCCAGCCTGCAGGCGACCCTGGCGGGCATCGTCATCGGCATCGGCGCGGTGGTCTACGCCGCGTTGGCCGACTCCATCAGCATGCGCAAGCTGCTCGTCGCGGGCATCGCCATGATCGCGTTGGGGTCGGCCATCGGCTTCGCGTTCCAGGGCGTCTGGGAGCTCGTGCTCGTCGGCCGCATCATCCAGACCTGCGGCCTGGCGGCGGCCGAGACGCTCTACGTCATCTACGTGACCAAGTACCTGTCCAAGGCCGATCAGAAGACCTACCTCGGCTTTTCCACGTCGGCGTTCCAGGGCGCGCTGCTGATCGGCACGCTGACGTCGGGCATCATGGCCACGTACGTGTCGTGGACCGCCATGTTCCTGGTGTCGCTGCTGCTCATCGCGGCGGTGCCGGTGATCCTGAAGAAGGTGCCGGATTCGGCCAGCGTCCGCAGCCACCTCGACGTCTTCGGCCTGTTCCTCATCACCGTCGTCGCCACCGCGGTGATGATGTACTTCCAGGACTTCTCCTGGCCGTGGCTCGTCCTGTCCATCGTGGGCGCCCTCGTGTTCGCGTGGCACGTCCGCACCCATGATGACGCGCTGTCCGGCAAGGTCGGCAAGGTGCTGTCGTCGCGCAACACCATCATCGCGGCGCTGCTGCTGATCGCCGCGGCGCTGATCCTGCCCGCGCTGTTCGTGGGCCAGTCCGTGGCCGTCATCGTCATCTCGATGCTGCTGTTCCCGTCCGGCTTCGCGCTGATCTACGCGCCCCTGGTCGCCACCGCGGTGGGGGACATCCCGCCGGAGAAGTCCGGTGTTGCCATCGGCTTCTACAACCTGGTCATCAACATCGCCGTGCCGGTGGGCATCGCCTACACCGCTAAGCTCGTCGACCTCGGGCCGACGTTCCTGTCCGGCCTGTCGCCGGCGGCCAACGGCGCCGAGGCGGTCGTCGCCACCGTGCTGTGGATCCTCGCGGGCATCGTCCTCGTCGGCCTGGCGATCTGGCTGGTTGCCGACGGCGTGCTGTCGCGTCGTGAAGCGGTGCGCGAGACCGTGCCCGCGTAAAGCCGGCCGGCGCCCTGGCCGAAGGCGCTGTCAGCGGCGATAGGGGAGAGTTGTCCCCTATGCCGGTTCGGCCGTTCTGACCAGGAATTTTTCCGGGGAGCCGGGGCATTGCGCCCGCGGCTCCCCGGCTTCCTCGATTTCAGGGGTGGTGGTCGCCGGACGGCGCGATCGGGGATAGACTCCCGGGGAGTAAAGGGAGGAATTACATGACCGTGAATCGCTCTGATTGCCCGCCGTCCACGCCCGCGCACCGGGAGAAGCACCCCGAGGCCCGCGAGTGCCCGGTGGCCGCCATCGACTGGAACACCATCCCGGACGAGAAGGACTCCGAGGTCTGGGATCGCCTGACCGGAAACTTCTGGTTGCCCGAGAAGGTGCCGCTGTCGAATGACATCAAGAGCTGGAACACGCTCAACGAGCTCGAGCAGCGCACCACCATGCGGGTGTTCACCGGCCTGACCATGCTGGACACCATCCAGGGCACCGTCGGAGCGATGTCGCTGCTGCCGGACGCGCTGACCTCCCACGAGGAGGCTGTGTACACCAACATCGCGTTCATGGAGTCGGTGCACGCGAAGTCCTACTCGTCGATCTTCCAGACGCTGGCGTCGACGCCGGAGATCAACGACGCGTTCCGCTGGGCCGAGGAAAACGAGCACCTGCAGCGCAAGGCGAAGATCGTCCTCGAGTACTACGAGGGCGCCGACGCGCAGAAGAAGAAGGCGGCCTCCGTCATTCTGGAATCGTTCCTCTTCTACTCGGGCTTCTACCTTCCGATGTACTGGTCGTCGCACGCGAAGCTGACGAACACGGCGGACATCATCCGCCTGATCATCCGCGACGAGGCCGTCCACGGCTACTACATCGGGTACAAGTACCAGAAGAACCTGGAACGGATGTCCGCGGAGGAGCGCGAGGAGCTGAAGGACTGGACCTTCGATCTGCTGCTCGATCTCTACGACAACGAGACCCAGTACACCGAGGACATGTACGACGAGCTCGGCTGGACCGAGGACGTCAAGCGCTTTCTGCGCTACAACGCCAACAAGGCGCTGAACAACCTCGGCTACGAGGGCATCTTCCCGGCCGACGAGTGCAAGGTGTCGCCGGCGATCCTGTCGGCCCTGAGCCCCAACGCCGACGAGAACCACGACTTCTTCTCCGGCTCCGGCTCGTCCTACGTGATGGGCAAGGCGGAGAGCACCGAAGACGAGGACTGGGACTTCTAGCCCGGTTCCACCGCTTCGCTTGACGACGATCCCGGCGCCTTCCCGAAAGAGGCGCCGGGATCGTCGTCGCGCGGGCCGTGAAGCGGCGGCGACCCGCCGGTGAATCGCCTGCGACCGGGAACTTTCTTCGGGGGTGGAGCGGGGGAGAAGGGCGACGTGACGCCCATGAGGGAGGGGCTGGGCGGCATCTTCGCTGCTTAAGGGAATTCTCAGCAAGATCTACGTTCCCACTGCAAGCTGGGGGATACCCCCCTACCTATCTTTAGCCTTAACATTTTCACAGGTCGGGGTTAGACTCGGCCAGGTACCGCGAGGTGGACTCGCATAAACGTGTCCACCTCCTCTAACATCTAGGCAGCAACAAATCTTTGACGACCCTGTGAGTTCCACGGGGAGTCGCGTAGTCAGGAGGAAGAATGACTGCAGTAGCGCCTCGCCCCGGCCATGAAGTGGCCACGGCAGAACGGCCGGAGCCGTTCGGGCACGACCGCAAGGGCACTTGGGCGTGGGACATGCTGACCACGACCGACCACAAGAAGCTGGGCATCATGTACATCATCATGAGCTTCTCCTTCTTCTTCGTGGGCGGTCTCATGGCTCTGCTCATCCGCGCCGAGCTGTTCCAGCCGGGCCTTCAGTTCCTGTCCAACGAGCAGTTCAACCAGCTCTTCACCATGCACGGCACGGTGATGCTGCTTCTGTTCGGTACCCCGATCGTCTGGGGTTTCGCCAACTACATCCTGCCGCTGCAGATCGGCGCGCCCGACGTGGCCTTCCCGCGTCTGAACGCCTTCGGCTTCTGGCTGACCACCATCGGCGGCATCCTGATGCTGTCGGGCTTCCTGACCCCGGGCGGTGCGGCCGACTTCGGTTGGACCATGTACTCCCCGCTGTCGGACTCCATCCACTCCCCGGGCGTCGGTTCCGACCTGTGGATCGTCGGCGTCGGCATCGGCGGCGTGGGCACCATCGCCTCCGCCATCAACATGACCACCACGGTCCTGTGCCTCCGTGCGCCGGGCATGACCATGTTCCGCATGCCGATCTTCACCTGGAACATCCTGGTGACCTCGATCCTGGCCCTGCTGATCTTCCCGATCCTGACCGCCGCCGCCCTCGGCGTGCTGTACGACCGCAAGCTGGGCGGCCACATCTACGACCCGGCCAACGGTGGCGCCATCATGTGGCAGCACCTGTTCTGGTTCTTCGGCCACCCCGAGGTCTACGTGCTGCTGCTGCCGTTCGTCGGCATCATCACCGAGGTCATCCCGGTGTTCTCCCGTAAGCCGCTGTTCGGCTACGCGGGCATGGTCTTCGCGACCCTGTCCATCGCCGGCCTGTCCATGGCCGTCTGGGCGCACCACATGTTCGTCACCGGCGCGGTCCTGCTGCCGTTCTTCTCCTTCATGACGTTCCTGATCTCGGTCCCGACCGGCGTGAAGTTCTTCAACTGGCTGGGCACCATGTGGCGCGGCCACCTGACGTTCGAGACCCCGATGACCTTCGCGCTGGGCTTCATCGTCACCTTCCTGTTCGGTGGCCTGACCGGCATCATGCTGGCCGCCCCGCCGCTGGACTTCCACATCTCGGACACCTACTTCGTGGTGGCGCACTTCCACTACACCCTGTTCGGCACCCTGGTGTTCGCTTCCTACTCCGGCGTGTACTTCTGGTTCCCGAAGATGACCGGCCGCATGCTGGACGAGAAGCTGGGCCACATCCACTTCTGGCTCACCTTCGTCGGCTTCAACCTGACGTTCCTGGTGCAGCACTGGCTGGGCAACGAGGGCATGCCGCGCCGTTACGCGGACTACCTCGAGTCCGACGGCTTCACCACGCTGAACATGATCTCCACCGTCGGCGCCGCCATCCTGGGCGTCTCGGTCCTGCCGTTCATCTGGAACATCTTCAAGTCCTGGCGTTACGGCGAGGTCGTCACGGTCGACGACCCGTGGGGCTACGGCAACTCCCTCGAGTGGGCCACCTCCTGCCCGCCGCCGCGCCACAACTTCGCCGCCATGCCGCGCATCCGCTCCGAGCGCCCCGCGTTCGAGCTGCACTACCCGCACATGGTCGAGCGCATGCGCGCCGAGGCCCACGTCGGCCGTCAGCTCTAAGTTGACCAAGCTGCCGTAGACTACGCGTCACGAAGAAAGGCCCCCGCTGGTTCCTCCCGGCGGGGGCCTTCGTCGTGCCCGAAAACCCCCTTTCACCGGCCCCGGAGTCGAGTACCCGGGCCGGGCATGGGATAATCGTCGGCGTGCAGAACAAGGTTGAGGTACCCGCAGCCCCCGAAGCCGTCGCGCCCGAACTGGAGACCGTGACCCTGCCCGAGGGCCTCGTGCCCGCGGTGGTCACCGCCACCGGCCCGGACCGCCCCGGCGTGTCCGCGTCGTTCTTCCGGGTGCTCGCCGCGCACGGCGCGCAGGTGCTGGACGTCGAGCAGTCGCTGTTCCGTTCGCGGCTGTCCCTCGGCGCGCTGGTCGGCGTCAAGCCCGAACGCCTCGAGGTGATGGCCGACGGCCTCGCCGGCACGTTGAAGGGCCACGGCATGACCGTGGAAGTGTCGACCGCCGGCGTGGAGTCCACCCGCCATGCGTCGTCGCACGCTGTGGTGGTGCTGGGCAATCCGCTCACGGCCGAGGACATCGCGCGCATCGGCCAGACGCTGGCCGACTACGGGGCGAACATCGACACCATCCGTGGCATCGCGGACTACCCGGTCACTGGCCTGGAGCTGAAGGTGTCGCTGCCGGATCCCAAGCCCGGCGCCGGCATCCCCGTGCGCAAGGCGCTGGCGGAGTTGGCCATGGCGCAGCAGATCGACATCGCCATCGAGCGCGATGGCCTGCAGCGCCGCTCCAAGCGACTGATCTGCTTCGACGTCGACTCCACCTTGATCACCGGCGAGGTCATCGAGATGCTCGCCGCCCACGCCGGCCGCGAGGCGGAGGTCGCCGCCGTGACGGAGCGCGCCATGCGCGGGGAGCTCGATTTCGCCGAGTCGCTCCACGAGCGGGTCAAGGCCCTGGCGGGCCTGCCGGAGTCGGTTCTGCAGGAGGTCTCCGACGCCATCGTGCTGACGCCGGGCGCGCGCACCACCATCCGCACCCTCAAGCGTCTGGGCTACAAGGCCGGGGCGGTTTCCGGCGGCTTCATTCAGATCCTCGAGCCGCTGGCCGAAGAGCTCGGCCTGGACTTCTACCGTGCGAACACGCTGGAGATCGTCGACGGCAAGCTGACCGGCCGCGTCATCGGCGACGTCATCGATCGCGAGGAGAAGGCCCGCAGCCTCAAGCGCTTCGCGGAGGCCAATGGCCTGCAGATGCACCAGACGGTCGCGGTGGGCGATGGGGCCAACGACATCGACATGCTGTCGGTGGCGGGCCTGGGCATCGCGTTCAACGCCAAGCCGGCGCTCAAGGAGGTCGCGGATACCTCGGTGAACACCCCGTTCCTGGACGAGGTGCTGTTCATCCTCGGCGTCTCCCGCGACGAAATCGATTACGCCGACCGCGAGGACGGTTCGTTCCGCCGGGTCCCCCTCGAGCAGTGAGTTCGCTTTGCGACGACTCGGCCACGGCCCCGTCCGCCGTGCCCGCGTGGTTCGCCGACGCGCATGCGGCGCTTCCGCAGCCGCATGACCGTGATCCCGGCGAGGACGTGCCGTGGTCGATGCCGATCGTGCTGCACATCCCGAAGCCGGAGCGCCCGGCCCGCACGCCGCTGCTCGAGGCGGCGGCGAGGGCCGTCGTGGCGGCCTGCCTGGATGAGCGGGCGGCGGATCTGGCGGGGGCCACCGCTCCCGATGCCCGATACTCCCGGAACTTGCGCAGCTGGTACGGGGAGCGCATCCGCAAGATCGCCCGCCGTGCGCGCGGCACCCATTGGGAGCGCGTCCAATCGCTGCCGGGCGTGACCGTCACCGTGGATGGGGCTTCGGCCCGTGCTTTGGTGCCGGCGCCGGTGGGGGAGGAGGACCGGCTCGTCGCAAAGCTCCAGATCGGCGGGACGGAACTGCCCCACGATGCCGTTCCGGGCTCGCTGGATGAGGCGACGCCGATCATCTGGGTCGACTCCGACCTCGGGATGACCGTGGGCAAGGCCGCCGCGCAGGTGGGCCACGGTTCGATGCTGTTGGCCGCGGTGCTGGGCGAGGATGCCGCGTGGCGGTGGGCCCGGGACGGCTTCCCGCTGCAGGTGCGGGAAGTGCCTCGGGCCGAGCTTCCCGACGCCCCGGCCGCCGACGTGGTCGTCGTCGACGCGGGGTTCACCGAAATAGCGCCCGGCTCCGCGACGGTGATGGTCACGGGCGGGCGCTATTCGGGAGGCTGGGCCGGGGCCGGAGTTTAGACCCGGGCGGCCTCCATGGCCTTGAGGTCCTTGCGCAGGATCTTGCCGGTCGCCGACTTCGGGATGGCCTCCATGAACTCCACGGCGCGGACCTTCTTGTACGGGGCGACGCGCTGCCCGACGTACTCCATGATGTCCTCGGCGGAGAGCTCGGCGCCGGCCTGCGGCACGACGTAGGCCTTGGGGATCTCCTCGCCGTCGCGGTCGAAGACGCCCGAGCAGGCGGCGTCGGCGATGTCCGGATGGCCCAGCAGGACGGCCTCCAGTTCGGCGGGCGCGACCTGGTAGCCCTTGTACTTGATCAGCTCCTTGAGGCGGTCGACGATGTAGGTGTTGCCGTGCTCGTCGAGCTCCGCCATGTCGCCGGTGCGCAGCCAGCCGCCGTCGACGATGGTCTGGTTCGTCGCCTCCTCGTTGTTGAGGTAGCCGAGCATGACCTGCGGGCCGCGGACCCACAGTTCTCCGGCCGCCGAGTGACCCGACTCGGGCACGGGGATCTCGGCCAGATCGTCGGAATCGACGTCGACGAGCTTGAACTCGGTGTTGCACACCGCGGTGCCGATGGAGTTCAGCGGGGAACCGTCGCCGACGCGCAGGTGCGAGACGGGGGACAGTTCCGTCATGCCGTAGCCCTGCACCATGTCCATGTCCAGGCGCTGCTCGACCTGGAGGGCAAGCTCCTCCTTCAGCGACGCCGCGCCGGAGAGCATGGTCTTCATCGACGAGGTGTCGTACTCGTCGACCATCGGGTGCTTGGCCAGCGCCACCGCGATCGGCGGGGCGATGAACGCGAAGTTGGCCTTGTGGTCCTGGATGATCTCCAGGAAGTCGCCGAGGTCGAACTTGGACATGGTGTACTGGGTGGCGCGCAGGCGCAGCAGCAGGTTGAGCAGCGCGTTCATGCCGTAGATGTGGAAGAACGGCAGCGGGGTGACGGCGATGGTGTCGGAGCCGAGGACCGTCGGGGTGCCGTCGGCGACCTGCACCAGGTTGGCGATGAGGTTCGTGTGCGAGAGCATGACGCCCTTGGGCACGCCCGTGGTGCCGGAGGAGAACGGGATCACCGCGACGTCGGTGGACGGGTCGATGTCCTGCTCCGGGGCGGGGTGGCCCTCGGCGAGCATCTCCGCGATGCCGTGGACGCCGGTCAGGCCGACCACCTGGTCCTCGGTGAAGCCGGCGTTTTCGGCGCCGTGCGTGCCCGCCCAACCGATGGCCGACGTGGTCAGGATCATCTTCGCGCCGGACGCGGTCAGCTGCTTGGCGACGTCCTCGGCGGTCGCCAGCGTGGCCACGGTCGTGACGGTGGCGTTGGCGCGCAGGATGCCGTGGTAGGCGACGGCGAAGGTGGTGGAGTTCGGGCAGTGCAGCGCGACGACGTCGCCCTTGCCGATGCCCCGGTGCGCCAGCGCGCCGGCGAACGCCTCGATCATCGCCTTCAACTCGGAGTACGTCGTCGTTGCACCGGAGTCGACGAAGGCGACCTTGTCGGCGAACTCCGGGGCGATGTCGCCGAATACGTAGTCGAAGATGGACTCGTCCGGGATGATGGCGTCGGGCCTCGGGCTGGTCTGCGGCATGTTTTCCTCCAGGTGTTCGTGAGCGATCCGGCCATCATCCGCGCGGTGCGTGTTGTGTGCTGGATCACATATGGTCTTGACGTGAGATCGTAACTGAATCAGGATTCAGGCACCAGAGCGATTTTCGGAACGGGTCGGAACGGATAGGTGGCGGGCCATGGCGCGTGGAGAGGGCAGGCGGGAAGCGATCCTCGCGGCGGCCCGGACGGTCTTCGTCCGCGACGGATATGCCGCGGCGAAACTCGCCGACGTCGCCGCGGAGGCGGGCTGTTCCGTCGGCACGCTGTACACCCACTTCGAGGATCGCGACGATTTGCTCGCCGAAGTGCTGTGCGGGGTGGAGGAGGAGATGCGGCGGTCGCGGGGCCCTCGCCCGGAAGGTCTCGCGCCGGCCGCGGAGATTGCCGCCGCCAATCGGTCCTATCTGGAGTCGTACCGGAAAAACGCCAGGCTGATGGCGTTGCTGGAGCAGGTGTCCCAGATGCATCCGGGCTTCCGCGAGCTGCGGTTGCGGCGCGCCCGAGACTTCGTGGGCCGCAATGCCGCGGCCCTGCGCCGCCTTCGCGACGCCGGCGTCGTGGACCCGGCCGTCGACGTGGAAATGATGGCCGCTTCGCTGTCGGCGATGGTCTCGCGCATGGCCTACGGGGCGTGGGCGGACGGCGAGTATCCGGACGACGACGCCACCCTCGAGCGGGTGTTGGCGACCGTCAACCGCATCTGGTGGTCCTCGCTGGGGATGCGCGCCGGGGACTGGGGTGGCGCCGATTGAGGTGGCGGTGGGCGTCGTAAAGCGAAAAACCGGTGACTTGAATCACGATTCAATCTAGGCTGGGCCCCGACAGCGCCCGGATGGGGCGCGCGGATGAAAGGACCGGCCATGATCGCTCATGAATTCACCGGAAAGGTCGCCCTGGTCACGGGCGGAACGAGGGGGATCGGCAACGCCACCGCCCGGATCCTCGCCGAGGGCGGAGCGCAGGTGGCCATCACCTCGCGCAAGGCGGAGGCCGCGGAAGCCGCTGCGGCGGAACTGTCGGGGATCACCGGCGGCACGGTCATCGGTCTGGCCGCGCATGCAGGAGAGCCGGACGCCGCCTACGACGCCTGCGCCCGGGTGCGCGCCGAGTTCGGCGGCCTGGACATCCTGGTCAACAACGCCGGCACCAACCCCGCCTACGGGCCCGTGGTGAAGCAGGAGCGCTCGGCGCTGGAGAAGACCTTCGCCATCAACGCCCTGGCCCCGATGAATTGGGTGCGCGTCGCCGTCGGCCACGGCCTGGGGGCGCGGCCCGGCGCGGCGGTGGTCAACGTCGCGTCGATCGGCGCGTGGACCGTCGAGGACGGCCTGGGCGCCTACAACGCGTCGAAGGCGGCGCTGCTGCACGTGACCAAGCAGCTTTCCCGCGAGCTGGCGCCGAACGTGCGGGTCAACTCGGTCTCGCCTGGCGTGGTGCGCACCAAACTCGCCGAGGCGCTGTGGCGCGAGCACGAACCGATGGTGGCCGCCGCGACGCCGCTGGGCCGCATCGGCGAGCCGGACGACGTCGCCGACGTGATCTGCTTCCTCGCCGGCGACGGCGCGCGCTGGATCACCGGCGCGGACCTGGTCGTCGACGGCGGCCAGCTCATCGGCACGGCGGGGATGTAGGGCGGCCATGGATTTCCGCGAATCGGACCGCGCCCGGGAGTACCGCGAACGCCTCGAGGCCTTCATGGACGAGTGCGTGTACCCCGCCGAGGCGACCATCGCCGAGCAGGTCCGCGCCTCCGGCGATCCGCACCACCACCCGGCGGCGATGGAGGAGCTCAAGGCCGAGGCGAAGTCCCGTGGCCTGTGGAACCTCTTCCACCCGCACCCGGGGCGCGGGCCGGGGCTGAGCAACGTCGAGTACGCGCCGCTGGCGGAGATCATGGGCCGCAGCCCCCACATCGCCCCGGAGGCCTGCAATTGCAATGCCCCGGACACCGGCAACATGGAGGTCCTCGAGCTCTACGGCACCGAGGAACACCGGCGGCGGTGGCTCGAACCGCTGTTGGCCGGCGAGATCCGCTCGGCGTTCTGCATGACCGAGCCGGGCGTGGCCTCCTCCGACGCCACCAACGTGGCCATGCGCATGGAGCGCGTCGACGGCGGCTGGAAGCTCAACGGCCGCAAGTGGTTCACCTCCAACGGGATGCACCCGAACCTGCGGGTGCTCATAGTCATGGGCAAGACCTCGCCGGACGCCGAGACCCACCGCCAGCAGTCGATGCTCGTGGTTCCGGCGGATGCGCCGGGCGTGACCGTGCTGCGGGACCTGCCGGTGTTCGGCTTCCACGATCGCGAGGGGCACGCGGAAGTGCTCTTCGACGACGTCGTGGTGCCCGATTTCGACGTGCTGAAGGGAGAAGGAGAGGGATTCCGCATCGCGCAGGACAGGCTCGGCCCCGGACGCATCCACCACTGCATGCGGGCCATCGGCATGGCCGAGCGGGCGCTGGAGATGATGTGCCGGCGTGCGCTGGAGCGGTCGACGTTCGGCACGCTCCTGGCCGACCGCGACAACGTCCGCGACCGCATCGCCCAGGCGCGCATCGACATCGAGATGGCCCGGCTGCTGACGCTCAAGGCCGCGTGGCTGATGGACGAGGCCGGCAACAAGGCCGCCCGCCAGGAGATCGCGGCGATCAAGGTCGCCGCCCCGGCGACGGCGTTGCGGGTGGTCGACCAGGCGATCCAGCTCTTCGGCGGCGAAGGCGTCACCGATGACGTGCCGTTGGCCCAGTTCTGGGCGGGCTTGCGCGCCCTGCGCCTGGCCGACGGCCCAGACGAGGTGCACCTGATGACCATCGCGCGCGGCGAACTCCGCCGATACCGTGGAGACAGGACACCGAAAGGCGGAGAACGATGAACGAGCGAACCGGAACCGGCGACGGCGCCATCACCCCCTTCGACGAGGCCCGGCTGGCCGAGTGGCTGGAAACGTTGCCCGGCGCCACCCGCGGGCCCGTGCGCCTGGAGCGGCTGGGCGCGGGGCAGTCGAACTTGACCTATCTGGCGCGCGATGCGGAGGGGCACGTGGTCGTCGTCAGGCGGCCCCCGATGGGTTCGCTGGCGTCGTCGGCCCATGACGTCGCCCGGGAGGGCAGGATCATGGCGGCGCTGGCCGGCACCGGGGTACCCGTGCCCGAGATCCTCGGCGTGCGGTCCGAACCCGACGTCGCCGAGGTGCCCGTGGTGGCCATGGAGCTCGTCGACGGCACCGCCGTGACCTCGCCGTCGATCGCCGACGAGATGACGGTGGCGGCGCGCCGGGCGGTCGGGGAGGGGCTCATCGACGCGATGGCCGCCATCCACGCCGTCGACTTGGCCGAGGTCGGGCTCGATGGCCTGGCTTCCCACGAACCGTATGCGCCGCGGCAGTTGCGCCGCTGGTCGGGACAGTGGGAGAAGACCCGCACCCGCGACTCCGCGGCGCTCGACGACCTGACCCGCCGGCTGTGGGACGGCGTCCCCGAGCAGGACGCGACCGTGCTCGTGCACGGCGACCTGCATTTGGGCAACGTCATGTGCGACACCGGCACCGGCGAGATCAAGGCCGTCGTCGACTGGGAACTGGCCACGCTGGGCGATCCGCTGGCCGACGTCGGCACCCTGCTGGCCTACTGGCCCGAGCGGGATGGCCTGGTGCTGCCCGGGTTCGGGGCGGCGCTGGCCGAGGGCTTTCCGACGGGGCCGGAGCTCGCGGACCGTTACCTGGCCGCCACCGGCCGCGACCGGGCGGCGCTGGAGTACTGGCGCGTCCTGGGGCTGTGGAAGGTGGCCATCATCGCCGAGGGCGTGGTCCGCCGCGTCCGCGACATGCCCGCCAACGAAGCACCCGTCGGTGCCCCGACCGCGGAGATGGTCGACGGCCTCATCGCCTACGCCACCGGCGCCGCCGACCGCGCGGGGTTGTAGGGGGCGCTGCCAATAGCGGGTGGCGCCGGATTCAGCCCCCGAACCGCTGCGCCACCAGGCGTTCCAGGGCCTTGCGGGCCGTGGCGCCGTCGGTGGTCCGCCAGAACGGCGGCATCGACGCGGCTATCCAGGAGCCGTAGCGCTGCGTGGCCAGGCGGGGGTCCAGCACGGCGACGACTCCGCGGTCGTCGACGGACCGGAGCAGCCGGCCCGCGCCCTGCGCCATGAGCAGAGCGGCGTGGGTGGCGGAGACCTCCATGAAACCGCTGCGGCCCGCCTCGTTGGCGGCGTCGGAACGCGCGGACAACAGCGGGTCGTCGGGGCGTGGGAACGGGATCCGGTCGATGACCACCAGCGACAGCGCCGGTCCGGGGACGTCGACGCCCTGCCACAGCGTCAGGGTGCCGAAAAGGCACGAGTTCTCCGAGGCCGCGAACTTCTCCACCAGATTGCCGATGGCGTCGTCGCCCTGGCACATCACGTCGAAGGGGAGGCGCTTGCGCATTTCCTCGGCCGCCGCCTCCGCGCCGCGGCGCGAGGAGAACAGGCCCAACGTGCGCCCGCCCGCGGCCTTGATCAGCTCGGCCATTTCGTCCATGACCTTCGGATCCGTGCCGTCGCGGCCGGGCTTGGGCAGGTGCCGGGCGACGTAGAGGATCCCGGACTTGGCCGGATCGAAGGGCGTGCCCACGTCCATGCCGTCCCATTGCCCCTTCGGCAGGCCCCACGTCGCGGCCATCGCGTCGAAGCGGCCGCCCAACGCCAGCGTCGCCGAGGTCAGCACCACCGTGTTCTCGCCGAACAGCCGCTCGCGCAGCAGATCCGACACCGTCAGCGGAGCCACGCACAGCGCCCGCCGATCGGTCATCCACACCACGTCGGCCTCGTCGAGGGCGAGCATCCGCACCGCGGCGTCGTGCATGTTCTCCAGCGCGGCGCGAACGGTCTGACGCTCGGTGGCGTCGCCCTCCTGGCCCGTGGCCAGCGCCGTCTGCGTCTTCCACAGCGCGTCGCGCAGGGCGGTCAGGGGCACGCCGACGTCCGGGGGAATCTCGTCCCAGCGGCCCACGCCGTCGTCGCCAAGCGACACCAGCGCCTCCTGCAGCATTCCCGCCGCGTCCTCCAGATCCGCCGCCTGCTCGGCGGCGCCGACCTTCTTCGCGCGCTTGGCCGTCAACGTGATGCCGGTGGCGGTGAGCTCCTCGGTGGCCACGGAGGTGATGCGGCCGTCGAGCTCATGGGCCTCGTCGACGATGACGTGGGAATGCTCCGGCAGGATCAGACCATCGGACATCGCGTCGATGGCCAGCAGCGCATGGTTGGTCACCACCACGTCGACGCCGGCGGCGCGGGCCTTCGCGGCCTCGGCGAAACAGGACTCGCCCATCGGGCACTTCGCCGCGCCCACGCACTCCCGCGAGGTCACCGACACCTGCCGCCAGGCCATGTCGGATACGCCGCGCGGAAGGGAATCGCGGTCGCCGTCCTCGGTCTCGCCGGCCCATTCGCGCAGCTCCAGGACCTGGGCCGCCGTGCGCGACAGCGCCGAAGGGTCGATGAGAGCGCCGGTGTCGCCGATGCCGTCGTCCTGGTCCAGCGGCACCTCGGCGACCTTGTTCTGGCACAGGTAGTTGTTGCGGCCCTTGAGGATCGCGAACGTCGGCCGCCGCGACAGATGCGGCTCCAGCGCGTCGGCCAGGCGCGGCAGATCGCGCTCGACGAGCTGGCGCTGCAGTGCGATCGTCGCCGTCGAGACGATCACGGCTTCGTCGTCCTCCATCGCCCGCACGATCGCGGGGATCAGATACGCCAGCGACTTGCCGGTGCCGGTGCCGGCCTGGACCGCCAGGTGGCGGCCGGCGTCGAGCGCCTCGTGGACCGACCGGGCCATCTTCACCTGCCCGGACCGCTCCTTGCCGCCCAGGGCGGCGACGGCGTGGCCGAGCAGGGCCTCGACGCCGTCGGGGGACGCGGGGTCGTCGATCGCGTCGTGCACCGCGGGATCAGACACCGGCGAAGCGGACGTGCAGGACCGGCTCGTCGCGGGACAGGGCCAGGCCCTCCCACGGCAGGGAGATCAGGGCGCGGGCCAGGTGGTCGCGGCTGTCCTCGAGCGTCGGCAGGCCGTCGGAAAGCTCGCCGCCGCGCACCATCGGGATGGTCAGGTCGACGGCGTCGAGCGTGCCGGTGTCCGGGGCGTCGCTGCCCAGCGGGAAGGCGATTTCCTCCACGGCCGTGCCGGACCGCCGGCAGGCGCGCACCGCGGCCTTGGCTCCGCCGTGGCTCTTCTTGTCGCGGGATCGCTTGGCGACGGGCACCCCGTCGACCTCGACCAGCTTGTAGACCAACCCGGCCGTCGGCGCCCCGGAACCGGTGACCACGGACGTGCCCACGCCGTAGACGTCGACGGGCTCGGCGCGCAGCGCGGCGATGGCGAATTCGTCGAGGTCGGAGGACACGACGATGCGGGTGTTGTGGGCGCCCAGGCCGTCGAGCTGCTGGCGGACCTGGCGGGCCAGCACGCCCAGGTCACCGGAGTCGATGCGCACCGCGCCGAGCTCCGGGCCGGCGACCTCGATGGCGGTGGCCACGCCGGCGGTGATGTCGTAGGTGTCCACCAGCAGCGTGGTGTCCAGGCCCAGGGTCTCGACCTGCGCGCGGAAGGCCCCGGCCTCGTCGGGCGTGCCGTCGGCGTTGGTGTGCAGCAGCGTCCACGAGTGCGCGGCGGTGCCGGAGGCGGGGATGCCGTAGCGGGCGGCGGCCTCCAGGTTCGACGTGGCGGTGAATCCGGCCAGGTAGGAGGCGCGGGCGGCGGTGACCGCGGCGTCTTCGTGGGTGCGGCGCGAGCCCATCTCGATGATTGGCCGCCCGCCGGCGGCGGTGACCATGCGCGCGGCGGCCGAGGCGATGGCGGAGTCGGCGTTGAGGATCGACAGGATCACCGTCTCCAGGATCACGCACTCGGCGAAGGTGCCGCGCACGGTGAGGATCGGGGAGGCGGGGAAGTACAGCTCGCCCTCGCGGTATCCGTCGATGTCGCCGTTGAACCGGTAGTTGCGCAGGTAGTCCAGCGTCGCGTCGTCGAGGAAGTCCAGCGTCGCCAGCTGGTCCTCGGTGAACCGGAAGCGCGAGATGGCGTCGAGGACGCGGGCGGTGCCGGCGACGACGCCGTAGCGGCGCTCGTTGGGCAGCCGGCGGCCGAAGACCTCGAACGCGCACTGCCGGTCCGCCGTGCCGTCGCGGAGGGACGCCTGCAGCATGGTCAGCTCGTACTTGTCCGTCAGCAGGGCGGTCGACTCTGTGGTGGGGGAGGTCGGATTCGTCACGGGGCCGAGTCTAGCGGGGCGCGGCGCCGGGGTGGCCCGGTGCACGCGATCGCCCGCGTCGTTATCCTTGGGCGCATGACCATGCCAGCCGCCACCCCGATGGGCGTCATCGACGCCGAGACCGTGACCGAGTCGAATCGGCCATGGCAGTGCGTCGTGTGGGACGACCCGGTCAATTCGATGAGCTACGTGACCTACGTGTTCCAGATGTTGTTCGGCATGGACCGCAAGAAGGCCCACGAGTTGATGCTGAAGGTGCACAACGAGGGCAAGGCCGTCGTGTCGTCGGGTGAGCGCGACAAGGTGGAGTCAGACGTGAAGAAGCTGCACAAGGCGGGCCTGTGGGCCACCATGCAGCAAGCCGATTAGAGGAGATTGCCCATGCGCCCCTGGAAGAGGAAGCGGGGGATGCTGCGAGGCGGCGCCCGGTACGTCACGGTCCTGGAGCCGGCGGAGCGCGCGTTGCTGGGGGAGTTGTCGGCCACGGTCGCCGATGCGTTGATCGGGCGCGCGCGGTCGGCGCCGAAGGATGAGTTGTCGGAGCTGACGGGCATGCCGTCGGGTCATGCGGAGGCGCCGGAGGATCCGCGCCTGGCCCGCCTGCTGCCGGATTTCGCCGCGGAGGGCGATGAGTCGGTGGAGGGCGAGAATCAGCTGATGCGCCAGCTCCACGAGTCGGAGATCGTCAAGGGCAAGCTGACGGATCTGCGGGCGATCATCGAGGCCCTGGAGCCGGCCGACAACGGCCAGGTATCGCTGACCGAGGAGCAGGCGAACCAGTGGATCGCGGCGATCAACAGCCTGCGCCTGTACCTCCATGCCGCGTTGGAGGGCCATGACGGCCCGATCGCGAAGGCGGAGGAGACCGATGCGATGTACCAGTGGCTCAGCTACAACCAGGAGTCGCTGGTGCAGGAGCTGATGCGGGAATGACCGGGCCCGCCGTCGCATCCGCGTCGTTCGGGGGCCGCTTGACGACGGGGCCGGCCGCAGATCCGTCCCGCCTCCCCGGAGTTTCCGTCGGGCACGCATCCGCCGCGGACACCGGCGTCACCGTCGTCGCCTGCCCCGAGGGTGCGGTCGCGGCGGTGGACGTGCGCGGCGGCGGCCCCGGCACCCGGGAGACCGATCTGCTGGAGCCGCACAACACGGTGCGCGAGGCTCACGCGATCGTCTTGTCGGGCGGTTCGGCCTTCGGGCTCGCCGCGGCCGACGGCGTCATGCGCGGCCTGGCCGAGCGCGGCCACGGGTTCGGCGTCACCGAGGAGTTCCCCGACGTCCGCGTGCCCATCGTGCCGGCGGCCGTGATCTTCGATCTGCTGCTCGGCGAGCGCCACGTGCCCGACGCCGACATGGGCCGCGCCGCCTTGGCCGACGCCCTCGACGGCTCCGAAGCCGACACCGACTCCGATGCCGGCTCAGGTGCCGGCTCCGATGCTGGCTACAACTCTGGTTCCGACTCGGGTTCCGGCTGCGTCGGCGCCGGCACGGGCGCGATGGCCGGGGCGATCAAGGGCGGCGTGGGCCGCGCGGCGGTGACGCTGGCCGACGGTTCGACCGTCGCCGCCATCGTCGTGGCCAATCCCATGGGCGCCGTCGCGGGGCCCGATGGCCGGCTGTGGGCCGACCCGGGCCGCGGCGTCATCCCCGAATCCGCGCTGGCGGCGATCGGGGAGCGGTTCGTCGGGCTGACCAAGGTCCCGGTGCCGAAAGACGCCGCCGGAGGTGGCGGCGATGGGGCCGTCGGAAAGCTCAACACCACCATCGGGTGCATCGTCACCGACGCCGCGCTGACGCAGGACCAGGCGAAACGGTTGGCCATGGCCGGGCACGACGGCCTGGCCCGCGCGATCCGCCCCGCGCACCTGCCCATGGACGGCGACACCCTGTTTTGCCTCGCGACGGGAACGTTCCGCGCGGCCGGCGCGTTGGAGGGGGAGAAGGACCCGGCGGGGCCGTCGGCAAGCGATTCCGTCGACCCGGCGGTGCTGGCGCTGCTGTCCGCGGCTGCGGCCGACGCCGTCGAGCACGCCATCGTCGACGCCGTCACTGCGGCCGAGTCGAGGGCGGGCGTGCCGTCGTTCACCGACCTGATCCAGCCCGGGCGCGCCGGGCACGCGGGGTAAGCGGGACCGGCCCACCGGCCGCACCGCCCGCCATGCCCGCCCGGCCCCGAAACCCGAAAGGACCCCACCACAGTGACCATGCAGCCCGGACCCAGGGGACGGCGACCCGACCCGTACGCCCGGGGCCCGGGATACGGGGCCAACCCGTTCGCGGGGCCCGGCGCCGGCGCGGGCGTTCCCGCGCGGCGACGCACCAACGCCGTCGCGCCGAGGACCGCCGATGGTGGCATCGGCTCGGCCCTGAGCACCGCCATCGGGTTCACCGTGGTGACGTGGGCGGTGTTCTTCATCAACCAGATCGTGTTCCTCGGCGGGCTCAACCAGCTGCTGGGGCTGCGGCCGCTGGACACGCAGGGACTGTGGGGCATCCTCTTCGCCCCGGTGCTCCACGCCGACATGCAGCACCTCATGGCCAACACCGTGCCCGCCGCGTTGTTCGCCGGGCTCATCGCCTTCACGTCGAAGAAGCTGTGGTGGCAGGTCACGGCCATCGTCATGGTGGTCTCCGGCGTGGCCACGTGGTTCATCGGCGGCGTCGGCACCGCCCACGTCGGCGCCTCCGGCCTGGTCTACGGCTGGCTGGCGTTCCTCATCGCGCGCGGCTTCTACAACCGCGCCCCGGGCCAGATCCTGCTGGGCATGATCCTCGGCTTCGGCTACTCCGGCCTGATCTGGGGCGTGTTCCCCACCGAACTCGGCGTCAGCTGGCAGATGCACCTCTTCGGGGCCATCGGCGGCGTCCTCGCCGCATCCATGCTCAAGCGGGGGAGGGCGGCGCGGTGAGCGTCGCAAAGCAGGGAAGGGACGCGAAAGGAATAATGACCCAGCGGGACGAGAACCAGCCGGACCTGAGCCCGGACATGACCCAGGACGGCGACCGGCCGGCGATCGACCGCACCGCGCCCATCGGCGTCTTCGACTCCGGCGTCGGCGGGCTGACCGTCGCGCGCGCCATCGTCGACCAGTTGCCCCACGAGTCGATGATCTACGTCGGCGACACCGCCAACGGGCCCTACGGGCCGCTGCGCATCGCCGAAGTGCGCGAGCACGCCGAAGCCATCGCCGACGACCTCGTCGCCCGCGGCTGCAAAATGATCGTCATCGCCTGCAACACCGCCTCCGCCGCCTTCCTGCGCGACGCCCGCGAGCGCTACCCCGTCCCCGTCGTCGAGGTCATCCTGCCCGCCGTGCGCCGCGCGGTGTCGGCGACCCGCAACGGCAAAGTCGGTGTCATCGGCACCGCGGCGACCATCCGCTCCCGCGCGTACCAGGACCTGTTCGACGCGGTGCCCGGCGTCGACGTCTCCGCCACCGACTGCCCGCGCTTCGTCGACTTCGTCGAACGCGGCATCACCTCGGGTCGGCAGATCCTCGGCCTGGCCGAGGGGTACCTGGCCCCGCTGCAGGCCGACGGCGTGGACACCCTCGTCCTCGGCTGCACCCACTACCCGCTGCTGTCCGGCGTGGTGCAGCTGGCCATGGGCGACGACGTCACCCTGGTGTCCTCGGCGGAGGAAACCGCCAAGGACGTGCTGCGCACCCTGACCAAACTCGACCTGCTCGCCGACCCCGAAACGGATCCGCCGCCGACGCGGATCTTCGAATCCACCGGCGACCCCGAGATGTTCCAGCGCCTGGCCGCGCGGTTCCTCGGCCCCGCGATCACGGACGTCAGCCCCCACGCCGGGCACTGATCCCGCGGCCGATTCGGAGCGTCGGCATGCCCCATGCCGGGGTGGCGTGGCATTGTGGGGTTATGAAAGTGACGGTACTGGGATGCACGGGGAGCATGGGCGGCCCCGACGCGGCGGCCTCCGGATTCCTCGTCGAGTCGGGCGTTGGCGCCGATGACCGGGCGTTCGTCATGGACTTCGGCCCCGGCGTGCTCGGGGAGCTGCAGAAGTACCGCGACCCCGCGGAGCTGGACATCGTGCTGACCCACCTGCACGCCGACCACTGCCTGGACATCCCGGGTCTGCTGGTCTGGCGCAGGTTCCACCCGAACAAACCGTCGGCGCACCGCAACTTGCTGTGGGGCCCCGCCGACACCGCCGACCGTCTGGGGCACGCCTCCGCCGACACCGGCGACGGCTTCGACGACCTCGGCGACACCTTCGACATCCGCGCCATCGCCGAACGCACGCCGTTCGACGTCGCCGGACTGACCGTCGAGGCGTTCCCCATGGTCCACCCGATCGAAGCGTGGGGCTTCCGCATCACCGGGCCCAACGGAACCATCGCCTACACCGGCGACACCGGCTGGACCGACGCCGTGATCGACCTGGCGCGCGACGCCGACGTGCTGATCTGCGAGGCCACCTGGTGCGGCGACGGCGAAGACAAGCCCGCCGACATGCACCTGTCCGGCGCCGAAGCCGGCCGTGCCGCCGCGTTGGCCGGGGCGGGGAAGCTGGTGCTGACCCACATCCCGCCCTACGGCGACCCCGACGGTGCGCTGGCCGCCGCCCGCGCCGAATTCGACGGGCCCATCGAGCTGGCCCGCCCCGGGATGGTCATCGAACCGTAGGGCGGTACCGTTGGGGCCATGACTTCTGATTTCACCCGCGCCGACGGCCGCGCCGGCGACGAGATGCGCAAGGTTTCCATCACCCGCGGTTTCACCGACAACCCCGCCGGATCGGTGCTGGTGTGCTTCGGCAACACCCGCGTGATGTGCACCGCCTCCGTCGAGCAGTCCGTGCCCCGCTTCAAGCGCGATTCCGGCGAGGGCTGGTTGACCGCCGAGTACTCGATGCTGCCGGCCGCCACCCACGACCGCATGCCCCGCGAGTCCATGCGCGGCAAGGTCAAGGGCCGCACCCACGAGATCTCCCGCCTGGTCGGCCGCGCCCTGCGCGCCGCCGTCGACCTGGGGCAGCTCGGCGAGAACACCATCAACATCGACTGCGACGTGCTGCAGGCCGACGGCGGCACCCGCACCGCCGCGATCACCGGCGCCTACGTCGCGCTGGCCGACGCCCTGACCTACCTCCACGCTGCGGGCGCCGTGCCGGGCGCGCCGCTGAAGTCCCCGGTCGCCGCGGTGTCCGTGGGCGTCATCGACGGCAAGGTCTGCCTGGACCTGCCGTACGAGGAGGACTCCCGAGCCGACGTCGACTTCAACGTCGTCATGACCGCCGAGGGCAAGTACGTGGAGATCCAGGGCACCGGCGAGGCCGCCACCTTCGGCCGCGATCAGCTCGACGCCATGCTCGACGTCGCGGGCAAGGGCCTGCGCGAGCTCATCGAGCTGCAGCAGGAGGTCCTGCGCGCGCCGTACCCGGGCGAGCTGCCCGACGGCCGCGTCCAGGCCTAGCAGCCGGGCCCGCCATGTTTCCGGCATGTTTCGCGGGCCTCACGTTTTGACGGCGATGTGCACCGCGCCGCCGTTGGTACGTGACGTGAAGCCCACATGGTGGAAAACTGGAGGGCGGACGACGCACCAATCGTCGCGTCGGCGGCGCACCACGCCGCCGGGCATCCGACCACGGGAAGGGGAAAGGCGATGAAACTTCTGGTCGCCACCCGCAACAAGAAGAAGCTGGGCGAGCTCGCCCGGCTGCTCGAGGGAGCCGGCGTCGAGGGCGTCGAGCTGCTGTCCATCGACGACGTCGACGAGTACCCCGAGCGGCCGGAGGACGGGCGCACCTTCGAGGCCAACGCCCTGATCAAGGCCCACGACGGCGCCGATGCAACCGGCCTTCCCTGCCTGGCCGACGACTCCGGCCTGTCCGTCGACGAGCTCAACGGCATGCCCGGCGTGCTCTCCGCCCGCTGGTCCGGCGGCCACGGCGACGACGCCGCGAACAACGCCCTGCTGCTGGGCCAGCTGCGCGACATCCCGGACAACCGCCGTGGCGCGTCCTTCGTGTCCTCGGTCGTCCTCGTCGTCCCCGGCGCCGGCGAAGTCGGCGACGGCGTCGCCCCCGACTCCGGCGACGGCGACCTGGTCCTGTCGTTCCACGGAGAGTGGCGCGGTCACGTCCTCGACGAGGAACGCGGCGACGGCGGCTTCGGCTACGACCCGCTGTTCGTCCCCCGCGAGGAAGACTCCCGCGTCAAGGCCGGCCGCGACGTCGACGAACTCGGCGCCGACGCCCGCACCGCCGCGCAGCTGACGCCCGACGAAAAGGACGCCATCAGCCACCGCGGCCGCGCGCTGCGCCAGCTCGTCCCCGAGCTCGCCCGCCTGGCCCGGACGCTGGGCTGATCCCGCGCGGGTGCGCCACGCCCGCTGGGACCCACGCCCCGCTAGGACCCACGCCCCGCCACGCAAACGCCGCGCCCCGCATTCCACGATGGGAATGCGGGGCGTCGGGCCGTCGTCAAGCGAAAATCAGTCCAGCGCGAAAGCGGCCTTGACCTCCTCGCGGCGCTTGCGCTCCACGAAGAAGGACAGCAGCGGCACCACGCCGCCCAGCGCCGTGATGATCCACTTGCCCGGCGTCCACCGCGCCTTCGTGCCCAGGTTCACGATCGCGATGAGGAACGCCATGTACGCGAACCCGTGGATCTGCGCGATGAAGAAGAACCAGCCCGGGGCCTCCTGGCCCTCCGGCATGATCAGGTACTTGTAGATCATCTCCGCCACCAGCACCAGCAGCATCACGCCGGTGATGTACGCGGTGATGGAAAACGCGGTCAGCGCGGTCTTGACGCGGCGCTGGCGATTCGGGTGGATGGCGCGGCCGTCGGTCGCCGGGGCGGTGTTCGGCTGGACCTGGTCGCTGCGCTGGTCGCGGGCCTGATTCGGGTCGGTCACTTCTTCTCCTCGTCGACGGGTGCGTCGGTGATGGCGGTGTGGTCGTCTGCGGTCGTGGCCGCCGGCGCGGCGCCGGGGCGGGTCGGCAGGAAGTCCTCGGGGATCTCGGTCATGTCGCCGTCGCGGACGGTGACGCCGGCTTCCTCGTTGCCCTCGAACTTCTCGCGCTCGTACTGCATGTACTTGCGGTACGCCCAAATGAAGAAGATGCCGAAGGCCGGCCACTGCAGCGCGTAGCCGAGGTTCTGGAAGGAGCTGGTGGAGCTCCAGCGGCTGAGCTGCCAGTAGGCCAGCGCGAGCGTCGCGACGACCGCGGCGGCCAGGAAAATCAGCTGGATGATCCGCGTGCGCCGCTTGAACGGGCCGTTCGCCCGCCCGTGCGCCGCGGACTCCGCGTTCGGGTGCGACTGGGACTCTTGCCTGGTGGATGACACGCCCACCAGCCTAACCGGTTACGATTGTCGGGGCCCGCACCACCCGCCGATATCCCCTCCGGGGTACCCGGCGCGACGGTGGCGGCGGGACCGGCGCCCGTGGCGGAACTGGCAGACGCGCAGGATTTAGGTTCCTGTGCCCGAGGGCGTGGGGGTTCAAGTCCCCCCGGGCGCACCGGATTTCAGGGGCCCGGGCCCGACTTCGCGGTCGGGTCCGGGACTTTCGCCGTGCGGCTTGTGGGGCGCAGTTGCTTCGCGGCCTTCGTGCGCTGCTGCGTTTGCGCTTGTGGCGTTTGTGCTTGCGGTGATTCTGCTTTGCGACGGCTATGGTGCCGTGACATGAGCATCTCCATGCACATCGACGAATACATGGCGCGGCGCGGGATCACGCCCGACGACACGGTCGTCGTCGACGACCCCTGCGCCGTTTTCGACGGCGCCGTGGAGAAGGCCGACGGCCTCGAGGACGAAATCGCCCGCCGCGCCGGACTCGTCGGCGATGCCGGTGGGGTGGACGCCGGGCTGGCCGTCACCGCCGAGGAGGCCGACCGCGACCGCCGGGGCGATACCGAGGCACGGCTGGCCCGCGCCGCCAGCACGGTGCGGGATCTGCTCGGCTGATTCGCGCGCGCCGAATTGCGTGCGGCAGGGAACTGGGCCGCGGTGCCCGCCTGCACGCTGGATCGGGTGCGCGGCGACGGACCTGCGCGGCGAGCCGCCCGCGCGTCGAATCAGGTGCGCGGCGACGGACCTGCTCGGCGGTCGCGGTGCGGTGGGCGTCGTCAAGCAACCGTTCGTGCCAAGGAGACGCCACGTTTATCGGACACCTGGGCAAACGCGGATGGCGACGGGCGTTGGGATCTCCTTGGCATGAAACCTTGGCAGGGAAAGCTGCCGGCCGGCATTCGCCCCGTCTCCACGGCATGCGGGGCCGCTACTCGCGTGCGAGAGTGTCGGCATGGGGATCGAATCGGGGGGTTCGCGCCGCATCGGCGCGCGAAACGGCATGTCCGGCGGTGGCCGCGGTCGTGGAACCGGCAGTGCGACCAATGCGGTACCGGCTCAGCGTGCGACCGCCGGGGTGCGGAGAAAGCCGACGGCGCTGCGCGACGGCGGCATGCGCGACGGGACGTCCATGGCCGAGATCGGGCAACTGCGCCGGCGGAGCGAACTCCTCGACGATGGCCTCACCCGGCACGAAATCAGCCGAGCCGAAACCGAGGGGTGGTTGGTGCGGGAGGGGCGCTCGACGTATCGCTTCGCGGTCGCGGGGCAGAGGCTGCGGATGGAGCTGGTGCATCTGCGGGCGCCCGATGCCGTGTTCTCGCACCGCATCGCCGCATTCGAGCACGGGCTGCTGCGCAACCCGCCGGCTCGTCTGGACGTGATCGTGCCCCGGGGTCGAGGGAGCGTGGCCGGCGCCCACGTGTGGCGGCGGGATCAGGTGCAGTCGATGCGGTGCCGGGGTATGCCGGTGACGTCCGTCGCGGAGACGCTCGCGGACATGCTGGGCGAGTGGGGCGAAGAAGTCACGGCGCGGATCGTCGACGACAGGTTTCCGACTCCGGAATCGCGGGCGGGGCTGTTCGCCGATCTTGAGGTGCTGCCCGCGCATAAACGAACGAGGCTCGGGCCGATCCTGCGGTGGGCGCCGGTCGACCGCAGGTCCAAGGCGGAGGGCAGGATCGCGCGGGCGTTGCAGTTGCGCGGCTACGACATCACTCTGAACGTGCGGATCGGTCCATATATATGGGACATCGTGCACGAGGGGGCACGGTTGGTCATCGAGTACGACTCGCGTCGGCATCACGACGACTCGCAGGCGTTCCGCATCGATCGCGCTCGGCAGAACAACCTCATTCGCCGCGATTACCGGATTCTTCGTTACGTCGACGATGACGTGGAGCTGCGCTTCGACAGGTTCATCGACGAGATCTGCTCGACCATCGATTGGTTGCTGGGGCAGCCGTTGCGCGAGGGGCCGTGGGATGCCGGGCATTGCGAGGATCTCTACGTCGATCGCCAGATCCACTGGGAGCAGCACAACCAAAAGGCGTGGCCGTAATGGTGAGAGTTTGCGGCAGGCGATTCGTGCCAAGGAGACGCCACGTTTATCGGCCACCTGGGCAAACACAGATATCGACGCGGCGACGGTATCTCCGTGGCACGAAACGGTGCGCGATTGCTTGACGACGGTCCGACGCGGGCGGGAAGGGGTGTGCGAGGGAGGGGCTTGCGGGCGTGAAGAGGTGCGGACTAAGGGCTGGCGGGCATTAAGAGGTGCGGGGCTAAGGACCGTCGGGCGTGCAGGAGGCGGTTCGGCGGATGGCTGGGGGGGGGGCGACGGACGAGCGAGGGAGGGACTGGCGGGGTGTGATTGGCAAGACGCAGAACCGTTATGGGGCCGTTATGAGAGCGCTACGGGGTCGTGATTTTGCGAAGAATTAGCGGCCGTTTGAGGGGCGTGGGGCCGGGTTCGGGTGCTCCAGGGGGCGTTTTCGGGGCGCTGGGCGCGTGACCTTCGTCACGCCGTTCGCTTCATTTGCAATGTCTGCGCGACTGGCGGAGGGGGCGCGGTCGCGGGGAGCGTGGCGGCGGGTGATGTTGATTCACTTGTCAAACATGCACGTCGTAACGTGAATCTTGGCATGGTTTACGCCGTTGTTCCGCAACTTTGCACGGGTTCGCCACAGGTTCAGGGAGGACTGTAAAGCTGTGCGGTCATCGTCGTAAAGCCATAAACATGAAGGAACCCTCACGAATCTTGTGGCATATTTGTCGGCTGAACCAACTTCGCGGGCATTCGCATGTGCATGCTCGCGGATCCCAAGTCTGAACAAGGAGCCCACCGCGTGACCCTCAACCAGAAGCCGGAGCACCGCACCGCCGCGGACGCGTTGTCCATCTTCCGCTCGCGCCCCACCGCCGACGATTCTTCGCGCCGGGTCGAGCCCACGCTATCCCAGCGGCTCAACGAGGGCGAGAAGTTCGCCCTCAGCTTCTCCGGGCAGGGCTACCCCTGGCTCGAGACCCTCACCACCTGCGTCGCCGCCGGCGTCGACGGCCGCGTCCGCGAGCTCGTCGCCCAGGCCGAGCAGCGCCTGGCGCCCGTCGCCGACCGCCTCGCGGGCCAGCGTCCCGACGGCTTCACCCCCTTCGAGTGGGCCGAGAAGGCCGGCGCCGCCCAGGCCGCCGCCTCCAACCCCGCCGCCGACGCCGACGCGCTCGACGGCGACAAGCAGGCCGAGAAGAAGGCCTCGGCGGCCTCCACCGCCGTCGCCGGCCTGCCCGACCTCGACGCTCCGGCCATTTCCGTGCCAGGCATCCTCGTCGCGCAGATCGCCGTGCTCGATCTGCTGGCCGCCCAGGGCGTCGACGCGTCCAAGGCCGTCGCCGCCATCGGCCACTCCCAGGGCGTCCTCGGCGTCGCCGCCGCCCAGCAGCCGGATCGCGCCGGCGACGTCGTGGCGCTGGCCGAGATCATCGGCGTCGCCGTGGCCCGCCGCGGCCGCGTCACCGGCATGACCTCCCGCGAGGGCAACGGCGCCGGATCGGGCTCCGCCGCCGCCGGCTCCCAGTACCCCATGATGATCGTCTCCGGCGTCCGCCCCGAGCTGGTCACCCCGCACCTGGCCGGCGACGCCGTCGTGGGCCTGCGCAACGGCCGCTCGATGTGCGTCGTCGTCGGCACCCCCGCCGACCTGCGCGCCACCGAGGAGAACCTCGGCCGCGCCGCCAAGAAGGACGCCGCCGAGCTGACCGCGAAGCTGCGCGGCGGGGCCGCTTTCGCCCCGACCTGCTCGCCGCTGCCCGTCGGCGCCGGCTTCCACCACCCGGACATGGCCGCCGCCGTCGACGAGACCCTGGAGCTGGCCGCCGCCGTCGGCATCGACGAGGCCTTCGCCCGCCCGATCGCCGAGCACGTGCTCACCGCCGCCATCGACTGGCCCGCCGACGTCGCCTCCGTCATCGACGCCGGCGCCGAGTGGATCCTGGAGATGGGCCCCGGCGAGGGCGTCGCCCCGCTGACCCGCGCGCTGACCGCCGGCACCGGCGTCGGCGTGGTCGCCGTGGCGCTGGACCAGGGCCAGGCCGAGCTGTTCGAGCCCGGCAGCGCCCCCGCCGCCCCGCAGACCTGGTCGGTCCACATGCCGCGCCTGGTCACCCGCGACGGCCGCGCCCGCGTCGAGACCAAGTTCACCGAGGCCACCGGCCGTTCGCCGATCCTGCTCGGCGGCATGACCCCGACCACCGTCGACCCGGCCATCGTCGCCGCGGCGGCCAACGCCGGCTTCTGGGCCGAGCTGGCCGGCGGCGGCCAGGTCACCCCGGAGATCTTCAACGACAACGTCTCCCGCCTGCACGAGCTCCTCGACGAAGGCGCCTCCGCGCAGTTCAACACCATGTTCCTGGACCCGTACCTGTGGGGCATGCACATCGGTTCGCGCCGCCTGGTGCAGCGCGCCGTGGCCGCGGGCCGCCCGATCGACGGCGTCACCGTCTCCGCGGGCATCCCCGAGGTCGACGAGGCCGTGTCGCTGGTGCGCGAGCTGCGCGCCGGCGGCATCCCGCACGTGTCCTTCAAGCCGGGCACCGTCAAGCAGATCAAGTCCGTCCTGGCCATCGCCGACGCCCTGGCCGCCGACGCCGAGCTGTCCGACGTGCCGGTCATCATCCAGGTCGAGGGCGGCCGCGCCGGCGGCCACCACTCGTGGGAGGAGCTCGACGACCTCCTGACCGCCACCTACGCCGACATCCGCGCGCGCGACAACGCCGTGCTGGCCGTCGGCGGCGGCATCGGCCGCCCGGAGCAGGCCGCCGAGTACCTGCTGGGCCGCTGGTCCGAAAAGCACGGCTACCCGGCCATGCCGGTCGACGCCATCATCATCGGCACCGCCGCGATGGCCGCCAAGGAGTCCACCGCCTCCTCCGGCGTGAAGAAGATGCTGGTCGACACCAAGGGCACCGACGCCTGGGTGCGCGCCGGAGGCGCCGAGGAGGGCATGGCCTCCGGCCGCTCGCAGCTGGGCGCCGACATCCACGAGATCGACAACGCCGCCGCCCGCGCGGGCCGACTGCTCGACGAGGTCGCCAACGACGCCGACGCCGTGGCCGCCCGCCGCGACGAGATCATCGCCGCGATCAACGGCACGGCCAAGCCGTACTTCGGCGACGTCGCCGACATGACCTACCGCGAGGTGCTGGACCGCTACCTCGAGCTGGCCGCCCCGGAGGGCGAGTTCCTCGACCCGTCGTGGGCCGCCCGCTTCGACGTCATCGTCGACCGTTTCGAGGCCCGCCTGTCCGACGCCGATTCCGGCGAGTTCGATTCCATCCGCACCGGCGCCTCCAACGCCGAGGGCGCCGCGTCCGGCACCGCCACCGTCGCGCTGCTGGCCGAGGCCCACGACCTCGATTCGCGCCTGCACCCGGCCGACGCCGAGCACTTCCTCTCCGAGGCGTGCCGCACGCCGGGCAAGCCGGTCAACTTCGTGCCGGTCATCGACGCCGAGGTCCGCCGCTGGTGGCGCTCGGACTCGCTGTGGCAGGCCCACGACGAGCGTTACGACGCCGACGGCGTCTGCATCATCCCGGGCACCGCCGCGGTCGCGGGCATCACCGCCGCCGACGTGCCGGTCGCCGAGATCCTCGGCTCCTTCGAAGAGGCCGCCGCCGACGAGCTGGCCGCCTCCGCCCCGGCCGCCGACGAGCCGACCGCCCCGGTCGCGCGCGTCCTGGCCAACCCGATCATCCGTTGGGCGGGCCGCCAGCAGGCGAACCCGGCCCTGCAGCTCGGCTCGCGCGCTTCTTGGGTGCTTGCCGACGACTCCTCCTCGGCCTCGCAGCCCGACACCGGTGCGACCCTGTCCGCCGAGGGCGACGGCGTCGCCGTGCTCACCGTGCCCCTGGAGGGCTCCGGCGGCGACCATGAGCTGACCCTGCGTTTCGACGTCTCCGGCCCCGCCGGCACCGTCCCGGTCATCTCGGTCGACGACGCCGCCGCCTCGATGCGCGCGCTGACCGCCATCGCCGCCGGCGGCACGCTGCCGGAGATCAACGACGGCGTCGCCGAGTGGGAGTCCGTCTGGACCACCGCCGCGGCCGCCGACCACGGTGCCGCCACCGGCTCCAACTCCCGCACCGCCCCGGACGCCCTGGTGGGCCACGCATGGCCGGCGATCTTCGCCGCCGTCGCCGACGCCACCACCGAGTCCGGCGTCCCGGTCGTCGAGGGCATGCTCGCCCTGGTCCACCTGGAACACCACGTCAAGCTGGTTTCCGCCGCCGACGCCGACAACGCCGAGGCCGCCGGCCCGTCGCTGCTGGCCGACGGCACCCGCCTGGCCGTCACCGCCCACGCCGACGACGTCGCCGACACCGAGATGGGCCGCGTCGTCGTGGTCCGCGCGGAGATCCGCGACGCCGAGGCCGGCGCCGAGGGCGACGACAACCTCATCGCCACCCTGTCCGAGCGCTTCGCCATCCGCGGCCGCAACGGCGACACCCCGGCGCAGGTCAACACCGTGCCGCTGCCGACGGTCACCGACACCCCGCGCAGCCACCGCGCCACGGTCACCGTGACCGCGCCGCGCACCCTGGTGCCGTTCGCCACCGTCTCCGGCGACCGCAACCCGATCCACGTCGACGACCGCGCCGCCATGCTCGCGGGCCTGCCGGGCGTCATCGTCCACGGCATGTGGCTGTCCGCCGCCGCCGAGCACGCCGCCATCGCCGGTTCCTCCGCGGGCCTGGGCAACCGCATCACCGAGTTCACCTCCACCATGCTGGCCCCGGTCCTGCCGGGCCAGGAGGTCACCTTCACCGTCGAGCGCCGCGGCATCGATTCCCGCCCCGGCAACGGCGAGGTCCGCGAGGTCATGGCCACCGTCGATGGCGAGCCCGTGCTCTCCGCCACGGCCGTCATCGCCGCGCCGAACACCTTCTACGCCTTCCCGGGCCAGGGCATCCAGTCCAAGGGCATGGGCCTGGCCGCGCGGAGCAACTCCGCCGCCGCCCGCGCCGTCTGGGACGAGGCCGACGCCGTCACCCGCGAGAAGCTCGGCTTCTCCGTGCTGGCGATCGTCCGCGACAACCCGACCGAGGTCACCGTCAACGGCCGCCGCTTCCACCACCCGGAGGGCGTGCTCAACCTGACCCAGTTCACGCAGGTCTCCATGGCGACGCTGGGCCTGGCCCAGGCCGCCGAACTGCGCGAGGCCGGGGTCCTCGACGAGGACGCCTACTTCGCCGGCCACTCCGTCGGCGAGTACAACGCGCTGGCCGCCTTCGCCGGCGTGCTCGACGCCGCCGCCGTGCTCGAGGTCGTCTACCACCGCGGCCTGACCATGCACTCGCTGGTCCCGCGCGACGCCAACGGCCGTTCCAACTACGGCCTGGCCGCCCTGCGCCCCGACAAGTGCGGCGTGAAGGAATCCGACGTCGAGGAGTTCGTGGCGGACGTCGCCAAGCAGTCCGGGGAGTTCCTCGAGGTCGTCAACCACAATCTGGCCGGCAAGCAGTACGCCGTCGCCGGCACCGTCGCCGGGCTGAAGGCCCTGCAGGCCGCGGCCAACGAGGCCGCGCCGGACGGCAAGGCCTACGTCCGGATCCCGGGCATCGACGTGCCGTTCCACTCCGCCGTCCTGCGCGACGGCGTGGACGAGTTCCGCGGCCACCTCGACCGTCTGCTGCCGGACGAGGTCGACCCGGCCGCCCTGGTCGGCCGCTACATCCCGAACCTCACCGCCACCCGGTTCGCGCTGACCGAGGAGTTCGTCCGCCGTATGGCGGAGGTCGCCGAGTCGAAGGTGCTCGCAGACATCCTCGCCGACTTCGGCGCCGCCGCCGCGAACCCGGGCCGCCTGGCCCGCACCCTGCTGGTCGAGCTGCTGGCCTGGCAGTTCTGCTCGCCGGTGCGCTGGATCGAGACCCAGGACCTGGTCCTGGACGACCTTGGCGTCACCCGCATCATCGAGGTCGGCGTGGGCACCGCCCCGACCATCGCGAACCTGGCCGCCCGCACCGCCGCGCTGCCGCGCCACGCCAACCGCGACGTCACCGTCTGGAACGTCGAGCGCGACCGCGACCTGGTGTTCGCCCGCGACGAGGTCCGCGCGGAGGTCGAGGACGCGGCCGAGGCCGCCGAGTCCGTCGAGGAAACCTCGGTGCCGGCCGAGCCGATGCAGAAGCCGGCCGCCGCGTCCGCCGATGCGGCCGCCGCCCCGGCCCCGGTGGCCACCTCCTCCGAGCGCCCGGCCGACCTCACGGTCACCCCGGCCGACGCCGTGGAACTGCTCATCGCCCTGTGGACCAAGGTCCGCCCCGATCAGATCGGCGCCGCCGACTCGATCGAGACCCTCGTCGACGGCGTGAGCTCCCGCCGCAACCAGCTGCTGCTGGACCTGGGCGCCGAGTTCGGCCTGGGCGCCATCGACGGCGCCGCCGACGCCGACATGCCCTCCCTGAAGGACAAGATCGGCGGCATGGTCCGCGGCTGGAACCCGTGGGGCCCGGTCCTGGGCGAAGCGCTGGCCGACGGCCTGCGCCGCGTCACCGGCCCCGCCGGCGCCCGCGCCAACCACGTCGCCGACCGCGTCCGCGACACCTGGCAGCTCGGCGACGGCTGGGTCGAGGCCACCGTGGCCGAGGTCGTCCTCGGCTCCCGCGACGGCTCCTCGCTGCGCGGCGGCGACCTGGGCCACCTGGCCCCGAACCCGCCGTCGTCGACCTCCGAGCTCAACCAGCTCATCGACTCCGCCGTGCAGTCCGTGGGCTCCAAGCGCGGCGTCGCGGTGACCATGCCGGCCACCGGCGGCGGCGCGGGCGGTGTCGTCGACTCCGCCGCGCTGGGCGCCTTCGCCGAGCAGGTCACCGGCACCGGCGGCGTTCTGGCCGTGGCCGCGCGCACCATCCTGGAGCAGCTGGGCCACGAGATCACCGGCGCCGTCGACTTCGACGCCGACGACGCCGACGACAAACTGCTGGACCTGGTCACCGCCGAGCTCGGCTCGGATTGGCCGCGCCTGGTCGCCCCGTCCTTCGACGCCGACCGCGCCGTGCTCATCGACGACCGCTGGGCCACCTCCCGCGAGGACCTGGCCCGCATGTGGGCCGCCACCTCCGACGAGGACCTGGCCGCCGCTACGCCGAAGGCGATCTCCGCCTCCGCCGCCAAGCAGGCGACGTTCTGGGCCGGCCGCGCCACCGCCGCGGGCCGCACCACCCTGGCCGCCGCGTACTCGCAGCTGGCCGAGGGGGCCACGAAGCCGGGCGAGGGTGCCCGCGCCTCCGACGTCGCCGTGGTCACCGGCGGCTCGCCGGGCTCCATCGCCGCGGCCGTCATCGGCGGCCTGCTTGCCGACGGTGCCACCGTGGTCGCCACCACGTCGTCCCTCAACCCGGGCCGACTGGCGTTCTACAAGGAGCTGTACCGCACCAACGCCATCGACGGAGCGGCCCTGTGGGTCGTCCCGGCGAACCTGAACAGCTACCAGGACCTCGACGCGGTCGTCGACTGGGTCGGCAACGAGCAGATCGCCACCGTCGGCGGCGGCTCCGTGGTCACCAAGCCCGCGATGTCCCCGACGCTGCTGTTCCCGTTCGCGGCCCCGCGCGTCATGGGCTCCCTGGCCGACGCCGGCCCGGCCGCCGAGATGCAGATGCGTCTGCTGCTGTGGTCGGTCGAGCGCCTTGTCGCCGGCCTGTCGCAGATCGGCGCCGACACCGACGTCGCGCACCGCCTGCACGTCGTCCTGCCGGGCTCTCCCAACCGCGGCCGCTTCGGCGGCGACGGCGCCTACGGCGAGTCGAAGGCGGCGCTGGACGCCGTCGTCACCCGCTGGAACGCCGAGGAGGTCTGGGGCTCCCGCACCTCCCTGGTCCACGCCCACATCGGTTGGGTCCGCGGCACCGGCCTCATGGGCGGCAACGACCCGCTGGTCGACGCCGTCGAGGCCAAGGGCGTGCGCACCTACGCCACCGAGGAGATGGCCGAGCTCCTGCTCGAGCAGTCCACCCCGGAGGCCCGCGCCAAGGCCGCCGAGCAGCCCATCACCGTCGACCTGACCGGTGGCCTGGGCGACGTCGACCTCAACATGTCCAAGCTGGCGGAAGAGACCATGGCCGCCTCCGGCGAGAAGGGCGACGGCGAGGACGGCGGCGTCGCAAAGCCGCGTTCCATCCGGGCCCTGCCCGGCCTGCGCAAGCCCCTGGCCCGCACCGCACCGGACTTCTCCGGCGTCAAGGTCGCCCCCGAGGACATGATCGTCATCGTCGGCGCCGGCGAGCTCGGCCCCTACGGCTCGTCCCGCACCCGCTTCGAGGCGGAGCTCGGCGAGATCTCCGGCGCCGGCATCGTGGAACTGGCCTGGACCATGGGCCTGATCAGCCACGACGGCGGTTGGCTCGACGCCGATGGCCAGCCCATCGACGAAGAGGACATCGTCGAGCGCTACCGCGACGAGGTCACCGCCCGCGTCGGCGTCCGCCGCTACGGCGACGACGGCGACCTGGTCGACAACACCATGACCGAGCTGACCACCGTCTACCTCGAGCGCGACCTGTCCTTCCCGGTCCGCGACAAGGCCGCCGCGGTCACCTTCGTCGAGTCCGACCCGGAGAACACCACCGCGCGACCGGACGAGGAGTCCGGCGAGTGGATCGTCACCCGACTGGCCGGCACCGCCGTCCAGGTGCCGCGCCGCATGGCCATGTCCCGCTACGTCGGCGGCCAGATCCCGGAGGGCTTCGACCCCGCGGTGTACGGCATCCCGGCGGAGATGTGCGAGAACCTCGACCGCGTCTCCCTGTGGAACATCGTCTGCACCGTCGACGCGTTCCTGTCCTCCGGCTTCACGCCGGCGGAGCTGCTCGGCGCCGTCCACCCGGGCCTCGTGTCCTCCACCCAGGGCACCGGCATCGGCGCGATGGAATCGCTGCGCAGCCTGTTCATCGACGGCATCCTCGGCCTGCCGCGCGCCAGCGACGTCCTGCAGGAGGCCCTGCCGAATGTCATCGCCGCGCACGTCATGCAGTCCTACGTCGGCGGCTACGGCCAGATGGTCCACCCGGTCGCGGCCTGCGCCACCGCCGCGGTGTCCGTCGAGGAGGGCCTGGACAAGATCCAGCTGGGCAAGGCCGACTTCGTGGTCGCCGGCGGCTTCGACGACCTGTCCACCGAGGGCATCACCGGCTTCGGCGACATGAACGCCACCGCCGACTCCGCCACGATGGACGCCAAGGGCATCGACCGGCGCTTCTTCTCGCGCCCGAACGACCGTCGCCGCGGCGGCTTCGTCGAGTCCCAGGGCGGCGGCACCGTGCTGCTGGCCCGCGGCTCGGTCGCCCGCGACCTCGGCCTGCCGGTGCTCGGCGTGGTCGCCTTCGCGGAGTCCTTCGCCGACGGCGCGCACACGTCCATCCCGGCGCCGGGCCTCGGCGCACTGGGCGCCGCGCGCGGCGGCACCAGCTCGCGCCTGGCGCGTGCGCTCGCCAAGCACGGCGTGGCCGCGGACGAGGTGTCCATCCTGTCCAAGCACGACACCTCTACCAACGCCAACGACCCGAACGAGTCGGAGCTGCACGAGCGCGTCGCCGACGCGCTGGGCCGCGACGAATCGAACCCGCTGTTCGTGGTCTCGCAGAAGTCGCTGACCGGCCATGCCAAGGGCGGCGCGGCGGCGTTCCAGATGATCGGCCTGACCCAGGTGCTGCGCTCCGGCGTGCTCCCGGCGAACCGTTCGCTGGACTGCGTCGACCCGGAGCTGGCCAAGCACGGCCGCCTGGTGTGGCCGACGAAGCCGATCGAGATGGGCGACGCGCTGCCGATGAAGGCCGGCTTCGTCACCTCGCTGGGCTTCGGCCACGTGTCCGCGCTGGTCGCGATCGTCCACCCGGAGGCGTTCCACGCGGCCGTCGCCGCCGAGGACGGCGCCGACGCCGCCGCGGCGTGGCGTGCCGCCGCCGATGAGCGCGAGGCCGCGGGCCTGCGCCGCATCGACGACGCCATCTACGGCGGCGAGGGCCTCTACGAGCGTCCCGAGGGCCGCCGCCTGGGCGATGGTGGCGCGTACCGCGACACCGCGACGCTGGAGAAGGCGGTCATCCTGAATCCGGATGCGCGCCTGGTCGACGGAGTGCTTTCCGACGAGCCGGCGAAGTAGCGGTCCGGCGCAGTAGCAGTCCGGCGCGGGCGGGCATTGCGCCGCCCGCGCCGGTGGGCTTCGTGCCCACCGTGCCCACCGTGCCCGCCGCGCCCGCCGCGCCCACCGTGCCTGCCGCATGAGCCGCGGCGGTGATCCCCATGGGGTCGCCGCCGCGGCTCTTTGGCGTTTCCGCAGGCGAACCACGGTCAATCGGACACGCGATCGCGGCCGCCGACACCCGGCGACGGCCCGGCACAGGTGACATATCCGCCCCGCCTCCCACGAGATCGTGATTGGGCCATTGGATCGTGATCTCGTCGGACGGGGTGGGCGGCACATTCGACGAGATCGTGATTGGGTGCTCGGATCGTGATCTCGTGCGAGTGATTGCCGTGTTGTTCGGGTCGTGGCTCCGCACAAGTTCGGCGGAGGCTCCGTCAATACGTGAGGGCGGGGCACTATCCACAACCCAGGATTCACCCACAAACCATGTGGATTCGGCCGGGGCCCGTCCAACGGCGGCCATCTGGCCGGGCAACGATTCCGTTGTGAGATTCAAAGACACCCGGTTGCCCATTGGCCCGTTGAGCCGCGACGAACTTTTCGCGCGCCACGGGATCCGGGGCGCTGAACTGCACTCGAATTACGTGCGAATGCGGGATGGCCGATTCGTACGCGCCGACATGGCTCGTGACATGGGAGTTTTGGTGAATCAGGCGGTGGCCCGATTCCCGGACGGAGTGATTGGGTTCTGGGGCGCGGCCCACATGTACGGGCACCCGTGGATGCCTTGGGATGCACTGCCCACGGTCTTCGCCGACAAGCCCCGGACGATCCCGGTGGACGCCATAGGGTTTCGTCGGCACCTCGATGGGGAAGCCGTCGTCGGGAAGCATGGACCACCCCAGTTCGCGGTGGCGCATGACCGATTGCCGGACAGATCCATCATCGTGGTCAACGGCGTGCAGTGCACTTCGCCGCTGCGGACCGCGTTCGATCTGGCGCGAATTCGGAATCTTCCCGAAGCCGTGGCCGCGGTCGACGGCATGTGCGCGGTGATGCCGGGATTGACCCACCGCATTCGGGATGCCGCCTCGACGACCGACAGGTCGATCCGGGATCTCGCGAGATTCCGAGAAGTCGCGAACCTGGCGAGTTCCCGCGCGGAGAGCCCGTGGGAATCCCGGACCCGCGTGCTCATGCACCAGATCGGGCTGCCGGACCTGGTGGAGCAGCATTCGGTGCAGATCGTCATCGATGGCCGCACGTATACGGTGCGCATGGATCTCGCGAGCATCCGCGCGAAGACGGGCGTCGAGTTCATGGGGAAACACCATAAGTACGAGCAAAACCGCCGTTGGGACGAGTTGAGGGCGGCCGGCTTGGCCCGTCAGGGTTGGAAGCTGCTCAGCGTCGAGGCTCGGGATGTGACGACGCGCTGGCGGGCGACGTCGAAAATGGTGCGGGACACCATCCTGGAGCGGATCGCCGCCTTGGAATCCGACCCGACGAGATCGTGATTGGTGGCCCGGATCGTGATTTCGCCGGTCCGGGTAGGGCAGCACATTTGACGAGATCGTGATTGGTGGCCCGAATCGTGATCTCGTCGCCGGAAAGGAGGGCATTGCGGGGAAGGGGAGCGGAGCGGTCGGCCGGTAGCCTGGGCGCATGGAATCAGCGGCGGGACGAGGGGCCGAATCAGCGGCGGCGGATGGCCACGAGGGCGGTGCCGACGCCAGCGGCGGCGGTGAATCGATTGCCGACGCAGCGACTGCCGACGTAGCCATCGGCGGCGCGGTGGAGGGCTCGATCTTGGGCACCGGCATCGACATGGTGCACGTGCCGTCGTTCGCGGCGGACCTGGACCGGCCGGGCTCGACGTTCGCCAAAGCCGCGTTCACGGTGGGGGAGCGGGCCGCCGCAAACCGCCGAGGACTCGTCGGCACCGCCCTGGCCAGGCACCTCGCCGGCCGCTGGGCGGTTAAGGAAGCCGTGGTCAAGGCATGGTCGCAGGCCCTCTACGGCACGCCGCCGGTGATCCCGCGTGATGAGGTGGATTGGCGGGAGATCGAGGTCGTCGCCGATGCGTGGGGCCGGGTCGCGGTCGCGCTGCACGGGCGGGTCCGCGACGAGGTCGCGCGCACGGTCGGCGCGCCCGCTTCGGGCGCCGCACCTGGTGCGGCTTCGGGCGGCTTTGCGACGCCCACGGGCCCCCCGCAGGTGCGTTTCCACGTCAGCATCAGCCACGACGGTGATCAGGCGATCGCCATCGCGGTGCTGGCTGAGGGCTGACGGCCGAGCACGGGCGCGGCGCCCCGAATCCGCGTCGGGCGAGGCGCCACGTGGGCGTCGTAAAGCGAAGTGCCGGGCCCCGGAAAGCCCTAGCCGCCGGCCTTCTCGGCGACGGTCATGAGGTAGGAGATGAGCATGCGCTTGACCTCCTGGACCGTCAGTTCGTAGTGCAGCTCCCGCATGCCGGCGTCGCCGGGACGGTCGACGGAGTAATTGAGCAGCGAATACGTGGTGTGGATGAGCAGCCCCGAGATGAAGCTGCGCACGTGCGCGTCGGACCGCGGGGCCAGGGGGCGCAGGACCTCGGAAATGCCGTCGAGCAGCTCCTGCTCGGTGTGGGCGGCCGTCGCCCGCGTCGCCGGCGTCGACTGCACCGCCAGCCACACCGACCGGCGCGACACGTCGTCGCGCCACAGGTCGGCGATGTGGTCGATGAACTCCGACAGGAACTCTGGCCACTCCAGAGTCGGCACGATTTCCGCGAAGCGGGTGATCTCCGCGACGACGCCGGCGGTGTCCTGCCGGTCGAGCTCGCAGATCATGACGTACTTGTTGGCGAAGAACTGGTACAGCGTCCCGATCGGCACCTCGGCCCGCTTGGCCACCTCGTCGAAGGTGAAGGACTCGAACCCGACGTCGACCAGCACCTCGCGGGCGGCGGCGAGGATCCGGGCGTAGCGTTCGCGGCTGCGCTGCTGCGCGGGGCGGCGGCGCGGCCGCAGGATCTCGTGATCATGGTCCGGGTCGGTCGCCGGGTCCAGGCGCACCGACGCCTCGTCCGCCTTCGCGCCGGCCTCGGCGGCCGACTCCTTCGCGCCGTCGGACACGCGCTCAGTCACCGGAGTTCAGGTCACGCAGCACGCGGCCGACGTGGCCCTTCGCGCGGACGTTGTACCAGGCGTTTTCCACCTTGCCGTCGGCGTCGACGAGCACGGTCGAGCGGATGACCCCCTGCACTACCTTGCCGTAGTTCTTCTTCTCGCCGAACGCGCCCCAGGCGGCCAGGGTCTCTTTCGACGGGTCGGACAGGAGGGTGAAGTCCAGTCCGTGGTCGTCGCGGAACTTCGCCAGCTTCTCCGGCTTGTCGGGGGAGATGCCCACGACGTCGACGCCTGCGTCGTTGAACTGCGCGGATTCGTCGCGGAAGTCGCAGGCCTGCGTCGTGCAGCCCGGGGTGTTGGCCCGCGGGTAGAAGTACACGAGCACGCGCCGGCCGCGGTAGTCGGACAGCGACACCTCGGATCCGTCGTCCGCCGTCAGGGTGAAGTCGGGGGCGGCGTCGCCGGGTTCGAGCCGGATGTTCTGCTGTGCGCTGGTGTCGTTATCGGCCATGTGGATCATGGTAGCGGGGATTAATGGGTGTTGGGCGCCCTCAGGTGCTTTTGAGTGTTACCCTTTTCCATCAGACGACCGTTCACCGATCCAGGGGAGTCCACGTGGCCCGCAGCATTGACGACATTCAGCGCGACATCGAGCGCAACCGCACCCAGCTCGCCAAGACGCTGGACGAGCTTTCGGTTCGCACCAATCCGAAGAACGTCGCGGACGACGCCAAGTCCCGCGCCGTGGATGGTCTGCAGGAGCCGAAGGTGCAGGCCGCTCTCGGCGCCGTGGCGCTGGTCATCGTCGGCGCGATCGCGCTGTCGGTCGCCCGAAACCGCAAGCGTTCCGCCGAGATCGAGCGCATCCGCGAGATGATCGAGGCCGCGTCCCGCTAGGTCGCGTTTCCCGTACCGCCGGAGGGCGGGTCCCAGTGTGGGGCCCGCCCTCTTTCGGCGTGTGCGGGCCATTTGCTTTGCGGGCGACTGCTTTGCGACGGCCCGCGTTGTGCCCGGCTCGGCGCATGAAAAAACCAGGCCGGGTGAAAACCCGGCCTGGTCTGTGGTGCGCCATCAGGGACTTGAACCCCGAACCCGCTGATTAAGAGTCAGCTGCTCTGCCAATTGAGCTAATGGCGCTTGCGTTTCGCTTCGGCTTGCCGTTCGGCGGCCTCCGCTGCAACGAGAAGAAATATAACCCTGATCGCGGCGCGATACAAAATCGGCTGGTCAGGCGGTGTTTTCATGTGGCGTCTTTGGTGTCGATTGCGGACGTGCGTGGCAGGCGCAAGTCTGGCGGGGGCGATGTCGCGGGAGAGTTGCGGGAAGGTCGCCGGAAAGCCACCGGAAAGCCACCCGAGAGCGACCGAAGGTCACCGGAAAGCCGGCGGAAAGCCACCGGAGGGTTGGAGGGAGATGCGGGTGGGCACGGGGGGCTCGCCAGAGTGGGCATCCCGCCACGTTTCCGCCGTCGACAGGGGGAGCGGGAGGGGATCGACGGATAGTCGTCGTGAAGCCCCCCGGACGTGCGGCAGTGATGATGTGATAGGCAAGTTTCGCCGGGTTTACCAGCGTTGATCGGACGTTGCAGAATCGTGACCGTGGTGAGGGTCGCCTGACGTGCGTTTTTGCGACCGGAGCGACTAGGTTTGCCGGGTATGAGTTTCCGCAACGGGCGACCTGCGCGTCAGTCCGCGGCGTCGCCGTGCGGAAACCGGGTTTTTGCCGACGAGTAAGTGGAGCGATTGAAGAACATGGGTGTTGAGCTGAAGCGCCGTCGCGGCGCTTTCCGCGGCGGTCGCCTGCGTGCGGCGGTCGCCGCCGTGGGCGTCGCTGCCCTGGGCCTGACGGGTTGCACCGTGGGCGAGGGCAACGGTGCGGAGGAGGCCGCGCAGGTCGAGGAGGCCAATCCGAAGCCGGTGGCCAACGTCGAGGACGGCGTCGAGGACGGCGCCGAGGAATGGTCGGTGCTTGATCCGGTGACGGTCGAGATCGACGGGGCCAAGCTCGATTCGGTCGAGATGACCAACGACGAGGGCAAGGAGGTCGCCGGCGAGCTGTCCGAGGACGGCACGTCCTGGACGACCACGGAGAACCTCGGCTACGGCCGCACCTACACGCTGGAGGCCAAGGCGGGCGAGGAGGAGCTGTCCAGCTCCTTCCAGACCGTCGTGCCCACGACGATGACCTACGGCTACCTGTCGCCCCAGGAGGGCTCGACGGTGGGCGTGGGCCAGCCGATCGCGATTCGCTTCGACGAGCCGATCGCCGACCGCCATGCCGCGCAGGAGGCCATCAAGGTCACCACCGAGCCGGCCGTCGAGGGCGCGTTCTACTGGCTGAACAACTCCGAGGTGCGCTGGCGCCCGGCCGAGTACTGGCCGTCGGGCACGACCGTGAACGTCGAGGTCGACATCTACGGCAAGGACCTGGGCAACGGCTACTACGGCCAGGAGAACAACTCCACCAACTTCACCATCGGCGACCGCGTCGTCGCCATCGCGGATGACGCGACGAAGACGATGACCATCGAGCGCAACGGCGTCGTCGAGAATTCGATGCCGATCTCCATGGGCTCGGGCACGTGGCCGACGCCGAACGGCACCTACATGATCGGCGACCAGCACCAGAACATGGTCATGGACTCCACGACCTACGGCCTGGCGCTGGAGGACGGCGGCTACAAGACCCCGGTGAAGTACGCGACGCAGATGTCCTACTCGGGCATCTACGTCCACGGCGCCCCGTGGTCGGTGTGGGCGCAGGGCAGCCAGAACGTGTCGCACGGCTGCATCAACGTCACCGACGCCAATGCGGCGTGGTTCCAGCAGAACACCAAGCGCGGCGACATCGTGATCGTCAAGAACACCATCGGCGGCACCCTGCCGGGCACGGATGGCCTGGGCGACTGGAACATCCCGTGGGAGACCTGGAAGAAGGGCAACGCGGACGAAACCTCCTCCTGGTAGGTTCCGCGCGGCCGGTCCCCGGCCCGCATTGCTTTGCGACGTCGCGCAAGAAAAACACCCCGTTCGACCTCATGGTCGGGCGGGGTTTTTCGGGCGCGAACGAAGGCGCGGGCGCGAACGCAGGCGCGGGCGCGAACGCAGGCGCGGGCGCGGGGGAGCGGCGGGGCGGGGCGGGCGAGGTGACGGATTCCAGGGGCCGTCAGAGCATGCCCAGCTCGGCGGCCCTGGCCACGGCGGCGGTGCGGGAGCCGACGCCGAGTTTCGTGAAGACGTGCACGAGGTGGGATTTCACCGTCGCCTCGGTCAGCGTCAGGCGCGCGGCGATGTCGCGGTTGGACAGGCCGTCGGCGACGAGTCGCAGCACCTCGGTTTCGCGTGCCGTGAGGGTGCGCGCCGGGTCCCGCAGGCGCCCCATGAGGCGGGTGGCGACGTCGCCGGAGAGCACCGTCTCGCCCCGGGCCGCGGCACGGACGCCGTCGACGAGCTGGGCGGGGTCGGCGTCCTTGAGCAGGTAGCCCACCGCCCCGGCGGACACCGCGCCGAGGATGTCGGCGTCGGAGGAATAGTTGGTCACCACCAGCACCTGCGGCGGGTCGGGCAGCGCGCGGATGCGGGCGGTGGCGTCGACTCCGCCGGCCCGCCCCTGCGCGCCGGGGCCCTCGCCGAAGCGCAGGTCCATGAGAACCAGATCAATGGGGGTCTCGGCCGTTTCCATGGCCGTTTCCATGGCCGCTTCGACTGCCGCGACGGCGTCGTCGGGCGTGGCGGCTTCGGCCACGACCGCGATGTCCCCGGCCGTTTCGAGCACGGCGCGCAGGCCCGCGCGGACCACGGGGTGATCGTCGGCGAGGAGGACGGTGATCATGGGAGGGCCTTTCCGTCGTCAAGCGGAACCCGCACCGACACCCCGCAACCGGAACCCGGCGCGGATTCGATGACCAGCTGCCCGCTGAGGGCATCCATGCGGCGGCGCACGCCCGCGATGCCCACCGCACCGGGCGGGGGATCGGCGGCGGGGTCGAAACCGATGCCGTCGTCGACGACGTCGAGGGACACCGAGTCGGGCTGGTAGGTCAGGGTGACCGTGCAGCGGGTGGCGCGGGCGTGGCGGGCGACGTTGGCGATGCTGGCCTGCGCGACGCGGACGAGCGTGGCCTCGACGTCGGCCGGCAGGGGGCGGGCGTCGCCGTCGACGGTGAACGTCGCGGGATCGCCGCCGGCGGTGGCCGGGGTGGCGGCGCAGACGCGGGCCAGCGCCACCGGCAGATCCGCCCCGGCCAGGGCACCCGGCTGCAGCGCCGCGATGATGCGGCGGGTCTCGCGGAGATTGTCGGCGGCGACCTCGCGGGCCATGCGGATCTGCCCGATGGTGCGCTCGGCGGAGGCGGCGCGGTCGTCCGGGGTGCGCGCTGCGTCGTCGTGGTCGCGAGCCGAGGCCTCCGCCGAATGGAGCAGCAGCTGGATGGAGGAGAGCCCCTGTGCGACCGTGTCGTGGATGTCGGCGGCGAGGCGTGCGCGTTCGTCGAGCTCGCCGGCCCGGCGCGACATCTCGGCGACGTCGGCGCGGGCGGCCAGCAGCTCGTCGATGGCTTCCGCACGGGTGGTGGCCTCCCGCAACAGCATGCGGAAGCCCAGGCCCACCATCAGCGCCACCGCGGCGCCGAGGACGGGGCCGGCGACGCCGCCGACGCTCCAGCCGCCGTGCCAGGCGATGGTGCCGATGGCCAGCGCCGTGAGCACGCCGACCAGCGCCACCGCGTACCAGCCGGCGACGGCCTGCAGCACCAGGAAGAAGAGGGGGAACGCCAGCCACACGCCATCGGGCGACGTCCACGCCAGTCCGGTGAAGCAGGCGATGACGGCGGGCAGCCACCAGCGCGGGCCGTCGTCGGGCTGCATGCGGCCGATGGCGTAGACGATGGCGAAGGCCACCAGCCACAGCCACGTCGCCGGCGACAGGTGCCCCGCGTCGGCGGTGGCGATGCCGCGCACCGCGACGAACACGAGCAGCACGGCGATGAGCAGATCCAGGCACACGCGCAGCCACCGCCAGATCCGGCCGAGGGCGGCGGGGTCGGTCGCCGCGTCGCCGGCGGCGGGGGCCGGCCGTGCGGCGGGGGCGGGGAGCTGGGGGCGGTCGTTCACGCCCCCAGCGTAAGGGCCGGGAGTGCGCGAATGCAGGTCCCGGGGGCGCGGTCGCGCAGTCGGGGTCAACCGAAAGTTGGCCGGGAAGTCCCATCCCGCGTGCGATTCGCTGGCGGGCCACGGCGGCGACCATGAGAGTCATGTACCAGGCAACCCGTGAACTCCGCGCCGCACCAGGGCGCACCGCATTGATCACCGTCACCGTCGGATTGATCGCCGTGCTCGTCACCATGCTCTCGGCATTGGCGGCGGGCCTGTCCCACCAGTCGACGTCGGCGCTCGTCGACGCCCTCGGGCCCGATGACGCCGTCATCGTCGCTGACGCCGGCAGCCCGTCGCTGGCCGCTTCCCGCTTGACGACGGCCAAGGTTAACGCCGCGAAGTCCGCCGGCTCGGCCGAGGCGTGGTCCGTGGGCCGTGCCCGCGTCGGCGATGAGCCGGTTTTCGTCTTCCCGGACCATTCGCTGGGCACGAACGAGATCCGGCCCTCCGACGCCGTCGCCGGGGATCTTCCGGAGTCCGGCACCACGACCTTCGAGGGGCGCACCGTCACCGTCGCGGGCACGGCGGGCGACCTGTGGTGGGAGCACCAGCCCGTCGTGTTCGCCGCACCCGCGCTGGCGGAGCAGATCGTCGGCGCCCCGTCGGCCGTCGTCGTCGACGAGTCGGCGGCGCAGGCCCCCGAGGTCGACGGCACCGTCGTCATGCGCGGCGACGAGCGCATGGACCTGTCCGCCTCCAACAAGGGCGAGCAGATGTCGCTCAACGCCATGACGTCGCTGTTGTTCCTCATTTCCGCGTTGGTGGTCGGTGCGTTCTTCATGGTGTGGACCGTCCAGCGCATGCGCGGCGTCGCCGTGTCTTCGGCGCTCGGGGCATCCCGGCCGGTGCTCGCCGCCGATTCGCTCGGCCAGGCGCTCATCGTGTTGGTGCTCGGCGTCGGGGCGGGCGTGGCCATCACCGTCGGCGCGGGCACGTGGCTGTCCTCCTCCGGGATCATGCCTGTGCTGATCGACGCGTCCACGACCGCGTGGCCGGCGCTTGTGCTCGTCGGCACCGGGCTCATCGGTGCGGCCGTGGCGCTCGTGCCCGTCCTCCGCGTCGAACCGAGGGAGGCGCTGGCCAATGCGTGACCCCGCCAACCCCGCCCACTCCGCCAACCCGAACAATCGCGCCCACACCCCCGTTTTCCCGCATGACCGCGAACAGGAGACCACGATGATCTCGCCCACCGCTCTCGATTCCCGAATGGCTGATTCCCGCACCGCCCCCGACTCTCGAACGGCGCTGCACATCTCCGGCGTGGACCTCGAGGTCGTGGACGGTTCCGCCACGCGCCGGATCCTCGACGACGTCTCCCTCGACGTGAACCGCGGTGAGATCGTAGCCGTCACCGGTCCCTCCGGCTCCGGCAAGTCCACGCTGTTGGCGGTGGCGGGCTGTCTGCAGACGCCGGACACGGGCGTCGTAAAGCTGCATTCCGCCGACGGCGACGTCGATCTCACCGCCCGAGGTGCCGCTGCGGCGCGCGTGCGGCGCGAGCACGTCGGCCTCGTGTTCCAGCAGCCGAATCTGCTGCCGTCGCTGACGGTGCAGGAGCAGCTGATTGTCATGACGCGCCTCGGCCGCATCCTCCCGCCGCCGGCCTCGGAGCGTCGCCGCGCCCGCGAGCGCGCCGCCGAGCTGCTCGAGTCGGTGGGGCTGGCGGGCATGGGGGATCGCCGAGTGTCCACGCTCTCCGGCGGCCAGCAGGCGCGCGTCAACCTGGCGCGTGCGCTGATGAACGAGCCCGAGCTGCTGCTCGTCGACGAGCCCACCGCCGCCCTCGACCGCGCCTCCGCCGAGGCGGTGACCGACCTCATCGTCGACGTCACCCGCCGTTACGGGGCGGCGACCCTGCACGTCACCCACGATCCCGGCCAGGCCGAGCGCGCCGACCGCGTGCTGGAGATGGTCGACGGTCGGCTGACCGACGCCGGGGGAGCGGCGGGCGGGGGAGCGGCAACTTCGCCCGAGAAGCGGGAGCACGCAGCGGCGCGTTAGTGCATGAATCCTCCAGACCCCGATTCGGTCTCCGCAAACGCGCAGGTCAGAATTCGCCGGATTCAAACTCTGGAGGATTCGGGCACTTAGCCCCTCGGGTTGCGGCCATTCGGAGCGATGTCCTTCTCCCGCGCATGCGAAAGGCCCGGACCAATCGGTCCGGGCCTTTCATTCGGGGTGACTGACGGGACTCGAACCCGCGACACCCAGGATCACAACCTGGTGCTCTACCAACTGAACTACAGTCACCATCGCTTCCACTTCAGCGGCGATTGCCCCTGTCGTGCAGCGGATTACAGGATAACCCACGACGCGCGCGGAACAAAACCGCAGGTCGGGGCATGGCTTGGCGACGACCCGCGTGGGAGCGGATCGTCCTCTCGGCTCGAGGGGGCCGGGGCGAGTTGCCACGTCAGTCCATCGGCACGGCGCGGACGGCGTCCTCGGCGGCCCGGGCGACCTCTTCCTTGGTCGGCCCCTCGCCGGGCACCATCATCGCGCGGCGGTAGAACTCCAGCTCGCGGATGGACTCGCGAATGTCGGCCAGCGCGCGGTGGGACATGCCCTTCTCCGGCTGCCCGAAGTACACGCGCGGGTACCAGCGGCGGGCCAGCTCCTTCAGCGAGGACACGTCGATCATGCGGTAGTGCAGGAAGTCCTCGAGCTCCGGCATGTACCGGCGGATGAAGCCGCGGTCCGACGCGATGGAGTTGCCGGCCAGCGGCGCCTGGCGAGCGTTCGGCACCCACTCGCGGATGTAATCGAGGACGATGCGCTCGGCCTCGTTGACGTCGACCGCCGATTCGCGAATCTCCTCGGTCAGCCCGGACGAGTTGTGCATCTCGGTGACCACGTCGTCCATCTGCGCCAGGTCGATTTCGGAGGCGTGGACCACCACGTCGACGCCCTCGCCGAGGATGTTCAGCTCAGCGTCGGTGACCAGCGCCGCGATCTCGACGATCACGTGCTTCTGCGGGTCCAGGCCCGTCATCTCGCAGTCGATCCACACGATGCGGTCGTACTTCGGGTGCACTCCGTTGCCGTTGCCATTGCCATTGCCATTGCCGGCCGGGGCGGTTGCGTTGCCGTTGGTCACTGGGACATCCCTTCGTAGAAGCGGCCGACGATGGGGGCGACGAGCCAGCGCGGCAGGTAGTTGCCGGCGGTGTTCATGCCCTTGCTCAGGGCGCCGGGCACCACGCGCAGCCGGTTGGCGGCCAGCGCGTCGAGGCTGTCGCGGGCGCAGTCGTCGGTGGAGGTCCACAGGAAATCGGGGACGTTGTCGTCGACTTCGTTGGCGCCGTCGTCGCGCTGATCGGGCCGCACCGGGCCGGGGGCGAGCAGGGTGCAGTGCACACCGGTGCCCTTGAGGTCGTAGTGCAGCGCCTCGGTGAACGTGTTCACGAACGCCTTGGTGCCCACGTAGGTGGCGTTGTTCGGGATCACCGTCGTGCCCGCCGCCGAGCCCACGTTGAGAATGGCGCCCGAGCCACGCTCGACCATGGGCTTGACGACGAGCTGCGTGAGATCGAAAAGCGCCGTCGCATTCAGCTCGAACTGCGCGCGCTCGTAATCCTGGTCGAGTTCCTGGAACCGGCCGAACGTCGCGATGCCGGCGCAGTTGACCATCACGCTGATGTCGCGTCCGCGCAGTTCGTCGCAAAGCTCCTGCCGGGCCCCCGCATCCGACAGATCGCACGGGCGGACCTCCACTGCCAGGGACGGTCCCGACAGTTCGGCGGCCAGCGCCTCCATCTTGTCAGAGGAGCGCGCCACGAGAATCAGCGAATGGCCGCGCCGGGCGAGCTCGCGGGCCAGGGCCTTTCCGATGCCTGATGACGCGCCGGTCACCACGGCACGGTAATCGGGATGGGGGGCGGGCAATGCCATGTGTCGACCTCGCGGTGGTTCGGTGCGGATTGTTACGGGCCAAGCCTAGTGCGCCCGCAAGTTCCGGCACGGCGGCGCGGCCGCTGCCGTGGTGACCGACATTCAAGTCGGCGACGGGCATTCGCAATCCTAATATTTATGAAAAGGTTGTTTTCCCATGTCATCTCGCGTCAACGGGTGTCCCCGCGGGCGGCGGGTGAACCGTGATCCCCGTGCAACGCCCGATAGCATTGAAGGGGAATTAAATGACTGCGATGGTCCCGGGGCCATCAACTCGAACCGCGTCGGCGCGGCCCGGGTGCAGGAAAGGAAGCGACGATGACTGGCGATTACTCCGAGGCTGCGACGTCAAAGCCGTCGGTGGACGAGGCGATCATCGAGGCCGCCCGCGAAAGCATCATGGCCGTGGGCCTGCGCCGCACGTCCATCGCGGAGATCGCCCGCAACGCCGGAGTGTCCCGCCCCACGGTGTACCGGCGCTACGCGGACCTCGACGAGCTGGCGAACGAAGTGATCACCCGCGAGTTCCTGCGCATCCTCGCCGACCTGCGCACCATGCCCGGCGACGCCCGCCAGCGCATCGTCGAACGCTTCCGGATCATCCTGCGGACCCTGTCGAACGGTGAGTTCTTCCTCAATCTGGCCGAGACCGACCCTGAGCGCATCGTCCGCGCCATCATCCGCCCGAAGGGTTCCAGCGAACGATCGATCATCGAGAAGTTCATCCTGCCGGGCATCGTCCACGGCCAGGAGGACGGGTCGGTGCGCGAGGGCAACCCGACCGTGCTGTCCAACAACGTGTTCATGGTCATGCAGTCCGCGGTGCTGCTGTGCAGCAACATGCTGCGCGAGGGGGCCACGGACGAGGCCGACAACGTCGACAACGCCGTCGCGGAAGTCACCGAAATGGTGGACCGCTACCTGCGGCCGTAGGGGAGTCGGCGTCGAACGCCCCCGTCCCGGGAGGGGCGGGCGTAATGGGGCGCGGCGCAATGTAGGCGACAACTATCGTTGTGAGTTGGGTCGGCTACAAGTATCGTCGCGGATACGCGGTCATAGGACGCGTTTCCACGAAACTCTGCAGGTGATCCCATGCGTTCGCTTTTCCTCGCCGCCGCGGCGGTCCATGCCGTGCTGGTGGCCGCCATCATGCTCGCGTTGCGGATCGACATCATGATCCTGTCCGCGATCGGCATCCTCGCGACCTTGGCCATCGGCGGAGTCGCCTTCGCCCGCGGGGGCCGCGGCGCCGGCATGTGGGCGGGCCTCGTCGCCGGGGTCATCGCGCTCGTCGGCTGGGGGTCGTGGCTGGTGTTGTGGGCGATGGATACCGGCCGCGGCGGCGCGGTGATCAACATCGGGGGCATCCTCTTGCCGGCGCTGGCGGTGATCGTCTACCTCGTGGCGGCGCTGTTGCCGTCGACTCGCCGCGCGAAAACGGCGCCCCGGCAGCCTCCGGGAAGAGGCGGCGAGGGCGCCGTTTCGTAGCTGGGGCGGCCGGGACGATGAACCAAGAACGCCGCTGCCGCATCGCGCCCCCGGCAGGATTCGAACCCGCGACCAGCCGGGTAGAAGCCGGATGCTCTAATCCACTGAGCTACGGAGGCATGCGGAACGGAATTCTAGCCCGGCGCGGGGGTCCGAGGTAAAGCGGGGCGGGGGAGGTCGAGGGGCGCAACCGGACTTCGGTGCGGTACGGCCATGGGTCTACCCTGGGGGGCATGACTGCGACGACGACCCGCCCGGCCCGCCGGGTCAGGGGTTCCCTCGGCTGGTACGTGGTGTTCGCGTTGGTGGCGGGTGCGCTCGCGGGCGGCCTGTCGCTGGCGTTCAACATGGATTCGCGATCCACGCTGGGCATCCCGGACCCGGGCGTGATCACCACCGTCGGCTTCCCGCTGGCGAAGGCCGGCGGCGAGATGCTCGCCGCGCTGGCGATCGGTTCGTTCATGCTGGCGGCGTTCGCGTCGAAGCCGCGGCCCGATGGGACGCTGGACCTCGACGGATGGGCGGCCGCCCGCACGGGCCGGTGGGCGATCTTCAGCTGGGGCGCCATCGCGTTCCTGCAGATCCCGCTGGTGCTGTCGGACGTCTCCGGTCAGCCGCTGTCGACCACCATCCGGCCGGAGAACTGGTCCGTGGCCCTCGACCAGGTCAGCGAGGCGCTGGCGTGGCTGTGGGTGGGCATTTTCGCCATGGTCGTGGCGCTGGGGTCGGCGTTGACCGGCAAGTGGATCTGGCAGCCGGTGTTCTTCGCCATCTCCCTGGTGTCGATGATGCCGCTGGCCGTCGTCAGCCACAACGCCACCGGCGGCAACCACGACTACGGCACCAACTCCTACATCTGGCACCTGACGTTCACCGTGTTCTGGGTCGGCGGCCTGATGGCCCTGATCGGGCACGCCCGCCGTCGCGGCGAGCACATGGTCGAGGTCGCCTCCCGCTACAGCTTCGTCGCGCTGGTCGCGTTCGTGGCCATGAGCGTCTCTGGCGTGATTAACGCGGCGATCAACCTGTCGTGGCAGGACCTGTTCAACAACAACTACGGCATCCTCGTAGTGGTCAAGGCGCTGCTGATCATCGTGCTGGGCCTGTTCGGCTACATGCACCGCAAGGTCACCATCCCGTCGCTGGACAAGGACCCGGGCGGTGCGTCGTTCTGGCGCCTGGCCATCGTCGAGGTGCTGGTCATGGCCGTCGCGGTCGGCGTGGCCGTGGCGCTGGGCCGCACGCCCCCGCCGCCGAACTACTCCGATCAGGCCGGTGGCGAAGGTCTGCCGCCGATCACCCAGATGGAGGTCAAGCTCGGCTACGAGCTGGAGATCCCCTTCGGCTGGGAGGCGATGTTCACGCAGTTCCGCTTCGACATCTTCTTCGGCTCGGCCGCGATCATCGCGGCGTGGATCTACCTGTACTGGCTGCGCAAGCTGCACAAGCGCGGCGGGGAGTGGCCCATCGCCAACACCCTCTGGTGGCTGGCCGGTTGTGCGCTGCTGCTGTTCACGTCGTCGTCGGCGCTGGGCGTGTACATGCCGGCGCAGTTCTCGGTGCACATGCTGGCGCACATGATGTACTCGATGGCCATCCCGGTCATGCTCGCCCTCGGTGGCCCGGTGACGCTGGCGTTGCGCGCGCTCAAGCCCGCCGGCCGCGATGGGGTGCCGGGCATCCGCGAGTGGCTGGTGGCGTTCATCAACAACCCGGTTTCGCGGTTCCTGACCAACCCGGTGGTGGCCACGGCCCAGTTCGTCGCGGGTTTCTACCTGCTGTACATGACGCCGCTGTACGACTTCCTGGCCGACGAGCACGCCGGCCACCTGTTCATGAACATCCACTTCCTGATCTCCGGCTACATCTTCTACTGGGTGATCATCGGCGTGGATGCCGCACCGCAGCAGATTTCGCCGGCGGTGAAGCTGGTGTCGCTGATGGGGTCGCTGCCGTTCCACGCGTGGTTCGGCATCACGCTGATGCAGATGCAGCAGGTCCTGGCGGAGGACTACTACCTGGAGCTGGGCCTGCCGTGGCACGTCGATCTGCTGGCGGACCAGAACGTCGGCGGCGCGGTGGCGTGGGCGCTGGGCGAGGTGCCGCTGTTCATCGTCATGACGGCCCTGTTCGTGCAGTGGCGCCGCACCGACGAGAAGGACGCCGCCCGCTACGACCGCAATGCCGAGCGCGATCACGACGCCGAGCTGGAGGCCTACAACGCCATGCTCGCGGCGCGCACGAGCCAGTCCATGACGGACGAGGAGCGCGAGTACTACACCGGCACCGTCGATTCCGAGCACGAGGTGCACCTCGGTTCCGCGAAGGACGCCGGCAAGATGCGCCGCAAGTAGGCGATTTTCGCTTGACGACGACCTCGCGGTGAAGCACGGGGGCGCGGGCCGTCGTCAAGCCGAATGAGTGGCGGGCTGTGGATGAACCGCGTAATCGCGGATTCATCCACAGACGGCCGTCGCGGCGGTGGTGGTGGAGCGCGGCGGGCGGCAGGGTCTGTGGTGCGAGGCCCGGATCGACTCGCGGTCCGGGGCGTCCACGAGCAGAAGGGGGACTCGCCAATGTCCGAAACCAGCGTGACCATCGTCGGGAACATCACCAGGAATCCCGAGATCAAGACCACCAACGGCGGGAAGCTGGTGACGCGGCTGCGCGTCGCGTCGACCCGCAAGCGCTACATCGAGGGCCAGTGGATCGACGGGGAGACCGCCTACATCGACGTCGATTGCTGGGAGCATCTGGCGCAGAATGCGGTGAACACGTTTACTAAGGGCGACCGGATCATCGCCGAGGGGCGGCTGCGCACCGATCAGTGGGAGGACAACGGGGTGAAGAAGACCTTCACCAAGATCGTCGCCGATTCGGTCGGCCCGGACCTGCGTTTCGCCACCGCCGCGATCACCCGGAATCGCTCGAGCGCGGCCCGCGCCGCCGAGGCCGAACGGCGCGCGCAGGAGGAGGAGATGATGCGGGCCAACGGCGGTGTCGGCGGCGACAACGGCGGTGGCGGAGAAGGCGGGGAGGGGTCGGCGCCGATGGTCACCGAGACGAACCGCTTCGACGATCGGGGGCTGCCGGACGAGCCGGTCGACCCGGAGCAGGCCCCGGAGCCGGACCACGAGATGGCCGAAATGGTTTCCTAGCTGCCGCGGTTTCGCGGGCCGGTGGGGTCGCCGGGCGGGGAAGTCCCGGCGGTACCGGTAAGGTGAGGGCCGAATGTGCGCGTCACGGGAATCCCCGCAGAGCAAACCCCCGGGCACCGATGAGTCGGGGCCCGGGCTTTGCGCGGCGGTTCCCCGCGCACCTGAAGCGATACCACCTACCTCCGAAGGAGAGCGCAGCTGTGGCTGAGTTCATCTACCAGATGAAGAACGTGCGCAAAGCGCACGGCGATAAGGTCATCCTCGACAACGTGACCATGGCGTTCTACCCGGGCGCCAAGATCGGCGTCGTGGGCCCCAACGGCGCCGGCAAGTCGTCGATCCTGAAGATCATGGCGGGACTGGACCAGCCGTCCAACGGCGAGGCGTACCTCGAGCCGGGCGCCACCGTCGGCATCCTGCAGCAGGAGCCGCCGCTGAACGAGGAGAAGACCGTTCGCGGCAACGTCGAGGAGGGCCTCGGCGACATCTTCGAGAAGAAGCAGCGCTTCGAGCAGATCGCCGAGGAAATGGCGACGAACTACACCGATGAGCTGATGGAGGAGATGGGCAAGCTCCAGGAGGAGCTCGACGCCGCCGACGCCTGGGAGATCGACTCCAAGATCGAGCAGGCCATGGATGCGCTGCGCTGCCCGCCCGGCGACGAGCCCGTCACGCACCTGTCCGGTGGCGAGCGCCGCCGCGTGGCGCTGGCCAAGCTGCTGCTGTCCGAGCCGGATCTGCTGCTGCTCGACGAGCCCACCAACCACCTCGACGCCGAGTCGGTGCTGTGGCTGGAGCAGCACCTGCAAAAGTACCCCGGCGCCGTCCTGGCCGTGACGCACGACCGTTACTTCCTCGACCACGTCGCCGGCTGGATCTGCGAGGTCGACCGCGGCAAGCTCTACCCCTACGAGGGCAACTACTCCACCTACCTGGAGCAGAAGGCCGCGCGACTCGAGGTCGCCGGCAAGAAGGACGCCAAGCTGCAGAAGCGCCTGAAGGACGAGCTGGCGTGGGTCCGCTCGGGCCAGAAGGCCCGCCAGGCGAAGAACAAGGCCCGCCTGGAGCGCTACGAGCAGATGGTGGAGGAAGCTGAGCAGTACAAGAAGCTCGACTTCGAGGAGATCCAGATCCCGACCCCGCCGCGCCTGGGCAACCAGGTCGTCGAGGCCATCGATCTGGAGAAGGGCTTCGACGGCCGCACGCTGATCAAGGACCTGTCGTTCACGCTGCCCCGCAACGGCATCGTCGGCGTCATCGGCCCCAACGGCGTCGGCAAGACCACCCTGTTCAAGACCATCGTCGGGCTGGAGGAGCCGGATGCCGGCGAGGTCAAGGTCGGCCAGACCGTCCAGCTGAGCTACGTCGACCAGAACCGCGAGAACATCGACGGCGAGAAGACGGTGTGGGAGGTCGTCTCCGACGGCCTGGATTACATCCACGTCGGCCAGAACGAGATGCCGTCGCGCGCGTACCTGTCCGCGTTCGGTTTCAAGGGCGCCGACCAGCAGAAGCCGGCGAAGGTGCTCTCCGGCGGCGAGCGCAACCGTTTGAATCTGGCGCTGACCCTCAAGCAGGGCGGCAACCTGATCCTGCTGGACGAGCCGACCAACGACCTCGACGTCGAGACGCTGTCGTCGCTGGAAAACGCGCTGCAGAACTTCCCGGGCTGCGCCGTGGTCATCTCGCACGACCGTTGGTTCCTGGACCGCACCTGCACCCACATCCTCGCGTGGGAGGGCAACGTCGAGGAGGGCCAGTGGTTCTGGTTCGAGGGCAACTTCGAGGGCTACGAGAAGAACAAGGTCGAGCGCCTCGGCCCCGACGCCGCCCGCCCGTCGCGCGTCACTCACCGCAAGCTGACCCGCTAGCACCCCCGCGCGGCGACCGTCCGCGCTAGCCTGGGCCCGTGGCCGCCGCACCCGGTGGCCGCGGGCCTTCGCGCGTTCCAGTGCCGCCGCCGCGCCACCCGGCCCGCACTCGATTCACTCAGGAAAGGGGACGGCATGCCGGACACCAACGCGTTTCTGACCACCATCCCGGTGCGCTGGTCGGACTTCGACCAGTACGGGCACGTCAACAATCTCGCCTACCTCGAATACGCGCAGGAGGCCCGCGTGGCCTTCGCCCGCGCCAGCGTCGACGGCGGCACGGGCAACCTCGGCACCGTCGTGCGGCACATGGAGGTCGACTACCTCCGTGCATTGCTGCCCGACACCCGCGAGGTGCTGGTGGAAACCGAGATCATCGCGATGGGCAACACGTCCTACACCATCCGCCAGGCGATCAAGGACGAGCACGGGCACATCGCCGCAATGCTCACCACCGTCATGGTGCTGTTCGACCTGGAAAAGGCCCGCGCAATGGAACTGACCCCGACCGTGCGCAAGACGCTCGGCCGCTTCGCCTCGCCGGAGCTGACGGTCGGCAACGGCGGCCGGGACGATGCCGACGATGCTCGCGCTGCGGACGATGCAGATGCGGGCGCTGCAGATGCGGGCGACGACCGTGCCTGACGCTTCCGGCCGCGGCGAGACCCTTCTCGTCCACGATGTCCCGGCCTCGACCAACCTCGGGGTGCTCGCGCGCAAGGCCGAGGCGATGGACCCCGGGGCGCTGATGCGGATCCGTTCGGTGGCCCCCGGGTCGTCGGAGGACATGGTCGCCGCATCTCGGCCCGGCGGCATCGCCCGCGTGTGGGCCACCACCCCCTTCGGCCCGATGGCTTGCCGCACCATGTCCGTCACCCCGGGCCGCGACGACATGATCGTCCGTGCCGACGCCGTGTCCGCCGCCACCGGCGACGCCCGTTCGGTGCCGCAGCTCGATGCCGCGGTGCCGATGACGCTCGACTGCGGCGCCCCCGCGGATTCCTCTTGGCCGGGCCGGCTGCCGGTCGACGGCGGGTGGACGGTGCTCGAGGCCGTGCCGGCCGCGGTATTCCGCGACCTGGAGGCTCAGGCGAGGGGAGTGGCGAAGGAAGAGTCGGGCCCGATGGGCTTGCCGACGTCGCTGCTCGACCAGAAGGTGCTCTCGGTGCGCGGGGCGTCGTCGGCGTCCGCCGAGATCACCATGCGCGAGGTCTTCGCCCTGTGCGCGATGGGCTTCATCCCGCCCGAGCCGTCGGCCGACGAGCCCGTGCGGGTGTCCGTCAAGGCGCGCTGGCGTCGCCTGGACGGGCGCTTCGGCAGCGTCTACGCCTCCGAGGGCTTCGGGGTGCTGCCGCTGTAGAGGCGCTCCCGGGCTCGGAGGCGGGGCCCATGGGCGCCCCGGGAGGGGGAGCGGCCCCTACGCCGGCTTGTTGATGAGCATGTCCGCCACCCGCACCATGTGCTCCCACATGGCGTCGCGGTGGGGCTTGGGCAGCTCGTCGTCGGAGACGTCGGCCAGGGACAGCGCCATCAGCTCGAGCCAGCGGTCGCGGGCGGCCATGTCCACGACGAAGGGGTGGTGGCGCATCCGCAACCGCGGGTGGCCGCGCTCGGCGTTGTAGGTGTCGGGCCCGCCCCAGTACTGCTCGAGGAACATCCGCAGGCGGCGCTCGGCGCCCTCCCAATCATCGTCGGGGTACATCAGTCCGAGGATGTCGTCGTCGGGCACGCGGGCGTAGAAGCCGCGCACGATCTTCGCGAACGTCTCCTCGCCGACCTCCCGGTAGAAATCGCTGTACTGCCTGGGCTGGTCGGAGGGGGTCTGGCCGTTGGTCATGGCCCCAGGTTAGCGGTTCCGCTTTACGACGCGCCCCGTGCCCGGCGGGCGTCGTGCCCGTCGGGCCCGGGGCCCGTGGTGCGAGGCGGCGCCTACTCCCCGGATTCCCCGTCGCATGCCCGGGCGTCGAGGGCCCGCGCGACGCGGTCACGGTTCTCTGCGACGATGCGCTTGACCGGGGTGGGCGTCGAGTCGTCGTCAAGCAACGCCGCTGCCTTGTCCAGACCCTCGCGGGAGACCTCCCAATGCGGGTAGAGGCCGTCGAGCATGCGCTGGGCGGTCTCGGAGGAGTACTCCGCCCACCAGCCGGGGGCCTCGGCGAAGTAACGGTCGGTGAACTCGCGCAGCAGGTCGTCGGAACCCGGGGCAGCGAATCCGGCCATCATCGACCGCAGCATCAGGTTCGACGGGGCGGCGGCGCCGGTGGCGGTGCAGGTGTTCCACACGCGGATCTTGTTGTTCGCCTCCGGGATGGCCGCGCGGGCCTTGGCCGCCGACTGGGCGCCCAGCGCGGACTGGTCGTCGCGCTCGGCGGCGGAAATGTCGTCGGCGCCTTTGTCACCGGCGGCGACCAGCACGGTCAGCGCCTTCCACGTCATGTCGGCGTCGACGGTGAGGCCCGCGAGATCGGCGTCCTCCGGCGTGCCGGCGAGGATTGCGCGGAACACGTCGATGGAGCCGGCTGCGTCGGCGGGCAGCATGGCCAAAGCGTTGACGAAGGCGAGCTGCGCATCCGACCCGGGCTCGGCGGCGCGGGCGTGGGCCAGCAGCCCCTCGCCGAGCCGGGCGCGGCCGGTTTCGGCGGCCCACTGCGGGTCGGCGTAGCGCTCGACGGCCGCGACGGCCTGCGCCAGCACGCGCTCGAGCACGGAGATCTGGTCCTCGGCCGGGGCGCCCCGCAGCACCATGTCCATGAAATCGCGGGCGCGGACCTTCGCCGCGCGGGTCATCTCCCACATCGTCGACCACGCAAGGGTGCGCGGCATCGGATCGGCGAAGGCGCCGATGTTCTCCAGCAGGAAGAGCCACGACCCGGGATCCATCTCCATGAAGCAGTAGCTCAGGTCGTCGTCGTTGACCAGGACGACGTCGCCGGCGGGCACGCCCGACATCTCGGGGACCTTGGTGATCTCGCCCTTGACGTCGACCTCCACCCGGTGGGTGCGGCGCAGCACGCCGTCGGCCATCGCGTAGACGCCGACGGCGACGCGGTGGTCGCGCAGTTCGCCCGCGCCCGGCTCGGCGCCGGTCTGGCGGATGGCGAAAACGTCGTAGACCTCGCCGGCGCCACCCTTGGCGTCAGCTCTGGCCCCGCCCTCGGCCTTCTTCGTGGAGTAGGCCGCCGACAGGGTGTTGATGCCCGTGGTGGTCAGCCACTGGTCGGCCCACCCGGACAGGTCGCGGCCGGACGCCTCGGACAGAGCGTCGAGCAGGTCGGCGAAGGTGGCGTTGGCGAAGCGATGGCGGGCGAAGTGCAGGCGCGCGCCGGCCAGGAACGCGTCCTCGCCGACGTAGGCGGCCAGCTGCTTGAGCACCGACGCGCCCTTGGCGTAGGTGATGCCGTCGAAGTTCTGGTCGACGGTGTCGATGTCGGAGGCGTCCGCGGCGATGGGGTGCGTCGACGGCAGCTGGTCCTGCTGGTACGCCCACGCCTTCTCCACGTTGGCGAACGTCGTCCACGCCCCGTCATACTGGCTCACCGCAGCCTGCGAGGCGCACGCGGACCAGGTGGCGAAGGACTCGTTGAGCCACAGGTCGTCCCACCACCGCATCGTCACCAGGTCGCCGAACCACATGTGCGCCATCTCGTGGAGGATCGTCTCGTTGCGGCGCTCGTACAGGTAACCGGTGGTGCGCGACCGGAAGACGTACTCGTCGCGGATGGTCACCGCGCCGGCGTTTTCCATCGCGCCCATGTTGTACTCCGGGCAGAAGATCTGGTCGTACTTGCCGAAGGGGTACGGCTCGCCGAAGTTCGCCGCGTACCAGTCGAAGCCCTCCTTGGTCTCGCGGAACAGGCGCTCGGCGTCGAGATGCTCGGCGATGGACGCGCGGCAGAACAGCCCGAGCGGGATGGTCAGCTCGCCGTCGGGCTGGTGGTCCTCGGGCGTTTCGGGATGCTTGGCGACGGTGCCGGCCCATTCGTCGCGGACCTCGTGCCAGGGCCCGGCGCAGAACGCGATCAGGTACGTCGACAGCGGCACGTCCACGCGGAAGCGGTGGATGCGGGCGGCGGGGCCGTCGAGCGGCGGGACCTCGCCGTCTGCGGGGGCGACGTCGGAGACGTCGGCCTCCGAGTTGGAGACGACGGTCCACGCGCCGGGCGCGGTGACGTCCATCGAATACGTGGCCTTCAGGTCCGGCTGGTCGAAACAGGCGAACACCCGCTTGGCGTCGGCGGTTTCGAACTGGGAGTACAGGTACGTCTGCTCGTCGGCGGGGTCGGTGAAGCGGTGCAGGCCCTCGCCGGTGGTGGTGTAGCGCAGGTCGGCGTCGACCACGACGTCGTGCTCGCCCACGGCGAGATCGAGGATGAGGCCGCGTTCGTCGTCGTAAAGCTCCTTGTTCCCGCCGCAGGCGGCGTCCGTGACGTCCGCGCCATCGACGGTGACGGAGCGGACGTAGGCGGCCCGCAGGTCCAGGAACGTCTCGCCGGCGGTCTTCGCGGTCAGCGTGATCGTGGTGGTCGACCGGAACGTCTCCGCGCCCGGGGCGGCGGTGGTGCCCGGGGCGCCGGTGACGTCGAGGGAGATGTCGTAGTGGGACACCTCGAGCATGGCCGCGCGGGCGGCGGCCTCGGTCTGCGTCAGGTTCGTGGAAGTCATGGGATTCAGGGTAACCGCGGTGGCGGATCGGGCGGCGCGGGCGGTCGGCGCGGGCCCGGGCGACCCCGACCGGGGACGCGGCCGGGGGACCTGCGCCCGAAGAGTTCCTTGGCACGGGGCCACCTGGCCGGGCATGATCGGAGGCATGACCGAACAGAACGTGACCCAGGGCACGCCCGTCGATCGTGTCAACGCAGCATGGGATCGAATCGAAGCGAAGTTGCCCGCCGACGCGCTGGGTGCGCCGGCCACCGAGTCCGAACTGGATGAATTGGAGAAGGCCCTCGGCCTGAAGCTGCCGGAGGACGTCCGGGCCTCCTGGCTGCGCCACCGCTCCGTCGACGGCGAGGAGCCGTGGGACGGCGGGTGGATCGCCTCGCCCGAGCAGATCCTCCGCGACTACCGCATGTGGACCGAGATGGAGGCCAACGGCGACTTCGACGGTTTCGTCGAGGACGCCGGCACTTCCGCCGACTCCGAGGGCAAGTGGTACCACGAGGCGTGGATCCCGCTGATCCACGACTTCGGCGGCAACCACGTCTGCCTGGACACCCGCACCGGCCGCTACGTCGACATGGACCACGAAACCGGGTCGTCCTTCCTGGACTACCCCGACTGGGCCGGCTTCCTCGAACACACCGCCGGGCTGCTGGAGACGAAGGGTCTGCCCTCGAGCTTCTGAGCCCGAAGGCTCGGCCCCGTGGACGGACGTCGAAGCGGGGACAACATGGATGGCGATATTGGGGCGCGGGCTGCGCGTTTGCGGCCGGGCGCCTTGGGGTGGGGCCACGCCGTCGTCGGCCTGCTGGCGGCGATGGTGTGCGTGCTGCTGCCGTCGCTGATGCTGATGAGCACCGGTGGCGCGCAGATGGCGGCGGGCGCCGACGGCGGCGACCTGGATGCCATGCCGAAGCTCGCCGTCCCGCCGTGGATGGCGCTGGCGCAGTTCGTGCCGTTGCTTATCATCGTCGCACTCGTCCTCCGCGGCGCGCGCCGGAAGACCGTGCGGGAGGAGGGGAACGGCGCCGGGAGTTCGACGGGGAGCGGCGCCGCGCGGCGGCCGGGGGAGATGGCGGCCGTCGAGAGCGGCCGGTTCTTCGGCCCGGGGATGCTGCGGGCCCTTCTCGTCATCGGCGTGATCGCGGTGATCATCGCCGTCGTCGCCAACATCTTCCTCGCCGTGCGCGGCGAGGCCCCGAACTCCCTCGCCGGCAAGCTCGGGCTGGGCAAGGGCGCGGGTGCGGACCTGCTGATCATCGCGGGCGCGGCGTGCATCGCGTACTGGGCGACGCTGTCGCTGACGTCGGCGGCGTGGATCCACTCGGTGGTCAACTCCATCGCGTTGGCCGTGGCGTTCTTCTGGTCGACCGATCACGGCACGGTCGTCCATGGCGTGGCGCTCGTCGCCGCCCCGTTCGTCGCCCTCGCCGTCATGGCCGCCCTCAGCCGCTTCGTCGGGGTCGCGCGTCTGTAGACCGCATGATCTCGCCGCATGGCCTTGCCCCGTGTATCGCAGGGGCGGGCGGACCGAGTGCCCGGCGGCGTCGTCAAGCAATCCCTAATTGGTGATGCGTCAACATAATTTTTCGTCTATTCTGGCGTTCGTCAGAGATTCCACGACGAAAGGCGTTGCCATGACCACCAACCGCGAGTCCGTCACCTTCTGGTTCGACGTTTCCTGCCCGTTTTGCTGGATCACTTCCCGGTGGATCAAGGAGGTCGAGCAGGTCCGCGACATCGAGGTGAAGTGGCAGCCGATGAGCCTGGCGGTGCTCAACGAGGGCCGCGACGAGCTGCCCGAGGATTACAAGCAGAAGATGACCGCCAACTGGGCGCCGGCGCGCGTGTTCACCGCCGTCGCCGTCGAGGATGGCGAGGACAAGCTCGACGCGCTCTACACCGAGATGGGCACCCGCATTCACGATGGCGGCCAGGGCGGCAAGGACACCCCGGAGGGCTACGACGAGATCATCCGCGAGTCGCTCGCCGCCGTCGGCCTGCCCGCCGAGCGGTTCGACGCCGCCCACGCGGAGACCTACGACGCGAAGCTGCGCGAGTACCACGCCGGCGCAATGGATTCGGTGGGCAACGACGTGGGCACCCCGGTGGTCAAGCTGGGCGACACCGCCTTCTTCGGCCCCGTGCTCACCCGCATCCCGCGCGGCGAGGAGGCCGGCCGCATCTTCGACGGCTCGGTGGCGCTGGCCGGTTATCCGCACTTCTTCGAGCTGAAGCGCTCGCGTACCGAGAACCCCGAGTTCGACTAGAACCGGCTTTACGACGGCCATCGCGGACGCGAAGGGACGCGCAACCATGAGCAACGATGACGTGACGGGCGTGGATCGGGCGGGGGAGGCCGCGGCCGCGGATTCCCGGGCCGCTTCCGGCCCTGCGATCGAGGTTCGAGACGAATTGGAGAACCATCGTTTCGCGCTGCTCGTCGACGACGAGTACGCCGGTTTCGCGTACTACGAGAAGTTCACCGGCATGCGCGATTTCACCCACACCGAGATCGCCTCGGCCTTCGAGGGCCGGGGACTTTCGAAGCTGCTGATCCAGGAAGCCCTCGACCAGGCGCTCGCCGCGGGCGACGAGATCGTGGCGACCTGCCCGGCCGTTCGGCGGTTCCTGCGCAAGAACCCGGACTACGCCCGGCGAGTGCGGGAGGCGTGACTCTTATGCGGCGCCGGGGCTGCAGCCGGTGTGAGTCACCGGTGGCGCGGCCGGTGCCCTCGGTGCGTCTGGAGGCGAGGCCGTGAAACGCCGGAGGACTTTCGCCCGTGCGGCGATCTTCGCGTTCGCCCTTGCCACTGGCGTGATGGTGGCCGCGTGCGGTGGTTCGGATCCCGATCCCGGCCCGCCACCGATCGTCGCTGCCACCGACATTTCCGGCGTGGATTGGCATCTGGAAGCCGACCGGAACGCCAGTTTCCGCATCGAGGCGACCGAGCTACGGGGCACGGATTCGTGCAATCGATTGTTCGGCCAGGTGTCCATCACCGAGGGTGAGCCGACGACCATCGATTTCGGGGCCCTCGGGGCCACCCGCATGGCGTGCCCGGACGTGACCGGCGCACAGGAGCAGATGGGCAGGGCGCTGGGTGGGTCGCGTCTGGTGGAGAAACCCGACGAATCCGCCCTGGTGCTCGTCGACGAATCGTCGGGGGAGCGCTGGCGGTTCGAGAGTTAGCCGCACACCTCTTGAGTGCTCACTTTGCCCGGTGCACCGGTGCCCCGGTGCACCGGTGCCCCGGTGTGACCGGTCCGGGGGTCTTTCGCCGGCCCCTCACATCCCCTTTGAACCGTCGACGACGGTGAGCTTCAGCGCCGGGGTGTGCGCCCCGGCCGCACCGGCGGCATGCACGTCGCCCCCCGGCCCGCTGCCGATTTCCGCCAGGTCCGCGGACGTCGCGCCGTCGCCCTCGACGACATCGGCATCGGGGTGCCACGCCGGCGGGACGTAGGCGCACGTCGGGTCGGAGGCCCGGTAGTCGCCGGTCAGTGCAAAAGCCGTTGAGCGTGAACCGCCGCAGACGTTGTGGAACCCGCACACGCTGCACTTTCCGTGCCAATTGTCGGGGTCGCGCAGCTCCTTGAACACCGGCGACTCGGAGTAGATCTCCGGGAAGTGGGTTTCCATGACGTTGCCGCAGTGCATCGGCAGGAAACCGTTGGGGTACACGTCGCCGACGTGGTCGATGAACGCGAAACCCGACCCCGAATTCACGGCCATGGGGGAGCGCGGCGGACGGGGCTTGTCGGGATGCTCGCCGAGCAGGCGGGTGGTCTCGGCCGTCAGCTCGTCGTAAAGCGGGCCACCGACGTACTTCGGGGCACCGGACTCCTCCGCCTCACGGCGCTGCAGCACCACGCGGCGGTACTGCGGAGCCTCCGTGGTCTTGATGGCGATGCGGTCGGAGACGTCGACGAGCCAATTGAGCACGTCCTCGCGCTCGTCGGGTGACAGGCAATTGAGCGCCGTGCCGCGGCCGGTGGGCACGAGGAAGAAGACGTACCACATCTTCGCGCCCATCCCGATGACCTTTTTCAGCAGCGCCGGGGCCTCGCCGATGTTGTCGCGCGTCAGCGTGGAATTGATCTGCAGTCGGTAGCCGGCCTCGTTGATGACGGGCGCCATCTCGACGGTCTTGTCGAACGTGCCCGAGAAGCCGCGGAACGCGTCGTGGGTGGCGGCGGTCGCGCCGTCCAACGACATGGACATGGCTTTGCCACCGGCCTCGCGCAGCGACTGGACGCGCTCCGGCGTCAGCTTCGGCGTCACCGACGGCGACAGCGAGACGTTGAGGCCGCGCTCGGTGCCGTAGGCGACCAGTTCCTCCAGGTCATCGCGCTCGAAGGGGTCGCCGCCGGTGAGGACCACCAGCGGCAGCGGCCGCTCGTACGACGACAGCGCGTCGAGCAGCCGCTTGCCTTCCTCCGTGCTCAGCTGATCCGGGTGCGGCTCATGCTGGGCGTCGGCGCGGCAGTGCTTGCAGACCAGGCCGCACGCCCGCGTCACCTCCCAGATCACGATGAACGGCTTCGTGTTGATGTCGTGGCGGACGGTGCGGACTGCTGGGGGCCGGTGCACGGGGCTTCCTTGGATTGCCGGGGATGGTGAAAAGACACGCTCCCCAGCAACTTTACGCCTGCGTGTGCCGGGCCTGGGGCGACCTACAGGGAGGCCTTCCACTGCGTCGGTTCCGAGGTGAAGCTGAACATCTCCTCGTAGGTCAGCGTGTACTCGCCCGGCGCCCCATCCGACTTGAAGCACAGGGTGCCGGACTTGCTGCCGCCCGGGGCGAGCTCGACTGCGTCATAGTCGGTCGCGCCACCGAACTCCGTGCTCAGGATGACGCCGTTGGGATCGGTGAGTTCCCAGTCGAAGGCGTTGAGGCTGATGGTCTCGGCGTCCGAGGTGTTCACCACGGACACGTCGGCGCAGACCTGGTTGTCGCCGAAGACATCGGCGCCGGCGTTGCGGAAGTTGGAAGCGGTGACGTCCGCCTCACCCAGGTTGACGGTGTCGCCGATGGTGGCGGGACCGGACTGCTCAGCGGCCGCCGCGCCGTTGGAATCGGCGGCGTCGGCGGACGCCGTCGACGACGTAGAGCCATCGCAGGCGGCGAGGGTGAGGGCCAGTGCGGCGAGGCCGGCGGCGATGGTGGACTTCTTCATGGTGCACTCCTGATGCGTAGTGGCGCCTTTGCCAACGGCCCGGCGCCGGGGACCCGATCCGGCGTTCATTCGCCCGATGGGGGCTGCGACCTGTGCAGCAACCGCAGATTCGCACGCCGCCCGGATCGCTTATGTTTATGCATCGAATGGGATGTCGAACGGCGTTGACCGGCGGTGTTGTCGGGAGTCCGTCGAGTCGGGGCGACGCTGCGCACCCCCGCGCCGCCACCTGGTTATGCTTGCCCCATGCGTATTTACCTTGGCGCGGACCACGCCGGTTTCGAGATGAAGAACCTGATCAAGGACCACCTGGAAAAGGCGGGCCACGAGGTCGTCGATTGCGGCGCCCACGTGTACGACGCCGCCGACGACTACCCGGCCTTCTGCATCGAGGCCGCCTCCCGCACCGTCAACGACCCGGGCTCCCTGGGCATCGTGCTCGGCGGCTCCGGCAACGGCGAGCAGATCGCCGCGAACAAGGTCAAGGGCGCCCGCTGCGCGCTGGCCTGGTCGGTGGAGACCGCGAAGTTGGCCCGCGAGCACAACAACGCCCAGCTCATCGGCCTCGGTGGCCGCATGCACTCCGAGGAGGAGGCGCTGGCCATCGTCGATGCCTTCGTCGCCCAGCCCTGGAGCGAGGAGGAGCGCCACCAGCGCCGCATCGACATCCTCGCCGAGTACGAGAAGACCGGCATCGCCCCCGCCCTGCCCGAGCAGGAGTAACGCGCCCGGGTCGCGTCGGGCTCCGCGCCCGGCGTCGCGTGCCCCTCATCGTCTCAGCGGCATCCCACTTGGCGTGGGGTGCCGCTTTTGCTTTGCGACGGGCCGGCGCCCACCCCATTCGACGAGATCGCGGTAGGGGTCTTGTTTCGCGATCTCGTCGTCGGCGGCGCCCACCCCATTCGACGAGATCGCGGTAGGGGTCTCGTTTCGCGATCTCGTCGTCGGCGGCGGCGTCGTGAAGCAAACGGTCGCGCGGCTTCGTGCACATGTGATGCCAGGGCCGCAGAAGTGAAGCCCGTGACCTGCGATTATGAGGAGAAGCTCGCGGAGGGTGTAACCGCATATGCACGAAACCCGCGGCCATCGCGGGCCGCGGGTGTCGGGAGTGAAACGTCTGGGGGAAGTCGGGGGAGCCAGGCGAGAGAGTCAGGGGCGGGGAAACCCCGCCCCCGGGCTAGAAGTCGAAGTCGAATCCGCCGCCGTCGAAGAAACCGCCGCCGTCGCCGCCGTCGCCTCCGAACATGCCGCCGTCGAAGAAGCCGCCGCCGTCACCGTCGGCATCGCCCATGTCGCCGGCGTCGCCACCGTCGCCCATGTCGCCGCCTTCTCCGGCGTCTCCGGCGTCACCACCGTCGCCCGCACCCGCGTCACCCGCGTCACCGGCGCCCTCGGATCCGTCGCCGGCGCCGCTCTCGAAGTCGGAGGCGGCGTACGCCACGCCGGCCATGCCGTTGAACATCATGGAGAACAGCAGCACCGAGCCCATGGTCCACATGCCGGTGCGCAGCGCCGACTGCCACCACGGCTCGGAGTACCAGCCGGCGGGCACCGGACGCCCGGCGACCTTGCCGCCGGGGTAGTAGTTCGGGGTGTCCTCGGTGGCCACGGGCGAGGCGGAGATCTGGCGCCCCTCGTGCTCGATGGTGCGCTGCTCGGTCACGGAACCGGCGGCGCGCTGGCCTTCGAGAGGCGGCAGCTGCGGCCCGGCGGGCATGCCCATGATCTCGCGGGCGGCGTTGACGTAGTGCAGCCCCTCGAGCGCGGACTCCCGCGCCAGGCTCGCCTGCGTGACCGTGTTCGCGGTCGAAATCTGCGCGGACGCCGCGTTGTAGCGCTCCGACGCGTCGGCCATGGCCTGCGTCGACGCGGTATCGGAACCGGCGATGGACAGCACCTGCGATCCCAGGCGCTCGATCCAGCGGCGGGCGTCGGCGACGGCATCGGCCACCTCGTCGTGGGCCTTCTGCTCGATGGCCTTGTTCTGTCGCTTCTGGCCCATCTGGATGAGCAGGACTCCGCCGATGATCACGACGGCGATGAGGAGGAAGGCTTCCATCTGGTGGGTCACGGTCCTAACGCGATGTTGGGGTGGGTTGCATGGTGCGGTTATTTCTCGTGCAACTTCACCACTGACAACGGGCGAGGCCGCGAATTCGTTCCATCGCGGCGAGAATTTCCCGTGATCCGGGGGCGTGCCGACGGCCCGCGCGTGCCCTCGCGGCCCCGATTTTTCCCGCGCTGCCCCCACCGAATCCCGGGGCAAAATCTCGGGGCCATAACGTTCGCGACGAAAAGCATGAATTCAGCCAACTGCGACACATAGTCTGACGCCATGTCAACTCCGGACCCCGCACGCGCCCGCACGTTGGAGCCCATGCCGAGAACCTCGGCGGCCGCGGAACCTTTGCTTCGCGACGTCGACCTCGACGGCCTGCTCATCGGCACGGCGTCGGCGGCCGCCCAGATCGAGGGCGGCGACGAGAACAACGACTGGCTGGATTGGGCCCGCGTGCCCGGCAACATCGCCGACGGGTCGACGCCGCTGCGCGCCACCGACCACTGGAACCGGTGGCGCGAGGACAACGACCTGATGGCGTCGCTGGGGCTGCCGATCGCGCGCCTCGGCGTGGAGTGGGCGCGCATCGAACCGCGCCCGGGGGAGTTCCACCATGCCGTGTTGGACCGCTACCGCGAGGAGATCGCCGATCTGCGCGACAAGGGCATCCGGCCCCTGGTGACGCTGCACCACTTCGTCAACCCCCGCTGGTTCGCGGCGCGCGGCGGTTTCACCGCGAAGGATTCGGCGGCGGCGTACCTGCGGTACGCGGAGACGACGGTGCGGGCGCTCGACGACCTCGTCGACGAATGGGTGACCATCAACGAACCGAACGTCTACGCCACGCAGGCCCACATGTTCCGCTCCGGGCCGCCCGGCAACAAGTCGTGGCGCGACACCATGGCGGTGCTGCGCAACACCGCCGTATCGCACATCCGCGGCTACGAGCTGATCCACGGCATCCAGGGCGATCGGGCGAAGGTCGGCATTGCCCACCATGCCCGCGCGTTCGCGCCGCGCAATCCACGCAATCCCCTCCACCGCGGGCTGGCGCGCGTGAACCGGCACCTGTTCCAGGACATCGTCGCCGACGCGCACCTGGCCGGGAAGTTCCACCCTCTGTTGGGCGGCGCGAAGATGGGCCGCGACCTGCCGTCGGGCCGCCACCACGACTTCCTCGGGCTGAACTACTACTCGCGCACGGCCGTGGACAAGCTCGACGACGGCACCTTCGTCGGCGCACCCGTCAACGATCTCGGGTGGGAGATCCACCCCGAGGGCCTGGTCGAATGCGCCCGCGACCTGCACCAGCGATTCGGCGGTCCCGTGTGGATCACCGAGAACGGCACCTGCGATCTGGGCGACCCGGGCCCGAGCGGACACGGTTCGAGCGGCAGTGGTTCGAGCAGCAGTGGTTCGAGCGGAAGCGGTTCGAATGGCGGGCATGGGGACGGGGGCGTCGCAAAGCAAAGCGGTTCCGTTGCCGACTACGCCAACGCCGAGGCCGCGGCCGCCGACCGCCGGCTGGAGTCGTTCCGGCCGCGGTTCATCCTGGAGCACCTGCGGGCGATCGCCGAGTCCGACGTGCCCATCGAGCGCTACTACCACTGGTGTTTCGTGGACAACTGGGAATGGGCCGACGGCGAGGAGCCGCGGTTCGGCATCGTCCACCTCGACTACGGCACGCAGGAGCGAACGGTGAAGCCGTCGGGCCGCATGCTCGCCGAACTGGCGGTGGCCGGGCGCATCACGCCGGAACTCCACGAGCGCTACACCGTGGGCCGCCGGTACCCCGTCGCCGACGAGAACACCGACCCCAACGTGCGCGCCGGCACTGCGGGCTCCGGCGCCACCGACTCCGGCTCCGGTTCCGGCGACACGGACGGAGCCGTCTCATGAGCCCCGCCGAACGCGCCCTCGCCGACGTCGGCCGCTTCACCTCCGACCCCGCCCAACGCACGCCGGTGACCACGGGCTGGATTTTCCGTTACGGCCTGCTCTACCTGGGCCAAAACATCTCGTGGGCGGCGCCGACGCAGCTGTTGCTGGCGCAGCAGATCCTCGTGTGGCACCCGGGGGAGAAGGAGCAGAAGCTGGCGCTGCTCATGGCCATCGGCGGGTTCTTCTCCATCATCGGGCACCCGCTGGCCGGCTGGCTGTCGGATCGCACGAACTCCCGGTGGGGCCGTCGCGCCCCGTGGATCCTCTTCGGCGGGCTCGCGGCCGCCGGTGCGCTGATGTTCATGGGCGCCGCCCCCGGCTTCGTCGCGCTGACCATCGGCTGGTCGGTGTTCCAGCTGGCCATCGCCGCGTCGATCAACGCGGCGCAGGCCGTGGCGCCGGACACCGTGCCGGACAACCAATACGGCGTCGTGTCCGGGGTGCTCGGCCTGACGTACACGTTGGGCGTGGTGCTCGGCACGGTCGTGGCCACCATGTTCGACCTCGGCCTGGCCTACATCGTCACCGCGGCGCTGCTGCTGATCGGCATCGGCCAGTTCCTCCCCGGTTTCCGCGACGTCTCCCGGGTCCGCTCGATGGGCCCGCTGTCACCGGTGCCTTACGACGATGACGGGGGCGAGACCGCCGTCGTTCCCGCCGTCGCCGACGCACCCGGCGGCCTGTACCGCGATTTCACCTGGGTGTTCATCGCCCGGTTCCTGGTGACCACGGGCAACTCCGTCGCGCTGTTCTACCTCTTCTACTACCTGCGCGACCACATCGGCCACGGCGACCCGGACACCGGAGTGCTGGTCCTCACCGGCGTCTACGCGTTGTGCGTCGTGGTCACGGCGATCCTGTCCGGCAAGATCTCCGACGCGATCGGCAAGCGCCGCGTATTCGTGGCGGCGTCGTCCCTGGGCGTCGCGGGTGCCTGCGCGATCATGGCGTTCGCCGGATCCTTCGCGACGGTCATCGGTGCCGCCGTGCTGTTGGGGCTGTCGTGGGGCGTGTTCATGGCCGTCGATCAGGCCATGATCAACCAGGTGCTGCCGAAGGCCGACGAACGCGGCCGCGACGTCGGCGTCATGAACCTCGCCGTCGCCGGCCCCAACATGGTGTCGCCGGTGCTGGCGGCGTTCGCGCTGTCGTCCCTGGGCGGCTACCCGGGGCTGTACGTCTTCGCCGGCATCCTCACGGCGATCGGCGCGGTGCTGGTCTACCGGGTGCGGTCGGTGCCGTGACCGGCGGGCGCTACTTCTTGCGCTCCTCGCGGCCCTTCTGCCATTCCCGCACGTCATCGGAGTTCCACAGCGTCAGGCCGTGGAGCTTCGTCGCGGGAACGGGTGCCTTGCCTCGTCCCGCGTAACTGGTGAACGTGCCGCGCGCGGTGCCGGTGAACTCGGCGCATTCCGCCGCCGTCCACAGCTCCACGCCGGTGTCCTTGTCGATGATGCGGGGATCCATGCCGTCCACGATACTGACGATTTCGGACGTCAAAAGACCGCGAAAGGCACTGCCGTTAAGTTGTGACCGCGCGTCTACGCAACCGTGACATGACCGGACGGCGACACCGCCACACGAAGAAGCGGCGCGGCCCAAGGGGACCGCGCCGCTTCGCAACACGTGGAGGGGATGACGGGAATCGAACCCGCGTCTTCAGCTTGGAAGGCTGAGGTATTAGCCACTATACGACATCCCCGCAGCTCAAGCGGGGCGACCGATCCGTCGTAAAGCGGAAACCGCCCCGTGTGAACGTGGGGGAAACTATAGCGCACGCCGCGCCACGCGCCATAATCGCCGCCCCGCAGGCTTAAGCCGGGGCGGTGAATGCTCCCCGAACGGGGGCCACGTAGACTGCACGACGTATTCACAACGGGGTATGGCGCAGCTTGGTAGCGCACTCGCTTTGGGAGCGAGGGGCCGTGGGTTCAAATCCCGCTACCCCGACCAGCATCACGGGCACTCCCGTGGTCTGTGAAATCATTTGCCTCACAATCTACTAACAGGAGTGTGCAACCAGTGAAGTCCTCCGTCGAGCAGCAGAGCGCCACCCGCGTCAAGATCACCGTCGAGGTCCCCTTCGACGAGCTGAAGCCCGAGTTCGACAAGGCCCACGAGGCCCTGTCGCAGCAGGTCCAGATCCCCGGCTTCCGCAAGGGCAAGGCCCCGGCCAAGCTGATCGAGGCGCGCGTCGGCCGCGGCCCGATCCTGGAGCAGGTCCTCAACGAGATGGTCCCGTCCCGCTACGGCCAGGCCGTCGAGGAGCACGACCTGAAGGTCATCGGCCAGCCCGAGGTCGACGTGACCAAGCTGGAGGACGGCGACGTCGTCGAGTTCACCGCCGAGGTCGACGTCCGCCCCGAGATCGAGCTGCCGGACTTCTCCGACATCTCCGTCGAGGTCGACGCCCTCAAGGCCGACGACGAGGCCGTGCAGTCCGAGCTGGACAACCTCCTCGCCCGCTTCGGCACCCTCACCGGCGTCGAGCGCGCCGTCGAGGACGGCGACTTCATCTCCATCGACCTGTCGGCCACCGTCGACGGCGAAGAGCTGGAAGAGGCCTCCACCGAGGGCCTGTCCTACCAGGTCGGCTCCGGCGACCTGATCGACGGCCTGGACGAGGCCGTCACCGGCCTGGCCCAGGGCGAGTCCAAGGAGTTCGGCACCAAGCTGGTCGCCGGCGACCACGAGGGCGAGGACGCCCAGGTCACCGTCACCGTCCAGTCCGTCAAGGTCCGCCAGCTGCCCGACGCCGACGACGAGTTCGCCCAGATGGCCTCCGAGTTCGACACCATCGACGAGCTGCGCGAGGACCTGGCCAAGCAGGTCGAGAACACCAAGAAGGGCGAGCAGGCCCAGCAGATCCGCGACAAGGTCCTCGCCGCGGCCCTCGAGAAGACCGAGGTGCCGCTGCCGGAGGGCGTCGTCAAGGAGCAGGTCGACGGCCAGCTGCAGCAGCTGCTCGGCCAGTTCGGCGGCGACGAGGCCGTGCTGAACAGCATGCTCGAGGCGCAGGGCACCACCCGCGAGCAGTTCGACGCCGACTCCCGCACCTCCGCCGAAGAGGCCGTGCGCACCCAGCTGTTCCTCGACGAGCTGGCCGAGGCCGAGCAGCCCGAGGTCTCCCAGCAGGAGCTGACCGACCACATCCTGTTCACCGCGCAGTCCTACGGCATGGACCCGAACCAGTTCATCCAGCAGATCCAGCAGTCGGGCCAGCTCGGCAACCTCTTCGCCGACGTCCGCCGCGGCAAGGCCCTGGCCGTGTCGATCCTGAAGGCCACCGTCAAGGACACCGACGGCAACGACATCGACGTCGCCGAGTTCTTCGGCGAGGCCGAGGCCGCCGACGCCGACAACACCGAGGCCAAGGCCGACGAGGCCGCCGACGCCGAGAAGTAAAGAAGCGCCGGACGGGGCACGTCGCAAAGCAAGGCTTTACGACGACCCCGGCTCGACCGCATCACGCGGGCCCGGCCGGGGAACATCAGCCATTGATCCCCGGCCCCCGACGCTGACAGCGAACATGGGGCCGTCCCGAAACAAAGGGGCGGTCCCTTTCGTTACCCTCAATGAGAGATCCCGCCCGTCACAGGCGGCCCGCCCGTCAAAGGCGGCGAAGGCGAAATGGAAGGGAAACCCTTTTTCGATGAGCGACCAGAACCACGCCCCGGCCGACTCCGTGTTCGACAAGCTGCTGAAGGAGCGCATCCTTTTCCTCGGCGACCAGGTCGACGACCAGATCGCCAATAAGTTGTGCGCCCAGATGCTGCTGCTGTCGGCCGAGGACCCGACGCGCGACATCGCGCTGTACATCAACTCCCCGGGCGGCTCCGTCACCGCCGGCATGGCCATCTACGACACCATGAAGTTCGTGCCCTGCGACGTGGCCACCTACGGCATGGGCCTGGCGGCTTCGATGGGCCAGTTCCTGCTGTCCGCCGGCACGCCCGGCAAGCGCTACGCCCTGCCGCACGCCCGGATCATGATGCACCAGCCGTCCGCCGGCATCGGCGGCACCGCCTCCGACATCACCATCCAGGCCGAGCAGTTCGCGCAGACGAAGAAGGAAATGGCGCGCCTGATCGCCGAGCACACCGGCCAGCCGCTGGAGCGCATCGTCGAGGACTCCGACCGCGACCGCTGGTTCACCGCGGCCGAGGCGCTGGAGTACGGCTTCGTCGACCACGTGGTGACGTCCCTGAAGGACGCCAACGACGCCAAGAACGGCACCGGCAACACCGCCAGCGACGATGCCGAGCGCAACGCCGAGAACGCCGCCGACGTCGCCGACGAGCAGGATTCCGGCCAGTAGGCCGGCGTCGGAAAGCGAGGAACGCGAGATGAACCGCGACATCGCCGGCGACGCCGGATTCGCCGGGCGGGCCGAGAACCTGAGCCAGAAGCACGAAATGAACATGGAGATGAGCAACAACATGCAGATGCCGCAGTCGCGCTACGTGCTGCCGTCCTTCGTCGAGCACTCCAGCTTCGGCGCCAAGGAATCCAACCCGTACAACAAGCTGTTCGAGGAGCGCATCATCTTCCTCGGATCGCAGGTGGACGACACCGCCGCCAACGACATCATGGCGCAGCTGCTGGTGCTCGAGGGGCTGGACCCGGACCGCGACATCACCATGTACATCAACTCGCCGGGTGGTTCGTTCACCTCCCTGATGGCGATCTACGACACCATGCAGTACGTCCGCCCCGACGTGAACACCGTCTGCCTGGGGCAGGCCGCGTCCGCCGCCGCCGTGCTGCTGGCCGCCGGTGCGCCGGGCAAGCGTGCCGCGCTGCCGAACGCGCGCGTCCTGATCCACCAGCCCGCCACCCAGGGCGTGCAGGGCCAGGTGTCCGACCTGGAGATCCAGGCCGCCGAGATCGAGCGCATGCGCAAGCTGATGGAGGAGACCCTGGCGCAGCACACCGGTCAGACCGCCGAGCAGGTGCGCCTGGACACCGATCGCGACAAGATCCTCACGGCCGAGCAGGCCAAGGAGTACGGCATCATCGACCAGGTCTTCGAGTACCGCAAGCTGAAGAAATAGCGGCGGAGTCGGGCACCGGCCTTCGGGCTGACCCGTGAGCGATCCGGCGTTTGACCCGGTTCCCCGATGGGGGCCGGGTTTTCGCGTGTTCGGGCTGCCTGCTTGGGTTCTAGCGGTCGTTGCAACACCCCGATCCACATCGCAGCATCTGAACCGTTCGAGAGGGGTCATCCCATGCTTTGCGGCCTTTCGTTCGGCGGTTGCGGCGAATCGAAGGTGGCAATGTGGATCGGGCCCTTCGAGGCTGCATTCCCAAAGCGCCGGACAGAGCCGCAGGGTGCTTCTCTCTGAGGACGCACGAGGCAGTGAAGCCACGGAAACGAGCACTGACGAGCCTGCGCCACGCAAGTACCCCAGCGAGATGCGCAGGCGCCTGTCCATGCATTACAACGGTCGCAGCCGACCGCATCCGCCAGCACCTTCCGCCCCCCACCCGCGAGGGAGCGGCGCGATCGGTTCCCGAAACAGGGCATCGCACAGTCGCACCATAAGAAAATGGACGTGTCCGGGGCAGGGAAGACGCCCGTCGCTCTTCATCGGCACGCCCAGACCTGGGGCAGCAGTCGTGCCCCCGGCTGCACTGCCGAGCGCCCAATGGGCGATCTCGCCCCTTACGGGATACGCCAGGCATAGGCCTCGAACACCACGCGGGGGGGGCGAGAATCACGTTCTCTGCACACCGATCTCCCTCTCGACACGGTGGATATGAGAATCTATCTGCTTCACGGCGATCTAAACGACCAGTCCGGGGTGGTACGCCCCTTTGGCCCAACAGTCCGAAATCGAACTTTCCGCTATGGCTAAGTGATCGCCGAGCGAGTGGCCGCCGTGGCAGGAGCACCACGAGGCCATTCTTACGGCAATAAGCTGGCCGGGGCCCGGATCTCACCGTTGATGGTCGAACAGAGCCGGAGCCGCAACCTTGGCTCGGGGTCGTCGACGTCAGTTTCGGGACCGCCCAGCAGCCCACTGGTTCAGAACGTTCGGGCCACACAGCGCACTTGGTCACCGCATGCCGCAGGCCTGCCGGACGGCGCACCCCGAGACGCTCACAATCTCGTCCGAACCCGTCCAGACCTCCTGATCTGCAGATAGCAGGCAACTTCCGAGAACGATGACGTGGCTTTGTCTGGTGTGCGATGCGAATAGGGCCCCACCTGTTGGGGGGGGGCATCTCGATGGCGGCCCGTCATCCCTTGGCGGATGCTCGGGGTGCATTCTGGGCGTGTGTGGATCGGGCGCTCCCGTCTGGCGAGGGCCTCACGGGCGAGACAATTCACCGGTCGGCAAGGCGAGAGAAGGACGAACTTGCCGGCTCGTACCGGAACGCGGGCGCATTCGGTTTCCGGTGAATGCAAATTCGAAAGCAATCGAGCGGGACCCGAGTAAGGTGGAAAAGCCGGTTAAAAGCGGTTTCGCGCCGGTACCCGTTGACCATTCGCCGAGGAGTGTCGTCATGTCCATGCAGATTCCCGAATCGGTGCGTCTCGCGGCCGTCCTCGTGCCGCTGGCCGGAGTCGGAGCCCTGCACTTCCCGCCGAAGACCGCCCGCGTCGTCGACCGACTTATCCCGGAATTCCTGCCCGGCCCGAAGCGCGCCTGGACGGTCGGGTCCGGCGTCATCGAGGTCGGCACTGCGGCGGCGCTTCTGATGCCGCGGACCCGCAGCGCCGCTGCAACGGTCGCGGCGGTACTGCTCACCGCCCTCTGGGTGGGCAACATCAAAATGGCCTGGGACTGGCGCGGCAAGAGCCCCTCGAAGCGCGCCATCGCCTATGGGCGCCTGCCCTTGCAGATCCCGCTCATCGCCGCCGCCCGGTCGCTGCGCTGAGTCGATCGCGCTGACCGCGCTGACCGCGCCGGCCCCTACGGCCGCGTCGGTCTCTCCGGCCGCGCTGGCCTCTCCGGGTGGCGGGGCGTCCGAAAAGCCAGGCCGCGAAACGGGGGCGGCGGCCCGTCGTAAAGCGGAAAACACGCGACGGCGCGCCGGGCCCCGCGGCTGATGGGGCTGATCCGGGCGTGCGGCTAGGCTTGGGGCGATTGCGCCCGCGGCGGTAACGCGGGGGCAGCGGAATATCGGGGCCGCCGACGGGGTTGAACCCAGGAGGCGGCGGGCGAACCAGCCGCCGACAACCGCCGAAGACACGACCAGGGAAGTGGGGCCGGACCGGATATGGCACGCATGCAGGAAAGCGCCGATCTGCTGAAATGCTCCTTCTGCGGGAAGAGCCAGAAGCAGGTCAAAAGGCTCATCGCGGGACCGGGCGTCTACATCTGCAACGAGTGCATCGAGCTGTGCAACGAGATGATCGAGGAAGAGCTCGACACCGGCTCGTCGTCGTCGGAAAACGGCGATCGCCTGCCCCGCCCCGCCGAGATCCGCGACTTCCTCGACGAGTACGTCATCGGCCAGGACGTGGCCAAGCGCACGCTGGCCGTCGCGGTCTACAACCACTACAAGCGCATCCGCGCCGAGGAGCAGGGCTCGCGCGACGACGTCGAACTGTCGAAGTCGAACATCCTCATGCTCGGCCCGACCGGCTGTGGCAAGACGCACCTGGCGCAAACGCTGGCCCGCAAGCTCGACGTTCCCTTCGCCATCGCCGACGCCACCAGCCTCACCGAAGCCGGCTACGTCGGCGAAGACGTGGAGAACATCCTGCTCAAGCTGCTGCAGGCCGCCGACTTCGACGTGGCCAAGGCGCAGCGCGGCATCATCTACGTCGACGAGGTGGACAAGATCTCCCGCAAGTCGGAGAACCCGTCCATCACCCGCGACGTTTCCGGCGAGGGCGTGCAGCAGGCGCTGCTGAAGATCCTCGAGGGCACCGTGGCGTCCGTGCCGCCGCAGGGTGGGCGCAAGCACCCGAACCAGGAGTTCATCCAGTTCGACACGTCCAACGTCCTGTTCATCGTCGCCGGTGCCTTCGCGGGCCTGGAGAAGGTGGTGCAGGAGCGCGTGGGCAAGAAGGGCCTGGGCTTCGGCGCGGACGTGCACTCCAAGTCCGATCTCGACGAGGTCGACCCGTTCCGCGAGGTGCTGCCGGAGGACCTGATCCGCTTCGGCCTGATCCCCGAGTTCATCGGCCGACTGCCCGTCATCGCGTCGGTGACCAACCTCGATGAGGAGGCGCTGGTGCGCGTGCTCACCGAGCCGCGCAATTCGCTGGTCCGCCAGTACGAGCGCCTCTTCGAAATGGACGGCGTCGAGCTGCGCATCGACTCCGACGCCCTGCACGCCATCGCGTCGAAGGCCATCGAGCGCAAGACCGGCGCCCGCGGCCTGCGCGGCATCATGGAGGAGATCCTGGTGCCGGTGATGTTCGACGTGCCGGATCGCGACGACATCGCTCAGGTGATCATCCACCGCGGCTGCGTCACCGACGGTGAGGCACCGGAGCTGGTGCTCGCCGAGCCGGACGAGCGCAGCGCGTAACGGACGGGCGCGGGCGGCGCAGGCTACTACGCAGCGGGGCGAGTGGAGCCGCCGCGGTCGGGCAGCGTCGCGTCGCCGGGGAAGAGCTTCGGGCCGATCCACAGCATGAGGTAGACCAGGCCGACCAGCACCGGGATCTCGATGAGCGGTCCGATCGTGCCCGCCAGCGCCTGGGCGGACGTCGCGCCGAACGTGCCGATGGCCACGGCGATGGCCAGCTCGAAGTTGTTGCCCGCAGCCGTGAAGGACACCGACGCCGACTGGGCATAGTTCATGCCCGACGCCTTCGACGCGGCCAAGGCGATGAGGAACATGCCGACGAAGTAGGCCAGCAACGGCAGCGCCAGGCGGGCGACCGTCCACGGCTGCGAGGTGATCTGCTCGCCCTGCAGGGAGAACAGCAGCACGATCGTGTACAGCAGGCCGATCAGCGCCAGCGGCGAGATGCGGGGGATGAAGGTGTTCTCGTACCAGTCGCGGCCCCGGGTCTTCTCGCCGACGATGCGGGAGACGACGCCGGCCAGCAGCGGGATGCCCAGGAACACGACGACCGAGGTGACGATCGACCAGAAGGAGAATTCCGCGCTGGTCGTTGCGAGCCCCAGCCAGGACGGCAGGATCTGCAGGTAGAACCAGCCGAGCACGCCGAACATGATCACCTGGAACACGGAGTTGATGGCCACCAGGACGGCGGTGGCCTCGCGATCGCCGCAGGACAAGTCGCTCCACACCAGCACCATGGCGATGCAGCGGGCGAGGCCGACGATGATCAGGCCGGTGCGCAGGGCGGGCTCGTCCGGCAGGAAGATCCACGCCAGCGCGAACATGAACGCAGGGCCGAGCACCCAGTTGAGCAGCAGGGAGACGGTCATCAGCCGCTTGTCGGCGGCGATCTCACCGGCCTTGTCGTAGCGGACCTTGGCCAACGGCGGGTACATCATCACCAACAGGCCGAGGGCGATGGGCAGGGAAATCCCACCGACCTCCATTGCGCCCAAGGCGTCGCCGATGCCGGGGAAGAACCGCCCCAGCGCGAGGCCGAGCGCCATGGCGAGGATGATCCACGCCGGCAGCCAACGGTCCAGGAACGACATCCGCGCCTGCGGGGGCGCGGGGTGCGTGGGAGCGGTCACGGGAAACCTTCCATTCAGTTCGATGAGTATCGAAATGAAGGCTACTCCGATTCCCCTGGGACGCTAATCATCGGCGTGCGGCGCTCCCGAACCGTGGGCGGCGCGCCATGCGCGAACCGTGGGCGTGCGTCGTTCACGAATCGCGGGCGGCGCGTCCGTCGTGCACCAGGGAAGGCACGGCGCGGCTGATGCGCTACTCGTCGCCTTCGTCGTACATGTCGGTGAACGAGGGGGCGACGTCGCCGTCGGCGCGCTCGTCGAGTCCGGCGGGGGAATCGTCGGCGTAGACCTCGTCGACCAGGCGCGGCTCGACCTTCCGCCGCGGGGTGGTGGTCACGTAGGACGTGCCGTGCTGCCACGTCGTCGACGCGGTGAGGAACCCGGTCACGGCGTCGCGGGCCATCTCGCGCAGGCGGTCGATGAGCGTCTCCGACGTCAGCTCCAGGCTGTAGAGGTTGCCGAAGGTGCGCTCGTTGAGCGTGGGGAACTGCGCCATCGACGCCACGATGTAATAGATGTCCAGCGCGGAGACGTCCGTGCGGAAGGCGCCGTAGTCGCGGCCCAGCAGCAGCACGCGGTCGAATTCCAGGACGATGGGGGACTGCTCCGCCATCGCCGAGGACTCCTCCAGCGGCAGGATCGGGTGCATGTTCTCCTGCGCGATGAAGCGCACCGCCGAGGGGTTGTCGGCGAAGCAATCGAAGATGACGCCGACCACGTGGCGCAGCACGTCGACCGGCACCTCGGAATCGACTCGCAGATCGTCCGGGTCCGGCCGCAGCAGCCGCAGCACGTGGTTCATGGTCGTGCGGTACAGGCCCATCTTGTCGCCGCAGTGGTAGTGGAGCATCCGCTTGGAAACGCCGGACGACGACGAGATGGCGTCCAGACGCGCATCCGCGTACCCCTTGGCGGTGAATTCGCCGAGCGCCGCCTCGAGGACGGCGTGGGGGATCGCGTCGGTGCTGCCTGTGGCCTTCATGAATCGCCTTTCCACGCTTTCGGGTGGTTCCCGACGGTAAATCGGGGGTGACCGCCCGGGCTGCGGGGCCGGTCTGGCTCCGAAAGATGAAAACTGGGGCGGGATCGGGTTCATGCTATAGCCTTTCTCGATTCCGCCGCCGCGTTCGCCCCCGTCTGCGCCCCTGCCCGAACGGCACTAGCGTGGACGGCGTCAAAGGAAATCCATGAAAGGACAATCGTGAGCGTTTCTCCCGTGAAGGTCGCCGTCACCGGCGCCGCAGGCCAGATCTCGTACTCCCTTCTCTTCCGCCTCGCCCATGGCGACGTCTTCGGCTACGACGTCCCCGTGGAGCTGAACCTCCTCGAGATCCCGGCCGCGCTGGGAGCCACCGAGGGCGTCGCCATGGAGCTGCAGGACTCGGCGTTCCCGCTGCTGCGCGGCATCAACATCACCGATGACCCGAACAAGGCGTTCGACGGCGCCAACGCGGCGTTCCTGGTCGGCGCGAAGCCGCGAGGCAAGGGCGAGGAGCGCTCCGCCCTGCTGTCCGCCAACGGCAAGATCTTCGGCCCGCAGGGCCAGGCCCTCAACGATCACGCGGCGGACGACATCCGCGTGCTGGTCGTCGGCAACCCGGCGAACACCAACACGCTCATCGCCAACGAGCACGCCAAGGACATCCCGTCCGACCGGTTCACGGCGATGATGCGCCTGGACCACAGCCGCGCCCTGTCGCAGCTGGCCGGCAAGCTGGACCGCACGGTCACCGACTTCGAGAAGGTCGTCGTGTGGGGCAACCACTCGGCCACCCAGTTCCCGGACGTCACGTACGCCACCGTCGGCGGCGAGAAGGTTTCCGACCTGGTCGAGCAGTCCTGGCTGGACGACGAGTTCATCCCGCGCGTGGCCAAGCGCGGCGCCGAGATCATCGAGGTCCGCGGTTCCTCCTCCGCCGCTTCCGCCGCCGCCGCGGCCATCGACCACATGCGCGACTGGGTCCAGGGCGTGCCGGGCGACGACTGGGTGTCCGTGGCCCTGCCGTCGGACGGCTCCTACGGCATCGACGAGGGCCTGGTCACCGGCATGCCGTGCCGCTCCGTCGACGGCAAGTGGGAGATCGTCCAGGGCCTGGAGATCTCCGACTACCAGCGCGCCCGCATCGACGCCAACGTCGCCGAGCTGCGCTCCGAGCGCGAGGCCGTCGCGGACCTGCTGCCGTAGGTCGCGCCGTTGCCGCGCGGGATGCGCGGACGGTCCGGGAGGGGCCGTCGCAAAGCTGCTTTGCTTTGCGACGGCCCCTCCCGCACGTGTGCGCCTGCCCGCCTTCGTGGCGCGGTGGACGTGGTGGGCGGGGCGATCTGGGCGACCCTCTAGACTGTGCGGCGTGACCAACGCCGAGAATCTTCCGAACCGCGCCGACAATCTGCCGAAGTCGTGGAACCCCTCCGAGGTGGAGGCGGATCTCTACCAGGGCTGGGTGGATGCCGGGTACTTCACCGCCGACGCCTCCAGCGACAAGCCGGCGTACTCCATCGTGCTGCCGCCGCCCAACGTCACGGGCCAGCTGCACATGGGCCACGCGCTGGACCACACGCTGATGGACGCCCTGGCCCGCCGCAAGCGGATGCAGGGCTTCGAGGTGCTGTGGCTGCCGGGCATGGACCATGCGGGCATCGCCACGCAGACCAAGGTCGAGGCGCAGCTGAAGGAGACCGAGGGCAAGGACCGCTTCGATTACGGGCGCGAGGAGTTCATCGACCGCGTCTGGGAGTGGAAGAAGCAGTACGGCGGCGTCATCGGCGACCAGATGCGCCAGATCGGCGATTCCGTCGACTGGTCCCGCGAGCGGTTCACGCTCGACGACGGGCTGTCGCGCGCCGTGCAGACCATCTTCAAGGAGCTGTTCGACCGGGGCCTGATCTACCGCGCCAAGCGCATGGTCAACTGGTCGCCGGTGCTGCAGACCGCCATTTCGGACATCGAGGTCAAGTACGAGGACCGCGACGGCGAGCTCGTGTCGTTCCGCTACGGAGACGACGACGAGTCGATCGTCGTGGCCACCACCCGAGTGGAGACGATGCTCGGCGACGTCGCCGTGGCCGTCCACCCGGACGATGAGCGCTACGCGAACCTGGTGGGCAAGACCCTGCCGCATCCGTTCCGCGACGACCTGACGCTGCAGGTCATCGCCGACGACTACGTCGACCCGGAGTTCGGCACCGGCGCGGTGAAGATCACCCCGGCGCACGACCCGAACGACTTCGCCATGGGGCAGCGCCACGACCTGGACATGCCGGAGGTCATCGACAAGACCGGCACCATCGCCGGCACCGGCACCCGCTTCGACGGCATGGACCGGTTCGAGGCGCGCACGGCCGTGACCGAGGCGCTGCGGGAGCAGGGGCGCATCGTCAAGGAGATCCGCCCCTACGTCCACTCGGTGGGCCACTCGGAGCGTTCCGGCGAGGTCATCGAGCCGCGACTGTCCGAGCAGTGGTGGGTCAAGGTCGACGAGCTGGCCAAGATGTCCGGCGATGCGATCCGCGAAGGCGACACGGTGATCCACCCGGCGTCGCAGGAGCCGCGCTGGTTCGACTGGGTCGACGACATGCACGACTGGTGCATCTCGCGCCAGCTGTGGTGGGGCCACCGCATCCCGATCTGGTACGGCCCCGAGGGCGAGATCGTGTGCGTCGGCCCGGACGACGAGGCCCCGGCGGGGGAGGGCTGGACCCAGGACCCCGACGTGCTGGACACGTGGTTCTCGTCGGCCCTGTGGCCGTTCTCCACGATGGGCTGGCCGGAGGCCACCCCGGAGCTGGCGAAGTTCTACCCGACGTCGGTGCTGGTCACCGGCTACGACATCCTGTTCTTCTGGGTCGCGCGCATGATGATGTTCTCGACCTTCGCCGCCACCCTGCCGAACTCGCCGCTGGGCGAGGGCGTCGACGGCCGACCGCAGATCCCGTTCACCGACGTGTTCCTGCACGGCCTGGTGCGCGACGAGCAGGGCCGCAAGATGTCCAAGTCCCTGGGCAACGGCATCGACCCGCTGGACTGGGTGCGCGACTACGGCGCCGATGCGCTGCGCTTCACCCTGGCCCGCGGCGCGAACCCCGGTTCGGACCTGCCGGTGGGCGAGGACTCGGCGCAGAGCTCCCGCAACTTCGCCACGAAGCTGTTCAACGCCACCCGCTTCGCGCTGATGAATGGCGCGTACGTCGGTGAACTGCCGGCGCGCGGGACGCTGACCGACACCGACCGCTGGATCCTCGACCGCCTGGAGCAGGTCCGCGCCGACGTCGACGCCGCGCTGGACAAGTACGAGTTCGCCAAGGCCAACGAGGCGCTGTACCACTTCGCGTGGGACGAGTTCTGCGACTGGTACCTGGAGATGTCCAAGGTGGACTTCCCGCGCCTGGCCGAGGGCGAGGATCCGACGGCCGAACAGGCCGCGCGTTCCGAGTCGACGCGCCTGGTGCTGGGCCACGTGCTGGACACCGTCCTGCGGCTGCTGCACCCGTCGATCCCGTTCGTCACCGAGGTGCTGTGGAAGGCGCTGACCGACGGCGACGAGGGCACGCCGGAGTCCCTGGTCATCGCGTCCTGGCCGACCGAGGGCGAGGCCAACGGCGACGCCGCGTTCGACGCCGACTCCGCCCGCCGCATCGACGACGCCCAGAAGCTGGTCACCGAGGTGCGCCGCTTCCGCTCCGATCAGGGCGTGAAGCCGTCGCAGCGCGTGCCCTCGCGCTTCGACGCCGCGGCCGCGGATCTGGCGGCGCAGGAGGGCATCGTCCGTTCGCTGGCACGCCTGGAGACCCCGGCGGAGGGTTTCACCGCCACCGCCTCCATCGAGGTCCGCCTGTCCACGGCGACGGTCACCGTCGAGCTGGACACCTCCGGCACCGTCGACGTCGCCGCCGAGCGCAAGCGTCTGGAGAAGGACCTGGCCGTCGCCGAGAAGGAGCTGTCCGGCACCGAGAAGAAGCTGGGCAACGAGGCGTTCCTGGCCAAGGCCCCCGACGCCGTGGTGGACAAGATCCGCACCCGCAACCAGGTGGCGCGCGAGGAGATCGAGCGCATCACCGCACGACTCGAGGGACTGCCGAAGGCATGACCGACCGCAACGACGACCACGGCGGGGAACCGCTGGAGCTTTCCGACGACGACGGGTTCGATCCCGCAACCGCGGAGATCGTGGAGGACACCGAGCCCCGCGAGCTGGCGGCGGAGCTGATCGGCGAACTCGACGAGGCGTCGCCCGCCGCCGACGGCGTGGCCATGTCGGCCGAGGAGCGCGACGGCGGCGCCGACGTGGATCTGCTGGGCCGCTTCGGCGCGGTGTCGATGGACGACGAGGGCCTGAGCCTGCCCGTCGACGTCGACCAGCCCGTCAACGCTCCCGCCCCGGAGGAGGTCACCCGGGAGGATCTCGCGGAACTGGCCGCCGTCGAGGCCGAGCTGGACACGCGCTGGCCGGAGACGAAGATCGACCCGTCTCTGGAGCGCATCGAGAAGCTCATGGACCTGCTGGGCAACCCCGAGCGGTCCGCCCCGGTCATCCACGTCGCCGGCACGAACGGCAAGACCTCGACGGTGCGGATGATCGAGTCGCTGGTCCGCGCGCTGGGCCGCCGCACCGGCCGCACCACCAGCCCGCATCTGCAGCTGGCCACCGAGCGCATCGGCATCGACGGCGCGCCGCTGCACCCGCGCGACTACGTGCGCATCTGGCGCGAAATCCAGCCGTACGTGGAGATGGTCGACGCCGCGTCGGAGGCCGATGGTGGCCCCCGGATGTCGAAGTTCGAGGTGCTCACCGCCATGGCCTACGCGGCCTTCGCCGACGCACCCGTCGACGTCGCCGTGGTCGAGGTCGGCATGGGCGGCACGTGGGACGCGACCAACGTCGCCCACGCCGACGTGGCGGTCGTGTGCCCGGTCGGCCGCGACCACACCGACTACCTGGGCGACACCCTCGCGGAGATCGCGGCGGAGAAGGCGGGCATCATCAAGTCCCGCTGGGACGCCGGGGACCTGCTGTCGCCGCCGGACAACGTCGCCGTCATCGCGGAGCAGGAGCCGGAGGCCATGGAGGTGCTGCTGGCCCGCGCCGTGGAATGCGACGCCGCCGTGGCCCGCGCCGGCGCCGAATACGGCGTCGTGTCGCAGACTCTCGCGGTCGGCGGCCAGAACCTGACGCTGCGCGGCCTGGCCGGCGAGTACGAGGACATCCACCTGCCGCTGCACGGGCCGCACCAGGCCCGCAACGCCGCGACCGCGCTGGCCGCCGTCGAGGCGTTCTTCGGCGCGGGCCCCGGCCGGCCGATCAGCATCGACGCGGTGCGCGAGGGCTTTGCGACGGTGACGTCACCCGGCCGCCTCGAGCGCGTCCGCTCCACCCCGACCGTGTTCGTCGACGCCGCGCACAACCCGCACGGCGCCAAGGCGCTGCGCGAGGCGCTGACCGCGGAGTTCGAGTTCCGCAAGGTCGTCGGCGTCGTGGCCGTGCTCGGCGACAAGGACGCCCGCGGCATCCTCGAGGAGCTGGAGCCGTACTTCGAGGAGCTCGTGGTCACGCAGAACTCGTCGCCGCGCGCCCTGCACGTCGACGATCTCGCCGAGCTGGCGGAGCAGATCTACGGCGAGGAACGCATCCACCGCATCGACACGCTGCCGTCGGCGGTCGAGTTGGCCGTCGCGCTGGCGGAGGAGACCGACTCCGGCGACGGCATCGTCAGCGGTTCGGGCGTGGTGGTCACCGGTTCGGTGGTCACCGCGGGCGAGGCGCGCACCCTGTTCGGAAAGGACCCCCAATGACCGACGACCGATCCACCGGCACGCCGGCCCACGATGGCGCCGGCCGTCGTCAAGCGGACATGACCGCCGAGGAACTGCGCGCCTACCAGGAGGGCCGCGACTTGTCCGACGGCGGCAAGTACGGGCCGCTGGGCGCCGGGCACGAGCCGGCGAAGGACCCCATGAAGGGCCTGCGCGGAGTGATGGCCGGAACGTTGATCATGCAGGCGATTTCCGTGCTGCTGGGTCTGACGGTCGTCGCGCGCGTCGACGGCGGTGGGCTGTTCGGGTCCACGTTCGCCATCTGGTACATCACCATTCTCGGCCTGGCCATGGTGGTCATGGCGTTCCTGCAGAAGAAGCCGTGGGCGCTGCCGGCGAACATCGTGCTGCAGGTCTTCGGCATCCTGGCGGTGCTGACGCACTGGTCGATGGGCTTCGTGGGCATCTTCTTCGCGCTGGTGTGGGCGTACATCCTGCATCTGCGCAAGAACCTTATCGAACGCATGAACCGCGGTCTGCTGACGACGCAGCACATGTAGCTTTCCCGGCGTTCCCCGAGGGGGGGCTCGCGCGATACCAGCGCCGGATGGACGGCGGCCCCGCGAGGCCGTCGGCTATCCGGCGTTTTTCGTCATGTCGTACGCCGCCAGCGCAGCCGCCCGGGATTCGCGCAGGTCGACCATCGGGGCGGGGTGGGCGGGCGTGCCGAACTCGGGCACCCACCGCCGGATGTACGCCGCCGTCGGGTCAAAGCGGGTGGCCTGCGATTCCGGGTTGAAGATGCGGAAGTACGGCGCGGCGTCATCGCCGGAGCCCGCGACCCACTGCCAATTGAACGGGTTGCTCGCTTCGTCGGCGTCGACGAGCGTGTCCCAGAACCATTCCTCGCCGTGGCGCCAGTGGATGCCGAAGTTCTTGGTCAGCAGCGATCCCACGAGCATGCGCACCCGGTTGTGCATGTGGCCGGTGACCCACAGCTCGCGCATGCCGGCATCGACGAGGCCGAAGCCGGTGGTCCCGCGCCGCCAGGCGGACAACGCGTCGCGGATCTCCGCCTCTCGAGCGGCGTCGGGCTCCCCGGGCAACCAGGCCCAGGGGAAGGCGTCGAATGCGGTGCGGGTGTTGGCGGCGTCCAGATGCGGCAAGTGGAACCGGCGGTGCCAGGCGAAGTCGCGCCACAGCAGCTGCCGCAGGAAGGATTCGCCGTCGGTGGCGGGCACTTCGCCGGCGTCGATGGCCCCGGTGATGGCGTCCCAGGCCTGTCGCGGGCTGATCTCGCCGAAACGCAGGTGCGGCGACAGTCGGCTCGTGGCGTCGAGGGCCATGTAGTCGCGGCCGGTGGCGTAGCGGTGCTCGAGATCGTCGACGGAGGCACGGCGATCGGCCGGGGAGGGGCCCTCGGCGAGGCGCCCGATGAATCCGGCGAGGCGTTCGCGCGCGCCCTTTTCTCCCGGCGTCCAGTGGCGGCCGAAGTCGGCGGCCCAATCCGGTTCGTCGCGGGAGGGATGATCCGGCGTCAGCGCGAGCGCGTCTATGGCCGCGTGGGTGGAGCGCAGGTCGTCGCTCGATACGCCGCGCCCGCGGAGCCGCGGCGCGTCCGGAGAGGCGACGGAGTCGGCGTCCGGCGCCGTGTCCGCCACGACCTCCGCGGCGTCCGCCTCATCCATCGCCGAGACCTCCACCGCGCCCAGATTGTCGATGGCGGCGCGGCTGAAGGGCGTGAAGACCTTGTACGGGTGACCCTGTTTCGTGGCCACGTCCCACGGCTCGTTGAGCAGGTGGCCGGGGTGCGACGACGCGGAGGGCAGGACGGCCTTGATTTGCGCGTCGAGGGCCCGGGCACCCGGGGCGTAGCGGCGGTGCCACGTGACCGTGACGGCGTCGAGCTCCGCGGCCATCGCGGGCACGATGTCGCGCGGATCGCCGGCTGCCACGTGCAGCTCGATTCCGTACCCGGCGAGGTCGTCGGCAAGCGCATGAAGGCTGTGGTGCAGCCACCACTTCGCGGCGCCGCCCAGCGGGCGCGGACCCAGGGGAGGGGAGCCGGGCTCGTCCGTCGCGGTCTCTCCGGCCGGCAATTGCTCCGCGACGTACAGGCCGACGACGGGGCCGCATTCGGCGGCGCGGGCCAGGGCGGCGTGGCCGGTGGTGCGAAGGTCCTCGCGGAACCAGACCAGGGCCGGGTGGGACGTGTCGTCGGGCATGGTGCACAGGGTACGGCCGCCGGGTGACGGGGGTCACTTGACGCAGGTGCGCATGCCCGGAGGGCGGCAAGTATGCTTCCCTGCATGACCGAACGCACTCTGATTCTGATCAAGCCCGACGGCGTCCGCCGCGGCCTCGTCGGCGAGGTTATCTCCCGCATCGAGCGCAAGGGCCTGAAGCTCGTGGCCATGGACCTCCGCGTCGCCGACAAGGCCGCCGCCGAGGAGCACTACGCCGAGCACAAGGAGCGCCCGTTCTACGGCGAGCTCGTCGACTTCATCACCTCCGCCCCGCTGGTCGCCGGCGTGGTCGAGGGCCCGAACGCCATCGCCGCGTGGCGCCAGCTGGCCGGCGGCACCAACCCCGTCGAGGCCGCCACCCCGGGTTCCATCCGCGGCGACTTCGCCCTCGAGGTGGCCGAGAACATCGTGCACGGTTCCGACTCCCCGGAGTCCGCCGAGCGCGAGATCTCCATCTGGTTCCCGAACCTCTAAGTCACGGTTTCACCGCCGCCGTCCGGGCGGTTGACGCGCCGGCTTCCCGCATCACAGTGCGGGGAGCCGGTTTTCGCGTATTCGGGGCGTGCGGATGGCGGCACGGGGGCGGCGCGTGTGCGACAATGGGGCGCGTACGCCGCGTTCGCTCCGCGATTGAATGGAACGACGTTGACCGCAGAACGCCGCGTATGACAACCGACTTAAGAAAAACGACGATCGCCGCCTCGGCGGCCCCCGGATCTGCGCGAAGTTTCCGCAGGTCGGCGCGTGGGCCCGGCGGCTTCAAGGAGAACCGCATATCGTGCTGAATTTCAGCGACAACACCGTGTCGAATGCCCGTGATTTCGATCGCGCATCGGCTCCGGACAGGATGCGCGTGCATGCCCTGGCGAAGGCCGTGGGCGTCACGTCGAAGGAATTGATCGCCGCGCTCGGGGAATTGGGCGTGTCCGTGAAGTCGGCGTCGTCGACCGTGGTCGCCGCCGATCGGGATCGTTTCCTCGATGCCGTTGCCGGGCAGGGGAAGCGTGACGACGTCCCGGCGGCCGCCGTCGAGACGGCCGGTGAGAAGGAGAAGGCCGGGGAGCCGACGGGCGCGGCCAAGAACGAGTCCGCCAAGAAGTCCACGAAGCGCACGGCCAAGCGCACCGCCGGCAAGAAGGCTGCCCCTGCGAAGAAGGCCGATGACGTCGACGTCGCCGAGACCATCGTCGCCGAGGCCCCCGACGTTCCCGAGACCCCCGAGGTCGCCGAGACCGCCGGGACCACCGCCGCGACTGAGCCCACCGCGAAGACCACCGCGAAGGGCGAGGGCGACGACGCGGAGCCGAAGAAGGCCACCCGCCGTTCGCGTTCGCGTCGCGCCGTCAAGCGGACCGTGTCCAAGGCCGCAGCGCCCGCGAAGAAGGCCGATGACGTCGACGTCGCCGAGCCCATCGCGGAGGCCGCCGCCGATACCTCGGCCGGCACGTCCTCCGATCTCACCGAGGACGATCCCCTCGTCGAGGTCGTCCCGCCGATCACCCCGCCGCCGGCGGAGCCGACGTTCGCCATCCCGGTGTTCATGGCCCCCGAGCCGGTGACCGTGGTCTCCGCCGACACCTCCGACGCATCGGCCGACGCCATCGCCGAAGCGGTGGACGACTCCGCCGACGACCACGACGATCACGACAACGACGCCGATTCCGACGGCGACCGCACCGGCGGCGGCCGCGGCTCCGACGACCAGGGTTCCCGTGAGCCGCGCCCGCGCCGCCGCCGTCGCGGCCGTGGCCGTGGCCGCGGTGCCCAGGACGGTTCGGGCGACGGCTCGGGCAATGGTGATGGCGGGGACGCGTCCGACGCCAAGTCCGGTTCCGGGTCGGATTCGGGCAACGGCGATCGAGGCGTCGCCAAGCACGACGACCGCAACCAGCCGGCCAAGCAGGACCGCAACACCGACGCCGCCCAGGACGATGACGAGCCCGAGGTGGCGGTCGTCGACGAGCCGGTGGCCATCAAGGGCTCGACCCGCCTGGAGGCCCAGCGCCGCCGCCGCGCCGATCGCCGCGCGGAGTCCCGCAAGCGCCACGTGATCTCCGAGGCCGAGTTCCTGGCCCGCCGCGAGTCCGTCGAGCGCACGATGGTGGTGCGTGAGCGCCGCCGCCACGACGGCAACGGCATGGTCACGCAGGTCGGCGTGCTGGAGGACGATCTGCTGGTGGAGCACTTCGTCACCTCGGACACGCAGACGTCGATCATCGGCGACATCTACCTCGGCCGCGTGCAGAACGTGCTGCCGAGCATGGAGGCCGCGTTCATCGACATCGGCACCGACCGCAACGGCGTGCTGTACTCGGCGGACGTCAACTGGCGGGCCTTCGGGTCGTCCGGGCGTTCGCGGCGCATCGAGCATGCGCTCAAGGCCGGCGATCAGGTGCTGGTGCAGGCGACGAAGGATCCGCTGGGCCACAAGGGCGCCCGCCTGTCCATGCAGATTTCGTTGGCCGGCCGGTTCCTGGTCTACGTCCCCGGCGGCCACAGCGCCGGCATTTCGCGCAAGCTGCCGGAGCCGGAGCGCAAGCGTTTGAAGGAGATCCTCAAGGAGGTCACGCCGTCGGGGTCGGGCACGATCATCCGCACCGCCGCGGAGGGCGTGTCCAAGGACGCCATCGAGGCCGACGTGCAGCGCCTCGAGGGACTGTGGCAGGACATCGACAAGCGTGCCGGTGAGGCGAAGGCCCGCAAGGGCGCCAAGCCGGAGACGATGTACGAAGAGCCGAACATGTTGATCAAGGTCGTCCGCGACTTGTTCAACGAGGATTTCTCGCGCCTGGTCGTCGAGGGCGACAAGGCGTGGGGCATCGTGCGCTCCTACGTCGACGAGGTCGCGCCGGATCTGGCCGACCGTCTGCAGCGCTACCGTCCGGAGCAGCACGGCGGCGAGGACGTCTTCGCCCACCACCGCATCGACGAGCAGCTGGCGAAGGCGCTGGACCGCAAGGTGTGGCTGCCGTCGGGCGGCACGCTGATCATCGAGCGCACCGAGGCCATGACCGTCGTCGACGTCAACACCGGCAAGTTCACCGGTGCCGGCGGCAACCTGGAGGAGACGGTCACCCGCAACAACCTCGAGGCCGCGGAGGAGATCGTCCGCCAGATGCGCCTGCGCGACTTGGGCGGGATGATCGTCGTCGACTTCATCGACATGGTTCTGCCGGAGAATCAGGATCTGGTGCTGCGCCGCCTGAAGGAGGCACTGGGCCGGGATCGCACGCGCCATGAGGTGTCGGAGGTGACGTCGCTGGGTCTGGTCCAGATGACGCGCAAGCGTCTGGGCACGGGTCTGCTGGAGACGTTCTCCACCACGTGTGAGGCCTGCGATGGCCGCGGGCTCGTCATCCACGTCGATCCGGTCGATCACGAGCATGAGCCGCAGCGCGGCCGTCCGCGTGGCCGCCGTACCCAGGCACCGCCGAAGCACCCGGTCGCCGAGGCGATGCGCCGCGGCGATCACGATGATGATCACAAGGACGACCACAAGCACGGCCACGAGGACGATCACCGGTCGGATCAGTCGGCGTCGACGAAGGATTTCGCCGACGAGCAGGGCACGAATACCCGGCTTGACGACGGCTCGCGTGGTGCCGGTTCCGGCGATCGCGAGCAGTCCGGCGGCCGGTCCCGCCGTCGTGGGCGCCGGGGTTCGCGTCGTGGCGGCGAGGGCCGCAGTGGCGACGAGCAGCGCCGCGACGATCAGCGCAGCGATGATCGGAACCGTGACGACCAGCGCGGTGACGACCAGCGTCGTGATGAGCGACGTCGTGATGACCGGAACCGTGACGACCGCCGCGATCACGACGCCGCCGATGAGCCGATGTCGGCCGAGGACCGCGCCGTCGATGAGTCGGTGAACCGCGCCGAGGCCGAGGAGTCGCGTCCGCCGCGCCGCCGTGGCCGTCGCCGTGCATCGTCGCGGCCGGGCTCCGATGAGGGCCAGCGCCGTGGCGCGGATGAGCGCTCCACGGAGGATTCCGGCGAGCGTCGTCGTGAAGCGTCCCGTGGCAACCGCGAGGAGCACGCCGACGTCGGGGACGCCCTGGCTCGCGTGGCCGCCAACGCGGTGGCCGAGGCGCGCGACAAGGATCCGGACGAGCCGTCGGACGACCGCTACGTGTCGCGTTCGGCGCGCCGCCGTCGCCGTCGCCGCGTGGTGCACGCCGGGCAGGCGACGCAGGACGAGGCCGGCCGCGAGGATTCGGGCCGCGAGGATTCGGGCCGGGAAGAATCGGACCGGGAGGACTCGGGCCGGAAGGATGCGGGGCGTGGTAACCGTGGCTCGGGCCGGGAGCAGCGCACCGAGGTGTCGGACACGCCGGACCGCACCGTTTCCGTCGAGTCGAAGCCGGTGAAGGGCGCCGACGAGGCACCCGCCGAGCCGGGGACGTACGAGGAGGCGCTGGCGGCGTTCGAGAAGTCGCCGCGCCGCAATCGCCCGACGCGCGGCCGATCGCGCTCGGATCATGCGCCGAAGCCGGAGGACTTCGGTCAGCCGGCGTCCGATGCGAAGGGTTCGAACGAGAAGAGTTCTGACCAGAAGGGCAGTGACGAGAAGGGCACTGACCAGAAGAACGCTGATCGGAAGGGCTCCGGGCAGAAGAGCTCCGACGACAAGAATTCCGGCAGGAAGCGCTCCGCCAAGAAGACCGCGGCGCCGAAGAACTCCGGTGGCAAGGACGACGCCCCGGCGATGCCCGCGGATGCGCCGAAGGCGACCCCGGAGAAGGCGGCTGCATCCGATTCCGCGGCTTCCACCTCGTCCGCCTCGTTTTCGGGCGAGTCGGAGCGTCCGGCCCGCCGCCGTGGCCGCCGCCGCGCGGTGCGCCGCGTGACCTCGCAGGCCGGTGCCGAATCCGGTGCCGCCGATTCGGGCCAGTCGGACAAGTCCGCAGCGAAGAAGAACGCGCCGAAGAAGGCGGCGTCCAAGAAGGCGCAGTCTTCGGCACCGAAGGGCGAAGGTGCGGACGGAAGCGTCGCAAAGCAGGACGACGCCGGCCAGAAGCCCCGCCGGGGACGCCGACGCGCCGTCCGCAGGGTCTCGCGCGGATAGCCGAACCACCCGGAACCGGTGGCCCTGCGATGACCGAAACGGCCCCCGACCCCGCGATCACCGTCGCGGGGGAGGGGGCCGTTTCCCATGCCCGCGTGTTAACGCTGTGGCGCATGTGGTTGGCGTAGAATCCGACATGGCCGACGATGCCCGGAACTTCGGGGAGTGCCGGGGTTGTGGGCATGGCGCGGTTTGTCATTTGCGGGGGCGATTCGCTAGTCTTGACCAGTCGCTGTTCAGAGGCGTATCGGGCATGCCCGAATCGAGCCCTTGCCGGGTGCGCGCGGATACCCGCGACAACGAGCCATGAGGCCCGCCGCTGAACGCAGAAGAAACTGTCCACGTCGAGGGATTTGCGTCCCTCGAGTCGAGTAAACGAAAAAGGGGTAGCCCTCCTATGTACGCGATCGTCAAGACCGGCGGCAAGCAGTACAAGGTTGCCGAAGGTGACCTCGTCAAGGTCGAGAAGATCGAGGGTGAGCCGGGTTCCACCGTGGCTCTCACCCCGGTTCTGCTCGTCGACGGCTCCGACGTCACCTCCGACGCCGAGAAGCTTGCCAAGATCACCGTGAACGCCGAGATCGTCGAGGCCGCCAAGGGCCCGAAGATCCGCGGCATGCACTACAAGAACAAGACCGGCTACAAGCGTCGCTTCGGTCACCGTCAGCCGCTGACGGTCCTGAAGATCACCGGCGTTTCCAAGTAAGCCACCGAAACAAGCTTTTCCTTAAGGAGGAATCATGGCTTCCAAGAAGGGTGCATCCAGCACCAGCAACGGCCGCGACTCCGAGGCCAAGCGCCTCGGCGTGAAGCGTTTCGGCGGCCAGCAGGTCAAGGCCGGCGAGATCCTGGTCCGCCAGCGCGGCACCTCGTTCCACCCCGGTGAGAACGTTGGCCGTGGCGGCGACGACACGCTCTTCGCCCTGAAGGCCGGCGCCGTCCAGTTCGGCACCAAGCGCAACAAGCGCACCGTCAACATCGTCGAGGCCGAGACCGCCGAGGCGTAAGCTTCCCGGTCCGCCGCGCGCGATTCGTCGCGTCGGCGCCCACGACACCGGCAGCGCCGCACTTCCCCTTGGGAGGTGCGGCGCTTTCGCGTGCGCGGGGTCCGGGGCGGGTGTGGGCGTGGGGCCGGGGCGAGGGCCCGGCGGTGGGCTGCATATTCGACGAGATCGTGTTCCAGGAGCCGTATCGCGATCTCCTGGTTCGGGTGGGCTGCGCATTCGACGAGATCGTGTTCCAGGGGCCGTATCGTGATCTCGTGGTTCCGGTGGGCGGGGGTTCTTCGCTTTGCGGCTGCACGCTCGCGGGGTCGGCGCCGACGCTGAACTAACCGCGCGCGGCCAGCGCCAGGGGCAGGACGTCGCGGCCGGTGGCCGAAGCCAGCGCGGCGGCGGCCAGCGTGATCGACCAGCCGGTGTCGATGCAGTCGGTGACCAACAGGATCGGTCCGTCGCCGAGCTCGATGTCCCCGATCGCCGCCCAATCCCACCGGTCGGCGAGCCCCGCCACGCGGTAGGCGGAGTTCTGTGCGTCGACCGGGCGGGACCCGTCGCGAACCGGGAGCACGCCGCCGAAGGCCATGCGCCCGATGTCGGACACGGCGATGGCGCAGGCGACGACCATCTCGTCGAGTGCCGAACCATGCGCCGGGGACCCGGCTTCGAGAGCTGCGCCCGCCGAGGCATCGACGACGGCATGCGTCACCAACGCCACCACGGTGTCGGGCCGCACGTCCCAGTCCCAGCCGGCGAGCACCTCGACCACGCTGCGCAGCGTCCGGTCCTGCTTCCATCGGGAGGCGTCGGGGCGCCACGACGCGTCGGCGAGCAGCTGCGTCAGCGCCGGGCCGCGGGCGATGTCGTTGAGACGGCCCAGGGCCCGGCCTTCGCTGATGCCGTGGATCTTGCCCTTCAGCGGCACCCGCAGCCCCGTCGCCCCGAGCGTCGCCCCGGCGCGCCCGTGCCCGTGGCCGCCGGCCATCAGGCGGTCCAGCCCCGTCGGCCATTGCTTGCGAGCGGGGATGCGCACGCCGGGTTCGGTCAGCCGCGCCCGCACCACGTCATCGACGCTCGCGTCGACGTCGGGGGACAGGTCGCGACCGGTGCAGTTGTCGCAGCGCCCGCACGGGCCAGTCGCCGTCGGGTCGTCGAGCTGGCGGCGCAGGAACAACATGCGGCACGCGTCGGGCTCGGGGGAGCGGTTGCTTGACGACGCCCCCGCACCTCCCGCAGCCGCGCCATCTCCGGGCCCGCCGTTCGTACCTGCGGCATCTTCGGTCGTGCCGCCCGCCGCCGCGCCGTCACCGAGCCGCTCGTAGGCGATCATCGCGTTCTGCTCGGCCTTGCGCGCCTCGGCCAGACCGCCGTAGCGGGCGGCGTCGTACTCCCACGGCGCGCCGGTGGCGACCCAGCCGCCCCGCACGCGGCGCACGGCCCCATCGACGTCGAGGACCTTGAGCACCTGATCCAACCGGGACCTCGACAGATCCACCGCCGTCTCCAGCCGGGCGGTGGAGGCGGGCTGGTCACCGTAGGTCTCCAGCTCCGCGAGCAACGACCGCACCACGTCCTCCGCCGGGAAAGACAGCGAGGCGAAGTATTCCCAGATGTCGCGGTCCTCCGCACCCGGCAACAGCACGACCTCCGCCCGGTCGGTGCCGCGGCCGGCACGGCCGATCTGCTGGTAATACGAGATCGGCGACCCCGGCGCGCCCATGTGCACCACGAACCCCAGGTCGGGCTTGTCGAAGCCCATCCCCAGCGCCGACGTGGCCACCAGCGCCTTGACCTCGTTGTCCAGCAGCGCCGCCTCCAGCCGCTCACGTTCGGCGGCATCGGTGCGCCCGGTGTACGCGGCGACCTCGTAACCTGCGGCGGTCAGCGCCTCCGCCAGATCCTCCGCGGCCGCCACCGTCAGGCAATAGATGATGCCCGACCCCGGCAGCTCCCGCAGATGCGACGCCAGCCACGCCGGCCGCTTCGTCGTATCCCGCAGCCGCACCACGTTGAGCCTCAGCGATTCGCGGTCCAGGCCGCCGCGCAGCACCCCGGTGCCGTCGCCGAGCTGGGAGCGCACGTCCTCGACCACGCGGTCGTTGGCCGTCGCCGTCGTCGCCAGCACCGGCACGCCCGCCCCGAGCCCGGCCAGCAGGTCGCGGATGCGCCGGTAGTCGGGCCGGAAGTCATGCCCCCAGTCGGAAATGCAATGAGCCTCGTCGACGACGACCATGCCCGCCGCCCGCGCCAGCGACGGCAGCACGTCGTCGCGGAACTGCGGGTTGTTCAGGCGCTCGGGCGACACCAGCAGCACATCGACCTCGCCGCCGGCGACGCGCCGCTGGATGTCGTCCCATTCCGTCATGTTGGCGCTGTTGACGGTCTCCGCCCGGATGCCCGCCCGCCGCGCCGCCGCCACCTGGTTGCGCATCAGCGCCAGCAGCGGCGAAATGATCACGCTGGCCCCGCGCCCGCGCCTGCGCAGCAGCTTCGCCGCGATGAAATACACCGCCGACTTGCCCCAGCCGGTGCGCTGCACCACCAGCAGCCGCTCGCGCCGGTTGACCAGCGCGTCGATCGCCGTCCACTGGTCGTCGCGCAGCGACGTCCCCGGCCCGGCGAGCCCCTGCAACAGCTCATCGGCCTCCGCGCGCGTCGCGGGCCCGAGGGCCCCGTCGGTCGAGGGAGATGTGGGCTGGGTCTGATCACCGGCGGTCATGCCCCCACTTAAGCACGGCACCCGGATTCGCCCGTTCGAACGCTTCGCGCCCCGCTCGGCGACGTCCCCGCGCCCCCGCCGAAACGGCCCCCACACGACGGACGGCGGGGCCGTGGGCGTCGCAAAGCAAAGGTGGGGGAGGTGATTCGGACGCCGAAGTGATCTGCATCGCAGGTCGCGGGCGACGTTGAACTTCTCACGATCCACCCCGGATCATTCGGGTTGGCGGCCCGATTGTGCGACAATCATGGGTTATGCGGGGGTCCGATCAGTCGGGCCCGGCTTTCGCGTGCCCGGAATCGGCGTCGCATTGGCACCGGAAACAGCCCCGAAACGACGCGGAATCCATGATGGACGCCGCACGGACGAGGCCCCCGTCCACAGCACTCCCAGGAATGAGGCCCCATGTCACGGTTCATCGATCGCGTCGTCCTGCACCTGCAGGCGGGCGACGGCGGCCACGGCTGCAGTTCCGTCCTGCGCGAAAAGTTCAAGCCCCTCGGCGGGCCCGACGGCGGCAACGGAGGGCACGGCGGCGACATCGTGCTCGAAGTTTCGCCCCAGGTCCACACGCTGATGGACTTCCACTTCCACCCGCACATCAAGGCCGAAAAGGGCCGTCCCGGCGCCGGCGACCACCGCAACGGCGCCCGCGGGCAGGACCTGATCCTGGAGGTGCCGGAAGGCACGGTCGTCATGACCACCGACGGCGAGGTCCTGGCCGACCTCACCGGCAAGGGCACCCGCTTCGTCGCGGCCGAGGGCGGCTACGGCGGCCTGGGCAACGCGGCGCTGGCGTCGCGCGCCCGCAAGGCCCCCGGCTTCGCCCTGCTCGGCGAGCCGGGCGAGGAGAAGGACCTCGTCCTCGAACTGAAGTCGATGGCCGACGTCGGCCTGGTGGGCTTCCCGTCCGCCGGCAAGTCCTCGCTGGTCTCCGCCCTGTCGGCGGCCAAGCCGAAGATCGGCGACTACCCGTTCACCACGCTTCAGCCGAACCTGGGCGTGGTCAACGTCGGTCACGAGTCCTTCACCATCGCCGATGTTCCGGGCCTGATCCCCGGCGCGTCCGAGGGCCGCGGCCTGGGCCTGGACTTCCTGCGCCACATCGAGCGGTGCGCCGTCCTGGCCCACGTGGTCGACTGCGCGACCTACGAGTCCGACCGCAACCCCGTCGATGACATCAAGGCGCTGGAGCACGAGCTTGCCAACTACGAGTCCGAGCTCGCCGGCGACATCGGCCTGGGCGACCTGGCCGAGCGGCCCCGCGTGATCGTGCTGAACAAGCTCGACGTGCCCGAGGCCAAGGAGATGGCCGAGTTCATGCGCGAGGAACTCGAGGAGTTCGGCTGGCCGATCTTCGGCATCTCCACCGCCACGCGCGAGGGCCTGAAGGAACTGACCTACGGCCTGTCCGAGGCCGTGGCCACGTACCGCAAGGACAACCCCGCGAAGAAGGAAGAGAAGCCCGCGGTCATCGTGCCCAAGGCCGTCGGCCGCCGCGGCCGCCCCCAGGAGTTCGAGATCGAGCGCGATCCCGAGGACCCGGACGGATTCGTCGTCGTCGGCCGCAAGCCGCGCCGCTGGATCATGCAGACGGACTTCGAAAACGACGAGGCCGTCGGCTTCCTGGGCGACCGCCTGGCCAAGTTGGGCGTCGAGGAGGCGCTGGCCAAGGCCGGCGCGACCCCGGGCTGCCCGGTGACCATCGGCGACATCACCTTCGAATGGCACCCGCAGACCGCCGCCGGCATCGACGACTTCGTGCCGTCGGGCCGCGGCACCGACCAGCGCCTGGAGACGACCGACCGCGTTTCCGCCGAAGAGCGCAAGCGCGCCTCGCAGGCCCGTCGCGGCCTGATCGACGAGTTCGATTTCGGCGACGGCGAGCAGGCCGAGCGCGAGCGCTACCAGTAATCCCCGGCCATCCCGGCCATCCCGGCCATCCCGGTCGGCCCGGTCAGCCTGACCGGGCGGATCGACCGGATCGGCCGGGACGACCGGAACAACCCGAATAACCAGCAAGCCCCCGAAGACGAAGAAACGAAAGGGCCCATGAACCCGCCTTACTCCAGCTCCACCCGCGACAGCATCCGCGATGCGAAGAGGATCGTGGTGAAGATCGGGTCATCCTCCCTGACCGGCCCGGATGGCCGCACGGACCCCGCGAAGATCGACGAGATCGCCGAAGCGCTGGAAAAGCGCATGGCCAAGGGCAGCGACCTGATCCTGGTGTCCTCCGGCGCCGTGGCCTCGGGCATGGGCCCGCTGGGTCTGTCGACCCGCCCGACCGACCTGGCCACCAAGCAGGCGGCCGCGGCCGTCGGCCAGGTGCGCCTGGCCCAGGAATGGTCGCGCTCGTTCGCCCGTTTCGGCCGGACCACCGGGCAGGTGCTGCTGACGTCGGCCGACGCCGGCGACCGCCCGCGCGCCCGCAACGCCCAGCGCACCATCGACCGCCTGCGCCAGCTCCACGCCATCCCGATCGTCAACGAGAATGACACGGTGGCCACGTCGGAGATGCGCTTCGGCGACAACGACCGCCTGGCGGCGCTGGTGTCGCACCTGGCGTTCTGCGACGCGCTGGTGCTGCTGTCCGACGTCGAGGGCCTGTTCGACCGCAACCCCTCCGAGCCGGGCGCGCAGTTCGTGCCGGAGGTGTGGAGCGGCAACGACCTCAAGGGCGTCATCGCCGGCGACGGCGGAAAGCTGGGCACCGGCGGCATGGCGTCGAAGGTCTCGGCGGCCCGCCTGGCCTCGCGCGGCGGCGTGCCGGTGCTGCTGACGTCGACGGAGAACATCGACGCGGCCCTCGATCAGGCCGACGTGGGCACCGCCTTCGCGCCGAAGGAGGACCGCCTGTCCGCGTGGCAGTTCTGGGTCCTCTACGCCGCCGACGCCACGGGCGTGCTGCGCCTGGACGCCGGTGCCGTGCAGGCGGTCACCGAGCACCGCCGCTCGCTGCTGCCGGTCGGCCTGACCAGCATCGACGGTGAGTTCTCGGCGGGCGACATCGTGGACATCGTCGGCCCGAACGGCGAGATCGTCGGCCGCGGCGAGGTCGCCTACGACTCCGACGAACTGGCAGGCATGGTCGGCCGCACCACCGCGGAGCTGCCTGATGGCATGCAGAAGCCGGTGATCCACGCCGACTACCTGTCGGGCTACGCCTCCCGCGCGTGAGCGCCCGCTGAGGGATTTTTGCGTTCGCGGGGCATAGTCGGGGCATGGCGTCCCGCATCGCAGGGACTCTTGGCGAACTGCTGATCACGTTCGGCGTGATCATCGCGTTGTTCGTCTTCTATCGGCTCTGTTAAACGGGCGTGTCCAGTGGCAAGGCCCAGGTCCAGGCCGCCGACGCCCTGCGATCGCAGTGGAACGCCGCCGCCCCGGCCGACCCGGCGCCGGCCGAACCCGGCGCCCCGCCGGATCCGACGATCGGCGGTCATGGCGGGGGCCTTCGATTGCGTGCCGGAGGGCACCATCGTCCCGGGCGTGCCCGGCCGGCACATCGTCACCCCGGACCGGTCGGAGGTGGTCACGCCGCAAGGCGAGGCGAGCATGGTCACCTTCACCACCTGCCATCCGCAGTGGGCGAACACGCACCGGTTGATCGTCCACGGCGCCCTGGCGGGCGTCGAAGCGAAGGAGACGGCGTAGATGTACGGACCCCTGTGGGGCGTTCTGCCCGGCCCCGCGTGGCTTAAGACCATCGTCGTGCTGCTGGTGCTTGTCGGCCTGTTCTTCCTGCTCATGGAAGTCGTCTTCCCGTGGGTGGAGACCATGATGCCGTGGACGGACGTCTCCGTCGCTTAGCCGTACGTTTTCGGTCGCCGGTGGCCCGGGCGGTTGTGCTTTACGACGGCCCGGCCGGCACGCGGTGAAACGTGGTGCCGTGGGCGTCGTGAAGCATGGTGACTTGAAGCCCACCCCGGGGGTTTACCTACACTGGTCGGTATGACTGACGCGACAAATGACCAGACCATCACCCATGCCCGCGCCGCCGAGCGCGACGAGGTGCTGGACAAGGCCCGCCGCGCCAAGGACGTCACCATGGAATTGGCGCGCTACACCTCCGAGCGCAAGAACCGGCTGCTCCTCGCGGCCGCCGAGGCGCTCGTGGAGAAGACCCCGGAGATCCTCGAGGCCAACGAGGCCGACATCAAGGCCGGGCGCGAGCGCGGCCTGGACGAGTCCCTCATCGACCGCCTGAAGCTCGACGCCGAGCGCATCGAGGGCATCGCCGGCGGCCTGCGCCAGGTCGCCGCGCTGCAGGACCCGGTCGGGGAGGTGCTGCGCGGCAGCACCCTGCCCAACGGCATCAAGCTGTCGCAGGTCCGCGTCCCGCTGGGCGTGATGGGCATGGTCTACGAGGCCCGCCCGAACGTCACCGTCGATGCCTTCGGTCTGGCGCTGAAGTCCGGCAACGTGGCGCTGCTGCGCGGCTCGAAGTCCGCCGTCAATTCCAACACCGCGCTGGTGAAGGTGCTGCGCGGCGTGCTCGCCGCCGACGGTGCCCCCGAGGACCTGGTGCAGCTGCTGCCGTGCGAGACCCATGATTCGGTGCAGGACCTGATCACCGCCCGCGGGCTGGTCGACGTGGTCATCCCCCGCGGCGGCGCCGGCCTGATCGAGGCCGTGGTCACCGGTGCCACCGTGCCGGCCATCGAGACCGGCACGGGCAACTGCCACCTCTACATCGACGGCTCCGCCGACGTCGACGAGGCCATCGCGATGCTGATCAACGGCAAGACCCGGCGCTGCTCGGTGTGCAACGCCACCGAGGGCGTGCTGCTCGATCGCGCGCTGGGCGCGGAGAAGATCCGCAAGGTCCTCGACGCGCTGAACGCCGCGGACGTGAAGGTCCACGGCGACGTCGACAACCTGGCCGAGGCCGAGTGGGGCGGCGAGGTCATCCCCGCCACCGACGAGGACTGGAACGACGAGTACCTGTCCTTCGACATCGTGGCGAAGATCGTCGACGGCGTCATCGAGGCCACCGACCACATCAACGCCCACGGCTCCGGCCACACCGAGGCCGTCGCCGCCAAGGACTGGGAGGTGTGCGAGACCTTCGTCGACCGCGTCGACGCCTCCACCGTCAACGTCAACGCCTCGACCGCCTTCACCGACGGCGAGCAGTTCGGCTTCGGCGCCGAGATCGGCATCTCCACGCAGAAGCTCCACGCCCGCGGGCCCATGGCCCTGCCGGAGCTGACGTCCACCAAGTGGATCCTGCGCGGCACCGGACACACGCGCCCGTAGCTTCCTAAACGTAGGGGCCGGACGCGCACGCGATTGCGCATCCGGCCCCTTTTGTCGTGGGCGCAGCCTCTTCGGATGATACGGCGGGGAGCGTTCTGTAATGGGACAACGGTGAATCCGGGTCATGCGGCGAGAATTAACGAAATTCAAAACTGGAATTGGTAAAGTCGATCTTCCGTCGGACCTGCAAGGATGGCCTGTGATTTGCGCGGCATTTCTTTGAGGTGGGTTCGGGGGCTGGCAATATTTGGAAGGTTTCGGCAATGGGCCGCGATTGACCCGGAAGACTCCTCCGGGGGCACCGAATCACTCGAAGGACGACCAATCTCGCTGTTTTCCCGTAAGAAGGAAACTTCCGTCATCGCCGGTTCCGCGCTGATGATCGGTTCCCTCGGCATGGCGCCGATGGCGCACGCCCAGGGCGGCACCACGACCATCGGCGCCGGGGCGATCGCGATCATCGGTTCGGTGGGCAGCGCCGCCATCGGCAGCTCGGATTCCGCGCCCGAGGTGCCCTCGGGTGACGTGGAGGACGCCCCGGCACCGGAGGTCCCCGCCGAGACTCCGGCCGCGGATCCCGCCAAGGGCCCGACGAAGGACGAGGCCGCTGCCGTTGCTCCGGTGAAGGCCCCCGCCCGGCAGGAGTCCGAGGTCGTCCAGGCCACCGGTGGTCTGCCGGTCACCGGCGTCGATGCGGGCGTCCTCGCCGGCATCGCCGGTGCGCTTCTTGTGCTCGGTGCGCTGCTGATCGGCCGCCGCGGTACCTCGAAGTAGCCGGCGCACATATTCCACCCATCCGCCTTTCCCACCCACGAAAGAAGCGCATGAACGAAACCACCCCCTCCGTGTCCGTCCGCCGCAAGGCGACGTCCGTCGTCGCAGCCACCGCGCTGCTCGTTTCCGCCGCGTCCGCCGGCGCCGTCGCCATGGCACCCGCCGCGTCGGCACAGGTCGATCCACCTTCCACGGTGATCGGTTCCGGCACCGTCGGAAGCGCTGTCGTCGGCAGCGCCATCATCGGCAGCTCCGTGATCGGCAGCTCCTCCATCGGCAGTTCCGCATCGGGATCTTCGGCGGCGGGCTCGGTGGGTTCCGCGGCCCTCGGCTCGGCTGCGGTGGGTTCGGTCGGCTCGGCCGCACTGGGCTCGGCTCCCGAAGATGAGAAGGGCGCCGACGAAGCTGCCCCGGGCAAGAACGGTGCACACGACGGAAAGGCCCCCGGCACCGAGTCCGGCCGGACCGACGTCGTCGCCGCGGACTCCGGTTCGCAGCTGCCGGTCACCGGCGTGGACATCGGAGTCGCCGCCGGCATCGCCGGTGCGCTGATGGTCCTCGGCGGCCTGCTGATCGGCCGCCGCGCCACGGCCAACTAGCCAGCCGCACGCGAGACAGACGAAAGGCCGGGGCACCCCACCAAAGCGGTGGGGAGCCCCGGCCCTTCGCGTCAGTGCACCGGATCAACCGGCGTACCGGATCAACCGGCGTACCGGATCAACCGGCGATCGGCAGCACCTGCACCTGCATGGCCTTGACGGTGGCGCGGACGGGGGAGCCCTCGGCCAGACCGAGCGTCGCCAGGGAGTGCGCGGAGATCTCGGCGATGATGACCGTGTCTCGATCGGCGGGCCCGTTGGCCGCGACGGCCTCGCCGGCGGGTTTTTCGCCCGTTCGGTCGGCCCGTCCCGTCGTACCCGTCCCACCCGCGACGCCGAGTTCCACGCGCACGGCCGCGCCCTGATGGCGGATGGCCCGTACCCGGCAGTCAAGGACGTTGCGGGCGCTGGTCTCCGGCGCATCGCCGTCGAGGGGTCCCAGCGTCACCGCCCGCGGCGAAAACAGCGCGACGGCGCGGCCCCCGCCTTCCCGTTCGCCACTCTCCAGATCGCCACTCTCCAGTTCGCCACGTGTCGGTTCGCCACTCTCCAGATCGCCCCCTTCCCGTGCACCACCGGCGCCCGCGCCTGCTGGCACGCCCGTGATCTCGAAGCCGGCGGGCGTGCGGACGGTGACGGTGGCGTCGTCAAGCGCAATGGCCGTGCCCCGCACGGCGATGAGCCCCGCGAACTGCGCCAGGAAAGGCGTCACCGGGGCGGCCAGCAAGTCCGCGGGCGAGCCCGCCGCGGCGATGCGGCCGTCCTCGATGACGATGACGCGATCGGCCAACGTGGCCACGTCCACCGGATCGTGGGTGACCAACATCGCCGTGCGCCCGCGCAGCCGACGGCGCAGCACCTGCCGCAGCGACGCGGCCGACGCGGCATCCAGCGCGGCGAAGGGCTCGTCGAGGAGGATGACCTCCGTATCTGCCGCCAACGCCCGGGCCAGCGCCACGCGCGCCGCCTGCCCGCCGGACAGCGACGCCGGGAAGCGGTCGGCCAGCCCGGAGGCGCCGACGGCGGCGAGCTCACGGCGCGCCCGGGCCTCGTCGCGGCAGGCGAAAACCACGTTGCCCAGCACGGTGCGGTGCGGAAGCAGCGCCGGATCCTGCGTCAGCAGCACCGCCCGCGGCACGTCCCCGCCGACCTCCGCGCCGCCGCGCACCGGCAGCCCGGCGATGGCGCGCAGCAGCGTCGATTTGCCCGCGCCGTTGGGGCCGATCACCGCGGTCGTCGCGCCGCCGGCGATGGCGACACGGGCATCGAGCAGACCCGCCACGGCAATGCGCAGGTCCAGGTCCTCCTGCTTGACGACGCCTTCGTCCCCGACCTCTGGCGCGTCCGTTGCGGGGGAGTGCGGGGACGGGCCGGAGGGGTGCTCGGGGGCGCCGTCCCCGCCGCGGCGCCGCGCCATCGCCCAGGGCACCGCCGCGCCCACGGCGACGAGCACGATGGCGATGCCCAGCAGCACCGCCGACAGCGCCAGCGCCAGGTCGGGATCGTTGTCGCGCTCGAGGTAGATCGCCAGCGGCAACGTGCGGGTGACGCCGGGCAGCGATCCGGCGAAGGTCAGCGTCGCGCCGAACTCGCCCAGCGCGCGGGCCAGCGACAGGGTGGTGCCGGAGATGATGGCGGGGGCGACCATGGGCAAGGTCACCTGGGCGAGGATCCTGCTTCGCGACGCCCCCAGCCCCGCGGCCGCCTCGGCATGGCGCGCATCCAGGCCGCGCAGCGCCCCCTCCAGCGCCAGCACCAGGAACGGCAGCGAGACGAAGACCTGCGCCAGCACCACCGCGGCGGTGGAAAACGACAGGGACTCGGCCAACCACGGCCACCGCGACCCGATGACGCCCGTGCGCCCGAACGCCGCCAGCAGCGCCAGGCCGCCGACGACCGGAGGCATGGTCATGGGCAGCACCACCGCGACGCGCAGCGCCCCGGAAAAGCGCCGCGCCCGCGACATGGCCACCGCCAGCGGGACGCCGACGACCACGACGATCAGCGCCGCGATCAGGCTCGTGCGCAGCGACAACCCCAGTGCCGCAGCGCCCGCGTCGGAGGCGACCAGCTCCGGCACCCGCGCCCACGGCACCTTCAGCGCCAGGGCCGCGACGGGCACCACCGCGACCAGCAGCGCCACCGCCGCCGGGGCGAGCACCCAGGTGGGAGGGCGCAGGCGGGAGGCGGAGGTGGCGGCGGATCTCATGATGTCGAATCTACCGGTGGCGCCGGATCGGGCCCCGCCTCATCGCGGCGCCCCGAATCCGGCGTCCGCCAAGATCTTCCGTCCCCAGTCGGACGTCACGGCGCGGATCCACGTTTCGGCGTCGGCGAAGCGTTGCCCATCGGCTCCGGCGTCGGCGGTCACGGCGATGGGGTAGGCGTTGACCACCTCGTCGGCGCCGGCGATGTCGATGGCCTCCACGCGGTCGCCGGCGGCCGCGGCGTCGGTGCGGTAGACGATGCCCGCGTCGGCCTGCCCCGACTCGACCTTGCCGCGCACGTCGGAGACCTTCGACTCCTCGGAGACCGGCGCGAGCTCCACGCCGGCGTTGGTCTCGAGCTGCTCGGTGGCCGCCCCGCACGGCACTTCGGGGGCGCACACCACGAGCTTCGCGCCGTCCAGCGACGAGTCCAGGCCCGTCACCCCGGCGGGGTTGCCCGCCGGCACGATGAGCGTCAGCGTGTTCGTCGCGAACTCCTGCGGCACCCGCACCGTCCCCGCGTCCTCCGCGCGCGCCATCGTGCGGGCGTCGGCGGTGGCCAGGACGTCCGCCGGGGCACCCGCGCCGAGCTGGTCGACCAGGCTCTGCGACCCGTCGAACGACAGCACCACGTCGACTCCCGGGTTGTCCTCCTCGAACCGCTCGGCGATGGCCTCGAACGGCTTCTGCAGCGACGCCGCCGCGAACACGGTCAACGTCCGCTCGTCTCCGTCTTCGCCGTCGCCGGCGCCGCACGCCGCCAATCCCGCGGCCAGTCCCACCGCGGTGGCGGCGGCCGCAATGCGCGCGGCGCTGCGGTGGCCCTGCGTCTTCGCTTTACGACGTCCCAACGCTGCCATCATCGGCCCTTCTCGTAGACATGGGGTGTTCTCCGGCATGGGGTGGTTCGGTTTCCGTGAGCTGTCGCCGTGCCTCGGCGAGTTCGGCCCGCGCCGCGGCGAGGGCTTCGCGGGTGGCGGCCAACTCGTCGTCAAGCTCCGTGACCCGGTCGCGCAACTCGGTGATGTCGGCGCGGTACAGGTCGATGCGCGCATCGACGGCCGCCCTATCCCACCGGGGCTTGATGTGCTTGGCGCAGTTGGCGTCGACCGCGTTGACGTCGACGACGATCGCGCGCTCGATGGTCGCCCGGATCTCCCGGTCGGAGCCGGCGCCGAGGTCGCGCAGGCGCTCGATGAGCTCCGGATCGTCGGCGGCCTCCACCGCGCGCGCCGTGCCGAAGACCTTCAGGCGGCGCCGAGTGGGGAAGTCGACGAAGAACAGGCACACCCGGCCATCGCGGTCGATGTTGCCGGCGCTGACGTACTGCTGATTGCCCGGGAAGTCGGGGAACGCGAGGGTGCGGTCGCCGATGACGTGGACGAAACCCGCCGGGCCGCCCTTGTGCTGCACGTACGGCCAGCCGGCGCCGGTGACGGAGGCGAGGAAGAACACGTCGGCCTCGCGGATCAGCTTCTTGTCCACGCCCTCGAACGCGAAGCCGCCGGGGCCCGGGCCGTCGAGGTTGGGGCGGTCGTCGACGCGGTGGCCGGCGCCGGCCGCGTGCTGGCGGGCGCGGACGTGGGCGTCGTAGGCCAGGTCGTTGTAGGACGGGCGCCCGCGCGCGGCGGCGGCGTCGGTGTCGGCGTCGAGGTCGGCGAGGTCGGTCATCGGCTGCTCCTCCATCGTTCGTGCATCTATGATGCCACCGCTTCACGTGTGCAGCCCGCGACCTGCGCCGGTGCGGATGCGGGGAGCGGGGGTGTAACCATATCTGCACGAAAACGTGGTTCACCCCGCGGTGCGGTGGCCGCGGGGCGAATTGTGGGGGATGGGGGACAGGCGCCGCAGGTCAGGCGCCGCTGGACCTGGCCTGCCCCTTCTCCGGATCACGGGTGGACACGGGATCCCAGCCGCCGGAGTGCTTCGTCGTGGTGCGCGGGGTCCGCGACCGGTAGACGACGTACGGGCGATTGACGTAGCCCACGGGGGCGCTCAGCGCGTGGATGAGGCGGGTGAACGGCCACACCGCGAACAGCAGGAACCCGGCGATGATGTGCAGCTTGAACGACAGCGGCACGTCGACCATCAGCTCCGGCTGCGGGTTGAACAGGAACAGGCTTCGCAGCCACGGCGAAATGGTCTCGCGGTAGTCGTAGCCGTGGGAGTCGCCGAGCAGCTGGTTGAGCACGGTGGCGATGGTGCCCAGCGCGATCGGGATGGCCAGCATGACGTACATGAACTTGTCGTTCGGCGTCGTCGCGCGGAACACCGACTTGTCGGTGCGGCGGCGCCACAGCAGCCCGATCAGGCCCAGCACCGTCACGATCGCCGCCGCCATGCCGCCGATCGACGCCACCAGGTGGTAGACGTCTTGCGGGATGCCCGCAGCCTCGGTCCACGACTTCGGGATGATCAGGCCCATGAAGTGGCCGATCGCCACCGCGAGGATGCCGTAGTGGAACATCGGCGACGCGTACTTCAGCAGCCGGTTGCCCAGGAACTGCGAGGACCGGGTGGTCCAGCGGTACTGGTCGACGCGGAAACGCCAGATGGTGCCGACCAGGAAGATCGCGATGCACAACCACGGCAGGGCGATCCAGAGGATGTAGTCGAAGGTTGTCATGATCTCGTCTCCTGATTGCTGACGGGGAAGGGGAGCTCGAGGGTGCCCACGAGCTCGGCGGGCGGCCCCGCGGTGACCAGCCGCAGGTAGCGTTCGCGCGTGTCCTCGTCGAGCGGGGGCAGCGCGGTGACCAGGGCGTCGAGCAGGCCGGCGTAGGCGCTGCCGCGGCCGGCCAGCGCGTGGCGCAGCACCTCGATGCCGTCGCGGTGGGTGGCCAGCACGTCGGCGGCGATGGTGTCGCCGTTTTCGGGGCTGCCGGGTTCCAGGGCGGCGGCCTCGCACACCACGCACAGGTGGTCGGGCAGTTCGTCGCGGTCCTGCTCCAGGCCGACGGCGGCGAGCATCTCGCGGAAGCTCAGCAGCGCGACGCCGCGTTGCCGGGTGTCGCCGGTTGCGTAATAGGACAGGTAGAGGTTGCAGCGGCGCTTCTGGTCGAAGGTCTCCACGTAGTGCTCTTCCAGGGCCCGCTTTCCGACGGCCCGCGCGTGCGCCAGGAACGCCGCCAACGGATCGGCGGCGGCCAGCGGAAGCGACGGCAGCGCGTCGGCCACCGCGTCCCAGCGGGTTTCGGCGTCGTCGCCGGGGTAGTCGAGCAGGGTGGCCACCGCCATGAGCACGGTGCGCCGCTGGTCGTCGGTCATGGGGACGTGGGTCGGTTCGGCCAGGGCCGTCGCGCGGGCGGCGTCCGCCGCGCGGCGCGCCGGGCGACCGAGGAAATTCAACGCCATCGCACTCACCTGCCCGGGAACATGGAGTCGGGGCGTTCGCCCGCACTCCACGTGGCCAGGGGGACGCGCCCGGAACCGGCGGCGATGTCTTCCGGGGGCACGCCGTGGAATTGGGCGGCGAGCTCTTCGACGGACATGTTCGGGTCGTGGGCCGCACCGACTCCGGTGCCGCCCGGGCCGCCCATGCCGGGGCCGCCGAAATCGTCCAGCGAGCAACCCATGGCCGCGACGCCCTCCGGGGTGGCGGCGGACTCGGAGTGGGCCGTCGGGATGACGTAGCGCTCGTCGTACTTGGCGATGGCCAGCAGCCGGTACATGTCCTCGATGTCCTGGCCGTCCATGCCCACCGCCGCGGCGATCTCCGGATCCGGCTCACGGCCGTTGCGGACCTCGCGCATGAACGAGCGCATGGCCACCAGCTTGCGCAGGACCTTCTCCACCACGGCGGTGTCGCCGGCGGTGAACAGCTCCGCCAGGTACTCCAACGGGATGCGCATGGTGGAAATGGCGGTGTAGAGCAGGCGGTGGTTCTCACCGTCGGCGCCCGAGGCGGTGACGGCGTCGACGACGGGCGACAGCGGCGGGATGTACCAGACCATCGGCAGCGTCCGGTACTCCGGATGCAGCGGCAACGCCACCTTGTAGACGCTGATCAGCTTCCAGATCGGCGACTCCTGCGCCGCCTTGATCCACGAATCCGGCACGCCGCCGGCGCGGGCGCCGGCGATGACCTCCGGGTCGAAGGGATCGAGGAGCATGGAGCGCTGGGCCTCGTAGAGGTCCTTTTCATCTTCCGTGGCGGCGACTTCGCCGACCCGGTCGGCGTCGTAAAGCAAAACGCCCAGGTAACGCAGGCGGCCGACGCAGGTCTCCGAGCATACGGTCGGCTCGCCGACCTCCAGCCGCGGGTAACACAGCGTGCACTTCTCCGCCTTGCCCGTGTGATGGTTGAAGTAGACCTTCTTGTACGGGCAGCCCGACACGCACATGCGCCAACCGCGGCACTTGTCCTGGTCGACCAGCACGATGCCGTCCTCGGAGCGCTTGTACATCGCGCCCGACGGGCACGACGCCACGCACGTCGGATTGAGGCAATGCTCGCAGATGCGCGGCAGGTAGAACATGAACGACTGCTCGATCTCGTGGCGGACCTTCTCGCTCATCGCCTTGAGCACCGGATCATCGTCGAGGATCTCCTGCGACCCGCCCAGATCATCGTCCCAGTTCGACGACCACTCGATCGTGTCCATCGGCTTACCGGACAACTGCGACACCGGGCGCGCCGTGGGCACGTGCTTCGAATCCTTCGGCGCGGACAGCAGCTTGTCGTACTCGTACGTCCACGGTTCGTAGTAGTCCGTCATCTCCGGCATGTCCGGGTTGGAGAAGATGGTGGCCAGCTTCTTCAGCCGGCCGCCGGCGCGGGGCACGACCTTGCCGTTGGCCTTGCGCACCCACCCGCCCTTCCACTTCTCCTGGTCCTCCCACTGCTTGGGGTAACCGACGCCCGGGCGCGTCTCGACGTTGTTGAACCAGACGTACTCGGTGCCCTCGCGGTTCGTCCACGTCTGCTTGCACGTGACGGAACAGGTGTGGCAGCCGATGCACTTGTCCAGGTTCATGACCATGGACAGCTGGGCCATGACCTTCATCAGAACTCAACCTCCTGGGAGCGGCGGCGGATCACGGTGACCTCGTCGCGCTGGTTGCCGGTCGGGCCGGTGTAGTTGAACGCGTAGGAATGCTGGGCGTAGCCGCCGATGAGGTGGGACGGCTTGATCAGGATCCGCGTCAGGGAATTGTGGATGCCGCCGCGCTTGCCGGACGTCTCCGCCACGGGCACGCCGACGGTGCGTTCCTGGGCGTGGTGCATGTACACCGTGCCCTCGGGGATGCGGTGGGAGACGATCGCGCGGGCGGCGATGACGCCGTTGCGGTTGTAGCCCTCGATCCATTCGTTGTCGGCGACGCCGATCTTCTCGGCGTCGGCGGGGGACATCCAGACGACCTGGCCGCCGCGCGAGAGCGCCAGCATGTGCAGGTTGTCGAAGTACTGCGAGTGGATGGCCCACTTGTTGTGCGGCGTCAGGTACCGCACCGCCACTTCCGTCTGGCCGGCCCCGTTGACGCTGACCGTGCCGGGCGTCGCCTCGCCGTAGAGGTGGTGCAGGTCCAGCGGCGGGCGGAACACCGGCAGCGCTTCGCCGATGTCGCGCATCCAGTCGTGGTCGAGGTAGTAGTGCTGGCGGCCGGTGAGCGTGTGGAACGGCTTGAGCCGCTCGACGTTGATGACGAACGCCGAGTAGCGGCGGCCGCCGTGCTCCGAGCCGGACCACTCCGGCGAGGTGATCACCGGCACCGGGCGGGAGGAGACGTCCGCGAAGGTGATGCGCTTGCCGGCCTCCTCCTCCGACAGGTCGGCGAGGCGGGTGCCGGTGCGCTTCTCCTGGTGCTTGAAGCCCTCCGTGGCCAGGCGGCCGTTGGTGGTGCCGGACAGGCGCAGGACCATTTCGGCGGCGCGGACGTCGGTGTCCACGCGCGGACGGCCCTTGGCCGCGCCGTCGCGGGCGACGCCGTTGGTCTGCGCCAGCTCGCCGATTTCGCGGGTCGGGTCGAACGCGACGCCCTTGGTGCCCATGCCGGCCTTTTCCGGCAGCGGGCCGATGGCGTTGAACTTGTCGAACACCGCCGTGTAGTCGCGCTCCACCGGGATCAGCTTGGGCATGGTCACGCCCGGGATCTTCGGGGTTTCGGACCAGGGCTTGACGACGCCGTGGGGGGTCGCCATCTGGTCCGGCGAATCGTGCGACAGCGGGGCCGCGATGACGTCGGTCTGCGTGCCCAGGTGCGTGCGCGCCATCTCCGAGAACCGCTCGGCCAGATCCTGGAAGACCTGGAAGTCGGAGCGGGCCTCCCACGGCGGGTCGATCGCCGCGTTGAAGGCGTGGACGTAGGGGTGCATGTCCGTCGACGACAGGTCGTTCTTCTCGTACCAGGTCGCGGCGGGCAGGACGATGTCGGAGTGCAGGGTCGTGGACGTGTTGCGGAAGTCCGCGGTCCACATCAGGTCGATCTTGCCCACCGCGGCCTCGTCGCGCCAGACCATCTCGGTCGGGCGGCGGTCGGCGGGGACTTCCTTGCCCTGCACGGCGTTGTCGCAGCCGAGCATGTGGCGGTAGAAGTACTCGGTGCCCTTGGCGGAGGAGCCCAGCAGGTTCGTGCGCCAGTTGGCCAGCACGCGCGGGAAGTTCTCCGGGTTGCCCGGGTCCTCGATGGCGAAGCGCAGGCGGCCCTCCTCGAGCTCCTTGACGATGTAGTCCTTCGGCGCCATACCTGCGTCGGCCGCCTCCTGGCCCAGGGCCAGCGGGTTGCGGTCGAAGGTCGGGTAGGACGGCATCCAGCCGCGGCGCGTGGCCTCGACCAGGGTGTCGGCCGTGGTCTTGCCGGCGAACGAGCCCTCCTGCAGCGGCGACGCCAGGCGCTCCGCATCGGTGCCGTCGTAGCGCCACTGTTCGGTGGTGGCGTACCAGAAGCCGGTGGAGATCATCTGGCGCGGCGGGCGCTGCCAGTCCAGGGCGAACGCGTACTGCGCCCAGCCGGTGATCGGGCGGACCTTCTCCTGGCCGACGTAGTGCGCCCAGCCGCCGCCGTTGACGCCCTGGCAGCCGGTCATGGTGGTCAGCGCCAGGAACGTGCGGTAGATCGTGTCCGAGTGGAAGTAGTGGTTCGTGCCCGCGCCCATGACGATCATGGACTTGCCCTCGGTCTCGATGGCGTTCTGCGCGAACTCGCGGCCGATGCGGATGGCAGCGTTGGCCGGCACGCCGGTGTGCTCCTCCTGCCACGCCGGGGTGCCCGGGGTGGAGGCGTCGTCGTAGTCGGCGGGCCACTCGCCGGGCAGGCCCTCGCGGCCGACGGCGTAGCGGGCGAGCATCAGGTCGAAGACGGTGGTGACCAGGTCATCGCCGAGCCGGAACGCCGGCACGCCGCGCGAGACCACGCCCGCGCCCACCGGGCCCTCCGGCGTGGTGTCGCCGGGCAGGTCGAAGCGGGGCAGCAGCACCTCGACGGGTTCGGCGCCGGCCTTGCCCATCGCGGTCATGGCGGGGGAGCAGTCGTCGAGCTTGAGGTTCCACTTGCCCTCGCCCGCGTCGCCCCAGCGGTCGGCCATCGTGCCGCCCGGGTCCTTCACCGTGCCGTCTTCGTCGAGGACGAGCGGACGGAATTCCGCGTTGGCGGCGTCGTGAAGCGGATGATCCTGCGGGAGATCCGAGGCCGTGACGAACTTGCCCGGCACGTACGCGCCGTCGCGGGCGGACAGCCGCACGAGGAAGGGCGAGTCCGTGTACCGCTTCATGTACTCCAGGAAGCGCGGCGTCTGCTCGCCGAGGTGGAACTCTTTGAGGATGACGTGGCCCATCGCCAGCGCCAGCGCGCCGTCCGTGCCCGGGTGGACGCGCAGCCACTCGTCGGCGAACTTCGTGTTGTCCGCGTAGTCCGGCGACACCGCGACGACCTTCTGGCCGTGGTAGCGGGCCTCGGTCATGAAGTGCGCGTCCGGGGTGCGGGTCAGCGGGATGTTCGAGCCCCACATGATCAGGTAGCCCGAGTTGAACCAGTCCGCCGACTCCGGGACGTCGGTCTGGTCGCCGAAGACCTGCGGGGAGGCCATCGGCAGGTCCGCGTACCAGTCGTAGAACGACAGCATCGCGCCGCCAACCAGCTGGTAGAAGCGGGAGCCGGCGCCGTAGGACAGCATCGACATCGCCGGGATGACCGTGAAGCCGGCCAGGCGGTCCGGGCCGAAGCGCTTGACCGTGTACACGTGCGCGGCGGCGACGATCTCCATCGCCTCGTCCCACGTCGTGCGCACCAGGCCGCCCTTGCCGCGGGCCTCCTTGTACGCGCGGGAGCGCTCCGGGTCCTCCACGATGTCGCGCCACGCCAGCACCGGGTCCTTCAGCCGGGCCTTCGCCTCGCGCCAGTAATCCAGCAGCGTGCCGCGGATGTACGGGAAGCGGATGCGGGTGGGCGAGTACGTGTACCAGGAGAACGCCGCGCCGCGCGGGCAGCCGCGGGGCTCGTACTCCGGCATGTCCGCGCCGATGGTCGGGTAATCGGTCTCCTGGGTCTCCCAGGTGATCACGCCGTCCTTGACGTAGACCTTCCACGAGCAGGAGCCCGTGCAGTTGACGCCGTGCGTGGAGCGGACGACCTTGTCGTGGCTCCACCGCTGGCGGTAGAAGCGGTCCGCGTCGCGGCCGCCCTTGAGGAACATCTGCCGCGAGTCCTCGCTCACGGTGCCGCGGCGGAGCTGCCCGCCCAGCTTGAACAGGGGATTCGAAGAGCCGGATCCGGAGGCCGGGCGGCTGTCGGTGGTGGTCATTCTCGACTCCAAGTCGGGTGAGATTCGGGGACGGTCATCGGGTGGTGGTCGGGGACTGGCGGTCGGGTGGCCGCGGGAACGGGGCGGGCATGCGCATCGCGATCAGCCCGGGAAGGGTGCGTTCGGACGGGCGTAGTAGATCCAGGTCAGCGTCGTGGCGAAGGCGAAGAACACCGCGCACCCCAGGAAGAACACCTTCGGATCCAGGGCGGAAAGCAGCATGCCGACGATGAACGGGCCGAACGCGGCGATCGCGGCGGTCCAGCCGATGACGCCACCGGCCTGGCGGGGGTTGAGGATCATCGGCATCTGCTTGAACGTGCCGGCGTTGCCCAGGCCCGAGAAGAAGAAGACGGTCATCATGGCGGCGAAGAACCACCAGAACTGGCCGGGCTCGGTCGGGTTGACCAGGAACGCCACGACCACCGTGAAGACGGTCATGCCGACGCCGCAGATGAACGTCCAGATCGCGCCGCCGAAGCGGTCGCACAGCGGGCCCCACAGGGCGCGGACGCCGGCGCCGATCATCGGGCCGAGGAACGCCAGCGCGGCGCCCTTCGGCAGCGTCTCCGGGTCGTAGCCCTGGGTCACGAAGTCCGAGCTCTTGCCGAAGACGTTGTTGACCAGCAGGGCGTACTGGGCGGCGAAGCCGGAGAAGGCGCCGAAGGTCATGATGTAGATGATGGTCAGGATCCACGTGTTCTTGTTGCCGAAGATGTCCAGCTGCTGGCGGAAGTTCGCCTTCACCGGAACGTCCTTGAGCAGGGTGAACGCCAGGATCGCGGCGACGATCGCCCACGGCACGAAGAACCAGGCGACGTTGTGGACCCACAGGGCGGATTGGTTCGCGGCGTCGCGCTGCGGGGCGATGAAGCCGATGCCCAGCAGCGTGAAGCCCATCAGCCAGGGGGCGATGAGCTGGATCAGGGACATGCCGAAGTTGCCGATGCCGGCCTGCAGGCCCAGCGCCGTGCCGGACATGCGCTTGGGGAAGAAGTAGCCGGTCGACGGCATGTAGCCGGAGAAGCAGCCGCCGCCGATGCCGGTCATCAGCGCCAGCACCACCAGCCACCAGTAGGGGGTCGACGGGTCGGTGACCGCGAAGCCCCAGCCGAGCATCGGCACGGCCAGCAGCAGCGAGGTGATGCCGACGAGCTTGCGGGTGCCCAGGACGGGCGGCAGGAACATGTAGATCAGCCGGATCGCGCCGCCGGAGAGTCCGGGCAGCGCGGCCAGCCAGTACAGCTGGCCGGACGTCAGGTTGAATCCGATGTCGTTGAGCTTGGGGGCGATCGCCGACACCAGGAACCAGACCGCGAAGGCCAGGATCATGGAGAAGGTGGTGATGCTCAGCGTGCGCCAGGCGATCGCCTTGTCCCAGCTCGCTTCGTCCTCGGGATTCCAGCCTTGCAGCACCCGGCCGGAGGTGTCGACGGACATGTGGGCCTCTTTTCCGTGTTAACGCGTGTAACGGTGTAGACGGAGATGACCGGCACTCACGACTACCGGCTGCTCCGATGCTTACGAGTTCATGCACTCACTAATATCGTAACCGGTATGCGTAAAATGGGCCAGTGTAAAGGTGCAGGTTAACGGCCCTTTATCGCAACGCTCATGTTGCTGAATTGAAAGGACGTATGATCTGATTATGGCTGATAAGAACCCTGAAATGGTGGCGGGGGAATCCTCCGTCGCTAACGGTGTTAGCCGCGCGGATGCGGAAGTGTCACGCGGATCCGGCAGGGCCGGGCATGCGGCGGCGCCCGAAGATTCGGCACGTCGCGAGAATCCGGCGAAGGCCCAAAATCCGGCGCACGGCGGGGACGCGGTTGTCGAAAAGCAGCTGGCGCCGATGGAAGAGGAGGTGCCGGGCGTGGTCATCACGGTCAGCGATCGCTGCGCCGCGGGCACCCGCCCCGACAAGTCCGGGCCGCGGGCGGTCGAGGCCCTCGCGGTGCATGGCGTCGTGTGTCCCGAGCCCGTCGTGGTCACCGATGACGTGCCCGAGGTCGCCGCCGCCATCCGCGCCGCGCTCGACGGCGGCGCGCGCCTGGTGTTCACCACCGGCGGCACCGGCGTCACCCCGCGCGACAACACGCCCGAGGCGACCGCGCCGTTCGTGGAGACGCGGTTGCCCGGGCTGGAGGCGCAGATCCTCAATCATGGCCTGACCAAGACGCCGCTGGCCGGACTGTCCCGCGGCATCGTCGGCGTGACCGGGCGCGGGGCGGATGCGGCGGTGATCGTCAACGCGCCGGGCAGTTCCGGCGGCGTGCGCGACGCGATCGAGGTCATCGGCCCGCTGATGCCGCACCTGCTCGAGCAGCTCGGCGGCGGCGACCACTAGTCCCGCGCGGCTTTCGCTGTACGACGGTCCGGCGTTCGCATGGGAGCGGCCGGATCGTCGGGGATTGCCGTGGGGGAAGCGCCGCCATCGCTGGTGTGGCGGCACTCTGGCCCCAGGTGTCACGCGACCTCGGGGGTCACGTCACTCCAGTAACAGCGACCGCGGTTTGCGTTCTTTTTGAAACATCGGGGCGGCGTTTTACCTGGTGATTTGCGGGCTCGACGTTTCAGAATGAACGCGGCCCGGAATTTTGGGGCTGGTGGGATTCGCGCGGGGAGGTTGCCGGGCCGATCATTCCGTCACCGTGACCTTTCGGGGGCATCCGGGGACATGGCCTCGAGGGCGTTGACGTCCTCCCGGGTGTCGGCGTCCATGACCCATTCGAGCACGTCAACAGGGGTGAGGGCGAGCCCGCCGAGCAACGCGCGCACCGAGCGGTCGCGGACTCCGCCGTCGGATTCGAGTCGGGCGATCGCCGCGCCGAGGGCCTCGGATTCGACGACGCACAGCAACCGCTGGAGTCGGCCGTCCGGGGTGATCGCCACCGCGCCAACGGAAGTGGGGGATGTGGCGGCGGCGAGCTGGGGGAGAACGCGCGGGGCGAAGGGCGCATCGCAGGCGAGGATAGCGACTGATGAACGGGTCGTGAAGGAGTCGGCGACACCACCAGCAACTTCATCAGTGGAGTGATCGACGGCCAATCCGGGGGCGTGAACCTCGTCGATGCCAGCCGCGTACCCTGCGGCGATGCCGGCGGCGGGGCCTCCGAGCGGCGGATCCTCGCGGACCAACGTGACATCACTGGGCACGTCGAGATCCGGCGGGCCGACGACGACGGCCGGCACGCCCTGCGTGGAGAGCTCGTCGAGGACGTGGTCGATCATGCGCCGACCGGCGATGACGACATCGGGCTTCGATGCCCCTCCCATCCGCCGCCCGGTCCCGCCGGCCAACACGATGGCGAACGCGATCGCACTCTCCCGCCGGGCCATGACGCTACGGCCGCACCCAGTCGCCGGACCGGCCGCCGGACTTCGCCACGATGCGGCAATTCTCCATCGCGGCGGACCGGTCGACGCCCTTGACCATGTCGACGATCGCCAGCGCGGCGACGGTCACGGCGGTCAGCGCCTCCATCTCGACGCCTGTGCGATCGGCGGTGCGCACGGTCGCCGTGAGCAGCACGCGGTCCTCGCCCCATTCGACGTCGACCTCGCAGCCGTGCACGCCGATGACGTGCGCCAACGGCAGCAGATCGGGCACCTTCTTCGCGGCGGCAATGCCGGCGATGCGCGCGACGGCGGCGACGTCGCCCTTGGGCACGGTCCCGTCGCGCAGGGCGGTCATCACCTCCGGCGAGCACGTGACCTCGCCCTTCGCCGTCGCCGAGCGGACCGTCGGCTTCTTGGCGGTGACGTCGACCATGCGGGCCGCGCCTAGCGAGTCGAGGTGGGTGAAGCGCATGGCCGGCTGGACGAGAGACTCGGTGGCGGACTGGCTTCCGTCAGCAGCGGTCACATCGTTGGTCGCGGCAGCGGTGTCCGCGTTGTCTGCGGTGCTCATGAGTGTCGGTCCTTTCCGCGGCGCAGCGCGGGGTCGAGGGGAATGGCGGCGAGGCGGTCGCCGGGGCCGTACGTCTCGGGGGCCGGCACCGTGGCCGGATCTCCATCGGCGGCGGCAACGTCGGCGGGATCGACGGACCCCGCGGCGGGCAGCACCAGCAGCGCATTCGCTCGGTGCAGGCTGGCGATCAGGTGCGAGCCGAGCCCGCGTTCGTGCACCGGCCGCGCGCGCCCGTCGGCCACGCTCACCGGCACGAACCGGACCTTGCCGCGCCGCGCCCGGAACTCGGCGTCGGCGATGACGTCGATGATGTCGAGGTCGGGAAGCGAAGGTGCAGCGTGTCCCGCATCCCGTGCCCCATCTCGCTTGACGACGTCCCGACCGTCACCAAGTCCCGCCACCTTCGCCAGCAGGGGCCGGAGGTACAGGATCGCGGAGACGAAGACGCTCACCGGATTGCCGGGCAGGCCGAGCAGGACGGCGTCGCCGATGCGCCCGCGCGCCTGCGGGCCGCCGGGCTGCTGGCGGAGCTTGAAGAAGGAGATGTCCGCACGTCCTTCGGCGGCGAGCGTCTTGACGGGGTCGAAGGCGCCCGCCGAAATTCCGCCGGAGGTGACCACGACGTCGGCATCCGCGGCGGCGCGGGCCAGGGCGTCGGCGAGTTCGTCGGCGGTGTCGCCGCTGGCGCGGACCACGGTGACGTCGGCGCCCCAGTCGCGGGCCAGGGTCGTGAGCAAGATGGCGTTGGAGTCGGGGATCTGCCCCGGCCCCGGCGTCAGGCCCGGGGCGACGAGCTCGGCGCCGGTGGCCACGACCGAGACGCGGGGGCGGGCGAAGACGGGAAGCTCGCCGTGGCCGATGCTCGCCGCCGACGCCAGCGCCGCCGCGGACAGCACCTCGCCAGCGCGCAGCACGACGTCGCCGACGCCGACGTCCTCGCCGGCCGGTCGGACGTGGGCGCCGGCTCGAACGCGGCCCGCGACTTCGGCGGGCACGGTGACGGTCGCCGGGCAGGCGCGCGGTCCGGGCGCGGAGTCGGTGTCCTCCACGGGGATGATGGCGTCGGCGCCGTCGGGGACGGGAGCGCCGGTCATGATCCGCGCCGCCGTCCCCGGCACCAGCGGCCCCGGCGCAGTGCCGGCCGGAATGTCGGCGGAGACGGGGAGAGTGGCGCCCGCGCCATGACCGCTCACGCTTGAGGCATCGTCCGCGCCGCTCGCGCCGCCCGCGCCGCCCGCGCCGCTCGCGCCACTTGTGCCCTCTCCTGCCACCAGATCGGCGGCGCGCACGGCGAACCCGTCCATGGCCGAATTGGTGAATGGCGGCACGGGCAGTTTCGCGGCGACGTCCTCAGCCAGCACCAGTCCCGCGCAGTCCGCGAGGGGCAGGGTGGTCGGGGTGGGGGACAGGACGTCGTCAAGCACCGCCGACAGGTACTGCTCGACGGTGAGCGGGCCCCGCGGCGCTGCGCCGGATCCGGGATCGCCGCTGGTGGCGGGGGAATTCATCGCACCATCATCGCCTTTCGTGCACCATGGTGGGGTGATTGAGATTGTAAGTGCGGGAGTGTCCGAGTCGCCGCTGGATCCGGCCGAGGCGTCGGCCGCGGTGGGCGACGATCGCGCGGGGGCGGTGGTGTCGTTCACGGGCGTGGTGCGCAATCACGACGGCGGGCGGGCGGTCGATTGGATCGAGTACAGCTGCCATCCGAAGGCCGACGAGGTCATCGGGGACATCGCCGCCAAGGCCGCCGAGGCCTTCGCCGACCGCGGCGTCCACCGCCTGTGGGTGGGGCACCGGGTGGGCAAGCTCGTCGTCGGCGACGTGGCGTTCCTGGTCGCGGCGTCGGCGTCGCATCGCGCGGAAGCGTTCGAGGCGTGCAGCTGGCTCGTCGAGGAGGTCAAGCGCGACATTCCCGTGTGGAAGCGGCAGGTTTTCCCCGACGGCACCCACGAGTGGTCCAACAGTGCGTAACCGCAGGTCGGCGCGGCGCTTTCGCGTGACGACGACCACGCGCACCCCTTCGCCCTACCCGCCCGCGAAGGGCGGCAGCACGTCGAGCTGATCGACGGTCGCCGGGCGGTCCAGGTCGCGCACCAACTCGCCGGCGGCGAACACCGCGGAGCCATCGACGATGCGGCCCAGACGGTCGTTGCCCTCCGCGGAGCGCAGCAGCACGTCGCGGTAGGAATCGCCGTCGCGGACGGGCACGTCCATGGTGGGGCGGCCGGCGGCCTCGGCGGCGGAGGCGAAGAACGTCAGGGTGGCCGTGCGGCTCGCGGTGGTCGCGGCCGTGGGGGACTCGGTCATGGCGTGCTCCTTTGAACTGGTGGTCGGCTGTGTCGGGTGCGGTTGATCTGGGTCGGATTCGGGGGCGAGTGAGGCAGCGGCGCTACCCGCCGATGGCGGACATGCCGCGGTCGGGCTGTAGGAACGACGGGTCGTCCATGCCGTGGCCGGGCCTCTTCGCGGCCATCTCGCCGACCCACGCGGCCGCGAGCTCGTCGTCGCCCGCGCCGTCGCGGAGGAGGTCGCGCAGCGGCCGCTCGGTCCGCGAGAACAGGCAATTGCGGATCGCCCCGTCCGACGTCAGCCGCGTCCGGTCGCACGCGCCGCAGAACGGGCGGGTCACCGACGCAATGACGCCGACCTCACCGCCTCGGTGGGCGGTGCCCGTTCGCTTTCCGACGCCCGCCGCCACATCCCACAGCGCCGCCGGAGCATCGCCGCGGGGCTTGGCCGACGGGGACAGGTCGAACTCCTCGCCGAGGTCCGCGAGGATCCGATCGGCGGTGATCATCGAATCGCGCAGCCACTGGCCCTTGGGGCCCAGGGGCATTTCCTCGATGAACCGCAGCTGGTAGCCGCGCTCCAGGCAGAAGTGCAGCAGTTCCACGGCCTGGTCGTGGTTGTGGCCGGGCATGAGCACCGTGTTGATCTTGATCGGCGTGAAACCCGCGGCGTCGGCGGCGTCGAGGCCGGACAGGACGTCGTCAAGCCGATCCCTGCGCGCCAGCAGACCGTAGGTGGCCGGGCGAATGGAATCGAGGGAGACGTTGACGCGGTCGAGGCCGGCGTCGGCGAGCCGGGTGGCCTGGGAACCGAGAAGGATGCCGTTGGTGGTCAGCGCCGTGTCGGGGATGCGGCCCTCGTCGGTGCGCAGGGACTTCGTGGCGGCGATGATGTCGGCCAGCCCGGGGCGCAGGAGCGGCTCGCCGCCGGTGAAGCGGACCTCGCGGATGCCCAGGCGTTCGACGCCCAGGGTGATCAGGCGGATGATTTCGTCGTCGGTGAGCAGATCACGGCCGGGAATCCAGTCCATGCCCTCGGCCGGCATGCAATACGTGCAGCGCAGATTGCAGCGGTCGGTGACGCTGACCCGCAGGTCGCGGGCGACGCGGCCGTGGGCGTCGGAGAGCCGGGTCAGCGTGGCAGAGGCGGCGCGAACCCCCGAAACGGGGCCTCCGGACACATGCGCGCTCATGTGTCCGATCGTACGGACGGACATCGATTTGGGCAATTGCGAGTCGTGGATTCTCATTTGAACGGTCGTCCGGCGCCGCGCCCCGGGTGAAATTCGCTCACCGCCGATTATCGGCCACCACCTGCGGCGGGTACGATTCCCGCCATGCCGGAAGAGCAGAAAGAGCCGAAAAAAGGCCTCGTGGCGGACGACGGGGGCGTCGTCAAGCGAAACGAGCCGACTCCGCCGCGCGTGCTGGCGGCGAGGTCCGACCGGCCGCGGCGCATCGGCGTCATGGGCGGCACGTTCGACCCGATCCACCACGGCCACCTGGTCGCGGCCAGCGAAGTCGCCGACAGGTTCGCGCTGGACAGCGTCATTTTCGTGCCCACCGGCGAGCCGTGGCAAAAGCGCGGGCGCAGGGTCTCGGACTCGGAGGACCGTTACCTGATGACGGTCATCGCCACCGCCTCCAACCCGCGGTTCACCGTCTCGCGCGTCGACATCGACCGGCCGGGCGCGACGTACACCATCGACACCCTCAACGACCTCAACGCCCAATTCCCCGACGACGAGCTGTTCTTCATCACCGGCGCCGACGCGCTGCAGAAGATCGTCACCTGGCGCGATTGGGAGAAGATGTTCGACGCCGCCACCTTCGTCGGCGTTAACCGGCCGGGCTTCCACCTGGTCGAGGAGGAACTGCCCGACGTCGACCGCGCCCGCCTGCACCTGGTGGACATCCCCGCCATGGCGATCTCGTCGACCGACTGCCGCAAACGCGCCGCCGACGGCCGGCCGGTCTGGTATCTCGTACCCGACGGCGTGGTGCAGTACATTGCCAAAAGGGGTTTGTACCAGGACGTGCAAGCCGACCACCCCTCGCCCGCGGGCGAGGAGAACACCGAAACTACCGGGAGCTGAATTCCACTCGTGACCGCATCCACCGAGGCCGCCAACCTGGCCACCATCGCCGCCCGCGCCGCCGACCGCATGAAGGGCGCCAACATCGCCGTTCTCGACGTGTCGGGCCCGCTGGTGATCACCGACGCGTTCGTGCTGGTCAGTGCCGACAACGAGCGTCTGGTGTCCGCCATCGTCGACGAGGTCGAGGATGACCTGCGCGACGCCGGCGTCAAGCCCATCCGCCGCGAGGGCGTGCGCGAGGGCCGTTGGGCGCTGCTGGATTACGGGATGCTGGTCGTCCACGTCTTCCGCGACGAAGAGCGCGACTTCTACGGCCTGGACCGCCTGTGGAAGGACTGCCCCCGCATCGAGGTCGAGGGCGTCGAGCAGACCGCCGTGACCGGTTCGGCCGACGCGTCGCTGGCCGCCCGTTCCATCGACGAGATCCCGCTGGCCGCCCCCGAGCCGGATTCCGACGAGTACTAGAGCCGCCGCGGCCGCCGGTTTCCCCGCGCCGCCCGCACCGCCCGCCGGTTCAGCCCCGCCGCCCGCCCGTTTCCCGAGAGGATGACGCCGCCGATGGACAACGTCCCCGCCCGCCGTCTGCTGTTGCTGCGCCACGGCCAGACGACGTACAACGCCACGCGCCGCATGCAGGGGCAGATGGACACGGAGTTGTCGGCCGAGGGCGTCGCACAGGCCGAGCGGGCCGCGGCGCATCTGGGTCGCCGCGAGCGCGACATTCACCGCATCGTGTCGTCTGATCTGCGCCGCGCGGCGGAGACCGCGGAGGCGGCCGGCCGCGTGCTGGGCATCAGCGTCGAGCGTGATTCCCGTTTGCGCGAGACGAATCTGGGCGATTGGCAGGGCCGCACCCACGGCGAGATCGACGGCGGGTACCCGGGCCAGCGCGCCACGTGGCGCCATGATGCGACGTGGGCCCCGCCGGGTGGCGAGACCCGTGTCGAGGTCGCGGCCCGCATGCGCGCGGTCGTCGACGAGTTGCTTGACGACGACTCCTGGCCCGGTTCCACGGTGTTGCTCGTGGCCCACGGCGGGGCGATTGCCGCGCTGACGGCGTCGCTGCTCGACGTCCCCATCAGCCATTACACGATGTTCAACGGCCTGCGGAACACCGCGTGGGTCGAGCTGAGCGCCAAGATCCGCCCGGATGGCGAGCTCGGCTGGTACCTCGGCGCCTTCAATGCCGAGCTTTTCGACGAGGAGATCGACCGGTGACCGCCGCGGGGGAGCGGGGAGGCCGGGCGGCCGGCGAGTCCAACGAAGCCGGTGAGGCCGGTGGCGGCGTGAGCGACCGCGCCGCTCGGCGTGGCCGGGTGCAGATCGTGGTGGACGAGTCTGCGTGCGTGGCGCCGGACGTCGCCAAGCGGCATGGCATCACCGTGGTGGCGCTGGGGCTGGATGAAGTCGACGGGGAGCAGACCACGTCGGCGATCGGGCCGCTGCCGCTGTGCGCGGCGTATGCGCGGGCGCTGGAGCGTGGCGCGGATGCCGGCGTGGTGGCGCTGCACCTGGGCAAGGGGTTGTCGGCGACGTGGTCGAATGCCGTGACGGCGGCCGCGGTGCTGGACAACGTGCACGTGGTGGATTCGTCGTCGGTGGGTGCAGGGATGGGGGCCGCGGCGATCGCGGCCGCCGAGAAGGCCGCCGAGGGCGGGAGTTTGGACGAGTGCGTCGCCGTCGCCGACGACGTGCTGGATCGCAACCGCCTGTGGCTCTACGTGCCCAAGCTCGAGCCGCTGCGTCGGGGCGGGCGCATTTCGACCGGCCAGGCGGTGCTGTCGACGGCGTTGGCGATCAAGCCGATCGTCGGCATCGAAAACGGCACGCTGGGCCTGGTGGCCAAGTGCCGCACCGAGGCGAAGGTGCTGGACAAGCTCGTCGACCTCGCCGCGACGGAGGCCGCCGGGCGGCCCGCGCACGTGATGCTGCAGCACTCCGGGGCGCTGGAGCGCGTCGAGGAGCTGCACGCGATGCTGTCGCTGGAGCTTCCCGAGGGCTCGACCTTCGAGGTCGTGGACCTGCCCGCCGCGCTGGTCGCCCACACCGGGCCCGGGGCGTATGCCGTGGGGCTGGTCGTCGCCCCCGAGGTGGCGGGCAACGGCGGTGAGGCGGGATCCGTCGATGAGCCGGGTGCTGCTGGCGCCGGTAAGCGCGGCGGCAACGGCGGCAATGGCATCGAAGGCGGCAAGGGGGCCGATGGTGGAGACGATCTGCCGCTGCCGCCGACCGCCGTGGTCGGCCGGGACTCGTCGCCGCTGTTCACCACGGTCGCGGCGAAGTTGCCGACGTGGAGCGAGAACCGCCGGGCGGCCATCGAAAAGGCCGAGGCGCTGGCGCACGCGATCGCGGAGCTGGCCCGTCGCGACCATTCCGATCCCGAGGGCGCGGCGTTCGGCGTCGAGGCCCGCGAGGAAGCCGCGCGACGTGCGGCGGACCGCGCCCATGGGGCCGTCGATCCCGGACAGGCCGCTGATCCGAGCACGGGTGGTGCCGGCATTGATGGTCCACTCGCCAACGGCGGCGACGCTCCCGACACCAACGCTCTTCACACGAACGCTCCTCACACGAATGCTCCGGACACCAACGCTCCTGTCTCCGATGAGGGCGATGAGTCGGACGGTGGCGTCGTAAAGCAGTAGCCGCACCGGATTTCGGCGGTATCCACAGGCCCGGATTCATCCACAATCGTGGCGGATCCGGGCCTTCGTGCGCGGCGGGGAGGGCCGCGGCGGGCTTAGCGTGCGGGCGTGGATTCGTTGCGTTCGCGTTTGGGTGACCTGCTGGAGCCGGTGCCCGCCGAGGAGGCGATGCCCGTCGACTATTCGCGGCGGCGCATCGCCGTGAACCGGCGGGCGGTGGTGGCCGTCGCGATGGCGGGGGCCGTCGTGCTGGTCGCGATTGTCGCGGGGTGGGCACTGTCGCGCGGGCCGGTGGTCGACATGCCGGTGGTGGATACCTCGCTTGTCGACGCAGGCCAGGGGCAGGGTGGCCTGCCGACGTCGGCAGATCCGGGCGCAGCGGTGGACGCCCCGAGCGAGCCTCCGGCGCCGCCAGCGGAGATCATCGTGTCGGTGGTGGGGATGGTTCATCATCCGGGAGTGGTGACCGTGCCCGGCGTCGCGCGCGTGGCCGACGCGATCCATGCCGCCGGCGGGATGCGTCCCGAGGCCAACCCCGCCAGCGTCAACCTCGCCGCTCCGCTGACGGATGGCCAGCAGATCCTGGTGGGGCCGGATCCGCTGCCCGAGCTGTCGACCGGGGGAACGGCTGCGGGCGCGCCGGGCGGAGATGCGAGTGGAGTGGGCGCGGGCGTGGCAGGGGCCGGTGGAGCTGGCGGCGCGGGTGGTGGCGTGGGCGGTGGTGGCGGCTCGGGGCTGGTGAACATCAACACGGCGACGGAGTCGGAACTCGAAAGCGTCACCGGCATCGGGCCGGCGACGGCGAAGAAGATCGTCGCCCACCGCGAGGCCAACGGCCCCTTCGCCAGCGTCGACCAGCTTGAAGAGGTGCCCGGCATCGGCCCCGCCAAGCTCGAGGGCATGCGCGCGGAAGTGACGGTGTGACGCGATGACGCAGCGGACGCGGCAGATGCAGTCACCGGGCGTAAGCGGCATCCAGCGTGGAGAATCCGCAGCGGACGAACGCCGTGGCACGTACGCGATGGCCGATCCCTCGCCGCCGCCTCCCGATGCTGGCCCCGCAGTTCCGCGCCTGGGCCTTGACCTGCGTCTGGTGCCCGCCGCGCTGCTCGTATGGGCGGCGACGGCGATCACCCTGGCGACGTCGTCGACGACTCCGCTGGGTTGGATGCTGCTCGTGGCGGCGGTGTTTACGGCGGTGGTGGCGTGGCGTCGTCAGGCGTCGACGGTGGCGCTGCCGGCGGTCGCGTTGATCGTCGCCGTGTCGGGCACGCTCATCCGCCGCGCCCGCGCCGCCGCGCACCCGATCGCGGAGAGCATCGATGGCATCAAGAAGACCCGCCTCACGCTGACCACGACGCCGAAGGCCACCGAGCACGGTGCGACCGCCGAGGCCACCATCGAGGGCCTTCCCGGCCGCGTCCGCGTCTTCGGCGATGACCGCCTGCTCGACCACGACCGGGGCACGGTCCTCGACGCCTACGGGGGAATCTCGGCCTCCGAACGGCCGGCGTTGTCCGGGGTGGTGGCGTCGGTGCGGGGGGCGGTGGACGTCGTCAAGCATCCCGATGACCACATCGCCCGCGTCCGCGATGGCCTGCGCGATGCCGCCGCCGCGTTGCCGACCGGGCCGGATCGGCTGGTGCCCGCGATGACGCTCGGTGATGAGCGCGGGTTCGGTGCGGGCGACCAGGAGATGATGGTCGACTCGGGGCTCGCGCACCTCACCGCGGTGTCGGGCGCGAACGTGTCTCTGCTGGTCGGGGCGGCGGTGTGGGCGTTCGCGTGGGCGCCGCCGCGGTGGCGGGTGGTGGTCGCGGCGGTGACGCTGGCGGCGTTCGTGGCGGTGGTGGGCACCGAGCCGTCGGTGCTGCGGGCGCTGATGACGGGCATCGTCGGCCTGCTCGCCGTGCTCCTCGGGCGGCGGGGGCAGGCGCTGCCGGCGCTGATGGCGGGGACGATCGTGCTCATCGTCGCGTTCCCGGATCTCGCCGTGTCCATTGGGTTCGCGCTGTCGGTCGCGGCGACGGCGGGGCTGGTGCTGGCCGCCGCGCCCATGACGCATCGGCTGCTGCGCATCCCCGGGGTGGCGAGGATGCCGGCGCCGCTCGTCCGGGCTGCCGCCGTCGCGCTGGTGGCCCACGTCGCGACCGCGCCCGTCCTCGCCCTCACTCTCGGCGAGGTCTCCCACGTGTCGGTGCTGGCCAATCTCGCCGCAGCGCCCGCGGTCGCGCCGGTGACCATTCTGGGCACGCTCGCCGCCGTCGCTGCGCTGCTGGGGTTGGGGCCGGTGGTCGCGGTGCTCGTGCATGCCGCCGCGCCCTTCGCGTGGTGGGTGTGGGCGGTGGGGCACGCGGCGGCGGGGTTGCCCGGGGCGTCGGGGGAGATGGGGATGCTCGGGTTAGCGGTCTTCGTCGCGCTGGCCGTGGCCGCGATCGCGTGGCCCTCGGTCGCCGCCGCGGTGACGGCGGTGGTGATGGGTGCGGCGGCGGTGGTCATCACGCTCGGCTGGCACATTCCCGCGGCCCCGCCCGGCTGGATCATCGGGGCCTGCGCCGACGGCGGGCGAGTGCGGGTGGTCACCGCCGCCTCGCTTGACGACGCCCACGCCCCCTCCCTCCCACGCCCCTGCCGTTTGGCCCTGGAGAGGGGAGTGGCGGGTCACGTCGACGAATCGGAGGTGGAGGTGCACGCGAGCCTCGATGACGTGGAGGACTCGGTGGGCGGGGGCTCCGGCGCGGGAAGGAGTGACGTTAGTGGACCAGACCGTGCCACGGAGTCCACCGAGTTCACGGCGGTGCCGCGGTGGATCGTCGTCGAGAACTGCGGGGAGCGGGCGCGGGTCCGCATCCGCACGGCCGAGGGCGTCCCCGTCGTGTGTCCGGTACGCGATGGAGTGCATGCGCTCTACCCGGATGGCGCGGTGTGGAGAAACGGCAGCCGCTAGGCGGCCAAGGGGCATGGCATGAGAAACGCCGATCTCGGTCGGCGGACCGTATGGCAGCTCCTTCCGCTCGGGTTACGAAGCCGACGAGCCGTGACTCGTGTCTTCGGTACGTTGGAGAACGATACGGAGACGATTCACGCAACAAACCAAGCGAGGGACTGCGGTGGAGGCCGACACCAAGGCGTTGAAGAAGATCATGACCCTTGAAGGGAGGTACGTGATCCCGACCTTCCAGCGTGACTATGAGTGGACTCGGGAGGGACAGTGGGAGCTGCTTTTCGAGGATCTGGACTCGGCGGCCAACCGCCTGGGTGAAGCCCGTAAGAAGGCGGAAGCAACGGGCACATCTGCAGCGCGGGCTGAAAAGTATGTTGCACCGCATTTCTTGGGGGCGGTCGTTTGCGATCAGCTGCCGTCTCCAACTGGCGGCTTAACGCTGTCCGCAGTCATTGATGGGCAACAACGTCTGACGACCCTGCAGCTATTGGTGCGCGGAGTTCTGGATGTCCTGCAGGAAAACGGCTCTGGCCGCTCCAAGCAGGTGAAGAGGCTGCTCGAGAATCCTGCGGATGTGATTGACCACCCACATGAGCGTTACAAGTTGTGGCCGCGGCGCAAGGACCGGGACGTTTGGCCGGTAGCCATGTCGGATGAAGTTCCTACAGTTGGCGCGAACGACCATCTGTACTTGCAAGCCCGCAAGTTCTTCTCTGAGTCGGTACGAGCTGCCCTGGAAGACGAGCAAGGCCGAGATCGAACCGACGACATCGTCGACGCACTCCTCGACCTCTTCAAGCTTGTGGTCATTGATTTGGACGAGAATGACGATGCTCAGGTGATTTTTGAGGTCCTCAACGGGCGCCAGACCCCCCTGTCGGCTTCGGACTTGGTGAAAAACCTCCTCTTCCTGCGAGGAGAGTTGGCCGATGAGCAGGAATTGGAAGAGCTTTACGACGAGTACTGGGCGGAATTCGATGAACCCTGGTGGAAGCAGCAGGTCGGCGTTGGTCATGCTGCTCGCGCCCGACGGGACGTCTTGCTGTCAGTTTGGTTGGCTGCTGTCACAGGGGCTGAATCAAACATCCGCCACCTTTACGGAGAGGTGCGTCAATACCTCGCCGGTGGCAACCGTGGGACTCGGGATGTTCTCGCGGAGCTCGCGGAGTACCGGCATTCGTACAAGGTGATCTACGGGGCAGAAGATTCAGGGTCTCCGTCTCTGACCAAGTCGTATCGCAACCTGGTGACTCTAAAGCTCCAAACCGCGGTTCCCCTTCTAGCATGGCTTCAGACTTTGCCTGCGAACGAACTATCCCTCGCTGATCACGAATTGGCTGTGGGTGCCGTGGAATCGTGGGTTATCCGGCGCATGCTCCTAGGCGCGAACACCCGCGGTTATAACACCGCCTTCTTGACGGTGTTGAAGAACGCGAAATCCGCGCAGAAGAACGGCGTTTCGGGCATCGGTGGTGCCATCGTTGAGACACTCTCCGCCGGCCCCAACTCGATGGATTGGCCTTCCGATACCCTGGTAAAAGAGGCTTTTGCACGGGATCGCTTCTATGGTCGCTTCACTCAGGAACGTATCCGACTCGTGTTGGGGGCGATTGATGCGCAAATGCGCGCTGAAAACCCCCGAACTGAGCCAGCGGTGTTTGACTATGGCCGCTTGCAGATCGAACATCTGATGCCCCAACGGTGGGAGCGCCATTGGGCTCTCCGGGAAGAGTCCATGGCCGATCCTGCCCAGCGTGAGCTGGCAACGGCTGAGCGCAATGCTGCGGTCGATCGAATCGGGAACCTGACGCTTGTCACTTCGGCGTTCAACCAGGGGGTATCGAACCTCGGATGGGAATTCAAGCGGCCTGAACTCGCAGCACAGTCGGCACTGCAATTGAATCTTCCGGTGGCAGCTGCAGAAGATTGGGACGAGGCTGCGATCACCGCACGTAGCGCTGCTCTCGCTGAGATCACCTGCCGGATTTGGCAGCGGGTAACCCCGTAGCGAACGGTCTGCTTAACCGCCTCATCACCCGTAACCCATTTGCTCGGGTGAGGTGATGGGCCGATCCGGAGAGTCTGGCACGATGGGAGCGTGACTCAGACGATGCCCGCACCGGTGAACGTGATCGTCGGCAAGGAAGGGCTGCTCATCGACCGCGCCCGGTTGGCGATCATCGCCGCCGTGCGCCGGTCCGCTGCCACCGCCGGCGACCCCGACGGCCGGGCGGTGCCCATCACCGACCTGCGCGGCGGCGACGTCACCACCACCGACCTGGTCGAACTGCTCAGCCCGTCGCTGTTCGGCGAGGACCGCATCATCGTGCTCACCGACTGCGACGCCGCCGGCAAGGAACCCGCTGACCTGATCGTGCAGGCCGCCGCAGACCCCGCACCTGGAATCACGCTGATCCTGCAGCACTCCGGCGAGGGGCGGCAGAAGAAAATGGTCCCCGCGCTGCGCAAGACCGGCGCGCAACTTTTCGAGGCCCACCCCATCAAGCGCAACGACCTGCCCGGGTTCGTGCGCGGCGAGTTCCAGGCGCACCGGCTGCGCGTGTCGCCCGACGTCATCGACGCGCTGCTGGATTCGGTCGGATCGGATCTGCGCGAGCTGGCCACCGCCGTGTCGCAGCTGGTGTCGGATACCGGCGGCAACGTCACCGTCGATGCCGTGCGCACGTACTACGGCCGCACCGCCGAAGTCTCCGGATTCGAGGTCGCCGAGCTCGCGCTGACCGGGCGGGGCGCCGATGCGCTGGCGTTGGCGCGCCGGGCGATGCAGTTGGGCGTGCCGTACGTGCTGTTGGCGGCGGCGCTGTCGGGCATGGTCGGCGACGTCGCCCGCCTGCACGCCGTGCGCGGCGTGAGTAACCGGGACGCTGGGCGCTTCGGCATGCCGCCGTGGAAGCTGGAGAAGACCCACCGCCTGGCCACGCGATGGTCGACGCCGGCGATCGCGCAGGCGGCGCAGATCATCGCAGAACTCGACGCGGGCGTGAAGGGTTGGTCCGCCGACCCGGAGTACGCGGTGGAGAAGGCCGTCGTCGACATCGCCGCGCTGGCCAAGACCTCGCACCGGCGGTAACCGCGCCGCGCTGGCCAGCAACCCGCACGCCGCTCCCAGGACCCGTCCCCGCATGCGAAAGCGCCCCGCGCCTCGAGTGTGCCGCGGGGGCCGAAGCCCAACCCCTCCACGCATGCGAAAAGCGCCCCGACCGAAAAACGGTCGGGGCGCTTCGAGGCTGAAGGCCGGGCGGCGGGGCCGCCGGGCCGTCGTCAAGCGAAAGAGGTTTAGCCCTCGATCTTGTTGACGGACTTCGCCAGCGCGGACTTCTTGTTCGCCGCGTTGTTGCGGTGGAACACGCCCTTGGACACGGCCTTATCCAGCTTGCGGGACGCGACGCGCAGCTGCGCCTCGGCGCCGGACTTGTCGCCGGCCTCGACGAGGGCGCGGAGCTTGCGCACCTCGGTGCGGACCTCCGAGCGAACGGCCTGGTTGCGGACGCGCGCCTTCTCGTTGGTCTTGTTGCGCTTGATCTGGGACTTGATGTTAGCCATGTGAATACCTCTTGTATCCGTAGTCGGTGGTGATACGCGCTCCCGGGGTGAGGCCCGGCGCCGGTCGTGGCCGCGGCGAACCCAAGGTCCTGATCGCCTGCGGTCACGCGAGGTCGCGTGAACAACTTGAAGAACTCTACCAGGCGGGCCGGTGCGGAAGAAATCCCAAGAGCCGGCGGCAGACTAAGCGCTCAGCTCCAGTGGTAATCCGAGCGCAGGCGCGCGGCGATGCGGTCGAAGCGGCGCCGCGGCATCATCGCGCCGGACCGGCGGATGCCGGACTCGGGGACCTCGAGGATCTTGTCCAGCCGCACCCACGACGGCCGGCCCTCCGGATCCCACGCGCCGGAGCCGATGAACAGCCAATGCGGCGAATCCGCGTGCCGCTGGTGAGTGGAGATCAGCGCGCCCAGCAGCGTCTGCTTGCTGCGACCAACGACGACGACGGCGCGCTCGCGGGGCTTCTCGGCGTCGCCCTCCAGAAGCACGGGCGCCCACACGACCTCGCCGGGATCGGTCTGGCCGTCCATGTCCGGCGCGTAAACGATGGACCGCGCCATCTCGGCGGTGGGGCGGGCGACGGTGGCGGGCTCTCGGCGCGATAGGCCGTCGTCATCGGCGTCGGGCATCAAACCCAGCTGCTCGTTGAGCATGGACAGGCCGCGGTCGAGGGTGTCACCGCCGCGGAACCACTCCGTCGACGCGATGATCCAGCGCCACACCCGCGCCGAGCCGCGCCGCCACGAACGCCGCACGGCCCGGCCGAACCGGTATCGCCTCTTCGGGCCGGGGGCGGCGGAGGAGTCGGAGGTGGGCGTCGTCAAGCCGGAACCGACGGCCGTGGCATTGGCCGGGGAGTCGGGTTCGCGGGGCGTCATGGTGCACGAGTTTAGCCCAGCGCCGGGCCCGCGCGACGACGGTGTCCGGTCGCGAATCGCCGCCGGGTAGTGTGGGCGGAGAATACCCAGATGTCCCCCATGAGTACGGAGTACGGCCAACGTGACCAGGAATTTCGCGGCGCAGACGTTCACGGATCCCAAGCAGATCCGCAACTTCTGCATCATCGCCCACATCGACCACGGCAAGTCGACCCTGGCGGACCGCATCCTGCAGATGTCCGGCGTGGTCGAGGCGCGCGACATGCGTGACCAGTACCTGGACAACATGGACATCGAGCGTGAGCGCGGCATCACCATCAAGGCGCAGAACGTGCGGCTGCCGTGGGTACCGAAGTCGGGGGCGCATGCCGGCGAGGAGATCGTGCTGCATCTGATCGACACCCCCGGCCACGTGGACTTCACCTACGAGGTCTCGCGCGCGCTGGAGGCGTGCGAGGGCGCGATTCTGCTGGTCGACGCGGCGCAAGGCATCGAGGCGCAGACGCTGGCGAACCTGTACCTGGCCATGGAGAATGATCTTGAGATCATCCCGGTCCTTAACAAGATCGACCTGCCGGCCGCCGACCCGGAGAAGTATTCGGAGGAGATCGCGCACATCATCGGCTGCGAGCCGGAGGACGTGCTGCGGGTGTCGGGCAAGACGGGTGAGGGCGTCGAGGCGCTGATGGACCGCGTGTGCGAGCTCGTGCCGCCGCCGGAGGGCGATGCCGATGCGCCGGCGCGTGCGATGATCTTCGACTCGGTCTACGACACCTACCGCGGCGTGGTCACCTACATCCGCGTCGTCGATGGCCGCCTGGAGCCGCGTGACGTGATCCAGATGATGTCGAATGGCACCAAGCACGAGTTGTTGGAAATCGGCATCGTCTCGCCCCAGCCGCAGAAGTCGCGGGGGCTGGGCGTCGGCGAGGTCGGTTACCTGATCACGGGCGTGAAGGACGTCCGCCAGTCGAAGGTCGGCGATACCGTCACGTTGAACAAGCGGCCCGCGGAGCAGGCCCTGGAGGGCTACGCCGAGCCGACGCCGATGGTGTACTCGGGGCTGTTCCCCATTTCGCAGGCCGATTACCCGGATTTGCGCGATGCGCTGGAAAAACTGCAGCTTAACGACGCCGCCCTCACGTTCGAGCCCGAGACGTCGGTGGCACTCGGGTTCGGTTTCCGCGGTGGCTTCCTGGGGCTGTTGCACATGGAGATCACGCGTACGCGCTTGGAGCGCGAGTTCGACCTGGATCTGATTTCCACGGCGCCGAATGTGGTGTACCGCGTGGTGGTCGAGGACGGCTCCGAGGTCGTGGTGCACAACCCGTCCGACTGGCCGGAGGGGAAGCTCAAGGAGGTGTGGGAGCCGATCGTGAAGTGCACGATCATCGTGCCGAGCGAGTTCGTCGGTTCCACCATGGAGCTGTGCCAGCAGAAGCGCGGCGAGATGGGCGGGATGGATTACCTGTCCGAGGATCGCGTGGAGCTGCGTTACACCATGCCGATGGGCGAGATCATCTTCGACTTCTTCGACATGCTGAAGTCGCGCACCAAGGGTTATGCGTCGCTGAATTACGAGGAAGCCGGCGAGCAGCAGGCGGACCTGGTGAAGGTGGACATTCTGCTGCAGGGCGAGGCCGTCGACGCGTTCAGCGCGATCGTGCACCGCGACAATGCGCAGTGGTACGGCAACAAGATGACCAAGAAGCTGCGCGAGCTGATCCCTCGCCAGCAGTTCGAGGTGCCCGTGCAGGCGGCGATCGGCGCGAAGATCATCGCCCGCGAGAACATCCGCGCCCTGCGCAAGGACGTCCTGGCCAAGTGCTACGGCGGCGATATCTCGCGTAAGCGCAAACTGCTGGAGAAGCAGAAGGCCGGCAAGAAGCGGATGAAGAACATCGGCTCCGTGAGCGTCCCGCAGGAGGCGTTCGTGGCGGCGTTGTCGACGGATGAGGGGTAGGGAAAACGTCGGAAAATCCCAAGTCTTTCGTAGCTACTTTGTCGACAACTTGAACGGTCGATGATCACTCAGTCAGATGGATACAATGAAACGGACTAAAGTTCTTATGGTCTTTGCGATGTCGCCCCTAGTGTTATCCGCTTGTGGGGCCCTTGGCGAGGCTGGCGGAACCGCTCAAGGAGAAGCCACAAAGTCTCGAGTTGTTGAAGCGGCAGCCGCTCAAGAGTTTATAGATTCCATTACAGAATATATTCCCGAGTTTCATGAAGTCGAACCGCTCGCCCAAGCTGAGTGGATATGTGCGGAGTTCGATAAAGGCGTCTCGTTGGATGATATTGAGTCAGATATGTTGGATAGGCTCAGGGAAAATTAGGGCGAGCAGTCGTCAGGATTGTATGGGTGGGATGAATTTGAGGCTGGCGTCATCGTCGTCGATGCGGCCAAGTTTTATTGTCCAGAACATGCAGCTGCTGCGGGCTGGTAGCCGTGCTATGCTGGCACATGTAGATGGCGCGCATAATTGGATGCTGTGAGAACCCTCTAGCGAAAGCTGTCTCAGTCGAACTTCTGGGTGGGAGAATGAAGGCTAGTCGAGAATTGAGCCCTTATTGGAAGAACGTGATGCGAGTAAAGCACGAGCAGTGGAAGCCTGAAGCTCGGAAGATTCCTTTTTGGGAAGTTTTTGACTCTCTGCCCGCAGTTTCTAAATTCGTTATCGCCGCTCCTTTAATCGCCGGCGTTGGTCTCATTGTGGCGATTTTTATTTGGCGCCCTGAAGAAGGGATTACTACGTCGCATTTTGCTCCGGCTGTTGCCACGATAGCACTTGCGGTAGCAATCTTTGGGCACTTTATGCAGCAGGGATTTGCACACTACTATGCTGAAGAAAAAAGGATTCAGGAATGTGTAGAGAAAATTGCCGAAGCAATTGCTGCGGTAGCGTTGAGGCCGGATGCCTTCAGGCGACTTGTCGAAGACGGTATTAGTCCGGTGATCGAGGCGAGTGAGGCTGAGAAGAAAAATGCAGCAGATCGAATCGACATCTACAAGAAGAATTGGAGTAACGCGTCCGAAGCCCCAGTGTATTGGGGGCGAATTTATATGACGTACGATCAAAAGGATGAGTTCCGTAAGATTGTATCTACAGCGAGAGTTGTGCAGACCGAAATGGCTAGAATGGCCTCATTGCTGAGGAAAGGGATGCCTACCGAGAATGATGTGAATATACTGAATGCTATGGCGAAAGATCACATCGAACTGACGGAAACGTTCGCTTCTCGGCATCTTGGCATTGCGATCGACTGATTATTGGAAAGCCGTTTAGCTTGATCGTGGTATTAATGGCATTGATCGAATATGGCTTCACCTGAATTGGTCGAATGGGGCTGAGATAGCTAAAGTCGCCGAAATGGTGTCCTGATGGGGGGTCGTCCACAGTCGGCCCTGCGTTCCATCTGTGGTTCATGGGGGTGTCCCTTTGGGGATTGTCAAGATCTCGGGCGGATCATTTATTCATACACGGGACAGGGGCGTCGGCAGGCATAACTAAGCACCGACCCGGGTTGAAGGATCGGTGCGGGTCGTGCTCTAGAGTCAGGCAGCGGTAGACAGAGGCCTCGCGGGATCTAGTGGACGTACTCCCGTCGGGTCAACAGGGCGTCGATGACTTTGCATCTTCTCTTGGACAGGCATATCACCGCCGGATAGTGCTTTTTCCTTCGGCGCGTTTGCGCAGGTGGGAGTCGCATGATGCGGGATGGCAGTTCGAGGAGATTCATGCCGATCGAAATATGACGTTCTTCAGCCGCTTATTGCTGGTGCGAGCGGGAAATTGTCAGCGGATTGATGTGACCGGGCGACTGGTGGCTGGCGCGATGCCGGCGTAAGGGGTTAAATGTGCGGCGTCGTCGAAGTTTTGGCAATCGTCGATGGGCAGCAAGATGTTAGAGGCGGTTTTGATGTCCACGGAAAGGCATCGACTTCTCGACCTTGGGCTGACAGGGAAGTGGTCGAGCATCTCCTCGGTTCGTCCGGCGATTGTATCCCGCTGAGTTTGAAGCGCTCTATTGTTCACCGCCAGCTGGGCAGATATCCGACCGTGCAACCGCAGTCGCGGGCTTCGGCGATGGGCAGGGCGCTGCTGGTGTTGGGTCGGTCGACGCCCATGAGAACACTGCCTTTGGGTCTGCATGGATACGAAGATTGCGCGCAGCGCGGGTTCTACCTGCGGCAGAGACGTATTGGAGATTTCGTTGGCCGTCGTGGCGAGGGCGCATGCATGGTGACTGGTCTTGTAGACATCGAGTCCGATGAAGACGATGGCGCATGTTGTGGACGCTTACATGATGGTGTCCTTGTGGTTGCGGCTGTTCACCCGCCTCTTGGACAACCGTCACAGGCACCCAGGTTAAGAATAGATCTTTAGTCAGGCTGTCTCCCCGATTAGCTGTAAGCGATAGGCTCCGGCGTTCGGTGGCAACTGGCCCACGGAGCATGGAAATTCTCACGGAGAAAGGTCACGCAGGGCTCGGTGAGCGTCCCCCTGAGCGGACACCATCACGGTAACGGGCGATACGCCCCCGTTACTCCCTGCATCTTCCTCGGGTGGTACTTCTTCTGGGAAAGGCACCGCTTAAGTAGCGTCGTGAAGTTGACAGATCGCGGCCAGGTGAAAAAATATGGGGGTGACTTTGCGATATGAAGGACGGAGTTGTAGCTGCGATCGTTCCGGGTTGATGGAAATTCTTGGGCGGCGTAGCATTTAGAGCGTTAGGGATTGCTTATCTAGTGTTGAACGGCCAATCCCGAGGGCACCTGTGGGCTGGGCCCGCGGACCGTTCGAGGGTGTCACTTCGTCAAGTGAAGAGGTGGATCATGGATGTCGTCGCTTTTGTGTTGGTGTTTTTCATTCTTCCCGTGTTTATTTATCTATTGAAGTCTTCTCGTGTCGAAATGTCGGCCAGGATAATGTTGAGAAGGGTTTTGGGTTGGGGGGCGGTTACTTTTTTCCTGTTGATTGCATTGTTTAATCGGTTTGGTGCGCAAAGTGGTTGGCTTTCTACAGGTGTTCTGCTTTCTGCAATCCTTTTCATTTTCTGCCTCGTTGGGTTCCTTACCCTTGTCGAGTTCTTGGATTCAGATCAGGATTTGGTGACTATCGAAGGTCTCCTGCCGGTACCTATTAAATACTGGAGGGCCAGTTCTGGACTTTCTATGACGGATAAGATGTTTTTAATCGGCGGACTTTTCTTTGGAATTGTTTTGCCGATCCTGGCTTTTTTGGTCCTTCCTGTGCTGCTCGTCGTTTACTCGCGCGTTACGGTCGATCACGGGGTGCTGGATCCTGTGGAGGGTCAAGAGATGCGATCTGTGATTTTGTCGATGGCAGATCAGGTCCTGCTCTTGTTTGGCCTCCTTGTATTGGTCTTAAACGTGTCCCTCATTTTTGTGTTGATCATCGCCGGCGTTCTTCGACGTCCTAGGTCCCTCTGCAATTATTTGACTTCGATCTATTCATCTTGGAATGCGCGAAAACTTGCTACTCAATTTGGGCTTCAGGTTGTCGTTTGGGGAGCTATCGTTCTCGCGGTTTCTATCTTAATGCTTAATATGGTTGACAATTTTGGCGGATTTGAGTTAAATGAAGTGTGGCGTGCGTGGTTGTACTCTGCATTCATCATAGGTGCAATCGGTCCGGTGCGGTTGTCCTATGTGATATTCTTGCGCGAGGGAAGTTCTGTGTTTTTTGCCGTCATTGCAACTTCTATTGCTGGCGTCTTGTCGGCAGTGGTGATTCCGATGGTGAATGTTTCTTCGATTTTGATTGAAGTTCACTCCGGTGGTGACGGCGTGGCGATTGAATCGTTTTGGGTGAGTGATATTGCATACGCTTTCTATATTTGTTCGGTGCTTTTGGGGACGGTCCTGTCCGTTCCTCTGTTTCGTAAGCGCATTTCTTCTTGTGTTGTGGATAGCTATTCTGCGAAGGTGTAAATCGCTTGCTATTGATTTAAACAGTTACTTGGGCTCTGTCGTTTGGGCAAGGCATGGCGAAGGCTGGCGTCCTTAAGGATGCGACCGACATCGCTGTCGATTATTCACGCTCTGAACGCGACTTCGCGACCGACGGTCCTTTTGTGGTTACTGGCTTGATCACTGTCGAAGGGGTCATGCCCGGTGGCGTGTTGAATATTGAAGCGATTGCCAACGAGCTTCGCGCTCGGTACTGAGTCGTCTCTTTCCGTCATGGCGATCGTTGGCGGCGACCTCGGATGGAGTTGCCCCCGATGGCATTGTTGCGGTCGAAGTGATGCCTCCATCGAACGTCGCAAGCCCGACTCGGACGATTCCATGGGCATCGGCAATGTCTCCGTCTGCACTCCGGTCAAAGTTTGCTGCGGCGTCATGGCCAGCGGCCCGTCGAGTCGCGATTCCCACAGCGGCCGTTCGCCAGCATAATGGGGGTTGCGCTTTCAGGCGGTGCGTCGCCGATCGACTCTCGGGACAATTCCGTGACACTGACGTTGGGCGGCTGAAACATCGACATTGATCATCTGGGCACTGGTCCGCGTTCGCCCTGCTAGCTCGAGTGGAAGGGGTCCTGTTTGACACCGTCGCCTCCCACATGGTCATGGTGAAGGTGAGGTCGCGCTCGCCGCAAGGAAGGGTTCGCCCCGCTCAATGTTTTAGCTGACGGTGTGCAAGCGCGAGCACGCCGATGCGCCATCCGTTTCATTCGGCTATTCCTGGGCGGTGACCTAGGAGCATTGGATTCCCATCGGGTTGTCGGATCCCGGGGGTCTGGCGACCTCAGCGTCGTGATGCGCCGCGCCGTGGTCAATGCGCTGAACTTCCTCGAGCATGACCTTGGCGTCGAGCGCGTCACCGCTTACGCGTACTTGTCCGCCGCTGCCGACTTGGCACTGTCGCAGGTCGTCGACCGGACCGTCGGCGTGCATGGGCTGCTCAGGAAGGCGGATTTTGGCTGAGGGAATGCTTCTGCATAGCTCTCTTAAGTTTCAGAGACGCTGGTTGCGGCCGAATCGGGAGATTTGGTGGGCTATTCGGGGTGGGCATGGATGCCTCGGCGCCACGAGGGTGAGGGTGTCGAGAATCTGTTCGAGTCGATTCGGCCAGGTTATCCAGGCCACTGGATACGGTGCGGGCATCAACGAAAGGAGATTCCCATGACCACCGCAATCGCCCCGGTCCCACAGCCTTCCCAGTTCGCCCCGGCATCGCCGGGACCGTCGCCCGCCATGATGCGCCGGCGCATAAACCCACAGCTCGTGCCGCTTCGCGATGGCGACGTCACGGCCACGCCCCGCCCGACCACGGTCTCGGGTGCCGAAGCCGTGCTCGCGACCATCCACGTGGATACGGCGACCACTACCACCGCCGCCATCGTGTGCGGCGAGCTCCGCGTCAGCTTTCCGGGATTGTCCGATTGGGTGCTCACGCGGGTCGAGTGCGATCGCTACGAACATCCTGGCCAGCGGGCGGCGCGAGCGACGCTGGGCGAACGGCAGGAATTCGTCAATGCCCGGTACGCGACGCTGAGCCGCCGGGTCATCGACACCCGGGCGCGGATTGCGGCGGAATTGGCCGATCACCTGGCGGCCGTCCAGCCGGTGCACGGCCGTGTCGTGGTGGATATCCCCGATGTGACGGTGGCCGCGGCGGTTGGCACGTTGCCCTTCGGGCTTGAACGGTTCTCCGGGCACCTCGGGGTGGTGGGTGCGTCGCGCCGCAGTGTCTTTCAGGCGGTCGATAGGGGACTGGCCGAGGAAGTGGCGCGCGTCGAGAGCATCGAGGCTGAAGAAGCGCGCAACCGGGAACCGCTGTACATCGCCACCGACGCGTCCCGCGGACGCAATGGCGCTGCCGGCATCGCCTGGATCAGCGCCGAAGGCCACCACACCTCGCGCATGATCGACGTCAATGCGATCGCGGAGGCTGAGTTTCTCGCCATCAAGTACGCCATCGACGACGCCATGTCGCGCGAGCCGAATCGGAAGATCGTCATTCTTTCCGATTCTCGGCAGGCTCTCGGCGCGCTGTCCGGCAATCGGGCGACGTATTGGGCCACCGGCAAGCGACTGTCGCAGTTGAATCAGATGCGCGTCCTCATTCGCGACCATGGGATCCAGCTGAAGTGGGTGCGCGGCCACTCGGGCGATCCGCTCAACGAACTCGCCGATCGGCTCGCCGTTCATCGCCGTCGATGCACCGAATGCCGCTTCAGCGACGAGGTCATCGTTGAACGCGAGACCCGCATCGTCGCGGATGGCTTTGTCGACGAGTCAGCCGGCAACTCAGTAGAGGCCGCCTGAGCTCCCACTCTCTGCCATAGTTGAGTCATGAAAACCGTTGCCCGGATGGTCGCCCTTCCCATCGCCGCGCTCCTGCTCGCTGGCTGCGGAGCCGATGAGTCGAGTGATGGGGAACAGACGAGCTCGACGGCGTCGAGTTCCACGAGCACGTCCAGCTCCACGTCCTCGACGACGAGCAGCGCGTCGTCCGCGACTGCCGCATCCTCAGAAAACGCCGAACCCACGTCTCAGCTGGTGGAGTGCATTTATGGAGGTGGATCGTGGACTGGCAATGGGAGATTCAGCGACGGGAGCTTTGGCCCGCACCCGGATTGCCAGGCGAAACGCGATGCGCAGCTCGCCGAGAATCCGTACGTCTGCCCGCAGACTGACTGGCACGTCCCCGATCCCAGCTGGTGCACCGATCCGAGCAAGGGCGGCCGACCCATTGGCGGCGAGGCCCCGGCACCTGCCCCGGCGCCGGTTCCCGAGGATCCCGTGTACGACTCGTCCGGTGAAGCGCAGACCCACCATGGCTGCCAGCAGGGGTATATCGACGATCCCGCGCTATGCGGGGAAATGGAGCAGAAGTACGGATAGGGTCCGATCCTGCGCACGACCCCATGCCAGGTTCGCCACTCGCGCGTATCTTCGTTCGCATGGAAAACCAGAATGATCGCGACGCCATCATCGACGCTTTCCGCCGCGCGGGCCTCGAGCTGCTGCGTCCCGAGACGATCCACCCCACCGATGCGACCCCGTTTTTCATCCTCACGTGCGAGGACCTGGAGGGCGCGGCGTTTTCGCACGTGCTTCACTTCGACGCCGAGATGATCGAGGACCACGCTGATTACGCCAACTGGGTCCGCCAGTGGGCTCAGGCGACGGGTAAGGAAGACAGGCTTTCCGACGCCTCATCGCACCTCAATTTCGAGGCCCGCACCGCCACGCTGGAATACACCCTCGACGGCGTGGCCCGGCGAATGGAGTTCGAGCAGGCCGACGACTGGCTCAACCCCGAGGTCGCCATGGACATCCTCGATGACTTCGGCGACGTGCCCGGGCGCGTGCGACTGTTCATCGACAACGGCCAGGGCGGCACCTACGTGTGGCTTCCGGAAGAGGGCATCGCGGAGTTCAAGGAGCTGTTCCCGGAGGCGAAGCGCAGCTAGCCGCCCCACCCCTCACTCGCGCTCGATTGCCCAGAGTTTCTTCCAGCCGCCGAACTTGGTGAAAATCGTCCGGTTGGCGTCCTCCTCGTCGAGGGCGGCGAATACCTCCTCCTTCATCTCTTCCCACTCCTCGGCGGTGTAGACCTTTTCGTAGTTCAGGATCGCCTCCTCCGCGCCCTCCGGCACCCGCCCCCGCCCGAGCACCACCAGCCCCACGGCCGCCATGTGCCGGCACCATATGGATGCGACCCCGACCGCGTCGCAGTCGCACATGGAGCCGCCGGGGAAATGCTCGCCGTCATATGACACCGTGGTGCCGTCGACGACCGCCTTGTACAGCCCTGGGTAGATGGCCCAAAACTTCACCTGATCGGCCATGCGCAGGCCGTCGAGCATCTCGTCGCGATCGATGTGTTCGGCCAGTTCCTCCACCGTGTCCACGGGCTGCCACTCGAAGTCCCCGCTCAACGAATCGTCCATCCCCCAAGGATGGCACGGCTTTCTGCTTGACGACGTTCCCGTCGCAAAGCAGACCACCCGCACCCGAAAAGGGACGGCCCGGAAGCGAGCCGACACCGCAAAGTTGACACCCCACCAACCCCGTCGCTTAATGGGCCAATGCCCGCCACCCCTCCGACCCCGCCGAGCTCTCCGCATTCTGAGGGCCCGTCTCGCCGCGCGCCCCGCGCACCCCGCACGCTCGCGGCCGCCGCGCTGTTTGCCGCGGTCATCGCCATCGGCATCAACCTGCGCGCGGGCATCTCGTCGGTCGGCCCGGTGCTCGAGGAGACGCTCGCGGCGTTCGGGGCGGGCGCGCAGTACGCGGGCCTGATCACGGCGATGCCCGGTTTCCTGTTTGCGCTGCTGGGGCTGGTGGCGGTGCCCGTCGCGAAGCAACTCGGTCTGACCCGCACGATCACCCTCGGCGCGGTGCTGAGCCTCATCGGCCTGGCGGTGCGCCCGTGGGTCGGCGCGATGTGGGTGTTCGCCGTGCTCACGGGGCTGGTCGTCGCGGGCATCGCGGTGGCCAACGTGCTGCTGCCGGCATGGATCAAGCGGCACGGCGGCCGGCACATGGTCGCGTTGATGACGGCCTACGGCGCCCTGCTCGGCCTGTCCGGCGCGATCGGCCCGCTGAGCGCCCTGTTCTTCCGCGGCGATTCCGCCTGGCAGTGGGCCCTGGCCGTGTGGGCGGTGCCGGCGGCCGTGCAGGTCGTCGTGTGGATGGTGGTCGTGGCCCGGTTCGGCGACGACCGTCCCCGCCCCGACCCGGCCACCTCACCGGATTCCGGCGCCGGGGCGTCGGAGTCGGCCCCGATGTGGCGTTCCTCGACGGCGCGGTTCCTCCTCGTCTTCTTCGGTCTGCAGTCCATGAACGCGTACATCCAGATGGGCTGGCTCCCGCAGATCTACCGCGATTCGGGTGCGTCGGCGACGACGGGCACGCTCGCGTTGGCACTGGTCGGCGGCCTCAACGTCCTCGGCGGGCTGGTCATGCCGTCGCTCATCGCCCGCGCGCGTTCACTGACGCCGTACGTCGTCGTGTTCGCGGCGGCCACCGCGGTCGGGTACCTCGGGCTTTTGCTTGCCGACGGCTACGTCCCCCTCCTCTGGTCCTTCTTCCTCGGACTCGGCGGCTTCTGCTTCCCGACGGCCATCGCCCTCATCCCCGCGCGCAGTCGCTCGCACGTGGTGACGGCGAAACTGTCCGGATTCGTCCAGCCCTATGGGTACCTCGTGGCCGGCGCTGGCCCAGTTGCGGTCGGTGCCTTCTACGGGGCGACGGGGGAGTGGCGGGCGATTCTCATCGCGTTGGTCGTCGCCGCTGTCTTGATGGGCGTCATCGGCGTCCGGGCTTCGGCGGCCACGACCATCGACGACGAGCTCGCCGCCGCAGCTTCCGCAACCTAGAGGGCTCTTTGTGTCCCTGATTCCATATCCCGGGCTAACCCACGCCCAAAGCGCTCCACCTGTCTCAAAGCTAGGGACACCAGCAATAGCAGCGGGCGGTGCAGGACGGGAACGGATGCGCCAAAGAACCCCTCTCCAAAAAGCATATGAAACAAGCAATTGGTGAATCATTCCTAAAATGCTTGAAGGCGAAACTTCGATGATGTAGCGTTGGCAACGGAAAATAGCCCATCACGAAAGAGATAAAATGGTTAGTGAACAGCAGTTTAAAGACGCCGCATATAGACTGCAGTGGTTGAACAATGTGCGCGACGTGCCTGCACTACCCCGGATAATTCGAACAGATTCTTTTTCCGATTCCCTCGCCCAGGCATTGATAACGTCGACGCAGCCCTGTGCAGCGCCTGGCGGCAATAAGCCTTTCAATAAGCAAATAAGTAAGCTTGCCCCTTGTGTATATGGCTCCGTGCGGTATGATGGGAAAATACGTCACATGGAGTTTCCTCATCCAGCAGGGTACAGTTGGTTGGTCGAGGGGCTTTGCGATAATTGGAATTCCCTGTTCCCTCGGATAAACAATCCCCATTCCATGTTATCTCCGCGAGCTCGGCAGACGGACGGTCGCATTGTCATATTTGACGAGAGCTACAATCAAATTACGAACCCGTTCGGGCGGCCTTCTGGCGCGGTTAAGTCGACTGGCATTGGTAATCCTACGGGCTTCACTAAAGGAAAGCCTTCGGAAAAGTTTGTTAATGGAAAGATTGTCAATCTGGACATTTCCAACTTTTTTCCTAGTATTTATTCTCATGCGCTCGAATGGGCGATAGAGAAGAAGCGGGGTGCCGCCTCCTCTTCTGTCGGCGCCAAGATTGATCGAGCTTTTCAAACTAGCAGGAATAGTCGCACCGATGGGATATCGATTGGGCCTGTCACTTCAAATGTGGCCGCCGAGCTAATCCTGGAGCCTGTCGACGAATTGCTAAATAAGAAGCAGTTGGCTGGGGAGCTGTTGTATGCGAGGGCAATCGACGATATCACAATGTTGGTATCGAAAGAAGTAGATATTGAATCTCTGATTGCGGAAATTGCGGCAACGCTTCGTCGGTATTCGCTGGATCTGAATCACTCCAAGGAAGAGATACTCGACTTTCATCAGTACTCCGGTTCAGGAATACAGGTGATTGTGGGTCGGTTCCTTGGAACTGGCCAGTTTTACGCGGGGAGTTCGGGTATTCCGGCGTTCTTCGCTGACCTCCTGGCACTCGAGCGCGACTATCCTGGACTTTCCGTGGCAAAGTATGCCTGGAAGATGCGCCTCCGGATGTGTTCGACGCCTGATGAGGTTGAAGAATTTCTTTGCCGATCGCTTAATTCGGCCTTTAGGTGGCCGCACCTCATTCCGTCAATTGTTGACAGTATGTGTCAGCGTAACATGGTTTCGGCTTCGGCGCTCAGCTTTTACGATGACATCATTTATTCCTTGGCGTACCGGGAGTTGAAGAGGGGCAGTACCGAAACTTCTTGTTGGATGCTGTATCTTATTCAGTATTTCCAACTTGATCTTTGGAGGCTTCTCGGAAAATTTGGCCTGGAAAGACCCAATCCTCAGCTCGATGTTCATGCAATTGAAGAATGGTTGACTCCGCTGGTGGCGGTTATGCTTTGGTCGTTCGGCGATCAAGATCTTCGCTCGGCAATTGCGAAAGAATACTCTGGTGTTGTTCGTTTCACGGATGGGAGAATGGAGGACTGGTCGAATTGCTGGCCAATTCGCTACGAAATGTTTAGGTCTGGGGACCTTTCCTCCTCAAAGCTTGAGGTGCTGGAGCGGGAGGCGTTTGAATTGATGACTTCGCACAGATTTAGACTATTGTGAATGGCGGTCGGCCTCTTTAATTATTGCGTTTAGATATTTTTCGCAAGAGTGGTGTGTTTGATTGGCCGTCCCGGCAGCTATTGCTAGTTCTTCGAGTTCGGTTGTATATGGATTGACCAATTTAAACTGAATTAAGGCGGGCTCAGTTTTGAAGTGCTCTCACTGCATGGTTTATTGCATGGTTGGCGAAATGGATTGGTGTGCCAGCTTTCAGCGTCTGTTAGGTAAGATCCTTGTCCGGTGAGGCGGGACATTGCCAAGCGAATAGTCGTTAGCGACTCGAGGCTGCAAATCCGCCCGGAGGGCGACGCGGATCCGCACGGCAGGCAGGAGAGCGCCGCGGAGCCGCAGAAGCGCCCTCCACCCCCGAATCCCACAAACCGCAGCGTTCGGGTGCCCCCGCGCGGAACGAAATCGGCGCGGAAACGGCGTGAGCCTTCTCCGGTCACCCCCGTACGGATAAGTTCTTAGTGTCCCTTCCGGAACAACAGGAGGCTCTCCCATGTTCACGTCCCGCAAGACCAAGATCGCCGCGATCTTCACCGCCGGCGCCCTCGCCCTGGCCGGCTGCTCGTCCGACGACGGCAACGGCGGCAACGGCGCCTCCGGCGACGACACCTACAAGATCGGCATCAACCAGCTGGTCCAGCACCCGGCGCTCGACTCCGCCACCGCGGGCTTCAAGGAAGCGTTCGAGGAAGCCGGCGTGGACGTGGAGTTCGACGAGCAGAACGCCAACGGCGAGCAGTCCACCGCGCTGACCATCGCGCAGCAGTTCGCGTCGGCCGACCTGGACCTGGTGCTGTCCGTCGCGACCCCCGCGGCGCAGGCCACGGCGCAGAACATCCAGGACACCCCCGTCCTGTTCACGGCCGTCACCGACCCGGTGTCCGCCGACCTCATCGACTCGATGGAGAAGCCGGGCGCCAACGTCACCGGCACCTCCGACGTCGCGCCCGTCGACCAGCAGCTCGACCTGCTCAAGGAGCTCGTGCCGGACGCGAAGAAGGTCGGCATCGTCTACGCCTCCGGCGAGGTCAACTCGCAGGTCCAGGTCGACGCCGCAAAGGAGGCCGCGGAGTCGCGCGACCTGGAGATCGAGACCCAGACCGTCACCAACGTCACCGAAATCCCGCAGGCCGTCCAGGCCCTCGGCGACGTCGACGCGTTCTACGTGCCCACCGACAACCTGGTCGTATCCGGCATCGCCTCGCTGGTCCAGGCCGCCGAGAGCTCCAAGACCCCGGTCATCGGCGCCGAGGCCGGCACCGTCGAGGGCGGCGCCGTGGCCACCCTGGGCATCGACTACACCGAACTGGGCCGCCAGACCGGCGAGATGGCCCTGCGCATCCTCCGCGACGGCGAGGACCCGGCCACCACGGCCGTCGAGACCGCCAAGGAGTTCACCTACATGGTCAACGAGGACGCCGCCAAGCGCCAGGGCGTGACCATCCCCGAGGCCATCCTGAGCGAGGCCGAAACCGTATGATCCCCGCCGTCGAGTTCGGCCTCATCTACGGAGTGATGGCGCTGGGCGTGTTTCTCACGTTCCGCATCCTCAACTTCGCGGACCTGACGGTCGACGGTTCCTTCACCACCGGCGGCGCCACCGCGGCCGTCGCCATCCTGGCCGGGTGGAATCCCTTCCTGGCCATTCTCGCCGGCTTTGCGACGGGTTTCGCCGCGGGATTGATCACCGGTTTGCTCCACACCAAGGGCAACATCGATGGGCTGCTCGCGGGCATCTTGACGCAGATCGGCCTGTGGTCCGTGAATCTGCGGATCATGGGATCGTCGAACGTGCCGCTGCTGCGCGAGGACACCATCTTCACCCCGCTGCGCGACGCCGGGCTGATGGGGTCGTGGGCGTCGGTGGGCATCTTCGCCGCCGTCGTCGCGGTGATCACCGCGGCGATCGTGTGGTTCCTCAACACCGACTTCGGCCTGGCGGTGCGCGCCACCGGCGACAACGGGCCGATGATCCGCTCCCTCGGCGTGTCCACCGACCGCACCAAGCTGATCACCCTGGCGCTGTCCAACGGCCTGGTCGGCGCGGCCGGCGCGGTATTCGCGCAGTACCAGGGTTTCGCCGACAACTCGATGGGCGTCGGCCTGATCCTCATCGGCCTGGCATCGGTGATCATGGGCCAGGCGATCCTGGGCCAGCGTTTCCTGTGGCTGTCCGTCGCGGCGGTCGTCGTCGGCGCGGTGCTCTACCGCTTGATCATCTTCGCCGCCCTGGAGGTCGGGCTGAACCCGAACGACATGAAGTTCATCACCGCCGCGCTGGTGGTCATCGCGCTGCTGGTGCCCCAGTGGCGCTCGGCCATCGGCGGCGCCATCGCCGGCTCGCGCGCCAACCGCGGCCGCACCAGTGATGGCGCCGGGGCCGGGGCGAGTGGTGCCGTCACGCCGAACACCGCGGCGGTCACCGGCGCCGGCGATGCGGCTGCCGTCACCGCGACCGACGGGAAGGTGAACGCGTGATGCTGACCATCCGAAACGTCTCCAAGACGTTCTTCCCCAACACCGCCAACGAGCGCAAGGCCCTCGTCGACGTCTCCCTGGATCTGGCGGAGGGCGACTTCGTCACCGTCATCGGCTCCAACGGTGCCGGCAAGTCCACGCTGCTCAACGCGGTGTCCGGCCGCATGTCCATCGACTCCGGCGACATCGGCATCGACGGGATCTCCGTGGGCAAGATGCCCGACCACAAGCGCGCCAAGTACATCGGGCGGGTCTTTCAGGATCCGCTCGCCGGGACGTCGCCAAGCCTGACCATCGAGGAGAATCTCTCCTTGGCCTACCTCCGCGGCAAGCGCCGCGGCCTGGGCCTGGGTCTGTCGAAGGCGCGGCGCGAGGTCTTCGTCGAGCAGCTTCGCTCCCTGGAGCTGGGCCTTGAGGACCGCCTGACCGCCAAGGTCGGGCTGCTCTCCGGCGGCCAGCGCCAGGCGTTGTCACTGCTCATGGCCGGATTCACGCAGCCGAAGATCATGCTTCTCGACGAACACACCGCCGCCCTGGACCCCCAGCGCGCCGGATTGGTCACCGAGTTGACGCACAAGATCGTCGAGGACGGCGGCCTGACCACGCTGATGGTCACCCACAACATGGAGCAGGCGATCCGCCTGGGCAACCGGCTGATCATGATGCACGAGGGCCGCATCGTCTACGAGGCCTCCGCCGAGACGAAGGCGCAGCTGACCGTGCAGGACCTGCTGCAGGAGTTCGTGAAGATCAAGGGCGCGACCCTGTCCGACAAGGCCTTCCTGGGGTAGCGGGCCCGGGCGGGCCCGCGTGGGACCCGAGAGCGGGGCCCGCGCGGGACGGCGCTACCCGTCGACCTTCGGCGTCGTCTTCAGCGTCTCGAAGGTCGGCAGGCCGAGGCCCACCAGCACGTCGGACACGGCGTTGACGGTCGACTCGAACTTCCCCAGCCGCTCCGCCTGCTCCGGCGACAGCTTCCCGGCCCGCTCGAAATGCTTCAACCGCGGGTACCGGCCGGCGAGCAGGGTGCCCCAGTAGATCTTCAGGTCGAGGATCTCCTGGTCGCCCGGCACGGGGTCGCCGTTGCGGAAGGCGATGATGTCGCCGAGCTGGGCTTCGAGCATCGCCAGATCCATGTCGCCGCCGGGCAACCCGGCGTCGGAGTCGTACGTCCCGATGCCGTGGCGCATTGCCGCCCCGGCCTCACCGCCGGCCTCGTACATCCGGTGCAGGGTCATCGACTCGGCGGCGAGCACGGGCTCGTTGACCGGCAGCCGCTTCGCATTTTCCTCGCCGAGCAGCTGGCCGCGGCTCATGCGGATGAACGTGTTGCGGCCCTCGAACCCCGGCCGGGTGCACTTCAGGCCGACGCCGAACGCCTCGAGGTCCTCCGCCTGGAACATGTAGCCCAGGTAGCGGGCGCGGCGGTTGATCTCGAAATCGTCGGCCGTCGCCCCGGGCAGGTGGAAATCGACCTCCCGGAGGTACCGGCGGACGCGGTCGACGTGGGCGTCGTCAAGCAAAATGTCCTGGTAGAGCGCGCGTGACATTGGTGTTCTCCTTCTCGTCCGCGGTGCCTACAGCGTCTGCAGGCGGTCGTAGCTGGAGGTGTCCTCGAAGAAGCCGCCCTTGCCCTCGCCGATGATGTCGAAGCGGTTGACCACCTCGATGCGGTCGAGCCACTTCGCCGAACGGAAGCCGGTCGACGTCTCCAGGCGCAGGCGCATGGGGGCGCCGTTCTTGATGGGCAGCTCGTCGCCGTCGTAGCCGATCGCGATGAGCGACTGGTCCTGCATCGCCTCCTCCATCGGCGCGGACTCGTAGTAGTACGAACCTTCGTACAGGTCGTCGTCGCGGGTCATGTTCTGGAAGCTGTGCACCACCACGTCGGTGGCGCCGTCGAGCGGGCGGACCAGCTCCAGCAGATCGCGCAGCCGCACCCCGTCCCACTTGCCCACGGACGTGAACCCCTGGACGCAGTGGTGGACCGTGTTCTGGGAGTGCCCGGCGGCGATGTCGCGCAGGTCGGCCAGGGTCAGGCGCATCGGCTTTTCGACGAGCCCGCCGATCTCCAGCACATAGTCGTCGTCGTAGTCGTTGCACACCAGCGCCATGTACGCCTCGGTGGCCGGGGGCATGCCCGACGCGCGGTGGTGCGGCGCCTTGGTGACCTCCGCGTCCCGGTACGTGGTGGTCTTCGCCGGCAGCTTGCGCAGCGCCCGGGTCAGCGGGCGGACGACGACGTTGTGCAGGCGCTCGATGACGCGCGGGGAGTTCGTCGACGTCTTCGTCGCCCACACGTGGATGAACACCACCAGCACCAGGCCCGCGGAGAAGATCACGCCGCCGGCCAGCGGGTGCTCGGCGTGGCCGAAGACCATCTTCGACACCTCGTGGCCGTAGCCGTGGAGCACGACCATGAGCACGTGGACGACGATGAACACGATGTAGGCGATCAGGCCCCAGAAGTGCATGGTGCGGATGACCTGGCGGCCGCCCATCGCCCGCGAGATCCGCGGGAAGTGGTTGTTGATCGCCGGGGACTGGAACGCGCCGGTGATGATCATCCACCACGGCAGCACCAGGATGACGAAGCCGTAGGACAGCTGCTGCACCGCGTTGAACGGGTAGCCGTCCATCGCCGGCGGCACCTGGAACGCCAGGTAGGTCAGCATGTCGCGGCCGGCCTGGGCGAAGGTGTCCCAGCCGTCGGGGATGTAGCGCTGCCACTGGCCGGTGACGGCCAGCAGCACCCAGTAGATGACCATCATGGACACCCAGCCCATGACGGAGATGAAGTGCCAGTAGCGGCCCTGCCCCAGGTCACCGTGGCCGGGCAGGGACACGATGGGGGAGTAGTCGTCGTACTCGCCGGCGACGGGGAAGTACTTGCGCTTGCGCTTCTGCTTGATGGTGAACTGCGCCCACTGGCCGCCCAGCGGCGTGTGGATGGAGCGGTGCAGCTTGGGGAACGTGCCCAGGATCTCGATGCCGCTTCGGATGAACAACGTGATGAAGATGATGTTCACGAAGTGCTCGATGCGCAGCCAGACGGGGAATTCGGTGAGCATGATGTGTGTCCTTCCGTGCTTTCCGGCTCGCGCCTAGTCTTCGAAGCCCTGGTCGTCGGGGTACACGGCGAGGATCCCGTAGCCCGCGGCCCACCGGATGACCAGGTAGACGACGCCGAGGAGCATCATCGAGTTCCAGGCGGCGGCGAGTTCGACGCTCGCGCCGTTCCAGACGTAGGGGGCGTCGCCGAACAGGCCGCCGACGTAGGCGAGGATCGCGGCCAGGGCCGGCACGCAGCCGAAGTCCCACGGGCGCGTCGACGGCACGAGCGCGACGACGATGAAGATCACCGCGAGCGCCACGACGAGCCACAGGGCGATGTCGCCGGCGCTGAACGGCAGGTGGCCGCTGCGGGCGACGACGGCGGCGGTGAACGCCAGCAGCGCCATCACGGCGATGATCGCTGCCCGCGTCAGGCGCGGCAGGTTGATGCGGATGTAGCGGAAGAAGGGGGCGCGCTTCCGTCCGGGCTTGACGTGCAAATTGACGTCCCGGATATCGGGGTCGACGCCGGTGGGGGCATGGGACATGGCGGGTGCTTTCTGCGATTCCCGCCGCTGCCGTCACCTCTGCATCGGCGGGCCGGGCGTTCGGGGCGCACCGGAGAACGCGCCGGGAATGCGGGGTCTGGTCCGGCCACAGGGACCGGGTGAAAGCCCGTGGCACCTGTCTCTTTGCCGGTGGGCTTCTGAGGCCGAATTTAGTTCGCGCGTGTTCGCAATACGCACCGAACGACCGTCCAACATGCTTGACGACGTCCTGGCCTGCGCGTTTGTACGCCCGTCCGGTTTTTCGGGGGCGGAACACTCGCGCATGCGGGGACCGAGGCGTTAGAACTGAATCATCGACCCGAGCGAATCGTGACCGTCACCGAACGATTCGTCAGCCGCCGGAGAAGCGCAGGGCCGGTATCCCGAATTCATCGTTCGTCGAATCGTGCGCGCCGAATCGCGTGCGCCGATTCGAATCGACCCCCACGAAAGGATGCCGCCAGCATGTCCGCAATGGTCATCTTCGGCCTCATCGCCTCCGTCGCCCTGCTGTTCGCCTTCGCGATGCTCAACCTGGGCAAGTGGACCACGGAGCACTACCCGTACCAGATCCTCAACTTCGTCGGCGCGGGATTCCTCGCCGCCTCGGCGGCCAACCCCTTCAATGCGGGCGTGTTCTGGACCGAGCTGATCTGGTCGCTCATCGGCCTGTACGGGATCGTCAAGATCGCCCGTTCGCGCCGCCGCACCGGCTCCACCCCGTCCGCGGCCTGACCGCACCCCACATCCGACGCACTGATCCCGCACTGATCCCGCACTGATCCCGCACTGAACTGATCCCGCACTGATCTGAAGGGCCACCCCAATGAACTTCTCCTATGAAATCGGCATCGCCGCCGGCGCGTGCTTCGTCATCGGTTTCGGACTGCTCAACTTCGGCGTCCTCAAGGCCGATTCCGTCATCTACCAGCTGCTCAACTTCCTCGGCGCCATCGGCTTCGTCTACACCGCGCTGTCGCCGTTCAACCCGGGCCTGTTCATCACCGAGGTCGTCTGGGCCCTGGTCGCGATCTTCGGCATCTGGAAGATCTTCTCCGGCCGCCCGAAGGATGCGCCCCGCGGCCGCCGCGACGCCGAAGTCGCCTAGCCGGCACTCCGAATCGGCTGATTCCCCAACGCATCTGACCCGCGCCGAAGCCGCCCGCACCCGGGCGGCTTCGGCGTAGGCTGCTGGTGGCCCCGGTGGGCCGTCGTCAAGCGAAAAGGTCGAGCATGCACATGAAGAAGGACGCGACAGCCGACCCCGGCGGAGCGCACGCGCCCGGCCGGCGCGAACGGATCATCGCCGCGGCACTGGACTGCCTGGTCGCCCACGGCGTCGCCGGAACGTCGATGCGCCAGGTCGCCGAGGCCGCGCAGGTGTCGCTCGGGTCGATCAGCTACTACTTCAGCGACAAGGAAGCGCTGCTCAGCGCCGCATTCCTCGACTACACCGAACGGTCCGTGCAGGAATTCCGCGACTACTACGCCGCAGCCGACTCGCTGGAGTCCGCCCGCGCCGCGACGACGCGGATGCTCACCGAATCGGCCGACTCGCGCCGCGACATCATCCTCGGCAGCGAGCTGTACTCCCTGTCGCTGCGGCGGCCGCTGCACCGGATGATCCTGGCGTCGTGGACCCAGCGGTGCCGCGACGTGATCCTCGAGCACTTCGACGCCGACACCACCTTCGTCATCGACGCCCTCTACGAGGGGATCCTCCTGCACCGCAGCATGCGCCTGGGCGAATACTCCGACGAGCGCATCGCGTTGGCAGTCGAGCGGTTGACCCCGCCCGAGGCGTACGTCGGCGGCGTCGCCGCGGAAATTCCGAACGGCCGCTAGAACCGCTCCCATTCCTCGGGCGGAGGTGCTGTGAGGCGGAGGGTGCCACCGTCGGGGAGCGGAATCTGCAGGGTGTGGGCGTGCAGCAGCATGCCGGTGATGCCGCGCCCGCGGACGTGGCCGTTGAAGGCGCGTGAGCCGTAGCGGGAATCGCCGCCGATGGGGTGGCCGGCGTCCTTGCAGTGGACGCGGATCTGGTGCTTGCGGCCAGTGAAGAGGCGGGCCTCGATCAGCGTCGCGCGGCGGCCGTGGCGTTCGACGACGCGGAAGCGGGTCTCGGCGCGCTGCCCGCCCCGGTGCTCCGGTGCGACGATGGTCGCGCGCGACGTCCGCCGCAGCGGAGCGTGGCTGACGTGCAGGTCATCGGGCCACGCACCTTCGACGAGGGCCAGGTAGGTCCGCTTGATCTCGTGCTCGCGGTCGCGGAGGATCTCCTGCAGGTGGCGCAGCATCGCCGGGGTTTTGGCGACCATCAGCAGCCCGGAGGTTTCGCGGTCGAGCCGGTGCGCGAGCTCCAGGTCGGGCACGTCGGGCCGCGCGCGCCGCAGCGCCTCGATGACGCCGGCGTCGACCCCGGTGCCGCGGTGCACCGCGAGGTTCGCGGGCTTGTCGACGACGATGAGCCCCTCATCCTCGTGCACGATCGCGTTTTTCACCGCGTCGACCAGGTGCCGGGCAACGGGCCGCGGCGATGGTCCCGCCTCGACCGTGATGGTCGGCAGCGTCAGCTCGTCGCCGCCCGCGATGCGGTGGTTCTGCTTCACCTTCGACCCGTTGACGCGGATCTTGCCCTCGCGCATCAGGCGGAACAGCAGGGTCGCGGGCACGCCCTTGAGCTGCGACCGGATGTACTTGTCCAGGCGCCGGCCGTCGTGGGCTGCCGGGACCGTGATGGTCCGCGCCGCAAATGTCGTTGAACCTGGGCCGGGACGACGTCGTCCGGAGTTGCCGCCGATTGTGCTCACCACTTCGCCTGAGACGCTGAAAATGACTCTGAGCAGGAACATCCGACCATAGTCCGTCTCCCGTCGCCCCGGCCAATCCGTCGCTGAGGATGGGGGAGCGGGCGTCGCCAAGCAAAAATGGTGATTGAATGGAATCGGCTATGCGACCTGAAACCCCTCCGAAAGGGCCCCAGATGACCGCGCACGACGAAACTCAGCTGCACGACGAGACGAAGCTCATCCACTCCGGGTACGCGCCGGGCAACAAGGACCCGCGGCAGGTGCCGATCGTCCAGTCGACGACGTACACGTTCGACTCCTCCGACGACATCGCGGCCGTGTTCGACGAGCCGACGCAGGCGCTGATCTACTCGAGGTTCGCCAACCCGACGGTGATGGCGGTGGAGGCGAAGATCGCCGACCTCGAGGGTGGCGCCGCGGCGATGGCGACGTCGTCGGGCCAGGCGGCGACGGCGCTGACCATCATGAACCTGTGCTCGGCCGGAGACAGCTTCGTCGCGTCGTCGGAGATCTACGGCGGCACGTCGAACCTGTTCTCCACGACGCTGAAGCGCTTCGGCATCGAGGTCATCTACGTCGACCAGAACGCCTCCGACGAGGAGATCGCCGCCGCGTTCAAGCCGAACACGAAGGCGCTGTTCGGCGAGATCATCGCCAACCCCGCCATGAGCGTCCTCGACGTGGAGAAGTTCGCCCGCATCGCCCACGGGGAGGGTGTGCCGCTGATCGTCGATTCGACGTTCGCCACCCCGGTGCTGTGCAAGCCGATCGAGTACGGCGCCGACATCGTCCTGCACTCGACGTCGAAGTACATGGACGGCCACGCGGTGCAGGTCGGCGGCATGATCGTCGACGCCGGCACGTTCGACTACGCCAACGGCAAGTTCCCCGGGTTCACCGAGCCCGACGAGTCCTACCACGGCGTCGTCTACACCAGGGACTACGCGGCGGCGCCGTTCGTGATCAAGGCGCGGATGCAGCTGCAGCGCGACTTCGGCGCGTACCCGTCGGCGCATTCGGCGTTCATGCTGAACCTGTCGTTGGAAAGCCTGGACGTGCGCATGCGCCGCCATTGCGAGAATGCGCAGAAGGTCGCCGAGTACCTGTTCACCCGCGACGACGTGCTGACCGACGTGCGCTACCCGGGGCTGCCGTCGTCGCCGTACAACGACCTGGCGGAGAAGTACCTGGAGGGCGCGTCGGGCGTGCTGACCATCGACGTCAAGGGCGGTCGCGAGGCCGGCGTGAAGTTCATGGACGCGCTGCAGCTCATCGCGCGGCAGGTCCACGTCGCCGACGCGCGGTCGTGCGTGCTGCACCCGGCGTCGACCACGCACCGGCAGGTCCCGGACGACCAGCTCGAGTCCGTCGGCATCACCCCGGGCCTGGTGCGCATTTCGGTGGGGCTGGAGAACGCCGACGACATCATCGCCGACATCGAGCAGGCCCTGGCGAAGGTCGCGGAGTAGGGGAGCGGCAGGTCGGTCACGGCGCCCCCTCCGCAGTTCCCGCCACCCGCGCCACCGTGACCACCGAGCCCATCGGTCACGGCGCAGTCAGTCGGCGCCCAGCGTGTCCCGGTGGGCGTAGAGGTCGCGCAGCAGGGCGATCTCCGCGCCATGATGGATGATGTCGCGGTTGATGTGCGCGATGAGCGTCCCCATCGAATGCTCGGCCCATGGACCTTCGGTGGGGCCGACGGGGAGGGAGAGGGCGGCGTCGTCAAGCGAATGGAGGGCGCCGATCCACGCGGCGTAGGCCTCGTCGAGTTGCGCCAGCGCCCCGCCGGCGGTGAGCGAGTATTCGAAGGTGCCGTAATCGACTGCGGGGCCGCCGAAGTGATTGGCCAGGCGGGCGCCGAGGCAACCGACGATGACGTGCGAAATGCGCCACGCGATGGTGGTCACCGGCGCCGGTTCTGGCGGCGGCTTTACGACGGGCCGTCGAAAAGCGGCGAGGGGGAACGAATCCACCTCGCCGCTTTCGTGATCGCCGCATGCGCGGCGACCGGGAATCACACGATGCTTAGGCCCAGAGTCAGGGGGATGAGCACGGCCAGCACGGCCAGCGGCACGACGACCGTCACCATGAAGATGTCCTTGTAGGACTGGCGGTGGGTCAGGCCGCAGACGAGCAACATGGTCAGCACCGCGCCGTTGTGCGGCAGCGAGTCGAAGCTGACCGACGCCATGGCGGTGAGACGGTGCATGAGCTCCATGTCGATGCCGCCGGCGGCCGCCATCTGCTGCAGGTCCTCGCCGAACGTCGACAGCGTGATGCTCAGGCCGCCCGACGACGAGCCGGTGATGCCGGAGATCACGCCGGTGGACAGGATCGACACGACCAGCGCGTTGTCGCTGACCGAGAAGATGCCGTCGCGCAGCACCGCGAACACGGCCAGGGACGCGATCACGGCGCCGTAGCCGACCTCGGAGGCCGTGGTGAAGGCGGGGAGGATCGCCGTTTTGGCGCCGTCGGACAGCCCGTGGGCGTAGTCCGAGGCCTTGCGCGGGTTGAGCGCGAAGATCAGCAGGATCGCGGTGACCAGGGCGACGGTGACGGACCAGACGCCGATGACGGAGCTGAGCTCCACGCCGCCGAACTTCTCCTCGGCGAGGTAGTCGAAATTCATCATGTCGGCGAAGACGTAAGTGAACAGGTAGTTCATCACGATGACCACGAGAATCGGCAGGAAGCCGATCAAGCCGCGGACCGTGGGATTCTGGATCCGGTCGCGTTCGTGGGTCAGCACCGGCGACGTCTCCCCGTGGCCCATCGCATCGGGGTCGACGCCGATGGACTCGGCCTCGGACGTGCTGCCGTGGCCCTCCGCCTCGTGGAAGTCGTGCTTCGGATCCGGCTTCGGCTCGAAGATCTCACCGGCGGCCTTCAGACGGCGCACCCGGTACTCCAGCCACAGCATGCCCAACGTGAACGTCAGGGCCGCGCCGATGAGACCGGCGATCGGGGCGGCGTACGTCGTGGTGCCGAAGTACTTCGTGGGGATGGCGTTGTGCACCTGCGGGCTGCCCGGCAGCGCCGCCAGTGCGAAGGTGATGGTGCCCAGCGCCAGCGCGCCGGGCATCAGGCGCTTGGGGATCTCCGCTTCCTTGAACAGCGCGACCGCGATCGGAACGATGGTGAACGCCACGACCCAGGCGGAGACGCCGCCGTAGGTCAGCAGCGCTGTGGCCAGCACCGTCGACAGCAGCGCCCGCTTCGGTCCCAGCAGCTTCGAAATGCCCCCGGCCAGGTCCTGCGCCAGACCACTGATGGTCATCAGGTGGCCGAAGATCGCGCCGGCGATGAACAGCGGGAAGAAGCTGACGATGAACCCGCCGAGCGCCGGCATGAAGATCTGCGTGTACGTGGCCAGCAGGGGAGCGCCGGAGAGCACGGCGGCCAGCAAAGCGGCCAGCGGCGCGACGACGACCACGGAATGGCCGCGGTACGCGAAGAAGATGAGGAACGCGAGCGACAGGAAAATGCCGATCAGGGCAATGGCCATGGTCAGTCCCCTTCGCGCAGGGTGTTGATGATCGCGGAGAAGTCGAGGTGCGCGTTGCCGTCGTCGGCGAACTCGCGGAACTTCTCGGCGGCGGTGCGGCCGAGCGGGGCGGAGGCGCCGGTGGCGTCGAGTGCGCCCATGGCCAGGCCGAGGTCCTTGACCATCAGCGCGGTGGCGAAGCCGGGCGTGAACCCGTTGTTCGCCGGCGACGTCGGCACGGGACCCGCGACCGGGCAGTTGACGGTCAATGCCCAGCACGCGCCCGTCGAGTTCGACACCACGGAGTGGAACGACTCGGCGGACAGCCCCAGCTTCTCGCCGAGGACCATGGCCTCGCCGATCGCCAACTGCTGGATCGCCAGCACCATGTTGTTGCAGACCTTCGCGGCTTGCCCGGCGCCGACGGCACCGCAGTGGGTGGTGGCGCGGCCCATGACGTCGAAAAGCGGATTCGCCCGGGCCACGTCCGGCTCGTCGCCGCCGACCATGAAGGCCAGCGTGCCGGCTGCGGCGCCCGTGACTCCACCGGACACCGGCGCGTCGATGAACGCGGAGCCTGCGGCGGCGATCTTGTCGCGCACCGAGGTGGCGTCGTCGACGGCGATGGTCGAGCAGTCCACGAACAGGGAACCCTGCTTGGCGACGGCCAGCGCCTCGGTGACCACCGAGTCCACGAGGGCCCCGTTGGGGAGCATGGAGATGATGATTTCGGCGCCGTCGACCGCGCCGGCGACGGAGTCGACGATATCGATCCCGGCTTCGCGGGCCTTCGCCTGGGCTTCCGCCCCGACGTCGAACCCGCGGACGGCGTATCCGGCGGCGGCGAGGTTGGCGGCCATCGGCCCACCCATGTTGCCGAGTCCGATGAAGGCGACGGTGGTGGCCGAGTTCGGGGTGGTGTTGGAGGTGTCGGTCATCGTCGGCTCCTAGTCCATGATCGGCATCGAGAAGTCGGCGCCGGTGGCGACGCCGTCGGGCCAGCGCTGCGTGACCGTCTTGGTGCGCGTGTAGAAGCGGAACGAATCCGGGCCGTGCTGATTCAGGTCGCCGAATCCGGAGGCCTTCCAGCCGCCGAACGTGTGGTACGCGATCGGCACCGGGATCGGCACGTTGACGCCGATCATGCCGACGCGGATGCGGTCGGCGAACTCGCGGGCCGCGCGGCCGTTGCGGGTGAAGATGGCCACGCCGTTGCCGTAGACGTGCTCGTCGGGCAGGCGGAACGCCTCCTCGAAGTCGTTCGCCCGGACGATGCACAGCACCGGGCCGAAGATCTCCTCGGTGTAGATGGACATGTCGGTGGTGACGTTGTCGAACAGCGTCGGCTGGATGAAGTAGCCGTCGGCCAGCGACTCGCCGTCGAACTCGGCGTCGTTGGCGCCCCTGCCGCGGCCGTCGACGACCAGCTCGGCGCCGGCGGCCTCGCCCTCGTCGATGAGCCGGGAAATGCGGTCCAGCGCGGGCTTCGCCACGACCGGGCCGTAGGACGCCTCCGGGTCGAGGCTGTGGCCGACCTTCAGGTCCGGGATGCGCTCCTCGAGCTTGGCACGCAGGGCGTCGGCGGTTTCCTTGCCCACGGGCACGGCCACCGAGATGGCCATGCACCGCTCGCCGGCGGAGCCGTAGGCGGCGCCGACGAGGGCGTCGACCGCGCTGTCGAGGTCGGCGTCCGGGAGGATGATCATGTGGTTCTTCGCGCCGCCGAAGCACTGGGCGCGCTTGCCGGTGGCAGCGCACCGCTCGTAGATGTACTTGGCGATCGGCGTCGAGCCGACGAAGCCGACCGCCTGGATGACCTCGGAGTCGAGGATCGCGTCGACGGACTCCTTGTCGCCGTGGACGACGTTGAACACACCGGCCGGGCCGCCGGCCTCGATGAACAGCTCCGCCAGGCGCACCGGCACGGAGGGGTCGCGCTCGGAGGGCTTGAGCACGAAGGCGTTGCCCGCGGCCAGCGCCGGGCCGGCCTTCCACAGCGGGATCATCGCCGGGAAGTTGAACGGGGTGATGCCGGCGACGACGCCGAGCGGCTGGCGCATGGAGTACACGTCGATGCCGGTGCCGACGGAGTTGGAGAACTCGCCCTTGAGGAAGTGCGGCGCGCCGACCGAGAACTCCAGGACATCGGTGCCGCGGGCGATGTCGCCCTTGGCGTCCTCGAAGGTCTTGCCGTGCTCCAGCGACAGCGTGCGGGCCAGCTCGTCGATGTTGTCGTTGATCAGCGAGATCCACTTCATGATGATGCGGATGCGCTTCTGCGGGTTCGTCTTCGCCCAGCCGACCTGCGCCTGCTCGGCGTTGGCGATGACCTCGTCGACCTCGGCGGCGGAGGCCAGCTCGACGCGGGCCTGCTCCTTGCCGGTCGAGGGGTTCATGACGGGGGCGGTGCGGCCACCGTTGCCGGGGCGGGCGGCGCCGTCAACGAAATGCGTGATCGTGCGGGTCATTTCAGCTCCTGAGCTAGTCGTCTGGGGTCTGCGCGGGAGTTTTCATTCGAAACATTCCCGCGAATCTGCCCAGACGCTAACGGAGACCTGCGTCACACTGGAAAAGGATTGTGATCGCGAACGCCGAACACCCCAGCGGAAACGGTGTTGCGGCCCGTTGCCGTGGGGCTTCGTCGTAAAGCGGTGATCGATGAACACCCCCGACCGCGGACCTGCTACTCCCGACCGTCGACGATGCCCTGGATGATCGCCGCGTAGTGGTCGATGAGCTCGGTGCGATCGAAGGCGGCGAAGTCGATGTCGCCGACGCGGCGCATGAACGACAACCCGGCGAGCACCGCCATCGCCGACTGTGCGCGCAGCTCGGGGGAGGGGTGCGCGTGCGGGGCCTCGTTCGCGATCCGCCGCGCGAGCACCTGCAGCAGATCCTCCTTGATGCGCCGGCCGATCGCGCCAAGGGACTCCTCGCCGCCATCGGTGATCGTGAGGATCCGGATCGTCGAATACGGCGCATTGTCCGGTGCGGAGATCGTCTCCAACACCGACGTCATGCCCAGCTGATCGAAGGGGCCCGTGAACAGCGCCGACGCGCTGTCGGTGAAGTCGACCGTGCGCTCGAAGAGCTGCTCCTTGCTGAGGAAATGCTTGAGAATCAGCGCCGAACTGACGCTGGCCGCCGCGGCGATGTCCTTCAGCGACACCTGTGCGAAGGACCGCTGGCTGAACAGCTCCCGCGAGCACGTCAAAATGCGCGTGCGGGTGTCGGGCTGCGGCGCATCGTTGTGCATGGGCATGAGATTACAAGTGGAGCCGGGTGGAACCCGCATTCCTGCCGAGGGGCGGACTTCAATTCTCCCGACCAGCCGCCGCAGCGGATGCCCCTCACCGCAGGAAGACGCCGGGTGGCCGCTCGGTCGGTCGTCGGTCAACGCTTTCCGTCCGTCTCGCTTTTTCTTGCCCCGGCTTTACGACGGACCGCGCAGGCATCGAGCGGCCGAGAGCTAATTCAATTCAGCCCGGCACTGTTCCTCGGATTTGCCGGACTCGAGACAGTTGGACCAGTCGATCTGACCCTGCACCCACGGTGACGGCGTGTTCTGCGCCGGCGGTGCGTACGGCTCCTGGGGCTCGTACACCGGCGGCGGGCCGTCATGGAAGTTGTTCGAGCAGTACTGCGTCCACCCGGACGTGCCGTCGGTGAACCACGTGGTTCCCTGCTCGTACAGGCCCTCGGATGACTTGGCGCAACGGGCGATGGACTTGTTGATCGGCGTCGGGTCCCCGGTCGGTGCGCCCGTATATCCCGTGTGGCCGGCGCTGGTTGTGGGGGTCTTCGATTCATTCTTTTCCGAGGAATCGCCGGATGTCGGGTTGGGCTTTTTGGGGTTGTCAACGGTCGTCGTTTCGGTGACGGTCTCCACCGTCGCCTCGCCGTTGGAACACGCGGGGAGCACCATGAGGACGGCCGCGAGTGCGCTGATCAGGAGCTTCTTTTTCATTGGTGCCTTCCGACGCTCTTCAAAGGGCGACCGGGCGTGGGAATCACCCCGGTTGGTCGCAATTCAATTATGCAACGCATGGCCAACACCCCGAACCGCGGCCATGCCGCAATCGTGGCAACCTGAGGGCATGGAAACTCCACGCCGTGTTCGGCTTTTCGACGGCACCGAGCGGTTCATCGACGACGAGGGTCGGGACGTGGCGAATGTCCTGGACTTCTGGAGTTAGTCCAGTTCGGATCTGGTCAGCAATTCCCTCCGTGGCGTGCTCGCAGAATTCCTGGTTGGGCGGGCATTGGGCGTTGATCCTCGGAACGTGCGCGTTGAATGGGATGCGTGGGATCTGGTGCTGGCCGACGGCACCACTGTCGAGGTCAAATCCTCTTCGTACTGGCAATCGTGGAAACAGGTCCGCCCGTCGGTGATTCGATTCGATGCAGCCGAGCATCGACCGTGGCACTTCGAAACGAACACGTTCGACGAAGGGAAGAGCCGTCCGGCTGACGTATACGTCTTTAGCGTGCTGGGTAGCCCGGGCAATCCCAACGTGGACCCTTGGACCTGAGCCAGTGGCATTTTCACGTCGTTTCCGCGGCCACCCTTGACGAAGTCGTGGGGGATCAAAAGTCGATAGGGCTCGGGCAACTGATCGCTCGGCTCGAACCACGTCGAGCGTCTTTCGCCGGTCTCCCTGATGCCGTTGCGGCAGAAGCAGAAGTCACGAGGGAAAACCGAGGTTCGAAGGACACGATCGTTTCCGAAGTGGAGCACCGTGCCGTACATGCCCCCGACCAGCCGCCACGCTGACATCGTGGCAACCTATTGGCATGAAAACCATGCTGAAGAACCCCCGCGGCTCCGCGACTCCCAAAGTCACGGCCGCAGCCGCGCTGCTCGCCGCGACCGGCCTTCTGCTCGCCTCCTGCGCGGGCGACGCCGATTCGCAGACGGAGGCCGCTCCGTCTCCGGCGGCGGGCGCGTCGGAAAGCGAAACCCGCTCCACGGTGACCGTCACGGAGACCGCCGCGCAGGAACCGGAAGACATTGACGTCGATTTCGCTTCGCTGCAGCAAGTCGACCAGAGCACGTTCCGGGAGCACAGCGTGCAGTCGTTCACCTACGTCGTCGACGGGAGGACGGGGGAGTGCTTCGTCAACGGTGAGTTCGTGACCTGCATCGGCACGCCCGCCGACGACATCCCGGACGTCGACATGCCACCCTTCTTCGGGCCGCCCGGCGCCGTGGCCATCGGATCCGCGGGCGTCGCCTACGTCATCGTCGAAGGCGTCCCGCCGGCGAAGGCCGAGTTGGAAACGGGGCAGTGGGTCAACTTCGGCCTGGTCAAGTGTGCCAAGCCCGACGATTCGCGCCTGGCATGCGTATCCGACGCGGCGGCGATCCAGGTTGAGGGCTCCGACCGCGACATCACCACCGAGGGGCCGGTCCTCGATCCCGAAGAGCTCCAGGCGAGCGCGGCCAACGGGCCCGCCACCGAATATCAGACCGGCACCGACGTCCTGGTCCAGGCACCGATGTTGTGCGGTGCGATGGAGGGCCATCGTCTCGCCGACGTCGTTGAGGGCGAAATCACCTGCAAGGAGGCCATGGAGGTCCTCGACGAGTACGACTCGCGCAAATTCTCCGAGGGCGGCGGCAACACCTTGTTCGTGGACTTCGACGGGTGGATGTGCAGCTCGCCGACGGCCGGTCGCTCTGCGGAACTCGGGGCGTCGACCGTGTGCGAGCACGGCGATCGCGGAATCCGCGTCGAGGCGCCGATGTAGTTGTCGGTGCAGGCGCCGCCCGGGTTCCTCAGGGCCCTTGATTTCTCGGTTGGTTCCTCCCGCCGTTACGAATTCCCGGGGTTCGTCATTGCCTGAGTGAATGATTGTCTAATGTATGTCGAGTGCTTATGTATCTAGCCGGTGATCGCTGACGGCCGTGGACCCCCGTCAGCCGTCCCGCTCCGGTTTCCCGCGAGCCGGTTTCCGCCGCGCCGGCATTCCCCGCCTCGGCCTTCCGCACTTCGCGCTGCCCGAACTGCCCCATCCGGCCGGTCTTTCCGGCCTGGCCCGACATTGGCCGGCGGCGGTGTTCGTCATCGCGCTGCTCGCGTCGATCGACCGCGACCCCGCCCGCCTGACTCTCGTGGCGTTCGCCAGCGCCCTGATCTTCGGCTCGTGGGCGCTGCAGATGGCGCTGAACGTGGTCATCCGCAATCTCTTCCCGTGGTGGGAGGCCGCCGTCGCCGCCACTGGCGTCACGGCGATCGTGTGGCTGCAGCTGTGGTTGGCCCTGCCGGGCATGGGGTTCGTGGACCAGATGGTCGACGACCCGCGCCTGCACGCCGGATCGCTGGCGATGGCCCTGGTCCTGCTTCCGGTGGCCACCGCCTTCATGGTCCGGCTGCTCTGGCACGTGGGCGTGGCGCGCGTGGTCGCGGACCTCGGCCAGGCCGAGTTCGAGGCATGGGCGGAAGAGCACGCCCGCGTCGCCCGCTGGTACGGCGACGACGGGCGCGATCGTGTCATTCGGCCCCACCTCGAGCGAGCCGTCTACTGGCGGCCGTATGCGGCGGGCGCGGTGCTGACCGTGGCGTTCGGCGCCTTGGCCGGCCTGTGGCCCCCGGCTGCGCAGCTGCTGATGGGCGCCATGGTTTTCGCCGCGCCGTGGGTGCTCGCTCCGATGGTCGGTCACGGTTGGGGCCGTAGTCGCAGGGATTCGCGGGACGCGGCACCTGGCGCGTAGTGCTTTGCGACGGCCACCCCTCAACCAATATGCCCTAGGGGGTATGATCACCGGGTAGTCGTCCGCGCAGTCGTCACCCCGGAGGTCCACAACCCATGTCGTTTTTCGCGAAGCTCTTCGGCACCGAGCACAAGCTCGGCGGCGCCGAAGCCGTGCAGATGTGCAAGGACGGCGCCCGCCTCGTCGACGTCCGCACCGACGCCGAGCGTCGCCTGACCGCTCCCCAGAAGTCGTCGCACATCCCGGTTCAGCAGATCCCGGCGCGAGCCAAGGAGCTGAACAAGAAGCATCCGGTCATTGCCGTGTGCGCCCACGGCCCCCGTGCCCGCCGCGCCTGCAGCCAGCTGCGCAAGCAGGGATTCGACGCCTACTGGCTCTCCGGCGGCGTCACCGCCTGGCAGAACGCCGGCGGCCGGGTCAAGCGCTGAACCAGCGCGTCCCCGGCTACTTCTCGCGGATCAGCTGCGGGTCGAGCCCGCGGCTGAAGATCGCCCCGCGCGTGCGCTCCAGGGCCGCGTCGAGCCGGGCCCGTTCGGCATCGCCCTCGGCCCCGTCCCCGGCGCGGCCCATCAGCGTCGAAACCGGCGCCACCCGCACCGGAAATGCCTGGTACGGCGTCACGACGGTGGGCACGTAGCTCACCTCGCCCACGCCCCAACGGCCGTCGTCGCCGCGCCGGAACTCCAGCTCCACGGTGATGCCCTCGTAGGACAGCACGGTCTCCGCCGACTGGTGGGCCACCATGTTGCCCAGCCCGTAGATCACCCATTTGCCGTTGACCTGCTCGATCGGCTGCACGGCGTGGATGTGGTGGCCGTAGACGACGTCGACGTCGGGGGAGGCGGTGAGGATCTGCGCCAGCTCCACCTGCTGCTGCGTCGGCTCGACGACGGCTTCCTCTCCGGCGTGCATGGCCACCATCACGATGTCCGCCCCCGCCGCCCGCGCCGCCGCGGCCTTGCCCAGCAGTTCTTCCGGGTCGAGGCCGCCGACCAGCCACGGGTGCTCGACCGGGATGCCGTTGGTGCCGTACGTGCCGGTGACCACGGCGATCCGCGCGCCGTTGGCGGCGGTGAAGATTCGCGGCTGGTCCATCTCCTCGGGGCTGCGCGCCGCGCCGGAGTGCAGCACGCCGGCGGCGTCGAAGGTGTCGAGCGTCCGGATCAGCCCGGCCGTCCCCGCGTCCACGGAGTGGTTGGAGGCGGTGGTGCACATGTCCCAGCCGGTGTCCTTGATCGCGTCGATGACCTGCGGCGGCGACTCGAATCCCGGGTAGCCCAGGTAGGGACCCTCGGGCGGCGCGAAGACGGTTTCCTGGTGGCAGACGGCGAAGTCCGCGGCCCCGATCATCGGCTTGACGTCGGCGAACATGTCCGTGAAATCCCACGTCCCGTCGCCGTTGTCGCCGGAGGCCCACACTTCTTCGTGCCACAGCAGGTCGCCGGAGACGGTCACGGTCAGGCGGTTCGGGTCGGGCGGATTGCTTGACGACGTCCCGTCCGCCGCACCATCGCCCTCCCCGTCGGTCCCGGCGGAATCGAGTCCCGCGTCATCGGAACCGGCGCCGGTGGCGAGGCTCGCGTCGGCGTCAGCGGTGGCGGCCGCATTGGGATCCGTTCGGCTGCCCTCGCCGACGTAGCCGAGGCCGTAGCCCACCCCGGCCATGGCCGCGGCCCCCACGAGAAAGCCGATCAGCAGCGCGATCAGCGTCGGTCGTCGATGTTGGGCGGCCATGGTCGTCCTCCTCGCGGGGCGGCCGCGTGACATGCGGCCGTCGTCCCCGCCAAGGCTAGGTCACCGCCTGGCCGATCAGTTGATCGACACGATGGCCCGGTTGTCATCGGCAAGCAACCAGCGATGGAACTCGTGGACGGTGCGGGCCTTTCCCGACATGCGGGCCAATGTTCCGTGAGCATGTGGGTACGTTGGAGTGCGTGGACACTTCATCGACGCCCCCTCGGCGCCGTCCCGATGGCGCTCGGCCCTCCACGTCCGGCACCCGCCGTCGGGGACGCCATCGCGCCGCCTCACCGGCACCGCGGCGCGAATGGGCGCTGCTCGGCGCGGGCGTGGGCGTGCTGGCCCTCGGCGTCGTCGCGGCCCTGTCCTTCGGCGGGCCCATCGACGTCGACGAGATCCTCACCGCCGACGAAACCACGACGGCGATCACCGACGTCGCCCCCGCGCCGCTGTCCGCCGAGGCCCGCGGCGAGATGATCCAGCGCCACCTCGTGGGCGTGCCCGTGCCGTTCCCGCGCAACGTCGAAATCCACGACCGCGTCGGCGCGACGGGGCCGACCAACGAGGCCGACGTCATCGAAACGGTCAACGCCGCCCTCCACGAGTGGAACCTCACCCCGGATGGCCGGCTGGTCCACAACCCCTGCCCGCCGCACGCCCGCGCCTGCGTCGACGTCGACAATCGCCTGGCGTGGCTGCAGGAAGACGGCCGCATCACCGCCGGCCCGGTGCCCACGACCACCGGCATGCCCGGCTACGAGACCCCGCGCGGCGAATTCACCGTCCAGCGCAAGGTCCGCGACGAGATCAGCTACGTCTTCGACAACGAGCCGATGCCCTTCTCGGTGTACTTCACCACCACCGGCGTCGCCTTCCACGAGGGCGACCTCACGCAGGATTCGCACGGCTGCATCCACCTGTCGCACCAGGATGCCGTGCACTTCTTCGACGTCCTGGAGCCCAACGACATTGTGGTGACCATCTAGGACCCGCGCGCCGGGACCCGCGGGTCTCCGGCTGGTGGCCAGAGGTCGCCGACTTCTGACCCCGTAGCCGACGAAAAGGCCGCCGCAGGGACCACGTGGGCCGTCGTCAAGCGAGAACCCGCGTCTAACCGATGGCGATGACCACGCCCGCCCCCTGCCGCGCCGCATCGCGGTAGATGCCCAGCAGCGCCTCGTGGGCGCTGCGCACCGCTTCGGCCGGATGATCGCAGACGATCCCGTGGATCCGCGTGCGCCCGCGGCCCAGCAGCCCGCGCAGGCCCTTGGCGGAGGACCCGTCGTCGATGGCGGCATCCACGTCGACGCTTTCCAGTGCCTGCTTGACGACGGCCACCCTCTCGGGCGAGACCACCCCGTAGTGGCCGTCGGCGAAGAATTCGTGCTGGCCCAGGATCGATTCGCGCAGAGGGGCGTCGGGCTCGTCGCCGCCCATGTCGTCGCCGGTGAGGAGCAGCAGCACGCCGCGCCACCGCTGGCCGAGGTGGGTGCGGGGCAATTCCTCGACGATCAACTCGCAGGTCTCGTCGGGTCCGGCGTCGAGGAGGTCGGGCCGTCGTCAAGCGAAACGCGGTGGAGGTCGGCGGAACCGGACGTAAAAGCCGAGGCGGACGCAGAAAGACGCCGGGTGGACGAAAAGTTGTGGTGTACCACGTCTTTCCGTCCACCCGACGTCTTTTTGGGTGAAGCGGGCCGGTCTCGTTTGGGTGGGCCGGGCCCTGCTTCCCGGCCGGTGCTACTTCTGGTGCACGGACGCGGGCACCTGGCGGGCACCGGACGCGTCGCGCGAGGAGGACCCGCCGGCGTTCGGCGCGGCGCCACCGGCCGCACCCGAACCGGACTTCAGCTCGGAGATGATCGACTCGACCGACGACTTCGCGTCGCCGAGCAGCATGTCCGTGTTGTCGTTGAAGAACAGCGGATTCTGCACGCCCGCGTAACCGGAGCCCATGGAGCGCTTGAACACCACCACGTTCTCGGCCTCCCAGACCTTCAGCACCGGCATGCCGGCGATGGGGGAGCCGGGCTGCTCGGCGATCGGGTTGACCGTGTCGTTGGCGCCGATGACCAGCACGACGTCGATGTCGGCGAAGTCGTCGTTGACCTCGTCCATCTCCAGCACCAGGTCGTAGGGGACCTTGGCCTCGGCGAGCAGGACGTTCATGTGGCCCGGCAGGCGGCCGGCGACCGGGTGGATGCCGAAGGTGACGTCCTTGCCGGCCTCGCGCAGCGTGCGGGTCAGCTCGGCGACGGGGTACTGCGCCTGGGACACGGCCATGCCGTAGCCCGGGGTGATCATGACGGTCTTGGCCATCTTCAGCAGGTCCGCGGTCTCGGACGCGGAGACCTCGGTGTGCGTGCCGGCCTCACCGCCGTCTGCGACCACGCCGCCGTCGGTGCCGAAGCCGCCGAGCAGGACGTTGAGGAAGGAGCGGTTCATCGCCTGGCACATGATGTAGCTCAGGTACGCGCCGGAGGAACCGACGAGCGCGCCGGTGATGATCAGCAGCGGGTTGGCCAGCATCAGGCCGGTGAACGCCGCGGCCCAGCCGGAGTAGGAATTCATGATCGACACCACGACCGGCATGTCGCCGCCGCCGATGGCGATGACCAGGTGCCAGCCGAGGAACAGGGCCAGGGCGGTCATGGCGCCCAGGGCGATCCACGCCACCGAGCCGTCGCCGACGATGATGAACACGACCATCAGCGCCACGGAAATGACCAGGATCGCGAGGTTGAGCAGGTTGCGCGCCGGCAGCAGCACCGGGGCGCCCTTGATCTTCTCCGCCAGCTTCAGGCCGGCGATGATCGAGCCGGAGAAGGTCACCGCGCCGATGAACGTGCCCAGGAACACCTCGCCGAGGTGGAAGGCCTGCGCGTTGCCGGTCAGGCCGCCGTCCTCCATGAAGGAGTTGAAGCCGATGAACACGGCGGCCAGGCCGACGAAGCCGTTGAAGTAGGCGATCAGCTGCGGCAGGCCGGTCATCTCGACCGAGCGGGCGCGCCACACGCCGAACATGCCGCCCAGCGCCATGGCCAGGCCGATGAGGATGATGGTGACCAGCGGGCCCATGTGCTCGCCGGTGGTGTCGCGGGCCGCGGTGGCGGTGGCCTGGAAAATCGCGATGAGCACCGCGATGCCCATGCCGGTCATGCCCAGCGTGTTGCCGCGGCGGGCGGTTTCCGGCTTGGACAGGGCGGCCAGGGACATGATGAACAGCAGTGCCGCGGCGATGTAGCCGAGCGTGGACAGGCGGTTGGTCCAGTCCAGCAGGACGTCGGTGCCTGCGCCGGTCGCGGCCGCGTCGTCGGCCGCTGCTGCGGCGGCGAATGCGACGTCGTGCGTGAAGTCGTTGAATGCGCTCATGTCTTACGCCTCCTCCTTGCGGAACATGCCGAGCATGCGGTCGGTGATGGTGAAGCCGCCGAAGATGTTGATCGACGACAGGACGATGGCTAGGAATGCCAGGGAGCTGACGATCACGTTGGTGGAGCTGACCACCAGGATCGCGCCGACGAGCACGATGCCCGAGATGGCGTTGGTTTCCGACATCAGCGGGGTGTGCAGTCGCGGGGTGACGGCGGAGATGACGTAGAAGCCCAGGACGATGGCCAGGGTGAGCACCATGTAGTTGACGCTGACGGAGGCGGGGCTGGCCAGGATGACCGCCGCGCCCAGCGCGATGGCCAGGCCGAGCCCGATCTTCGCCTTGGATCCACCCATGAACGCGACCTTTTCGGGCTCTTCGGCGGTCGCGGCGGCGGCGAGCTTCTCCTGCGCGGCGGCGGCGGGCGTCGCCGAGACCTGCACGGGCGGCGGGGGCCACAGGATGCGGGTATCGGTCGCCGCGCCGGTGGTTTCGGCCTCGACGTTGCCGGTGTCGCCGCCCTTGCTTGACGACGCCCCGTTCAGCGTGACCGTGATTCCTCGGACGATCTCGTCGTCGAGATCCAGGATGGGCGTGCCGTCCTTGTCCGGGGTGATCAGCTTGAACAGGTTGACGATGTTCTGGCCGTAGAGCTGCGACGCCTGGCCGGGCAGGCGGCCCGCGAGGTCGGTGTGGCCGATGATGGTCACGCCGTTGTCGGTGACGATGACCTCGCCGGGCACGGTCAGCTCGCAGTTGCCGCCGTTGGCCGCGGCCATGTCGACGATGACGCTGCCCGGGCGCATGGCGCGGACGTCGTCGGCGGTGAGCAGGCGCGGGGACTGGCGGCCGGGGATGTTCGCGGTGGTGATGACGATGTCGGCGGCGGCCGACTGCTCGGCGTAGAGCTTCGCGGCGGCGGTGGCCTGGTCGTCAGTCATTTCCTTGGCGTAGCCGTCGGTGGACTTCTCCGCGGCGACGGGGATGGGGATGAACTCGGCGCCCATGGACTCGACCTGCTCGCCTGCTTCGGGGCGCAGGTCGGTGGCCTTGACGATGGCGCCCATGGCGTTGGCGGTGCCGATGGCGGCGAGGCCGCCGACGCCGGCGCCGATGACGTACACGGTGGCCGGCGGGACCTTGCCCGCGGCGGTGACCTGCCCGGTGAACAGGCGGCCGAAGGAGTTGGCGGCCTCGACCACGGCGCGGTATCCGGCGATGTTGGCCATCGAGGACAGCACGTCCATCGACTGCGCGCGCGACAGGCGCGGCACGGCGTCCATCGCGAGTGCGGTGAAGTGCGAGGACGCGAGGTCGTCGACAAGCTCGGGGTCGCGGCCCGGGGCCAGTCGGGAGACGAGCATCGCGCCGGGCTTCATCAGGTTGCGGTACTCGCGTGGCGGGGTGTCGAGGGTGGTGATGATGTCCGCGCGCCACACATCCTCGCCGACGAGTCGTGCGCCGGCGGCTACGTAAAGATCGTCGGGGTAGGCGGCATGGTCGCCGGCCCCGGCCTGGACGTCGACGTCGTAGCCGAGCTTGATCAGCTTGGCGACCGTGTCCGGCGTGGCCGCGACGAGCGGCTGCCGGGCATCCGGTTCAATGGGGATTCCGATTCGCACTGTGGACTCCTGAATGTGCTTGCGGGACGTAAAAGCGGGCGGTCGGCGGAACCTGATGTGGGAACCGGGGGTACCCGGTGCTCCGCCGTGAGCGGTGTGCTTATTAAAAGATGATCACCGGATGTTTCGTGCGGGTTTCGCGGAAAACGGTTCTGGAATCATCTGAGTTCTTGGCGACGGTGCCCGCGCGGGAGTCAAAAGGGCGTGCGGGTAACGGTGATGGGGTGCGGATTCATGGCCCCGTTAGTCGCGATTAAGTGCCTGTGCCGGAAAACGGGTGTGGGCGGCGGGGGTGGAGCCCCGGCTTTCCCCTTCGACGCGTTAACCCACCCCGAATGACTTAACCCACCCGGTACAGCGGGTGGGTTAAGTCATTCGGGGTGGGTTAACGAGGGCTCGTCCGCTTGGGTGCCGCCGATGCGCCGTCCGTGCGCCGCCGATGTGTCGCCGATGCGCCGCCGATGTGTCGCCGCGATGCGCTGCCGACGGGCCGCCGATGCGCGCGCCGATGTGTCGCCTACGTCCCGCAGTAGGTCGTGTAATCGCCGAACTCAGCCGGGGCCGGGCGCTCGAATCGTTCGTCGGCGGGGTTGCCGCTCGGCGTGAACGGTTCGGTGATCCTCGCCAGCAGCGCGTGGAACGGGTCCATGTTGCGGGGCTCGTTGGCGTCGCCGGCGCCCGCGGCGGCCAGGGCCTCCTCCACGAGGTGGTTGCGCGGGATGTAGATCGGGTTCGCGCGGCGCATCCGATCGGCGTCGGGGCCCAGCTCCCACCAGGTCTCAAGCCACTCCTTCGCGCGGTCGCCGTCGGTGAAGTGCGCGAGGAACGCGGCCTCCGCGACTTCCGGCTCGACGCTGTCGGGGCCGTCGCCCATGCCGTCGGCTCGCCCTCCAGCGGCGACGAGCGTCAGCGCCCGGTGGACGAGGGTGTGGTCGGGGTTGTCGTCGCCGAGCATCGCCAACCATTCCTCGACCACGGCGTGCACGGCAGCGACATCGGCCACCGCCGCCCCACCACCTAGCCCCAACTTGGCCTTCCACGTCTCGAGGATCCGGCCATCGACGAGCTCCCTGAACCCGGCGAGGTGCTCGCGGGCGAGGGCCAGGGCGCGTTCGGCGTCGGCGTCGTAAAGCGGCGCGAGGGTCTCGGTGAACCGGGCCAAATCCCACTCGGCCACGCGGGGCTGGTGCCCGTAGGCGTAGATGCCCTGGCGATCGATGGAGCTGAACACCGCGCCCGGGTCGTGCGCGTCGAGGAAGGCGCACGGGCCGTAGTCGATGGTCTCGCCGGAGATGGTGATGTTGTCGGTGTTCATCACGCCATGGACGAAGCCGACGCCCAGCCACGCCGCGACGAGGCTCGCCTGCGCATCGGCGACGGCATCGAACAGGGCCAGCGGGCGCTTGGCTTGGGGCAGGGCGAGCACGTCCGGGTAGTGCCGGGCGGCGGCATGGTCGACGAGACGCTTGACGACGTCGTCTCCGCCATGCGTCCGAGCGAACTGAAACGAACCGACGCGCAGATGACTCGCCGCCACCCTCACCAGGATCGCGCCGGGCAGCGCCCGCTCGCGCTGGACGCGGCCGCCAGTGGCGATGACCGCCAGCGCGCGCGTAGTCGGGATGCCCAGGGCGTGCATGGCCTCGGCGACCAGGTACTCGCGCAGCATCGGGCCGAGCGCGGCGAGGCCGTCGCCGCGGCGGGCGAAGGGGGTCGGGCCGGAACCCTTGAGATGGATGTCGCGGAGATCGCCGTCGCGGACGGCGATCTCGCCGAGGAGCAGCGCGCGGCCGTCACCGAGGATGGGCACGAACTGCCCGAACTGGTGGCCCGAATACGCCTGCGCTACCGGGCGGTAGGGGGCGGAAGCTGAAGAATGGGTGGCGCCGCGGGCGGGGTTCGTCGCGTCATCGGAGTTGGCGTCGGCTCCGGCGCGCCCCGTCAGGAATTCGACGCCGGCGGGGGAGCGGAGCCACTCGGGATCGAGGCCGAGCTCGCGGGCGAGGTCGTCGTTGAGCATCACGATCTCGGGGGTCGGCGATTCCTGCGCGGACCATTCGATGGCCATCTCCGGCATGGCATCGGCGAAATCGGTGGTCAGGCGGACGGGCTGGTCGGGGGTGGTGGTCGGCTCGTTCGTCTGTGACATGGGACGAGTCTACGGACGGTGGGGACGTGGTGGGGTGGGCGAAGTCGTCGGCACCGTCTCGAACGACCGTTTGGGAGGGCGGTCGGGTCAATCCGCCGCGCCGCATAGTCTGCGGGCGCACCCGCGGAAGCGGCCGCGGTGCCGGCCACGGAGCCGGAGATCGAAAGCGAGGGGCCGGTCATGGACCTTCATTTGATGCAGCTGGTCAAGCGATTGTTCGCGTGGGCCGATGCCAACGACGACACCCGGAACATGGAGCTGCACATGCAGGTCGCGTTCGGGCTTCTCGCGGAGCAGGGCGCGGCGACGACGCCTAAGCATGCGCTGACCGCCGCCGAATTGGACGTGCGCGATCGGCCGGTCATCCGTCAGATCCAGTTGACGCAGTCGTATCGCTGGGAGCGGGCGAAGCTCGCGTCGCGCATCGCAGAGGGCCTGCACTGCCGGTTCCTCTGGATCGGGTCCTTGACGCAGGAGGCACCGACGGTCGGCTGCTTCATCGGGTGCCGTCCGCACGCCGACCGGGCGCGCCTGCTGTTCGAGGTGATGGATCCGGACCTTCGGCTGCTCACCCGCTTCATCGGCCCGCCGCAGGGTGCGGGGTGGGGCGCGAGCGGGCCTCCGCCCGCGTCCGCACGCCAGTATTTCGCGTCGCGGTCGGCGGCGATGCTCGACGTGATCAACTGGACCTACGAGCGCCTGTACGAGACCGAAGTGCTGGCCGCTTCCCGCAAGGGCTTGGCCGATGACTTCGCGGAGGATCGCAGGCTAGCCGACGAGTTCGTCGACGAGATGTGGGGCGACACGATGTCGGTCTACGACCTCGGCGCCGGCCAGCCCGACTACCCGATGGCCGATGGCCTGCCCGCCGAACGGTTCCAGGAGTTCCTCGATGAGCTCGCCGAGCTGGAGGCAGCCGAGGAGGAGGACGCCGACGAAGAGGTGTCCGAATTCGAGGATCCCGACTACGACCCTGATGTCGACCCGGACGCGGATCCCGACGACGACTTCGACTACTCCTTCGACTTCCTCGATGAGGACGAGGAGGGCGATGAGGACGAGGATGAAGAGGGGGATGCAGAGGAAGGCGGAGCCGACGACGACGCCGAAGACGGCGACACCGACGAATCGGAAGACGAGTACTTCGCTCCGTCGAGTACCGGGTGCTTGCCGCTGTTCGATCTTCCCGGCGCCGGGTACCCGTCCGAGTCTCCGGCGGGGTCGACGATCGCCGACGCGACCTGGGTGTACTTCATCGAGGGGCAGATCGGCGAGGACGTCGACCCGTGCTTGATCCGCTTCGGCATCGGCGGGTGGCAGCTGTACTTTCCGGCGATGGGCCAGTGGTTCCGCGACGACGCCGCGGAGAAAATGGCCACCGAATCCGGACTCTTCGTGCAGACCACGCGCGAGGACGCCGAAGACTGGGTCTTCATCCTCGAAGACCCCGTCGAAGACGGGGAAACCGGTGAAACGTTGACCGTCGAGTCAGAGATTGACAAGTGCCTCGCCCTCGGCTTCGACGAGGACACCGCCCGCCAGGTCGTCCGGATGCGCTGGGCGAATCTGCCGGACGCGCTGCTGTCGGAATGACGGTTGGCGTCGTCAAGCAACCCGCCGTGCGCGGCAGCCCCGACCCGCTTCGTGGTCGCCCGTTTCCGCCCCGGCGCGAATGCGGGCACCGTAGATGCCGTCGGCACGGGCATCGCTCGATCCCGGACGTGCCACCGACTTCCCATCACCTCCCGAGGAGAACCATGACCACCGAAATCGCGCCCATCACCAGCTGGACCCTGATGCAGGAAATCCCCGTGCCCCAGGACATCGGGCCGATCCTCGTGCAGGGCGAGCGGCCGATCACCGCGTTCAAGACCTTCCGCGACTCCGCGATCTTCACCGACCGCCGCATGATCGTCCGCGACGCCCAGGGCCTGCGCGGCAAGAAGGTGGAGCTGTACTCGCTGCCGTACTCGTCGATCAACATGTGGTCGTCGGAGAATGCCGGCACGCTCGATTTCAACGCCGAGCTGGAGCTGTGGACCCGCGCCGGGCACATCAAGGTCAAGCTGGGCCGCGACATCGACATCCGCCGCCTCGACCAGCTCATCGCGCACGCCGTCTTCGGTCAGCTGTAGGTCCGCGAAAGGGCGGGCACGGGGCGGGCGCTGCGAGGGGCTCGCCGGATCGGGGCCGGCACGGCGAGCGGCATCGTTTCCCGCTTGGCGACGGCCCGCATCGCCCGTGTCTGATCCCGTCCCGCGGTGAACCCTCGACACCGTATGCCCCAGGGGGTATGGTGAGGGGCATCGAATCGGCGCGCCGCCGCACGTGGCGGCGCAGCCGGGACCAACCACGCAAGGAGCGATCATGGCCGAGAACACCGCAGGACCGAACTTCACCGGCACCACCCCGGCGGGCGACGCCGCCGCCGATCCCCACGCCGCGGCCAACGCCGCCGAGCGCATGGGCATCGGCACCATCGTCCACGGTGACTTCGACGAGGTCGCCGACCGCACTCGCCAGGCCATCGCCGACGGCGGCTTCGGCGTCCTCACCGAAATCGACGTCACCGCCACGCTGAAGAAGAAGATCGACCGCGACATCGAGCGCATCCTCATCCTCGGCGCGTGCAACCCGACCTTCGCGTCCCGGGCACTGGATGCGTCCCGCGACATTTCGCTGGTCATGCCCTGCAACGTCGTGGTCCGCGAAGACCTCGCCCACGGCGGCGACGCCATCCGCGTCACCGCCCTCAACCCGGCGGCGATGGGCGAGATGGCCGGCGTCGACGGCATCGACGACATCATGGCGGAGGCCACGACGATGATGACCGCCATCATCGACTCGCTGAAGTAGCCGCTCTTCGGCGACGCAGCTTCGGTGGCCCTGCTTCCGCTCTGATGCAGCCCTGCTTGCGCCGTGATGCAGCCCTGCTTGCGCCGTGATGCAGCCCTGATTCAGCCCTGCTTCGCCTTCCGGGTGGCCAGGCGGTTGGCGCCCTTGCCTGCCTTTCGCATCGTTGACAGGTACAGCGGCCGCGCGAAGCGCTTGGAATACCAGCCGATCACCGCCACCGAATCGGGCGTGACCACCTGCCGGCGGGCGTCGATGCCCTTCATCGCCCGGTCGGCGACGGTCGCGGCGGTCAGCGGCGTCTTGGTCAGCAGCGTCCGGGCGAGCTCATCGGCTTCGGCGTCGTCGCCGGTCAAGGAATCGGCCAGGTTCGACCGGAAGAACTGGGGGCAGATCACGGTGGTGGTGATGCCGCTCTCGCGCAGTTCGAAATCGACGGTCTCGGCCAGCGCGACGACGGCGGCCTTCGTCGCGTTGTACGTCGACATCTTGATGGGGTGGACCAGGCCCGCCACCGACGACGTCATCACGATCTGCGCGCCCGATTCCAGCAGCGGCACGAACGCGCGGCAGCCGCGCACCGCGCCGAGCAGGTTGATGTCCAGCGCCCGGTGCCACGTGTCCATGGTGACGTTCTCGATCGCACCGCCCACCGCGATGCCGGCGTTGAGCACCAGCACGTCCACCGCGCCGACCTCCGCGGCCGCGCGCTCCCAGTCCTCATCGGAGGTCACGTCCAGCTTGCGGTAGGTGCATGTATCACCGAGCTTTGCGACGGCCTCGTTCGCCGTGTCATGAAGGTCCGTGGCGATGACGTCGTCGCCGCGCGCGGCGAAACGCTTCGCCAGCTCCAGGCCGAAACCCGATGCGGCACCGGTGATCAGGACCTTCCGCGGGCCGGTCGACTTCGGGGAGCGGCCGAGCAGCCCGGCACCCGAGGCGGCGGCGAGGCCCGCCGTGCCGACGAGGCCGGCGACGGCGGCGGCACGCAGGCCGGGGCGGGAGGACATCGAACCGGAAGTGCGGGGGCGCGGCAAGAAAGAGTTCATTCGGCAAACGCTAGTGGACCCGGGCACACCGCGACGGCGTTTCGTCGCGACGTGGAGGCGGGACATGCCCGCGCGCGCCGTCGTAAAGCATGGCCCTACCTGGCCTTGGACTTCTTGCGGTCGTGGGCGATCATCCAGCCCGTCACGATGTCCGATGTGCGCATCGCGGCGAGGTACGCGGGGCGGGCGAACCGTTTGGAGTACCAGGCGAAGCCGGCGACAGCGTCGGGTGCGATCACCTGGCGGCGGGCGTCGATGCCGCGCATCGTGCGATGGATGACGTCATCACGATCTGCGCGCCCCGCTCCAGCAGCGGCACGAACGCGCGGCAGCCCGATGACTGCATCAGCGGGATCGACGGCACCGGCGCGGCCGGGACCACGGTGGAAAGGGCGTCGGCGTCAGCGATCCTGCGGGGTCTGGTCGACCAGCTCGTCGTCGTCGGGAATCTCACGCTCGGGGCGCGGGGCGATGGCGCGGACCTGGTTCTGGGACAACCCGGGCCCGAACTGGCGCGGCGGCAGGATGACCTCGCGGCCCAATCGCAGCGATTCCTCGATGGCTGCGAAGATGCGGACATCGGCCAGCCCCTCGGCACCGTCGGGCTCGGGGCGGATGCCGGCGCGGACGCAATCGATGAAATAGCGGGTCTCGCCGGCGAACTGGTCGACGGACGTCGCCTCGTGGCGGCGCGTGCCGTTCGGCGTGGTCAACGAGTAGTTGCGCGGCGGCTCGGGGGCGAAGCCGTAGCAGGAGTCCGAGGTGATGGTGCCCTTCGATCCGACCAGCTGGAACGTGTCCAGGTCACCCGCGTTGTAGCTCAGCGTGTACTGCGCGACGCGATCACCGGGGAAGCGCAGCGTGACGCCGACGGTGTCATGGAAATTGAAGCCGCGCCCGCGCGAACGGACGCCCGTCGCGTGGACGTGCGTCGGCTCGGCGCGGAACAGGTGGCGCACCATGTTGAGCGGGTAGGCGCCGAAGTCCGGCACCGGGCCGCCCCAGAAACCGGAGTGGCCGCGGTGGTTGGCCTCCTCGATGTCGTGGGTGAACGTCGAGGTGAACGTGCGGGTCTCGCCGATGGCCCCGCGCGCGACCAGGTCCGCCAACTCCACCATGTAGGCGTCCTGGTGCATGCGGTAGGCGACCATCAGCGTCGCGCCGGAGCGTCGGGAAGCCGCGATCATCGCCTCGCAATCGGCGACGGAGTCGGCCATCGGCTTCTCCAGCAGCACGTGGATGCCCGCTTCCAGGGCGGGTTCGGCGAATTCACGGTGGCGGAACACCGGCGTGGCCACGTAGACCGCGTCGATGTCCCCGCTGGCCAGCAAGTCGGGGAAGTCGTCGTAGCCGTACACCGCGACGTCGTCGGACACGGCGCCGGCCTTTTCCTCCGAACCGGTCACCACTGCGGTGATCTCGGCATCGGGGAGGCTGCGGATCGCGGGAACGAACGCCTGCTGGGAAATCTGGCCGAGGCCGACGACGGCGAAACGGAAAGTACCGCGGTCCGCCGCGCCGGTGCCGGACGGGTCATTGAAGGGTGCTGAGGTCAGGTTAATGTCGGTCATCATCGCCGACGGTACCGCTGGTTTCCGCCACCCGCCAGGGTGTCGAGCTTCAGCGGATGGCTCGGTCCATCGCCCAGATGAGCACCTCGGCGTCGTCGATGGCGATGGCGCTCAACTGGGAATCGGCCGTCGCGCCGACCGCCGGAAAATCGGCAGAATCCGATGCGGTCGAGGTGATGCGTGCGACGTCGCCGTCGTAAAGCGACGTGCCGTTGAACTCGACGGTTCCCTTGGCGACGAAGAAGTGCGTGAAACGCGCTGCGGGAAGGGTGAAGTCGGCGCCCGCGGGAATCCGGCCGGCCCACAGCGTCGCGCCGGAGGTGCCGATGGTCAGCGGCGCGGCGCCCGGAGTGCCGGATGCCACGGGGATCAAGCGCTCGGCGGGGGAGTCGGCCGACGCGGCGGTGGCGAGGGACTCGTTGAGGTCGACCTCGTCGTGGGAGGGCGTCGCACCACGCTCATCCGGCGGCAACCACGCCTGGATGACGTGGAGCTTCTTGCCGTCGAGGTATCCGGAGGCATTGAGCTCCGAGTGTCGGATGCCGCGGCCGGCACTGACGCGCTGCGCCATGCCCGGTGGCAGGATCGACTCGGTGCCGGCGGCGGAGCCCTCCATGCCGCCGTCGTCGCGGTGGCGCAGGCGGCCGCCCATGACCCAGGTGACCAGCTCGACGTCGCGGTGCTGGTGCATGTCGAAGCCCTCGCCGGGGGCGACGACGTCGTCGTTGTGCACCATGAGCAGCCCGAACGCGTTGCCCTCCAGGTCGAAACTGCCGGTGGCGGGGAAGGACTGCCGCGACAGCAACGCCGAATCGCGCCACGTCGAACGCTCGTCGGCGCGGATGATGCGGATGTCGGGGGCGGGCGCGACCTCGCTAGATGGTGACATGTCAACTATCCTAGCGGTTCGCCCACGGAAGTCCAGGGCCGCTCGACTCTACTTCTTTCGGCCGAGCATGAAGTACGCGCCGGGCCCGAAGCCGTTGACCAAGCTCAGCACGGCCCACAGCCACTTCGGGCCGCGCACCTTGTCCGCCGGCCGCTTGGCCAGATCGGCCCACACGCCGGCCTTCGCGGCCAGCTCCGCGACGACCGCCGCGATGACCGTGGCCTTGCCTGCGGGGCTGAACGACTTCCACTCCGCGAGCTTGGCGGACAGGGAATCCTTGACGTCGATCTTCTTCGCGCTCATGCCCCCGACCTTACGTCGCAACCGACAGCCGGCTCGGGTTTTCTGGGAGCCCGGTCGCGTTCGGTCGAGTTCGGCCGAGCCTGTCCGGGCCCGGCCCGACTTTCCCGGCACAATGGGCCCATGCAATCCGATGCCGCCACCGTCGACCAGTACCTCGCCGAGCTCGACGACGATCGCCGCGAGGTCATGACCGCCCTCGTCGACACCATCGACGCCCACCTGCCCGCGGGCTTCGACAAGGCCATGTACTCCGGCATGCCGAACTGGGTCGTCCCGCTGGCCACGTACCCGGACGGCTACCACTGCACCCCGGATACGCCGCTGCCGTTCCTGGCGATTGCGAGCCAGAAGCGCCACATCTCGATCTACCACATGGCCGTCTACGCCGATCCCGAGCTGCTCGACTGGTTCGTCGCCGAGTACGAGGCCCTGGGCACCGGCCGCAAACTCGACATGGGCAAGTCGTGCATCCGCTTCCGCAAGCCCGAGCACGTGCCCGTCGAGCTCATCGGCCGCCTGGCCGAAAAGGTCACGTCCGAGCAATGGATCGCGTTCTACGAAAAGTCCCGCGCGCAGGGCCGCCCGGGCACCGGGGTCCGGGGGCCGCGGAAGAAGTAGGGCCTGCGGGTCGGCCGGTGCTTGCGGCTGGTTCGCTTTACGACGGGCCGGCCGTGCCCGAGGCCGCCACCGCATCGACGATGTCGGCGAACTCCTCGGCATAGGCCAGATGCTTGCGCAGTTTGCGCAGGCGTTCGGCCGTTTCCACGCGGATCGACTCGACGACGTCGGTAGCCTCGGCGTCGCGGGGGTCGTCGTGAAGCCGATCGACGGCGCGGGCGAACTCGCGCATCCGATCCAGCGGGAACCCGAGGGGCTTCATGCGGCGGATGGTCAGCAGGCGTTCGACGTCGGCCTCCGTGTACAGGCGGAAACCGCCGGGGGAGTGGGCCGACGGGCTGGCCAGGCCGAGCTCGTCGTAGTGGCGGAGGCTGCGGATCGACAATGAGGTGCGCTCGGCGACCTCACCGATCTTCATCAGCGGCGTGGCGTCCGTGAAGGCGCCTTCGCGGCCACTTTCGACGTTGCTGTCAACGTCGCTGCCGGTGCCGCCTTCGGTACCGCCATCCGTGCCGGTCATGTGCTCCTCCTTCCGCCGCGTTTGAATCGTGATCCAGGCTTTCGCCCCGATGCTACCCAGGGCGCCGCTCCCGATTGGTCGCGGGCGAACTCTACCGCTACGGTAGGTTCGATTCTCACGTAGGGGGAGGGTTGGCTGCGGCGGATCGTCCCCATTGTCTCGATCCGGAAGGCCGTCAATGACGAACAGCGCCGATGGAGTCGCCCAGGGCGGCGTCGTCAAGCAGAACAACCCGCAGCCGAACGCCGAGCCGGACGCGCCCGTCGGGGTGATCGACTCGTTCAAGTTCGCGTTCTCCTCGCCGACGCGGCTGCGCAAGGAGGTCTTCGGCGGCCTCGTCGTCGCGCTGGCGCTGATCCCGGAGGCGATCTCGTTTTCCATCGTCGCCGGCGTCGATCCGCGGCTGGGTCTGTTCGCGTCCTTCGCGGTTGCGGTGACCATCGCGTTCACCGGCGGTCGGCCGGCCATGATTTCCGGCGCGGCCGGTTCGATCGCGCTGGTCATCGTGCCGCTCGTGCGCGACCACGGCGTCGACTACCTCATCGCCACCGTGCTGCTGGCCGGCGCCCTGCAGATCATCATGGCGCTGCTGGGCGTGGCCAAACTGATGCGGTTCATCCCCCGGCAGGTGATGGTCGGCTTCGTCAACGCGCTGGCCATCCTCATCTTCACCGCGCAGCTGCCGCACCTCATCGGCGTGCCGTGGCTGGTCTACCCGCTGGTCGCGGCGGGCATCCTCATCATGGTGTTCTTCCCGCGCGTCACCACCGTCGTGCCGGCGCCGCTGATCGCGATCCTGGTCATCTCCATCGTGGTCGTCGCCGCCGGCTGGAAGGTCCCCAACGTCGGAGACCAGGGGGAACTGCCCGAATCGTGGCCCGAGCTGCTCATCCCGAACGTGCCGTGGACTCTGGAAACGCTGCAGATCATCGCGCCCTACGCCTTCGCTGTCGCGCTGGTCGGGCTCATGGAATCGCTGCTGACCGCCAAGCTCGTCGACGACATCACCGAAGTCCATTCCGACAAGACCCGCGAGTCGTGGGGCCAGGGCGCGGCGAACCTCGTCGGCGGCCTGTTCGGCGGCATGGGCGGCTGCGCGATGATCGGCCAGACGATGATCGGCGTTCGCGAGGCCGGGGCCCGCACCCGCCTGTCCACGCTGCTCGCCGGCATCTTCCTGCTCATCCTGGTCGTCTCGCTCGGCGACATCGTCGGCCTGATCCCCATGGCCGCGCTGGTCGCCGTGATGGTCATGGTCTCCGTCGGCACCATGGACTGGCACTCGGTCAATCCGCGCACGCTGCGGGTCATGCCGCTGAGCGAGACCATCGTCATGGCGGTCACCGTCGCGGCGACCGTCATCACGCACAACCTGGCCATCGGCGTCATCCTCGGCGTGGTCGCGGCGATGATCATGTTCGCCCGCCGCGTCGCGCACATGGTCGGCATCGAGAAGGTCGCCGAGTCCGACGTCGACGGCGACGGCACGGTCGACGTCCGCCGCTACCGCATCCGCGGCCAGCTGTTCTTCGCCTCCAGCAACGACCTGGTCTACCAGTTCGACTACTCCGGCGACCCCGACCACGTCATCCTCGATCTCACCGAGGCCGACTTGTGGGACTCGTCGACCGTGGCGACCCTCGACGCCATCCGCACCAAGTACGAGGCCAAGGGCAAGGAGCTCAGCGTCATCGGCCTCGACGGCCAGAGCCTCGACCGCCTCGAGCGGCTGTCCGGGAAGCTGGGGGACTAGGGGCTTTCGGGTCGGTCGCTCTCCGGGCCTTCGTCGCGGCCCCCGCCTTCGCCCTTCGCCCGCTCCAGCCTCTCCAACGCTTTTTCGTAGCGCGCCCGCAGCTTCTCCACGCGGGCTCGGTCGTCGTCCGTGCCGGTCGGCAGGTTGTGCAGGCTGCCGTGGTTGTCGCGCACGTCCGCGAGTTTGATCGCCCGCGACTGCCCGTCGGCCGCCGCGCGCTCGACGAAGTCCGGGTAGCTTTCGCCGGCCCGGCGGGTGACGGTTTCGACATGCTTGACGACGTCTCGAGCAACCCCGTTGCGTGCCACGGCCCAGAACTCGGGATGGTCCTCGGCGACGTCGTGAAGCAACGCCGCCGCAACCAGCTGCGGCGCGCCACCTGCCGCCTCGACGATCTCCGCGACGCGTTCGACGTGGCGCAGATACGGCTCGTCCGCACCGCCGGGGCCGGGGCGGACGTCGTCGCGGTGGGCCTCGGCCGCCAGCGCGTGGGCCCGGCGGATCGTGGCATCGGTATGGGCGGCGAAGTCGGTCATGGCGCCACGATATGCGAGGGGAGAGGGAGTCGGCACGACCAGGGCGTTTCATCGGATGGGAACACGATCCCATATGGTGAACACATGACGATGATCAATCAGAACCCCCCACATGATCCGTCGGGTGCCACCGGGACCGCCCACGTGGACAATGCGGCCGAGGAGCGCTCCGCCGCCATTGCGGTCGTCGCGTTCCCGGCGTTCATCCTCATCGGCGCGATCATCGCGTTCTTCGTCCCGGAGCCCTTCGTCCCCATCGGCGACTACATCACCTACGCCCTGATGGTGATCATGTTTTGCATGGGCCTGACGCTGACGATCCCGGATCTCAAGCTCGTCGCCCGCCGCCCGTGGCCCATCGCCATCGGCGTGATCGCGCAGTTCGTGATCATGCCGCTGACCGCCGTGGCCGTGTCGAAGATGCTGGGCCTCAACCCGATGCTGGCCATCGGCCTGCTCATGCTCGGCTCGGTTCCCGGCGGCACGGCCTCCAACGTCGTGGCGTACCTGGCCAAGGGCGACGTGGCGCTGTCGGTGGCCATGACGTCGGTGTCGACGTTGCTGTCGCCCATCGTCACGCCGATCATCATGCTGCTGCTGGCCGGCCAGGAAACGCCGGTCGACGGCGGTGGCATCGCCTGGACGCTGGCGCAGACCGTGCTGATCCCCGTCGTCGGCGGTCTGATCATCCGAGTGGCCTTCGACAAGTTCGTGGACAAGCTGCTGCCGATCCTGCCGTGGCTGTCGATCCTCGGCATCGGCGCCGTGGTGTTCCCCGCCGTGGCGAAGTCCGCCGAGACGCTCAAGACCGTTGGCCTGCTGGTCATCGGCGCCGTGATCCTGCACAACCTGTTCGGCTACATCTTCGGCTACCTCGCCGCGCGCGTGTTCAAGCTGCCGCCGGAGGCGTGCCGCACCACCGCCATCGAGGTCGCCACCCAGTCCGCCGGCCTGGCCTCGGGCATGTCCGGCAAGTTCTTCTCGGCCGAAGCCGCCATCCCGGGCGCCGTCGCCGCCGTGTGGCACAACATCGCCGGCGCGATCTTCGCCGCCGTCGCCCGCAAGTCCGCCGAGCGCACGGCGCGCGCCGAGGCGCAGTCCGAGGTGGGCACCGAGGCGGGTAACCCTGCCCGGTAGGACGCGTAAGGCAGCGACATCCGGCCGACGGGAATGCCCCGCAGCCGGGCGCCGTTGCACCTGTCATGCGCATTGACATCTGGTCCGACGTCGTCTGCCCGTTCTGCTGGATAGGCAAGCGGCACCTGGAAGAAGCCCTGAAGGAGTTCCGTGCCGAGCACGCGGACGCCGAAGTGGAGATCCTGTGGCGGGCGTTCCAGCTCGACCCGAACGCCGACGCGTCGTCGACCGAGACGATCCCCGAAATGATCGCGCGGAAGTACTCCATGCCGCTCGAGGCCGCCGTCGAGTCCCAGGATCAGATGGCCGCGAACTTCGCTTCCGTCGGCCTGGAGTTCAACTGGCGCGACGCCAAGTCCGGCAACACCTTCGACGCCCACCGCCTGGCCGCCATGGCCAGCGACCGAGGGCTCGACGACGAAGCCGACGAAGCCCTGAAGAAGGCGTACTTCACCGACGGCCGCCTGGTCTCCGATCATGGGGTGCTGCGCGAGATCGGCGAGTCCATCGGCCTGCCCGGCGACGAGGTCGCCGAGATGCTCGCCTCCGACGCCTACGCCATCGACGTGCGCCACGACATGACCATGGCCCAGGGCCTGGGCATCTCCGGCGTGCCGTTCTTCGTCTTCGACGGCAAGTTCGCCGTCAACGGCGCCCAGCCGGTCGACGTGTTCCGGCAGGCGTTGGCCACGGCGTGGGAAGAGTCCAACAAGGGCTTGACGACGATCGACGGCTCCGCGACCGGCGGAACCGGTGGCCAGGGGGCGGGCGCCGATGCCGCCGCGACCGGTGGGGCCGGGACCGATGCCGGCGCAGATGGCCCGGACTGCTCGGACGGTTCCTGCTCGGTGTAGCTCGGGGATGGCGCGGGATTCCGGGTCATGTGCCCGGTTGTTCCAGCTGCCGATCATCGATGCCTTGAGCTCCTCAAGTGCCATGAACCCGAGTTGTGATTGCACTTATGGGGGTCAAGTGTAAAATTGGCGGTCATGAGCGACGGTTGTGATCTGCATCCGTGGCCGTCGGAAGGGGACGACATGACCTGGCCGCACGTCACATTCGAAAAGCAGGACTGGGTCGTCGATCCCGGGCTGCCGGTTTCCTCGCGGGCACGCGCGAGGATCCCATCGTCGTATGACTCCGCCGTCGTTCCCGCGATATCCGAGGCGAAGTTCGAGCTGACGTCGGCATTGGCGGCCGACCTGGCCGCAGCATCGGCCGCCGTGGCGCGCTTCGACGCCGGCCCGGCGTCGGCATTGCTGCCCTTTGCCTCTTTGCTCCTGCGAAGCGAGTCGTCCGCGTCGTCCCGGATCGAACGTCTCACCGCCTCGGCGAGGGCGCTCGTGGAGGCGGAGTTCTTCGCTACTTCCGGGTCCGAGGGGGATGTCTCGGGCCCATCTGCACGCGGTGCTTCGGGGTCGCGCATCAAGGGCAACGCTCCGCTGATCGTGGCGAATGCGAAGTTGATGTCCGCTGCGGCGCGCGTCGGATCGGAACTCGGCGTCGACGGGCTGCTCGGCATGCATGAGGTTCTGCTCGGCCCCTCGGCACCGGACATCGCGGGCAAGTGGCGGGAGGGCGCCGTGTGGATCGGCGGTGATGACCTGAGCCCTGCGGGTGCGCTGTTCGTTCCGCCGAAGGTCGAAGACGTACCCGCGCTCGTGGACGATTTGATGGGCTTCTTGGGCCGCAGCGACCTTCCGGCCGTCGCGAAAGCCGCGATCGCCCACGCACAGTTCGAGACGATTCACCCGTTCGCGGATGGCAACGGCCGGACGGGCCGCGCGCTCGTCCACGTCGTGTTGGCGCAATCCGGTTTGTGCTCGAACGCGGTGCTGCCGCTGTCGGCGAGATTGCTGCAAGACACGGCGGGTTACTTCCACACGCTGGATGCGTACCGCCGAGGGCATCCGGAACCGATAGTCGAGCTATTCGCCCGCGCCGCGGTCGAAGCCGCCGGGTTGGGCACGTGGGCGGCAGGGGAACTGGCGTCGATCCGGGAGGACTGGCGCGCGCTTGTGACGGGACGTGCCGGTACACCCGACGGCGCATTGGTGGACGCGTTATTGGCGCAGCCCGTCATGGACGTCGCTTTCGCCGCCGATGCGGCGGGGTGCTCCGTGACGGCTGCGAGGCGTTCTCTGGAACGGCTCGAAAAATCCGGCATCGTCATCGGGTACCAGGCCGGGAAACGGCGCCGTGCCTGGCGGGCACCGGACGTGCTCGATCTCATGGACCGTGTCGCAACCGGCCTGGGGCGCCGGAACCGCGCACCGGGCGGGTGACCGTCCCAGGTCCGGCACAGTGCACCGGCGGCTGTCGGAGAGGGATGCAATTACCTGGCTGTCCCGGGAGCCCGCCCGCCATTTTCGCGAACCCCGCCCCTGCACGCTGCTGCACTTATATAGTCCCCGGAAAGGAAAAGGGCGCGGACGACGGGATTTTGGCCCCGGTCCGCGCCGGCGACCGGGAAGAAGGCGACGTACGCATGGGGCACGTGAAGAAGGCCAGGTTCATCGGCATCCTCGCAGGCGGATTTCTCGTCGCCGGCGGCACGGGCGTGGCCATGGCCCAGGGCGGCATCTCCGCCAACCTCGCACTGTCCGGCACGGTGATGACGCTCACCGTCGACGAGCTCGTCGGCGATTCCTCCAGTCTCTTCGTCGGCGCCGAGAAGGTCGGCGACGGCGAGTCCGGCGTTTCCAAGCTGCGCTTCGGCGACGCCACCGGCACCGACGTCTGCCTGTCGGCGCCGTTGGGCAACGTTCCGGGCGTCGGGGAAGCCACGTTCAAGCTCCTGGTCCCCGGCCAGAACTTCGGCGCCGAGAATCTGCTGGTCGGCGCCAAGGACATCAACGGCGCCCTGACCATGTACAACCCCCAGATCGGCATCGACGCCAATCAGGTCGACGAACGGGCGCCCGGCGGCAGCTGGGGCCTGGCCGCGACGCGGATGGTGGTCCAGCAACAGGTGCTCCAGGTGACGTCGGTCGCGGCGGATTCGCTGACGATCGCCGGGGCGAAGATCAACGTCGTGACCGGGGATGACGGTGGCTGCTGACCCGAAGTCCGACAAAGCTGTTGACGCCGACAAGATCGATAACGCCAACAGCGCCGACAACGCCCACGACACCGCCGGCGACCGCCGCGGCCGGTCCCTCAACCGGTGGCGCAAGCAGCGCCCGTTCGGCGCGGGGCTGAGCATGATCCTCGGCGGCGCGGTGATCCTCACGCCCGCCTACCTGACCTTCGACGTCCAGGGACTGCTGATCAGCATCTCGTCGCTGTCGGGCGTATCGACGCTGCTCATCGGCGTGCTGCTCATCGTGTGCGGCCTGCTGACGTGGCGCGGCGGTGACACGCGGATCCTCACCGGCGTCACGTCGCTGATCCTCGCCATCGTCGCGTTGCCGACGTCGAACTTCGGCGGCTTCATCCTCGGCACCGTGCTGGCGCTGGTCGGCGGCGCGCTCGCGCTGTCGTGGAGCCCGGACGAGAAACCGGTCGCAAACGGCCCCGGCACCCCCGGCGGCTCCGAAGTCGCCGAACCGGGTTCGGGCACCGGGCGCGCGGAAGGGAAGGGCCCCTCCGCCGCTGGCTCAAGCGCCGCGGCACTGATCATCGCACTCGCCATGGTCGGTGCCATTGCCGCGCCGCCGATGTTCGCCCCGCCGGTCGCCTCGGCCGCCCCCGCCCCGTGGCCGATTCCCGCGTTGCCCGTCCCGTGGGCCCCGCAGGAGCAGGCGCCGCCGGCGATCGCGCCCCCTGCCATGTCACCGTTGCCCGATACCGGCACCATCCCGTCGCCAAGCGAATTGTTGCCGGGACTGCCCGGGACCGGAAACGAGCCTGACGACGCCGCCGGTGGTTTCGGCCTCGGCGATCCGCCGGAGTCGCTGCCGGGGGAGCTGAACGTGTCCGACACGATGGAGATCATCACCGCCGACTCGGTGCGGTTGCTGGGCAACGTGCGGCTGTCCGAAACCGCCGTGACCATCCCGTCCGGCGAGGTCGTGCAGGCGATCCGCCTCGACGCGGACCGGGTGGAGCTGGACAACCTCGGCCTGCAGGCCGAAGGCGTCGACGTCGGGTTGTCCACGGCCCCCGGCACCATGTCCACCCTGACCGGCAATTTCCACATCATCGTCCGCTCCCTGACGGTCACGCCCGCGGCGAGCGCCGGCGAGCTGATCCCCATCACGATCGACGCCCGGTGGATCGACGACGCCGTGCTGGAATCGCTGGCGTCGCACTCGCTGGGGCTGCCCGACCAGATCACCGACGAGCTGATCCTGCGCGACGTCAGCCTGGAGAGCTTCATGGTCCGCTCCGACCGCCTGCAGCTGCCGACGTCGGCGCGGATCGGATGACCGTCTAGAGAGCCCGGCGCCCGTCCTCGAGGACGCGGATGACCTCGTCGAGGAACGCATCCTCGCCGGTGGCGGCGAAGGCACCGGCGATGGCGGGCAGCAACGCGGCCATGCGCTCGGCGACGGCGTCGACGGGCGCCGCCGAGGCCTTGTCGGCGGCGCGGGCCTGCATCCAGTCGCGGACCTGGTGCTCGGCGGCGGCCACCCACGTGCGCAGCGCCTCGCGGCCCAGCGGCGTTTCCTCGATGGGCCGGACCCGGCGGGCGATTTCGGCGGCGACCGCATCGCGCATGCCCTCGGCGATCGTCCCCCGGCCGTGGCTGTCCAGCAGCGCCAGCACCTCCGAGCGCACCGCGTCGCAGATGCGCAGGAATTCGCGGATGCCGACCACCAGTTCCTCCCATTGGTTGTCGGAGCCGAAACCGGAGAACATCCGCTTCTGGAAGGCCGCGGCGATGCGGCCGATGATGGCCATCTTCAGGTCCTCGAGCCCGGTGAACAGCCGGTAGAACGTCGCGCGGGACACTCCGGCTTTCTTGGCGACGTCGTCGATGGTGTACTCGCTCGGCCGTCCCTCCGAATACAGAGTCGCGGCCGCGTCGAGGATGTCCTCGCGCCGCTGGCCGGCGGTCAACCGGCGCCTGCGGCCACCGCGCCCGTTCCCGCCGGCGGCGGTTCCAGGGTCGGTGGTCGCATGGTCCGGTTCGTCCTTCACACCCGCCAGGGTAGTGGGGGCGTGCAACGTCACGGCGTCAGCGGTCCCAGGGGTGCCCGACCGCCGCGGCGATTCCCCGCGGGTTCGGGCGCTTGGCGACGGCCACCGCACCGATGACCAGCCCATCGCGGACGACGACGGACTCGAATTCCTCCGCCTCGGAGACGACCACGATGTGCTCGGCCCCGGCGCCCGGTTCGGTCCCGGTGCCGACGACCTCGCCGATAGTGGTCACGCGCAGCCCGGCCTGGACGCTCCACCGCCGGGCGGGCGCCGGTGCGTGCGCGTCGGGCGCTTCCGTCTCTCCGGCGTCGACCAGCACGCCGGTGGCCCCGCGGATGCCGGAGGCCCGGGCCGACGCGAGATCCTCGTCGCGGTGCAGGCAGTCGCCGACGCGCAGCGCCGCGCAGTCGCCGGCGGCGTAGATGCCGGTCCGGGACGTCCTGCCAAGTTCATCGACCACCACGCCGTCGGCGACCTCGAGGCCCAGCTGCTCGGCCAGCTCCGTGTCGGGGCGGATGCCGATGGCGGCCACCGTGACCGCGTCACCGTCCAGCTGCGGTTCCGCACCGAGGGCGAAGTCCACGCCGCGGCGTTCGTGCACGCCGCGCAGCCAGGCCGCGGCGCCGTCGGGAAGCATGCGGGACATGATCTCCGGCGCGACGTCGTGGACGCGGACCCGCTGGCCGGCATCGGTCAGCGACCCGGCCGCCTCCATCCCGAGCACCCCGGCGCCGACGACGTCCACGCCGCGGCCCCCGCCGCCGAGCGTCTCCCGCAGCCGCGACGCGTCGTCGGCGGTGCGCAGGACGTGGGCGTCGGCAAGCGACGGGACGGTTCGGGGGATCGCACCGGTGGCCAGGATGATCGGGCCGGACAGTTCCTCGCCGGTGGCTGCGCGGGTCAGGTGGCCCCGCGTGACGACGATCCGGTCCCCGAGATGCAGCGTCACCCCGTCGGGCACGGTGCCGACGACGTGGGCGTGGCCGGGCACTCAGGCCACCTCGGCCATGTCGAAGTCGGCCTTGGCGGCGCCGCAGTCGGGGCAGGACCAGTCATCGGGGATGTCGTCCCAGCGGGTGCCGGGGGCGAAACCCTCCTCGGGCCAGCCCGCGGCCTCGTCGTAGATGAAGCCGCACTGCAGGCATTCGTAGACCTTGTAGTCCATGGTCGGTTCCTTCGGGGTCGGTCGGGTTCGGTCGGGGCGGTTGGGGGAGCGGAGGTGGCGGGGGCGCTTACGCCGCCCGCGCCGCGATCGCCTTCTTCAGCTGCGGCAGCTTCGAGGGGCGGACGTTGATGCGCTCCAGGTCACCTTCGGCCTGGGCGATGACGCGGTCGTCCATGACCGCGCGCCAAAACGGCGGGATCATGGCGACGGCGATCATCGCGGCGTAACCGGACGGCAGATTGCCGGCCTCGTCGAAGGAGCGCAGCGTCTGGTAACGGCGGGTCGGGTTGGCGTGGTGGTCGGAGTGGCGCTGCAGGTGGTACAGGAACACGTTCGTGACGATGTGGTCCGCGTTCCACGAGTGGCGCGGCTGGCAGCGCTCGTAGCGGCCATTGTCGAGCTTCTTGCGCAGCAGGCCGTAGTGCTCGATGTAGTTGACCGACTCCAGGTAGAGGATGCCGGTCGCACCCTGGAGGATGAGGTACGGCAGCACGATCCAGCCGAACGCCGCGGTCAGCGCCGCGTAGAGGACCAGCGACATCGCCCAGGCGTTGAGGACGTCATTGTCCGGGTGCCAGAAGCCGCGCTTCTTGCGGGCGGCGCGCTTCTTCTCCAGCTCGATGGAGTGGACCAGGCTGCCCCAGAAGCTGCGGAAGACGAACAGGTAGATCGGCTCGCCCCAGCGCGCCGACGCCGGATCCTCGGGCGTGGCGACGCGGACGTGGTGGCCGCGGTTGTGCTCGACGTAGAAGTGGCCGTACCAGGTCGGGGCGAGGGTGATCTTCGACAGCCAGCGTTCCAGCTGGTCCTTCTTGTGCCCCAGTTCATGGGCGGTGTTGATGCCGATGCCGGAGGCGACGCCGGCGGTCATGGCCAGTCCGAAGGAGTCGAAGACGCTCAGGTCGCCGCGGCCCCACAGGTAGGCGGCCGCGATGAGCGAACCGTACTGCAGCGGAATGTAGGCGTACAGGGTCCACTGGTAGTACTTGTCGGCTTCGAGGCTGGCCATGACCTCGTCCGGAGGGTTCGAACCGTCGTTGCCGATGAAGTAGTCCAGCAGCGGGATGACGATGAAGACGACGATCGGCCCGCCCCACCAGACCCAATCGATGGCCCAGCCGCTGAACCAGATTCCCAGCAGCGAATGCAGGCCCCACGCGAGGAGCACGGCCGCGGCGGGGATGAGCCCGAGCAGCCACAGGTAGCGCTTCGGGTCGGTCCACGAGTACGGGTCGACGATCGCCTCAGCATCGGGTTCGGCCGCGACGCGGCGCAGGCCCATCGCCTCGGCGCGGGCCCGCCGGCGGCGGACGACATCTGGATTGGTTGTCATGGTTCCTCTCCTGCCTTCAGTGGTGCCGGCATCAAGCGGTGCCGGCGAGCATCCGGTCGGATCCCGGCACTGCCCGCTTATGAGACTCCGTGTCTCATAGCGACATGATGTGTGCTTTGGATCACAAAGTCAACGGATTTTGCGGAATCCGCGAAAAAACGGCGCTAGCGCTGAAAATGCAGGTAGGGGCCCAATGTGTGACAATTGATGATGTGTCAACTAGGCTCGGGGCAGTCACTTTCCATGCGGCCGACGGGCCGCGGGACCGGCTCGCGGGATCGTTCCGCGGGGGTCTCCGCGCCATTGCCATCGCCGCATTCACCCCGGCAGGAGCAACCATGAACGTTTCGGACGTGAAGTTCGGGCTCAACACTTTCGGCGACGTCACCGTCGACGCCGCCGGCGCCCCGGTCCATCAGGCGCAGGTGATCCGCGATGTCATCGAGGAAGGCCGGCTCGCCGATCGCGCGGGCATCGACTACTTCGCGGTGGGGGAGCATCACCGCGCCGACTTCGCGGTTTCGGCCCCCGACGTCGTCTTGGCCGGCCTGGCCACGGTCACCGACACGATCCGTTTGGGCACGGCCGTGACCGTGCTGTCCTCGGACGATCCGATCCGGGTCTTCGAGCGCTTTTCGACGATCGACGCCATGTCCGAGGGGCGCGCGGACATCATTCTCGGCCGGGGTTCCTTCATCGAGTCGTTCCCGCTGTTCGGGTTCGACCTGGCCCAGTACGAGGAGCTGTTCTCGGAAAAACTCGACTTGTTCGCGGCGTTGCTGCCGGAGGAGCCCGTCACCTGGTCCGGCGAGCTGCGCCCGCCACTGGAAAACCAGGAGGTCTACCCGCGCACCGAAAACGGCATGACCGCGTGGGTCGCCGTCGGCGGCTCGCCGGAGTCGGTCATCCGCGCGGCCCGGTACAAGATGCCGCTGATGCTCGCGGTCATCGGCGGCAATGCACGCCGGTTCCGGCCCTTCGCGGACCTCTACCGGCAGGCCAACGAGCAGCTCGGCAACGGCGATCTGCCCATCGGGGTCCATTCCCCGGGGTTCGTCGCCGACACCGATGAGGAGGCTCGCGAGCTGCTCATGCCGCATTGGCTGGACAATCGCAACGTCATCGGCAAGGAACGCGGGTGGGGCCCGGCGGGCCCGGACGAGTTCGATTCCGAGGCCCGTCACGGCGCCCTGGCCGTCGGTTCCCCCGACACGGTGGCCCGCAAGATCGCCGACGCGATCCAGGCGCTCAGGCTGTCCCGCTTCGACCTGAAGTACTCCAACGGCCCCATGCCGCACGAGCACCTGATGCGCTGCATCGAGCTCTACGGAACCGAGGTCATCCCGCGGGTGCGCCGCATCCTCGAGCGCGAAAGCTAGGCGATGGTCACCATCACCGCGGACCCGGCGTCGGCCGCGCCCCTGTAGAACCCGGCCAGGTCGGAGAAGCGGCGCCGCAGGTCGGTGGCGTCGTCGTCGGAAAGCGATGCGGCGACGCCGTTGTCGCTCATCCTCGCGTCGAAGTCGACGGTTTCCAGCGCATCGGCGATCTCGCGGACCCGGCCCGGCTCGAGCACCGACGTCAGCGGCTGGCGGCACACGCGCTCGCCGCCGAGGATCGATTCGCCCAGCGGATCGCCGACGGCCTGCCCGTCGAGCGGGTTGCCGGTCAGCGCCAGCAGCACATTCTCCCAGGCGGTGTCCAGGTCGAACGCCGCGTGGTCGGCGATGGCCTCGAAATGCCCGAAGATCACCTCGCCCGTCGCCCGGTCATCGCCGGCGCCGGCGAGCTTCCGCAGCTCCGCGACCTCGTCGTCGCCCAGGCGCACGTACTCGGCGCACATTCCCATCGGCATCGCGTCATCCTCTCTCGTCGTCCGGATAGGCAGCCGAGTTTAGGGGACTTCGCTTTCCGACGGCCCGGCGGTGGGCGTTCTCCCGTGTCATCGGCGATTACGGCCACGCAGGGGCCAGGCAATGCCCGCCACCGAGCAGAGCGCGAGCAGTCCCGCGATCAACTCGCCCGCCGACGCACCGGCCCCCGTGTCGGCCGCGGTGGCGCGGGGCAGCTGCTTCGCCGTGGCCACCAGCTGCCCGTCGACCTCGGCGATGTTGGCGCTCGGCACGACGGTGAAGAGTTCCTCGGTCACCTCGGTGGCGGCGTCCGCGTCGCCGATGACGTTGAGCGAGATGACGAAGTCGTCGCCGTAGGACGAGCTGGCGTTCATGGAGTCGTGGATGTCCGCCCAGCCCCACTTGGTGCCGATGACCCCGGGCAGCACGGCGGTGCCGAAATCCTGCGGGTACCCGTCGGAGCCGAAGGGCGCGGAGTCGGCCATCGCGGCGAGCACGGGGTCGTCGAAGTCGCCCTTCGCCACCTTGGCGGCCAGGAAGGTCGCGACGTCGTGGGTCGTCGTCACCGACTTGCCCCATGTCCGCATGCCCGCGGTGCCCGGCAGGCCGTAGCGCTCGGCGACCTCGTCGATGGACTCGGGGAATGCCCGGTACAGGCGGGTGGTGATGCCGTCGTCGGACGTGCGGATCATCTCCGTCGCCTGCTTCTTCTGCGCGGCCGTGCCCTCGCGGAACACGTGGTCGGCGATGTAGATCTTGCAGATCGACAGGCAGGTGCGGATCTCGTCGACGTTGCCCGAATCGACGCGGTACCCGGTGGGGACGTGCACGTAGGACACCTGCACCGAGTAGTCCGCGTCGAACTCGCCGTCGTTGAGGACGGGGATCGGAGTCTTCTTCCCGGGCTCCGAAGTCTCCGACGTTCGTGCGGCCGCCCCGGGGGCGATCAAGGTAGCGGCCATCACCAGAGAAACCGCGGCAGCGACGATGCGCTTCACCGGCCACCACCCGTCAATGAAGGTCCCGACAATCAACAGGCCCACGGGCTGCGCCTGTGGACGGATCAACTTTAGACCCATGACCGGCGGAAATCGCAACGGATGGATTTCCATCGGGGTCACCCGTTCCGGTCCTCCGGCTCGGCGCCGCGGTGCCGCGGCCTTATGGTGAGTTCATGAATCGAAACTACTGTGGCGCGGATCGTTCGCGCCGTGCCGCCGTGGGCGTGCTCGCGGCGGTCACGCTGGTGCTGACCGGTTGCGGCCAGGCGGAAGACGCCCGCCAGCGGATCCTCGACGCGGTGGCCGGCGAGGGCGAGGAGCCCGTGACCGTGACGACGGTCATCTCGCACGTCGAATCGGATTCCGGTGATGTCGACGCCGGCACGCGGGCGCGCCCGCACCCGACCGTCACCTCGGAACCGGCCCGGACGCCGCGGGCGACGCCGGTCGATGATCGGGCCGATGGCCGAACCGATGATGATGCCGGTGGTTCGGCCAACCCGATGGGTTTCGCGACCAGCGCGCCCACGTCGTCGGGGACGGTGCGGGCATCGTCGCCGGCATGCGATTCCCGCGGCATCCTCATCGTGGAGTCGGTGATCGTCCATCCCGGCGATGACGCCCGACGGACCATCGGCGCTGCGTTGGACCGCAACCCGGGTGCGGAGTTCACCACCCCGGGTGCGTGCCCGTCACTGCGCGCCCACGTCGACGGCGGCGACGTCTACGCCGTCTACGTCGACTACGGCCGCGACACCGGTTCGTTGTGCGGCGCCGCCGCGAGCACCGGCGGCAACGCCCGGGTGCTGAGCAACCGCAACGAGTACCTCAGCCCCTGCTGACCCGGCCTCCGCCGATTCCCGGCCGATCCGCGTGACCTTTCACAGGTCCGCGGCCCACTGCTCGGCGAACATCTCCAGTACGCGGGCGCGGCCGATGGGCAGGTTCGTGCGCTTGCGCTCGGCGACGTCGACGACGGTGATCCGCTCGGCCAGATCATCGATTTCGTCGCGGTGCGCCGACCAGAACCGGTGGAGGAACGCCAGCGACTCGTCGGTGGGGGAGGCGAACGCCGCGTTGGCGACGTCATCGCCGGCCAGATCGCCCATGGCCTTGGCGAAGGTTCCGCCGAATCCGGGCATGCACCCGAACGCACCCATGAGCGTGCGCGAGGCGGCGGTGGCGGTGCCGTCGGCCCCGGGGACGAGGGCGTCGGAAAGTTCTCGGTGGGCCTTGAGCAGTCGCTTGCGCTTCTTCGCCTTGCCGTAGCGGTCGACGTCGAGGGCGGCGACCTTCTTCGCCCGCTCCGCCAGAACACCCGCGGCGCATTCGAAGACCACGGCATTCGAGGCCGTGAGCAGCGGCGACGCCCCCTGGATCATGCCCTGGGCCGCAAGGTAGGCGGCGAGGTGCAGACCGTTGAGTTCGCGGTGCTTGCGCTTCTCGCTGAACTTCGCGCCCGCGAAATGCAGGCGGCAGATGTCCCACGACAAGTGCCGCAGCCGCGTCGGATCGGCGTCGTCCGCGAACGGGTCGTCGGGGCCGCAGCCGCGGTAGGCGGCTACGGCGTCGGAAATGGTGCCTTCGGCGAGATCGCGCATGAATCCAGTTTACGCCTTTAACGTGGCGTTTCGCCGCCGGGGACTCAGGCGGACAGCAGCCCGCGGTCGGCCCGGCTCTGCAGGCCCGTCCAGAAGCGGGCGTCGGTGCCCAGGAAGTCGCCGAGGCAAGCGGCGATTTCGTCGTCGATGCGCACGGCATTGCCCAGCAGGCCTTCGATCAATCCGACGGACATCCCGGTCGCGGCGGCGAGGTGCGCGGCGTCGAGGCCCAGCGGGGCGAGGAAGCGGTCGCGCAGGACGGAGCCGGGGGTGGGGACGTGCGTCGGAAGCATCATGGGCGAACCAATCGGTCGGCGGGGCATGAGGGTGGTGCCTGGGGGTGACGTAACCGTCATCGCTCGTTGCGTGTGAGCTGGGTAATGCGTTTCGCAACGAAACGGTAACGAATTCGTCTCTTCGGTGTGAACCTAGTTGGGGGATCGTTGGTTGTCACGGATTAATTTTCCGCCACCCTGTTACGGGTGTGACTGGGGCGTATCGGTGTTGTGCAGTGCAGAAATCCCCGGGGGCGTCTCGCCGCGCCACCGAAAAGTCGTCCGGCCGTCGTCAAGCACGAAACGTGGGGAAAGCCGCACGCGGAACGCGACGCGCGATACGGGGCATTCAGCCTCCGAGGAACTCCCGCCACACGGGCCATTCGCGCTTGGCCTGCGCCAACCCGGTCTCGTACGCGGCGTTGAGCTTGGCCAGGTCGCGCTCGCGGTTGGACATCCGGATCTCGTCGGGGAAGAACAGCACGGCCTTGCCCTGGCGTTCGAGCTCGAAAAGCTGCTCGCGGGTGGCGTTGTAGCGCTTCGGGCGGTTGATGATCGCCTCCGCCACCGCAGGCGTGCGGCGGAACACGCGGCGCATCATCGCCGGCCGCGTCACCGGCGGCTTCACGTAGGACCGTTCGCGGCTCATGATCACCAGGAACTTGTCGTACCCGTCCTCCTGCGCGATCTGCAGCGGGATGCCGCCGGACGGGCCCAGCGCCCCGTCGACGTAGCGGACCCCGTCGATGACCGGCGGCACCATGAACCCCGGCAGCGTCGACGACGCGCGGACGTATTTCATCAGCTTGCCCAGCGAGTCGACGTCGTCGCGGCTCCAGTAGACGTTTTCGCCGGTGTCGGCGCGCACGGCCCCGATGCGCATCTCGGCCTTCGACGCCTGGAAGTGATCGAAGGGGTACGGGTCGACGCCGGCGGTGGCCATCATCGGCGATTTCTCGTAGATCCACTCGGCGTTGAAGTAGCCGCGGCCGCGGAGGAAGTTGCCCCAGCCGCCGAACTCCGGGGTGTCGGTCATGGTGGTGAACGACGCCCGGGCGCGCGCGACGCTGCCCGACAGATAATTGGCGGTCAGCGTCGCGCCGGCGGAGATGCCGCCGACCCACCCGACGTCGACGCCGTTGCGCAGCAGCACCTCGATGCACGGGGCGGTGTAGGAGTTGCGCATCCCGCCGCCTTCGAGGACGAGGGCGACGTCGGAGGCGTCGATGCGTTCGGGCGCGACGTCCTCGGTCCAGCCGCCCGCCCGGTACTCGCCGTCGGATGCCGTGATGTCGCGTGCACGTTCTCCCATGGTGGGACATGGTATCGGGCATTCGGCGGGCCCGTGCCGGGACGGGGCAGGTTGCGCCATGATGGGTGCATGAACGCTTCTTCGCTTGACGACGCCCACCCGTCCCCGTCCACCGCCGCTTCGTCGCGCGCGCCGTGGGGGTCCGCCGAGGATCATCTGGCGGATCTGATGGATTTCGTCGTGGCCTCGCCGAGTTCGTACCATGCGGCCGACGTCGTGGCGCGACGCCTGGTCGCCGCCGGTGCGACGCGGATCGAGGAGTCCGATGCGTGGCCGTCCGCGCCGGGCGCCTACGTGCTGGTGCGCGGGGGAGCCGCGGTCGCGTGGGTCGTGCCGGAGGAGGTGGGACGGGCCGACGAGGGTGATCGCACCGGGGGCGCTTCCGAGACGACCGCCGCCGACCGCGCGGCGTTCCGCATCGTCGGCTCGCACACCGACTCGCCGGGTTTCCGGGTCAAGCCGAACCCGAACACCGGGGCGGCCGGTTACGCGCAGGTCGCCGTGGAGGTCTACGGCGGGCCGTTGCTCGGGGCGTGGACGGACCGCGAGATCGAGTTCGCCGGTCGCGTGGTCACGCGCGACGGCGGCGTCCACCTCGCCCGGACCGGGCCGGTGGCGCGGATCCCGCAGCTGGCCATCCACTTGAACCGCGGCGTCAACGACCAGGGGCTGAAGCTGGACAAGCAGCTGCACACCACGCCGGTGATCGGCTACGCCGGCGACGCGCGCGCCTTCCACCGGATGCTCGCCGAGGCCGCCGGCGGGGGCGTGACCGCCGATGACGTCGTCGCCTGGGACCTGATCACCTGCGACACCCAGCCGCCGCGGACCTTCGGCGCCGGCGGCGAGTTCCTGTCCTGCGGCCGGCTGGACAATCTGCTCAGCGTGCATTCGTCGCTGGTGGCCTTCGAGCAGTTGCTTCACGACGGTCCGCAAGGAGCCGAGATCCCCGTCATGGTCGCGTTCGACCACGAGGAAGTCGGTTCGGCGTCGACGACCGGTGCCGCCGGTCCGCTGCTGGAGGACGTGCTGCGACGCATCGCCGCGGCCGCCGGAGCCGACGAGGACGGCATGCGCCGCATGTTCCGCCGTTCCACGTGCATTTCCGCCGACGGCGCCCACGCCGTCCACCCGAACTACGCAGGCGAGCATGAGCCGGGGCATTGGCCGCTGCTCGACGGCGGTCCGGTGCTGAAGATCAACGCCAACCAGCGCTACGCCACCGACGCCGTCGGCCAGGGCCTGTTCGAGCGCGTCACCGCCGCGGCCGCGGAGAGCGCGGGGGAGACCATCCCCGTGCAGTACTTCGTGTCGTCCAACCAGAAGCCGTGCGGTTCGACCATCGGCCCGATCACCGCGACCCGCCTGGGCATCGCCACCGTCGACGCGGGTGCGGCGATGTTGTCCATGCATTCGCCGCGCGAGATGTGCGGCGTCAAGGACCCGTGGTGGCTGGCGCGGATCATCGGCGCGTACTGGGCCGGCGCCTGATCCCGAATCGGTGGCGAAGCCGCTCGGCCGCCGCATAGTGTCGGAAACGAACGTGATGGCGTGCACGGTGGCCGTCGCAAAGCAAGGCCCGCAGGTTCGCCTGCGAACGCGGAAAACAGACATCAGACAAGGACCCGCCCCATGACGGACCCCCGCATCCACGAAGGAATGGCCTTCGACCCTTCGGCCGAACCGGCTCCCGGGCCGGCCGGGGCGTTCGAGGTGCCGCTGAGCGAGATCATCGACTGGCGGCGGCACATCCACAAGAACCCGGAGCTGAGCTTCCAGGAGTACCGGACCGCGGACTTCATCGAGGGGCTGCTCCACGAGTGGGGCATCGAGACCACGCGGCTGACGCCGACGTCGGTGGTGGGCACCATCGTCGGCACCGCCGATGACCCGGCGACGGGGCGGACCATCGGCTACCGCGCCGACATCGACGCGCTGCCCATCAAGGAGGAGACCGGGCTGCACTTCGCGTCGCAGAACGCCGGCGTCATGCACGCCTGCGGCCACGACGTGCACACCGCGATGCTGCTCGGCTCGGCGCGGATCCTGCAGTCCATGCGCGACCGCCTGCACGGGCGGGTGAAGCTGCTGTTCCAGCACGCCGAGGAGATGCTGCCCGGCGGCGCCCGCGAGCTGGTCGCCCACGGCGCGGCCGACGACCTCGACGAGGTCTACGCCTTCCACGTCGCCCCGCACCCCATCGGCCACGTCGGCATCTGCCGCGGCCGGGTGTCCACGATGTCGGGCATCGTGTCCATCGCCATCCGCGGGCGCGGCGGCCACTCGTCCAACCCGCAGCTGTCCGTCGACCCGGTGATGGTGGCCAGCGAGGTGACCATCATGCTCAACACGATCGTCAGCCGGAACCTGAACCCGAAGCACATGAACATCGTCAACGTCGGTTCGCTGCACGGCGGCGAGGCCGGCAACGTCATCCCCGACGAGGCGTGGCTGGAGGTGTCCATCCGCTCCGTCGACGAAGACGATTGGGCGTCGATCTGCGGGCGCATCGAGACGCTGGTCACCGGCATCTGCCACGGGCACGGCGCGACGGCGACGTTCGAGTGGCAGACGCCGTACCCGATGGTCGTCAACGCCGACCTGGCCAGCGACCGCGCGTGGCACGCCGCCACGCGGGCGATCGGGCCCAACCGCGTCTTCGACGCCGAGCCGTGGGCGCCGTCGGACGACTTCTCCTACTTCTCGCGCGAGGTGCCCGGCTGCTACATGTTCCTCGGCGGGGGAGGACCGGAGAACGGCATGCCGTACTTCCTGCACAATTCGCGTTACGACGTCGCCGAGAGGGCGATGGCCGCCGGCGTGAAGGTCGAGGTGCAGATCGCCCTCGATGCGCTGGCCCCGGGATTGCCCGCCCCGCCGCGCCGCCCCGGGAAGCAGGCCGCGATGCCCGCCGCCGGGACGATCCCGCCGCGGCCGGCCACCCCGGGCCTGGGCGTGCCGGAGTCCAAGGCGGGCGAGTGGCGCGACCGCCGGGAGTTCCACGACGCCTCGGAATTGACGGATGACGAGCGCGCCCGCGTCATCGAGGCCGCCGCCGACGCCGGCACCTTCGACGGCACCCGCCGCGGGCCGCGCATTTCACCGGAAGCGGCAGGTCAAGCCAGTCAAGCCGCCATCGACGGCAAGGAGTGATGGTAAAGGTGGAGGGCATGAACGACACCTCCACCGGATCCTCCGCCGGCAACCCCGGCAACCCCGGCACTCCCGGCAACTCCGGCCGCACCGCGCCCGACTGGGTCGAGCACGCGATCGGCTGGCACGTCTACCCTCTGGGGTTCACCGGAGCCCCCGTCCACGGAGACGAGTCCGAGGCGGCCGTCGAAGCTGCGCCGGGCGCCACGCGCCTGGATCACCTCGTCCGGTGGCTCGACTACGTGCAGGAGCTGGGGCTCAACGTCCTGCAGCTCGGACCGGTCTTCGAGTCCGCCACGCATGGCTACGACACGCTCGATTACTTCCGCATCGATCGCCGCCTGGCCGATGACGCCGCCTTCGACCGCTTGATCGCCGCCGCCCACGAGCGGGGCATCAAGGTCCTGCTCGACGGCGTGTTCAACCACCTGTCCTCGAGTGCGCCGATGTTCCGCGAGGCTCTCGCGGACCCGGATTCGGAGGCCGCGAAGCTTTTCGACGTCGACCGTTCCGGCGAGGAGCCGTCCGCCCCCTGTTTCGAGGGGCACCTGGATCTGGTGGAGTTCGACCACCGCGCGCCGGAGACGGCCGCGTTCGTGGAGAAGGTCATGCGCCATTGGCTCGACCGCGGCGTCGACGGCTGGCGGCTGGACGCGGCCTACGCCGTCGACCCGGACTTCTGGTCCGGCGTTCTGGCCAACGTGCGCGCGGACTTCCCGCACGCGTTCATCTACGGCGAGGTCATCCACGGCGACTACGTCGACATCGTGGGCCGGTCGACCATGGATTCGGTCACCGAATACGAACTGTGGAAGGCCATCTGGTCGTCGCTGAAGGAGCAGAACTTCTACGAGCTCGAATGGACGCTGGGCCGCCACGACACGTTCCTGGAATCCTTCGTGCCCGTGACCTTCGTGGGCAACCACGACGTCACCCGCATCGCCTCCCAGGTCGGCCAGGACAAGGCGGTTCTGGCGCTGGTGGTGCTGATGACCGTCGGCGGCGTCCCGTTGATCTACTACGGCGACGAACAGGGCTACGCCGGCGTGAAGGAGGAGCGCTTCGGCGGCGACGATCAGGTCCGCCCCGTCTTCCCCGACGATCCGGAAGAGCTGTCCACCTTCGGCGCATGGGTGCACAATGCCCACCACCAGCTCATCGCGCTGCGCCGCCGTCACCCGTGGCTGCACCGGGCGCGGGTGAAGGTCACGTCCATCGCCAACGAGCGCCTGACCTACGAGGCCACCGGCGACGGGCACTCGCTCACCGTCGAATTGGAGGTCACCGGCAAGCCGTCGGCGGAGATCCGCGACGGCGAGAACGTGGAGTTCCGCTACCCGCGCCCCTGATCGGCATGGCCTGACCGGGCCGGCCTGACCGGATTGCACCAATCGGTACTGCCCGGCCGGCATGGCCCCGGGAGGTGCGGCCCTTGCCGAAACCGACAGCGCGCACGTCCCCTGACACCGAAGCGTCGGGGACGTGCGCGTCGCAAAGCCGATGAAGCACGTGGCGCGTGCCGGGCCCGCCCGCGGACCCGGTCATCGGTAGCGGGAAGGCGGAAGCCGTTTACTGGGCGGCCGGCTCCTGGTTGGTGCCGGCGGTGCCATCGGCGTTCTCCGAGGTCGTCGCAGCGGAGGACGAGCCACCGTTCTCGAACGAGTGGGTCGGGTTCTCCTGGTCGGTGACCTTGATGTCCGACGGGTTCTCGTTCGGGGGCGTGCAGGCGACCAGGGCGGCTGCGGCGATGGCGGTGGCGGCGAAGGCGCCGACGAGGCGATTGCGCATGAATGGACTCCTTAAAACGGCTTCACGAATGAAATTCTCACCGTCATCGTAGTTGATTCTCAGCCGCGCGCGGGAACCAGAGGGCCAATCGCCCCCGAACCGACGCAGACGGAGGTGCCCTCGGGGGCATCGGAGACGTCGATGCGCAGCGTATTGCCGCCGCCGGACACCGACACCCAGCGGGTGCGCAGGTCATCGTCGACGTCGACGACGGTGGACCCGGCCAGGGTCTGGTCCGGGGTCTCGAACGGGTTGGGCAGGCTCAGGCGCAGCGACGCGGGGGCCGACGAAATGGCGTTGAGCTCCAGCACCCAATCGCCGAGCCGGGCGATGTCGCGCAGCGGGATCTCCGCCGTGGCCGTGCCGTCGGGGCCGGCGACGAGCTGCGTGCCGCAGGACTCGACGTCGCCCTGGGTGATGCGGGTGATCTCGGCGACGCTCGCCGGCACCAGCGCACCGGAGTCGTCGAACATGCGCGGATCGTCGGTGACGCGGCCGAACGTGGGGCGCTCGGGCAGGTCGCGGAAGACCTGCGAGTACATGTTCTTCGGGTACGCCACCGGCAACAGGACCTCGTAGGGCACCGGCTGGTCCAGGACGGCCGGGGAACCGTCGCCGGCGGCGTGCTCCAGCGAGGCGGCGGCGGTGTCCAGCCACTCGGCGGTGCGGTCGTCGGCCCAGGCGTTGCGGTAGCCGACGACCGAAATCGCCGCCGACACGAGCAGCACGCCGGCCAGCGCGAGCACGCCGAAACGCGACCGCGCCGGCAGCGGGCGGACCCGGTCGGACCACGAGGCGGCCAGCGCGAAACCGGTGACCATCGCCGAGTCGCCGTAGTAGTGCAGGGTGCGGGCCAGGACGTCGGAGGTGTGGTCGCCGGAACGCATCAGCGTCACCGACAACAGCGTCACCGCCAGGTAGCCCGCGGCGATGAGCCACGGCAGCCAGGCGCGCCAGTCGCGGCCGATGGTCACCGCCATGGTCAGCAGCACCAGCACCGCGCCGACGCTGACCAGGCCGGAGGGGGCGTCGGCCCACGGCTGGCCCGGGGCCCAGCGGTCCCAGAACCACGGGCCGCCCGCCAGTCCGGCCAGCACCTGGCCGAGCCCGTTGAAGAACAGTTCGGCGCGCGGCTCCGACGACGCCTCGCCTGCATCGGCCAGCGCGGTCAGCGAATAGAACAGCGCCCACGCGCCGGTGACCAGGCCCATCGACAGCCACATCGTGCGGCCGCGCAGCAGGGTCTCGGCGATGCTGCGGCGCTCCATGTAGGCCACCGCGATGGTGAACGCCAGGGCCACCGGCATGATGGCCAGGGACTTCTCGAAGAATCCGAGCGCGACGATCAGCGCCACGGTCGCGGCGACGACGGCGCGCAACGACACCGGGCGCTGCTGGCGCAGGCTGACGCGGATGGCCAGCGCGGTGATGCCGGCCAGCGCCAGCTGCATGGGGATCGCATTGGCCGCCGCCGACCACCACGTCGACCCCGGCAGCGTCAGAGGAGTCCACGCCACCAGCGCCAGCGCCGCCAGCGCCTGCCACGACCGGCCCGCAATGTGGCGCAGCGCGCGGGCGACGGCCACCGTCACCGCGGCCTGTCCCAGCAGCATCAGCGCCGCCGGGAGCCACCACTGCCACGGGGCGATCTGGTTGGCCACCGCCTGGAGGATGAACGCCAGCGGCGCCAGGTGCCCGTCGTGGGCCTGCAGGAAGTAGTCCGGCGTCCACCAGTCGGCGTCCGCGGCGGAGCCGACGATGATGAAGTCGTCCCAGTAGAACGTGCGCCCCGACAGCACCCACGCCCGGCCGATGGCCTGCACCGCGACGACGACGGCGACGAGCAGCAGCCACGTCTTGCGCGTGATGCGCGGCTCCGGGGCCTCGGTGGCGCCGGGATCGTCGGGGTCGTCGGCGGCCCCGACGGCCGTGGCGGTTGCGGCGGTCACCGACGGCTCCGGAGACGGCGACGTCTCCGCCATCTCCGCCGTGCCGTCGGTGTGGTCCGCGTGTTCGGTGCTCATGGTTCCCCAACTTTAGGGCCGCCCCATCGGGTGGGGTACCATTCGGTCGAAATGCGCACGGGAGCCCCGGCCGGTCGAACCGACGACGTGGGGCTGAGAGGAGGGCGCGGTACGCCGCCCTCGACCGTAGGAACCTGTCCGGATAATGCCGGCGAAGGAAGCGACGGAGGCCCCCGAATGTCCAACGAACACCCCATTTCCGTGAATTTCGCTGATGCCGCGAATGCCACGAAGTCCGCGGAGCGGAGCAATTCGAAGAAGCCGCGGAAGGCGTGGCGGGTCATCGACATCGTCACCGCCGCCGTCCTCGGCGTCGCGGTCGGCCTGATCTTCGTGGTGTGGAACATCGTCGGCGGAGCGTGGTTCACGGCGGCCGACGCCCTGACCCCCGGCCTGGGTGGCCTGGTCGTCGGGCCGTGGCTGCTCGGCGGCATCATCGGCGGGCTGGTCATCCGCAAGCCGGGCGCCGCGCTGTTCGTCGAGGTCATCGCCGCGACCGTGTCGGCGCTGATCGGCAACCAGTGGGGCATTTCCACCCTGTACTCGGGCCTGGCCCAGGGCCTGGGCGCCGAGCTGATCTTCCTGCTCTTCGCCTACCGCCGCTTCAGCCTGCCGGTCACCATGGCCGCCGGCGCCGCCGCCGGCGCGGGCGCGTTCATCCTGGAGCTGTTCACCTCCGGCAACCTGGCGCGCACGTGGCAGTTCAACTCGGTGTATCTGGCGTGCCTGCTCATCTCGGGCGCGATCCTGGCCGGCGTGGTCGGCTGGGCGCTGGTGCGCGCGTTGGCGGGCACGGGCGCGCTGGATCGTTTCGCCGCGGGCCGCGAGCGCCGCGGCGAGGTCTAGCCGCGTCGTCGCCGCAATGACCTCCATTTCCGCGAAGGGTTTCGGATGGCGCCACGCAGGGCGCCGCCGGGCCGCGCTTTCCGACGTCGACGTCCACGTCGAGCAGGGTGAAAAGCTCCTTTTGCTCGGTCCGTCCGGCGCGGGCAAGTCGACCTTGCTCGCGGCGATCGCCGGGGTGCTCGGCGATGACGAGGACGGCGAAGCCCTCGGTTCGCTGCGCATCGGTGGAAATGACCCGGCCGAGGTCCGCGGGGTCGTCGGCCTGGTGCTGCAGGATCCCGACAGCCAGGTGATCTCCGCCCGCGTCGGCGACGACGTCGCCTTCGGCGCCGAGAACCTCGGCGTGCCCCGCGACGAAATCTGGGAGCGCGTCCGCCGCGCCCTCGACCTGGTGGGGCTGGACGTGCCGCTGGACCACCCGACCACCCAGCTCTCCGGCGGGCAGAAGCAGCGCCTTGCGTTGGCCGGCGTGCTGGCGATGGGCGCCCGGGTGATCTGCCTGGACGAGCCCACCGCCAACATCGACCCCGAGGGAGTGCCCGTCCTGCGCGACGCCGCCGTCCGCGCCGCCGAAGCCACCGGCGCGACGCTCATCGTCGTCGAGCACCGCGTGGAGGCGTGGGTCGATCACGTCGACCGCATCCTGGTGCTCGACCACGCGGATGCGCCGTCCGTTTCCATGACCGGCACGGGTTCGGCATCGACCTCCGCCGCGCCGTCCACGGCGGGTGCGACGATCGTCGCCGACGGTTCTCCGGCCGAGATTCTCGCCCGCCACGGCGACGCCCTCCGCGATGCCGGTGTCTGGTTGCCCGGCCCGCCCCCGGAGATCGGCCGCGTGCGCCCGGTGCCGGGGTCCGCTCAATTCGCTCAGTCGGCTCGGTCGGCGGCGGCACTGCTTCTCGACGACCTGGCCATCGGCTACCACGGCGATGCATCCCCGGTGCGCCGCGCAATCTCCGCGTCGGTGCCGCAGGCCGCGTCGACGTGCATCGTGGGGCCCAACGGTTCCGGCAAGTCGACGCTGGCGCTGACGATGGGCGGCCTGCTGGAACCGGTGGCGGGGTCGGTCATCGCCTCGGACCGGATCGCCCGCGGCGCCGGGCCGAACCCGATGAAATGGAAGTCGAAGCAGCTCGCCGAGCGCATCGGCAGCGTCTTCCAGGCTCCCGAGCACCAGTTCGTCACCGCCACCGTGCGCGATGAACTGGAGCTCGGCCCGAAGCTGCTGAAGGACCCGGCGGGCACGCAGCGCGTCGACGAGCTGCTCGAGCGCCTGCGGCTGAGCCACCTGGCCGGGGCCAACCCGTTCACGTTGTCGGGCGGGGAGAAGCGGCGGTTGTCCGTGGCCACCGTCCTGTCGACCGCGCCGTCGGCGGTGATCCTCGACGAGCCCACGTTCGGCCAGGACCGCCGCACCTTCACCGAGTTGCTGCGCATGCTGCGGAGTCTCGTCGACGACGGGGTCACCGTCGTCTCCATCACGCACGACCCCTTGGTCGTCGCGGCGATGGGCGATCACGTCATCGACTTGGGCGAGGTGGGTGAGCGGTGAATCTGATCCGCGACGTCAATCCCGTCGCCAAGCTCCTGGGTCTTTTGCTCATGACCACCCCGCTGCTGCTGTCGATCGACTGGGTGTCGGCGACGGTGGCGCTGGCGTGCACGCTCGTCGCCGCGCCGCTGTGCGGGGTCGGGCCGCGGCGGCTGGCGAGGCGCGGGTGGCCGATTCTGCTGGCCGCGCCGGTGTCCGGCATCTCGATGCTGCTGTACGGCAATCCCGAGGGCACCGAGTACTTCTCCTTCCTGCTGGCGACCGTGACGGACAACTCCATCGCGTTGGCCATCGCCATCACCGTGCGCGTGCTGGCGGTGGGGCTGCCGGTGGTGGTGCTCACCGCCGACATCGATCCGACGGACCTCGGCGACGGGCTGGCGCAGGTGCTCAAGCTGCCGGCGCGGTTCGTGCTGGCGTCGGTGGCCGGCGTGCGGTTGATCACGCTGTTCTTCGACGACTGGCGCGCGCTGACGCGGGCCCGCCGGGCACGTGGCCTGGGCGATCACGGGCGGATCAAGCGGCTGTTCGGCCAGGTCTTCGCCTTGCTGGTGTTCGCCTTGCGCCGCGGCACGAAGCTGTCGACGGCCATGGAGGCGCGTGGTTTCGGCGCCCCGGGGCCGCGGACGTGGGCGCGCGAGTCGACCTTCGGCGGCCGCGAGTGGGCGGTGCTGGCGGCGTGCGCGCTGATCGCGGCGGCGTCGCTGGGCATCGCGGTGTGGACCGGCGAGTTCCGGTTCCTGGGGGTGGCATGATCCTGCTCATCGATGGCCGGTCCGGTTCCGGCAAGACGACGTTCGCGGCCCGGCTCCACGGGGTCCTGGGCTGGCCCGTCGTCCACCTCGAGGACGCGTACCCCGGGTGGACGGGATTGTCGGCGGCGTCGGATGCCGTGGCCGATTCGATGCTCGACCCGGACGCGGCGGGCTTCCGCCGGTGGGATTGGTTCGCCTCCGAGTGGGCCGAGTGGGTGGATCTGTCGGAGTTCGTCGGGGCGCCTGCGGAGTCGGGCACGGAGCGGCCGCGTTCCCTCATCATCGAGGGCTGCGGCGCGGTGACGGCCGCCAATCTCGCCGCCGCCCGCGCGATCGGCGACGGCGAGGCGTGGGGAGTGTGGGTCGAGCTCGACGAGGCCACCCGCTACGCCCGCGCCATGGCCCGCGACCCGTATTTCCACGGGCACTGGCGCATGTGGGCGGCCCAGGAGGGCCGGCACATCGCCCGCCACGATCCGCGCGCGCTCGCCGACTGGACCGTCCGGCCGCGGTAGCCCGCCGCCTCTTCCGTGTCGGGGCCCCGCTCCCGCTTCGCCGCCTCTTCGCCCATTCGGGCGCGGCATAGGCGCAGCCGCCTACTTCGTCGCCTCGGCCTTCATCTCCGCCGCAAGATCGGCCAGCACTTCCTTCCACCAGGCTTTGACGCGGTCGCGGGCGGGCTCGTCGGCAAGCGAATCGTGGTTGACCGCCAGCGTCGACTTCACGGCGCCGTCCTTGCCCGGGGCCTTCGTCTGCACGGTCACGGCGATGCGGGAGCCGTCGGACATGGGGCAGCGCCAGTAGCGCCACTTCTCGGTGTCGGAGGTACCGGGCTCGTCGTCGGCGGGCACCGGGTCGCCGCCAGCGTCGGGGTGCAGGCCGCCGCGGTCGGCGAACACGCCGGACATGTGGGCGGCGAAGCGGTCGCGCACGGCGTCCATGTCGCCGGGCAGGGTCTTCGACGCCGAGGCCGACCATGCGCCGTCGCAACGCTGGCCGACGCTGCGGCGGCCGATGGCCTGCTCGTAGTGCACCGCCACGCCCTGGGCCCACCATTCGGGGTTCGACGATTTCGACCCGTCGCCGAGTTTCCGGGCAGCCGCGGTGATCTCGGCCAGCACCAGCGTCGCGATGTCCGCGTGCGCCATCTCCCGCGCCCCGCGCCCGTCGAGCCACTCGACCCACTGCGCGCCCGTGCGGCCGGTGGGGGAGGAGAACCGATCCGTGTCCGTCATGCCCGCCGATTCTAGGTCGGCCCCGGGGTTCGGGCCGCGTGTTCGGTCGGGCCCGGGAGGGGATCCGGGTGCTGGGATAGCGTGGGTTCATGTTCCGCTTGACGACGTCCTGGCCCGCCCGACCAGGGGCCCTCCGCCGTCTTTCGCCGTCGGCGCCGGCCTGCCCGTTTTTCGCGGCGCTGGCGGCCGTGCCGGGGTTGCTGATGGCCGTGACGCTTACGGTCGGCGGGATCGTCGCCTGGCGGGATCCGCTGATGCGGCCGCCGAAGCTGCCCAACCGCAGGCCGCCGGCGTGGGGGTTGCCCGCCGCGGGCGTGGTCTACGGTGCGGCCACGATCGCCGCCGCGAAAGTGGTGGGCCGGGGCGTGGGGAGCCGCGTGGTTCGCCGGCGTTCGCGAACTGCCGTCGGCCAGACGGCGGCCGCCGGGACCGCTGCCGCCGGATTCCCATCCGCCGGTTCCCCTCCTGCCGGTTTGCCATCTGCCGGTTTCCCGCCTGCCGTCATCGAAATGGCCGCCGCCGCTTTCCTCTCCGCCGCAGCGGTGCCCGGCGTCATGCTCCCGATCTTCGACGTCGCCCGGCGCACCTGGGCGCGCCGGGACACGGGGCCGGCCGGCACCGTCGTCGTGCTCGGGTGCGCGCTCCGCGACGGCCGCCCCTCCTCGCTGCTGCGCTACCGGCTGGAACTGGCGGAACGGGTGGCGCGCCGGGCACCCGGGCCCGCCACCGTCATCTGCTGCGGCGGCATCGGCGAAGACGGTGGGCCATCGGAGGCCGAGGTCATGTCCGGGTGGCTGCGCGACCGCGGGCTGACCGACGTCCGCTTGGAACCTCGATCGACGTCGACGCTGGAGAACCTGGCCAACGCCGCGCCCATGGTCGACCGCGGCCCCGTCACCGTGGTCACCAGCGACTTCCACGTGTTCCGCGCAGGCTCGCTGGCCCGCCGCGCCGGCCACGCCGGGTGGCGCGTCGAAGGATCGCCGACCCCGCCCCAGTACTGGGCGACCTCCATGCTCCGCGAGTTCCTGGCCCTCGGCACGTGGTGGCCCGCGCCGGGCATCGCGGTGGGCACGGCGGTCTTCGGTGCGTGGGCCGTCGTCAAGCCGAAATGACGGGGCACGGGAAGCGGAGCAAAAAAGGGGCCGAGCCCGGAAAATCCCCCCGGGTGGTGACGCAGGCCACGAAAACCTTCCCGTGAATTGCCGTTAATCATTATGCTTGGGGGCCGACCAACCGAACCCACCGCACGGAGGATCACCCGACATGGCACTTACCCCCGGATTCGACCTGTTCCAGCTGCCCGAAGAGCACCAGGAGCTGCGAGCCGTCATCCGCGACCTCGCCGAAAAGGAGATCGCCCCCCACGCGGCCGACGTCGACGAGAACGAGCGCTTCCCCCAGGAGGCCCTCGACGCCCTCAACGCCGCGGGCTTCAACGCAATCCACGTGCCGGAGGAGTACGGCGGGCAGGGCGCCGACTCGGTCGCCGCAACCATCGTCATCGAGGAAATCGCCCGCGTCTGCGGCTCCGCGTCACTGATCCCGGCCGTGAACAAGCTGGGCACTATGGGCCTGATCCTCAAGGGCTCCGAGGAGCTCAAGCAGCAGGTGCTGCCGGACATCGCCAACGGTGAGATGGCGTCCTACGCCCTCACCGAGCGTGGCGCGGGCTCCGACGCCGGCGCCATGAAGACCCGCGCCGTCCGCGACGGCGACGACTGGGTGCTCAACGGCTCGAAGTGCTTCATCACCAACGGCGGCAAGTCGCTGTGGTACACCGTCATGGCCGTCACCGACCCGGAGAAGGGCGCCAACGGCATCTCCGCGTTCATGGTGCGCTCCGACGACGAGGGCTTCCGCGTCGGCGGCCTGGAAAAGAAGATGGGCATCAAGGGCTCGCCGACCGCCGAGCTCTACTTCGAGGACTGCCGCATCCCGGGTGACCGCATCATCGGCGAGGAGGGCACCGGCTTCAAGACCGCCCTGGAGACCCTCGACCACACCCGCCCGACCATCGGTGCTCAGGCGCTGGGCCTGGCGCAGGGCGCGTACGACTACGCCGTGGGTTACGTGCTGGAGCGCGAGCAGTTCGGCAAGCCGATCTCGGCGTTCCAGAACACCCAGTTCATGCTCGCCGACATGCGCATGAAGATCGAGGCCGCCCGCCTGATGGTGTACACCGCCGCCGCCAACGCGGAGCGCGGTTCCGCCGACGGTGGATCGAAGCTTGGCCTGATGGCCGCCGCCGCGAAGACCTACGCGTCGGACATCGCCATGGAGGTCACCACCGATGCCGTGCAGCTGCTCGGCGGCTACGGCTTCACCCGCGACTTCCCGGTCGAGCGCATGATGCGCGATGCCAAGATCACCCAGATCTACGAGGGCACCAACCAGATCTGCCGCATGGTCGCCGGCCGCCAGGTCCTCGCCGAGGGCAAGGCCGCCAAGCGCTAGAGGCGGGCGCCGTTCGGCCGCGCCTCTCCGTGGGGGAGTGGCGCAGTCGTTTACGTGCCCCGCCCCCGCCGTTGATCAGCGGTGAAGAAGCCCCCGCCGGGCAATCGAGTCCGGCGGGGGCTTCGCGCATCTCCGGGCACCCCGCCGCGCCACCGGGCCCACACCGCGGGAGGACCCGCGACCCGCCAATTCTCCAAACCACGGGGTCTACACCACGGGGTCAGTGGTGAACCCGTGGTTTGGGCCTCCGATTTCGGTGACCCCGTTGTTTAGACCCCGTGGTTTGCGAAAGGGCACCCGCGGAGAAGCGAGTGCCGCCCGAGCTTGCCCCGGGTGGACGACGCGTAACCGCAAACCCCGGGTGGACGACGCGCCGCCGCAAACCCCGAGATCAATACCCCGAAAGGAGCTCGGAAACGGCCTCTAAACCCCGAGATCAGAGTTGATTTCGGGGTTCTCCTTTCGGGTTTTGGCTCAATGGCTGGTCGTTTCGGGGTTTGAGCAGCAGACGGTGAGCTCCTTTCGGGGTCTGCACAGCAGACGGTGCGGCCGTTTCGGGGTTTGGTCAGTGGGCGGTGGGGCGGTCCCTCGATCACCACGCCGACGACGCAGCGCCGCTACGCGCCCACGTCAACGCCGGCGGCCGCCGCCAACGCCGGCAACCCGGTGGCGGCGGTCGTCCGCCACGAATACGTCGCATGCGGGGTGAAATCGGTGTCTTCGGGCGAAATCTCGATGACCGGGATCCCCGCCGACACCGCCATCAGCGGCAGACCCGCGGCGGGGAACACCACGCCGGACGTGCCCACCACGACCATCAGGTCGCAGTGTCGCGCGTGCGTCTCGGCGTCCGTCCATTCCGGTACCGGCAGCGACTCGCCGAACCACACGACGCCGGGGCGCACGAAACCGAGCTGGCAGGCGTCGCAAAAGGGCGGCATGAGGTGTTCGATGGGCTCGTCGGGAAGCTCCGGCTCGCCCGCCGCCGCGCCGCAATGGTCGCAGCGGAACGCGAACAGGCTGCCGTGCAGGTGGGCGATCGCCCCCTCGGCCGTGCCGCCGCGTTCGTGCAGGTCGTCGATGTTTTGGGTGGTCACGTGCCCCCACCCGGCGCCGCGGTCGAGCTCCGCGCACCACGCGGCGATCGCCCGGTGCCCGGCGTTGGGCGCCGCCGTTCGCGCCAGGTGCATGCGCCACAGGTACCAGGGCCAGATCTTGCCGGGGTCGTTGCGCCAGGCGTCGAAGTTGGCCATCGCCTGCGGGTCGACCTTGGACCACAGGCCGGTTTGCGCGTCGCGGAACGTGGCCAGCCCTGATTCGGCGCTCATTCCGGCGCCGGTGAAGAACTCGACGCGGCGGGCGTCCCGGGCGAGCTCGGCGATCGGCTCGGGAACCTCGATGCGCGCATCCGCGGCGCGGGAGTCGTCGTGATTGTCGTCGTCATGGCGGCTCATGGTCCCAGGGTATGCGGGTTCGGGTTGCTTTACGACGGCTCTCGCACGGCGCACGCGCCTCGGAGGGGTGGGCGGCGGCGTCGTCAAGCAAAAGCGGGGGAGGGGACCCGCCGGGGTCAAGCGGTGACGGCGGATTCGCGCAGGGCCATGCCGGCGGCGGCGACGACCACGACCAGGCCCACCCAACTGAGCGGCGAGAGGTGCTGGCCGAGGATGGCCACGCCCGCGATGGCGGCGGTGGCCGGCGCGAGTGCGGTGAGGGTGGCGAACAGTCCCGCCGGCAGGACGCGCAGGGCCGCCATGTCGATGCCGTAGGGGATGATGCTCGACATCACGGCGACGACGAGCCCGAGGCCGAGCACCCACGGATCGAGGAACGCAGACGGTGCGGTGAACAGACCGATCGGTGCAAGGCTGATGCCGCCGATGGTCAGCGCCAGCGCCAGACCCGTCTGCCCGGAGAAGCGGCGGCCGGTGCCTTCCGTGGTGAGGATGTAGCCGGCCCAGAACGCGCCGGCGATCAGGGCGCAGGCGACTCCGGCGGCGGTGAGGTCGCGCAGCCCCGACCAGCCGAGCATGACCACGCCGCCGAACGCCAGCGCCGTGAACAGCACCGACCGGGGCGTGCGGGCGCGGACGGCGGCGAGGATCAGCGGTCCGACCAGCTCGAACGTCACCGCCGCGCCCAGCGGGATGCGGTCGATGGACAGGTAGAAGAACAGGTTCATCAGGCCCATCGTCGCCGCGAGGCCGCCCAGCCACGCCCAGTCCGATCCCGCCAGGCCACGCACGCGCGGCCGCAGCAGGATCATCAGGATCAGCCCGGCGATGCCCATGCGCAGCGTGACGACGACGCCGGCCGACGCCGAGTCCATCGCCATCGCCGCGAACGCCGAACCGAACTCCAGCGAGAACATGCCGGTGACCAGCAACACCGCGAAAAACCAGAGGCGGGAGGCGGAAACGGATGCACCGCCGTTCGGGTTGCCGGGCGTGGGGCCGCCGGAAACGCCGGCGGGCGGAAAGTCGGCCACGGCCTACGTCGTGGTGAAGAAGGCGCGGTTGTCGGCGCCCCGGTAGGACTGCACGGTCGCCCACGCCGCGATGGCCGAGGCCGCCACGATGAGCACGGTCACGGTGCTGTCGATGAAGTCGGCGGCGCCGGACACGCCGGATTCGTTGGCGCCGGTGATCATCGCGATGACCGCCAGCACCGCGTTGACGGTGAACACCATCGCGGCGACGCTGAGGATCATCCGCGCGGCGGCGCTGCCCCGCAGCAGCTTGCCCGCCAGAATCCAGCAGGCCAGCGCGACCAGTCCCTGCATCACGGTGGCGAAAACGACGCTGATCAGGACCGACGTCTGCGCCTGGCCCTCGGTGGGGACGACTGTGCCGGTGGTGCCGGACATGGCGGCGTCGATCATCCGGTCCCAGTTGAGCATCGCGGTGGCCACGTTGAGCGCGAGCGCCGGCAGGTAGACGGCGACGGCGATGCGCCACAGCCGGCTGCCTTGCGCCGCATGGAACGGGGTGGTGCGGTGCGGTGTGCTGTCGGGACGGGCGTTCATGGCCATCAATGTATCAATCAAGGTGGACCGTGCCGAACGTCGCGCCCACGCCACCAGGGATTATGAACGTTCTCTCAGACAGATCTGTTCAGAACCACATGTCATGAGGTACGGTACGGGGTATGTAAAGGTATCGCGCAGGTACCCGCGCCCCGCTTTTTCCGCGGCACCGCCGCCGTCGACCGCCCCGAGTGGTCGGCGGCCGCCGCCGGATCGCCCCGGGGCCGGAAACCTGCGCCCGGATGGATCGTTCGACGATCAGACAGGGGTGATCGGTGGCTGCAGAGTCGCTCGCTCCGACCTCGGAAGCGGATCCCGGGTTCGACCCCGACGTGCAGCGTCGGGCCATCATCAACCGCCTCAAGCGCGCGCATGGCCAGTTGGCCGGCGTCATCGCGATGATGGAGGAGGACCGCCATTGCCGTGACGTGGTCACGCAGCTCGCGGCGGTGTCCAAGGCGCTGGATCGCGCCGGTTTCAAGCTGGTGTCGTCGTCCATGCGCGGCTGCCTCAACGGCAGCGACAACGGCAATCTCACCCCGGACGAGATCGAGGAGCTGTTCCTGCGCCTGACGTAGGTGCGTGCCTTCGGCCGTGTGCTTGACGACGGTTGCGTGACGACGTCCGGCCGTCCCGTCACGCCACGCCGTCTCGTCATACACACGGTCCCGTCACGCACTCGGTCCCGTCACACCACGCCGGCCCGATGGGGGTCGGCGAGCACGGTGCCCTTGTCGCGCCACAGCGCGCGAAGTTCGGGCACGCCCTTGGCCCGCGCCAACGCGAACTCGTTGGGCGTCGCCGGCACCGGCTGAAGCATCGCCACGGTGACGGGTTCGCCGCCGTCGCCGTCGGCGGGCGCCCCGATGCCCATGGGCAAAGGTGAACCGCCGAGGGGGAGGCCTGCGGCGTCGTCAAGCGGAGAACCGGGGCCACCCGCCACCCCGGGCGCGACGGTGACGTCGGGGACGTCGGCGTCGGTGAGCACGAACCCCGTGAACCGGGCATCCGGCCACAACGGCGACCCGAAATCCAGCAGGGCGCCGTCCTGCAGCACCAGCCCCTCGACGCTCGGCGACGCCGCGAGCATCGCCAGCGGCCGCGTCACCGCGTCCAGGCCGCCGATGATCGGCAGCACCAGCTCGGCGCGGGGCCCCGAATTTGGGTCGGCGACCAGCGCCGACGGATCCTGCATCGGCGATCGCGAGCAGCCCAGCGTCGCGTAGGTGACCGTCCGATCGGCATCCGGGCCGAAGCGCAGCACGCTCAGGGGCTCGGCTCCGAGGAACGTCAGCTTCGCCTCGCCGGGCGCGCTTTCCTCGAAGTACCCGCACAGCTGCGCGCGCACCGCATCGATGATGGCGTTCATTGTCCTGCCCGCTTTCCGGCCGTCGGCCCGTTTCGGTCGTTCATCGCTTTCCGACGCTAACGTCCCCGTCGACGGCTCCCGCACCCGGCCCCGCGCCAATGGCCACGCGCTTGGGGCGCGGCTGGTCGGCGGGAGCAAGCGAGACGTCGTCCGCCCAGGTCACCGGGCAGCCGACGGAGGCCAGCCATGCATCGACGTCGCCGTCGTGCGCCGTGATGCCCGCGAGCGCGGCGAAGGCCCGGTCGATGGCCCACGCGCCGGTCTCGGCGTCGACGAGGCCGGCGGCGACGGCTGCGGTGAGCTCGTCGGCGTCGTCGACGCGCACCTCGCCGTCGAGCACCACGAGATCCAGGTAGAGGTCGCGCGTGCGCCACACGTCGAAGGCGGCGTCGCGGGTGATGGGGTCATCGCCGGTGGCGAAGGCGCCGTTGGCGGCATCGGAGCCGGGTCCTCTCGTCACCTCGGCGACGTCGAGATAACGGTGGCTGGTGGCCGCGATGCCGGGGCGGGAGTGGAAGATGTTCGCGCGCAGCCCCAGGTCCGGCAGCAGCCAGGACTCCAGGTAGCCGAACTGGGGATGGTCGGCCCCGCGCCCCATGTACAGGCCGTGGGGATGGGTCTCGAAGACGTCGACGCCGCGAACGAACCCCTTGGGGTCGACGTTCGCGGCGGCGGAGACGTCGAAGGTCTCCAGCTTCGGCACGTGCAGGTCGGACATGGCCACGACTTTAGCGCCGAAACGACCGGGTTCGGCGGGAATGGGCCGCGTGCCCGGTTTCAGCCGAACAGGCCCATGAATCCCGACTTCTTGGGCTCCTGCGCACGGCAGGTGCACTGGCGATCCTTCGGGACCGTCGCCATGACCTGATCGACGTGCATGCCGCAGCCTCCCCAGGTGGTCTTGTGGCAGCGGGGGCACTCGACGGGGTAGCACATGGTCGTCTCCTTGAAGATCGGGAAGTGAAGATAGGGAGGTGAAGAAGGGGCACTGTAAATGAGGAAGTCTCGGGTGGTGTCGGCGCCGGCACCGGGGCCGTGGCGTGCGCGGGCAGGCCGGGTCAGGGCCCGTCTGGACGCCTCGACGATGACGACTATACCCCACTGGGTATGTGATTCCAGCCAATGTGACGAGCGCCCAGTTTTCGAGGGGTACCCCGAAAACGCGGAAACCCGCCCTGCGGCCGTGTAGGCCGGGGCGGGTTTCCGTGGAGCGGAGAAGCGCTACTGGACGACCGTGTAGGTCGCGGAAGGGGTGTAGTTGCACTCCGCCGGGCCGCTTTCCTCGTCGGCGGTGAAGCCACCCTCGACGACGGAAACGACGATGCCGGAGCCGGTGTCGGCGACGCCGTTGACCGTGCCGGGGCCGTCCGGGTTGACGCCGTTGTAGGTCAGCGGGGTCGTGCCGTACTTGCCGTTGGTGATGTTGACCCAGTGAACCTTCATGTTCGACTGGCCGTCGTAGACGCCGGAGGTGCCGAGGCCGGTGAAGATGTAGCCGGTCTGGCCGGCCGGGACGCCGGGCAGCGGCAGCTCCTGCGGGCCGGGGAACGAGGTCGCCATGCCGATGGAGTTGCCCTCGCCGTCGATGCAGTTCTGCGCGATGCTCGGCAGTGGGAAGTCCGACTTGTTGATGTCGCCGCCCGGCTGCTCCCAGCCCGGCTCGCCGTCGCCCTCGCCGGTGAGGAAGTTGGAAACGCGCTCGAGGGCGCTGCCGATCTCCTCCGGAACGCCCGGCTGGCTGGTGATTCGCTCGATGGCGGCCGCGATCTCGTCGGACGGCAGGTCGGAGCTGCTCGGCGCCTGCGGGATCGAGCCGAGGTTCGGGGTCGGGATGCCCGGCTGCGCGATGGCAGCGGGAGCGAGGCCGGCCGACAGCAGGGCGGCGCCGCCCAGGGCGGCCGCAGTGCGGCGGATGATGGTGCGTCGGTTCGAGACCACGGTTGAAGTACCCCTCGTAGGTCGTAGCTGAAGATCACCTGAGGTGACGTTTACGGAATCGTCGCCATCATAAAGCGTACAAACGCATTTGGGAAAAGATTCGGTAAATTTCTTCCCCCCGCGGAAAGTCGTTGCAGGTGTGTCGCGTGTGACTGGTGGGGTCGATGTGCTATGGAGTTAACGCTGGTGTCCGCGTCGGATCCCCGAAAGCGTCCCGACCACCGCCTGCGCGTCCCGGATCCTGGTGGGATGCCGGTGTGCAGGGGTGGCCGGGGCGGTGGCGCGCGGAGATGAAGTCGTCTATTTGCGCGAGGTGGCCGTCGGTCAGGCGTTGACCTTCTCGGCCGCCGGGGCGGCGGAAGCGGCCTCCGCGGCGGCCCGCGACTTGCCGAAGGCGCCCGACTTCGACAGCTGGTTGCGGAATAGGGTCACGCCCGCCCACAGGGTCACCGCCGCGATGACGGCGATCAGCGCCAGCAGCACGTAGTAGGTGACGGAGAACTTCTCCACGATGCCGTTGGCGACGAGTCCGACGTGCAGCGCGAACATCGACAGCACGGACAGTCCGACGCCCGGGCAAACCAGGGTGAAGGCGGCCGGCGACGCCGTGTCGCGGCCCAGCAGGAACTCGTCGTAGAAGCCGTTTGCGCGCATGACCATGTGGCCCAGGCCGAGGAACGTCATCTGGAACGCGATCGCGCCGGCGAGCATGACCAGCACGAGGATCGAGGACTTCGGGTGCGGGGAGCCGTCGTAGGAGGGGGAGAAGGTCTCCAACGTCTGCAGGCCGTGGCGCAGCCGCAGCATGGTGATCGCCAGCAGCGTGGAGATCGGCACCGCCAGCCACAGGGTGGCCGAGTTCTGCAGCGACAGGCCGTAGCGCATCATGCTCATGACGCCCAGCGGCAGGAACACGACGAACAGCAGCACGGCGATGGAACCGAAGAAGAGGGAGCCCAGCAGGGCCAGCATGACGACGGTCTTGTTGCCCGACATCGCGGCCGGCGCCGCGAAGCCCACCGTGACCATGGTGAAGGCGAAGGCGGACAGCAGCTGATTCAGGCCGCCGTTGGCCTTGAAATCGAATCCGGCGGCGATGACGCGCTTGAGGTACGCGGACATGATGACCAGCGCGAGGGCGCCCACGGAACCGTACGCCAGCAGCGCCAGCGGCATGAGGTTCTCGATGATGTCCCACAGTCCCGGGACCAGCGCCATCGCGGCGACGAAGATGCCGTTGACCGTCATCCCCAGCGTCAGCGGGATGGCCATGAGGGTCACCTCGGCGTTGGTGGACTTCAGGGTGGCGTAGGCCTCCGTGCGGCGGAAGCGCGAGAACTCGCGGAAGTTCCACGCCAGCAGGGTGAGGTGCGTGGCGAACATCGCGATCATGCCGACGTAGCCCACGGCGATGGCGGACTTCATGAACGCCCCGCCGGTGGCCCAGGCGTCGGCGATCGACTCGAAGGTGGGCATCGGGGTGTCCGGGTGGGGCGTGATGTGCATGAACACCATGAAGAAGAAGACGGACATGCCGCCGAAGCCGAGGGCGGCCAGGAAATAGAGGGGCGAGTACTTCTGGCCGAGGTCGCGGATCATCGGTGACGACGCTCGCTTTCGTGGTTCGGTGATTCGTGGTCCGGGAAACGGGGAAGGGGCGCCCCGGAATTTGGATACCCCGTGGGGTATAGGTCCCGAAGATTAGGTCACTCTGAGGGGCTCCGTCATCTTCATATACCCGTGGGGGTACCCGCGAGTGGCGTGGGCCACCGTCGGCGGCCGCGCCTCGCCCGATTTCCGCCCCGCTCGTTCCGGCCGCCCGAAAGTCGATGGCCGAACGAGATGCGCGCCGGCCCGTCGTCAAGCAAAATCCCCCGTCCAGCCCCGCCGGCACGTGAAATCGCGCCCCGCCCCGCCATGCGAGTAGCCTGTATCCGCTAGGCCCACCGCGGCCCACATGCCTCAATCTCCAAGGAGCCCCCACACGTGAACGAAACCGAGTTCCGCAACGTCGCCATCGTCGCACACGTCGACCATGGCAAGACCACCCTCGTCAACGCCATGCTGGAGCAGTCCGGCGTTTTCGGCGATCACGGGGAGGTCGCCGATCGCGTGATGGACTCCGGTGACCTGGAGCGTGAAAAGGGCATCACCATCCTGGCCAAGAACACCGCCATCCGCCGCAAGGGCGCCGGCAAGGACGGCCGGGACCTGATCATCAACGTCATCGACACCCCCGGCCACGCCGACTTCGGCGGCGAAGTCGAGCGCGCCCTGTCCATGGTCGACGGCGTCGTCCTGCTCATCGACTCCTCCGAGGGCCCGCTGCCCCAGACCCGCTTCGTGCTGGGCAAGGCGCTGGCGTCCTCCATGCCGGTGATCATCGTGGTCAACAAGACCGACCGCGCCGACGCCCGCATCGACGAGGTCGTAGAGGAGGCCCAGGACTTGCTGCTGGAGCTCGCCTCCACCGTCGAGGACCCCGATGCCGCCGAGGCCGCCGAGCGCAACCTCGAGCTGCCGGTGCTCTACGCCTCCGGCCGCGCCGGCAAGGCCTCCACCGAGAACCCCGGCAACGGCGAGCTGCCCGACAACGAGGACCTCCAGCCGCTGTTCGACGTCATCACCTCCGTGCTGCCCGAGCCGTCCGCGGACGTCGACGGCCCGCTGCAGGCCCAGGTCACCAACCTGGACTCCAGCTCCTTCCTCGGCCGCATCGGCCTGATCCGCATCCACTCCGGCAAGATCCGCAAGGGCCAGCAGGTGTCCTGGATCCACTACGACGCCGACGGCGAGCAGCACATCAAAACCGCCAAGATCGCCGAGCTGCTGCGCACCGTGGGCGTCACCCGCGTCCCCACCGACGAGGCCATCGCCGGCGACATCGCCGCGATCTCCGGCATCGACGAGGTCATGATCGGCGACACCCTCTGCGCCGTCGACGCCCCGAACCCGCTGCCGCGCATCATCGTCGACGAGCCGGCGATCTCCATGACCATCGGCGTCAACACCTCCCCGATGGCCGGCCAGGGCGGCGGCGACAAGCTCACCGCCCGCGTGGTCAAGGCCCGCCTGGACCAGGAGCTCATCGGCAACGTTTCGCTGCGCGTCCTGCCGACCGAGCGCCCCGACGCCTGGGAGGTGCAGGGCCGAGGCGAGATGGCGCTGTCCATCCTCGTCGAGACCATGCGCCGCGAGGGCTTCGAGCTGACCGTCGGCAAGCCGCAGGTGGTCACCAAGACCGTCGACGGCAAGCTGCAGGAGCCCTACGAGCACCTGACCATCGACGTCCCCGAGGAGTTCCTCGGCGCCGTCACCCAGCTCATGGCCGCTCGCAAGGGACGCATGGAGCAGATGGGCAACCAGGGCTCCGGCTGGGTCCGCATGGAGTTCATCGTCCCGTCGCGCGGCCTGATCGGCTTCCGCACCATCTTCATGACGGAGACCAAGGGCACGGGCATCGCCAACCACTTCTCCGCCGGTTACGACGACTGGGCCGGCGAGATCAAGGACCGCGCCACCGGCTCCCTCGTCGCCGACCGCACGGGCCAGATCACCGCGTACGCGCTGCTGCAGCTGGCCGACCGCGGCACCTTCTTCGTCGAGCCGGGCGACCATGCCTACGAGGGCATGGTCGTCGGCGCGAACCCGCGCGACGAGGACATGGACATCAACATCACCAAGGAGAAGAAGCTCACCAACATGCGTGCGGCGTCGGCCGACACGACGGTGACGCTGGACAAGGCGCGCTCCCTGACCCTCGACGAGGCCATGGAGTTCTGTGGCGGCGACGAGTGCGTCGAGGTCACGCCGGAGGGCATCCGCGTGCGCAAGCTCATCCTCAACGCCACCGAGCGCAACCGCGCCCGTTCCCGCGAGAAGGCCCGCAACCAGGGCAAGTAGCCGTTCGGCCGGGGTGTCGCCTCTTCCGGAACCGGCGTGTGCCGCCGGCCGTCCCTTTGCGGGCGGGCGGTGCGCCGCCCGTGAAGTAGGCTGATCCCCATGTTCGAACGCCAGAATCGCCGCCGCCGCAATGCTCTGTTCGGGAGCGTCGCGGCGGCGATTCTGCTGTCCGGGTGCATGGCCAACCCGGGCGACGCGCCGACGGTGGGGGAGGAAGAGCCGCGGCGCGACGATCCGGTGCGCGCGGAGGAGTCGCTCAAGCGGATCCAGGTGGGCGTCGACGCCTTCGGCGAGGGGTTCAACCCGCACCTGATCGCCGATGCGTCGCCGGTGACGGATCTGGTGTCGCAGCTGACGCTGCCCAGCGCCTTCGAGCCCGATCCGGAGGACCCGGCGCGTTGGCGGATGAGCCCCGATCTGCTGGAGAGCGCGGAGATCGTGCCCGTCGACGCGCCCGTTCCGGACGAGGACGCGGGCGGCGGTGAGCGCGGCGGCAACGGCGGCAGTGGCGGCAATGGCGATGGCAATGACGGCACCGACGATGGCAACGGTGGCATCGGGGGCCCCGACGCCGCCGCACCCTCCATCGCGGCCGAGGCCGCCGAAGCCGACCCCTCGGACGCCCGCCCGGGCGACACGCGCATCCGCTACCGCATCCGGTCGGGGGCGCAGTGGTCGGACGGCACGCCGATTTCGGGGTCCGATTTCCGTTATCTGCATGCGTCGCTGCTGGCCAATGCGGGCGTGGCGGAAGCTTCGGGCTACGAGCGCATCCGCGCCATCACGGTCTCCGGCGGCGGTCGGCAGGTGGACGTGCTCATCGACGGGCCGATGCCGGAGTGGCGGACGCTGTTCCGCAATCTGCTGCCCAGCCATCTGTTGCGGCCCTCGGCGACGCCGTTCGTCGACGTCCTGGATTCGGGCATCCCGGCGTCGGGCGGCCGGTACTCGGCGCAGTCCATCGACGTCGGCCGCGGCGAGGTCCGCCTGGTGCGCAACGACCGGTTCTGGGGCGAGTCCCCGGCGAAGACGGACACGGTGATCATCCGTTCCGTCGATGGCGCGGTCACGGGCGCGGAGCAGTTGCGCGCGGCCCAGCTGCAGGCCCTGCGGCTGCGTCCGAAGCAGACCACGGCCCTGACGTATGGGCTGGTCCCGGGTGCGGTGGATGTCCCGGCGGTGCTTCCGCGCGAGCTGACCCTGCATGCCAACGCCGCCTCGCCTTTGCTTGACGACGTCTCCGTTCGCCGCGCCGTGTTGTCCGCCGTGGACGTGCCCGCGGTGGCCGCGATCGCGACGGGGCGCACGGATGATCTGGAGATCCCGCCGGTGCACCCGTCGATCGAGCGACCGGCGGGGGAGGCCCCGCAGGACTTGACCGATTCGATCGATGGGGTCACCGACGAGGATCCGTTGCTCATCGGCGTGATGGGCGACGACGATCAGGCCCTGGCGGCGGCCCGCGCCATCGCCGACCAGCTCACCGCCGCAGGTCTGCCGACCCGGGTGACGGGCGCGGATGACCAGGCGCTGGCGGGGTCCCTGCTGCCGTACGGGCGGGTGGACATGGTCGTGGCGTGGGGCCGTTCGGTGGATTCGCCGCTGCAGGCGGCGAGCCGGTGGTCGTGCCCGGCGCCGACGCGGGCGTCGACGGAGCCCACCGAGGACGAGGGGGCCGGCGGGGAGACCGCGACCGGTGCGGAGCCGGGGAACCAGCCGGGGAACGGGGCGGGGAACAGTGCGGCGAACGGGTCCGAGAATGGGGCCGGGAACGAGCCTGCGAACGGGTCGGCGAGTGAATCGGGGGAGGACTCGGCGTCCGTCACCACGTCGGCGGCGCCCGCCGACGTTGCCCGTGGCTCCAATCTTTCCGGCCTGTGCGATCCCGGCATCGACGCCATGATCGGCGGCATGTTCGACGGTGCGGCGCGTGCCGCGGAGGGCCTGGGCTCCGACGTCGTCGCCCCCTCAGGAGCGGTGCCGGAGGAGATCTGGTCCGCCGTCGGGGAGCAGGCGATCGAATTGGGTCTCGTCGTCGACCGCATCCTCACCGTGATGGGCACCGGTGCCAGCCTGGCCAACGACGACGACCCCGCCACCTGGCCCTCCGATCCCTTCATCGGGCCGCTGATGACCCTGCCCGATTGGCGGCGGGTACCCTCGGCCACGACATCGGAGGTCGCCGACCCCGGCAACGACCCCGGCGCCGAAGGCGGCCCCGATAATGCCGCCGGAAACGACGGCGACGCCGACGACCCGGGCGCCCGGACGTCGTGAAGCCAAACCCGAACCACCAACCGCACCGAAAGGGCCGACATGGTTGAAACCGCCGACCAGGCACGTGATCTGACGGGGATGCGCGTGGCGCTGGTCCACGCGCACCCGGATGATGAGGCGATCACCACCGGCGGCACCATCGCGCAGCTGGTGCGCCGCGGCGCGCAGGTGACGGTGGTGACGTGCACGCTCGGCGAGCTCGGCGAGGTCATCGGCGACCCGTACCGGGGGCTCGTCGGCGGCGAATCCGATCAGCTCGGCGGTTTCCGCGTCCACGAGCTTCACGCGGCGCTGGTGGCGCTGGGCTGCAACGGGCCCGGCCACGCGCCGGTGCACCTCGGCGGCGCGGGGCGGTGGCGCGATTCGGGCATGATCGGCGACCCGGGCAACGACGACCCGCGCGCGTTCATCGGCTCCGGCGACGAGGCGCTCGGCCACCTGGCCGACGTGCTCGGGCGGCTGCGGCCGCACGTCGTGATCACCTACGACGCCGACGGCGGCTACGGCCACCCCGACCACATCCGCGCCCACGAACTCACCGTCGCGGCGTGCGACCGGTTGCGCGCGGCGGCACGCGACTCGGGCGAAGGCACCGGCTCCGGCGACGCCGCGCTGTGGGCGACCATGTGGACCGTCACCGACGACGACGCGCTGCGCGACGGCCTCGACGCCATCGCCGTGGTGCCCGACGCGTGGACGCGGGCCGACTTCGACGACCTTCCTTCGGTCGCCTCCGATTTCGCGGTTTCGCTTTCCGACGCCGACCTCGCCGCAAAGACGGCCTCCCTCCGGGCGCACGCCACGCAGGTGTGGGTCGGGGACGGCGGCGTGAGCATGGTCAATCCGCGCGCCGCCACCGGTGCCGTCGATGCGTCGGGTGACGCGCGGGGCGTGTGGGCGCTGTCGAACCTCATCTGCCAGCCGATCACGCCCGCCGAGCATTACCGGCTGGGCACCGCCGGAGCAGACCTCGCCGCCGTGTTCGCGGGGGAGAAGACGTGGGACGAGCTGCGGCGGGACTCTGCCGCTGCATCCACCGCGCCCGCAGCCTCCGCCGGCGCGCCCGCCGACACCGAAGGAGCGTCGCGATGAACGAGAAGGCCGAGGGCGGGGACGTGGCCGTCGAAAAGCACTGGGGCGACCCGGACCGCAGCCAGGTCCGCGAGGACATCGACCGAGGGGAAATGATCACCGGCATCGCCTGGCTGTCCGTCGCGGCGCTGGTGTCGCTGGTGCTCGAGGTCGCGTACCTGGGCACGCGCATCGACGTCGGCGGGCTGTCGATCCCGCTGCCGTGGACGATCATCGCGGCGTACGTATTTAATCTCATAATCACTCGTACGGCGATGCTGTGGACCGACCGCAGTAACATCGCGCTCATCCCCATGTGGACCTGGATCGCCGGGTACGTCTTCCTGTGGTTCTGGACGGCGCTGCCGTTCGGCGGCGACCAGGTCATGGGCGAATGGGCGCGGACCCTGCTGCTGCTCGTCGCCGGTATCGTCGGGGGCGGTTGGCCGCTGCGCCGCCGGAAGTGACACAATGGGTTGGTTTCAACCAGCCCCGCATTCGTGAAAGGCCGTTTCCCAAGCCATGACTTACGTGATCGCCCAGCCCTGCGTAGACGTGATGGACCGCGCCTGCGTGGAGGAATGCCCCGTCGACTGCATCTACGAGGGCAAGCGGATGCTGTACATCCACCCCGACGAGTGCGTCGACTGCGGCGCCTGCGAGCCCGTGTGCCCCGTCGAGGCCATCTTCTACGAGGATGACGTGCCCGACGAGTGGGTCGAGTACACCGACGCCAACGTCGACTGGTTCGACGAGCTCGGCTCGCCCGGCGGTGCCGCCAAGCTCGGCCCGCAGGACTTCGACGTGAAGTTCATCGCGGCGCTGCCGCCGCAGGCCGAAGAGTAGGCGCGCATGACCGGATTGCCCCCGCAGTACCGGGAGCGCACCACGCCGGCCGGGCGGTTGCCCGCGTTCCCGTGGGATTCGCTGGCCGGCGCGAAGGCCCGCGCGGCGGCGCACCCGGACGGGATGATCGACCTGTCGATCGGCACGCCCGTCGACGGCGTCTTCGAGTCGGCGCGCGCCGGCTTGGCGGCGGCGTCGGCCGTGCCCGGGTACCCGCAGACGGCGGGCACGCCGGAGTTGCGCGCGGCGATCGCGGGGGCGATGGAGCGCCGCCATGGCGTGGTCGGCCTGTCCGCCGAGCGCGGCGTGCTGCCGGTGGTGGGGACGAAGGAGGCCATCGCGTGGCTGCCGTTCCTGCTCGGCGTCGGCGAGGGCCACACGGTGGTCATCCCCGAGCTGTCGTATCCGACGTACGAGGTCGGCGCGCGGATGGCGGGGGCGCGCGTGGTGCGCGCGGATTCGCTGACGCAGCTGGGCCCTTCGCGGCCGACGCTGATGTACGTCAATTCGCCGGGCAATCCGTCGGGCCGCGTGCTCGGCGTCGATCATCTGCGCAAGGTGGTGTCGTGGGCGCGGGAGCGTGGCGTGATCGTCGTGTCCGACGAGTGCTACCTGGGCCTGGACTGGGAGCTGGAGGCGCCGTCGATTCTCGATCCGCGGGTGTGCGACGGCGATTTCACCGGTCTGCTGGCCGTGCATTCGTTGTCGAAGGCCGCGAATCTGGCGTCGTATCGCGCGGGGTGGCTGTGCGGCGATGAGTCGCTGGTCCAGGACCTGCTTGCTTTGCGACGCCACGCCGGCCTCATGGTTCCGGGGCCGATCCAGTCGGCGATGGTGGCCTCGCTTGACGACGACCACTCCGTCGACGTCCAGCGCGGCCGCTACGGGCGCCGTCGTGCAGTTTTGCGCGCGGCCGTCGAGGGCGCGGGTTTCCGAGTCGACGATTCGGATGGCGGCCTGTACTTGTGGGCGACCCGCGATGGCGCCGCCGCTGATGGCCATGCAACCTCCGACCAGCCCACCACCGCCGATTCCGCCGAAACCTGCCGTGACCTGGTGGATTGGTTCGCCGATCGCGGCATTCTGGTCGCACCCGGCGAGTTCTACGGGCCGAAGGGCGTGCGGCACGTGCGCATCGGCCTGACGGCGTCGGATGAGGCCATCGAGGTCGCGGCCGGCCGTCTCCGCTCGTCGTAAAGCGCGCCTATCCTGCGCGGACTTGCGGCAGCCGCTCCCCGTGCGCGCACTGCAGTCGAACCCGCACTCGCTTGCGCCCCAATGCCCTCACTGGTCACCGGTGGATCTTGATCTGCATTAAGTTGGTCGATTCGTTGCAAATGGGCCCTCAAATCCGGAGTTTTCGACCGAGAATTGCCTCGAATCGACCGAGTAAATGCGGATCAAGCCTTGGGGCGGGGGTTTTCGCCCTACGGCAAGTCGGAAGAGACTCAGTTGCGGCGGAAGAAGCGGGTGACGCGATCCGGCAGCTTTTCGTGGCGCAAGAAAACCTCGCCCGTGAACTGCGGCCCCGCCTTCTCCAGGAACTCGCGCCGCGCGACCACGCGTTGCATGATCAACGGCCCCGCCGATCCATCGACGAGCATCCGCCACGTCAGCTGCACGACGTCAATGCCGCAGTTGGCCAACTCGCGCATCGCGGCGTTCTCGTACGTCGAAATCACGTCCCCGTCGCCGTAGCGGCCGTCGTACTTCTTCCACCCGTGGAACTCGATGACCATGGCCAACGCGGGGATCCAAAAGTCGACGCGCCGGATGGGCCGACCATCCGGACCGACGATGTACACCTGCTGCAGGACGGCGGCGATGCCCAGGCAATGGAGCAGCCACCGCGTCCATGACTCAGCCGGGCTCTCCGACAGCGTCGATGCAAGCATCGCAACCTCCGCCGTCGCCTTCGCCCCGCGCGTCCGGCTTCCCAGCAGGCGGGTTGCGAGAGCCGAAATTGCGCCGCGGCCGTGGCCTCGCCGCAGTGCATCGTCTGCGGCGGCGAGCGCGTGCTCGGGGCCGTGCGTTTCTCGCAGGTCGTGGATGGTCCGCGCTGCGGTGGTCGTGCGCACGCCGTCGACGATGGTGATGTCCGATTCCTCGAGGCACAGCGAGCGCACCACGTGTCCGGAACCGTTCTTGGTTTTGCCGCGGCCGACGTGTGCGAGATGCACGGGTTCGTCGGTTTCTCGGTCCGGGTCGACGAGTATCGCCAGCCCGAGGACCCGAGCCGCGCTGACGCCGGTGAGCACGAGTGCGGGGTGTGCGTGGGCGTGGGCGAGACAGCGCAGGCGGCGGCGCTCGGGCCAGTCGGCGGCGCGCCACTCTTCGATGCCGATGGCGACGGCCGGCGCCAGTTTCACCGCGGTGCCCGCGTGGATTGCCCTGGCGAGGGCGGAGCGGCCGGTCGGGCCGTCGGCTCTGATGAGCCCGGATCCGATCGGGCGAAGCCCGGGTTTGTGGTCGAGTGGTCGTGTGGCCGCGGTCCGGCCGCGCGTGTTCGAGTTGTCCCCCATGCCTCATTGGACGCGCGCCGGGGCCGGTCGGTTCCGTCGATTTCGGCGCGGGTGTCCCCGTCGGTGTACGCGCGCGGCGAAGGAAAACGGGCGTCAGTCGTCGGCGAACTTCTTGTCGAGGCGATTGATATCCTTGCGTCGGCCTCGGCGCTGGACCGCCAGCGCCACGGTGAAGCCGATGATGCCGCCGACGACGCCGCCGACGATGCCGCCCGAGATCCAGCCGACCGTCGACGCTCCGCCGCCGTCGGGGTCGTTGTAGCTGAGACCCGCCAACCACATGATCATGACGAAGATGAGCAGCGCCCATTCCGCGGGCGAGGGCAGCAGCGGCCGGGGGCGGGGGACGTGCCGCTTGAGCCAGTTGGTGCCGATGACGGCGCCGCCGACCATGGGCGCGAGCACGAGCAGCGGGATCCAGCTGTTGCCGTCGGGCAGGATCCAGGCGAGTGCCGCGCCGAGCGCGACGTAGCCGTAGAAGCCGGTGTGATACGTGATGGTGTTGGACTTGTGCAGCAGGTTTGACTGGTATTCGTCGTCGACCGTGGCGTCGTAGCGGGCGACGATGGTGTCTCCGATGGACATCGTGGTCATCCTTCCTGTTCGTCGCCGAAGATCTCTTCGACGGTTTTGCCGAGTTCCCGGCAGATGGCCAGCGCCAGGTGCACGGAGGGGGAGTAGTTGCCGCGTTCGATGTTGGCGATGGTTTGGCGCGACACGGCGACGCGGTCGGCCAGTTCGGCTTGGGACAGTTCGTTCCAGCGCCGGTATTTGCGCACCATGTTGGTCAGTTCGCCGTCTGCCATGGGTGCCTCCTCGTTGTCGGGTGGAGCGAGCCGGTTTGGACGGGTGTGGCGAGTTCGCTTTTCTCCGTGCCCATCTTCCATGACCCAGCGTAAAGAATACTTGACATTGTGGCAATGGTGGAGCCGAGGGGGCGTCTGCTTTCGATGATGGGTGGACGGGCACTGGTCGGCGCATGCGAAAACCCGGGCCGCGTGGGCCCGGGTTCGATGGGATCGTTCGGTGGTCGGCGCCGCGGTCCGCTTTACGACGTCCCCGCCGCCACCTCGTCCACCGTGCCAGTTCTCTGCGCTGCCGCCGGCGGTGCCGCGGTTATCGGCAGCGCGCCACTGCCGGCCCGTTCATCGGCGACGGGAGGCGGCCCCGGCACCTGCACCGGCGTTCGCGCGGGCACGCGCACGACGCTCGCGCAGCATCGAATTGACGGCCATGCCGATGAGCACCGCACCGGCCACGACGCCGACGAGCCCGAGGATCGCCGCCCACAGCGGCCGACCCTCCACCACGGTCGGCAGCCCGCCGAACACCACGATGAGCAGCAGGCCCGCGACGATGCGCACGCTGTACGCCGTCGACGAGGCGGTGGCGGGATTGGCCTCGGACTGCGGCGTTTCGGGTGCCTGGCGCTGCGGCGGGTTCGGGTTGGCGGGGGTGGCGTCGGTCATGCGGCCAGGATACGGCAGGATGGCGGGCGATTGATCGGGATCGACGCTCGCGGCCATCGCGGGCGCCCGGGTCCCGACGGAAGGGGAACGGGCATGGGCAGGGCCGCGGGCAACAGGGACGACTGGTGGGGCGCGGACAAGGCCTCCGCGGCGGGTACCTCAAATGGCGCCGGCGGTGGTTCCCGAGGCGCCGTGGTCTCCGGGGCCACGCCGAACCACCCCGCCGCCGTCACCCGCCCCGAACCGGACATCCCGTTTGATCCGGTGGTGGTGGCGGAAGAGGAGGCGGTGCTGGTCGTCGACAAGCCGCCCTTCCTGCCCTCGACGCCCAACGGCCGCCTGGTGCGCACCACGGTGCTGCAGCGGCTGCGCGATCGGTTCGGCGAGCCGGATCTGACCTGCGTGCACCGGCTCGACCGGCTGACGTCGGGGCTGCTGCTGGTGTCGCGCGATCCGGCGACGCGCGGCGCGTACCAGCGGATGTTCCAGGATGGACGGGTGGCCAAGACGTACGAATGCTTCACCGTCGTGCCCGATGATTGGACGCCCGGCGAGTCCCGCGACGTCGTCGTCGAGCTGGCCAACGTCGATGGCGAGCGCGGAGTGCGGGTGCGGGATGTTTCGCTTGACGACGGCCCGTCGCGCCCCGTCGGCACCGATGCCGACGAACCGGCGCTGCCGTGGAAAACGGCCGCCACCCGCGTGACCTACGTGGGGCCCGTGGCGGCGGACATCGGCGACGTGCTGCCCGGGATGTTCGGGGGCGCGGCCGGCGGCGCCCATGCGGCGAGTTACGGATGCGGGACGTGCGGCACGCGGATGACGGTGGGGAAGTGGCGGCTGGAGCCGGCCACGGGTCGCACGCACCAGCTGCGCGCGACGATGGCGCATCTGGGCTATCCGATCCTCGGCGACGACACGTACCCCGACGACCTCGGGCTCGACCTGGCCGACGTCACGCGGGTGCTGCGGCTCGTGGCGACGGAGCTGAGGTACGACGACCCCCTCGACGGCATGCCTCGCACGTGGCGCAGTTCCCGCGACGTGACCGATCCGTTGGCCGACCCTTCGTATTAGGCGGTTGCGCCATTGTCGGGTGCGCCCGGCGCTGCGCCCATTGGTTGGACGAATGATTCTCGGATACCATTCTCCTTGTCCAATCGTGGACGTGACCAGGAGAATTGCATGAAAATCGCGGGCCGGAATCGGCGATCCCCCTTCCACTCGAGCGTGGCCGTCAAGGCACTCGTCGCCGGAGCCTGCGTGCTCGCCACGGCGATGGTTTCCCCGGGGATCGCGTCGGCGGACCCCGGATCTTCCGACGGGCCCGGCATCCCGTACGCGCCCCCGGCGGAGGGCCACGGCGGCGTGCGCAACCCGACGATCCCGTCGATGGTGTGGTCGCCGATCGAGGGCGCGGCCGGGCGCGTCATCGGAGCAGACCTCGGCGCCGCCGCCCTCGACGAATTGGCCTGCACGCCGATCACCGCGATCCACGTGCCCGGCACCGGCGACACCAACGTGCAGCGCGACCCCGACGATCCGCACGGCCGGATCGTGTCGGGCCTGGCCCACGACCTGGGCCTGGCCCTCGGCGACGACGTTCGCAGCATTCACGTCCCGTACCCGGCCGACGTCGCGTTGTCGGCCAGTTACGTCGGATCCAGCGCCCGCGGGATGGAGATCCTGAACGGGCTCGTCGCCGCCGTCGACGCAGCCTGCCCCGACACGACGTTCGTGTTCACGGGGTATTCGCAGGGCGCGGACATCGTCGACGACTGGGCGGGGACCGTCATCGCAGGCGAGGCTGCGATCGGCCCGGAACGAATCGCGGCGATCACGGTGTTCGGCAACCCCCGTCGCGGAGCCGCCGTCGCCGAGACATTCGGCACCGCGCCATCCGACAGCCTCGGCATCCTCGGCCCGCGCGGAATCACATGGGGAACGCTGTCCGACCGGGTCTTCGACGCATGCAACGCCGGCGACATCTGGTGCGAGTCGGGCCCCGGCATGCGCCGCATTGCTCCGGCGGTGATGGCGGCGTCGCTCAAATCCGCCGACGCCCGCGCCACGGCAGAAGCGATCCGCACGGCGCTCGGCGCGGACATCGCCGGCGACCCGGAACTGCGCGAAGCGCTTGACGACGTCCTGCGGTTCCTCCTCGACGGCTCGGCCGACCACCTCACCTACGAGGATGATCTCGAGGGCCTAGGCTCCGCACGCGAGGCGGCGCTGGAGTTCCTCCTGGAGCGCCTCGCGGGCTGACCCGGGCCAGATCCGCTGACCGGGCAACTTTCGCTGAGCTCAGCCAGCTCCACTGACCCGGGCCAGCTCTGCTGACCGCCCTAGTTCTTGTGCAGAGCCTCGTTGAGCGTCACGCGCTCGGCGGCCCACGGCACGACCTCGACCTCGCCGGTCTGCGAGTTGCGGCGGAACAGCATGTTCGACCCGCCGGACAGGTCGGCGGCCTTGCGGTGCTTGCGCACGCCGTCGAGAAGCACCGTGCACTTGGTGCCCGCCGTGACGTACAGGCCGGCCTCGACGACGCAGTCGTCGCCAAGCGAAATGCCCACGCCGGCGTTGGCGCCGATCAGGCACCGCTCGCCGACGGAAATGGTCTGCTTCCCGCCGCCGGACAGCGTGCCCATGATCGACGCGCCGCCGCCGACGTCCGAGCCGTCGCCGACGACGACGCCCGCCGAAATGCGGCCCTCGACCATCGACGTGCCCAGGGTGCCGGCGTTGAAGTTGACGAAGCCCTCGTGCATCACCGTCGTGCCCTCCGCCAGGTGCGCGCCCAGGCGGACGCGGTCGGCGTCGCCAATGCGCACCCCGGTCGGCATGACGTAGTCGATCATGCGCGGGAACTTGTCCACCGAGTACACCGTCAGCGGCCCGCGGCCGAGCAGCTTGGCGCGCACGACGTCGAAGTTCTCCGTCGAGCACGGCCCGTAGTTGGTCCAGATGACGTTGGCCAACAGCCCGAAAATGCCGTCCAGGTTCAGCTCGTGCGGCTTGGCCATGCGGTGGGACAGCAGGTGCAGCCGCAGATAGGCGTCGTATGCGTCGACGGGCGGGGCGTCGAAGTCGGCGATGTCGGTGCGCACGCCCACGCGGTGGACCCCGCGGTCGACGTCTTCGCCGATGAGGTGCGAGAAGAAATCGCACGAATCCGGCAGGTCGTCGGGCGCCTCCAGGCTCGTGCCGGTGCTGCCGTTGCCGTCGAGTTCGGGGCAGGGGAACCAGACGTCCAGGACGGTGCCGTCGGCGGCCAGGCTGGCCAGCCCGTAAGAGTGTGCTCCTCGTGTCATGGCGACAACGGTACTCGCCGCCGCCGTGCCGGTCGCGATGGGTTTGTTACGTTCACGTTACGCGGGTGTGTCGGCTGTCACGCTTGCTTTGCGACGCCCGCGTGCAACCCCGAGCGGCGCTCACCTTGGGCCGTGCTCACCCCGAGCTGTGCTCTCCCCGAGCGGGGCGGCCGACGGCGCGCACATGGCCAAACCCACCCCGAAACGCCAAACCCACCCCGAATGGCGTAACCCACCCGCTGTAACGGGTGGGTTAGCTCATTCGGGGTGGGTTAGCGGGGATTGGGCGGCGGCCACGGTGACTAGTGGTGGGCGGCCGGCGCCGCAGCGAACAACGGGGGAGACGGTGCCGCGGTGACTAGTGGTGGACGCCGCGGACCGGGGTCTGATCGGCGGTGTCGCGGGCGCGGGCGCGCGACTTGGACGTGACACCGGCGAGCAGACCGAGGAAGAAGCACACCGCGACGACGGCGTAGACCTGCTGGCGGGCGACCTCGTCGAAAAGCATCATGACCGTCAGGCCGAGGATCATGAACACCGCCACCCACGACAGCCACGGGTAACCGGGCAGGCGGACGGTGAGCTCGTCGTTGGCCTCCATGCGGGGCCGCAGCTTGATCTGCGACAGGGCGATGACCAGCCAAATGACCAGCAGGCAGCCGCCGACGGCGTTGAGCAGGAACACCAGGACCGAAGAACCGTCGAACACGACCTGGATGCCCACCGACAGGAAGGCGAAGACCATCGACATGATGACGGCCTTGTACGGCACCGCCTGGGAGTTCATCGCGGTGAACAGGCGCGGGGCCTCGCCGCGGCGCGACATCGAGTACACCAGGCGCGACGTGGCGTAGATCTGGGCGTTGAACGCCGACAGCAGCGCCAGGACGATGACGGCCTCCATGAAGCCGACGACGCCCGGGATGCCCGCCTGCTGCAGCACCATGGTGAACGGCGACTCCGCGGCGGTGTCCGCGCCGTCGATCTGCGCGTAGGGCAGCAGCATGATGATGATCAGCACGCAGCCGATGTAGAACAGGCCGATGCGCACGATGATCGAGCGGACCGCCGAGGCGATCGAGCGCTTCGGGTCGTCGGACTCGGCGGCGGCGATGGTGACGATCTCGATGCCGCCGAACGCGAACGCCACCGCCAGCAGGCCCGCGGCGACGCCGGAGAACCCGTTGGGCAGGAAGCCGGACTCGGCGATGTGCTGCGTGCCGACGAAGGTCGTGCCCGGCAGCAGGCCGAACACCAGCAGCACGCCGATGACCAGGAAGCCGATGATGACGGCGACCTTGATGAAGGCGAACCAGAACTCGAACTCGCCGAAGCCGCGGACCTTGGCCAGGTTGACGATGGCGAAGAACACAACGCACACCAGGCCCGGGATCCAGCCCGGGATGCCCCACCAGGCGCCCATGATCGCGCCGGCGCCGGTGATTTCCGCGCCCAGCACCATGATCAGCATGAACCAGTACAACCAGCCCATGATGAAGCCGGCGGACCGGCCGAACGCCATCTCCGCATACGTGGAGAAGGCTCCGGAAGCGGGGCGGGCGGCGGCCATCTCGCCGAGCATGGTCATCACCAGAACGACGATGATGCCCGCGGCGAGGTAGGACAGCAGCACACCCGGGCCGGCGGCGTTGATGCCGACGCCGGTGCCCAGGAACAGGCCGGCGCCGATGGCGGAGCCGAGGCCCATCATGGTCAAGTGGCGAACTTTGAGTCCCTTGCCGAGGTGCGCGTCGTCGGACGCGTCCGGCACGGCCTCGTCGGCCCGGGACAGGGGAGAGTTGGTCATGGAGGGGACATTACTCGGGGCACCCCGGCCCCTCTTCCCTCGACCTAGGACCGGACTCCCGGACCCCGCAGAAGTCGTTGACCTCGCGGGTGCCCCGAACCTCGCGGGCGCCCCGAACCTCGTGGGCGTCGCGGACCTCCAGCGTCGCGTGGACTTCGCGCGCCGCCCTACGCCTCGGCCGCCCTACACCTCGGTCGGTCGCATGCACACCGCGGCGTAATCCGGATGGCGGTAGAAGTGCATCCGGTCGCGGCCGTTGAGCTCCCACGCGGTGACGCGGCGGGTCTCGCTCGGGATCTCGATCGGGGTGTCCTTGTCGATGAGGATGTTCTTGTCGATGATGCAGTCGTCGCCGAGGTCCACGCCGACGGTGCCGGCGGAGATGCCGATGTTGCAGCGGCGGCCGATGGTCAGCGGGATGCGGCGGCCGCGCTCGTCGTGGCGGGCGACGGCGGTGCCGGCCAGCCCGATGGTGGTGTACTCGCCGAGCACGACGCCCGACGACAGGCGGCCCTCGATCTTGCAGGGGCCCAGCGAACCGGAGTTGAGGGAAACGAAGCCCTCGCGCAGCACGGTGGTGCCCGGCGCGAGGTAGGCGCCCAGGCGCACGCGCTCGGCTTCGGCGATGCGCACGCCGGAGGGCACGACGTAGTCGACCATCCGCGGCATGCGGTCGATGGAATAGACGTGGATCAGGCCGCGCATGCGCAGGTTGGTGCGCAGCGCCTCGAAGTTGTCGGGCTGGCAGGGGCCCTTGTTCGTCCAGGCGACGATGTTGAGTTCGTCGAACACGTCCGCCATCTGGATGGAGTGGGGGGTGACGATGCGGTGCGACAGCAGGTGCAGGCGCAGGTAGGCGTCGTGGGAATCCACCGGCGGCTTGGACAGGTCGGCGATGGTGGTCCGCACCGCGACCTGTTCGACCCTGCGGTCCTCGTCGAGGAGGACCTGGCGCAGCAGCTGCGGGGTGAGGTCCTGCGCGCCGAGGCGGCGGGTCCCCGATTCGGTGACGGTGTCGTCGAGCTGGGGATTGGGGTACCACGTATCCAGGACGGTGCCGTCCATTGCGATGTTCGCGATACCCGTGGCCGAGGCACCAGTTGTCATCATGTTTCAGATACTATCCGCTGCCGATGGCGCCCTCGACCGCACGGTGCCCCAGCAGCCGCGCCGCCTCACGATCAACGGCGTTCACATCACGCACCTCCGGAGGTCCCCGTGCCCGGCCAGACGCCCCGCAGCTCGTCCCGCAGCTCGTCCCGCAGGTCCTCCCGCGGCACCGCTCGCGGTTCCATCACCTCGACTCTGCTCGCCCGCTCCGATCTGCCGCGCGCGGCGAAGGGCGCGATCGCCGCGTCGCAGGCGCTGGCCCGCCCCGCGCTGGTGGCACTGGTCGTCGGCGTGAACGCCGCGTTCCTGGGCTGGCCGCTGGTCGCGTGGACGGCGGTGATCGTGCTGTTGGCGTGGGGCGTGAGCTGGGGCGTGTTCGCGGGAGTGGCGGCGGGGAAGTGGGCCCTGCTCGGCGCGCTCGCGGTCGGAGTCCCGGGCACCTGGGCGATGTGGTCGGGGCTGTCCGGCCCCGGCGCGGCCGGCGCGTCGGTGATGCTGGGGCTCCTGCTCGTCGGTCTGGCGGCCGGCCTGGTCGGGGGAGTGTCGGTGCGGGCGTCGTGGGATCGTCGCCAAGCAGATCGCGAACGCCGGCTCGCGGCCTTGCCGGACTGGGCCCGCGATGAGCTCGGCCGGGTCGCCGACCGCCTCGACCCCTCGTTCCGCCGCACCCCGGGCCCCGCCGTCGTCGGCGCGCACTCGGATCCGGCGGTGCGCCTGCTCGCCGCGGTCTGCCGGCCCCTGCCCGGTGCGACGGTGCTGGCGGGCGAGCCGGCCATCGCCGTCAACGGTTCGCGCGTGGCGGTCGTCGCGTGGGGCCCGCGCCTGGATCGCGCCGACGAGGCCCCGCCGCTGCCGCCCCTGCCCGCCGGCGCCACGGCGCGGGTGTTCGTGCTCAGGGAGGGCACCGAGTTGGCCGACGAGCTGGGCCCGCTTGACGACGGCCCGGCGCCCGCTGCCCCCGGCGCGGTCGATGATTCCGGCGCGGTCGTTGAAATCGTCGCCACGGAACCGCAGGAACTCGCCGCCCACCTGGGCGCGGGCACGCCGCCGGATGGCGACGCGCTGCACGGCATCGCCGCCGACCTGCATGCCCGGGTGCTCGCCGCGCTGGATGGCTACCCTGGATCGGGTGAACGCTAAAGATTTCGATCGCGCCGGAGATCCGGACGCCGACACCGACGGCACGGCCGCCGATGCAGTCGGCACCGGCACCACCGACGCGGCCGCACGCCCCCCACACGCACGCGACCATCTGGACCTGCGCGCGGACCCCGTCGAGCTGACCGCGGCGCTCATCGACATCCCCAGCGTCTCGCGCGACGAGGCCCGCATCGCCGACGCCGTGGAGGCGGCGCTGCGCGATGTCGCCGCGACGATCCCGGAGGGAATGCCGGCGGTGACGGTGGAGCGCATCGGCGACAACGTCGTCGCCCGCACCCACCGAGGCCTGCCGCAGCGCGCGATCCTGGCCGGGCACCTGGACACGGTGCCCATCGCCGACAACGTGCCGTCGACCCGCGGCGTCGACGCCGAAGGCCGCGACACCATCTTCGGCTGCGGCGCGGTGGACATGAAGAGCGGCGACGCCTGCTACCTCCACGCCTTCGCCACCTTGGCCGGCTCGCCGGCGCTGAAACGCGATCTGACGCTGATCATGTACGCCTGCGAGGAGATCGCCGGGGAGTTCAATGGCCTGGGCCACCTCGCCGACAGCCATCCCCATCTGCTGGAAGGCGATGTCGCGCTGCTCGGAGAGCCGTCGGGCAACGTCATCGAAGCCGGCTGCCAGGGCTCCATCCGCGTCAAGGTCACCGCCCACGGCACGCGAGCACACTCGGCCCGAGCGTGGCTCGGCGACAACGCCGCCCACCGTCTGACCGGCGTGCTGTCCCGCGTCGCCGCGTACTCCGCCGGAACTGCGCGGATCGACGGCCTGACTTACCGTGAGGGAATGCAGGTCGTCCACATCCAGTCCGGCGTGGCCACCAACACGGTGCCCGACGAAGCGTGGGCCTACGTCAACTACCGGTTCGCGCCGCACCGCGACACCGATGAGGCCATCGCCCACCTGATGGGCGTCCTCGCCATCGACGACCCGCTGGTCGACGTCGAGATCGAAGACGTCAGCCCCGGCGCGGCACCCGGCCTCGACCGGGCGGCCGCCGCCGAACTCGTCGCCATTGCCGGCGGCGTGGCCAAGCCCAAGTACGGCTGGACGGACGTGTCGCGATTCGCGGCGCTGGGCATCCCGGCCGTCAACTTCGGCCCCGGCGACCCCGCGTACTGCCACAAGCGCGACGAGCAGATCCCCGTCGACATGATCACGGAGCTTTCCGACGACCTGCTGCGGTACCTGACCACCGCGCCCGCGGATGACGGCCGGAACGCGACCGCGCCGGCGGCGTCGTAAAGCGAAACCCCAACCCAGGAGACCGAAACATGGCCCCCCACCGCACCCCGTCCCCGGACCGCAAGCGCAAGCTGCGCGGGCCGATCATGGTCCGCGAGTCCGCCGAGTCGAACCCGAACCGGTCGACGACGGACCGTCGGCTGCTCGACCCGCAGCAGGCCACCGACTGGCTGCACACCGACACGTGGCGAGTGATGCGCATCCAGTCGGAGTTCGTCGAGGGCTTCGGTGCGCTGGCGGAGATCCCCAAGGCCATCACGGTCTTCGGCTCCGCCCGCATCAAGGAGGACCACCCGTATTACATCCAGGGCTGCGAGCTGGGCAAGGCCATTGTCGAGGCGGGCTACGCCTGCATCACCGGCGGCGGCCCCGGGCTGATGGAGGCCCCCAACCGCGGAGCCTACGACGCCGACGGCCTGTCCGTGGGGCTCGGCATCGAACTGCCGCACGAGCAGGGCATCAACGACTGGGTCGACCTCGGCCTGAACTTCCGGTACTTCTTCGTGCGCAAGACCATGTTCCTGAAGTACTCGCAGGCGTTCATCGGGCTGCCCGGCGGCTTCGGCACCCTCGACGAACTGTTCGAGGTGCTGGTCATGGTGCAGACCGGCAAGGTCACCCGCTTCCCCGTCGTGCTCATGGGCACCGAATTCTGGGGCGGGCTGATCGACTGGATCCGCGACCGCGTGCTCGCCGAGGGCATGATCTCGCCCGAGGACATGGACCTGTTCCTGGTCACCGACGACATCGACGAGGCCATCGAGTTCATCGTCGCCGCCCACGAGGGGCAGGAACGCGACCGCCGCGAGGAGGCAGCGCGCCGGGCCGTCGCGCGCGCCCACCGCGACGGCGACGAGGGGCTGCTGGGCCAGCGGTGACGCAGCATCGGACGGCCCCGGCGACGGGGCGAAGCGCATTCCAGCCCACGCCGCTGCCGGCGGTGATGGCGATAGTCAACCGCACGCCCGACTCCTTCTACGACCGCGGTGCGACGGCGGCCGAGGACGCGGCGCTGGCGCGCATCGACGAGGTCGTCGCGGCGGGGGCCGACGTCATCGACATCGGCGGGGTCAAGGCCGGGCCGGGCCCGGTGGTCGGCGCGGACGAGGAAATCGACCGGGTGGTGCCCACCATCGCCGAGGCCCGCCGCCGCCATCCGCGCGTGACCATCAGCGTTGACACGTGGCGGGCGCCGGTGGCCGAGGCCGCCCTCGCCGCCGGCGCAGACCTGGTCAACGACACCTGGGCCGGGCACGACCCCGAGCTGGTGGAGGTCGCCGGGGCGCACGGCGCCGGTTACGTCTGCTCGCACACCGGCGGCGCCGTGCCGCGCACGCGGCCGTTCCGGGTGCTTTACGACGACGTCGTGGCCGACGTCATCGCCGAAACCACCGCGCTGGCCGAACGGGCGGTGGCCTGCGGCGTGCCCGCGGACAAGGTGCTGGTGGATCCGACGCACGACTTCGGCAAGAACACCTTCCACGGCCTGGAGCTGCTGCGGCGGCTCGATGAGCTGGTCGCCGCCGGGTGGCCGGTGCTGATGGCGCTGTCGAACAAGGACTTCGTCGGCGAGACCGTCGGCCGCGGCGTCGACGGGCGCGTGCCCGCCACGCTGGCGGCGACGGCGTGGGCGGCGGCGCAGGGCGTGGCCATGTTCCGCGTCCACGAAGTCGCCGACACCGTCGACGTGTGCCGCATGATCGGCGCCATCCGTGGCGACGTCCCGCCGTTGTCGACGGTCCGGGGGCTGCAATGAGCCCGGCGAATGGCGGGGAGGGCGGCGTCGTCAAGCGTCCGTCCGTGTCCGTGGTGCTGCCGGCGCTGAACGAGGAAGCGACCGTGGGCGCGGTGATTGCGTCGGTGGGGCCGAGTCTGGCGGCGGGGATCGTCGACGAGATCGTCGTGGTGGATTCCGATTCCGCCGACGCCACCGCCGAGGTCGCCGCCGCGGCCGGCGCGCGCGTGGTCAACTGGGCCGACGCGCTGCCCGGCGTGCCCGTCCGCCCCGGCAAAGGCGAGGCGATGTGGCGCGGGGTGGCCGCGGCGCGCGGCGACATCGTGGTGTTCCTGGACGCCGACCTGCGCGACCCGTCGCCGACGTACGTGCCGTCGCTGCTGGCGCCGCTGCTCACCGACGACTCCGTGCGGCTGGTCAAGGGCCATTACCGCCGCGACGCACCGGGCGACGTCGGCGGCGGGCGCGTCACCGAACTGACCGCCCGGCCGCTGCTGGCCGCGTTCCGCCCGGACCTGGCCGTGATCCGCCAGCCGCTGTCCGGCGAGTACGCGGCATGGCGCGCGGATTTGCTGGAGCTGCCCTTCGCCGCGCGGTACGGGGTGGAGATCGGCCTGCTCGTCGACGTCGCCGACCGGTGGGGCGCGGAGTCCATCCGCGAAGTCGACCTCGGCGTGCGCGTCCACCGCAACCGGCCGCTGGGCGAGCTGGGGCCGATGGCCGTGGAAGTCTCGGCGACGCTGCTGCGCAAAATCGGCCTCGAGCCGGCCACCGCGGGCGACATCCCCGACGATCGCCCGCCGCTGTCCGGGGTGGACGGGGTAGTCGCGACCGAAAGGTGGCAAGGATGATCGAAGTCCTGGTCATATGCCTATATGTGCTGCTCATCCCCGCGTTCTGGGCGGTGTTCGTGGTGCTGCTGTCGCGGTTGCCCAATGGTGCGGATCAACCCCCGGTGCCGCCAAAGCGCGTATCATCGGGGGATGAGCGCGGCGCAATCGGTGAACCGCGCACGCACTTGCGCGAATGAGGAGAGAACCACATGGCAGCGATGAAGCCCCGTACCGGAGATGGCCCGCTGGAGGCCGTGAAGGAGGGCAAGAAGATCGTGATGCGCGTTCCCGCCGACGGCGGCGGGCGCCTGGTCGTCGAGCTGACGCCGGAGGAGGCCGCCGAACTCGGCGCCGCGCTGTCCTCCGTGGGGGAATGATCTTCCCCTTCATCGATCTTCGATGAGGCCGGGAGGCGCACAGCCCCCGGCCGCCACTGCCATGCCCCGCCGACGCCCCGTCGCCGGGGCATCGCCGTATGTCCCGGCCGTTACGCCCGGCCCATTGGCGAACGTCCGGGGGATGCGCGGTAGCATTGACCACCATTGACGGGCGCTGGTTTCCATGGCGCCGTCCGCCGACTTCCGAGGAGTGAACAGGTTGCTCGCCGACATCATCGACGTGCTCGCAGACCCCATCGACGGGTCCCCGCTGGAGTGCGGCGACCCCGAGTGGGCGACGCTGAAGTCCGGCTCCGGCCACAACTACGACGTCGCCCGCCAGGGTTACGTGACGCTGGCCGGCGGTGCGGGCCTGCGGTACTCGGGCGATGACGCGAAGATGATCGCCGCCCGCGAGGAGTTCCTCTCCGGCGGGCATTACGCGCCGTTCGTCGAGGCCGTGACCGGCAACGTGCAGGATGTCCTGGACGATGCGGGCGTGGCGGAGGAGGCCAATCCGGCGATCCTGGAGATCGGCGCGGGCACGGGCTACTACCTGGCGCACACGCTCGATGGCGTCGACGGCGCGCGCGGCGTGGGCATCGACGTCTCGGTGCCCGCGGCGAAGCACCTGGCCAAGTGCCATCCGCGCGTCGGTGCGGTCGTGGCGGACGCGTGGGCGCGGCTGCCCATCCGCGACAATTCCATCGATGCGATCACGGTGATCTTCGCGCCGCGCAACGCCGAGGGGTTCGCCCGCGTGCTCAAGCCGGGCGGGCAGGTCGTGGTGCTCACTGCGGCGACGGGCCACCTCGGCGAGCTGCGGCAGCCGCTGGGCATCATCGACGTCGAGCGCGGCAAGGTCGAGCGCATGATCGCCCAGGCCGAGGGCCACCTGGTTCCGGTGGGGGAGCCGGAGTTGGTGGAGTTCCCGATGATGCTCGACCAGGACGCCATCGCCGCGCAGATCGGCATGAGCCCCTCGGCGCGCCACATCCACCCGGATGTCCTCGCCGAGCGCATCGCGGCCCTGCCGTCGCAGATGGAGGTCACCGCCCGCGCGTACGTCACGCGCCTGGGCAAGGCGGAGAAGTAGGTCCCGCTCCGCTCCAATTTTTCGCTTGACGACGGCCACCCTCACCACGGGTGGCCGTTTCGTCGTCGTCAGAGGCGGACGGTCCAGGCGCCGTCGGCGCTGAAGGCCCGCACGGAGAACAGCGCCGCACCGTCGTCGGCGATGATCTCGATGGCCGATCGGTCGACGATGACGTCGAGGTGGTGGGCGGCACCCGAGCCGGTCCCGCCACCCGGCGTGCTCGGCCCGCGCGGGCGAAGCGTGGTCGCCCTCTCGTCGCCGAAGTGATTGGGCACGCCCGCGGTGCGGCGGGTGACCGTCACGCGGTCACCCGACAGTGACACCGTGACCAGTGGGGCGTCCTCGGGGCCCGTGCTGTCTGCACTGTCTGCACTGTCTGCGCCGTCTGCGGCCGCGTCTTCTCCGGCGGTGCTCCCCGTGGTCGATGAACCAAGGGCGGTGGTCCCGCGCAGCTCGACTACCCCGTCGCTGTCGAGGCGCACGCGGAAGACGTCGCCCACGTGGCCGTCCCCGACGATCGGCAGGTCGTCGCCCGAGGGGAGGACGGGGGACTGGAGGAGGCGGCCGTCGTAAAGCGACAGTTCCCGGGCGAAGGTCAGGCAGTGCAACCAGCCTTCGGCGGTGATGGTGGGGTGGTCGTCTTCCTCCGGCATGCCCATCCAGCCGAGCATGACCGGCCGGCGCTGTGATGTGGCATCGGCAGCAGTGGCGTCGGTGAAGACCTGCGGTGCGTAGAACTCGAAACCGTGGTCGAGCTCGGTGAAGGGCGTGGTGACGTGGAATGCGGCTGCGGCGTCCGGGGCATCGGGAAGCTCGAGGTGCCCGACCAGGTACCCGCACTGGTAACGGTTGCGCAGTACGTCGCCGGCATCGGCGCGGATGCCTTGCGGCGACAGGATGAGCACGTCGGCCGCGGCGCCGGTGGCGGCGTCGGTCATGCGCAGCAGATTCGGGCACTCCCACATGTAGCCGCCGGGGGAGGGGCCGTCGATGACCAGCTCGCGGCCGGCGTCCCACGTGCGCCGATCGCGTGAAAAGTGCAGCAGCGCCGTGCCGCGATCGTCGTCGGTGCGGGCGCCGAGGAGCATCCGCCAGAGCCCCCGGCCGGTCGGGGTCCTCGGTGACGATGGGGTCACGGTAGTGCGCGGTGAACCCCGGTGGCGGACCCGGGATCAACGGATTGGCGGGGTGCTTGACGGGGACGGCGAGGGAACCGTCGGAAAGCTGTTCGGCCAGCGCCAGATTCTGTGTCGCGCCCCACACGTGGCCGACGGGGACGCCGTCGGGAAACGCTTCGGCCAGGCGCGCGGCACCGGTGCCGGCGCCGGGGACGGCGGCCGGATCAGAACCGGAACCGTGGCCCGCGAACTCCGCCGGCACCGGCAGGTTGCCGGTGTAGAACAACTCGACGGGATCGCCGGGCCGCTGCGGGGCGACGGCGCCGCCGGAGAAGCAGCCGTCGGCGTCGTAGGCGTCATCGGGGAACAGGGCCTGCGGGCGATGGCGCCACGTCAGCAGGTCCTCCGACGTCGCGTAGCCCCAGCCGGTGCGCCGCGGCTCGGCCGGGAAACCGGGATCGAGCTGGTAGAACACGTGCCAGAGATCGTGCCCGGCCCCCTCCAATCGGATCAGCCCGTTGGGGTCGTTGAGGCGGCCGCGCTCGGGCGTGAAATGGAACGCCGGCCGGTGCCCGGGCACGCTAGTCCTTGACCTCGGTGGCGTGGATCTGCTCGTCGAGGTCCTCGGGCGCCAGCTGCGCGCCGGAGAACTCCTCCGACAGCGGCAGCCGCAGCTGCAGGTCCGTGCCGGGGCAGATCTCGATGGTGCCGGAATTCAGCTTGAAGTCGAGCACGTGGCCGCCGCCGGTGCGGTCGTCGTCGATGAAGTGCACGTGGCAGCCCGGCACGGAAATGCCCTTTTCGTAGACGGGCGTGCGGAACCCGGCGATGACGCCGCGGACGTTTTCGAAGTCGACGGACTCGTCGGCCTCGGTTGCCTCGATCATCTTCGGGTACGGGCGCGACTGCTTGACCACGGTGCGCGTCTTCACCCACTCGAACTCGCCGGTGATTCGCAGCGCGTACATGTAGTTCGCGCTGGGCACCACGGAGTCGATGTACGGGGTGATGTCGGCGCGGACGCAGTCGTCGGGGGCGTCGCGGACGATGTGCGGCACGAAGTTGGTCACCACCGCGTAGGGCGTGCGCTGGCTCATCGACGCCTTCGTCGCCGACCCGTCGCCGCGCAGCTGCCAGCACACGCCGTCGACGATGACCATCTCCCCGTCGAGCCCGTCGAACGTGCCGATGCCGAAGTTGCCCTTGCCCAGCAGCTCCCCGATGGTCATTTCGCCGTCGTAGATGCCGTCGAGCAGCGCCGTCATCAGCGACGCCTGGAAGAACGTGTGTCGGGTGGTGGGCAGATCCGCGGGGTGGCTGCCCCGCGCGTTGTTCGCGTTGGTGTTCACCCGTCCCAGGCTAGTGCCGTCGCGCCTGCTTTACGACGGCCTCCGTCACCCTCGACACCGTGCCCCTGTTGTCGGCGACGAGCCGGTAGGCGATCGACGCCGGGGCGCGCACCAGCGGGTTGAGCAGTACGGCTCCGGCGAACCGCCAGAAGCGGGTGCGGCCATGGTCGCGCAGGGCATGGCCGATCGCTTCGTGGCCGAGTGCGACGAACGGCGGGGCGGGCGACGATGAGGTGATCGACGGCGGCGCGGGCTCGTCGTCGGCACCGGGCTGGGTGGCGGCGTCGGCGCCGGGCGATGAAGCTCCGCGCCGGTTCTCCACGTACAGCGCGTGCCGCTCGATCAGCGTCGGGTCCACGCCGACCTCGTCGAACGGGAAATCCGACGAGGAAACGATGTGAAGGGAGGGCGCCGGGCCGTCGTCAAGCGAAAACGGACCCGGGCGCCCGCCGACCGTGATGGACCCCAGCGCCCGCGCCGCACGCGCGCAAAAACCGCAGCCACCGTCGAAAATGAAGGTGGCTGCGGCTGGTGAGGGGAATTGCGTGGACATCAAGTGACCGGGGGCCAGGGGACCGGGGCCGACCTACATCAGGCTCTTGTAGACCTCGACGGTCTCCTGGGCGATGGTCTCCCAGCTGAACACGTCGATCGCGCGCTTCTTGCCGGCCTCGCCGATCTTCTTCGCGGCGTCGCGGTCGGCGACCATCTTGTTGACCGCCGCGGCGATGTCGGCCTCGAAGCCCGACGGATCGGACTCGTCGTAGTGGACCAGGGCGCCGGTCTCGCCGTCGACGACGACCTCGGGGATGCCGCCCACGTCCGAGGCGACCACGGCGGTGCCGCAGGCCATGGCCTCGAGGTTGACGATGCCCAGCGGCTCGTAGATCGACGGGCAAACGAAGGAATCGGCCGCGGTGAGGATCTCCTGGATCTTCTCCTTCGGCAGCATGTCCTTCACCCAGAACACGCCGTCGCGCTCGGCCTGCAGGTCGGTGACCAGCTGCTCCGTCTCCGCGGCGATCTCCGGGGTGTCCGGCGCGCCGGCGCACAGCACCAGCTGCACGCCGTCGTCGAACTGGGACGCGGCCTTGATCAGGTGGCCCACGCCCTTCTGGCGGGTGATGCGGCCGACGAAGGCGACCATCGGGCGCGACGGATCGACGCCGAGCTCGTCGAGCACCGACCAGCCGTTGGCCTCCTTGGACTCCTCCCACGTCGGGCGCGGGTACCAGAGGCCCGGGTCGATGCCGTTGAGCACCACGTGGACGCGGTCCGGCTCGATGCGCGGGTACGCCTCGAGGATCGCATCCTTCATCCGCGCCGACACCGCGATGACGCCGTCGGCGTACTCCATGGTGTTCTTCTCCGACCACGACGACACGTCGTAGCCGCCGCCGAGCTGCTCGCGCTTCCACGGGCGGTGCGGCTCCAGCGAATGAGCCGTGGCCACGTGCGGGATGCCCTTGAGCTTGCCGGTCAGATGGCCGCCGAGGCCCGCGTACCAGGTGTGGGAATGGACGACCTGGATGTCGGTGGCCGCGGCGGCGTCGGCCATCCGGAGGCCCGTCGACAGCGTCTTGATCGCCGGGTTCGCGTCGGCGAGTTCGGGGTCGACGCCGTGGACGTGGCACCCTTCCTCGTCGCGCGGGGCGCCCATGCAGTGAACGTCGACGTCGACGCCGTCGAGCTCGCGCATGAAACGGGTCAGTTCCGTGACGTGCACGCCGGCGCCGCCGTAGATTTCCGGGGGATACTCTCGGGTCATCATCGCAACTCGCATGGCAACCAGCGTATCCGCATTCCGGGGGCTTGGTCGGGGCCGCGCACGCGGGTGGGGTGCCGCGGGGGCGGCGCGTGGGGACGGTGTGTGGGCGGTGCGCGGGCAGCGCGCGATCGGCGCGCGGGTGGGGTGCCGCGGGGGCGCGGCATCGCGGGGCCGAAGCGGAGGGAAAGCCCGGGCGGGAGAGGCGGCGGGTGCCGGTGCGGGGGTAGTCACATCGGAAGCGGGACAAGGAAAACGCAAGTAGGTTGGAGGGCGTGAGGAGTCAACCACATGTCCTGTCCATTGTTCTCGCCGGCGGCGAGGGTAAGCGCCTGTTTCCGCTGACGGCGGATCGCGCGAAGCCCGCGGTTCCGTTCGGCGGGAGCTACCGCCTCATCGACTTCGTGCTGTCGAACTTGGTCAACGCGGGTTACGTGAAGATCTGCGTGCTGACCCAGTACAAGTCCCACTCGCTCGACCGGCATATTTCGCAGGCGTGGCAGCTGTCCGGCATCACCGGCCAGTACGTCACTCCGGTGCCGGCGCAGCAGCGGCTGGGCAAGCGCTGGTTCACCGGTTCGGCCGACGCGATCCTGCAGTCCCTCAACCTCGTGTACGACGAGGCCCCGGAGCACGTCATCGTCTTCGGCGCCGACCACGTCTACCGCATGGATCCGGAGCAGATGGTGCAGGCGCACATCGAGTCCGGCGCCGGCGTGACTGTGGCGGGCATCCGCGTCCCCCGCAAGGAGGCGCACGCCTTCGGCTGCATCGACGCCGACGACAACAACCGGATCACCAGCTTCCTGGAGAAGCCGTCGGATCCGCCCGGTACCCCGGATGACCCGGAGGCCACGTTCGCGTCGATGGGCAACTACGTGTTCACCACGGAGGCGCTCGTCGAGGCCATCAAGCGCGACTCGGAGAACCCGGATTCCGATCACGACATGGGCGGCGACATCATCCCGATGCTCGTCGAAGAGGGCGAAGCCTACGTCTACGACTTCAAGGACAACTACGTCGCGGGCGAGACCGAGCGAGACAAGGGTTACTGGCGCGACGTCGGCACCATCGACGCCTTCTACGAGGCGAACATGGACCTGATCTCCGTCCACCCGGTGTTCAACCTCTACAACAAGAAGTGGCCGATCCACACCTTCGCGGACGAGAACCTGCCGCCGGCGAAGTTCGTCCAGGGCGGCATCGCCCAGGCATCCATGGTCGGTGCGGGCACCATCGTTTCGGGTGGCACCGTGCGCAATTCGGTGCTGAGCACCAACGTCATCGTCGAGGATGGCGCGACGGTGGAGGGTTCCGTGCTCTTCCCGGGCGTGCGCGTCGGCCGCGGTGCCGTCGTGCGCCACGCGATCCTGGACAAGAACGTGGTGGTGGGCGATGGCGAGATCATCGGCGTCGACCACGAGCGCGATTCGCAGCGTTTCAAGATCAGCCCCGGTGGCGTCGTCACCGTCGGCAAGGGCGAAGTCATCTAGTTTCGCCCGCGTCCCCGGCCGCCGCCATCGGCGGTGGTCCGGGGTTCTGCCGTGCGTGGTGCGCGCGGGTTCGCTTCGGGCGGGCCTTCGCTTGACGATGTCGGCGTGATTGACTCTCCGGCGGTCGCCCCGGTTTTCGGCGGCCATTGCCGTTCGGGCCGTGGCACGCATTGTTTTGCGTGTCACGGCCCTTTCGCATGTGCGGCCGGTGTGCGCGGGCGGGCATGGTGGCGGGGAATCGCTCATCGGTGAATAATCGTCACCATGGGTCCCTGGGGCCCGTTGCCCGTTGCCCGTTGAACGACCAAGGCACATCGAACGACCAAGGCACACCGAACGACCGGGGCAACCAGAACGACCAAGACAAACTGATCGACCTAGACAAGCAGAACGAGGAAAGAGGAGACCATGACGGATTCGGCCAACCAGAACCAGTCCACCGATGACCAGGGCAGCGGTTTCGCGAAGAAGCTCGACGGCCGACGCATCGCGGTGCTCGCCGGCCAGGGTGTCGAGCAGGTGGAGCTCACCGATCCGATGCGCGCCATCCGCGCCGCCGGCGGCACGCCGGTGATCGTGTCGTACTCGGAGGGCTCCTTCGTCGCGATGAAGGGCGATTGGGAGCACGCCGACTCCTTCGCCGTCGACGTCGACGTCAACGAGGCCGAGGTCGAGCCGTTCGACGCGCTGGTGCTGCCGGGCGGCACCCTCAACGCCGATGCGGCGCGCATCGAGGATGGCGTGCTGCGATTCGTGAAGGCGTTCCACGAGACCGGCCGCCCGATCGCGGCGATCTGCCACGCGCCGTGGATCCTCATCGACGCGGGCCTGGCGTCGGGGACGAAGCTGACGTCGTACGTGTCGTGCAAGGCCGACCTGGTCAACGCCGGGGCGGACTGGGTGGATGAGCCGCTCGTCGTCGACGGGAACATCATCACCTCGCGCAACCCGGGCGACCTGGATCAGTTCTGCGCCGCCATCATCGACGCGGCCGGCTCCGCGCGGTAGCAGCGTTTCCCTGCGGCGCGGGGGATCAGTAGCGAGCGAAGACGCGGCGGTCGGCGCCATCGAGGCGCATGACCCCGCCGTAGGGCAGCGCCCACTGCGGCCGGGTATGGCCGAAGGGGATGCCGACGCACACCGGAGCATCCGGGTTGTACGCCGCGACGGTGGAGATGATCGCGAGCGCCTGATCGTCGGCGTAGCCGCGACGGGCGGCTTCGTCGGGCACCTCGGTCATTGTCGCGGTCGGCGGGCAGGCGGCGATGACACCGGCCACTTCGTCGAGAATCCCCGCCTCACCGAGCGCCCGCATCCACCGGCGCACCCACGACACCGGCGGCACTTCCTCCGCGGTTTCGACCATGAGGATCGCCCCGCGCAGCTGCGCCAGATCGGGGAAACGCCCGGCCATGCCGATTTCCACCAGCGACTCCAGGCAACCGCCCCACGTCGGGCCCGCGACCTCGACGGCGGGACCGGCCCATTCCCACGGGCGCGCCGGCCGTCGTTCGCCGAACTGCGTCAGCGCATCGCGGGATGCCCAGTGGACGCCGAAGTCCTCCATCTCGCCGGGGTCGGTGATCTCGAGCTCGCCGCCGCGCGCATCGACGCCCGCATCTGCGTCTGCCTCGAGGCCCTCCCCGAACAGCGCCGCCCGCAACGACCGCAGGTGCACGTCGTCGATGTGCGGCCCGGCGCCGAGGTGGACCTGCGTCGAACCGCCGTAAAAGCTGGTCAGGCCGAGCCCGCGCAGGTGGTTGTGCAGGTGCGTGTTGTCGGAGTAGCCGAAGAACGGCTTCGGGTGGTCGCGGAGGACGTCGTCGTCGAGAAGCGGGACCACGGTGATCTGATCCTCGCCGCCAAGAGTGGCGAAGATGGCCTTGATCCCGGGATCGGCGAAGGCCGCCTGAATGTCGGCGGCGCGATCGGCGGGCGGTGCGGCGTGACGACGGGTCGTCGGGAACTCCACCGGCGTGAGTCCCAGATCATCCCGGATGCGCCGAAGGGCCTGTTCGTGGACCTCCGGTCCGATCGACGGGGCGGCGAACGAAGGGGACAGCACCGCGACGCGGTCACCGGGGCGGAGCCGAGCGTGGTGTGCGGGGGACAGGTGGGGAGAGGGCGAAGAAGACGTGGTCATGTGCGCGTCCCATCACGGCGGCCGTCTCAACCGGCGGCCGCCTCGCGTCGGCGGGGCGGGGTGGGGCTTACTCCTTGATCAGCGCCACGGCGCCCGCGCCGATCGGCAGGCGGGTGACCTGTGCGTCCTCGCGCTCGAGGAGGTGCTTCTCGGCCTCGCGGGCGGCGACGGTGTCGCGGTCGCGGCGGGACTCGTCGGCGATGGTGCCGTCGAGGAGGACGCCGGCGAAGATGAGGACGCCGCCGTCGGAAAGCAGGGGCCACGCCCGCTCACGGAACAGGGGGATTTCCGCGGGCGCGACATCGGCGTAGATGAGGTCGTAGGCGCCCGGCGCCAGGCGGCCCAGCACGTCCAGCGGGCGCGACGGCAGGAAGCGGTGGCGCGACGGGCCGATGCCGGCGCTGCGGAATGCGTCGCGGGCGAGCTTCTGATGCTCGATTTCGGGGTCGATGCACGTGAGCACGGCGTTGTCCGGCATGCCGGCGAACAGGTGCAGGCCGACGACGCCCACTGCGGGGGTCGCGGCGACGGCGGCGGGCCCGTCGGGGCGGCGGGCGGACGCCAGCGCGGCGATGGCGGTGAGCACGCCGCCGGCGACGGCGTCGGGCGTGGCCAAGCCGAATTCGGCGGCGTCGTCGCGCGCGCCGGCCAGCGCGTCATCGGCCACGTCGGTGGCGATGATGTGGGCGCTCATGGCGTCGAGGGCGGAGATCGGAGCTGCGGAATCGGTCACGGGCCCGAGTGTAGGGCGGCTGGGTCGATTGGCCGGGGAGGGCGCGCCGGGGATGGTGCACCCGCACAGGGGGTGAACCAGGTGCACCCGGGTGCGTTCGTTGCCGAATCGGGACTGTACTCACACCCGACTATCAGGATATGGTCAATCCACCCCCAGGCGGATAGGGCAAGGTACCCCACATGAACGACGAAGGCTCCTCCCAAGCACGCACCGACGCTCGCGCCGACGTGCGCGATACGGGTCGTGATGCCGGCCGTGAGACGGCCGATTCCGCGGTGGCCGAGGATCTCACCGGCACCGCCGCCTTCGACGCGGGTGCGGGCGACATGCCCTCGTGGGCCCAGTTGGTCGAGGAGCACGGCGACAGCGTCTACCGCCTGGCCTTCCGTCTGACGGGCAATCCGCATGACGCGGAGGATCTGACGCAGGAAACGTTCATGCGCGTGTTCCGTTCGCTCAAGCGCTACAAGCCGGGCACGTTCCAGGGGTGGCTGCACCGGATCACCACGAACCTGTTCCTGGACATGGTCCGCCACCGCCAGGCCATCCGCATGGAGGCGCTGCCGGAGAATTACGACCGCGTGCCGGGCACCGCGCCGACGCCGGAGCAGGTGTACGCCGACGCGAACCTGGACCCGGATCTGGAGCGCGCCCTGGCGGCGCTGCACCCGGATTACCGTGCCGCGGTGGTGCTGTGCGACGTCGTGGGCCTGACCTACGAGGAAATCGCCGACACCCTGGGCGTGAAGATGGGCACCGTCCGCTCCCGCATCCACCGCGCCCGCACGCAGTTGCGCGCGAATCTGGAGGCCGCCGAGCGCGAGCGCGCCGAGCAGGAGCGCCTCGCCCGCGTCGTCTAGGCCCTGCGCCGTCCGCGTCGGTATCGTGGGCGGAAAGTACTTCAGCAGGGGTGCGGCGCGTCGTTTTTCGCTTGACGACGTCCCCGCGTCCCCGCCGCAGCGGCCGATGATCCGAGGAGGCGCGTCATGGCATCACCGCATCACGATTTCGCGTCGACGGACCATCTGGGCGTCGAGGCGGTGGCGGCGTTCGTCGACGGGGAGTTGGGGCCGACGGCGCATCGCAGGGCCCAGGCGCATCTGCTGGCCTGCGGCGAGTGCCGGCGCGAAGTCGCGCGGCAGCGGCAGGCGGCGCGGCGGTTGCGCGATTCCGGTGAGTTGCACATCCCGGCGGATCTGAGGGAGCGGTTGGCATCGCTGTCGCGGGACCAGATGCCGGAGGATGCGCCCGGCGCCCGGAGCCTGTCGCACCGCCGCCCCGATTCTTTCGCGGCGTTCATCGAGTCGGCGTGGCGCACCATCCGCAAGACGGGCAACGGCCAGTGACGGGGGAGCGGAACGAGCGCAATCCATTCGCACGGCCCGAGGGCGTCACCGGCGGTTCCGATCCCCGGTACCGCGAGTGGGGCCGCCTGGACGGGCATGCCGCCGGCCTCGATCGCCTGCTCTCCAGCGGCGACGTCGCCCGCGATGCCGCCTTCGCCCCGCGCGGCGAGGCCCACCAGGGACTGCAGCTGCCCCCGGAGGGAAGGCGGGGGGCGTCGTCAAGCAACGGAGGCGGGGGACTGTTCGACGACGACCTCGGCGACGGCGTCGGGGACCCGTACTCGCCGTGGTCGAACCCGGGCACGCGGATGGTCGCCGGTGCCGCCGCCCGCAAGGACGCGGTGCCGCCGTTCGAGCCCGTGGTGCCGGTGCCGCGCGTCGACGCGCGCGAGGTGGTGCTGGGCAAGGTCGTGCCGTGGCGGATCCTGGCGCTGGGGGCGGCGGTGGTGTTGGCGCTCGGCGGCATCGGCGGTTTCGCTGGCGGCTGGGCGGGCAAGACGTTCCGCGCCGACCACCAGCGCGTGGAACTGCGGCAGGTCGAGGGGCGGCCCGGCTCCGGAGACCTGACCGAGATCGGCGAGGTCGCCCAGCGCGTGCAGCCGGCGGTGGCGGCGATCAACATCGAGGCCATCGGCATGAGCGGCATCGGCTCCGGCGTGGTCATTGACGAAGACGGCCACATCCTGACCAACAACCACGTCATCTCCGGCGTGGCCGACATCCCCGACGCCGAGCTGACCGTGACGTTCTCGGCGGCCGGCGAGGCGCGCAGCGTGCCGGCGCGGATCATCGGCCGCGACCCGAAGACCGACCTGGCGGTGATCAAGGTCGAGGACGTCTCCGGGCTGACCGTCGCGGAGCTCGGCGACTCGTCCCAGGTGCGCGTCGGCGACACCGTCATCGCGCTGGGTTCGCCGCAGGGGCTCAACGGCACCGTGACGTCGGGGATCGTCTCCGCGCTCAACCGCCCCGTGCGGCTGGCCGGCGAGGGCACCGACACCGACGGCGCGGCCGACGCGATCCAGACCGACGCGTCGATCAACCCCGGCAACTCCGGTGGGCCGCTGGTCGACGTGCGGGGTGCGGTGATCGGCATCAACACGGTGATCTTCTCCGTGTCCGGTGGCTCGCAGGGCCTTGGCTTCGCCATCCCCATCAACATGGCCAAGGGCATCGCCGAGCAGCTCATCGCGGGGGAGCAGCCGGTGCACCCCGACATCGGCGTCACCGCGCGGACCTCGACCAACGGCGCGGCGGCGGGCGCGGAACTGGCCACCATCGTCCCCGGCGGCCCCGCCGACGCCGCGGGCCTGCGCGAAGGCGACGTGATCACCGCCGTCGGCGACCGGCCGGTGGGGTCGGCCGATGAGCTCACCGTGGCCATCTGGACCGCCGGTGCCGGCGACACCGTCCGCGTGACGCTGATCCGCGACGGCCAGCGCATGGAATTGGACGTCACTCCCGAGGGGTAGGCGGGCGTCGCAAAGCAGTCCCGCGGCAACCGGAGCGCCCGCCACCTGCAATCGGGCGCCGCGGCGGCTAAGGTTGGATCCCGTGTTCTCAAACGTCGGCTGGGGAGAGATTCTCCTTCTACTCATCGTCGGGCTGGTGCTGATCGGGCCCGAGCGGCTTCCGCACATCATCACCGATGTCCGCGCGATGATCCTCGCCGCCCGCACCGCCATCGACGATGCGAAGCAGACGCTCACCGGCGATCTCGGCGAGGACTTCGACGAACTGCGCAAGCCCCTGGGCGAGCTGAGCGAACTGCGCAAGCTCAATCCCAAGACCGCGCTGACGCGCACGCTTTTCGACGGCGACGACACCTACCTCGACCTGCTGTCCGGCAAGCCCGCCGCAGGTGGAGGCGCCGCCGCGGCCGATGGGGCCGCTGGTGCGGCGGGTGCTGTTGGTGCTGGTGCCGCAGGTGCTGCGGGTGCTGCGGGTGCGGCCGCGGCGAATGCGGCCAACGCGAACCCCGGTGCCGCGCAGGGCGTGGCCGGCGGGAATGCGGCCGGTGGCAACCAGGCTGGGGGCAACAACGGCGGCGCCGGTGGATCGGCCGCCGCGAACCCGAACGCGGGTGGCGCCCAGGCCGGCGGCCACAACTGGGCCGACGACGACGTCCTCTAGTTTTCCCCGCGCTTGTGCTCGTGCGGCGGGGGAGTGAGCGCCGCGAGCCAACTGATGACGGGGTTCCAATTGGTGTCGGGGTTCGCCGTGCCGCCGTTTCCGGCTTTCGTGCCAAGGAGATGTCAACGCTGCGTTGGCAACCGCATTCGTGCTGGTCGCGAAAATCGATGGCATCTCCTCGGCATGAGGCGCCGTGATCGCTCGTGCGGTTTCATGCATATGCGGTTACACCCCTCCGTTCGGCTTGTGCATCGTCGCAGGTCATGGGCTGCACATGTGAAGCGGTGGCACCATAAATGCACGAACGGTCAGCGCCGCCCGGACATGTCGGGGTTCGCGGGCGCAGGCGGGCGCAGCGGCGGGGGAACGCGCGCCGCGAGTCCGGTGATGTCGGGGTTTGCGGGCGCGGGTGGTGTTTTGGGCGCGGCTACGGGGCGAGGTCGGCGAGGATCTCCTCCGCCGACGCCGCCCGGCACGACTTGTGGCCGACGCCGGCCCACAGGTTGAGGCCCTCGGGATCGCCGGCGGCGGTCGCGGCGGCGCGGATCGGCGAGGTCAGGAAGTGCACGTGCGGGTACGCTGCCGGTGCCTCGTCGGAGTACTCCAGCGTGAAGTCGTTTTCCAGGGCGCGGGCGTAGCGGCCGGAGAAGCACCTGGTCATCACGGTCTCGCGATCGTGGGCGAGCAAGGCGTTGCGGTGCGGCTCCCGGGTCCCGGCCTCCCCGGCGGTGAGCAGCAGAGTGCCGACCGCCACGGCTTCGGCGCCGGCCTCCATGAGCACGCGCACATCATGGGGCCCGCCGACGCCGCCGGCGGCGATGAGCGGCACGGTCGTGGCCTCGCCGTCGACGAGCACGGCGTAGTCGTCGGTCAGCGCGCGCACCGATCGCACCAGCGCCGCCGTGCCCGACACTCCCGCGTGGAAACCCACGGCCGCCGGCATCTCCGCGACGGCGAACGTCGACTGGTGTCCGCCGGCGCCGGGGCCCTGCACGATCAGGTAGTCGGCGCCGACGGCCAGCGCCGCCCGGGCTTCGTTCTGGCTGGTCACGGTTACGCCGACGGACTTGCCCGCGTCGTTGAGCGCCCGCACGATGGCCCGCTTCGGCAGCCCGAACGTGAAGGTCACCGTGGCCATCGCCTTGCTTGACGACGTCCCCCCGGCCCCGTCACCGGTGAGCAGCTCGATCTTCGCGTCCCAATCGTCGTCGGACCACTTCGGTTCGTCCGGAAGCTCCACGCTCGGGAAGTCGGCGGCCAGGCGATCCCGGTACTCCCGCCAGCCGGTGGAGACGTCCGGGTTCGGTACGAACAGGTTCACGCCGATGCGGCCGCCGACCGTCGACTCCCGGTTCGGGAAACCATGGGCCGGACGGCGGGAGGGCGAGCCGTCGTAAAGCGCGAAAGATGCGTCGATGACCTCGGCGAGCTTCGAGGCCGAGAGGTAACCCGCGGCGATCATGCCGAGACCGCCGGAGCGGGCGACCGCCGCCACCAATTCGGGCGTCGACGGGCCGCCGGCCATCGGGGCGCCGACGAGAGGGAGCGGGAGATCGCGGGGGCTGAACATGGCGTTCAGAATACGCATTTCACCGGCTGCGGCGGAAGAGCCCGCGGCCCCGATCGTCGGTTGTTTACAACGGTGTAACGCGGCGGGGGCCTACTTCGGCGTGACGCCCAGGCCCAGCGACTTGCCGGCCAGCGACTCGCGGCGCGTGAACAGCTTGCCCGCGATGTCGCTCAGCGCCTTGCCCGCGCCCGACTCCGGCTCCGACAGGACGATGGGCGTCCCCTCGTCGCCGCCTTCGCGCAGGCGCGTGTCCAACGGCACCTGGCCCAGCAGCGGCACCGTGCCGCCGGTGATCTGCGTCAGGCGCTTGGCCACGGTTTCGCCGCCGCCGGAACCGAAGACCTCCATCTTGGAGCCGTCGGGCATCTCCATCCAGCTCATGTTCTCGATGACGCCGGCGATGCGCTGGCGGGTCTGCAGGGAGATGGTGCCGGCGCGCTCGGCGACCTCGGCCGCCGCCATCTGCGGCGTGGTGACGATCAGCAGCTCGGCGTTGGGCACCAGCTGCGCCACCGAGATGGCGATGTCGCCGGTTCCCGGGGGCAGGTCGAACAGCAGGACGTCGAGGTCGCCCCAGAAGACGTCGGCCAGGAACTGCTGGATGGCGCGGTGCAGCATCGGGCCGCGCCACACGACCGGCGCGTTGTCGTCGACGAAGTGGCCGATGGAGATCAGCGATACGCCATGGGCCTGCGGCGGCATGATCATGTCGTCGACCTGGTGCGGCTTGTCCTCCGAGCCCATCATGTGGGGCACCGAGTGGCCGTAGACGTCGGCGTCGAGCACGCCCACCGCCAGGCCCTTCGCGGCCAGAGCGGCGGCGAGGTTGACCGTCACGGAGGACTTGCCGACGCCGCCCTTGCCCGACGCCACCGCGTACACGCGGGTGCGCGACTCCGGCTGGGCGAACGGGATGACCGGCTCGGAGGCCGAGCCGCGGACGGCGTTGCGGAATTCACGGCGCTGCTCGTCGTTCATCACGTCGGTGGTGACGGTGACGGCGCCGACGCCCTCGAGGCCCTTCAGGGCGGCCTCGGTGTTCTCGACGATGGTGTTCTTCATCGGACACGCGGCGATGGTGAGGTACACCTCGACGGCGACGTCGTTCGACTCCGAGATGGCGATGGACTTGACCATGCCGATCTCGGTGATCGGGCGACGGACCTCGGGATCCTCGACCGTGGAAAGGGCGGTGCGGACCTGGGCTTCAGTAATCGTGGACATCGCGTCGAATCCTATCGTTGACGGTGGTCGGGGTGGGAGCCGGGGTGTCGATCATCCGGGTGCCCGTCGGGGTGGCGGTCCTCCTGGTACAGGCGGGCCTCGATGCGCTCCAGCACGCCCGTGAGGTCGTCGAGTTCACGGCGCAGGTAATCGCGGGTGACCGCTTCGCCGACGACGGCGCGCACGCCGGCGATCTCGCGGGCCAGGAACTCGGTGTCGGCCTTGGTTTCGGCGGCGCGGCGGCGATCTTCGGCGATGGAGGCGCGGTCGCGGTCCTCCTGGCGGTTCTGGGCCAGCAGGATCAACGGCGCGGCATAAGCCGCCTGGGTCGAAAACGCCAGGTTGAGCAAGATGAACGGGTACGGGTCCCAGTTCCACCACATGCCGCCGATGTTCAGGGCGATCCACACGATGACGATGATCGTCTGGATGGCCAGGTACTTGCCGGTGCCCAGGAACCGGGCGACCCCCTCGGCGACCTCGCCGACGCGGTCGCCGTCGAAGTCGATGTACTTCTTGCGCCGGGCGACGACGGGCGTGTCCAGCTCCAACCGGTCCTTCGACAGGTTCACGCTGCCGTGGTGGGTGTCCTTGGCCATGGCCTACGCTTCCTTCTTCTCGTCCGGCCGGATGCCGTCCTCGCGCCAGTCCTCCGGGAGCATGTGGTCGAGCAGGTCATCGACGCTCAGCGCGCCGAGCAGGTGCCCCTCGTCGTCGACGACTGGGCCGCACACCAGGTTGTAGGTGGCGAAATACCGCGCCGCGATGGCGTCGTCGTCCTCGGCATACAAGGGCGGCAGGTCCGGGTCGAGGATGCCGCCGATCTGCGTCGACGGCGGTTCACGCAGTAGTTTCTGCAGGTGCACGCAGCCGAGGTAGCGTCCGGTCGGCGTCGCCGTCGGCGGCCGCACCACGAACACCATCGACGCCAGCGACGTCGGCAGCTCCGGGTCGCGGGCGCGGGCCAGCGCCTCGGCCACCGTCGTCGTCGGCTGCAGGATCAGCGGGTCGGAGGTCATCAGGCCACCGACCGAATCGGGCTCGAACACCATCAGGCGGCGCAGCGCCCGCGACTCCTCGGGGTCCATCAGCTCCAGCAGCACGTCGGCGCGGCTTTCGTCGAGTTCGCCCAGCAGGTCGGCGGCGTCGTCGGGGTCCATCTCCTCGAGGATGTCCGCGGCGCGCTCGATGGTGAGGTCCTCCAGGACTTCCGTCTGGTCGTCGTCGGGAAGCTCCTGGATGATGTCGGCCAGCAGTTCATCGTCGAGGGCCTCGGCGATGCGGCGGCGGCGTTCCGGCGCCATTTCGGTCATGGCCACGGCGATGTCGGCGGGGCGCATTTCGTGGAACTCCGCGATCAGCTCCGCGTCGTGGTCGCTGGGCTCCGCGCCGGCGCCGAGGCCGTGGACGTGATTCCACGGCGCCACGGCAACGGCCCGCCGCCCGCGCAGCCCGCGCTTGGGCCCCAGCACCGCCACGCGGGTGAGGATCCAATCGCGGGTGCGCGACCGCTCCATCTCCACGTCGGTGAGCTCCTGCGGCACGCCGTGCAGGTGCTCCAGATCGGGGTCGTCGATCTGCACCTTCGAACCGACCAGGTCGCTGAGCACGGTCGACTCGCCGGGCCGGGCCTTGAACTGGCGCATGGACACCAGGCCGGAGTTGAGCAGGATCTCGTTGGGCTCGATGGCGGTGATGCGCCCCATCGGCACGAAGACGCGGCGTTTGTCGGTCAGCTGCAGGACCAGCCCCAACGCCCGCGACGGCGCGCCGGAAGGCCGCAGCCGCACGACCACGTCGCGGGCGCGGCCGATGGCGTCGCCGTCGGGGTTGCGCACGATCATCCCCGACAAACGTCCCGCGTATACGCGGTCGATGGAAGTCATGACTACGAGGATAACCGTTGTTCCGGATCGCTCTTCCCCTTCGCGCCCGCTTGACGACGTCCCGACGCCCGCCCTGGTCCGGCCATGGAACAAAAGGGGCGTGCGAGCCGTTGAACGGGGAGAACGTGCGGGATTCGACCGCACGACGAGACGCGAAAAGTCGCGACGAGACATGTGCAGTCACGACGGGACGCGTGGAATCACGCCAACACACGAGGAGCATCAGCGCAATGGCCCAGGGCCGCACCTACGGAAAACCCGCCGCGACGCCGCCGGAGGGATGGCCCATCGGCACCTTCACCACCTACGCCGACGCGCAGGCCGCGGTCGACGAACTGTCGGACCGCGATGAGTTCCCGGTGTCGGACCTGACCATCGTCGGCGTCGACCTGATGCAGGTCGAGCGGGTGGTGGGCCGTTTGACGTGGGGCAAGGTCCTCGGCGGCGGCGCCCTGTACGGCATGTGGATGGGCCTGTTCTTCGGCCTGCTGCTCGGCCTGTTCCAGGAAGACTGGATCGCGCCGCTGATCACCGGCGTCGTCGTCGGCGCGGTGTTCGGCCTCATCCTCGCCGCGGTGCCGTACGGCATGCAGAACGGCCGCCGCGACTTCGCGTCGACCACCGAAATCGTCGCCGGCCGCTACGACGTGCTGTGCAACCCCCGCAACGCCGAAAAGGCCCGCGACCTGCTGGCCCAGCGCCGACTCAGGTAGTCGGCGCCGAAAAGTCCGGGTGCCTGGGCGCGCCGGTGGGCGTCGTCAAGCCACAAGTTAGAGCCACTTGTTGCGGCGCAGCAGCCACACCAGGAAGGCCACGACCACGGCCATGACGCCCAGCACGATGAAATAGCCGTACTCCAAGTGCAACTCCGGCATGTGGTCGAAGTTCATGCCGTAGATGCCCGCCAGCGCCGTGGGCACGGCCAGAATGGCCGCGTAGGCGGAGATGGTGCGCATGTCCGTGTTCTGCTGCAGCTGGATCTTCACCGCCGCGGCGTCGATGAGGGCGGAGAGTCGCTCGTCGAAACCCTGCGCCATGTCCGCCGCGACCAGCTGGTGGTCCAGGACGTCCTGCAGGTAGCGGCGCACGGCCTTCGGCATCAGCTGCCCGCGCATGCCCATCAGCGTGCGCAGCGTCGTGGTCAGCGGATCGATGGCGTGGCGCATCTCCAGGATCTCGCGCTTGAGAATGTAGATGTCCTCGATGTCCGTGACGTACCCCGGCTCGAAGACCTCGTCCTCCATGTCCTCGACGAGATCCTCCAGCTGCTGGACCGTGCGCAGGTAATCGTCGACCATGAGGTCGGTGATCGCCCAGAGGACGCCGGCCGGGCCCGGCTGGATCAACTCCGGTTCCTCCGCGACGCGCTCGCCCAACCGGCTCAGCCGCGCGCGGTCCATGCCCATGCGGATGGTGATGATGTAGTTGCGGCCCAGCACCATCAGCAGCTGGCCGGTGCTGATCTTCTCGTTCTCGTCCCAGCCGGTGCCCTCCGGCATGTAGTGGACCGAGCGGATGACGAAGACCAGGTGGTCGTCGTGGATCTCGACCTTCGGGCGCTGGCGGTGGGTCAGCGCGTCCTCCACGGTCAGTTCGTGCAGGCCGTACTCCTCGGCGATGGCGTCCATCTGGACCTCGTCGGGCCGCGACAGCGACAGCCACACGAAACCCTCGCCGCGGTTGCGGACCTCCTCCATCGCGCTGCGGTGGTCGAACGTGCCCTCCAGGCGGTGCCCGTCGACGTAGACGCCGCAGTCGCGCATCGCGTCGGGCGACGGGCGGATCGCCTTGCGGCGGTTCGGGCGCGGGACCTGTCGGGGGGACGAGGACACGGAAGCCTCCTTCGGGGGTAGTCTGGCGACGTCAAGCGACGTGTCGGCGCACGTCCCGGCGGTGCCCACCGGCAGCCGGGGCGCGGGCCACCCGCGTCGGCAACCCGCCGGACCGCCCGGCCAGAATCACGAGGAGCGACGGCGATGGACGCTGCGACGGAGCCTGTGGCGGATCCTGCGGCGGACCGGCATATCGGGAAGATCTTACGTCGTCATCGGCTCCGCCGCCGAACGGTCGGCCGCGCGATCGGCCGCGGGCCCGGGGCGCTGCTGTCGGCGGGAGTCGCGGGCGCACTCGTGCTGTCCGGCTGCGCGTCGCAGGATCCCGGCGTGCCCGAACCGCCGGTGCAGACGCAGCCGATCACGGTCGGCGCCGATCTGGCCGATGCCCAGCAGGCCGTGCTCGGCGAGGTCTACGTCGGCGCGATGGAACGCCGCGGCCGCGGGGCGGAGGCCGTCATCGACGTGCCGTCCGAAGAGCGCATGCAGGCGGTGCAGTCCGGCGGCGTGACGCTGTCGTTCGGCTGCACCGGAGAGCTGCTGGGCCTGATCGACCCGGTCACGGCCCGCGAGCTCGCCGACGAGTACATCGCCGACGACGACCCCGGCAAGGCCCTGTCGCCCGAGTGGCGCGACCGCGTCTACGCGGCGGTGTCGTCGGCGCTGCCCGGCGAGATCATGGCCACCGACCCCTCCAACGCGCAGGGCTGCGGCCGCGAGGACGGTCTGTCGGACGCCGAGGCCGCCGCGCTGGAGGCGTCCGTCGCCGACGACCCCGGCGCCGTGCTGCCGCAGCACATCGTGCCCTTCTACCTCAAGCCCGCGATGACCCGCTCCGACCGCGTCAACGTGCTCAACCGCGTCGCCGGGTCGATGTCGACCGAGGAGCTCGACAGGCTCACCGAGGACGTCGAGGACGGCGCCGACGCCGCCGAAACCGCCCGCGATTGGCTGGACACCTCCCGCTTCGCCACCGGATAGCCGGTCGGGCCAGCCCGGTGCCGGGGCTTTGCCCCGCATCCTGCTTTACGACGGGACGGCGGGGACGTGGCCGTCGCAAAGCAAAGGCAAAGGCGTGCCGCGACGGCGTTAAGCTGGCCACATGAGCAATTCCCCGCGCCCCGCCGACGACCACGCCCACCACGACGCCGGCCACGACACCGGCCGGGGACACGGCCCGCACGGGGATTCCGGGCACGCGACGTCGCTGGACGCGGATTCGCCGTACATCGACGTGGCCGTGGAGGTGTTCTCCATGCTCGCCGACCAGACGCGCATGAAGATCCTGCTGGTCCTGCGCGACGGCGAACTGCCCGTCGGCGAGCTGGCCGGGCGCGTGGGCAAGACGCCGACGAGCGTGTCGCAGCACCTGGCGAAGCTCCGGATGGCGCGGATGGTCCACGCGCGGCAGGAGGGGACGCGCGTGTTCTACTCGCTCGTCGACGAACATGCCGCGACGCTGGTGACGCAGGCGATCTACCAGGCCGAGCACGCCATCGACGGGGATCCGCACCCGCCGCGCCGCTGGCGCTGAGGTAAGCGGCGGGGCCGCGAGGGACGGGCCGGGCAAAGGCCGGAGTGGGGGCCGGAGGGGGACGCGAGCGGCGCAAGTGGGCGGGTGCCGCGGCGCGATTGTCGCGAGGGGCTGCCGCGTGTGAGTGCGGCGGCGTCTTCAAGCAGCAAGCCCGTTCTTCTCTTCGAGCCTGACCTCCCGTCCGCGCTCGCTTCCACAGGTACACGTCGAATGGACAGGCACACCTGTTCTGCCACGTGTAACTGTCAGTTCGACGTGTACCTGTGGGAAGGGGCGGCGCGGGTAGGAGAGCGTGCGGGAGGGGCGGCGCGGGGAGGGGCGAGTGCGGGATGGGCCGCGCGGGGAGAGCGCGGGAAAGCGCGGGACGGACCCGAACATGCGGAAGGCCCCCGCCCGGACCGAAGTCCGGGCGGGGGCCTCACCAACCCCTTGGTGCCGCGTCAGGCGATCAAGCGCCGGCTCGAAGGCCTACTTGAACGCCTCTTCCAGCAGAGCCTTCTGCTCGACCGCGTGCACCTTGGCCACGCCGGTCGCCGTCGACGACTGGGCGCGACGGGAAACGCGGGTGAGCTTCGGCATGTCCGGCAGCGCCTCCGGCAGACCCAGCGCCAGGAACGGCCACGGGCCCTGGTTCGCCGGCTCGTCCTGCACGAAGCGGACCTCGGTGGCGTTCGGGTAGTTGTCGAACGCGTCCTTCAGGCGGTTGAACGGGATCGGGTGCAGCATCTCCAGGCGGACGATGGCGACGTCGTCGCGCTTGTCCTTCTGGCGCTTCTTCTCCAGCTCCCAGTACAGCTTGCCGGAGACCAGCAGGATGGTCTTGACCTTGTCCTTGTCGCCCTCGCCGGACAGGAAGTACTGGTCGTCGATGACGGACTTGAACTTCGTCTGCTCGGTGAACGCCTCGACCGGGGACACGGCCGCCTTGTTGCGCAGCATCGACTTCGGGGTGAAGACGATCAGCGGGCGGTGCAGGTCCGACAGAGCGTGACGACGGAGCAGGTGGAAGTAGTTCGCCGGATCCGACGGCTGGGCGACGGTGTACGAACCCTCCGCGGCCAGCTGCAGGAAACGCTCGATGCGGGCGGACGAGTGGTCCGGGCCCTGGCCCTCGTAGCCGTGGGGCAGCAGCAGGATCAGCTTGGAGGTCTGGCCCCACTTCGCCTCACCGGACGAGATGTACTGGTCGATGATGGTCTGCGCGCCGTTGGCGAAGTCGCCGAACTGCGCCTCCCACGCCACGACGGCGTCCGGGTTGCCCAGGGTGTAGCCGTACTCGTAGCCCATGGCCGCGAACTCAGTCAGTGCCGAGTTGTAGACCATGAAGCGGCCGCCGTTGCCCTGCGCCTCGGCGTACGCGTCGATCGGGTTGTACTCCTCGCCCGTCTTCGGGTCGATGAGCACCGCGTGGCGCTGGGTGAACGTGCCGCGGCGGACGTCCTCGCCCGCCAGGCGGACGGTGCGGCCGGCACCGGCGAGCGAACCGAAGGCCAGCAGCTCGGCGAAACCCCAGTCGATGCCGCCTTCCTTCGACGCCTGGGCGCGCTTCTTCGCGACCGGCGCGACGCGCGGGTGCGCCTCGAAGCCCTCCGGCACGTCGACGTGCGCGTTGCCGATGGCCTGCAGCTCGACCTTGTCGATGCTGGTGTCCAGGCCGTGGGGCAGCGGCTGCGAACCGGTGATGCCGGTCTGTTCGCCCGGGGTGCCGGCCTCGGCGGAGCGGACCTCGTTGAACACGGCCTCCATCTGGTCGTGGAAGTCGCGGCGGGCGGCCTCGGCCTCTTCCTCGGAGAGGTCGCCGCGGCCGATGAGGTCCTCGGTGTAGGCGGCGCGGACGCCTTCCTTGGCGTCGATGACGTCGTACATCGCCGGCTGGGTCATCGACGGGTCGTCGGCCTCGTTGTGGCCGCGCTTGCGGTAGCAGACGAGGTCGATGACGACGTCCTTGCCGTAGCGGTTGCGGTACTCGACGGCCAGCTGGCCGACCCACACGACGGCCTCCGGGTCGTCGCCGTTGACGTGGAACACCGGGCAGCCGTAGGCCTTGGCCAGGTCGGTGGCGTAGTACGACGAACGGGAGGAATCGGGGGAGGTGGTGAAGCCGATCTGGTTGTTCACCACGATGTGGACGGTGCCGCCGACCTTGTAGCCGCGCAGGGTCATCAGGTTCAGCGTCTCCTGGACGATGCCCAGGCCCGCGAAGGCGGCGTCGCCGTGCAGCAGCATCGGCATGACGGTGTAGCCCTCTTCGCCACGGTCGATGATGTCCTGCTTCGCGCGCGCCAGGCCCACGACGACCGGGTTGACGGCCTCGAGGTGGGACGGGTTGGCGGTCAGGGTGACGTCGATCTCGCCGTCGCCGAACATCTGGATGTGCTGGCCCTGCGTGCCCAGGTGGTACTTCACGTCACCGGAACCGCCGGCCTGCGCCGGGTCCATGTTGCCCTCGAACTCGGTGAAGATCTGCGACAGGGGCTTGCCGACGATGTTGGCCAGCACGTTGAGGCGGCCGCGGTGCGGCATGCCGATGACGACCTCGTCGAGGCCCTGGCCCGCCGCGGTGTCGATGGCGGCGTCCATGAGCGGGATCAGCGACTCGGCGCCCTCGAGGGAGAAGCGCTTCTGGCCGATGTACTTGGTCTGCAGGAAGTTCTCGAATGCCTCGGCGGCGTTGAGCTTCTGCAGGATGTACTTCTGCTCGGCGTGCGTCGGGCGCGGCTGGCCGCCCTCGATGCGGTCCTGCAGCCACTCGCGCTCGTCGGCGTCGAGGATGTGGGTGTACTCCGAACCGACCTTGAGGCAGTAGGCGTTGCGCAGGCGGATGAGCACCTCGCGCAGCGTCATCGTCTCCTTGCCGCCGAAACCGCCGACGTTGAACGTGCGGTCGTAGTCCCACAGGGACAGGCCGTGCGTCGCGATGTCGAGGTCGCGGTGGTCCGGGGTGATGATGTTCGGGTGGTCGAAGTGCAGCGGATCGATGTCCGCGAGCAGGTGGCCGCGCTGGCGGTAGGCCTCGATGAGGCGCATGACGCGGGTGTTCTTGTCCACGCCGACGTTCGGGATGTCCTGCGCCCAGCGGACCGGGGTGTAGGGCACGCCCATGTCCTCGAAGATATGGTCCCAGAACTTGTCGTCGACCAGCAGCTGCGACATGGTGCGCAGGAACTCGCCGGACTCGGCGCCCTGGATGATGCGGTGGTCGTACGTCGAGGTGATGGTCACCAGCTTGCCGACGCCCAGCTCGGCGAGGCGGTCGGCGGAGGCGCCGGCGAACTCGGCGGGGTAATCCATGGAGCCGACGCCGATGATGGCGCCCTGGCCCTTGGTCAGGCGCGGCACGGAGTGGCGGGTGCCGATGCCGCCCGGGTTGGTCAGCGAAATGGTGACGCCCGAGAAGTCCTTGCCGGTCAGCTTGCCGTTGCGGGCGCGGACCACGATGTCTTCGTACGCCTCGACGAACTGCTTGAACGACAGGGTCTCGCACTCGCGGATGGCCGCCACGACCAGCGCGCGGGAGCCGTCCTTGTTCTGCATGTCGATGGCCAGGCCGAGGTTGATGTTCTCCGGCACGACCAGAGTCGGCTTGCCGTCGACGACCTCGTAGGCGTTGTTCATGTCCGGGTGGGCCATGACGGCCTTGATCATCGCGTAGCCGATGATGTGGGTGAACGAGATCTTGCCGCCGCGGGTCCGCTTGAGCTGGTCGTTGACCAGGGTGCGGTTCTCGAACATGAGGCGGGCCGGCATGTCGCGCACGGACGTCGCCGTCGGGATCTCCAGCGAGAGGTCCATGTTCTTGGCGATGGCCTTGCCGATGCCCTTCAGCGCGGTCTTGCCGGCCTCGGGGGCCTCGGCGGCCGCCGCGACGTCCATGGGGGACTTCTTGGCCTTGATGGGAGCCGCCTTCTGCGGGGTGCGGGTCGGCTCCGGGCCCTTCGACGGGCGGCGGCCCGTCTCCTTGACCTCGGCTTCAGTCGCCGCGGCGCGCTTGGCCATGGGAGCCGGATCCTGGGTGGCGTTGCGCGGGGTGGCGGAACCGATGCGGCTGGCGGCCGACAGGTCCGTACCGGAGGCGTTCTTGGTGAAGTAATCCCGCCATTCCTGGTCGACGGACTGGGGATCCTTCTTGAACTGCTGGAACATCTCGTCGACCAGCCACTCGTTCTGGCCGAAGCTCATGTCGCTGCTCACGGCAGGTACTCGCCTCATTTCATGTTGATTGCATTCACGCGGGACCGCGGAGTTTTAGGGGTCAATCAAGGATAACGGTTCATGCCCGGTTCCTCCACGTCCGCCGTCCCTTTATGGTAACTGGCCCACAGTTTCGCGTAGGTGCCGCATGCCGCCAGTAGGTCGGCGTGCGTGCCGTCTTCGATGATGCGTCCACGATCGAGGACGAGGATGCGGTCGGCGCGGGCGGCGGTGGCCAGCCGGTGGGCGACGATGACGGAGGTGCGGCGGCCGGTGGCGCGATCGGCGGCGGCGAGGATCGTGGCTTCGGTGGAGGGGTCGAGGGTGGCGGTCGCCTCATCGAGCAGAAGCAGCGCCGGGTCGACCATTTCGGCCCTGGCCAGCGCAATCAGCTGGCGTTGGCCCGACGAAAGGCCGCGGCCGCGCTCGCCGACCGGGTGGGTGAAGCCGCCGGGGATCGCGGCGATGGCGGTCAGGGCGCCGACTCGCCGTGCGGCGTCGGTGATCTCGGCTTCGGTGGCGCCGGGGCGCCCGTAGGCGATGTTGGAGGCGATGGTGCCGTGGAACAGGTGCGGTTCCTGCGGCACGTAGCCGAGCACGCCACGCCACTCTTCCAGGGGAAACTTGCGGATGTCCGTCCCCGACGCCCGCACGGACCCGTCGACCGGGTCGTGGAACCGGGCCAGGAGCTTGACGACGGTCGACTTCCCCGCGCCCGTGGTCCCCACGACGGCGACGGTCTGGCCGGAGGGAATGTGGAGATTGAGATGCTCCAGGATGACGGGGGCAGTGGGGGTGCCGTCGCCGGCGGATTCGGGCCCGCCGTCGGACCCGGCGGAAGTTTCGGCGTCGGAAACGGGTGCGGCGGCGGAGTAGTGGAACGTGACGTCGTCAAGCGAAATGTCGCCCTTGGCCGCCGACCTCGCACCCGGGGACCGGCCCGTGTCGGCGACGAGGGCTTCGGTGGCCAGCAGATCCGAAATGCGGGTGAGTCCGACGCGGGCCTGCTGGTAGCCGTCGAAAACCTGCGACAGCTGCTGGATCGGGCCGAAGAGCATGCCCAGGTACAGGGTGAAGGCGATGAGGACGCCGGCGGTGGTGGCGCCCTCGGCGACCTGGGTGGCGCCGACGAACAGGACGGCGGCGGTGGTCAGCTCGGCGATGAGGTTGATGCCGGGGAAGAACGTGGCCACCGCGCCCTGCGCGCGGATGCGCAGGCGGCGGTAGCGGTCGGACTCGCGGGTGAAGGACTCCTCGACGTCGGCGACGCGGTGGTGCATCTGGATGGCGCGCAGGCCGCCGATGGCCTCCTGGAAGTCGGCGTTGACGGTGGAAACCTGCTCGCGGGCGGCGGTGTAGAGCTTCGACGAAATCGATCGGAACACCACCGTCGCCGCGGCGACGACGGGCAGCGCCAGCAGCGCCACGCCGGCCAGCGTCATGTTGGTGGCAAGCAGCATGCCGGTGACCCCGAAGAGCGTGAACAGCGCGATGATGCCCTGCGCGACGCCCGTCTGCAGGAACGAGGACAGAGCGTCGATGTCGGTGGTCATGCGCGTCATGATCCGCCCCGACCGCTGCCGCTCGAAGAAGTCGAGCCCCAGCGAATGCAGGTGACGGAAGGAGCGCACGCGAAGGGCGTAGAGCAGTCGTTCACCCGTGCGCGAGGTCAGCACCGTGGTGCCCGCGATGGCCAGGAAACTGAGCATGACGACGCCCAGGCCCGCCGCCGCAGCCAGCCACAGCGAGGTTTCGTCGCCCGCGGAGACGCCATCGTCGATGGCCCAGCGCACCAGCATGGGGAACGCGAGGTCGGCGGCGGTGGTCACCAGCAGCAGCGCGATGACCGACAGGATGAGCAGCCGCGCATTCGACAGCAGGCCCGGCAGGCTGAAGGGCTTCGAGTCGTCGAGCGCGGAGGCGGCGATGCGGGGCTTTTCGTTGGCCGGCGGCAGCGCGTCGATGCGGTCGAGGAGGTCCCGGGTGACGGGGGCGTTCATCATCGCCGCGCCCATGCCGCCGCCCATTCCGCCACCGCCGCCCATTCCTCCGCCCATCCCGCCGCGGCCACCGCCCATGCCACCGCCGCCCATGCCCCGGGCGCCCTTGGTGGACATGGTGCGGTTGGCGGCGCGGCTCATGGCGCGGGCATCGGTGGACTCGGGGTCGCCGTCACCATCGGCGTCAGCGTTGGAGGGCCACAGCTCAGCGTGATCCGGCTCGGCGCAGTCGGGGGCGTCGATGACCAGGGGAGCGGCGTCGCCGGACCGCGACGCTTCCAGGGCGGCTCGGGCGCGGGCACGGTCGGCGTCGGACAGATCCATCAGGTCGGCGAAGCCGGGGTGGGAGGCCACGAGCTCGTCGCGGGTGCCGTACCCCGACACGCGGCCGCCGTCCAGGATGAGGATGTGGTCGGCCAGCTCCAGCGTCGACGAACGGTGGGCGACGATGACCGTGGTGATGTCGCCATAGTGCGTGCGCAGCGCATCGAAGATGAGGGATTCCGTGCCGGCGTCGATGGCCGACGTCGCGTCGTCGAGGACGAGGATGCGCGGGCGGGCCAGCAGCGCGCGGGCCAGGGCGACGCGCTGGCGCTGGCCGCCGGACAGCGTGTGGCCGCGTTCGCCGATGGCGGTGTCCCAGCCGTCGGGAAGCTGGTCGATAAAGGTGACCTGGGCGTGGGCGGCGGCGCGTTCGATGTCGGCGTCGGTGGCCTCCGGGTCGGCCAGTGCGATGTTGTCGCGCAGGGTGCCGGTGCGCAGGAAGGGCTCGTCGGGCACGACGGTGATGGCGTGGCGGACGTCGTCGGCGGTGGCCAGGGCGATGTCGACGGAAGCGGTGTCGGGAGCGCCCACACCGACGATCTCGACGGAACCGGAATCGGCCACGTAATGGCGCCCGAGCAACTCGGTGAGGATGGTCTTGCCCGACCCCGGGGGACCCACCAGCGCCAGGGTGGAACCGGCGGGGAGGTCGACGGAGACGTCGTCAAGCAAAGTGCGCCCGCCCCGCGAATGCGTCACCCCGCGAAGGCGCAGGCCCACCGGCCCCGCGGGGACGGGGAGGGGATCGGCGGGATCGGGATGGTCGGGCAGGGACTCGATGACCTCGCCGACGCGGTCGATGCTCGCGGCCGTCAGCTGCAGCGAAATGAGCATCGTGGAGACCATGCGCGACAGCGCCGTCAGCGTGGTCAGGTACGTGGCGAAGGCGACGAACGTGCCCACCGTGATCCGGCCCTGCAGCGCCAGCCACCCGCCGACGGCGATGTTGGCCACCAGCGACACCTGCGGCAGCGCCTGCAGTGCCGGCTGGAAACGTGCGTTGAGCTTCGCCGAGCGCATCCGCAGGGCGTAGAGGCCGCGGGAGAGCGAATCGAGCTCGTCGACCTCGCGCGTCGACTGGGCGAAGGCCTTGACCACGCGCACGCCCGTGACCGTTTCCTCGACGTGCGTGGCGACGTCGGCGGCCTTCTGCTGCGCCGTCCACGTCGCGGCGTAGAGCGCCGACCGGGATTTCAGGGCGATGGCGACGACCGCCGGGATCACCGCCAACCCGACCAGCGTCAGGGGCAGCGACAACATGAGCATGACGCCGACGGTGAGGAAGATCTTCAGCACCGACCCCAGCGTCAGCGGCAGCATCGCCAGCATCCCCTGGATGCCCTGCAGATCCGAGATCGACCGGGAGACGACCTGGCCGGTGCGGACGCGGTCCTGCGCCGGGCCGTCGAGCGCCTGCAACGCAGTGAGCAGGCGGACGCGCAGATCGTGCTGCACGTCCAGCGACAGCACGCCCGCGGTGAAGCGGCGGACCACCTGCACCAGGAAACGCGCCACACCGACGCCGACGAACACCGCGATGACCGCCGCCAACGGGGCCATGCCGGAAAACACGGACGCCGACGCGCCGCCGTCGCCCTGGCCCGTGGCGACGTCGATGGCGTCGCGCGTCAGCAGCGGAGTGATGGTCTCCAGGACGGTGAGCAGCACCGTCGACGCGACCACCGCCGCCAGCGGCCCCGGGTGCCGCAGGCAGGAACGCCAGATGGCGCGCGCCGGGCGACTCGGGGACGTGACGGCGGAATCGGACATTTAGGCGCCGGCGCCCTTGCCGGAATCCTTGCGGGAGTCCTCGCCCGTGTGGTCGTCCTTGCCTCCGATGGAACCGAAGGACAGCGGGATCTTCGGCAGGGAGAACTTGGCCTTGTCGACGTCGTCGTCGGAAAGCTCGAAAGTGTCCGGCCACGTCGCCGGAATGGGGCCGAGCGCCAGGCGGGCGCGCTCGAGCAGCGTCTTGCCGATCTTGCGGTTCGCGCCCGCGCCGACGACCGCGCCGATGCCCATGGGCATGAGCTTGCCCACGATGGCCAGGCGCGCCGACTTGGCGATGCGCTTCTGCGCCTGCTTGATCAGCACCTTGTTCAGGCCGCCGAGCTGCGGGATGCCCAGGCGCGCGATCAGCGACGCGGCGGGGTCCTTCTCGGGGGCCTGCTTGCGCAGCGGCTCGTCGCCCATAGCGGCGGCGACCAGCGCGGTGCCGGACGAGCCCATGAGCGTGACCAGCACCAGGCTGCGGCGGCGCTCCTCTTCCTCGATGTCGATGCCGCGCAGCGACGCCGACGCCAGGGTGTACCAGGCGGCGATCTCCAGGAACACGACTGACTCCAGCGCCACGGCGCCGAGGCCAGTGACGAATCCGACGCCCGGGATGACCGCCGCACCGCCGGCCGCGCCACCGGAGCCGGTGACCAGGGCCAGGAAGTGGTCGTCGATGCGGTCCTGGATCTGCGCCGGGGTCTCGTGCGGCTTGCGGGCGTGGAGCTGGCGGACGTAGCCGGTGATCAGCGAGGTCTGCCAGCCCATGGCGGTGTCCAGCGACTTGATGAGCATGCGGCCGGCGACGCCGGTCTCGTCCTGCAGCTTCTTGGGGTCCGAGCCGACGGCGTCGGTGAGGAAGCCGCCGTCGCGCGGGGCGCTGTCCACGCCGATCGGGCCGTCGCCGGTCGAGCCGGCCGAGCCGGCCTTCTGGTCGCGGTCCTTGTCACGGTCCTTGTCGTTCTTGCCGAAGAATCCGAACATGGGGGTTCCTCCCTGGTCGTCGGTTATCGGACTGATTCTATCCGCAATCCCGGATCGAAGCGCCCCGTGGTGAGTGCCGTTATCCAACTGTGCCGTTTCGTGCGGGCCGCCTCATCGGTGCGGCTTCTTGCTTGACGACGGCCCGGCGTCCCCATCGTCCGCCCTCTTGTTCATCGCGAGATTCGCCTCGACGGAGTAACAAATTTGCTATCGCCCAAAATGGGACAACCTGCTACTGGAAAACGCCAGGTCGCGTCGAACGTCGCCGTCCCGTTTCGGGCGACTCTCGGAGAATTGGGGCCGGTGAGTCTGGTGTGACTCCGGCGGCGTCGGCAATAGTGGGCGTCCGTTCTTCATGGGCGGTTGTCCCTAGGCTGGAATGGAAAGCCGGAATGGAATGCGCGGTGGATCTGCGGTGGAAGGTGGCTGGTCGTGGTGGGCGGGACGTCGTCAAGCAAAGACATGGGAAACGTCGGGACCATTCCCGAGCCGGCGCGGGAGTACGCGCGGACGTTCGCCGAGATCCCGCGGCTGAGCGCCGAAGTCGTCGCCCACGACGGCATGGCGTGGTGGGCCGGGGAGGACGCGCGGGCCGTGCTGGGCGACGGCGACTTCCTGCGGGCGCGCATCGACGCCGGGCGGGCGCTGTTCCCCATGCCCGACGCCGCGGCGAAGGGGGAGGCGGCGTCGGGGCAGGCGGGCGACGCGCGGTTCCAGACGCAGCTGTGGTGGTACTCGACGTGCAACTCGTGGCTGGGGCCGGCGGTGGCGTCGATCGTGGTGCAGGGGCGGGCGCCGAAGCCGGAATGGGCGGCGACGACCGTGTTCTCGCGCGACGACTACTGGCTGGGGTTCGCCGCCGACGAGTTCGTGGACCTCGGCGCGGAGGCGGGGCTGGAGCCCGGCGATCCGGGCGCCGCCGATCCCGTGCGCGCTTACGGAGCGGCGCTGGGGCGGATGGCCGAGCCGACCGTCGCTGCGATGGAGGCGGAGCTGGGGGTGCGGCCGGCGCCGTCGTGGGCGATCGTCGCGGACGGGCTGGCGGGGGCGGCGGTGGCCGCGGGCAACGAGGTCATGGAGCCGTGGGCGGGCGCGCTGATCGGATCGTGGCTGGTGGAAGGCCTGGGCGAGGTGGCGCGGGTGCCGGCGCCGCGGTTCGTCGACGTCGATGCGGGCGCCGGGCCGGAGGGCGTGGCGCCCACGGATCTGGCGGCGGCGGCCGACGGGGAGATGGCGGATTTCGATGTGGCGACGCACCTGGAGCGGGCGTCGTGCTGCATGATCTACCACTGCCCGGATGCGGATCTGTGCGTCTCGTGCCCGCGCCGGTCGGCGGAGGAGCGCCGGGCGCTGTGGGCGGGGGCGTGACGGTGGCCGGGCCGGGGTGCGCGCCGGGCGTTTGCGCGGCGGCGTGACCGGTGCGTTGTGGCTACGATGGCGTGCGGGCCGCGGCCGGTGAGCGGGCGATGGGCTGACGTCGATTGAGGGAAAGGTCCCATTCATGAGCTTCTTCGAGCAGATTGCCGCGGCGCTTGACCGCGAGGACATCGAGAGCCGGGTCAACGGAGACACCCTCTTCGTGCCCATCACCATGGATCTGGAGGTCCAGTTCGTCACCATCGACGATGAGTTGCCGGCGGCGGAGGTGTACGTCGCGGCGGCCGACGTCGATTCGGACGACGATGATTTCGAGGCCGTGCTGGTGTCGGTGGTGTTCTCGGTGGAGGACGCCGTGGAGGCGGTGGCGCATCATGTGGCCACCGATCGCGTGGTGACGTTGCTGCGGGTGCTGCTCGACGGTGAGGACGATCGCGTGGCGGATCTGGAGTTCGAGCAGGATGCCGAGGAGGCGACGCTGGTCACCGCCGAGGTGGGGGAGGCGTCGCTGCTGCAGGTGCTGGTCACGGCCAACGGCAATGAGCCGGTGGCGCACGTGCGGTTCATCGCACAGGACGAGAACCTGGATGACATCGTGGATCAGGCGATCGCGGAGTTCTGGGATTCGGACACCGAGACGATCCTGACCGACGACGATCGCCGCAAGATGTTCGCGGACCTGTACGCCGATGCGGCGAGCCTGCGCAACGAGGTACTGACGCTGGGGGCGTTCACGGACTTCGACAAGCTGCTCGACGTCCTGTCGCTGGCCGCGGATCGCGCGGAGGAGTGGGAGGACCAGCTCGCGCCGGTCGAGGATGGTTTCGCCGAGTCGCTGTACTCCACGTACCAGGACGACGACTGGGACGAGGATGATGATGACGACGATTACGACGACAACGACGAAGACGACTTCGACGATGCCGATGAGCTTGACGACGATGACCTCGACGACGAGGAACCGGAAGGCAAGGGCGCCGCTGCCGGAGACGATGCGGATGACGCCGAGGCGAAGATGACCGCGGCCGTCGACAAGTCCAAGGACGCGGACGACGAGAAGTAGTAGCACGTAGCGCGAATCCCGGGAGCGGGGCACTGGCAGTGAGCCGGTGCCCCGCTTTCGGGTTTGCGCCTACGTCACGGCGATTCGGTGGAGGGCGCGGGCCAGCGTCGCCGCGTGAGAAGTATCCGTTGCCTATGCCGCCCGGGATCGTGGAGTGAAGAGCTCGGGTGGGCTGGTGAATACGCGCCCTTCGCGATCGCCGATCCAACTGAATCGGAAGGCCCCGCTGGCGGGGTCGGTGCCGTTGGGGTGGATGTTCGCGGCGTCGTGCTCGTCATGCAGGGCTTCGGCGATCGCGCGGGCGTGGACGGGGCCAGCGAGGGGAGTGGGCTGGTCGTCGTGAAGCCCGACGAGAATGGATGCCGTGAAGAGGTACACCGGCTGGCCACCGAGCATCAGGTATTCGGGATAGCGCAGCGATAGATCCCGGACCACGCCGGCGGGGACGCGGATGCGGTGTGTGCGGATGGTCGCGGTGACTCCGTCGGCGTCGGGCAGCGTGATCGTGTGGTCGAGTGCGCCCGGGCGCACCGCGCGGGCGGCGACGGGGTGTCGGTAGAACGTGGAGACCAGGGCGAGCTCGTCGCGGCACGTGGCGCGGTAGCGGCTGGCGAGTGAGTTGGCGGGCTGGGGAAGCTGTTGGACGCCCTGGTCCTGGGCCTGCTGACCGGGAGTGTGCTGGTGGGATGCGGGAAGGTTCGAAGAGTTCGTCATGACCCGCAGGGTAGAACATGAGTCGGACGAGTGTTCGAGAGTAGTTCGAACATGTGTTTTGGCCCGTGCGTGCCGGCATCATCGTGGTGGAGGACGATCGACCGGCGCGGTGGAGGAGGTGGCGCGATGAACGCGGATCCACGAGGGCCAAAGCCCCTCAATGCTCGGGTGTCCAGGAATCTGAGCCGAGTCAAGCGGCGCGATACCAAGCCGGAGATTCAACTGCGACGAGAGCTGCGTCGACGAGGACTGCGCTTTCGCGTCGACTACGGACGTATCCCCGGTCACCCCGACGTCGCCTTCACGAAGGTCAAGAACGCCATTTTCGTCGACGGTTGCTTCTGGCATGGGTGTGACATCCACGGTTCGCTCCCAAGAAACAACGCCGAATGGTGGGCCGCCAAGATCGCCCGGAACCGCGAACGGGATGTCAGGGTCACGAACGCTCCTCGTGACTTTGGTTGGGTGGTTCTTCGCTACTGGGCGCACGATGACATCGATGAAATGGCCGATGAGATCGAGGACATCTGGCGAGATCTTGTCGGGTTGTCGCCCATCGACCGTGGATTAGGGAGTCGAGATCTTGGACGAGTGCTACGCCATGCCCGGCAGCGTCGGCTCGTCTTCGGTTCTGCCATTCCCTTCGAAGGCGTCGAGAAGAGAAGTCGCGATCGCCTTCGCCATTGGGATCGGTACGGCGTTCCCGATCTGCTTGCCGATAGAAGTCTTTGAACCGAACCACAGATAGTCCGACGGGAAACCTTGGATGAGCGCGGCCTCGAAGTGCGTGATCGCGCGATTCTCGGTCGGGTGGATGTAGCGTCCCTTCTCCGGTTTGAAGAACTCCGTGCGGATGGTCACAGAGGGGTGATCCCACCGGAGGCGTCCCATGACGTCGCCGGAACCGGTTTTGTGGTTGCGCCAGCAAGGCGCGAGGTATTCATCCCGAATGTCGAAGCGGTTGCCGCCGGGCGGGATGTCTCGGAATCGCTTCAGGGAGATTTCGCGGTAGTCGCGGGTGAAATGCAACTCGTGCGTTTGCACGGGCCGTTCGCTGCGGAGGTGGGTGCTCGTGACGGAAATGGGGACACCGGCGAGAATGTCCCGAAGTACCAGGCGCCGTGCATCTGGCAGCACTTCGGGCCAAGCCGGGGCAGTCGATCCCTTCTTCCATCCCAGGGCAATGAATCGTTTTCGGTTTTGCGCCGCCCCATAATCGTTGGCGTTCAGAATCCTCTGGTCATGGCGGTAGTCGGCGAGGATTCCGCCAGGCTCGAACTCTCTGAGGAACAGGGGTGCTTCGAGCGACTTCATGAACTGCGGAACATTTTCCATGACGAAGTACGTTGCGCCGGAGTCTCGCACCGCCTCGGCGTAATGGCGCCACAGTCGATTGCGTTCGTCATCTGCAGCTTGCCGGCCGAGCTGCGAGAACCCCTGGCACGGAGGCCCTCCCACGACGACATCGGCCGCGGGAACGGTCTCGTGTTCCGACCAGGTTTCGATGTCCCCCGCGAACGTGATCTGCTCACCGTCACCGTGGTTCGCATCGAAGGTGTTCGCGGCGTCCTCATCCCATTCGACGGCCCGAACACAACGGAATCGATCGCTGGCCTGCCTGAACCCTTCGGTGATTCCACCTGCACCTGCGAACAGGTCCAGCGTGCGGAGGGTGTTCGAAGTCATTGCCCCAGGCTAGCCGGCCGAGTCCCCATCGCCAAACGAAGGCATCCACGTCGCACCGGCCGTCGCGTCGTCAGCGGAGGGCATCGATACTCTCGGCGATCACCTCGTCAACGAATGCATGCAGCTCCGGGGTGGTCATCGAAAACGTGTCGATGAACGCCAATCGGCGGCGAATCCGTCGCGTGACGTCTCGCACCAGTGCCCTCCGAGGAAGACTCGACAGGTGTTTTCCGGTGGCTTCCATGAAGTAGAGGAAGAATTCGCGATTACGCGTCAATGACGTACGTTCGAAAAACTGATTGAGCTCGGATTCGTTGTACTGGTCCAGCAACCCTGGACGTTCCCGGCAAACGGTTTCCTGCCACCACAACCGTCCCCACGCATGGCGCGTCGGATCAATACAGATCCAGCGTTCTTTGTTCCCAGGGGATCCATTTGAGCCAGCCCACCGCCAGTGAGTGAGGTCGGGGAGAAGGACCAACGAAATGAACGACCACACCCCCGGTTGTCCGGCCTCCTCCCACGTGAGATTCATGTGATCCACGATCAAAGGCGCCGCCGCTCTGTCGAAGTCGGTTCCGGTGTCTGAGGAGCGCTCCAGCGATTCGAAACCGTAGTTTCGGGCCATGTTTATGAGCACCTCCCTCAAGGCATCCATGTCCCGTTGCCCGACTCGACCTCCGGTTGGGCCGTACGTCATTTCGTTGTGGCTCAGTCCGTGCGGGGGAATCTCTCCGGCCATCAGCTCCGTTTGAAACATGGTTTCGGCAATCGATCGCGCAATCCGTGGCCATAATTGGGCTTGTTTACCGGACATCAGAAGGGGCGCCCCTTTCCTTGACGGCGAGTGATTCCTTCGAGGCTGGCTCTCAGTCGAGTGAGCTGGTCGATGCCGCCGCCGAGATTCGATCCCGAGAGTTGGGCCTGCTCGAGCAAGAGCGAGAACATCGCCCCGAGGGATCCGACTGGCCAGGAGGAGTGCTCGGCGAGTCCTTCGCCTCGATCGATTTCCATGGCGAGGTAGAGCATGTGCGTTGACAGCCCGTGGCTGAGCTCGCGCAACAGCGTCTTCTGCGCCGCGGTCGGGTTCTCCGCCGTGGTCGCCTTGACGAGCTTGTCATCACGTTCGTTAAGGTGCAGAACTGAGGCAGAGTTGAAGGAAGCGGTCAGGTCCGTCGAATCGATTTCGAAATACCACGATGCATCCGGATCAAAGGGGGTGTGCGCGAAGTCATCGATGCAAACGGGGAACTTCCCTTCGTCGTCACCGAGCATCACCGTCTGAGTGTCGTCGTACAAGACGGTGCCGGGACTCATCGGTGCCCCGTCTTCAGACCCCGCTGCAGGCACGGCCGTAACCGTGGTGCGCAGCGTCAGTCTGCCACCGACCTCCATGCCGTTCAGCCTTCCTCGAACGCTTCGTTGCTTTTCGTCTACGACGATTTCTTGGGCGACGATGCCCCCCATCTTCGAGGAATCGCTCGACCAAGACACCGTCACTCGAACGGCCGAGTGAGGCGCCAACCCACAATCGTCGTGGATGCCCTTGAGATCAACTTCGTACGGCCGTGACACCTCCAGATCGGTTCCGGGGTTCCAATCTGGAATATCAGCCTCGAGGACGGACCACTCGTCACCGATTCGGCGATTCCAGTCACCGAAATCTATTCGTTCGACATCAGGAATGAGATATGGGGGATTCAGCATCATTTCTCCTCAGTGGTGACGGCGAGGCCGATGGATGCATTGGGGACCCGAGAAATCTCGACGGTCAGGGTCTCGTTGTCGGCGACGTCTCCGGTGACGGAAAGTTCGTTTCCCTCGGACAGAACCGCACCCGTCGCGTCTCGCCATCCGATGATCGTCGGGACGGGGGCGTTGGCGGGTGCTCCGCTTTCTCGACGACCGTCGTCGAGGAACACGAAAGGATCCGCGACCAACGTAACCTGGCGATGCCCGACGGCAGGGGGGCGAACGGTAGCGATTAGCTTGAGCGATCCGTCGTAACGTACGAGTCGAGGCTGCTCGAGGACTCTTGCTGTTGGGCCGCGCTTGCCTTTTGACCGAGTGGTTTGAGGCTTCTTGGGCGAGGATGGGTTGACTTCGCGTCCATCGAATGGAATAAGTCGCGCCAGATTCGATGAGAGCCGGCCGAGGCCCGCTAAGTCGGAGGATCGCGTCGAAGCCTTCGTTGCCAGCAGCTCTTTGACGCTCTTGCGAAGATTCGTCGCCGCATGGTTGACGACGAGACGCGCCCTGTCGGGCAGTCCCCGAGTTTCCCATTTGTCGTGCGTCGGCGGTTCGGCATCCGCGAAGCACTGGTCGAACTCGGGCGAGGCGATGAACGCCGCGCCGTAACCCATGTCTTGCCCCGGGTATGGCTCACATTCGAAGTAGTCGACGACGAGCTTCGCTTGCCTCATACGGGCGACGTGGTGGTACGGGCCGTTGAATGGTTTCGCGGAAAGGAGTCCCGCACTCGATCCGGAAGTCGGATCCGACTGGCAAAAGTGAATCGCCCATCTTCCCACTTCACCGGGGAAGCTCTTCGTCTTTCGGATGATGGGGGAACCCTTGCCCTCGCCTATCGCATCCAGGGAAAGCGTGAACGGGCGAAGGAAGACATATTGATCGGGCCTTTGGATCGGGACCGCTTCGCCCTCCGCGAAAACCGACACTTTGATTTCGGGAGTTCGAACCGCGGAACCGAGCTTCGGCCACAGGTGCCATAGAATTGCGGAGACGACCCGATCGGCGGCCTCCTCGACGTTGTCGTGGCGAGACTCCTCCTCGCCATCCGCCAGGCCCAGATTCGGCATGAGAATCGCGACGTCCGTACCGGTTTCGTCGTCATCGAAACCCGGCAATCCGAACTGACGGGAGGTGGTCGCCGCCTCGTCTTCGAGGAGAGGGAGGGGAACACCGCGAGAGCCATCCGTGGCGCCCCACCAGTGGCGCCCCGTATAACGGATGCCGTCGCTGCCGGTGAACGGGTCTCCGAGTGCGGCTCCCATGAGCCGCCGGCGATTCACGCGATCCGTGCAGTGAGTGTCGACGAGAATCGCACCACACGCGCTGAGGTTGTAGAAGATCGCTTTGCCGAAACCGTAAGTGCCGCCGCCCAGGTCCTTGTCTCTGGGCTCGCCGACGTTGCGCAAAAACTGGACGAAATTGGCCACCTGCCCCGGTTTGATCTTTTCGTCCGCGAGCAGAGGACCTCCGAGACCCGATGTTCCTCGGTCGCTGACGATCAGAATCAGCGAATCGGGCGTGAGGTCTCGGGGATGGACCACCGTTCCGTCGGTCGAATCCGAATCACCGATAAGCCGACGCCAGGCATCGGCATGCTCGCCGAGCCGGCGAAACTCGATTGAATAACGAATCTGGTCGCCGAGGGCCGCGTCCCAGCTGTTTTGGGCAGACTCGCGGACAAGTACGTCCAGCAGCTCCATGGAAGGTGTCCCGAGCTGCTTCATTACGCCCGAACCCGTCACGCCGCCTTCGGGAGGAAACGGCTGGGACCACCAGCGTACGCTGCTCACTTGCCGACCTCCTTGAGCCACGATTCGACGTTGGAGAATGCATCGACGGTGATCAAATCCTCAGGCTCGACCGAGTACCGGAGGCGCTCGATTGCGGAGGGGAACTCGCCATCCGCGAAGGATGAGGCAACGATTCGCGGCGTCTGCTCGTTAACCTCGAACAGAGATTCACGAACGACGGAGTATCTGTAGTGCTTAAGGTTTTCGTCGTCTTCGAGCACCCCGATCTTGTTAAGAGTCGTGCGGAACTTCTGCGGATCCTCGACTTGATCTTCGATCTCTTGTGCAAGTTCCAGCAACGAATTGCCTCCCTCGTCCTCCTCGACCTGCCGAAGGCACAGGAACAACGGTTTGCCTTCGAAGGTGTCAAGCTGTAGCGGGCCGTGGAAAGTCACCTGATCGGAGCCAGCACCGTAGGCCTTGACCTCGAGTGACATTGTGTCGAACTCGAAATCATGGGGTGCTTTCGATGGCCCAGTCCAGGAACTGGTCTCGACGATCTGCTGTGCCTCGACGAAGTCCTTCAACACGCCGAGCTCGGCGAAAAGAGAGATTCGTTGTTGGGGCGTTAGAGTGCTACGCCGTCTGTGTAAAAACAATGACTTCCACTCATCGATGCATTTCAGAGAGTCACTTGCAGGAGTGGTGCTTGTGAGTGCGACGTCAAGAATACTGCCGACAAGGCGGTTGAAAGTATCGAACAATATGCTATTGACGCAGTAAACGTCAAGATGGGGAACGAAGTCAAACCGCGCGACGCCTACCTCCTTGACTCGAACTCGGAGAAACTCCCCGATATAGTGAACGTCGCCTTCGATATCGCCGAGTGGTAGCAAGATGTGACGGAAGCCGTTTTGGTCTAGTGCGAGTTGTATTTCTGAATCGCCAATGAACCCCGTCGTGAACTCGCCGGTTGATGGGATAGTGAGGTCATTCCATAAGTCCGCGATCTCTGAAATATTCATCAGTATTCCTCAGTGTCCGAGAATAGAATGTCGTGAAGCTCTTCTGGGTATTCGTCGCGGTCAGGTAGGTCCACCGCCATATGGGTCGCCATCCTCCTCTTTCGGATATCGGTCGCCCCATTCTGTTCAGGGTCGGGAAAGCCAATTCCGAATCCAATGGGGTGTAGTCCTTCGGCTGCGTCGATAGCGTACTTTTCGACCTTGCGCTTTTTCTTTGTGTTTTCGGGCTCGGAGATCGGATCAATAGCGTAAATTAGAAGGATGCCCTTTTGGCAATGATCGTGATTCAGGCTTCGTAGGGTAAGCATGCGGGGGTCCGATGCCACCTTCTTAGGCCCCCCAGTGGCTTTTCGCAATTCAGATCGACTCATTCCGAGGCCAAGGCCGAAGTCGGTTGGATTCGATAGAGTGTGGATGCGCTTGTTCGTCGGATCATCGGTTTCAGCCGACCGTCGTGATGACGGAAACTCTCCAAGGGCGCCAAGCGAAACTGGGCTGCCGTTGCCTGCGATGAAAGCTACTGTCCACGATTCAAGATAGCCGTCGCGTGCCGCTAGGCATTCGCGAATGTACTCGGACAGCAGTTCAGGCGCCATGTTGGCCTGCGAATCGTGGGTCGAATAGGAAGAGAGGAAACCGAGTACACATCTGGCAGGAACATCGTCATATACAAGCGAACGACCTAGGTTGCTACTCTCAGAAAGCAGCGTTCCAACTGTCGTGACTTCGCTTGCAAGCGTAGAAGCCGCGCGAATGTTGGATCGAAGTGTGGTTGGATCGGTAACGTCAAAATATCTCGTAGTTAACGCGTGCCCACTGAAACTGATGTAGGCAGGCCGAGCTGCGCCCATCTTGGCGGTGATGGCGAGAGATGGATGAGATTGAATCCGCACTGCCAAGTCGAGAGGGGTGAGATCTTGTTCTTGATATCGATCAATGTCCATCCGCATCTCATGCTCTACCTGCGCAAGGTGTCGGAACTGGTTCTGTAGTTCTTCGGTCATCCATATGCGCGGTAGGTCTTCGTAACCGTTTCGGAATCCGAACCAACGTCCCATTTGAAGTAGTGTGTCGTATGCTCTTGCGTAACGCACAAAAACGGAAGAGACGAGACCTTCGAGTGTCAGTCCTCTGGAAAGGGTATTCGCACCGACGGCGATCACCAATTGTGGGGATGCGCCACTGCTGTAGTCGAGTCGATCCTTGGACTTGTAGTTATCTAGTACGATTCGCGTTCGTTCAACGACCTCCAAGAGATGGTCTCGAACCTGGTCGAAGGGCACCTCATGCAATCCAAATTCTGCAGCCGGCACTGATTGCGTTTCGGTATCCCATTGTCGTTGCAGGTTGTCGAACGTGGTGTTGTCCTCAGACTTCAAACGGGCAAGCAGGTCCTCGCGGAATGCTTCAAGGGGTGCACGAAACGATTCGTGGACTTCGGTCGAAATATGCGTGTGGATCAGCATGGAGCTGTGGCCGTCGTGTCCTCGCGCGAATCTGGCGGCGGTGGCAAGGAAGTACCAGTTCAGTGCGTCCTCGAGGGGGCCTTCGGCGGTCGGAATGAAGGTGGGGATGTCGTCTCTGCTCGCGGGGGCGAGGTGGCTTACTTCGTGTGAATGTACTATCCGCACCATGTCGTAACCGGATGAGTCTTCAGAGTCGTTCTCCGCATCTGGTCGTCCGAATATCATTTCCGGCCCGAAGTATCCCTCTGGTCGCGGAAGGTTTAGTATGAAGCTGCGCGGATAGAAGTCGTCTGGATTGGTTGGATCGACAAAGACATTGGCGAAGGGGGTGGCGGTATAGCCAATGTAGGTATTGCGCGGCATGAGTTTTAGAATCCTGCTGATCATGCCGTTTATCGTGTTGGTATCGATCGAAGCTTGGTCGGCTTCGTCGTCAATCACTAGCACACGCAGGTTTTTCAGGTGTTCGCGCATGGCTTTTGTGTCGAGCCAGGCCTCGAGTCTGCCGAGAACGGCGGCGTTTTTCTTGACAACCATCAGCCCCGCTGGCTTGCCCTCGCCGAGTGCCTGCTCGCCTCGAAATGTGGGCTCGTAGAAATCGGATTTTGGTGTCGTGAGTGATAGCCATTGTTTGGTATTGAGGTCGGTGAGCTCGGAGTCGAGTCGCTTCTGCGTTTGCTTTCGTAGTGAGTTATGAATGCCGGAAAGTACAATAACCAAGTGGTAGCCCAAGTCGGCGGCTTTTGCGGCTACTGCGGTGAAGTTGGTAGTTTTCCCGGACTGGATGTATCCAACGACTAGTCCTCGGCTCTGGAACTTCCTTCGGGTGGGTTTTGGTGTATGGGCGATGATGACATCGGAAGCAGTGTCTACGGAATTAACCTGGTCTTCAGGCCGGTTTTTGTGATGCAGGTAGTAGTTTCGAAGACTTGCCCAGCGAACGTCCCCAGGCTCGGTTCCTGAGTACCATGGCTTCAACCCAGCGGGTCGGATGACTGCGGGTTCTGATTCCGTTATTCGAGTCAGTTTTAAACTGAATCCGTCGGTAAGCTGGTCGAGGATGTCTTCGGTCACCCCGGGAAGTGCCGCGCACCTGCTTCGGGCTACTTCTACGTCGTATGTGCGGGCGAGAAAGTTGAAGTAGTCGGTAAAGCTGTCGGCCGTCGTCATTGTTTCCTCTGTTCTTGAGAGCGTGAACCCATCTTATCTGCTTGGGTTTCGCCGGTGGGATCGCGCTCTGACGGCTATTGCCAGTGTTTGGCGCTTGCGCGGTGTTTGTTGCCCGCCCCCTACTCCGGCAGCACCTCTCCCAGCACGCGGAGGGTGTTGACGCCCATGATCTTCGCGATGTCCTCCTCCGAGTACCCGCGGTCCATCAACTCCTGCGTGATCACGGCCAGCTGCGAGGCATCCCACGGCACCTCGACCGACCCGTCGAAGTCCGAACCCAACGCTGCCGCGTCGATGCCGGCCACCTCCACCACATGGTCGATCGCATCGACCACCGGCTCGACGCCCAGGCCGCACACCGCGTCCTCCCAGTAGCCCACGCCGATCACGCCCCCGGTGCCGGCGATGCCCCGAATCTGCTCATCGGTCAGATTCCGGTTCACGTCGCACGTGGCGCGCACGCCGCCATGGGAATACACGACCGGCCCGTCGGCAAGCGAGATCATTTCCTCCATCGCCTCGGGGCTCGCATGCGCCAAATCCACGACCATGCCCAGCTCCTGCATCTGCGTGAACATCTCGCGGCCCAGATCCGTCAGGCCACCGCGATCGACGCCATGCATGGACCCGGCGACCTCGTTGTCGAAGAAGTGCGTGAACCCGGCCATCCGTGCCCCCGCGTCATACAGGCGCTTCAAATTCGCCCCGTTGCCCTCCAGATTGTGCAGCCCCTCCAGCGCATACAACGCGCCGATGGCATCGCCGCCGGCCTCGCGCTCGGCCACCAACGCCTCCAGATCCCCCTTCGTCCGGATCCACCGCAACTGCCCGTCCGACCCCTCGACCGCCCGATCCAGCTTCTCGGCGTGATACATCGACCGCTCGAACGGCGAATTCCACGTCCGCGGCGGCTGCAACTGCGCCACCGACAGGGGAGTGATGTTGTCCGTCTCATCCGTGTTGCCGTCCAGATTCTGCCCCCGGGGCGACTTGGTCACCGACGCGAACACCTGCAGCGCCACGTTGCCCTCCCGAAGCCGCGGCACATCCACGTGTCCGCGATCCGCGCGCTCCAGAATCGACCGCTTCCACAACAGCGCATCCGAATGCATGTCGGCGATGGTCAACCGCCCGTGCAGGTCCAGGGCCTCGGGGGAGGGGTCCTTCAGCTCGACCTCGGCAACCGGATTCAGTTGCTTTTCGACGATCCCCGGCGCCACCGCCAACACCACCGCCACGATGACCACCAGCACCGCCACGATGGCGCCGCCGATCTTCCACCCGCGATGCTTCTTCGGCCGGCGCTTCGCCTTCGCCGATGTGGCCGTGGCTCCCGATGCTCCCGAGTCGCCCGCCGTGTCCCGTTTCGCCGCATTCATGTTTGCCACGCTAACCGAATGTGACGGCGGTCACCGTCGTAAAGCCCGGAAAGCGCGATTTGGACCCGGGACTATGGTGGACACATGCAACAAAAACGTGGCGGCGCGACCACCCCGCGCGCTCCGCGAGAGCCGAAAACCCCCATCCCCCGCGAAATCTGGGTGCTGGTCAGCGCGGCGTTCGTCATCGCGCTGGGCTTCGGCCTCATCGCCCCGATCCTGCCGCAATACGCACGCAGCTTCGACGTCTCCGTCTTCGCCGCCAGCTTCGTGGTCAGCTCGTTTTCCATCTTCCGCCTCATCTTCGCGCCGACGTCCGGCCGCCTGGTGGACAAGGTCGGCTACCGGTACACCTACCTCGGCGGCCTGACCATCGTCGCCGTGTCGACCCTGCTCGTCGGCGTCGCCTGGGACTACTGGTCGCTGCTGGTCTTCCGCGCCCTCGGCGGCATCGGCTCGACCATGTTCACCGTCTCGGCGATGGGCCTGATCGTGCGCATGGCGCCGCCGAACATCCGCGGCAAATGCTCGTCGGCCTACGGCTCGGCGTTCCTGCTGGGCAACGTGTTCGGGCCGCTGCTCGGCGCCGTGATGGCCGCGTGGGGAATGCGCGCGCCATTCTTCATCTACGGGTTCGCGCTGGTCGTGGCCACGCTGATCGTCGCCGTGCGCCTCAACCCCGAGGCGCTGCGCCAGAAGGTGCCCCAGCGCACCACGCCGGTCATGCGCTTCCGCGACGCCTGGCGCGACTCCGCCTACCGCGCGGCGCTGGTGTCCGGCTTCGCCAACGGCTGGTCGAACTTCGGCGTCCGCGTGGCCATCATCCCGCTCTACGCCGCCGCGACCTTCGAGCACGGCGCGGCGGTGGCCGGCCTGGCGCTGACCGCGTTCGCCGTGGGCAACGTCATAGCGCTGCAGTTTTCCGGGTCGCTGTCCGACCGCATCGGGCGGCGGCCCCTGATCTTCGTCGGCCTGGCCATCAACGGCGTGGCCACCGCGGTGGTCGGGTTCATGCATGGCGACGTCGCGCTGCTCGCCGTGTCCGCCGTCGCCGGATTCGGCGCCGGCATGCTCAACCCCGTGCAGCAGGCGGTGCTTGCCGACGTCATCGGTTCTGACCGCCAGGGCGGCAAGGTGCTGGCGAACTTCCAGATGGCCATGGACCTCGGCGCGATCTCCGGCCCACTGGTCGTCGGCCTGATCGTCGACGTGTGGGGGTATCAGGCGGGCTTCATCGTCTGCGGCGTGATCACCGGCATCGCGTTCCTCGGCTGGCTCGGCGGGCGTGAGACGCTGGCGTGCGTGCCGACGTCTCCCAAGCCCGTCGAGTAGGGGAGCCGCGGCTCATGCCGCCCGCGCCGCCCACGCTGCCTACGACGCCCACGACGCCCACGAGATCGTGATCGAGGCCGCGAATCGTGATCTCGTCGACGGTGCCCAGCTGCGACGCCGACGAGATCGCGATCTGGGCCGCGAATCGTGATCTCGTCGACGGTGCCTCGACCGCGTCGCCGACGAGATCGCGATCCGGGCCGCGAATCGTGATCTCGTGGGCGGTGCCCGGCCGTGGAGGTCCGGGCTGCCCGTATGCGGCCCGAATGGGGCCGGCGGTGGGCGGTTCGTGCAGATGTGGTGCCAGTGCTGCATATCTGAAGCCCGTGACCTGCGGCAATGTGGAGGCCGGCGTGAGGGGTGTAACCGTATCTGCACGAAACGGGCGTGGCCCCGTCGGTTGCGTGCTCGGACGGAACAGCCCGCGGCGGTCGGGTGCTGAGGCGCCGAAGCTCGCGGCGGTTTCGTGCCGAGGTGGGCGGGCTTGCGGCTGATTCGTGCCGCGGCGCGGGAGCTTGCGGCGGGTTCGCGCTGAGGCCCGGGAGTTCGCGGCGGGTTCGTGCCAAGGAGATGCCACCGAAAACCGCGACCTGCGGAAACGTAGTTGCCGACGAGGCGTTGGCATCTCTGTGACACGTGAATGACGTTCATCATGGCGGGTCGGGCATGCGAGGGGACGCAGCGGCGCGCGGGTTGCGCGTATGTGGCCCGCAGGTGGTCCGGTGGTGGGCGGTTCGTGCAGATATGGCGCCAGCGCTGCATATCTGAAGCCCGTGACCTGCGTCAATGTGGAGGCCGGCGGGAGGGGTGTAACCGTATCTGCACGAAAAGCGGCGGCGAGGGCGGTGGGGACTGTACGAGAGTGGGCGGGGGCGGTGGTGGGGCGCGCAAGGGCGGCGTATCGGAGGGGGCGACGGAGGTTGGCGAGGCTCCCGATATGCACGCAATCAGAGTGACCTCCGACACCGTTGGGCCGAGTTAATCGCGTTTCGGCATGTAGAAGGGGTAGTGTGGCTCGGGCAATGAGCACAACCGATGACGTGGCCGGCAACGTGAAAACGCCGGAATCCAACGACGAATCGGTATCCACGGAAAGCTCGCACGACAGCGCACCCCTCACACTCGACGACGTACTGAAAACGTCGATGGTTGATGCTGCGCAGGTCAGCCAGGATAAGAGCGACCCCGCGGACACTGACGATGGGCGGGCCAACACGGCCCACGAAGACAATTTCAATGCAGAGCACGCGGTGTACGAGACCGCGGACGAGACGGCCGGAAGCGCCGCACATGAGGCCCACAGGGGCCATGAGATGGGTAAATACATGGGTTACGACAACGAGAATTTCCGCGATGAGCAGGGTGCGGAGCTGAACGAGAACACCGGCGAGAACACCACCGCCGAGCAGAACACCGAGAACACCGAGAACACCGTCGAGCAGGCGCAGGCCGCCGAGCAGAACGCCGAGCAGGCCCCCGCCGACGAGAACGCCGAGCAGAATGCCGGCGAGCAGAACGCCGCGAACACCGAAGCCACCGAGGCCGTGAAGGTCGACGAGACCGAGGTTTCCAACGCCGACGAGGCCCCCTTCGAGGACAACGCCGCCCCGGTCGAGAAGGCCGAGCAGGGTGAGGCGCAGGCCGTCGTCAAGCAGGCCGAGCAGAAGAACGACAAGAAGAAGGCCGACAAGTCCGATAAGGCCGACAACGACGAGCCCCAGGGCCCCTGCTTCGACGAGCTGGACCTGCCCGACGAGGTCGTCGCCGCGGTGACGAAGGTCGGCTATGAGTCGCCGTCGCCGATCCAGGCCGCGACCATCCCGACGCTGATGAGCGGCCGCGACGTCGTCGGCCTGGCGCAGACCGGCACCGGCAAGACCGCCGCCTTCGCGCTGCCGGTCCTCGCCCGCATCGACCGCAAGGTCCGCGCCCCCCAGGCGCTGGTGCTCGCCCCGACCCGCGAGCTGGCGCTCCAGGTCGCCGACTCCTTCCAGTCCTTCGCCGACCACCTCGGCGGCATCTCCGTGCTGCCGATCTACGGCGGCCAGTCCTACGGCATCCAGCTGTCCGGCCTGCGCCGCGGCGCCCAGGTCATCGTGGGCACCCCGGGCCGCGTCATCGACCACCTGCAGAAGGGCTCGCTGGACATCTCCGACCTGCGCTTCCTGGTCCTCGACGAAGCCGACGAGATGCTGAACATGGGCTTCCAGGAAGACGTCGAGCGCATCCTCGCCGACACCCCCGCCGAGAAGCAGGTCGCCCTGTTCTCCGCGACCATGCCGGCCGCGATCCGCCGCCTGTCGAAGCAGTACCTCAACGACCCGCAGGAAATCACGGTCAAGTCGCAGACGCGCACCGCGGACAACATCCGCCAGCGCTTCCTGATGACCGCGCACCGCAACAAGCTCGACGCCCTCACCCGCGTGCTGGAGGTCGAGGAGTTCGAGGCGATGATCGTGTTCGTGCGCACCAAGCACGAGACCGAGGAGCTCGCCGAGAAGCTGCGCGCCCGCGGCTTCACCGCCGCCGCCATCAACGGCGACATCGCGCAGAACCAGCGCGAGCGCACCATCGACCAGCTGAAGAACGGCCGCCTGGACATCCTCGTGGCCACCGACGTCGCCGCCCGCGGCCTGGACGTCGACCGCATCAGCCACGTGGTCAACTTCGACATCCCCCACGACACCGAGTCTTACGTCCACCGCATCGGCCGCACCGGCCGCGCGGGCCGCTCGGGCGAAGCGCTGCTGTTCGTCACCCCGCGCGAGGGCCGCCTGCTGCGCTCCATCGAGCGCGCGACGAAGTCGACCCTGCACGAGATGACGCCGCCGAGCGTCGACGAGGTCAACGACTCGCGCAAGTCGAAGTTCATGGACGCCATCACCGAGGCGCTCGCCGACGACCAGGTCCCGGTCTTCCGCGAGCTGATCCAGTCCTACGCCGACGAGCACGACACCCCGCTGGCCGACATCGCCGCCGCGCTGGCCGCGTCGTCGCAGAACGGCGACTTCCTGATGAAGGAGCCGCCGCGCCGCAAGCGCGACGATCGCGACGGCCGCGGCCGTGACGGCCGTGAGGGCCGTGAGGGCCGTGGCCGCTTCGAGGAGGACCGCGGTGGCCGCGGCGTCCGCGACCGCCGCAGCGAGCACGCCGCCCGCAAGGCCGAACGGGCCGAGTTCACCCGCGACGGCATGAGCAAGTTCCGCATCTCCGTCGGTCGCCGCCAGCACGTGCGCCCCGGCGCGATCGTCGGCGCCATCGCCAACGAGGGCGGCCTGACGTCGAAGGACTTCGGCCACATCGACATCCGCGGCGACCACACCCTGGTCGAGCTGCCGGCGAACATGCCGCAGCAGGTGTTCGAGAACCTGAAGGACACCCGCATTTCGGGCCAGTTGATCCACATCACGCCCGACGACGGCACCAACGTCGACGACGGCTCCCACGCCTACGACGACCGCGATGACCGTCGCGGCGGCGGGCGCGACGGCGACCGTGGCGGCCGCGGTGGTTTCCGTGGCGGGCGCGGCGGCGATGACCGTGGCGGTCGCGGTGGTTACCGCGGTGGCCGTGGGCGCGACGATGAGCGCGGTGGCCGTGGTGGTTACCGCGGTGGTCGCGACGATGAGCGTGGTGGCCGTGGCGGTTACCGTGGCGGTCGCGACGACGAGCGCGGCGGTCGCGGTGGTTACCGTGGCGGTCGCGGCGGCGACGAGCGCGGTGGCCGCGGCGGCTACCGTGGCGGACGCGACTACTAGCCTCCGCCCGGTGCTTTAGCGGCGCCGTTGCACGGAGCAGGATCGCTTTACGACGGACCGGCCCGCACCCTGGAATGGGGTGCGGGCCGGTTTCGTCGTCAAGCGATCTACTCGACGACGATGCGCCCATCTTGCTGGCGATGGTCCACGGCGCGGAGCTCGCCGTCGGGGCCCTTCCACGTCACGGTGATCGTGTCCGGGTCCGCCTGCTCGACGGACTCGACCTGGCCGGTGGCGTCGCCGAAGCTCTCGTGGGCGGCGAAGCCCTCGGGTACCACGGCGGCGTCGGAGAAGTTCGCGTGGCCCGAGCCGAAGAGAATCACGGCCTGCGGCGACGAACCCGTCGCGCCGGACACGGTGATCACCTGCGCCGAGAGTCCATCGGGACCGCCATCGACGAAGGGATAGAGCGGGTCGGCGACCCACTCGTAGTCGTCCGAGAGATGGCCCTCGAGGGTGGCCCACTTGATGGCCTCCGCCAGACGGGCGTCGTTCGCGGACGTATCGGCGGTGGGCGCGACGGGAGCGGTTGCCGTCGGCTGGTCAGCGGCCGGGGTGGATGGAGTGGCCGGGGCAGCGAGGGCCGCCGACGTGATGGTTGCGGCGGTCAGGGCCAGCGTCGCTGCGGCCGAGGCGGTCAGCGCCCCGATTCCGCGGCGGCCGTGCGTGCGGTGACTGCGGTTGTGGTGGTCATGAGCGTGGTCGTCATGAGTGCGGAACATGTCTTCCTCTCCGCGGAGGTCCGGTCTCGACCGTGGACATCCGATCGCGCCCGGTGGGGCGCGCGTCCCTCGTCGGGGATGGTCGGCCTGGGGCTACTGCGAGCCTTCCTCGTACAGCGCGTGGTACCTGCCCTGATCCCACAGGTAACGCATCGTCGCCGTCTCGCCGGCGGTGTTCTTCCACCACACGGTGATCTCCTGCGGAGTCGTGCGCTCGATGCGCGACATGCCGCTGATGTTTGTGCCCCACGCGGGGCCCTCGGCGACGAAGCCGGGGACCTCGGCCGTGGTGACGTAGCGGCCGTCGACCGGGTGGTAGAGCAGCAGCGCCGTCGGCGACGACGGCTCGCCGCCCAGCGCGGCGATCGGCTGCGCGACGACCTCGCCGCAATTGCCGGGCAGGAACTCCAGCGCCTTGTTCGGCGCCCAATCGTGGCCGGCGGCAATGTGGCCCTCGGCGATGGCGCGCGAGATCGCGTCGTCCAGGCGGGCCGGATCGTCGACGTGCTCGCACTCGGTCTGCGCCGCCGGGTCCGCGGGTGCGGCGTGGGCGATGGGGGAGGTGGCCGCGGTGACGGCGCCGACGAGCATCGTCAGCGATGCGGCGGTGGCCAGCGTCGCCCTGCGAAAGGTCGCGCGGCGCGGGGACGCGGTGGGGGCGGCGGGCTCGTCATTGGTGCGCGAGCCGGTCGTGCCGGGTGTCGGAGTGTGCATCATGTCGAACATGGTGTCCTCCCCGATCCGCCGGAGGGTCGATCTGTCGGGGTCGTGGGCGGCGGATCGCGTTGATCGGGTCGAGCCGGCCGCTGGATTCATCGTTCGACCTTGCGGTGTGATCCGGTGTCCCGATCAACTGTGGCGCCCACCGCTCTCCTTTTCGGCGGGGAATGCAAGGGGATCGGGGCGCTGTTGATGCATCGTTGTCGCGGCGTTATGCGGCCATGACATTGTGGCGAAAGTGGCGCGGGCCGACCGCCATGCCGCACGGACGACGTCGCAGATGCGCAGGCCAATGCGAACGACGCCGCCGGCACACCCCGGGTGATCACGGGGCGCCGGCGGCGTCGTCAAGCGCGAAGCTACTTCCGGAACGCCGCCCGCAAGTTGCGCTCCGCCGACTCCGACACGTGGCCGAAGCGGTGCAGCGACCACGACACGGCTTGCTCGCGCAGGTAATGGAGCATTTCGTGGCGACCGCTCTGCACGACCGGCGCGCGATCGAGCCACGAGCCGTTGTCGGCGGCGGCCTCCAACGCAGCCGTGGGCACCGCGCCCAGGCACCGCACCCGCGAGGACGCGGCGGCGGAGACGCGGGCGGTGAAGTCGGCGTCATCCTCGACCACGACCCGCACCAGCCCATGCGCCGACAGCACCCGCAGCACCGCCGCGACCGGCGAATCCGCGCGGCTCGGCGACGCGCCCGGATGCGTACCGTCCTCGGCGTCACCGATGACCGACGGGGCGATGGAGACCACGGGGTCCTCCGCATGCCCGCCGGACTGCGACAACCGCCCGGCGGCATGGCGTGCGGCGGCCGCCGCCAGCACCGTGCGCGCCAACGCCACCGGATGCGCACCGGGGCCGACGCGCACGACCGGCGTCGGGTACGCGCGGTAGCGGAACACGTTCGCCTCGCCGACCAGCCCGGACTCGTCCTTGGCCACGCCGAACTCCGTCGCGGTCCAGTGGGCGTCGGACCCGGCAGCACCCTGCAGGTACGCGATGGCGGTGTCGATGTCCGTGCCCAGGTCCGCCGCCGTCGTCGCGGAGGCAGCCTTGCCGGTGGCGTCCGTGGCGGCGTCCGACTCGGGCGTGGCCGGGGGAGCGTCGGCCGAACCCGTGCCCGAGGAGTCGGTGGCGCCGATCGCGCTGGCGCGCAGGGCGTCGGCCAGATCGCGCAGCACCGCGTTGGTGCCGCGATCCGTGCTGGCCTGCGGCATGTTCGGTGCCGGCGCATCGTGGACCGTGCCCATCTGCGCCACGTAGTTCGGGCCACCGGCCTTCGCGCCCGGCCCGACCGACGAACCCTTCCAGCCGCCGAACGGCTGGCGGCGCACGATCGCGCCCGTGATGTGCCGGTTGACGTAGGCGTTGCCCACCTCCACCTTCGACAGCCACGTGGCGACCTCGGCGGAATCCAGCGTGTGGATGCCGCCGGTCAACCCGTAGTCGACGGCGTTTTGCCACTCGATGGCCGTCTCCAGATCGGGCGCGCGCATGATGCCCAGCACCGGGCCGAAGCACTCCGTGAGGTGGAACCACGAGCCGGGCTTGACGTTGTCGCGGATGCCCGGCGACCAGATCCGGCCGTCGTCGTCGAGCTGGCGCGGCGTGACCAGCCACTTCTCGCCGGGCTCCAGCGCCGTCAGGCCCCGGCGCAGCTTGTCGCCCGGGGCCTCGACCAGCGGGCCCATGTCCGTGGACAGGTCGCGGCCGTGGCCGACGCGGAGGGTCTCGGCGGCGTCGAGGATCTGCCCCAGCAACCGCTCGGACTTGCCCGCCGCGCCGACGAGAATGACCAGCGACCCGGCCGAGCACTTCTGCCCGGCATGGCCGAACGCCGACGAAATGACGTCGCGCGCCGCGAGGTCCGGGTCGGCGGCCGGGGTGACGATGATCGCGTTCTTGCCGCTGGTCTCCGCCAGCACGGTCCGCTCGGGCCGCCAGCCGCGGAACAGCGACGCCGTCTCGGAGGCGCCGGTGAGGATCACCGCGTCGACGTCGTCATGCGTCAGCAGCGCCCGGCCGGCCGCACCCTCGTCGGTGTTGGCCAGCTGAATCAGATCCGGGTCCGCGCCGGCGTCGGCAAGCCCCTGGCGCAGCGCGGCGACGGCGACTTCCGCCACCCGCACCACCTGCGGCGCGGGAGAAATGATCACCGCCGACCCCGCCGCCAGCGCCGCGACCATGCCGCCGACGGGAATGGCGACGGGGAAGTTCCACGGCGGCGACACAACGGTGACGCGGTTGGGCGTGAACGCGATGCCCGGCTCGTCGGCGATGGCCCTGGCCGACGCGGCGTAGTAGCGGATGAAGTCGATGGCCTCGCTGACCTCGGGATCGGACTCGGCGACGGTCTTGCCCGGCCCGTGGACCATGGCGGCGATGAGGGCGCCGCGGCGCGACGCGAAACGATCGCCGACGGTCTCCAGCACCGACGCGCGGCCATGCTCGCCGAGATCCGCCCAGGCCCCCTGGACGCGGATGGCGCGGTCGACGACGCCGTTGACGTCGGCGACGTCCTCGATCAGCGGCGCCTTCGACGGCCCCGGATCCTGCGCGGGATCGACCAGGTCGGCGGCCCACTCGCGGTTGGCGGGCAGCGCGGGATCGGTGTCGGGTTCGTTGCGGAACGCCGTGGTCGTCGCCGCGGTGCGTGCCTGCTCGGCGCGCGGGGTGGTGGTCGTGCCCGGTGCCGCGTCGGGCGCGGTCGGCGGGCCCTCGACGCGGCGGTCCTGCGTGCGGCGCGGGGCCTCGCGGGTGGCGTCGCGCTCGGCGACGGCCTGGCGGAACCGCTCCTCCTGCCCGGACATCGGCGACTGCGGCGAACGCGGGTCGGGGCCGTCGCCGCCGGCGCGCTCGGACTCGTCGACGCTGGTCATCGCGTGGAGGAAATTCTCCTCCGCGGCGTTTTCCTCCAGGCGGCGCACCAGGTAGCTCACGGCGACGTCGAAGCTGTCGGCGTCGACGACGGGGGTGTACAGGATCAAACGCCCGACGTCTTCCTGAATCACCTTCTGCTGCATCGGCGCCATGCCCTGCAGCATCTCGGCGTCGATCTGCTTTTCGACGCCCCTGGCGCGGGCAAGTTCGACGGCCGCGGCCATGGAGAACAGATTGTGGCTGGCGACGCCCACGCGGAGGGCATCGGCGACGTCGGGGCGCAGCGACCGATCGAGCAGGCGCAGGTAGTTGGCGTCGGTCTCCGCCTTCGACGAGTACGGCGCGCGCACCCAGCCGTGCAGATCCGCGGTGACGGTTTCCATGGACAGGTTCGCGCCCTTGACCAGGCGGACCTTGACCGGGGCGCCGCCGCGGGCGACGCGCTTCTTGGCGAAGTCGATGAGCCGGTCCAGCGCCGCCACCGAATCCGGCAGGTACGCCTGGAGGACGATGCCGGCCTCGAGGCCGAGGAACTCGTCCTCGGACAGGATCCGCTCGAATACCTCCAGCGTCAGGTCGAGGTCGTGGTACTCCTCCATGTCCAGGTTGATGAACGGCGGGTTGGCGCGCTGCGCCTGCCCCGGCGCGTCGGCGGCGATGCGGTAGAGCGGGCGCAGCGTCTGCACCAGGCGCTCGACGCTGCCGTCGAAGTCCCAGGGGTTGAGCTGGGAGACGACGCTGGAGGCCTTGACCGACACGTAGTCGACCAGCGGGTCTCGCAGCAGCGCCATCGTGTCGTGCAGGCGGCGCTGCGCCTCCTTCGAACCGAGCACCGCCTCGCCGAGGAGATTGAGATTGAGCTGGCGGTCGCGCGCACGGGCGTCGCTGAGCAACTCGTTCAAGGCCTTGCCGTCGGCGTCGAGCACCAGGTGGCCGACGAGCTGCCGCATGCGCTTGCGCGCGATGGGCATGACCAGCCACGGGAACTTCGGCGCCATGATGCCGCCGAGCTGCATGGCGGCGCGGTCCATCGCGGAGAGAAACGCGGGCGCCTTCGTGCCCTTGGTCATCGCCGCCAGCTGGTTGGCGGCGGTGCCGTTGTCCTCCGGCCGGGCAACCTGGTCGACGAACGCCATGGTGTAGTCCACGCCCGCCGGATCGTGGACGAGCTTGGCCAGCTGCTCGGCGGCGTGGTCGGAGGAATCCTTGACGGGGGCATCGGCGGCGGGGTCCCCGGCGGAGCTGCCGGAGTCGCCGGAACCACCGGAGCCGGTGCGCCCCGTGACGCGTTCCGATTCCGCGAGCCACCCCAGCGCACGCGTCACCGCCTTGTCCACCAGATCCTCGAGGGGGACGAGGGCGGGCTGCCCATCGTCGCGTCCGTCGTCGTCGATCAAATGGCGGGCGTCGTGCGTGGGGGCCATGGTGTCCTCCTCGGGCGAAATCGGGTGGTCCCCGCGACGCCGGGGTGCCGGTCGACCTGCGGGGAGGGCAGGCGGTGAACGCCGCTCCCTCTGCGCGACCCTACGGACGAATGTGCGAGAGGGACAACGCCCCAGGCACACGGGCCGCGTAGTCGGAAACGGCGTTGCCGAGCGTCGTTTTGCGAAAGCATCCAACCGGTGTGCGGTGGGCGCCCGATCGCAGGAGAGGATGGGCGAGAGGAGAGGGAGGGCGGAATGCGCCGAACCCCGGCCGAACCGCTCACGGGGAGCGGTCGGCCGGGGTTCGGCACGGCGTGAGGTGCCCGGGAGAATCCGGGGCGGCTCAATTGCCGGGAAGCTGATTTAGATGAAGAACATCAGCACGGCGGTGATCAGCCACAGGGCGCTGAAGATGCCGGAGAACATGGCCAGCTGGCCCTTGGCCTTCTTCCAGTCCAGGTTGGCGGCCTTGTCGGCGCGCTTGCGGAAGTCCGGGTCGTCGGCGAGCTCGTCCTCGCCGGCGACGCCGAGGCCGGCCATCATGACGGCCTGCTTCGGGGTGATGACGAAGTACAGCAGCGCCCAGGCGATGATCGCCAGCAGGATGGACGTGTGCAGCGCGCCGGCCTTCATGTAGTAGCCGAGGTCGGTGAACATGACGCCGACGCCCAGCAGCGGCACGGCCAGTGAGAACAGGCCGTAGGTGCGGGTGATCGCGTGCATGGTGCGGGCGGCGCCGACGGTGCCGGCCTCGCCGTCGCGGGCGGCCAGCGCCAGGCGCGGGAACATCGAGATGGCGACGGTGACGGGGCCGAGCAGCAGGATCGCCGCGACGACATGGGCGATGAGAACGACGTCGTTCATGTGGTGCCTTTCAAGGGTGGTTCGGTGGCTGGTGCGCGATCGCGGCGGCGGGTGGCCCCGTGGTCGCGCATTTCATAGGCGAACCGCCGGGCAGGGCGGCTTGACCATCGGGGCGCCATGTTAGCGGATGGGGGTGGCGGGCACCCAAGCGGTATCGACGTGGCGTCGGTAAGTTGCGGGCGCGTCAACCACTGCGGGTCCGCACGCCGCAGGCCTCGGCCATCGCCTCCCAATCGGCGACGGAGACCGGCAATTCCCACTCCACGGCGACGCGCAGGTACCGCACCGAGTACCCGCAGCGCAGCCCGCGGGGAGCGGGCAGCCACTCGGCGGGCGTGAGATCGGACTTTTCGCGGTTGACCGCCGACGCCACCGGCACGAGGTTGAGCGCGACGTCGTTGGCGAACTCCCGCCTCCGCCGGGCATCCCACGCATGCGCGCCGAAGTCCCATGCCGCCGCCAGCGGGTACACGTGGTCGACGTCCGCGCCCTCGGGCCCGAGGTCGTCGCCGGTGTACGGGTCGGCGATGACGCCCCGTCCGCCGCATTCCGGAGCCGGCGCGCCGTCGCCGAACCACTCGGCCAACACGGCCTCCCGTGCAGTGCACGCTCCGACCCTCGCCCACCCGCCGAACCGGGCGCGGTCGTAACCGAGCACCGTCACGCGCTCCGGCACCACGCGCACGGTGGCCAACAGTCCGGCGGCCTCATCGGCGGCGCCGCGACCGGCATCCGCGCCGGCGCACCCGCCGAGACAGACGACGGTGAATGCCAGGAGCAGGGCGAGGATCGGGGACGGGGGCCGTCGTAAAGCGGCACGCGGAAAGGAAAAACGGGAACGGGCCGGAGCAGAGCGATGGGGACGATCCGGGCGGGGGACGGGGGCGAAGACGCGAAAAAGGCGGGCCACGTCCTATTGGACGCGGCCCGCCTGCGCGCGGTTCCGTCGAATTTCCCGCCTACCCCATCAGGGTGGGCGAGGGAACGGCTACGCCTCGGCCTTTACGGCGGAGCCCTTCGGGGCGGCCGGCTTGAGCGACTCCTCGACGGCGTGGTTGAACTCCGCGACGATGTGGTCGTCGGGCTTCTTCGTCAGCAACGTCACCACGATCATCGCGATGGCCGACGCGGCGACGCCCGGGACGATCTCGTAGATCGTGTCCGTCAGGGAGCTCATGCCCCACGCGAAGGACACGACCGCGCCGACGATGATGCCGGCGGCGGCACCCGGGGTGTTCAGGCGGCGCCAGTACAGCGACGCGACGACGACCGGGCCGAACGCCGAACCGAAACCGGCCCAGGCGAAGCCGACCAGTTCCAGGATCGACGAGTTCGGGTTCGCCGCGATGATGCCGGCGACGATGGCGACGCCGGCCACGGCGAAGCGCGACGCCAGCATCGACGTCGACGACTTCAGGTTCTTGTTGACCACGCCGCGGTACAGGTCCTCGATCAGCGCGGACGACGACACCAACAGCTGCGACGAAATGGTCGACATGATCGCCGCCAGCACGGCCGTCAGGATCAGGCCGGCGACCAGCGGGTGGAAGATGACGCGGGTCAGATCCAGGAAGATGGTCTCGTAGGCGTTCGTGTCGGTGATCGACGCCTCCGGGTTACGGGCGAAGAACACGGTGGACACGATGGCGACCAGCGTCGCGCCGAGCATGCAGATGACCTGCCACGTCACGCCGTAGCGGCGGCCGGCGACGGCGTCGGAGGGGGAGCGCAGCGCCATGAAGCGCACGATGATGTGCGGCTGGCCGAAGTAGCCCAGGCCCCAACCGAACAGGCCGATGGCGGTGATCAGCGGGATGCCCGTGAAGGGGTTGAAGAAGCCCTCGACCGGCGCGCCCTCGGAGCCCGCGTAGGCGTTCTCGGCGGCGAAGGAGAACATGTCGGAGACCGGCTCGCCGTTGGACGTCAGCGTAAACATCGCGACGATGGGCACGATGATCAGCGCCAGGAACATGATGATGCCCTGCACCGCGTCGGTGTAGGACACGGCCAGGAAGCCGCCGAAGAGCGTGTACAGCAGCGTCACGCCGGAGACGATCAGCAGGCCGACCATGTAGTCGCCGCCGAACGTCGACTCCCAGTAGCGTCCGCCGGCGACCATGCCGGAGGAGACGTAGAAGGTGAAGAAGACCAGGATGATGATGCCCGACGCGACGCGCAGGATCTTGGTCTTGTCTTCCAGGCGGTTCTCCAGGAAAGACGGGATGGTGATCGAGTTCTTCGCCACCTTCGTGTACGCCCGCAGGCGTGGCGCGGTGAGCTTCCAGTTCGCCCAGGCGCCGACGCACAGGCCGATGGCGATCCACGTCTGGTTGAGGCCGGACAGGTAGATCGCGCCGGGCAGGCCCATCAGCAGCCAGCCCGACATGTCGGAGGCGCCGGCGGACAGTGCCGCGACGAACGGGTGCAGGCCGCGGCCGGCGAGCATGTAGTCGTCGTACTCGGTGGTCTTCCGGTACGCGGCGTACCCGATGTACAGCATCAGGGCCAGGTAGATGACGATGGCGATGAGATACCAGGTCGTCGCTTCCAAGTGTTCCACTCCTTCTGGTGTGGGGAATCAAGGCTACGTTCGTGCGAGTGACCAATCGACGTTTTCATGGTCGGGGTTGGGCACGCAAAACGGTGACCTGGGTTTTTCCGGTTTTCGGTGGTCCCTTGAACCTTAATGTGACCTGTGAGCGGCGCGGATAACGACTCCGTAACAATGTGGCGTGGCCCATGCTTTCGGGGGATGGCCGGGTGGCGCGTGCCGGGGTCTTTCGCACATCTGCGGTCCGGTGCCGTCCGGTGCGATCCGGTGCGGGTGGCATGATCGGGGCATGTCTTCGGCCACTCATGTGCTCCACGGTTTGTGGATCCCCGACTCCGGGTTGCATCTGTGGTTGGAGCGCGTGGACGGGCACCGGGTGCTGGCGGGGCTTGACGACGGCGCACGGGCGGCCCTTCCGGGCGCGGCCGCGGCGGTGCTGGCGTCGGTGCCGCGCGGGCGGCCGGAGGTGGAGCTGCGCACGCCGAAGGGGAGGAAGGTGCGCCACGTCCTGCCGACGTGGACGTTCGTGCCGGAACGTGCCGTGACGGTGCTGGAGTCGCTGCGCGGGGACGCCGATGATCGGGCGATCGCCCCGGACCTGCGGTTCCTCATCCGCGTCCAGGAATCCATGGAGCGGTGGGCCCGGTCGGGGCGCGCGCTGGTGGCGGTGACGTGGGAGGACGGCCGGTGGTGGCCGCAGTGGCGGTTGCCGGATGGCCTGAAGGAATCGTCGTGGCGGGCGCAGATCGCGCAGCGCACCCCGCCGGTGCTGGTGGTCAACGGTGGCAAGGGGATGCTCGACGACCTGATCGGGCGGCTGTTCCATTGGACGGTCAATGCGTTGCTGGCGGATTTGCCGGAGCCGCCGAAGGGCCGGCAGGCGTTCGTGCGGTCGTTGTTGGATTCGGAGCCGTTGCGCCGGGCGTCGGCGGATGCGGCTGCGGATCTGGCGCAGTGGCGGGCGTCGGCGACGGGCGAGGACGTGCGGCTGCTGCTGGTCGTGGAGGAACCCGAGGATTTCGAGGATCCCGAGCCCAGTCGCGTCATCGACATCGTGCGCAACCGGGGCGGGGCCGGCGGTGCGGACGGCGATGAGGGCTTGTCTTGGCCGTTGCGCATGCACTACCGCATCGGGGTGGACGCCCCGGAGCGGCTGGATCCGGCGATGTGCCGTGGTTCGGTGCTCACGCAGTTGCGCCCGCAGCTGGAATTGGCGCAGAAGGTGTTCCCGCCGTTCCGCGACGCCGCGTCGGCCGGCGAGGGACTGGATCTCCTGCTGACCCCCGACCAGGTCGTGGCGTTGGTGGCCGACGGCGTGGACAAGCTGCGCGAAGCCGGCATCGCCGTGATGCTGCCGCGCGCGTGGATGACGGCGCAGCCTGCGCTCCGGCTGGAGGTCAGCCCCCGCGATGATCAGCCGACCGGTTCGGTGCGCGGCGCGACGGAGGCCCGCGTCGGGTTCGACCAGCTTGTGGATTACAAGTGGAAGCTGACGTTGGGGGACGAGGAGCTTTCCGACGATGAGGTCCGACGCCTGTCCGAATCCGGGTCCGGCCTGGTGCGCCTGCGCGACAGTTGGGTCGCGGCGGATCCGGAGGCGACGCGCAAGGCGCTGAAGTTCCTGGAGGAGCAGACCAAAGCGGGCGAAGCCACGGGCAAGGGGTCGGCGGCGCTGAGCGAGATCCACTTCGCCGATGGTGCGGTGGCGCAGGCGCCGGTGCCCGTCGACGTCGACGCCCGCGGGTGGGCGCGAGCCGTCTTCGACGATGACGCCGATGGCAAGCGTGCGACCGATGAGGGCTCGGGCGGCAAGAACGCGACAGGCGGGGGCGGCGCGCCGGGCGATGCCGCCGCCGGTTTCCACGGCCCCCGCGTACCCGTGCCCGACGGTTTCGCCGGCGAGCTGCGCGAATACCAGCGCCGGGGCCTGGACTGGTTGGCGTGGATGTCCTCTGCCGGGTTCGGGGTGATCCTGGCCGATGACATGGGCCTGGGCAAGACCATTCAGATCCTCGCGTTGCTGCTGCACGAGAAGAACGGCCGTCTGGCCGCCGAAACCGACGGCGAACGCGCCGCCCGCGAAGAACTCGACGCCGCTCTCGAGGCCGGCGGTGACTCGGTGCGGGCGCTGGACGGCGTCGTCAAGCGGTACCCGACTCTGCTGATCGCGCCCATGTCCGTGGTGTCCAACTGGGCCGCGGAAGCGGCGAAGTTCACGCCGGATCTGAAGGTGAAGGTGCTCCATGGGGCGAACCGGCCGCGGGGTGAGGAACTCAAGCGCGTCGCCGAGGGTGCGGACCTGGTGGTGACCACGTACGGCGTCGTCGCGCGCGATCCCGGCGAATGGGGCGCGGTGCAGTGGGATCACGTGATCCTCGACGAGGCGCAGGCGGTGAAGAACCCGAATACCGCGGCGTCGCGGGCGGTGCGGTCGCTGCCCGCGCGGCAGCGGATCGCGCTGACGGGCACGCCGGTGGAGAACAACCTGGGCGAGCTGCGGGCGATCATGGATTTTTGCAACCGCAACATGCTGGGATCGGCGCGGTCGTTCCGGTCGCGGTTCGCCGCTCCCATCGAGCGTGACGGCGACGTCGAGCGGGCCGCGGAGCTGCGGCAGATCACCGCGCCGTTCATCCTGCGGCGCATGAAGACCGACCCGGGCATCCTCGACGATCTGCCGGAGAAGGACGAGAACATCGCGCTGGTGCCGCTGACCGCCGAGCAGGCCCTGTTGTACAAGGGCTGGATCGACGAGCTGGAGCGCGAGGTCGATGCGGCAAAGGGGATGAAGAGGCGGGCGCTGGTGCTGCAGGGCATCACCAAGCTCAAGCAGATCTGCAATCACCCGGCGCATTTCCAGTCCGACGGGTCTCCGCTGCTGAACAAGGGCAGGCACCGGTCGGGGAAGGTCGCGGAGCTGGAGCGCATCGTCGACGCCGCGGTGCTCGACGGCGAGCGGGTTCTGGTGTTCACCCAGTACACGGCCTTCGGGTCAATGCTCCAGCCGTGGTTGGCCGACCGTTTGGGCGTGGACATCCCGTTTTTGCACGGCGGAGTTTCGCGGGCGGCGCGGCAGCGGATGGTCACGGAGTTCAACGCGCCGGATGGGCCGCCGGTGATGGTGCTCAGCCTCAAGGCCGGCGGCACGGGCCTGAATCTGACGGCGGCCAATCACGTGGTCCACGTCGACCGTTGGTGGAATCCGGCGGTGGAGGACCAGGCGACCGACCGCGCCTACCGCATCGGGCAGCGCCGTGACGTGCAGGTGCACAAGCTCGTGGCCAAGGGGACCATCGAGGAGCGCATCGACCAGGTCATCGCCGGCAAGGTCGATCTGGCGCGGGCGGTGATGCCCACCGGCGAGGCGTGGTTGACCGAGATGGGCCTGGACGAGCTCCACCGTCTGTGGAAGCTTGACGACGAGCGCTCGCGCCGGGCCCGCGAGGCCTCCGACGCCGGGCACACCGTGGAAGACGAGTGGGCGCGCGATTCCCGGAAGCGAAAGTCCGGCGTCGGCGACACCGGTCCCGATCAGCTCGCGGATGTCATCGCCTTCGGCGAGCGCCGCCGTGCCGATGGTGATGCGGGCTCCGGCACGAAGAAGCGCGGGCGGCGTGCACCCGGGATGAAGCAGGAGGACGACGATGGCCAACGGTGATGTGACCTGGGGCGACAACGTCATCTACGCCGACTTCGGCGGCCGCGGCGATGCCCGCGGCGGCACGCGCGGGGCACGCGGGAAGAAGGGGGCGGCGCAGCGTCGCAAAGCAGGCGGCAAGGTCGTGCGGCCCCGCACCGAGATCGCGCGCAGGGTCTACGACGCCGTCGCGGACCGGGCCGAAGAAGGCCGCCGCGGGCGGGGCGAGGCGTACTTCCGCGACGGCAACGTGCTGGGCTTCCGCATGGTCGACGGGCAGATCGTCGGAGAGGTCCGCGGCAGCCAGATCGAGCCGTTCACCGTGGTGATCAAGCTTCCGTACCGCGACGCCGGAGTGGCCGCCGGGCTGCTGCGGTGGCTGGCGGGCACCACCGGCGCGGCCGATGACCTGGAGAAGGGCATTCTGCCGGGCAAGCAGCTCGACCAGCTGCTGCTGGCCGGTGACGAGGCGCCGACGTGCCGCTGCTCGTGCCCCGACGCGACGCTGGTGTGCAAGCACGCGGTGGCGGTGGCCGCGTCGGCGGCGCGGGCGATCGACGCCGAGCCTCTCAACGCGCTGGAGCTGAGGGGGCTCGGGGTGCTCGAGGCGCGGCACAAACTGGCCGGGCTCGTCGCCGAGGCTGCGGCGCGGGCGACGGGGCGCGACGGCGACGGTGCGGCGCGCGGCCCGGTGCGCAGGCCGACGGGGCCGCGGACCGAGGATCCGGTGCTTGAAATCGTGGAGCAGGATTTCTGGGGGACGGACCTGCCGGCGATCGAGATCCCGAACCCGGAGACCATGGTGGTGCTGCGTGACACCGACCCGACGCTGCTGCACGCGGCGCTGCGGTCGACGACGGTGCTGTCGGTGGAGACCCTGCGCGCCGTCGCCGACCTCGAGGACTGCTGGGACCACCTGACCTCGCCGCCGTCCTTCGATGACGTCGATCTCGACGATGGTCCGGAGCGACGGCGCGGCGAAGACGACGACGGCATGGTGGCGGCCTCGTTCGACGACGATGCGGAGTGAGTCGGGCGTGATGGCGCGCCGGGGGTGTTTCGCCCGGCGGTGATCCGGGGGCTCTGATAGGAATCGGGGCATGGATGAGCAGCGGGATTCGCGGGCGGCGGACGGGTCGGCGGTGCGGTTCCTGCACACGTCGGACTGGCAGTTGGGCATGACGCGGTGGTTTCTCAGGGAGGGCGACGGCGAGGCGCAGGCCAGGTTTTCGGCGGATCGCCTCGAGGCCGTGCGGCGGCTGGGGCGGCTGGCGCAGGAGCGGGGCGCGGAGTTCATCGTCGTGGCCGGCGACGTCTTCGAGTCAAACACTTTGCCGGAACGCGATTTCCAGCGTGCGCTGGACGTGATCCGAGAGCTGCCCGTCCCGGTGTATTTGCTGCCGGGCAATCATGACGCGCTGGATGCGACGTCGATCTACCACCGCCGCGTGTTCGACGAGGTGGCGCAGAAGGGCGTCCACGTCCTGCGCGATTCGGAACCGGTGGAGGTGCGCCCGGGAGTGGAGATCGTCGGGGCGCCGCTGACCAGCAGGGCCCCGGATACGGATGTGCTCGCCGAGGCGCTGGCGGGGCTGGAGCCCACCGCCGGGGTGCGCATCGCCGTCGCGCATGGCCAGGTCGCGGGATTCGGCGCGGAGGTGGGGGAGACGCTGTCGCTGGATGCGGTGGCGGAGGCCGTCGGCAAGCGTGCCGTGCATTACGTGGCCGTGGGCGATTCCCACTCGACGCAGCAGCTCGACGACGCCGGGCGGATGTGGTTTTCCGGGTCGCCCGAAACGACGGATTACGACGACAAGGAGAGGCATTCCGGCAACGTCCTGGTCGTCGACGCCTCGCCGGATGCGGAGCCGTTGGTGGAGGTGGCGCACATCGGCCAGTGGAACTTCCGGGCCATGGAGCGCGATTTCGCCGGGGTCGAGGATGCGCGGGCGTGGTTGGACGAGCTGCGGATGCTCACCGACAAGTCCCGGACGTGCGTGAAGTATTCGTTGCGCGGGACGCTCAATCTCATCGGCTCGGCGGAGTTGAAGCGGGGCATGGAGGAGATCGCCCCGTCGTTCGCCGCGCTGTACCGCCGGGGCAGCGGCAGCGAGGTCACCGTGGTGCCGGAGGACGGCGACATCACGTCGCTGGGGCTCAACGGATTCCCGCTCGACGCCGCGGAGCAATTGAAGGCGCGGACGGCGGACGGGGCGTTGGCAGACGAGGATCGCCGGGCGGCGGCCGATGCCCTGGGGCTGTTGGCGCGTTTGGCCGGGACCGGGAAGTAGGGGCGGACCATGAAACTGCATTCGATCGAGCTGAAGAACGTCCGCGGCATCGAGCATCTGGTGGCCGACGAGCTGCCGGACCGCGGCGTGATCGTCATCGCCGGCGACAACGAGATGGGCAAGTCCACCATCGCCGAAGCGATCCACGTGGCGTTGACCTGGCCCGCGAAGTCCGACCGCAAGGAAGTCAAGGCCCTGCGGCCGAACAACCGCGACACGTTCCCGGACGTGACGCTGGACATGACGCTGGGCGGGACGCGGTTCACCATGCGCAAGGTGTTCGCGGGCAACCGCAACGCCACTCTGACCGAGATTTCGGTGGCGGAACCCGCACCCAAGCAGCTGGCGGGCGACGCCGCGCAGCAGTGGCTCAACGAGCTGACCCGCGGCGAGGGCACGCGCGACCTGTGGAACGCGTTCGTGGCCCGCCAGGGCACCGAGCAGAAGGCACTGCAAATGGGTGCGTACGCGCAGGTGACGGCGGCCCTGCAGGAGGCGTCCGGCGGATCGGCGGAAACCGACGAGCAGAAGTCCATCGTCGAGGCGGCGCTGGCGGAGCGTGCGCTGTATTACACGGCGCAGGGCAAGGAGAAATCCTCTCTGAAGGAGGCGGCCGCGGCGGTGGAGGCCGCCGATGCCCGCTACGCCGCGGCGTCCGCGCGCGTGGAGGAAGTGCGCGACTTGGTCGACGAGGCGAAGAAGAACGATCGGCGTCGGGCCGAGCTCGAATCGGATCTGCCAGCGGCGGAAGCCGAGGTTGCGTCGTGGCGCGCGACGGTGGCGGAGCTCAAGGAATTCCATCACGCCAAGTCGAAGGCCGACGATGCAGTGACGTTGGCGACGGTGGAGCTGAACAACGCCCGCTCGGCGCAGGACGCGCGCGCCGAGCTGATCGCGCAGGAGAAGCAGGCCCAGACGGCTTTGGATGCGGTCGTCGCGGAGCTGGTGCCGCTGCGCGAGGCCGCGGCGGCGGAGGCACGGGACGTCGACGCGATCGAGGCGACGGTGGTCCGGACGCGGGCGAAGCGGGACCGGGCACGTCGGCTGCTGCATGTGGCGGACACGGATCTGGCGCATTGCGTGAACGTCCGTAAGCTCGCCGAACTCGACGAGGTCCTCGATCGGGTCCGCGAGCTCGACGAGGTGGTCAAGGTCAAGCGGCGCAAGCTCGCCGAGCACCGCATCACCGCCGACGACGCCAAGCGGGCCTATGACGCGGAAAACGAATGGCGTACGGCGACGACGGTGCTGGAGGCGTCGTCGTCGGAATTGAGTGTCAGGGCCGCGACCGCGGCGACGGTGTCTGTGGACGGGGAGGACGTGGAGGTCGGCGAGCAGGCCGTCACCCGTGCCGTCACCGCGCCGACGAGCGTGCGGGTAGGCGAGGTCACCGTCACCGTCACCCCGGGTGACGGGGCCGGCGAGTACTCGGGCCGGGCGGCGCTGGCGAAGGAGAAGCTCGACGACATCCTGTCGGACCTGGGGGTCAGCTCCGTCAAGCGGGCGGAAGAAAAGGCGAAGGCGCGCGCGGCCGTCGAATCCGAGTTGGAAATCGCCCGCACCCGCCTCGACGCCGAACTGAGCAACCGCGATCTCGGCGAGATGCAGGACGCGCGCGTGGGGCTCGACGCCGACGTCGAGGCCTACCCGGGCATCCGCGCCGACATGATCGCCGGTTGGTCAGGCAATGGTGACGGCGATGGTGATGACGACCCCACTGGCACGGACGACGGCACTGGCGACGGTGTGGCCGCCTCCTCCGACGCCGCCTTCGTTGCCTCCGATTTGCCCGACGACGAGGCCGAGGCGCAGCGCATCCTCGACGACGCGCGGGAGGCCGAGCGCACCGCGGGCGTCGAGTACGAGGCCGCCATGCAGGCGGCGCAGTCGATGAGCGCCCGCCCGGCCCGCCACGAATTGCACCGGAAGCAGGCCGATGAGCACGCCAGGGTCGAAGACGTCCGCCGGGCGGTCGACGCCCTGACCGAAGCCCGCGCACGCGAGAACGACGAGGACCTCGCCGAGCGGTTGGCGGGTGCCGAGGCCACGTTCGCCGATGCCCGGGTCGCGGCCGACCGTGCCCGCGAGGCATTGGTCGAGCGCGGCGCCGAAGATGCCGACGCGTCACTGATCGGGGCCGAGTCGTACTTGGAAGGACTGCGCGACGAGCAGATGAAGTTGCGCGTCCGCCGGGGCGGGCTGACCGGCGAGCTCAAGTCCGTCTCCGGCGTCAACGAGGAGCTGGCCGAAGCCGACGCGGAGCGCACCCGCCTGCGCCGCGAACTGGAGTCGATCAATCGGCGGGCCGCGGCGGCGAAGCTGCTGTACGAGACCCTTGAGGCCGCCCGCAAGGAGACCCGCCGGACCATCGGCGAGCCGCTGCTGCAGAAGCTGGCGCAGTACGGCGGCGCGGTCTTCGGGCACAGCACCACGTTCGAGCTCGACGAGGGCATGGCGGTGAAGTCGCGGTCCAACGCCTCCGGCACCTTCGAATTCGATGCGCTTTCCGGAGGTGCCCAGGAGCAGATCGACGTGCTGCTGCGCCTGGCCGTCGCCGGCGTCATGGACGGCGAAGGCGGTGCGCCGGTGATCATCGACGATGCGCTGGGCTACTCCGACCCGGATCGCCTGCGGAAGATGAACAACGCCTTCGCCCGCGCCGGAGAGGACAGCCAGATCCTGGTGCTGACCTGTTACCCGGAGCGGTTCTCCCGGATCGGCGGCAGTCACCGCCTGGACATGGCAGAACTGTTGCGCACAGACGACTGACACCTGTGAGGGCGTGGCGAGGCCGGTGTAAGCGCCCGACGCCTGCGCTTATGACGTCAACGCGGGCGCGCCGTCGCGGCCGGCGTGCATGCGACGACGAAAAAGGGGCGTCCCCACCGAATCGGTGGGGACGCCCCGTCGTCAAGCAAAGGGAGACGCTGCCCTTCGCCGAACGAGTCAGCCGAAAGCCGGAACTACTGGGCCTTGACGGCGGAGATCTCGATCTCCAGGACGACCTTGTCGGAGACCATGACGCCGGAGTTCAGCGGGGCCTGCCAGTCGACGCCGAAGTCCTTGCGGTTGATGGAGCCCGAGGCGGTCAGGCCGATGCGCTCCAGGTCGTAGGCGTCGACGTTGGTGCCCTCGAACTCGACGTCGAGATCGATGGACTTGGTGACGCCCTTGATGGTCAGGTCGCCGGTCAGGACGCCCTCGTTGTCGCCGGTGACCTTGGCGTCGGTGGCGACGAAGGTGATCTCCGGGTACTTCTCGACCTCGAAGAAATCGCCGGTGCGGACGTGGCCGTCACGGTCGGCGTTGCCGGTGTCGATGGACGTGGCCTGGATGACGACGTTGGCGGCGTTGTTGACGTTCTCCGGATCGATGGTGAAGGAACCGGCGTAGTCGGTGAACTGGCCGCGGGTCTTGGTGACCATCGCGTGGCGGACCATGAAGCCGAGCTGCGAGTGCGACGGGTCGATGTTCCAGGTGCCGGCGAAGTTGGGGGAGAGAGCCATGGGAAGAGTCCTTTCAACGTTTCCGGGGGACACGTGCACGATTGCACGGATCACGCCCGGCGGCTAGTTGCCGTATCAACAATGAACACTGTAGCGACGCATGGATGACGTGTCAACAACTTTCCGGATTTTGGTGAAACACGTGGTCATTGGGGTAGCGTGAGCGACATGCAGCAGGAAGTTCCGTGGCTCAATGACGACGAGCAAACTCTTTGGCGGGCGATGATGGGCGCCGCAAAGGCAGTCGAGCGCGCGATGGACACGCGCCTGCTCACCACCGAGGAGATTTCCAGCGCGGACTTTTCCGTGCTGGTCCAGCTCTCCGAAGCGGAGGGGGGCACGGTGCGCATGCGCGAACTGTGCGAGGGCCTGAAGTGGGACCGCAGCCGCATGTCGCACCAGATCACCCGCATGGAAAAGCGCGGCCTGGTGACCAAGCTGCGCTGCGCCAACGATTCCCGCGGCATCGACGTCGAACTGACCGCGCACGGCCGCGAGGTCATCGAGCGCGCCGCACCGGATCACGTCCGCATGATCCGCCGCATCGTCTTCGACGAACTCGACTCGATCCCGGGCCTCGACCGCGACGCTGCTCTGACGGCCATGCGCGCCATTTCCGCCGCCGCCGAGGATTTCCGCGGCGAGACGATCGCGTAACCGGCGCCCGCCGGCCCTTGCCAACCCCCGCCAACCCCGCCGCGCGGCGTCTCGACTACGCCCGCGGGCGGTATCCCCGTTAGCCTTGTCCCCATGAACGCCCCCTTGAACGACTATGACTGGCTCACCGACGACGAGCAGCAGTTCTGGCAGATGCTCGTGTCCACCTTCCGCAGCGTGGAGCGCAACATTGAGGCGACGCTGCGCGAGCGCACGGGGTTGACGTTCGGCGACTTCACGGTGCTCATCGCGCTGAGCGAAACCGAGGACGGCGTCATGCACGTCGACGAGCTGTGCCGTCGCCTGAAGTGGAATCACCCGCGCGCGCTGCTGCACACCTCGCGCATGGAAAAGCGCGGCGTCATCAGCGTCGAGGATCCGGGCGCCGACCCGGACGCCGACTACACGGTGGCCCTGACCGGCGTCGGCCGCCACGTGTTCGCGGAGGCGGCGCCGGATTACGTCGGCACCGTCCGGTCGGAGGTCTTCGAGCAGCTTTCCGACGACGACCTCGCCCACATGACCCGCTGCTTCACGACGATCATGAACCACGCCGAGCAGGGCAACGGTTCGAAGCTGCTGTAGTACTTTCCCGGCGCAGGCCCCGCCCGGCGGTGAATGCCGTGTTCCCGTATAACGGGGGCATGGCGAACATGGACAAGAACGGACTTTTCAACCAGCAGAAGGTGTCGGCATCCATCGACCGGATGGCGGGCCGACCCGTGCGGCGCAGCCACTCCAACAAGTGGGTCGCCGGCGTGTGCGGCGGCATCGAGGAGGCCACCGGCTTCAGCGGCACCGCGCTGCGCGTGATCTTCGCCGTCCTTGCGTTGACCGTCGCGCCGCTGGCCCTGATCCTGTACTTGGGCGCGTGGCTGGTCATCCCGGAAGCGTAGGGATACCGGAGGAGTGGGGATTTCGGCGGGGATTCGTCGGAGATTCCGGCAAGGATTGTGTAAGTAACCGTCTGGGATTCGATGCGAACGACCGGCCCTTTCGTTGTTCGTGCCGGGGCGGTGCTAAAGTATCGAACGTTGCCCGCAAGGGCGCACGCCTCCGTAGCTCAGTGGATAGAGCACCGGTTTCCGGTACCGAAGGTCGTAGGTTCGACTCCTATCGGGGGCACGAAAACAAGTCCCGCACCATCTGGTGCGGGACTTTTTCGTGTCCGGGTGCCGTCGCGTGCGGCGTCCCGCCTATCCCGCGATGACGACCACCAGCGTTCGCGGGCCGTGGACGCCCTCAACGCGGTTGAGCTCGATGTCGGACGTCGCCGATGGCCCGGAGATCATGGTGATCGGGGCGGTGGGGTCCAGCCGCGCGATGGCCTCGGGCACGCCGTCGACGATCGTGTCGACTGGCACCACGCACACGTGCAGGTCCGGCACCAGCGTCAGCGCACGCCGGCCGCAGACGGGGGAGCCGTCGAGGAAGATCGTGCCGGTCTCCGCGGCGGTCACGGCCGACGACGTCACGATGCCGTCCAGCACGTCCAACTCGCGGGCGGCGAAGACCGCCGGATCATCGACGACGATCTCGCCGGAGTCGGCGCCGAAGTCGCCCAGCCATGCCTCGTCCAACCCGCCGGGGATGCCGACGCGGCCGACGCCGTGGTCGGCCAGCACCTTCGCCACCGCCGCGCCGATGCCGTCGGCGCCGCCGGCGGACGCCGAACACCGCACGACCTGCGCCTTGTAGTCCTCCAGGCGATCGACGAGCAGGTCGACCAGCTGCGCACCCGGCGTGCTCCGGCCGCGGATGTAATCGCGCGGGACCGGGTACGGCTGGTCGGCGGCACCTTCGTCGATGCCGGCGCCCTCCGAAATCACGTGCTCGGCCGCGGACCTGGCATGAGCCTCACGGATGCGCCGCAGGATCTCCTGCTTGGCGACGCCGCCCGCGCCCGCAGCGCCCGAATCTTTGGCGTTCATCGGTCCTCCTCCATGCCCGCGCCGCCGGTGATCCTGGACGGGATCCGGTGCGCGGCTTCGTCGTCAAGCCTGGTTCTGGCCGCATCCGAGCCCCACCACGCCCGGAAGGGCTTCTTCGGCGGCACCGGGGTGTCGCGGGCGTCGGACCAGCCGGACAGGAACAGCGGCAGCTTGTGGATCTCGCCGTCGCGCAGCCCCAGCACGCGGGCCAGCGACGCCGACCGCACGGTCATGTCCCACAGGCGCGAGCCGCCCATGACCCAGCCCATCAGGCCGAAGAGCTTGCCCTCCACCGGCGGACGGTGGTCGCGGACCTTCTGGTGGCGCAGTTCCAGCAGGGCGGCGGGGATGTCGATGCGCACCGGGCACACCTCGAAGCACGCGCCGCACAGCGACGACGCGTAGGGCAGCGAGGCGTTGGGGTCCTTCGCCGAATCCATGCCCGTCAGCTGCGGGGACAGGATCGCGCCGATCGGCCCGGGGTACGTCGAGCCGTAGGCGTGGCCGCCGGCGCGCTCGTAGACGGGGCAGATGTTCAGGCACGCCGAACAGCGGATGCATTTGAGCGCCTCGCGGCCGATGGGGTCGGCCAGCGTGGCGGTGCGGCCGTTGTCCAGCAGCACGATGTGGAACTCGGTCGGGCCGTCGCCGTCGGTGACGCCGGTCCACATCGAGGTGTACGGGTTCATGCGCTCGCCGGTCGACGACCGCGGCAGCAGCTGCAGGAACACCTCCAGGTCCTCGAACCGGGGCAGCAGCTTCTCGATGCCCATCACCGTGATCAGCGTCTCCGGAAGCGTCAGGCACATGCGGCCGTTGCCCTCGGATTCGACCACGGTGACGGTGCCTGTTTCGGCGACGCCGAAGTTCGCGCCGGAGATGGCGACCTTCGCGGACATGAACTGGTCGCGCAGGAACCGCCTCGACGCCTCCGCCAGCTCCGCCGGTTCGTTGCCCAGGTCCGGGTCGACGCCGGGGATGCCGCGGCGGAAGATGTCGCGGATCTCGTCGCGGTTGCGGTGGATGGCGGGCACGAGGATGTGCGACGGCTTGTCGTCGCCGAGCTGCACGATCAATTCGGCCAGGTCCGTTTCGCGGGCGGAGATGCCCGCGTCGGCCAGCGCCTCGTTGAGCCCGATTTCCTGCGTCGCCATCGACTTGACCTTGATCACGTCGGTTTCGCCGGTGGCTCGCACCAGGTCGGTGACGATGCGGTTGGCCTCCGCCGCATCGCGCGCCCAGTGCACGTGGCCGCCGCGGGCGGTGACGGCGGCCTCGAACTGCTCGAGCAGTTCCGGCAGCCGCGCCATGACGTCGCGTTTGATCGCCGATCCGGCCAGCCGCAGCTGCTCCCAGTCGGGCTTTTCGCCGACGACGTGGGCGCGCTTGGCGCGGATGGTGTGGGTGGCGTTGCGCAGGTTCGAGCGCAGCTGGCCGTTGCGCAGCTCGTGGTGGGCGGCGGCGGTGAAGCCCTCGTCGCCGCGCAGGTGGCCGACGCCGGCCGGTGCACGCGGGGGAGTGGGCAGGCCCAGGTTCACGGGGCTCATCGGTTTTCCCCGTTCCGCTTTGCGACGCCCTGCTTTGCGACGTCCCGCGGTGCGTCCAGTCCGGCCTCGAACGGGTGGCGGCGGGTGGACGCCAGGATCTCGGCGATGTGCAGTGCCCGAGCGTGGCCGTCGCGCTTGAGCAGCGAGCCGCCGATGTTGAGCAGGCAGGAGGCGTCGCCGGCGGTGACGAACTCCGCGCCGGTGGACTCGACGGCCACGACCTTGTCGGCGACCATCGCCGCAGAGGTTTCGGCGTTCTTGACGCTGAAGGTGCCGCCGAAGCCGCAGCATTCCTCGGCGCCGGGCAGATCGACCAGGTCGATGCCCTCGACGGCGCGCAGCAGCTTCAGCGGCCGGTCGCCGACGTGGAGGACGCGCAGGCTGTGGCACGTGGAGTGGTACGTCACCCGGTGGGGGAAGTAGGCCCCGACGTCGGTGACGCCGGCGACGTCGACGATGAACTCCGAGAGGTCCAGCGTCTTGTTCGCGCAGGTCTTGGCCACCGCGGCCTGGGCGGCGGTGCCGAAGCGCGAGGCGATCATGGGGTGCTGGTGGCGCACGGCGCCGGCGCAGGAGCCGGACGGGGCGACCACGTAATCGATGGACGGATCGGAGAAGGCGTCCGCGTAGGTGTCGATCTGCGGCAGCGCCTCTTCCTGGTATCCGGTGTTGACGTGCATCTGACCGCAACACGTCTGCTTCTCGGGGAAGACGACGTCGCAGCCGAGGCGGGTGAGGACCGCGGCCGTGGCCTGGACCGCGGAGGGGAACATCACGTCGCCGACGCAGGTGGCGAAAAGCGCGACCTTCATGTGGGCTCCTGGGGTGGTGGGCTGATTCGGGGCCGAGTCTACGCCCGGAAAGTAACGTCGGAAACGATTCAGAGAGCGGTGTTCGGGGACGTTCGACCGTCGTAAAGCGAGGTCCGGCGCACCCGCTAGGATGTGCAACCATGACTCCAGCCGAACTCGCCGCCCTGATCCGCGGCCTCGCCGTCGACGTCTTCACCGAAAACGACCTGGACCCGTCGGTGCTTCCCGACGACGTCGTCGTCGAGCGCCCCCGCAACCCGGAGCACGGCGATTACGCCACCAACGTGGCCATGCAGGCCGCCGGTCGCGCCGGAGCGAAGCCGCGCGACGTCGCCGGCTGGCTGGTGGACAAGCTCGCCGCGACCGACGGCATCGACGAGGCGTCGGTGGCCGGCCCGGGCTTCATCAACATCCGCCTGGGCTCGGCGGCGCAGGGCAAGATCGTCTCGGAGATCCTCGCCGCCGGCGAGAAGTGGGGCCATGGCGACGATTACGCCGGCACCAAGGTCAACCTGGAGTTCGTCTCCGCCAACCCCACCGGGCCGATCCACCTGGGCGGCACCCGCTGGGCGGCCGTCGGCGACGCGCTGGGCCGCGTGTTGTCGGCCCGTGGCGCGCAGGTGACCCGCGAGTACTACTTCAACGACCACGGCGAGCAGATCAACCGCTTCGCCCGCTCCCTCGTCGCCGCCGCCAAGGGCGAGCCGACGCCGGAGGACGGCTACGGCGGCGGCTACATCGCCGACATCGCCGCGCAGGTCATCGAGAAGAACCCCGACGTGCTCTCCGGCACCGACGCCGAGGTGCAGGAGACCTTCCGCGCCACCGGCGTGGAGCTGATGTTCGCCCACATCCGCGAGTCCCTGCATGAATTCGGCACCGACTTCGACGTCTACTTCCACGAGAATTCGCTGTTCGAGTCCGGGGCCGTCGAGTCGGCCGTGGCGCAGCTGAAGAACGACGGCAAGCTCTACGAGCACGACGGCGCGTGGTGGCTGAAGTCGACCGACTACGGCGACGACAAGGACCGCGTGGTCATCAAGTCGGACGGCAACGCCGCCTACATCGCCGGCGACATCGCCTACGCGAAGGACAAGTTCGACCGCGGCTTCGACCTGTGCATCTACATGCTCGGCGCCGACCACCACGGTTACATCGCCCGCCTGAAGGCCGCCGCGGCGGCGCTGGGCTACGACGCCGACGCCGTCGAGGTGCTCATCGGCCAGATGGTCAACCTGCTGCGCGACGGCGAGGCCGTGCGCATGTCCAAGCGCGCCGGCACCGTCATCACCCTCGACGACCTGGTGGAGGCCATCGGCATCGACGCCGCCCGCTACTCCCTGATCCGTTCGTCGGTCGACTCCTCGCTGGACATCGACCTGGCGCTGTGGGCGTCGCAGTCCAACGACAACCCGGTGTACTACGTCCAGTACGGCCACGCGCGCATCAGCTCCATCGCGCGCCGCGCCGCCGAGGCGGGCGTGACCTCCGAGGGCGCCGACTTCGGCCTGCTCGTCCACGATCGCGAGGGCGAGCTGATCCGCACCCTCGGCGAGTTCCCCGCCGTGGTCACCGCCGCCGCGCAGCTGCGCGAGCCGCACCGCGTCGCCCGCTACGCCGAGCAGCTCGCCGGCGTGTTCCACCGCTTCTACGACGTCTGCCAGATCCTGCCGAAGGCCGGCGAGACCGCCGAGCCGCTGCACGCCGCCCGCCTGGGCCTGGCCGAGGCCACGCGCCAGACGCTGGCCAACGCCCTGGGCCTGCTCGGCGTCACCGCCCCGGAGAGGATGTAGCGCATGACGGAATCCAACCCCGCCACCACCGCCGCCACTGGTGCCGCCGCCTTCAACGGCCTGCCGGCCCACGTGTGGCCCCGCAATGCCGCCCGCGGCGCCGACGGCGTCGTGTCCATCGCCGGCGTGGCGTTGACGGACATCGCCGAGCGCTTCGGCACTCCGGTCATGGTCGTCGACGAGGACGACTTCCGTTCGCGCTGCCGCGACATGGCCCGCGCGTTCGGCGGCCCGGAGCACGTGCATTACGCATCGAAGGCGTTTCTGACGCGCACCATCGCCCGTTGGGTGGAGGAGGAGGGCCTGTCGCTGGACGTGGCCTCCGAAAACGAGCTGCGCATCGCGCTGATGGCGGACTTCCCGGCCGCCCGGATCACCGCGCACGGCAACAACAAGGACGACGCCTTCCTGCGCGCCTGCGTCGACGAAGGCGTCGGCCACGTCGTGCTCGACAGCGACCAGGAGCTCGAGCGCCTCGACGCCATCGCGGGCGAGGCCGGCCGCGCCCAGCACGTGATGATCCGCGTCAAGCCCGGCATCGAGGCCCACACGCACGAGTTCATCGCCACCAGCCACGAGGACCAGAAGTTCGGGTTCTCCCTGGCGTCCGGGTCGGCCTACCGCGCCGCCGAGGCCGCGGTGAAGGCCGCCAACCTCGAGCTCGTCGGCCTGCACTGCCACGTCGGCTCGCAGGTCTTCGACGCGCAGGGCTTCACCGCCGCCGCCGACCGCGTCCTGGAGCTGTACTCGCGCATCCACGACGAGCTCGGCGTGATCCTGCCGGAGCTCGACCTCGGCGGCGGTTACGGCATCGCCTACACCGAGGACGAGCAGCCGCTCGACGTCGACGAGGTCGCCCACGACCTGCTCACCGCGGTGGCCAAGACGGCCGCCGAGCTGGGCATCGAGGCCCCGTCGGTGCTGGTCGAGCCGGGCCGGGCCATCGCGGGCCCGGGCACCGTCACGGTGTACGAGGTCGGCACGGTCAAGGACGTCACCGTCGACGAGGGCGTTTCCCGCCGCTACCTGTCCGTCGACGGCGGCATGTCGGACAACATCCGCCCGGCCCTGTACGGCTCGCTTTACGACGCCCGCGTGGTGTCCCGCACCGTCGACGGCACGGCGACGTCCACGCGCATCGTCGGATCCCACTGCGAATCGGGCGACGTGCTGATCCGCGATGCGGAGTACCCCGACGACATCCGCCGCGGCGATCTGGTGGCGCTGGCCGCCACCGGCGCGTACACCTACGCGATGTCGAGCCGGTACAACGCCTTCAACCGCCCCGCGATCGTGTCGGTGCGCGACGGCGCCGTCACGCCGATGATGCGGCGCGAGACCATCGAGGACTTCCTGGCCCTCGAGGGCTGAGAATCCACATGCCCGCCGCCCCGCCGCAAGTCGGGGACGGCGGGCCCGCCCTTCACCCGACGGGCGGAGGGGGAGGGGCCACCAGTAGGCTGATCGGCGTACCAATCCGGTTAGGACACGCGACGAACACACACGGGAGAGCAATGAGCGCGAACAACGAGACCACCTTCAACCCCGGCAAGGGCGAGGGGCAGTCCGTCGGCGTGGCCATTCTCGGCCTCGGCACCGTCGGCACGCAGGTGCTGCGCCTGCTGGGCGAGAAGGCCGAGGATTTCGAGCGCCGCATCGGCGGCCCGATCGAGGTCAAGGGCGTCGCCGTCAGCGACAAGACCAAGCCCCGCCCCGGCATCGATCCGGAGCTGATCACCGATGACGCGTACTCGCTGGTCGAGCGCGACGACGTCGACCTGGTGGTCGAGGTCATCGGCGGCATCGATTACCCGCGCCGCGTCGTGCTCGCCGCCCTCCGCGCCGGCAAGTCCGTGGTCACCGCGAACAAGGCCCTCGTCGCCGCCCACGGCGCCGAGCTTTCCGACGCCGCCGATTCTTCCGGGGCCGACCTCTTCTTCGAGGCCGCCGTCGCCGCCGCCATCCCGATCGTCGGCCCGCTGCGCCGCTCGCTGGCCGGCGACACGGTGAACAAGGTCGTCGGCATCGTCAACGGCACCACCAACTTCATCCTCGACGCCATGGACTCCACCGGCGCCGACTACGGCGAGATGCTGGCCGAGGCCACCCGCCTGGGTTACGCCGAGGCCGACCCGACCGCCGACGTCGAGGGCCACGACGCCGCCTCGAAGGCCGCGATCCTGTCGTCGCTGGCGTTCCACACCCGCGTCACCGCCGATGACGTCCACTGCGAGGGCATCTCGTCCATCACCGCCGAGGACATCGCCGCCGCCCAGGCCGCCGACTGCACCATCAAGCTGCTGGCCACCTGCGAGCGCGTGACAGACGACAACGGCACGGAGGGCGTGTCCGCCCGCGTGTACCCGGCGCTGATCCCGCGCCGCCACCCGCTGGCCACCGTCCGCGAGTCCTTCAACGCCGTGTTCATCGAGGCGGAGGCCGCCGGTTCGCTGATGCTGTACGGCAACGGCGCCGGCGGCAACCCGACCGCGTCGGCGGTGCTCGGCGACGTCGTCGCCGCCGCCCGCAACATCGTCCACGGCGGCCGCGCCCCGGGCGACTCGACCTACGCCAACCTCCCGATCCTGGACTTCGGTGATGTGCGCACCCGCTACCACATCGACCTCCACGTCGACGACCGCCTGGGCGTCCTCGCGGACATCGCCCAGACCTTCGCCGATCACCACATTTCGCTGCGCACGGTCCGCCAGGAGGGCGCCAACCCGGGTGCGCGCCTGGTGATCATCACCCACCGCGCCAAGGAGTCGGAGCTCGCCGCGACCGTCGACGCGCTGTCCAAGCTGGACGCGATCCTCGAGGTCAACTCGGTGATCCGCATCGAGGGAATGGACGTCTAGCCATGGCGCAGGAACTGCTGCCGGGCCAGAGGGTCCGCGTGACGGTGCCCGGTTCCTCGGCGAACCTGGGCCCGGGCTTCGACACCCTCGGCCTGGCCCTGTCGATCCACGACACCGTCGAGGTGGAGATCACCGAGTCCGGTGTCGAGGTGGAGATCCACGGCGAGGGCGCCGAGGAGCTGCCGACCAACGAGTCGCATCTGGTCGTCCGCGCCATCCGCGCCGGCCTGCGCGCCGCGGGGATGGAGGCGCCCGGCCTGAAGGTCGTGTGCCACAACACCATCCCGCAGTCGCGCGGCCTGGGTTCCTCGGCCGCCGCCGCGGTCGCCGGCGTCGCCGCGGCCAACGGCCTGTGCGGTTTCCCGCTGTCGGACGACCAGGTGATCCAGGAGGCCTCGGTCTTCGAGGGCCATCCGGACAATGCCGCCGCGTCCGTGCTCGGCGGGGCCGTCGTCAGCTGGACGGACAAGCCCGTCGACGGCCGCACCGCCCCGCAGTACCGCGCGGTGGGCCTGGACGTGCACCCGGACATCCGCGCCACCGCGCTGGTGCCGTCCTTCCACGCCTCGACCAACGCCGTGCGCCAGGTGCTGCCCAGCGACGTCAGCCACATCGACGCCCGCTTCAACGTCTCCCGCGCCGCCGTGATGGTCACCGCCCTGACCAATCACCCGGAGCTGCTGTGGGAGGGCACCCGCGACCGCCTGCACCAGACGTACCGCGCGGAGGTCCTGCCGGTGACCGCGGAGTGGGTCAACCGCCTGCGCAACCGCGGTTATGCCGCGTTCCTGTCGGGTGCAGGGCCGACCTGCCTGGTGCTGTCGACCGGCGCGGTGCCGGACAAGGTCCTCGACGAGGCCCGCGAGTCCGGCATCAAGGTCATGGAACTCACGGTCGCCGGCCCGGTCCAGGTCGAGGTCGAAGGCTAGGCCCTTCCGGCCCGGCCTCCGTCGGGGCTTTGCGACGGCCCACGTGGACCGTCGCAAAGCCCCTTTATTTTTCGCCCGGGCCCTTGAGTTTGATGATGTCCAACGCCCCGGCCGCCAGATGCGCCCGCAGGTCCTTCTTGTCGAACTTGTCCACCGACGTCTTGTCGATGTGGTCGACGAAGGCCCAGTATTCCGGCAGCATCCACTTCGGCAGCTTGGGGCGCAGTTCGTCGCGGAGCTTCTCGGCCTGGTCGCGGTCGGCGGGGACGTCGGGGTAGAGCACGGTGATGGCCAGCGGCCGTTCGCCCCACTTCTCGTCGGGGAAGCCGATGACGGCGCACTCGACGACCTCGCGCGACTCCATGACCAGGTTCTCCAGCTGCACGGAGTAGATCCACTCGCCACCGGACCGGATGACGTCCTTCGCGCGGTCCTGCACGGTGAGGTAGCCGTCGCGGGTGATGGAGCCGACGTCGCCGGTGCGCAGCCAGCCGTCGGCGGTGAAACGCGAACGGGCGGTGTCGACCTCGCCGCCGCGGAACAGGTGGGCGTCGCCGCCGTCGGCTTCCTCGGGGGACTGGTAGTACGCGCCGGTGACGGTGTTGCCCCGCACCTGCAGCTCGCCCTGGTTGCGGTCGTGGAGGTCCAGGATGCGGCCCTCCTCGTCGACGATGCGGAAATCCATGATGTCCGGAAAGCGGCCCTGGCTGACCCGGTAGCGCTGCCGGGCCTCGCCGGACGCGCCCGACGGCGGGCGGGCGACGGTGCCCACCGGCGAGGTCTCCGTCATGCCCCACAGGTGGATGACGTCGACGCCATAGCGCTCCTCCCACATGCGCATCAGCGCCGGCGGGGCGGGGGAGCCGCCGACGAAGATGTCCTGCAGGCTCATGCGCTCCGGCGGATTGTTCAGGTAGTGGACCATCAGCGAGATCCACAGGGTGGGCACGCCCTGCGCCACGCGCGGCAGCGAGGTGGCGATGATCTCCGCCAGCCGCGGCGCCGACAGATCGGCGCCGGGGAAGACCATCGGCGCGCCGCACGCGAAGTTCGCCAGCGGAACGCCCCAGCTCAGCACATGGTAGATGGGCACGCAGCACAGCCACGGGGTGCCGTGCGAAATGGCGAAGGAGTCCGTGGTGCGCAGGTTCAGGCTGTGCAGGTACAGCGACCGGTGCGAGTAGATGACGCCCTTCGGCGCGCCCTCCGTGCCGGTCGAGTAACACATCGCGGCACCCAGCGTCTCGTCGAGTTCCGGCCAGTCGTAGGTGGACGGGCGGCCGTCGAGAAGCGCTTCGTAGGAATACCAGGGCACGCCGTCCGGCAGGTGCGCGGCGGCCTCCTCCACGCCGGAAGTGCCGATGATGATCACCGCGCGCACGCCCGGGCATTCCGGCAGCATGCGGCCCAGGCCCTCCGCCAGGGCGGGGTCGCAGATGATGATCTCGTCGTGGGCGTGATTGATGATGTGCACGATCTGGTCGTGCATCAGCTGCTGGTTCAGCGGCTGGAACACCGCGCCCATCGACGCCACGCCCAGGAACACCTCCAGGTGCTCGGCGCAGTTGTACATCAGGGTGCCGATGCGCTGGTCGCCGTCGATGCCCAGCTCGTCGCGCAGCGCATTGGCCAGCGCCGAGGCGCGGGAGGCCACGGCCGCGAAGGTGGTGGTCTCCGGGCCGTCCGCGTGCCACGACGTCACCTGGGTGTTCGCGTGGATGGTGCGTCCGTACTCGAGGATCCTCGCCACGGAAAGCGGGATGTCCTGCATCGTGCTGCGCATGCGTACAGGGTAGCCCGAAGGTTCGGCCGACACGCCGCCCCCGCCCCGGTTGCCCTGCGGCGGCGGCGGCGATTACTCTGGGACCCCAGGACGCCGCGACGTACACCGCCGGACCGCTCCGCCACCCCCATCACCTTTCTTCTCCCGCGCTGCCGGGATACGGGGGCCGGCGCTTGGTTCCGGCAGCGGCAGCGGATCGCCCCCGGGGAATCGATGGGGAGCGATGATCACCGCGGCGCCACCACCCCACGACACCCGCGCGACGGGATCGGCCGCCAGATGCGGCCGGGTTGACCGGGGCCCATGCATTCCCGGCCCCCGCTTCGAACCGCGCCCCCTTTTGGGCCGGTGACGATGTCGAGGGAAAAACACGAAAGGATTTCCGTGACCGATACGGACACCACCGGCGCCACCCAGGGCCAGGAGAATCTGACCGCGCTTCGCATGGCCGATCTGCGGGCGATCGCCTCGGGGAAGGGCATCCGCGGCATTTCGGCGATGCGCAAGCACGAGCTGATCGCGGCCATCCAGGGTGCCGGGTCGGGCCAGGCTCCCGCGGCCAAGAAGTCGGGCGAGGATTCCGGCTCCGCCGGGCGTGACGACGCCGCCGCCCCCGCCGAGAAGGCCGGGTCGTCGCAGCAGGACGGCAAGACCGAGGAGGCGCCGAAGAGCCGGCGCGAGAAGCAGTCGGGCGATTCCGGTGACCAGGGCAATAAGGGCGACCGGGGCGACCGTGGCGATCGTGGCGACCGTGGCGACAAGGGCCGCGAGTCGAATGATCGCGGCGATCAGGGGGACGACCGCGACGGGCAGAACGAGTTCCCGTCCCGTTCGCAGTCGCGCCGTGCGCGCCGCGACCGCGCCCGCCAGCGCAATCAGGGCGGCGACAACCGCGACAACCGTGGTGGCCAGGACAACCAGGGTGGCGGCGACAACCGCGACAACCGTGGTGGCCAAGACAACCGCGACAACGGCAACAACCGCGGTGGCCAGGACAACCACGACGATGGTTCGGACAACCGCGACAACCGCGGTAACCGGGACAATCGCGACAATCGCGACAACCGCGACAACCAGGGCGGCGGCGACAACCGCGACAACCAGGGCGGCCGCAACCGCAACCGGAACCGCAACGATCGCAACGACCGGAACGATGATCACGAGGGCCGCGGCAACCGCCGCAACCGCCGAAACCGCCGCGACCGCAAGGGACGCGGCGACAACCAGGGCGGCGGGGGCAACGACGAGGGCGTGCGCGAGGGCGACGTCCTGCAGCCGGTCGCCGGCATCGTCGACGTCATGGAGAACAACTCCGGTTTCGTCCGCACCTCGGGCTACCTGCCGGGCTCCAACGACGTGCACGTCTCGCCGCAGCTGGTCCGCAAGTTCGGCCTGCGCAAGGGCGACGCCATCACCGGCCAGGTCCGCATGCCCCGCGACGGTGGCGGCGGACAGGTCACCCACGGTTCGGGCCGCAACAAGCGCAAGTACAACCCGCTGGTGCAGGTGGACACCATCAACGGCCAGGCCCCGGATCAGGCGAAGAACCGTCCCGAGTTCGGCAAGCTGACCCCGCTGTACCCGAACCAGCGCCTGCGCCTGGAGACGGAGCAGAAGATCCTGACCACCCGCGTCATCGATCTGATCATGCCCATCGGCAAGGGCCAGCGCGCCCTGATCGTCTCGCCGCCGAAGGCCGGCAAGACGACCATCCTGCAGAACATCGCCAACGCGATCGCCACGAACAACCCCGAGTGCTACATGATGGTCGTCCTCGTCGACGAGCGCCCGGAGGAAGTCACGGACATGCAGCGTTCCGTGCGCGGCGAGGTCATCGCCTCCACCTTCGACCGCCCGCCGGGGGACCACACCACGGTCGCCGAGCTGGCCATCGAGCGCGCCAAGCGTCTGGTGGAGCAGGGCCAGGACGTCGTCGTCCTGCTGGACTCCATCACCCGCCTGGGCCGCGCGTACAACAACTCCTCGCCGGCGTCGGGCCGCATCCTGTCCGGTGGCGTGGATTCCAACGCCCTGTACCCGCCGAAGCGTTTCCTCGGCGCGGCGCGCAACATCGAAAACGGCGGTTCGCTGACCATCATCGCCACCGCGATGGTCGAAACCGGCTCCGCCGGCGACACGGTGATCTTCGAGGAGTTCAAGGGCACGGGCAACGCCGAGCTCAAGCTCGACCGCAAGATCTCCGAGCGCCGCGTGTTCCCGGCCGTTGACGTCAACCCGTCGGGCACCCGCAAGGACGAGCTGCTGCTCGCCCCCGACGAGGCCCGCGTCATGCACAAGCTGCGCCGCATCTTGTCGGCGCTGGACCCGCAGGCCGCCATCGATCTGCTGATGAAGCAGCTGAAGAAGACGAGCAGCAACCGCGAGTTCCTCATGCAGGTCGCCTCGAGCGCGCCGATGGCCGCGGACGTCGACGTCGACGACATGCTCTAGCGGGGGGCCACCGGCGCCCCGCCAGGGGCACGGCCGGACCTCCGACCAGCAACGAGCAGCACCCGCACGACCGGACCGGCGCGACCGGCCCGCCGAAGGAGACATCCCAATGTCCGACAAGGTCACCGCAGTCGATGACGTCCTGTCCGAGTACCACGGCCTCGAAGCCCAGCTCGGCGATCCCGACCTGCACAACGACGCCGCGCGCGCCCGCAAGGTGGGCAAGCGCTTCAACGAGCTGCAGCCGATCATCCAGACGCATGCGCGCCTGACCCAGGTCCGCGAGGACATGGAGGCCGCCCGCGAGATGGCGTCGGAGGACGCGGAATTCGCGGCCGAGGCGGATCGTCTGGCCGTGGAGGCCGAGGAGCTCGAGGAGCGCCTCGCGGATCTGCTGGCTCCGCGCGACCCGCACGACTCCGACGACATCGTCATGGAGATCAAGTCCGGCGCCGGCGGCGAAGAGGCCGCGTTGTTCGCCGGTGAGCTGGCGCGGATGTACCAGCGCTACGCCGAGAAGAACGGCTTCACCACCGAGATCCTCGGCCTGTCCGAGTCCGATCTCGGCGGCGTCAAGGACATGACCTTGTCGGTCCGCGCCAAGAACCCGTCGCGCGATGGCGCCTGGTCCGTGTTCAAGTTCGAGGGTGGCGTCCACCGCGTGCAGCGCGTGCCGGTCACCGAGTCGCAGGGCCGCATCCAGACCTCCGCCGCCGGCGTGCTGGTCTACCCGGAGCCCGACGAGATCGAGGACGTGCAGATCGACGACAAGGATCTGCGCGTCGACGTCTACCGTTCCTCCGGCAAGGGCGGCCAGGGCGTCAACACCACCGACTCCGCCGTGCGCCTGACGCACCTGCCCACCGGCCTGGTGGTCACGTGCCAGAAGGAACGCTCCCAGATCCAGAACAAGGCACGCGCCATGCAGGTGCTGGCCGCGCGCCTGCAGCAGATGCGCGAGGAGGAGGCCGCGGCCACCGCGTCCGACGCCCGCAAGTCGCAGGTCCGCACCATGGACCGCTCGGAGCGCGTGCGCACGTACAACTTCCCGGAGAACCGCGTGTCCGATCACCGCATCGGCTACAAGGCCCACAATCTGGACGCGGTCCTCGGCGGCGACATGGAGGACCTGCTCAAGGCCCTGCACGACGCCGAGCGCCAGGAACGCCTGGAAGCCGAGTAGGCGGTCGGGGGAGTGTCTCCGACCGTCGGGTCGATTCTGGCGGGTGCGGTCGCGGCCCTCGCCGACGCCGGGTGCCCGTCGCCGCAGGCCGATGCCGAGCAGCTGATGATGCACGTCAGCGGCCGGTCCCGCACCGATCTCGTTCTTTCCCGCCGCGATGCCGTGCCGGCCGATGATCCTTTGGTGGCGCAGCTGCCGGCGCTCGTGGCCCGCCGCGCCGCGCGCGAGCCGCTGCAGCACATCATCGGCACCGCCCCGATGGGCCGCCTCGAACTCGCCGTCGGCCCCGGCGTGTTCGTGCCCCGCCCGGAAACCGAGCTGATGGCGCAATGGTGCGTCGATGCCCTCGGGAAAAAGATGCGTGACGACGCCTCGGGGCGTCGCAAAGCAACCGGACCCGCCGTGGTGGATCTGTGCACCGGATCCGGCGCGCTGGCGCTGGCCATCGCGGACGCCGTGCCGGCGGCGGACGTCACCGGCGTCGAAATCGACGGGGTCGCCCACGGCTGGGCGCTGCGCAACCTGGAGTCCTGCCGCGGACTGTGGGCGGGGGAGCAGGCCGTGGCCGGCCCGCCGCGCACCGGCGACGTGCGCATCATCCGCGGCGACGCCACCGACATGGCGCTCGTGGCGGAAGCATCGGGCGCCCCGGGACCGTTGGCGCACCTGCGCGGCCGCGTCGACCTGGTGGTGTCCAACCCGCCCTACGTGCCGCTGGACGCCGACGTCGGCCCCGAAGTGCGCCACGATCCGCATCACGCCGTGTTCGGGGGAACCGACGGGCTCGACGTCATCGGTCCTATGATGAACGTCGTGTGCGCGCTGCTGCGGCCAGGCGGCCTGGTCGCCATCGAACACGATGACGACTCGGGCGCGGACGTCGTGAAGCTGCTCGCCGGCACGGGGCGGTTCCGCGGCATCGAGGTCCACCCCGACCTCGCCGGCCGCGACCGCTTCACCTCCGCGATCATGATCGGCGGCGGATCCGGCGGCGAACAACCAAGCGGCGACGAACCCACCACGGACGAAGGGATTGACCAGGCGACATGAGCATCATCCACGACTGCTCCACCGACGAAGGGCGCGAAGCCGGGCTGAAGGCCGCGGTCGACGCGGTGGAGGCCGGGCGGCTCGTCGTCCTGCCCACCGACACCGTCTACGGGCTGGGCTGCGACGCGTTCAACAACCAGGCCGTGGCCTCGCTGCTGCGCGCCAAGCACCGCGGGCCCGACATGCCCGTCCCGGTCCTGGTCGGATCGTGGACGACCGTCGACGGCCTCGTCCGCGAGCACACCGCCGCCGGCCGCGCGCTCGTCGAGGCGTTTTGGCCCGGCGGCCTGTCGCTGGTGGTCAACCAGGCGCCCAGCCTGCCGTGGAACCTCGGCGACACCCGCGGCACCGTCATGCTGCGCATGCCGCTGCACCCCATCGCCATCGAACTCCTGCGCCGCACCGGCCCCATGGCCGTGTCCAGCGCCAACATCTCCGGCCAGGAGCCCGCACTGACCGCCGTGCGCGCCAAGCAGCAGCTCGGGGCCGAAGCCGCCGTGTACCTCGACGGCGGCCGGGCGACCATCGGCAAGCCGTCGACCATCGTCGATCTGTCCGGCCACGAAGCGCGCATCCTCCGCGAAGGCGCCATCACCGCCGAGCAGATCGGCGAGGTCCTGGGCAAGGACCCCGCCGCACTGCGACGCCCCGCCGACGGCTGACGCATGCCCCACGACGTAGCGCTGCTGAGCGCCCCGGGCGGAGGGGCCGGCGTGCCCCTGCGCGAACTGGCGCTGCTGGTGCTCGTCTCGGCCGCCGTGAGCTACCTGCTCACCGGCTTCGTCCGGTACCTCGTGGTGCGGGCCGGGTACGTGGACATGCCGCGCGTGCGCGACGTCCACGACATCCCCAAGCCCCGCCTGGGCGGCGTGGCCATGTACAGCGGCATCCTCGCGGCCATCTGGGTCGCCAGCGAGCTGCCCGCCCTGAACAGGGGCTTTCCGCCCATGACGCCGGACATGAACGCCATGGCCGTCGCCGCCACGATCCTGCTGCTGGTCGGCATCCTCGACGACCTCTTCGACCTGGACGCGCTGACCAAGTTCCTGGGGCAGGTGCTGGCGGCGGTGGTCATGTCCCTGATGGGCGTGACCTGGTACCTGCTCTACATCCCCTTCGGCGGCGGGACGACGCTGATCCTCGATCCCGTGTCGTCGACCGTGGTGACCGTCCTGTTCACCGTCGCCCTGATCAACGCCATCAACTTCGTCGACGGCATCGACGGGCTCGCCGCCGGCCTGGGCATGATCGCCGCCGGATCTCTGCTGGTCTATTCCATGGTCATGCTCCACGACCAGGGCGGCACCGTGTCCGCCTACCCGCCCGCGATGATCTCCGCTTGCCTGCTCGGCGCGTGCATCGGCTTCCTGCCGCACAACTTCGAGCCCGCTCGCATCTTCATGGGCGATTCCGGAGCCATGCTCATCGGCCTCATGCTGGCCGGCGCGTCCGTGTCGGCGTCCGGCCGGATCTCGCCGTCGATGTACGGCACCGCCGACGCGCTGGCGCTGATGTCGCCGATCATCGTCGTCATCGCGGCGCTGAGCGTGCCCATGCTCGACCTGCTGCTGGCCATCATCCGGCGCACGCGCCGCGGCCAATCGCCCTTCGCCCCCGACAAGATGCACCTGCACCACCGCCTGCTGGAAATGGGGCACAGCCACCGCAAGGTCGTGCTGGTCCTCTACATGTGGGTGTCGGTCGTGGCCTTCGGCGCGGTTGGCACCACCGTGTTCCCGGCGCCGTTCGTCGCCGTGGCCTTCGGCCTGCTTCTGGTGCTGGCCGTCGCGTTGACGATGGTGCCTATTTGGCGCCGCAGGGGAGCGGGTACCATGTCCCCCCGTGAGCGAAGACACCCCCATCAATGACAACGACGGCGTGACCGGCGACGCGGCCGGATCCTCCGATTCGGCGGACGTCGCCAAGCCGATGTCCAAGTACGACGACCCCCGCATCCCGCTGCTCGCGGCGGCGCGCTCGGGCGCGATCGCGCTGGCGGTCCTCACCGTCGGGTCACTGCTCGTCTGGGGCGGCAAGGACGGCATGCCGGGAGTGTGGGGCGTCCTGCTCGGCGCCGGCATCGGCGGCGGCTTCGTCCTGCTGACCGTGGTCTCCGTTCTGGTCACCGCCAAGTCGACGCCGACGATGACGGGTGCGGTGGTGATGTTCGGCTGGCTGGCGAAGATCGTCGTGCTGATCCTCATCCTGCTGGTGATCCGCGACATGACCTTCTACGACACGATGGCCTTCTTCGTGACGGTAGTTTTGGCCCTGATCGTCACCCTGGGCGCGGAAGTGTGGGGGATGTCTCAGTCGAATCTCACGTACGTGGCCGGAAGCTGAGAACCCCGCCGGGCGAACGCATGACCGAATTCGCCCGCCCGGACGCCACGCTCGGAGCCCTGGCCCGGCGTTTCTTCCGTTTTTCACCCGAAAGCGGCGCAATCCCACATGGGGATGCGCCGTTTTGTCGGTTTTCGGGGCCGGATCGCCGGGGGTGTGCTCAATGTGAAAAGCGTGCCGGAACTGTTATCCTGAACGACGGGTAAGACGGCTTGCCCCTGCATCGGACTTCCGGTGGCGGGGCGCGGTCGGCGGCCGTAGCGATACGGGGCCGGCTTCACGCCGGCGCCCCGTGTACGCCGTGCAGATGTGCGAATGGAATCCGCGGCGATCCACGTTAAACGACGTCCTTCGCACCGCTTGACCCAGTTCATGCGGCCCAATCACGGGAGAGAACGCTGAGCGTTTACACACTTGCCGAGATGAAGGGTGAGTTCCACGCACCCAACTTGCAGGAGGAGTACTTCCCGGGTGAGCTGTACAACGACTTCATCATTGGTGGTGCCGGCGACTGGTTCGCCATGGACCGCCTGATGGTCGTTCGTCTGCTCATGGCCGTGATCGTCGGCATTTTCTTCGTGATCGCCTTCCGGCGTCCGAAGCTGGTGCCGACTGGACTGCAGAATGTCGCCGAGATGATGATGGACTTCGTCCGGATTCATGTCGCGGAGGAGATTCTGGGCAAGAAGGAAGGCCGCCGGTTCCTGCCGGTCCTGGCCACCATCTTCTTCCTGGTCATTTCGATGAACCTCGCGGCCATCATTCCGGGCATGAACATTTCGCCCAACGCGCGAATCGGCATGCCGCTGGTCCTCGCAGTGTTCGCCTACATCGCCTTCATCTACGCGGGCTCGAAGAAGTACGGCTTCTTCAAGTACGTGAAGTCGTCGGTGGTCATTCCGAACCTGCCCCCGGTGCTCCACCTCATCGTGGTGCCCATCGAGATCTTCTCCACCTTCGTTCTGCGCCCGGCCACGCTGACCATCCGTCTGATGGCCAACATGCTGGCCGGTCACATGGTCCTGGTCCTCCTGTTCGGTGCCACGAACTTCTTCTTCTGGCAGATGGACGGTTGGACGGCCCTGTCCGGCTTGACCCTCATCGCCTCGATTCTGTTCACGCTGTTCGAGCTTCTGGTGATCTTCCTGCAGGCGTACATCTTCGCCCTGCTGACCGCCGTCTACATCGAACTGTCGCTGCACGCAGACGAGCACTAGCAAGCCCGCCGCCGGGTCAACCCGGCATCGGGCCCAATTTCATAGCACGACCCATTTGACCTCGCCCGGGCATCAACTACGACTCCAAAGCCCGGGACTCCTCAGAAAGGGAACGGTTCATAATGAACGACGTCATCCTCTCCGCCCAGGACACTGTCGCCGCCGTCGACACCAACGCTGGCCTGAAGACCATCGGCTACGGCCTGTCGACCCTGGGCCCGGGCCTGGGCATCGGCATCGTCGCCGGCAAGACCGTCGAGGGCATGGCTCGCCAGCCCGAGATGGCCGGCCAGCTCCGCACCACCATGTTCCTGGGCATTGCCTTCACCGAGGCGCTCGCCCTCATCGGCCTGGTCGCCGGCTTCGTTTTCTAAGTCCGGACCTCAACTAAGCGGAGAACACTGAACCATGACGGATTTCATTTACCATTTGGCGGCGGGGGAGGCACTTCCTCTCGAGGAGCAGATCAACCCCCTGCTGCCCAAGTCCTATGACATCGTCTGGTCCATTGTCCCGCTCATTGTCATCCTGGTGCTTTTCTGGAAGCTCGTGCTTCCGAAGTTCCAGGAGGTCCTGACCGAGCGGGAGGACCGGATTGAGGGCGGCATCGAGCGTGCCGAGGCCGCACAGGCCGAGGCCAAGGCCGCTCTCGAGAAGTACAACAGCCAGCTCGCCGAGGCCCGCACCGAAGCCGCCAAGATCCGCGATGAGGCCCGAGTTCAGGGTCAGAAGATCATCGCCGAGGCGACTTCGAAGGCCAACGACGAGAGCGCACGAATCATCGAGTCCGGTGAGAAGCAGCTGGCGGCCCAGCGTGAGCAGGTCGTCGCCGAGCTTCGCAAGGAGATGGGGCAGAACTCGATCAACCTCGCGGAGCGTCTGCTCGGCGAGCAGCTTTCCGACGACGTCAAGACGTCGGGAACGATCGATCGCTTCCTCAGCAACCTTGACACCGTGGCCCCGGCCGGAAAGTAGGCGACATGCACGCAGCTAGCCGCGAATCTTTGGCGCAGCTCCGCACGGAGCTGGACGCCGCCGTCGGCGGTGCCACCGTCTCCGTCGCGAACGCGGCCCAGACCGGCTCCGAGCTTTTCGACGTCGTCGAAACCCTCGACTCCGACCGCGGCCTGCGTGTCGCCGTCGCCGATCAGTCGGTGGCGGCGGAGCAGCGCTCCGGACTCGTCCGGAGCCTGTTCGCTGGCAAGGTGTCCGAGACGACCCTCAAGGTCATCTCCGACGCCGCCGCGCAGACCTGGTCGAACTCGCGCGAATTCCGCGCGGGCCTGGTGGAGCTGGGCCGTCGCGCCCTGTTGCGCTCCGCCGAGGGCCAGGGTCAGCTGGAAACGGTCGAGGACGAGCTGTTCCGTTTGGGCAGCATCCTCATGAACGAGCCGCAGCTCGAGCAGCTGTTGGCGGATAAGGCCGCGACCCCCGAGGCGAAGAGGGGTCTCCTGGCCTCCGTGCTGTACGGCAAGGCCACTTCGGTGACCGAGGCGTTGGCGCTGCAGGCCGTCGGGCGCCCCGAGAAGCGCCCCGCGGACGACATCGACTCCCTGTCCCGGCTTGCCGCCGGCCTCCGGAATCGCACCGTCGCCCGTGTGACCAGTGCAACCGCTATCTCTCCGGAGCAGCAGCGTGCGCTGGCGGACAAGCTCGGCCGAGTGTACGGCGAAGAGATGTCCATCCACACCGAGATCGATCCCTCGATCCTCGGTGGACTGGTCATCCGGGTCGGCGATGAGGTCATCGACGGCAGCCTTTCGAGGAAGCTCGAAAAGCTCCGCGTTGGCCTCGGCTGACGGATGGTTCGAACGAAAATCACTGGAAGCGAAATTACCGAGAGCAGGAAGAACATGGCGGAGCTGACGATCTCCTCCGACGAGATCCGTAGCGCGATTGCGAATTACACCTCGAGCTACTCCCCGGAGGCCTCCCGCGAGGAGGTCGGCGTGGTCATCAGTGCTGCTGATGGCATTGCGCAGGTTGCGGGTATGCCGTCGGTCATGACCAACGAGCTTCTCGAGTTCCCGGGCGGCGTCATCGGCGTCGCGCAGAACCTCGACACCGACAAGGTCGGCGTCGTGGTGCTGGGCAACTTCGAGTCGCTCGCCGAGGGCGACGAGGTCAAGCGGACGGGCGATGTCCTGTCCATCCCGGTCGGGGACAAGTTCCTCGGCCGCGTTATCAACCCCCTGGGCCAGCCGATCGACGGCCTGGGCGACATCGAGGCCGAAGAGGACCGCGTCCTGGAGCTCCAGGCCCCGTCCGTGCTGCAGCGTCAGCCGGTCGAGGAGCCGATGGCCACCGGCATCAAGGCCATCGACGCGATGACCCCGATCGGCCGTGGTCAGCGCCAGCTGATCATTGGTGACCGCAAGACCGGCAAGACCGCGGTCTGCCTGGACACCATCCTCAACCAGAAGGCGAACTGGGAGTCCGGCGATCCGACGAAGCAGGTGCGCTGCATCTACGTCGCGATCGGCCAGAAGGGCTCGACCATCGCCGGCGTGCGCAAGACCCTCGAGGATCACGGCGCGCTCGACTACACCACCATCGTGGCCGCCCCGGCCTCCGATGCCGCCGGCTTCAAGTGGCTGGCCCCCTTCGCGGGTGCCGCCCTGGGCCAGCACTGGATGTACCAGGGCAAGCACGTCCTGGTCATTTACGATGACCTGACCAAGCAGGCCGAGGCCTACCGTGCCATCTCCCTGCTGCTGCGTCGTCCGCCGGGACGCGAGGCGTACCCGGGTGACGTCTTCTACCTCCACTCCCGTCTGCTGGAGCGCGCGGCGAAGCTGTCCGACGACATGGGCGCCGGTTCGCTGACCGCCCTGCCGATCATCGAGACCAAGGCCAACGACGTCTCCGCGTTCATCCCGACCAACGTGATCTCGATCACCGACGGTCAGGTCTTCCTGGAGTCGGACCTGTTCAACCAGGGTGTTCGCCCGGCCATCAACGTCGGTGTCTCGGTTTCCCGAGTCGGCGGCGCCGCCCAGACCAAGGGCATGAAGAAGGTCTCCGGCAACCTGCGTCTGGACCTCGCGTCCTACCGCGACCTCGAGGCTTTCGCCATGTTCGCGTCCGACCTCGACGACGCCTCCAAGCGTCAGCTCGAGCGCGGCCAGCGACTGGTCGAGCTGCTGAAGCAGCAGGAGAACAAGCCGCAGTCGGTCGAGTACCAGATGACCTCGATCTACCTGGCCGGCGAGGGCGAGTTCGACGATGTCCCGGTCGACGACGTCCGTCGCTTCGAGACCGAGCTGATGGAGTACCTGTACTCCAACAACGAGGCCGTTTTCGAGCAGATCGACGGTGGTAAGCCGTTCACCGACGAGTCGAAGTCCGCCCTGAAGGCGTCCGTCGACGAGTTCAAGAAGGGCTTCCAGACCTCGGATGGCGCGCCGGTCGCCAAGGAGGCTCCCGCGGAGCCCCTCGCCGACGGCGAGCAGACCAAGCAGCAGATCTCGGTCTCCCGCAAGTCCGCCGCGAAGTAGTCGGGGCGTGTTTGCGATGACCGTTATCGAAAAAGAAGGGAGGCGTTAGAACATGGCGAATCTTCGTGAATTGCGAGACCGAATCAAGTCGGTGAACTCGACGAAGAAGATCACCAAGGCACAGGAGCTCATCGCGACGTCGCGCATCACCAAGGCGCAGCGTCGAGTGGCCGACTCCCAGCCCTACGCCGACGAGATCGAGAGCGTCATCGGACGCCTCGCCTCGGCTTCCTCGCTTGATCACCCGATGCTGCGCGAGCGCGAAGGCGCCAACCGTGCCGCGATTCTCGTGGTGACGTCCGATCGCGGCATGTGCGGCGGTTACAACCACAACGTGCTCAAGAAGGCCGCGGAGCTCCGTGCGACGCTGGCCGACGAGGGCTACGAGACCGTAACCTACGTCACCGGCCGCAAGGGCATCGATTACTACGATTTCCGCGAGATGCCGATGGCCGGCACCTGGGAGGGCTTCTCCCAGGATCCGGACTACGACCTGACCCACGACGTCCGTCGTCACCTGATCGACGGCTTCGAGGCGACCGCCGAGGGCGAGGCGAAGTACCGCAAGGGCCTTCGAGTGTCCGAGGGGGAGGGCATCCAGGGCTTCGACCAGGTTCACGTGGTCTACACGGAGTTCGTGTCGATGCTGTCCCAGATTCCGCGGGCGCACCAGATGCTGCCCATCGAGCCGGTCATCGAGACCGAGGAGATGGAACTGGGCGACGGAATGCTTTCCGACGGCGACGCGGCCCTGCACCCGGATTACGAATTTGAGCCGGATGCCGACACGCTGCTGACGGCGCTGCTGCCGCAGTACGTGTCGAAGAGCCTGTTCGCCCTGATGCTCGAGGCCGCGGCCTCCGAGTCCGCGGCGCGACGCAACGCCATGAAGTCGGCGACCGACAACGCGACCGAGCTGGTCAAGGACCTCTCGCGCGTGGCCAACCAGGCCCGTCAGGCGCAGATCACCCAGGAAATCACAGAGATCGTCGGTGGCGCCGGTGCGCTCGACGACAGCGGAGAAAGTGACTAGATATGAGCACAGCTCTCAATGAGCAGAACACCGCGACGGCCGTCGGCCGCATCGTGCGTGTCATCGGTGCCGTCGTCGACGTGGAGTTCCCGCGTAACGAGCTCCCGGCACTGTACAACGCGCTGACCGTGGAAGTTACCCTTCCGTCGGTCGCCAAGACCATCGTCCTCGAGACGGCGCAGCACCTGGGCGACAACCTGGTGCGCACCATCGCCATGGCCCCGACCGACGGCCTCGTCCGCGGCGCGGACGTCACCGACACGGGCAAGCCGATTTCGGTTCCCGTCGGCGACGTCGTCAAGGGCCACGTCTTCAACGCGCTGGGCGACTGCCTGGACGAGCCGGGCCTGGGTCGCGACGGCGAGCAGTGGGGCATCCACCGCGAGCCGCCGGCCTTCGACCAGCTCGAGGGCAAGACCGAGATCCTGGAGACGGGCATCAAGGTCATCGACCTGCTGACCCCGTACGTCAAGGGTGGCAAGATCGGCCTGTTCGGTGGCGCCGGCGTCGGCAAGACCGTTCTGATCCAGGAGATGATCACCCGTATCGCGCGTGAGTTCTCCGGTACGTCGGTCTTCGCCGGCGTCGGTGAGCGCACCCGTGAGGGCACGGACCTCTTCCTCGAGATGGAGGAGATGGGCGTGCTGCAGGACACCGCGCTCGTCTTCGGCCAGATGGATGAGCCGCCGGGAGTCCGTATGCGCGTCGCGCTGTCGGGCCTGACCATGGCGGAGTACTTCCGTGACGTGCAGCACCAGGACGTGCTGCTCTTCATCGACAACATCTTCCGCTTCACGCAGGCCGGTTCCGAGGTGTCGACCCTGCTGGGCCGCATGCCTTCGGCCGTGGGTTACCAGCCGACGCTGGCCGACGAGATGGGCGTCCTCCAGGACCGCATCACGTCGACCAAGGGCCGTTCGATCACGTCTCTGCAGGCCGTTTACGTGCCCGCCGACGACTACACCGACCCGGCTCCGGCGACCACGTTCGCCCACCTCGACGCCACCACGGAGCTCGACCGCTCCATCGCGTCGAAGGGCATCTACCCGGCCGTGAACCCGCTGTCGTCGACGTCTCGAATCCTCGAGCCGTCCATCGTCGGCGAGGAGCACTACCGCGTGGCGCAGCAGGTCATCAACATCCTGCAGAAGAACAAGGAGCTCCAGGACATCATCGCGATCCTGGGCATGGACGAGCTGTCCGAAGAGGACAAGATCACCGTCCAGCGTGCCCGTCGCATCCAGCGATTCCTGGGCCAGAACTTCTTCGTCGCGGAGAAGTTCACCGGTCTGCCGGGCTCCTACGTGCCGCTGAAGGACACCATCGTGGCCTTCGACCGCATCTGCAAGGGCGACTTCGACAACTACCCGGAAATGGCCTTCGACGGCCTGGGCGGCCTCGACGACGTCGAGAAGAAGTACGCCGAGATGCAGAAGAAGTAAGGGGCGTTCCACATGGCTGACATCGCCACCGAACTGGTCGCCGTCGAGCGCAAGCTCTGGGAGGGCAAGGCCACTTCCGTCACGGCTGAGACCACCGAGGGTGAGATCGGCGTGCTGCCCGGCCACCAGCCGTTCCTCGGTCAGTTGACCGAGAATGGCACGGTGACCATCCGGACCGACGACGGCCAGGTCATGGTCGCCGCCGTCCAGGGCGGGTTCCTCTCCGTGTCCACGAAGAAGATCACCGTCCTCGCCGACAAGGCCGTTTGGGCCGACGAGGTCGACGTCTCCGATGCCGAGGCTCGTCTCCAGTCGGATGACCCGGAGGTCAAGGCCAAGGCCGAGTCCGAGCTGCGCGCATCGCGTCGCGCTAAGGGCGTCGCCTAGGCCGGGTCCGGTCGCACGACCGAGTTCCACCCGCGTCACGGGAGGGGCCGCCGGAACCACATGAAAGTGTGGTTCCGGCGGCCCCTCCTTTTGGCTTTCCGACGCCTCTGCCCGGAAACCTCCAGTCGCACGAGTTTCACGGTCTTCCCGGATTTACCGGTGGCGGGCCCGTCGACTAGTATCCTTTCAATACCCGGGTTGCATGAAACGAGGTCATTGTGGACGCTTTGAATGTCTTCGTGCTGGTCGTGGGCTTCCTGTTGTTGTTCGGAGGCTGTCTGGCGCTGTGGCGCTTCGCGAAGCTGCGTTCCAAGGGCACCCCGGTGGTCATCCGCCCCATCCCGGCCGGCGACGGCGCGGCGTGGCGCCATGGCGTCATGAAGTACACCGACGGCGCGGCCCTCGTATACAAGCTTCGTTCGCTCCGCCCCGGCGCGGACCTGTCCTTCCCCCGCAACGACGTGGAAATCATCTCCCGACGGGAGCCCACCACGGTCGAGGCGGGGTTTTTCGATGATGGGCTGCACGTGGTCGTTTTCTCCGTGGCCAACCAGGGGGAGTGGGAGCTGGCCGTCGACGATTCCGGAGACACCGCTTTGGTCGCGTGGGTGGAGTCGTCGCCGTCGGTGCGCCAGACCCGGAGGTTGCCGACCAACATCGAGCAGCGCTTCCGCAGCGTCCGCGCGCGTGGCGCGGGCAACGGCCGCGGCAACGGCAACGGCCGCGCCAACGGGCTGCGCTGACCCGGGCCAGATTCCCCGGGGTGCCCGGCCATCGCACGCACCCGACCGTTAGGGTGGTGGGCATGCGTCTCGTCATCGCCCGCTGCACCGTCGACTACGTCGGCCGGCTCACCGCCCACCTTCCGGAGGCCCCGCGCCTGCTCCTGGTCAAGGCGGATGGCTCGGTTTCGATTCACGCCGACGATCGCGCGTACAAGCCCCTGAATTGGATGACCCCTCCGTGCAGCCTCACGGAGCAGCCCATCCTCGACGAGTCGGGCGAGGGCACCGGCGAGTTGCTCTGGATCGTGGAGAACTCCAAGAGGGAGCAGCTGCGCATCACCATTTCGGAGGTGCTTTCCGACGCCTCGCATGAGCTGGGCCAGGATCCGGGCCTGGTCAAGGACGGCGTGGAAACCCACCTGCAGGAGCTGCTGGCGGAGCATTTCGCGACGTTCGGCGAAGGGTGGACGCTGATCCGCCGCGAGTACCCGACGGCCATCGGCCCGGTGGATCTGCTCGGCCGCGATTCCGACGGCGCGACCGTCGCCGTCGAGGTCAAGCGCCGCGGCAACATCGACGGCGTCGAGCAGCTGACGCGCTACCTGGAGATGCTCAACCGCGACGAGATGCTCTCGCCGGTCACGGGGATCTTCGCCGCGCAGGAGATCAAGCCGCAGGCGCGCACTCTGGCGGAGGACCGCGGCATACGGTGCGTCGTCGTGGACTACGATGCCCTGCGCGGCACCGAATCCAACGAGCTGCGCCTCTTCTGACCGGAGCATCGGGGACGTCATGGGACGCGGGAAGAAGCGCCGCCCGGGAAAGGGCGGCGGAGGACGGGGACGGGGGCCGTCGCAAAGCAGGTACGGGGACGACCGGCCGCTGCCGGGCCTGGGCGCGTTCCAGGTGACCCGCACCGAAGCCGGGCCGGGCAGGCTGGCCGGCGAGGATTTCCAGGTGCGCGACGTCGCGCCGGGGCAGGCCACCAAGTGGTACCGCTGCCCGGGCTGCGACCAGGAGATCCCGCCCGGGGTGGCGCACGTCGTGGCGTGGCCGTCGGATTACGGGGGACGGGCCGACGACCGCCGGCATTGGCACCGCAACTGCTGGGGAAAGCGCGGCGACCGGGGGATCACGCGGCGCTGGGGATGATGCAGTGCCGGGGATAACGCGCGCAGGGGTGACTCGCCTAAGAAAACGCCGCCCCACACAACCGGGCATGTGCAGGAAAAGGACTATTCCGTTCGGGCGTTTCCGGGAGTACGCTGAATCATGACAGTCCCGGAAAACGGGCCCTGAATCGGACATGCCGCACGTCCCGCGGAGGTTGCGGGCAACGCGGGGCCGGTCGGCGCGCCGTATCCGGAAGCCTCCGCGAGCGGGCGACCCCCGCCGCGGCCGACGAAAGGCATGACCATGGCCGCAACGGTCGAGTCAACCTCGAAACTCATTCTGGACAACGTCGGCGGACCGGAGAACATCTCCTCCGTGACGCACTGCGCCACCCGCCTGCGCTTCCACCTCCACGACCTGTCGCTCGCCGACCAGGACGCCATCGACTCCGACGACAAGGTCCTCGGCGTCGTCCCCCAGGGCAACACCGGCCTGCAGGTCATCATGGGCGGCGACGTGGGCAACTACTACCAGGGCCTCATGCGCCAGCCGGGAATGGGCGGCGGCGACGGGGACGGCGGATCGAAGGCGTCGCAAAGCAAGAAGGCCGGGCCGAAAACCGGCGCCGACGGCAAGAAGGAGTACGACGGCGTCCGCGGCAAGTTCGGCTGGGTCGACTACTGCTTCGAATTCCTCTCCGACACGTTCCGGCCGGTGCTGTGGGCGCTGCTCGGCGCGTCGCTGATCATCACGCTGCTGGTGCTCGCCGACACGTTCGGCATCCAGGACTTCAACGCGCCCGAGGGCGAGACGCTGCCGCCGACGTGGCAGTTCCTCCACGCCATGTGGCGCTCGGTGTTCTACTTCCTGCCGATCATGGTCGGCGCCACCGCCGCCCGGAAGCTCGGCGCCAACGAGTGGATCGGCGCCGCGATCCCGGCGGCGATGCTGACCCCGGAGTTCATCGCGCTGGGCGACCAGGGCGACACCGTCACCGTCTTCGGCCTGCCGATGGTCCTCAACGACTACTCCGGCCAGGTCTTCCCGCCGCTGTTCGCCGCGGTGCTGCTGTTCTTCGTGGAGAAGGGCCTGAAGAAGGTCATCCCGGGCGCCATCCAGATGGTGTTCGTGCCGTTCTTCTCGCTGCTGATCATGATCCCGCTGACCGCCTTCGTCGTCGGCCCGTTCGGCATCGGCCTGGGCAACGGCATTTCCAACATGCTGCTGGCCATCAACGGGTTCTCGCCCTTCATCCTGGCCATTGTGGTGCCGCTGATCTACCCGTTCATGGTGCCGCTGGGCCTGCACTGGCCGCTCAACGCGATCATGATCCAGAACATCGCGACGCTGGGCTACGACTTCATCCAGGGCCCCATGGGCGCGTGGAATTTCGCGTGTTTCGGCCTGGTCACCGGCGTCATGATCGTCTCCATGCGCGAGAAGGACGCTTCCATGCGCCAGGTCTCGTCCGGCGGCATGTTCGCCGGCCTGCTCGGCGGCATTTCCGAGCCGAGCCTGTACGGCGTGGTGCTGCGCTTCAAGAAGACGTACCTGCGCCTGCTGCCGGGCTGCCTCGTCGGCGGCATCGTGATGGGCCTGTTCAACGTCAAGGCGAAGGCCTTCGTGTTCACCTCGGTGCTGACCGTCGGCGCGTTCGATCCGCTGGGCGGTTACGTCATCGGCATCGCCGCGGCGTTCTTCACGTCGCTGCTGCTGGTGCTGTTCTTCGACTACCGGTCGGCGGACGAGAAGGCCGCCGCCCACGAACGCATCGCCCGCGAGCACGCCGCCGCCAAGGCCGAGATGGAGGAAGCGGCAAATGCGCCGCTGCCGGCCTCTTCGCGTGACGACGCCCCCGCCCCCGCCACCACCGTCGCCGGTGCGGGCGCCGCGGGCGCGGGAGCTGCGGGAACGACCGCCGTGGCCGTCGCCGACGCCCCGGCCGCCGCCCCGGCCGATGCAGGCGCGGATGCCGCCGTGGATCTGACCGTGGCGTCGCCGATGAGCGGCACGCTGCTGCCGCTGTCGGAGGTCCCCGACGCCGCCTTCGCCGCCGGCAAGGTGGGCAAGGGAGCCGCGATCGACCCCGACGGCGACACCGTCGTCGCACCGGCAGACGGCAAGGTCATGGTGACCTTCCCGACCGGCCATGCCGTGGGCCTGAAGCTGGACAATGGCCTGCAGATCCTCGTCCACATCGGAGTCGACACCGTCAACATGGGCGGCGAGGGCTTCGAGTTCCTCGTGGCCAAGGGCGATCACGTCACCGCCGGCACACCGTTGGTGCGCTTCGACCGGGAGGCGATCGTCGCCGCCGGGTACTCGCCGATCACCCCGGTCCTGGTGACGAACCACAGGAAGTTCGGGTCGGTGGACGTCGTCGGCAAGCAGGGGCCGATCGCGGCCGGCGACCCGATGCTGGAGGCGACCCCGAAGCCGCCGAAGGAAGCGTAGCCGCCGGCCCCACCCGCGCGACCCCGCGCCACCCGCGCACTCGCCTTAACCCACCCCGGCCTTTCGCGCCCACCCGCGAACCCACGCCTTAACCCACCCCGAATGAGCTAACCCACCCGCTATAACGGGTGGGTTAGCTCATTCGGGGTGGGTTAGCGCGGAAGCCGAAGGGGAGGGGCGAGGATCGCGGCCGACGCTGCGCCCGCCCTGTCTACTGCGGCCGTTGCGGGCTGGGTGTTGCCACCGCCACCGAGCCCGCAGACCGCGCCTACACAGGGATCTCGTGCTCGGCGTAGCCGGTCGTCGGGCCCTCGGTGTTCGGCTCCCAGCCCAGTGCGGGCGCGACGTGCTCGGCGAAGGCGCCGAGCAGGTGCATGTTGTAGTCCACGCCGAGCTGCGAGGGGATGGTGAGCATCAGCGAATCGGCGCTCATCACGGCCTCGTCCGCCTTCAGCGCCTCGATGAGCTGGTCGGGTTCGCCGGCGTAGCTCTTGCCGAACGTCGACCGGAAGCCGTCGATGACGCCGATCTGGTCGCGGCCCTGCGCCTCGCGGATGAACAGTTGCCGGTCGTAGTCGGTCATCAGGGGGAAGACGCTGCGGCTGACGGACACGCGCGGGACCCCCTCGTGGCCGGCGGCCTTCCATGCGGCGCGGTACCGGGCGATCTGCTCGGCCTGCAGGGCGGCGAAGGAGTCGCCGGTGGCCTCGGTGAGCAGGGTGGAGCTCATCAGGTTCACGCCCTGCTCGCCGGCCCACTCGGCGGTGTCGCGCGAGCCTGCGCCCCACCAGATCCGCGACGCGAGCCCGGGGGAGTGCGGCTCGACGCGCAGGTGCCGGTTCGGGCCGAACTGGCCGGGATCGGCGGTGGCCAGGCGCTCGCCGCGGACGGCGCGCAGGAACAGGTCGAACTTCTCGCGGGCGAGGTCGGCGCCGCGGGGGTCGGTGGAGCCGTGATAGCCGAAGGTCTCCCAGCCGCGCAGGGCGGGTTCCGGCGATCCGCGCGAGACGCCGAGGGCCACGCGCCCGTCGGACAGCAGGTCGAGGGCGGCGGCTTCCTCGGCGAGGTAAAGCGGGTTCTCGTAGCGCATGTCGATGACCCCGGTGCCGACCTCGATGCGCTTGGTCCGCGCGGCGATCGCCGACAGCAGCGGCATGGGCGACGCCGCCTGCTTGGCGAAATGGTGGACGCGGAAGTACGCCCCGTTGACGCCGATCTCGTCGGCGGCGACGGACAGTTCGACGGCTTGCTTGAGCATGTCGGCGGCGTCGTGGCCGGAGCCGGGGCCGCCGAAGTGGCCGAAGGACAGGAACCCGAAAGATTTCATGTTCATGTCAACAAAACAGGGGCGGAGGCTATTCCCGCGCTTACCGCCACGGCTTTACGACGGCCCGCGCCCCCGTGAAGCAGCGTCGAACGTCCCCCACGCCCGACTGCTCCACGTCTGACTGCCCCCGGCGCCCGACTGCCACCGCCCGACGTCTCCTACGCCGTCTTCTTGCGCGCCTGGAACACCATCAGCGCGAGCAACCCCAGCGTGATCCACAGCAGGTAGCGGTTGACCACCTCGACGATGTCGAGCACCTGGTCGCCGAACGTCCAACCGAGCCACATGAACAGGCCGTTGATGGCCAGCACGCTCAGCACGTTGAGGGCCAAAACGGCGCCCAACCCGACCTTGAGCAGCCCGGCGACGGCGTTGAGCACGGTGCCCGGCACCGGCCCCGGCGCGTAACCCAGCGGCAGCAGCCCCAGGATGATCGCCTTGGTCTTGCCGGACTCGTTGGTCAGCGCCTTCCTGAAGAACCGGTGCGCCCGCGGCATGTACTGCAGCGACATGTCGATGAACTCCATGCCCCAGCGCCGGCCCATCAGCCAGTAGATGGGCACGAACTTCAGAGCCCCGACGAGGGTGCACGCGAGGTACACCCACCACGTGCCCTGTCCCACCGACGCATTCGCGCCGGAGATGGTTGCGCTGGTGTAGCCGCCGACCATCAGGGCGTACGCCAGCGGGTGCGACAGCAGGAAGGCGCGCATGGCGATCAGCGCCATCGAGTAGACGCCCATCAGCATCAACGCGACGAACAGCGCCTTGTCCAGCGGCGCGGGGTTCTTCAGGAACGACGGCAGCTCCGGCTCACCGCGCTTCGTTTGCCCGGCGTCCGGCTGATCCCCGGCCCCGTCGAGGGGCCCTTTCGGCTGCTGCGTCACCCCCGCGACAGTAGTCGACGCCCCGGAGCCGCGTGGTGCGGGCGCCGGGGCGTCGTAAAGCAAAAAGCCGAATGTGGCGGGCGGGCTACTCGGCGGGCTCGACGAGCTCGAGCAGCACGCCGCCGGCGTCCTTCGGGTGGACGAAGTTGATGCGCGAACCGGCGGTGCCGTTCTTCGGGACCTCGTAGAGCACGCGCGTGCCCTGCTCCTTCAGATGCGCCATCAGGGCGTCCATGTCGGTGACGCGCAGGGCGTACTGCTGGATGCCGGGGCCCTTCTTGTCGATGTACTTCGCGATGGTCGACTCCTCGTTCAGCGGGGCGAGGATCTGGACCAGGGTGCCGCCCTCGGTCTTCTCGGCCGGGCCGAGCATGGCCTCGCGGACGCCCTGCTCCTCGTTGACCTCTTCGTGGTAGTTCACGAAGCCCATGTTGGCGCGGTACCACTCGACCGCGGCGTCGAAGTCGGGCACGGCGATGCCGACGTGGTCGACGGCCGTGACGAAGTTGTGGGGGACGGTGACGTTGTTGTCGCTCATGCACTCCAGGATACGGCGTTTGCCGCGCCCGTTCCGGGGCCGGGGTTACCCTGGGGCCATGATCGTCGCCTTTTCCGTCGCCCCCGCCTCCGCGGACCCCGATGAGGGCATGTCCGCCGCCGTCGCCGAGGCCGTCCGCGTCGTCCGCGAGTCCGGCCTGCCCAACGAAACCAACTCCATGTTCACCCTGATCGAGGGCGAATGGGACGAGGTCATGGACGTGGTCAAGCGCGCCACCCAGGCCGTGTCCTCCGTCGCGCCGCGCACGTCGCTGGTGCTCAAGGCCGACATCCGGCCCGGCTACACGGGGCAGCTGGCGGCGAAGGTCGATGCCGTCGAGCGCCGGCTCGCCGAGTAGGATCCGGGCCCATGACGCACGCCCACGGACATTCCCACGGCCACTCCCACTCGCACGCCGGCCACCGCGAGTGCTCGACGCCCCCGCCGCCGCCCGGCACCGTCGACCTGGAGGCCATCAAGCGCGAGGCCGACGCCCGTGCCGAAGTGGAGCGCCGCATCTCCGACCAGGGCGAGGGCTTGCCGCCGCTCGTCGACGTCACCGCCGAGAACTTCGACCCCGAGGTGGTCATCCGCTCCGAGCAGGTGCCCGTCGTCGTGCTCATCGGCAACCCGTCGTCGCCGGATTCGGTGCGCATGCGACTGCTTCTCGACGAGATGGCGCGCGAAGCCAACCTCAACTGGATCGCGGCGTGGGTCGACGCCGCCGCCCAGATGGACGTCGCCCGCGCCTTCGGCGTGCAGGCGCTGCCGACCGTCGTGGCCGTCGCCATGGGCCAGCCGATCGGCCAGTTCGTCGGCGAGCAGACCCGCGACTACATGGACCAGTGGATCGAGGCCGTCATGGACGCCACCCGCGGCCGCCTGAAGGGGTTGCCGGCGGGGACCCGCATGATGGGCGAGGGGGAGGAGGGCCCGGAGCCCGACGCCGGCCTCAAGCCCCCGACCGACGATCCGCGCCTGGCGCAGGCGGAGGAGAAGCTCAACGAGGGCGACTTCGAGGGCGCGGTGGCCGTCTACGACGAGATCCTCAAGTCCGAGCCCGCCAACGCCGAGCTGAAGGCCGCGCGCACCAACGTCGTGTTCCTGGCGCGCGCCCAGAAGATCGACCGCGCCTCCGATCCCATCGCCCGCGCCGACGCCGACCCGAAGAACGTCGGCCTGGCCCTCGAGGCCGCCGACGTGGAAATGCTCGTCGGCGACCCGGCGCTGTCGCTGGAGCGCCTGCTGGTGCTGCTGCCGACGGTGTTCGGCGACGACCGCGCGGCCATCAAGGATCGCCTGCTCGACCTGCTGCAGCTTTTCGACGCCGCCGATCCCGTCGCGCTCGACGCCCGCCGCCGGATGGCCAGCGCGCTGTTCTAGCGGCGGGGAGGGCCCGGGTCACGCCGCCTGCCGCGTGTACGGCCAATCGCCGGGGGCCATGAGATACCAGACCGTGGCCATGATCGCCGCCACCGAAATGGTCAGGGCGGCGCCCAACGCCACCTGCGTGGACCAGTGGCGGTCGCGGAACCATGCCTCCGAAGCGTCGTAAAGCCGGGCCAAACGCACGTTGAACCGGCGCATGGGCGGATGCACCAGCGACAGCAGGCCCAGCGAGATGAAGATGAGCAGCCAGCCGGGGGCGGGCGTCGGCAAGATGACGATGCCCACGATGAGCAGGCAAAAGCCCAGAACGAGCAGGACGGGGGAGAGGAAGGGGCCGTACCAGCGCCGGCGCATGGACTCGTGGCGGGACTTCATCCGGTCCATCAACCGGCTGATCCTCTCCTCCATGGGCCCTCCCCTCCGGTGCGTCGGCTCGACGGGGGCGTCCTCCATGCGGATCCCCGCGATGCGGTCCCCACGATATTGACACCCTCGCACCGGGGGGCGCCCGTTCAACCGTGGCGAAGCGTCCCCGGGGCCGCCCCGGTGTTACTCTTCCTGCGATTCACGGTGATGAAACGCCGGCGCCCGACCCTCGAATTCGGTCGGGCGTCTTTTTGCGGCCCAGGTGCGGCGGCCCCGATCCGGGGAGCCACCGGGGGACGGTACTCGGGAGATGATCATGCGAGCGCGAACGGCGATGGCGCGGAAGACGCCCGGCCTCATGCTGGCCGCGATGTCGGCGACGGCGCTTCTGGCCGGGTGCACGATCCCGGGCACGACCGACGCCGCGGACGAAGCGTCCGAGCCGGCCGTCGCCCCCGTGGTCGATGGTTGGGACACGTCGGAGGAAGTCGAGTGGACCGACGCGCAGAACGTCCTCGACGAGGCGATGGAGGAGTTCTCTGACCTCTACGGCATCGAGTTGGCCGCCTATCTGCGGGTCATCGACGGCCCCTACCGGGGGCTGACGGCGTCGGTCGGCGGCGACGAGGAGCAGTACTCCGCGTCGACCATCAAGGCGCCGCTGGTCGTGACCGCGCTGAACACCTTCGGCGATGACCTCGACGAGGTCGTCACCGTCGACTGGGAGGACGCCGTGGGCGGCAGCGTCATCGGCGCCGGCGACTACACCGTCGACACCCTGCTGCGGTACGTGATGGCCTACTCCGACAACACCGCCGCCAACGGCCTCATCGACGCCGTGGGCGGGTTCGACGCGGTCAACGAAGTGATCGAGGATGCCGGGGTGGACGGGGAGCGCTACCACCTGGGCAACAAGATGAACATCCCCAACCCGTCCGGGGACCGGTCGTGGATTTCCCCGACCCAGTCGGCGCTGTTCATGTCGAAGATCCACGAGGCGGCCGATGGCGACGGCGACGCCGATTTCATAGATGGCGAGACCGCCCGCACGGCCCTGACCTACCTGACGTACGGCGGCGCGCAGAAGTTCGCCATGTACGCCGGCAATGCGGTGCAGAAGACCGGCGACACCGGCGAGGGCACCAACGACCACGGCATCCTCTACACCGGCGCCGGGCCCATCGCCTTCGGCATCACCACCCGCTTCGGCACCCCGATGAACGAGCTCACCGACGCCCTGCTCGGCCGGCTCGGCGGCCGCATCGCTACGTTGCTGCCGGACTACAACCGCCTCGACGGCGGCAAGCCGCTGAGCCCCGAGGACGCCGCCACGTGGAGCGCTGACGGGGACGGCGATGGCGTCGCCGACAGGCTCGGCGACGGCGCCAGCGAATATGAGATCGCGGCGGCCGATGGCACCGGCGTCACCGACGGATCGGGTGCCCCGCTTTACGACGAGACCCTCGACCCCGATTGGTTCAACCCCTACCGCGCCCTCTAGGGACGCCCCGTCCCCCGGCGGGCCCGCACCCGGAAACGAAGGAACCGGCCGACCCGTGATCGGGTCGGCCGGTTCAGCCGTTCATGGCGTCATCTCCGTGCGGGGCCGGATCAGCCCTCGTGGCGGAACCAGATCGCGGTGTTCGCCGGCAGGGTCAACTCGATCGACTGCTCCTGGCCGTTCCAGCCCTGCGGCTCCGACTGCAGCGTCCCGTTGAGGCCGTAGCCCGAACCTGCGTAACGCTCGTCGTTGCTGTTGAGCACCTCGGCCCACGCGCCCGCGCGGGGCACGCCGATGCGGTAACGCTCCTGGGTCGCGCCCGACAGGTTGAACACGCACGCCAGCGCCGAACCGTCGTCGCCGTAGCGGACGAAGGACAGCACGCTGTTGTTCGAGTCGTCCGCGTTGATCCACGCGAAGCCCTCCGGGCGATCGTCGCGCGAGTACAGGGCGTCGGTCTCGCGGTAGACCGCATTGAGGTCCTTGACCAGCAGCTGGATGCCGCGATGGTACTCGCCGCCCCACCCCTCGAGGTTGTCCCACGCGATCGACTCGTCGTGGTTCCACTCGCGGTTCTGGCCCAGATCCTGGCCCTGGAACAGCAGCTGCTTGCCCGGGTGGCCCCACATGAAGGCCAACAGGGTGCGCAGACCCGCGGCCTTGTTCCAGTCGTCGCCCGGCATGCGCTCCCACAGGGAACCCTTGCCGTGGACGACCTCGTCGTGGCTGAACGGGAGGATGAACTTCTCGGAGTAGGCGTAGACCATCGCGAAGGTGACCTCGTGATGGTGGTACGCGCGGTGGATCGGATCCTTGGCGAAGTACTCCAGGGTGTCGTTCATCCAGCCCATGTTCCACTTCATGTTGAAGCCCAGGCCGCCGTCCTGCGTCGCGGCGGTGACGCCCGGCCATGACGTGGACTCCTCGGCGATGGTGAGGAAGCCCGGGTGGTGCTTGTGCACCGTGGCGTTGAACTCCTGCAGGAACTGCATCGCGTCGAGGTTCTCGCGGCCGCCGTACTGGTTCGGCAGCCACTCGCCCTCCTCGCGGGAATAGTCCAGGTAGAGCATCGAGGCGACGGCGTCGACGCGCAGGCCGTCGATGTGGAACTCCTCGGCCCAGTACAGGGCGTTGGCGTACAGGAAGTTGCGGACCTCGTTGCGGCCGAAGTCGAAGACGTAGGTGCCCCAGTCCTTCTGCTCGCCGCGGCGCCAGTCCGGGTGCTCGTAGCACGCCGTGCCGTCGAAACGCGCCAGCGCCCAGTCGTCCTTGGGGAAGTGGCCCGGCACCCAGTCCACGATGACGCCGATGCCGGCGGCGTGGAACGCGTCGATGAGCGCGCGCAGCTGATCCGGCGAACCGAAACGGCTGGTCGGCGCGTAGTAGGACGTGACCTGGTAACCCCAGGAACCGGAGAACGGGTGCTCCGCGACGGGCATGAACTCGACGTGGGTGTAGCCCATGTCCACGACGTAGCGCACCAGCTGTTCGGCCATGACCTCGTAGGACAGGCCCTGCTTCCACGAGCCCAAGTGGACCTCGTAGATGCTCATCGGCTGCGCCTGCCAGTCGGTGGTGACGCGCTTGGCCATCCACTCCTCGTCGCGCCACTGGTAGTCCGACTCGGCGACGATGGAACCGGTGGCCGGCGGGACCTCGGTGGCGTAGGCCATCGGGTCGGCCTTGTCGCGGCGGTGGCCCTCCGGGGTGGTGATGGCGAACTTGTAGACGTCGCCCGGCGCCACGTTCGGGATGAAGACCTCCCACACTCCCGTGCCGCCCATGGAGCGCATCGGGTACTGCGCCCCGTTCCACATGCAGAAACCGCCGATGACCGCGACTCCCTTGGCGTTGGGCGCCCACACTGAGAAGGACACGCCGGAAACCTCGCCCAGCTCGGTCTCGTACGTCCGCGGGTGGGCGCCGAGGGCCTCCCACAGGCGCTCGTGGCGGCCCTCGCCGATCAGGTGCAGATCGCCCTCGCGGACGGTCGGCAGGAAGCGGTAACCGTCGGCGCGCTCCTCGACCGAACCGTCGGCCCACGTGATGCGCAGCCGGTAATCGAAGTCCAGGTCGCCCGGGACCAGCGCCGCATAGACGTCATCGCCCACTGGCTCGGCCTCGAAATCACCGCGGGTGGACGTCACGGTCACCGCGGTCGCACCGAAGATGCGGGCGCGGATGACGGTGTCGCCGTCGATCAGATGCGCACCGTAGAACGAATGGGGATCGTGGTGCGTGCAGCTGCGGAGACGATCCATGTCTCCGGACGGGATGGTCAGGCGCGGATCGGTGGGGGCGCTCATGGCGGTCCTTCCAGGTGAATACCGGGTTGTGCGTCAGAAATCGGGTCGATCTGATGTGGGGGCGGCGGCGCCGTGGCGTCGGCCGGGCATCCGGGGACCCGCCTCCAGCGTATGCGCGGAAAGCGGGTCCCGTACCGGATTGACCCCGGGTGGGGCCGGTGGGGCGTCAGCCCTCGTAGTCCGGGACGTCGCGCCAGGCCAGCTTGCGGCGGGTGCCCTCGGGCACGTCCGGAAGCTGGATGATGTGGGCGACGTTGGCCCACGGCTCGAGGCGGACGAAGTTCTCCTTGCCCCAATTGAAGCGCTGGCCGGTGATCAGGTCCTGGACGTCCATGCGATCGGTGCTGCGGCGGCCGATGGAGTTCATGTCGATGTCGAGGATGCCCTCCTGGGCGTTCCACGGATCGAGGTTGACCACCACGAGCACGGCGTCGCCGGTCAGCGGGTCGATCTTCGAGTACGCCAGCAGATTGTCGTTGCCGATGTCGTGGAAGCGCAGGGTGCGCAGCTGCTGCAGCGCCGGATGCTCGCGGCGGATGGTGTTGAGCAGCGTGATGAACGGCTCGAGCGAATCGCCCGACTCCAGCGCGGCGTCGTAGTCGCGGTGGCGCAGCTGGTACTTCTCGCTGTCCAGGTACTCCTCCGAGCCTTCCTTCACCGGCACGTTCTCGTAGAGCTCGTAGCCGGAGTACATGCCCCACAGCGGGGACATGGTCGAGGCCAGGGCCGCGCGGATGGCGAAAGCCCCGCGGCCGCCCTTGACCAGGAACTCGTGGAGGATGTCCGGGGTGTTGACCCACAGCGACGGGCGGGCGATGTCGGTGTGGCGGACGATCTCCTCGCCGAACTCCGTCAGCTCCTTCTTCGTGGTCTTCCACGGGAAGTAGATGTAGGACTGCGTGAAGCCGGCCTTGGCCAGGCCGTACAGGCGGGCCGGGGCGGTGAACGCCTCGGCCAGGAAGATGACCTCCGGGTTGGACTGGTGGACCGTGTCGATCAGCCACTCCCAGAAGTTGCCCGGCTTGGTGTGCGGGTTGTCGACGCGGAAGACCTTGACGCCGCGCTTGACCCAGAAGCGCACGACGCGCAGGACCTCCTCGTAGAGGCCCTTCGGATCGTTGTCGAAGTTCAGGGGGTAGATGTCCTGGTACTTCTTCGGCGGGTTCTCGGCGTAGGCAATGGTGCCGTCGGGCAGGACGGTGAACCAATCCGGGTGGGCCTCGGCCCACGGATGGTCGGGGGCGCACTGCAGCGCGAGGTCGAGGGCTACCTCCAGGTTGCGCTCCTTGGCCGCCTCGACGAATTCCGCGAACTCGTCGTCGCCGCCCAGAGCCGGCTCGAAGGCGTCGTGCCCGCCGGCGGCGGAGCCGATGGCCCACGGGGACCCCACGTCGCCCGGCTCCGGGGTCAGGGTGTTGTTGCGGCCCTTGCGGTTGATCTCGCCGATCGGGTGGATCGGGGGCAGGTACACGACGTCGAAGCCCATGCGGGCGGCGCGGTCGAGCTGCGGGATGGAGGAACGGAACGTGCCGTGGAGCAGATTACCGTCCTCGTCGAAACCGCCGTTGGAACGCGGGAAGAACTCGTACCACGAGCCGAACAGGGCGCTGCGGCGGTCGACGAGGACCTTGCGGGTCTTGCCGCGGGTCAGCAGCTCGCGCAGCGGGTGCAGCTCGAGGATGCCGCGGGTCTCGTCCGACAGGGCCGGGGAGACGCGGGCGCGCAGCTCGGCGTCGGAGCGCAGCGACTGGGCCACGCCGCGCAGGTGCGAGCGGTACACGGTGGCGGCGCCGGCTGCGGCGCGGTCGAACAGGCGGGCGCCGATCTCCAGGTCGTTGGCCAGCTCCTCGTCGGTCTGCCCGGCCTCGATCTTCTTGGTCACCGCATTGCGCCAGGTGGCCATCGGATCGGACCACGCGTCGACGCGGAAGGTCCACAGGCCCGGGGCATCCGGCACGAACGTGGCGTTGACCTGGTTCGGGTCGTGGTCGCTGACGCGCATGGGGATGCGCTGGGTGCGGGCGGCGAAAGAAGACTCCTTCGGGCCCTTGACGTTCAGAGTCGCGTTGAGCGCATCGTGGCCCTCGCGCCAGACGACCGCGAAGACGGGGACGACTTCGCCGGCCACCGCCTTGGACGGGGTCGCACCGCCGTCCACCTGGGGTCGTACATCGTCGATTCCGAGTCGTCCGGTCACCTTCGAGTCTCCTTCGCGCCGAGTCCGACGCTTTTGATCGTTTGTTCCTGCAGCCGTTCCCGGCGTGACCCTGCGGTCGCCCCGGGCACCCCACAAGAGTAGTGGAGTACCCGGTTTCCCACAGGGGACGAAATGATGGGCCGCCCCATTCGGGGAACGGCGGGCGCCCGTCGGGCGCACCGTCCTGCGACCGTACGCCGTTAGCCGAGGTCGCCCGTCCCGCCACGCCACGCCGGGGGAGAAGCAGGGGCACCGGGCGGTGAAGTGGGGCACGATGGTGACGTGGCTGACTTTGACTCTGATTTCAACGACGACGACTACGACGAAGATCTTCTGCTGGACTTCCGCGGGGTCTCGCTCAAGCGCGGTGGCCGGACGTTGGTCGGGCCGTTGGACTGGCAGGTCGAGCTGGACGAGCGCTGGGTGGTCCTCGGGCCCAATGGCGCGGGCAAGACGTCGCTGATGCGCATCGCGGCGGCGGAGGAGTACCCGTCGTCGGGCGTGGCGTTGGTGATGGGCGAGCGGCTGGGCCGCACGGACATGCGCGATCTGCGCACGATGATCGGCCTGACCTCCTCGGCGCTGGCGCACCGCATCCCCGATGACGAAAAGGTCGCGGACCTGGTCATCTCGGCGTCGTATTCGGTGTTGGGACGGTGGCGCGAGACCTACGAGGAAATGGACTTCGATCAGGCCGCGGAGATCCTGGAGCGCATGGGCGCCGAGCACCTCGCCGACCGCACCTGGGGGACGTTGTCGGAGGGGGAGCGCAAGCGCGTGCTCATTTCGCGCGCCCTGATGGTCAACCCCGAGCTGCTGCTCCTCGACGAGCCGGGCGCCGGCCTCGATCTCGGTGGCCGCGAGGACCTGGTGGGTTACCTCGGCCAGTTGGCCCTGGACCCGGATGCCCCGGCGATCGTCATGATCACCCACCACGTCGAAGAGATCCCCTTCGGTTTCACGCACGCGATGCTTCTCGACGACGGCGGGGTGGTCGCGCAGGGACTGATCGACGATGTGCTCACCAGCGAGAATCTGTCGGCCGCGTTCCACCAGTCCATCGCCGTCGACCGCATCGACGGCCGTTTCTTCGCCCGCCGCGCCCGCGCCGCCGGCGCGCACCGGAAGGGGAAGTGACCGGATGGCCCGGAACGAGATGAACGGCAACGGCAACGGGCAGGTCCCGGGAGGCAGTGCCGACGGAGCCGCGGGCGACGCCCCCGCCCCGGCGACGCCGCGGCTGGCGTCGACGGTGCTGCTGGTGCGCGATTCGGTGCACGGCATCGAGCTGTACGTGCAGGAGCGCGTGAGCACCATGAAGTTCGCCGCCAACATGACGGTCTTCCCGGGCGGCGGCGTCGATGCCCGCGACTTTCCGGGCGACGTCGACGGCGACGGCCACGACAGTCCGCGCCTGAATTGGTCCGGCCATGATCCGCAGTGGTGGGCCGACCGGTTCAACGTCGCGCCGGCGACGGCACGGGCGCTGGTGTGCGCGGCGGTGCGCGAGACGTTCGAGGAGACCGGCACGCTGCTGGCCACCGACGCGACGGGAGAGACGGTCGCGGATTCCGGCCGGTTCCACGCGCAGCGCAAGGCCATGGAATCCCACGAGCTCGCCTTCTCCGACTTCATGGCGGCCGAGAACCTGGGGCTGCGTTCCGATCTGCTGCGCCCGTGGAGCAATTGGGTGACCCCGGAGAAGTTCCCGACGCGCTTCGACACCTTCTTCTTCCTCGCCGCCCAGCCGGAGGGGCAGATCGCCGACGGCGACACGTCGGAGGCGGCGTCGACGGGCTGGTTCCGTCCGACGGTGCTCATGGACGGGTGGCGCGACCGCAAGGTGGGCCTGATGCCGCCGACGTGGGCGCAGATCAAGCGCCTGCTGCCGTATGACACGGTCGCCGAAGTCCTCGCGGCGGCCGACGCCGACGACGCTCCGGTGGGCCGCACCACCAGCGACTTCTTCGGGGACCCGTTCATGGACGAGTTCTTCGCCGTCGCCACGCACCTGGGACACCTGCGCGGGGACGCGGCGGCGCGGGGGCGGGCGTGAGCCTGTCGCCCGACGAGGTCAGGGCGCTGCTGGCCGACCCCGATCTGGCCGCGGCGGCATCCGGCCTCGAGCTTTCCGACGCCACCCTCCTTTCGGACCTGGCCCACCTGAAGGCCTCGGCGGGGGAGATGGCCCGGGCGGTCGTCGAGCTGGAACGCGCCCGGCGCTCGGTGGCGGGCAAGCTTCCGGAAGGCTGGCTGCTCGACTCCGATTCGGCCCAGCAGGCGACGCATCAGGTGGTCGCCGCCGCCCGTGCGCAGCGGCTGGCGGCTGCGGTGGGCGATGGCGTCGCGCCGGGCGTCCATGACGTGACCTGTTCCATCGGGGCGGAGATCGCGGCGCTGGCGGGCGGGGATTTCCCGGTGCTGGGCACGGACCTCGATCCCGCCCGCGCGCTGATGGCCCGCCACAACGCGCCGGGGGCCCACATCGCCGTCGCCGATGCGCTGTCCCCGGTCAGCGAGGGGTTGATCATCGTCGCCGATCCTGCGCGCCGGGCCGGCGGCCGCCGCATCCCGCGCCCGGAGGATCTGCTGCCCCCGTTGCCGGACCTCATCGACGCGTGGCGCGGGCCCGCCTCACGTGTCGCCCACGAGATGGCCATCAAGTGCGCGCCCGGCATCGACTATTCGGAGTGGGAGGGCGAAGCCGCCATCACCTCCGTGGACGGTGGCGTGAAGGAGGCCTGCCTGTACACGCCGGGACTGGCGGCGGGGTCGGTTGCGGGACACGGGGGCGTCGTCAAGCGCAGTGCGCAGGTGTTGCGGACCCGGGGCGGCGAGGTGAAGCGGGAGCTTTACGACGACGGCCTGCCCGACGACTGCGGGGTCGGCGAACCCGGCCGTTTCATCATCGACCCGGATGGGGCGGTGGTGCGCGCCGGGCTGGTGCGGCACTACGCGGCGGCGCACGGGCTGTGGCAGCTCGACGAGCGGATCGCGCATCTGACCGGCGATGCCATCCCGGCGGGGGCGTCGGGATTCGAGGTGCTGGAGCAGGTGCCGCTGAAGAAGGTGCGGCAGGCGCTGGCGGCGAGGGAGTGCACGGCCGTCGAGATTCTGGTGCGCGGCGTCGACGCCAACCCCGACGCGCTGCGCAGGCAGTGGAAGCTCGGCGGCGGGAAGAAGGCCGGGAAGGGTGGGAAGGTCGGGAACAGCGGTGGCGCATCACTGGGCGTCGTGGTGACAAGGATCGGGGTGAGCGCGACCGCTTTTGTATGCCGGCAGAGGCAATGGGGACCGGGTGCATGAGGTGCGGGGGCACCCGACATGCGCCTTTGCCACCCTGCGTTAATGCTGGCTAACTCAACTAGAAACGAAAAAATATCGACATTGTTACGTGGATCACCTACAGTTCGACATTGACTCTGTTACCTTCGACACAGAGGACGCGGCAGTGGGCCGAGGTCACGCGAACACCGTTTCGGGTGTGAACGAGACCCCGGCACGGCCGCGCCGGACAAACTGAAAAGCACGTACACAGTCACTCAACCAGTAAGGACGACAGACACATGCCGAACATCGTGGTTCTGGTCAAGCAGGTCCCGGACACCTGGTCCGAGCGCAAGCTCTCCGACGACGACTTCACGCTCGACCGCGAGAGCGCCGACGCCGTGCTCGACGAGATCAACGAGAACGCCGTCGAGGCCGCCCTGAAGCTGAAGGAAGAGCACGGCGGCAACGTCACCGTCGCCACCATCGGCCCGGAGCGCGCCGTGGAGGCCCTGCGCAAGGCCCTGTCCATGGGCGCCGACGACGCCGTGATCCTGTCCGACGACGCGCTCGCCGGCTCCGACGCCGTGCAGACCGCGTGGGCCCTGTCCACCGTCATCGACGCCATCGGCGACGTCGACGTGATCATCACGGGCAACGCCTCCACCGACGGCGGCACGGGCACCGTCCCCGCCGTGCTCGGCGTGTACCGCGGCCTGCCGGTCCTCACCCACATGCGCTCCGTCGCCATCGACGGCTCGACCGTCACCGGCGAGCGCGAGACCGAGGACGGCGTCCACCAGCTCAAGGCGAACCTCCCGGCCATCGTGTCGGTGACCGAGAAGGCCAACGAGCCGCGCTTCGCCTCCTTCAAGGGCATCATGGCCGCGAAGAAGAAGCCGGTCCGCGAGCTGACCCTGGCCGACGTCGCCGCCGAGGCCGAGCAGGTCGGCCTGGAGAACGCCGCGACCTCCGTCACCGCCGCCACCCCGAAGCCGCCGAAGTCCGCGGGCGAGCGCATCAACGACGAGGGCGACGCCGGCGTGAAGCTGGCCGAGTTCCTCAAGTCGCAGAAGTTCATCTAAAGCGTCCATCGCGAACACCGCACGAACGAACAGCAGGAGAAGAATCACCATGACCGACGTCCTCGTTCTCGTCGACCACACCGATGGCGAGCTGAAGAACACCACCGCCGAGCTGCTCACCGCCGCCCGTGCCTTCGGCACCCCCGCGGCCGTGGTCGTCGGCAAGCCCGGCACCGCCGAGAGCTTCGCCGAGACCCTGGGCAAGTACGGCGCCGGCGAGATCCTCGCCGCCGAGTCCGATGAGGCCGGCAAGCACCTGATCACCCCCGAGGTCAACGTCCTCGTGGGCCTGGCCTCCGAGCGCCAGGTGCCGGTCCTCGTCGCCGCCTCCGCCGCCGGCAAGGAGATCGCCGGCCGCGTCGCCGCCCTGACCGGCTCGGGCGTCCTGTCCGATGTCGTGGAGATCAAGGACGACCGTTCCGCGGTCTACTCGATCTTCGGCGGCGAGTTCATCGTCGAGGGCGCCGGCTACGGCGCCTCCCCGGCGTACTCGCTGCGCCCCGGCTCCGTCGACCCGGTGGAGAACGCCGCGTCGCCGTCCGTCACCGCCGTGGAGTTCCCGGCCGCCGACGAGACCTCGGTGGAGATCGTGTCCTTCACCCCGGCCGAGGGCGGCGACCGCCCCGAGCTGACCGAGGCCAAGATCGTCGTCTCCGGTGGCCGCGGCGTCGCGTCCGCCGAGGGCTTCGCCGACGTCGTCGAGCCGATGGCCGACGCCCTCGGTGCCGCGGTCGGCGCTTCCCGCGCCGCCGTCGACGCCGACTACTACCCGGGCCAGTTCCAGGTCGGCCAGACCGGCAAGACGGTGTCCCCGGACCTGTACGTGGCCCTGGGCATCTCCGGCGCCATCCAGCACAAGGCCGGCATGCAGACGTCCAAGACCGTCGTCGCCGTGAACAAGGACGAGGAGGCGCCGATCTTCGAGATCGCCGACTTCGGCGTCGTCGGCGACCTGTTCAAGGTCGCGCCGCAGGCCACCGAGGAGATCAAGAAGGCGTAAGTCTTCCGGTCATCCCGCCGAAGGGGCCGTCCGCATCTCGCGGGCGGCCCCTTCGGCGTACCCGCCGCGCTAGTCTGTCGGGGATGTCCAGCACCAGTACCGCCACCCGCCCCGCCGCCGGCGCCCGCCACCACCTCGACCACGCGGCCACGTCACCGCTGCGTCCCGAGGCCCGCGACGCGATGGTCGCGGCCCTCGGCGCCGGCAACCCCAACTCGCAGTACGCGGAGGGGCGCGCCGCGCGGAAGATCCTGGAGGACGCCCGCGAGTCCCTCGCGGCCGACCTCGGCGCCGAGCCGATCGAGGTCATCTTCACCTCAGGCGGCACGGAGGCGGACAATCTCGGGGTGCGCGGCCCGTACCTGGCATCGATGAAGGAGGCCCGTGGCGCTCCCGGCACGGTCGTGACCACTCCGGTCGAGCACGACGCGATCCGCAAGGCCGTCGCGCATCTGGCCGCCCACCACGGCGCGCAGGTCATCGAGGCCCCCGTCGACGCGTCCGGCCGCGTCCTGGTGGGGCGTCTCCGGGAGCTTTGCGACGGTCCCGCCGCCCCGCATCGGGTCTGGACCTGCCAGTGGGCGAACAACGAGACCGGCGCCATCCAGCCGATCGGCGGGTTCATCGCCGCGGCCGGCGACCACGGCGCACCCGTCCACGTGGACGCGGTGCAGGCCATCGGGCACCTGCCCATCGACTTCCACGCGACGGGGGCGGCCACGCTGGCGGCGTCGGCCCACAAATTCGGTGGCCCCCGCGGCATCGGTGCTCTGCTGGTGCGCCGCGACGCGAGGGTGACGCCCCTCAACGCCGGTGGGGGACAGGAGAGGGGCCTGCGCTCCGGCACGCCCGACGTCGCCGCAGCCGCCGGAATGGCGGCCGCGCTGCGCGCCGCGACGGCGGCGATGGAGGAGGAACGCCGGGCGGTCGCAATGCTGCGGGACCGTCTGTTGGCCGGCGTGCGGGACATCGACGGCGTCGTGGTGCACACCAGCGAGCCGGCGCTGCCCGGCCACGTGCACGTCAGCGTGGGCGGCGCCGAGGGCGACAGCTTGATCATGCTGCTCGACGCCGCGGGGATCTCCGCGGCGACCGGCTCGGCGTGCGCCGCCGGAGTCAACCGCGCCAGCCACGTGCTGGCGGCGATGGGCATCGACGCCGCGACCTCCCGCGGGGCGCTGCGGCTGACGCTGGGCTGGGACTCCACCGCCGCCGACGTCGATGCGGTCCTGGCCGTGCTGGGTGATACCGTCGCACGGGCGCGCGCGGCGGGAATGGCCTGACCGCGCGAGGCGTTTGACCGGTAGGGACACACGGGAGGTACGGCGGATGCGGGTGTTGGCGGCGATGAGCGGCGGCGTGGATTCGGCGGTCGCGGCGGCGCGGCTGGTCGACGCCGGCCATGACGTCGTCGGCGTGCACCTGGCGCTGGCCGAGGACCCCGTCACCCTGCGCGCCGGCGCCCGCGGATGCTGCTCGCTGGAGGACTCCGGCGACGCCCGCCGCGTCGCCGACCTGCTGGGCATCCCGTTTTACGTGTGGGACTTCTCCGAGCGGTTCCGCGCCGAGGTCGTCGACGACTTCATCGACTCCTACGCCCGCGGCGAGACCCCCAACCCGTGCCTGCGCTGCAACGAGCGCATCAAGTTCCAGGCGCTGCTGGAGCGCGGCCTGGCTCTCGGCTTCGACGCCGTGGCCACGGGCCACTACGCGCTCGTCGACGATGATGGCCGTCTGCGCCGGGCCGGCGACCAGGCCAAGGACCAGTCCTACGTGCTCGGCGTCCTCGATCGCCGCCAGCTGGCCCATTCGCTGTTCCCCATCGGGGACACCGAAAAGCCGCAGATCCGGGCCGAGGCCGCCGCGCGCGGCATCACCATCGCCAACAAGCCGGATTCCACCGACATCTGCTTCATCCCCGACGGCGACACCCAGGCGTTCCTGGGCCGCCACATCCCGCGCCGGCCGGGCGCGATCGTCGACGGGGCGACGGGGCGGACCCTGGCCGAGCACGACGGCGTCGACGCCTTCACCATCGGCCAGCGCAAGGGCCTCGGGCTGCCGGGGCCCGCGCCCGACGGAAAGCCCCGCTACGTCACGGGCATGGACGTGTCCACGGGCACAGTGACCGTCGGCGCGCGGGCGGACCTCGACGTCGGGGTCCTCCACGTCGACCGCGCGGTCTGGCTCGACGGCACCGGCGAGGACACCGGCACGGCCCAGCCGCCCGCCTCCTTCTCCGCCGAGGTGCAGGTGCGCGCCCACGGCCGCCCCGTCCCGTGCACCGTGGCGTGGACCGCGCCGGTCGATGCGGGGACCGGCGTCGGCGGTGCATTCACGTGCACCCTGAGCGAGCCGCTCAGCGGCGTCGCCCCCGGCCAGGCCGCGGTGCTGTACCGGCCGGATGCCGACGGCGACGTCGTCCTCGGCTCCGGCACCATCACGTCGACGGAACCGGCGCGATGACCGCCTTCCACGGCCTGGGCCCGCTGCCGGGCACCGACATCCGGGCCACGGCGGAGGTGCTGGCCGGAGAGGCCGGGGACGCCCCGCACCTGCCGATCCTCGCCGACCGCGGCATCGGCGCCGACCCCATCGGCCGCACCGCCGCCATCTGCGCCGACCTGGACCTCGACGCGGGGCCGCGGTCCTGGCGCGTGGCGGACAAGGGCGGACGCGCGGAATCCATCGCCGCCGATCACCTGCAGCGCGACCTCGACGTCTGCGAGGAATTCTGGGGGAGCGCGCCGGAGAAGATCATCGTGCCCGTCACGGGCCCCTGGACCCTGGCGGCGTCGATCGAACTGCCCGGCGGGCACCGCATGCTCACGGACCATGGCGCCGTCGCCTACCTCGCCGCATCGCTGGCCGAGGGCCTGGCGAACCACGTCGCCGAGATCACCAGGCGTTTCGGTGCGGACGTGAGCGTCGTCATGCACGAACCCACGGCACCGCAGGTGACGGCGGGACTCGTGGAAGGGGCGGTGGCGGGGACGCTGCTGCGACCGGTGGGTTACCGCGAGCTCGCCGAGCAGTGGCGGACCATCACCGGCGCCGCCGGCCCGGACGTCGCCATGGCGGTGCCCGGGCTGGTCGCGCCCCACCCCGGCCCGACGCCGCCGTCGCTGGAGAAGGCGCTGCTGGAATCCGGGGCGCGGGCCGTCGCGATGCCCATCGGGGCGATCCGCGGCTCCGGCATGCTCGACGGCGTCGGCCGCCTGCGCGCGGCCGGGCTGGATCTGATCCTGGGCGCCGTGCCCGCGGTGCCGGAGGCCACCGACGAGCACACCGGCGCGTATCTGGAGCCTTCCGCACGCGGCATCGCGGAACGGGTCGCCCGATTGTGGGACGAGCTGTCCTTCCCCCGCATCGACCTCGTGGACCACGTGGACGTCACCGTCGACCGTGGCATCGCCTCGGCGCCGACGGACTGGGTGGCGCCGGCCTACGCCGGCGGGCGCCGGGCCGCCGAGCTGATCTCGCGGGCGGCGGGCGACCTGTAGCCGGACTACCCGGCGGTGAGCACTTCGTCGATCATTGCGGCCGCGGCGGCCGTGTACAGGCGGATGTGCGCGGCGACGTCTTCGGGGTGGTCCGCGGCGACGAGCACGGCGGCGCTGACCAGCGACCGCAGCGCCTCCAGGAGGTTTGCGCGGCATTCCTCCGACACGCCGGGCATGTCGGCGACGCATTCGGCCAGCACCGTCGTGGCCGTCTGGTGGCGTTCGAGCACGCGGCGGTGCGCGATCTCGTCGAGGTGCACCCGCAGCAGCTGGTGGCGCCAGCGCAGCTTGCCATCGGGGGCGCGGCGCATGTTCGACTCGACGAAAGTGAGGACGCCGGCGCGCGGGCCGGACTTCTCCAGGGCTTCCTCCACCTCGCGGCGGGTGCCGTCGGCCCACTCCGGGAAGCCGCGCATGGCGACGGCCTCGATGAGATCCTCGACGCCCGCGTAGTAGCGGTAGAGGCTGGACCGGGCGAGCCCGACTTCCTTGGCCACGTCGCCGAGCGTCAGCGGCGGGATGCCGGTGCCGTCGACGTCGCGGTGCAGCAGCTTCTCCGCGGCATCGAGGATCGCCTCGCACATGGCGGCGCGATCCCGCTGGGTGGGGCGATGGGCGGTCCTCGGCATGGGGGAGTCCTTCCAGGGGACGCGGCGGGCGCGTCCGGTGGGCTTCACGGATTCGGCCCCTCCAATTTAACAATGCGGAACATCGCATGCCGAACCGCCTTTCCCCATTTTATGCGACGTCTATTGAATTAAATAAGGCAATCTGACGAAGTTTTGCCCGATCGGGCGTGCCATTTCCCCGGAAAAGTGGGTGAATGGGGTTTTTGCGGGCTTTCGGCCCGATTCGGGTGCACTTCGCTTCCGAATTGCACGGAATTCGCCGCGGGCCGGAAGGTGCAACGCGTTGGCGCGAATCACAGTCGCCACCCCCGGTGGGGCGTCAGCGCGCCATGGATTCCAGGAGCTTGACGACGCCCGGCGTGTCGCGCAGATCCTCGATGATCGCGGTTCCGTCGGGCATGTCATCATCCGTGAAATACGGTGTGGGAAGCCGGTTCACGTTGATGAGTGCGGCGGTGAGGTCCGATGCCGTGTGGCGCCCGGTGGTCACGCCCACGAAGCCGATCCCGCTTTCCAGCGCGGCCGCGGCGTCGGACGGGGTGTCGCCGACGGCAACGACGGGGCCGCGGCCGTCCCACTCCATCAGAGCGACGTTCATCAAATCCGACCGGTCGATCGCATAGTCGCCGAAGGCGGAGAATCGCGGCGCCATGAATTCGGACAAATGCGCGTGCCGCAATTTCAGCCAGCCGGTTTCGGCCATGTTTCCCGACACGACGGTTTGCGAATGCCCGGCCCGCGCCAGCGCCGAGACCACGTCGCGCACACCCGGCAGCGGGAACCCGTGCCACGGGGCGACTGCGCAAGCGTCGGCGAGCTCGATGAGGAAGTCCCCGAGTTCCGGGTCGCCCGGCTGCACGCCGAGCACCGAGCCCCAGATGTCGGCGTCGGTGCGCCCGGCGAAGGTCAGGTCCGCCGGCCAGTCGATGCCGCGGGCCTTCAGCAGCCGCGCGGCTTCGTCGTGGCCGAAGCCGGCGTTGTCGATGAGGGTGAGATCGATGTCCCAGATGACCAGCACGGCTCAGCCCCGGGGATCGTCGATGGGCCAGGCGGAGATGCGGAAATCCGACACGTCGCTTCCCTGCTTGACCAGGTAGTCACGTAGTCCCCGCTGGTTCTCGAAGTGCGCCACGGCCTGGTACTCCATCAGTTCGTCGCCGTCCATGGCGGCCAGCTCCGGCCAGACCTTCTTGGACATCATCCATGCCAGGCGCGCGGCCGCCAGCGCATCGGCGGTCGCCTCGTGCGCATTGTCCAGCCGCACGTGATAGTGCTCGCACACGTTGCCCAGCGTGCGCTTGCCCTTGCGGTACCGATCGCGGTCCCGGTCGATGACCAGGGGGTCGAAGACCAGGCCGTCGACGGTGAAGGAGGGCTCCCGGCTGCGCAGCACCGTCAGGTCGTAGGCGGCGTTGTAGGCCACCAACGTCAGGCCGTCGCGCCACGCCCGCCGGATCTCGGCGATGGTCTCGGCAAGCACTTCGTCGTGCGGCCGACCGTGCGCGCGGGCGTGTTCCGTGGTGATGCCGTGCACCGCGGCCGCGGCCTCGGGAATTTCCACCCCCGGATCCGCGAGCAGCTCCTTCGCCTGCGGGGCGCCGCCGTCGATGCGCACCAGCGCGGACGTGACGATCCTGCATTCATGCGGGTTCGTCCCCGTCGTCTCCAGGTCGAAGGCGAACATTTTGCCCGCGTCGAAGGTGGTCATGACCCCACTCTAAACGGCTGCCCGGATCACGGCCCTGCCGGGTTGAATTGCCGCCGCCTAGACTCGTCGGCGTGACCGACCACACCGCAGACTCCACCGACGGCATCCCCGACACCGCGACCGGCGGCGCCCCCGCCGACGCCGCCCCCACCTCCCCGGACGTGCGCCGGGAGTGGGAGGAACTGGCCGACGAGATCCGGGACCATTCGGCGAAGTACTACACCGGCCAGCCCGTCATCTCGGACGCGGAGTACGACGAGCTGTTCCGCCGCCTCCAGGACCTGGAGGCGGCGCACCCGGAGCTCGCCGTGCCGGACAGCCCGACGCAGCAGGTCGGCGCCCGCGTCGACGCGCCGGCCGACGGCGTCGCCTTCGAACCGGTGGAGCACCTGCAGCGCCTGTATAGCTTGGACAACGTCTTCGACGAAGCGGAACTGCGCGACTGGCTGGCGCGCACCCCGGCGAGCGCCTACCTGACCGAGCTGAAGATCGACGGCCTGTCCATCGACCTGGTCTACGAAAACGGCCGCCTCGTCCGCGCGGCGACCCGCGGCGACGGCCGGGTGGGGGAGAACGTCACCGCCAACGCCCGCACCATCGCCGACATCCCGGACGAGCTCACCGCAACGGATGACTACCCGGTGCCGGAGGTCCTGGAGGTCCGCGGCGAGGTCTACATCCCCGTCGAGGAGTTCGGGAACCTCAACGCCGAGCGCGCCGCCGCCGGGCAGCGCGTCTTCGCCAACCCCCGCAACTCGGCCGCCGGGTCGCTGCGGCAGAAGGACCCCGCCGAGACCGCCAAGCGCCCGCTGGCCATGATCTGCCACGGCATCGGGCACGTCGAGGGCTGGCGCCCGGCCAGCCAGCACGACGCCTACCTGGCGCTGGCGGCGTGGGGCCTCCACGTCTCGCCGTACACCCGGCGCGTGGAATCGGCCGACGACGTCGTCAAGCAAATGCTGCACTGGGGCGAGCACCGCCACGATGCGGAACACGAGATGGACGGCCTGGTGGTCAAGGTCGATGACCTGGGGGAGCAGCGGGCCCTCGGCGCGACGTCGCGGGCGCCGCGGTGGGCGATCGCGTACAAGTACCCGCCGGAGGAGGTCACCACGGAGCTGCTCGACATCCGCGTGTCCATCGGCCGCACCGGCCGGGCGACGCCGTACGCCGTGATGCGCCCGGTCTCCGTCGCCGGCTCGACGGTGGAAATGGCCACGCTGCACAACCCGACGGAGGTCACGCGCAAGGGCGTGCTCATCGGCGACCGGGTGACCATCCGCAAGGCCGGCGACGTCATCCCCGAGGTTCTCGGCCCGGTCGCCGAGGTGCGCGACGGCACCGAGCGCGAGTTCATCTACCCGACGCTGTGCCCGGAATGCGGCACGCGCCTGGCCCCGGCGAAGGAGGACGACGCCGACTGGCGCTGCCCCAACACCCGCTACTGCCCGGGCCAGCTGCGCCGCCGGGTGGAGTTCCTGGCGTCGCGCGGCGGCTTCGACATCGAGCACCTCGGCGAGCGCGGGGCCGCCGACCTCATCCACCGCGGCGTCCTGTCCGACGAAGGCGACCTTTTCGCGCTGACCGCCGATGACCTGGCGCGCACCGAGGTGTACACCACCGCCGCGAAGAACAAGGTCGGCGACGACGGCGTCGCCCGCGGCACGCTCAACGCCAACGGCAAGAAGCTGCTGGACTTCATCGAGTCCGCCAAATCCCGCGAACTGTGGCGCGTGCTGGTCAGCCTGTCCATCCGCCACGTCGGCCCGACCGCCGCGCGCGCCCTGGCGCAGAAGTTCGGGTCCATGGACGCCATCCGCGCGGCTTCCCGCGAAGAGCTGGCCGACACCGACGGGGTCGGCGGCATCATCGCCGACTCCGTGATCGCGTGGTTCGCCGTCGATTGGCACCGCGAGGTGGTGGAGAAGTGGGCGGCCGCCGGCGTGCGCATGGCCGACGAGGTCTCCGACCGCCCCGAGCAGGTCCTCGAGGGGCTGACCGTCGTGGTCACCGGCTCGCTGGAGGATTTCACCCGCGACAGCGCCAAGGAGGCGATCCTGGTGCGCGGCGGCAAGGCCGCGGGCTCGGTGTCGAAGAAGACCTCCGTGGTCGTCGTCGGCGACAACGCCGGATCGAAGGCGGACAAGGCGGAGCAGCTGGGCGTGCCCATCCTCGACGAGGCCGGTTTCCACCGATTGCTTTCCGACGGCCCGTCCGCCATCCCCGCCACCGCCCCCGAAGATCCGGCCGAGTAGCGGCAATGGTCTTCCGGGAGGGATCGGCCGGCCGTCCCGCGGCGACAGGCTGGATCCGCGCCGATCGGACGACGCAGCCGTCGTGGGCCCTGCCCGCCGAGGCGATCATCGCGGTGCTGCCCGTGCTGGTGCCCGCGTCGAATTTCCTGCGGGGAACCATCGGTCCGACGGCGACGGGGTACGCGGTGCTGGCTGTCATCGTCGCCGTGCTGGTGGCGTTGCCGGTGTTCGGGATTCTCCGCCAGTCGGCGATCGCCCTGGCGCTGATGTTCGCGCCCGTCGCCGCCGGCTGGCTGCTGCCCGGTGAGTTGGGGCATGCGGCGGGGAACGTCATCGGGATCCCGTGGGCGGCGATCGCCGCGGTGAACCTGGTCAGCCTGCGTCGATGATGCGGCCGACCTCCGCCGCGAGATCGTCGTCGGACGCCGGAGCCCATCCGTTGACGTCCACGCCGACGTTGATGCTGCGCCCGTGCCGCGCCCACAGGGAATGGACGTGGCCGCAGACGCGCACCGTCTTCGTCGGCGCCGGCGCGGCCACCGCCAAGTGGCCGACCAGGTAGGGGTCGCTGCCGACTTCGGGAAGGTGCGACACGTCGACGTCGATGGTGCGATTGCCGGGCAGCCGCATGGTGGTGGCCGTCGAACCCGACGGATGCACCGTCACGCCCATCGCCCGCAGCCGGGCGACCTCGTCGCGCCGGCGCCGCCAATCCGCCAGCGTGCGCATGGGGTAGGAGAGATCCTCGGCCAACATGTCCATCCGCGAGTTCAGCGACTCGTCGGCGACGAACCCCCGCCGGTAATGGGGCCACCACGAATCGTGGTTGCCCGCCACCAGCGTGATCCGGCCTTTCAGCGTCGGCAGCACCTCGATCAGCCGATCGAAGCCCCACGCCACGTCCCCCAGATGCCAGACCTCGTCGCCGGCGCCCACCACGTCGTTCCAGTTGTCCACCAGATCGCGGTCGTGCTCGCCGATCGACGCCCACCGCTCGCGGCCGAAACCCAGGATCGACTCATGGCCGAAGTGAGTGTCCGATGTCCACCAGCGCATGCGCCAAGGCTACCGGCCGGTCCGCAGGAGGCGGGCGTCGTCAAGCGAAAGGGGCGGGCTACTTGACCGGGGTGGGCTGGATCTTCCAGACCTCATCGGCGTAATCGCGGATGGTGCGGTCCGAGGAGAAGCGGCCCGAACGGATGATGTTCAGGAAGCACATCCGCGCCCACGCCAACTCGTCGCGGTAATCCTCGGCCATGCGGTCGCGGGTCTCGCGGTAATCGGTGAAGTCGCCCAGCACGTAGTACACGTCCGCCGGCTCGTAGCCGGGGGAGTGCAGCAGCGAGTGGTGCAGATCGTGGAACATGCCCGATCCACCGTCGGAGAACGTGCCGTCGACCAGCGAATCCAAGACCCGCTTGAGGCCCGGGACCGACTCGTACGCCGCGCGCGGATCGTAGTTTTTGCGCAGCTCCGGAAGCTCCTCTTCCTTGGCGCCGAAGATGTAGGCGTTGTCGTCGCCGACCGCCTCCACGATCTCGACGTTCGCGCCGTCGAGGGTGCCCAGGGTCAAAGCGCCATTCATCATGAACTTCATGTTGCCCGTGCCCGACGCCTCCTTGCCCGCGGTGGAGATCTGCTCGGAGATGTCCGTGGCCGGGATGATGTGCTCGGCCGGGGAGACGTTGTAGTTCTCCACGAACACGACCTTGAGCTTGTCGCCGATCTCGGCGTCGTTGTTCACCAGCTCCGCGATGGAGTTGATGAACTTGATGATCGCCTTCGCCCGGACGTAACCGGGCGCCGCCTTCGCACCGAAGATGGCCACGCGCGGGACGACGTCCCACTCCGGGTTCTCCTTGATGCGGTAGTAGAGGTCCAGGATGTACAGCGCGTTGAGCAGCTGGCGCTTGTACTCGTGCAGGCGCTTGATCTGCGAGTCGAAGATGGCGTCCGGCGAAATGGAGATGCCCTGGCGGGCCTCGATCCACTCGGCGAAGTCCTCCTTGTTGCCGCGCTTGATGGCCATGACCTCGCGCAGCACGTCCTCGTCGTCGGCGAACTTCTCCAGCTCGGCGAGGGTGTCCAGGTCGGAGACCCACTCGTCGTCGCCCGTCAGGCGGGTCAGCAGGGCGGCCAGGCGCGGGTTGCACTGGTTGAGCCAGCGGCGCGGGGTGACGCCGTTGGTCTTGTTGTTGAACTTCTCCGGCCAGATGTCGTGCCACTCGCCGAGAGTCTCGCGCTTGATGATCTCCGTGTGCAGTGCCGCGACGCCGTTGATCGAGTACGCCGTGTAGCAGGCGATCCACGCCATGTGGATCAGGCCGTGCGAGATCGGGGCCATGTAGTCGATGGTGGCGTGGTCGATGCCACGCTCGTCGAGATCGAGGCGGAAGCGGCGGTCGATCTCCTGGATGATCTCGAGCACTCGGCGGAAGAGGCGCTCGAAAATGGAGAACTCCCACGTCTCCAGGGCCTCGGCCAGCACGGTGTGGTTGGTGTACGCGAACGCCTTCGACGTGATCGCCCAGGCGTCCTCCCAGCTCATGCCGCGCTCGTCGAGGAGGATGCGCATCAGCTCGGGGATGGCCAGCACCGGGTGGGTGTCGTTGAGCTGGATGCAGTTGTACTCCGCGAACTTCGACATGTCCTCGCCGTGCTCGGCGATGTACGAATCGACCATCGCCTGCAGCGACGCGGAAACGAAGAAGTACTGCTGGCGCACGCGCAGCACCTTGCCCTCGTAGGTCGAGTCGTTGGGGTACAGCACGCGGCAGAGGTCGTGGACGCGCTCGCGCTCGACGATGGCGTCGGTGAAACGCTGCGAATTGAAGGCGTCGTAGTCGAACTCGCGCATCGGCTCCGAGTTCCACAGGCGCAGCGTGTTGACGTTCTTCGTGCCGTAGCCGGTGATCGGCATGTCGTGGGGCACCGCGCGCACGGTGAGGTCGTCGAAGCGCACGATGCGGGCCTCGTCCTCGCGGCGCACGACGAAGGGGTAGCCCTCCTCCATCCACGGATCCGGGTGCTCGTCCTGGAAGCCGTCCTCGAAGGACTGCTTGAACAGCCCGTAGCGGTAGAGGATGCCGTAACCGGTGGCCGGCAGGTCCTGGGTGGCGCAGGAGTCGAGGAAGCAGGCGGCGAGGCGGCCCAGGCCGCCGTTGCCCAGCGCCGCGTCATGCTCGGCCTCGAGCACGTCGGCGAGGTTCTTGCCGTGGGACTCGACCGCCTTCTCCGCCTCGTCGACCAGACCCAGGTTCAGCAGGTTGTTCAGCAGCGCGCGCCCCATGAGGAACTCGGCCGAGAAGTAATGCTGCTGCCGTGTCGCGGCGTAGGCGCGGGTGGTGGCCTCCCAGTCATCGGCGAGGTGATCGACGACGACGCGGGACATGCCGGACCAGAACTCCATCTCGGAGGAGGTCTCTGGCGTGCGGCCGGACTCGGCGCGCACGTGGGAGGCGAGGCGATCGGTGAAATTCGACATGGGGGTGGGTCTCCGTTAGCGGGTGGGGGATGCGTCCGCGGCGCCCCGACGGGTGGCGGGGGCGTCGAACGCAGGCCCGCCCGACATTACCCGGGTACGGCGCGGACCTCTCACCGAGCGGGAGCGGCGGGGCTGGTCGCGGCGGGGCTCGTCGCGTCGACGGCCATGAGGCGGCGGCCGATCGCGATGACGATCACCGCGGTGAGGTACATGACGATCGAGTACACGGCCGCCGGCACGGCGAACTCCTCGTCGCCGACGACGGTCAACGCGATGACCAGGCCCAGGGTGGAGTTCTTGATGCCGTACTCGACGGCCAGCGCCAGCTGGGACGCGCGGTCGATGCGGGCGATCCACGCCAGCGCACCGCCGACCAGGATGACCGCCAGATTGAACACGAGCACCGCCGGGCCGGTGGCGACGACCATGTCCACGATCTCCCCGCCGAGGTCCACGGCCACTGCGGCGATCGCCAGGATCAGCACCAGAGCGCCGAGCGCGGACATGCCCCGCTCCAGAGTGGCGGCCAATGCCGGCGCCTTGGCGCGGATGACCATGCCGATCGCGACCGGGACGAGGATCACGCCCACCAGCAGCCCGAACGTCTGGCCCAGGGGCACGGTGACCTCGAGGCCGGCGGCGTCGGGAAGCAACCGGCCCGCGACGTCCATCCAGCCCGGCAGGGTCACGATGACCACCAGCGAGGCGACGACGGTGAGGATGATCGACAGCGCCACGTTGCCGCGCGCCAGATAGGTGACCAGATTCGACGTCGAGCCGCCGGGGCAGGCCGCGACGAGCACCAGGCCCATCGCCATGATCGGCGGCAGATCCATGAGCAGGGCCACCGCGATGCCGATGGCCGGTACGACCAGCACTTAGCCGAGTGTGCCGATGATCGTCGCCCTGGGCGTGCGGGCCTGCGCCCGGAAGTCGGCGAGCGTCAGGCTCAGGCCGATGCCGACCATGATGACGGCGAGCGCCACCGGCAGCCCGATGGCGATGACTGGATTGTCCTGCATGGTCGAACGGCCTTCCCTCGATGGTTTTGAGGGGGACGGTATCGGCGCTAACGGTGGTCGCGGGCGGTTCTCGCCGAAACTATCGCAGGATCGCTCCGACGATGTCGCCGATGCGGCCGAGGTGCGCGACCTCGGACGGCAGGAAGTCCGGGCCGCCGGGGCGCCCGATGACCAGGGTCCAGCCCTTGCCCATGGGTGCGGCCGCGAGGGAGGACTCCATCAGGGTCCAGGACTCAGGGATCCATGCCTCGTTCTCCGTGTCGAGGCGGCGGGCGGAATCGACGGGAGGCTCGGCCAGCGTGCGGCCGTCGTCCTCGGGTGCGGCGATGGAGGCGGTGACGCGGCGGGTGCCGCCGGCGTCGTGGCCGAGCACCAGCGCCCACCCGGCGGTCATGGTGCGGGGGAGGCCGTCGACGAGCTCGCCCAGCGCCCGCAGCGGCTGGCCGCGGTGGCGGGACAGCTCGGCGAGCATGGCGATCTGCCCGCGCCGGTCGACTGAGCCGGAGAACGGGCGGATCGAGTCGACCTCGACGCCGTCGAGCGACTGGGCGGCGGTGATGAGGGTGTCCGGCAGGCTGCCGTGGGGCAGGTCGACCACGATGTCGTCGACTATGGTGCCGTCGGCGGAGTGCTGCACCACGTCGACGGAGCGGATGTCGCCGTCCGTTTCGCCGAGCGCCGCCGCCAGCAGGCCCAAAGAGCCCGGGGCGTCGGGGATCTGCACTCGCATGAGGTACGACATGGCGTTACGGGGACCTTTCGTGGCGGTCGCCACCTGGGAATTCCCCTGTGACGCCGACCGGTTTCGGCAAGACGGTTCACCAGGTTACATGGGCGCTCCGGGCCAAGGGAAAGTGACCCGCGCAACACCGGTGAGTAGGACTTCTGCTGTACCCGCATCCTCCATGGGCCGCTTTACGACGGTGTTGCGCGGCGGTTGAGACGGCGTTTCGGCGGTTCCCGGCGGGGCCCGTCGTCACGGGCGGACGGCAGCGGCTAACCTGATCGGGTAAAACCCGGAGACTACGAAAGGGGTCACGCGTGCCCGCAATCTCGCGCGACGAGGTCGCCCACCTCGCACGACTGTCCCGCCTGGCTCTGACCGACGCCGAACTCGAGGAGTTCGCCGGCCAGATCGACGGCATCATCAACCACGTCCAGGCCGTCCAGGAGGTCGCCGCCGGCGACGTGGAGCCCATGAGCCACCCGTCGTCGCTGTCCGGCGTCATGCGCGAGGACGTGGTGAAGCCGACGCTGACCGCCGAGCAGGCCCTGGATCAGGCGCCGTCGGTAGAGGAGCAGCGCTTCGAGGTCCCGCAGATCCTGGGCGAGGAGGAGTGACCATGAGCAACGCGAACCTGTTCACCGCCGTCGCCGATGACCCGATCCTGGGTCTGACCGCCGCGGAGCTGGCCGCCAAGATCCACGCCCGCGAGCTGACCTCCGTGGAGGTCACGCAGGCGTTCCTGGACCGCATCGCCGCCGTCGACGGGGGCATCCACGCCTTCCTGCACATCGGCGCCGAAGAGGCCCTGGCCGCGGCGAAGGCCGTCGACGAGTCCCTCGACGCGGGCGAGGCCCCGGCGTCGGCGCTGGCCGGCGTGCCGCTGGCCCTGAAGGACGTCTTCGTCACCACCGACGCGCCGACCACGTGCGCGTCGAAGATGCTCGAGGGCTACATGAGCCCCTACGACGCCACCGTCACCGAGAAGCTGCGCGCCGCGGGCATCCCGATCCTGGGCAAGACGAACATGGACGAGTTCGCCATGGGCTCGTCGACCGAGAACTCCGCGTACGGCCCGACCCACAACCCGTGGGACGTCGAGCGCACCGCCGGCGGTTCCGGCGGCGGCTCCTCGGCGGCGCTGGCCGCCGCGATGGCGCCGTTGGCCATCGGCACGGACACCGGCGGCTCGATCCGCCAGCCGGCCGCGCTGACCGCCACCGTCGGCGTGAAGCCGACGTACGGCACCGTCTCGCGCCACGGCCTGGTCGCCTGCGCGTCCTCGCTGGACCAGGGTGGCCCGACCGCCCGCACGGTGCTGGACACCGCGCTGCTGCACGAGGTCATCGCGGGCCACGACGAGCGCGACTCGACTTCGACCGATCAGCCCATCGCCGACGTCGTAGCCGCCGCGAAGGCCGGTGCCACGGGTGACCTGTCGGGCGTGAAGGTCGGCGTCGTCAAGCAGTTCGACCGCACCGAGGGCTACCAGGCGGGCGTGCTGGACTCGTTCCACGAGGCCGTCGACAAGCTCAAGGCCGCCGGCGCCGAGGTCGTCGAGGTCGACTGCCCGAACTTCGACCACGCGCTGAGCGCCTACTACCTGATCCTGCCGTGCGAGGTCAGCTCCAACCTGGCCCGTTTCGACGGCATGCGCTACGGCCTGCGCTCCGGCGACGACGGCTCGCTGTCGGCCGACCAGGTCATGGCGAAGACCCGTGCCGAGGGCTTCGGCGACGAGGTCAAGCGCCGCATCATCATCGGCACCTACGCGCTGTCGGTGGGTTACTACGACGCGTATTACATCCAGGCGCAGCGCGTGCGCACGCTGATCCAGCAGGACTTCGAGCGCGCCTTCGAGCAGGTCGACGTCCTGGTGTCGCCGACGACGCCGACCACCGCCTTCAAGCTGGGCGAGAAGGTCGACGATCCGCTGAGCATGTACATGTTCGACCTGTGCACGCTGCCGCTGAACCTGGCCGGCATGTGCGGCATGTCCGTGCCCTCGGGTCTGGCGCCCGACACCGGTTTGCCGGTGGGCCTGCAGATCATGGCCCCGCGCCACGGCGACGATCGCCTGTACAAGGTCGGCGCCGCGTACGAGAAGGTCCGCGGCCCGGTGGCCTGATCTTCCGGTGCCTTCGTCGCTTCACGACGCCGCCGCACGCACTGACCGCCGCCCCGGGTGGGGCGGCGGTTTTTGCGTTCGTTTTGTTCAATTGTCTCGCTAGGAGTTCAAATGGATTGACGATGGGGAGATCGTCAGCCATGATGTCCATATGGGAACAAAGGAAAGAATCACGCCGCGTGAACTCGGAATGGAAGTCGCGGCACTGCTGCGCGAAGGCGTCGCCCGGCGGGAGATGACGCAGGCGCAGGTCGCCGAGAAGGCGGGGATCTCCACGTCGCAGGTGTCCAAGTACCTGCGCGGCGTCCGGCCGATCACCACGGACGAACTGGATCTGCTCTGCGAGGCCATCGGCATCAGCTTCGAAAGGCTCGTCGTCGAGGCATCCCATCGCACGCGCGGGCGGCACGGGAACATGGGCGAGGGGGCCGCGCAGGGGGAATTCGGGGCGCCGGTCCGCGGCGAATCCGGCTGGTGGGAGCGGTAGCCCTCGACTCCGTCCCCGCGGCGTCCGATAGGCTCCGACGTCATGGCCAACCCCGCCGCCGACCCCGCGGACCACGACGAGTTCTCGCGGCACCACCTGCCGCCCAAACAGGCGTATCTGGCGCTGTTCGCCCTCTGCGTCGGTTTCTTCATGAATTTGCTCGACCAGTCGATCGTCGCGGTGGCCACGCCGCAGATCATGGAGCAGCTCGGCGCGGACTACGCCGCGGCCATCTGGGTGACGTCGGCGTATCTGCTGGCCTACGCCGTGCCGTTGCTGGTCACGGGCCGGCTGGGTGACCAGTTCGGGCAAAAGCGCGTGTATCAGGTGGGCATCGTGATTTTCACGGCGTCGTCGTTGTGGTGCGGCCTGGCCGATTCGATCGGGTCGCTGGTGCTGGCGCGATTCGTCCAGGGCCTCGGCGCCGCGCTGATCGGCCCGCAGACGCTGGCCATCATCACCCGGATCTTCCCGCCCGAGCGCCGAGGCGCCGCCATGGGCTGGTGGGGGACCGTCGCCGGACTGGCGACGCTGACCGGGCCACTGCTCGGCGGCTTCCTGACCACCTCCGTCGGCTGGGAGTGGATCTTCTACGTCAACATCCCCTTCGGCATCCTGTCGTTGGTGCTGGTGGCCAAGTGGGTGCCGGACCTGCCGTCGACGTCGCGCAGCTTCGACGTCGTGGGAATCGTCGTGTCCATGCTGGCCATGACCGGCCTTGTCTTCGGCCTCCAGCAGGGGCAGGCGGCCGGGTGGTCGCCGTGGATCTGGGCGATGCTCGCGGGGTCGGCCGTGCTGTTCGCGGTGTTCGTGCGGCTCCAGTCCATCGCGCCCCGGCGCGGCGTGGAGGCCCTCGTCCCGCTGCGGCTCTTCGACGACCCGAACTTCGCCCGGGGCTCCCTGTCGATCGCCACCATGGCCTTCGCCACCGCCGCCAACGCCCTGCCCGTGATGATCTTCGTGCAGACCTACGACGACCTCACAGCCCTCCAAGCGGGTCTGTTGGTCGCGCCCATGGCCCTGCTCTCCGGCGTCCTCGCCCCCTGGGTGGGGTCCATGGTCGAGCGCACCAAGGCCAACCGGCTGTCCATGATCGGCTTCGGCTCGATGATCGTCGGCCACGTCGCCATGTTCGGCGTGCTGCGCGAGTCCGTGCCCACGTGGACCATCTCCGTGGTGGTGCTGCTGCTCGGCGTGGGCAACGCCTTCGTGTGGGCCCCCAACTCCACCATCACCCTGCGCGGCCTGGACACCCGCATCGCCGGCGCAGGCTCCGGCGTCTACAACACCACCCGTCAGGTCGGCGCGGTTTTCGGTGCCGCCGCCACCGCCGCATTCATCGAGGTCGGACGCGCGGCAGGCGCCGGTTCCGCCGTGTTCGGCCAATCGCTCCTGCTGCACGCGGCGGTCCTGTGCATCGGATTCGCCGCGGTCGCCGGGTTCAGGCGGGCGCCCGAACCAGCCACCGCCCCGTCGTAAAGCGAAACCCCGAAACGGGCGCGAACGCGGCACCCGATGCCCGAGGCGCGTGGGAGCGGAGCGGTCGCTATTGTGGGGGACATGCGAATCGCGACCCTGACCTCCGGTGGCGACTGCCCCGGTCTCAACGCCGTCATCCGCGCCATCGTGCGCACCGCCAGCTCCGAATACGGTTCCACCGTCGTCGGATTCGAAGATGGCTGGATCGGCCTCATGGAGGACCGCAGGGTCCAGTTGTACGACGACGAGAACATCGACAAGATGCTGCTGCGCGGCGGCACCATGCTCGGCACCGGCCGCGTGCACCCCGACATCCTCATGTCGAACCTGGACCGCATCAAGGAAAACCTCAACGATGCCGGCATCGACGCGCTGATCCCCATCGGCGGCGAAGGCACCCTCAAGGCCGGCAAGTGGCTGGCGGACAACGGCGTGCCCGTCGTCGGCGTGCCCAAGACCATCGACAACGACGTCAACGGCACCGACTACACCTTCGGCTTCGACACCGCCGTCGCCGTGGCCACCGAGGCCGTCGACCGCCTGCACACCACCGCGGAGTCCCACGAGCGCGTCATGATCGTCGAGGTCATGGGACGCCACGTCGGCTGGATCGCCCTGCACGCGGGCATGGCCGGCGGCGCGCACTACATCGTCATCCCGGAAGAGCCGTTCGACATCAACGCCATCTGCAAGTCCATGGAGCGCCGGTTCCAGATGGGCGAGAAGTACGGCATCATCGTCGTCGCCGAGGGCGCCATGCCCAAGGAGGGGACGATGAACTTCGAGGAAGGCGGCGTCGACCAGTTCGGCCACCAGACCTTCAACGGCATCGGCCAGGTCATCGGCAACGAGATCAAGGAGCGCACCGGATACGACGTGCGCACCACCGTCCTCGGCCACATCCAGCGCGGCGGCACGCCCACCGCCTACGACCGCGTGCTGGCCACCCGCTACGGCGTCCACGCCACCCGCGCCGTCCACGACGGCGACTACGGCAAGATCGTCGCCCTGCGCGGCGAGCACATCGAGCGCATCGACATCGACGACGCCGTCGCCGAGCTCAAGGTCGTGCCGGAGCGCCGCTACGCCACCGCGAAGGCGCTGTTCGGATAGGCGCCCACGATTTCCCGGTCCCCGTCACCGCGCAGCCGCGCGCGGTGACGGGGACCGATGTCGTTGCCGGGGCGCTTTGCCTGGCGTGACGGATATGACGTTAATGTATGGATTAGGGGTTACCCACCGTCACCAGCGCAAGAAACGAGAATCAGCGCCACCATGTTGAAACGTTCCGCCGCCATCGCCATGGCCGTCGTCGGGCTCATCGTCGGGGCCGGGTTCGCCTCCGGCCAGGAGATGATGCAGTACTTCGTCGCCTTCGGCCGGATGGGCATCTGGGGGGCGGTGATGGCCGGCATCATCATGGCGGCCAGCGCCGCGGCCGTGCTGTCCCTGGCCAGCTACTTCCTCGCCGACGAGCACACCGCCGTCTTCGACCGCATTTCCTCGCCGATCATGTCCAGGGTCCTGGACACCGCGGTGATGATCACCCTGTTCAGCACCGGCTTCGTCATGTTCGCCGGCGCCGGCTCCAACCTCAACCAGCAGTTCGGCCTGCCCATCTGGGTGGGCTCGGTGATCATGATGGTCCTGGTCCTGGCCGCGGGCATGCTCGACGTGGACAAGGTCAGCGCCATCATCGGCGGCATCACGCCGTTCATCATCGTGTTCCTGGTCGGCGCGGCCATCTACTCGATCGTCAACGCCGACGGCACCCTGGCCGAGCTCGAGCCGGCCACCGCCGGGCTGCTGACCACCCTGCCGAACTGGTGGGTGTCGGCGCTCAACTACGTCGGCTTCTCGTTGATGGTGGCGGTGTCCATGGCCATCGTCATCGGCGGCACGCAGATCAACCCGCGCGAGGCCGGCATCGGCGGCCTGGCCGGCGGCGTCACCTACGGCGGCCTGCTGGTGCTGTGCTCCGTGGCGCTGTTCTACTCCGTCGAGGAGGTCGGCGGCGACGACATGCCCATGCTCACCATCGTCGACCGGGTCAACCCGACGCTGGGCGTCGCCATGGCGATCGTCGTGTACGGCATGATCTTCAACACCGCCATCGGCATGTTCTACGCGCTGGGCAAGCGCCTGACCCGCAACGACAAGGGCAAGTTCCGCCCGGTGTTCGTCGGCTCGGTCGTCATCGGCTTCGGCCTGAGCTTCATCGGCTTCCAGACGCTGGTGTCCACCGTCTACCCGGCGCTGGGCTACATCGGCATCGCGCTGATCGTCGTGGTGGTCATCGCCCGCATCTCCGGCCGCGCCAAGCTCGCCGAGGAAGCCGAGCGCCGCGCCCGCATCCGCGACCTCGTCCGCCGCCGCCTCGACCCGCGCACCAAGTTCAGCCCCTCGGAGGCGAAGAAGCTGAAGAAGGAAATCGCCGCCTCCAACGCCGACGACCGCGCGCTCATCGAGGTCGTCCGCGACGACGTCACCGGGGAGCTCGAGGGAGAGCTGGGGGAGGGCGAGGAAATGCGGCTTTCCGACGCAAAGGACGCCGCGACCGGTCAGCCCGCCGACGACGGGGAAACCCGCAGCACGAAGGAATCGCAGCGGTAGGGCAACGCCACGGCGTCTCCCGGGGCGAACCCGAGGTGGTCATGCAGGTACCACCTCAGGTTCGCCTCGACCTTTTCGCGGGTCTCCGGCTTCGACCGCAGCCAGTAGGAGCGGGTGCGGGCCAGCAGCACGATCTGCTCCGGCGTCAGGACCTGCTCCCAGTTCAACCGCAGCTCGCCGGTGATGTGCAGGGGAGGGGCCACGTCGGGGACGAACCCCGGTTTCTGCACGTCGCCGGCGTGCATGATGCGCGTCAGCCTGTGCACCCACGGCATACGAACGTCGAGGGTGTTCCACGTCAGCACGACCACGCCGCCGGGCCGCAGCAGACGCGCGAATTCGGCGGACGCGGCCGGGACATCCACCCAATGCCACGTTTGCGCGCACGTGATGGCGTCGAACGACCCGCCCGCCAGCCCCGTCTCCTCGGCGGTGGCGCGCACCCGGGTCACGCCGGGGCAGGCCCGGGCCAGGCCCGCGAGCATCTCCGCACCGGGTTCCACTGCGGTGACCCGGTGGCCGGACGCCACGAGCCCGGCGGTCAATTGTCCGGTGCCGGCCCCGACGTCGAGGACGTCCAGCGACGCGCCGGCCCGGTCGGCGTCGGCAAGCAACGCCACCACCTCGGGCGGGTACCCGGGGCGCACGTCGTCGTAGCGTGCCGCGTCGGCGTCGGAAAGCGAATCGCCGAAGGCCCCCGCACCGGCCGCGCGATGCGCACCGTCGCGGAAAGACGGCATCGCGGCGCGCGACGTCGGGGGCACCGGGGGATGCTCGCGGGGGCCGGGCACGGGCGGGCGACGCTACTCGGCGGCGAGCAGGCCGTGGGCGCGGGCGAACTCGCGGGCGGCGGCCTCGTCGTCGAACGGGCCGAACCGCAGCACGGAGTTCTCGGTGACGTCGTAGATCAGGCCCGTCGCGTGCAGCCAGGACAGCTCATGGGCGCCGTCGTCGGAGGACCCCAAATCGACCATCTCCACGCCCTCGGCCGGATCGGTCACGGCCGCGGCGAATTCCTCGTCGGAGACCATGGTGGTGGACACGCCGTTGGCCTCCCCGACGTCGAGCAGGCAGTTGAGGGCCGGGACCTGCTCCGGCACGTCCTCGGGCGCCGCACCCAAACCGGCGGGCTTGTCCATGAGCAGGAAGCACATCTCCGACTTCCAGCCCTCCGCAAGCTGCCCCGGCAGCGAATCGCGCAGATCCTGCGGGCGCAGCTCCGCACCGTGTCCCTGGTTGGACTTGCCGAAGAACATCGACGCGACCACGGCGATGGTCACGATCACCGCGACGGCGATGGCGAGGCCCGCGAACATGCCCTTGCTGCGCGAGTCGTTGGGGGTGTCTTCGGTGCGGGCGTGGGTCATCGGGGCTCCCAGTCGATGATCGGCGATGGCGCGGCGGCCATCGGGACGGTAACGAGAACAGGCTAGTCCACCGGCCCGGCCCCGGGGTGCCCGCGGCCTTCCCGCCACTAGTACGATGTCCCCCATGACCGCCGCTTACGCTGATGATCTGATGGACTACGACGAGGTCCTCGAGCGCTTCGACCCCGTGATGGGCATGGAGGTGCACGTCGAGCTCGCGACGAACACGAAGATGTTCTCCGCCTCCTCCGCCAACTTCGGCGCCGCCCCCAACAGCAACGTCGACCCGTGCAGCCTCGGCCTGCCGGGCGCGCTGCCCGTGGTGAACAAGACGGGCGTCGAATGGGCCATCAAGATCGGCCTGGCTCTCAACTGCGAGATCGCGGAGTCGTCCCGCTTCGCCCGGAAGAACTACTTCTACCCGGACCAGCCGAAGAACTACCAGATCTCCCAGTACGACGAGCCGATCGCGTTCAACGGCCACCTCGACGTCGTTCTCGACGACGGCACCGAGTGGCGCATCGAGATCGAGCGCGCGCACATGGAGGAGGACACCGGCAAGCTCACGCACCTGGGCGGCACCTCGGGCCGCATCCATGGCGCGACGCGGTCGCTGGTCGACTGCAACCGTGCGGGCGTGCCGCTGATCGAGATCGTCACCAAGCCCATCATCGGCGCCGGCGAGCGCGCCCCCGAGGTAGCCCGCGCATACGTGTCGGCGCTGCGCGACCTGGTCAAGGCGCTCGGCGTCTCCGATGCCCGCATGGACCAGGGCTCCATGCGCGTCGACTCCAACCTGTCGCTGCGCCCCATCGGCCAGGAGGAGTTCGGCACCCGCACCGAGACCAAGAACATCAACTCGCTGAAGTCCGTCGAGCAGGCGGTGCGCTACGAGATGCAGCGCCAGGCGCAGGTGCTCACGGACGGCGGTTTCATCCGCCAGGAAACCCGCCACTACCAGGAGACCGACGGTTCGACGTCGGCCGGCCGCATCAAGGAGACGGCGGAGGACTACCGCTACTTCAACGACCCGGACCTGCCGCCGGTGATCGCGCCGCGCGAGTGGGTCGAGGAGATCCGCGCCACGCTGCCGGAGCTGCCGTGGATCCGCCGCGCCCGCATCCAGAAGGAGTGGGGCCTGAAGGACGAGGAGATGCGCGACCTGGTCAACGCCGGCGCGCTGGATCTCATCGTCGACACCGTCGAGGCCGGCACCACCCCGGACGAGGCCCGCGCCTGGTGGGTCGCGTACCTGTCCCAGCAGGCCAACGCCCGCGGCGTCGAGCTTGCGGAGCTGGCGATCACCCCGGGGCAGGTCGCCCGCGTCGTCGCGCTGATCAAGGACGGCAAGCTGACCAACAAGCTCGCCCGCCAGGCCGTCGACGGCGTGCTCGCCGGCGAGGGCGACGTCGACGAGGTGGTCAAGGCCCGTGGCCTGGAGGTCGTCCGCGACGACGGCGCCATCGAGGCCGCCGTGGACGAGGCGCTGGCCGCCAACCCGGACATCGTGGAGAAGTACAAGGCCGGCAACAAGAAGGTCGTCGGCGCCATCGTCGGGCAGGTCATGAAGGCCACCCGCGGCAAGGCCGACCCGGCGCAGGTGAACAAGCTGATCGCCACCAAGCTCAGCTGATTCGCTTTACGACGCCCACGGGCCCGGGATCCGACGAGGATCCCGGGCCTGCGGCGTCTCAGCCCCTGTCCGGCGAGAAATTTCGGTGCGAAAATTAATGCATGGTCGGTGAAAAATGTTGGCCACTAATTGGGGGGTTGGTTTACGTGATCGCTGTGAATAATGTCGATCGAGGGGCGCGGGAAATGGTGGCGAGGGTCATGTTCGGCCATTGAGTCGCGGATATTGCAGCTGTTAGGCAAAGTCTCGGTCCCTTTCGGGGGTGCCCTATCGGGCCTTTGTGATGGCGCTTGCCCTGGTTCCATCATGTGGGCTCGGGCTGTGATCCTTGTAGAGGGGGGGAAATTGTTCATGAATGACCTGCGCCGATAAAAAATTCGGGGGTGCGATGCAAACAATTGCTTGGCCTTCTCATTTGTTTGGATAGCCTGAGGTTGGAGTTGTTCAACAATGTGGTCGGTGGCGCGGGACCGTGGCGTCGACGCCCACGCACATGTGAGGAGATCACCATGAAGATCAGGAAGACGACCGCCTGGGCCGGCGCGGCGATTCTCGCCGCGGGAGCCATGGCGATGGGTGCCCCGGTTGCCGCCGCGGACGCCGTTGATGGAGATGTGCTGATCCAGGCGCAGGACTCGCCTGCGGATCCTGACCCCAGCGAGGACCCGAAGCCGGACCCGAGCGAAGATCCGAAGCCGGATCCCAGTGAGGATCCGAAGCCGGACCCGAGCGAAGATCCGAAGCCGGATCCCAGTGAGGATCCGAAGCCGGACCCGAGCGAGAAGCCGGATCCCAGCGAGAAGCCGGACCCGAGCGAGAAGCCGGATCCCAGCGAGAAGCCGGATCCGAGCAAGGACAAGGACAAGCCGAAGGACAAGACCCCGGCGTCCAAGGCTCGGCCGGTCGAGCCGAAGCAGAAGCCGAAGCAGGGAGATCGAGGCGTCCCCGCCCGCACGGGCGACAACGATGCCGCGTGGGCGGCCGCGGGCGGCGTCGTGCTCATCTCGGTGGCGGGTGGCGTGTACGCGCTGCGTCGTCGTCAAGCCTGAGTTCGGCGGAGTTCGCGCGCGTGATTCAGTCGGAGACGGCCGGGCGGTGAGGTGACCGCCCGGTCGGCGCCGATTGGGGCAACGGTCGGGTATGAAGGTGAAAAGCCCGGGGAGGTGGAGAGATGTCCGAAAAGGCGAGGCGGTTCGGCCGTCTGCGTGCCATGGACGTCGTGGTTCTCCTGGTGGTCGTCGCCGCGTTCGCGGTGGGCGCCCATGTCCTCGGGTTCGGTCCCTTGTCCGATTCGCGGGCGCCCGCCCAGCGGGTCGACGCCGACGTCGAGGTCGTGGAGCCGCGCGATGCCGTTCCCGCATCGGAACCGGTGGAGATGGCCATCCCCGCGCTGGGGCTTCGGGCCGACGTCGATGCGGAGGCGTGCCCCCTCGAGGACGGGGCGTTGGATCCGCCGCGCCTGGACACCGCCTGCTTCTATGTCGCCGATGATCGCCCGTATTCGTTGCCGGGCACGGACGTTCCCGATCTTTCCGTGCTCGCCGGCCATGCCGCCAGCGGTCGCGATGCGGTGTTCAACGACTTGTACGACAACGCCGTCGAGGCGTTCACCGTGGAGAAGGGCGACGAGTTGCTCGTGCGCACCCGCGCCGGCGGGGATCGGTGGCTGGTGTACGAGGCCACGGATTTCCACGACATCGACAAGGCCTCCCTCGGCGGCGATGGGGAGGTGTGGGGCGATGGCCCCATGCCCGGGCGAATGCTGACGATCAGTTGCATCCAACCCCGCAATCCATTCGCCGCGGCCACCCACAACGTCATCGTCGGCTGGACTTTCGCGGGCCTCGCCGACGCCCCGGCACTCTGATCGGCCGGGGCAGCCAGTCCCGCGGCACCGTTGGACCGGTGTTTCATGATTCCGAGGAGCGGATGATCATGTTCCCCCTTCCCGCCCGCGCACCGAAGCTGCGGACGGCTCTTGCCGCGGCGTTGCTCGCGTTTCCCCTGTTTTTCACGGCATGCGGGACGGATGAGCCCCCGCCGCCCGACGATGCCGCCTCCGAAGATGGCGGAGGTGCCACCACCGAGGTCGAGCAGGTGCCGATCGAGGCGTCGATGCCGATCGAGCTCACCATGCCGGCCCTCGGATTGTCGGAGCCCGTCGTCGAAGACCTGTGCCCGATGACCGACCGAGGCCTCGACCCGGTGCATCTGATGGACATTTGCTTCTACACCGCCGACGACAAGCCGTATGTGCTGCCGTCGACGGATCAGGAGGACGTCGCCGTCCTGGCGGGGCATGCCAACACGCGGATCCCCGGCGTTTTCGATGACGTCTACGACTCGGTCAATGGCGAATTCGCCGTGAAGCTCGGTGATGAGCTGCGGGTGCGGACGGAGGCGTCGGGAAGCAAGTGGCTCGTGTACAAGGCGACCGATTTCCACTCGCCGACGAAGGAGGACCTCGCCGTCGACGACGCCGTCTGGGGCACCGAGCCGACGCCCGGCCGATTGTTGCTGCTCACATGTCTCCGCGCCGTCGAACCGGACGCGCCTGCCTTGCATAATGCGGTGGTTGGCTACCAGTTCGATCGCGTCGAGGACAGTGACGGGATGAGCTGACGGGATGAGCTGGGCCGTCAGGCCTCGTCGGGCCGGTTTTCCTTCTTCCACGTGCGGAATCCCTCTTCGGTGCGGCCGACGCGCCAGTACCCGGAGATCGAGGCGCCGCGGACGGGGATGCCGGCGTCCTTGAGCGTGGGGCGGATGCGCTTCATCACGGCATTGGCTTCGCCGTGCACGAAGACCTGCAGCGTTTCCGGGTCAAAGTCGGCGCGGGAAGTGAGCTTGCCGACGATCGCCGTGGTCATCTCCACCAGCGCCTCGCCGGGTGCGGCGTCGGGGCCCGAGGCTGGGGTCACGTGCGTGATCGATGCGCCGGGATGGTTGGCGATCAGGTCGACGTCGGCGTAGTCGGGTGCTTCGACGATGACGTCCGCGATGGCTTCGGCGGGCAGCGCGGAGACCGCGGCGGCGATCGCGGGGATGGCGGTGGCGTCGCCGCAGATCAAGTGGCGTGCCACGGTCGGGTCGGGCGAGTATGCCCCGCCCGGCCCGCGTGCTTCGAGGACGTCGCCGGGACGGGCCGCCAACGCCCACGTGCACGCGATGCCTGAGCTCGGCGCGGAATCGCCGGCGGCTTCCGTGGTGCCGCCATGGAGCGCGAAGTCGATGGCCAGCGTCGAAGCTTCGGCGTCGATGGAGTGCACGGTGTAAGTGCGCAGCGTCTGAGCCTGTGCTTGAGCCTGACCCTGTGAATGGCCGACTGATTGCTCGAACACCAGCTTCACGTAGGCATCCGTGTGCGGCGATTCCGCGAAGGGCGTGATGTCGGAGACGTGGAATTTCACGCGCTGGATGGTCGGCGAAACGCGTTCCGCCGCGACGACGGTGAGGGTGGAAGTGATGCGAGCCATAAAGGAACCATAGCCTAACCTTCATCAATCTTGTTTCGGCGATTGCGGACGAGGCATGTCGTAAGGGGGGAGGGGCAGCTCCGGGATGGGGCCAGAACGGGGCCGGGCCCGGAACGTGGATGCCTAGAACGGGATCGTCGGGTCGGGCCCGAGGGGCCTCGGCGGTTCCGGCGCTTCCGTCGGATCGGCGTCGATCGTGGCACGTCGCCGTGGGGGCCGGCAGACGATTCGCGGAGGAGTCGTCACCTGCGGTCCCGGCTGTGAGACCGGTTCGTCTGGCCAGTCATCATCGGTCAGGTCGGGGTTGCGTTGCATCGGGGAGTTGGCCCAGTCGTCATCGGTGCTGACACTCGCCCAGCCACGCGGATCCAGGTCAGCTCCTCGCCGCTGCCCGAGATCCGCATCCGCTTTCCAGTTCATGGTCCTCGACGGCCTGCCTGCTGGGGTCGACGTCGGTTTCGGCTCCGGGGCCCATGTCGGATCTTCGGTGCTCGGCCATCCATCGTCAGCTGCGTCGGCCAGTGCCCGGGCTTCGGCGGCGATGTCGGGGTCGGTGGAGTTGAGCGGTCCGGCCGTGAAGTGCTCGAGTTCCTGCTCGAACGTCGCAGTGCGCCGGGCGTGGTTGCGGATCGCGGCGTCGATGTCGGCCTTTTCCATGGCCGCGGCGGCGTCCGCTTCGGCGCGGAGCCTGCGGGCGTTGGCGCCGCGGATCGTGGCGGTAAGGCGGGTCGCCCGCTGGTCGAAGGTTTGGCGGTTGATGTGGGCGATGGGGCCATGGGGCACCGTCGTGGCGATGGTCGTGCCCTTGTGGTCGGTCCAGGTCACGGAGCCGTCTTCGTGCATGACCGCTCGCCAGTGCCGGCTGGTTTTCAGATTGTGGTGGTGCTGGCACAGGCACTGCAGGTTCCATGTGGCGGTGACGCCGAGATTGGTGGCGCCGCCGCCGGCGATGAAGCCGGCATCCTTCGTGCACGTTCCCGGCGCACCCTTGGGGCCCTTGTCTGCCACCCACTCGATGACGTGGTCGAACTGGCACTTGTGGGCGGGCACGTTGCACCCGGGGAACCGGCAGCCGCCATCGCGGCCCCGCACCCGGGCCTTCTGCGCATCCGTGGGCACGTAACCGCCGGTCCGCGAGTCGGCGGAGAGGCGCGCTCGATCGGCTCTTTCCAGCCATTGCCTGGTCAGGTACTTCGGCAGCCATCCGGCGCCGTCGAGCCAAAGTTGCAGGTCGTCTTCGTCGGCGTCGGCATCGGCGTACACGTTGAGCGTGACCCCGGCGCCCGCGAAATCGCCGCGGCACATGTGCATCAGGGCGTCACCCAGGGAGCAGTCTTGGCCGGCGCTGATCTTGGCGTCGCGGATGGCGCGGACGGCCGCGTCGAATTCCGCGAGGCGGTCCTTGCGCAAGATGACGTGGAGTTCGCCATGGTCGCCGGGACACCCGTTGTCGACGGAGTAGGACTCGGAGCGGATGGAAGCGGATTCTTCGTCATCATCCGGGGGAGTGGAGATCGGCTCGACCGACTCGACGATGCGCCGCAGTTCGCGGGCCCACACGCGGATGCCGGGCAACGCCTGGTAGTCGCGGCGGGGGCGGAGATACCCGAGGAAGTGCGTTTCGATGGCCGCGATGTGCTCGTCGGACACCGCAATGACGGCGGCGGCCATCTTCTTCAGATGCCACAACGGCAGGGCACCGGATCGGCAGAATTCGTGGATGCGCGGCATGCGGCGCAGCATGATCCCGATGTCGCAGTAGTCGATGGCGGCCGCTTTCCCGGAGCCGATTCTGGTGGCCACGGCCGCAGCATGGGAATCGACGTCGTCGTCGCCGTGTGGCGCGCAGGCGACGGCCATGGCGAGTTCATCGAGATTGCGGGCGCGTGCGCGTCGGGTCAGTTCGTCGTCGGCACGCTCGGTGACCCACCGTTTGCGTGGTGGGTCGTGATTGGTTGCGGCGTTGGTGTCGTGGTGTTCATCGTGCGCGTCATGGTCGGCAGCCATGTCGTGTCCCCCGGGTGATGCGATGCGATCGTCGATGCTTCCGTAACCGTGAATTCGGGCCTGTGATCCCCGCCCTGCTTCACTTCATATGATACAGGTGTTCGATCCCGTCTATTCGAAACTAGGGCAACGATTCGGGAACTTTCCGCACCATGAACCCCAAAAGGACCACTCTTGGTCGCGCATCTCAACCCGTACATGATCGCGAATCCATGGCCATGGATGAGGTCGGTGGCGTCGTCAAGCAAAAGGGCCATGGCGCATCCCGCCCCACACCCTCTAATCCGGCGAACCGCCCTCCGCGCCGCCGGAGGGGATGCGGAAGACGCGCTCGTCGGACGCGCCGGCCTCGCGGCCATCCGCCTTGTTCACCGTTGCGCCCCACACCTCGACGCCGCCATCGGCGAGCACTGGAGCGACCCAGCCGACGTGGCCGAATTCGCCCTCGAGCATGGTCTCCGGCGACCCCGTCACCGTCCACGCGCCGAACGGCCCGGGCTCCGGCGGCGCAACGGGAAGAGACACCACGCGCTGCGCCGCCGGCACCGCCACGACCACCTCCTCGCCGACGACGGCGCACCCGCCCAGCGAATCATCGAGGTCGACGCCGCCGACGGGCTCGATCAAGCCTCCGGACCACTGGGCGAGCAGCGGAGTGCCGTCGAGGCGGACCGTCATCAGGGGAGGGGCGCCGACCGGGGTGTGGCAGACCGAAATCACCTCGATCGTGGGATCGCCGGCGAGCAAGGTGTTCACCTCGCCCGCGCCGTCGACGTACAACGCCAGATTCCCGGGGTCCGAGTGCCGCGGCAACTCCCGCACATCGGTGCCGCCGCCGGGGAGGAGCGTCAAGCGGGCGACGGAACCGTCGTCGCGGAGCATGAACAGCTGGCCATCCTCGGCGACGGTCGGGCCCGCGGTGATCTGACGGACCCGCGACCCGGCGTCGGCGATCTCCACCGGGGCCGCGCCGGCGACGACCAGCTGCACCCGCCCATTGGCCGTGGCCACGACCGCGCGGCCCGGACCCGGCGACGCCATGGCGGTCGTTTCCGGCAAACATGCCGCGAGGACCACGTCATCGATCGCGCACGGGTCCGACGATTCCCGAGGCTCACGCTGCACGCCTGGGGTCGGCATCGCTTCGCGCATCCCCGAATCCGGCATGGGGGCGCCGGTCGGCTCGGAGGTCACCTCGGCGAACGTCCCGGCGAGCTCCGGGGAATCGTCCATGCACGCGGCCAGCCCCAGCGCCAGCGATGCAGCCAGCGCCGCGCCCGCGCCCGCGCGGCCGATCCGATCGATTCCCATGCCCGCCAGAATAGGAAAAACGCACGGGCCCCGGCACGTCAGCCGCCGCAAACGGTGTCCAACGCTTACCCTGGGCGATGTGAGCGACAACACCAAGAACCCGAATCCCCGCAACCTGGGCGACTACGAGGAGGGGCTTGACGACGACTTCGACGTCCCGACCTACCGTCGAATCGCCGACGACGGCCCCGCTGCCGATGTCGCCCCCACCGGCAACGCCGTTCCGGCGTCCAAGGCCGACATCGCAGACGGCCCCGCGCCCGAATCCGACGCGGCCACCGAGATCATCGAGCTCGACGGCACCGGCGCCGGCCCCATGGCGGGCTCCGCCGACGGTGCCGACGAGACCGTGGCCGCCGCCGTGTCGGAGCCCACGGCCACGGCCACCTCGGACACCGGGGCCCCGGCCGAGGAAACCCAGGTGATCCCGCGCCGCGACATCTACGCCGCGGCCGGGCGCACCGCACCGCAGCGCATCGAGCCGTTGGCCAAGACCGACGAGTACCGCGAGGCGGACGCGGACTTCGCCGCCGACGCCGATCAGCCGACGCAGGTCTCGCCGGCCGCCACGGGCTACGACGACCTCGACGGCGACCGTGACCGCGACGCCGCGAACACCGCCACCACCGATCCGGGCACTCTCGGGGCGGTCGGTGGCGCCGGCCTCGGCGTGGGCGCGGCGGGAGCGGCGGTCGCCGCTTCCCGCGATGATCGCGACGACTACGACCGAGACCGCGACTACGACGCTCCCGTCGTCGGCACGGCCACCGCAGACGATCCCGACGACCCGGACTTCCGCGAGGACCACCGCGACCACGACCGCGACCTCGACCCGCGCCGCGGCACCCTCGACTTCGGTCTGCTGCTGCTGCGCCTCGGCGTCGGCGGCATGCTGCTGATGCTCGGACTGGCCACGTTCTTCCAGTTCGGCGGGGCCCCGGGCCTCGGCGCCCTGGAGGCGACGTTCGCCGACAACGGCTACCAGTTCGCGGGCGTCATCGCCGTGGCCATCCCGACCGTCCAGGTCATTGCGGGCGGTCTGCTGGTGCTCGGCTTGGCGACGCCGCTGGGCGCCGCGCTCGCCCTGGCGATTTCCGCGTTCCTCACCATGTTCGAGGTCGCCGTCGGCGATTCCGGCTGGAACGTCCTGGCCGAAGGTGCCGAGCCGGTGCGCCTGCACCTGGCGCTGACCGCGGCGTCGCTGGCGCTGCAGTTCACCGGCCCGGGCCGCTACGGCATCGACTTCAGCCGCGGCTGGGCGCGCCGCCCGCTGGCGAGCTCCTGGATCTTCTGCATCCTGGCCATCGCCGCCGCGATCGGCCTGTGGTACCTCACCGCCGGTCAGCTGCCGTTCGTCGACACGACGACCGGCGCCACCGCCTGATCCGGCGCCGCCCCGACAGGGCCCTTCCCGCTTGACGACGAGCTCGCGGGGAGGGCCCTTCGCCGTGCCCTCCCGTACAAAGGGGGCATGGAGCCCAACGAGTTCAACGACCGCGACGGCCGCAGGCGCGAGCAGGCCGCGGCGGTCATCTCGGTTGGCCTGGGACGTGGCTTCCAGGCCACCATCGCCGCGGCCATCACTGCATCCGTCACGGCGACGGGGTTGTGGGCCGTGGGCGTGGTCAGGGCCGGGAATCTCGAGGACTCCCTGGTCACGCTGCTGTTCGTGGGCATCGGCATGATGCTCGGCCTGATCGTTGTCGGCGGCATCGCGGCCGCCGCGGGCCAGGGCATGCGGAGCCGCCGCGGGCGACGGTGACAACGGGCCACGCGGGCCGTCGTCAAGCGAAAAAGCCACCCCTCGAAACGAGGGGTGGCTTTCGTCGTGCAGGGCCGATTAATCGACGATGCGCACGGCACCCTTGTCGGCGCTGGAGGCCATCTTGCCGTATGCGCGCAGGGCCTTGGTCACCTTGCGCGGGCGCTCCTTGTGCGGGGTGAAGGGCTTGTCGCGGGCGAGCTCCTCCTCGCGGCGGCGGGCCAGCTCGGCGTCGTCGACCTGGATCTCCAGGCGGCGCTCGGAGACGTCGATGTACACCGGGTCACCGTCGCGGACCAGGGCGATGTCGCCGCCGGCCGCGGCCTCGGGGGAGACGTGGCCGATGGACAGGCCCGAGGAACCGCCGGAGAAGCGGCCGTCGGTGACCAGGGCGCACTTCTTGCCCAGGCCGGCGCCCTTGATGAACGCCGTCGGGTGCAGCATCTCCTGCATGCCCGGGCCGCCCGAGGGGCCCTCGTACAGCACGAACAGGACCTCGCCGGGCTGGAGCGTGCGGGTGAGGATCACCGACACCGCCTCCTCCTGGCTCTCCACGACGCGGGCGACGCCCTCGAAGTGGAACTGATCCTCGGTGATGCCGGCGGTCTTGAGCACGGCGCCGTCGCGGGCGATGTTGCCGCGCAGGACGCACAGGCCGCCCTCCTTGGTGTGCGCGTGCTCCACCGAGTGGATGCAACCGTTCTCGGCGTCGACGTCGAGGGACTCCCAGCGGTTGTCCGTGGAGAACGGCTCCGTGGTGCGCACGCCGCCGGGCGCGGCGTGGAACAGCTCGATGGCCTCGTCGGTGGCCTTGCCGCCGCGGATGTCCCAGTCGTCGAGCTGCTCGGCCAGCGACGGGGCGTGGACCGAGTTGGCGTCCATGTTGAGCAGGCCGCCGCGGCGCAGCTCGCCCATGATGGCGGGGATGCCGCCGGCGCGGTGCACGTGCTCCATGTAGTAATCCGAGTTCGGCGCGACCTTCGACAGGCACGGCACGTTGCGGGAGATCTCGTCGATGTCGGCGAGGTCGAAGTCGATCTCGCCCTCCTGGGCGGCGGCGAGGATGTGCAGCACGGTGTTGGTCGAACCGCCCATGGCCACGTCGAGGGTCATGGCGTTGACGAACGCGTCGCGGTTGGCGATGTTGCGCGGCAGCACCGTCTCGTCGCCGTCGCGGTAGTAGCGGTTGGCCAGGTCGACGATCAGCTCGCCGGCCTTGGTGAACAGGTCGCGGCGGGCGACCTGGGTGGCCAGCGTCGAACCGTTGCCCGGCAGCGACAGGCCGAGGGCCTCGGTCAGGCAGTTCATCGAATTGGCGGTGAACATGCCGGAGCAGGAACCGCAGGTCGGGCAGGCGGAACGCTCGATGTCGAGCAGCTGCTCGTCGTCGACCTTGTCGTCGGCCGACGCCGAGATCGCGGAGATCAGGTCCGAACCGGGCTTGACGACGCCGTCGACGACCACCGAGAAGCCGGACTCCATGGGGCCGCCGGAAACGAACACGACGGGGATGTTCAGGCGCAGCGCCGCGTTGAGCATGCCCGGGGTGATCTTGTCGCAGTTGGAGATGCACACCAGGGCGTCGGCGGTGTGGGCGTTGACCATGTACTCGACGGAGTCGGCGATGATCTCGCGCGACGGCAGCGAGTAGAGCATGCCGTCGTGGCCCATGGCGATGCCGTCGTCGACGGCGATGGTGTTGAACTCGCGCGCGACGCCGCCGGCGGCGGTGACCGCCTCCGCGACGATGTCGCCGACGTTCTTGAGGTGGACATGGCCCGGCACGAACTGGGTGTACGAGTTCGCGATGGCGATGATCGGCTTGCCGAAGTCGCTGTCGGTCATGCCGGTGGCGCGCCACAGGGATCGGGCGCCCGCGGCATTGCGGCCGGCGGTGGTGACCTTGGAACGAAGGGGGATCATGGCTGCCCCATTCCTCTCTGGTTGTCGGCGGTGTTCTCGGCCGGGGCGGGCGAGCGCCCCGGCATCGCACCAATGATAAACCTTCTGCACCCCGCACGTCTCATCGGGTGGGCAAGAGTGTCCACTATGTGGACATTGCGATCCCGTGGTGCGGAAATGCCTACATCAACACCAGGCGGGCGACGATGAACAGCAGCATGCAGCCGATGGCGACGTTGAGCCAGCGCCACACCTTCGGCCTGGACAGCGGCTCGCTCAGCGCCCGCGCGCCGTAACCCAGCAGCGGGAACCACGTGGCGGCGGGACCCGGCCGCATCGGCCTCGGCCTCCGATTCATCCGAATCGTGCAGCGACTTCGGGTCGATCGCGTCGCGGAAGGTGCGGATCGCGAACCACAGCAGATACGCCGCGCCGCCCCAGCGGAGGATCTCCAGCGCGATGGGGCCTTTTCGACCAGGACGCCGACGCCCGCGGTGCCCGCGGCGACGAGGACGATGGCCGAGAGGGCGCAGACCAAAATGACGGCGGTGATGCCCTAGCGGCGGATGCCCTGCTTGATGAGGAGTACGTTCTGCGGCCCGATTGCGACGATCAGCGAATACCCGAGCACAATGCCCGCTAGAACGATTGACATGCGTTGATTATCCTCCCGGATCTGTTTACTTGTTCACATTTCGGCCCCGCCAGCGGCAATGGCCCCTGCAACGGGAAACCGCCCGGGCACGGGGCCCGGGCGGAAACGCTTGGCGACGGACGGCGCCTACGCCTCGGGGGCGTCCTCGGCGTTGCGCGCCTTCGACTGGGCGTCGAACTCCTCGCGGGTCATCTTCACCGAGTTGCCGTCGCGGTCGAAGACCTCGACCTTCTCCTCGTCCGCGAGGCGGGCCGGGGTGACGGGATCGGGGATGCGGCCGTCGGTGGCGTCGCTGAGCGCCGGCAGCGAGTTGAAGGAGATCGCCGGCAGGGAGAACTTCGAGTCGTCGTCGGCGACGGCGAAGGCCTTGCCGCGTTTGTCGAACAGCACGCCGCGGAAGCGGTTCCAGGGCAGCGACCGGCGGCCGCCGGTCAGGTACACCGCGGTGATCCCGCGGGAGCTGACGGTGGTGCGCACCCGCAGGATCCACAGCGCGTACACCAGCGGCACCAGCAGCAGCGGGGCGAACCACAGCGGCTCGAAGCCCATGGCCAGAATCGCCAGGAAAACCAGGAAGGCGACGGCGATGAAATGCGTCTTCTGGGGGCGGAAACGGGTCGTGGGCAGCGTGGTCGGCCGATCGGTGCTCATGAGGGCACATTGTAGGGTGCCCGCCGGGCACCCATGCACTCGGTACTCGAACCGCTAATTGGCCGTCCCGCCGGTGCCCGTGCCGGTCCCGGTGCCTGTGCCGTCCGTGCCGCCGCCGGTTCCGGTTCCGGTATCGGTTCCCGTGCCCGTGCCACCCGTATCGCCCGTGCCGGTGCCGGTATCGGTGCCGGTTCCGGTGCCGCCCGTTCCGGTGCCGGTGCCCGTGCCACCCGTATCGCCCGTGCCTCCGGTGCCGGTTCCCGTACCGGTTCCGGTGCCGGTCTCGTTCTGCGGGGGACGGATCTCGTCCTGCTGGCGAGTGGTGGTCGGCGGGGCGGTGGTCGAGCCTCCGTTCCCGGTGCCCGTCTCGCCCCCGGTGTTCTCCTCCGTCGTTTCGGATTCCCCGGTGAAGCGGCTCGGCGCCAGCCAACCGGCGACCCCGTCCTCGCCCTCGCCCGGTTCGACGGTGGCCAGGTTGAGCAGCCCCAGGACGACCAGGGCGGAAATCATCACGACCGTCGACGGCCGCGCGCGGCCACCCGCCGACAGCACGCGGCGGACCCGTTCGCGGCGGGTCATCGCCGACCACTCGGGGCCGGTGGCGGCCTCGGCCGACGACTGCTTCTCGGCTGCGTCGTCCCCGTCCTTTCCGTCATGGACGTCCGGATCGTCCTCGTCTCGGTCCGCGGCGCCGTAGCGGCCGCGGGGCATGACCGCGGTCTCGCCGGAATCATCGGGATCGTTGCCGGCCTTGCGCCGCTCCGCATCCATGCGGGCGCCCGCGGACGGGATGTCGCTGCGGCGGCGCTCGTCACCCGATGCCGCAGCATCCTGGGCGGCGGCGTGGGCCTGCTCCACCTCGAGCGACCCCTCGCCGCGCCGCGATGCCGGCCCGGCGCCTCGTCCGGCGCCCAGCATGGTCGTCGGGCCGTCGGCGTCGTCAAGCGAATCGGGGCGGGTGACCGGCGACTGCCCGAACCTGTCCGCCACGCCCGCCGGCAACGCGCCGAAGTGGGCGCTCAGCGCTTCCGCCGTCTTCAGGGGGTTGCCCGTCGCGCGCTCGCCGTAGTCGTCCCACCAGGTGTCGATGATCTCCGAGCGCACCGCGCGCTCGATGAGCCACTGGTCGCCCGGCTCGCAATCGACGATCAGGCGCATGGTGACCGTCCACGGCAGGCCCATCGTCGTCGGGGCGACGAGCTGGGTCGAGGACTGGATGCGGATCTCGGACAAGACGTGCTCCTTGACGCCGTCGGCCGCGATCGCGCGGCGGGCGGCCTCGAGGGTGCGCTCCTCCAGATCGCGGATCGACCCGCCTGCCGTCATGGGCACCGGCATCTCGATGACCGCGCGCGACCATTTCGACGAGTAGTTGACGCACATGCGCGCCTCGGAGTTCGGGACCACGACCTCCTCGCCGTTGAGCGTGCGGATGGTCGTCGCGCGCAGCGTCATGTTCACCACGTCGCCCTGCACCGTGCCCGAGGGGGAGTGGAACTCCACCCAGTCGCCGATGCCGTACTGCTTCTCCGCGATGATGAAGACGCCGCCGAGCAGGTCCGCGATGACGCCCTGCGCGCCGAAGCCGATCGCGGCGGAGACCACCGTCGCCGGCACGGCCGCCGCCGTCAGCGAGACGCCGAACTGCCCGAGCAGCGCGATGCCGACGATGAAGTAGGCGATCATCTCCACTATGTAGACGACCGCGCCGATCAGGGCGCGCCTGCCCTTCGTCGCCTCCTCGCCCTCGGACATGTTGCCGGTGGCGACGGCGATGACGAACCGGCGGATGCGCGGGATCAGCACCACCAGGATCAACAGCGCGGCGATGGACAGGCCGTTGTTGGCTATCCACGACCAGGTGCGCTGCAATAGATATAGAAGAAATTCCATGGGCGCCACGGTAGGTTCGCAGACTTAGAGGAGCCTGAGGCGCGGGGGATAATACGGGGGAGTTCCGGCAGTTCCCCGGGGTGTCGTCCAACTATGTGGGATTGACTGTCCACTATGTGGACGCTAGGGTCGAAGGTGACATGGGCCGGCGGAATCCCGTCTCGGGCATCTCGCCAGGTCCATCATGTTCGGACCCGCCCACACCCGACCACAGGAGCGCACCGGAATGAACGCCGCCCCACAGAACAGCCCCTCGCCCGCCACCGTGGCCGCGCAGAATCGCCGTACGACGCCGGAGCGCATGACCGGCGCGAAGGCGATCGTCCGGTCCCTCGAGGAGCTTGGCGCGGACGTCGTATTCGGCATTCCGGGCGGCGCGATCCTCCCGCTGTACGACCCGCTGTTCGACTCCGAGAAGATCCGCCACGTCCTGGTGCGCCACGAGCAGGGCGCCGGCCACGCCGCCACCGGCTACGCGCAGGTCTCCGGCAAGGTCGGCGTGTGCATCGCCACCTCCGGCCCCGGCGCCACCAACCTGGTCACCCCGCTGGCCGACGCGCAGATGGACTCCGTGCCCGTCGTCGCCATCACCGGCCAGGTCGGCATGCCCCTGCTGGGCTCCGACGCCTTCCAGGAAGCCGACATCCGCGGCGTGACCATGCCCGTGACCAAGCACAACTTCATGGTCACCGACGCCAACGACATCCCCAAGGCGATCGCCGAGGCGTTCCACCTCGCCTCCACCGGCCGCCCGGGCGCCGTCCTCGTCGACGTGCCCAAGGACCTGCAGAACGCCGAGATCGACTTCGTCTGGCCGCCGGAGGTGGACCTGCCCGGCTACCGCCCGGTGACCACCCCGCACTCCCGCCAGATCGAGGAGGCCGTGCGCATGATCGCCGCGGCCGAGCGTCCGGTGCTCTACGTCGGCGGCGGCGTCATCAAGGCCGACGCCTCGGCCGAGCTGATCGCCTTCGCCGAGATGACCGGCGTGCCGGTCGTCACCACCCTGATGGCCCGCGGCGCGTTCCCGGACGCCCACGAGCTGCACATGGGCATGCCCGGCATGCACGGCAAGGTCTCCGCCGTCGCGGCCCTGCAGAAGTCGGACCTGCTGATCACCATCGGCGCCCGCTTCGACGACCGCGTCACAGGCCAGCTGTCCACCTTCGCGCCGCTGGCCAAGGTCATCCACGCCGACATCGACCCCGCCGAGATCGGCAAGATCCGCGAGGCGCACGTGCCCATCGTCGGCGACGCCCGCGAGGTGCTCGCGGCCCTGGCCGCCACGTACCGCGCCCTCGACCTGCCCGCCCCGTCGATCCGGCCCTGGCGCCAGGAGCTGGACAAGCTCCGCGCCGACTTCCCGCTCGGCTGGGACGAGCAGTCCGACGGCTCGCTGTCGCCGCAGTTTGTGCTGAAGACCCTGTCCGACATCGTCGGCCCGGACGCCATCTACGCCGCCGGCGTGGGCCAGCACCAGATGTGGGCCGCGCAGTTCATCCAGTACGAGAACCCGCGCACCTGGCTCAACTCCGGTGGCCTGGGCACCATGGGCTACGCCGTGCCGGCCGCCATGGGCGCCAAGGCCGCGGCCCCCGAGAAGGAAGTCTGGGCCATCGACGGCGACGGCTGCTTCCAGATGACCAACCAGGAGCTGACCACGTCGGCGATCGAGGGCTTCCCCATCAAGGTCGCCCTGATCAACAACGGCAACCTGGGCATGGTGCGTCAGTGGCAGACGCTGTTCTACGAGCAGCGCTACTCGAACACCAAGCTGCGCCCGCAGGACAACTCCTACGTGCCGGACTTCGTCCGCCTGTCGGAGGGCCTCGGCTGCGTCGCCATCCGCGTGACCAAGGAAGAAGAGGTCATCCCGGCGATCCAGAAGGCGCGGGAGATCAACGACCGCCCGGTGGTCATCGACTTCATCGTCGGCGAGGATGCGCAGGTGTGGCCGATGGTCGCCGCCGGCAAGTCCAACGACGAGATCGAGTCGGCCCGCGGCCTGCGCCCGCTGTTCGACGAGGAGATGTCGGCCGGCGAGACGCCGGCGGACATCCACGAGACGATGGCCGACAACGCCGAGGACGCCGCCAAGGCGCCCGAGGCGAACCACCCGACCACCCAGACCCGGTAACCCGGTAACCAGACGAAGAGGAAAGTGAAGCTCATCATGGCCGAACTGCACACCCTGTCCGTGCTGACCCTCGACGAGCCGGGCATCCTGGTCCGCATCGCCGGCATGTTCACCCGCCGCGGGTTCAGCATCCAATCCATCACCTCGGGCACCACCGAGGTCGACGGCGTCAACCGCATCACCCTCGTGGTCGAGACGGAGGATCTGCCCATCGAGCAGATCACCAAGCAGCTGAACAAGCTGGTGCCGGTGCTCAAGGTGGTCCGCCAGCCGGATGACCAGCTCGTGTCCCGCGCGCTGCTGCTGGTCAAGGTCACGGCGGACAACGTCAACCGGCCCCAGGTCGTCGACGCGGCGAAGCTCTTCCGCGCCCGCGTGGTCGACGTGTCCCAGGAGTCGGTGGTCATCGAGGCCACGGGCGAGCGCTCCAAGCTGCGCGCCCTGCTCGACGTCCTCGAGCCGTTCGGCATCCGCGAGCTGGTGCAGTCCGGCACCGTCGCGGTGGCCCGCGGCCCGAAGCCGATGCTGGCGTCCCGGGCGCTGTAACCCCCGAAACAACCTCCTGGCTAGACTGTTCCCCGAGCGAATGCGCCGGGGCCGGTCCAGGCGAGGAACCGCAATCGCGAATCAACCTGCTTTCCACGAAAGGCAATCTCACTTCCATGGCTATTGAACTGCTGTACGACGACAACGCCGACCTGTCGATCATCCAGGGCCGCAAGGTCGCGGTGCTGGGCTACGGCTCCCAGGGCCACGCGCACTCCCAGAACCTGCGCGACTCCGGCGTCGAGGTCGTCATCGGCCTGCGCGAGGGCTCGAAGTCGGCGGAGAAGGCCAAGGAGGCCGGCTTCGAGGTCAAGTCGAACGCCGACGCCGCCGCGTGGGCCGACGTCATCATGGTGCTCGTCCCCGACACCACCCAGGCCAAGGTCTACACCGAGGACATCGAGCCGAACCTGAAGGACGGCGACGCGCTGCTCTTCGGCCACGGCCTGAACATCCACTTCGACCTGATCAAGCCGGCCGCGAACGTCACCGTCGGCATGGTCGCGCCGAAGGGCCCGGGCCACCTGGTCCGCCGCCAGTTCGTCGACGGCAAGGGCGTGCCCTGCCTCATCGCCGTGGACCAGGACCCGAAGGGCGAGGGCAAGGACCTCTGCCTGTCCTACGCCGCGGCCATCGGCGGCGCCCGCGCGGGCGTCATCCCGACCACCTTCGAGGCGGAGACCGTCACCGACCTGTTCGGCGAGCAGGCCGTGCTGTGCGGCGGCACCGAGGAACTGGTCAAGGTCGGTTTCGAGGTGCTGGTCGAGGCCGGCTACGAGCCGGAGATGGCGTACTTCGAGTGCCTGCACGAGCTCAAGCTCATCGTTGACCTGATGTTCGAGGGCGGCATCGCCAACATGAACTACTCGGTGTCCGACACCGCGGAGTTCGGCGGCTACCTCTCCGGCCCGCGCGTCATCGACGCCGACACGAAGAAGCGCATGAAGGACATCCTGTCCGACATCCAGGACGGCACCTTCACCAAGCGCCTGATCGCCAACGTCGACAACGGCAACAAGGAGCTGGAGGGCCTGCGCGCCGAGTACGCGAACCACCAGATCGAGGAGACCGGCTCGAAGCTGCGCGACCTCATGTCCTGGGTGAAGAACCCGCTGGACGCCACCGCCTAAGAGCGTTTCGCTTTACGACGGCCAACCTCCCCCGCACATGGCGTGCGGGGGAGGTTTTCGTCGTCTCTAGGGGGAGCGCCCCGCCGCGTAAAGCGTCGTTTACGGGGGCGTCGGTTAGTCTGATCGGGTAAACGTTCGCCACCTCGTCGACTCATCGTGAAAGGCAGGCCCGCCTTGGTTTGGTCCGCAGCCCGCCCCCCGTCCCTCCTCAGGGGCGCCCGCCGGTCGCTGGCGCTCGTCGCCGGCGCCGCAACCGTGTTCGGCCTCGTCGCCTGTTCCAGCGACGACGGCCCCACGAAGGCCGCCGAGGCCCCGGACAAGCCTGT
>NZ_BCRD01000003.1 GCF_001552415.1 Corynebacterium xerosis NBRC 16721 = ATCC 373
GCCTCCGGGGCCAGGCCGAGCTTCTCGCCCAGGACCATCGCCTCGCCGATGGCGATCTGTTGGATGGCCAGCACCATGTTGTTGCAGACCTTCGCGGCCTGGCCGGCGCCCGACGCACCGCAGTGGACGATGGAGCGGCCCATGTGCTCGAGGATCGGGCGCGCCCGCTCGACGTCGGCCTCTTCGCCGCCGACCATGAAGGCCAGGGTGCCGGCGGCCGCGCCGGTGACGCCGCCGGAGACCGGGGCGTCGACGTGGCGGTGCCCGGCCGCGGCGACGCGGGCGGCGAGCTCGCGGGCGTCGTCGACGGCGATGGTCGACGAATCGATGAACAGTGCGCCGCCGGGGGCGGCGGGCAGCAGCTCGTCGTAGACGGCGCCGACGATCTTGCCGTTGGGCAGCATGGTCACCACCGCGTCGGCGGCGGTGACGGCGTCGACGGCGGATTCGTGGACGGTGACGCCCGCGTCGGCCGCCGTCTGGCGCGCCTCGGGCGACGGGTCGGACCCGTGCACGGTCAGCCCGGCCTTGGCCAGGTTGGCGGCCATCGGGCCGCCCATGTTGCCCAGGCCGATGACGGCCACGGTGCGGATGTCGGTGGTGCTCATCTGTTCTTCGCTTCCTCGTTGCTTGTCGTGTGTTAACCCGCGCGGGCCGTCGTGAAGCCGCTCGCGGCTAGAAGGTCAGCGCGCCCTTGGCGGCGGCGCGGCCGACCATCATGCGCATGATCTCGTTGGTTCCTTCGAGGATGCGCATGACGCGGAGGTCGCGGACGATGCGCTCGACGTCGTACTCCTCCAGGTAGCCGTAGCCGCCGTGGAGCTGCAGCGCCTCGTCGGCGATGTGGAAGCAGGTCTCGGTCACGTGCAGCTTGGCCATCGCGCAGGCCTCGGGGTAGCCGGGGGCCTTGGAGTCCAGGGCGTTGGCGGCGTGCGAGAGCATCAGGCGCGACGATTGCAGGCCGGCGGCCATGTCGGCGATGCGGTGGCGCAGCGCGTCGTTGTCGATGAGCGTGCCGCCGAAGGCCTTGCGGTCCTTCAGGTAGGACACCGCGCGGCCGAAGGCGAACTCCGCGCCGCCCAGTGCGCAGGCCGCGATGTTGATGCGGCCGCCGTTGAGGCCGCGCATCGCCATGGTGAAGCCCTTGCCCAGGCCCTCCTCGCCGCCGATGAGACGGTCGGCCGGGACGCGCACGCCGTCGAACATGACCTGCGCGGTCGGCTGGTTGCGCCAGCCCATCTTCTTCTCGTTCGGGCCGAAGGACAGGCCTGGGGTGCCCTTGTCCACCAGGAAAGCGGAGATGCCCTTGGCGCCCTCGGCGCCGGTGCGGGCCATGACCAGGTAGACGTCGGAGGCGCCGGCGCCGGAGATGAACTGCTTCACCCCGTCGAGCACCCACTCGTCGCCGTCCTTGACCGCGCGGGTCGACAGGTTGGCGGCGTCGGAGCCGGCGTCGGGCTCGGTGAGGCAGTAGGAGCCCATGATCTCCATCGCGGCCAGCCGCGGGATGAACTCGGCGCGCTGCTCCTCGGTGCCGAACTCGTCGACCATCCACGTGACCATGTTGTGGATGGACAGGAAGGCCGAGGTGACCGGGCAGCCGCGGGCGATGCGGTTGAACACCACGACGCCGTCGGATCGGGTCAGGCCGGTGCCCCCGTGGTCCTCGGAGCAGTAGAGGGCGCCGACGCCGAGCTCGGCCAGGCCGCGCATCTCGTCGACGGGGAAATGGTGGGTGGCGTCCCATTCGGCGGCGTTCGGCGCAATGTGCTTGGCGACGTACGCGTCGATGGTGTCGGCGAGCATCTTCTGGTCTTCGGTGATCCAGGTCATGGCGGCGGTTTTCCTGCTCTTCCTGTGGTTCCTGCGGGCTGCTTCTGGCGCTGGCGGTGCCGGGGCGGGGTTACGCGCCCAGGACCGGCATGTTGAACGACGCGCCTTCGCGCGGGCCCTTGGGCCAGGTGGTGGTGATGGTCTTGGTGCGGGTGTAGAAGCGGAACGCGTCCGGGCCGTGCTGGTTGAGGTCGCCGAAGCCGGAGCGCTTCCAGCCGCCGAAGGTGTGGAACGCCACCGGGACCGGGATCGGCACGTTGACGCCGACCATGCCGACCTCGACGCGGGAGGCGAAGTCGCGGGCGGCGTCGCCGTCGCGGGTGAAGATGGCCACGCCGTTGCCGTACTCGTGCTCGTTGGGCAGGGCCAGCGCCTCCTCGTAGTCCTTGGCGCGGGCGATGCACAGCACGGGGCCGAAGATCTCCTCGTCGTAGCAGCGCATGCCGGGCTTGACGTCGTCGATCAGCGACGGGCCGATGAACAGGCCGTCGGCGAGGGACTCGCCCTCGAACTCGTCGTCGGTGGCGCCGACCTCGCGGCCGTCGATGACCAGGGTCGCGCCTTCGCCCTCGGCGGAGCCGACGATGTCGCGGACGCGCTCGAGAGCCTGCGGGGTGATCAGCGGGCCGTAGGAGGCGTCCGGGTCGAGCGAGTGGCCGACCTTGAGTTCCTTGATGCGCTCGACGAGGGCGTCGCGCAGGGCGTCGGCGACCTCGTCGCCGATGGGCACGGCGACGGAGATGGCCATGCAGCGCTCGCCGGCGGAGCCATACGCTGCGCCGATGAGGGCGTCGACGACGCGCTCGAGGTCGGCGTCCGGCATGATGATCATGTGGTTCTTGGCGCCGCCGAAGCACTGGGCGCGCTTGCCCAGCTTCGCGGAGGTGACGTAGACGTGCTCGGCGACGGGGGTCGAGCCGACGAAGCCGATGGCCTTGACGTCGGGGTGCTCGAGCAGGCCGTTGACGGCGTCATGGGCGCCGTGGACGACGTTGAGCACGCCGGCCGGGCCGCCGGCCTCGAGGAAGAGCTTGGCCAGGGTGACGGGCACCGACGGGTCCTGCTCGGAGGGCTTGAGAATGAAGGCGTTGCCGGCGGCCAGTGCGGGGCCGGCCTTCCACAGCGGGATCATGGCCGGGAAGTTGAACGGGGTGATGCCGGCGACGACGCCGAGCGGCTGGCGGACGGAGTGGACGTCGACGCCGGTGCCGACGGACTCGGAGAATTCGCCCTTGAGCAGGTGCGGGGCGCCGAGGGAGAACTCGACGACCTCGAGGCCGCGCTGCAGGTCGCCGTGGGCGTCGGGGAAGGTCTTGCCGTGCTCGAGCGACAGGTCGCGGGCGATGTCGTCGGCGTTGGCGCGGATGAGGCGGATCCATTCGTTGAGGACGCGGGTGCGCTTCAGCGGGCTCCAGGCCCCCCATTCCTTCTGCGCTTCCTTGGCGTTGGCGACGGCGCGGTCGACGAGCGCCTTGTCCGCCAGGCCGACGGTGCCGCGGACGGCCCCGGTCGACGGGATGGTGACGTCCATGACGTCGCCGTCGCCGTGGACTTCTTCGCCGCCGATGATGTGGGGGATGCGGATGCTCATGCCAGGTGTTCCCTTCGTCGCGGGCGTCGGCCCGTCACGTTTCGGTTAATGATCGCTAACCGAAAATCTATGTGACGGCCGTCACGAAATCCACCCCATGCCGAAACGAAACAGCGAAGCGGGGTTAACTTGTCATGTTTGCGAATGAAGCATTCACAACAAGCGACCCCTCACCAGCAGTCGAATTACCAGCAAAAGACCGCTTTACGACGCCCACGCGCAGCCGAAACCGCCGAATGAGACGGATTCTGCGAATTCACTTACGGGGTGAGCTGGGCCACGATGACGGCCGCCACCGTGCCCGTCACGGATCCAGGAGGCCGTCCGGGCCGTGGATGGTCGCGGGGTCCCGGCCCAGCGCCCGGGCCACCATCGGAGCCCAGGGCAGCGACAGTCGGGCACGCTGCGCCAACACCGGATCCAGCAGCACGTCGGCGGCGTCGCCGGTGACCGCTCCCCCGTCGACGAGGACGGCGGCCCGGGCCGCGAAGGCCCAGGCGACGTCGACGTCGTGGGTGGCCATCACCACCGCGACGCCGCGATCGTGAAGGCCCGCGAGGGTCCCCAGCAGATTGCGCGTCGCGACCGGATCGAGTCCGGCGGTCGGCTCGTCGAGAAGCAGGACGTCCGGCCGCATGGCCAGCGCCCCGGCCAGCGCTACCCGCTTGCGCTGGCCGTAGGACAGCTGGTGCGGGACCCGGTCGGCGAGGTCGGCGACCTCGGCGGCCGCCATGGCCTCGTCGACGCGGACACGGACCTCGCCCTCCGGCAGCCCTTGATTGACGGGCCCGTAGGAGACGTCGGCGGCGACGGAGGTGGCGAAGAGCTGATCATCGGGATCCTGCAGCACCAGCTGCACGCGCCGGCGCAGGTGGTTGCGGCCCCGGCGCCCGTAGGAACACGGGGAACCGTCGAACTCGAGGTGGCCCGACGTCGGCCGGATCGCACCGGCCAGCAGGCGCAGCAGAGTCGACTTGCCCGACCCGTTGGCGCCCAGCAAAGCCAAACGCTCCCCGGCGAACACTTCGAGGTCGACGTCGGAAAGCACCTGCACCCCGGGGTGCCGGAAACCGATGCCGCGCGCGGCGAGGATGCTCATGGCAACCACCCCCGCACCGCGGCAGTGGCGGCGACGACCGCGATGACCAGCATGAACGCGGACACGAGGAAGCGGCCGTCGCGGGGCCGGTCGACGGCCAGGACGTCGGACGCGCCCGGCTCGGCCCGCAACTCCAACCCCTCGCCGAGGCGACGGGCCCGCTGGAAGGACAGCACGAACAGGTTCGCCGACTGCGCGGCGACGCCGGTGAGCAATCCCCTGCGGGTCACGTGCCCCAGACGCTGGGCCTGCGCCTCGTGCATCATCTTCGCCGTGCCCGCCAGCGTGCCGATCATCCGGTAGATCAATTCCGCCAGATGCGTCAGCGTGCGCGGGATGCCCGAGCGGGCCGCCCAGGCGAGGACCTCGGACAGCGGGGTGGTCACGGTGAAGAGCATCGTGCAGCCGATGGCCGCCGTCGCGCGGGCGACGACCTCCGCCGCCCGCTGCGGCCCCGACGGCGACCAGACCAGTCCGTCCGTGGAGACCGAGAACAGCAGCGGGAGGATCCCCACCGCCACGAATGCGGCGGGGGTCGTCCACAGGGCCAGGAACAGTCCCGCCGGCACCCGCGCCGCGACGGCCGAGGCCGCCACCGCGAGGATGATCAGCGCGGCCGCCGGCCACGGGGGCAGCGAAATCGCCGCCAACAGCAGCCCGCCGCACAGCATCGCCTTGTCGCCGACGTTGCGGCGGGCCCACCGGCTGCGCGCGGCGGCCGCTTCCAGCGCGTTCACGCCCGGGTTTCCCCGCGCCCCTTGTCCCGGCCGCGGTAGAAGCCCAGCGCATAGCCGAGCACGCCCGCGCCCAGGCCCGCCTGCAGGGCGAAGATGCCGGACTCGACCTCGCCCGGCAGCTCGCCGATGATCGGCTCGAACCACGGCTCGTAATCCGGGTTGCCCTCCTCGATCACCTCGGTGGCCGCACCATCGGCGCCGCCGAAGGGCTCCTCCTCGTTCGGGTCGCCCAGGTTGAAGAACATGGGGAAGGCCGCGATGACGATCACCAGGACGATGATGCCGAAGGTCACGCCCGCGCCGGAGCGCTTCGGGGCCGTGCGGGATTGCTCGTCGTTCACCGATGCGGTCATCGCACGGCCTCCTTGTTCTCGGTCGCGGCTTCGGTCTCGGCCTCCACGGCGATCGAGACGTCGGAAAGCTCCTTCTTCTTCAGCACGCCCAGCGAGAAGAGCTCCTTCTCCGCGACGGTGCGCAGGGCCTTGACCACCAGCACCGTCAGCAGCGCCTCGATGACGGCCAGCGGGATCTGGGTGATGGCGAACAGCGACAGGAACGTCGCCAGCGCGCCGCCGAACCCGCCCGGATCGGCGGGGTGCGCCAGCGCCAGCTGGGTGGCGGTGACCACGTAGGTGGACAGGTCCGCCAGGAACGCCGCCACGAAGACGGCCGGCAGCAGTCCGCCGCCCAGTCGCCTGGTCAGGACGTACCCGCCCCACGCGACCCACGGGCCGACGATGCCCATGGAGAACACGTTCGCGCCGAGCGTGGTGATGCCGCCGTGGGCCAGCAGCAGGGCCTGGAAGAGCAGGACGATGGAGGCCAGCACGGCCATCACCGGCGGCCGGAACAGCACCGTGCCCAGGCCCGTTCCGGTGGGGTGCGACGTCGAACCGGTCACCGACGGGATCTTCAGGGCCGACAGCACGAACGTGAACGCGCCGGCGGCTCCCAGGAGCAGTCCCGCCCCCGGCTTCTCCTTGAGCAGCTTGTTGACTCGCCATGCGCCGTGGACGACGAACGGGGCCGCGGCCACCGTCCATCCCACCGCATGGCCGACGGGCAGGAAGCCCTCTGCGATATGCATGTTGAATTTTCCTCACGCGCCCCCGACACCTCGCGGATGGCGCACAGTACCGCCCGACGCCGCACGGCGCCGGGGCGATCCCCGGCCGGTCTCCTGGCTGACGGGGCAGCCGCACCGTCGACGACGGCGCGGCGTCCGGTCCGGCGCCTTCCCGCATCGCCCGCGGCCTTTCCATCGGCCGCGGGGCGATCCGGTGGCGTGTGCCGGCCCGGGGTCACCCCGATCACAGTGGCGAGGGCCGCCGCCCATTTGCAGGGCGTTCCCGTCCACCGAAGATCAGGGCCTATCTTAAACCGCCGCTCCACCGATCAATCCTCCGGGGGGCGGCCACTCCCCCCTGGTCACGCGGCGGCAGGTGCACCCGAACGCAGACTAGACGAACCTGTCTGTACAAAATCGGCGTCCGCGCGTAGACTCGCCGACCGACGAAAGAAACACGAAAGGAACCGACTGGATGACCATCCACGACAACATCACCGATCTCATCGGCGGCACCCCGCTGGTCAAGCTCAACCGCCTCACCGAGGGCCTGCCCGGCACGGTCGTCGCCAAGCTGGAGTTCTACAACCCGGCCAACAGCGTCAAGGACCGCATCGGCAAGGCCATCATCGACGCCGCCGAGGCGTCGGGCGAGCTGAAGCCGGGCGGCACGATCGTCGAGGGCACGTCGGGCAACACCGGCATCGCCCTGGCGCTCGTCGGCGCCGCCCGCGGTTACAAGGTCATCCTCACCATGCCGGACACCATGAGCCAGGAGCGCCGCGTGGTGCTGCGCGCCTTTGGCGCCGAGCTGGTGCTCACCCCGGGTGCCGAGGGCATGAAGGGCGCGGTGAACAAGGCGAACGAGATCGTCGAGTCGACCGACAACGCCATCCTGGCCTCGCAGTTCGCGAACAAGGCCAACCCGGAGGTCCACGCCGCCACCACCGGCGAGGAGATCTGGGCCGACACCGACGGCAACGTCGATTACCTCGTGGCCGGCATCGGCACCGGCGGCACCATCACGGGCGCCGGCCGCACGCTGAAGAAGCACAACGCCGACGTCAAGCTCGTCGCCGTCGAGCCGGCCGCGTCGCCGCTGCTGACCGAGGGCAAGGCCGGCCCGCACAAGATCCAGGGCCTCGGCGCCAACTTCATCCCCGAGGTGCTCGACCAGGACACCCTTGACGAGGTCCTCACCGTCACCAACGAGGACGCCATCGCGGTGTCCCGCGAGCTCGCCGCGAAGGAAGGCATCCTCGGCGGCATCTCGGCCGGCGCCAACGTCAAGGCCGCCCTCGAGGTCGCCGCGCGCCCCGAGGCCGAGGGCAAGACCATCGTGGTCATCATCCCGGACTTCGGCGAGCGCTACGTCTCCTCCGTCCTTTACGAGGACCTGCGCGACTAGTTTCCGCCCGTTGCCGCCGACGCCCCCTCACCACGGGGCGTCGGCGGTGCGCTATGTAAAGTTGGTCACCATGAACTCGTTCCTGAGGCTCCTCAAGGAGGACCTGGACAACGCCCGCGAGCACGATCCGGCCGCCCGCGGCGATGTGGAAAACGCCCTGGTCTACTCGGGCCTGCACGCCATCTGGGCGCATCGCGCGGCCCATGCGCTGTGGGTGAAGGGCGGCGCCGCGAAGGGCCTGGCCCGCGTCCTGTCGCAGTTCACCCGTTTCCTCACGGGCATCGAGATCCACCCGGGCGCCACCATCGGCCGCCGGTTCTTCATCGACCACGGCATGGGCGTGGTCATCGGCGAGACGGCGGAGATCGGCGACGGCGTGATGCTGTACCACGGCGTCACGCTCGGCGGCCGCAGCCTGGCGAAGATCAAGCGCCACCCCACGCTGGAAGATGGTGTGGTCGTCGGCGCGGGTGCGAAGGTGCTCGGCCCGGTGGTCATCGGCGCGGGCTCGGCGATCGGCGCCAATGCGGTGGTCACGCGGGATTGCCCGCCGGATTCCATCGTCGTGGGCATCCCGGGCGAGGCCCGGCCGCGCAAGAAGGACGAGCACAAGCCGCTCTACGATCCGGCGGTGTACGTCCAGGGCGACGGCGACTTCATTTAGGTCCCGTGCTTTGCGACGCTCCCGCGCAACGCGAAACCGGCCCTCCCGGCAGTTCATGCCGTGGGGGCCGGTTTCGCGTCGTCCGGGGGCGTTCGCGCCTAGGCGACGAGGTCCGCGTAGTCGGGGTTCTTCGAGATGAAGCCGGAGACCGCCGAGCAGGTCGGGATGACGTTGCCGCCGTTGAGGCGCACATCGTCGAGGGCCGCCTTGATCAGCGGCTTGGACAGGCCCTGGCCCTGGAACTGCTCGTAGACGACGGTGTGGTTGAAGTCGAGGGCGCCTTCCGCGGGTTCGTACGCCGCGAAGCCGGCCTCTTCGCCGTCGACGACGATGACGTAGCGGTGGCCGGCCTCGTCGTGGTCGATGGTGTGTGCCATGGTCAATCTCCTTTGGTCGGCGTCGCTTTCCCACAGGGTACGCGCAGCCGGTGCGCGCGTCAGACGGATCGGTGGTCGACGGCGGCCGGCGGCGTGCCGGGCTGCTCGTCGGCGCGGCCGACGGCCACGCGGCAGGGCACGGAGCCTTCGCCGTGGGCGCGCTCGGCGGCGTCGCCGGCTCCCCAGCCGGGGCTGACGACGTCCGCCAGCGGCCCGGAGAGGTCCGCCAGCTCCGCATGCGACAGGCCGGGCACCACGACGGTGATGCGCTGGCGGGCACGGTCGCCGACCTCGGCGCCGGGGTTGGCTTCGCGCCACTCGTCCTGCATGGACGATCCCTGGTCGCCGTCGGGCATGACGTCCTCGTACACCCGGGCGCCGGTGCCGGGGACGAACTCGTCGAGGGCCCGGCGGACGTCATCCGCGGCAGTGGCGCGGCCATCGGCGTCGGTGAAGAGGAAGATGCGGATGACCGACGGCAGCGACTCATCGCCGGACATCGTTCCCGCCGATGCGTATTCGGTAGTCATGGGAAATCACCTTACCGGCGGTCCCCGCCCCCGGAGGCGAGAGGGCGGGATAACGAAAAAACCGGGAGCCCGCCTTTCGGCGGACTCCCGGTCATGCGATTGTGGCCAGAAGCGGGATCGAACCGCTGACCTTCCACTTTTCAGGCGGACGCTCTACCAACTGAGCTATCTGGCCGAACAATCCCCGAAGGGAATGTCGGCGACCCTGACGGGACTTGAACCCGCGACCTCCGCCGTGACAGGGCGGCGCGCTAACCAACTGCGCCACAGGGCCTTATGCCGCACACGAACTCCGTCCGTGCACGAGTTGTTACTCTACACAGCGCCTCATATGGGGCACAAATCCGCAGGTGGGGCGGCAAAAACACACAATTCGAAACACCCCGTCGGCCAGCCTGCCCGGGGGCGTCGCAAAGCAAGGCATAAGCCCTCCCCCAACGAACGCGAAAGGCGGCCACCCACATGAAGTGGATGACCGCCTTCGCCAGAAAAATGGCGACCCTGACGGGACTTGAACCCGCGACCTCCGCCGTGACAGGGCGGCGCGCTAACCAACTGCGCCACAGGGCCATGTTCTGTTGTGCTCCCATTCGGGGAGTGGTACTCCCTACGGGATTCGAACCCGCGCTGCCGCCTTGAAAGGGCGGTGTCCTAGGCCGCTAGACGAAGGGAGCTCGTCTTCGCGTTGAGCGCGGGAGCGGACCCCCGCGGCAACGTATGAAAGATTAGCCTACGGCGTCCCGCCCGGCAAAACCGCAGCTTCAAGCTGCTTTTCGACGGTCCGTCGGCGCACCCTGGAGCGGCCGATGAGCACGAGATCGAGCAGCAGGAAACCGATCAGCGAGATGCCGAGGAGAGGCAGGAACGCGCCCACCGTCGCGGCGAAGACGACTACCCCGGCGACGATGCGCCACGACGGCGAATCCGGCAGGCCCGGCACCGAGGTGCCGCGCACGGTGGGCCGGCGCAGCCACCACATGCGGTAGCCCAGCACGATGATCACCGCGATGCCCGCGCCGGCGGCGAACAGCGCCAACTGGAGGGGAAGTCCGAACATGATGCCCATGTGGAGGTAGATGCCCCACGACGACAACTTAGAGAAGAAGGGAAGCTCGGCGAACGGCTGGCGGGAGGCGACGCGGCCGTCCGCGCCGTCGACGACGATGGAGTCCGACGCGGTGCGCCACGCCACCCAGCGCTCGGACACCCGCCACCCCTCCCCCGCCTCGGCCGGCGGGCGCAGCACCAGCGGACCGGTCAATCCCTCGGCGCGGGCGGCGGCGATGACGCGATCGGACTGCGCGGACACGGCAGAGGCGGATGAGTCCGCCCGCACGGCGCCCGGGGATCCCGGCGGCAGCGCCGCGTCAACCTTCGGCGCCTTCCAGTCCAGCGCGGTGACGACGGCGTCGACGTTCGCACCGGGCTTCTGCGACCACGTGATGCCGGTGACGGACAGGCCGAGGATGGCGACCATCAGCCACACGCCGAGGACGGCGTGGAGATTGAGCGAGCGCCGGCGGCGGCCCGCGTCTCCCCGCGGAGCGGGGGCGGCGCGCCACAGGCGGTTTCGGGTGCCGGGATCGCGGCGGCGGGCGGCCGACACGCGGCGCCACCACAGGTACAGGCCGCCCAGCGCCAGGACCCACACCCACGATGCTGCCAGCTCTGCGTAGAGCTCGCCGGGTTCGCCCAGGTGCGGGTGCTGATGCAGGCCGGACAGCCACCGGCGCAATGGCAGTTCGCCGAGCCCGGAATAGGTGCGCTCCTCGCCGACGACGGCGGCGGTCGCCGGGTCGACGAATGCGGCGGGCAGGGTCTTGTCGGTGGACGACGGGTCGTCGAAAAGCACCCTGGTGGTGTCGCCGGGATCGTGGGCGGGCCAGATCTGGGCGACCGACGAACCGGGGCTCGTGGCTGCGGCGGCCTCCACCTGCTCACCGACGGAGACCGAGTGCGGGGCGGCGTCGACGGTGAGCAGATCGGCGTAGACGACTTTCTCGACCGTCGGCGCCAGCGCGTAGAACGCGCCGGAAATGGCCGCGACCAGCAGAAACGGGCCGACCATCAAGCCCGCGTAGAAGTGCAGGCGATGGAGGAAACGCGCGGGCCGGTCGCGAATGGCGCGACGATCCGCGGAAGTTTCGGGCATGGGGTGAAAACTCCTCGGGAGTGAAGCGGGATGCGACTGGGATCATTCGGCCGAATGTCGATTAGTCGAATCCATGACCCCGAGAGTTCCCGGCGATTTATCTCCCCAGGTCAGGCCGCTTCCGTCACCGGCTCCGGAGACGGGGCCCGCCGCCAGCCCCTGCGGTCGAACCACACCGCTGCGGCCACCCCGACGATGACCGCGACGAGCACGGAGACGCCGGCGTAAATCAGCGCGTTGCCGACGCCCGACTCCCACGTGCCGCCGAGGTAGAGCATCGACCGCGAGCCGAGGTAGATCTGGTGCATCGGCGAGATCAGCCCCAGCAGCCGGAAGAACTCCGGCACCGCCTCCAGCGGCAGGGTGCCGCCGGCCGACGGCAGACCCAGGACGATGAACGCGATGAGGTTGACCACCAGACCCGGGTTGCCCAGCAGCGCGTTGATGGCGTGACTGACCCAGCCGACGGCGAGGATCATCGCGGCGGTAAAGCCCCACAGGGCGAACGGCTTGTGCAGGGGCATTCCGACCATCGAGCCGATGGCCACGTACAGCGCCGCGACGAGGGCGGCCTGGGTGGCGGACATGCCGAACTTCACAACGAGGGTCGACAGCCGCGACACGGGATGGTGGTCGTGCCTCACGAAGATCGGGCCCCACTCCAGCGAGTGGATTCCCAGACGGTTGTCGACGATCTGGCCCGTCACCATTGCGCCGGTGAAGCCGGCGAGAACGATGAGGAGCGTCCAGTAGAACGCGGACAGGCCGTTGCCGGTGCCGTCGGGAAGCGGGTGGAAGTCCTCGAATTTGAAGTCGACCGGGTGCGCCGCGGCGGCCAGGGCGGTGCCTGTCGGCCCTTCCCCTTCCGGTGCGTCCGCGGCCGCGGCTTCGACTTTCTCCATCAATTGCTCGCCGACGGCCTCGTCGACCTGCGTGCGAACTTGGAAGCCGACCTCCTTGACGATGGTCGACGCGCCCAGACCGGCCGCAGGGTTGGAGATGATGCGGATGTCCGGGGCGACGACCTCGTTGTCGACCATGGTGCCGATGCCCCAGGCGTTGAGGCGGGAACTGAAGTTCTCGGGGATGACGATCGCGCCGTAGAGTTCGCCGCGCGACATTTGTTCGATGGCCTCTTGGCCGCTGAGCTGGCGGAGGTCGAATTGCTCGTCGTCGATGCCGTCGACGAGGCCTTCGACGACCTGGTCGCCCGCCCTCAACTCGGCGCCGTCGAGGGTGCCCGCGCCGCGGTCGGCGTTGACGATGGCGATCGGAAATTCATGGAGGTTCTTTTTGGGGTTGACGTTGCCGGTGAGATAGGCGCCGCCGAAGAAGATCGTCAGCAGGGCGACGGCGAGGGTCGGCGCCAACCAGAACGCCAGTGTCCGGCGGGGGTCGCGGGTGCTCATCGCGCCACCCCCAATCCACCGTCGACGCCCCGGACGAGCAGGACTCCGAGGTCGGAGACGAGCTCGTCGAGCGGGCCACGGTCGTCGTCGCTCACCCACTGCGCCGCGGTCCACGCGATGGAGGCGGCGACGCCACGAGCGGCGGTTTCCGGTGCCAGCGGCCCTGCTGCGAGACTTGCGCCGAGGGTCGGGGCGGCGAGGATCCGTCCCGCCAGATAGTCGATGGACTGGCGGAGAACTTCGGGGCCGCCCGGGCCGGCGAGGACGCGGTGCATGAAGTCAACGTGGGGCTCGAGCTTTTCGACGGCGATGCCGATGACCTCGAGGATCTTCCCGGAATCGCCGGAGTCGAATCCGTCGGCGACGGGGTCCAATCCTTCGAAGGCCTGCTCCAGCCGGAGGACCGCGGCGTCGGCCCAGGCCTCGGAAAGGTCGCCGTAGACGGCGTAGAAGGTCGGGCGGCTCACGCCGGCTTCGTTGGCCAGGTCGGTGATGGTGATGTCCACGGGGTCCCGCTGGTCCAACAGGACGGCGGCGGCCGCGCGCAGCTTGTCACGCGACCGTGACCACGGACGTGGCGAACTCAGGATTTTACGCATGTAAACTTTTTACACCTGTAAACCGGCTTTGCGCAATTGCGCCACGGACAGAGCTTTCACCTCCGGCACTCCACCCCCATGAAACACATGCGATTTGGCCGAGGATTGAATGTTTGAAAACAATTCGATCCGCATTCCCGAATGGCCGCCCGGAGTACACGATGACGAATCCTCCCCCCGCCGAACGGCGGCCAGCCCAACCCATACGGTTCCCCTCGCAACCAGTGGGGCGACGGCAATGCGCCACCGAACCCACCCCCGAGCCAGTACGGCACCCAGCCGCAGCCGCCCCCGAAGCCCCCGCCGAGGAGGCTCCGCCGGAGGAAAAGGCGCCCACCGGTGAAGGTGTTCCCGCGGAGTTCAAGTCCGCACTTCGGAAGGCCGACCTCCACGATCAGCCGACCTCCGAATACGGCGCGTAGTTCTCGCCGCAGGTTACCCAGTACGCCATCGCGAACCTCTGAGTTGCACCACGGACGCTCTCGTCCGCCCCCGGCCACACTGCGCACGAACAAACCCCGCCACATGGGACGGGGTGATTCGGGGCGATTTCGCCCGTAGTGGGCCCCGTGGGGCTCGAACCCACGACCTACGGATTAAAAGTCCGCAGCTCTACCAACTGAGCTAGAGGCCCTTGCCACGCCGGCACCTGCGGCCCGACGCGACGACGTGAGAATCCTACCGCCCCGCCCCCGGGGCGACGAAAACGCCCTCACCCACGCCGTGCCGGGAATCACTTGGGTCACAAATGTTCACCCCCGTCGGGTATCACGACAGGCCGTCGTCAAGCGGGCATTAACGCACTTCGATTACCCCCTCCCCTATCGACGCCGGGAACCAACCGAGCCCCTGGGACGACTGACACGGTGCGAGGTTCTTGCCCGCGGACCTTCGCGCACCCTTTTTCTACGGCCCGCTTTTCGCTGAGGAGAGTTCATGGACGTCGTGGACGTGTCACGGTGGCAGTTCGGCATCACCACCGTCTACCACTTCATTTTCGTGCCGCTGACCATCGGTTTGGCGCCGATGGTCGCGCTGATGCAGACGATGTGGCAGACGACGGGGAAGGCCCATTGGTACCGGGCGACCCGTTTCTTCGGCACGGTGTTCCTGATCAACTTCGCCATGGGCGTGGCCACGGGCATCGTGCAGGAGTTCCAGTTCGGCATGAACTGGTCGGAGTATTCGCGGATGGTCGGCGACGTCTTCGGCGGGCCGTTGGCCCTGGAGGGCCTGATCGCGTTCTTCCTCGAGTCGACGTTCCTGGGCCTGTGGATCTTCGGCTGGGGCCGCATCCCCGGTTGGCTGCACACGGCGTCGATCTGGGTCGTCGCGGTGGCGGTGAATTTGTCGGCGTACTTCATCATCGTGGCCAATTCCTTCATGCAGCACCCGGTCGGCGCGGAGTACAACCCGGAGACCGGCCGCGCGGAGCTGACGGACATCGTCGCGCTGCTGACCAACCCGACGGCGCTGGCGGCGTTCCCGCACGCGGTGGCGGGCGCCTTCCTCACGGCCGGCACTTTCGTGCTCGGCGTGACGGGATGGTGGATGGTACGGGCGGCACGGCCGGGCAAGGATTCGCTTGACGACGTCTCCCGCCACGACGCCCACCGTCCCGCGCACCGAATGGCCTGGTGGACGGTGGTGCTCTCTTCGATCGGGGTGGCGTTCACCGGCGACGTCCAGGCGAAGCTCATGTTCGTGCAGCAGCCGATGAAGATGGCGTCGGCGGAGTCGCTGTGCTCCACGGAAGTGGACCCGAACTTCTCCGTCCTGTCCATCGGCACGCACAACAACTGCGAATCCGTCATCCACGTGCTGGACGTGCCGTGGGTGCTGCCCTTCCTGGCTGAGGGGAAGTTCTCCGGCGTGACCCTCGAAGGCGTGCTCGATCTGCAGCAGCGCTACGAGATGATGTTCGGCCCGGGAAATTACCAACCGAACCTGTTCGTCACCTACTGGTCCTTCCGCGCGATGATCGGCCTGATGGTGGGCTCGCTGGCCATCGCCTTCTTCAGCTGGCTGTTCACCCGCGGCGGCCGTCTGCCGCAGGGCAAGTGGGCGACCTGGTTCGCGTGGGGTTCGCTGGCCGCGATCCCGTTCCCGTTCCTGGCCAACTCGGCCGGCTGGATCTTCACCGAGATGGGCCGGCAGCCCTGGGTGGTGCACCCGCATCCGGAATCCTTCGGCGATCCGCGGACGGAACTGATCCGGATGACGGTCGACATGGGCGTTTCCGATCACGCGCCCTGGCTCGTGCTGCTGACGCTGATCGGCTTCACGCTCATCTACCTGATCCTCGCGATCGTGTGGTTCCGGCTCATCCAACGGGTGGTCGTCGCCGGGCCACCGCCCGAATCGGGGCCGGCCGCCACCGGCGAAGGCCCGTCGGCCACCGTCGGCGCGGCCGCCCCGGTCCGGTTCACCGCCGAGGCCGCACCGGCCGGAAAGGACGCGTGAGCGACATGTTCGGAATCGACCTGCCCGTGTTGTGGTTCATCCTGGTGGCGTTCCTGTTCGCCGGGTACTTCCTGTTGGAGGGATTCGACTTCGGCATCGGCATCCTGCTGCCGATCCTCGGCCGCGACGAGGCCCGCCGCAGCGCCATGCTGCGCACCATCGGCCCCGTGTGGGACGGCAACGAGGTGTGGCTGATCACGGCCGGCGGTGCGCTGTTCGCGGCGTTCCCCGAGTGGTACGCCACCATGTTCTCCGGCTTCTATCTGCCCCTGTTCCTCATTCTGCTGGCGCTCATCGTCCGCATCGTCGGCCTGGAGTGGCGCAAGAAGGTCGACGATCCCGTGTGGCGGCGCCGCTGCGACGCCGCGATCATCGCCGGCTCGTGGTTGCCGCCGACCCTGTGGGGCGTGGCGGTGGCCAACCTGGTCCGGGGCGTGCCGCTCGACGCCGACCACGGCATGTCCAGCGGCCCCGACGTCCTGCTCGGCCTGCTCAACCCCTACGCGTTGCTCGGCGGTGCGGCGCTGACGGCGGTGTTCGTGCTGCATGGGCTGACGTTCCTGCGGCTGAAGACCGCCGGCGAGCTCCGCGAATCCGCCCACCGCGTTCTTCTGCCGGTCGCCGCGGCGGCCACGGTCCTCGGCGCGGCGTTCGTGCTGTGGACGCAGCTGGCGCACGGCAAGCCGTGGACGTGGGCGGTCACCGCCATCGCGCTGCTCGGGGTCGTCGGCGGGGTGGCCATGGTCCTGCGGGGCCGCGACGGCATCGCGTTCGCCGCGACGTCGGCCGCCGTCATCGCCGTGACCGCGCTCATCTTCGGCTCGCTGTTCCCGTGGCTCATGCCCACCACGCTGGCCGACGGCGCGGGCCTCGACGTCTGGAACGCCTCGTCGAACCCGTACACGCTGACCATCATGACGTGGGCGGCGCTGTTCATCACCCCGCTGGTCATCGCGTACCAGGGCTGGACGTATTGGGTGTTCCGCAAGCGCATCACCGCGGAGCCGGTCACCGCATGACCCGCCGCGGCCCCGTCGATCCCCGACTGGCCAGGCTGTCCGCGCCGGCCCGGCGGTGGATCGCCGTGGCCGCGCTGCTGGCGGCGCTGCGGGTCGTGGGCGTGCTGGCATTCGGCGTCCTCGTCGGCACGGTCGCCGCGGGCCTCATCGTCGGTGACGGCACGGTCGCCGATTACGCCGGGCATCTCTTCGCCCTCTCCGTCATCGCCGTGACCCGCGCGGCCATCGCGTGGGCGGAGGCCCGCTTCGGCCGCCGCGCGGGTGCCGAGGTCGTCGCCGATCTGCGCTCCCGAACGCTGGCCCGCCTGGCCGTCGCCGATCCGCGCCACCTTGACCGCGCGTCGTGGCGCACCCTGCTCGGCGAGGGCATCGAGGGCGTGGGCCCATACGTCGCCGGGTACCTGCCGGCTCTGGCCTCCACGGTCATCGCCACCCCGGCCGCACTGGCCGCGGTGTGGTGGTTCGACCCCGGATCGGCGTTGATCGCGCTGGTCACGTTGCCGCTCATCCCCATCTTCATGTGGCTGGTGGGCACGCTCACCGCCGGCCGCACGGCCCGCCGCCTGCGCGACTTGGGGGTGCTGTCGGACCAGATGCTCGACTTGGTCGCGGGCCTGCCCACGCTGCGCGCCTTCGGCCGCCGGCGCGCACCGGCCGCCGAAATCCGCCGCCTGTCGGAGGCCCACCGCTCCTCCACGATGTCCGTGCTGCGCATCGCGTTCCTGTCGGGGTTCGTCCTCGAGTTCCTGGCGACGCTGTCGGTGGCCCTCGTCGCGGTCGGCATCGGCTTCCGTCTCCTCGACGGCGGCATGACGTTGGCGGCGGGGCTGACGGTGCTCATCATCGTCCCGGAGGTCTACGGCCCGGTCCGCGACGTCGGCGTGCGTTTCCACGACGCCCAGGACGGGTTGGCGGCCATCGACGCCGTCTTTTCGCTTGACGACGATCCCGCGCCCCCGTCGTCCGTCGCAATGCAAGGGCATGCCGGGGACGGCATCCGGGTGATCTTCGACGGCCTCACCGCCTCCGGCCGCGACGGCGACCGGCCGCGCGACCTGGCCGGCGTCGCCGAGCCCGGCGCGGTCACGGTGCTGGCCGGCGAGAACGGCTCGGGCAAGTCGACGGCGCTGCTGGCGCTGCTCGGCATCGTCACCGACGGCGTGACCGGATCCGCGGCCGCCGTCGCCCCGGACGGCGCGATCGCCGGCGAGGACCTGTGGCGGCGGACCTCTTACGTCCCGCAGCGCCCGGTGCTCGATGCTGCGCTCGTCGGCGATGCGTCGGGACTGTCGCTCGGCGAACGCCAGCGGGTCGCCGTCGGCGCGGAACTGCTGCGGGGCCGGGAGCTGCTCATCCTCGACGAGCCGACCGCCCACCTTGACGAGGCCAACGCCGCCGAGATGCTCGCCCTGTTGCGCGACCGGGCGAACGCCGGGGCGACCGTCCTGGTCGCCTCGCACGATCCGCTCGTGCTCGCCGCCGCGGACGCCGTGATCGAGGTGACCCCATGAGCCTGTCCGCCGACGTCCGCGCCCTGCGTTCCGCGCGCCCGCTGACCGGGCTGACGTGGCGCGAGCTCATCGCCCCCGTCGCCGCCGGGTCGGTGACGCTGCTGTCGGCGCTGGCGCTGACCATCGTGTCGGCGTGGCTGATCACGAAGGCGTGGCAGCAGCCGAGCGTCATGGACCTCACCGTCGCCGTGACCGCCGTGCGCGCCCTGGGCATCTCGCGGGCCGTGTTCCGCTACGTCGACCGCGTGGTCTCCCACGATCTGGCCCTGACCTGCGCGGCCCGCACCCGCGCCAACGCCTATCGGATGCTCGCCGATGGTCCGCCGTCCCGCGCCCTGCGCCTGGGCCGCGGCGACTTGCTCACCCGCCTGGGCGACGACGTCGACCTCGTGTCGGACGTCGTGGTCCGCGCCCTCGTGCCCGCCGGCGTCGCGGCGGTGACGTCGGTGGCGGCGGTGGCGTTCACCGCCCTGCTCTCCCCCACCGCCGCGATCGTGCTGGCGGTGGGGCTGATCATCGCCGGCACCGCCGCGCCGTGGGCGGCGGCCCGGGCGACGAGGACCGCCGCCGCCGAACGTGCCAGAGCTCTGGAAGGCCACGTCACCGCCGTGGACCGCGTGCTCGCCGACGCCCCCGCCCTGCGCGTGCGCGGAGAGATCGACGGGGCGCTCGCCGACGCGGACCGCGCCGCCCGCACGTTGGCCGCCGCGGACGAATCCGCCGCACCCGCCGACGCCGCCGGAGCCGCCGTCTCGGTCCTCGCGTCGGCGCTGACGGTCGTCGCCGTGCTCGTGGTCGCGGGCCTGGCCGCGCCAGATCATTCCCCGCAATGGCTCGGCGTGCTCGCACTGCTGCCGTTGGCCGCCTTCGAATCCGTCGCCGCTCTGCCCGGCGCGGCGGTCGCGGTCACCGGCGCCGCGGGGGCCGCACGCCGACTCGCGGAACTCGCCGGCGCGGCCGAATCGGATGTCGATGAGCCGTCGACACGCGAGCCGGGCCCCGCCCGCCCCATGCTCCGCGCTCGCGGCCTGCGCTACGGCCATGGCCGCGACGTCGGCGCCGCGGATCTGGACCTGCCCTTTGGCGCGCGCCACACCATCGTCGGACCGTCGGGATCCGGCAAGACCACGCTGCTGATGACGCTCGCCGGCCTGCTGCCGCCCCGCGGCGGCGAGTTCCGCGCAGACGGCGCCTTGTTCGTGGCCGAGGACGGGCACGTGTTCGCCACGACCGTGCGGGACAACCTCGCCGTCGGCGCCCCGCGCGCCACCGATGAACTGATGTCGGCGACCCTGCACGCGGTCGGTCTCGGCACCTGGGCCGAGGGGCTTCCCGACGGCTTGTCCACCGTCCTGCCCTCCGGCGCCGCCGACCTGTCCGGCGGCCAACGGCGGCGATTGCTGCTGGCGCGGGCGCTGCTCACCGACGCGCCGATCTTGCTGCTCGACGAACCCTTCGAGCACCTCGACGACGCCGGGGCGGCCGAACTGCGCGCGATCCTCGACGCCCCCGACCTGCCCGGCGCGCGCGCCGAGCGGACCGTCGTGGTCGTCGAGCACCCGCGCTGATCCGGGCTGGCCCGGCTACTGGAGCTGCAGCGACGGCAACTGCGGCAGCGGCAGCTCCGGCAGCTCCGGCAGGCCCGGGATCAGGGAACCGGCGCCGGGCTCGGGCGCGGGCTCGTTCTCGGCGATCCACGCCTGGTCGGCGGCGACGTCCTGGCCGATGGTGCGGAAGTCGCTCTGCGGTGCGGTGGATTCCTCGACGGCGAAGTGCTCGTTGACCTTGCCGTCCTCGACGCCGTAGGCGTCCTGGATAGCCTGGTCGACCGGCTGGTAGCGGGCGACGGGGCCGATGGCCATCGAGTTCACGCCGATCGCCTGGTTGGTGATCGGGTCGTAGGCGTTGCCGCCGGAGTCGCCCTTGCCCAGGTACGAGACCGCCCAGACGCCGTTGCGGACGCGGAAGACCTGGACGCCGCAGTTGCGGCCGGTGCGCGAGCCGTCGGAGCAGATGGGGCGGCCGAAGTTGTCCACGGACACCTCGCCCGGCTTGAGCTCGCGGTAGTCGACGACGCCGGTCATGGGGACGCCGTCGGCGCCGACGATGCGGCCGCCGTTGCCGCCGGCGACGCCGTTTTCGTCGACGGACTGGCTGACCGAGGTGGTTCCGACGCCCTCGTCGACGACGATGAAGGCGTAGTCCGAGCCGTTGAACGAGGAGTCGAGGACGGCGCCGAGGTCCCCGGCGGCGGGGTCGTTTTCGTCCATGAGGGGGAAGCCGGCCGGGCCGACCTCGCCGATGCGCACGTTGCCGTCGTGGGTCGGGGCGAAGATCTCGCCGGTGGACTGGGGAAGCTGCGGGTTGCCGTCGGGGTTGACGCAGTGGCCGGCTGTAATGATCACGCGGTGCTGCACGCCGTCGGCGTCGGTGACGGTGCCCGGCACGCCGGTCGAGCACATGCCCGTCTTGACGTGGCGGCCGTCGTCGACGGCGGCGCCCGGCTCCGGCATGCGGATCGGACTGCCGGGCCCGACGGTGACGGAATTCGCGGCCGGAACGGCGATGGTGGCGGTTGCGGCGGCGATCGCGGCGATGAGCGACGCGCTCTTCTTCAGTTTCATGCGGGGTCCCCTGATCCTCTGGTGGGCCGGCCCTCGCGGCCCGTTGGGGCCACCGTATCCGCGACACTTCGCCCCGACCCGTCAATCGCGGGGCATGTCGCGGATCACATTTTCCCTTTCGCCCCTTTGGTTCACGGCGTACACTTCAGTCACGGCATTCACGCCGGAAGCATGTTTGCAGCCACCCGAAGGAGGGGCACGATGACCGACCCGCGCAACGACCGCGACCACGACCCGAAGGACGACGCCACCGAGAACCCGGGCGACTCCCAGCCGTCCGAGCAGGAGATCGACCAGGAGCTGGAGGAGACCTTCCCCGCCAGCGATCCGCCGGCCAACTACTAGCCCGCCTTACCCGTCCCCGGACACGCCAGGACCCGCCCCGATTGCTTTCGGGGCGGGTCCTTTCGCTTTACGACGGCCGGTCAGCGGCCGCCGCGCCTACTTCGCCGACAGCCGCGAGATGATGTTGAGCTCGCGCGCCTCGCGGTAGAGGTCCTCGCGATGGTCGGGGTGGGCGACCTCGATGAGGCGCTGGGCCCGGGTCGAGTAGTCCGTGCCGCGCAGCCGGGCGATGCCGTGTTCGGTGACGACGTTGTCGATGTAGTTCTTGTGCGTGGTCACGGGCGAGTTCGGGCCGAGCTTGACCTTGATCTTGCTCGTGCCGTCGCGGGTGACGGACGGGCACACGATGTAGCCGCGCCCGCCCGGGGAACGGCGCGCGCCGATGGCGAAGTCCAGCTGCCCGCCGGAACCGGAGTAGAACCGGCCGGCGACGGTCTCCGAGGCTGCCTGGCCGAGCAGGTCGACCTCGGTGGTGGCGTTGACGCTGACCATGTTCGGCTCCAGGCCGATGAGGAAGGGGTCGTTGGTCCGCTCGACGGAATCCAGGTACACCGCTGGGTTGCGGTCGACCCAGTCGTAGAGCTTGCGGGTGCCCATGATGAAGGTGGCCACGCACTGGCGCTGGTGCGAGCGCTTGAACCGGCCGGTCACCGCACCGCATTCGACCAGGTCCATGACGCCGTCGGACATCAGCTCGGTGTGCACGCCCAGGTCCTTGCGGTCCTTGAGCATCGCCAGGATGGCGTTGGGCAGGCGGCCGATGCCCAGCTGCAGGCAATCGCGGTCCTGGATCTCCGGCGCGATGAACTCGGCGATCCGGTGGTCGGCCGAGCCGACCTCCGGCAGGGTCGGCGGGACTTCGAGCAGATCGGCGTCGGAACGCGTGGCGCCGACCATCTGGCGGGCGTGGATCTGGTTCTGCCCCAGCGAGTGCGGGACCTTCGCGTTGATCTCGCCGAAGATCGGCAGGTTGCCGATGAACTGGACTGAGTAGTCGGCGCCGAGGCCTATGGCCATGTAGCCGTGCTCGTCGGGCTCGGACACGGACGCGATGAGGATGTCCGGCTTGACGTGGTCGCGGACGAGCTCCGGGATCATGGAGAAGCTCACCGGGTACAGCTCGGTCGTGCCGTTGGAGTGGCCCTTGCGGGACCCGCCGCCGAGGAAGAACTCGTGGTGCGTGAGCTTCCCCGGGTACTCCCCCATCTGATACGGCCGCGTCGACTCGGTGCACATCTGATAGACGTGGACGTCCTCGAACTGCTCGGCGTGGGCCTCGAGCATGTCCAGCAGTGCGGACGGCTCGCAGGCGGCGACGGGCACGAGGATTTTCGTGCCGGGCTTGATGTGCTCCAGCAGCGCCTCGGGGGCCAGATCGAGATGGTCGTGCACGGGGGATCCTTCCGTTGAGTTAATGACCTTTCACACAATAAACATTGGATTGAGATACAAACCACCCCCGGGGGACGGTGTTCGCCCGCCGCCGGCACCGCAACGCGATTTCCGCGACGCCGCCGCCGGTGCGACAATGCGGGCGTGACTGACCTGCGCATCGGACCCCACCAGCTCGCCTCGCCCGTCGTGCTCGCCCCCATGGCGGGCGTGACCAACGTGGCGTTCCGCACGCTGTGCCGCGAGCAGGAGCGCGAGCGCATGGGCACCGTCGCCGGCCTCTACGTCTGCGAGATGGTCACGGCGCGCGCCCTGGTGGAGCGCAACGAAAAGACCATGCACATGACCACGTTCGCCGACGACGAGGACCCGCGCAGCCTGCAGCTGTACACCACGGATCCCGAGTGGACCTACGAGGCCGCGAAGATGATCGTCGACGAGAACCTCGCCGACCACATCGACATGAACTTCGGCTGCCCGGTGCCCAAGGTGACCCGGCGCGGCGGCGGTTCCGCCCTGCCGTACAAGCGGCGGTTGTTCGGCAACATCGTCGCCGCCGCCGTGCGCGCCACCGAGGGCACCGACATCCCCGTCACCGTGAAGTTCCGCGTCGGCATCGACGACGACCACCACACGCACCTCGACGCCGGCCGCATCGCCGCGGACCAGGGTGCCGTCGCCGTGGCCTTGCACGCCCGCACGGCGTCGCAGCGCTATTCCGGGCAGGCCGATTGGTCGCAGATCGCCCGGCTGAAGGAGCACATGGTCGACTCGGGGCACGCGAGCGTCCCGGTGTTGGGCAACGGCGACATCTTCGCCGCCGGCGACGCCCGCCGCATGATGGCCGAGACCGGCTGCGACGGCGTCGTCGTCGGCCGCGGCTGCCTGGGCCGCCCGTGGTTGTTCGCGGAGCTGTCTGCGGAGCTGCGCGGCCTGCCCGTGCCCGCTCCCCCGACGCTGGCGGAGGTCGCCGCCATCATCCGCCGCCACGCGGGCCTTCTGGTCGAGCACGAGGGCGAGCGCAAGGGCTGCCGTGACCTGCGCAAGCACGTCGGCTGGTACCTGCGCGGCTATCCCGCCGGTTCGGAGGTCCGCTCCTCCCTGGCGCGGGTGGCCACGCTCGCGGAGCTCGACGAAGTCCTGGCCCCGCTTGCCGACGGCCCCCACGCCGGCGCCCTGCCCGACGACGCCGATGGCGCCCGGGGTCGGCAGGGCTCGCCGGGCAAGGTGGTCCTCCCGGAAGGCTGGCTCGATGACCCCGAGGATGAAACCGTGCCCGAGGGAGCGGATTTGATGCATTCCGGCGGTTAACCGCCCCTCAATCGGGGGCGAAACCGGTGGCTGGGAACCCTCGGCCGGTCTCAACAGGCGAATAGTCGCCGAAGGTCCTACTATTGGTGCCCATGCGCACCGTTTACCGCGAACAGATGGACAACCTCGCCCACGGACTGATCGTCATGTGCGACCACGTCCATGGCATGCACCGCGCCGCTTGCAAGGCGCTTTTCGATGCCGACCTCGAGGCCGCCGAGTCGGTCCTCAGCTCGCTCGACAAGCTCGACGAATTCCGGATCTCCGCGGAGGACCGGGCCTTCGAGCTGCTCGCCCGCGAGGCCCCCGTGGCCCGCGATCTGCGCCAGATCGTCTCCGGCATCTACATCGTCGAGGACATGGCCCGCATGGGCGCCCTGTCGGTCCACATCGCCAACACCGCCCGCCGCCGTCACCCGGGCAAGGCCCTGCCCGAGCAGGTCGAGGGTTTCTTCCGCGAAATGGCCGCGGTGTCCGACAAGATCACCCACGACACCCGTCAGGTCCTCATCGACTACGACGTCGCCAGCGCCCTGCGCATCAACGACGAAGACGATGCGATCGACGACATCCACAGCCACCTCTTCACCCTGACCACCGCGCCCGAGTGGGAGCACACGTCGGCCGAGACCGTCGACGTGACGCTGCTGAGCCGCTACTTCGAGCGCTACGCCGACCACGGCGTCGCCGTCGCCGCCCGCATCGTCTACCTGGCCACCGGCTACAAGCAGGAGGACTACATGCGCGAGCTGGACACCGAGGAGCGCCGGGCCTCGATCACCAAGCGCCTGTCGGACCTGGAGCGCCACTTCAACATGTAAGCGCGGCCAACCCGCCCTACGGTTGCGCCATCGAGGAACCCGCCCCGCACGCCGTGTGGGGCGGGTTCCGGCGTTTCGGGGTCCTGCACCGCAGGCACGCGAAAAACCCCGCTCCCCGCCGTGATGGCGGGAAGCGGGGTTCGTCGTGAAGCGGAGAAGCCGGGGAAGACTGCGCGGCTTAGCCGAAGCGGCCCGAGATGTAGTCCTCGGTCTCCTTCTTGTCCGGGTTCTCGAAGATCTTCTTCGTCGGGCCGACCTCGACGAGCTGGCCGGGCTTGCCGGTCGCCTCGAGCGAGTAGAACGCGGTCTGGTCGGAGACGCGCGCGGCCTGCTGCATGTTGTGCGTGACGATGACGATGGTGAAGTCTTCCTTCAGCTCGTGGATCAAGTCCTCGATCGCCAGCGTGGAGATGGGGTCCAGGGCCGAGCAGGGCTCGTCCATGAGCAGGACCTCCGGCTCGACCGCGATGGCGCGGGCGATGCACAGGCGCTGCTGCTGGCCGCCGGAGAGTCCGCCGCCCGGCTTGTCCAGGCGGTCCTTGACCTCGTCCCAGAGGTTCGCCGAACGCAGGGACTTCTCGGCGACCTCCTTGAGCTTCTTCTTGTTCTTCTTGCCCGACAGCTTCAGGCCGGCGACGACGTTGTCCTCGATGGACATGGTCGGGAACGGGTTGGGGCGCTGGAACACCATGCCGATGGTGTTGCGGACCGACACCGGGTCGATCTTCGGGCCGTAGATGTTCTCGCCGTCCAGAAGGACCTCGCCCTTGACGTACGCGCCGGGGATGACCTCGTGCATGCGGTTGAGCGAGCGGAGCACGGTGGACTTGCCGCAGCCGGAGGGGCCGATGAAGGCGGTGACGGAACGCGGCGGGACGTGGAGGTTGACGTCCTTCACGGCGTGGAAGTCGCCGTAGAAGATGTCGACGTTGTTGAGATCGAGGCGCTTGGCCATGACTTGTTGTCTCTTTCCTTGAAAAGGGCCTGCGGCCGCTACTGCTTGACGGAGAACTTGGCGGAGATGACGCGCGCGACGATGTTGATCAGCGCGATGATGAGCACCAGCGTCAGCGCGGCGCCCCACATCTTGTCGAACGCGGCGCCGGTGTTGCCGGCCTTGTACATGTCGAGCATGAACAGCGGCAGCGAGGACTGCGACTGGCCGAACGGGTTCCAGGTGATGATTCGCGACGTCGCGACCAGGATCAGCATCGGCGCCGACTCGCCCATGACGCGGGCGACGGCGAGCATGATGCCGGTGACGATGCCCGACAGCGCGGTCGGCAGGACGATCTTCGCGATCGTCTTCCACTTGGGCACGCCCAGGGCGTAGGACGCCTCGCGCAGGTCGGCGGGGACGACGCGGAGCATTTCCTCGGTGTTGCGGACGACGATCGGCAGCATGAGCAGCACCAGGGCCAGCGACACCGCGAAGCCGGAGCGGCTCATGCCGAACATGACGACCCACATCGAGTAGATGAACAGCGAGGCGACGATCGACGGGACGCCGGAAAGGATGTCCACCATGAAGGTGGTGATCTTGCCCAGGCGCGAGTTGCCGGCGTACTCCACCAGGTAGATCGCGACGAAGATGCCGAACGGGACGGTTATCAGCGAGGTCACCAGCGCCTGCACGATGGTGCCGATGATGGCGTGGGCGACGCCGCCGCTCTGGGAGCCGACGGTGACGCCGAGCTGCGACGTCGTCCACCACTCGGCGGAGAGGATCATCGGCGCGCCGCGGGTGATCACCTCGAACAGCACCCAGATCAGCGGGACCAGCGCGAGCGCCATGCACGCGTAGATGAAGAAGGAAGCGACCTTGTCGGACGCCTTGCGCGAACCCTTGATCGGGGTGAACGCGGAATCGGTCGTGGAAACCTTGGCGGTGGGGTCCTTGTCCAGGACCGCCTGATTGTCGGTGGCCATTGTCTGCTCCCTACTTCTTGGCGATGATTCGGGCGGCGGAGTTGACCACGAAGGTCAGGAAGAACAGGACCAGACCGGCGGACATGTACGCGCCCGCCTTCAGGTCGTCGTTGAACTCCGGTGCCGCGTTGGCGATGGCCGTGGCGAAGGTCGTGCCGCCGTCGAAGAACGAACCGCGGAACGCGTCCGACGGAGAAATGACCATGTACAGCGCCATCGTCTCGCCGAGGGCGCGGCCCAGGCCCAGCATCGAACCGGAGATGTAACCGGACTTGCCGAAGGGCAGCACGGCCAGCTTGACGGTCTCCCAGCGGGTCGCGCCGAGCGCCAGGGACGCCTCGATGTGGCCGCGCGGGGTCTGGACGAACACCTCGCGGGTGGTCGCCGCGATGACCGGCAGAATCATGATGGCCAGGACCACGCCACCGGTGAAGAGGTTGCGGCCGGTTTCGAACGCCGGCGAGTTGGCGTAGGTGCTGAACAGGAAGATGCCCGAGAGGTTCTCGGCCCCCCACGTGTAGAAGCCGCCGAGGAACGGGCCGAGGGCCATGAAGCCCCACAGGCCGTAGACGATCGACGGCACCGCGGCGAGCAGGTCCACCAGGTAACCCAGCGGCTTGACCAGCTTCTTCGGCGCGTAGCTGGTCAGGAAGATCGCGATGCCCAGGGCGATGGGCATCGCGATGATCAGCGCCAGCACCGAGACGGCGACGGTCACCATGAACAGGTTCGGGATGCCGAAGTACATCGCCGACGTGTCGGCGAGGTTCCACCGCTCGTCATAGGTGAAGAAGTTCGCCTCGTTGTTCCGCATCGACGGAACGGCGCGGAGGATCAGGAAGACGGCGATCGCGATGATCGACGCGGTGACGAGGGACGCGGCGCCGACCGACAGGGTCCGGAAGATCCGGTCGCCGGGGCGCACGACGCCCTTGGCCACGACCGGCTCGTCGCCGGCCGGGCCGCCGTCCACGCCGAGGCGCGGCGCGTTCGACAGGGTGGAGGCGTCGTGTGCCGCCTGGTCCTGCTCGGTCATCGCCGAATCCCCTTTCGCGGAGGTGGAGGAAGTCATTGGTGTTTCCTTAGCTGGGTTAGCCTGGTGTTGCGGGTCCCCATCACGTGCCACTGGCCGACGGCCCTGATCGCACGCGGTTATCGCGCGGATCGGGCCCGTCGGCCGCGGTGCAGATGAGGTGGTGCGGGGAGGCGACGCGGCCCGGGGGTCCCGGGCGCGCCACGGCTCACCGCGGTCGAACCGTCTTACTGGATGGCGTCGACGGCGTCGACGAGCTTCTGCTTGAACTCGCCCTGGACCGGGATGTAGCCGAGGTCCTCGAGCTCCTGCGACTGGCCCTCCTCCAGGACGATCTTGAAGAAGTTCTTGACCAGGTCGCGGGTGGTCTCGTCGTAGCCGGCGGAGCAGACGATCTCGTAGGTCGTCAGCACCAGCGGGTAGGCACCCTCGGCGTCCATGGCGAACAGGGCCTCGGAGTCGACGACCATGTCGTTGCCCTCGCCGGAGAACTCGACCTGGTCGAGCGCGGTGCCCACGGTGTCGGCGTTGAGCTCGACCGGGCCGTTGCCGAAGTCCATCTTGGCGATGCCCAGGTCCTTGTCCTTGGCGAAGCCGGCCTCGACGTAGGTGATGGCGCCCGGAACCTGGGCGACCTGGTCGACGACGCCCGCGGAGCCGTTGGCGCCCTGGCCGTTGGCGGTCGGGAAGGACTTGGAGGCCTCGTGCTCCCAGTCCTCCGGGGCGGCCGAGGTCAGGAACTTCATGAAGTTGTCGGTGGTGCCCGACTCCTCGGAGCGGTAGACGACCGAGATGTCGGTGTCGGGCAGCTCGACGCCCTCGTTGACCTCGGCGATGGCCGGGTCGTTCCACTTGGTGATCTTGCCGTCGAAGATCTGCGCGGTCAGGGCCGGGGTGAGGGAGACGTCGATGCCCTCGAGGTTGTAGGCGATGGCGACGGGGCCGATGACCATGGGCAGGTGCCAGGCGTCGTTGCCGCCGCAGCGCTCGGCGGCGTCAGCGATCTGCTCGTCCTTCAGCGGCGAGTCGGAGCCGGCGAACGCGACGGTGTTGGCGATGAACTGCGACTGGCCAGAGCCGGAGCCCGTGGCGTTGTAGGACAGGGTCGAACCCGGTGAGTTGGACTCGAAGAGGGTCGCGAACAGGTCCATCGCGCGCTGCTGGGAGGTGGCGCCCTCGCCCTGCAGCTCGCCGGTGGTCTCGGAGAGGCCCTCGACCTGGGACTCGCCGGTGGAACCGGTCTCGGAGCAGGCGGACAGGGTCAGGCCGGCGACGGCGGTCAGGCCGAGGATGGTGGCGCGGCGGCGGGTGTTCTTCAGCACGGGTGTTCCTCCGGGAGAATTCTCGGTTTCGGGCAAGTGCCCGACGGGGCTGTCGTTTTCGATTCGTCCGGGCCGTGCCGTTGAAGAGCACGCCCCATAACAACCTTCGAAGTCCGGTCGGACTCCGCTGATTGGGAAACGTATCGACCGATGGTTGCCGGATCCCATGCAGAAGATGAACGCAAAGTGAACGCGAGACGTACTTCCGCCACCTACCCGGAGATGTCGATCACACCCCGTACATGACGTCGCGCCGCGTCACGTCGAAACCGGTTCGCTCGTACGTCCGCACGGCCGGTTCGTTGTCCCCCTCCACGTACAGGATTACCCGATCCGCGCCGCGATCGCGGAGATGCCGCATTCCCGCGCGCGTCAGCCACCCGCCGACCCCGCGCCCGCGCGCCGCCCCGGCCAGACCGATGACGTACACCTCGCCGACCCCGCCGCCGTGCCATTTGGTCCAGTGGAATCCGAGGATCTCCCCCGATTCCGCGTCGACGGCGAAGAGCACGCCCGCCGGGTCGAACCATTCCACGCGGCGGGCCCGGCGCAGCCGCCCGGCATCCCATCCGCCCTGTTCGGGGTGCCAGTCGAACGCCTCGTTGTTGACCGCCAGCCAGGCCTCGTCGACGGCGCCGTCCCCCATGCGCTCCCGCGCCGCCGGCAGGTTCTCCAGCCGGATGCCCCGCGGCGCGGGCTCGTCGCCGGCGAGCTGCGCGATGGCCTCCCCACCCGCGGTCATCTGCAGCAGTTCGCGCACGACCTTCCGGCCGGTCGCGGCGGCCAGCTCGGCCGCACCCGCCACGTCACCGTGCGCCCACACGGGAAGTTGCTTTCCGACGAGCCCGTCGACCGCGTCGAGCAGCGCCTTTCCCCCGCCACGGCACCGCGCGTCCGGCGACACCGCCAATTCGGCGGAATCTTCGGCCACGCCGGCCAATCCGCACAGTGCGCCGTCGTCAAGCACCTGCACGTGCCGGTGGCCGGCCTCCTCGTCCTCGAGGCCCCGGACGAACGCCTCGCCGAAGGGCTCGACCCCGTCGGCCGCTGCGACGGACTCCAGCAGCGCCCGCGCGGCGGCCGGCTCGGGGGCCCCGATCTCGATGGTGAAAGTCATGCCTGCGCAACCTCTTCCGGTTCGATCGCCTTGTAGCCGACGTTGCGCACGGTCGCGATCAGCCCTTCGTGCCGGTGGCCGAGTTTCGCGCGCAAACGCCGGACGTGGACGTCCACGGTACGGGTTCCGCCGTAGTAGTCGTATCCCCACACGTCCTGGAGCAGCTGTTCGCGGGTGAACACTCGGCCGGCGTTGCGGGTGAGGAACCGCAGCAGCTCGAATTCCTTGAACGTCAGATCCATGGGGGTGCCGCCCAGGCGGGCGGTGTACGTGTGCTCGTCGACGACCAGGTCGCCGAGGACCAGCACGGGGCTCTCCTCCGGCTCCGTCACCGGCACCGGGCGGCGCGACAGGAGCAGGCGCAGGCGGGCGTCGATCTCGGCCGGGGTGGCGCCCGGCAACAGGAAATCGTCGATGGCCCACGACCCGTCGATGGCGATCAGTGCAGTGTCCGCCGCCAGCACGGCCACGGGCAGATCCGGGTTGGCGCCCGCGATGTGGCGGCACAGCTCGCGGGCGGCCAGCAGGTTCGGGCCGGTGGCGTCGATGATCGCCACGGTCACGTCCTCCATCAGCGTCGCCGACGCCTCGGTGGCGGGCAGCCGGATGATGTCGTGGTTGAGCAACCCGATGTTGGGCACGCGTTCCCGAACCTGAGGGTCGTTGCTGACGATAGCCAGGCGCACGGGCGCACACTCCGCTTCTTCGGGGTCGTTTACTTGGTCGATCTTAATAGGCCTCGATCTGCGGACGGGCACCGATGCGGTACTAATGGGGGGTGAGCATTTCCCGCCCGGTCAAACGCATTTCCGCCGCCGTCGGCGCCATCGCGCTGTTGGCCGTCGGCGCGGATCTCGGCCTGGCCATTCACGCGGAGCGCAATTTGGCCAACCAGATCCGCGAAGAGATGAACCTGCCGGCCGACCCGTACGTCAGCCTGGGCGGCGTCGCGTATTCGTCCTCGTTTTTCACCGGCCACTGGAGCTCCATCCAGGTCCGCGCCCGCGACCTGGAGATCGAGGGATTCGGCCTGGTGTCCGTCGAGTCGGGGGCCGTCGACGTCGAGGTCCCGAAGTCGTCGGTGTGGTCGGGCGACTTCGATTCCGCGTTCACCGAGCGTTACCACACCAAACTGCAGCTCGACGGCCTTTCGCTGGGCCGGCAGTTCGGTTTCACGGACCTGGCCATCCAGAATCACGAGGACATCTCCCCCGCCGGCGGCTGGGAAACCGAGGCGATCTTCGAGGCCACTCCCCCGGGCTGGTCCGCTCCCGCGGAGGTCGTCGTCAAGCTGCGGATCCTCGACGGCGACGCGAAGTTCATTCCCGTGGAGGTCCTCTCCGGGCCGGCGGACGCGGAGTCCGAGGACGTCCTCCGGGGCGACGAGCTTTCCGACGACGCCGCCGCGGAGATTCTTCCGGCCTTCGAACTGGTCCTGACGGGCGCCGAACTGCCGCTGCGCCAGCGGCCGACGCGCATCTATGTCTCGGGCGGATCGATCTTCATCGAGGGCGACGAACTGTACCGCCTGGTGTCCCCGGAGGATTTCCTGCCGGTGGCCACGCCCGAACCCGAACTGGGCGGGGAGACGGCCCGGGGCGACGGCGCTTCCCAGTAGTGTCGGAGGCATGAACGACACCAACGACACCACGGGCGACGTTCCCCGCCGCCTCGACGGCAACGAGGCCATCGACCGGGCCGCGCAGCAGTCCGAGTCCACCGGCGGGCGCAACATCACGGACCTGCCCGGACTCCCCATCGCCGACGACACGGCGAACCTGCGCCACGGCCCCAACCTGCACGACGGACTGCTGGCGCTGCTGCCGCTGGTCGGCGTGTGGCGCGGCGAGGGCCAGGCGGACACCGTCGTCGACGGCCAGTACCGCTTCGGCCAGCAGATCATCTTCAGCCACGACGGCGAGAACTACCTCAGCTACGAGTCGCGGTTCTGGAAGATCGACGAGGACGACAACGTCATCGGCCCCGACCTGCGCGAGACCGGATTCTGGCGCATCAACGACGATGACGAGATCGAGTTCCTGTGCACGCACTCGACCGGCGTGGTGGAGATCTACTACGGCAAGCCCGTCACCGAGCGCGCGTGGGAGGTGCAGGCGGCGTCGACCATGGTCACCGCCACGGGACCTGCTTCCCTCGGCCCGGGCAAGCGCCTGTACGGCCTGATGCCGAACAACGACCTCGGGTGGGTCGACGAGCGCCTGCGCGGCGACGACTTCTTCCCGCGCATGTCCGCCCAGCTGAAGCGCTGGGCCGGATAGCGCGTCCCGCCTAACGCGCGAGCGCCTGCTCGCAGAGCTCCCCGAACTCGGCCTCCGCTGCGACGCCGGGCGACGGGAGCTCTTCGCCGTCCAGGGAGGTCACGCGCACCGCGATGCGCACCGAGGACACCAGCCACACTGCGTCGGCGGTGCGCAGGTCCTCGGGGGTCAGTTGCGCGGGGACGCACTCCCAGCCCTGCTCCGCGGCGAGGTCGAACAGCGCGGCCTGGGTGGTGCCGGGCAGCACGCCTTCGCCGGGGTTCGGGGTGAGCAGCCGACGGCCGCGCACCAGGATGATCGTCGACGTCGGCCCCTCCAGGAGGTTGCCCTCCGAGGAGGTGAAGATGACGTCGTCGAAGCCGTGTTCCTTGGCGTACCGCAGGGCGGCCATGTTCGCGGCGTAGGACAGCGTCTTGGCGCCGATGAGGGCCCACGGCGCCCGGTTGCCCAGGTCCAGTTCGAAACCGCGCTCGGCGAGCATGACGCGCACGCCGCGCTCGCGGGCTTCGGCGGCGCCGGCGGCCGGGGTGATCATGATGTAGCCGGTGGGCAGGCCGGTGGATTCGCGGCCCCGGGAGTACACCCAGCGCATGGAGGCATCGCGGTGGGTGACCGATCCGTCGGCCGACGCGCCGTCGGAAGCGGCGCGGTCGAGCGCCCGGGAGTTCCATTCGTCGACCGCCAACCCCGATGCCGCGCGCCAGCGGTCCAGGTCCGGGGCGGGCAGCTGGAGCATCTCGGCCGAGGACAGGAATCGGTTTTCGTGGCGCGCCACGTTGCAGGCGTGGCCATCCCTGACCAGCAGCGTTTCGAAGACCCCGTCGCCGCGCACCGCGCCGAGGTCGTCCGGGTAGAGGAAGGGTTCGGAGGCGTCCGCGATACGGGGCGCGTCTTCCGAGAGGACGTCGACGAGGATGATGTCGTGCTGGGGGGCTGTCATGCCCCATAGCTTATTCCCCGGCGGTCGCGTTACCATGGCGAGCGTGGCCTTCGATGAGTTGAGTCCGATCGTCCAACACGTTTCAGGGGCGGTCGCCGTCCCGGAGAGGGATCCCGGTGGCCGCGCGGGCGTCGCGTGGCATTATGGCTCCCCCCTGGTCGAACAGCGCGCCATGGTGGATTCCGCCGCGCTGGTCGACCGTTCCCACCGGCGGGTGCTGCGGATTTCCGGCCCCGACCGCCTCGAGTGGCTGAACACCCTGTTCTCGCAGAAGCTCGACGACGCCGTGCCGGGATTCGCCTCGGAGGCTCTCGACCTGGATCCGCAGGGGCGCATCCTGCACCACATGGGCGTCTCGGTCCTCGGCGATTCGGTGCTTCTCGACGTCTCCCCGCTCGGCGCGGAGTCCCTGCACCGGTTCCTGACCATGATGATCTTCCGCTCCGACGTCACCGTCGAGCACGCCGATCTGGCGATGCTCTCGGTCGTCGGCCCGGGCTCCGGCGAGGTCCTCGCCGCGGCCGGCCTGCCCGACCCGGGCGCCGGCGCGGTGGCGGTGGCCGACGACGGCACGGTGGTGCGCGGAACCGCGTGGCCGGCCGACGGCGCCCGCGACGTGTTCGCGGCGCGGGAGTCGGTGACCGCCGCCTGGGACCGCCTGGTCGCCGCGGGCGCGAAGCCGACCGGCCTGATGGCGTGGGAGGCCGAGCGCGTGGCCGCCCTGCGCCCGGAGCCGGGCCTGGACGTCGACGAGAAGATGATCCCCCACGAGTCCCCCGCCTGGATCGGCTCCGCGGTGCACCTGGAGAAGGGGTGCTACCGGGGCCAGGAGACCGTTTCCCGCGTGCACAACTTGGGCCGCCCGCCGCGCACCCTCGTGCTGCTGCACATCGACGGTTCCGATTCCGCCTCCCCGGAGACCGGGGACCCGGTGGTGGCAGGCAAGCGGACGGTGGGGCGCATCGGCACGGTCGTCGACCACCACGAGTACGGCCCGATCGCGCTGGCGCTGGTCAAACGCTCGTCGCAGGAAGGCGTCGAACTCACCGCCGGGGGCGTGGCCGTGGCCGTGGACCCGTCGACGGTGGACCGCGACGAGGCGGTGCGGCCGGGACGGGCGGCCGTCGACAAGCTGCGGGGGCGATGAGATTTAGTCGGGCGATCTAAACCCAGGTCAGAGCCCCGAACCCCTCCCGTCCCGCCGGCGTTGGCCATGACTTGCCGGGCGGGCGTCAACGTCGCGTCCCCGGATGGGCTATGGTGTCACTCAGGAATTGACGCATTAGATGATGGAGGGGCGGCCGAATCCCCGTGCCGCGCCCCGAACCTAAACATAGGGGGTCAGGCCATGGGTCGCGGCCGTGCCAAGGCAAAGCAGGCGAAGGTTGCTCGTCAGCTGAAGTACGACACTCCGGATATGGATCTGGAGCGGCTCCAGCGGGAGCTCGTGAGCAAGTCGGATGACGACGGAGCTTACGATGACTACTCCGACTGGGAAGACTGGAACAGCGGCGACAGCCGCTGACTTTCGGGACGTTCCATCGCAAAAGGGGGCGGGCCCCGGCCGATTTGGCCGGGCCCGCCCCCTTTTGGGGCGTTCGCGGGGGTTCTAGAAGCGCGGGTGGTCGCCGCGCAGCGTGGCGCGCTCCTCGTCGCCCTCGGCGGCGCGGACGACGCCGAGCTCCCACGCGCCGATGTGGCGGGCGGTGAGCATGGCCAGGGCGCGGTCGCGGTCCTCCGGCGCGACGACGGCGACCATGCCGACGCCCATGTTGAAGGTCTTCTCCATTTCCTCGCGGGACACGCGGCCCAGCTCGGCGATGGTGCGGAAGATCGGGCCCGGGGTCCAGGTGGCGCGGTCCATGTCCGCGACGAGGCCCTCCGGCATGATGCGGGCCATGTTGCCCGCCAGGCCGCCGCCGGTGACGTGGCAGAAGGTGCGGACCTCGGACTCGGCCATCAGCGCCAGGCAGTCCTTGGCGTAGATGCGGGTCGGCTCCAGCAGCTCCTCGCCGAGGGTGCGGCCGAAGTCCTCCATGTGCTCGTCGAGCGGCAGGGCCGCGTGCTCGAGCAGGACGTGGCGGGCCAGCGAGTAGCCGTTGGAGTGCAGGCCGGAGGAGGCCATGGCGATGATGACGTCGCCCTCGCGGACGCGGTCGGGGCCGAGGAGCTTGTCCTCCTCGACGACGCCGACGCCGGTGGCGGAGACGTCGTACTCGTCGGGCTCCATGACGCCCGGGTGCTCGGCGGTCTCGCCGCCCAGCAGGGCGCAACCGGCGTCGATGCAGCCCTCGGCGATGCCGGAGACGATCTGCGCGACGTGCTCGGGCACGACCTTGCCGATGGCGATGTAGTCCTGCAGGAACAGCGGCTCGGCGCCGCAGACGACCAGGTCGTCGACGACCATGGCCACCAGGTCGCGGCCGATGGTGTCGTGCTTGCCCATCGCCTGCGCGACGGCCAGCTTGGTGCCGACGCCGTCGGAGGCGGCCGCCAGCAGCGGCTTCTTGTAGTCGCCGAGCGCGAAGAGTCCGGCGAACCCGCCGAGCCCGCCGCGCACCTCGGGCCGCGTCGCCTTCTTGGCGATCGGGGCGAACAGCTCGACGGCGCGATCGCCCGCCTCGATGTCCACGCCCGCTGCGGCGTAGGACGCGCCGGTGTTCTGGTTGTCGGTCATGTCCGCTTCTCGTCTCCCGCTAGAAATGTCGGTCGGTGTTGATTGGGTGGTGCTTGGGTGTTCGTGGTGAAGGACCCGGATGCGCCGTCCAGCGTATCCGGCCCGCTTCAGGCCTGGGCGGCCTGCATGCGCGCCACGGCTTCCGCGTTGGCGTCCCCGGCGGGCAGCCCCAGCGGATACGCGCCGTCGAAGCACGCCCGGCACAGGTCCGCCGGCGCCTGCTCGGACGCCTCGGTCATGCCCTCGACGGACACGAAGCCGAGCGTGTCGGCGCCGATGGCCGTGGCGATGCCCTCGACGATGTCGCCCTCGGGCAGACCGTTGGCGATCAGCTCGCCCGGCGAGGCGAAGTCGATGCCGTAGAAGCACGGCCACTTCACCGGCGGCGACGCGATGCGCACGTGCACTTCCGCCGCCCCGGCCTCGCGCAGCATGCGGATCAGCGCGCGCTGCGTGTTGCCGCGGACGATGGAGTCGTCGACGATGACCAGCCGCTTGCCGGCGATGACCTCCTTCAGCGGGTTGAGCTTCAGGCGGATGCCCAGCTGGCGGATGGTCTGCGACGGCTGGATGAACGTGCGGCCGACGTAGGCGTTCTTGGTCAGGCCCTGCCCGAAGGGGATGCCGGATTCCTGGGCGTAACCCACCGCGGCGGGGGTGCCGGAGTCCGGCACCGGGATGACCAGGTCGCCCTCGGCCGGGAATTCGCGCGCCAGCTGGCGGCCGAGCTCCAGGCGCACCGCGTTGACGGAACGCCCGCGGATGACGGAGTCCGGTCGCGCCAGGTAGACGTACTCGAAGATGCAGCCCTTGTGCGCGGTGTCCGCGAAGCGGCTGGAGCGCACGCCGGAGGCGTCGATGGCCACCAGCTCGCCCGGCTGGATCTCGCGGACGAAGGAGGCGCCGACGATGTCCAGCGCGCAGGTCTCGGAGGCGACGACCCAGCCGTTGGCCAGCCGGCCCAGAACCAAGGGGCGCACGCCGTGGCGATCACGGGCGGCGTACAGGGTCTCGCCGTCGGTGAAGGTCAGGCAGAACGCGCCTTCGAGGCGCGGCAGCAGGCGCAGGGCCGCGTCCTCGACCTTGGTGCCGGTCGGGGCGTGCTGCCCCTTGCCGGCGGCATCGCGCTCGGCGGCGATGAGGCCGGTCTCGTGCGCCAGCAGCGCGCACATGATGTCGGAGTCGCTGGGCAGGTGATCGGAGAGGTCGACGAGGCCGTGTCCCGCGGCTTCCTCCGCCAGCGCGACGTGGTTGATCAGATTGCCGTTGTGCCCCAGGGCGATGTCCGTGCCGTCCGGCGCCATGCGGAACATGGGCTGGGCGTTCTCCCACGACGGCGCGCCGGCCGTGGTGTATCGGGTGTGCCCCACCGCGATGTGCCCCTTGAGGGCGTCGAGCGACTGTTCGTCGAAGACCTGCGACACCAGGCCCAGGTCCTTGAAGACCAGGATCTGGTCGCCGTCGCCCACCGCGATGCCCGCGGCTTCCTGGCCGCGGTGCTGCAGGGCGAACAGCCCGTAATAGGTGAGCTTGGAGACGTCTTCGCCGGGCGCCCAGACTCCGAACACGCCGCACTCTTCGCGGGGCGACTGCTCCCCGAGATCGTCGAGCGGGGACGCGGGTGACTGGGATGACGCCGGGACGGGGGAACCGTAGTTCAGGGTATCGGCCACGCCGACAAGGATAGTCGCGCCGCCGGTCCGCAGACCAAACCGGTCGGCGGGCCTCACCCCAGCCGGACCACCGGCAGCTGCTTGGCCAGCTCCCCCGCCCGCGTCCCCGACACCTCCATGACGCCGCCGCCCGCCTGCCGCGCCTCCTCGAACCCGAGCAGCCCCAACGCGAGGCGCAACCACGTTTCCGGATCGGTTTCGACGACGTTGGGCGGCGTGCCGCGGGTGTGCCGGGGCCCGTCGACGCATTGGACCGCCACGAACGGGGGCACGCGCAGTTCGACGCTGTGCCCGGGGGCCTCCTGCGCCAGCATCCGGGCGGACAGGCGCACGGCCCTGGCCACTGCGGCGCGGCCGGGCCGGACGGGCGCCGGGCCGTCGTCAAGCAACCAGTCCGCGACGGCGGCGAGTGCCTCGCGAACTTCGACTGGGTCGACCTTCTTGGACATGACCGCATTATGGTTGACGCCATGCCTTCGCCTTCGGTGACCCTCCGATTCCTCGCCGCGCCCACTGACGTGCTCATGGCCGGCTCCAACAGCGTTCACGGCGGCCGCGTGCTGCAGTGGATCGACAAGGCGGCCTACGCCTGCGCGACCGGGTGGTCGGGCCAGTACTGCGTGACCGCGTACTTCGGCCACATCCACTTCGACCGGCCGATCCCGTCGGGGCACATGGTGGAGGTGCGGTCGAAGATCGCGTACACGGGCCGGACGTCGATGCACATCGTCAACGAGGTGCTGTCCCGCGATCCGCGCGACGGCGAGTTCACGCGCGCGGCGGATTGCCTGGTCATTTTCGTGGCCATGGACGAGAACCGGAAGCCGACGCCGGTGCCCGTGTGGGAGCCGACGACGGACGAGGAGAAGCGGATCATGGAGGCCGCCCTGTCGCGCGTGGATTTGCGCCGAGACATCGAGGCGTCGATGCGGGCGCAGGTGTACACGGCGGAGTCGTCGGCCCCGGAGCTGACCACGCGTTTCCTTGCCAAGCCGTCGGACGTCAACTGGGGCGGCAACGTCCACGGCGGCACGGCGATGGAGTGGATCGACGAGGCCGCGTCGGCGTGCACCATGAACTGGGCCGGCCGCCAGACGATCGCGGTGTACGCGGGCGGCGTGCGGTTCTACAAGCCCATCCACATCGGCGATCTGGTGGAGGTCCGCGCCCGCATCCTGCGCACGGGCACCACGTCGATGCACATGAGCGTCCACGTCCATTCGGGCCATCCGCGCAAGGGCCGCGGCGGGCTGGAGCTGGCGCTGCATTCGTCGATGACGTACGTGGCCATCGACGACGATTTCAAGCCGCAGCCGGTCCCCCATTTCCAGCCGACGACCGACGAGGACAAGCGCCTCGCCGCGCACGATCTGTCGCTGAAGGAGCTGCGCGACTCGCACAAGCCGCTGCCGTTGGTCGGCCCGCTGGGTCGCGTGTAGCTTGCCGGTTCCTCGCTTGACGACGGCCCGCGTCGCCGTGTTCGCCGTCGCCGTCGCGGCGGCGGTGGCCTATTCCTCGTGGGTGCTGGAGTGGTTCCTGCCGGGCGGGGTGGATCCGCTGCGCTCGTACGCGTCGGAGCTCGCGGCGGTGGCGGAGCCGCATGGCACGCTGTTCGCGCGCGCCGACACCGCGTCGGGGACGCTGCTGGTGGCGCTGGGGGCGCTGCTGTGGTTGTGGTCGCGCCGGGGACGGCTGATCCCGGCCGGGTTGGTGCTGTGGGGTGGCGCGACCGTGGCCGATTCGTTTTTCCGCATGCCCATGGTCACCACCGTCGGCCCGGGGGCGTCGGCGGCGCTGACGGAGGCCGAGAAGTCGGCGGTGCTGGTGCATTCGCTCTGCTCGTCGACGGCGGCCGTGGGCATGGCGCTGGTCGGCGCGGGCTGTGGTTGCTCGCCCGCGACCGCGCCGGCCGCATGCTGGCCGGAGTGTTCCTGGCATTGCTGGCCATGGTGGCCGTGACGTCCGGGCTCCACGAGGTCGGCGGCCCGAACCTGTGGCTCGGCCTGTGGCAGCGCCTCTCACTGTCCGTCGCCGCGGTGGTCATCGTGACGGTCGCCGTCGCGGTGACGTCCGCGGGTTCTACAGCTCGTCGAGAAGCTTCTTGACGCGCTGATCGATCTCGTCGCGGATGAGGTTCATGCGCTCCTCCCCCTCGATGCCGCGGAGGCTGGGCTCGTCGACCTCCCAGCGCTCGACGTCAGTCTTCATGCCGTCGAATGCGGGGATCTCGGCGCCGCCGACGACGATGACGCGGTCGGCGCCGCGCATGACGGCGTCGTCGATGGCCTTGGGCGTGCCGCCGGTCATGTCGGCGCCGATCTCGGACAGCGAGGCGGCGGAGCCGGCGTTGATCTTCGAACCGGGCTTGACGCCGGCGGAGAGGACCTCGACGTCGCGGCCGGCTTCGTCGGCGCGCAGGCGCATGATGGCTTCGGCCATCTGGGACTTGCCGCCGTTGGAGTTGCAGAGGAAGTAGACGGTGGGCGTGTCGGACATGGCCGCTCCATTCGGGGTGGGGTCGCTGATACTCGGGCCCGCCGCGCGGGCGCCCGCGCGCCCCAGATTACGCGGGGGTTAGATGGCCGTCGAACTGCTTTTCCGGGGCTACGGTGGGGCCATGACATCCGATCAGTGCTGCTCCGGCACCGGCCTGCCCGGCGCCGGAGAGTCCGGGGCAGATGGCCTCGCCGCCGGGTTCCGACTCCTCGGCGACCCCACCCGCCTGAAGCTGTTGGGCATCCTCGCCGGGCGCGAGTGCGATGACGTCTGCGCCTGCGACCTTTCCGACGCCCTCGAGCTCACCCCCGCCACCATCAGCCACCACATGAAGAAGCTCGTCGACGCGGGCATGGTCGCCGTCGAGCGCCGCGGCCGCTGGGCCCACTACCGCCTCCTGCCCGCGGGTTTTGCACCGTTGCGAGCGGCGCTGGAGTTTTAAGGGCCCGGCCATCGGCTCAGGCTTGACGACGGCAGGCGCCGACATCGCCCGCCGCCAATCACCGTCGACATGGTTCGCCTTCTTGTTCCATCTCACCTCATGGAACATTGGACGGTGTTGACGTTTCAGATGGTGCGAAAAGAGTCCGAAATGTTGCCTCATGTTCGATGGAATTGAATCGAACGCATGTACCATAAATGGTGAAGCAAGGCCGGGGGAATGGCCTGGTTTCGGGGCAGATCGGCGTCAGCGATCACATGCAGGACCGCTCTTCATCAGCATCGCACCACCGGGGGAATCGACATGGCCATCGACCATGACGCATCCGAAGAAAACAACCAGCCCGACCACGACGGCAACCGAGACGAGAAGGCCCCGCCGCGCAAACGGTGGGCCACCGAGCGCGACGAACCGGTGACCACCATCGGCCGCCACCGCAACATCATGGACGTCCACTTGTCTTTGGCGGTCGCGCCCGCCGGCGACGATGACGTCGATTCGCACGTCAACTCCGTCGGCACCCGCATCGGCGTGAGCAAGGGGCGGGCGACGGCGTACTGCGATGTCGGCACGATGCTGCGTCGCATGCCCCGCATCCTGGAGTTCTGCCGCTCCGGTGCACTGCCGCATGAGAGGTTGTCGACCATCGCCAAGTCCATCGTCGCCGTCTCCGACGACAACCTTCCGGAAGTCGAGAAGAGGTTCCTCCGGTACCTGCGCCCCAGGAAGGATTTTCAGGCGTTGCCCGGGCCCCGGGTCTTCGCCCGGGAGCTCCGCCGCATCGTCGAATCCGTCGAACCCATCTCCACCCCACCCGACGAGGATGAGCCCCAACCCGTCACCGGCGAGTCCTACGGCGTCGACAACGAGTACCCGGGTGATCACGGGTCGATGGAGGTCATCATGCGCAAGGACCGTTTGGCCGAATTCGACGCCACGGTCCGGGCGATCAAGGACGCCAAGGTCAAGGCCGGGGAAGATTGCTCATACACCGATGCGATGATCGCGATGTCCCGTGGCGACTTCGCGGGAGCCAAGGTCACCATGAACATCTACGTCGACGGTGACGCCGACGAAGACGACGTCCAAGTGTGGCTCGATGGCGCCGGCTGGTTGCCGAAGTACGTCAGCGAGGAATGGCTGGCACGTGCCGCAGTTGTCCGCCTCTCCGCCGACTCGCAGACGGGCGGTTACGCGCCGACGGAGGCGCAGAAGGCCCGTGTGCGCGGCCGGGACGGGCAGTGCCGGTTCCCGGGGTGCGATGTGCCCGCCCACCGGTGCCAGGTCGACCACGTGATCAACTTCAACCCCGATGCGGCGAAGAACCCGCTGATCCACGCCAACGACCGGCACCTCCTTCCGCTGGGCGTGTACCTGGATTGGCTGAGCGGTGGCCAACCGAAGGGGACACCCGGGATGCGCACCGCAGAGGGCGCGGGTGCGGGGTATATCGCCGGCAATGACGCGAACAACCTCGGCGTGACGGCGACATGGAATTTGCAGTGCTTGTGCCAGCACCACCACAACCTCAAAACTTCCCGGCACTGGCATGCGCAGATGCACCCCGACGGCTCGGTGACCTGGTCGGACCACACCGGTGAGGCGAAGGCGACGACGGTGCCGCACGGGCCGATCGCCCACATCAAGCGTCAGACGTTCGCCCAACGGGCGACGCGGTTGGCCTCGACGATCCACGGCGACAATCTGCGCCGGATGAAGGCCGAAGCCGACGCCACCAAGGCAATGGAGCAGGCGGACATCGATGCGGCACTGCGCAGGCATGCCCGCGAGACCGCGAAGTACGAGGAGGAACTCGCGGAGTTCACCGCCGGCCCGCTCAACTCCGCCGATCCCGCAGTCGCTGCGGAAGCCCGGGCACTGGCGGACGCAGCTGATGACGGTTGGCCGAGCGTCGAGGATCCGACCTGGGATCCGACCTGGGATCCGGACAAGGAGACCTCGGACATGAAACGACGCGATGGCCGAAACGCCGCCGATGACACCACCGACGACATCTGGGCAAGTGCGCCGATGAAAAGGAACCCCGACATGATCGACGACGAATGGACCGAATGGAACCGAAAGTGCGCCGCCGGCGAATGGGAGGGGGTGGGGCCGGAAACCGGCTCCGCACCGGAACCCCAACCGGGAACGGTCTCCGATTCGAGGTTTCATCCGCACTCGGACAGCCTCCCCCGCTCCGTGTGCCGCCCCCACCGGCGGCGTGCGACGATCGACGCAGACCCGGGGTCCGCACCGGAGCCGCCCCCGCCGCTCGGCCCCCACCCCGACATCCCCTTCTAGGCCCGAGGTTCGCGAGCCGAGCGCGATGAGACACTCCCCCGCAGCAGGTACACGACCAGACCAATGGCAACGAGAACCAGCACGCCCAACACCACCCACAGATCAGTTACCGCACCCGACACGCTGGTCAGCCACTCCTGCATCGCGAATTGTTGATCAACCGTCGTCGCACCACCGAGCCCCGCGGTACCGCCGGTGACGATGAACAGCACACCCAACATCACCAGCACCACACCGGCAATGAGCGACAGCGAATTCGTGCGCACCGGGCCGATCTGCACGGGCTTCGGGCGCAACCATGACCGGGACCCGAGGTCGAACTTCTCCCACAGCAGAGCCATGAGCAGAAGGGGCGCCCCCATGCCCAATGCGTACACGGCCATCAACAAACCACCCTGCACGGGCGAGCCACCGGCCAAAGCGACGGTCAGGATCGCTCCGAGCAACGGCCCCGAACAGAACCCCGCCAGCCCGTACACCGCACCGAGCACCGCGACGTTGAGGATCCCGGTCCCCCGGGCCGCGCCACCGACGCGGCCGCCGTCGACTCCGCCACCGACGCGGAAACCTCCGCCGAGCGCCGTGAACACGCCCAATGCGATCACCACCAGCCCAGCGATCAATGTCACCGTCCCCCGATGAATGGTCAGCAACGACCCGATCGCGCCGATGCCCGCGCCCATCGGCACCAGCACGGCGATCATGCCCAGGTAAAACACGACCGTGCGCTGCACGAGCTTTCCCACGCCATCGAAGGCGTAGGCGAAAAACGATGGCAACAGCAGCGCCGAGCACGGGCTGAGCAGCGACAGCAGTCCGCCCAAGAATGCGCCCGCGACGCCGATGGATCCCACTCCCATGCGGCTACTCCGCCGGCTCGACCGGCGTCCGCAGGTGCTCCGGCAGCTGCGATTCGATGGCTTCGACGAACGTCTCCAGCGGCTGCGCGCCCACGATCACGCCGGCGCCCACGATGAACGTCGGCGTCGAATTCACGCCGTACAGCGAACCCTCTTCGGCGTCCTTGGCGATCGCCTCGTCGAAACGGTCCGACAGCATGTCCCCGCGGAACTTCTCCAGGTCCGGGATGCCGGCCTGCTCGGCGAAGGCCATCAACGTCTGCTCGTTGAGGTCCGCATGCCCGCGCTCGGGGGCGGCGGCCATGACGACGCGGTGGAAATCTTGGAACTTGTCCTGCTCTGCGGCGGCCCGGCCGGCACGTGCGGCGACCATCGACTCGTCGCCGAAGATCGGCATGTCGCGCCACTCGATGCGCAGCTTGCCGGTGTCGACGTAGTCCCGCACCAGGGCCGGCTCCATGTCGCGGGCGAACTTCGCGCAGAAGGGACAGCGCCAGTCCGAATAATTGACCAGTACGACCGGCGCATTCACCTCGCCCATGGCCATCCGGTCGCCGGCGTCGCGGCGGGCGAGGAAGCTCAGGCCCTCATCACCCGAACCGGCGTCCGCATCCGGGGTGCCGCCCTGGCCGGATGCCGCATCACCGCCCGCATCGGTGGTCGCGGCGCTGTTCGCCGAGCCAGAGCCGGAGCCCGATCCCGAGCCGCCCCACATCATGTATCCGCCGACGCCGATGATCAGCAGAACGACCACCACCAGCGCGATCACCGCCGGCACCATCCCGGGCGCGGCCTTGCTGCGGCGAGTGGTCGGGGTATCGCTCATGGGATCTCCGGTTTCGTGTCTGCTCGGATACTGCTCGGGTACTGCTCGGGTACTGCTTTGCGACGGCCATCTCCCCGCCGTCCGCTGCATCATTCGAATGCGCCCCACGGTATCCCACGGGCGCACGAAAGTGGGGCCACCCCCTTCACGGGAATGGCCCCACTGGTTCGGCGAACGGCCGTCGCTACTCCGCCTCGACCACCGAGTTCGCACCCACGGCGTGGGCGAACAGGTTCGGCAGGGTGTCGCGCCAGGCGGACTCCGCCTCGGCGAGCGGGATCTCGAAGGAGATCTCGCCACCGGAGACGCGGATGACCTTTTCGGCGTCGCCCGTCAGCACGCGGCCGATCTTCGCGAACGGCACGCCCACCTCGGCCGCGCGGGCCTCCAGCTCCGCGGCGTCGGCCTCTCGGACGGCCACGAGGGCGCGGGACGCCGACTCGGAGAACAGGGCCACGAACGGGTCGGCCGAGACGTCGTCAAGCGAAATCTCGATGCCGACGCCCGACTGGACCGCGGCCTCGACGACGGCCTGCGACAGGCCGCCCTCCGACAGGTCGCGCGCGGCGGTGGCGAAGTGCTCGCCGCGGGACTCGATGGTGCCGTGGAAGAACTGCGTCAGCTTGTCCTCGTCGGCCAGGTCGATGGCCGGCGGCATGCCGCCCAGCGCATCGTGGGCGACCTGCTGCCAGATCGAACCGCCCAGCTCGTCGGCGGTGTCGCCGAGGAGGTACAGGACCTCGTCGTCGGCGCCGTCCTGCGCGAGGCGGTTGCCGATGATCTTTTCCACGTCCTCCACGATGCCCAGCACCGCGATGACCGGGGTCGGCAGGATCGGCTCGTCGCCGGTCTGGTTGTAGAACGACACGTTGCCGCCGGTGACGGGCACGTCCAGCTCGGCGGCGCCGTCGGCCAGGCCGCGGACGGCCTCGGCGAACTGCCACATGGCGTCCGGGTTCTCCGGCGAGCCGAAGTTCAGGCAGTTCGACACCGCGTACGGCATCGCGCCGGTGACGGACACGTTGCGGTGCGCCTCGGCCAGCGCCAGTCGGACGCCCGTGCGCGGGTCGAGCTTGGTGTAGCGGCCCGACGCGTCGGTGGAGATGGCCACGCCGCGGCCGGTCTCCTCGTTGACGCGCAGCACGCCGGCGTCGGCGTGCTTCGCGGCGACGGTGTTGCCGCGCACGTAGCGGTCGTACTGCTCGGTGATGTGCGCGCGCGAGCACAACGCCGGCGAGGCGGCGAGGTCCAGCACGGTCTTGCGCAGCTCGTCCGACGACGACGGGCGGGCCAGCTCCGGGTCCGCCTGCAGCGCGTCCTGCCACTCCGGGCGGGCGTACGGGCGGTGGTAGGTCGGGCCCTCGTCGGCGATGGTCTTCGGCGGGGCGTCGACGACCGTCTTGCCGCCGTGGGTGATGACCAGGTTGGTGCCGTCGGTGACCACGCCGATGTCGGACGCGATGACGTCCCACTTGGCGCAGATGGCCATGAACTCGTCCATGTCCTCCGGCTTCACCACGGCGCACATGCGCTCCTGGGACTCCGACGACAGGATCTCCGCGGCGGTCATGTTCTCCGCGCGCAGGTGCACGTTGTCCAGGTTGACCTCCATGCCGCCGTCGCCGGCGGCCGCCAGCTCCGACACGGCGCAAGACAGTCCCGCGCCGCCGAGGTCCTGGATGCCGACGACGACGCCGGCCTTGTACAGGTCGAGGCAGCACTCGATGAGCACCTTCTCGGCGAACGGGTCGCCGACCTGGACGGCCGGCAGCTTGCGCTCCGCGCCCTCCTCGAAGGTGTCCGACGCCAGCACCGACACGCCGCCGATGCCGTCGAGGCCCGTGCGGGAGCCGAAGAGCACGACGCGGTTGCCGGTGCCCGACGCGAACGCCAGGTGCAGGTCCTCGACCGGCAGCACGCCGACGCACAGCGCATTGACCAGGGGGTTGCCGGCGTAGGACTCGTCGAAGACGGTCTCGCCGCCGATGTTCGGCAGGCCCAGGCAGTTGCCGTAGCCGCCGACGCCGGCGACGACGCCGGGCAGCACGCGCTGCGTGTCCGGGGCGTCGGCCGCGCCGAAGCGCAGCTGGTCCATCACGGCGACCGGGCGGGCGCCCATGGCCATGATGTCGCGGACGATGCCGCCGACGCCGGTGGCGGCGCCCTGATACGGCTCGACGTAGGACGGGTGGTTGTGGGACTCGACCTTGAAGGTGACGGCCCAGCCGTCGCCGATGTCGACGACGCCGGCGTTCTCGCCGATGCCGGCGAGCATCTTCTCCTTCATCGCGTCGGTCGTGGTCTCGCCGAAGTAGCGCAGGTGCACCTTCGACGACTTGTAGGAGCAGTGCTCGGACCACATGACGGAGTACATGGCCAGCTCGGCGTCGGTGGGGCGGCGGCCGAGGATCTCGCGGATGCGGGCGTACTCGTCCTCCTTCAGTCCCAGCTCGGCCCAGGGCTGATCCAGCTCGGGAGTGGCGGCGGCGTTGTCGACGGTGTCGTCGTGGACGTTGATGTCGGTCATGGCGATCCTCCCTTTACGCGCCGATGGTGGAGACGGCGGACAGGAACAGCTCGAGACCGTCGAGCGACGGGCCGGTCAGCGCCTCGACGGCGTGCTCCGGGTGCGGCATGAGGCCCACGACGCGGCCGTCGGCGCTGCACACGCCGGCGATGTCGTTGATGGAGCCGTTGGGGTTCTCGACGTAGCGGAACACCACGCGGCCCTCCTCCTCCAGCTCGCGGATGGTATCGGGGGCGGCCTGGAAGCGGCCCTCGCCGTGCTTCGAGGGGATGAGGATCTCCTGGCCGGCCGACAGCGACGACGTCCAGGCGGTGTCGGAATTCTCGACCTTCAGGTGCAGGTCGCGGCACACGAAGTGCAGGCCCTCGTTGCGGGTCAGCGCGCCCGGCAGCAGGCCGGACTCGGTGAGCACCTGGAAACCGTTGCAGATGCCCAGCACGGGCATGCCCTTGCCGGCGGCGTCGATGACGGAGCGCATGACGGGCGCCAGCGCCGAGATCGCGCCGGTGCGCAGGTAGTCGCCGTAGGAGAAGCCGCCCGGGATGACGACGGCGTCGACGCCCTTCAGGTCGGCGTCGGCGTGCCACAGCTCGACCGGCTCGGCGCCGGCCAGGCGGGCGGCGCGCAGCGCGTCGACGTCATCGAGCGTGCCGGGGAAGGTGATGACGCCGATCTTGGCGGTCACTTGCCCTCCCCGCGCACGACCTCGAAATCTTCGATGACCATGTTGGCCAGCAGCGTCTCCGCCAGCCGGCCGAGATCTTCGTCGGTGACCGAATCGTCGACCTCGAGCTCGAATCGCTTGCCCTGGCGAACGTCGGACACCCCGGAGACGCCGATGCGCCCCAGAGCCCGGTGGACGGCCTGGCCCTGCGGGTCGAGGATCTCCGCCTTGGGCATCACATTGACAACTACACGCGCCACGTAAGTGCTCCTGTTGTTTGGTGGGAAGCCCCGCCTGGTCGCGGGACGCATATCCGGGGTCAACTCTACTAGGCGGCGGGGCGATCCCCACCCGCCGCTATCCTGTCGGCATGACCGACGCCCGCGAACCCCGCCGTTTCGGCCCCGTGCCGTGGCCGATTCTGCTATTGGCCTTCGTTTTCGTGTTCGGGGCGGCGATGACGCTGTGGGGCCCGGTCAATCTTCTGGCCTGGCGCGGGGGCACCTTCCCCGCACCGGATCCGGAGCGCCCCGTGTACCAGCAGAAGATCGTCGAGATCACCCGCGTCCAGCACGAGGACCAGCCGGACGGCTCCAGGTACTTCACGCGCGGGGACGCGGGCGCCGGGCCGTCGGAAAGCGGGATCCCGCCGAAGGACGGGGCCGCCCCGGATCCCGATGGTCCGTGGGACGCGGCATTCGTGTCGTGGGTGCTCAGCGAGGCCGGGCTGCCCGTGCGCGCGGAGAAGCCGGGGAACCCGGATGCGTGGCTGGTCGCCGACACGCTGGAGCTGGCCGGTGCGATGGCCGACCGCGGCGCGTACATCGACGCGGAGGCGGATCCGGAGTTTTCGCCGCAGGTGGGCGACCTGGTCTTCTACGACTACCCGTGGCCGTTCGGGTACCACGTCAACATGGTCGTGGCCGTGCACGGCGACGTGGTCACCGTCGGCGGCGACGAGCTCGGCGGCGTGGGCCTGGCCAGCATGAACCTGCGCAATCGCGGGGGGATCATGGGCTGGGGCGCCACCGGGCGGCTGGAGGACCCGGCCGCGGCGGAGGCTGCGGCGGAAGCGGCGGGCGCCGGGGCGGATGATCCGCTGGATCCCGACGACGTGCCCGAAGACGAGGAACCGGACCCGGAGGTCGGCCCCCCGCCCCACCGTCACACCGGCAAGTGCTACTCGATCAGGTCGATGATCGCGTCGTCGTCGGGCTCGGTGCGGGGGCGGAAACGGCCCACGATCTCGCCGGAGTCGTCGATGACGAACTTCTCGAAGTTCCACGCGACGTCGCCGGCCTCGCCGTCGGCGTCGGCGACCTGCGTCAATCGCCGATAGAGCGGATGGGCACTCTCGCCGTTGACGTCGATCTTGGCGAACAGGGGGAACGTCACTCCGTAGTTGGCGTCGCAGAAATCGGCGATCTGCTCCTCGGTGCCGGGCTCCTGGCCACCGAACTGGTTGCAGGGGAAGCCCAGGACGAAGAAGCCGCGCATGGCGAACTCCTCCTGCAGCTCCTGCAGGGCGCGGTACTGCTCCGTCAGGCCGCACTCGCTGGCGACGTTGACGATGAGCAGGACGTGGCCCGCCCACTCCGCCAGCGTGGTCTCGCGGCCGTCGATGGTGGTGACGGGGATGTCGTACAGGGTGCCGTTGCTGTCGCTCATGCCGCCCATCGTAGGGGCACCGCACCGTAACCGGCAGGGCTGACGCCGGCGGACATGGCCAGATCGAGCAGGCGGAGGATGTCGCGGCGCACCTTCTCGTCGCGCAGCCGGGCCGCCGACACCGAGATGCGGATCGGGCGGCCGTCGGCGATGGCCCGGTTGACGGAGTTGCGCATCGCCCGGCGCCACCAGCGCGCCGCGCCGAAGCCTTCGCCGACGGCCAGCACGCGGGTCGGGTCGGTGGCGCCGGTGGCCAGGTCGTGGACGCCGTGCAGATCGGCGGCGATGCGGAAGCCCAGTTCCGGCAGCACCTCCAGCGTGCCCGGCGACATCAGCCACTTCGGCGGGGCGAAGATGTCGGTCTCCAGCTCCAGCGCCTTCATCTGGCGGGTGGCCGCCGTCAGGCGCAGGCGCGCCTCGTGGGAATCGAGCGCCGCGAATTCGCCGCGGCGACCGCGATCCGATTGGTCGTAACCGGCCAGCAGGATCTCCGACCCCTCGTCGCGCCGCCGCCGCACCCAGTCCAGCACCGCCGGCGAATCGCGCAGGGTCCAGTCCGCGCCCAGATGCGGGGCGACCAGCAGCGACGGGGTGATGCCCCGGAATTCGAGGGCGGCGATGAAGCGTGCGGCGTCGAGCAACCGGTCATCCCGGATACCCGACACCGACACCACGAGAGCGGGAGAGATGGCGGTCATGCGGCCATCAGAACATCACGGGGTGAATTCGCGGTGACGGTCGATGGAACACCGGGTCAAGGCCAGATGACGGCTCGGCCCCGGTACCCGATTCAGTCCCAGTGCACGACCTCGTCGAGTTCCAGCCCCTTGCGCCAGCCGAACGCCTCCAAGTCCCGGACCTCGGCCAGGTGGGTCACCGGGCCCAAGCACAGCCACGCGACGGGCCGCACGGGCTTTTCGACGCCGATGAACTCCGCCAGGAATTCCTCCCGGTAGAAGCTCACCCAGCCGATCCCGGCGCCCTCGGCGGTGGCCGCCAGCCACATGTTCTCGATGGCCAGCGCCACGGACATCAGGCCGGTGTCGTCGACCGTGTGCCGGCCGAGGATGTTCGGGCCGCCGCGGGTCGGGTCGTACGTCACCACGACGCCGGTGCCGGATTCCACGATGCCCTCGATGCGGATCGGGTTGAAGGTGTCCCGGCGGTCGTCGGGAAGCGATTCGGCGAAGTCGTCGCGGCAACCGGCCACGTGCTCGGCGAACGCGCGCAGGCGCTCGGGACGGCGCACCACGTGGAAATCCCACGGCTGCGACAGCCCCACCGACGGGGCGGCGTGGCCGGCGGCGAGGATGCGCATCAGGGCGTCGTCGCCGATGACCTCGCCGCTGAACTCGCGGCGCACGTCTCGGCGGCGGCCGATGGCCTCGTAGATGTCCATGCCGTCCCTTCCGGTCAGGCCGCCCCGGCGACGCGCAGCAGCCACGCGTACTGGAACGCGGTCTCGCGCCACTTGGCGTAGCGGCCGGAGACGCCGCCGTGGCCGGCGCTCATCTCGGTCTTCAGCAGGAAGGGGCCATTCGTCCCACCCTCCTCACCGCCGGCGACCTCGCGCAGCTTGGCTATCCACTTCGCCGGCTCGACGTAGAGCACGCGGGTGTCGTTGAGGCTGGTCACCGCGAGGATCTGCGGGTACTTCTTCGCCTCGATGTTCTCGTACGGGGCGTAGGAGGCCATGTAGTCGTAGACCTCCTCCTCGTGGAAGGGGTCGCCCCACTCGTCCCACTCCACCACCGTCAGCGGCAGCTCGGGCATGAGCATCGACGTCAGCGGATCGACGAACGGGACCACGGCCTCGATGCCGGCGAAACGGTCGCCGGCCATGTTCGCCACGGCGCCCATGAGCATGCCGCCGGCCGAACCGCCGTCGGCGACCATCTGGTCCCGGGTGGTCAGGCCCGCTGCGAGCAGGTCGTCGGCGACGTCGATGAAGTCGGTGAACGTGTTCTTCTTCGTCAGCCCCCGGCCCTGCTCCCACCAGGCGCGGCCCATTTCGCCGCCGCCGCGGACGTGGGCGATGGCGAAGATCATGCCGCGGTCCATCAGCGACAGGCGCGCGACGGAGAAGCCCGGGTCGATCGGGGCCTCGTAGGACCCGTAACCGTAGAGCAGCAGCGGGTTCGGGCGCGTGACGTCGAGGTCCGCGCGGTGCACCAGCGACACCGGCACCAGCGCGCCGTCGCGGGCTTCGACCCAGCGGCGCGTGGCCACGTAATCGGACGGCTCGTAGCCGCCGCGCACCGGCTGGCGCTTGAGCAGCTCGCGCTCGCCCGTGGCCACGTCGAGCTGCCACACCTCCGTCGGCGTGGTGAAGGACCCGTAGGAGAACCGCAGCACCGGCGCCTCCCACTCCGGGTTGCCCGCCGACGCCGCGGTGTACAGCTCCTCCGGGAACTCCAGCTCGGAAAACTCCACGGCACCGTCGTCAAGCGGAGAACCGTCGAGCACCGACAGGGCGAGCCTGCCGATGCCGCCGGACCGGTACGCCAGCACCAGGTGGCCGGCGAAGCAATCGATGCCCTCGACGCGGACCTTCGGGTCATGGGCGACGAGCTCGCGCAGGTCATCGAACGAATCGAACGTGCCCACCGGCACCGCGCCGAGAGCGAAATTCGGCCCCGTCATGTTGTGCGTGACCAGCCAGACGTCCTGCCCGCCGATGACAGCATGGTCGACGTCGTACTCGACGCCTCGCTCGCGGGGGCGCACGCACACCGGCTCGCCGGTCGGGTCGGAGCACTCCAGGTACCAGGTCTCCGACGTGATCTTCGACCCCGCCTCGAAAATCAGGTACTTCTCGCTGCGGGTCGTGCCCACGCCGACCCAGTAGGCCTCGTCGGGTTCGTGGAAAACGCGCACGTCCTCGGACGCGGGCTTTCCGACGGTATGGCGCCAGACCGAATCCGGCCGCCAGGCCTCGTCCAGGCGCTGATAGAACAGGTGGTCCGAACCCACCCAGGTGGCGCCGGCGGAAATGTCGGCGATGACGTCGTCGTACAGCTCACCGGTGCGCAGATCCTTGATCCGCAGGGTGTAGCGCTCGTCGCCTACGACGTCGACGGAGTACGCGAGCAGATTGCCGTCGACCGTGACCGACGCGGCGCCCAGCGAGAAGAACTCGTGGCCCTCCGCCAGCTCGTTGAGGTCGAGGAGGATCTCCTCCCCCGGCACGGGCTCGCCCGGCGCGGCGTCCGGGATCGCCGGCGGGGTCCAGTCGTCGCCGTCGGCGCGCATGCGGCACGACAGGCCGTAGGACTTCCCCTCCAGGGTGCGCGAGTAGTACCACCAGTCCCCCGAGCGCACCGGCACCGACATGTCGGTCTCCTGCACGCGGGACTTGATCTCGCCGAAGATCGCCTCGGACAGGTCGCCCAGGTCGGCGGTCATCGCGTCGGTGTACGCGTTTTCGGCGTTGAGGTGCGCGATGACCTCCGGGTCGGTCTTGTCCCGCAGCCACTCGTAGTCATCGACGAACTCGCGGCCGTGATGGGCGCGGACGTGCGGGCGGCGGGCGGCGATGGGCGCGGCCATCAAGCGGGGTCGCCGATCCAGTCGGAGAAGCGGCGGCCGGAGATGCGCTCGTAGGCCTCGATGTAGCGCTCGCGGGTCGCCTCGACCACGCCGCCGGGCAGCGGCGGCGGGGGCGTGCCGGCGTTCTTGTCCCAGCCGGACTTCGGCGACGTCAGCCAGTTGCGCACGTACTGCTTGTCGAACGACGGGTTGACCTGGCCCTCCACGTAGGAATCCGCAGGCCAGTAGCGGGAGGAGTCCGGGGTGAGGACCTCGTCGGCGAGCACCAGGCCGCCGTCGGCGTCGAGGCCGAACTCGAACTTCGTGTCCGCCAGGATGATGCCGCGCTCCAGCGCCAGCTCGGCGGCGCGGGAGTAGATGGACAGGGTGGCGTCGCGAAGCTCGTTGGCGCGGTGCTCGCCCAGCGAGGCGACGACGCGGGAGAACGGCACGTTCTCGTCGTGGTCGCCGATTTCGGCCTTGGTGGCCGGGGTGAAGATCGGCTCGGGCAGCTTGGAGCCCTCGACCAGTCCCTCCGGCAGCTCGATGCCGCAGACGGTGCCGGATTCACGGTACTCGGCCAGGCCGGAGCCGGTCAGGTAGCCGCGGGCGACGCACTCGAAGGGCAGCATCTCCAGCTTCTTGCACACCAGGGCGCGGCCGAGGGACTCGGCGGGGATGCGCTCGTCGTCGGCGGGGCCGGCGAGGTGGTTGGGGAAGTCGAGCTCGTCGAAGAAGAAGACGCTCATCGCGGTGAGCACGCGGCCCTTGTCGGGGATCGGCGTGTCCAGGATGTGGTCGTACGCGGAGATGCGATCGGAGACGACCATGAGAAGGGTGTCGTCGTCGATCTCGTAGATCTCGCGGACCTTGCCCGCCGTCAGGTGGCTGTACGCGGAAAGTTCGGGTCGCATGGGGATAGAGCATAGACCCCGGGCTAGGAGTCTTCCCCGGTCAACCCCAATCGGGCGGACAGCCACGGCAGGGACTCCGCGAAGCCGGCGGCCCAGGCCCGCCAGGTGTGGGCGCCGGGCGTCTCGGAGTAGGCGACGGCGACGCCCGCGGCGTGGGCTGCGGCGGTCAGTTCGCGGCCGAAGCGCGCGGTTTCCAGGATCTTCAGCGGGTCGATGGCGTCGTAGGCCTTCCCGTCCCCGCGGAAGTACGTGGCCACCGTTTCCGCGGGGTCCGGGTCGACGTCGAAGAGCTTTGCGACGCCCGCCGGCACGTCTTCGGCCAGGTACGTCATCACCTTGTCCCCCGTGGCCGGGGAGTCCACGCAAAGGGTGTCCTTGAACACCGTCCCGTTGGCGTCGACGGCGACGGTGGTGGGGGCCAGCCCGCGGTGGTCTTCCGCGAAAGCGTCGAGGGCCTGCCCCGCCCGACCTTCGGCGAACCATTGCTCCGGGGAGCCGGGCACCCCCGGCACCAGGACCACGACGGGCAGTTTCGGGCGCGGGTGCGCGAAGTACGCCGGGGGCAGGTAGACCTGCGCATCGCGGGCGGCGAATCCGCTGGCGGGGTTGTCCAGGTGAACGGAGGTGAGGACGCCGCCGTCGCGGGGCGCGCGGCGGCCGATGTCGGCGCCCGCCGGCGGACGAGCCATGAGGAACAGGGCGGCGAGCAGCACGGCGACGACGGCGGCCTGCGCGGCGCGGCCCGTCAGGGAAAGGGCGGGGATGATCTCCACGCGGACATTCTTACGCCCGCATCCTTAACCCCGGGTGTGACCGGAGGTGGCACGATCCACCCGGCGTTTTACGAAACGGGGTGACATGCGTCGCAATCCGGGATAATGTCTACATTTAGTTACTCAGATCACACATAGGGATCAAGGAAGGCACCAGTCACATGACGACTCAGCCCACTCAGAACGCTCCGCGCCGCGCCGTCATCGTCGGCGGCAACCGCATTCCGTTCGCGCGCTCCAACAAGGAATACAGCAACGCGTCGAACCAGGACATGCTCACCGCCGCCATCGACGGCCTCGTCGCCCGCTACGGCCTGGCCGGCGAGCGCCTCGGCTCCGTCGCCGCCGGCGCGGTGCTCAAGCACTCGCGCGACTTCAACCTCGTGCGCGAGTGCGTGCTCGGCTCCGCCCTGGACCCGACCACCCCGGCGTACGACATCCAGCAGGCGTGCGCGACCGGCATGGAGGCACTGTCCTCCATCTCCAACAAGATCAAGCTCGGCCAGATCGAGGCCGGCATCGCCGGCGGCGTGGACACCACTTCCGACGCCCCGATCGCCGTGTCCGACGGCCTGCGCAAGGCGCTGCTCAACGCCAACCGCCAGAAGACCACCGCCGGCCGCCTCAAGGCACTGGCCGCCATCCGCCCGGCCGACCTCGCGCCGGCCACCCCGGGCACCGGCGAGCCGCGCACCGGCCTGTCCATGGGCGAGCACCAGGCCCTGACCACCGCCGAGTGGGGCATCACCCGCGCCGAGCAGGACGAGCTCGCCGCCAAGTCGCACCAGAACCTGGCCCGCGCCTACGACGAGGGCTTCTTCTCCGACCTGGTCACCCCGTTCAAGGGCGTCACCCGCGACACCAACCTGCGCGCCGACTCCACCGCCGAGAAGCTGGGCAAGCTCAAGCCCGTCTTCGGCCGTGGCCTGGAGGCCGAGCCCACCATGACCGCCGGCAACTCCACGCCGCTGACCGACGGTGCGTCCGCGGTGCTCATCTCCTCCGAGGAGTGGGCCGCCGAGCGTGGCCTGACCGTGCTGGCCGACGTCGTCGACGTCGAGTCCGCCGCCGTCGACTTCGTCCACGGCGACGAGGGCCTGCTCATGGCCCCGGCCTACGCCACCCCGCGCATCCTCGCCCGCCAGGGCCTGACCTTCGAGGACATCGACTTCTTCGAGATCCACGAGGCCTTCGCCGGCACCGTGTGCGCCACGATGAAGGCCTGGGAGGACGAGGAGTACTGCCGCGAGAAGCTCGGCCTCGACGGCGCCCTGGGCTCCGTCCCCCGCGAGAAGCTCAACGTCAACGGTTCGTCGCTGGCCTGCGGCCACCCCTTCGCCGCCACCGGCGGCCGCATCACCGCCTCGCTGGCGAAGATGCTGCGCGCCAAGGCCGACGAGACCGGCCAGGTCGCCCGCGGCCTGATCTCCGTCTGCGCCGCAGGCGGCCAAGGCGTCGTCGCCATCCTCGAAGCCCGCCCGTAAGCCCCGCGAACACACCATCTAGGAGAATCTGACATGGCAGACAAGTACCAGGAACTGGTCACCGGCGGTCCGCTCACGGGCGTCGCCAAGTCCCTCGGCCTTCCCCAGCCCCCGCACCTGCGCCGCCACAAGCCGGGCGACCCGCTGCTGAAGAACGACAAGGTGCTCGTGACCGGATCCGGTTCCGACGCCGACGCCGTCGCAAAGCAGCTCGGCGACTGGGACCTCAACGTCCGGCGCGACCAGGCCGGCGACGACAAGGTCGGCGCGATCGTGGTCGTCGTCACCGAGGCCGCGCGCCCGAAGGATCTGCAGGAGCCGGTGCTCAATGCGGCGAAGCACCTGCGCAAGCTCGACAAGGGCGGCCGTTTCATCGTCATCTCCCGCGCGAAGGCGGAGCACGGCGAGGGCTCGGGGTCGGCTGAGGACGTCGCCGTCAACGCCGCCCGCGGCGGTGCCGAGGGCCTGGTGCGCTCGATGGGCCACGAGGTCCGCGGCGGCTCCACCGCCAACGGCATCCTCGTCCACGACGGCGTCGACGTCACCGCCCCGTCGGTCGTCGCCTCGCTGCACTTCTTCCTGTCGGGCCGCTCGGCGTTCGTCGACGGCCAGTTCCTCACGGTGTCCTCCGACGCCGGTGAGATCCCCGCCGACTGGGACAAGCCGCTGGCCGGCAAGGTCGCCGCGATCACCGGTTCCGCCCGCGGCATCGGCGCGGCCATCGCCCGCCAGATGAAGGCCGACGGCGCCGACGTCATCGTCATCGACGTGCCGCCGGCCGGCGACGCGCTGGCGAAGGTTGCCAACGAGCTCGGCGGCCTGGCCCTGCAGCTCGACATCACCGCCGAGGACGCCGGCAACCGCATCGCCGACGCCGCGAAGCAGCGCTTCGGCAAGCTCGACATCGTGGTGCACAACGCGGGCATCACCCGCGACAAGATGCTGGCGAACATGGACGAGGCCAAGTGGGGCTCGGTCATCGCCGTCAACATCGAGGCGCAGCTGACCATGAACGAGCAGCTGCTGGCGCACGAGGCGTTCCAGAACTCCCCGCGCATCGCCACCATGTCGTCGACGTCGGGCATCGCGGGCAACCGCGGCCAGACCAACTACGCCACCTCGAAGGCCGGCGTGATCGGCATGGTCGAGGCCACCGCCGACCGCGTGGCCAAGCTCGGCGGCAACATCAACGCCGTCGCCCCGGGCTTCATCGAGACCGACATGACCGCGTCGATCCCGTTCGTCAACCGCCAGGTCGCGCGCCGCGTGAACTCGCTGCAGCAGGGCGGCCAGCCGGGCGACGTCGCGCAGGCGATCTCATTCCTGGTCTCCGACCGCGCGCTGGGCGTCAACGGCGAGGTTCTGCGCGTGTGCGGCCAGAACATCGTGGGCCAGTAGGGGGCGCCGGCATGACTGAAGCGAAAGTCCTGTCCTCCGTCCCGTCACTGGTGCCGCTGTACGCGAAGGCCGCCACGGGCGGAAAGCGCTCGAACCGCACGTCGAACCTGAAGACCCCGGCCCTGGCCGTCAAGGGCGTGAAGGTCTCCGCGTCGCGCGACGAGGAGTTCCGCCGCGTCGCCGGCGCCCCGCCGATCGATCACGTGGCCAACGGCGCGTTCTTCGGCCACGTCCACGCGCTGATCATGCCGCTGCAGATGGAGCTCATGGCGGCCGATGATTTCCCGCTGCCCATGATGGGCCTCATCCACACGTCCAACACGTACCGCCAGATCAAGCCGGTTCCGGTGGGCTCGGACGTCGACGTGGAGGTCCGCGTGGCGGGTTTCCGCGCGCACCGCTCCGGCACGGAGATCGTGCACGAGTCGACCGTGTCGCGCGATGGCGAGGTCCTCGTCGAGGAGACCTCGGTGTACCTGGCCAAGGGCAAGAAGCTTGACGACGTCGAGCCGCTCGCCGAGTCGGCCGGTTCGTCGAAACGCCCGCGGTTCAAGGTGCCGCGCCCGACGGCGCAGTGGCGGATCCCCGGTTCCATCGGCCGCACGTGGGCGAAGGTCTCCGGCGACTGGAACCCGATCCACGTGACGGGCCTGACGGCGAAGGCGCTGGGCATGCCCGGCGTCGTGGCCCACGGCATGTACACCGCCTCACGTGCGCTGGCGGAGTCCGATGTGCCGGGCGGCGCCCCGTTCGAGTTCCACATCGAGTTCGCCGCGCCGGTCATCGTGCCGGCGACGGTGATGGTCGCCATCACCCGCGCCGGCGAGGTCGTCGACGGCGAGGGCCGCGGCGGCACCGACATCGTCGCGTGGGACCGCAAGAAGCGGCGCCCGCACTTCACGGGCACGGTGCGCGACATCTAGTTCGCCGACCAGCTCGCTCCCGAGCACGCGAAGAGGGGCACCCGGTTCTCCGGGTGCCCCTTTTTCGCAAAGGCCGCATGCTCGGCTCTTCATACATCGACGGGCGCCTCGGATTCATCAACGACCCGCGAATTTCAGGTAGTCCCCCGCGGCCGGGTGCGCGTCGTCCCACGTGCCGACGATCCGCCCGGCCTTCATCGTCGCCCGGTTGACCAGCCCGTTGATGGTCGGCCCGATCAGCGCGAACAGCTCCGGCTCCGCGTCCTTGTCCAGCACGAGCGTCCGGTCCCCGTACCCCAGCAGATACTCGTCGAACGCGGGCAGCGCGATCGGCCCGCGCGGCGACCGGGCCCTCGGGTTCGCGGCGGCGATTTCGGCGTCCTCGGCGAGCATCAGGTACCGCTCCCCCGCCACCGACACCTCCGCCACCGCGTCGCCCGCGATGGCCACCGCCCGCCGGATGGTGGCATTCGTGTGCCCCGACCACCAGGCGATGTCGGAGACCTTCGCCGGTCCCCGGCCACGCAGATGCTTGACGACGAGCCGGCGCAGCAATTCATCGGTCTCTACGTCGTCGGCACCGTCGTCGGCCGCCGGCACCCACGCCTCGAACGCGGTGAAGGTGTCCGCGGTGCCGACCGGCGGGCCCTGCACCAGGACGCGTTCCTCGCACAGGAAACGCAGCATGTGGGAGCCGCGGCTCGACGACGAATCGATGCCGACCGTCGCCCACAGCTCGCGCACGCCGTCCCTTGTCAACGCGACCGCGGCACCTCTCGGGCCGACGAAGGGGACGGCCTTCTCGGCGACGGGTTCGGGCAGTCGTTCGGGGTCGGTGGCGGCCTCGACCAGGGCGGCGCCCGCCCGGAGCACGTCGTCGAGCGTGAGCCCCAGGGCCGCGCGGCGCTTCTCCACGCCTGAGCGCGCCCGGTGAGAACACAGGCCCGTCAGCCAGGAGACGTCTTCGGCGGCCATGACGTGGTGCGTGCCGCGCATGGGCCACGTGCGGATCAGCGCGCCGGATTCCAACGCGGCCTGTACGTCCGAATACTTCGCGCTCTTCGTGCGGATGCCCACCGCCCACCGCGCCGCCTTCGCGTTCTGAGCCTGCATGGCCAGCATGTGGCGCACGGCGGACACGGGATCGGCGGCGCGATCCTTGGCGGTGAGCAGCTGCGCCCGGCACCGGGCGGCACGGGCGGCGGTGCGGGTGAGCTGGAGCATCAGGGTTGCTTCTGCTACTCCGACAGGATCCGCAGCGCGGCGTCGCGGACCTCGGGCACCTCGGTCACGCCGTCGGAGTACAGGAAGTGCTTCGCGCCGGGGACGACAGTTGGTTCGACGCCGAGCCTCTTCGCCATCGCCGCGGTGTCGGCGTTGGGCACGATGTGGTCGCCGTCGGACATGACCACCGCCACCTCGCCGAGCCTCGGCAGCAGCTCCTCGGTGCCCACGCCGTCGCCAATGTAGTCGTCGAGCTCCGGCAGCGCCGCCACCGGCGCGTCGAAACCGGCGACGAGAACCAGGCCGCGCGGCCGCTGCTCCGGGTGCTGCTCCAGATGCGACAGCACGGTGATGCAGCCGAGGGAGTGGGCGACCACCACGGCCCCGTCCAACGTGCCGGCCTGCTCTGCCAGCGCCGCCGCCCACGCCCCCGGGTCCGGCCGCGTCGGCTCGGGCAACGCCACGCGGGTGACGGGGAAACCCTCCCCGACCAGCTCGGAGGCCAGCCACGGGAACCAGTGCTTGGCCGGGTAGCCGTTGAATCCGTGGACGATGACCACGCGCGGGCGGACGGAATCGGCGTCGACCCCGTCCGGAAGGTCCGTGACGGGGTCGTGGTGCTTTTCGCTCATGCCCGCGAGGGTAGGCGATCCGCGGCGGAGCCGGGCGGGAATCGGCCCGAGGGGTCAATCCCAGGAAGCGTCGTCGGGATCGACGCCATTCGCTCGGGCGTCGGCCTCGATGGCCGCGACCAGCCACTTCGTCGGCTCCTCTCCGCCGTAGGACTTCTGGAAACGCTCGTCGGCCAGGTACATCCGGGCCAGCAGCACCTGCCGGCCGTGGGTGCAGTCGTAGTGCTTCGCGATGCCCGCACGGTGCATCGCGGACACCTCGCGCCCCAGCTCCGAATCCGGGTCGGTGCCGTCTTCGACGGCGCCGGCGATTGTGGCGACGATCTGCTCCTGCTCGGCGAACATCTGCGCCCAATCGCCCTCGGTGCGGTTGGCGTTGGCCTCCTGGGACTGCGCCCAGGCCTCGGTGCCGCCCCAGCGCTCCTCCGCCTCGTCGGCGTAGTCCTGGCGCCAGCCGCCGCCGAACTTCTCGGCCGCCGCGCGGGGATCCATCTTCTTGTCGTTCTTGCCGTTCTTGGACACGGTCATCTCCTCCAACATCTCGTCGACTGCGCCGATCATCCGGCGCAGATACGAGGCGCGCTCCGTCAATAAACGCCGCTGGCGCTCCAGGTGCTCACGGGCATCGCCGCCGCCGTCGACCAGCTCACGGACCTCCGCGAGCGGAAGGCCGATTTCCCGGTACACCAGGATCCGCTGCGCGCGTTCCAGGTCGGCGTCGACGTAGAGCCGGTGGCCGCCGAGCGTCCGCCACGACGGCACCAGCAGGTCGATCGACTCCCAATGCCGCAGCGCCCGCACGGTGATCCCGAGCAGCTCGGCGGCCTCGCCGATGGTCAGCTCGGTGCCGTCGCCGTCGTGGGTCGTGTCTCGCATGAACCGAACTCAATCACCTGACGCAGGGTCAGGTGCAAGACCCAATTCCGCGATCGCCTCCAACGACGCCCGCGCCGACGGCTCGTCGATGACGTCCATGGCGAACCCGTTCTGGATGAGCACGTAGTCGCCCACCCGCGCCTCCGGCACGTAGGCCAGGCAGCATTCGCGGGCGGTGCCGCCGAAGTCGAGGTCGGCCATGGGCATCAGCCCCTCGCGGATGGCCAGGATCTTGCCCGGAATCCCGATGCACATGTCAGCGGCCGCCTTCCTTCTGCTCGTCCTCCAACTTAACGCCCATCCCGCCCTCGGGTGCCGAGGTGCACGGCAGGCACGGATCCGCCGCCCGAATCGCCGACTCGGCCCACGCCTCCTTGTCCCCGTCGCCGGCCGCGGCCAGCGACGCGCGCAGCATCCCGGCGAGCCACCCCTCGTTCTGGGCGGTCGGAGTGAGGATCCGGCAGCTCGTCACCGTCCCCGCCTCATCCACCGCATACTCGTGCGCGAGCAGTCCGCGCGGCCCGTCGACCACGCCGATCCCGGTCCCCGCCCTCATGCTTGACGACGCCCACGTCCCCGCATCCGCCGTGCTCGCTTCGGAGGCACCCGACGAACCTTCGGCCAGAGCCTCCGCCAGACCCATCAGCGCCGCAACCGAATCCGAGAGCGTGAGCAGCTGCGCCTCGAAGGGATCGTTGGTGGCCGCGCCCGCCTCCCGGAACCGCGCCCGCGAGATCGGGCCGACGCGGTAGTTCCATGCGCGGGTTCCACTGCCGTTCGTCGCCTCCAGCTCGATGACGGGGCGAGGATCCGGGGCGCCGGGGCGGGTCTCTTTCACCCGGGGCGCCCACTCGGAGGCGGGCGTGGCTTCGTCGACGCCGCCACCGTTGCCGGCTTCACCAATGAGCCCCACGTAGCCGCCGAGGGGATCGAGCTTTCCGCGGGCATCGACGACGGCGACGTCGAGGCCATCGAAGCGTGCGCCGGACGATGCCCCGGCCGCCGATGAGGGGAGGTCGAGGAGGAGGGAGGCCAGATCGTCGTCAAGCAAAGGAAGCTGTGCCGCAAGCTCGGCGAGGGCCTCCGCATCGACGGGGACGCGCACGCCGCCGGGGACGGCGACGTCGGGGAAATGGCCCGGCGCACCCGCCGCCTTCATGGCCAGCTTGCCCAGGCGGCGCAGGCGCACGGCGAGATCGCGGTCACGGCCGATGAAGCGGGAGGCCAGTGAATCGAGGACGCTGCCGTGGTGCAGCAGCAGGCGCTGATCGCGCACCGGCCGCGGCAGATCGTCCGGGGCGATGCCCGCCAGCGACTCCAGCGCCGCGACGCCCGCGAGGTGGTGGGCGACGGGGCAGATGCCGCAGAGCATCTTCACCAGGTCCGGCACGCCCGCGACGTCCTTGCCCACGAGCATCGGGTCCAGGCGCGGCAGGCCGGCGAGGTCGAACCGGGCGTCGACGATCGACCCGGCGCCGTCGCGGACGACGACGACCTTCGCCTCGAACGGGTCGACCAGCTGGTCCAGGTGAATGGTCTCGCTCATGGGATCAACGCTTTCACAGATCGACTCCGTGCCACACTTGGGGCATGCATGAATTGGGGCTCCTGTCGGGCGTGGTCGAGGTCATCGTCGATGCGGCGAGCGGCCGGCGCGTGCGGCGCGTGGCCCTCGACGTGGGCACCCGCGCCGGGGTCATCGAGGACGCCCTGTACGCCGCGTGGCCGTTGGCCGCCGGCGGCACCGTGTGCGAGGGCGCGGACCTGGAAGTCGAGGTCATCGCCGCCACCGTGTGGTGCCCGGCGTGCGAGGCGGAACGCGAAATCGACGAATTCTTCGCCCTCGCCTGCCCCGAATGCGGCGCCCCCACCGCGGACCTGCGGCACGGGCGGGAGTTCGCGATACGGGAAGTGGACGTGGAAACCTAGCTCGCGGCCCATCGCGACAGCACTTCCTCGGCGGCGTCGACGGCGGCGGGCAGGCCGGCGGCGACCTCGGGGGTCAGGCGCACCTCGAGCTCCGCGCTGGAGCACACCACGCCGACGACACCGACGTGCTCCGGCTCGTGGCCCAGCAGTCGCGCCGTGGCCAGCAGATCGAGCAGGCCCACCTGGTGGGGCGACAGCTTCGAGCTGAGCAGCCTCGGCACCTGGTCGCCTTCCAGCACCACCACGTCACCGGGCTCCCCCGGCCCCGTCAGGCCGTCGAGGACCAGCAGCTTGCGCGCCTCGCCGACGACGCCCACCAGCTCCAGGCCGGAAGTGCCGCCCTCCACGAACGCGACGTCGCCGATGCGGCCGCCGGGGCCCGCGGCGATGTCCGTGGCGGTGGCCGAAGCGGGGGTGACGTGGGCGTCGTAAAGCCCCAGACCGCCCGGCACCGACGGCGACGCCGACGCACTGGCCAGCGGGACGAGGGCGTCGACGTCGACCGGGGCGGGCGAGTTGCCGGAGCCGCCCGCGACCCGCGCCTTGAGCAGGCGCAGGATCTCCAGTCCGGCGGCGTCGTCGCCCATGACGGCGTTGCCGACGCCCAGGACCGTGATCGCCGGGCCATTGAGTTCGCTCACTTCGCCGTCCACCGGTTCGCGCGCGCCCACCGGAAACGGCGGCCCTTGCGGTCCGCCTTCTCGGGAGGTCCGACGCGCTCGCCGTCGACGGGCTTCGCGTCGCGGTGCAGCCACATGCCGCCGTTGATCATGGAGGAAATGCCGCCGTGCTTCTCCACGACGTCCGACCGCGCCGCCAGGTACACGTGGATGACCACGAACACCCAGATCAGGAACATCAGCACCGCGTGGACCAGCCGGATGATCGGGATGCCAAACCAGTGGATCGGGTACGACAGCACCATGAGGAACCAATTCGACTGGTCGTACAGCCCGTACAAGGCCAGGCCCGTGAGCAGCTGCAGCAGGCACATCACGTAAATGCCGGTGTAGGACAGCTGCTGCAGCGGATTGTGGGCGATGTACAGCGGGGCGTGCTTCTTCAGGAACGCGTAGTACAGCGTGACGTCCCACAGGCCCTTGAGGTCCGCCTTCGAATGGAACGGGGACAGCGCCTTCCACCGCGACTGCTTGCCGCGCGCGAAGAACAGCATGAACAGGCGCGCCAGGGCCACGCCGCACCACAGGAAACCGGCCGTGATGTGGATCGTGCGGATGATGCCCATCAGGTAGCCCGTCTCACCCGAGGCCGCGGCCGACGCCGCGTCGGGTCCGAAGAACGGGTCCATGATGTACCAGCCCGTCGCCGACATCACCACGATGAGCAGCACCGACGCCCAATGCTGGAAGCGCAGGCCCACCGACCACAGATCGATGCGGACGTACTCGTCGCCGTCGACCATGCGGCGGGGCTCGCCCGGCTCCCGCATCGAATCGGCGGACATCGCCTCCGCCTCGCGGCCGAGGTCGGGGGTCTTGTCGGGCGTCTTGTCTGGCGCGGTCATGACGTCACCGTCTTGAAGATCTCCGTCCCCTCCGGGTCCAGCACGTGCACCGCGCAGGACATGCAGGGGTCGAAGGAGTGGATCGTGCGGATAGGCTCCAGCGGCTGCTCCGGGTCCGCCAGCGGATGCCCGTTGGCCAGCGACTCCTCGTACGGGCCGAGGCGGCCCTGCGGATCGCGGCCGCCGGCCAGCCACGTGGTGGGCACGACCGCCTGGTAGTTGGACACCTTGCCGTCCTTGATGGACGTGAAGTGGCTGAGCATGCCGCGCGCGACCTCGGTGAAGGCCATGCCCGAGCATTCGTCGGGCCAGCTCGACGGCTCCCACTTGCTCGCGTCGAAGACGTCGATGTCGCCGTTGCGGATGCCGTCGACGAACTGCGGCATGACCACGTCGGCCATGTACTCCGCGGTGGTCACCGCCTCCACGGCGCGGGCGTAGGTGCGTCCCGCCGTGGAATTCATCTGCTCGATGCGAATGCCGAGCTTGCCGACGGCTTCGTCGACGAGCTGTTTGGTCCGGGATTCGCCTTGGATGTACGCGTTGAGGACGCGCGCGACGGGGCCGACCTGGATGACGCGGCCGTCGTAGCGCGGCGCCTTCGACCACGTGTACTTCTCGTCGTCGCCCAACCAGTCGTACGGGGGCTTCGGGCCGGTGTACTCGACCGTGGTCTCGCCGACCAGCGGGTGCAGGCCCTTGTCGTCGCCGTCCTCGTAGGTGAACCACGCCGAGGAGACGAACTCCTCGATTTTCTCCGGATCGAAGGGCACGACCTTCGAGTAGTCGCCGTCGAGGACGACGCCGGGCTTGATCTCCGGGTGCACGGTTTCGACGCGCGACTCCGCCGGATTGCCCGCGTACGTCGCGCCGGCCATGCCCACCGCCAGGAAATTCGGGGCGGCGGCGCCGATGTCGAAGTAGTCCTTGTACGCGCCCATGATCGCCACGGCGTCCGGGTAGTAGCAATCGCGCACGAACTCGACCATTTCGGCGACCCACGTCTCGACCTGGTCCAGGTGGACCTGGTTGACCGTCTCCGACTTGTCGGGGTCGATCGAGCAGGCCATGCCGCCGACGAGGAAGTTCGGGTGCGGGTTCTTGCCGCCGAAGACCGTGTTGATGCGGATGATCGACCGCTGGAACTCCAGGGCGTCGAGGTAGTGCGACACCGCCATGAGGTTGGCTTCGGCGGGCAGGCGGTAGTCGGGGTGCTCCCAGTAGCCGCCGGTGAAGATCGACAGCTGGCCGGACTCGATGACCTGGTTGAGGGTCTCCTTGACCTTGGTGAACTTGTCGAAGGTGTTGCCGCGCCACGTCGAACCGATCGACCTGGCGAACTCCAGCGCCTTGTCCACGTCGGCCTCCGCGGCCGAGACCACGTTGACCCAGTCCAGGGCGTGCAGGTGGTAGAAGTGCACCGCGTGGTCGTGGACCTCCTGCGAACCCAGCACCAGGTCACGGATGCGGCGGGCCTGCGGCGGCGGATTCGAGCCGATGGCGTCTTCCACCGCGACGACGGAGGCGACCGAGTGCACGCCCGTGCACACGCCGCAGATGCGGCCGACGAAGGCCCACACGTCGCGGGGGTCGCGCCCGCGGCAGATCTCCTCGATGCCGCGGAACATGGTGGTCTCGCTCCACGCGTCGGAGATCTTCCCGTTCTCGTGCTCCAACTCGATGCGCAGGTGACCCTCGATGCGGGTCAACGGATCGATGACGAGTCTCTCGGTGGCCATTTAGCTGTCCTTTCCCGTCACGTCGCCGGGCATGTTGTCGTGTGCGTCGACGGCGCGTCCCGCCGACCCCGCATCGGGGCCCTCGCCGAACTTGGCGATCACCCTCTCGTCCCCGGACTTCTGCCGAATGCCGATCTGCTTGAACGTCGTGATGCCCGCATGCACCGCCACGCCCGCGGCCGCGACGCCGACGGCGCCGAGCCCCAGCTTCGCGGCGGTGGATTCCACGCCGAAGCCGCTGACGTTGGGCAGCTCCTCGTAGAACGGGGTGAACTTGTCGAAGAAATCCTTCTCCGTGCAGCCGATGCACGGATGGCCCTGGCCGATCGGCCAACCGGACTTGAGGTTCCACTGGATGATCGGGCACGGGCTGAACGTCGACGGGCCCTTGCAGCCGACCTCGTACAGGCACCAGCCGTTGCGGGCGGCCTCGTCGTCGAAGGTGCGCACGAACTGGCCGGCGTCGAAGTGGGGGCGGCGCGGGCAGGAGTCGTGGATGCGCTGGTCGTATGCGAACAGCGGGCGCCCCTCGGCGTCGACCTTCGGGGCCTCGCCGTGGGTGAGGATGTACGTGATCGTCGCGGTGATCACCTCGCCGATCGGCGGGCAGCCGGCGACGTTGATGACCGGCTTGTCCTTGATCAGCTCGTCGATGCCGACGGCGCCGGTCGGGTTCGGCTTCGCCGCCTGCACCGACCCCCACACCGCGCACGCGCCCACGGCCAGGATGGCGGTGGCGTTTTCCGCGGCCTCCATGAGCACCTGCTCGGAGGACTTGCCGCCGATGGTGCAGTAGATTCCGTCGTCCTTCATGGGCACCGAACCGTTGACCACCAGGATGTGCGGCTCCGCGTTGGCGTCGTCCAGCGCCTTCTCCGCCGCATGCCCCGATGGCGCCATGAGCAGCTCGTTGTACGGCATGGACAGGCGATTGAGCACCAGGTCCTCCACCGTCGCCCCGCCCGAGCGCAGCACCGACTCCATGCAGCCGGTGCACTCCTGCAGCTGCAGCCACACCACGTTGGGCTTTTCCACCGCGCCGAGCTTGTCCGCGATCTCCTGCGCGGCCGGCGTCAGCTCCTGAGCCCCGGCCATGGCGGGCGTCCCCGCGGCGAAGATCGCGGCGAGCCCGCCGCAGAATTTCATGAAGTCCCGGCGCGATACGCCCGACCTCTCCAGATTCTCGGCGAGCGTCTCACCCCGCCAGCCATGGCCGATGTTCATTTCCGTGTCCTCCCAGTCCACAGAGAGTCCGAGGACCGGCACCACGATCGGCGGTGCGCACCCCCGTCATCGCATAAAAGTACGGGTGATGTCTCCGCCCGCAGGTTCGTCGTCGAGCAAGTCGTGTCAAAGCGGTTCGCCGCGCGTGCTGCCGAGGTCATCGGTCGCCCTTCCCCTCGAGCAGCCAGCCCAGCCACGCGTCCAGGCCCTCGCCCGTCTTGGCGGAGACCTCGAAGACCTTCGCGTCCGGATTGACCGTGCGCAGGTTCGCCAGGAACAGGTCCATGTCGAAGTCGAGGTACGGCAGCAGGTCGATCTTGTTCACCGCCACCGCCTCCACCGAGCGGAACATCACCGGGTACTTCAGGGGCTTGTCCTCGCCCTCCGTCACCGCGTAGACCATCATCTTCCGGTGCTCGCCGACCTCGAACTCGGCCGGGCACACCAGGTTGCCCACGTTCTCGATGAACACCAGGTCCAGCTCCGCCAGATCCAGGCCCCTCAGCGCCGAGGAAATCATCGGCGCATCCAGGTGGCACTCGCCGCCGAAGCCGTTGCCCGTGTTGAGCAGGGAAATCTGGGCGCCGAAGCCCTCCAGGCGCTCCGCGTCGAGCGGCGTCTCGATGTCCCCCTCGATGACCCCGACCCGGACCTTCCCCCGCAGGTCCTCCAGCGCGTGGCGGAGCAGGGCGGTCTTGCCCGAGCCCGGCGAGCTCATCACGTTGATGGCGGTGACGCCGTGATCGTCGAAAAGCGCCCTGTTTTCCGCGGCGCGGACGTCGTTCTCCGTGAAAATGTCCTCGAGGATCAGCACCCGCTCGCGGCCGGTGTCGTAACCGGTGTGGTCACCGTGCTCGGCGCTGTCGGCGTCGACGTGGCTCAGATCGTGCGCATGGTCGTGCGCATGGCCATGATCGTGGCCGTGCCCGTGATCGTGGTGGTGATGGTGCTCGTGCGGATGATCCCCATGGTCATGCGCATGCACCGTGCCGTCGTCGTGCCTGTGGAAACGACCCATCTCACGCTCTTTCCCGCGTTGGCTCTGTCGTCGGACCGAGTTCGATGTCCAGCACCCGAAACTCTTCGCCGCCCACGACTTTCGCCGGCTCCCCGCAGATCCGGCAGTCGAACCCCCACGGCTCGGGCAGCTCCGCGACGTGTCCGGCGGGGCATTCCAGCACCACCGGTTTCCAATCGACGTCGAGACGGGAACCGCCGAGGTTGGTGTCCTTGACCACGAACCTCCAGGCATGGGCCAGAGTGTCGGGCACCACCTGACGCAGTGCGCCGACTTCCAGCCGAACGACCAGGACTTTTCGGTTATCGGCGGCCTTGGTGACGATGCGCGCAAGCTGCATGCTCAAGGCCACTTCGTGCATATGCTCCACCTTAGACGCGGATTTGAGTTACTTGTAGCCCGCTTCCGCGTGACACCCCCCGACCTGCGGTAACGCCGAAGTTAGATTGGGCACATCCGCGAAACCGATGGGGAACACCTGTCAAGGCGATTCGGGTGGGCGTTAAGCTCGCATCATGAGCGAAATCCGGCGGGAGCACCTGCTGCGCGGCGTGATCCAGGGCGTGGGGTTCCGCCCGCACGTCGCCGCCGTCGCCGCCCGGCATCGCGTCTCCGGGTTCTGCGGCAACGACGACCGCGAGGTGTTCATCGAGGTCCAGGGCGTGCCGGCGGAGGTCGACGCCTTCATCACGCAGGTGCTTGGCGACGCCCCGCCGCTCGCGCGGATCCTCGGCCACGAGGTGCGCGAGCTGCCCGTGCGCGGCGGCCGCGCCGACGATTCCGACGCCGATGCCGCACCCGCCTTCGAAATCCTGGAATCCCGCCGTGCCGAGGGTGCGCCGACGTTGCTGCCGCCGGATGTCGCCACCTGCCCCGACTGCCTCGCGGAGATGCGGGATCCGGGCAACCGGCGCTTCGGCCACCCGTTCATCACGTGCGTCAATTGCGGGCCGCGCCTGACCATCATCGAGGACGTCCCCTACGACCGCCCGAACACCACGATGCGCGAGTTCCCCCTGTGCCCGGCATGCGCCGCCGAGTACTCCGACCCGGGCGACCGCCGCCATCACGCCCAGCCGATCAGCTGCTTCGACTGCGGCCCGCGGCTGTGGCTCGAAGAACCCGGCGCTCCCACTCCCGAACCCGACCGCTCCCCCGAATTCATGGCGGCCACCATCGCGCGCGCCCGCGAGCTTCTCGACGACGGCGCGATCCTCGCGGTGAAGGGCATCGGCGGCTTCCACCTCATGTGCGACGCGGCCAACGAGCACGCCGTCGCCGAGCTGCGCCGCCGCAAGCACCGCCCCGCCAAGCCCTTCGCGGTGATGGCCCCCGACGCCGGGGCCGCCCAACGCCTCGCCGAGTTCGGGGACACCGAGCTGGCGCTGCTCACCTCGCCGGCGCACCCGATCGTGATTGCGCCTCTGCGCCCCGACGCCACCGGCTCCGCGCCGGAACTCGCCCCGTCGGTCGCGCCCGGCCTCGGCGACGTCGGGGTGATGTTGCCGTATTCGCCGCTGCACGAGCTTCTCGTCGACAAGCCGCTCGTGGCCACGTCCGGCAACCCGCCGGGCGAGGCGCTGTGCCACGACAACGCGTCGGCGCGGGAGCGGCTCGCGCACATCGCGGACGCGTTTCTGCTGCATGATCGCGGCATTCACGTGCCCGTGGAGGATTCGGTGTTCCTCGGCGCGCGTCCGGTCCGGCGGTCGCGCGGCTTCGCGCCCTTGCCGCTTCCCCTGCCGTCCCCGCGTGACGACGGCCCCTCGCCCCGGCACATCCTCGCCGTCGGAGGTGAACTGAAGAACACGTTCGCCGTCGTCGATGGCGGGGACGACGGAGACGCGGGCATGGCCCACGTGTCGCCGCACATCGGGGACATGCGGTCGGCGGTGACGCAGGCGACGTTCGGCGAGTCGGTCGAGCGGATGCTGGCGATGCGGCGGGTCGCGCCGGACCTCGTCGTCCACGACCTGCACCCCGACTACGCGACGACCGCGTGGGCGGAGCGGTACTGGGATGAGCGCGGGATCCAGCTGCTCGGCGTCCAACACCATTACGCGCACGCGCTGGCGCTGCTCGCCGAGCATGGGATCGCGGAGGGGCCGGCGGTGATCGCGGCGCTCGACGGCACCGGTTACGGCACCGACGGGACGATCTGGGGCGGCGAGATTCTGACCGTGGGCTGCGACGACGGCGACGAGGACGGGAGCCGGGGCGACCTTTGGAGTTGGTCGCGGACGTGGCATGTGCCCGCCTTCGCCTTCGCCGGCGGTGATCGGTCGGTGGAGAGGCCGTGGCGGACGGCGGTGTGCATCGCCCGGTCGTGGGGGCTCGATGTGCCGCTCGACGCCGTAGTCCCCGCCGAAGCCACCACCGAGCGGGCGCTGCTCGAATCGCAGCTGGCCGCCGGCGTCGGCGTGGTGAAGTCCACGTCGCTCGGCCGCATCTTCGACACCGCCGCCGTCATCGCCGGATGCGGCGCGAAATGGGACGACGGCGCGGTGAGCTACGAGGCGCAGGCCGCCATGGAGTTCGAGCACCTGGCGCAGACGGCGCTGGATGAGATGGACGCGAAAAGCGATTTTGCCGCCTCTCCCACCGTCCCCACCTCCACCGCCACGACGATCCCCGAGTTGTTCCAGGAGCTGGCCCATCCCGAGTACTCATCCTCCGTCCGCGCCCTGCGATTCCACGTCGGCCTGGCGCGGATCATCGGCGAACGGATGGCGCTGGCGGCCGAGACCGCGGACACGGCGATCGTCGGAGTCACCGGCGGGTGCGCCCTAAACCGCATCCTCATGTCCGCGCTGCGCGACGACCTCGCCGCCCGTGGACTGACGTTGCTGGAACACCGCGTTGTCCCCGCCAATGATGGCGGTCTGGCCGTGGGCCAGGCGATGGCGGGACTGCGTGCGGGGCGGGAAACGTCGTAAAGCGGGCCCGGCCCGGAGAAAGCCGAGCTAGCAGATGCGCGGCAGCGGATCGCCGACCAACATGTCCACCATGCGCGTGCCGCCGAAGCCGGTGACCAGCACGACGGAGGCGGCGGGCTCGGCGACGACGCGGCCGATGACGCGGGCCTCCGGCGCACCGGCGTCGTGGAGCGCGGCGACGGCGGCCTCGGCGGAGCCTTCCGGCACGACGGCGGTGAACGTGCCCTCGTTGGCCACGTACAACGGGTCGATGCCGAGCATGTCGCAGGCGGCGCGGGTCATGTTGCGCACCGCGATGGCGCCGTCGTCGAGCGCGATGCCCTTGCCGGAGCCGCGGGCCAGCTCGTTCATGACCGTGGCCAACCCGCCGCGCGTGGCGTCGCGCAGGAAACGGACGTCGGGCACCGCGGCGAACAGCGCCTCCACCAGTCCGTTGACGGCGCGGGTGTCGGACTGGATGGGGGCCTCGATGGCCAGGTCGCCGCGGGCCATCATCACCGCCATGCCGTGATCGGCGATGGGGCCGGACACGATGATCCGGTCGCCCTCCGCGATCTCCCCGTACCCGGTGCGGCGGCCGGTGGGCACGACGCCGACGCCGGCGGTGGTGATGTACAACTTGTCGCACGCCCCGCGCGGCACCACCTTCGTGTCGCCGGCGACGATGGCCACGCCCGCGGCCTCCGCCGCCCGCGCCATCGACTCGACGATGCGGCGCAGCACGTCGATGGGCAGGCCCTCCTCGAGCACGAACGCCGCGGTGATCGCCTTCGGCACCGCGCCGGCCACCGCGAGGTCGTTGACCGTGCCGTTGACCGCGAGCTCGCCGATGTCGCCGCCCGGGAACTCGATGGGGTTGACCACGTAGGAGTCGGTGGACATGGCGAGCGAACCGGCGGCGTCTGCACCCGCGCCTTCCCCCAGAATCCCGGCCAGCGGAAGCACGGCCGAGTCCCCGCCGTCGGGCAGGACGTCCCCGCCGAAGATCTCCCAGAACACGTTCTCCACCAGCGCCGCCGACGCCTTGCCGCCGGCGCCGTGGGCGAGGGTCACGTGGTCGTCGCGAAGCCTGTGCTTGCGCGCCCGCACGCGGCCGATGTTGGCGTTGACCCGGTCCTCGTCGTCGTTGAGGCGGTTCTTGGGATCCACTGATTCTCCTGTTTCCGGGTCAATTCGGGCGCGAGCCCAGCTCGACGGTGACCTTCCGGTCGATGCGGCCGAAGTTGTAGTACGCCGCGCAGGCGCCCTCCGGCGAAACCATGCACGTGCCGATCGGCGTATCCGGCGTGCACGCCGTGCCGAACACCCGGCACTCCCACGGCTTGATCCGCCCGGTGAGCACCGAGCCGCACTCGCAGGCCACGGGGTCGGGGATCAGCGCGCCGGGGACGGTGAAGCGTTTCTCCGCATCCCACCGCGCATACTCCTCGGCGATGCCCAGCCCGGAGTCGTCGAGCCAGCCCAGCCCGCGCCATTCGAAGCGGTCGCGGACGGTGAACACGCGATCCAGCAGCGCCTCGGCCGCCGGGTTGCCCTCGGGCCGCACCACGCGCGCGTACTGGTTGCCCACCGCCGCTTTGCCGGCGGCGACGTCGCCGGAGACGAACTGATCCACCAACATCGCCACGGCCTGCAGGATGTCCAACGGCTCGAAGCCGGCGACCACGCACGGCATGCCGAACTCGCCCGGCAGGAAATCGAACGCCTTCGTGCCCACCACCGTGGCCACGTGGCCGGGGCCGATGAACCCGTCGACCTCGGTCTCCCCGCCGTCGACGATCGCCCGCAGCGGGGGCTCGATGGTCACGTGGTTGGAGAACACCGAGAAGTTCGGGATTGCTTTGCGACGGGCCGCCTCCAACGTCACCGCCGTGGACGGCGCGGTGGTCTCGAACCCCACGGCGAAGAATACGACGTGCTTGTCCGGGTTCTCCTCCGCCAACTTCAGCGCGTCCAACGGCGAATACAGGAAACGCACGTCGGCGCCCTTCGCGCGGGCGTCGAGAAGCGAACCCTCCGAACCGGGCACGCGCATCATGTCGCCGAAGGTGGTGAGGATGACGTCATCCTGCGCCGCCAGCCACAGCGCATCGTCGACGCGGCCCATGGGGATCACGCACACCGGGCAACCGGGGCCGTGGACCAGCTCGATGTTCTCGGGCAGCAGGTTCTCCAGCCCGTAGCGGTAGATGGTGTGGGTGTGGCCGCCACAGACCTCCATCAGGGCGATGGGCCCGTCCAGCTTGGCGGCGTTGGCCTCGATGGCCCGCAGCAGCTTTTTCGCGGCGGCCGGGTCCCGGAATTCGTCGACGTACTTCATGGCGTTGCCCCGTTCATTCGATCCGGCTGGTGGTGAAGGAATCGACTTCGTCGGAAAGCACGTCCCCGCCGAGCCGCTCGATTTGCGTCAGCGTCAGCGCCGCCTCTTCCTCGTCGATCTTGCTCAGGGCGAAACCGACGTGAACCAGCACCCAATCACCGACCGCCAGCGCTTCGTCGAGAAGCAAATCGGTGGCGATCATCCGCTCGACGCCGCTGATGGCGACTTTCGCGCGGGACGGGTCGGGGATGTCGACGATCTGGGCCGGGATGCCGAGGCACATGACGTTCTCCACGTTCTGCTGGTGGCGCTGTTCCGCTGGTGGCGCTGCCGGAAACGGACTACTGATCCGACCTTACAACTTCGCCCGGATCGGGAGTCGGGCGCACGGCCCTCGCACACCAGCGGTGAACATGGGTAACATGTTGTGTCACAGGTCACATCGATTGCCGGACCGACGTTTACGACGACACCCGACGACACCAGGAGAGACCATGCGACACCGCACCACCCGAATCACCGCAGCGACGCTCGGAGCCGCGACCCTCACGCTCGGCCTCGCGGCCTGCGGCGACGGCGGAATCGACCTCGGCGGCGACGCCACCACCGAGACCACCACCGTCACCGAATCCGACGCGGCGGCGGCCGCCGAGACGAACACGTCCGAGACCAGCACCTCCGCCGCGGCGGGCGACGAGGGCTTCGCCACCGCCGCGCTCCAAACCGCCGACGGCGACGACGCGGGCACGGTCACCTTCGCCGAGGACGGCGATCGCGTCACCGTCACCGTCGAGGCCCGCGACCTCGAACCCGGATTCCGCGGCTTCCACGTCCACGGCAACGGCGTCTGCGAACCCGACAGCGACTCCCCCGACGGTTCCAAGACCGGCGACTTCCTTTCCGCCGGCGGGCACTTGACCGGTGACGCCGCGGACGTCGGCCACGGCAACCCGGACGGCGGCGCCGGTCACGCCGGCGACATGCCGCCGTTGCTGATCGGCGAGGACGGCAACGCCTCCATGACGTTCACCACCGACCGCCTGACCCGGGAGCTGCTTCTCGACGACGACGGCTCGGCCGTCATCGTCCACTCCGACCCGGACAACTTCGCCAATGTCCCCGAGCGGTACGCCGAAGACGGCCCGGACGAGGACACCATGAAGACCGGCGACGCCGGCGACCGCACCCTGTGCGGCGTGGTCGAGGAGTCCGAGGGAGGCGCCGGCTCGACGTCGACCTCGGATGAGTCGGAGACGTCCGAGACGTCCGCGACTTCCGAGACATCCGCGACCAGCGAGCCGACCTCGGAGGAGGCGAACTAAACGGCTCGCCGCCGGAGCCCGGCTAAAGGATGTCGCCGGGCTTGTAGCCGGCGGCCTCCGGGTGCTTCGCCACGAGCTCGTCGACGCGAGCGACGACGCGATCGACCTGGGATTCCGCGGCGCCGATGAAGGCGTGGCGGTCGGCGAGCGCGTCGCGCAGGCCCTCCTCGTCGAGCGGAATGCGGGAATCGGCGGCGAGGCGCTCGACCAGCGACTGCTCGGCGCCCTTTTCGCGCATGTCCAGGGCGGAGCCGACGGCATGCTCCTTAATGACCTCGTGGGCCTCCTCGCGGCCGACGCCGGCTCGCACGCACGCCATGAGCACCTTCGTGGAGGCCAGGAACGGCAGGTAGCGCTCCAGCTCGCGGTCGATCATGGCCGGGAACGCGCCGAACTCGTCGAGGACGGTCAGGAACGTCTCGAACATGCCGTCCATGGCGAAGAACGCGTCCGGCAGCGCCACGCGGCGGACCACGGAGCAGGACACGTCGCCCTCGTTCCACTGGTTGCCGGCGAGCTCGGAGAGCATGGTCATGTAGCCGCGCAGGATGACCTGGAAGCCGGTGACGCGCTCGCAGGAGCGGGCGTTCATCTTGTGCGGCATCGCCGAAGAACCGACCTGGCCTTCCTTGAAGCCCTCGGTGACGATCTCGTTGCCCGCCATCAGCCGGATCGTGGTGGCCAGCGACGACGGACCGGCGCCCAGCTCGACCAGCGCGGACAGCGCGTCGAAATCGAGGGTGCGCGGGTAGACCTGGCCGACCGAGTCGAAGACGCGGGTGAAGCCGAGGCCCTCGGCGATCTCGGTCTCCAGCGAGGCCAGCGCGGCCTCGTCGCCGTCGAGGAGGTCGAGCATGTCCTGGGCGGTGCCCATCGGACCCTTGATGCCGCGCAGCGGGTAGCGGTCGATGAGGTTCTCCACGCGCTCGATGCCCAGCAGCATCTCGTCGGCCGCCGAGGCGAAGCGCTTGCCCAGCGTGGTCGCCTGCGCGGCGACGTTGTGGGACCGGCCGGCCATGACCAGCGACTGGTACGCGGCGGCCTTCTCCGCGGTGCGGGCGACGACGGCGACGGCCTTGTCGCGCACCGCCTGCAGCGACTGGAGGATCTGCAGCTGCTCAACGTTTTCCGTCAGGTCGCGGCTGGTCATGCCCTTGTGGATGTGCTCGGTGCCGGCCAGCGCGCAGAACTCCTCGATGCGGGCCTTGACGTCGTGGCGCGTGACACGCTCGCGCTCGGCGATCGAATCCAGGTCGACCTGGTCGATGACGGCCTCGTACTTCTCGACGGTGCCCTCCGGCACCTCGATGCCGCGCGCCGCCTGCGCCTTCAGCACGGCGACCCACAGCCGCCGCTCCAGGATGATCTTGTGCTCGGGGCTCCACAGTTCCGCGAGTTCCGCGGACGCGTAGCGGTTTGCCAGGACGTTTGCGATCTTCTTCTTGTTGGCCACGAACCCAAGTATTCCACGTGGCCCGGATCGGGTGGCCCCGGGTTCGGATCACCCGATTCAGTTCACCCGGTCACCTCCGCGCGGCGAACTCCTCCAGCGCCTCGACGGGCCCGGCGGCGATGACGAGGTCGCCCGCGCGGATCACGTCGTCGGCGAGGGCCCGTCGAAAAGCTTCGTCCCGCGGACGGATGGCCAGGATCTGCACGGGGGAATCGCCGCGCGCGTTGACCTCGCCTACCCGGTGGTCGAGCACGGACACCGGCGGCGCGATCTTCGCCACCGCGAAGCCCCGCTCGAATTCCGCGTAGTCCTGGACCCGCCCGCCCATGAGGTGCGCCACGCGCCGGCCCATGTCCGACTCTGGCCGGATGACGTGGTGGACGCCGATCTGTCCGAGGATCTTCGCGTGCGCCTGATTGTCCGCCTTCGCCCAGATGCTGGGCACGCCCATGTCGACCACGGCGGATCGGCGAGGACCCCAGATGCCCCAGCGCACCGTCCCATTCGCCCAGCGCCACCATCGCCGTGCCGGCGGGCACGAGGATCGCGGTGCCGATGAGCGTGAACCGGGCGGTCAGACTCCAGCGCCGGCGCGGGCGTCCGTCGAAGCCGGCGCGAAATCGGCGGGCGACCTCGAGCAGCACGGGGAAGCCGATGCCGCCGATCATCAGGGCGAACGCCAGGGGCAGCAGCACCCACGCGTCGGCGGCGAACCCGATGACGTTGTCGGTGTAGAGGGCGAACCCGGCGTTGTTGAATCCGGAGATCGCGTGGAAGGCGCCCTCCCACGCCGCGCGACCCCAGCCGTAGCCGTATCCGGCGTGGAAGCGCACGGTCAGCACCAACGCCACCAGCAACTCCACGACCAGCGTGAACAGCACCGTCGCCCGTACCACCCACGCGACGTCGCCCAGATCCAGGCCCCGGCCCTCGGCCGTCGCGCCGAGCCTGCGACGCAGCCCCATCCGCCCGCCGACGAGCAGCGCCATCAGCGACGCCATCGTCATGAAGCCGAGGCCGCCCAGCTGGATCAGCACCATGATGGTCACCTGCCCGGCGGCCGACCAATGAGTCGCCGTGTCCACGGTGATCAGGCCCGTCAAACAGGTGGCGGAGGTGGCGGTGAACAAGGCGTCGGAAAGCGGGGTGCCCGCCCCCGACGCCGAGGACCAGGGCGCGGCCAACAGGGCCGTGCCAGCCGCGATGACGCCCAGGAAACCGAGGGCCACCGCCATGGTGGGGCGGAGGTGCCTGCGGCGCCGCCCCACGCTCAACGTGATGCTCACCGCGATGACGTTAGACCCGTCGCGGACGCAAGGGAAGAGCTATTTTCCGTTGAATTCGCCGATGCGCCGGCACGCCTCCGCCATGTCCTCCGTCGCCCCGGCGAAGCACAGCCGCACCCAGCGGTGGCCCGCCACGGTGTCGAAGTCGACGCCCGGCGCGACGGCGACTCCGGTGGCGTCGAGAAGCCCCCTCGCCCAGGTCAACGAATCATCGGTGAGGTGCGAGACATCGGCGTAGATGTAAAACCCCCCGTCCGGCGGCGCGAAGGTGCCCAGGCCGGCATCGGGCAAACGCTCGATGAGCAGTTCGCGGTTGGCGGCGTAGCGCCGCACGTGGCCGTCGAGTTCCGCGATCGACTCCGGGTGAAACGCCTCGATGGCCGCGAACTGCGACACCGCCGGCGGGCACACCGTCAGGTTCGCCGCCAGCCGATCGCACGGCCCGCGCAGCCATTCGGGGATGATCAGCCAGCCGACGCGCCAGCCGGTCATCGAGTGGTACTTGCTCACCGAGCCCACCACCACCGCGGCGTCGCTGAACTCCCGGGCACTGACGCACTCGCGGCCGTAGGAAATGCCGTGGTAGATCTCGTCGCTGACCAGCAGGACGCCGTTGGCCTCGCACCAGCGGGCGATGCGGCCGAGCTCGTCGGCGTCGATGATCGTGCCCGTCGGATTGTCCGGGCTGGTCACGATCACCGCGCGCGGCACCTGCGCCAGGCCCTCGAGCAGCTCGACGGTCAGCTGGAACCGCGTCTCCGGCCCACAGTCGATCTCCACGACGTTGGCGCCCAGTGCCTGCAGGGTGTTCCGGTACGCGGGATACCCCGGCCGCGCCAGCACGATGTCGTCGCCGGGATCCAGCGCCGCCAGGAACAGCGTCACGAACCCGCCCGACGACCCCGTCGTGACCACCACGTCCTCCGGCGCCACCTCGCGCCCCGCTCCCCCGCGCGCCGCCATTCGCCGGTTGTGGTCGTCGGCGATCGCGCGCTTGAGCTCCGGGATGCCCGTCGCCTCGGTGTAGCCCAGAATCTGCGACCCCACCGCCGACCGCACCGCCTCCAACGCCCGTCGCGGCGCCGGCGTCGACGGCTGTCCCGCGCACAGGAACAGCGCGTCGCCATGCGTCCGCTGCCGTTCCTGCGCCGCCGCCAGCACATCCATCACGTGGAACGGGGCGACCTCGGACCGCTTCGAAGGCATCATGCCCCCAGCTTATCCATGCTTTACGACGCCCCCGCGCCCAGGCCATTCGACCTGCGCGCGGGGGCGTCGCAAAGCAAAACCCGCGTGCGGAACCCGCCTCTACTGCGGGATGGTGATGCGGCCCTCCACCGCGGGCAGCGCGATGTCGGTGCGGTAATGCGAACCATCCAGCTCCAGGGTCGGCAGCACGGCGTACGCGCGCTCGCGGGCCTCCTCCAGCGTCGCGCCGACGCCGACGACGTTGAGCACGCGGCCGCCCGAGGACACGATGTTGCCCTCCTCGTCGCGCGCCGTACCGGCGTGGAGCACGCCCTCGTCCTCGCGGCCCGGCTCGGCGCCCCCGATGACGTCGCCCGTGCGGGTGTCCTGCGGGTAACCGTGCGCCGCCAGCACCACCGTCAGCGCATAGCCGTCACGCCACTGCAGCTCCGGCTGCTCGGCCAGCGTGCCCGTCGCCGCGGCGTGCAGCACCTGGGCCAGCGGCGACTCCAGCAGCGCCAGCACCGCCTGCGTCTCCGGGTCGCCGAAACGGCAGTTGAACTCGACGACCGACGGGCCGTCCGCGCCCCACGCCAGGCCCGCATAGAGAAGGCCCTGGAACGGGCAGCCGCGCGCGACCATCTCCTTGGCCACCGGCACGCACACCTCGTCGACGATGCGCTGGACGCCGCCCTCCGGCAGCCACTCCAGCGGGGCGTAGGCGCCCATGCCGCCGGTGTTCGGGCCCTCGTCGTTGTCGCCGACGCGCTTGTGGTCCTGCGCCGGCTGCAGCGGCACCACGGTCTCGCCGTCCACCAGGCAGAAGAGGCTGACCTCCGGGCCGTCGAGGAAGGACTCCAGCAGCACCGGGTTGCCGGCGGCGAGCACGTCGGCGGCGTGCGCGCGGGCGGCGGCGCGGTCCTGCGTGACCACGACGCCCTTGCCGGCGGCCAGGCCATCGTCCTTGACCACCCAGTTCGGGCCGAAACGGTCGATCGCCGCGTCGATGTCGGCGTCGGAGGCGCCCGGCTGGATCGCCTCGGCGTGGGCGGTCTTCACGCCCGCCGCGGCCATGACGTCCTTCGCGAACGCCTTCGACCCCTCGATGCGGGCGGCGTCCTTGTTCGGCCCGAACACCGGGTAGCCCTTCGCGCGCAGCGCATCGGCCACGCCCGCCACCAGCGGCACCTCCGGGCCGATGACCACCAGGTCAGGGGCGATCTCGTCGGCCAGCGCGACGCACGCGGCCGGGTCGTCGACCTGCACCGGGTGCATCGTGGCCAACTCGGACATGCCGGCGTTGCCCGGCGCGACGTGCAGATCGGACTCGCCGACCTGCGGGTCCTTGCTCATGGAATGGAGGAGGGCGTGCTCGCGGGCACCGGAACCGATAACGAGAATGCGCATGCCCGTGATTCTACGCACCAGGTCGCGGCCCACATTCCGGGCTCCCCCTTGCTTTGCGACGGCCCGCGGCCCCGCCCCGCGGCGCCCCATTCGCGCCGGCGTCTGCGTGCTCTGCTTGCGGCGCCGCCCCGCGGTGCCGTCCCGCGGTGCCCTCGCTCGGCCCCCGCGTCCCGGCCGCCTCCGCCGTCCCCCTCCCCATGGCGGAGGCGACCGCCGGGGTGAGCGTGCCCGTGCCCGTCCCGTCCGGTGAAATGACCCCCGAAATTCCCGGACGGGAGGCCGGGCGGTTGCCGCGGTTCCTCCCTCGCGCCGGCCCCGGGCGTCTTCCGCCCGGTGGCTCGCCACGGGATTCACCGCGTTTCCCCTCCCGAAGCGCGGGTGCGCCCTCCCCGACGTTCCCGCCGGAGTGCTGCGACGGCCCCACCGCCCATGGGCCATCGTGGCGCTCCGCCGGGTGCCGTCCGCACCCGCTGCGGCCCTCTCACCTGGCCGCCCCACTGGCTCACCCCGCGGATGATTTTGGCCAAGGCACCGGGGGCACGCATTCGATTGTCGGGGCCGATTACCCCCGCATTACAGCCGCCCCGGAGCGCCCCACGGAACCGTTCCATCGCCTTAATCGATGACCGACATTTCCGCACGTCAAACCTTCACCACGGCGGAAAATTCCCGATTCTCCGATTATCCCGGCAGCGCGGACACCCCCGAAAGCGGTAGCTGCATCGAAGCCCACGGCCTCACGCGCTCCACCGAACTTCTCGCCGATCGTCGAAATCGCGTCACGATGGGACGTCGCAAAGCCCGCCCCACAAGAGCGCGAAAACTACCCCCGTCAAACGAATCACATTCGCGCAATTCGGCCACCGCCGGGCTCTGCCCGCGTCGAACTCGGCGCTTCTTCGGACCTTCTTTCGCCGCTTCCCTCGTCCCCCACCCCGCGCCACCCACACCCCACCCACCGCCTGTGCCCACTCACAGACCACTCCGACCCCACTCCGATCTCCACTCACTGACCACCTCGCCCCCTCCCCGTTGCAGCCAGTTGGGCGCCCAGTCGCACCGCCGGCGCGGCAGATTCAATTTCGTCCCGCACACGACGGAATCTGCGATGACGTGCGGGACGATGTTGAAGTATTTGCCCCGAATTCCTTCAACTTCGACCCGCATGCACCAGTCGAATTGCTCGCGAGCGGGACAATGTTGAATCCATGGGGGTGTTCGATATTTATTCGAATATCCACATCGAGGCATGTCGCGAAAAACGCGCTCAATGGCCCCACAACGTCGTTCACCGTTGAATCCGCACATGTGTCCGAAGGACGGCCACGAGGCCCTTGCGGGCCGAAATGGAAGTCGACTTTTTTCGGCGCCAAGAGTCCTCCGGTGGCACCCCTTACTTCAGCCATCTATTCAGGCGCAGGCGCATGCCATCGATCGCCTTTCCCCGCCTCCACGCCAGGTCCGCCGCGCGCTCTGCCTCGATGCGCCGGCGATGCTCGTCGATGCGCCGCAAAAGCGAGTCGAAATCGCGGAACAGATCGAGCGCCGTCACTTCGATGATCAACCACCCCACCTCCCGGAACTCGTTGACGCGCAGAGCATCGCTCCGCCGAGCTTCCGCATCCTTCCAGTGGCCCTGGCCGTGATACTCCAGGCCGATGCGGAGATCGTGATCCCCGAGGTCGATCCACCTTTTCCCGCTGCCGACGAGCACCATCAGCTGAGGCACCCACTGTCCCTGTCCCGCACGGCGGAGTTTCGTCCGCAGCAGGCTCTCGGGCCGCGATTCGGCGCGCCAGTCGACCCATTGCAACAGTTCACGCATGCGCGCAGCGCCGTCCCGCCCGCTTTCCCCGGCCCACCGTCGCAATGCATCGTCGATGCGCCATACGCGGATCGCGCCGTCGAGGAAGGCGATCGCCTCGTCCTCCGGCAAGTTCGCCACGCAATCGATGGTCGCGTCGAGAGGCCCGGCGACGAGGATCGTCGCCGTGCCCCCGGCACCGATGGCCAACTCGCATCGCCGGGCACGACCGGCGAGCCGACGGCGCCGAATGGTCACGGGCTCCGAGACGCATGCCGCCGCCCGACCACCGTCATCGCGGCCGATGAGCACGATCTCGGGCACATCGGCCGCCACACACGGATGACCCCAGGCACGGGCGGCCGCCGCTCCGGACAGCACCGCCGTCGGCCGGGCGCGCAGTTCCGCAAGCGCCCGGACCTGCGCCGTGACCTCCGCGCCGGGCGGAACGTACATGCCGTGGCGCACGCGCCGCCACGTCCGTTCGGCGCCGGGACCGTGCGCGGCGACGATCTCCGCGCGCGTCCGCGGCACCGCGTCGGGCGGCGGCGGCCAATGCTCCCCGCGTGCGCGATTGCTCTCCCCCATGTGTTCCCCCGTCATGCTGCCCCGCTTCCCCTTCTTCCCCGGCCACGACTCCCCCGCGGCAAGTGTCCCCCATGGCAAGCGATGGCGGCGGACGGAGGGGACGTGGGCGTCGTCAAGCTGTGGATGAATCGGCGCGAGCCCGCAACCGTGGATGACGCCGTCCCCCTGCCCCGATCCGGGTTCGCCATTACCCTGGGCGGCATGAGCACCGTCTTCACGAAGATCATCAACGGCGAGCTGCCGGGCCGGTTCGTCTACCGCGACGAGAAGGTCGTGGCGTTCCTGACCATCGAGCCGGTGGCGTACGGACATACGCTGGTCATTCCCGTCGAGGAGGTGGACAAGTGGACCGACGCCGACCCCGCGCTGTGGGCCCACATGAATGAGGTGGCGCAGAAGGTCGGCGCCGCAGTCGTCGAGTCGTTCGACGCCCCGCGCGCCGGCTACCTCATCGCCGGGTTCGAGGTGCCGCACGCGCACATCCACGTCTTCCCGGCGGAGGACATGAGCGGGTTCAACCTGGCCAACGTCAATCGCGACCCGGACCCGGCGAAGATGGACGAGGCCGCCGACAAGCTCCGGAACGCGCTGGGAACCACGGACCTGGCGTAATGGCCGACGAAACTCCGCAGGTCCCGTACGCGACGTATCGCACGCGCCGCGGGATTTTCGAGGACGACTGACAGGCGACGGTGTCGCCGAAGCGCCCGTGGCCGGTGGTGCTGATCCACGGCACGGGCCACGCCAAGGGGGTGTGGGAGGACCTCGGCGCGGAGCTGCGCAAGGACGGTTGGGGGGTGTTCGCCCCGGATTACGGGTACCGGGCGACGGGGCCGCTGACGGAGTCGATGGAGCAGTTGTCGGCGTACATCCGCCAGGTGCTGGTGGCCACGGGCGGCCGGCGGGCGATCCTCGTGGGGCATTCGCAGGGCGGGTTGCTGGCGACGCTGCTGTCGTTCCGCGATCCGCAGTTCACGCGGCACGTGGTGTGCCTGGCGGCGCCGAACCACGGGACGTCGCTGGGCGGCGCGGCGGCGAGCCTGCTGAAGATCCCGGGGACGAAGTCGCTGGTGAACAACTTCGTGCAGAGCTACTGGGGGACGTCGGGCATCGAGCAGTTGACGGGGTCGCCGTTGCTGGACGACATCGCCGAACGCGACGTGACCGCCCCGGGCGTGACGTACACGTGCATCGCCAGCAAGACGGATCAGCTGATCAATCCGCCGTCGTCGTGTTTCCTCGACGATGGCGGCCAGGGCACGGTGGACAACATCTGGGTGCAGGACCGGTACCCGCAGGCGGTGGTGCTGCACGAGCACGTGGCCACGGACCGCAGGGTGCGGGCGCTGGTGCGGGAGCAGTTGCTGGCGCTGGTCAACGAGTCCTTTTCCGGCGGGGCGTTCGTGGCCGAGGATTCGAACGACGAAGGGCAGCTTGACGACGATTACGGCGCCGCCCCCGAGGAACGCATCGACGCGGGCGACGCAGGCGATGGCGGCTTGAGCGGCAACGTGACCGGGATTGCGTCGCTGCTGTCGAATCTGACGTCGCGGCAGGGCTTTTCCGAGTGGGCGGAACGCGCCGGGTTCAGCGGGTTCCAGGGGTTCGCGGGGCTGCAGGGGCTGCAGGGTTCGCCGGGTGAAGAGTCCGGGGAGGAACCCGGTGAAGAGCCCGGGGAAGAGCCCGACCGCCGATGAAACCCCTGGCGCTGAGGTATCCGCCGCAGGGGACGTTGCCGGCCGGGGTGTTGGACGTGTCCGCCGACGGGGAATCCGGGGTCCGCACGCGGGCCGAGTGGAACGAGGAGGCGGGGCCGCCCGTGGTGTGCCTGCACGGCACGGTGGCCAGCGGCGGGAATTGGGCGAATCTGGCGATGGAGCTGCTGGCCCGCGGCCGCGTCGTCGTCGCCCCGACGTACGGGGAACGGGGGACGCGGCCGGTGCGGGACAACCTTGCCGAGGTCACGGGGATCGTGCGGCGCACGCTCGAGGCGACCGGGGCGGCGCAGGTCGACGTGGTGGGCCATTCGCAGGGCGGCCTGCTCGCGGGCCTGATGGTCGCGGCGATGCTGAGGGAGGAGCCGGGCGCCCTGCCACCCGGCGCGATCCGGCGGGTGGCGTGCATTTCCGGCGGGCATCGCGGCGTGCGCGGCCACGGGCTGCCGAAGAAGCTGGTCGGCGCCACGTTCGGTCCCGCGTTGGCCGATCAGATGGAGTTGGCGCGGGCGCTGCGCCGCACCGGCGGGGAGCCGGAGGTCGCGCGGGCGGTGCGCGACGCCGGCTCGGCCCCGCTGCCCGACTGGTTCGACCTGGTCACCGACGCCGACCGCATCATTCCGGCGGGGTCGGCGCTGACGCCGGACGAGTATCCGGGGGCGCGCACCGTGCGGCTCGAGGACGTGCTCGGCCGCGGCGTGCCCCACCAGCTGCAGCCGCACGACCGCGGCATCGCCGAGTTCGTGGCGGAGCTGCTGGCCTGACGGCGGCCCCTTCGCCGACCGCTACGGCCGCGGCACGTTGCGCAGGTTCGCGCGGGCCATGTCGATCATCTTGCCCACCCCGCCGTCGAGGACGGTGCGCACCGACGCCTTGGCGAAACCGGCGACCTGCTCCAGCGAAATCTCCGGCGGCATCGACAGCGCGTCGGGGTCGGTGACCACGTCGACGAGCACCGGGCCGTCGTAGGCCAGGGCGTCGGCGAGCTGCTCGCGCAGGCGCTTCGGGTCGGTGATGCGCACCGACCGCATTCCCATGGCGGCGGCGACGGCGGCGTAGTCGACGTCGTCGTGGTCGGTGCCGTAGTCGGGCATCCCCTCGACGAGCATCTCCAGCTTGACCATGCCCAGCGAGGAATTGTTGAACACGATCGTCTTCACCGGCAGGCCGCTGCGGCGCACGGTGAGCAGCTCCCCGAGGAGCATCGCCAGCCCACCGTCACCGGACATGGAGATGACCTGGCGGGTCGGGTCCGCCGCCTGGGCGCCGATGGCGTGCGGCAGGGCGTTGGCCATGGTGCCGTGGCGCCACGATCCGAGCACGCGGCGGCGGCCGTTGGGCGTGACGTAGCGCGCCGCCCACACGTTGCACATGCCGGTGTCGACGGTGAACACGGCGTCGTCGGCGGCGAGCTCGTCGAGCACGCGCGCGGCGAACTCCGGGTGGATCGGGGTGCGGTCCTCCACGCCGTGGGTGTAGGCCTCGACGACTTTGGTCAGTTCGCGCTCGTGGTGGCGCAGCATCTTGTCCAGGAAGGACGAGTCGGTCTTCTCCGTCACCAGCGGCAGGACCGCGCGGATGGTTTCGCCGACGTCGCCGTGGACGGGGTGGGTCACCGTGGTGCGCCGGCCGATGTGCGAGGCGTCGGCGTCGATCTGCGCGACGTTGGCCGTCGGCAGGAAGTCGGAGTACGGGAAGTCGGTGCCGATCATGATGAACAGGTCGGCGTCGTCCATCGCCTTCTGCAGCCCGCCGTAACCGAGCAGCCCGGACATGCCGACGTCGAAGGGGTTGTCGTACTCGATGATCTCCTTGCCGCCGAGCGCGTGGCCGACGGGCGCCTTGATCCGCGCGGCCAGTTCGAGGACCTCGTCGCGGGCGCCCGCGGCGCCGGCCCCGACCATGAACGTCACCGATTCGGCGTCGTTGATGGCCCGGGCCAGATCGTCGACCTGCGACTTTTCGGGCTTGACGACGCCTCGTGCGGCGGTCACCGTCGACTTCAGCGTCGGCATGTCGGCCGCGTCCTCCGATGCCAGATCACCCGGCATGACCAGCACGGATACGCCGTTTCCGGCCATCGTCGATTGGATGGCGTTGTGGAGGATCTTCGCGCCCTGCTCCGCCGAGTTGACCATCTCGCAGTAGCCGGAGCACTCCTGGAAGATCTGCTCGGGGTGGGTCTCCTGGAAGAAGGACGAGCCGATCATCTGCGACGGGATGTGCGAGGCGATGGCCAGCACTTTCGCGCCGTTGCGGTGCGCGTCGTAAAGCCCCTGGATGAGGTGGGTGTTGCCGGGGCCGCAGGAGGCGGCGCAGACGGCGAGGTCGCCGGTGACCAGCGATTCGGCGCCGGCGGCGAAGGCCGCGGACTCCTCGTTGTGGACGTGGATCCACTCGATGTCGTCGCTTTGCCGCACCGCGTCGACGACGGGGTTGAGGCTGTCTCCGACCAGGCCGAAGATCCGCCGCACCCCCTGCGCCGCCAAAGTGTCGACCAATTGCCGGGCGAAGTTCCCGCTCATGTTCAATTCACGCCTCTTCCGTGCCGTCGTGCCGGTCAACGGGCGGCGGCGCCGATGACGCCACCGCGGGTGACCGTGATTAATCGGTGAGGACCACGCTACGCGCGGTTATGAATGATTGCCGCAGGAGAAGCTGAGGGAACGCGAAGTGGGTGCAGGGAACCTGGGCCTAATACTTCGCCAGCGACTCCCGGGCCTCGACGACCTCGGCGCGCAGCGACATCGCGGCGGCACCGGGCTTGTCGGCGGTCAGGGCCTCGATGACCACGTCGGGCAGACCGGCGGCGCGGTAATCCTCCACGCTGACGTCGCCCAGCTCCAGGACGCCGTCGAGCCACGCCACGGCGCGGGCCTCGGGCCGGACGCAGCGCCGGGCCATGCGCTCATGCTGCGTCAAGCGCTCGCGGTGCTCGGGCCCGCGGAGCCCCAGGCGCGCGAGCGTGCGGCCGGCGGCGATGAGGTTCTCCCCCGCCACGTGCTCGATCTGCGCCGGATTCGGCGGCGGCTTGCCGATGCCACGCCGACGCACGTACAGGTCCTGCTGCCCGATCCCCACGATCCCGCCGTCGTGGTCGCGGATGACGGAGGTGTACGGAACGACCGTGGAAAAGCCGCCCTCGGTTTCGGCGAGGATCTGCGCGATCAGTTCATCGGTGGCCTCGACCTCCAGGTAGGAGCCCCGGCGGCCCGGCTGGATGTATTCGAAGGAACCGGTGCGGGTCCAGGCCTCGTACCGGTCGACGCCCAGTCGCTGCATGACCAGCGTCCCGAAGAGCACGTCCGTCATCGAGAACAGCGTGCCGCCGAACGCCGCGCCGTGCATGTTCGCGTTGAGGCGGTTGAGCCGCAGTTCCAGGCGGCCGCGCGACCAATCGTCCGCGACGTGCGTGATGCGGATGCCCATCGCGGCCAGCGGCGGCCACCCGTTGAGCAGGTGGCGCAGGCGATTCGGCGTCAGGCGCTTGCCCGCGGCGTTGACGAGGGTGCGGCGCAGAGATGGTCCCATTTTCATGTCTACCCACCCTAGGCGGCGGGCACGGCGCCCGAGGCCACCAGGTGAGGATTGGGGCGGCCGCGACTCACATCGCGGACGGCGCCTCGCCGAGATCCTCGAGGACGCCGAGGATGCGCTCGCGGAGGTCGTCGCGAAGCAGGCGGTATCGCTCGACGCCGCGGACGCCGTCGGCCGCCGGGTCGCGGATCTCCCACCGCTGCGTGTCGACGTCCGGCGCCACGTGCTCCGAGACGTCGATGTCGCCGAGGACGACCACGACGTCGGCGCGGTCCGCCAGCGACGGGGCCAGCTGCAGCGGATCGCCATCGCAGCGGGCACCGATCTCGGCGCACGCCCGGCGCGCATCCTCGTCGACGCCCCGGTCATCGGGATCGACGTCGATGCCCGCCGACGTCACCGTCACGGACGGCGCGACGTGGCGCGTCAGGCCTTCGGCGATGCGCGACATCCCCATGTTCGACCCGCTGACGTACAAGATCTCCGGCATCATCCACCCTGCCTTTCGCTCCCTCGCGCGACGCTGCGGCGCATCGCGGAACTTGCGGGGACGGTGCCGATTCGCGGCCCTCAGGCGTCCCCCTCCGGCGCTACCCCCAGTGTAGGTGGTTTTGTCAGTGGGAGCATCCATCGATCGGGGGACGATCAGGGAGCGGCGGACCAGAGCGTCACGATGGTGCCGTCTTCGGCCGTGCACCGCAGCACCTTCTCGGCCGCCGGACGGCACTGGTAGGCACGGTCGCCGACCCGGACGTCGCGCTCGGTGGCCAGCAGGTCGCCGCCGGGGTCGCCGACCACGAGCGCGCCGGTGACGCGGAAGGCGTCGGCGCACAGCCGCTCGGACTCGGCGCGGGTGGCGTCGCCGTCGGCCCCCGCCGCCAGCGTCACGCCGATGTGGCTGAGCCCGAAGCCGTTGCCGGTGGCGCAGACCAGGACGTCCTCGCCTTCGATCTCGATGACGTCGCCCCGCACGGCGTACCCGGTGCGCCCGCCGCTGCCGGTGCCGGCCTCGGGTTCGGGCGCGGCGGCGGGGTCGGCGGACTCGGCGCCGTCGGCGGCGCCGGCAGAGCGGTCCGCGACGCCGTCGCCGGCGGGCGCTTCGGCGGGCGCGTCCTTCACGCCGCCCTCTTCGCCCGGCGCGGAGGAGGATCCCGACGACGAGCCGAGCGAGGACGACCCGAAGAAGACGGATTCGTAGGCCACGTCCGCGGGCCCGGAGTCGCGCCCGACCGCCGCGCCCGCGAAGAATCCCCCTCCGGCGAGGGCGAGGGCGCCCAGCGCCGCGCACGCGACGGTGGCCGCTTTACGACGCCCCCGACCGCCCCGCCCCTCGGCCGCCGACGTGACGGTGGCCGGGATCACGGTGGACTGCCTGGTGGTGATGTGGTCCGACATGCGCCCTCCCGGGAACTCGTGCTGAGCGGGCGCCATCGGGGCACCCTTTTGAGCACATACCACCATACTCCAAAAATGCAACGCAAGAGACGCCAGTGACGCATGTGACCAAAGGGAAACGCCCCCGACTCCCCGGATGTCCGGGGAATCGGGGGCGCGGCGGGGCGTCGTCAAGCGGGAAAGCCGGGCGGCCGGGACCTGCCCGACCCCGGCCACCCGCCCGTGCCTAGTCCTTCTCCCAGTACTCGCGGGGACGGCGCATCTCGACGCCGGCGCCCGGATCGGTCTCGGTCTCCGGACGGGCCAGCTCGCTGTTGCGCAGCTCGACGCGGCGGATCTTGCCCGACGCCGTCTTCGGCAGATCGTCGGCGAACTCCAGGCGGCGGACGCGCTTGAAGCCGGCCAGGCGATCGGCGGTGTGCGCCATGATCGACTTCGCGGTCTCCAGGTTCTCCTCCGCCCCCTCGGCCAGGCGGACGACGGCCTTCGGCACGGCCAGGCGCATCGGGTCCGGCGACGGGATGACCGCGGCCTCGACGACGGCCGGATGCTCCAGCAGCGTCGACTCCAGCTCGAACGGCGAAATGCGGTAATCCGACGCCTTGAACACGTCGTCGATGCGGCCCTCGAAGGTGATGTAGCCGTCCTCGTCGCGGATGCCGCGGTCACCGGTGTGGTAGTGCCCGTCGAACATGACGGCGCCGGTCTTGGCCTCGTCCTCGTGGTAGCCCGGGGTCAGGAACAGCGGGTGGCCGTCCATGACCACGCAGATCTCGCCGTCGTCGACCAGCTCGCCGGTCTCCGGGTCGACCAGCACGATGTCGACGCCCGGGCAGGGGCGGCCCATCGAACCGGGGCGGACCTGTTGGCCCGGCGAGTTGCACACCAGCGCAGTGGTCTCCGTCTGGCCGTAGCCGTCGCGGATGGTCACGCCCCAGTCCTTCTCCACCTGCGAAATGACCTCGGGATTGAGCGGCTCGCCGGCGCCGAGCGCCTCGCGGGGCACGCGCGACATGCCGGTCATGTCGGCCTGGATGAACATGCGCCACACCGTCGGCGGGGCGCAGAACGTGTCCACGCCACAGCGGTCGAGCTGGCCCATCAGCGCCGCCGCGTCGAAGCGGTCGGTGTTGTAGATGAAGATGCACGCCTCCGCCGACCACGGCGCGAACACCTGCGACCACGAGTGCTTGGCCCAACCCGGCTGGGAGATGGACATGTGCACGTCGCCGGGCTGCACGCCGAGCCAGTACATGGTGGTCAGCGTGCCCACCGGGTAGCTGGCGTGGGTGTGGGCGACGAGCTTCGGCTTCGACGTGGTGCCGGAGGTGAAGTACAGCAGCAGCAGGTCGTCGGGGCGGGTCGGGCCGTCGGCCTCGAACACGTCCGGCGCGATGTAGGCGTCGTGGAAGTTGTGCACCGGGATCACGGGCATGCGGCCATCGCCGGAGACGGGCTCCTGGTCCTCGTCGGCGGCGAGCAGGATGACGTCGTCGTCGGCGGCGACGTCGGCGAAGCGGTCCAGGTAACGGCGGGAGGTGACCACCATCTTGATGCGGGCGCGCTCCAGGCGCTCCGGGGTCTCCGCGGCCGGCAGCTGGATCGACGCGGGGCTGACCACGGCGCCGAGCTTCATGGCGGCCAGCAGCGTCTCCCACAGCTCGACCTGGTTGTCCAGCATGAGCATGATGCGGTCGCCGCGGCCGATGCCCAGGCTGCGCAGGTGGTTGGCCACGCGGTTGGAGCGGCGGCGCATGAGGTCGAAGGAGTAGATGGCCTCGGAGCCGTCGGGCTCGACGATCCACAGCGCCGGCTCGGGGTTCTCGTACGCGATGACGTCGAACCAGTTCAGCGCCCAGTTGAAGTCCTGCAGGTCGGGCCACTGGAACGCCTCGCGGGCGCCCTCGTAGTCGGTGCGCGTCGCCAGGAGGGTGTCGCGGGCGGCGCGGAAGGCCTCGCTGTCGCGGGTGTGGCCGGGCGTGCTCAGGCGGCCGTCGTCCTGCTGCAGCGCCTGTACGCGCTTCGGGTGCGGCTGGTGCGGGGCGCCGGGGTGGACGGTGCGGTCGAGGCCGGGGGCGGCGGAAACGGGGGCGTTCATGTCGGGTCCTTGTGCGTCGGCGTGGCGTGGATCACAGGTATAGCGTGGGTCACAGTATTTCGTGAATCGCCATTAACTCGCAAGGTTTCCGCCCCCGAAATGCTTCCGGGGGTGAACCGTCATTCACGCTCCGGGGTCAAAGTGGCCCAGGTCACACGCATTTCGCTTTACGACGCCCCGAGCGGCGCGGGGGTGAGAGGAGCCCGAGCCCCGCCGGCGCACGGAGGGACCGGACCAAAAGATGAAGCCCCGGCCGGGGACATCCCGGCCGGGGCCAATCGGGGCCGGAGATGGGACTCGAACCCACAACCATCCGCTTACAAGGCGGGCGCGCTACCAATTGCGCCACTCCGGCATCGCACGGATTCTACCCCGGCGGATCGCGCGCCCCTCATCTGGGCGGATGTCCGCGCCCGAATCCGCATGTAGACTCCCCGCGGCGCAACAACCGCGCTCACCATTGACGGGCGGGTCCCCACCTACGGATCAGCCGGGACGGAGGGACGTGTCCGAGGAGCAGCCGGCGACCACCGCCGCAACGATCCCCGGTTTCGGGGGCAAGCTGCGCGCGAAGGTGCGCAACGCGATGTTCGGCCCGCAGTCGACCGTGGACCTGGTCCAGTCGACGAGGACGCCGCTGCCGCTGGCGCCCATCGACTACACCGATCCCGACCAGGTCACGGCGGTGCTCGATCTGGCGGCGCAGCTCGGCGGGCTGCTGCTGTCGTGCGGCACCGGCAACTCGGACACCGTCCTGCAGCTCAAGGCGGTGACGTCCGCCTACGGACTCACCCGCGTGCAGGTGGACATAACCCTGACGTCGGTGACCGTCTATCACCTCATCGGCGCCCGCCGCACCCCGGTGACGGCCATGCGCGTCGTCGATGCCCCGTCGGTCGACTTCGACCGGCTGCGCCGCGTCGACGCACTGCTCCGGTCGATCCGCGGCGGCCAGATCTCCCTCGAGGACGCCGTCGAACGCGCCGACGCCATCGAGGCCTCCCCTCCCCTGTACCGCCTGCGGATCATCTACCTCGGCTGGGCCGCGATGGCCGCTGCGGTGTCCGTGCTGCTCGGCGGCGGTCCGAGCGTCGCAGTCGTCGCCGCGATCGTCACGGCCGTCATCGTCGCGGCGATCGGCGAACTCAACGTCCGGGCGCTGCCTCCCTTCTTCCAGAACGCCACCGGCGGTTTCATCGCCACCGTCGCCGCGGCGGTGGCCTACGAGCTCTCGGGGCTGACGCCCTTCGACATGCAGCCGTCGCGGGTCATCGCGTCGGGCATCATCGTCATGCTCGCCGGCCTCACGCTCGTCCAATCGCTGCAGGACGGGATGACCGGGGCGCCGGTGACGGGATCGGCGCGGTTCTTCGACACGATGCTGCTCACCGGCGGCATCGTCGCCGGCATCGCCATCGGCTTCGAGGTCACCGCCTTCATCGGCATCCCGCTGCCGCCCATCAGCGTCGCCTCCGACCCCAACTTCGCCGAGTCGACGGTCCGCGTGCTCGCCGGCTCCGTGGCCAGCGTCGCCTTCGCCCTCGCCTCCAACGCGGGGTGGAAGGCGCTGGGCGTCTCCGGCGCGACGGCGCTGCTGGGTTCGATGCTCTACTACTGGCTGCTGCTCCCGATCGGCGTCAACCCCGTCGCCGCGGCCGGCGCCGCAGCCACCGCCGTCGGCCTGGCCGGTGGCCTGCTGTCCCGCCGCACGTCGATCCCGCCGCTGGTCACCGCCATCGCGGGCGTCACGCCCTTCCTGCCGGGCATGTCGATCTACCGCGGCCTCCACGCCCTGCTCAACGGCCAGCCGCTCAACGGCTTCACCGCCCTGGCCTCCGCGCTGGGCACCGCCACCGCCCTGGCCGCGGGCATCGCACTCGGCGAGTGGCTGGCCCGCCAGATGCGCCGCCCGCCGCGCCTCATCCGCCACGGCGACGTCAAGCGCCCGAAGATCCAGCGCCGGCGCCGCCGCCACGTCGCCGGCACTCAGTCCCCCGACGGCAGCGCCAACCCCGTCGAGGGCCGCACCAGGCTCAGCCGCAGCGCGCGGGCGAAATTCGGCCGTCGGTACGGCCGGGCGCCCGGCGACGAGAGCGTGGATTGGTGACCCGCCGCTGCGCCCGGCGGGCGGCGTCGTAAAGCGAACCCGCAGCGACCCAATGCCGCCGCAGCCCGTTGCCCCGGGCCTTGGTACACTGGAGGGCCTGTATGGGGCGAAAGGCGGGGCGGCCGACCTGCCCCTGAGTCTCCTTCACCCACCCTCGGCCGCCACGAGCCAGGAGGATACGTGCCACCCAAGGTCACCGACACCCGCACCGCCCAGAACGAGGCACTGCACCAGGTCGAGGCCGAGACGGCGGCGGGCGCTCGGCAGATCGTCGCCACGTTCTCCGATGACTTCCACGACTGCGTCACGCTGATGTGCATGCTCGGCGTCGAGCCGGAGGGCCTGAGCTACAAGAAGGTCCACGAGGAGCACCTCGAGGCCACCGCCCCGAAGACGGCCAAGCGCACCCGCAAGTCGACGAAGAAGGCCGCGAAGAAGGCCACCGTCAAGAAGACCACGGCGAAGAAGACGACCGCGAAGAAGGCGACGGCCAAGAAGGCCGCCGCGAAGAAGACCACGAAGAAGGCGTGATCGCCGTGGGCCGCGAACGCTCGGATTTCGTCGTCGTGGCCAACCGGCTGCCCGTCGCCCCCGTCGACGACGCCTCGGCGCCGGGCGGGGTGCGCTGGGAGGCCAGCCCCGGTGGCCTGGTCACCGCGCTGACCCCGGTTCTGCTGCGCAACAACGGCGCGTGGGTCGGGTGGGCCGGCAGCGTGTCCGACGCCGCCGGGGCGCCCGAGGTCCCCGAGGCCATCGACACCGACGAGGGCCTGCACCTCTTCCCCGTCGAGCTGACCTCGGAGGAGCACGAGAAGTTCTACGAGGGATTCTCCAACGCCACGCTGTGGCCGCTGTACCACTCGCTGATCGTCGCCCCGAAGTACGACGGCGACTGGTGGGAGTCCTACCGCGAGGTCAACCTTCGCTACGCCGAGGCCGTGTCGCGCCGCGCCGCCGAGGGCGCGACCGTGTGGGTGCAGGACTACCAGCTGCAGCTGGTGCCGGGCATCCTGCGGCAGCTGCGGCCGGACCTGACCATCGGGTTCTTCCTGCACATCCCCTTCCCGCCGTCGGAGATCTTCCGGCAGCTGCCGTGGCGCGAGGAGATCGTCCGCGGCCTGCTCGGCGCCGACGTCATCGGCTTCCACCTGGACACCTGCGCCGACAACTTCCTCGACCTGTGCCGCCGCGTCTCCGGCGAGGCCGGGTCGCACACGGGGCTGCCGGACACCCTCGACGTCCACGGGCGGTCGGCGGTGCGCGAGGCTTCCGGGACGATTTCGGCGCCGGACGGCCGCACGGTGCGGGTGGGGTCCTTCCCCATTTCCATCGACTCGGGCGACGTCATCGCCAAGGCCGCCGAGGCCGACCGCGACGGCGTCCGCGCACTGGCCGGGGATCCGCGCACGCTGCTGCTCGGCGTCGACCGCCTCGACTACACCAAGGGCATCCTCGTCCGCCTCGAGGCGTTCGAGGCGCTGCTCGAATCCGGGGCGCTGGACCCGTCGGAAAGCGTGCTGGTACAGGTGGCCACCCCGTCGCGCGAGCGCGTCGACGACTACCGCGTCACCCGCGCCCGCGTCGAGCACGCGGTGGGCCGCATCAACGGACGGTTCGCGTCGCTGGGCCGGCCGGTCATCCATTACATCCACCGGCCGGTGCCGTTCGACCAGCTGCTGGGCTTGTACTCGGCGGCCGACGTCATGCTGGTCACCGCGCTGCGCGACGGCATGAACCTGGTGGCCAAGGAGTACGTCGCCTGCCATCCGGACGGGACGGGTTCGCTGGTGCTGTCCGAGTTCACCGGCGCGGCCACCGAGCTCGACGGCGCGCATTTCTGCAATCCACATGACCTGGAGTCGGTGAAGCGGGCGATCATGGGCGCGGTGAATTCCCTGGAGCACCACCCCGACGACGCCCGCGCGCGCATGGAGCGCCTGCACGCGCAGGTCCGCGACCACGACGTCGAGCTGTGGGCGCGCAGTTTCCTCGGCGAGCTCGCCCGTGCCCACGATGGGGCGGAGGGCGGCCGATGAGCGGGCGGTCCGCGCGGGCCGGGCGCGTGGCTGGGGCGGTGTGCTTGACGACGCTGATGGCCGCCTCGTTGGCGGCGTGCGGAGTTTCTCCCGACGAGAGGATCGTCGGGAAGCGCTGGCAGGTCACCGAGATCTACGACGATCCGGCACTGCCGCGCGGCGTGCCCGAGGGCACCGTGCCGCCGATGATCACCTTCGGCCGCGAGTCGTACACCGGCGACGGGGCATGCGGGTCCTTCCAGGGCGCGCTGACCTGGCGCGACGAGGGGATCGTCGCCGTCGGCGAGCCTCAGACCGTGCGCGAGGCGGAGTGCGACGCCGTGGCCCGGACCTGGGACGACCGGCTGCGGGCGCAACTGGCCGGCGAATTCGTCGTGGAGACGCCGGACCCCGACCTGCGGATGACGGCCGTCGGCGACCACCCCGCCGGCGAGGCCGCGCCGGGGTGGGCGGCGGTGTCCGGGGACTGAAGGGGCCGGGCCTACACCGACGGCCGCTGGCGCCAGCCCTCGTCGGCCGGGGCGTCGCGGCCGGCCGAGACGACCTTGGCGTAGGACCCGCGGTGGTACAGCAGCGGGCGGGAGTCGGCGCGGTGGCCCATGCCGGCGATGCGGCCGATGACGATGTGGTGGTCGCCGCCGTCGTGGACGGCGTCGACGGTGCAGTCGATCCACACCGCGCAACCGTGGAGGAGGGGGTTGCCCAGCGGCGACGTCGACCACCGGCCGTGCTCGAACTTGTCCGGGCCGCGGCGGCCGAACGCGGCGGAGATGTCCCCCTGCTCCTCGGTGAGGACGTTGACGGAGAAGCGGCCGGTGGCCTCGATGCGCGGCCACGAGCGCGACGTCTTCATCACCGTGAACAGCACCAGCGGCGGGTCGAGGCTCAGCGAGGAGAAGGACTGGCACGCGAAGCCCACCTGCTCGCCGTCGTCGGTGGCGACGATGGTGACCCCGGTGACGAACTCGCTGAGCGCCTTCCGGATGGACATTTCGTCCATCGTTTCCAGGGGCGCGGGGCGGGCGTCGGCATGCGTCATGCAGGGCACCTTACCGATGGCGGCCGCCGACCGCTCCGGCGGGGAGGGGCCGTTGCGTAGGCTGGTGGCGTGAGCACCATGTCGCCGTCCCCGTCCGCCGTCTCCGCCGTCGCCGCGGCCGAGACCCTGTTGGTGGCCCTCGATTTCGACGGCACGCTGGCGGATCTCGGCGACGACCCGATGGCCGTGCGGCCCCGCGAGGGCAACGTGGACCTGGTGTCGCGGCTGTCGGCGCTGCCGAACACGGAGGTCGTCATCCTCTCCGGCCGGCAGCTGCGGGACCTGCGCTTCCTGTCCGGGATGGAACACGTGGCCCGCCTGGTCGGCAGCCACGGCGCCGAGCCGCAGGACGGCCTGGCCCTGTCCGATGCGGAATCGTCGCTGCTCGAGGCCGTCGACCTGCGGCTGCGCGAGGTCCTGGCCGAAGCCGACGACGATCGCGTGTGGGTGGAGCGCAAGCCCGCCGCCCGCGTCCTGCACGTCCGGCTGCTGGAAGACGAGGTGCGCAAGCGCCGCGTCCTCGACCACGCCATGGCGTTCTTCCGGCCGGTCGGCGGCGTCCACGTCACCGAGGGCAAGGACATCCTGGAACTGGCCGTCCTCGACGTGACCAAGGGCAGCTACCTGGAGGCGGCCCGCAACGAATACGGCGCCGACGCGGTGCTGTTCATCGGCGACGACGTCACCGACGAGACGGTCCTGCGCACCCTGTCCCACGGTGACCTGGGCATCAAGGTCGGCTCCCCCGACGACGGCCCCAGCGCGGCGACGGCCTTCCTGCCGGACACCGCGGCCGTGACCGCGTTCCTCCGCGAGTTCGCCGAGGCCCGCGCAGCCGCGACTGCCTGACCCCGGGCTTTACGACGCCTCGCGCGGCGCTCCCGTGGTCCTGCCCGGCAGGAACTCGGTGGGCAGCATCACCCGCGGGTCACCGCCGGCCAGCGCCGCACCGGCGGCCCGGCCCTTGTCCCGGTTGGGCTGGATGACGGTGGTGACGCCGACGTGCCGCGCCATCTCGATGCCGTCGAAGCCGGTGACCGACAGGTCCTCCGGAACGCGGATGCCGTGGTCGCGGGCGTAGCGGAGCACCCCGAGGGCCTGGGTGTCGGTGGTGCAGACGACGGCCGTGAGCTCCGGGTGCGAGGTCAGCAGTTCGCGGGCGGCGTCGTAATTGTTGTCGGGGTCGTTGAGGTGCCGTTCGATGATGGGCACGTCGGCGGCGTCGACGCCGGCTTCGGCCAACGCCTCCAGCGCACCTTCGACGCGGGAGCGCTGCACGTGGTGCCGGGCCCCGGCCAGGCGCTCGGCGTCGACCAGGCCGTCGTTGCGCTGCCGCGACAGGCGCACCGACAACACGCCGACCTTCCGGTGGCCCAGCTCCGTCAGATGCCGCACCGCCGGCTTGATCGCCTCGCGGTCGTCGATGCCCACGAAAGGCACCTCCCCCACCTCGGTCGGCTGGTCGCAGATCACCGTGGGCAGGCCCCGCTCCAGCACCGCCTGCAGGAAGGGGTCGTCCTCGGCCACGGAATACACCACGAAGGAATCGACGACCGCTTGGCGGATCAGCTGGCGGGGATCCGATTCCGAGGGGGACGGCCCCTGCGAAGCGTCGTCAAGCGACATGGCGCACTCCGACGACGAAGCGGGGATGACCAGCAGGGAATCCCCGCGACGGCCGCACTCCTCCGACAGGCCCGCCAGGAAATCGACCGAGGCGGGGTCCTCGAAGGCGAAGGACAGCTGCTCCGTGAACAGCACGCCGACCGCCCCGACGCGGCGCATGCGCAAACTGCGCGCCATGGGGTCCGGTCCGGGATAGCCCTGGGCCTCGGCCTGGGCGAGGATGCGCTCGCGCAACTCCGGCGACAACTGGTCCGGCCGGTTGTAGGCGTTGGACACCGTGGTGCGCGACACCCCGAGCTCAGCGGCGATCGACGCCAGCGTCCCCTTCGAACGGCGCCCGGTGCGGGTGGCCCGGGCGGCGGGCGCACCGGGGGTCGGCGACGCCGAATTCTGCTCTGCGGGGTCGGCGGGATCTTCGGCGCTCACGTGCCCGAATCTACCCGATGGCACGGAATCGCCCCCAGTTGGCAACCGTTTTCAATTCGGCGTTATTATGAGCGCATGAAAACTCCCTTCCTGCGCACCGCCCTGGCCGCCTCCGCCGCCGTGGGCCTGACCATGGGGCTCGCCGCCTGCTCCGACGATTCCGCCACCGCCGACGGCAACGGCGGCGACGCCGGGTCGGGCGACACCGTCAAGATCGTCACGTCGACCAAGGTCTGGGCCGACGTCGCCCAGGCCGTCATCGGCGACGCCGAGGGCGTCGAGGTCGAGCCGATCATCGCCTCCAACGACACCGACCCGCACTCCTACCAGCCGACCGCCGCCGACATGGCCCTGGTCGAGCAGGCCGACGTGCTGCTCGCGGGAGGCGGTCACTACGACGCCTGGCTGACCGAAGCCGCGTCGTCCGACTCCGCCGCGATCATCCTCACCGCCATCGACGGCGACGGCTTCGACGGCCACGGCCACGGCGAGGAGGGCCATGAGGAAGAGGGCCACGCCGAAGAAGATCACGAGGGCCACGACCATTCCGCCGAGGTCAACGAGCACATCTGGTACGACACCGACGCGGTGAAATCCGTCGCTTCGACTCTGGCCTCGGAGATCAACGCCCATTGGGACATTGGCGCGTCGGACGAGGACGTCGTCAAGCGCCTGGATGAGATCGACGAACGCAAGGCCAAGCTGCCGAAGTCCACGACCGCGCAGACCCACCCGCTGGCCGACGACATTCTCGCCGGCACCAAGATCGTCGACGACACCCCCGAGGGCTACCGCCGCGCGACGCTGAGCGAATCCGAGCCGTCCGCCGCCGATGTCGCCGCGATGCTGGAGACCATCGAGTCCGGTAACCTGGACTTTCTGATCGACGCGCCGCAGACGCGCGACCAGGTGTCCGAGCGGCTCGTGAAGGCCGCGCAGGCCAAGGGGCTGCGCATCGTCAACGTCTACGAGTCCCCGGGCGCCAACGAGAGTTTCTTCGACCTGTACGACCGCATCCTCGATGACTTGGAGCAGGAGTAGTTGACCCCACTTACCTTCGCCGGCGCGGCCGTCGCACCACTGTGGTCCGACCTCGATCTGGAGGTCCGGCCCGGCGAGTTCCTCGCCGTGCTCGGCCCGAACGGCGTGGGCAAGTCGACGCTGATCGGCGCCGCCCTGGGCACGCGTCGATTGACCGCCGGGACCGTGTCCGCGACGCCCGCCATCGGCTACATCCCGCAGCAGCGCATGTTCGACCCCGAGTTGCCCATGCGCGTGCGTGATCTGGTGGGGTTGGCGGCGGCCCACGGCGTGCTTCGCCGGCGCCCGCCGAAGGAGCGCATCGATGCCGCGCTGGCCGACGTCGGCGCGGAGGGCATCGCGGACCGGCGCGTCGGCACCCTGTCCGGCGGCCAGCAGCAGCTGGTCCGGCAGGCGCAGGCGTTGGTCGGGGATCCCGAACTTTTGCTTTGCGACGAGCCGCTGCTCAGCCTCGACCCCGCCGCGCAGCATGCGGCGGTCGATCGGCTCGAGCGGCGCCGGCGGGAGCACGACACGGCCGTGGTCTTCGTGACGCACGGCATCAACCCGATCCTGGGCCACTGCGATCGGGTCCTGTACATCACCCCGCACGGCCACAAGGTCGGGCCAGTCGAGGAGATCATGACCTCCGAAACCCTTTCCGAGCTGTATCGCACCGACATCACCGTCGCCACGGTGGGCGACAAGCTGGTGATCGTCTGATGGACTGGTTGAACGGTTTTCTGGCGGACACCGAGACGCTGCTGCAGGTGGGGTTCGTGCAGTCGGCGATCATCGCCGCGGCGTTGCTGGGGTTGGTGTCCGGCGTGATCACACCGCTGGTGGTGATGCGCCGCATGAGCTTCACCGTGCACGGCACGTCCGAGTTGGCGCTGATGGGCGCGTCGGCGGCCCTGCTGACGGGGTTCAGCGTCGGCGGTGGCGCGATCGTCGGGTCCGTGCTGGCGGCCGTGGTGCTGGCGCTGCTGGGCATGCGCGGCGGGCAGGACACCATCGTCGGCGTGGTGCTCAGCTTCGGCATGGGCCTGTCCGTGCTGTTCATCCACCTGTATCCCGGGCGGACGACGACGGCGTTTTCGCTGTTGACCGGCCAGATCGTGGGCCTGTCCAGCGCGTCGGTGTGGCTGCTGGCGGGCGTCGCCGCGTTGGTGATCGCGGTGGTGGCGCTGTTTTGGCGGCCGCTGTTGTTCGCCTCGGCCGACCCGGTCCTGGCGGCGGCGTCGGGCATCAACGTCCGCGCCATGTCGGTGTTGTTCGCGGTCCTGATCGGCCTGACCGCCGCGCAGGGCGTGCAGATCGTCGGTGCGCTGCTGATCATCTCGCTGGTGATCACGCCCGGTGCCGCCGCGGCGTACGTGACGGCGTCGCCGATGAAGGCCGTGGCGTTGTCCGTCCTCTTCGCCGAGACCGCGGCCGTCGGCGGGGTGCTGCTGTCCCTGGCGCCGGGAATGCCGGTCAGCGTGTTCGTGACCACCATTTCCTTCGCCATCTACCTGGTGTGCCGTTTCATCGGCTGGTACCGGGGCCGCACCGCCACCCGCGACGACGTGTCCGCCGACCGGTGGGCAGTCCCCCGCGACGGAGTCCTTCCCGCAACCGCGGTGGCCGCCGACGCGGACTGCACCGGCCGCCACCCGGCACCCTGAGCCTCCCGACCCCCGGTCCCTGGCCCCTGGCCCTGGCCCAGCTTCGCCCCCTGCTTCGCCTCTACTTCGAGGTCGCCACGCGGCGCTGACGCGCGAACTCGCTGAGGGTGACGCCCGCGGCGACCGAGGCGTTGAGCGACTCCACCCACCCCGTCATCGGGATGGACATGATCGAGTCGCACGTTTCCCGGACCAACCGCGACAGGCCCTTGCCCTCAGAACCCACCACGACCACCGTGGGCGTGGTTCCGTCATAGGTGTCCAGCGTGTGATCCCCGCCGGCGTCCAAGCCGACGACCTGGTACCCGGCCTTCTGGAACTGCTTGAGCGAACGCACCATGTTCGTCGCCCGCGCCACCGGAAGCCGCGCGGCCGTGCCGGCGGAGGTGCGCCACGTGACGCCCGTGACGGCCGCCGAGCGACGCTCCGGAATGACCACGCCATGGCCGCCGAACGCCGCGGTCGAACGAATGACCGCGCCAAGGTTCCGCGGATCCGTGATGTTGTCCAGGCACACGATCAGGCCCGGTTCACCCGAGTCCACGACCTTCTCCAAGAGGTCTTCCACGGCCAGGTACTTGTACGGCGGGATCTGCAGACCGATGCCCTGGTGCAGCGAGTTGCCGGTCATCCGGTCCATCTCGTGGCGGGGAACCTCGCGGATCGGGATGCCCCGGTCATTGGAGACGCGCACGGCCTCCTGCAGCCGGTCATCGTTGTCGGTGCCGAGGGCCACGAACAACGTGCTGCCCGGAACCTTGGCGTGCAGGCATTCGACGACGGGGTTCCGGCCGACGACCAGCTCCGAGCCGTCGGTGACGCGCTCGTGGCGCCCCTGGTCCCGTCGTCGCTGCTGCAGCGCCTGCTTGTGGGCCTTGTGATAAACCCGATCCTCCGCCTTCGGCGTGGGCCCCTTGCCACGCAGGCCCCGCTTGTGGCCGCCCGTGCTGGCCTGTTCCTTCTTGTTGGACTTGCGCACCGCGCCGCGGCGCTGGGAATTACCCGCCATGTTGTTGCCTTTCGCTTTCGCTACCCGTCGTAGCGATCGTGGTCGTTCCCGTGGCACTCAGGCCAGTGGGAATCAACCGATGTTCTCGTCTCGCATGATTTCGCTTCATCGCCGCGGTTGCTGCGGCCCCCTTCAGTCGGACAACGACCACTTCGGCCCATCGGCGGTATCGGTGACGGACACGCCGGCCTCGGTCAGCCGGTCACGCACTCCATCGGCGGTCGCCCAATCCTTCTCCTCGCGCGCGGTCTTGCGGGTCTCCAGCTCATGGCCGATGAGAACGCCCAGCGCATGCATCGCGCGATCGTCGCCACCACCAGAAGCCGCCCACTTCTCCGACAGCGGGTCGAAGCCGAGCACCGCAGCCATCGCTCGGACCTCCGACGCACGCTCCTTGGCTCGGGCGTCGTCCCCGTCGGCAAGCAACTGGTTGCCCGCGCGCACCGCATTGTGCAGCTCGGCCAGGGCGCGCGGCACGGCGAGATCCTCGTTCATGGCGGCGTCGAACGCCTCGGGGCGATCGCCGATCTCGATCTCGCCGAACTTGTCGGCGGCGCGCTTCAGGAACGCCTCGATGCGGCGGTACCCCGCGGCAGCCTCCTGCAGCGCCTCCTCGGAGTACTCCAGGACGGAACGATAATGCGCGCTGCCGAGGTAGTAGCGCAGCTCCACCGGCCGCACGGCCTCGAGGATGTGCGGCACCGACAGGACGTTGCCCAGCGACTTCGACATCTTCTCGCCGGACATGGTCACCCAGTGGTTGTGCATCCAGTACCGCGCGAAGCCGTCGCCGGCGGCATGGGACTGGGCGATCTCGTTCTCGTGATGCGGGAACTGCAGATCCAGCCCGCCGCAATGGATGTCGAACTCACCGCCCAGGTAGTACGTGGCCATCGCCGAGCACTCGAGGTGCCAGCCGGGCCGGCCATCGCCCCACGGCGTGGGCCACGACGGCTCACCGGGCTTCGCGGACTTCCACAGCGCGAAGTCGTGCGGACCGCGCTTGCCCGGCGAATCGGGCTCGCCCTGCTCCATCTCGTCCACGCGGTTGCCGGACAGCGAGCCATAATCCCCGCCCTCCGACGATGCCCACGCATTGACGTCGAAGTACACGTTCCCGTCGACATCGTACGCGTAGCCATTGTCGATGAGACGCTGCATGTACTCGACCATCTGCGTCACGTGCCCGGTGGCGCGCGGCTCGACGCTCGGCGGCAGCACGCCCAGCTGGTCGTAGGCCCAGGTGAACTCGCGCTCGTACGTCGACACCCACTCCCACCAGGGACGCCCGTGTTCGGCGGCCTTGGTCAGGATCTTGTCGTCGATGTCCGTCACATTGCGCACGAACGCCACGTCGAGCCCCTGGGCCATCAACCAGCGGCGCAGAATGTCGAACGCGACACCGGAACGCACGTGGCCGATGTGCGGCATCGCCTGCGGGGTCGCCCCACACAGGTACACCGACGCATGCCCCTCGCGGAGGGGCTCGAAGTCTCGCAGCTCACGGGTGGCGGTATCGAAGATTCGGAAGTTCACGCCCCCGAGTGTAGCGGTCGGGGCCGCCCCTTCCGAACGCTTGCACGGCGCGTGACCTGCCGCATCCCAGTGAATTCGCCGTCCCGTTCACGCGGGGTTCACGCGGCGTTCGATGAGGGCCGTTCACTTGCCTGGCTGCGGCTATGAACCCGAGCCAAACCATGTGCTTTACGACGCCCACCTCTCCCCAATCGCCCCACGGGTCACAGAAAACACCCGAACATTAACTTCGAATGAACGTTCCATTAAACCCTCATTCGATCTTGCGTTCGACGTTGCGCGCATCTACCATCGGGGGCAGAAAGTCAGTCACGCGCCGCACGCCAGGGGGACAGATGTCGGCCACGAATACCCATCCGCTCAGCACTTTCAACGATTCACCGCCAGATCAGCGCGACCAGGCCACCGACACCGCACACATCAAGGACCTCATCGAACGCGCCACCGAAGCGCTCGCTTCAATCGCCTTCACATTCGAATCGTGCCGTTTCTCACCTACGACGCTCCTGCAACTGCTGCCATCCCTGAAGGCCCTGGAAACCGCCCGGCGGGGCGCCGCCATCATCGATGCGAGAGTTGCGGAAACGGTCGTCGATGGCGAACTCTCGCGTTTGATCGGCACGGCCAAACCCGACGACTACCTGTTTCGGGAGTTCAGGTTGCCCCGCAACGAGGCACGCGAGCGGGCCGTCGCCGTCGAATTTCTGGCGGACCATCCCACCCTGAGAGATTCGTGCAGCGCGAGCTTGAGGGCGGGAGATCTGACGCTGTCGGGCATCGCGCAGATCAAGAAGGAAATCGGGGAACTGGATGATCGAGCGGAAAGGCCCGCCGAAGTCATCGTGAAAGAGGTGGTCGCCCGCTCCCCCACCCATGGCCCACATGGCGCGGGTTCCCTCTGCCGCAAGCTCGTGAAGGAACAGAACAGACGATTCCCGCGGGACCCGAACACGGCGCATCGAGCTCGGAGGCTGACCGTCGGAAAGCAAGACGGCGACGGCGGGGCGAAAGTCCACGGCTACCTGGATGCGGCGACCGTCGCACTGCTGGAGGCGTGGCTGCTGGCGCACGGCGTGAAAAAGGGCTCGCACGACGACGAACGGACGCCGCCTCAGCGAAACGCCGACGCTCTCGATCTTGCTCTGCGCACGGCGCACGAGGCGCATCCCAGGGTGAAGGGCAAACCCATGTGCACGATCGTCGCTGCTTTGAACGCCGATGACCTGAAGGCGGCGACGGGAACCGGCCACGGGGAGCCGGCGGCGACGCATCCGACCAGGGTCACGACCAGAACCGGGGCCGGAGTTGAGATCGGCCTGATCGACCTGCTGCGATTGGGCATGTCCGAGGAGATGTACGCGGCCATCATCGACGAAACCGCGCCCGTGACCGAATCCCGGTTGAGACTGGGCCGCACCCATCGATCCGCGACGTTCGAGCAGCGGATGGCGCTGCAATTGCTCGATGGCACGTGCCGTCATCCCGGATGTTCCAGGCCGCCCGACGCATGCGATGTCCACCACCTCGTCGCATGGTTGCTGGGAGGGGCCACGGATCTGGAGAACCTCACCTTGCTGTGCCGACGCCATCACTCCGACAACGACGACACCCGGGCGGACCCGCGCCGGGGCCACATGACGCCCAGGACCGACGACCCACGCGGGCGCACCGGATGGGCCCACCCGATCGGCGCGGACGGACGGCGAAACGTCGAGTTCAACGACGGCGGCACGCTCGACGAAAGGGCGGCGTGACCACCATGATGAGAAAGCCACGCTCCTCGGGGCAAGCGTCGAGAAGCGAGCTGCGTTCGGCCGCGCTACTTGGCGTCCGTCTTCTTCCAGACGACGGCGGTGCCGACGGCCGCGACGCCCTCGCCCCGGCCGGTGAAGCCCATGTGATCGGTCGTCGTCGCCGAGACGCTGACGGGTGCGCCGATGTACTCCGAGAGAACCTTCTCCGCCTCTTCGCGGCGCGGCCCCATCTTCGGGCGGTTGCCGATCATTTGGGCGGCGGCGTTGCCGATGACGAACCCGTTGTCCTCGAGCAGCCGGCGGCATTCCTTGAGCAGACGCTCACCGGAGACGTCGTCGTACTCGGGTCGCCCGACCCCAACGAAGCTGCCCAGGTCCCCCAGGCCGGAGGCGGACAGGAGGGCATCGACGATGACGTGGGCGACCACGTCCCCATCGGAGTGCCCCTCGCAACCGTCCTCGCCCTCGAAAAGAAGGCCGGCCATCCAGCAAGGCTTGCCGGCCTGGACCTGGTGGGCGTCGGTGGCGATGCCCACGCGCGGGATGAGGACGGGTGCGTCGGTCATGTCATTCTCCGGAAATCTCGAACTCGGTCGATTCGGCTTCCTCGGCGATCTGCGTCGCCAGTGCCAAATCGAGGGGGGTGGTCACCTTGAATGCCATCGGATCGCCCTGCACCACGTGGACCGGCTCACCGAGCCGCTCCACGAGGGAAGCATCGTCCGTGGCGTGGAGTGCCTCATCTGCGGGCCGGCCGAAGTGTTCTTCGTATGCGCGACGCAGAAGCGGAAGGCGAAAGCCCTGCGGAGTCTGCACCGCGCGAAGCGAGGAACGGTCGGGGGTGCCGGTGACGACGGTGCCCGACACCTCCTTGATCGTGTCCGCGACGGCGACGACGGGGATGACGGCGTCGGATCCCCCCACCACGGCGCGAACCACGCGAGCGATCATGCCGGGCGGCGTGAGCGCGCGGGCGGCGTCATGCACCAAGACGACCCCGTCTTCGGGCATGCGGCGCATGCCCTCCCAGACGGAATCGATGCGTTCGCCTCCTCCGACGATGAACTCGACGTCGCTGCGGATACGTCCCGCGGATTTGGCGCGCCGGAACAGCTCGCGGGCATACGCCATCATGTCCTCCGACACGATCACCGCGATGTCGTCGACGGCTTCGGATCGCTCGATGGCGGCCACGGAACGCTCGACGAGCGAGCGGCCGCACAGCTGGACGTACGCCTTGGGGATGGGCTCGCCGAGCCTCGTGCCACGTCCGGCCGCGGCCACCAGCGCGGTGACCCGCATGCCCTCGGTCTCCCTAGTCCTCGGCGTCGAGGTCGACGGCGTCGTCCCCCGCGGTGGCCTTCGGCTCCGCCGAATTGGCGGCCTCGTCGGCGAGGGCCTGGTGGCGCTCGATGGTCGCCTCGATGCGGGAGAAGATCTCGGCGGTCTTCTCGTCGTCGACGCTCTCGGCGAGCGACAGTTCTCCGACGAGCACCTGGCGAGCCTTGCTGAGCATGCGCTTTTCGCCGGCGGACAGCCCGCGGTCCTGGTCTCGGCGCCAGAGATCCCGCACGACCTCGGCGACCTTGTTGATGTCGCCGGAGCCGAGACGCTCCTGGTTGGCCTTGTAGCGGCGGGACCAGTTGCCCGCTTCCTCGACGTCCGTTTCGCGGAGGACGGAGAAGACCTTGCGCAGGCCTTCCTCCCCGACGACATCTCGCACACCGACAAGTTCGGCGTTCTTCGCCGGAACCTGAATGTTCAGATCACTCTGCAAGATCTGGAGGACGAGGTACTGAACGGTCTCGCCGTTCAGCTCGCGCTCGATGATTTCCTCGATCTTCGCGGCCCCATGATGCGGGTAGACGACGGTATCGCCGACGCTGAATTCCATGTGGTGTGCACGCCCCTTTCAACGGCCCTCCACCCTATCACGACCCCCCTGCAAATTACCGCTAGTATGAGAAGAGCCTTTGAGGACACTAAGGTGGGTTCTCAACTGCAGAACCCAGTTTCAAACCCCAATCCTCAAGTTGCCCTAGATGATGGAGGACACGAACTCATGACCCTCAAGTCGGTTGTCCGCCGCGGTGCCCTCGCCACCGTCGCCGCCGCTTCCGCCGTCGCGCTCGCCGCCTGCGGCGCCGGCCAGATTTCCCAGACCGCCAACCAGGTCGCCGCCGTCGACGGCGCGCAGAACGTGCAGGAGGCGGTTCCGGGTGGAGTCGCCATCCGCGACGCGCACATCATCGTCGACCCGGAGTCGGGTGACGCGGCGCTGAAGTTCTCCGTCACCAACCAGGAGCGCTCGAACGACGCGGTGTACACCCTCGAGTCCGTCGAGGTCGAAGGCGCGGGCGAGGCTCAGCTGACCCCGGTCACCTCGACCAAGTCGTACGATGCCGCCTCCAACGGCGAGCAGGAGATCCCGCGCGACTGCCAGATGGTCGTCGACTACGCGGGCGCCGTCGAGCAGTACTCGGCCCAGGCCGATGCGAACCCGGGCTGCATCACCTACTTCTCCAGCACCCTCGACTCCGAGACGCTGGCGGGCGACAAGTCCAACGCGATCGGCGAGAACCGCAACGTGACGTTCACCTTCCAGGGCCCGGAGGGCACCGAGGAGATCGAGCTGTTCGTGACCATCTCCTCCTACATCCCGGAGGCCGGTTCCGTGGACCGCGGCGACAACGGCCTGGCCGAGGGCGCCAAGCCCGCCGAGGCGTCCGACGCCGGGGCCGGTGCCGACGACGCCGCGCAGGGCGACGCCACCACCCCGGCGGCCGAGCAGGCCATCGGCCAGATCAACCAGCAGTAGGCTCCGTGGCGAAGGGGCCGTCCTACCGTTGCTCCGCCTGTGGATGGCGGGCATCCAAGTGGGTGGGGCAGTGCCCTTCGTGCGGGGAATGGGGTTCTTTGACCGAGACCGTGGACACGGTCGGACGTTCGCGTTCGACCGTCTCCGCGGTCTCTTCCGCGTCCGGGCTCCCGGTGGTCGCGGCGAAGCGGATCACGGGCATCGACCCCGGGCTCGCGAAGGCCGTGCCCACCGGCATCGGGGAGCTGGACCGGGTCCTCGGCCGGGGCGTCGTGCCCGGATCGGTGGTGCTGCTGGCCGGCGAGCCGGGCGTCGGCAAGTCGACGCTGCTGCTCGAGGTCGCGTACCGCTGCGCGTCCGGTGAGTTGGGCCCGGCGCTGTACGTCACGGGCGAGGAGTCCGTGGGCCAGGTGCGGCTGAGGGCCGAACGGACGGGTGCGCTTCACGACGAGCTGTATCTCGCCGCGGAGTCCGACGTGGGGGAAGTCATCGAGCAGGCGTTGGCCGTGAAACCCGGCCTGCTGATCGTCGATTCCGTGCAGACGATGCAGGCCGCCGGAGTCGAGGGGACGCGCGGCGGGGTCGCGCAGGCTCGCGCCGTCACGGCGGCGTTGACGGCGCTGGCGAAGGAATCGGGGATCGCGATCCTCGTGGTCGGGCACGTGACCAAGGACGGCACCGTCGCCGGCCCGCGGACCATGGAGCACCTGGTGGACGTGGTGCTCAATTTCGAGGGCGACCGGCACTCCGGGCTGCGCTTCCTGCGCGGCCTGAAGAACCGTTTCGGCGCGACCGACGAGGTCGGCTGCTTCGAGCAGACCGCCGACGGCATCCGCGAGGTGGTGGATCCGTCGGGATTGTTCCTGCATCACCGCTCCCCCACCCCGGGCACCGCGGTGACCGTGGCCATGGAGGGGCGCCGCCCGCTGTTGGCGGAGGTGCAGGGGCTCATCGTGTCGGGGGACGCGAAGAGCAACCGCCGCAACGTCTCCGGGCTGGACCAGCGCCGGGTGCCGATGGTCGCCGCGATCCTCGCCGAACACGGCCCCAGCATGAAGACCCTGGCCAGCCAGGAAATCTACGTGGCCAGCGTCGGCGGCATGTCCATGGTCGAGCCGGCGGCGGACCTCGCGGTGGCCATCGCGTTGGCGTCGGCGGCGAAGCAGCGGCCGGTGCGGGAGAACACCGTGGTCATCGGTGAGCTCGGGCTGGCCGGGGAGGTGCGCCGCGTCCCCGACATGGCCCGGCGGCTGAAGGAAGCCGCGCGGATGGGGTTCTCCCGCGCCATCGTCCCGAAGGAGACCGAGGACGTGCAGGGGTCGGCCAAATCCGGCGGCCTGCGGCTGGTGCGCGTGGGCACCGTCGCCGAGGCGTTCAACGCGGCATTGGGGTAGGTGCGGCGCGGTAGGCTTGTCCCGTGTCGGATTTGAGCCATGACCTGCTGAAGACCCTCGCCCCGGGCACGGGCATCCGCGACGGGCTGGAGCGGATTCGCCGCGGCCGCACGGGCGCGTTGATCGTGCTCGGCTACGACGACGAGGTCGCGGGCTTGTGCGACGGCGGCTTCGAGATCGACGTGGCGTTCGCGCCGACGCGGCTGCGGGAGCTGTGCAAGATGGACGGCGCGGTGGTGCTGTCGACGGATGGCACGCGCATCCGCCGGGCGAACGTGCAGCTCGTGCCGGATCCTTCGCTGCCGACGGATGAGTCGGGCACGCGGCATCGTTCCGCGGAGCGCACGGCGTTGCAGACCGGGGTGCCGGTGATCGCGGTGTCGCAGTCGATGAACATCATCACGGTGTACGCCGATGGCGTGCGGCATGTGCTGAAAGATTCGGCGGAGATCCTGTCGAGGGCAAATCAAGCGCTCGGCACGATCGAGCGCTACCGCTCGCGGTTGGACGCGGAGGCCGAGGAGCTGTTCGCGGCGGAGCTGTCCGGGTACGCGTCGGCGTCGGAAGTCGTCGGGGTGCTGCGCCTGTCGGAGCTGTTGCGGCGTGCGGCGGAGTCGGTGTCGCGTGATGTGGTGGCGCTGGGGTCGGATGGACATCAGCTGGACGTTCAGTTGCGCGAGCTGGTGGCGGACACCGCGCCGAATTCGCGCCTGCTTCTGCACGACTACCTGGTCACCGCGTCGGGGCTTCCCGACGAGGCCGACGTGGACGCCGCTTTGGCCAGCCTCGCCCATCTGCCGGACCCGGATCTTCTGGGGCCCCGGGCGGTGGCGCAGGTGCTGGGTTATCCGACGGATGCCGAGGCGTTGGGCGAGCGCGTCGATCCGCGCGGGTACCGCGCGCTGGCGAGGGTCCCGCGCATGCAGTATTCGCTGATGGACAAGCTGGTGGCGCGGTTCGTCACGTTGCCGTCATTGCTCAAGGCGCAGACGGAGGATCTGGCGGCGCTGGAGGGCGTGGGCCCGTTGTGGGCGCGGCACGTCCGCCAGGGGCTCGACCGGTTGGGGCCGGCCTGACTGCCGCCGGGGCCGGCTAACCCCTGATATTGAACGTGAAGGGGTCGGAGTTGCGGTCGCCGACCAGGCCGTAGACCAGGTAGCTGCCGGGCTCGACGTCCAGGCGGTCGGTGGCGGTGCACTTGCCGGGGGCGGAGCTGGTGCGGGACCAGTTGACGTCGTAGACGACTTCCTCGCCGGCCGCGACCGTTTCCGTGCCGGTGCCCTCGGAGTCGTGGCAGTCGAGGTCGGACCAGATGCGCTCGTAGGTGAGCATGTCGTAGACCTCGAAGCGCAGGGTGTCCTCGTCGAGGTTGATGTCGCAGTCGGCGTTGGTGGGGTTGGCCATCGTCAGCGCGAAGCGGGGGTTGTCGTCGGCGTAGTTGGGGGCGTCGGCGGTCACGGTGAGGATCAGGTCGCCCAGCTCGCAGGTGTCCTTGTCCACGGTGGCGGGCGTTTCCGAGGCCGGGTTGGTGGTGTACGGCTCGGAGGAGGGCCCGTCGGGCGCGGAGGTGTTCTCCACGCCGTCGTCGCGCGTGACGGTGACCGATTCGCTGACTTCGGCGGCCTGGTCGGTGCCGGCGTCCGTGTCGCCCGCCGCCCATCTGACTATGCCGACGATCACGAGGATCAACGCGATGGCCAGCACCAGCGCGGCGATGCGTCGGCGCCGGTAGATCTCCGGGGGCAGCGGTCGGTTGGTCACGCCATCAGATTAGCGGGTTCTCGCTGACGCCCTTGGTCACCACGACCTCGGCGCGTCCGTCGCCGAGGTGGTAGCGCATGCCGACGACGCCGACCTTGCCGTCGTTGAGGCGGCTCTTGATCTCCGGCGAACGGTCGACGATGTGGTTGACGATCTCGCGGACGTGACGGCGTTCCAGGTCCTCGATTTCGGTCTGGCCGTCGTTGCGGGCGGCCAGCAGCGACGGCGTGACCTTTTCCACGAGCACGCGCTGGAATCCGCCCGGCAGTTCGCCGCCCTGCAGGGCGGAGTGGGCGGCCTTGACGGCGCCGCAGGACTCGTGGCCGAGGACGACGACGAGGCTGACGCCGAGGGAGTCGACGGCGAATTCCAGGGAGGCGAGGACCGACAGGTCGGTGATGTGCCCGGCCGTGCGGATGACGAAGATGTCGCCGAGGCCCTGGTCGAAGATGATCTCCACGGGGACGCGGGAATCGGAGCAGGAGAGCACGACGACGGCGGGGTTCTGGCCGGCGGTGAGCTTCTCGCGCCGGGAGGGGTCCTGGTTCGGGTGGGCGGACTCGCCCTCCATGAAACGGTGGTTTCCCTCGAGCAGGTGCTTCCAGACGGATTCAGGGGTGCGTGGCATACCATCCATTCTGCTAGGTGTTCGCAGAATGGAGTGAATCGGGCTTTGAAATCAACACAATCCGGGGGTTCCGGCGCCCTTTCGGGGGCGGGGACGGGGGCACCGGAGGGCGCAGGGGATGAAGTGCCAGAGGGTTCCGCCGACTGGCGCGCCGATCTCGTCGCGTGGTTCCGCGCCTCCGCCCGCCCGCTGCCGTGGCGCGATCCGGCGACGTCGCCGTGGGGGATCCTGGTCAGCGAGGTCATGAGCCAGCAGACCCCGGTCGCCCGCGTCGCTCCGTCGTGGCGGCGGTGGATGGAGTTGTGGCCGGAGCCGGCGGATCTCGCGGCGGCACCGGCGGACCAGGTGCTGCGCGAGTGGGGGAAGTTGGGCTATCCCCGGCGTGCGCTGCGGTTGAGGGAATGTGCGGCGGTCATCGTCGCAAAGCACGGGGGCCGGGTGCCCGCCGACGTCGACGAACTGCTGGCCCTGCCCGGCATCGGGGATTACACGGCGCGTGCGGTGGCGGCGTTCGCGTTCGGCGCGCGCACGCCGGTGGTGGACGTCAACGTGCGGCGGGTGCTGCGGCGGCATCGGCAGGCGACGTTCTTGCCGGGTGCGCACAAGCGCGCCGACTTGGCCGTGGTCGAGGGCTTGCTTTACGACGACCCGGCGTCCGCCGCCGAGTTGTCCGCCGCGTGGATGGAGCTGGGGGCGACGGTGTGCCGCACGCGCCCGGCGTGCGCGGAATGCCCCGTGCGGGAGTCGTGCGCGTGGGTGGCGGCGGGGTCGCCGGAGCCGTCGGAGGAGGAGCTGACGGCGGCGAAGAAGCGGGTGCAGAAGTTCGAGGGCACCGACCGGCAGGTGCGGGGGAAGTTGCTGGACGTGTTGCGGGCGGCGGAGTCGCCGGTGGAGAAGGCCCTGTTGGATGCGGTGTGGCCGGATGAGGCGCAGCGGTCGCGGGCACTGTTTTCGCTTCTCGACGACGGCCTGGCCGTCCAGGACGCCGACGGATTGTTCCGGCTGCCCACGTAAGCGCGGTGGGCGATCCGCGCGGGTGGCTAGTCTGGTTTTCATGGGCGGTTCAGAGGCGGGTGCGGCACCGGGGCGGGCTTCGAGCTCGCCATTCCGGGCGCGCCCGCCGGTGACCGCGGTGCTGCTCGCGATCGTGATGATGGCCGTCGCGGGATGTTCGGGCGGCGCCGGTTTCGAGGGGGCGGGCCCGGGCTCGGATTCGGGAGCCGATGCCCCACCTGCCGTCGAGCGTGAGCCGGGGGCGGTGATCACCGAGATGGACTTGGCGGTGAAGTCGCCGAGCGTGGCGTCGGCGCGGCGGATCGTCTACGCATCGACGGACGCGCACGGAGGGCCGAACGTCGTCAGCGGATCGGTGCTGGAGCCGACCGCCGAGTGGACCGGGGACGGGCCGCGGCCGCTGCTGGTCATCGCGCCGGGGACGCAGGGGGCGGCGGACAACTGTGCGCCGTCGATGACCATGCACTTCGGCACCGCTCCCCCGCCGCCGTCACGGCATTTCCTGGATCTGGGGTGGGCGGTGGCCATCACGGATTACGAGGGCCTGGGCACGCCCGGCGCCCACACGTATCTGGTGCGCGAAGCCCAGGGCCACGCCGTGCTCGACATGGCCAGGGCGGCCGAAGAGCTGATCGGCGGGTTCGGTTCGGGCGGGTTCGGTTCGGATGGCGCGGCTGAGACTCCCGTCGCCGTGTTCGGGTTCTCGCAGGGAGGCGCCGCGTCGGCGGCGGCCGCCGAGATGGCCGGGGACTATGCGCCGGAGGTGAACATCCGCGCCGTCTACGCGGGCGGGGTGCCGGCGGATCTGCCGTCGACGGCCGCCGAGATCGACGGGTCGCCGTTGTCGGGGGCGATGGGTTACGCGATCAACGGGCTCGTCGCGGCGTACCCGGAGGTCGGCGAGGAGATCGACGGCATGCTCAACACCGAGGGCCGCCGCTTCCTCGACGAGACCGCGACGCAGTGCATCGGGGCGACGCTGGCGATGTGGGACCGGCGCGATTCGGCGGACTTCACCGTCGATGGCCGGTCATTCGCCGAGCACCTGGGGGATGGGGCGGGTCCGGGATTGAGGCGGGCCGTCGGCAAGCAAACTCTGGGGACGACGGCGCCGGGGATGCCGGTGTTCGTGACGCACAACGTCGAGGACGACGTCATCCCCGTCGCCGGCGCGAGGCGGCTGGTGCGGGATTGGTGCGCGGCGGGCGCGAACGTCACGTACTCCGAGGTCGACGAGGACCTCGGCGACGCCTCGCACGGCTTGGCCTGGCAGCTGACGGCCGACGAGGCGTTCGGGTGGCTGGTCAGCGTCATGGGCGGCTCGGGGGTGCCGGGGAACTGCTGAGGCAGTAACCACTTGTGCCCGCGCTACTTGTGCCCGCGCTACTTGTTCCGGCGCGGCCGCAGCTTCACCGACGGCATCGGCGGCGAGGGAATGCGGTCGATCTGGGCGCGGGTGGGCGCCCCCTCGAAACCGGGGTACCCCTCGACGACGCCGAAACGGCGGGCGCGGGCGTCGGCGTCCTCCCAGTCCTCGCGGGCGGCGCGGACGGCGGACTCGTCTTCGCCGACGAAGTTCCAGAACATCAGCAGGTCCTCGCCGTAGGGGTCGCCGGCCACCAGGACCAGGGTCGCGCCGTCGTCGCCGGCGGTGATGGTGGCCTCGGCGACGGGGCCATGGGAGTACGCCAGGGCGGCGGGGCCGGCGGTGGCGGCAGCGGAATCAGCGCCAGAATCAGTGCCGGAACCGGAACCAGAGCCCACCGCCAGTTCCGCGGAACCGGAGTCGACGAGGATGCCCACCTCGCGGCCCAGCGGCACCGTCAGCGAGGCGCCCGGCTCCATGCGCAACTCGGCGGCGAGCGCACGGCGGGGTGCAGGAATGGGCGAGGCTCCGAAATTGGCCTCTTCGACCATTGCGCCCGCGCCCGGACCGTCGGCGAGCGAACCCGCTCCCCCGACCTCGCCCTTGAGCTCGCCGAGGAACACCCGAGCGGTCACGCCGCCGTGAGCGACCTCGCTGGTGGTGAAGTGGTGCAGGCCGCGCTCCGCGTGGCGCTCGTCGGTCGGGTAACCGAGCCACAGCTGCACGCCGTGCAGGTCCGGTCCCTCGGGCCAGGAGTACTCGGAGTGCGCGATGCCGGCGCCGGCGACCATGAGCACCGTGTCACCGGGGGTGACGTCGAGGTGGTGGCCGGCGGAATCGTCGTGGCGCACGCGCCCGGAGAACAGCCACGTGCAGGTGGCCAGGTAGGTGTGCGGGTGCGGGGCGACGTCCATCGACGGCGCGGCCGGGCCGAAGTGATCGGCGAAGATGAAGGGGCCGACGCTGGTGCGCTCGATGTGCGGCAGGGTGCGCCGGACGGTGATGGCGCGGTACCCGCCCAGCGGGACCTCGCGGGGCTCGAGGACGGCGATTGTTGTCATGTCACCTATTGTACCCGCATCGCGCCGCTCCGGCCAGGGCCTCCCCCGATCCAACCTCGGTATCCCGCTTTGCGACGGCCGACCACCCCTTCCCCAGCAGCCGCGCTCCCCGTCTCCAGCAACCGCGCTCCCCCATCGAGTTAACCCACCCCGAATGACGTAACCCACCCGTTGCAGCGGGTGGGTTAGGTCATTCGGGGTGGGTTTGGCGGTGTTTGGTGGATTTGGCGGTGCTTGGCGACGACCACGCGGGCCGTCGTCAAGCGCGCCCGGCTCGAGCTGCCCCGGCCCGGGCAGCTACTTCTTCCAGCGGCCCCGGTAGTTCAGGCCCTTGCCCAGGCGGACGGAGAATCCGCCACGGCTGTTGATGGTCACCGGCCCGATGCGCTTGGACCCGGACACCCCGGTCTTCGACCAGTTCAGCCAGGAATCCTTGCCGAGCTTGGTGCGCTTGCGGAAGAAGATGCCCATTTACGCGTCCTTCTCGTCGGTTTCACCCGGCTCGCGCGGGGTGGCCGAACCATCGTCGGAGTCGGAGCCGGACTCGCCGTACTTCTCCTCCAGCGCCGCCTCCTCGACCGCGGCCTCCGCGGCGTCGATGACGTCGCCGGCGCCGGAACCGATGGTGCCGTCCGCCGCGCCCATGGCCTCCAGGCCGTCGAGCTCATCCGGGACCGACTCGCCCTCGGTGGCCTTGGTGACGAAGGTGAACTTCGCGTCCGTGCCCTCCGACTCGCCATCCCAACCCTCGACGTCGACGACGACGGTCTCGCCCATGCCGATCTGGCCGTAGAGGATCTTCTCGGACAGCTGATCCTCGATCTCGCGCTGGATCGTGCGGCGCAGCGGGCGGGCGCCCAGCACCGGATCGAAGCCGCGCTTGGCCAGCAGGTTCTTGGCCTGGTCGGAGACCTCCATGGTGATGCGCTTCTCGGCGAGCTGCACCGACACGCGGTCCAGCATGAGGTCGACCATCTGGACGATCTCGTCGCGGGACAGCTGCTTGAACACCACGATCTCGTCGATGCGGTTGAGGAACTCGGGGCGGAAGTGCTTCTTCAGCTCGTCGTTGACCTTGCCCTTCATGCGCTCGTACTGGCCGTCGGCATCCTGCTCGCCGACGCCGGAGAAGCCCATGCCCACGGCCTTCGAGATGTCCTGCGTGCCCAGGTTCGAGGTGAAGATGAGCACCGTGTTCTTGAAGTCCACGACGCGGCCCTGCGCATCGGTGAGGCGACCATCCTCGAGAACCTGCAGGAGCGTGTTGTAGATCTCCTTGTGGGCCTTCTCGATCTCGTCGAACAGCACGACGGAGAACGGCTTGCGGCGCACCTTCTCGGTGAGCTGGCCGCCCTCCTCGTAGCCGACGTAGCCCGGAGGGGCACCGAACAGGCGCGAGGCGGTGAAACGGTCGTGGAACTCGCCCATGTCGATCTGGATGAGCGCATCCTCGTCGCCGAACAGGAACGCGGCCAGCGCCTTGGACAGCTCCGTCTTGCCGACGCCGGACGGGCCGGCGAAGATGAACGAACCGGACGGGCGCTTCGGGTCCTTCAGGCCGGCGCGGGTGCGACGGATGGCGCGCGACACGGCCTCGACGGCCTCGTTCTGGCCGATGATGCGCTTGTGCAGCTCCTCCTCCATGCGCAGCAGGCGCGAGGACTCCTCCTCGGTGAGCTTGAACACCGGGATGCCGGTCCAGTTGGCCAGCACCTCCGCGATCTGCTCCTCGCCGACCTCGGTGATGGTGTCGGACTCACCGGAGCGCCACTTCTTCTCCTTCTCGCGGCGCTCCTCGCCCAGCTTGCGCTCCTTGTCGCGCAGTCCCGCGGCCTTCTCGAAGTCCTGCGCGTCGATGGCGGCTTCTTTCTCGCGGCGCACGTCCGCGATCCGGCCGTCGATCTCCTGCAGATCCGCCGGGGCGGTCATGCGCTTGATGCGCATGCGGGCGCCGGCCTCGTCGATGAGGTCGACGGCCTTGTCCGGCAGGAAGCGGTCGTTGATGTAGCGGTCCGACAGCGTCGCCGCCGCCACCAGCGCCTGGTCCGTGATGGACACGCGGTGGTGCTGCTCGTACTTGTCGCGCAGGCCCTTGAGGATCTCGATGGACAGATCGACGCTCGGCTCCGGCACGTTGACCGGCTGGAAACGGCGCTCCAGGGCGGCGTCCTTCTCGATGTGCTTGCGGTACTCGTCGAGCGTGGTCGCGCCGATGGTCTGCAGCTCGCCGCGGGCCAGCTTCGGCTTCAGGATCGACGCCGCGTCGATCGCGCCCTCGGCGGCGCCGGCACCGACGAGGGTGTGGATCTCGTCGATGAACAGGATGATGTCGCCGCGCTGGTTGATCTCCTTGAGCACCTTCTTCAGGCGCTCCTCGAAGTCGCCGCGGTAGCGCGAACCGGCGACCAACGAACCCAGGTCCAGCGAGTAGAGCTGCTTGTCCTTCAGGGTCTCCGGCACGCGGTTGTTGACGATGTCCAGGGCCAGGCCCTCGACGACGGCCGTCTTGCCCACGCCGGGCTCGCCGATGAGCACCGGGTTGTTCTTGGTGCGGCGCGAGAGCACCTGCATGATGCGCTCGATTTCCTTCTCGCGGCCGACGACCGGGTCGAGCTTGCCCTCGCGGGCGGCGACGGTCAGGTTGCGGCCGAACTGGTCGAGCACCAGCGAGCCGGCCTGGTGGTTGCCCTCGGCCACGCGCTGGCCGGAGGTCGCGCCGACGGGGCGCTGCTCCGGGCCGCCGGGGCCCTCGGAGTCGTCGCCCTGGAAGCCCGACAGCAGCTGGATGACCTGCTGGCGCACGCGCGGCAGGTCGGCGCCGAGCTTGACCAGCACCTGGGCGGCCACGCCCTCGCCCTCGCGGATCAGGCCGAGCAGGATGTGCTCGGTGCCGATGTACTTGTGGCCGAGCTGCAGGGCCTCGCGCAGCGAGTACTCCAGCACCTTCTTGGCGCGCGGGGTGAACGGGATGTGCCCGCTCGGCGGCTGCGCGCCGCGGCCGATGATGTCGACGACCTCGCTGCGCACGGCCTCCAGCGAGATGCCCATGGACTCCAGGGCCTTCGCCGCGACGCCGTCGCCCTCGCTGATGAGGCCCAGCAGGATGTGCTCGGTGCCGATGTAATTGTGGTTGGGCTCGCGTGCCTCGTCCTGCGCCAGGACGACGACGCGCCGGGCGCGGTCGGTGAACCTCTCGAACATCATTCTCCTCGGTGTCGTCCGGAATCCATATGACGGTTTCACTGAAGCTTAACGACGGCCCGGCCGCGTTTCGTCCCTTCGGGCGTACGCCCATAGCGAACAGCGTCTGAACTGGGGATTGACGGTGGGGTTCGTTCCACGCCGGGACCGTCGTCAAGCAATCCTCGCCGACCATGCGCCGCGGGCCCCCGGATAGGCTCGGGGCATGACCGCGCCGCGCATCCGACCCCGCCCGACGCGCCGTGCGGATAATGTCTGGGGCATGACCTCTTCCCACACCGGACTCGAGTTCGACGTTCTCGCCGACCATCTGGCGCTGATGCTGGCGCAGGAGGATCTCGTCTCGATCGAGAGGGTGATCCGCGACATGTCGCCGTCGGATCTGGTCGACATCCTCGAGCGGGAGGATCCCGACGATCGGGCGATCATCTACCGTCTGCTGCCGCGCGAGGTGGCGGTGGAGGTGTTCGAGCGGTTTTCCCCGGGCATGCGCGCGGATCTGCTGACGGGGCTGCGCGACGAGCACGTCGTCGGCGTTTTCGAGCACCTCGACCCCGACGACCGGGTGTCGCTGGTCGACGAGCTGCCCGCGACGGTGTCGGCGAAGCTGTTTTCGGGCCTGTCGGAGAAGGAGCGGGCGCTGACCGCGCCGATCCTCGGCTACCCGTCCGGCACCATCGGGCGTCACATGTCCACCGAGTACGTGCGGCTGCGGCCGGAGATGACGCCGCGGGAGGCGTTCGACCACGTTCGCGCCAGCGGCGACGGCGCGGAGACCGTGTACCTGCTCATGGTCACCGACGACCACCGCCGGCTCGAGGGCGTCGTGGGCATGCGGGACCTGATTTTCGCGCTCAACGGGGATTCGACCGACGGCGATTCGCATGACGACGGCCCCGCCGCGGAGCCGATCACCGTGCGGGACCTGATGAAGTCCCCGGAGTCCGTGACGGCGTCGGAGGACGCCGAGAAGGCGGCCCGTCGGGCGGTGCGCACCACCCACCTGGTCACGCCCGTGGTCGACGAGGAGAACCGGCTGATCGGCATCCTCACCGTCGACGACGCCAACCGCATCATCGACCGCGCCGACGAGGAAGACGCCGCCCGAGCCGGCGCGTCCGAGCCGCTGGACCGCCCGTACCTGGTCACGTCGGTGACCACCCTGGTGCGGTCGCGCATCGTGTGGCTGCTGGTGCTGGCGCTGTCGGCGATTCTGACCGTGCAGGTGCTGGAGATGTTCGAGGACGCGCTGGCCGCCGTGGTGACGCTGTCGCTGTTCATCCCCCTGCTCACCGGCACCGCCGGCAACACCGGCTCCCAGGCGGCGACGACGGTGACGCGCGCCCTGGCCGTCGGTGAGGTGCGGCTGCGCGACACGTGGAAGGTGGCGTGGCGCGAAGTGCGCGTCGGCCTGACCATGGGCGTGCTGCTGGGCCTGATCGGCGCCGTCGTCGCCGGGCTGGTCTACGGCGCGGACTTCGGGCTGATCATCGGCCTGACGCTGGTGTCCATCTGCACCATCGCCGCCACCGTCGGCGGCATCATGCCGATGATCGCTCGCGCCATCAAGGCCGACCCGGCGGTGTTTTCCACCCCGTTCATCTCCACGTTCTGCGACGCGTCCGGCCTGATCGTCTACTTCCTCATCGCCAGCGCGGTGCTGGGGCTGTAGGGCGGGTGCGGCGGCGGGGCTGGTGCCGCCGCGGCGATCCGCAGATGATGGAAGGCGAACACAATTCCCCGCCGGCGATCGTCGCCCGCAGACCAGGAGCCCCCATGCGCATCGGAATCCCCCGCGAGATCAAGAGCGGCGAGCATCGCATCGCCGCGAGCCCGTCCGGGGTGGCGTCCATGACGCGCGCCGGCCACGAGGTGCTCGTCGAAGCCGGGGCGGGCGTCGGTTCCTCGATGCCGGATTCGGCGTACGTCGAGGCCGGCGCGACCATCGTCGACTCGGCGGAGGAGGTGTGGGCGAAGGGCGATCTGCTGTTGAAGGTCAAGGAGCCGATCGAGCCGGAGTTCGCCCTCATGCGCGAGGGCCAGATCCTGTTCACGTACCTCCATCTGGCCGCGGCCCCAGAATGCGCGCAGGCGCTGCTCGACGCGGGCACGACGTCGATCGCCTACGAAACCGTCACCGACGATCACGGCGAACTGCCGCTGTTGACCCCGATGAGCCAGGTCGCCGGCCGCCTGGCCGTGCAGGTCGGCGCGTACCACCTGATGAGCCACTTCGGCGGCCGCGGCATTCTCCTCCCCGGAGTCCCCGGCACCCGCCCGGCGCGCGTGACGGTCATCGGCGCCGGGCAGGTCGGCGCCTCCGCGGTCGCGATGGCCCACGGCCTGCGCGCCGACGTCACCGTCCTCGACCTGGATCCCCGGGCGCTCAAGCGCATCGACGACATCTACCGCGGCACGGTCGACACCGTTTTCTCCACCGCCCACGAGATCGAGGCGGAGCTGCTGCAGGCCGACCTGGTCATCGGCGCGGTCCTCATCCCCGGCGCCAAGGCCCCGACGCTGGTGCCGGACAGCCTGGTCGAGAGGATGAAGCCCGGCTCCGTCCTCGTCGACGTCGCCATCGATCAGGGCGGCTGCTTCGAATCCTCCCGCCCCACCACGCACGACGATCCGGTGTACAAGGTCCACGACAGCCTCTTCTACTGCGTCGCCAACATGCCCGGCGCGGTCGCGAACACCTCCACGCAGGCGCTGGCCAACGCCACCCTCCCCTACGCGCTGGCCCTGGCCGAGCACGGGTGGCCGGGCGCGGCGAAGAAACTGCCCGGGCTCGACGACGGTTTGATGACCCACCGCGGCGGCCTGCGCAACGCCCCCGTCGCCGAAGCACTGGGCATGAAGCACGAACCGGCGTCCTGAAGCGGCGGCCGCCCGTCGTCAAGCGAAAACCCGGTCCCCCGACTGACCCGGGCCCTTCCTCGCGCAAACGCCTGCGCGTGACGGGCGTCACCATTATGGTTCCTTTTCATATAGGAATCCATACGAGGAGGCCCGAGCCAGATGTCCGAGAAGATCGACGTCCACGCGACGACCAACGCCGACACAGGCGCCGCCGGCGCGACGGAGAAGTTCCGCACCCGCGCGAAGAAGTCGCTGCGCGGCACCGGCGACCTGATCCGCGGGCTCGCCCCCGTGACCAAGGCCGGCGTGCTCGGCGCGATGGGCCCCGGCGCGATGGGCAAGGCCGCCGGGTCGATCTACCGGTGGGACTTCCTGCCCTCCGGCCTGCTCGGCATCGCCGCCGCCCGCGACCCCCACCACACGGCCATCATCGACGACGGCGGGTCGATGACCTACGCCGAGTTCGACGACAACGCCAACCGCCTCGCCCGCGCCCTGCGCCACGGCGACATCCGCCCCCGCGACCGCATCGGGCTGATGTGCCGCAACCACCGCGGCTTCCTCCTCGCCCTGTGCGCCCACGGCCGCCTGGGCACCGACCTGGTGCTGCTCAACACCGGCGCGTCGGCCGAGCAGACCCGCGCCGTCATCCGCGAGCAGAAGCTCGACTTCCTCTTCATCGACGAGGAATTCACCCACCTGCTGCCCGACGACTTCGACCAGTGCCCCGTCGCCGTGTCGTGGCTCGAGGACTACCAGGACACCTCCAGCGTCCGCGAAGGCTGGACGTCCATGCGCGAGATGCTGCGCACCGCCCCGCCGGAGGCCTGGCCCACCGCCGACCTGCCCAAGCGCCCCCGCCGCGGCCGCGTCATCGTGCTGACCTCCGGCACCACCGGCACCCCCAAGGGCGCGCGCCGCCCGGAGCCGAAGTCGTGGATGCCCGCGTCGTCGATCATGAGCCGCATCCCCCTGCGCCACAACAGGCCCGCCTACCTCGCCGCGCCCATGTTCCACACCTGGGGCTTTGCGACGGCCCAGCTGTGCATCGCACTGCGTTCCACCATGATTTTGCGCCGGCACTTCGAGCCGTCGGACGCGCTGCGGATCATCGAGGCCCACAACCCGCACACGATCTTCCTCGTGCCGACCATGCTGCAGCGCATGCTCGAAGTGATGCCCGACGACTACGACGTGTCGACGTCGCCGCTGGAGGTCATCGCGTCGTGCGGCTCGGCGATCCCGGAGCACATCGTCAAGCAGGCGCTCGACCGCTTCGGACCTGTGCTGTACAACCAGTACGGCTCGACCGAGGTCAGCTGGGCGACGATCGCCAACCCCGCCGAGCTCGCCGAGAACCCGACCACCGCCGGCCGCGCGCCGCTGGGCACCCGCATCGCCATCCGCGACGACGAGGGCAACGAGCTGCCCGAGGGCGAGACCGGCCGCATCTTCGTCGGCAACGGCATGCTCTACGAGGGCTACACCCGCCCCGGCGCCGACAAGGAGATCATCGACGGCATGATCTGCACCGGCGACCTGGGCCGGCTGGAAGACAGCATGCTCTACATCTCCGGCCGCGAAGACGACATGATCGTCTCCGGCGGCGAGAACGTCTTCCCCCGCGAGACCGAGGACGCCCTGTCCGACCTGCCGGGCGTGCGTGAATGCTGCGTCTACGGCGTCGACGACGACCGGTTCGGCCAGGCGCTGGTCGCCTGGGTCGTGCGCACCGACTCCCCCGAGGGCGAGGCGCTGACCACCGAGGACATCCGCGCCCACGTCAAGAATCGACTGGCCCGCCACTCCGTGCCCCGCGAAACCGTGTTCATGGACGAGCTGCCGCGCAACGCCGTGGGCAAGGTCGTGCCCCGCATGCTGCCGAAGCCGTGGGAGGACGGCGGCGAGGGCGAGGGCGGCTCGAGCGGGGCCGGTTCGAGCGGGGCCGGCACCTCGACCGACGCCGACGGTGCCCAGCTCGTCGGCCAGGATCGCCTCCGCCCGGCCGGATAGCGCCGCCCGCCCCGCCTCTCGGGGACACCAGGGCCCACCGGCCGCCCATCCCGCCGTTTCCCCGCCCCATCCCCTCCAGACCCATCGCAGATAGACGTCCAGTGGACAAAAAGACGTGGTCAACCACCTCCTTCTGTCCACTGGGCGTCTTTTTGGCGGCGGGCGGCCGTCGGCAAGCAGGGAAGCACCCGGCGAACGCCAAAATCCGCCCGAAGCTCCCGGCCGAAGGCCGAATGACACCGGACGCGCCACCGAAACGGCGCCGGAACGGCAGCGAAGAGGCAGAGAAGCGGCGCCCCTCGTCGACGACCGGGGTCACCCGAATGGCTTTTGGCGGATGCGCGGGCGATAATCTCGGGGTTACCCGCCGTCACCCGCACCCGTCATGCGGTTTTCCGGAAAGAGGATCCAGCGCAAACGGATTCCAGCTCGTCCCGCCGTCTCCGCGCCGACGGAACCACCGATGTCGCCCGCCGGAACCGTTCTTCTCGCCCCTCCCGCCGCATCGCGCTGACCACTTTGTCCGCCGCGGCGATGGCGCTGGCCGGTTGCGCGCCGCTCGACGACGCGGATGAGGCTCAGACCTCTTCGACCACCTCGGAGACGTCCACCTCCTCGACTTCCTCGACGACCTCTTCGACCACGTCGTCCACCCCGACTTCCACGTCCGAGGCCGTCCAGGCGATGTTCGCCAATTGCAGCGAGGCCGTCGAGGCCGGCGCCGCCCCGCTGTACGTGGGCGATCCGGGCTACAGCGAGGAACTCGACTCCAATGGCGACGGCATCGCATGTCCGCTCGAGGACGAGGCCGCGGGCGCGGGCGCCGTCGTGGCCGCGGATGCGGGAGCCGGGGCCGCCGCCGGCGGCGCGATGGGCATCATGGGCAATCCCGCCCCCGCCCCCGCTCCGGCGTACGATCCCGCGCCGGCGCCGGCCCCCGCCGCCGGTGGCGGCTACTACGCGAACTGCAGCGCCGCCCGCGCCGCGGGCGTGGCGCCCATTCCCGCCGGTGCGCCGGGCTACCGGGCCGGTTTGGACCGCGACAACGACGGATGGGCCTGCGAATAGCGCCCCGCCCCGCACGGCCGGCGCATCCCTTCGCTCGGTCGCCGCACCCCTCCCCATCGGCGCGCCACCCCTCCCCCGAACGGAGGGGTGAAAGATCCGCCAAAGAATCGGCCACACAACTTATGGGCGCTTGACAACGGCGCGGCCCCACATGTTGTGACGGTTCCCGTCGTTAAGCATGATCAATGTCACAATAAGCCGAATCCCATTTATGTGATTCGAGTCTTATGGTGAGGGCCATGACGGCCTTCACCACCCACCACACAGGAACCAACTGCCTCACGGATGCCACGGCCCCCGGGGGCCACGGCACAGGCGCCGCCGTCCCCGACGCGCCCCGCCTCATCGATCCGGGCGCGACGATCGACGAGTACCTCGACCACGCCGACTGGCGGATCAACGCCAACGCGAACCAGGACTTCAGCCTGGGCGGCATGATGCTGAACACCTCCGGCAAAGTCGTGGCGAACTACTGGCTGGACCACGTGTTCACGCCCGAGGCCGGCGCCGCGCACCGCGAAGGCGCCATCCACATCCACGACCTGGACATGCTCGCCGGATACTGCGCCGGCTGGTCGCTGCGGGCATTGCTCGAGGAGGGCTTCGGCGGCGTCGCCGGCGCGGTGTCCTCCGCCCCGCCGAAGCACCTCACCTCGGCGCTGGGCCAGATGGTCAACTTCCTGGGCACGCTGCAGAACGAATGGGCGGGCGCGCAGTCGTTCTCCAGCTTCGACACGTACCTCGCGCCCTTCGTCCGGATCGACGGCCTCACGTACGACCAGGTCGAGCAGGCGATCCAGGAGTTCGTGTTCAACCTCAACGTGCCCTCGCGCTGGGGCACGCAGACTCCGTTCACGAACCTGACCTTCGACTGGGTCTGCCCGCCGGAGCTGCGCGACCAGGTCCCGTTCATCGGCGACGAGCCGGTTGACTTCGCCTACGGCGACCTGCAGGCGGAGATGGACCTGCTCAACCGCGCGTTCATCGAGGTCATGGGCCGCGGCGACGCATCGGGACGCGCGTTCACGTTCCCCATCCCCACGTACAACATCACCGCCGACTTCGACTGGGACCACCCGAACACGCGCCGCCTGTTCGACATGACTGCGCGCTACGGCCTGCCGTACTTCCAGAACTTCATCAACTCCGACCTCGACCCGGGCCAGATCCGCTCGATGTGCTGCCGCCTCCAGCTGGACCTGCGGGAGCTGCTGGCCCGCGGCAACGGCCTCTTCGGCTCGGCGGAGCTGACCGGTTCCATCGGCGTGGTCACGGTGAACTGCGCGCGGCTGGGCTTCCTCCACGCCGGGGATTTCGACGCCCTGCTGGCGGAACTCGACGAGCTCCTCGCCCTGGGGGTGGGGGTGCTCGAAGCGCGGCGCCGGACCGTCGCCACGCTCATCGACGCGGGCCTGTACCCGTACACGCAGCGGTGGCTGCCCGGCCTGGACAATCACTTTTCCACGCTGGGGGTCAACGGCATCAACGAGATGGTGCGCAATTTCACGGTTGACGCCGACGACATCACCACGGCCCGCGGGCACGCGATGGCCGTGCGGCTGCTGGACCACATCCGCGCGCGGCTCGTCGAATTCCAGGAGTCCACGGGCCACATGTTCAACCTGGAGGCGACGCCGGCGGAGGGCGCGACGTACCGCTTCGCGCGCGAGGATCGCCGCCGCCACCCGGGGATCCTGCAGGCAGGCACGGACGACGAGCCGTATTACACGAACTCGTCGCAGCTGCCCGTCGGCCACACGGACGACCCTTTCCGCGCGCTGGCCGAGCAGGAAGAGCTGCAGTCGAAATACACCGGCGGCACGGTGCTGCACCTGTACATGGGCGAGGCGATCGATGCCGGCGAGGCGTGCGCGACGCTGGTGCGCCGGTCGCTGGAGAATTTCCGCCTGCCCTACGTCACGGTGACGCCGACGTTCTCGGTGTGCGCGGCGCACGGCTACCACTCCGGCGAGCTGGAGGCGTGCCCCACCTGCGGCGGCGAGGTCGAGGTCTGGACCCGCGTCATGGGCTATTTCCGCCCGGTGTCCTCCTTCAACACGGGCAAGAAGGGCGAGCACCACGAACGGTTGCCCTTCGCCCAGCGCCATGTCGCCTGACGTGCTTGACGACGTCCCGCCCTCCCCGCCGTCCACCCCTCTCGCCGCGGCGCCGGTGCCCGTGGCGGGCGTGGTGCCCTTTTCCTCCGTCGATTGGCCGGGGAGATTGGCGGCGACCGTGTTCCTGCAGGGGTGCCCGTGGCGATGCCCGTACTGCCACAACCCGGATCTGCAGGCCGCCGTGGGCACCGTGGGGCGTTGCGCCGGGGCCGGCGCCGGATCCGGTGCCGGTGTCCCCGAACTCATCGGCGGACGGTGGCGCGAGGTGCTGGACCTGCTGGATTCTCGGCGCGGGCTGCTCGATGGCGTGGTCTTCACCGGCGGCGAGCCCACCATGCACCGGGGCCTCGGTGAAGCGATCGAGGTGGTGCGCGCGGCGGGATTCGGCGTCGGCCTGCACACGTCGGACTGCTATCCGGGCGCACTCGAGGACGTCCTCCGCGACCACCGCCCCAATTGGATCGGTCTGGACGTCAAGGCCGATCCCCGCGACGCGGAGACCAATGCCGCCGTCGCATATGGAGGCGCGCAGTTCGGTGGCGCGGAAGGCGGAGGTGCGCAGCTGTCCGCCGGCGACAAGGTGCTGCGGAGCCTGCGGCTGATCGTCGAGGCGCTCGGCGCGCACCAGACCGCCGGCGACTTCCCGCCGTTGTCGATCGAGGTCCGGACGACGGTGTGGCCGGATTCTCCCGCCGTCACGGGCGTGCCGGGCATCGCGGACATGCTCGCCGAGACGCTCGGTGAACTGGCCACCGGGTCTTCCCCCGGTGCAGCCCTCTCGAAACGGCCCGGCGCCGTGCGGCCCGCGCTGACCTGGGCGATTCAGAAGGCCCGCCCCGACGGGGTCTCCCCCGACGCCGCGGCCGCCGCGAGTTTCCGCGCCGACCGCCCCGGGTGGGCCGCGGAGTTCGACGCCCTCGTCGACGATGCCCGCGATCGACTCCGTGGAACCCCGGTGACCGTCATCGCCCGGTAGCGCCGCACCTCCGCGCCCACGAGATCACGATCGAGGCATCTCATCGCGATCTCGTCGGATGGGGTGGCACGTGGGCGTCGCAAAGCAGAAGAAGCCGGGCCGTGAACGACGCAAACTGCAGACGCTTCCGCGATTTCGTTGCATGAAATCGCGGAAGCGTCTGCAGTTAGCGACGTTCAGCTCAGGGAATGCGATCCCAGCCCGTTCAACGCGGACCCGGATCGCAGGCGATCCGCTACTTCAGCTGCTTCGAGCTCAGCCCCAGCACGCGGCGGGCGACGACGAGCTGCTGGATCTGCTGCGTGCCCTCGAAGATGTCCAGGATCTTCGCGTCGCGCGACCACTTCTCCAGCAGGTTGCGCTCCGAGTAGCCGTACGCACCGGCCAGCTCGACGGCGCGCAGGGTCACCTCGGTGCCCATGCGGCCGGCCTTCGCCTTCGACGCCGAGGCCTCGAGGGTGTTCGGCTGCTTATTGTCGGCCATCCACGCGGCGCGGAGAGCCAGCAGGTACGCGGCCTCCCAATCCGACTCCAGGCGGATGTACTCCGCGACGGCGGCATGCTGGGCGAACGCGGGCTTGTCGTAGTCGATCTCGACGCCGGCCTCCTCCAGGATGCGGCGCAGCTCCTCCAGCGCCGCACGCGCGACGCCAATGGCCATGCCCGCCACCAGCGGACGGGTGTTGTCGAAGGTCGCCATGGCGCCGGCGAAGGACTTCTTCACGTCGATGTCCGGCGAACCCAGCAGGTTCTCGGCCGGCACGCGGACGTTGTCCAGGCGCAGCACCGCGGTGTCGGAGGCGCGGATGCCCAGCTTCTCCTCCAGACGCTCCACGGTGAAGCCCGGGGTGCCCTTCTTCACCAGGAACGACTTGATGGCCGCGCGGCCCAGCGACTTGTCCAGCGTCGCCCACACGACGACGGAGTCGGCGCGCTCGCCGGAGGTGACGAAGATCTTCTCGCCGTTGAGGACGTACTCGTCACCGTCCTTGCGGGCGGTCGTCGACACGGCCGAGGAGTCCGAGCCGAACGACGGCTCGGTGATGGCCATGGCGGCCCACGTCTTGCCGAAGCTCTCCAGCTGCTCGTCGGTGGCGACGGCCGCCAGGGCGGAGTTGCCCAGGCCCTGGAACGGCAGGGACAGCGTCAGGCCGACGTCGCCCCAGCAGGTCTCGATGACGTTGAGCAGCGACGCCATGTTGCCGCCGTTCTTGATGCCGGGGCGCTGCTTCTTCTCGTCGCCGCGGCCACCGGACGCACCGGAGAAGGCGTTGCCGCCGTCGGCCATGCCGTCCATCATCGAGGCGAGGGTGTCCAGCTCACGCGGGTACTCGTGCTCGGCGAGGTCGTACTTTCGGGAAATGGGGCGGAAGATCTCCGCGGCGGCCTGATGCGCCTGCGCGGCGCCCGCCCTGAGGAACTTCGGCAGTTCGAGGTTGATCATTTCGGATCCTCTTTCAAATCTGAAGTGTCTGGCGGTTTACAGGACGACGATGCCCTCGGCGATGCCGATGGCGCGCAGGTCGCGGTACCAGCGCTCGACGGGGTGCTCCTTGACGAAGCCGTGGCCGCCGAGCAGCTGCACGCCGTCGGAGCCGATCTTCATGCCCTTCTCGGAGGCGAAGTTCTTGGCCAGGGCGGCCTCGCGGTCGAAGCGGCGGCCCTGGTCGGCGCGGGAGGTGCCGCGCAGCAGGATCATGCGCAGGCCGTCGAGCTCGATCTTGATGTCGGCGACCATGAAGGCCACGGCCTGGCGGTGCGAGATCGGCTCGCCGAACGCCTCGCGCTCGTTGACGTAGGGCACGACGTAGTCGAGGACGGCCTGGCAGGTGCCGGCGGCCAGCGCGGCCCAGCCGAGGCGGGAGCGGCGCAGCACGTCGCGGTACTCGACCTCGGCCTGGTCGGCGGAGATCTGCTCGCCGCCGAGGACGGCGTCGGCGGGGATGCGGACGTCCTTGAGCACCAGGCGGCCCAGGGCGGCGCCGCGGATGCCCATCGACGGGTCGGCTTCGACGTGGAGGCCCTCGGCGGAGGACTCGACGATGACCAGCGCGGGGCGGCCGTTGAGGTTGACGCCGACGATGAACAGCTCGGCGGCACCGGCGTTGGGGACCATCGACTTCACGCCGTTGAGGACGATCTCGTTGCCCTCACGGCGCCCGGTGGCCTCCGGCTTGAGCGGGTCGAACAGCGGGCGCGGCTCGGAGAGCACGACGGCGGCGGCGGGGACGTCCTCGCCGGCGAAGGCCGGGAGGTAGGTCTTCTGCTGGGCGTCGGAGCCGTGGGCGGTGAGCGTCGCGGCGACGCCGGCGGGGGCCAGCACGGCCAGGGCCAGACCCATGTCGCCGTAGGCCAGCGCCTCGGCGACGAGCGCGTTGGTGGTGACGTCCTCGCCGGTGGCGATGCCCTCGAAGGACTCCGGCACGTTGATCAGGGCGACGCCGAGCTCGGCGGCCTCGGACAGGAGCGTCTCCGGCGGGGTCGCGGCGTGGTCGGCGGTGGCGGCGGCGTCGCGCAGGCGGGACTCCGCGAACTCCTTCACCGTCTCGACGATCATCTGCTGATCTTCGGTCGGGGTGAGATCGAAGAGCTTCTTCGAGGGAGTCTTCGCCGGCTCGGCCGAGGCCGCGTCGTCGGGTGCGGCGGCCTGCGCCTCGCGGGCGGGACGCTGCGGCTTGCCGCCGCCGGATACCTTCTTGAACTGGCGGTTCGCGGCGCCCAGGGTCTTGAACCCGGACTTCGTCGACTGGTAGATCACGCGGTCGATCGTCGGCTGGAGGTCGTACTTCTGGGCGAAGTCGGAGCCGGTGATGGACGTGATGAACCGCATTGCCGCGCCGATGGCGTCACGGCCCGGGTTATTGCGGCCGACGGTGGAATCCTGGCGGTTCTTCTTCTCGCTCATGGGTTCATGGCCTTTCGAGTCAGAACTGTTACTGGGATAACGATAAAGCCATTCGGTGACCGCTGTCACATCTTTCGACAGAACTACCCCAAGATTGGCACTATCGCCGCCCCCGTAACGCACCCCCGCACAAAACACGAGGTCAACGTCACATTTCCCTTTACGATGAAAGTGGAAACAGCGTTATCGCAGGTATGCGCCGTGTTGACGCCGATTGACCCGACGGCGAAGCCTCCGGCACCGCACCGGCCATCCCCGTCGAGCCGGGCGGTATGCGGTCTCGACCCCGGAAACGCGAAAACGACGGACCGCCGCAAACGCCGGCCCGTCGTCAAGCGGAAATCAGTTCTGCTCGGGCTTCACGATCGGGAACAGCACCGTCTCGCGGATGCCCAGGCCCGTGAACGCCATCAGCAGGCGATCGACGCCCATGCCGACGCCGGTGGTCGGGGGCATGCCCTGCTCCATGGCGTGGAGGAAGTCCTCGTCGAGGACCATCGCCTCGTCGTCGCCGCCGGCGGCCAGGCGGGCCTGGTCCTCGAAACGCTCGCGCTGGATCACCGGGTCGACCAGCTCCGAGTAGCCCGTGGCCAGCTCGAAGCCGCGGACGTAAAGGTCCCACTTCTCGGTGACGCCCGGCTTCGAGCGGTGCTGGCGGGTCAGCGGCGAGGTCTCGACCGGGAAGTCGCGGACGAAGACCGGGCCATCGAGCTGGTCCTCGCACAGCAGCTCCCAGATCTCCTCCACGAGCTTGCCGTGGCCCCAGCCGCCCTTGGCCGGCACGTCCAGGCCGATGACGTCGGCGATCGCCTTGAGCTCGTCGACCGTGGAGTCGACGGTGACCTCCGGCTGGCCGGGGAACTTGCGGGCCAGCGCCTCGTTGAGCGAGGGGTACATCTCCAGCTGCTTCCACTCGCCGCCGAAGTCGTACTCGGTGCCGTCGGCCAGCGTCACCGTCGTCGAGCCGAACACGGCCACGGCGATTTCCTGGATGACCTCCTGCACGGTGCGCGCGGAATCGTCGTAGGTGCCGTAGGCGTCGTAGTACTCGAGCATGGCGAACTCCGGCGAGTGCGAGGAGTCGATGCCCTCGTTGCGGAAGTTGCGGTTGATCTCGAAGACCTTCTCCATGCCGCCGACGACGCAGCGCTTCAGGTACAGCTCCGGCGCGATGCGCAGGTACAGGTCCAGGTCCAGGGCATTGGAGTGCGTGACGAACGGGCGGGCCGCCGCGCCACCGTGGAGGGTCTGCAGCATCGGGGTCTCGACCTCGAGGAAGCCGCGGCGCTCCAGCGCGTGACGCAGCTCGCGGATGACCTTGATGCGGGTGATCGCGTTGTCGCGGGCCTCCGGGCGCATGATCAGGTCGGTGTAGCGGTGGCGGACGCGCTGGTCCTCGCTCATGTCGGAGTGCGCGAACGGCAGGGGGCGCAGCGACTTCGACGCCATGGTCCACTCGGTGGCCATGACGGACAGCTCGCCGCGGCGCGACGCGATGACGCGGCCGGTGATGATGACGAAGTCGCCCATGTCCACGTCGGCCTTCCAGGCGGCCAGCGCGTCCTCGCCGACCTCCTTCAGGCTGAGCATGGCCTGCAGCTGCGTGCCGTCGCCCTCCTGCAGCGTGGCGAAACACAGCTTGCCGGTGTTGCGCACGAAGATGACGCGGCCGACGACGGTGACGACGTCCTGCGTCTCCTCCCCCGCCTCCAGCTGCCACTGGCTGCGGACCTGCGCCAGCGTGTGCGTGCGCGGGACCTCGACCGGGTACGCCTCGCCGCCGTCGGCCAGCAGCTTCGCGCGCTTGTCGCGGCGGATGCGCAGCTGCTCCGGCAGGTCGGTGGTGGGCTTCTGGGCCTGGTTCGGGGCGGGGTTCTTCGCGTCAGTCACGGTTCCTCAGGGTAGCCCACTGCTTGACGACGGCATATCCGGCGGGGTTCCGGCCCGCCGGGGCGTGCGCGGCGGCCCTATTCGCCGGCGCGCCGCCAGCCGCGCCGCAGGTCATCGACGATGGCGGGTTCGCTCAGGGTGCTGGGTTCGAGATCGCGGGGTGCGGAGTCCGCGCCGAAGACCATGGAGGCGGCGGCGACGTCGTCGGTGAAGTAGCGCAGCGCAGGGGCACCGGGCGGCAGTTCGACGCGCGGGCCGTTGGTGTCGGGGCGGGTGGCGTCGTCAAGCAAGGGGGCGTCAAGCACAGGCGCACCGCCGAGTTCCGCCAGCCCGAAGCCCCAGTCGCCGAAGGTCGGGACGTGGACGTGATACGGCGTGGTCGCCCATCCGGCCGCGCGCATGGTGGAGATGGTGCGCCAGTAGGCGTCGGGCGTGGAGAAGGGCGAGCCGGATTGGACGACCAGGCGTGCACCGGGCGCGGCGACGCCGCGGATGAGGCCGTAGAACTCCTGCGAGTACAGGCGGCCGAGGACCGCCGTGTCGGGGTCGGGCAGGTCGGCGTAGATGGCGTCGAAACCGCCGGCGGGGATGTTCCGGAGTTCCTTCGAATGGCCGCGCAGCCAGGCGAAGGCGTCGTCGACGACGACGTCGACGCGGGGGTCGTCCAGCGAGCCGCCGTTGTCGGCCGCCAGCTCGGTGCGGGCCAGCTCGATGACGCGGGGGTCCAGCTCGACCTGGACGATGCGCTCGATGCCGGGCATCCGCAGCAGCTCGCGGGCGGCCAGCCCGTCGCCGCCGCCGAGGATCAGCGCCGTGCGGGTGGATTCGCGCAGGGCGGGATAGACCAGCGATTCGGTGTAACGGTATTCGTCGCGGCTGGAGTACTGCAGCCCACCGTCGAGGAAGAGGCGGGTGTCCTTGCCGGACCGCGTGATGACGATCTCCTGGTAGTCGCTGCGCTCCGCGTGGACGATCGGCGCGGCGAACAGCGCCTGGCGGGCGGTGACCTCGATGTGGCGGACGGAAAAGAGCAGCGCGACCAGCGCCACAGCTGCCGCGACGAGGACGGAGACCGCCGTGACCAGCGCCCGGCGCGTGAGCATCCGGCGCAGCAGCAGCACGGCGATGAGCAGCGCCGCGGCGACGTTGATCAGGCCGGTCACCGCCGTGCCGCGCAGCATGCCGAACACCGGCAGCACGATGAACGGCCACGACAGGCCGCCGATGAGCGCCCCCAGGTAGTCGGCTGCGTTGAGATTGGCCACGACCGCGCCCGATTCGGCGGCGGTGGTGCGGCGGCCGTGCTGCAGGAGCGTCATCAGCAGCGGGACCTCCGCACCGACGAGCACGCCGATGGCGATGGTGGCCACCGTCAGCGCCGCCAGCGAATCGCCGGTGACGGCGAAGGACAGGTACAGCAGCGTCGCGGAGAATCCGCCGACCAGGCCCAGCGCCGCCTCGACGCCGAGGAACGACGCCGCCGCCCACTTCACCAGGGGCTTGGCCAGCAGCGCGCCGAGCCCCAGCGCCGCGACGTACCCGGCGACGATGACCGAGGTGGCCACGACGTCGCCGCGGCCCAGCGAGGCGGACAGCGCCAGCAGCGCGAGCTCGTAGATCAGGCCGCAGGCCGCGCACGCCGCCACCGCCGCCAGCAGCAGCGCCCGCCAGAGCCTGCCGGGAGGGGCGTCGGCGCCGGATTCGGTGCGGGCTTCTGCGCCGGCACTCACCGTCACGACAGTGCGACGGCGTTGATCAGCCCGATCACCACGAGCGTCACCCCGGCCATCGCGGCGCGGGGCCGCAGCTTGGCGTCCATGACCACGTCGCGGAACCGCCCGGGCACCAGCGCCTCGAGCACGAGCAGCGCCAGCGCCTGCGCGGCGATGCCGATGGCGCCGTAGATGAGGGTCTCGGAAATGCCCACCCACAGCCGATCGTCGGAGGCCCGGATGACCGAGAAGATGATCATGCCCAGCGCGATCTGCTGTGCGGCGGCGAGAGTGGCGGCGCCGGCGCGGTTTTCCACGAAGACCAGCTCGCGGAGTTTGCCGGGGGTCAGCAGGTCGAGGACGACGAAACCGACCACGAGCACGAGGATGCCCGCCGCGAAGTAGGCGATGGTGGCCGGGACGCCCACCGCCAGCTGGTCGGCGAGCGTCGGCGCCACGACGTCCTGGGCGGTGAGAAAGCCGGGTGCGTGGCCGGAGTCCTGGGCGATGGAGGTCATGTCGGGATTCCTTGTCTCGAACGGGACGGATTCTGGGGCCGGTGCCGGGGCGGGTGCTGGGCCGGATTCGGTGACGGATGCCGGCGCGGGAACGTGGGCGGCGGTCATTTGGCGCCTCCCCAGGACCCCGAGTTGCCGCCGGATCCACTGGCCGGGGAGCCCGGCCGGAAGCCGGGGCCGAGGAAGATGTACCCGCCGTTGGAGTAGGTGCGGTCGAGGCTTTCCGCCCGGATGGTGCATTCGCCCGCGGTGCGGCCGACGACGATGATGCGGTTCCTGGTGCGCAGGTACGCGGACCCTTCGTGCTCGGCGTAGCTCTGGTGGTTGATGTCGTCGCGCAGTTCGCGCCCGACCTGCACCGGGTCGGCGGTGCCGCAGCTCCAGGTCGTCATGTCGCCGACCGAGTTGCCGTTGCCGTGCCGGTCGGAGATGGTCCGCTCCACGGTGGCGGATCCGGCGACGGCTCCGCCGATGATGGTGACGATCCCGAACACGATGAGGATCACGCCGAGAATGCGCATCGGCCCCATGCCCTTCATCGCGTCGCCCCCATCCGCCACGAAGAGGACGTGGACACGACTTCACCGCCACCGCGCGCGTCCGGGTACAGGTGCCACGTCCGCCACCGGTGGCCGCCGGGCAGCGCTTCACCGTGCACGGCCGTGATCGCCCCGTCGCAGCCGGGGAACTCGGCGACCAGGGCCGACGGGTCCTCGCCGAGGGAACGGACCTGCTTGACGACGGAACCGAAGCCCGCGACGTCCAGCCTGTCCACGTGCACGCCGGTGCCGCGTTCGGCCGGGTCGACGGCGTGGAGCGCCACTCCGCCGATCGCGGTGCACGACAGCTCCTCCACATGGGCGGGAGCGGCGGCGGCGCCGACGTAGGCGACGTGGGAGGAACCGAGGATGCCCAGCGTGAGCGGCGGCGACCCCGCCGGGGCGTCCGGATGCGCGGCGATGGTCAGATGCGCGAGCATCGGCGGCACGGCCCCGCCGATGGACAGGCGCAGGTCCGCGGCCGTCACGTCGGCGAAGGGGACGTCGAGGGCGATCGGCCCGGCCGCCGTCATGGTGGAGGTGGCGCTCATCGTCGCGCCCCTCCGTTGTCCTCCGGGCCGAACCGGCCGTTGGGGTCCGTCGGCGCGGAGTACACGGTCAACTCGCCGGGCAGGATGCGGTGGCCGAACGATGCCTCCCACGGCCCCTGCGAGGACCACTGCTCCAGACCGAGCAGGCGACAGTCCGAAGATTCGAAGTCGATGTAGACCATCGACCCCTCCGGCGGCAGGCCGGTGGTGCCCAATGCCCGGTAGCGGGCCTCGCCGCGCTCCTGCTCCCAGTATTCGACGCCCTCGATGACCATCGGGTTCGTCGGCTGGAAATTGCCCGGGTAGCGGCGCCACCAGGTCAATTCCACCGCACCCTCGTCATCCTCGACGCCGAACCACGAACCGTCCGGGCCACCGTCGAGCAGATGCTCCCACCAGCGGAACGGGCCCTGGCTCAGCTCCAGGCTGCCACGCACCACGTGATCGTGGCCGCCGCGCCCGATGATCGCGCCCGGCGCGATGGACGTCGGCCCGAACTTGCGGAACTCTCCGGTCAGCAGAGGATCGTTGTACCTGGGGCCGGTCTCGCCGTCCTTCTTCTTGCCCATGACGACCAGCACCACGCCCACGATGACGATGATCACCCCCACCACGATGATGAAGTTCATTGTCCGGCCTTCCTCGCGATCAGGTCACCGCGGCGCTCCCGCGGCAGATGTTTCGCCGCACAGAATACGTGGCCGTGTGGACCGTGTCTCTCCTCGAGCCTCGCCCCGGTGCCGGACCGATGCCGCCCCAGCGCATGTTCGGTGGCGCCGCGGCGGATGTTCGGTGCCGGTTCCCCTACCCCAGTTCCTCCGCAGTGGGCGGATTCGCGCCGGGCCGCGAGACGGTGATCGCCGCCGCGCGGGTCGCCCGTTCGAGGATCGGCCCCCACTCCCCCGGGCCCCACGCGCGGACGACGTCGGCCGGCGCCGCATGCGGGGCGTCGGCGAGCCTGCGGTCGATGTCGGCGGCGATGGTCCCCATGACGGTGTCGCCCGCGCCGATGGTGTCGGCGACGTCGACCTTCGGTGCCGCAGCGGAAACGTTCCCGCGCGCCGTGAACGCCGACGCCCCTCGGCCACCTTCGGTCAGCACGACCGCGCCCCTGGTCTCCATGGCGATCTCGGCGCAGGTGCGGTGGACGTCGAGGTCGGGGTCGTCGTAAAGCCAGGCGAGATCGGCATCGGAGACCTTCAGCACCGTCACGTGCGGCAACCACGCGCGGAAGCGCTCCCGGTACAGGCCCGGATCCGCGATGACCGCCGGGCGGATGTTGGGGTCCAGGGCGATGACGCGGCCGCGATCGGCCTCGCGGAACAGGACGGTCTCGTAGACGCTCGCGCCCGGCTCGAAAACCAGCGAACACGTGCCCAGGCACACCACGTCGGCGTCGATGGGGCCGGGATCGGCGATCAGGCGGTCGGCCGAACCCGCCCAGTGGAAGTCGTAGGTGGCCGAACCGTCGGGGTCGAGCTGCGTCACCGCCAGCGTCGTCGGCTCCTCGCCGAGCTGCACCTGGGCGACGTCGACGCCGGCTTCGGCCAACCGCGCCAGCCCGGCGCGCCCGTAGGCGTCGGTGGACAGCCGCGACAGGAACCCCACCTCCGCGCCCTGCCGGCCGGCCGCGATGGCCACGTTGAACGGGCCGCCGCCCAAGTGCGGGCGCAGGTCCGGCCCGGCCGCGCCCGCGGCTCCCGTACCCGCCACGGGCACCAGGTCGACCAACATTTCTCCGCCAACGACGATCATGGCCCCACCCTAGGGAAGGTGGGGCCATGGGCGGGAGGTTTTTGCGCGCTACGCGCCGATCTTGCCGCCGCCGGAGCGTACGACCTGCACGACGGCCGGGCGCGGCTGGGCGTCGCCGCCGTCGGGCCAGTGGGAGATGATGTTGTCCGGGGTGGCGTCGTCGTCCTCGCCCGGGTGCTGGACGTTGACGATCACGCGGTTGCCCTCGACGACCGGGCCGCAGGTCTCGGCGCCGACGGGGACGGTGAGGAAGCACTTGACCTCGCCGCGGCGCTCGCCCTCCACGGCGACGGCGTAGAGGCCGTCGTTGGAGTCCAGCGCGTTGCCGTCGGTGGAGATCCACAGGTTGCCGTACTCGTCGAAGGCCAAGTTGTCCGGGCAGGAGATCGGCGAGACCGAGCCCTTGTCGAAGCCGCCGAAGTACGTCGCCGCCTCCTCCGGGTCACCGCAGACCAGCAGCAGGTTCCACGTGCCGGTGGTGCCCGCGTGGTCGTCGTCCATCTCCAGGACGAGGCCGTTCTTGTTTTCCACGATCGGGGCGACCTCGGTCGGGCCCTCGTAGGGGCGGCCCGCGCCGTCGGTGGCCTGGTCGATCTTCTGGTCGATGACGCCCTGCCCGCCCTCGGCCATGCCGCGGTACTTGTTGTTGGTCAGGGCGGCGTAAACCTTGCCGGTCACCGGCGACGCCTCGACGTCCTCCGGGCGGTCCATGCGGGTCGCGCCGACCTGGTCGCCGGCGAGGCGGGTGTAGACGCACACCTCCGCGGTGTCCATGCCGTCGACGTGGGACTCGCCGGAGCCGTCGGCGTTGGCGGTCATCAGCGGGATCCACTCGATCTCGCCGTCGAAGGCGCCGTCCTCGGGCAGCTCGCCGGAACCGTCGATCTGGTCGGCCGGGGAGTTGCCGTTGAACTTGGCCACGTACAGGGTGCCTTCGTTGAGGATGCCCATGTTGTGGGCCATGTCGCCCTCCTTCACCTTGCGGGAGGAGACGAACTTGTAGATGTACTCGAAGCGCTCGTCGTCGCCCATGTAGCAGACGACCGTGCCGTCGTCGGTGACGTGGATCTGGCCGGCCTCGTGCTTGAAACGGCCCAGCGCGGTGTGCTTGACCGGCGTCGACTCCGGGTCGAACGGGTCGATTTCGACGATCCAGTAGAAGCGGTTGGGCTCGTTGGGCTCCTTGGAGACGTCGAAGCGGTCGTGGAACTTCTCCCAGGCGCGGTCGGAGACGTCGTTCTTGATGGAGTAGCGGCCCAGCTTGTCCTCCAGCTCGGCGTCGTCGAGCTTGTCCACGCCGCCGAAGTACTGGTCGACGTTCTCCTCGCCGGAAAGCATGGTGCCCCACGGGGTGATGCCGCCGGCGCAGTTGTTCAGCGTGCCGATGACCTTCGTGCCCGTCGGGTCCTCGTTGGTCTTCAGCAGCTCGTGGCCGGCGGCCGGGCCGGAGACCGTGAACTCGGTGAAGCCGGTGATGCGGCGGTTGAGCTCGTGGCCCTTGATCGGCTTCAGGAAGCCCTTGTCATCCTCCTCGACCGCCAGCACCGTGTGGCCGTGGGCGGCGAGACCGATGTTGACCTGCTCCTCGGTGGTGTTCTCCGCGTCCCAGTCGCGGAACATCATCGGCTCGGTGGTGTACTCGTGACTGCAGACGTAGACCAGGGTGCCGTCGGCGACGGTCAGCACGCCGGCGAAGTCGTTGTTGAAGCCGAACTGCTTGGCCTGGGCATCGGCGGTCTGTCCGTCGAAGTCGAACTCCGGCGCACCGTCCTCGACCGGATCGCCCCAGGCGATGAGCACGTTCTGCTCGTAGCCTTCGGGGATGACGACCGCGTCGTCGGTGTTCGGCTGCACCGCGGTGAACCGCATGCCCTCGAGCGCCTCGCCGCCGCCGTTTCCGCCGTCGCCCTCGGCGCCGGTGGTGCCGGTGGCCCCGCCGTTGCCGCCGTCGGTGGTGCAGGCCGCGAGCAGCGATGCGCCGCCGAAGGCGACGGTGGCCGCGCCGCCGACCTTCAGCGCCTGGCGGCGGCTGTAGGCCCGCTTGGCGACGTCCGCGAAGTACTCGTTCGACGAGAACTCGTTGGGGGCGTCGTCGCGGCAGGCGTTTCCGCACTTGTACGTGCAGGTCAGGGAGCTGCGGGAAGACGCGAACGGGTTCTTCAGCAGGTTCTTGTGGATCAGCGCCACGGCGCACCTCTTCATTTCTTCGATCACGGGCGAGGCCCCGACCCACGGGCTGACGGGGTCGGGGCGGCAACGCCGAAGAGGTTAGGGCGCTCGGGTGGCCTGGCGGTGAGTGGCGGGTGACGCCAAAGTTAACGGTTGGTGATCATCCGTATCGGCGCACGCTGTCGGCCGGTTTCCGGGCGGTTTTCCCTTTGCGCGCCTTCGCTTTACGACGGTTCCACCGTGAACAAGTCACCCGGGGTGCAGTCCAGGGCGTCGCACAGTGCCGTCAGCGTCGAAAAGCGAACGGCTTTGGCCCTGTCGTTTTTCATCACCGACAAGTTGACCGTGCTGATGCCCACCATGTCGGACAGCGCCCGCAGGGTCAGGCCGCGATCCTCGAGCAGACGGTCGAGGTGACAGACGACGCGGTGCTCGGGGGGCGCCATCAGACCAGGCCCTCCGTGTCGCGCTCCAGCACGGAGGCGCGGCGGATGGCGACGCCGATCAGCGACAGCGTCATGACCAGCACGTACATGACGATGAAGTCGCTCCACTCGATCGCAGGGATGGACACCCAGTGCAGACCGAGGTCGCGCAGCACCATGTTGCCGCCGAGCATGCCGACGAAGCCCGGCACGAACATGTAGAAGAACAGCGCCCAGCACATGGCGGACACCCACCGGAACGAACCGAGGGTGAAGAAGTCGCCGAGCAGGAAATTACGGGCGAGGCCGGCGCCGCAGAGCACCACCACCAGCAGCGCGGCCACGGCCAACCAGTGCGAGGCCCACAGGAAGCTCGCGGCGCCGTCCGAGATCAGCTCGCGGGCGACGGCGCGGCCATTGTCCACCGAGGCGTCGCCGGCGACGCGGGCGACCTTGCCGGGAACTCCGTCGGCGCCGATGACCGGGCGCAATGCGTAGCCGAGCAGCAAAAACAGCGCCAGACCCAGGGCAAAGATCGTTGCGTAGATGTCGGTGCGTTCGCGGCGCGGCGACGCCGGGCTCGGGTAGCGGCGCTCCCCGACGGCCCCGTCGGCCCGGTCGGCCCGGTCGCCCCGGTCGGCCCGGGGACCGCGGTCAGCTCGGCTGAACCCGAGTGCGCGGAAGGCGCGGCCACGCTCGCGGTGGTCGGCACGGCCACGGCCCCGACGGTCGACGCGGTCGGGATAGTCGACGCGATCAGGACCACCAGGACGATCGGCGCCGCGGGGGCGATCGGGGCGCGCGGCACCATCACCGGCAACGCGGTCGGATGAGCCAGTGCGGCCAGATGGGTCTGTGCGGTCGGGGTTGTCGTTCCAGGCGGACATGGCGGCCTCCTCGGACCTCGGGACTGAGGGCAACGAATCTCGATACCCTATCGATATTCGTTACCCTAGCGCCCGCCATTGAGAAGCGCAACGATTTTCGTTGTGTTTTTCACGGCCAGACCACGGGACCGCACGTAAACCCCGAGATCGATATGCCCGGGCTTCGACCCCACACGCGCAGGTCCCTCCCTTTTCCCAAACCCCGAAATCAAAACCCCGAAATGAGCCGCTTAACCGACCTCAAACCCCGATATCACCGGTGATCTCGGGGTTTTGATTTCGGGGTTTGGAAATGACGCAGCTGAAGTCGGGGTTTACGGCGGCCGCAGCGACGAAACACGGGGCGGCCGGGCCGAAGACCAGGACCCCGGACCGGGCAGCGGCCCCACCGGAAACGGCGAAACCCGCCGACCAGGGGCCGGCGGGCGTCGTAAAGCGAAAAAGCGGGCCTAGCCCGAGAACTCGTCGGGCTTGCGGGGATCCCACAGGCCGGAACCGACCGGCACGTTGGCGGGATCGTCGCCCTCGGTGACGATGGCGTTGTTCTCGTCGACGAAGACGACATTGGGCTTGCGGGTGCGGGCCTCTTCGTCGGTCATGGTGCCGTAGCCGATGATGATCACCAGGTCACCGGGCGAAATCAGGCGCGCGGCGGCACCGTTGATGGAAATGATGCCCGAGCCGCGCTCGCCGGTGATGCAGTACGTGGTCAGGCGATTGCCGTTGTCGATGTCGACGATGTCGACCTGCTCGCCCTCGAGCAGATCGGCGGCCTCCATCAGATCGGCGTCGATGGTGCAGGACCCGACGTAGTGCAGGTCCGCCTGCGTCACGGTGGCGCGGTGGATCTTGGACTTCAGCATGGTGCGGAACATCAGCGGCCCCCTTCGGTGGCGGAGTCTGAGTCGGTGGCGGAGGTGGAATCGGTGGTCCCGGCACTGCCGCCCTCCGAAACCGGACGACGCACCGTATCACCATCAACGCCGTCGACGCGAGAATCCATTCCCCCCGCGGACCCCGCGGACCCCGCCGTGCCCGCCCCGGACCCCGCCGCGAACCCGGCGCCGCGCAGACCGTCGCGCGCTTCGCGGGCCTCGCGCTCGGCTCGGACCTCGTCGACGCGGGCCTTGAGCTTCTTCAACTCGGCCATTTCCTCTTCGGTCAGCGGCTGATCGTCGAGGCCGGCGGCGGACAGCGCGGCCTGGGCGATCTCGCGCTCGCGCATGTCGCCGAGCAGCACGCCGACGTTGTCGATCAACCGAGTCGTCCCCACGCGCGCCGCCACGAGCAGGCGCGCCTCGCCCTCCTCCGGCACGGGGCCCAAGCCGGGGCCGCGCAGCTCCAGGTAGTCGACGTCGACCTCGGGACGCTCGGCCAGCACGGCCCGCGCAGTGGACAGCACCGCGTCCGCGCCATGGTCGCCGACGTGCGCGCCGGCGGTCAGCGCCGCCGACAACGTCACGGCCAGCTCGCGCTCCTCGGCGGAGAGGTAGCGGTTGCGCGAGCTCATGGCCAGGCCATCGGTCTCGCGGATGACGGGCACGCCGTGCAGCTGCACCGGCATGTTCAGGTCGGTGACCATCTGCTGCATCAGCGCCAGCTGCTGGTAGTCCTTTTCGCCGAAGATGGCGTCGGTGCAGTTGGTGATGTTGAACAGCTTGTTCACCACGGTCAGCGCCCCGGCGAAATGCCCGGGCCGGGTGGCGCCCTCCAGCTCGTCGGCCAGCGGCCCCGGCTGGACCGTGGAGCGGAACCCGTTGGGGTACATCTCGCGGGCGTTGGGCGCGAAGACGAGTTCGCAGCCGACGGCCTTGAGCTTGGCCACGTCGTCGTCGAGGGTGCGCGGGTAGGCCTCGAAGTCCTCGCCCTCGCCGAACTGCAGCGGGTTGACGAAGATCGACGCGACCACCACGGCGCGCGGCAGCGACTGCGCGGCCCGCACCAGTTCGAGGTGCCCCTCGTGCAGGGCGCCCATGGTGGGCACGAGGACGACGGGCCGGCCGGTCTTGCGCATGGCGCGCGTGACCTGGGCGATCCCCGCGATCGTGTCGTGGACGGTGATGTCTCCGGCGGTGTAGCCGCTCACTTTTCCTCCGAAAATGCGCGAACGCCCGTCTGACGTTCGTCGTGTCCCCCGGTCGTTTCCCCGGGGCAATTCCCGATAGACGGTAGTCCCCGGGCCCCGGCCGATCCTAGTCGGCCCCGTGGGGGCGGTCCCCCAGTTCGCGCAGGACGTCGGTGGAGCCCTTCATCTCGGCGATGCGCCGCGACAGTGCGCGGTAGGCGGGCGCGGCGTGGGGCAGTTCGCCGCCGATGACCTCGAGATGCTTTGCGACGGTGCCCGCGTCATCGCGGGCCGCCGGCCCCGTCAGTGCGCGGGGGCCCCATTTCAGGGCGTTGTCCAGCGAGGCTTCCAGCAGCGGGCCGAGCAGGGCCGCGGCCTGGTCGCGGGCGGTGGCGTCCGCCCCTTCCCCGATGGCGCCGGCGAGCAGTTCGACGGCGTCGGCGACGACGGCGCCGAGGTGGTTCGAGCCGTGCGCCATGGCGGCGTGGTACAGCGGGCGGCTGGCTTCGGGGATGGGGATGGCGCGTCCGCCGAGTTCGGAGATGAGCAGCTCGGCGACGGTGCGCGACAGTTCGTCGCCGACGGTGACGCCCCACGGGCAGCCGGCGAGGCGGTCGGTGTCCTCGGCCGAGCCTGCGAAGGTCATGGCCGGGTGGGCGGCGATGGTCAGGGCCCCGGTCAGCGCCACCGGGTCGAGCACGGCGCGGCCCCGGGAACCGGCGACGTGGACGATGATGCGCCCCGGGCCGACGTGCGGGGCGATCTGCTCGACGACGCCGGGCAGTTCCGGGTCGGGGACGGCGAGGATGATCAGTTCGGCGTCTCGCGCGGCCGATTCGGCGTCGGTGAGGCGGGCCTGCGGCAGCCGCAGTGCGGCGCGGGCCCGGGAGGCGTCGGACCGGGCAACGGCGGCGGTGACCGCGTGGCCGGCGCGCGCGAGCGCTTCGCCGACGGCGGTGCCGACGGCTCCGGCGGAGATCACCGCGACGGTGAGGCGGGGCGCTCCCGGCACCGCGGCGCCTACTCCCCGGAGTCCTTGCGCGCGCGCATCTGGGCGAGGAGCTCGGCGACGGTCAGGCCGCCCTCGTGGTCCTCGGCGCGGCGGCGGCCGTGGCGGGAGCGACGGCCGGCGTCGTCGGCGGTGTCGGCGTCGGCGGCGTCAGCGTCGGCGGCGCTGTCTGCATCGGCATCATCAGCGTCGGCGTCGGTGTCCGGGAACCCCTTGCGCACGGTCGGCGCGGTTTCCGCCGGAGCGTCCGATTCGTCGACGGCCGGGAAATCGGCGGTGTGGGCGGCCTGCTCGTCGGCGGCGATGCGCGGCAGCACGGCCGTCGGGCGGGACTCGGCGGCGTCGGGTTCCGGCGCCGACGTGGCCGGCTCCGGGTCGCTCTCCCACGGCACGGCCTTGAAGGAACCGGTGTTGAAACCGCCGCCGTAGGCGTGGCCGGGCACGCCGGCCCCGGCGTCGGAATCGGAATCGGTGCCGTTGTCCACGACGGGCACGTCGACGGGCTCGTGGTCGACGTCGTCATGCGGCTCGAAAGCCTCGTTCTCGTCCCATTCCTCCGGGACACCCTGCACGGTCGGGCCGTGGGGGCCGTGGTTGGTGTGGGTGCCCACCGAACCGTTGGCGGTCGCCTCGGCGCGGTGCGCGGTGGCCCGCGGCTTCGGGCGCTGATGGGACTCGGGGTCCTTCAGCGGCGACGACGACGGCGGGGCGTCGAGCTCGCGGAGGCGCTCCGCGCGGGCGCGCAGGGCGATGCGCTCCTCGTCCAGATCGGCGCCGAGCAGCTCGGCCAGGTGCTCGCGCAGCGCGGTGATCTCCGCGCGCAGCTGGGAGATGGTGTCGTCCGACTTCGCGTCGAGCGAATCCAGGTAGTTCTGCTCGAGGATGAGCTCCTGCTCCCGGTGCGTGGACAACTCGCGGTCGAGCTCCAGACTGTGCATGACCTCGAGGTCTGCGATGCGCTCGCGCTCGGAGGCGAGCTGGCGGCGGTACCGCGTCACCAGCAGCGCGCCGATGACCGCGGCCCACAGGCCGGCGAGCACGGCGATCTTCATCCACCCGGTGGAGTCGGTGAACAGCATGACCACGCTGGCGATGACGGCCAGCGCGATCAGCGCCGCCATCATCGCGGTGGCCACCTTGTCGGTGGCGTCGCCGTCGCCCGCCGCGGTGCGGGGCCTATCGCGGCCCGGCTCGTCCCGCCCGTCCCACTGGTCGACGGGCCCGGACCCGGCTGCGTCGGGGTCCTGTCCGTTTCGATCCACGTCGAAGTCCTCCGGTTGCGTCATGTGCCCCAGCCTACCGACGGCGGCACCGGTTCCCCTCCCGACGCGGCGGGCGGTTCGTCATCCGGGGGAAGCCGGCACGACTTCTCCAGCCACGCGCCCGCCGCCGCCAGGGCCACGCCGGACAGTGCGCCCACCGCGAGGACGGGGCCGTCCTCGGCGGCCGCGGCCAGCTCCGACCAGCGGGGCAACGCCCAGACCAGGGCCCCCGCGTACAGCCCCGCCAGCACCGCGCCCAGCCATGCCGACGCGGTGCCGATGACCAGCCACCGCGCCATGGTCAGCGGTTGCACCTGGCTGGAATCCTGCCCCACGCGACCGTCGTCGAGCGCGGACCGGATCCAACGCGCGGCCGCGGCGCACACGAGGGTGAGCACCCAGGGAAACAGCAGATCCCACCAGCTGCGGGCCCCCAGGTCGCCGTAAAATCGCCCGTAGAGCAGGAATCCGGCCACCGCCAGCACGACCGCCACGAGAGCCAGGGAGGAGATGGGGGTCGGTTTCATCGGCGTCATCGCCCCCACCCGGCGGGGTCGCGCCGCACGGCGGACACCTCATCCGGGTCCAGCTTTGCGACGATGCCCGCCACCCGGATTCCCCCCAGTTCCGCGTCGGGGTCGGCGTCGAGCCACGGCACGAGCACGAAGGCCCGCTCGTGGGCGAAGGGGTGGGGCAACGTCAGGACGGGGTCGTCGGACGTGATTTCGGTGGCACTTGAATCGGCGGCATCGGAATCGGCGGCCGGGCCGTCGTCAAGCGAAAGAACCTGCACCACGTCGACGTCGAGGGTCCGGGGCCCCCAATGCACCTCCCGGACGCGGCCGGCGGCATTTTCCAGGGCCTGGCCCCTGCGCAGCAGCTCGAGGGGCGACTGGTCGACCTCCACGATGAGGACGGCGTTGAGGAAATCGCCCTGCTCGACGCCTCCCCACGGCGGGGTGGCGAAAACCGCCGAGCGGGCGATGGTCTCGCCGGCGAACTCGTCGGCCACGGTCCGCAGCGCCGCCCGGGCGTCGCCGAGGTTCGCGCCGATGGACAGCACCGCGCGGATCATCGCGCGTCCCTCCGGGCGCCGGCGCGCTGCGTCTTGCGCGAGCGGCGGGCGGTGACGGCGACGTCGCCGAACTCCAGCGGGATCGGCGCCTGCGGCTTGTGGATGGTCACCTCGACGGCGTGGAGCAGCGGCGGGCGGGATGCGGCTGCTGCAGCTGTGTCGTCGGCGGCCAGCAACTTCTCGGCGATCTCCACCGCCACCGTCTCGATGAGGTCGCGGGCGGGCCCGGCGATGACGTCGTGGGCGATCTGGGCGACCGCGCCGTAGTCGACGGTGTCGTCCAGATCATCGCTGGCGGCGGCCGCGCCGAAATCCAGCCACAGCGTGACGTCGCAGGTGAAGTCCTGCCCGTCGCGCTTCTCGTGGTCGAAGACCCCGTGGTTGCCGCGGACCTTCAGCCCGGTCAATGCGATGCGGTCGGCCATGTCAGCGCGCTCCCCCGGCTCGTTCGCCCGGTCGCCCCGGGTCCTCGGACATCGGCTTGTTGCCGCCGCCGACCGGATAGTCCCCGTCGGCGGTCACGCCCTCCGGCGCACGGCCGGAAGTCCAGGCCGCGGCGACGTGCACGGCGTCGCGGCTGGCGGAGACCTCGTGGACCCGCACCGCCCACGCCCCGGCGGCGGCGGACAGGGCGGATATCGCGGCGGTGGCGTCGTCGGCGTCGCGCGGCGGGCGCGGGGACCCGTCGACGACGGTGGCGGTGAAACGTTTGCGGCTGGCGCCGACCAGCACCGGGTACCCCTCGGCGACCAACTCCGGCAGCGCGTGCAGCAGCGCCCAGTTGTCGTCGGCGTTCTTGGCGAAGCCCAGCCCCGGATCGAGGATGGTCCGCTCGGCGGGGATGCCGGCGGCCGCCGCCCGCTCCGCGAGGGACAGCAGGTGCCCGCGGACCTCGGCGACGATGCCCTCGGCCGACGGTTCGGCGCGGCCGGAAGCGGATCCGAAACGGTCGGTGCGCCAGTGCATCAGGCACACGGCGACGTCGGCCGCGGCGCAGACCTCGAGCATCCGCGGGTCGGCCATGCCGCCGGAGACGTCGTTGATCATCACCGCCCCGGCCTCGATGGAGGCCTCCGCCACCGTCGCGCGCATGGTGTCGACGCTGACTGGGATCCCCGCCGCCGCCAACTCGCGCACGACGGGCACCACGCGGCCCAGTTCCTCGTCGGCGGAGACGCGCACCGCGCCGGGGCGGGTCGATTCGCCGCCGACGTCGATGAGGTCGGCGCCGTCGGCCATGAGCCGCCGGGCGAGGGCGACCGCGACGGCCGGATCGTTCCAGCGGCCGCCGTCGGAAAAGCTGTCTTCGGTGACGTTGACGATGCCCATGACCAGGCAACGGTCGGCCACCGGCAGCACGGGATCGGGCGCGGCCACGGCGATCAGCGCCCCGTGATCAGCGACATCGCCTCGGCGCGGGACCGTGCGTCGGACTTGAAGCCGCCGCGCACCGCGGAGGTGATGGTCGTGGCGCCCGGCTTGCGGATGCCGCGCATGGCCATGCACAGATGCTCGCATTCGATGACCACGATCGCCGACGTCGGCTGCAGCTTGTCGACGAGGGCGTCCGCCACCTGACCGGTCAAACGTTCCTGGACCTGGGGGCGCTTGGCGTACAGGTCGACGAGGCGGGCCAGCTTGGACAGGCCGGTCACGCGACCTTCGGGGCCGGGGATGTAGCCGATGTGGGCCTTGCCGAAGAAGGGCACCAGGTGGTGCTCGCACGTCGAGTAGATCGGGATGTCCTTGACCAGGACCAGTTCCTGATGGCCCTCGTCGAAGGTCTTCTCCAGCACCTCCGTCGGGTCGACGTGGAGCCCGGCGAACACCTCGCGGTAGGCCCGGGCGACGCGGGCGGGCGTCTCGCGCAGGCCCTCGCGCTCGGGGTCCTCGCCGACGGCGAGCAGCAGCTCGCGCACGGCCGCCTCGGCACGCGCGTGGTCGAAGGGGCCCAGGTCCTCGCCGCGGTCGGCGGCGATGTCCGGGTGCACCTCATCGTCGCGGTGGTCGTACATCATCGCGGGTCCTCCATCCCATTCTCGCCGGCACCGGGGTTGTCCTCCGGGCGCGGCGGAGTCGGCTCCTCGCTGCCGGGGGCGCGGTGGCGCCCGCCGAACTTCGGCATCTCGCGGGTCGGCTCCGAATCGGTGACACCGAGCGGACGGCCCTCGGGCGCGCCCTTGCGTTCCTTCGGGGTCTCCTTGTTCTCCGGCTGCTCACGGTCCGGCAGGCGGAACCCTCGGGGCTCCTGCGGCTGCTCGGGGGCCTGGCGCGGATTCTGTTCCGGCTTCTGGTCAGACTTCTGATCCGGGGCAGGGCGCTGCCACCCCGACGGCGCGGGGTAGTTCGCCGCGCCGGGGTGGCCGCCGGGGCGATTGGGCTGGCTGGACTGCCCCTGCTGACCCGACTGCCCCGACTGACCCGGCTGGCTGGGCTGGTCGGGCAGATGACCCGGCGTGCCGGGCAGATGGCCCTGGTCCTGACCCTGGCCCGGACGGTACGGCGCATTGGGGCCGCCGGGACCGTTCTGCCCACGATTCTGCGGCGGCCAGCCCGGCACGGTCCAGTCCGGCGGCGGCGGGGTGCCGCCGTAGACCGGCACGTTGCGGCGATCGCCGGAACCGCCGGACACCGGGCCGGCACCGGGGCCACCCGGTTGACCCGGCTGACCCGGGAGACCACGCTGACCCGGCTGACCCGGGCCCTGCCGGCCCTGCTCGGCGTCGCCGGTCGGCCCGTCCTGGCGGCGCGGGCGCACGGGCGCGAAGATGTTCTCGCGGCGCGGCGGCTCCTCGCCACGCTCGATGGCCAGCTCCACCGGGGTCTTCACCGGCTCGCGGCCGTCGCGCGGGTGGCGCTTGTCGGTGTCCAGGAAGTCGAGGCGCTCGCGGATGCGGACGTCGGTGAACATCGCCTCCAGGTCCGGGCGGCGCAGGGTCTCCTTCTCCAGCAGCTTTTCGGCGAGCACGTCCAGGGTGTCGCGGTTTTCGCGCAGGATGTCGTAGGCCTCGTCATGGGCCTTGGAGATCAGCCCACGGACCTCTTCGTCGATCTTCGCGGCGACGGCCGGCGAGTAATCCAGCTGGCCGGAGCCGCCGCGGCCGACGAACGGGTCACCGGCCTCCTCGCCGTACTTCACCGGGCCCAACGACGCGGTCATGCCGTACTCGGTGACCATCGCGCGGGCGATCTTCGTCGCCTGCTCGATGTCGGCGGACGCACCGGTCGTCGGCAAGCCGAAGACCAGTTCCTCCGCGGCGCGGCCGCCCATGGCGAAGACCAGTCGCGCGAAGAGTTCGGGCAGGTTGTACATGCCCTTGTCGTCCTCGGGCACCGTCATGGCATGGCCGCCGGTGCGGCCGCGGGCAAGGATGGTCACCTTGTACACGCGCTCGATGTCCTTCAGCGCCCACGCGGCCAGGGTGTGGCCGCCCTCGTGGTACGCGGTGACCTTCTTCTCCTGCTCGGAGATGACCTTCGACGTGCGGCGCGGGCCGCCGACGACGCGGTCGACGGCTTCTTCCAGCGCGTCGGCGGTGATCACGTCGCCGTTGACGCGGGCGGTGAGCAGCGCCGCCTCGTTGAGCACGTTCTGCAGATCGGCGCCGGACATGCCGGCGGTGCGCTTGGCCAGCGACTCCAGGTCGGCGTCGGGGCCCAGCGGCTTGTTGCGGGCGTGGACCTCGAGGATCGCCTTGCGTCCGGCCATGTCGGGGGCACCGACGGGGATCTGGCGGTCGAAGCGGCCCGGGCGCAGCAGCGCCGGGTCGAGGATGTCCGGGCGGTTCGTCGCCGCCATGATGATCACGCTGGAGCGGTCCGAGAACCCGTCCATCTCCACCAGCAGCTGGTTCAGCGTCTGCTCGCGCTCATCGTGGCCGCCGCCCATGCCGGCGCCGCGCTGGCGGCCGACGGCGTCGATCTCGTCGATGAAGATGATGCAGGGGCTGTTTTCCTTGGCCTGGTTGAACAGGTCGCGCACGCGGGACGCGCCGACGCCGACGAACATCTCGACGAAGTCGGAACCGGAGATCGTGTAGAACGGCACGCCCGCCTCGCCCGCGACCGCGCGGGCCAGCAGCGTCTTGCCGGTGCCGGGCGGACCGTAGAGCAGCACGCCGCGGGGGATCTTCGCGCCCAACGCCTCGTAACGGGCCGGGTTCTGCAGGAAGTCGCGGATCTCGTCGAGCTCCTGGACCGCCTCGTCGGCGCCGGCGACGTCCTCGAACGTGTTGGTCGGCTCCTCCTTGTTCAGCATCTTCGCCTTGGAGTTGCCGAAGCCGAACATCCCGCCGCGACCACCCTGCATGCGGGAGAACACCCACATGATCAGGACGAAGAAGATGAGCATCGGCAGCAGGAAGCCGAGGGTCGACATCAGGAAGGAATCCTGCGTCACCTCGGTGGTGTACTTGTCCACGCCCTCGGCGCCGGAGACCTTCTCGAAGATGCGGTCGGCGGCGCGGGCCGGGTACTGGGACATCACCTCCTTGACGTCCTCGGTCTCCTCGACCTCGATGCCGTCCTTCAGCGTCAGCCGAAGGCGCTGCTCGCGATCGTCGATCTGCGCTTCGGCGACGTTGCCGGCGTCGAGCTGCGCGATGGCGACGGACGTGTCGACCTCGCGGAACGACCGCGTGTCATCGGTGAGCGTGGTCACCGCGAAGAGGATCAGGAGGAAGATGCCGACGATGCCGGCGATCCGGAAGACCTTGTTCTTGTCCATGGAGGGGCTTGGCCTTGGCTTTCTCGGGTGTCGGGGTTAGGCCCATTCGACGCGAGCGCCGCGGTCGTCGACCGCGGCGGGATCGTCGTGAAGCGGGGTTCAGCTCTGGTAGACGCGCGGGTGCAGCGTGCCGACGTACGGCAGGTCGCGGTAGCGCTCGGCGTAATCCAGGCCGTAGCCGATGACGAACTCGTTGGGGATGTCGAATCCGACGTCGGCGATGTCGAGCTTGGCGCGCAGTGCGTCGGGCTTGCGCAGCAGCGTGACGACCTCGAGGGAGCGCGGGTTGCGGTTGCGCAGGTTCTTCATCAGCCACGACAGCGTCAGGCCGGAGTCGATGATGTCCTCGAGGATGATGACGTCGCGGCCCTCGATGTCGCGGTCCAGGTCCTTCAGGATCCGCACCACGCCGGACGACGACGTCGAGTTGCCGTAGGACGACACGGCCATGAACTCCATCTGCGTCGGGCACTTGAGCTCGCGGGCGAAGTCCGTCATGAAGAACACCGCGCCCTTGAGCACGCCCACCAGGATCAGGTCCTCGTCGGCGCCGGCGTGGCGCTCGTTGACGCGGGCGGCCATTTCGGCGATGCGCGCGCGCAGCTCGTCCTCGGGGATCAGGATGGCTTCGACATCGGCCCCGTACGGGTTGTCCGGAACGTTGAAGTCCTTGACGTCATGCATGCGGTCGTCCTTTCCGCGCGGGCGCGCCGGCGGTTCGTGCCTGGGATCGCTTCGGATCACTTCGGGTCACTTCGGGGTTCACTTCGTGATCGCGGCGGGGCGGTGAAACCCCGCGACACTGCCAGAGTGCCACCTTTTCGGTGCGCCACCAACCTGCTTCCGGGGTGACCGGGGGTTTCGGCGGAGGGCAGCGCCACGGGTCCGCGGCCGCGATGGTTTCCGACCAGCTTATCCAGGGCGGTGACGTGGGCGGCGGCCAGCGGGGCGGATCCGTTGGCTTCGGCCCAGTTTTTCAGCACGCGGGTGCGCACGGCATCGGGAAGCGTGACGACGTCGCCGACGTCCAATTCGTCCGCCGTGCGCAGTGCGTCGTCGGCCAGGGCATCGAGGGCGCGGGCGTCGGCGCGGAGCAGGTCCGCCGTGCGCGCCAGATTTTCGGCGATGCCCGGGCCGAGCAGTTCCTCGAGCATGGGCAACGCGGTGGCGCGGGCGCGGACGCGGGCGAAACGGGGATCGGCGTTGTGCGGGTCGTGCCAGGGTTCCAGGCCCAGCTCGTCGCAGACGGCCTCGGTGTCGGCGCGGCGCAGCCCTAGCAACGGCCGAACCACCCGCACGCCGTCGTCCCACGTGCGGTCCGGGTCCATGCCGGACAATGCGGTGGCGCCGGCGCCGCGGGCGAGACCCAGCAGCACGGTCTCCGCCTGGTCGTCGAGGGTGTGCGCGAGCAGCAGCGGGCGGCCCAGGCGCAGCGCCGCGCCGTGGAGGGCGGCGTGCCGGGCGGTGCGGGCGGCGGCCTCGGGCCCCTCCCCCGCGCCGTCGCCGCCACCGGGTACGTCGACGCGGATGATTTCGGCCGTCGCCCCGAGCCCGCGCGCGGTCGTGGCGGCCTTTTCCGCGACCGCGGCGGACCCCTCCTGCAGGCCGTGGTCGACGACGACGGCGTGGACCACGGCGCAGCCATGCGGATCTTCCCCGCACTCCCCCGCCGCCATGGCCTCGGCCACGCAGGCCGCGGTCAACGCCAGCGAATCCGCCCCTCCGGACAACCCGACCACCACTCCCGGCGCACGGCGATGATGGGTGCGCGGGCCGTCGTCAAGCAACTCGCCCACGACGCCCCGCACCGCCCGGCGCGCCCGCAGGAACGCGGGGCTGCGGCGCGGCCAAAACGGGCGGCGATCGGCGGGGGCTTCGGTCATGCCGGACAGGCTACCGGCGCGGGCGCTACGTCCCGACGACACCGCCGGCGGCGATGCGGTCCATCGCCGTGAGCAGCACGCGCTCCTGCGTCATGCGCGCGACGACCTGCACCGGCACGCCGGTGACCGGCTCGACGACGACGCCCGCAGGGAAGCCCAGCAGATTCCACACCGACACGTACGGGGCGTAGCGCATGTTGGTCAGCATGTTCGCCGACCACGGGCGCGAGTTCCACGGCCCATCCGACGGCGGCTCGGTGGCCAGCGCCGGGGTGATCAGGACGTTGTCGCCCTCGAGGAACTTCTCCATCTTCGACCGCGCGCGGATGACCTGCCGGTCCGAGATCGACCAGCGCAGCGAACGGCCGATGCGGGCGTGGACGCGGTTGCGCCACTCCAGGTGGTCGGGCAGGCCCTCGTCGCGCAGCGAATCGGCGACGCCGGCGGACCAGCGCGCCAGCATCGGCAACGGGTTGAGCGGGTACGGGGCCTTGGCCTCGCGGACGGGCAGATCGGCGTCGGCCAGCGTCTTCGCCGCCTGGCGCGCCGCCTCCTTCCACTCCGGCTTGGCGCCGAAGCCCGCCACCGGCGACGACAGGTCCAGCACGGCGCCGAACCGGCGGGGCAGCGGGGCGTCGACGGCGTCGACGTGGCCGCGGGTGATCTCTTTCATCAGCAGCGTCAGGTCGTCGTTGTCCTGCGCGATGACGCCCTGCACGGCCATGCCGTACCAATCGTTGCCTCCGACGTGGCCGGGCACGATGCCGGGCGTGGCCTTGATCGTCGACAGGTTGCAGGCCGCCGCCGGGATGCGCAGCGAGCCCATGCCGTCGTTGCCCTGCGCGAACGGCACCATGCCGGCCGCCACGGCGGCCGCGGCGCCACCGGAGGAACCGCCCGGCGTGCGGCCCGGGCGGACCGGGTTGCGGGTGATGCGCCCGGGGATGTCCGTGGTGCCCCACGTGCAGAACTGCGGGTTGGCGGTCGCGCCCACGGGGATCGCGCCGGCCTCCTCCAGCCGCTTCACGATCGGATTGTCCCGCGCCGTGTTCTCCTTCAGCGCGAACGGCACGCCCGCCAGCCCCATCCCGTCCAGGCCGGGGTTCTTGCCCAGCTCGCGGGCGTCGGAGATCGCGCGGTCCGCCCACACCTCGGCGAAGGCGTTGACCGCACCGTCGGTCGCGGCGATGCGGTCGAGTGCGGCGCGCACGGATTCCTCCGGCGTCATCTCGCCCGCTCGGACCCGCGCGGCGATCTCGCGGACGGTGGGCTGGGTGGGCGGCTGGATGTCGTCCATCATCACTCCTGGCTATCGGCGTTTGGGGCCACCGTAGACCAGATCGTTTCGCCGCAGATCGCTTTTCGACGGATCGGCGGCCCCATGACCGCCGCCGGATCAGGCGATGGCGTGCAGCTTCGCGGCGGCGGCGTCGGCCGCCGCTCGGGCCGGCAGGAGCGAGGCTTCGTTGGACAGCATGACGAAGGTCAGGACGTCGCCGCCCTCGGTGACCGTGTAGCCCGCCAGCGCAGACGTGCCGTCGAGGGTGCCGGTCTTGGCGCGGACCCAGCCGGCGCCGCCGGAATCGCCGTAGCGGCCGGTGAGCGTGCCGGAGACGCCGCCGACCGGCATCGAATCGAGTAGCGGACGCAGCGTCGCGGCGACGCCGGGGCCGTCGGCGTCCCCGGAGCCGACGGAGTCTTCGGAGCCGCCGGACTGCCCGCCGGCCGCGGCGAGCAGCACGCGGTCGAGCTGCGCCGGGGTGACGCGGTTGTCCACGCTCAGGCCGCTGGAATCGGCGAGGTTCGCGGCACTGGCCCCGGAGTCCTCCAGCCCCAGGCCGTGCTCGGCCAAGGTGTCGCGCACGGCCTTCGCGGCCCCGGCGAAATCGGGCGCCAGGCCGCGGTCCATCGCGACCTCGCGGGCCAGGGACTCGGCCAGGACGTTGTCCGACTGCGTCATCATCTGGCGCACGCGCTCCGACAGCGGCGCAGACTCGACCTCGGCGAGCACCTGAGGCTCGGCGGCCACCCCATCGTCGCCGGCGCCGAACTTCGACTGTGCCGACTCCTCCGGCGCCAACACGTCGACCTTGCCGGCACCCAGCGCCGAGGCCAGGGCCTGACCTGCACCTGCGGCGGGCTCCGGCGTGCGGCGGGCATCCTCGCGGTCCAACGACAACCGGGCGCCGTCGACCATCACCGGCTCGACGGGGGCAATGTAACCGTCCTCGATGCCCGAGCGGTCCCACGTGGAATGGAACGTGTCGCGGAACAGGGACCGGTCGACGTGCACCGTCGGCGCCGCCTGGCCCTCGGGCACGCCGAGCGAGGCGCGCACCTCCTCCGCGATCTCCGCGATCGACGCGGACCCCGGGTAGAAACCCTTGCCATCGACGCTCAGCGTCGGATCCCCCGCGCCGACCAAAACGACCCCGTCCTGCCCCGGGTACCGCACCACGCGGGTGACGACGGTCTTGTCGTGATCCAGCTGCAGCAGCGCCGCCGCAGCGGTGAGGATCTTCAACGACGACGCCGGCCGCGACGGCGCCCCCGCCCCCTGCTCCCACAACGTCGCGCCAGTCCGCGCCGACGACACCACGGCCGTCAGCTCCCCCAGCGCCGGATCCTTCGCCGCACCATCCATCACGGCGGCGACCTGCGCCCTCAACTCGGATTCGTCGGCGGACGGCGCGGGCGACGAGCCGTCGTCAAGCACCTGCACCGCCCCCGCCGGCCGCAACGGGCCCTGCACGCCCGGGACCTGCGGCGCATCGGCGACCGTGACCCGATTCGCGTTCACGGCCAGCCCCGCCACCACGATGACGCACACGACGACGGCGAACGCGGCGACGGACAACATCCACCCGACGGTGCGGCTCACGGGGCTCCTCCCACGGCAACGGCTACGGCAACGACTAAGCTGGAACCACTGTAGGCGCCTGCGCCGACGCAACGCACGACACCACCACCAGAGGAGCAATCCACATGACCATCGAGGTCACCATCGAGATCCCGAAGGGCCAGCGCAACAAGTACGAGGTCGACCACGAGACCGGCAAGGTCTACCTCGACCGCTACCTGTTCACCCCGATGGCCTACCCGGCCGACTACGGCTACATCGAGGACACCCTCGGCGAGGACGGCGACCCGCTGGACGCCCTCGTGGTGCTGCCGGAGCCGGTGTACCCGGGCGTGATCGTCAAGGCGCGCCCGGTCGGCGTGTTCAAGATGGTCGACGAGGCCGGCGGCGACGACAAGCTGCTGTGCGTCCTCGACGACCCGCGTTTCGAGGATTTCCAGGACGTCGGCGACATCTCGCAGTTCACCCTGGACGAGATCGAGCACTTCTTCGTGCACTACAAGGATCTCGAGCCGGGCAAGGAGGTCAAGGGTTCCGGCTGGGGCGACAAGGCCGAGGCCGAGCGCATCCTGCAGGAAGCCATCGACCGCCACAAGTAGGGCGTTCGCCGGAGCGCCGCGAGGGGGGCGCCTCTCCGGGCACCGCGAGTCCGCGCACCCGTCGTCTGACTCCCACCTCCCGCGCACCCCTCGTCTGCCCCCACCCCCGCACACCCGTCACCCGTCATCCGCTTTTCGGCAGGTGGCGGGTTTTCGCTTGTCCTGGTGCAGTTGCTTGGCGACGGCCCCCGCTCCCCGCTTCCACGACGAGATCACGATCCAGGCCCTCAATCGCGATCTCGTCAGATGCACGCCCCGCCCGGCGCGACGAGATCACGATCCAGGCCCTCGATCGCGATCTCGTCAGATGCACGCCCCGCCCGGTGCGACGAGATCACGATCCAGGCCCCCAATCGCGATCTCGTCAACGGCCGGGGCAGCGCAGCCACCGAGGGGCGAGGGCGTAGAGGCGGGGGCACCCGGATCCTGCCGCGACACGCGCCCGGAATAATGCCCCGAGGGGTATAGTTGGGGAAGGTGACGGCGCCGGTCACGAGCGATGATCGAGGATGACGCGCCACCGATTTCCCCACAACCCGAAAGGACCCCGCGATGAGCGACGACACCATGGACCGCCTCCCCCTCGGCGACGTTTTCAAGGAGGCGTGGAAGGCCCAGGCCGCACAGACCCAGGCGATCTGGAAGAAGGCCGAGGAGCTCGGCGTCGGCCGCGACCTCATCGAGCTGGTGTACGTCCGCGCATCGCAGATCAACGGCTGCGCGTTCTGCCTGGACGTCCACGTTCGCGAGGGTCTCAAGGCTGGCCTGAGCACCCTGAAGCTGTCCGTCACCCCGGCGTGGCGCGAGGCCGGCGCGGTCTACGACGACGTCGAACGCGCGGCCCTGGCCATCGCCGAAAACGCCACCGATCCGGTCGCGGCGCACGAGAACACCGCGGAATACGACGCGGCGCGCAAGGTCCTCGGCGACGACAAGACGGCGCTGCTGGCGTGGGCCGCGATCTGCATCAACGGCTGGAACCGCATGCACGCGCTCAGCCACACCCCGGTCGAGGGCGCGTAAGAACCAAGGGCGCGCACGAGACCGACCGCCCCTTGCCCGCCCGCGCCCTTTCCCTACAATCGTCGCCATGGAATTCATCCCGGTTTCAGAGGTTCCCGACGACGCCCAGATCATCGACGTCCGCTCGAAGATGGAGTGGGACGAGGGCCATCCCGTGGGCGCGGTGCACATCCCCATGGAGGAGATCCCCTCCCGCTACGGCGAGTTCGATTTCGATCGCGACATTTACCTCATGTGCAAGTCCGGCGGCCGGTCGGCGCAGGTGTGCCAGTGGCTGGAGATGAACGGCATCGACGCCATCAACATCTCCGGCGGCATGATCGACTGGGAGCACAACGGCCGTCCGATCGAAAAAGGCTGAGGCCCTTCGCTTTTGGCCCCCACGCACGATCCCGGCGCACGCCCGCCGTCCGCAACAGCGGCGTACGTTCCCGCACGCGCCCGGACGTTCCCGGACGTTCCCGGACGTACCCGCACGTCACGCAGCCCCCACCGCAGGATTCGGTGGGGGCTTCCCCATTATTGGTGTAAATGCCAGTGTGCCTATGATGGGTACATGCCAACGAAAGATTCTTCCCCGGCCCCGCGCCCGGAACCGACGCTGCCCGAGGCGGTGACGTCCTCGGCGACGTGGGTCGTCCAGCAGCTCGACGACCTGCTGCGCGACGCCGTCGACGACCTGCTCGACGAGCGTTCGCTGTCGCTGCGGGGTTACTGGCTGCTCGAGTCCATCGGCGCCGCCCCGGCCCACTCGCAGCGCGAGCTGTGCGATCTCCTCGGCGTCGATCGCTCCGACATGGTCCGCCTCGTCGACGTCCTCGAAGGCGCCGGTCTGGTCGAGCGCGTCCGCGACACCGAGGACCGCCGTCGCCAGCTGATCGGCCCGACTCCGGCCGGCGTGAGGCTGCGCGACGCGATCCGCGCCGACATCGCCACCGCCGAGGCCCGCGTTTTCGCCTCCGCCCCCGCGCCCATGCGGGAGGCCCTGTCCTCCGTGCTGAGCGCGAATCCTCCGGAGGACGGACAATCGCTTGACGACGATCCCGGCCGCACCGGCAAGGCGCCGAAGAAGTCGAAGAAGAAGCGGAAGAACAAGAAGAAGGGCGGCAAGCGTCAGTGACCGACATGGCTGATCCGATCGCGTCGTCGTACCTGCGCGGTGACCTGGCCGCGCCGGAGCGCACGCTCATGGACGTGCTGCGGTCCACCGCCGCCGAGCACCCCGAGGCGGCGGCGCTCGACGACGGCGACGTGGTGATGACCTATTCCGACCTCATCGCCGAAGTCGACGAGACCGCCCGCTGGCTCGGCGCCAAGGGCATCGGCGCCGGCGATCGCGTGGGCGTGCGCATGCCCTCGGGCAACCGGGAGCTCTACGTCGCCATCTTGTCGATCCTCGCCGCCGGCGCGGCCTACGTGCCCGTCGACGCCGACGACCCCGACGAGCGCGCCGAGATGGTCTTCGGCGAGGCCGGCATCGCCGGCTGGTTCGGCGCCGACGGCCTGCACCTGACTCCCGGCCACGTGGCGAAGGAACCGGCCCGCGAGCCGACCCCCGACGACGACGCGTGGATCATCTTCACCTCCGGATCGACGGGCAAGCCGAAGGGCGTGGCGGTCACCCACCGCAGCGCCGCCGCGTTCGTCGACGCCGAGTCGCGGCTGTTCCTGGCGAACCACCCCGACGGCCCGCTGGGCCCGGAGGACCGCGTGCTCGCCGGCCTGTCCGTCGCATTCGACGCCTCCTGCGAGGAGATGTGGATCGCGTGGGGGCACGGTTCCTGCCTGGTGCCCGCGCCGCGTTCGCTGGTGCGCTCCGGCATGGACCTGGGCCCGTGGCTGATCTCGCGCAGCATCACCGCGGTGTCCACGGTGCCGACGCTGGCGGGCCTGTGGCCGGCGGAGGCGTTGGATTCGGTGCGCTTGCTCATCGTCGGCGGCGAAGCCTGCCCGGCCGAGCTGGTCGAGCGCCTGTCCACCCCGGAACGCGAGGTGTGGAACACCTACGGCCCCACCGAGGCGACGGTCGTGGCCTGCGCCGCGGAGCTCAAGCCCGGCGAGCCGGTGACCATCGGCATGTCGCTGGACGGCTGGGATCTGGTGGTCGTGGACAAGGACGAAAAGCCCGTGGCGGCCGGCGAGGTCGGCGAGCTGGTCATCGGCGGCGTCGGACTGGCCCGATACCTGGACCCGGCGAAGGACGCCGAGAAGTACGCCCCCATGCCGACCATCGGCTGGGACCGCGCGTACCGCACCGGCGATCACGTGCGCCTGGAGCCGGAGGGCCTGCATTTCGTGGGCCGCGTCGACGATCAGGTGAAGATCGGCGGCCGCCGCATCGAGCTCGGCGAGGTCGAGGCGCACCTGGCCGCGCTGCCCGGGGTCACCCAGGCCTGCGTGCAGGTCCGCCAGACCGCCGGCGGCCAGGACATCCTGGTCGGTTACGTCGGCGCGGGCGGAGACGCCGCCAACGTCGACGCCGATGCCGCGATGGACCGCCTGCGCGCGGAGATGCCCGCCGCGATGGTCCCGCGCCTGCACGTCATGGACGAGCTGCCGGTGCGCACCTCCGGCAAGGTCGACAAGGCCGGGCTGCCCTGGCCGTTGCCGATCGACGCCGGCGCCGCCGACGATTCCGCCCTCGAGGGCCTGTCCCCCATCGAGGCGTGGTTGTCCGGCATTTGGGCGGAGGTCCTCGCCGTGCCCGCCCCGGGGGCGGCCGCTGATTTCTTCGCCCTGGGCGGCACGTCGCTGGCCGCGGCCACGGTCGTCGCGCGCATGCGCGAGCGCGCCCCGCACGTCGCGGTCCGCGATCTCTACGACCATCCGCGCCTGGGCAGGCTCGCCGAGGAACTGGAGTCGCGTGGGCTGTCGCTTGACGACGCTTCCGAGGACGAGGCCACCGCGAAGAAGAACAGGCGCGTCGTCAAGCCGGTCCCGCGCTCGACCCGCCACGCGCAGTCACTTGCCATGGTCCCGCTGCAGACGATCCGGGCGGCGAAGTGGATGACGTGGCTGGCGGTGCTCAATGCCATCGCCCATGGCCTGGGTTCGCCGTTCGCGCTGCCCGTGCCGTGGTGGCTGGCGGTGGTGCTGGCGCTGCTGTTCATCACGCCGCTGGGCACGCTGCCGCTGACGGCGCTGGCCACGCGCATGCTGATGCGCGGCGTCACGCCCGGTGATCACCCGCGCGGCGGCCGCGTCCACATGAAGCTGTGGGCCGCCGAACGCTTGGCCGACGCCTCCGGCGCGCGCGGCGTCGGCGGTGCGCCGTGGATGCTGTGGTTCGCCCGCGCGATGGGTGCGAAGGTGGGCAAGGGCGTGTCCCTGCACACGTTGCCGCCGGTCACTGGGTTCGTGGAGCTCGGCGACTACTGCTCCGTCGAACCGGAGACCGACATTTCCGGCTACTGGGTCGACGGCGACGTGGTGCACGTCGGGTCGATCACCATCGGCTCCGAGGCCCGCATCGGCGCGCGCTGCACGCTGATGCCCGGCACCGTGGTCGGCGACGGCGCCCACGTCGAGGCCGGTTCGTGCGTCACCGGAGTGAAGAAGGTCAAGGCCGGCGCCCGCTGGTCGGGCTCCCCCGCCCGGAAGGTCGGCCGCCCGAAGCGCCGCTTCCCGGTGGAGGCCCCGCCGCGCCGCCCGTACTGGCTGCCGGTCTACGGCGTCTCCGCGCTGGTGCTGGCGCTGGTGCCGGTGGCGGCGCTGGCGACGGCCGCCGCGATCATCGGGTTCGGCGCGGCCTCGGCGACGACCTGGCCCGGCGCCATCGGGCTGGCCCTGGCATGGACCGTCCCCGCCGCCATCGCCGCGGTCGCGGTGTACGCGCTGCTGACGCTGATCCTGGTGCGGTTGCTGTCCATCGGGCTCAAGGCCGGCGTCCATCCCGTCCGCTCGCGGGTGGGCTGGCAGGCATGGGCGACCGAGCGTCTGATGGACGCCGCCCGCACCGACCTGTTCCCGCTGTACGCCTCGCAGCTGACGCCGTGGTGGCTGCGGGCGCTGGGAGCGAAGGTCGGCCGCGACGCGGAGATCTCCACGGCCGTGGTGCTGCCGAAGTTCACCGACATCCGCGAGGGCTCCTTCCTCGCCGACGACACCATGGTCGGCGGCTACGAGCTCGGCGGCGGTTGGCTGCTGCTGGAAGAGACCCGCATCGGCCGCCGGTCCTTCCTGGGCAACTCCGGCATCGCCGGCCCCGGCCGCAAGCTGGGCAAAAACTCCCTGGTCGCGGTGCTGTCGTCGACGCCGAAGAAGGCGAAGGCCGGCTCGAACTGGTGGGGTTCCCCGCCGGAGCGCCTGCGCCGCGTGGCCGTCGAGGTCGACGGCGGCGAGGATCTGACCTATCGCCCGGGCGCCGGCGTGAAGGCCGCCCGCGGCGCGGTGGAGACGCTGCGCCTGCTGGCGCCGATCACCTCGCTGTTGCTGGCCGTGCTGGTCCTGCTGGCCATGCAGGGCGCGGCGGTGGGCGTCGTGACGCTTGCCGACGGCATGGTCGGCGTGGACGATGACGTTCTACTCGTGACCGTGCTCGGCCTGGCGGCGGCGTGGTTCGTCGGCTCGCCGGTGCTGCTGATCGCGGGCATGCTGGCGATGCTGATCACCGTGGCCATGAAGTGGATCTGCGTGGGCACGCACAAGAAGGGCGAGCACGCCCTGTGGAGCCGCTTCGTGTGGCTCGACGAGCTGCAGGACACCTTCGTCGAGACAGTCGCCGCGCCCTGGTACCTGGTGCCCGGCACCGGCACCGGCGGACTCAACCGGGCGATGCGCTGGCTCGGCGCCGACGTCGCCCACGGCGTGTGGCTCGAGTCCTACTGGCTGCCGGAGACGGACCTGATCCGCATCGGCGAAGGCGCCACCGTCGGCCGCGGCTGCGTGGTGCAGACGCACCTGTTCCAGGACCGCGTCATGAGCCTCGACACCGTCGAAATCGCCCCGGGCGCCACCCTCGGCCCCCACTCCGTGGCGCTGCCTGCTTCCCGCCTCGGCGAGTCGACCACGATCGGCCCGGCGTCGCTGGTCATGCGCGGCGACGTCGTCCCCGCCGGCACCCGCTGGCAGGGCAACCCCATCGAGCCGATGAAGGAATAGCCCTTTCATCGGACACGGCGAAACCGGCCCCCGCACCGAATGGTGCGGGGGCCGGTTCGTCGTAAAGCGAAGTGCCGGATCCGCGACGGACCCGGGCGAAACTAGTCGCCGATCTGATCGCGACCGCGCAGCACGATCTTCGGATCCGGCTCGCCGACGAGCTCATGATCCTTGTTCGTGTACTCGAACTTCGACAGCACATAGCGGATCGCGTTGATGCGGGCCCGCTTCTTGTCGTTGGACTTGATGGTGATCCACGGCGACTCGTCGGTGTCCGTGTAGCGGAACTGCTCCTCCTTGGCGCGGGTGTAATCGTCCCAACGGTCCAGCGAAGCGAGGTCCATCGGCGACAGCTTCCACTGGCGCACCGGGTCGACCTGGCGGATGGCGAAGCGGGTGCGCTGCTCCTTCTGCGTCACCGAGAACCACAGCTTGGTCACCGAAATGCCCGAACCGAGCAGCATGTTCTCCAGCATCGGCACCTCGCGCAGGAACTCCGCGTGCTGGGACTCCGTGCAGAAGCCCATCACGCGCTCCACGCCCGAGCGGTTGTACCAGGAGCGGTCGAAGAACACGATCTCGCCCGCCGACGGGAAGTGCTGGATGTAGCGCTGAAAGTACCACGACGTCGACTCGCGCGGCGACGGCTTCTCCAGCGCCACGGTGCGCGCGCCACGGGGATTGAGGTGCTCGTTGAAGCGCTTGATTGTGCCGCCCTTGCCGGCGGCGTCGCGGCCCTCGAAGAGGATGATGTGCTTCTGGCCGGTTTCCTTGGTCCAGTTCTGCCACTTCAGCAGCTCGATCTGGAGGGCGCGCTTGGTCTTCTCGTACTCCTTGCGCGTCATGCGCTCCTCGTACGGGTAGTTCTCGCGCCACGTCTCCACCGGATCGCCGGACGGGGTGACCAGCACCGGATCGTCCTCGTCGGAGTCGTCCACGACGTACCCCTCGGTCGCCGCCAGATCGACGATGTGGAAGTCCTCTTCGTTCGTGTCAGCCATGCCTCAAGCCTACCTGCGCAACGCCCCCGATTCGGGGCGGCGAGCAGTGGCTCCGGCCACCTTTCGCCGGTGAAGGCGCTTTTCACGGAGTGTCCGGGGGATGGACGGGGGACCTTTCGCCGTGCGGCCGGTGTCCCCGGGTGCGCGGTCCGCGGATCACGGGCGGGGCCGGGCGTCGATGAGCCGAGTGGGGCGGCGGCGATTCTTGATCCGCATCGAGTCGGTCGATTCGCGGCAATTCGCACCCGAAAACCCCCGATTTCACGCCGTTCATGCCACGAATCGACCGACTCGATGCGAATCAACGTGCTTGACGACGCCCACGGGGAACGCGGGCCGTCGCAAAGCAAAGAAGAAGGCCCCGCACCCACGTGAACGTGGTGTGCGGGGCCTTCCCGAAAAGATGGCGGCGCCCGGAGCGAACCAGGCGACGGGGGCGCGGGGGCTAGAAGCCGCCCATGCCGCCCATCTCGTCGCCGCCCGGCATGGCCGGGGCGGCCGGCTCGGGCTTGTCGGCGACGACGGCCTCGGTGGTGAGGAACAGCGCCGCGATGGACGCCGCGTTCTGCAGCGCCGAGCGGGTGACCTTCACCGGGTCGTTGATGCCAGCGGCCATCAGGTCGACGTACTCGCCCGAAGCGGCGTTGAGGCCCTCGCCCTGCGGCAGGCCGGACACCTTTTCGGTAACGACGCCGGCCTCGAGGCCCGCGTTGAGGGCGATCTGCTTCAGCGGCGACGCCAGGGCGGCGCGGACGATGCGCACGCCGGTGGCCTCGTCGTCGGCCAGGCCCAGCTCGTCGTCGAGGACGTGGGCGACCTGCAGCAGCGCGGAGCCGCCGCCGGCGACGATGCCCTCCTCGACCGCGGCCTTGGCGTTGCGCACGGCATCCTCGATGCGGTGCTTGCGCTCCTTCAGCTCCACCTCGGTGGCGGCACCGGCCTTGATGACGGCGACGCCGCCGGCCAGCTTCGCCAGACGCTCCTGCAGCTTCTCGCGGTCGTAGTCCGAGTCGGAGTTGTCCAGCTCGGCGCGGATCTGGTTGACGCGGCCCTCGATGGAGGTCTGCGCGCCGGCGCCCTCGACGATGGTGGTGTCGTCCTTGGTGACGACGACCTTGCGGGCGCGGCCCAGCAGCGGCAGATCGGCGGTCTCCAGGGACAGGCCGACCTCCTCGGAGATGACCTGGCCATCGGTGAGGATGGCGATGTCCTGCAGCATGGCCTTGCGGCGGTCGCCGAAGCCCGGGGCCTTGACGGCGACGGACTTGAAGGTGCCGCGGATCTTGTTCACGACCAGGGTCGACAGGGCCTCGCCCTCGACGTCCTCGGCGATGATCAGCAGCGGCTTGCCGGACTGCATGACCTTCTCCAGCAGCGGCAGCAGGTCCTTGATGTTGGAGATCTTCGCGGAGACCAGGAGGATGTACGGATCCTCCAGGACGGCCTCCTGGCGCTCCAGGTCGGTGGCCATGTAACCCGAGATGTAGCCCTTGTCGAAGCGCATGCCCTCGGTCAGCTCGAGGTCCAGGCCGAAGGTGTTGGCCTCCTCGACGGTGATGACGCCTTCCTTGCCGACCTTGTCCATCGCGGTGGCGATGAGTTCGCCGATGGCCGGGTCGCCGGCGGAGATGCCCGCGGTGGCGGCGATCTGGTCCTTGGTCTCGATGTCCTTGGCGGTGGCCAGGAGCTCGGCGGTGACGGCCTCGACGGCCTTCTCGATGCCGCGCTTGATGCCCATCGGGTTCGAGCCGGCCGCGACGTTGCGCAGGCCCTCGGACACGAGCGACTGGGCGAGGACGGTGGCGGTGGTGGTGCCGTCGCCGGCGACGTCGTCGGTCTTCTTGGCGACCTCCTTCACCAGCTCCGCGCCGATCTTCTCGTAGGGGTCCTCAAGCTCGATCTCACGGGCGATGGACACGCCGTCGTTGGTGATGAGCGGGGCGCCCCACTTGCGCTCCAGGACGACGTTGCGGCCCTTGGGGCCGAGCGTCACCTTGACGGCGTCGGCCAGCGTGTTGAGGCCCTTTTCGAGGCCGCGGCGGGCCTCTTCGTCGAATGCAATGATCTTGGCCATGAGGCTGCGATCCTCCGTTGATGGTCGACGACACTTTGACGGTGCTGGTCCGGCGCCCGCGACGGCATGCGGCCGCGGGAAGTGTCACCCGCGGCCTCGACCGGCCCAGCTGTTTTCGTTTCACGTTGTTGGCACTTGCTCAACGCGAGTGCTAACCCCTGTTTCTAGCACTCGACCCCGGCGAGTGCAAGATATGGCGCCCGGCACCGCATCCGGGCCCGCGCCTATGCTGGCGCCCATGAGCGACGCCCCGCTGCAGACCCAGCACACCCAGCACACCGACCAGACCCAGCACACCGCGCACACCCGGCACACCGCCGCCGGCATCTCCCCCGACCTGGTCACCGCGATCCGCGAGAAGGTCGCGGCGGACGGCGCCACCATCAAGAAGGAACTGGCGGACCTCGTCGCCTTCCCGTCGGTGCACGGGGAAGAGGACACGAAGGACGCCTGCCGCAACGCCGCGGCCCGCGTGGCCGAGTTGTTCGCGGAGGCCGGCGTCGACCTCGATTCGCATGTCACGGTCGACGGTTCCATCGCGTTGACCGGGCACATCCCCGCCCCGGAGGGCCGCCCGACGGTTCTCCTCTATTCCCACTACGACGTCCAGCCGGCGGGCGACGTCTCCGCCTGGACCGCCGATCCCTGGACGCTCGACGAGCGCGACGGCCGCTGGTACGGCCGCGGCACCGCGGACTGCAAGGGCAACGTGGTCATGCATCTGGCGGCTTTGCGGGCGCTGAAGGAGCTTGACGACGACCCGGCGTCGGGCATCGAGCTGCCGGGCATCCGGATCGTGGTGGAGGGCTCCGAGGAGCGCGGCTCCGCCGGCCTGGAGGACCTGACTCGCACGCGGCCGGAGTTGTTCGCCGCCGACGTCATCCTCATCGCCGACGTGGGCAACGTCGCGGTGGGCCGGCCGACGCTGGTGACCACGCTGCGCGGCACCGCCGACGTCGACGTGCGGGTGGACACGCTGGCCGGCCCGGTGCACTCGGGCATGTTCGGTGGCGCGGCGCCCGATGCGCTGGCCGCGCTGATGCGGCTGCTGGATTCGCTGCGCGACGACGACGGGGTCACGCGCATCGACGGCCTCGACTGCGATCAGACGTGGGAGGGCCTGGGCTACGACGCGGAAACGTTCCGCTCCGACGCCGGCGTGCTCGACGGCGTCGGCCTCGTCTCCGACGGCGCGGGCGCTTCGGTGGCGGACCTGACGTGGGCACGGCCGGCACTGATCGTCACCGGCATCGACTGCCCGCCGGCCACCAACGCCGTCAACGCCATCCCGTCGACGGCGACCGCACACCTCAATCTCCGCGTGCCCCCGGGCATGGACCCGAAGGAGGCGCAGGACAAGCTCGTCGCCCATCTGGAGTCCCATGTGCCGTGGAACGCGCGGGTGGAGATCACGCGGGACGTGCTCGCGTCGTCGTTCAGTGCCGACGTCGAAGGAGACGTCGTCAAGCATGTCGAAGCCTGCCTGGCCGCGTCCTACGGGCGTGAAACGGAGCGGATGGGCGAAGGCGCGTCGATCCCGCTGTGCGCCACCCTGCTCGAGGCCGTGCCCGGCGCCGACATCGTGCTCTACGGCGTGGAGGAGCCGCAGTGCCGCATCCACTCGTCCGACGAGTCCGTCGACCCCCGCGAGATCCGCGACATCGCCGTGGCCGAGGCGCTCATCCTGGCGACCATCGGCCGCTGACCGCCCGGACGGGACCCCACCCGGGCACGTGCGGGCACGCCCGGGTGTGAATCGGGTGTGATGTGGAGCACCCCAATCGCGGCCGAATTCTTGCGATGGACATATGCCTTGTTCTACGGTGGCCGACATGCAGAAGAACATTCGACTTAGGCGAGTAGCCGAGGCTACGAACCCCGGTGGAGGCATGGACTGACCCCTCCACACGGGGTCTCTGGCCGCTACGCACCCACGCATCCATGGGTCGGTCCACCACAATTCTTCTCACCGGGACGATTCCCGGACCTCACCGAAGGACCACTCTGAATGTTCACCACCCGCACGCACAAGAACACTTCCACCACGATGACGTATAGCGGGAAGCGTCCCTCCGCCAAGGCGGAGGCGACCTCCCGGACGTTCACCGAGGACCCCTTCCGCGCCCGGTTCGGACACCGCCTCCCCCGCGGCCTGCGCCAGGAGGCGCGCGGCATGGACTGGCGCACGTTCATGACCACGTACTCGCCGACCAGTGGCTCGCTGGCCATCCGCGAGTTCACGTCGACCAAGGGCCTGGCGGGCCGCTCGACGTTCCGCGCGACCATCACCACCAACCGCGGCACCGACGCCGAGCGCACCGATTTCCGCGAGGTCACCGCGATGGGCCCCGTGTCCGCGGTCACGAACCTGATGGCGGATTCCGGCTACCGCATCGAGATCCTGGAATTCCACCAGTTCGAGATCTTCGAGGCCACCGCGACGTTCCTGTACGCGACGCACAACAACAGCTCCGTCTGGGCGATGGGCTTCGGCACCACCCCCGAGGCCGCGACCATGACCGCGATGACGTGCGCGGCCAACCGCCTCCACGGCTAGTTTCCGGCGGTCGAATCCGCTTCACGTCTGCTGCCTCCATCACCCTCGGCGTTCGCCGAGGGTGATCCTTGTTGCGGACACGTACACCTTTTCAGCATTATTGGAGAGGTGACCGTCCTCCTGTGCCTCCTCATCGCCACCGCGGCGCTGGCACCATGGACGATTAGCCGGCTCGGCAGGCGCGGATTCCCGTTGCTCGCCGTCCCCCTTGCGGCGGGTGCCGCCTGGACCGGCTCGCATCTGGTGCGTCATGCGCTGGGCGAATCCGGGGCCGCGCACCCGACCCTCGTCGAGCACTACGAGTGGATGCCCGCCGTCCACTTGGACATCATGCTCCGGCTGGGCCCGCTGGAATCGCTGTTCGGCACCCTGGTGCTGACCGTCGGCGTACTCGTCCTGGTGTACTGCGGCGGATACTTCCACGACCCGCCGGCCGGCCAACGCCGCCGCCTGGGCTCTTTCGCGGCCCAGATGGTGCTGTTCGCCGCGGCCATGTACGGCCTGGTCGTGGCCGACAACATGCTGCTCATGTACGTGTTCTGGGAGATCACGTCCGTGCTGTCGTTCCTGTTGGTCGGCTACTACGCCGAACGCGCGTCGTCGCGCCGCTCCGCCGGACAGGCGCTGCTTGTGACCACCATGGGCGGCCTGGCCATGCTGGTCGGCATCGTGCTCATGGGCCACACCACGGGGCACTGGGAGTTCTCGGCGCTGACCGAGCCGGGCGCCCTGACGCTGGAGCAGCTGCACACGCCGGCGATCGCCACCGCCGTGGTCCTGCTGGTGGTCGGCGCGCTGACCAAGTCGGCCATCGCCCCGTTCCACTTCTGGCTGCCGGGCGCCATGGCCGCGCCTACCCCGGTGTCGGCGTTCCTGCATTCGGCGGCGATGGTGAAGGCCGGCGTCTTCCTGGTCGCCCGCCTGTCGCCGACCTTCGGTGCCACGGACACGTGGCATTTGGCCATCATCCCGCTGGGCCTGGTGACCATGGTCATGGGCGGCTGGATGGCCCTGCGGCAGAAGGACCTCAAGCTGGTCCTGGCCTACGGCACCGTGTCGCAGCTGGGCTTCATCATCACGGTGACGTCCATCGGCACCCGCGCGGCGATGCTCGCCGCCCTGGCCCTGACCCTGGGCCACGCGATGTTCAAGGCGACCCTGTTCATGATCGTCGGCGCCATCGACCACACCACCGGCACCCGCGACGTGCGGCAGTTGTCGGGCCTGGGCGAACGCCGCCCGCAGATGTTCATCATCGCCGGCCTGGCCGCCGCGTCGATGGCGGGCGTGCCGCCGCTGTTCGGGTTCGTGGCCAAGGAGGCCGCGCTGGAGGCCGTGCTCGACGCCGAGCCCCTGCGCGGCATGCCGGGCGTGTTCACCGCCATCGGTCTGGTCGTCGGTTCGATCCTCACCGTCGCGTACTCGCTGTATCTGATGCACGCGGCGTTCGCCACGAAGCCGTCGTCGCACGCGTCGGGCGGCGGGGTGTCGCAGCCGGTCGCCGACATGCAGCCCCCGTCCCGCCTGATGCTCGCCCCTGCGTGGATCCTCGCGGGTGCGGGCCTGGTGACGGGTCTGGCACCGAAGCTTTACGACGCCGCCATCACGCCGTACCTTTCGCAGGCGTTCCCGGACTCCGGCGATGATTCGTACCTGGCCCTGTGGCACGGATTCACCGTTCCCCTGCTGCTGACGGGCGTGATCCTGCTGACCGGCCTCATCTTGCATTGGCAGCGGAAGCTGGTGCGCGAGCTGCAGTTCGAGCAGCCCGCCCTCGGCGACGCCGACGACGCCTACGACTGGGTGCTGGACATGGCCCGCCGCCTGTCGCTGCGGGTCACCGCCGCGACGCAGCGCGGTTCGCTGCCGTTGACCGAGGCGACGATTTTGGGCGTCTTCATCCTCCTTCCCATCGCGGCGCTGGTGATGGGCGGCCGCAACGACCTGCGCATGGAGCTGTGGGGCACCGCACCGCAGGGAGCGGCGGCGCTGCTGATCATCATCGCGGCGCTGGCGGCCACGCGGATGCGCAACCGCCTGTCCGGCGTGATCATGGTCGGTGTGACGGGCTACGGCCTGGCGCTGGTGTTCGCGCTGTACGGTGCCCCGGACCTGGCGCTGACGCAGCTTCTGGTCGAGACGGTCACCATGGTCGTGTTCGTCCTGGTGCTGCGCACCCTGCCGGCGAAGACCACGAACCAGCCCACGGGCCTGGAACGGGCCCGCGCCTGGCTCGCCGTCGCCGTCGGCGCCACCGCCGCGGTCGTCGGCGCCTTCGCCATGGCCGCTCGGTCGTCGGACCCGGTTTCCGAGGCGATCCCGCAGATCGCGCTGGACGAGGGCCACGGCGCCAACGCCGTCAACGTCCTGCTCGTGGACATCCGCGCGTGGGACACCTTCGGCGAGATCTCCGTCCTGGTCATCGTGGCCGTGGGCATCGCGTCGCTGGTGTTCCGCACGCACACCGTGCACAACCTGCCGCGCGTGACCACGCGCCGCACCCGCCGGGAACGCAACCCGCGCTGGCTGACCACGTCGGGCTCCAAGGTCGACGCAGGCCGCCGACCGCTGATGGTGGTCGTGGCCACGCGCTTCCTGTTCCCGTCGATGATGGCGCTGTCGCTGTACCTGTTCTTCGCGGGCCACAACGCCCCCGGCGGCGGTTTCGCCGGCGGTCTGGTGGCGTCGCTGGCGATCACCCTGCGCTACCTGGCGGGCGGCCGCTACGAGCTGGCGGAGACCATCCCGTGGTCCACCGACAAGGTGCTCGGCTCCGGCCTCGCCGCCGCGGCGCTCGCCGTGTTCTGGCCGATGATCCTCGGCTGGCCGCCCCTGGCCAGCGCGGTCGTCGACCTGGAGGTGCCGCTGATCGGCGACATGCACCTGGTGTCGCCGCTGCTGTTCGACCTCGGCGTGTACCTCATCGTCATCGGCACGGTCACCTACATCCTGCGCAGCCTCGGCGGCCGCATCGACGTCGAAACGGACCGCCGCGCCGAGCGCGCGCGTTCCCGCCGCGTCACCCTGACCAAGCTGGGGCGCACGCGCCAGTTCCGCTACAAGTCCGGGAAGGAGGCCGCGAAGTGATCATCAACTTCGTGCTGCTGGCCACGGTGGCCGTGCTCATCGCCACGGGCGTGTACCTGTTCCTGGACCGTGCCCTGACCAAGATGCTCATGGGTGCCCTGCTGATGGGCAACGGCATCAACCTGCTCATCCTCATCGGCGGCGGCGGTCCCGGCGACCCGCCGATCTGGGGCCGCGATTCCATCCCCTACGCCGAGGGCGCGGATCCGCTGCCGCAGGCGTTCATCCTGACGGCCATCGTCATCACCATGGGCGTTGCGGCGTTCCTGCTGGCGCTGGCGTACCGCCAGCACCGCTACCGCGTCGGCGACCACGTGCAGGACGACCGCGAGGACCAGTTCGTCGCCAAGCGCAGGCCCGACGACCCGTCGGCCGCCCCGGACCACGACCGCTCCGACGACCCGACCACGGGCCGTCCCACGGAAGCCGGCGACCGGTTCGGGCCGGAGAGCTTCGAAAAGCCCGTGGAGGAGGACGATTCCGGTGACGACTGAGCAACTGATTCTCTTCCTCATCCCCATGCCGGTGCTCATCCCGGCGGTCACCGCGGGCCTGGCGCTGCTGTTCTCGCGGCGCCCGCGCGTGCAGCAGGTACTGAGCATGGCCGCGCTGATCGTGCTGCTGATCCTGTCGGTGTGGCTGGTGTACCTGGTGCAGGACAACGGCATCCACACGGTCCAGGTGGGCGGCTGGAATTCGCCGATCGGCATCACGCTCGTCGCCGATGGCTTGTCGACGATCATGATCGCAGTCTCCCAACTCGTGCTCTTCGCCGTCCACTGGTTCGGCATCGGGCAGGGCATCCGCGACGGCGACGACGACGACCCGATCTCCGTGTTCGTGCCGACGTACATGCTGCTGAACATGGGCGTGTCCATGGCCTTCCTGGCCGGCGACCTGTTCAACATGTACGTGGGTTTCGAGGTGCTGCTGCTGGCCTCCTACGTGCTGCTGACGCTGGGCGCCTCGGCGTCGCGCATCCGCGCGGGCGTGAGCTACGTGATGGTCAACCTGCTGTCGTCGATGGTGTTCCTCATGGCCATCGGCTTCGTCTACGCGTCGGTGGGCACCGTCAACTTCGCGCACGTGTCCATCCGCATGGAGGAGCTGCCGTCGGGCACCCGCACCGCGATCTTCGCCGTGCTGCTCGTCGCGTTCTCCGTGAAGGCGGCCGTGTTCCCGCTGTCGTCGTGGCTGCCGGACTCCTACCCCACCGCCCCGTCGATGGTCACCGCCGTGTTCGCGGGCCTGCTGACGAAGGTCGGCGTGTACGCCATCATCCGCTCGCGGTCGGTGATGTTCCCCGACGGCGCGCTGGACGAAGTGCTCATGTGGGCCGGCCTGGCCACCATGATCATGGGCATCCTCGGCGCCATGGCCCAGAACGACATCAAACGATTGCTGTCGTTCACCCTGGTGTCGCACATCGGATACATGATCTTCGGCATCGCCCTGGGCAACGAGCTCGGGCTGTCCGGCGCGATCTTCTACATGGTCCACCACATTCTGGTGCAGACCGCGCTGTTCCTGGTGGTCGGGCTGATCGAGCGCCAGGCCGGATCGTCGTCGCTGCGCAGACTGGGCGGACTGGCCAAGGCCTCTCCCCTGCTGGCGCTGCTGTACCTGGTGCCCGCGCTGAACCTGGGCGGCATCCCGCCGTTCTCAGGGTTCCTGGGCAAGATCATGCTCATCGAGGCCGGCGCGCAGTCCGGCACCCTCACCGCGTGGGTGCTCGTCGGCGGCGCCGTGGTCACCTCGCTGCTGACCCTGTACACCATGGTCATCGTGTGGTCGAAGGCGTTCTGGCGCGACCGCTCCGACGCCCCCGAGGGCGACACCGCCCTGGCGCGCGTCTCGCCGCTGCGCGAGGACACCCGCGTCGTGTCGCTCGAGGAGCGCGAGGACGTCGGCCGCATGCCCTTCGGCATGGTCGCCCCGACGGTCTTCCTCGTCGCCGCGTCCGTCGCCGTCACGGTGCTCGCCGGCCCGTTGTCCATCGTCTCCGACCGCGCCGCCGCCAACGTCTCCGACGTCGCCGGCTACCGCGCGGCCGTGCTCGGCGTGCGCAACGCCGACGACCAGAGCGGGCTGCCCGACCCGGGGCGCACGCTCAACCCCGCCGACGACCCCAGCGCCGGCGGCGACTCCGTCGAACGGGAGGAGGAACGATGAACCCGGACAAGAACCACGCGGGCGTCGCAAAGCCCGACAAGCGCGAGGAACGCCGCAAGAGCCGGCCCTCGTTCATCCTCTTCCTGTGGATCGTGGTCATGTGGCAGCTCCTGTGGGGCGAGGTCACCTGGGCCAACATCTTCGGCGGCATCGGCGTCGGACTGCTGATCTCGATCTTCGTGCCCATGCCGCGCGTGCCCGTCAGCGACATCGACGTCCACTGGCCGTCGATGATCAAGCTGTTCGCCACGTTCTTCGTCGACTTCATCGTCGCGTCGTTCACCGTCGCGTGGCTTGCCGTCCGCCGCCAGGACCCGCCGCCCAGCGCCGTGGTCGAGATCCCCATGCGCACCCGCGACGACCTGTCGCTCGCGTCGGCGATCGCCCTGATCAACCTGCAGCCCGGTGGCCTGGCCATCGACATCGACAACCGCCGCAAGACCGTCACCATGCACCTGCTCGACGGCTCGTCGACCGGGCGCATCGACAAGACCATCCGCCAGCTCGGGCGCCTGGAGTGGCAGGTGATCCGGGCCTTCGAAAGCCGCGACATCCACGAGGAGGACGCGGCCGCCGCCGTGCCCCTCGGCCACGACCACGCGGACGTGCAGGACGATGTGGCGGCGGATGCGCAGGCCGATGTTCAGGCCGATTCACGAGCCGACGCGCACACCGAGGCCGGCACCCCCGACGTCCGGAAGGAGGACTGATGGATCCGCAGATCTACACCACGCTGCTGGGCGTCGCCGCGGGCATCTACTTCATCGCGGCGCTGACCGCGCTGGGGCGCCTGCTCGCCGGGCCGAATTCGATGGATCGGCTGGTGTCCCTGGAGTCCATGATCGCCATGTCGCAGGGCATGCTCGCCGCGTACATCGCGTGGTCCATGGACACGTCGGTGGCGTATGCGATGCTGGTCATCGCGCTGCTCGGCTTCATTTCCTCGCTGTCGGTCGCGCGCTTCCGCGTGCCGGACAAGCGGCCGAAGGTCACGGTCCGCGCCAGTTCGCGGGAAGCGACCCGCGAGGCGTCGCGCGACGCCGCCCAGGAGGCCGCCCGCCAGGAGGACCTCAAGCACGTCGATCAGAAGGAGGATCACTTCTGATGCTCTTCGTGGACATCATCTCCATCACCCTCATCCTCGCGGGCGCGTTGTTCTGCCTGGCCACGGCGATCGGATTGGCGCGTTTCCGCGACACCATCGGCCGCATGCACGCGTCGACGAAGCCGCAGACGCTCGGCCTGTCGCTGACGCTGCTGGGCACGGTGCTGCACATCTTCGCCAACGGCGGCGGTGGCGTGACCGTCAACGGCGACCTGAGCATGCTGGTGCTCATCATGCTGTTCGCCCTGATGACGTCGCCGATCATCGGCAACCGCCTGGGCCACGTGTCACAGAAGGAGGGGCTCATCGACCGGGACGCGCTGTCCCGCGACGACGAGCTCGAGCCGCGGCAGTAGGCGCGGGCAGGCAGCGGTATGCGGGGCGCGGGCGCCGCTTTCGCTTTACGACGGCCCGCCGACGAAACCGGAGTTTCGTGCCATATAGATGCCACCGCGGCGTCGATGAACGCGTTTGCCCAGGTCGGCAAAATCGGTGGCACCCATATGGCACGGGAATGTCATAAGCGGCGAAAGGCGACGGCAGCGAACAACGGCAACCGGCGACGGCGCCCCGCCCCTCCCCTACCCCTCCAGCGGGGTGCCGGCCTCCATCTCGCGCACGGCGAGGTCCACGGCCGCGACCCACGGGCTGTGCCCCTGCTCGGCCTCGACGGCGAGCACGTCCTCTTCTTCGGCCAGCGACGGCAGCGCCCCCGCCCGGCCGGCGGCGCGGCGCTGGCGCTCGTACCCCGCCCCGCCGCGGATGATGTCGCGCACGCCGTCGAGCTCCTCGGCGCACCCCAACCGCTCCGCGATGGGCGCGAGAGTCACCAGCAGAACCTCCAGGTCGTCCTTGACCCAGCGCTCGTTGGTGTCGCGGTCGACGATGATCAGCGCGTCCATGCCGTATCGGCTGGCGCGCCACTTGTTTTCGTCGTTGTGCCAGTACTGCATGGAGGGCAGGTCGGCGCCGCGGTCGAGCATGTCGTCGTAATGCACCACCAGGCAGTGGGTCAGCGCGACGATGGCGGCGAGCTCGCGGGTGTTGGACACCGCGTCGGCGACGCGCACCTCGATGGTCCCGTACTTCGACGCCGGGCGGATGTCGATGTGCATGGAGCCGGTGTGGTTGATGACGCCGGATTTCCACTGGTCGGCCATGTACGCCTGCCAGGATTCCCAGTCGCGCACGTCCGGCGGCAGCCCGGCGGTGGGCAGCTGGCGGTACAGCAGGGTGCGGTTGGAGGCGTAGCCGGTGTCTTCGCCGTTCCAGGCGGGCGACGACGCCGACAGGGCGAGCATGTGCGGCAGGTTGACCAGCAACGCGTTGATGATGGGCCAGACGCGGTCGGCGGACCGCACGCCGACGTGGACGTGGATGCCCCAGATGATCATCTGCCGGCCCCACCACTGGGTGCGGTTGATGATCTCCGAGTAGGAGGTCTTTTCGCTGACGCGCTGCCCGGTGCCGCGGGAGAAGGGGTGCGATCCGGAGGACCACACGTCGACGCCGAGTTCGCCGGCGGCGGTGCGGATCATCTCCAGCTGTTCGCCGAGGTCCTCCATCGCGTCGGGCACGGTGTCGTGGACGCCGGTGACCAGTTCGAGGGTGTTGGCGAGGAATTCGCGCTGGATGCGGTGGTCCGGGTGGTCGCGCTCGATGATTTCGAGCGCTTCGGCCGCGCACGGCACGAGGTGGCGGGTGTCGCGGTCGACGAACGCGACCTCCCATTCCACTCCCAGCGTGTGTCGGGGCGAGCCGGCGAATTCTTCGGTCATTGGCCCATTTCATCACACGGAGAGGTGTGCCGGGGGTGCGACCCGGGCGGGTGGGGGCCCATTTCGCTTTACGACGGGGCCGGCGTGGCGGCCGCCGGGGTGGCCTACGTCGAAGTGGTGGCGGAGGACGAGGAGGTGGACGGTTCGGTCCAGTTGACGCTCTTGCCGCAGGACAGGACGGTGTCGTCGGAGTCGGCGAGGACGACGGTGGAGAAGGAATCGATGTCGGCCTCGACGGGCGTGCCCCAGACCTTGGCGGCGCCGTCGGCGGCGTGGATTTCGCCGATGACGCCGAGGCCCTCGTCGGTGTCTTCGCCGACGCCGGGGCATCCGGAGGCGCCGCGGGCGATGACGCGGTACTCGCCGTCGTCGAGGGCGGTGAAGGCGATGTCCTCGTCGGCCAGGCCCAGCCAACCGTCGGCGGAGAGGACCTTGACGTGGCCGAGGATGTGGGAGCGGCCGTCGTCGTCGAGCCGCAGGAAGTTGTAGGAGCCCTCGCGGTCCTCGAGCTCGGGGGCGTCGGGGTCGACGCTGACCGCGGCAGTGGAGGTGGTCGCTTCCCCGCCGTCGCCGCCGCCCTCGCCGTCGGCGCCGCACGCCGCCAGTGCCAGCGCCGACGCGGCCAGTGCGATGAGGGCGGGGGCGGTGCGGCTGGTGCGGGGCTTCATGGCGTGGGGGTTCTCCATCATTTCGGTGCGTCGACGCCCGGCGCGCGAGGGCGGCCGGGCGTGAACAGACTACTAGGGGGCTGGGCGGATATCAGCGTCGGGCATCGACCGCGGTGACCACCACGACCCCGCCCGGAGCGTCGGCGAGACGCTCGTCGCGGGCCTCGACGGCCCAGCCGTTGTCGCGGGCGATTTCCTCGGCGGCGGCCTTCTCCGCGGCGTTGCCCGGGGTGTAGACGACGGTAGTCGCCGGCCAGACGCCGAACTGTCCCTCGGGGGCGTTGCCGGTTTCGCCGCGGCCCCAACCTTCGCCACCCAGGCGCTCGGAGACCTCGGCCGCGAGGCCCTGCTCCGGGGAGTTGTTCAGGACGGTGACGCGGAAGTCCGCGCGGCGGACCTCGCCATCGCCGGTGGCACCGTCGGCACCCTCGCCGGCGGCGGGCGGTGCGGCGGGGGCCTCGGCGTCGGGGCGGCCGTCGGCGTTGCCGCCGGGGGCGACTGCGGGCTGCTCGCCGGCGGGACGGTCGCCCGCGCCGTCGGCGGGGGCCTCGGCCACGGTGCCGGAGCCGTCGCCCGCACCGTCGGCGGAGCCGGAGCCGTCGTTGCCGGAGCTCCAGGCGTAGAGGCCCCAGCCCATCAGGCAGACGCCGATGAAGATGCAGATCATGGCCAGGCCGCGCAGGGGCATCCCACCGCCGGAGTCGGCGGGGGCGGCCTCGCGGCGGTCGTCGCGGTAATCGTCGCGGAAGTCGTCGTCGACGGGGGCGTCAACCCTGTCGTCGGCGCTGCGGTGGCGGCCGGGGCGGGGGAAGTTGCTCTGGTCATGTACGTCGGTCACGCCCCCATCGTAACGACCAACGCCCCTAACTGTTAAGTAGAGGTTGAGACATGCTCCGCCGGCCCCTCTGCCGGAGCCTCCGTCGAACCATTTGTCGGCTCCTCTACCGGCCCCTCCGCCTGGCCTACGCCGACCCGTCGCGAAGCCTCTGCAACCTGTGCACGGTGACGGGGTCCGCGGCCTCCGCCTCTGCGGTGTCCAACAGCAGGTTCAGGCGCTGGTGGTACCGCACGGCGCCCATGCCGAACTCGGCGCGGATCGCCTCCTCGCGGCGTCCGGCCTGCCTGGGCCCGCGCCGCACGCTCGCCGACCACCGGCGCTCGAAGGCCAGCGCGCGGCGGAGGAAATCCTCGGCGGCGCTGGTCCCGTCCCTGTCGTCCCCGTCCATCCCTCCACTAAAGCACGGGGCGTCCGGGCGGCCGGAACCCGCCGCGTAGAATTTCCCCATGACCATCCTGCCCATCGTCGTCTGCGGCGATCCCGTCCTGCACAATCCGACCCGCCCCGTCACCGGCGACGTGTCGGAGCTGTCGGAGCTGATCGCCGACATGTACGAGACCATGGACGCCGCCAACGGCGTCGGCCTGGCCGCCAATCAGGTGGGCGTCGATCTGCGCCTGTTCGTCTACGACTGCCCGGACGAGTCGGGCGAGTTCCGCCGCGGCTGCGTGATCAACCCGGTGCTGGACACCTCGGAGATCCCCAAGGGCATGCCGGAGGACGACGGTTCCGACGACGAGGGCTGCCTGTCCGTCCCGGGACTGAGCTTTCCGACGGCCCGCGCCACCCACGCCACGGTGTCCGGATTGGATGAAAACGGGGAGCCCGTCACGGTCGTCGGCACCGGCCTGCTGGCCCGCTGCCTGCAGCACGAGGTCGGCCACCTCGACGGTTTCCTGTACACCGACGTGCTGACGGGCCGGTGGAAGCGCCGGGCGAAGAAGGAGATCAAGCACGAGGGATGGACGGTCGCGGGCATTACATGGACGCCCGGCGTCGACGAGGATCCCTTCGGCCACGACGAGCCGGATTCGCTGGACAAGGGTCGGGAGGACGACGCGTGAGCCTTCCCGAATACCCGGAACAACCGGGCCTGCCCACTTCCCGCTGGGGCGTCGGCGACGTGGCGGTGGGCCGCCGCGTCATCGTGCGCCGCGAGCTGACGGCCGAGGAGGCCGCCGCGTCGGGCAAGAAGGTCACCGACGTCATCGGCCACGTGGAGTCGCTGGATCCGCTGATCGTGCGACCGTCGTCGAAAAGCCACTCCGGCCCCGGCGAGGAACCGGGCGCGATCGACTTCACCCCGTACAAGGTCCTGGTGGTCAAGGCGCTGCCGGACCAGGTGGTGCGCAACTCCGACATCCGCGCGGTGGAAACCGCCACGGCGAAGGCGTTTCCAGGCATCGAGCACACGTGGGCGGGCCAGTGGCTGATGCGAGCCGGCGACGGCATCACCGAGCGGTCCAATTCGGCGCTGCCCATCGGCCCGGGCGCGGGGACGTCGCCGGTGCCGCTCGACGACATCCGCGCCTTCTACGCCCGGCATGATCTGCCGGTGCGCATCGCCGTGCCCGACCGCATCTGCCGGCCCGCCGAGCAGCTGGTGGCGGGCGAGGGCTGGGAAATCGGGCCGGACATCATCGTCATGACGCGCTCGGCCGCCGACCTGCCGGAGCCCACCGCGCCGGAGTCGCTGCCGGGCATCCGGGCCGAGGTCCTCGACCAGCCCGACGAGGCCTGGCTGGACCTGTACCACTTCCGCGGCAAGGCCCTGCCCCGCCGGGCGCTGCAGCTGCTGCGCGAGGACATCGACGGCCGGATGTCCTTCGGGCGGCTGGTCGTCGACGGCGAAGCGGGGGAATCCCGCACCGTCGCCATCACCCGCGGCACCCTCACCGAATCCGGCGACAGCCGGCGCTGGCTGGGCTTTTCCGCCGTAGAGGTCGCCCCGGACCTCCGCCGCCGCGGCCTGGGCACGCTGATGGGCCTGCACATGATGCATTGGGGCGCGGCCAACGGCGCCGACGAGTGCTACCTGCAGGTCGTATCGGGCAACGACGCCGGCGTCGCCCTGTACCGCAGCCTCGGGTTCACCGAGCACCACCGCCACCGCTACGCGGTGTGGAACGGGTGAGGCGGGAACATTCCGCGTTCCCGCCGCATCTCACCGGCGACAGGCCATGAACCGCGTTCCCTCCGGGCGCGGACCATGGAATAATCCCCCACCAGAAAGGGAGGTGCCATGTTCGACGACAACCATCCGGATCTGAATCTGGCCGAGACCGCGCCGATGCACCTCGACGACGACGTCTTCGACGGGCTGCTGGACTACGCCGTCAGCGCCGACGCCCACGACGTCGACGATTCGATCGTGCCAGCCGACTCCCCCGCCGATGCGATGGCCGACGACGACCTCGATTCCATCGCCCTGGCCGACGACGCCGACGACCCCCTCGACTCCCCCGCCGATGATTCGCCCGTCACCGCCGATGATTCACCCGCCGGCAATGGTTACGGCGACCTCGACGATTTCGCCGGTGACCTCCCCGATGATCTGCCCGGCGACCTGACCGACGACCCGACGGCCGCGCCCCACGCCGACGACCTCGACGGTTTCGGCGCGGGCACTGTGGACGATGGGGTGGCCGATCCGTCGTCGAGCATCGGCGAAGCCGACCCCGAAATGGAGTGGTGACCCGCCCATGAGCCGCGACCGCGATGTGGAACTCGACCTGGTGGCCCGCGCCCGCGAGGGCGATTCGGGGGCGTTCCGGGAATTGGTGGCTCCGCACCGCGATCACCTGTGGGCCGTGTGCCTGTCCATCACGTCGCACCGGCAGGACGCCGAGGACGCGCTGCAGGACGCGCTCATCGCCGGGTGGCGCAATCTCGAGCGGTTCGAGGGCCACGCGCGGTTTTCCACCTGGATGCACCGCATCGCCGCCAACGCGGCCCTGATGCTGGTGCGCAAGCGCCGCGACACCCCCGACGCCGATGCCGGCGACGACGAGGTGGACCGGGCGCCGGGCGTCTCCGAACGCGTCACCACCGTCGACGTGGTCCGCTCCGCGCTGGCGGCGCTGCCGCCGGAGTTCCGCGAGGCCGTGGTGCTGCGCGAATACGCCGACTTCACCTACCAGGACATCGCCGACCATCAGGGCGTCGCCGTGGCGACGGTGAAAACCCGCCTCAACCGCGGCCGCGCGAAACTGAAGGCGGCGCTGGTGGAGGCGGGCGTCGGCTGAGCGAAAAGCTCGGCGAAGAACCGGGCGAAGGCCCGGGCCGGGAGCCTGGATCAGGCCTAGATCAGGCCCCGGTCCCGCAGGAACGCCCGGGCGTCGTCGGCCGTTTCGAAGTGGCCGGACTCGTACACGTACCCGCCGGCGTCGTCGACGTAGTAGAAGTACGCGAACGAATCACGGTCGTGGAGGTAGATGGCCTTCCCGTCCTCGTTGAGCAGCTCCTCGAGCTCGCTGGTGGAGCGCTTTCCGGCGCTGCGCACCACCTCGATGATGTCGGGGTTCGGCATCACGTCGAAGATGTTCGGGCCCCGGCCGTTTCCGACGTCGGACTCGTAGCCGCACAGGTACCCGGGCACCCGCTCGCCGCCCATTCCGATGCTCAACGACGTATCCGTGGCGCTGCACTGCTGCAGGCCATCGGTCAGGCCATCGGGCAGGCGCTCATCGACGGCCGCCGTGGCCTCCTTGTAGTCCGACGGGCCAGGCATCGGGTTCGGCCACGGTGCGCCGGTCATGGCGACGCCGCCATCGTCCCCCGGGGAGGTGCTTTCCGACGCCCCCGTGGAGGTTCCACCGCCGTTGCCGTTGCCTTCGCCGCCTTCGTCGCCGCCGGACATGGCGGCCCAGGCGATGCCTCCGACCAGTAGCAGCGCGGCGATCGCGCCGATGGCGATCAGCGGCGTCTTCGAGTTCCCGGACTTGGTGCCGGAGGAGCTGGGCACCGCCGCGAACTGCTGCGGCTGGGATTGGTGCTGCTGGGCATTCTGCGGCCCGGGCTGCTGCCCGTAGGGATTCGACACCGGGCGGTACGGCTGCTGCGACATCTGCGGCTGCGACTGCTGGAACTGCTGGGGCTGGAACTGCTGCTGCGGCTGGGGCTGAGTCGGCGGTTGTGCCGGCGCCGGAGACTGCGCCGACGAGTGCGGCCCGGCCGGCGGCATCGGCGACACCGCCATCGGGCCGGCGCCCGCCGCGATGGCGTCGGGGGCGATCCACGTTGTGACGCCGGCGACGACGTCATCGGCCCGGCGCGTCGGCCCCATCAGGGCGCCGCGGCTGACCACGGTCTTCGGGTCGTCGAGGGTGGCCACCTGGCACAGCTCGCCCAGGCGGTCCTGGACGTAGGGGACGCGGGCGGAACCGCCGGTGAGGTACAGCGGCGTCGACGGGTCGGGGCGCAGTCCGGCGTCGAGCATCGTCGCGCGGGTGACGTCCAGGGCACGGTCGATGTCGGGCTTGATCAGCTCCTCGAACTCGCCGCGGGTGAGCATCAGCGTGGTCTCGCGGCCCTTGGCCGCCACGGTGATGGTGGCCCGCGGAGCCTCCGACAGGACCTCCTTGGCCGTCCTGATCGACCGGTCCAGGGACAGCGACGGCCCCGTCGCACCGGACTGCAGCGCGCGCAGCAGCTCGGTGTCGTTCTCCTCCAGCTCCGACTCCACCCACGAACGGATGCGGGCGTCGAGGGTGCGGCCGCCCAGCGAATTGTCGCCGCGCGCCGCCACGACCTGCAGCGACCCATCGGCGGCCGGGGTCAGCACCGCGACGTCGAGGGTGCCGCCGCCGAGGTCGAACACCGCGACCTTTTGGCCCGGCGACAGCGGCCGCTTGAACGAGTACCAGTACGTCGCGGCACGCGGCTCGGAGACCAGCGACAGGCGGCGACGCTCGATGCCGGCGCGCTCCGCGCCCTCGATCAGGCGCACCAGCTCCGCCTGGCCCCAACCCTCCGGGTGCGTCAGCACGACGTCGTCGGGCATGGTCCCGCCCGCGAAACGCCGCGCCCGCTCGAGCACCGACCCGATCACCGCGGCGACGACCTCGACCACCGGCATGCGCGAGCCCGCCAACAGCACGGTTTCCGAACCGATGGCCCGCTTCGGCTCCGGCAGGAACGCGTCGGGGCGGGATTCCGCCTGGTTCATGGCCACATGGCCGACCAGCAGGCCCTGGCCGTCGGCGAACACCGCCGACGGCAGCAGATTGCCGTGGTGCGACAGCGCCAGCGCCTCCGCCGCCGGGCCGCCGTGCCCGGCGCCGGCCGCGCGGTGGGCGGCGGCAGTGTTCGACGTGCCGAAATCGATGGCCAATCGCCAACCGGACATGGTCATGTTCCTTTCGGGGGCCTCATCAACCCGGTCAGCTTAACAGCGCCGACACCATCGCGATGAGGCGAACTCGCGAGTCTTCTTCCGCCGCGGATCGTCCCAGAAGCGTCATCCTCTGCAACTCGTCGTACATCTCCCGCGCCCGACGGGACACCTGCGCCGGATCCGCGGCGGCCGGAAGCCCCAGCCGCTCGGCGTCGTTTCCGCCGGACAAGGCGTCGTAAAGCATGGGCATCAGAGGGGAATTCGGCGACGTCGCCGCCAACCCGCGGTAGGCGGTGAAGAGCATCACCGGCACCATCGCCGGCTGATTCGCCAGCACCCCGTGGATGTGGCGCACGTGCGCGGAAAGCTGGTGCGAATAACCGAGCTGCTCCAGCTGCTGCAGCAATCGCGCCGCCCGGCCCAACGCCGCGTAGCGCAGCAACCCGCCCTCCAGGACGCGGCGCAGGCGGGCGATGCCGGAGCGCTCCTCCAGCCACTCGTTGAGCGCCACCGCGCCCTGCCCCGCGATACCCGCGCCGCGCACCACCCCGTACTCGCCGAGCAGATCCAGCGCCCGGTCGCGCAACTGCGCGTCGATGAGGGCCGGGGACGCGGATTCGAGCTCCTCGACCAGATCCTCCGGGGCCAGCCGCCCCAGTTCCGCGACGGCGCGCGCCACCGGCTCGGTCACCCGCCCCGTCGCCGCCGACTCCGCCATCAGGCCGGACACCGGCACGACGGCGCCCATCAGCGAACCGAGACGCCCGCGCAGCACCCCGCAGTAGCGTTCGGCGTGGTCGAGCGGATCGCGCCGGCCGAAGGCCCCCTCGCCGAAGGAGTCCGCGCGCGCCAGCACGCCGACGGTGTTCAGCGGCGTGAAACCGAGCTTGCCGACGAACTCGCGTTCGTCGATCCGCGGCGACGAATCGAACAGGAACACCGCGGCATCGGCGTCCACCGACGCCTCGCGCGTCTGGGCGTAGCCGTCGATGAGGGCACGCTCGGTGGCGTCGCGGTTCTCCACCGTCAGCGTGGCGATGCCGGGGGTGTCGATGATGGTCATCCGCTCCACCGCCGCCGACGGCAGGAACCGGTCGACGTAGGCGACCTCCGGCACGGGGCGGCCGACGTCGACCAGCACGCCGTCGTCGAGCACTCCCCTGCTGCGGCGGCCGTCGTTGCCCACGACCTCCGCCCGCGAGGGGGCGCCGTGGCGGAAGACGGTGACGGCGTTGGTGGTCTCCAGGGCGCCCGTCGCCGCGACGTTCTCGCCGATCAGGGCGTTGACCAGCGTCGACTTGCCCGCCTTGAGCCTGCCGACGACCAGCACCCGCGGCGGCGAGAACAGGATCCCGCCCAGCCGGTTGGCGTGGTCCGGCAGATCGCCGCCGCCGGAGGCCAGCGCGTGCAGCGCCCGGTCGATTTCCCGCGTGACGGGGTCCATGGTCTCGGCGTTCACGTTCGCGCGGTCCTCCATCAGCGCCCCACTCCCCTCAACGTGCCCGCGGACGTGGCCAGGTCCCCGCGGATCTTCGCCACGATCTCCTTGTTCCGGTTCAGCCGCGCCAGCGTTTGGCGGCGCTCCTCCTCGGAGGCCCGGGCGGCGGCGCGGGCGTCTTCGATGCGCCGTTTGAGTTCGTCGCCGTCGCGCCGCAGCCGGGCTCGGTAGCGCAGCACGATTTCGGTGCGCACCGTGGTCACCAGCGTGTCCACGTTGCGGTTGACGCTCATGCGCAGCGCCGCCACCGTTTCGCGGGTCCACGTGACCAGATGCTGCTTGCCGTTGCGCATGGCCCGGTAGGCCATGTTGACGCCCAGCCAGCCGCCGCCGATGACCGCCGCGGGCAGCGCGATGGTGGCCAGACCCATCGCCGCCAGCGCACCGCCGCCGGCCGAGGCGATGGCGGGCCCGGAAATGATGCCCAACGTCACCATGCCCGGGTCGATGAGGTTCTCGGTCTTCGACGCGACGGAGTGCCGCCCGTCGCCGGAACCGCCGGGGGCGATGCTCATCAGCGCGGCGCCGGCCATGGCCTCCCATTCGTGGTCGTCGCCGAACAGGGCGTTGGCCTCGCGGCGCAGCACCTCCAGCTGGCGGTTGACGGCCGTCTCCGCCGCCGCCGACAGTTCGTCCTCGATGCGCGAAGTGAACACCTGCGGCTTCGAACGCAGCACCTTCATGCCCGAGGAGTTGATGGTCCGGATCCACTGCTCGCGGATGCGGTCCGTTTCGGCGTCGAAGCCCGCCATGATCGATTGCCGTGCGACCGTGATGTTGCGCGCCAGGATCTGCTCCCATTCCTGGCCATGGTCGCGCAGCCGGCGCAGTTCGTCGCGGCGCGCCTCCAGCTCGGGGACCACTTCTTCGGCGCGGTCGACGGCGGCGAGATCGGCGGCGATGGTGGCGGCGACGCCCTCCAGCGCGGTTTCGGCCATCGACAGCGCCGCGACCTTGGACAGCAGGGCACCGCGGGCCATTTCCGCGGCGATGCGCCCGCGCAGCTCCGCGATCCCGGAGGTCCGCTCGACGCGGGCGCGGCGCTCCGGGTCCTCCATTTCGGCGGCATCGACGGCCCGCAGGCTGGAGACGCCGATGACGGGCACGTCGCGGCCCAGGTGCTCGCGGATCAGCCGGCGGTCGTCGTCGACGATCGCGCGCCACCGGCGCAGGTTCTTGTCGGTCTTGGTCACGGCGACGATGACCGATCCCGCCGCCTGCGCCGCCCGGCCCAGGATCTCCATTTCGGGCGCGGTGATCGGCGTCGTCGCGTCGCACACCATGAGCAGCACGCCGGCGCCGCGGGCGCGTTCCAACGCGACGTCGATGGCCGCCCGGTCCAGGCCGCCGGCACCCGGGGTGTCGATGAACAGCGCCTTGGGCACGTGCTCACCCGACACCCGCACGGTGACGCCGGTGGGCAGCTCCGGGGTATCGGGATCGGCCACGCGGGCGCCGTTCATGGTCGCCCATTCGCGCAGCTCCGACAGCGGCGCCCGTTCGATGCGGTCACCGAAGTTCAGGTCGATGACGTCGGTGTTCTCCTCCGACCGCAGCACCTGCACCGGGGCGGAGGTGCACACGTCGACGTCGACGGGCAGCAGGTCCCGGGCGCCCGCGATGGCGTTGATCACCGAGCTCTTCCCCCGCTTGACCTCGCCGACGACCACGACGGTGCCTCGCAGCGCCGTGTCCCCCCAGGTGCGCCGGATCGCCGCCGCCACGTCCTTGTGGCCGTAGCGGTCGAGGATCTTCAGGGCCGACGACAGCGTTTTCGCCGCGGTCTCGACTTCACGGCGCAGGGTGGCGCGCGCGTCGGCGGGGGTCGTCGTCATGCGGATTTCCTTCGTGGCGGTCGCCGTTTCGGTGGGTCCCCGCAATCATAAGGGTCACCTCGGAAAAACAGTTCGTGGATAATTTCGCTTGGACGGGAACATTCGGCGCCACCCGGCGCATCACATCGTCGACCAACGCGGAAAGCCAACCGCGCGACACACGCCCCGAGAGGAACGACATCATGTCCGGAAACGACGACCGCACCGCCGACAAGAACCAGAACGCGCCCCAGGAGACGGATCAGAACATGGATGAGAACACCATGGACCAGAACACGGACAAGACGGCCCCGGCCCCCGAGGATTCCCCGGCCCCCGCCCCCGAGTCCGGCCTGGGCATCAGCCTCGACGAGGTGCTGGAGGAGTCCGCCGCCGACGTCATGTCCGCCTCGGACCTCGACGGCGACGGCGAGGTCGATCAGATCGTGCTGGACCTGGACAAGGACGGTTACATCGACACCATCGTCACGGACATCGACGGCGACGGCGAGGTGGATTCCATCCAGTTCGACACCACCGACGACGCCGTCCTGGACACGACGCTGTCCAACAAGGAAGAGGTCGACGCCTTCATGGACGGGCATGGCTCCGGCGCCCCCGATGGTTCCACCGCCCCCGATGCCGCCGCTCCCCCGGCCGCGGCACCGGCTCCGGCCCCGGCTCCCGAGCAGGCCTCCGATGCGGGCCAGGTGTCCAACACCGACGCCGGCGAATACGACGTCTACGGCCAGGTGACCGGCCCCGACGGCACCATCGACCTGGATGCCGCGGAGGTCGTCGCCGCGACCGACACCACCGGCGACGGCGTGGTCGACACCCTGTCGCTCGACCTCGACGGCGACGGCATCGTCGACGCCGAGATGCGCGAGCCGGTCGGCGACGGCTTCTCCGAGCTCCACGTGGACACCTCCGGCGACGGCCGCATCGACCACATCTGGTCCGACTCGGATGGCGACGGCAACATCGACACCCTGGAAATCGACCGCGACCTCGACGGCTACACGGACATCCGCTACACCGACGTCGACGGCGACGGCATCGTCGACAACGTCGAGGAGGACCCGAACTACGGCGGCGGCGACCCGGTGGATCCGGGCGCGGGCTCGCTGGACGCGTAGTTCCCGCTTGACGACGCCCGCCCCCTTCCCTGCTCTCCGTCCCCCTGGTAACCCACGTTTCCCGCAGTCGCTCGCGTTCCACCGCGAGCACCTGTGCGCAACGTGGGTTTCTTGCGCGCAGGGGCGTCGTCAAGCGAAAAAACTCTTTTGAACGGGAACTTTCCGGGCCGCCGGGGCATCTCATCGGTGAAGGAAGCGCAAGAGAGGCGCTGCACCCGACACACCAGAGACCCACCCCGAGAGGAACCGGAACCATGTCCGACAACACCATCTTCACCCAGTTCATCGACGACGTCCGCGGCGACGAGCCCGCGAAGGACCAGCCGCGCGACCCGGCGCCCGCGTCCGATGGCACCCCCACCGCCGAGGAGATCGGCAAGCTGCCGTTCGGCTCGATCGACGACATCGCCGACTCCGTCGACCCCGAGCAGGTGGTGACCAAGTCCGACCTCAACCGCGACGGCGACATCGACGAGATCCAGCTGGACCTCGACGGCGACGGCGTCGTCGACGTGACCATCGCCGATTACGACAACGACGGGCTGGTGAACAAGATCGACTTCGACCTCGACGGCGACGGGGAGGTCGACGCCCGCGCCTACGATTTCGACGGCGACGGCATGGCCGACTCGATCCTGTACGACACCACCGGCAACGGGGAGTTCGACACCCGCCACCATGACTTCGACGGCGACGGCGTCGTCGACTCGATCAACGTCGACCCGAGCGCCATGTAGCGCCGGGGAGGCTAGTCCTTCTCGGTGACGCGCGTGTCGACGGCCCGCTCGTGCCCTCCGCGGCCGAGCGGGTCGCTTCCCGCGCTCAGGCCGATCCAGCCCATCATGGCCAGGCTGACGATCCACCCCAGGCCGGGGACCATCGATGGCAGGATCCACAGGTTGCGGCGCAGGCCGTCGCCGCCGGAGACGGGCAGGCCGTTGGGGCCGCCCATCCGCAGGCCCATGGCGTGCTTGCCGGGCGAGCCCTCGAAGATCGCGTCGCCCATGGCGCGGTAACCGTAGAAACCGGCGGGGCCGGCGAAGAGCGCGGCGACGGCGCCGGCGGCCCACGCGTCCGGCGGGCCGAAGATGCCGAGCAGCACCATCAGGACGGCGAGCAGCCCGGCGTAGATCGCGCCGTCGACGAACAGCGCGCCGAGGCGCCTGATCAGCGGAGCATTCACCGCTTCCGGGTCGTAGCCCAGCGCTTCGGCGGCGGCGGCCGTCGCGGGCGTGATGTGCGGGTTGCGGGGCACGCCCAGCAGCGGGTGGTCCGCAGGCACCGGCGTCCGCGCCACGAACGGGGCGGGCGGCTGTGCCGGCGTGGGCTGCTGCGCGAAGGGGTCGACCTCGTACGGGTTCGCGGACGTGAACGGATCCACCTGGACTCGCCTGCCGTGCATGTCGGATACCGCCTTTCTGTCACGCGCCTCTGTCACCCCGTCCAACGGCCGCCGCCCCGCGTTTGTTCCCGGCCCCCGCGCCGCCGGGTACGGTTGCCGCATGCGTATTTGCGTCTGGAACGTCAATTCCGCCCGCACCCGTCTCGAGCGGATGGCCGGGCTGCTCGAGCGCCACGACGTCGACGTCCTGGCCGTGCAGGAGACCAAGTGCCGCGACCATCAGTTCCCCGCGGCGCGCTTCGAGGAGCTCGGCTACCGGGTCGCCCACCACGGCCTCAACCAGTGGAACGGCGTGGCCATCATTTCCCGCGTCGGCCTCGACGACGTGGTCACGGGCTTCCCCGGCCAGCCGGGGTTCACCAAGGACCAGAAGGTCGAGCAGCTCGCGGAGGCCCGCCATATCGCGGCGACGTGCGGCGGCGTGCGCGTCCACAGCGTCTACGTCCCCAACGGCCGCGAGGTCGGCGACCCGCATTACGACTACAAGCTGCGGTTCCTGGAGGCCCTGCGGGATGCGGGCAAGGCTTCGCTTGACGACGATCCGGCGCACAAGGCCATGATCGGCGGCGATTTCAACATCGCGCCGCGCGATGAAGACGTCTGGGACATGGCGTTTTTCGAGGGCAAGACGCACGTCACCCCGCCGGAGCGCGCGGCGTTCGAGGCGCTGCAGGAGGCGGGCTTCCGCGACGTGACGCGCGAGCACACCGAGGACCAGTGGACGTACTGGGACTACCAGCAGCTGCGGTTCCAGAAGCGCCAGGGCATGCGCATCGATTTCCAACTGGCCACGCCCGCGCTGGCGGAGACCGTCACGGGAGCGTTCATCGACCGCGAGGAGCGCAAGGGCAAGGGCGCGTCCGACCACGCCCCCGTCATCGTCGACTACGACGTGTAGTTCTCCCGCTTGACGCCCCACACGTAACCGGCGAGGGCCACGAGCACCGAGCACGTCATCACGGTGCCCATGGTCGCCGCGGCGTCGGCGCCGAGGCCGACCATCGGCGAGATCGCGCCGGCGACGACGAACTGTCCGGCGCCGAGCATCGCCGACGCCGCGCCCGCACGGCGGCGGGCCAGGCCCGTCGCCAGTGCGGTGGCGTTGCCCATGATGAAGCCCATCGAGAACAGGGCGAGCATCAGCAGCGGAACGATGACCCACACGGTCGGGTTGAGGAGGGCGTCGACAAGCAAAAGAACCGAGGCCGTGAGCATGAGCAGGATGCCGAAGGCCAACAGCCGGCGCGGATCGATGGTGTTGACCATCCGCGCGCTGACGGCCGAACCCAGCACGATCATCGCCGACGACACCGCGAAGAGCATCGAGTACGTGCCGACGCCCAGGCCGAGCTGGCCCTGCATGACGAACGGTGAGCCGGAGATGTAGGCGAACATCGCGCCGAAGCTGAACCAGAACGCGATGACGTAGCCGAGGAAGCCGCGGATCTTCACGACCTCCGCGATGCCGCCGAACAGGCCGCGCAGACCGCCTGCGCTGCGGTTTTCCGGCGGCAGCGATTCCTTGACCACCAGGGCCAGGACGATCATGGCGAAAACGTTGAACAGACCCATGAACACGAAAATCGAGCGCCAGCCGAAGGGCACCAGCAGCACCGCGCCGATGAGCGGGGCCATGATCGGGGCGATGCCGTTGATGAGCATCATCAGGGCGAACGCCCGTGCCGCGGTCTTGCCCACCGCCAAGTCGGCGACCACCGCGCGCGCCAGGACGACGCCGGCGCCGCCCGCGATGCCCTGGACCAGGCGGCCGCCCCACATGACCCAGATGTCCGGGGAGACGGCACAGACGAAGGCGGCGGCCGCGGCGATGAGCTGGCTGCCCAGCAGCAGACGGCGGCGGCCCATCGAGTCCGACATCGGGCCGATGAAGAACTGGCCCAGCGCCATGCCCGCCATGAACAGCGTCAACGTCAGCTGGACGCCCGGTTCCGTGGTGCCGAGGTCGTCGGCCATGAGCGGGAAGGCGGGCAGGTAGGTGTCGATCGACAGCGGTCCCGCCATCGTCGCCAGCGCCAGCGCGGCGAGGAGGGGCAGGGGGACGCCGGTGTTTTTCCCGGAGATTTCCGCACGCATGTAACACACGACTTTCTACACTGAATATATAGTTGAGGGACTATTCCGGACCCCGCAGCATTCCCGCGGCGGCCCCCGGACCCGAGAAAGGAAGGTACACCATGGTTTCCGCTTCCTCCGCCGAGAACCCCGGCTTCACCCCGGACTTCGACGCGGCGACGAAGGAGAACGTCCGGCGCATCGCGATCGGGTTGTACGACTTCCTGGCCGCCACCCGTCGCCTCGGGGAACGCCCCAACCAGCGACTCGACATTTCGCAGTCGGAGATGGAGGTCCTGCACTTCATTTCCACCCACCCCGGCTGCGGCGTATCGGACATCGCGCGGCTGCGGTTCCTGCGGCCGTCCAACGTGTCGGCCACCGTGCGGCGCCTGCTCGACAACAACCTGATCAAGCGCGAGCACAACGCCGTCGACCGCCGGGCCCAGGACCTCTACGTCTCCGACACCGGCACCGAGCTGCTGGAGCAGATGATCGGCCACTGGGGCGAGATCATCGAGCGCATCGTGTTGACCATGAGCCCGGATGATGTCCGCCGCCTGGCCAAGGCCGTCCAGCCGCTGCTGCAGCTCGCCGAGCACTCCGAGACCTTCGTCGAGGAGCACCAGCGCCGGCACGAGACGTTCTAGGCGCCACCCGGGTTCCGAGAATCAAAAACCCGTAGCCCGAATCCCCTAGCCCAGATCCTCGTAGTCCGGCGACGACGCCAGCGCCCACGAGCGCTTGGGGATCCGCCCGGCGCGGTACGCCAACCGTCCGGCGGCCACGCCGTCGCGCATCGCGGCGGCCATGAGCACCGGGTCCTTCGCCCGGGTCACGGCCGTCGCCAGCAGCACGGCCGAGCAGCCGAGTTCCATCGCCCGCGCCGCATCCGACGCCGTGCCGATGCCCGCGTCGCAGATGACGGGCACGCCGGCGCGTTCGACGATCATGCCCAGGTTGTGTTCGTTGAGGATGCCCTGTCCGGTGCCGATCGGCGCCGCCAGCGGCATGACCGCCGCGCAGCCGATGTCCTCCAGGCGCTTGGCCAGCGCCGGATCGTCGTTCGTGTACGGCAGCACGGTGAATCCGTCGTCCACCAGCTGTTCGGCGGCGTCGACGAGTTCGAGGGCGTCGGGAAGCAACGTCCTGTCGTCGGCGATCACTTCCAGCTTGACCCAGGACGTCCCCAGCGCCTCGCGCGCCAGCCGCGCGGTGAGCACGGCCTCGCGGGCGGTGCGGCACCCGGCGGTGTTCGGCAGGGCCTCGATGCCCAGCTCCCGGAGCAGGCCCAGCACGCCCGTGCCGCCGCCTGCGTCGACGCGGCGCATGGCGACGGTGGTCAACTCGGTGCCCGACGCGCGCAGCGCCTCGCCCAGCACCGCCTGATTCGCCGCCCCGCCGGTGCCCATGATCAGCCGCGAGCCGAACTCGCGGCCGGCGATGACGAGCGGATCGGTGGTGGTTTCGGCTGCCGCCGCCATCGTCTAACCCCCCTGGACCGCGGTGAGCACGTCGATGGCCGACGGCTCGAGCTCCCCGACGGTGGCCTCCCACCGCTCGCGCGGCAGGACGACGCCGTCGACGGCGACGGCCACGCCGCGGGCATCCCCGGCGATCTCGGCGACGACGTCGGCGATGGTGGCGTCGGCCGCGAGCTCGCGGTCGGCGCCGTTGACGGAAACGGTGCTGGTCATTGTGTCCTTCTCGCTCATCGTGTGCGGAATCGGTCGGGGTCCGCGCTCGCGGCCTCCGGCAGTGGTTCGCCTTCGACGATGCCCTTCACGGCGTCGGCGGTGACCGCGGCCAGAAGAATACCGTTGCGCCCGTGGCCGCAGGCGGCGACGACCCCCGGACGGACCTCACCGATCATGGGCGCGTTGTCCGGCGAGTACGGCCGCAGCCCGGCGGAGACTTCGGCGAACGCGTAGTCGTCGATGCCGGGGAACACGAGCGCGGCATCGTCGAGAAGCATCCGGGTACCGCCCGCGGTCGCCTCGATTTCGTGCCCGTGCTCGTACTCCGTCGCGCCGACGGCAAGCCCCCAGCTCCTGGGCACCAGGTAGCAGGGTCGGCCGTGGACGCGGGCACGGATGGTGCGTGCGGGCCCGCTTTCCGACGACCCGCGCTGCCGCAACCGGAGCACTTCCCCCTTGACCTCCCGGATTGGCACGTCGATGAGCTCCGCCGACCCCGCGCCCGCCGCGACGACGACGACGTCGGCTCCGGTTTTCTCGCGCAGTTCGTCGACGTCGGCGACCGGGGCCAGGGACCTATCGACGCCGAGGTTCCGGCAGGCGGCGCCGAGCTGCGAGAGCAACCGCCGGTTGTCCACGCTCCACTCGTCCTCGCACACCACCGCGCCGCGCAGCACCGGGGCCAGCGCGGGCTCGAGATCGCGCAGCTCGCGGCGCGTGACGTGGCGCAGCGCGCCCGGGTAGTGGGCCTCGGTGGTCGCGGCGATGGACTCGACGTCGGCGGCGTCGGCGGCGTCGACGCCGGCGAGCACCGTGCCGCGGCCGGTGAGGATCGTCGACTGCTCCGCCGGCACGCCCTCCAGATCCTCCAGCAGCGGCAGCCACCGCTTCAGCGACTCCGCGCCGAGGTGGAGCATGGCCTCCTCCCCCGGCCACGCCTCGGTGAACGCGCCGAACATGCCGCCGGCGACCCAGCTCGGGCCGGTCGCGGCGCTCGGCGCGTGCAGGCTCACGCGGTGCCCGGCATGCGCCAGGCGAAAGGCGGTGGCCAGACCGATGACTCCGGCTCCGACGACGGCCACGCGCTGGGGGTCGCGGGAAACATCTCCGCTCATGACCGCACGGCCTCCCGCAGCGCCGCCGCATTCGCGCGCAATTCGTCATCGTCGGCGGCCGCCGTCAGGGCGCGCACCACGACGAGCTTCGTCGCGCCCGCCGCCGCGACCTCCCCCGCATTGGAGGCGTCGATGCCGCCGATGGCGAAAAACGGGTGCGCGTGGGCGTCGTCAAGCAACCGGCCCGCCGCATGCCGGACCAGATCCAGCCCGGCGGCCCTGCGCCCCGGCTTCGTCGGCGTGGCCCACACCGGGCCCGTGCAGAAGTAATCGAGATCCGGGTCTCCGCACGCCGCATCGACCTGCTCCGGAGTGTTGCAGGACTTGCCCAGCAACATGTCCGGGCCGATCAGCTCGCGCGCCACCGCGACCGGCAGATCCTTCTGCCCGGTGTGCAGCACGTCGGCGCGGGCCGCGACCGCGATGTCCGCCCGATCGTTGACGGCCAGGAGCTTGCCGTGGGCGTCGGCGACCTCGCGCAGGACGGCCAGCGCCGCGAGCTCCTCCGCGGCCTCCATCGCCCCCAGCTCCCGCTCGCCGGCCGAGCCCTTGTCGCGCAGCTGGATGATGTCCACCCCCGCCGCCAGCGCCGCATCCGCGAACCGCGCCAACTCGCCGAAACCCGGGTCAATGTGGCGGCGAGCATCGGTGACCAGGTACAGGGCCGCATCGGCGAGCTTCCGGCCGCGCGAGTCGCGCACGTCCGAACCCCCGGCCGGAACATTGTTCAACATGCGGCCAGCGTAGCGCGGATACGCTGGAGGACATGGACATGAAGCTCAAAAAGGCAGAAGACGTGCAGACCGCCCCGCTCATCGCGACGGGGCTCATCGGCGGCTGGCTCACCGCCCGCGAAACCGGCATCCGCCCGCTCGGCGGCGTCATCCTCGCCGCGGCCGGCATCTACTCGGCGCGCACCTGGTACGCCCGCAAGGGCCCGCTGGCCACCGCCGGGCTGCTCTGCGCGTACGTCGGCGCGTTCGGCGTCTCGCACCCGGCCGCGAAGAAGATCGGCGCCTGGCCCGCCGTGCTGTCCGTCACCGCCGTCACCGCCGGGCTGGCCGCGCTGGCGGATCAGTAGGTTTCGCGCAGCAACTCCTCGGCGCGCCGCCGCACGCCGGGCCAGGACTCCGCGAACGCCGGCAGCAGCGGCAGGTCCGCGACCTCGGCCAGCGGCACCCAGCGCAGCTCGAGCGACTCGGCGTTGGGAAACGTCTCCAGCGCATGGTCGGCCATGGCGAAGACGGTCGTGTACGTCCAGTCGCCGGTCAGATCCGGGCGCGCGGGGTCGGCAGGGAACGGCCCGGAGGTGACCTCGGCCTCGAGGACGCGGACCTGATCGGCGGTGATCCCCGTTTCCTCCTCGGATTCGCGCAGCGCCGCTTCGGCGGCCGTTTCGTGTGAATCGCGGGCGCCTCCCGGCACCCCCCACGTCAGCGGGCACGACGTCCATTCGGCGCGATATTGCATGAGAACGCGCCCGTCGGGGGTGAGCAGGAGCAACCCCGCGGCGCCGAGCCTCCCCCACAATCGGGAGCCGTCGGGGCCAGCGGCCCAGCCATTGCCGTCGTGAAGCATGGCCCCAGACTACGCGGTCGCCGCCGGCGCCCCTCCCTGTGGTTTGCCTCACATGACAACGGGACTAACATCTGTAACAGAGTTTCCCCCGCGCCCGCGGGGGCCGGATCTGCAGCGACGGGAGGCGAAGCGCGATGGCCGCCGATGCCCCCGATGTCCGGAAAAGACCCCGCAGAACACGGTTCACCCAGCGCCGCACGCCGATCGGATCGGAGCTGGGCAGCGCGTCGTCGGCGACGGAGCCCCGCACGTCCGGCGACCCGGTGTGGGTGCTGCCGGCGATGTACCCACCGCCGCCCGCGTCGAAGGACGACCGCGACCCGGACGAGCGCGTCGACGACCTCGAGCTCGGCGGCGGGGCGACGACGTTCAGCACGATCCTCGGCGAGCGGCTGGCGCCGGCCCTGGAGTACCCGAAGCGGACCATGTCGTTCCTGTTGACGTCGCCGGGCCGGCTGACGTTGGCGGCGGTGGTGCTCATCGTGGCGATTCTCGCGGCGGGCCTGTCCATGTCGGAATCGACGAACAACCGCCAGCAGCAGTTGGCCACGGTGTCGTCGGCGTCGGAGCCGCAGGCGAATGCGGCGCAGAACCTGTATTCGGCGTTGACCATCGCCGACGCGGCCGCCAACACGTCCTTCAGCCGGGGTGGGCTGGGCAGTGCGCCCCAGCTCCGCAAGCGTTACGACGACGCCATCGCCCAGGCCACCTTGGCCGGCACGCGCGCGGCGGCGGGTATCACGGAGGTCGACGGCGAGTCGATGCGGAACATCGCCACCGTCCAACGGCTCACCCCCGTGTACACGGGGTTGGTGGAGTCGGCCCGCGCGAATGCCCGGCAGGGCAATCCGGTGGGCGTGGCGTATCTGGCGGAGGCCTCGGGGCTGATGCGGTCGGAGATCCTGCCGGCGGCGGCCGCCCTGTACGGCGACACCAGCCGGTCGGTGGCCGAGGACCGCGCGAAGCTCACGGGCCTGCCCTGGGTGCCGCTGTCCGGGCTGCTCGCCGCGGTGCTGCTGCTGTTGTTCGTGCAGTGGCGGCTGACGCGCCGCAACGGCCGACTGATCAATCTGGGTCTGGCGGCGGCGACGGCGCTGATGGTCATCGCGCTGGTCGCGGTCTCGTTGGCGACGACGCTGTCGTGGCGCGGTTCGGCGTCCTTCGGCGGGTCCTATTCGCCGGTGCAGACGCTCACCGAGGCGCGCATCACCGCGCAGCAGGCCCGTTCGTCGGAGACGCTCGCCCTGGTCCGCCGCCAGCCCGGCGAGGTCAGCGCGTTCGAGGAGGCGGCGGGGACGATCGGCGACCTCATCGAGGAATCCGGCGCCACCGGAGAAGGGGCGGAAGACGCGGCCGAAGCCCTGCAGGAGTGGCGCCGCGGCCACGCGGACATGCGCTCCCGCCTCGACCGCGGCGACTACGCCGGCGCGGTGGAGGCGGCAACGGTGGAGGGCGCGCAACCGCATTCCTCGGCCGACGCGTTCGAGGACCTCGACGCGGCGCTGCAGACCGCCATCGCCGACGCCCGCCTCGACCTGCGCGCGGAAATCGAGGACGCCCGTCAGGCGTCGGCGGCGCTGTCCGCCGCCGTCGTGCTGTTGTCGATCCTGGCGACGATCTGCGTCGTCGTCGGCTTCCGCCACCGATTGCTGGAGTACCTGTGATGCGCCGCCGATTCCGCTCCGCCACCGCCGCGACCGCCGTCGCCGCCCTGGCCTCGCTCACGGCCTGCACGCCGCAGGCGCCGCTCGTCGACGACCCGTTCAACAAGATCATCGAAACGGCCACCGGCACCATGCCGCTGCCGCCGGAAGCGCGGTACGAGCCCGCCGATTCCCGCCCCGCCCGGCTGCCGGGCGACGTCGTCCCCGAGCCGACGCCGGCCCCCGGCATCGGCCCCGCGCAGGACCGCATCCCCGAGATCGTCGAACGCGGGCGCATCATCATCGGCGTCGACCAGTCGCTGAACCTACTCGGCTTCCGCGATGCCACCACCGGCGAGCTCGCGGGCTTCGAGGTGGCGCTGGCCCAGGAGATCGCCCGCGACATCTTCGGCGACCCCGACGCCGTCGAGTTCCGGTACGTCGACTCCACCGAGCGCATCGACGCGCTGCGCACGGGACGCGTCGACGCGATCGTGCGCACCATGTCCGTCACCCCGGACCGCGAATCCTCGGTGGACTTCTCGGCGCCGTACCTGACCGCCCGCGCGGGGATCCTCGTGCCCGCCGCCGAGCAGGACTCCGGCCCTGCCGGCGATGGCGATGGCGGCGACGACGCGGCGCCCATCTCCACGGCGGAGGACCTCAACGGCCGCCGCGTGTGCGTCGCCGCCGATTCCACGCCGGAGGAGATCGTCCGCTCGGAGGCCCCCGGCGCCGAACTGCTGCTGGTGCGCAGCTGGTCCGACTGCCTGGTCGCGCTGCAGCAGCACCAGGCCGACGCCGTGGTCTCCGACGACACCATCCTGGCCGGCATCAACGACCAGGACCCGGCGACGACCATCGTCCGCCGGGGCCTGAGCACCGAGAACTACGCCGTCGGCGTCGCCCAGGACAACGCCGGCCTGGCGTCGCAGGTGAACCTGACCATGGAGCGCATCCGCTCCGACGACACGTGGCAGCAGCTTTACGACACTTGGCTGGGGGCGTTCCTGCCCGGCGGCCAGCAACCCTCGGCCCCGTACCGGGAGGCGGAACGATGACGAACCCCGACGAATCCGCCCCGGCCACCGAGGCCGTGGCCTTCGACCCGTTCGCCGACGATTCGGAGCCGGGCACCGTCGCCACGCCCTTCGACCCCTTCGCGGACGACGACGATGACGTGGACGAAGCCGACATCGCGACCCAAGCGGGCACCGGCGGGCCGTCGCAAAGCATTCCCGCGGCCACCCGCGTCGACCCGTCCGCGGAATCGCACCGCCGCGCCCTGGACACGTTCCGCGAACGCCGCAGCCGCGCCCGCCAGGGCCGCACCGTCGCCGAGGGCATGGTGCAGCTGCCGTTCATCCCGCCGACCAACCCGCGCGACGCGGTCATGGGCCCGGAGAAGATCGCGGCGACCGGCAAGCCCTCCCCCACGCTGTCGGCCGGCGACCTGGTGGCCGGCCAGTACGAGATCGCCGGGCCCATCGCCCACGGTGGCCTGGGCTGGATCTACCTGGCGCAGGACCACAACGTCTCCGACCGCTGGGTCGTGCTCAAGGGCATGATGGCCACCACCAGCGAACGCGACCTCGCCGTGGTGCAGGCCGAGCGGGAGTTCCTGGCGGAGATCACGCATCCGGGGATCGTGAAGATCATCAACTTCATCGAGCCCGCGGAAACCGACACCGGCTTCATCGTCATGGAGTACGTCGGCGGCCCGTCGCTGCGGCAGCGCAAGCGCGCCCAGCCCGACGGCCTCATGCCCGTCGACGTGGCGGTGGGCTACATCCTCGAGGTCCTGCCGGCGCTGGACTACCTGCATTCGCGCGGCGTGGTCTACAACGACCTGAAGCCGGACAACGTGCTGCTGGCGGAGGACCAGGTCAAGCTCATCGACGTCGGCGCGGTCACCGGCATCGGCGCCTACGGCCACATCTACGGCACGCCCGGTTTCCAGGCCCCCGAGGTCGGCCGCACCGGCCCGACGGTGGCGTCGGACATCTACACCGTCGGCCGGACGCTGGCGTCGCTGATCACGGACCTGCCGTCGACGAACGGCGTCTACGACGCGGGCCTGCCCACGCCGATGGAGGAGCCGCTGTTCCGCCGCCACCTGTCGCTGTACCGGCTGCTGCTGCGCGCCTGCGACCCGGACCCGGAGGCCCGCTTCACCAGCGCCGAGGAGATGGCCATCCAGCTCACCGGCGTGCTGCGCGAGATTCTGGCGGTCCGCGACGGCGTGCAGTACCCGCACGTGGGCTCGCTGTTTTCGCCGCAGCGATCGACGTACGGCACCAAGCACCGGGTTTTCCGCACCGATCAGCTGGTCGACGGCATCGCCCGCGACGTCACCATCACGGCGCAGGAGATCACCGCCGCGCTGCCGGTGCCGCTGGTCGACCCGAACGATCCGGGCGCGCGGCTGCTGTCGGCGTCGTCGTTCACGGAGCCGGGCGAGCTCATCGACACCCTGACCGCGGCGCTGCAGAACCCGGAGAATTCGGCGTCGGTGGAGATCCCGCTGGCCATCGTCCGCGCGCAGCTCGACCTCGGCTCGACGGAGGAGGCCCGCGACGGCCTGCGCGCCGCTCCCCCGCGGTTGCGCAGGGATTGGCGCTGGGGCTGGTACGCCGGGGTCACCGAATTGCTTCTCGACGACTACGACTCGGCGCTGGAGTCCTTCAACCGCGTGCTGGCGATGCTGCCGGGAGAGCCGGCGCCGAAGCTGGCGCTGGCGGCGACGCTGGAGCTGCTGCAGCAGCGTGCGGGCATCGCGCGCCAGCAGTTGCTCGACCCCGTGACCGCGCGGGCGACGGCGAACCTGGACCAGCATCTGGAGGACATCCCCGAGTCGATGCTGCGCCACCTCACCGACACGTGGACGACCAACGCGTCGGATCACGCGTCGATGCGCTTCCACGCCACCCGCCTGTACGCGATGGTGTGGGCCACCAACCCGACGACGGTGTCCTCGGCGTTCGGCCTGGCCCGGCAGCTGACGGTGGAGGGGCAGCAGGAGATGGCCATCTCGATGCTCGACCGCGTGCCCACCGCGTCGCGCCACCACCGCCTGGCCAAGCTGACGACGATCCTGCTGCTGACCTCGGGCGCCCCGGAGTCGCTGACGGAATCACGCATCCGCCGCGCCGCCCGGCGCCTGGTGGAGTTGCCGACCAACGAGCCGCGCGTCGAGCAGCTGCGCATCGCCGTGATGGTCGCGGCCCTGAATTGGCTGCGGGCCAGCGGGTTGGAGCACGCCGCGAGCCGCAACGAGCTTTTCGACGTCCCGTTCACCGTGGAGGGCCTGCGCGCTGGCCTCGAAGCCGGATTGCGGCAGCTGGCGCGGTCGTCGCCCTTCCCCCGGCACCGGTACCGGCTGGTGGACATGGCGAACCTGATTCGGCCGCGCACCTTCCGGTGAGCACCCCCCCCGGCGGATTGCACGGCTTTCACCATCGGCCCCGCCGCCGTAAAGTGCCCTTCATGACCGGAAAGCACCGTAAGCCCTCCCGCCTCCGCCGCGTGGCGCGCACCGCCGCGCCGCTGGCCGTCATCGCAGGCCTCGGCGCAGCCCCAACAGCCGCCGGCGCGCAGCCGCTGCCGAACCTCGGCCCGGCCCCGCAGGCCCCGAACCGCGCCGACATCGACGGTTTCCTGGACCGCGCGCAGATCCCGGGCGAGGTCCGCGACGCCGTGGAGCCGTTCCTGCCCAAGGCCGAGCCGCAGCCCGCCCCGGCTCCGGCCCCGGCTCCGGCTCCGGCCCCCGCGCCGGTGCAGGAGGAGCGCGCCGCCGACGCCCCGCCGGAGTCCCCGTGCCCGGCCACCGCCCGCGCCTGCGTCGACCTGTCCGGCAACCGCACCTGGCTGCAGCAGGACGGCAAGCTGCTCTACGGCCCGACCGTCATGTCGCACGGCAAGCCCGGCCAGGAGACCCCGAAGGGCACCTTCACGGTGACCCGCAAGGTCAAGGACGAGATCTCCTACGAGTTCGACAACGCCCCGATGCCGTACGCCGTGTACTTCACCAACAACGGCCACGCGTTCCACGAGGGCTCGACCAACGTCCAGTCGGCCGGCTGCGTCCGCCTGTCCCACGACGCCGCCAAGTTCTTCTTCGAGAACCTGCAGGTCGGCGACGTCGTCTACATCTACTAAGGGCCCGTACCAAGGGGCACGGCCACCGCGACGGTCCACGTGAGCGTCGCAAAGCAAGGCCACCGACGCGAAAAACCCGCCGGAACCGACCGGCGGGTTTTCGCGTGCGCGGAAACTCCGGGAACTAGTGCGCGTAGGCCATGGCGTACTGCGCGATGGCCAGCTCCTCGTTGGTGGGGACCACGAAGACCTTGACGGTGGAATCGTCCGCGGAGATCAGGCGCGGGCCGTCGTTCGGGCCGGCGTTGCGCTCCGGGTCGATCTTGATGCCGAAGTTCTCCAGCTCCGCCATCGAGTCGCGGCGGATGCCCACGTGGTTCTCGCCGACGCCGGCGGTGAACGTGATGGCGTCCAGGCGGCCCAGGATCAGCATGTAGGAGCCGATGTAGCGGCGCAGCTGGTGCACGTACATCTGGTAGGCCGCCCACGCGTCCGGGTCGTTGTCGTCCATGCGCTCCTGCAGGATGCGGAAGTCGTTGACGCCGGAGACGCCCTTCAGGCCGGACTGGCGGTTGCACAGGTTGTCGATCTCGTCGATGGACATGCCCTGGCGGTACAGGTGGAAGATGATGCCCGGGTCGATGTCGCCGGTGCGGGTGCCCATCATCAGGCCGGCCAGCGGGGTCAGGCCCATTGACGTGTCCACGGCCAGGCCGCCGCGCACCGCCGCCGCCGAGGCGCCGTTGCCCAGGTGCAGGGTGATCTGGTTGACCTCGCGGGGATCCTTGCCCAGCAGCTCCGGGACCTGGCCCGACACGTACTCGTGGCTGGTGCCGTGGAAACCGTAGCGGCGGATGTCGTGCTTCGCGGCGACCTCGGCGTTGATCGGGTACAGCGCGGCGGCCGGCGGCATGTCGTGGAAGAAACCGGTGTCGAACACCGCGACGTGCGGCACGTCGGGGAGCAGCTTGCGGGCCTCCTCGACGCCGACGATGTTCGCCGGGTTGTGCAGCGGCGCCAGCGGAATCAGGTCGCGGATCATCTCGACGATCTGGTCGTCGATCAGCTGCGGCTTCGAGAACAGCTTGCCGCCGTGGACGACGCGGTGGCCGACCGCGGCGATCTCCACGGAGTGCGGGCCACAGCCGTTGTCGTCCATGAGCTTGAAGGCCTTGTCCAGGCCGTCGGCGTGATCGGAGATCGGCTCGGTGACCTCGATCTTCTCGCCGCCGACCTTGAGGACGATGGTGCCGTTGTCCTCGCCGATGCGCTCGACGAGACCGGAGACGTACGGCGGCTCGGTGGCGTCCTTGGAGGGATCGACCAGCTGGAACTTGATGGACGAGGATCCGGAATTGACTACGAGGGCGTGACGCGACATGACTTAGTTTCCTCCTGCCTGGATGGCGGTGATGGCGACGGTGTTCACGATGTCGGCGACCGTCGCGCCGCGCGACAGGTCGTTGACCGGCTTGTTCAGGCCCTGGAGGATGGGTCCGATGGCGAGTGCGCCGCCGCAGCGCTGGGCGATCTTGTAGCCGATGTTTCCGGCGTCGAGATCGGGGAACACGAAGACCGTGGCCTTGCCGGCCACCTTCGAATCCGGCATCTTCTTCTTCGCCGTCGACGGCGAGATGGCCGCGTCGAACTGCAGCGGGCCGTCGACGGCCAGCTCCGGGTCGAGCTCGCGGGCCTTGGCCAGGCCGGCCTTGACGCGGTCGACGTCCTCGCCGGTGCCGGACTCGCCGGTGGAGTAGGACATCATGGCCACGCGCGGCTCGATGCCGAAGTTGGCGGCGGTCTCGGCGGAGACCACCGCGATCTCGCCGAGCTGCTCCGGCGTCGGCTTCGGCAGGACGGCGCAGTCCGCGAAGCCCCACAGGCGGTCGTCCATGACCATGAGGAACAGCGACGACACCGTCGACGCGCCCGGCTTGGTCTTGATGATCTGGAACGACGGCTTGATGGTGTGCGCCGTGGTGTTGGCCGCGCCGGAGACCATGCCGTCGGCCAGGCCCTTGTGGATCATCATCGTGGCGAAGTAGGAGATGTCGTTCATGGTCTCCCGCGCCTCGTCGATGGTGATGCCCTTCGACTTGCGCAGCTCCGCGAATTCCTCGGCGAAGGAATCCAGGTGCGGCGACGTCGTCGGGTCCATCAGCGCGGCCTTCGACAGGTCCAGGCCCAGGACGCGGGCGCGGTCCTTGATGAACTCCGGGTCGCCCAGGATGGTCAGGTCGCAGATGTCGGAGGACAGCAGCTCGTTCGCGGCGATGAGGATGCGGTCGTCCTCGCCCTCCGGCAGCACGATGTGGCGGCGGTTCTCCTTGGCCTGCTGCAGCAGCCACCACTGGAAGCGCTGCGGCGTCATGATCACCGGCACATCGGCCGACAGGGCCGAGGCGAGGCCATCGGCGTCGTCAAGCGAGACCACCGGCACGTCCAGCTTCGGCTTCTCGTCCACCTCCCCGGTGAGCACGACCGCCAGCGGCGCGGCGTAGCGGGTGCGCAGCTCGGCAACGGCCATGCGGATGCGGGTCAGCGCGGCGTCGTCGGAGCAGCCCTCGCCGTCGGCGACGAGTACCACGCCGGAGCCGGTGACGGCGGCGACGCGGGCGTCGAAGTCGAGGTTGCCGGTGGCGATGAGGACCATCGGCTGGTCGCCGGAGGCGCGCTCGGCCTCGACGGCGGTGACGACTTGGCCCAGGGCGTGGTCGGGGTTGCCCACGACCTCGTCGACGGTGGCGCCCTGCGGGCCGCCGACCGTGTGCATCATGCGGGCGCCGCCGAGGGCGGAGGAGACCGCCTCGATCACCTCGCGGTGGTCCCCGGACTGGTCGACGGAGGTGACGAGCACCGCCGCGGCTGAATTCACGTTTTCGCTCACGGTTTGTGTCCTTTCCGATGCGCCGGGCTGGGCGCACGCCTGTGGACCCGGCTCCGACTCGCGCGACGAGTCCCGGGAATCAGTGAGTCATGGTTCATTCTCTGCCAATAATTGTGAGTCACCTTACATACCCGGCGCAACGGCGGATACCTCCCGGGTACCCCTGTAAGCCGGACATTCGGGCGCATTCCCGCGATCGCCGCACGACCCGACCACCCGGACGTGACCAGGGTCACACTTGAGCGGGGGCCCGGTTAGGTTCACCTCACCCGACATGGATGTTCTCAGGTGGCCCCATTAGTATGGTGCGGAAATCGCGTTTCCCGTCGCGCACCCCAACCCCGAGAAGAGCAGGTCCAACTCAGCATGTCCCGTCCCCTCCGCGTCGCCATCATCGGTTCCGGCCCGGCCGGCGTCTATGCCTCGGATGCCCTGATGAAGTCCGGGCGCGGGGTCAGCATCGACCTGTACGAGAAGATGCCCGCCCCGTTCGGCCTCATCCGCTACGGCGTGGCGCCGGATCACCCCCGCATCAAGGGCATCATCAAGAGCCTGCACAGGGTGCTGGACAAGCCGGAGGTCCGGCTCATCGCCAACGTCGAGTTCGGCAAGGACGTGACCCTCGACGAGCTCAGGGAGCTTTACGACGCCGTCGTGTTCGCGACCGGCGCCGTCGGCGACCGCGACCTGAACGTGCCGGGCGCGGACCTCGACGGCCACCATGGCGCCGGCGAGTTCGTCGGTTTCTACGACGGCAACCCGCTGTTCAAGCGCGATTGGGACCTGTCGGCCGAGTCCGTCGCCGTCGTCGGCGTGGGCAACGTCGGCCTGGACGTCGCGCGCATCCTGGCGAAGACCGGCGATGAGCTGCACGTCACCGAGATCCCGGACAACGTGTACGAGACCCTGCGCACCAACAAGGCCCGCGAGGTCCACGTGTTCGGCCGCCGCGGCCCGGCGCAGGCGAAGTTCACGCCGCTGGAGCTGAAGGAGCTGGACCACTCCCCGACCATCGAGGTCGTGGTGAACCCGGAGGACATCGATTACGACGCCGTGTCGGAGTCGAGCCGCCGCGAGTCGAAGATCGTGGATCAGGTCTGCTCGATCATCGAGAATTACGCGATCCGCGACCCGAAGGGCGCGCCGCACAAGCTGTTCATCCACTTCTTCGAGTCTCCGGTGGAGATCCTCGGCGAGGACGGCAAGGTGTCGGGCATCCGCACCGAGCGCATGGAGCTCGACGGCAACGGCGGCGTCCGCGGCACCGGCGAGTTCACCGATTGGCCGGTCGGTGCGGTGTACCGCGCCGTCGGTTACCGCTCGGACGCACTGCCGGGCATTCCGTTCGATGACCGCAAGGCCGTCATCCCCAATGCGGGCGGCCGCGTCCTCGACGGCGCAGAGGAGGGTGCCGACCACATCACCGGCCTGTACACCACGGGCTGGGTCAAGCGCGGGCCCGTCGGCCTGATCGGCAACACCAAGGGCGACGCCAACGAGACCGTGGCGAACCTGCTGGAGGATTACGACGCCGGCAACACCTTCGCCCCGTCCAAGCCGGGCGAGGACGAGGCCCTGGCGTTCCTGGAGTCCAAGGGCGTGCCCTTCGTGACCTGGGACGGCTGGTACTCCCTCGACGCCGCCGAGCGGAAGCTGGGCGAGACCGAGGGCCGCGAGCGCAAGAAGATCGTCGAGTGGGACGAGATGGTCGAGGCCGCGCGCGGCTAGGTTGCCGGGTTCCCGGGCTTTCGTGTTCGCGGGTACTCGGGGATGTGATTTCACCGAATCAGCCGGGGTCTTCGGACCCCGGCTTTTGCCGCGGGCGGGGCCTATTTTCCGGAAAGTGCGGTGCCGAGCACGCCGACGGTGGTGGCGATTGCGATTCCATCTAGAACGGGATCCCCGGTACCGGCCCCAGCGGATCCGGAGGCTCGGGAGCCTTCTCCCGATCGCCCTCAATGTCGGGCGGGGTCAGCGGCCACCCGTCATCGAGCGCCTCGGCAACCGCCCGGGCCTCGGCAGCTGCCTCCGGGTCCGAGCTGTTTTGCGGGCCGGCGATGAACTCATCGAACGCCGCCTCAAACTCCTTCGTCGCCCGCGCATGCTCCCGAATGGCCCGATCGTCATCCGCCTTCTCCATCGCCGCGATCGCATCGAATTTGGCCCGCAACCGCTTGTGGTTGCCATCCCGGATGATCTTCGTGCGCCGCGCCGCCCGCTGGCCGAACGTCTGCCGCTTGATGTGCGCCATCGGGCCCGACGGCACCGTCGTCGTCTCCAGCTCGCCATCATGACTGGTCCACGTCACGCTGCCGGCGTCGTGCATGACGGCATGGAAATGTCTGCTGGTCTTCATGTTGTGGTGATGGCGGCACAGGCACTGCAGATTCCACGTGGCCGTCACGCCCGTCACCGGCCCGGCGACCGGACCCATCGGCGCTTTGTTCGCCAGGTCCAACTCGGCCATCTCCCTGGCCGACTCGAACGCTCCCTTCGTGTGCTTCGCCCCACCCAGCAACGGATGCCCCTCGACGTACTTCGAGCGTGGGTCATAGTTGATGACGTGGTCGATGTCGCACTTGTGCGCCGGCACATCGCATCCGGGAAACCGGCACGTGCCATCCCGACCCCGGACCCGGGCCTTCTGTTCATCGGTGGGGACGTACCCGGGCGTGTGGGAGTCACGGGAGAAGCGCTTGTGGGTGCACCGCTCCAACCACTCGCGGCCGACGTGGTCCTCCAACCACCCGGCACCATCGAGCCACACCGCCACCGACTCTTTGTCGCAGGCGCCGTCGACGTAGACGTTCATGGTGATCTCCGCCGACGCCGTGCCCCGGCACATGTGCATGAGCACATCGCCCCGCGTGCACTCCCGTCCCGCCGCACGCTCCGACTCGTAGATGGCGTTCGCGATCGCCTCGAACTCCGCCATCCGGTCTTTGCGCAGATGCGCCATCAGCTCGCCATGATCGCCGGGGCGCTGGGTATCGATGGAGTAGCCCTCGGGCTCCTTCGAATCCTTCGGCTCGTCCTCATCGGGTGGGGTGGAGATCGGTTCGATCCGCTCGACGATCGCCGCCAACTCGCGGGCAAATTTCCGCAGGCCGGGGAGGGCCTGGTATTCCCGGCGGGGCGCCAAGTATTTGAGTATCGCGGTCTCGACGGCGTGGAGGTTGCCGTCGGAGATGGCGACGGTGGCATCGGCTATTTTGCCGAGGTAGGCGATGGGCAGCACGCCGGCGTCGGCGAAGTCCTTCAGCCGTGGCATGCGGGCAAGCATGATGCCGACGTCGCAGTAGAGCAGGGCGGCCCATTTGCCGCCGCCGATTTTCACGGCCAGCTTCGCCGCATGGGCGTCGACGTCGTCGGCATCGTCGGGGGCCGCCATGGTGGCCATGGCCACCGCGGCGATGTTCATGCCGCGGGCGTGGTTGATGAAGGGATCATCCGTCTTTTCGGTGATCCACTTCTTGCGCGCCGGCGGCGACTGCGATGAGTGGCCGGCGCCGAAGTCGAGGTGGGCGATCTCGTCGAAGCGATCATCGCCGGGTTGGTCGTGGTGGTGGTCCGGATCGTCGTTCACGAAGTCGAATGCCACGAGCGCGTCCTGTGGTGACTGGATGAATGATCAGGGAAGAAAACCGGGAACAGAGCCGGAATAAGAGCCAGAAAAAGCGGGGCCGAAGAGCCCCAACGGATGTAGAACCCCCGCCCCGCCTTCACCCGTAATGATACATGTGTTCGACATGTACCGCATGTCCATTCGATGACATTTTGTCCACGAAACGGCGAATTTTACCCGCCCTCCAGTTGTCGCACGGATGAACGAAAGCACCATTGGAAGAGATACCGACGCTCACCACCGCGCCCTCACCCGCCGAGCTCCACCACCTCGTCCGCCACGGCCGCCAGCAACCGGTGGTCGTGGGAGATGAACAGCACCCCGACGCCGGCGTCGGCACGCTCGCGCAGCACCGCCACGACGCCCGCGGAGGTGATCGGGTCGAGCATGGACGTCGGCTCGTCGCAGATGAGGAAGGCCGGGTCCTGCACGAGCGCGCGGGCGATGACGGCGCGCTGGAGCTGGCCGTCGGACACGCCGTCGGGGCGGCGCCCGAGCAATTCGCCGTCGAGCAGCACGGATTCGGCGGCGGCGTCGACGGCGGCGCGCTCCCCGGACGCCTCGCGCCCGATGCGCCCGCCCGCCGCGATCCGGAACGGCTCGCCGATGGTCCGCCGCAACGTCCACCGGGGGTCGCAGGCGTCGCGGGGCGCCTGGCCGATCATGGCCACGCGCACGGGGCCGCCGCCGGCGACCTCGCCGGAATCCGGGATCAACCTTGCGGACATCACCTTCGCCAGGGTCGATTTGCCGGAGCCGCTGGGCCCGACCAGGCCCACGATGCGTCCCGGCGCCACGTCGAGCGAGACGTCGTCGAGCACGGTCCGGCCGCCGAACGCGACGGAGATGCCGCGGGCGGACAGCGAAGCGGGGGTCACGGGCGCCATCTCAACCCCTCTCGTACGGCGCGGTCAGCCGCATGCCGCCGGAGGGCAGCGCGGCGAGCAGCGCGCGGGTGTAGTCGTGGCCGGGGTCGCCGAAGACGCGCTCGGCGGGGCCGTGCTCGACGATGCGGCCGCGCCGCATCACGGACAGCTCGTCGCAAAGCCCAGCCACGCGCAGATCCTCGGTGTCGTGGCTGATCAGCAGCACGGCGATCCCCTCGTCGGCGACCTCGCGCAGCAGCCCGAGCACCCCGGCGGTCAGCTCCGGGTCGAGGGCGCTGGTCGGCTCATCGGCGATGAGCACGCGCCGCCCGGTCGCCAGCGCGGCGGCGATCGCAGCGCGTTGCGCCATGCCGCCGGACAGCTGGTGCGGGAACATGCGGGCCGTGCCGGGCGGCAGGTGCACGCGGTCGAGAAGCTTGACGACGTCCCGGCCGTCCCCTCCATTGGCCCGCAGCACTTCGGCGACCTGGGGCCCCAGCCGCCGCACGGGAGTGAACGACGACGCGGGAGACTGCGGCACGTAACCGGCCGAGCCCTCGCCGACGATCTCCCCGGTAATGAGGGCGCCGGTGGGCCGCAGCCCGGCGATGGCGCGGCCGATGGTCGACTTGCCGGCGCCGGACCCGCCGATGAGGCCGTGGACCCGGCCCGGCGCCAGGGCGACGGTGGCGTCGGTGACGATGTCCTCGCCGCCGACGGAGACGGTGAGGTTCGCGACGCCGGCGTTGGGCGCGGCACTCATGGGGCGGCCTTTCGGGCGGGGGCGTGGGCGTCGCCAAGCAGCACGTTTCGGGGCACCAGCGCCAACAGGGACAGGGACGCGGCGAGGAGCACCGCGCCGGGGACCGCCAGCGTCCACCAGGCGCCGGTCATGATGTCCGCGCGGGCCTGGTCGAGCAGGGTGCCCAGCGACGGCTGATCCGGCTGCAGGCCCAGGCCCAGGAAGGACAGCGCCGACTCGTGCCACACCGCATGCGGCACGAGCATGGCGACGGCGATGACCGCCTGGCCCGCCGCAACCGGAAGCAGATGGCCGGCGACCACCGAACGGCCCGTCGCACCGGCCCCATGGGCGGCGGCGACGTACTCGGATTCGCGCACCGACAGCACCGTCGACCGCACGATGCGGGCGACCTGCGGCCAATGCGTCAAGGCGATGGCCAGCACCAGAGCGGCGACGGACCCGCGAAACAACGCGACGATGACCACGGAGAGGATGAGATGCGGGATCGAATTGACCGCGTCGGTGCCGCGCATGAGCACCCGGTCGACCCAGCCTCCCCGCGCCGCGGCGGCCAGACCCACGATCATGCCGATGGCCGTCGCCGCGCACGCCGAGATAAGGCCGATGAACAGCGACGTCCGCAGGCCCGCGGCCGTGCGCGACCACAGGTCGAAGCCGTAATGGTCCGTGCCGGTGATCCAATCGCCGCCGGGCGGGAGCAGGGCGCGGGAGAAATCGGCCGTCGGCTCGGGCCAGAGCAGCGGCACCAGGAACGCGTAGAGCAGCAGCGCGGCCAGCGGGAGGAAACGGAGATTCCTCATACGTCCCTCACCCTCGGGTCGAGGATCTTGTAGGCGACGTCGGAGACGAGGCTGCCGCCCATGACCAGGACGGTGGTCAGCACCGTGGTCACGGCGAGCAGCGGGAAGTCGACGTCCTTCGCGGAGGCCACCGTGGCCTCGGCCAGCCCCGGCCAGCCGAACACCGCCTCGACGATGACGGCGCCGACGACGAGCTCCGACAGTCGCCCGCCGACCAGGGTGACCAGCGGCATCAGCGACATCGGCGCGGCGTGGCGGCGCAGCACGACGCCTGCGGGCACGCCGCGGGCGCGGGCGTTTTCCACCGCGTCGGAGCCGATGGCCTCCACCGTCGCCTGCCGCACGGCCAGCAGCGGCCAAGGCAATTGCGTCACCGCCAGCACGAGCGCCGGGGCGATGAGGTACGGGCCGATCGAGGCGAGCGACGGCTGCTCCCCGATCGGCGCCGCGCCGCCGGCCGGGATGACGCGCAAGGTAACCGCGAAGACCAGGACCACGCCGAGGGCATAGATGAACGACGGCGTCGCGGCCAGGAACACGCCCAACGCCACGATCACGCGGTCGACGGGGCCGCCCGGGCGACGCCCCGCCCACAGGCCCAACACCACGGCGGCGGCGACGGCGACGGTCAGACCCGTGGCCGACAGCAGGATCGTCCACGGCAGGCGTTCGGCCAGCACGTCGGCGACGGGGCGCCCGAAAGTGCGGGAATACCCCAGGTCGCCGGTGATGACTCCCGCTGCCCAATCGAACCACTGGCGCCACCAGGGCAGGTCGGCACCGATGGCCGCGGCGACGCCGGCACGCTCGGACTCGGTGAGCTCCGCGTAGGTCGTGCCCAGATAGGACGCCAGGGGATCGAACGGCGACAGCGCCGCCAGGCCGAACATGGCGAAGGAAACGAGCACCGTCGTCGCGGCGATGATCGCCGTGCGCATCGCGACCATGCGGCCGAGGCCGTCGAGGTTGTCTCGCTTCACCGCGGGCTTCATTTCCGCCAATCCCGCAGATTCCACCACGGGCCCCAGATCGCACCGTGGATGTGCGGCTCGAGGATGAGCGGGCCCTTGTCCCACTGGTTCTCCTTGGCCAGGTACACGTGATCGACGGTGGCCAGGAAGATGCTCGACGGGTCGTCCACGTACAGCTGCTGGACCTCGCGGTACAGGCGGGCACGCTCGGCGTCGTCGGTGGCGCGGCGGGCCTCGTCGAGCTTCGCGTCGAGTTCGGCGCTGCCGTAGTCGCCGGGATTGTCGTATTCGGAGGTGCCCGCCCCGCGGGTGTGGAAGAGGTCGTGGGACATCATGTCCGGGTCCCACGGCGCCGATCCGCCGCCGAGCACCGCCGCGGCCTCGCCCAGGCGCGGGGTGATGTCGTCCCACGTGGAGGCGCGGGTGGGGAAGCTGACGCCGATGCGCGCCATCTGCGCCGAAAACTCGATGCCCAGGTCGCGGCGCTGGGTGTCCTCGCCGACGTAGTACAGCGGGATTTCGGCTCGGACGCCGTCCTTCGTCCGCACGCCATCGGGTCCCCTGCGCCAGCCGGCGTCGTCGAGCATGCGTTCGGCGGCGGCGACGTCATGGCGGAACACGGCGCCCGGGTCGTGCGCGTCGCCGTACATTTCCGGGATGGCGGTGGACATCGCGCGGCCATGGCCGTTCAACGGGCCGGCGACCATCGCCTCGCGGTCGACGGCGACGTTCAGTGCCCGGCGCACCGCCGGATCCTCCAGGAAGGGGTGCTTCGGCAGGGAAATCCCGCGCCAATCCGCGGTGGCGGCGGAATGGACCTCGATGCCCTCGCGGCCCTCGAAGCTCGTCGCCACCGACGCCGGCACGGGCGCACCGTCGAGCTCGCCGGAGGCCACGCGGTGGGCGCGGGCGGCGTCGTCGGCGGCGACGGTCACCACGATCTCGCCGACCTCGGGCTTCCCGCCCCAGTAGTCGGGGTTCGCGGCGTAGCGGACCATGTCGCCGCCGCGTTCGGTCACCCGGTACGGGCCGGTGCCCACGGGCTTCTCCCCCAGCGGCCCGTCGGCGACGGAACCCTCCCCCACCAACTCCGACGGCGCGATGGGCAGCGTCAGCCGGGACCGGAAAGCGCCGTAGGGGTACGCGAGCGTGAAGGTCACCGTGTGTTCGTCGACGACCGCGACATCGTCGATGAGGTCGTAATCGTGGGCCACCTTCGACCCGGCCGCCGCATCGCGGGCGACGTCGTAGGTCGCCTTGACGTCCGCGGCATCGAAAGCGGAGCCGTCGTGGAACGTCACGCCCTCGCGGAGTCTCACGGTCCACTCGCCGGCGTCGGCATCGGGCTCCGGTTCGCCCGCCGCGAGCGCGGGGACGAGGTCCGGGATGACGTCCGGGCCTCCGGCCGGTTCCGGGCGCAGCAGCCCGTCGTAGATCGGGCTGACGCCGGCCTGGCCGTAGCCCGAGGCGGGATGAAAATTATCGACGGCGACCCGTTCCGCGAGCTTCACCTGCTGCGGGTACGCGTCGGCGGTGACGCCCGGGGCACCGCATGCGGCGATGGCCAGCACGGCCGACGCGATGATCGCCCCGCCCATGGCCCTCGACTTCTTGCCGGCCATGCGACCGCACCTCCCGCACCCGAGAATGATCCATCAGGAGGTTAACAGTTCGGTTATCGCTGGTTGGGCGAAAGCCGGGGCCGGCCGCCTACGCCGCGCACCTGGTCGCGCCGATGCAGGAGCCCCAGCGCGAGGCCACGACATCGCACAGCAGCGTGCCCAGGGGCTCGGCCACCGCCGCCCGCCCGGCGACGCCGCGCACGGCGAGGTCCCACAGCAGCCCCGGCGCGGTGAACAGCGGCGCGACCACCAGGCCGCGTCCCCGCTCCGCCGCCGCGGCCACGGCGTCGTCGATGTCCGAGCCCAGTTTGATGGCGAACGCGGCCCGCACCCGGCCCGGCAGCATGCCGTCGAGGCCGGCGGCGAAATCGCGCACCGCGTCGTCGGCCGCCGCAGCCGACGACCCGACCGCCACGATGAGCACGTCATCGCCCGGCGACGCCGCCGCCGCGAGCACCGAGCGCACCACGGCGCGGCGCACGCCGTCGCCGAGGCCCAGGCCATCGCGGATCTCCAGCTCGACGCCCGTGGCCGCCGTCGCCGCCGCGGCCTGCTCGGGCAGGTCGACGGTGCGGTGGAAGGCCTCGGTGAACAGCAGCGGGACGATCACCGCGTCGCGGATGCCGCGGGCGGCGAACTCCGCGCACAGCCCCTCCAGCGACGGGTCGATGAACTCCAGCCACGCCACGCGCACGTCCTCGGGCCCGCCGGCCGACGGCGCGGGCAGCGTCGCGCGCACCGACTCCGCCAGCGCCTCCAGCGCCGGGCGGGCGCCGTCGTGGCGCGAACCGTGGGCGACGAGGATCAGCGCGGTCATCGCACCAGACCCGCCGTCAGCGTGTCGCCGGTGCCCGGCTCGACCAGCAGGAACGCTCCCACCTGGCCGCCGGCGCGGTAGGCCTCCACCGGCAGCGGGCGGGCCAGCTCGACGGTGACCTCGGCGACGTCGTTGACCTCGAGCCGGTCCGCCGCTCCGACGGGCTCGCCGGTCTCGATGTCGATCAGCGCGTCGATGGACGCGATGCGGCCGCGCACCAGCGCCGAGCCGTAGCGCACCTCGACCACGCGGCCGACGTTGAGCGGGGAATCCGACAGGTGCACGGCCACGGCCGTGAAGCGCTTCCGGTCCTCCGGGCGGTCGACCGAGGAGATCAGGTCGCCGCGCGCCAGGTCGAACTCGGCGTCGAGGCTGACGGCCACGGACTGGCCTTCCACCGCGGCGCGGACGTCCTCGCCGGCGACGGTGACGCGCTCGACGACGGCGCTGCGGCCGCCGGGCAGCCCCACGACGTCACCGACCTCGACGGAACCGGCGGCGATGCGCCCGGCGTAGCCGCGGTAATCCGGCACGCGCAGCACGTACTCGACGGGCAGGCGCAGGCCCTCGCGCAGGTTCGCCGGCGTCTCCAGCGTCTCCAGGATCTCCAGGACGCTCGGACCGCCGTACCACGGGGTGCGGTCGGAACGGTCCACGATGTTGTCGCCGACCAGGGCGGACACGGGGACGACGCGGACGTCGTCAAGCCCCAGACGATCCGCCAGCGCCCGCACGTCCGACTCGATGCCGCGGAACACCTCCTCCGAATAGTCGAGGAGGTCGATCTTGTTCACCGCCACGATGACATGGCGCACGCCCAGCAGCGACGCGACCGTGGCATGGCGCTTGGTCTGCTTGACGACGCCGTTGCGCGCGTCGACCAGGACGACCACCGCTTCCGCCGTGGACATGCCCGTGACGGTGTTGCGGGTGTACTGCTCGTGGCCGGGGCAATCGGCGAGGATGAAGGAACGGGCGTCGGTGGCGAAGTAGCGGTACGCCACGTCGATGGTGATGCCCTGCTCCCGCTCGGCGCGCAGGCCGTCGACCAGCAGCGACAGGTCGGGGCCCTCCTGGCCGCGGGCGGCGGAGGTGGCGGCGACGGCCTCGTACTGGTCGGCGAGAATGTTCTTGGTGTCGTGCAGCAGCCGGCCGACGAACGTGGACTTTCCGTCGTCGACGGAGCCGGCGGTGCAGAGGCGCAGTGCGGTGGTCATCAGAAGTAGCCTTCCTTCTTGCGGTCCTCCATCGAGGATTCGGAGAGTTTGTCGTCGGCGCGGGTGGCGCCTCGTTCGGTGAGGGTGGACTGGGCGATCTCGGCGATGACCTCGTCGATGGTCGACGCGGTGGACTCGACGGCGCCGGTGCAGCTCATGTCGCCGACCGTGCGATAGCGCACCGTGCGGACCTCGACCTCTTCGCCGTCGCGCGGGCCGCCCCACTCGCCCGGCGCGAGCCACATGCCGCCCCGGTTGAACACCTCGCGCTGGTGCGAGAAGTAGATCGGCGGCAGCTCGATGCCGCGGGCGCCGATGTACGCCCACACGTCGGCCTCGGTCCAGTTGGAGATGGGGAACACGCGGACGTTCTCGCCCGCGGCGTGGCGGCCGTTGTACAGGCCCCACAGCTCGGGGCGCTGGCGGCGGGGGTCCCAGCCGCCGAAGGAGTCGCGCACCGAGAACACGCGCTCCTTGGCGCGGGCCTTCTCCTCGTCGCGGCGGGCGCCGCCCATGACGGCGTCGTAGCCGGCATCGGCGATGGTCTCCACCAGCGGCACGGTCTGCAGCGGGTTGCGGGTGCCGTCGGCGCGCTCGGTCAGCTCGCCGCGGTCGATCCAGTCCTGGACGTGGGCGACGCGCAGGGTGATGCCCGGCTGCGCGGCGATCTTGTCGCGGAAGGCGATGACCTCGGGGAAGTTGTGCCCGGTGTCGACGTGCAGCAGTTCCAGCGGCACGGGCGCCGGGGCGAAGGCGCGCTTGGCCAGCTCCAGCACGAGGACGGAATCCTTGCCGCCGGAGAACAGCAGCGCGGGGCGGTCGAACTGGCCGGCGGTCTGCCGGATGATGTCGATCGACTCGGCCTCCAGGGCGGCGAGGCGGGGATCGAGGGTGGTGGTCGCGGTTGTCATGGGTTTTCTCCTAGTTCTTCTTCCCGGTCACGTGTGCAGGCCGCACTCGGTCTTTTCGGCCCCGGCCCAACGCCCGGAGCGCGGGTCGGCGCCGGGGGCGACGCGGTTGGTGCAGGGGGCGCAGCCGATGGACGGGAAGCCGGCCTTGGTCAGGGGGTGGATGATGAGGTCGTTGTCCTCGATGAACCGGTCGACGTCGTCGTCGGTCCACGCGGCCAGGGGGTTGAGCTTGATGCGGCCGGTCTTGTCGATCTCCAGCACCGGCGTGTTCTTGCGCGTCGGCGCATCGACGCGCTTGAGGCCGGTGACCCAGCCCTCGTAGGGCAGCTTCATCCGTGCCAGCGGTTCGACCTTGCGCTGGGCGCAGCACGCGGTCATGTCGGTCTTGTACAGCTCCGGGACGGCACCGGCCACCGGCTGGATGCGCAGCAGACGGTTCGGGTATCGCTTGTCGACGGCATCCGCCACCTCGATGGTCTCCGGGAAGTGGTAGCCGGTGTCCAGGAAGATCAGGTCGGCGTCCGGGGCGTGGCGCGCCGCGAGTTCGGCCAGCACCGTGTCCTGCATGGAAATGGTCACGGCCAGGTTGGTGCCCAGGTGCTCGGCGCCCCATTCGATGATCTCGCCGGCGGAGAGCTTCTCCAGCGACGGGCCATGGTCCAGCGCGAGCTCCAGCAGGCGGCGGGCGACGGCGGGGTCGGCGAGGACGTCGGGGTTTTCGGTCGAGGGCTGAATCGCGGTGCTCATGCCACTCCCCTTTCAACTTGTCCGTGCAGTTTGACGGTGAACACGCGGCAGCATTCGCGGCACTCCCACGCGTAATCGGTTTCGGCGTCGGGCCAGAGGTTCTCCCCGCCGCAGTACGGGCAGTGCATGACCGCGCCGCGATTGGGGTTCGGGTGGGCCGAACGGCCCGAGATGCCCAGGTTGGCTGCGTCGCTCACTGGAGGTCCTCCTCGGCGGCGCGGACGACCCAGTGGCGGAACTGCTCGCCCTCGGTGCGCTGCTCCTTGAAGTTGTTCACGATGCGCTCGATGTAGTCGCCCAGCTCGGCGGAGGTGACCTTGTGGCCGCGCAGCTTGCGGCCGAAGTTGGCGTCGAGGCCCAGCGCACCGCCGAGGTGGACCTGGAAGCCCTCGACGCGGTTGCCCTCGTCGTCGGTGACGATCTGCCCCTTCAGGCCGATGTCGGCGATCTGCGTGCGGGCGCAGGCGTTGGGGCAGCCGTTGAGCGAGATCCCCAGCGGCACGTCGAGGTCGCCAAGGCGGGCCTCCAGGTCGGCGACCAGGTCGATCGCGCGGGTGCGGGTGGTGACCAGCGCCAACTTGCAGAACTCCAGGCCGGTGCACGAGATGATGCCCCGTCGGAAAGCGGAGGGGTTCGCGGACAACCCGAGCTCGTCGAGATCCGCGACCAGCGAGTCGATCCGGTCGGCCTCGACGTCGAGGAGCACGAGCTCCTTCATCACCGTGGTGCGCACGCGGCCGACGCCGTGGGCCTCGGCGATGTCGGCGAGCTTGACCAGGTCGGTGCCCGGCACGCGGCCGACGGCGGGCTTGACGCCGACGTAGAACTTGCCGTCCTTCTGCGGGTGGACGCCGATGTGGTCGCGGTCGGCCTCCCACGGCTCCGGCGCGGGACCGTCGGCGAGCTTGCGGCCCAGGTAGTCGTCCTCGAGCACCTGGCGGAACTTCTCGATGCCCCACTCGGCGACCAGGAACTTCAGGCGGGCGCGGGTGCGCAGTCGGCGGTAGCCGTAGTCGCGGAAGATGCGGGCGACGCCGGCCCACACCTCGGGGACGTCGTCGAGCGGCACCCACGCGCCGAGGCGCTGGCCGAGCATCGGGTTGGTGGACAGGCCGCCGCCGACCCACACGTCGAAGCCCGGGCCGTGCTCGGGGTGGTCGACGCCGACGAACGCGACGTCCTGCACCTCATGGGTGACGTCCAGGCGCGGCGAGCCGGACACGGCGGACTTGAACTTGCGCGGCAGGTTGTTGAACTCGTCGGTGGACAGGTACTCGTCCTTGATGCGGCGGATCGCCGGGGTGCCGTCGATGATCTCGTCGGCCGCGACGCCGGCCACGGGCGAGCCGAGGATGACGCGCGGCACGTCGCCGCAGCCGAAGTGGGTGTCCAGGCCGACGGCGGCCAGGCGGTCCCAGATCTCCGGCATGTCCTCGATGCGGATCCAGTGCAGCTGCACGTTCTGGCGGTCGGAGAAGTCGGCGGTGTCGCGGGCGAAGTCGCGGGAGATCTCGCCGATGGCGCGCAGGCCCGCGGTGGTGGTCTGCCCGCCGTCGAGGCGGATGCGCAGCATGAAGTACTTGTCCTGCAGCTCGGCGTTGGTCTTGACGCCGGTGTGCTCGCCGCCGAGGTTCTGCTTGCGCTGGGTGTACAGGCCGATCCACTTGAAGCGCGGGGCGAGGTCCTCGGCGGGGATGGAGTCGAAGCCCTGCTTGGCGTAGATGTCGCGGACGCGCTGCTGCACGGCGATGCCGGCGTCCTCCTGCTTGATGCGCTCGTCGTCGTTGAGCGGCTCGCGGCCGTCGATGAGCCATTGCCCCTGGGGCTTCTTCGCCTTGGGGCGGCGGGCGGGCTTGGTGGCGGTGGTCATGGGGTCACTCTCTTCGCTTGACGACGGCCCTGAGGCAGACCGTTCGGTACGTTTCTTCTGGTTCGCTTCTTCTAGTTCACTTCGGCGGCGATGGCCGGATCGGGCTTCTCGGCCCCGTCGGCCCCGCGGGCCTCCCGCAGCTCGACCCTCTTGCGGCGCCACGGCAGGGTGTCGTGGCGGCGGGACCACAGCAGGGTGGCGGCCACCGCGGCGACCCAGGCGCCGAGCAGGACGCCCAGGGCGGCGCCGGGGAGGTGGCCGTCGGCCAGCGTGCGGATGTTGAGGAAGACCAGCACGCCGCCGATGACGATGCCCAGGCTGCGGGGGTTGATCCGGCCGACCAGGTACGCGGCCAGGGGAGCCGCGGCGATGCCGCCGACGAGCAGGCAGATGATCGGCAGGGTGTGGGCGGAGAACTCTTCGCGCAGCATCGGCAGGAAACCGATGACGGCGGCGACGGCGACCAGGAACTCGGCCGCGGAGACCGTGCCGATGACCTTGCGGGGCTGATCGGCTTCGGCGCTCATCAGCGTCGACGTGGTCACCGGGCCCCAACCACCGCCGCCGGTGGCATCGAGCAGGCCGCCGACCAGGCCCAACGGGCCGAGCTTGGCCAGGCCCCACTTGCGCACGCCCTTCGTCCGCCCCGTGGAGAAAAATGCGAAGCGGACCAGGACCCACAGGCCCAGGCACAGCAGGATGGTGGAGGTGACGGGCTTGGCCGCGTCGCCGTCGAGGTTGGACAGGAAGGTGGCGCCGACGAACGCGCCGACCGCGCCGGGGACGCCGAGGCGGATGACGCGGCCCCAGTCGACGTTGCCGAAGCGCCAGTGCGAGGCGCCCGACGCGAAGGTCGTGCCGACCTCCACGACGTGGACGACGGCCGAGGCGGTGGCGGCGCCCGTTCCGGAAAGAATGAACAGGGTCGTCGCCGTCACGCCGAAGGCCATGCCCAGCGTGCCGTCGACGAGCTGGGCTCCTAGACCTATCAACGTGAACAGAACGATTTTCTCCATGGGCCGAACACTAGACAGGCCGGTCTGTTCAAGGCGCGGTAAAAATCAGCGTGAATCGAACACCGCCGCCGCGGCCGCCGTCCCCCATCATCGGATCCCATGACTACCCGAAAGCTTCGAGTCGCCATCGTCGGATCCGGCCCCGCGGGCATCTACGCCGCGGACGCCCTGATGAAGTCCGGCCGCGACGTGTCCATCGACATTCTCGAGCGCCTGCCCGCGCCGTTCGGCCTCATCCGCTACGGCGTCGCTCCCGATCATCCGCGCATCAAGGGCATCATCAAGTCCCTGCACCGCGTGCTGGACAAGCCCGAGGTCCGCCTTTTGGGCAACGTCGACGTCGGGCGCGACGTGTCCGTCGCGGAACTGCGCAGGCTTTACGACGCCGTCGTGTTCGCGACCGGCGCCACCGGCGATCGCGACCTGAACATTCCCGGCGCGGACCTGGAGGGCCACCATGGCGCCGGCGAGTTCGTCGGCTTCTACGACTCGCACCCCGAGTTCGCCCGCGAGTGGGACCTGTCGGCCGAGTCCGTCGCCGTCGTCGGCGTGGGCAACGTCGGCCTGGACGTCGCCCGCATCCTGGCGAAGACCGCCGATGAGCTGCACGTCACCGAGATCGCCGACAACGTCTACGAGGGCCTGGGCGCCAACGCCGCCCGCGAGGTCCACGTCTTCGGCCGCCGCGGCCCCGCCCAGGCGAAGTTCACGCCGCTGGAGCTGAAGGAGCTCGACCACTCCCCCACCATCGAGGTCGTCATCGACCCCGAGGACATCGACTACGACGCCGCCTCCGAGTCCGCCCGGCGCGAGTCGAAGATCGTGGATCAGGTGTGCTCGATCATCGAAAATTACGCGATCCGCGACCCGAAGGGCGCTCCCCACAAGCTCCACATCCACTTCTTCGAGTCCCCTGTGGAACTGCTCGGCGAGGACGGCCGCGTCACCGCCATCCGCACCGAGCGCACCAAGCTCGACGGCAATGGCGGCGTCGTCGGCACCGGCAAGTTCACCGACTGGCCCGTCGGCGCCGTGTACCGCGCCGTCGGCTACCGCTCCGACGCCGTGCCGGAGGTGCCGTTCGACGAGGCCAAGGCCGTCATCCCCAACGAGGGCGGCCGCGTCGACGGCCACGTCGGCCTCTACGCCACCGGGTGGGTGCGCCGCGGCCCCGTCGGCCTGATTGGCAACACCAAGGGCGACGCCAACGAGGCGATCGGGAACCTGCTGGCCGATTGGGACGAAGGCATCCTGCAGCTTGCGGCCGAGCCGTCGGAAAGCGCGGTCACCGAGTTCTTCGACGTCCGCGGCATCGAGTACACCACCTGGGACGGATGGCACCGCCTCGACGCCGCCGAACGCGCGGCCGGCGAAGCCGAGGGGCGCGAGCGCAAGAAGTTCGTGGAGTGGGAGGACATGGTCGCCCACTCGCGCGATCGCACCGGCGTGCCCGCCGGTTCCTTCAGCAGGTAGGGCAGCGGGCCCGCCAGCAGCGGGAGCCGGCGGGTTTCGCCGAGGCGTTTCGCCGTACCTCAACCTGCCGGTGCGCCCGACCGAACCCCTCGGGGTCACCCCCTCCGGCACCCTTCACCGACTCGGCCGCGGACGCGATTAGAGTTGACGCATGGCATACCACGCGGATTCGTCGGACCTGCAGCAGAAGGAAATTCTCACCTGGGAGGGGTTCGGCGTCGCCTCGCGCGAGTTGGCGCAGACCATCGCGGATGACGGGTACGAACCGGAGATCATCATCGCCGTCGCGCGCGGCGGCCTCGTCGCCGCCGGCGCCCTGAGCTACGCGCTGGGGGTGAAGCTGTCCGACGCGATCAACGTCGAGTTCTACACCGACGTCCACACGACTTTGCCGGACCCGATCCTGCTCGAGCCGATGCTCGACGTCGCGTCGATTTCCGGCCGCAAGCTGCTGGTCGTCGACGACGTCGCCGATTCCGGCCGCACCATGAAGCTGGTTCTGGAGATCCTCCGCGAGCAGGGCGCCGAGGTCCGGTCCGCGGTGCTGTACGAGAAGTCCGTGTCCGTGGTCAAGCCCGACTACACGTGGCGCCACACCGACGAGTGGATCGTCTTCCCCTGGTCGGCCGAGCCGCCGGTGACCAAGAACTAGTTTTTTCGGGGTCCGGCACGAGGCTTTACGACGGGCCGACGTTCGCCCGCGCGGCGGGCTCCGCCGATCCGACGCATTTCGAATTCGCCGCGGGCAGCCATCCAGATCGTATAGGAGCCCGCTGGTTTCAGCCTCACCCTGCCCTACATTCGAACACATTTACTAATTCGTCGCGCTGTCGAGGGTTTGAAATCCGCGCGATGTTCTAGCATGCGAACTGACGGACGAAGGGGAGATGGCGTGAGGGGCGCCATCGGCGGCCGTCGGATACCGGGGAAGACCGGGGGACATCGATGCGCGATCACGCATCCGAATCACCGACCGACAGGCCGGTTGCAACACCGGCTGAGACACCAACCGAAGCACCTACGAAAGCACCTACCGCAGCACCTGCCGAAACATCTGCCGATGCACCGGACCCGGCACCATTCGGCGCACACCGGAACAGGCCATCGCCCTTCGACGCCGCGTGCGCGCCCGGCGCGGCTCGCTGGGTGCACGAGTTCGCGGGCGCGGCGTCCATCATCGGCATCCGCCACAACCGCGATGAACTGCGCATCGCCGAAGCATGCGCGCCACCAGACGGCACCGCGGACGTCGCGGACCACCTGGCGCACATGGCCCTGCAGTTCGGCATGACGCCGGGGTTCGCCGAGTGCTATGCGGACGTCGGCACCATGTTGAAGAGGTTCCCGCGGCTGGCCCGGGTTCTGCGGCACCGGGGCCACATGCCGTTTTCGCACGTGCGCACCCTCGCCCGCTGCACGCTGACCGCACCCGACGACATCCTCGTGGAGTTGGAGGAGATGCTGCTCCCACTGATCCTGCCGAAGCGGGACGGGCAGGGGCTCAAGGGATGGCGGGCGCTGCATAATCGCATCCAGGAAGTCATCGAAAGGTTGGCTCCGCTGGCGCGGCCATTGGACGCGGACCCCGAGTCGTCCGACGTGCCCGCCCCGGCCGCGGATCCCGATGCGCCACCGCAGGAGTTCATCGACGTCGCTCAGGACGAGCGCGTCACCTACATCACCGCGCAACTGGATAAGGCACGGGCGCACGAATTGTTCGCCGTCCTCGGCGCCATCTGCGCCGCCGAGAAGTGCTCGCGTGCCGAAGCCCTGACCCACCTGGTGCGGGGCACCAGCGAAGTGTCGGTGACGTTGAACGTCTACAAGAGCTGGGAAACCGGTGACACATGGGTACCCGGCACGGGCCGATGGGCCGCCGGAATCATGTCCGACGACTGGTTGGGAATGATCGACGGCGCCCGGCTCTGCGGCGACTCGACCACCGGCGGGTACGCGCCGTCGGAGGCGCAGAAGGCGTTCATCGTCGGCCGCGACGGCACGTGCCGCTTCCCCGGTTGCGACCGGCCCGCCCACCGCACCGAAGGCGACCACGTGGAGCCCTTCGACCACGACGATCCGGGTGCCGGCGGCGCGACCGACACCGAAAACCTCCACTGCCTGTGCAAACGGCACCACGATCTGAAAACGCAGGAGTTGTGGGACGTGCTCCGACTTCCCGACGGCACCGAGTACTGGACCTCGCGGTCGACGGGGCTGGTCGCCGCCAGCGTGCCGTCGGGACCGCTCGCCGGGAAACACCGCACCAACTTCACCGCCCGGCAGATGCGCAAACGGCGCACCCTGGCCGAACACAACGAGAAAAGGCTGCGGATCATGGAAGCCGAACGCGCCATCGTCGCCGAAGCGCGGGCGAAACAACGTGGGAACGACGAAGGAGGACTCATCAGCGAAGAAGCCCGTCGCCGCCAAGCGGAAGTCGAGCGAATTTTCGGCGAGGCGGCGTGAGGGCCGGCTACTTCACCGGTTCGGTTGATTCACCCGCCGCCTACTTCACTCACCGCCTACTTCACCGGCTCAGCAGAGACTTTCAATGCAGAGGCGGCGGTGAAGGCGTTCTCGCGGGCGACGTCGACGGTCTCGGCGGTGGACACGGCAACGCCCATGCGGCGGCGTTCGTGTGCTTCGGGCTTGCCGAAGATGCGCACGTCGGTTTCGGGGACGGCCAGCGCGTCGGCAAGCCCGGAATAGGACGGGGCGACCGCATCGAGTCCGCCGTAGACGACCGCCGACGCCCCCGGCGACGTCAGCGTGACGTCGATGGGCAGTCCCAGGATCGCGCGGGCGTGGAGCTCGAACTCGGAACAGCGCTGTGTGCCCATGGTGACCAGGCCGGTGTCGTGGGGACGGGGGCTGACCTCGGAGAACCACACGTCGTCGCCGCGGACGAACAGCTCCACGCCGAAGATGCCGCGGCCGCCGAGTGCGCCGGTGATGCGGGCGGCGACGGAACGGGCGTTGTCCAGCGCGACCTGCGACATCGGCATCGGCTGCCACGACTCGACGTAATCGCCGTCGACCTGGCGGTGGCCGATGGGCTCGCAGAACCACGTCGCCGGCTCGCCGGTGGCTGGATCGATGGAACGGACGGTGAGCAACGTGATCTCGTAGTCGAAGTCGACGAAACCCTCGACGATGACGCGCCCCGAGGACACGCGGCCGCCGCTCATGGCGTAATCCCACGCGGCGCCGACGTCCTCCCGGGACCGCACGGTGGACTGGCCCTTGCCGGACGAGCTCATCACCGGCTTGACCACGCACGGCAAGCCGATCTCCTCGACGGCCGCGGCGAACTCCTCCCGCGTCGAGGCGAAGCGGTAGCGCGACGTCGGCAGGCCGACCTCCTCGGCGGCCAGGCGGCGGATGCCCTCGCGGTTCATGGTCAGCTGCGCGGCGCGGGCCGTCGGGACCACGGTGGCGTCGCCGGCGGCCTCCAGCTCGACGAGCGCATCTGTGGCCAGCGCCTCGATCTCCGGCACGATGAAGTCGGGGCGAACCTCGGCGACGAGGTCCTTCACGGCCTCCGCGTCGGTCATGTCCAGCTCGTGCCAGAAATGCGCCACCTGATGCGCCGGGGCGTGGGCGTAGCGGTCGGCGGCGTGGACCTCGACGCCGAGACGCTGGAACGCGATGGCCACTTCCTTGCCCAGTTCACCCGATCCCAGCAGCAGAACTCGCGTGGCGCCCTCCGTGTACGGGGTGCCGATGGATGCGGGGGTGAACATTGGATCTCCTCGGTGGTCGGTCGCCGCGGCGAATCGCGTCAGTTACATCCTAGGCGCAGCACCCGGTCGAATTCGGCGTGCACGGCAGCGGGATCGACCTGCTTGATGACGCCCACCTCCCGGCCACCGCCGTCCCCGGCCGTGCGCTCGACCGCGCCCCGGTCGCCCGCGACGGCGCGCAGATTCATGGCCTCGACGCCGAAATCCACCGTCCCGCAGGCGACCATCGCAGCGAAGAGGTCGTGGACCTGCGCCAGGTAGCCGATGCCCTGGCCGCGGTGGAAACCGAAGTAGAAGCGCAGCGCATCGGCGACGACGGTGCCCAGTTCGCCGGGGATGGCCCACCGCTCGATGTCCTCCGGGCGGACGATGATCGTCTCGGTGACGTCGAGGGGGCACAGCGTCAGGGGCCGGCCACCACCACCGAACACCGCCGCCACCGCGTCGGGGTCGACCCAGAAGTTCCATTCGGCCGTCGGTGTGGTGTTGCCGGGGTGATCGACGGCGCCGCCCATGACGGTGAGGCGATCGAAGCGCGCGGCGAGCTCCGGGAACCGTGCGACGGTCGTCAGCGGCCCGGTGACCAGCAGGTCGGCGGGACCCGCGTCGAGGGCGAGGGTCCAGGCGCCCGGCGCGGCGCCGGTGGCGTCGCAGGCTTCCACCGCCGCGCCGGACGACGGGGGCCGGTTGAAGCCGAGGCCGAACTCCCCGTGGGTTTCCGGCGTCGTGGTCAGCGGCACCTTCAGCGGTGCCCCGAACCCCGCGGCGACGGGCACGTCGGGGCAGCCGCACAGGTCCAGGATCCAGCGGGAATTGCGGGAGGCCTGGCACACCGTGGTGTTGCCGGCGGTGGCGGTCACTGCGGCGAGCTCGATCTCGCCGGCGCGGTGCAGGCCGGCGAGGTAGATCAGGGCGAGCATGTCGTCGATGCCGGTGTCGACGTCGGCGACGATGCGGCGGCGGTGGGAGGTCATGCGCCAACCATAACCGCGACCTACCCTGGCCCCATGACCGCGAACGAAGCAGCAGCCGCCATCCTCGCCGACCTCGCCGACACCGCCGCCGCCCGCGAGGCCCTGTACAAGGACCTCCACCGGCACCCCGAACTGTCGATGGAGGAGCACCGCACCTCCGGGGTCATCGCCGATGAGCTGGCGCGGATGGGCGTCGAGGACATCGCGATCGGCGTCACCGGCCGCGTCGGGGTCATCCGCAACGGCGACGGCCCCGTCGTGGCCATGCGCGCCGACTTCGACGCGCTGCCCATGGACGAGGAATCCGGCGTCGACTACGCCTCGGTCAACCCCGGGGTCGCCCACTCCTGCGGCCACGACGTCCACGTCACCGCCCTGCTCGGCGCGGTGGAACAACTGAACGAGCACCGCGACGCGTGGTCGGGGACGTTCCTGGCCATCTTCCAGCCCGGCGAGGAAGCAGGCGCGGGGGCGCGGGACATGGTCAACGCCGGCATCGTCGACAAGCTGCCGAAGCCGGCCGTGGCGCTGGCACAGCACGTGCTGGGGACCGTGCCCGGCGGGGCGGTGGGCACGCGGCGCGGACCGGTGCTGACGACGGCGAGCTCCATCGAGATCACCGTCCACGGCGCCGGCACCCACGGCTCCATGCCGAATCTGGGCGTCGACCCGATCGTGCTGGGCGCGGCCATCGTCGGGCGGCTGCAGACCATCGTTTCCCGCGAAGTCGCGCCGACCGACACGGCCGTGGTCACCGTCGGCAGCTTCCACGGCGGCACGAAGTCGAACATCATCCCCGACTCGGTGACGCTGCTGGTCAACACCCGCGCCTACGACACCGACGTCGCCGAACGGCTCCACGCCGCCATCGAACGCATCGTCCGCGCGGAATGCGACGCGGTCCGCTCCCCCAAGGCCCCCGAATTCCGGTACTACGACCAATACCCGCTGACCATCAACGACGATGCCGTCACCGACCGCGTCCGCGCCGCGTTCGACGGCTACTTCGGCGACGACTCGGTGGACATGCCGGCCGCCCCCGCCTCCGAGGACTTTTCCATCATCCCCGACGCCTTCGGCACCCCGTACTGCTACTGGGGGCTCGGCGGATTCGCCGACATGGAATCCGCCCCCGGCAACCACTCGCCGAAATTCGCCCCGGACATCCAACCCACGCTCGACCGGGGCGCACAGGCCATCGTCGTCGCCGCCTGCGCGTGGCTGGCGGCCGACTGACCGGTTAAGCCAGCAGGTCGTTGACGATGATCGTCTGGTCGCGGCCCGGGCCGACGCCGACGTAGGAGATGCGGCAACCCGACAGCTCCTCCAGCCGCGCGAGGTAATCGCGGGCCTTCTCCGGCAGCTCCTCCAGAGTGGTGCAGCCGGTGATGTCCTCGTCCCACGCCGGCATGGTCTCGTAGATTGGCACGGCGTGGTGGAAGTCCGACTGCGTCAGCGGCATCTCGTCGTGGCGGACGCCGTCGACGTCGTAGGCCACGCAGATCGGGATCTCGCCGATGCCGGTGAGCACGTCGAGCTTGGTCACGAACAGGTCCGTGAAGCCGTTGACGCGGGAGGCGTAGCGGGCCAGCACCGAGTCGTACCAGCCGCAGCGGCGCAGGCGGCCGGTGTTGACGCCGACCTCGCCGCCGGTGGTCTGCAGGAACTCGCCCCACTTGTCGAACAGCTCCGTGGGGAACGGGCCCGCGCCGACGCGGGTGGTGTACGCCTTGATGATGCCCAGCGTCGACGTGATCCTCGTCGGGCCGATGCCCGCGCCGACGCACGCGCCGCCCGACGTCGGGTTCGACGAGGTCACGAACGGGTAGGTGCCGTGGTCGACGTCGAGCATCGTCGCCTGGCCGCCCTCCATGAGGACGTGCTTGCCGGCGTCGAGGGCCTCGTTGAGCACGTACGCCGAATCGACGACCATCGGCTTCAGGCGGTCCGCGTAGGACATGAAGTAGTCGAAGATGCGGTCGGCCTCGATGGCCCGGCGGTTGTACAGCTTCACCAGGATCTGATTCTTCTGGTGCAGCGCCGCCTCGATCTTCTGGCGCAGGATCGACTCGTCGAAGATGTCCTGCACGCGCAGGCCCACGCGGCCGACCTTGTCGGCGTACGTCGGGCCGATGCCGCGGCCGGTGGTGCCGATGGCGCGCTTGCCCAGGAACCGCTCGGTGACGCGGTCGAGGGTCTGGTGGTACGGCGCGACCATGTGGGCGTTGCCGGAAATGCGCAGCTTGGAGGTGTCCGCGCCGCGGGCCTCGAGACCGTCGATCTCCTCGAAAAGGGCCTCCAGGTTGACCACGCAGCCGTTGCCGATCATCGGCGTGGCGTTCTCGGACAGCACGCCGGCGGGAAGGAGCTTGAGCTCGTACTTCTCGCCGCCGACGACGACCGTGTGGCCGGCGTTGTTGCCGCCGTTGGGCTTGACCACGTAATCGACGCGGCCGCCGAGGATGTCGGTCGCCTTGCCCTTGCCCTCGTCGCCCCACTGGGCGCCCACCACGATGATTGCGGCCATGTCATTCACTCCAACAAGTCGGTTGATAAACCCCCGGCTAGTGTAGTCGCATGCGGATTTTGACGTTGCGTTGCGGTGTCGGCGACATGCCCCTCCTCCCCGGCCGGCGCGACCTGGCGTTCCTCGACGACGTCGCGAAGCAGGTCCTGCCCCACGACGACAACCCCACGCCCGACGAAATCGCCAAGGGCAAGGAGGTGCCGCACCTGGGCGCCCCGCAGCTCGCCCCGCAACGGCCGAGCGAGCCGGCGCGGGTGATCGTCGTCGGCCCCGACGCGTCGCTGGCCGCGGTGGTCACGCATTTGATGCGGCGCAATCTGCTGTGGTTCGAGGTCGCGCACGTGCCCACCGCGCCGTCGCCGGCGGCCCGGAACTGGGGGCTGGTCGGCGATTCGGATTCCGCGGGCTCCGGCGAGTTCGGCCTGTCCATGGCCGACGCCGAGACGCGCCCCGTCCGCCCCGTGCCTCTGATCCGCGACGACACGGGCCAGGCGATCGTGGGATTCGCGCTGCTCACGGAGCCGGGAATCGAGGGCACGTCCTCGCGCGGCGGCCTGCGCGGCGAGGTGTGGGTCGACAGCGGCGAGCTGTTCTCCGGCGTTTCGCATGGCGTGCAGGTCCGCGCCCTGCCGGACGCCCCGGGGCTGGTCGCGGCCGAGTTGCCGCCGCCTCCGGGGCAGCGCCGCGGGTTGTTCCGCACCAAGCTTTCCGACGACGACGGCCTCGCCGACATGGCCGGCAACCCCCGCATGCTGCACGAGCCCCTGACGGGGCGCGCGGTCCAGGCCGGCGGGCCGGGATTCCGCTACGTCCGCGACGGCGTGGAGACCAAGAAGCCGCGCGAGAAGACGACCATCTACCGTCACCTGCTGGATCTGCAGCTGGTGCGGTGAGGTGGTGCGGGCCGGTGCGGTGAACGCCCTGAACGCCTAGGCTGCGGGGAAGCTCTTTCTTACCCGAAAGCACGAAAGGCGGCCCCCATGTCCACCGACGTCAAGACAGGCCCCATCCCCACCGTCCACGATCCGAGCATGATCGCCCGGCTGCTCTGCGAAATGCTGGGCACCCTGTGGCTGGTCTTCGGCGGCGCCGGGTCCGCGGTGTTCGCAGCCAGCCAGATCCAGGAAGGCAACATCAACATGGGCCTGGGTTACCTCGGCGTGGCCCTGGCCTTCGGCCTGACCGTGTTCACCGGCGCGTACAGCTTCGGCACGTTTTCCGGCGGGCACTTCAACCCGGCCGTCACCATCGGGCTTGCCGTCGGCCGCCGCTTTCGGTGGCGCGACGTGCCCGGATACATCGTCGCCCAGGTCATCGGCGGTCTGCTGGCCGGCGGGCTGATTTACATCATCGCCTCGGGCAAGGACGGGTTCGAGGCCACCGGCTCCATGGCCGCCAACGGCTACGGCGCCCACTCCCCCGACGGCTACGGCCTGACGGCGGTGCTCATCGCGGAGATCGTGCTCACCGCGTTCTTCCTGTGGATCATCCTCGGAGTCACCGACAAGCGCGCCACTCCGGGCGCGGCCGGCGCCGTCATCGGCCTGGCGCTGACCCTGATCCACCTGATCTCCATCCCGATCTCCAACACCTCGGTGAACCCGGCGCGCTCGATGGGCGTGGCGTTCTTCCACGGCGACGGCGCGCCCGGCCAGCTCTGGGTGTTCTGGCTCGCGCCCATCATCGGCGCGATCATCGCCGGCGTGACGTACAAGTTCATCACCGACGCCAGGGACTGATCCTCGCCCCTTGATCCTCGCCCTTTAATCCTCACCCTCGTCGAGGTCCCACACCTCCGGCGGCATCGCCGGCCGTGACACCGTCGGCGGCAGGGCGGCGACCGCGGACAGCCGCGACAGGCCACAGACCTGCAGCAGGTCGACGACCAGCGACCGGCACTGCGCGAAGATGACCATCTCCGACAGCGTCGCCCCTTCGACCACCGCCGGCTTCATGTGGGCGGCGAGGATGCGCAGCTCGCGGATCGCCGCCTCGTGCGTGACGGGTTCGGGGCCCTCCGCCCTGTCCCCGCCGTCGCCGGGGTCGACGACGGCGAAGGTGCCGGTCTTCGAATCGTCGGGGGGCAGCTCGCCCCATTCGGGGACCTCCGCCAGCGACGGGGTGTCGTCGAGCAGCCGGCGCACCACGTGCATGGCGTGGCTGACGCCCATCACCAGCTCGACCAGCTCCGGCGACGGCTCCGTGTGGTCCTCCGACGCCGTGATCGCCCGCCGCGCCAACACGCGGATGTTGCGCAGGGCGTTGTCCACGGGGTGCACCAGCCGGGCCAGCGTTCGGAACTGGCGACGCCGCCCCCACAGCAGGGGCGACAACTGCACCTGCTCGACGCCGTCGGCGATGATGCGGTCCATCTGCGTGACGTCGTTCTGCGACGCCCGCGCCACCTGCAATCCCGCCCGGATGCGGTCGGTGTCCCGGTCGCGCAGGCCGCGCGCCACGTCGTAAAGCACATCCGACCCGAGGTCGAGGACCATGGCCACCGTGCGCCGCGCCTCCGCCGTGGGATTGCGCGGCAGCACCGCCATGACCAGCACGCCAATCAGGCCGCCGACCAGGGCGTCGACCATGCGCTCGTAGGACAGGGACGTGCCCGGCGGCATGATCGTGGCGATGAGCACCGCCGACGACGCCGCCTGATTGACCACGAGTGGGCCGCGGCCGACGAAAACGCCGATCATCATGGCCACCAGCACGCCGACGGTCAGCTGCCACACGCCCGGCCCGAGGACCGAGAAGATGACGTCGCCGACGCCGACGCCCAGCGCCGCACCGAAGACCAGCTCCATGCTGAATTTCAGGCGCGGCCCGGCCACCATGACGTTGAGGCCGATGAACGCCGCCATCGGCGCGAAGAACGGATTCGGGTGACCCAGGACCTCCAGCGCGAACCAGTACGCCAGGCCCGCCGCCACCGACGCCTGGATGACCAGCAGCCACCGCGTCCGCAGCCGCTCAACGCCATGCAGGAATCGCGTGCGCGGGCGCATCCGGCGGCGCACCGCCATCGCCGCACGCGACGCCGGGTGGCGCAGGGCGTCGAGGTACTCCGTGGCGTCGTGGCCGACGTCGCGGGGCTCGCGCGGTTGGCCGGGTTCGCAGGGATCGTGCATGGGCCGCGCGCCCCTACAGGTCGGTGGCGGCCACCGCGGACTGATCGCAATCCTGCAGCAGGGCCAGGCAGCGGTCGTACTCGTCGTCCTCGCCGATGGCGCGGGCGGCCTTCGCCAGCGCCGAAATGGCGCGCAGGACGCCGCGATTGGGCTCGTGCGACCACGGCACCGGGCCGAAGCCCTTCCAGCCGTTGCCGCGCAGCAGGTCCAGGCCACGGTGGTAGCCGGTGCGGGCGAAGGCGTAGGCGGTGACGTCGTCGCCGCGCTCCAGCGCCGCCTCCGCCAGGTCCGCCCAGGCGCGGGAATCGCGCGGGCAATCGCGGATGACCTGGTCGGCGGGCTTGCCGGCCGCGCGGGCGGCTTCGGCGTCGTCGAACGGGGGGAGGTGGACCGGCGGGGGCGCCATCATGTCGTTGAGCTTCATGGCGACCACTATGCCAGCGACCGCTACGCCAGTGCCTTGAGTCCGACGATGCCGCCGACGATCAGCGCCAGGAACAGCATCCGCAGCGGCGTCGCCGGGTCGCCGTCGAAGATCATGCCGTAGGCGACGGTCAGCGTGGCGCCGATGCCCACCCATACCGCATACGCCGTGCCCAGCGGCAGCTCGCGCATCGCCCAGGCCAGGCCGCCCATGGAAATCACCAGGGCGACCAGGAACACGACCGTCGGCCACAGCCGCGTGAACCCCTCGGACTTGCCGAGCGCCACCGCCCAGACGGACTCGAAAACCCCGGAAACGGCGAGAATCAACCATGCCATGACAAAACATCCCTTTCAGGCCGTCTTGTCATGGACCGGGTACGGCTCCCTCGTCCGGGAGGTCGCGCTGTGCGTCTCTGGCCTCACATCATGTCAAAGTCGCGCGTCGACTTCCACTGCCACGGCCAGGTCCTCCCAGCTCATCCCGGCGGTCTTGAACACCACCGGGCGGTCGGAGTCGGCCAGTTCGCGGGCCAGTCCCGGCTTGACGACGACGTCCCGGAACGTCGTCCAGTCGCCCCGTTCGAGGTGGCCTTCGTCGACGGCGATCATCACGTCGCCGCATTCCGTTTCGGCGACGTGGGGGTCCTCGACGATGACGGCGGCGCGGCCCATCAGCTCGCCGGGCAGTTCGCGCTTGGCGGGGTCGTGGGCGCCCATGGCCACGACGACGGCGTGATCGGCGACGTCGGCATCCGCCAGCACCGGTTCGGCGGCCGAGGTGGCGCAGACGATGAAGTCGGCGTCGGCCGGCAGCTCCGTGGCCACGACGTGCGGCACGTCGCAGTCGATGTCGCGCGGGGTGCGCACGACGAAGGTGACCTCGACGCCGTCCTCGCCGCCCTTGCCACCGCCGAACAGCTCCACCGCACCGAGGGCGTGGTGGACGGCCTGCGGGCCGGAACCGATGATGGCCACCCGCAGCGGCGCGCCGGGGCGGCGGCGGGCGGAGAGGATCTCCAGCACACCTGCGAAGGACACCGCCGGGGTGCGCAGATCCGTCAGCGCCGGGCCGTCGAGCAGGGCGACGGGGACGAGCGTCGGGCCGTCGAAAAGCAGGTAGGCGCCCTGGATCCACGGGTCGCCGCCGACGGTGAGCAGCTTGACTCCCGCATGGTCGCGCGACGTCGACGGCATCCACAGCAGCTGGCCGCCCGACGGCACCTCGGCGCCGCCGCGGGGGATGTCGGCGGCCGGATCGAGGCCCTCGAGCAACGCGGCGCGCAGCACGTAGGCGGCGCGGCCGACGGTCATGGCGGAACGGACGGCGGCGGAATCGACTACTCGCACGAAGGACCCTTCGGGGTATGCGGGGATTGGTCGGGGGAATCGGTCTTGCGGCGGGCGTCCTCGGCGACGCGGGCGGCGGCCTCCATGAGCATCCAGCCGGACAGCTGCACCGACAGGTCGCGCTCGCGGATCGCGCCCTCGCGCACCGCACCGCCGACGGACGCCGACACCAGGCCACCGGCCTGCGGGAACGTGGCCGACTTCGTCCAATCGGCCGGGAACAGCGGCAGGCCGTCGACCTCCAGGCGGTTGTGCCACGCACTGTTGGCCGTGGCCAGCACCAGACGGCGGGCGATGCGGGAGGCCGCGCGGTCGGTGCGGCCGTCATCCGGCAGGCGCAGCGCGGCGTCGGCCAGGTAGCGCACCAGCACGCCGTTGAACAGGCCGCCGTCGCCACCACCGCCGCCCTTGATCACGTTGTCCGACGTCGCCATGTCCTTGGCCACCGCGTGAATGATGTTGTGCAGGCGGGTGAGGTAACCCGTCGATGCCTCACGGTCGCCGCGCTCGCGCAGCGCCAGGGCGATCTCCAGGCACGCGCCGATCATGACGCCCTGGTTGTACGTGTAGCGGCCGCGCTCGATCTCCCTGCCGGCCATGGCCAGGCGCACGCCGTCGAGGATCAACCCCGAATCGTCGACGAGGTTGTCGAAGATCCAGTCCACCAGCGTGCAGGCCTCGTCCAACCGCCCGGCGCGGGCGAAGGCGATGGCCGCCGGCCCGTTGGAGGGCACGTTGAAGAACACGTCGCCCACCCGCCACGGCAGCACGCCCGTCGACGGATCGATGCCCTCCGCCAGCGAATGGAGCAAACGGCGGTTCGTGCCGCGGGCGCCCCGGCCGACCTGGCTCGCCCGGCCCAGCGCCAACGTCATCCACGCGCGATCGTCGTAGTACTTGTTCGACGACAGCGGCGACAGATTGCGGATGCGGATGCCGCGGATGGTCGCCTGCACCGCCTTGGACTTCTCGCGCGACGGCACGCGCGCGGCGGCGTCGATGAGGCAGTCCAGATAATGCGCCTGCCACCAGTAATGCCACGACATGAAGGCCTTGTGCGCCACCGGCGCGGGCCACGACGGCACCGCCAGATTCGTCCCCGGCAGCCCCCACAGGCGGGACGCGTGCCGGTCCCTGATCGCCTGCTCGGCCACATCCGCGCGATAGGCCCAGTTCTCGGCCTCGGTTCGCGACATCCTGGTCACCACGTGGCGCTCCTCTCCGGTGTTCCCGGTTAATCCCCGCTCATATTACGTGCCGCCGCGGATTCACCACGCGTCGCCGATCTGCGCGTGCGTTCGAATCCACGCGTGCATGGCGATCCCCGCCGCCACGCCGGCGTTGATGGACCGCGTCGACCCGAACTGGGCGATGGACACCGTCATGTCCGCGGCGTCGCGGGCGGCCTCGGTGACGCCCGGGCCCTCCTGCCCGAACAGCAGCAGGCATTCGCGCGGCAGCTCCGCCGTCTCCAGCGGCACCGACCCGGGCACGTTGTCCACGGCCACCACCGCAAGCCCCCGCTCCCGCGCCCACGCCACGACTTCGTCGACGGTGTCGTGGTGGTGAAGGTGCTGGTAGCGGTCGGTGACCATCGCGCCGCGCCGGTTCCAGCGCCGCCGGCCCACGATGTGCACGGCCGCCGCCGCGAACGCGTTGGCGGTGCGCACCACGGTGCCGATGTTCATGTCGTTTTCGAAGTTCTCGATGGCCACGTGCAGCGGGTGCCGCCGCGCGTCGATGTCCGCGACGATCGCTTCGCGCGTCCAGTACCGGTACGCGTCGACGACGTTGCGGCGGTCGCCGTCGTCGAGAAGCTCCGGATCGAACCGGGGGTCGGTCGGCCTGGGCTGGTCGGGGTGCTCGTGCGCCCACGGGCCCACGCCGACGCGCGGCCGGCCCCATTCGGTGGGGCCGGGCTCGTCCCCGCCGCCGGGAAGTTCACCGCTCACTTGCGGCCGAGCTCCAGGATGCCGTCGACGAGCAGCAGCTGCGCCGCGGTGTAGGTGTCCATGACTCCAGCGTCCAGGAGCTTTCCGACGACGCCCTCCTCGCCGACCAGCGCGCGCAGCATGAGCAGCGCGTCGGAGACGAGGAACAGGTTGCCGCCGTGGCCGATGCCGTAGCGGGGGTCGCCTTCGGCGAGTTCCCCCGCCGCGCCGACGGGGCGGGCGGGTCCGGCGGCGCCGGCGGACTCGAGCACCGGGTCGTCGCCGAGCATGGAGGTGGTGGTCAGCAGCAGGCCGTACCCGGCGGCCGCGGGCAGCAGGTCCGGGCGCGTGAACGCCGCACCGGCCGTCGACGCCGCCCACAGCGGGTAGCGGGCCAGGGAGCGGAAACGGTTGGGGCGGGCCCCGGCGTCGTGAAGCATCTTGATGTACGCGATCTGATTGACCGCGAACGCCGCGGCGCCCTTGTTCAGGTCGTTCTTGCGCGGCATGAGCACCAGGTCACCGAGCCAGCCACCGGCCAGGCCGATGAGCAGGCCTGCGGTGACGGCGGGCTTCGTCTCGTGGCGACGGCGCACCACGGAGGCGGCCAGCAGCGGCATGAGCAGCGTCTTCGACACCTTGCGGACCTTCTCCGCGCCCAGCGCCGAGGACACCACGTTGACGGTGGCGGCGCCGACGTACGCGGCGCGCTCCGGCTCGCGCGTGGAGCGGGAGACGGCGCTGATCAGCGCACCGGCGCCTTCGAAAGTGCGGCGCAGCGCCGCCTGCTTGACGGTCTCTGCCCCGATGGTCACGGTCTTCTTGCCCATGTCTACTCCAGTCCCAGGTCGGTCAGTCCGAGCAGGTACCGGTACTCCAGCCCCTGCTCGCGGATGACGTCGGCGGCGCCGGTGGCGCGGTCGACGACGGTGGCCACGCCCACGACGTCGGCGCCGGCTTCGCGCAGCGCGGCGACGGCGGTCAGCGGCGAGTTGCCGGTGGTGGTGGTGTCCTCGACGACGAGGACCTTCGCGCCGACGATGTCGGGGCCTTCGACGCGGCGCTGCATGCCGTGCTTCTTGGCTTCCTTGCGCACCACGAACGCGTCGATGGGGCGGCCGGCGGCGTGCATGACGGAGGTGGCCACCGGGTCGGCGCCCAGGGTCAGACCGCCGACGGAGACGTAATCCCAGTCGGCGGTGAGCTGGCGCAGCAGCTCGCCGATCAGGCCGGACGCCTTGTGGTGCAGCGTCGCGCGGCGCAGGTCGACGTAGTAGTCGGCCTCCTTGCCCGACGACAGCGTCACCTTGCCGTGGACGACGGCCAGCTCCTTGACCAGCTCGGCGAGTTCCGCGAGCTTAGTGGCGTCTACCTGGGGGTTGTTCATTGCTGCTGGTCCTTGTCTTCGTCGGTGTCCGTGTCGGTGCTGTCTGAGGCTTCGGTGGTGTCTGGCTCGGGTGCTCCGTCGCCGAAAATTCCGGCGGGCCCGGTGTCGGGGCGGATGATCCGGCCGCCGGTCACGGTGGCCCGGCTGTGTTCGGGGTCCTCGCCCAGCGCGGGCAGGCCCGAGGCGGACTCGCCGATGTCCCGGAACTCGCCGTCGCCCATCCGCTTTCCGACGGACCGCGTCGGCATGTCCACCGGCACCGGCGGCGCGGTCGGCGGGCGCCAGGTGGGGGCTTCGTCGGCGGGTTCGGCGACGGCCGTGGCGGCCGCGGGTGCCGTGGCGACCGGCGAACCGGACGCCAGCGGGCGCAGGTGGCCCGGCGCGGCGACCTCCCCGTCGCCGGCGGCCGGGCGGGTGGGGTCGCGGTGGCCGGCGTCGAGTTCGCCGATGGACCCCGGCGACGGGGGCAGGCGGCGGGCGATGTCGGCGAACGCGGCCAACGGGGCCAGCGCGTCGTCCCAGTCGTCGGGGCCGGAGCCGTCGGCGAATGCGCCGATGACCCACTCACCCTCCGCCCAGGCGGCGTCGATGACGTCGGGGAGGTCGCGCAGCGCGCGGTGGGCGCGCTCGTCGAAGATGCGGTGGATGATCTCCGGGTCGGTGGCGGAGACGGTGATGCCGTCTTCGACGCCGACCTCCGGGAGGTCGGTGCGGCCGTCGCGGGAGAACTCCAGGATCTCGTCGGACGGGATGGCGCGGCGCAGCGCCAGCAGTGTCACGCCGCCGACGTCGCACAGGTGCATCTCGCGGCCGTGGGCGAAACCGCTGACCACGTCGCGGGCGTCTCCGGCGGGCACGCGGTCCCACCACGAGGCGACCTCGGCGTCGATCTTGCGGAAGTCCGCGTTGCGACCCAGCGCCCACGCCCTGCGGGCTCGGCGGGCCGCCATGCCCGCCAGCGGGCCGACGTTGCGGAGGTCCTCCCGCGTCGGGAATCGCGACGCCAGCGACGGGCGATGGCGGCGCACCGGAGCGGGTTCGGGTTCGAGATCCAGGGGTTCGTCGGCGGGATCGATGGGGTCGGTGGGGGCGGCCGATGCGGCGACATCCGCAGACTCGGTCTTTTCGGCCGACTCGGCCTCGACCACCGTGTGCGCTTCGCGCGACAGCTCGGGGTCGGGCCGGGGTTCGGGTGCGGGCACCGGTTCCGGCCCATGATCGAGTTCCGGCTCGGCGTCGACGTCGATCACCGGCTCCCGGTCGTCCTCGGGTTCGGGCTCGGGCCCGGGCTCGACTGCAGGCTCTCGTGCAGCCTCCGACTCGGATTCGCCGAGGTCCGCGACATCCGATCCCCGCGCCTCTTCGGTCTCGGGGGCCGTGCCGGGGGCCACGTGGGCGTCGTCAAGCGAAGAAGACGCCCGCGCGCGGCGGCGCGAATCGAGCACGAACAACGCCGCGCCCGCGCCCAGCAGGGCGATCCCGAGGAAAATGAAGAGGTAAGTCATCGTGGGAACAGTCTATGCGGCTCCCTCACAGGCGGACGATGGGCCGCGCCGGATCACCCGCCCACTTCGACCAACCGCCGATGAACAGCGACGCGCCCGGCAGACCGGCCTCGTGCATCGCCTGGACGAACAGCGAGGCATGCAGGCCGGAGCCGGAATACACGGCGACCTGATCGCCGGAGGTCACGCCGATCTCGGCGAGCTTTCCGCGGATCTCCTCTACGGGCAGGAAGCGGCCCTCGCGCTGCAGGGCGCGGGCCGGCAGGTTCACCGCGCCCGGGATGTGGCCGGCCTGCAGGTCCAGGCGCTCGGCGCGGCCCTGGAAGCGGGTCAGCTCGCGAGAATCGATGAGGACTCCGTGATCCGGCCAGGCCGCGACCTCGTCGACGTCGACGACCGGCAGGTTCCCGGCCTCGGCGACCAGGTTGCCCGGCTGCGGAAGGTTGCCCGGGCCGCCGGCGGTGTCGAAGCCTTCTGCCTCCCAGGCGTCCAGGCCGCCGGCGAGGACCTTGACGTTCTTCACGCCGGCCCAGGTGAGGATCCACCAGGCGCGCGCCGCCAGCAGGCCGTCGTTCTGGTCGTAGACGACGACCTCGTGGGCGTCGGTCAGACCCCACCGATCGAAGGCGTCCTGCACCCGCGCCAGCTCCGGCAGCGGGTTGCGGCCATGGGCGCGGTCGGGGATGCCGACCAGGTCAAACGTCGGATCACAGAACAGGGCGAGGGGAATGTGGCCCATGGTGTAGTGACCGTAGGCGGACCGGTCGCGGGACCATCGGCTGTCGATGACCGCGATACGACGTCCGGCTTGAATGTGACTGTGGAGTTCCCGTGCGGAAATGCAGGTGCTCATACCGGTAGAGCCTAGAGGCGAAGTGGCGAATCCGCCGCGCCGCGACCGCCGGAACAGTTAGCCTTATCAAATGAACAATTCGACGCGCACCGCCTTCATCACCGGAGCCGCCCAAGGCATCGGCCGCAGCACCGCCGAGATCCTCCTCGACCGCGGCTGGACCGTCGGCGTCTACGACATTTCCGACGACGTCTCCTGGGCCGAGGGCCGCAAGGGCGCGGTCACCGGGCACCTCGACGTCCGCGACCCCGACGAGTGGCGCGACGCGCTGCGGTCCTTCGCCGAAGTCGCCGGGGGTCGCATCGACGTGATCGTCAACAACGCCGGCGTCCTCTATGGCGGTGCCTTCGAGGATGCGGGCATCGACGTCGACGAACGCATCATCGACGTCAACGTCAAGGGCGTCACCTACGGCGCGAAGCTGGGGCTGCCGTACCTGAAGGAGTCGCGCGGCCAGCTGATCAACCTGGCGTCGGCCGCTGCCATCTACGGCACCCCGGACATGGCCACCTACTCGGCGTCCAAGTTCGCCGTCCGTGGCCTGACCGAGGCCCTGGATTACGAGTGGCGCCCCCTGGGCATCCGCGTCGCCGCCGTGTGGCCGCTGTTCGCCGACACCGGGATGCTCGACGGCGTGGCCACCACCGGCACGTCCCGCCTGGGCATCCGCCTGACCGCCGACGATGTCGCCACGGCCGTCGTCGACTGCATCGACGCCGGCTACAAGGACGGCGAGCGCCGCACCCCGCGCTCCCCCGCCAAGGTCCACTTCCCCGTCGGCCTGCAGGCCAAGCTTCTGTTCGCCGGCTCGCACATGTCGCCGCCGTTCCTCACCCGCTTCGTCAACGGCAAGCTGACCACGAAGCGCAAAATCGGGTTTTAGGGGCAGGGACGGCGGGGCTTACGAGTTCTGCTTTACGACGGGCCGGCGTGGATCGATCCACGCCGGCCCGTTTCGTTCTGCTCGGATCGTGCCATCGCTCGTTGGCCACCCCAGCAATCGATCCCTCGAAACTCCCGTGCAGCCGGAATAGTTTTGAGTGATGTACATCGCTCGCGCAGAGCGCCGCACCGCTCTCGTCGTCCCCACCGTCGCCATGACACTGCTTCTCACCTCCTGCGGCGGGGATGCGGGATCGGGAGACACGGAGGATACGACCGCCAACGGCAACGACATCGTCGCCTCCGCACCCGCGGACGCCACCGAGTCGGCCGCAACCTCGGGGAGCACAGACACCTCAGAATCCCCCGAAGACTCGAACGGCCCGCCCGCCGAGCAGGACGCCGACGGCATCGAGCTGACCTCCGGCGACAAGACCGCGGTGCGCAAGATGGCCGTGGAGGGCTGACCCAAGCCCCTCGCCCTCACTTTCTCGCTTTACGACGGCCCCCACCCGTCGAGCCCCCACCTACGACAAGGCGCCGAAGGTATCCCGGGCGTGGTTGATGGCCGCCCCGAAGAACCCCTTGGCGAAGCCGGGGTCGGTGAAGATGGAGATGATGATGTCGAGCATGCGCCTGTCCTTCCGTCGCGTGGCCGTAAACCGAGAAGTAGCACGCCAACCCACCCAAGCCCGGGAGGCGCACGCCCCCGTCACGCCGCGAACGGTGTTGCATGCCCCGCCGGCACCTAATACGTTTGAGTGATGAACGTCACCACGCAGGTTCGCCGCTCCTCGATCGCTTCGACGCTGGCGGCGGCCGCCCTGGTGATGGCGGCGTGCACGACGGAGGAGGCCTCGCCGGAGACGTCGGAAAGCAAAGATGCCGGCAGCATCGAACTGGGCGTCACGCCCGACGAGCCCCTGACATTCGACGAGTCCGGCACCGCCCGCTACACCGTCGACTGGACCGCGAAGGCCGGGCCGGACGAGGAATGCCGCCTGGTGCTCACCGTCACCGCCCCCGACGACCAAGTGATCAACTCCGTGCCCGTCGCCGGCTGCGACAGCTCGATGGAAATGACGCTTGTCGACGGCGCCGGCGACCTGAAGGCCGGCGAGTACCGCATTGAGCTCGAACGCGATGACGAGCGCGCCGAGACGACCGTGACGGTGGAGAAGTAGGGCGCGGGTGCGGCCTGAAGACGCAAAAGCGGGCCGGGTGTTTCCACCCGGCCCGCTTTCATGTGTCGGCCTCACCCAATCTGCGATCAGCCGTCGTAAAGCGACGGGCCCTGCCCGCAGCCGCGCGAGCTACTCCTCGTCGCGGGGCTCGCCGGTGATGACCAGCGACTCGCCGTCCTCGGAGACGCGGACCAGCACGCGGTCGCCGTCGCGGACATCGCCGGCGAGCAGACGCTTGGCCAGCTCATCGCCGATGGCCTTCTGCACCAGGCGGCGCAACGGACGGGCGCCGTAGGCCGGGTCGTAACCGCGCTCGGCCAGCCAATCCATCGCCGCGTCGTCGACGTCGAGCACCAGGCGACGGGCCGACAGGCGGGCCGCCAGCTGCGCGACCTGGATGTCGACGATGCCGCGCAGCTGCTCCTGGGACAGCGCGTCGAAGATGACCACGTCATCCAGGCGGTTGATGAACTCCGGCTTGAAGGCCGACTTCACCGCCGTCATCACCTGCTCCCGGGTGCCGCCGGCGCCCAGGTTCGACGTCAGGATCAGGATGGTGTTGCGGAAGTCCACCGTCCGGCCCTGGCCATCGGTCAGGCGACCCTCGTCCAGGACCTGCAGCAGCACGTCGAAGACGTCCGGGTGAGCCTTCTCGACCTCGTCGAACAGCACGACGGTGTACGGGCGGCGACGCACGGCCTCGGTCAGCTGACCACCGGCGTCGTAGCCGACGTAACCCGGAGGGGCACCGATCAGGCGGGCGACGGAATGCTTCTCGCCGTACTCCGACATGTCGATGCGCACCATCGCGCGCTCATCGTCGAACAGGAACTCCGCCAGAGCCTTCGCCAGCTCCGTCTTGCCCACGCCCGTCGGGCCCAGGAACAGGAAGGAACCGGTCGGACGATCCGGATCCGCGACACCCGCACGGGTGCGGCGCACCGCATCCGAGACGGCCACCACGGCCTCCTCCTGACCGACAACGCGCTCGCCGAGGACCTTCTCCATCGACAGCAGCTTCTCGGTCTCGCCCTGCATCATCTTGCCGGCCGGAATGCCCGTCCAGGCGCTGACGACGTCGGCGACCTCCTGCGGAGAGACCTCCTCGTTGAGCATCGACTCGCCCTGCGACTCCTCCACCGCGGACTCGGCCTCCGCGAGCTGCTTCTCCAGCTCGGGGATGCGGCCGTACCGCAGCTCGGCGACGCGGCCGTAATCGCCCTCGCGCTCGGCCTTGTCGGACTCGGTGCGCAGCTGATCCAGCTCCTCGCGGACGACGCGGACGTCATCGATGGAGGACTTCTCGTTCTGCCAGCGGGTCTTCAACTGGGTGAGGGTCTCGCGCTCGTTGGCCAGCTCCTCGCGCAGCTTCTCCAGGCGATCGCGGGACGCGACGTCGGTTTCCTTCTCCAACGCCATTTCCTCGATCTCCAGGCGGCGGACGATGCGCTCGGCCGAGTCGATCTCCTCCGGGGAGGAGTCGATCTCCATGCGCAGACGCGACGCGGCCTCGTCGACCAGGTCGATGGCCTTGTCCGGCAGGAATCGCGACGTGATGTAGCGGTCCGACAGGGTGGCCGCCGCGACCAGCGCGGAGTCGGTGATGCGCACGCCATGGTGCACCTCGTACCGCTCCTTCAGTCCACGCAGGATGCCGATGGTGTCCTCCACCGACGGCTCGCCGACGAAGACCTGCTGGAAACGGCGCTCCAGCGCGGCGTCCTTCTCGATGTACTTGCGGTACTCGTCCAGCGTCGTCGCACCGACCAGCCGCAGCTCACCGCGGGCGAGCATCGGCTTGATCATGTTGCCCGCGTCCATCGAACCCTCGCCGGTCGCGCCGGCGCCGACGATGGTGTGGATCTCGTCGATGAACGTGACGATCTGCCCGTCGGACTCCTTGATCTCGTCCAGGACCGCCTTCAGGCGCTCCTCGAACTCGCCGCGGTACTTCGCGCCGGCGACCATCGAACCCAGGTCGAGGCTCATCAGGGTCTTGCCCTTCAGCGACTCCGGTACGTCGCCGGCGACGATGCGGCGGGCCAGGCCCTCCACGATCGCGGTCTTGCCCACGCCGGGCTCGCCGATGAGCACCGGGTTGTTCTTCGTGCGGCGCGACAGCACCTGCACCACGCGACGGATCTCCTGGTCACGGCCGATGACCGGGTCGATCTTGCCCTCGCGGGCACGGGCGGTCAGGTCCGTGGCGTACTTCTCCAGCGCCTGGTACTGCTCCTCCGGGTCCTCCGTGGTCACGCGGCGGTTGCCGCGCACCGACGTCAGGGCGCCCTTCAGCGCCTCCGGCGTCGCACCGGCGTCCTGCAGCGACTTCGCGGCCTCGGACTGGCCGGTGGCGATGCCGATGAGCAGGATCTCGGCGGAGACGTACTCGTCGCCGAGCTCGCCCGCCAGCTCCTCGGCCGCGGTCAGCGCATTGAGCGCATCGCGGTTGAACTGCGGGTTGGCCATGTTGGAGCCCTGCGCGCTGGGGTAACCGGCGACGAGCGCGCGGGCGCGGGCCAGCGCGCCGGTCGGCTCGACGCCCGCGGCGGTGAGCAGCGGGCCGGCGATGCCATCGGGCTGCTCCAGCAGGGCCACCAGCAGGTGGCCCGGGCGGATGTCGGGGTTGCCCGCGGCGGACGCGGACTTCAGCGCCGCCTGCAGGGCCTCGTTCGTCTTGGTGGTCGGGGTGAACGACATGGTCCTCGTCCTTTCGTGGGGTCTGCAATATGTGAGTCGATCGCGCTCAACTCCACTTCGGAATCGGCCGCAATCGTAGCCATTCACACCATGCAACGGCCACAGGGTTGAGCCTGTTCCACTCAACCTTGCCAATTATCGTGATTCGCGTCACACTGAGGATGTCGAACCAGGCAATGAACCACGTCTTCCCGGACCTTTCTCATCCTCACCCAAGGTTGCCGTGAAAATCTGGCACACCATGGAACACACTCGCCGGCCCAGGCATGGCACCCCCGAGCGCCATGCCCGCACCGACGGCCCCGCCACGTTCACCGGCCGCGTCCTGGAGGTCCAGCGCCGCACGCGCGACATCGCCGTCATCCGCGTCCACTGCCCCGAGCCGATCCCGTTCACCGTCGGCCAGCACATCCCCATCCGCTCGCCGCTGGCGCCGGGCATCTGGCGCGACTACTCCCCCGCCCTGCCGCCGAATCCGGAGGGCCTGCTGGAGTTCCACATCCGCATCGTCGACGGCGGCGCGGAGTCGCGCCCGCTGGTCGCCGCGTCACGCCCGGGCGACGTATGGACCTTCGGGACCCCGCGCGGCAGTCTCGGCGACGTCCTGCGGGAGTACGGCACGGAGCTTGACGACGACCCGGCGCCCGGACGCCACCGCCTGCCCGAACCGGACCCGAGGGACATCCTGATGATCGCCGGCGGCACCGGCCTGGCCCCGTTGCGCGCGATCCTCCTCGAAGCCGCGGACCTGCCCGCGCCGCCGAAGATCCACCTCGTGTACGGCGCTCGCACGCCGGGCGAACTCTACGATCTGCGGACCGTGATCGAGATGAGCCGGAACCTGCCGAACCTGACGGTGACCACGGCCGTCGAAAAGCGTGACGACGCACCGCTGACCCGTCCGGGGCCATACAGTTCACATCCGGCCGCCCCGATGCCCAGGTTGGGGGTGGCCGCCGATGTTGCGGTGCGATTGCACCGTGATGGAGGACTGTCCGGGAAAACCGTGCTCATCGCCGGTCGCGGCGAGATGATCGAGGCAACGCGCGAACGGCTGGTCGCGGCGGGGGCGGACCCCCGGTTCATTCACCATGACCCCGTGGCCAAAACCACCGCTTCACGGGGAGCGGGCCGGGCGGACCTTGACTAGGCTTGTGACGAACACCCTTCCCGACGAAAGGACACGCATGAACGCCATTAACCCGGATCAGGCCAAGCAGATGACCGAGGGCAAGGGCTTCATCGCCGCTCTCGACCAGTCCGGTGGATCCACCCCGAAGGCGCTCGGCCTGTACGGCGTCACCGAGGATCAGTGGACCAACGAGGACGAGATGTTCGATCTGGTCCACGAGATGCGCACGCGCATCATCAAGTCCCCGTCGTTCAACTCCGATCACATCATCGGCGCGATCCTGTTCGAGCAGACCATGGACCGCGAGATCGACGGCATCCCCACCGCGCAGTACCTGTGGGAGAAGAAGGGCATCGTCCCGTTCCTGAAGACCGACAAGGGCCTGGCCGACAAGGCCAACGGCGTGCAGCTGATGAAGCCGTGCCCGGGCCTGGACGAGCTGCTGGAGCGTGGCGTCGCCAAGGGCATCTTCGGCACCAAGATGCGTTCCTTCGTCGCCGAGGCGAACGAGGCCGGCATCAAGGAGAACGTCGAGCAGCAGTTCGAGTTCGCCAAGCAGGTCCTGTCGCACGGCCTGGTCCCGATCGTCGAGCCCGAGGTGGACATCAACGCCGCCGACAAGGCCGAGGCCGAGGCCATTCTGCGCGACGAGCTGATCAAGCACCTCGACGCCCTCCCCGAGGGCGAGCAGGTCATGATCAAGGTCACCATCCCCTCCGAGGATGGCTTCTACACCCCGCTGGTCGAGCACCCCAAGTGCATGCGCGTCGTGGCCCTTTCCGGCGGCTACCCGCGCGAGGACGCCAACGAGCGTCTCTCCCGCCAGCCCGGCATGATCGCTTCCTTCTCCCGCGCGCTGTCCGAGGGCCTGTCGGCCCAGCAGTCCGACGAGGAGTTCGACGCCACCATGGCCGATTCCGTGAAGGGCATCTACGAGGCGTCGCTGTAAGAAGCACCGCCGCGTCAGACGAGTGACGCCCCGCCCCGGTTCTCCCGGGGCGGGGCGTTCGTCGTTTCTCCGTTTAGCCGGGAACTCCCCGGCTTACTTCCGGATCTCCAGGACCGGGATGGTCTTGCGCAGGCGCGGCACCTCGTCGAGGTCGATGTCCGCGATGAGCAGCTGCGGGGCGAAGCCGGCCTTCGCGATGACCTCGCCGTCGGGGCTGGACAGGATCGAGTGGCCCACGCCGACCGGGCCCTCCGGCTTGCCGGCCTTCGCGGAGCCGCCGGGACGGGCGGCGTCGACGGCGGCGATGAAGCACGTCGAGTCCAGGGCGCGGGCGGCGACGAGCGCCTCCCACTGGCGGACCTTGCCCGGGCCGTCGTTCCACGCCGCCGGCAGGGCGATGACCTCGGCGCCGCGCTGCGCCAGCTCAACAAACTGCTCCGGGAAGCGGATGTCGAAGCACGTCGCCAAGCCGACGCGGACCGTGCGGCGGACCTCGGCGGACCCCACCGGCACGTCGATGACGACCAGATCGGAGCCCGGGGCGACGGTGTCGGATTCGCGGAAACCGAAGGCGTCGAAAAGCCTGATCTTGTCGTAATGGGCGTCGACGTCGGGCCCCGTCGCCAGCAGCGTGTTGTGCACGCGCCGGAGTTCCTTGCCGTCGCGCTCGACGACGTCGGCGGGGCGGAACATGCCGAGGACGACCGTGACGCCTGCCTCGGCCGCCGCGGACCGGACGGCGGTGGCGAAGGGCCCGTCGAGCGGCTCGGCGACGGTGTCCAGGCGGCCGGTGTTGAAGGCCTTCATCGTGGCCTCGGGGAAAACCACCAGGTCGGCCCCGGCGTCGACGGCGCGGACGATGACGTCCTTGACCTGGCCGAGGTTCTCCTGCGGCTCAGCGGACAGTTCCAGCTGGGCGAGTGCGATGCGCATGTGATCGACGTTACCGGGGTTCATCCACAGGCGGGGGCGCTGCGGGGATTCATCCACAATCCGGGTGTCGCGGGCGGCCGATCCGGGTGCGCGGAGCCGGATGGTCCGGGAACCTGCGGGCATGACCAACACGGGGATGACGGTGAGCCCGGCCGCTCTGGAGCGCATGGGGACCGGATTGAGGGGCGACGGGCACCGTCTTTCGGGCATGGCCCATCTGCTTTACGACGACGTCGAGATGCCCGGGTCGCGGATGCTCGGAGAACTGCTCCACGGGGCCCTGCGATGGCGGGAGGAGTTGCGGGCCGAGGGTCAGTTGCTCGATGACCTTGGCGTCGCCGCGGCCCGCGCGGCCCGGGCGATCGACGACGGCGATGCCGCCCATGGCGCGGCCTTCGGGACGGAACCGTGACGCCGATCAGCGCGATCCTCGCCTGGCGGACCGAAAACCTGGGCACCGCCGCGCGACGGTGGGCGTCGCTGGCGCGATTGATGGAGTCGGCGGCGGGCGACATCGACGGCCGCATCGATGGCGTGGGCGCGGATGAGCTTTCCGGGGACATCCGGGGCAGCGCGGAGACCGCCGTCCATGACGCCGGCGGCAGGGTGCGCCGCGACGGTGCCCTGGTGAGCCGGTTCGCCGAGGAGCTCGGAGAGGCGGCAATCTCGTTGACCAGCGCACGCGATGACCTCCGCGTGGCTGTCGGCGAAGCGCGGGCCGCCGGACTCACCGTCGACGACGACACGGGTGAGGTGATGCGACCGCTGCGATTCGGCGCCATCGACATAGACGCCGCGAACCCGGACAGCGACCGCAGGCTCTCCGAGGCAGTGAGGAGTGCCCTGCGACGGGTCAGGAGCCTCGACGATGAGCTCGCCGCCGCGCTGCCGGCGCTGCATCCGCCGCGGCGGCACATGTACGTTCCGGGCGTCAGGTTCGGCGCCGGGGAAGCGGCCAGCGGGCTCCCCGGCGCGCGGGCGGACGCCGCGCAAGGCATCTACGACGCCTTCGGGCTCGGCGATGATGCCGAGGTGACGGTCCTGGACAGGACGGCGACCACCACGACGATCATCGCCGGGGATCCCGCGGGCGCCGACCGGATCGTGACCATCGTGCCCGGCACGGGATCATCGCCGGAGGATCTCCTGGCGCAGACCGACAAGGCCAGGGGCGACTATGGGGACCGGACGGCCGTCGCCGTGATGACGTACAACGCGCCGCCCGGGGTGACGTCGGCGGCGTCGGCGCGGTTCTACGAGGCGGCCGCGCCGGACCTGCAGCGGGTGCAGGCACACCTGGCCGAAAACTCCCGCGCCTCCCTCGTCGTGATCGGGCACAGCTACGGGGCGACCGTGGCGGCCCAGGCGACTAGGGGCCGGGGCCTCCACGCCGACGGCGTGGTGCTGGCGGCATCGCCAGGAGCAGGACGGGGAATCCAATCCGCCGACGACATGACCCTGCGGCGCAGCGACGGCACCAAGTACCCGGCCTGGCAAACCCGCGACCGGGTGACCGCCGTGACCACCGGGCACGACATCATTCGCGGGGCGGCGGCGAGCGGAATCCACGGCGCCGACCCCGCGGATCCCGCGTTCGGGGCCGGGGCAATGGGTTCGAAGCAGATCACCAACGGACGGCCATGGCCGAGGAATTTTACGCCCGGACCGCATTCCGAGGACTACTTCCCCGACCATCGCTTCCGCCGCGGAGTCGAGGCCTTCGCCAATTCCCTCCCCGGTTCAGGTCCGGGCTCGGACGTCCGGCCCGGATGGACCGCCGAGCCGCACCGGGGCCCGGTTCGGGCTTCGGGGCCTATTTGAAGTCGAGCTCGTAATGCTCGCCGCGAACCCCGCCAATGCGGGAGAACAGGAAATTGAACAGGATCGACAACCCCAGCGGCAGCGCCACGAACACCAGCGCGACGATCGCCACGTGGCCGACGGCGGACTCGTCGGGGCGGGCCTCCCGGACCTGGATATCAGGCATACGGAAAATGCAATGGCCGGCCCGATGCGAGAATGCATCGGGCCGGCCGGGGGCGAAAAGGAGCGGACGCGGCTCCTACTCCACGGAGGAACCCGCGCGCGGGCGGTCGGAAACACGATCCGAGGTTGCACCGCCCGCCGACATCGAACTCAAGGTTCCCTCCGGGGCCCGGTTCAGGAAAGAGGGATTCTCGTAGATGCGCCCCGGCGAATAGTCATCGGGGCTGACCCCCTCCGGCAATGGCGCCGGAAGGCCTTCGTACCGGCCCTTGATTCCCGTCTTCTGCAGAAACAATCCGACGGAGACGACGATGGCCAGCGACACCATCGATTGCACGAACTCGGCACGCGTCGCCGTCCGGATGCCCATCACGGCGATGATCACCACGATCAATCCCGTGACGATCGCCGGGACGACCGGCCAACCGAACATCCGGAACGTCAAGCCACCATGGGGCTCGAGCTCCCGCCTCAGCCGGGGGCGCAACATGATCTGCGAAACGCCGATGAAGACGTAAACGAACAGCACCACCGCGCCCGACGAGTTGACCAGGTACAGAAAGATCGTGTCCGGCCAAAAATAGCCCGCCGCCACGCAGATGAATCCGACCATCGCGGAGAAGAGAATGCCCCCCGTGGGGACGCCACGCCCATTGACGCGCGTCATCCACGCCGGGGCATCGCCGTTGCGGCCCTGCGTGAAGATCATTCGGGAGGCCGTGTACAAACCGGCATTGAGGCACGACAGCACTGCCACCAGGACGATGAAGTTGAGAATGTCCGCAGCGCCCGGCACGCCCATGGCGTCGAGTGCCGTGATGAACGGGCTAACGCCGGCCGCATACGAATCCCACGGAAGGATCACGACCAACAACGACGTCGACAAGACGAAGAACGCGAGGATGCGCACGACCACCGTTTGCGTCGTGCGACGAATCGCGTCGGCGGGGTGCGACGATTCGGCGGCGGCGATGGTGACCAGTTCCGCGCCGGTCATGGAAAAAATCACCGTGACCACGCCGACGAAGATCGCGCTGACTCCGTTGGGAGCGAAGCCGCCGTGGCTCCACAGGTTCCGCAACTGCGGAGGTGCATCGCCGAGCCCCGTCCACGCGCCAAGCGCAAACGCCAGCCCCCCGATGAGGAATGCGACGATGACGACCACCTTGATGCCGGCGAACCAGAACTCGGCTTCGCCAAAACTCTTCACCGACAGCAGGTTGACCGACACCATCACCACGAGAATGACGACCGCGGTAAGCCATTGCGGGATGGCGGGCACCCAACGAGCGATGAGCTCGCCGCCCACGACGGCCTCGATTCCCACCACGATGACCCAGAAATACCAGTACAACCAACCCGTCGAAAACCCGGCCCAGCGCCCCATCGCCATGCGGGCGTAGTCGACGAACGACCCCGTCGACGGCTTTGCGACGGCCATCTCGCCCAACATCCTCATGATCAAGTAGACGATGCCGCCGGCGATAGTCGTCGTCACGATGGCCGATGGCCCGGCGACGGCGATGAGGCCGGAGAGGCCGACGAAGAACCCGGCACCGATGGTGCCGCCCATCGAAATCATGGTCAGGTGACGTTTGGAAAGGTCAGAGCGTAATTCGACCCCGCCGCTACAACTCGGGGCCCCCGTGGGGTCGGTCATGGCGATCCTCCTCAAATTGGTTTCTCGGGCACGCACCCGACGCGGCGAACGCACCGCGAACGTGATGTGGGACACATTAAGGGGGCCGATCGGCCAGACATATCGACAAAATGTCGAATCGGAAACATTTTATTCACCAAACAGATGATGGCGGGAGCGGTCTCCGGCGCCCGAAAGTGATGGGCAGCACATCCCGACACTGAGGAGATCAGCCATGACCACTTCGCTCACCGCCACGCCGACGGTCAACGGCATCGAGCAATCGCGGCATCTAGCCACGGAAATCCCCGGCCCCCGCTCCCGCGATCTGACGGCCCAGGCCACCTCGGCTCTGCCCGCCGGCCTGAGCTCCGGCCAGCGCACCTGGGCCAAGCGCGCTGCCGGCGGAATCGTCGTCGACGTCGACGGCAACCGCCTCATCGACCTCGGGTCGGGTATTGCGACCACCACCGTCGGCAATGCGCACCCCGATGTCGTCGAGGCCGCCCGTGTGCAGATGGGCGAACTGACGCACACGTGTTTCCTCAACCAGCCATACGAGGGATACCTCCACCTCGCCCAGCGCCTGGCCGACATCGCCCCCGGAGACCACTCCAAGCGCGCGGCGCTGTTCTCCACTGGGGCGGAAGCCGTGGAAAACGCCGTCAAATACGCTCGCGCGTTCACGGGCCGCCCCGGGGTGGTCGTCTTCGACCACTCGTTCCACGGGCGCACGAACCTGACCATGGCAATGACCGCAAAGAACAATCCATACAAGCAGTCGTTCGGCCCATTTGCATCCGACGTCCACCGCGCCCCCAGCCCCTATTCCTACCGCTGGCCCGGCGGGCCCGACTCCGCCGCCGACGACGCGTTGGCTCAACTCGAACTCCTCGTTGACGCCCAAGTCGGTGCCGGCAACATCGCCTGCATCGTCATGGAGCCCATCCAGGGCGAGGGCGGATTCATCGTGCCGCCCGAGGGCTTCCTGCCCCGCCTCGCCGACTTCTGCCGCGACCGGGGAATCCTCTTCGTCGCCGACGAGATCCAGACCGGCATCGCCCGCACCGGCGATCTCTTCGCGTGCGATCACGAACGCGTCGTCCCCGACCTGATGACGCTGGCCAAGGGGCTCGGCGGCGGCATGCCCATCGCCGCCGTAGTCGGCCGCGCGGACGTCATGGACGCCGCGCATCGGGGCGGCATCGGCGGCACCTACGCGGGCAACCCCGTCGCCTGCGCCGCAGCCATCGCCGTTCTCGACGTCGTGGAAAAGGAAGGCCTCACGGAGCGGGCACGCGACATCGGCGACCGCATCGAAGCGGCGCTGACGAAAGCCAAGTCGACGAACCCCGTCATCGGGGACGTTCGGGGCCGCGGCGCAATGTACGCAGCCGAGCTCGTTCGCGCCGACGGGATCACTCCCGACCCGGCGCGCGTTGCCGACGTCGCCCGCCGGTGCGAGGAACGCGGCGTCATCGTCCTCACCGCCGGCACCTTCGGCAACGTCATCCGCCTCCTCCCGCCGTTGTCCATCAGGGACGGCCTCCTCGACGAGGCCCTGGCGATACTCGTCGAAGAGCTCGCCCGCTGATCCCCTCCCCCAACCCCAATCTCACGCCCCCGAAAGGACCACGACATGGCCCACACTCCCGCTCAGCTCATTGGCTTCGACTCTTTGCTCTCCGAAGAAGAGCGGATGATCCGCGATACCGTCCGGGAATTCTGCGATCGCGAACTCCGGCCCCACATCGGCGACTGGTTCGAGGCCCACGACATTCCTCGGGAACTGGGTCCCAAGTTCGGCGAAATCGGAGTACTGGGCATGCACCTCGAAGGCTACGGTTGCGCGGGAACCTCCGCGGTGGCCTACGGCCTGGCGTGCATGGAGCTCGAGGCGGTCGATTCGGGCATCCGCTCGTTCGTGTCGGTGCAGGGATCGCTGGCCATGTACGCGATTCACAAATGGGGCGACGAAGAGCAGAAGAACCGTTGGCTGCCCGAAATGGCCGCCGGCAGGGCAATCGGCTGCTTCGGATTGACCGAACCCGACTTTGGTTCCAACCCTGCGGGGATGCGCACCCATGCCCGGCGCGACGGGGACGACTGGGTCCTCAACGGCACGAAAACGTGGATAACCAACGGCTCGCTCGCCGACGTCGCCGTCGTGTGGGCGCGCACGGACAGCGGGTTCGCGGGTTTCCTCGTGGAAAAGGGAACCGCCGGGTTCACGACCTCGGACATTCATCGAAAGGTGTCGCTGCGCGCGTCGATCACCTCGGAGCTCGTCCTCGACGAGGTCCGGGTACCCGATTCATCCCGGTTGCCGGGCGTCGGCACGTTGCGCGGTCCCCTGTCATGCCTCAACGAAGCGCGCTTCGGCATCATGTTCGGCGCGCTCGGCTCCGCCCGCGATTCGATCGAACAGACCCTCGAGTACGTCCGGGAGCGCCGCGTCTTCGACAAGCCCCTGTCGTCGTACCAGCTCACGCAGGCCAAACTCGCGGACATGGTCCTCGAGCTGGACAAGGGCCTGCTGCTGGCACTTCAGCTGGGCCGATTGAAGGACGCCGGAGCCCTGCCCAACGAGTCGATCTCGCTGGGCAAGCTCAATTCCACCCGCGAGGCCATCGCCATCGCCCGGCAGTGCCGCACTCTCCTCGGCGCATCCGGAATCACCACCGAGTACTCGCCGATCAGGCACGCGAACAACCTCGAATCCGTGTTGACCTACGAAGGCACGGCCGAAATGCACCAGTTGATCATCGGCCAGGCCCTGACCGGAGAGCAGGCATTCCGATGAGCCACGCGACGATCGAGCATCTCATCGACGGACGATGGGTCCCCGGCGACGGCGCCGAGTTCGCATCGACGTCCCCGGCCAGGCCGGAGATTGCGGTCGCGGCCGGCAGGTTGGCGTCGTCAAGCCAAGTCGCCGAGGCCATCGCCGCCGCCGACGCCGCTCGCGCGGGGTGGGCGGAGACGCCGATGGCGGAACGTGCCACCGTTTTGCGACGCGCCGCCGACATCCTCCGCGGCAATGCCGCCGAGTGGGGCGCCGAACTGGCACAGGAGGAAGGAAAGACCCTCGCCGAGGGCATCGGCGAAGTGAACCGGGCCGCGGCGGTACTCGACTTCCAGGCCGGCGAGTCTGACCGCGACGCGGGAGAAATCTTCCACTCTCCGCGCCGAGGCGAACGAATAGAGGTCGTGCGCAAACCCGTCGGAGTCGTCTCGCTGATCACCCCCTTCAACTTTCCCATCGCAATTCCGGCGTGGAAAGCCGCACCCGCTCTCATCCACGGCAACACCGTGGTGTGGAAACCCGCACAGACCGTTCCCCTGCTGGCGATGCGGCTGGCCGGAGCACTGCACGACGCGGGTTTGCCGCCCGGCGTCCTGAATCTGGTCGCCTCGTCCTCCGCCGACGCGTCGACGATGCTCGTCGATCCCCGCATCCGGGCGGTGACCTTCACGGGATCGACGAAGGTCGGCCGCACCATCGCCGCAACGTGCGCCGCGGCGGGCATTCCCGTCCAGGCCGAGATGGGCGGCAAGAATCCGGCGGTCGTCCTCGCGGACGCCGACATCCCCCACGCGGCGAGCCAGGTCATCGCCGGCGCCTTCAACTCGACGGGACAGAAGTGCACCGCGACATCGAGAGTCGCGGTGGTCCGCTCGGTCGCCGAGGAGTTTCTCGCCGAACTGGTCGCGGGCGCCACCGCGCGCGTCACCGGGGATCCGCTCGCCGACGGCACGTCCATGGGCCCGATGATCGACTCCGTCCCCCGCGACGACGCTCTGGCCGCGGTACGCGCCGGAGTCGACCGCGGCGCCGAGATCCTCTGCGGGGGCAATATTCCCGAGGTGCCCGGCTGCGCTGGCGGTCACTTCATGGAACCGACCATCGTGCGGGTCGATTCTCCCGAAGACGCCTTGTGGCGCGACGAGCTCTTCGCCCCCGTCCTCGCGGTACTGGTCGTCGAAGATGCGGCCGAGGCCTTTCGCACTTCTGACCTCGGTGAATACGGGTTGACCGCGGCAGTGTTCACGGATTCACTCGCCGCCACGTTCGACGCAATCGATGATCTCGAGGTCGGCATCCTCCACGTCAACTCGGAGTCCGCGGGCGCCGACCCCCATGTCCCCTTCGGCGGCGCCGGCGCCTCAGGTCTCGGGCCGAAGGAGCAGGGGCGCGCGGCGAGGGACTTCTTCACCCGCACGACGACGATCTATCTCGGCAGGGGCCCACGATGACCGGGGCGCTGGACGGAATCATCGTCGCCGACTTTTCGCGGGTGCTCGCCGGCCCCTACGCCACGATGCTCATGGCGGATCTCGGGGCCGAGGTCATCAAAATCGAGAGGCAGGACGTCGGCGACGACACCCGGGCGTGGGGCCCGCCCTACGGCCCCGATGGGCAATCGACCTATTTCGCGTCGGTCAATCGAAACAAGCGCTCACTCCAACTGGACCTCCGCGATCCCTCGGACCTCGACCGAGCACGCGAACTGGCGCTGCGCGCGGACGTCATCATCGAGAATTTCCGGCCGGGAACGATGGACCGCCTCGGTCTCGGCTACGACCGCATCCGCACGGACAACCCCGGCGTCGTCTACGCGTCCCTGTCCGGATTCGGCGAATCCGAGGCGGCCGCCCGCTTGGGCGGATACGACCTCGTCGTCCAGGCCGTCGGGGGGCTCATGTCGGTCACGGGCGAAGGCCCCGGACGCGAGGTCAAGGTCGGCGTGGCCGTGATCGACGTGCTCACCGGACTGCACCTCGGCTTCGGGGTGCTCGCCGCGCTCCGCCATCGGGAGTCGACTGGACTCGGCCAGCGCGTATCCACCGATCTTCTGTCCTGCGGACTGTCGTCAATGGTCAATCAAGCATCGGCGTACCTCGGCGCCGGACGGGTGGCGGGGCCGATGGGCAACCGGCACCCGTCGATAAGCCCCTATGAGGTCTATCCCACCGCCGACCGCCGTTTGGCGGTCGCCGTGGGCAACGATTCCCTGTTCGACCGATTCTGCAGGGTGCTCGGCATCGACGACCTCATCGGCGACCCGCGTTTCGCCACGAACCATGCGCGCGTCGACAACCGCGCCGAGCTGAAGGAGCTGATCGACGCGGCGTTGCGCCAGCGCACCGCCGACGAGTGGTTCCGGTTGCTTTCCGACGCCGGCGTCCCCGCCGGCCCCGTCAACGACATCGCCGGCGCCTTCGACTTCGCCGAGTCACTCGGCCTCGTCCCGCGCGTCGACATCGACGGGGTGCCATCGGTGCGCAATCCGCTGAACCTCTCCGAGACTCCCGCCGCGTACGCGATGCCGCCGCCGATGCTTCGGTGAATCCCGCCGGGGATGGCGCCGGCCCGAACGTCAGCGGACGGCGTCGCCGCGCGAACGCAATGCCAACCACAGTTCCGCCCGGACGTCGGGATCCTCGAGGCTCGCCCCCAGCACATCCTCGACGCGCTCCGCGCGGGAACGGGCAGTTTGTCGGTGCACGCCCAACTTCCGCGCCATCGCCTCGTACCGGCCATTGCCTTCCAGGAATGCGATGGCCGCGGCGACGGTGTGCTCGCCGGTGGCGGCGTCATGGTCGGACAGCTTCCGCAGCAACCCGCCAGCGAGGATCTCCGCAGCACGATCGTCGAGGACTCCCAGCAAAAGCTCATGGGCCGGCAGGTCCCCGATGTGCCGGATCCCGGAGTCGGCGCGCGCCGCCGCGAGTTCCGCCTGCCGCAGGGACGTCGCCACGTCGGACAGCGGCATCCTCTCGCCCATGCCGATGACCATCGGCCGGCCGGGCACCGTCAACGCCGCCGCCAGGTGCTCCGCGATGTCGTCCGGACCGTCGTGGACGACGGCGTGCCCCATCAACCGTGGCTCGCACAAGAACGAGCACCCGCAACCGGACAGTTCATCGGCCAACCGCGACGACGTAGCCGAAGAGTTGCGGATGAGCAGCGCCGACACCCGAGATGACGGGGACAGGCCGAACAACGCCAACTGCTCCCTGCCCGGCACGTCGCCGCCGAGTATGCGCCGCATGGCGTCCCTGCGCAGCCGCTCCTCCGCCTCGTGGACCGCCAACGACCTCGACATGGACAGCGACACGATGGTGGCGGCGTGATCGACCAGCAGCCGGTTCATCTCGTCAAACCCGTGCGGGGCGTCGACGACGAGAACGCCGGGGCTGGCGGACATCCCGGTCAACGGCCGGATCATCCGCATGCCCCGCTCGAGCAGAGGCGACTTGCCCACCGATGGCGAATACGGCGGGGCCGGGACATGCGGAAACGGGCGCTCCGGATCATCCGGGCGCCCGCCCGCGCTCTCCAACACGGTGCCACGATTGTTGAGCACCAGAGTCCTGCCGCCGATGACGGAATCGAGCCGCTCGAGCACCGGCGGCACCCCACCGCGCAACATCATCCGCACCAGGTCCGACTGCACGCCGACCAGTTCCGTCAGGCGACGTTCCCGGATCGCAGTGACCTCTTCCGCCACCGCCCGCACCACCGTCGTGAACGGGGCGCCGGCGTCGACGGCGAGGACCGGGAAACCGATTTCCGCGCCACGGACGACGATCGCGGCGGGCACCCGATCCCACCGCCCGCCGGTGTCCACCGCCACGGCGCACGCCCCCGCCCGGCGCAGCGCGTCAACGTAGGCGGCCTGGCCGACTTCTTCGTCGGGAAGCTGGAACCCGGACGTCAGCACCAGGGTGCCGCGCGCGATCCATCGGCCGGTGTCGGCGCGGTCGATCGCATGGGCCCAATCGACGGGCGTGAATTCCGCTACGTCCCGCGCGGCCAACAATGTGAGCCCCAAGTCGGGGCGGTCCACCAGCGAAGCGACGGTGAGGGTCATGGCAGCAGCCTAATGGCCCTCAATCCCGATTTTTCGACCGCCTGCGGCGCGGCTCCCACATGACCACGGCGGTGGACCGGGGGACGTGGACGATTTCACCTCGCGGGCGACCGCGACGGGATTCCGCCTCGCTGAGCTTAGCGCGCAGCGCCGCGTTTTCGTTCTCGAGCTCTTCGACTCGCTCGTTGAGCCCGATGATCGACTTGATGCCGGCGAGGTTGACGCCCTCCTCCTGCGACAGCCGCTGGATCTCCCGCAGCAGCGCGACATCGCGCTGGGAGTAACGGCGGCCGCCGCCGCTGGTGCGCTGCGGCGTCACCAAACCCAGGCGGTCGTAATTGCGCAGGGTCTGGGCGTGCATGCCCGCCAAGTCGGCGGCGACGGAGATGACGTACACCTCGGTGCGGGACTCGGTACGCGATTCCTCATGGGCCACGCGAATCACCTACTTCGCCCCGGCCCAGCCGTCGCGCGGATTGAATCCGCCGGCGCGCTCGGCCTCGACGTAGGAACGCAACGCCGACGCGGCGGCGTCATCCAACTTCGGGGGAACCTGCACCCGGACGGTGACCAGAAGGTCACCCGGGGTGCCGGACCTCTTGGGCACGCCACGGCCGCGGACACGCAGCGTACGGCCGTCGGCAGTGCCGGCGGGGACGCGGACGCGGACCTTGCCGTCGAGCGTCGGCACCGTGATGGTGCCGCCGAGCGCCAGCTCGCCGAAGCTCACGGGCACGGTGACCTCGAGGTCGTCACCCGAACGGGTGAAGATCTCGTCGGGTCGCACGTGCACGGTGACGAACAGGTCGCCGGCCGGGCGGCCGCGCAGCCCCGCCTCGCCCTGGCCCGCCAAGCGGACCTTCTGGCCGTCGACGACGCCCGCAGGCACCCGCACCGTGATGGTGCGGCGCCGCGTGGTCACGCCGGTGCCGGAACAGTCGGGACAGGGATCCTCGATCTTCGTGCCCTGGCCACCGCAATCGGGGCAGGGCGCGGAGAAACCGAAGGCGCCGCGCTGTTCGTTGGTGAAGCCGGAACCGTGGCAGGTGCCGCACGTGACCGGGTGAGTGCCCGGCTTCGCGCCCGAACCGTGGCACGTGGTGCACGGCGACGGGTTGGTCAACTGCAACGGGATGGTGACTCCCTTGGCGGCCTCGCGGAAATCGAGGGTGATCTCGGTTTCCACGTCGGCGCCGCGGCGCGGTCGGGACGCCCGCCCGGCACCGCCGGCGCCACCGCCGCGGTTGACGAAGCCATTGAGGAAGTCGCCGAAGCCACCGCCGCCACCGCCTTCGCCGAAGATGTCGGAGACGTTGAAGTCGAAGCCGCCCGCGCCACCGGCGCCGCCGGCACCTCCGGCGCCGGGCCCGCCCGTCGTAAAGCCACCGCCGCCGAAGCCGCCGCCCGCGCCGGGGAAGCGGAACCCGCCGCCGGCCAGCGCGGAACGCAACTCGTCGTACTCGCGGCGCTTGTCGGCGTCGCCGATGACGGAGTAGGCCTCGGAGACCTTCTTGAAACGCTCCTCCGCCTTCGGGTCACCCGGGTGAGTGTCCGGGTGATTGTCCCGGGCGAGCTTGCGGTAGGCCTTCTTGATCTCCTCCTGGCCCGCGGACTTGGAGACGCCCAGGTCCGCGTAATAGTCCTTGTCCGCCCATTCACGCTGGGTCATCGGACATCTCCTCCTTCCGTGGTTGGCGCCGGATCGGGATCGATCAGGCGGGGTCGGCGATGACGACCATCGCCGTGCGGATCAAACGCTGATCCAAGCGATAACCCTTGCGCAGCACCGCGCCGATGACCTTCTCGTCGCCGGTCGAGGTGTCCTGGACGGCCTCGTGGACCTCCGGATCGAACTCCTCGCCCTCGGCCCCGAAACCGGTGATCTTCAGGGTGGTCAGAGTGTTGCGGAACTTGTCCGCGAACGCCCGCAGCGGACCTTCGGCGGACAGATCGCCGTGCTGCTCGGCCCGGTCGAGGTCATCGGCCAGGTTCAGCAACTCACCGGCGATGGACGCCTTGGCCAGCTCGCGGTCGAGCTGGCGGTCGCGGTCCACGCGGCGCCGGTAGTTGGCGTACTCGGCGGACACGCGCTTCAGATCCTCGGTGCGCTCGTCGAGCTCCGACTGCAGGCGCGTCGCCTCGTCGTCGACTGCACCGGCACCGTCGCCAGCCTCGGCCTCATCGGCCTCGGCCTGCGCGGCGGCGTCCGCGTCGACGGCGTCGTCGAAGGCGTTCTGCTCGAAGCCATCGGCGGCGGCCGCCTCGGCGGGGCCGGCGTCCGGACCGGCGCCCCGGTCAGCAAAGGGGTTGTCGGTCGGATTCGTCATTTACTTGTCCTTCTCGTCCTCGTCGACGACCTCGGCGTCCACGACGTTGTCGTCGGCCGCGGCCTCACCGGCATCGCCGGCGTCGGCCTGGGTCGCGCCCTGCGCGGCCTCGGACTCGTAGATGGCCTTGCCCATCTCCTGGGACTCGGTGGACAGCTTCTCCACCGCGGTCTTGATGGCCTCGATGTCGGAGCCCTTCAGCGCCTCGTCGACGCCCTTGGCCGCCTCCTCGACGCGGTCCTTGATGTCGTCGGACACCTTGTCCTCGTTGTCGGTGACGAACTTGCGGGTCTGGTAGACCATCGACTCGGCGGAGTTGCGGACCTCCTGCTCCTCGCGGCGCTTGCGGTCCTCCTCGGCGTGGGCCTCGGCGTCCTTGATCATCTGGTCGATCTCGTCCTGCGACAGGCCGGAACCGTCCTGGATGGTGATCGTGGACTCCTTGCCGGTGCCCTTGTCCTTGGCGGTGACGTGGACGATGCCGTTGGCGTCGATGTCGAAGGTGACCTCGATCTGCGGCACGCCGCGCGGCGCCGGGGCGATGCCGCCCAGCTCGAAGGAGCCGAGCAGCTTGTTGGCTGCGGCCATCTCGCGCTCGCCCTGGAAGACCTGGATCTGCACGGAGGGCTGGTTGTCCTCGGCGGTGGTGAAGGTCTCCGAGCGCTTGGTCGGGATGGTGGTGTTGCGCTCGATCAGCTTCGTCATCACGCCGCCCTTGGTCTCGATGCCCAGGGACAGCGGGGTGACGTCGAGGAGCAGCACGTCCTTGACCTCGCCGCGCAGAACGCCGGCCTGCAGGGCCGCGCCGACGGCGACGACCTCATCCGGGTTGACGCCCTTGTTCGGCTCGCGGCCACCGGTCATCTCCTTGACCAGGTCGGACACGGCGGGCATGCGGGTGGAACCACCCACGAGCACGACGTGGTCGATGTCGGCCACGGGGATGTCGGAGTCGGCCAGCACCTGCTGGAACGGCTTGCGGGTGCGGTCGAGCAGATCCTGCGTGATCTTCTGGAACTCGGTGCGCGACAGGGTCTCGTCGAGGAACAGCGGGTTCTTCTCGGCGTCGACGGTGATGTACGGCAGGTTGATGGTGGCCTGCTGCGACGACGACAGCTCGATCTTCGCCTTCTCGGCGGCCTCGCGCAGACGCTGCAGGGCCATCTTGTCCTTGGTCAGGTCGATGCCCTGGGACGCCTTGAACTTCTCCACGAGCCAGTCGACGATGCGCTGGTCCCAGTCGTCGCCGCCGAGCTTGTTGTCGCCGGCGGTGGCGCGAACCTCGACCACGCCGTCGCCGATCTCCAGCAGGGACACGTCGAACGTGCCGCCGCCGAGGTCGAAGACCAGAATGGTCTGGTCCTTGTCGTTCTTCTCCAGGCCGTAGGCCAGGGCCGCCGCGGTGGGCTCGTTGACGATGCGCAGGACGTTGAGACCCGCGATCTGGCCGGCCTCCTTGGTGGCCTGGCGCTCGGAGTCGGAGAAGTACGCCGGGACGGTGATGACGGCGTCGGTGACGTCCTCGCCCAGGTAGGACTCGGCGTCCCTCTTCAGCTTCATCAGCGTGCGCGCGGAGATCTCCTGCGCGGTGTACTTCTTGTCGTCGATGTCGACGCTCCAGTCGGTGCCCATGTGGCGCTTGACGGAGCGGATGGTGCGGTCGACGTTGGTGACCGCCTGGTTCTTGGCCGACTGGCCCACGAGCACTTCACCGTTCTTGGCGAAGGCGACGACCGACGGGGTGGTGCGCGAACCCTCGGAGTTCGCGATGACGACGGCTTCGCCGCCCTCCAGCACCGACACGACGGAGTTGGTGGTGCCCAGGTCGATACCGACTGCACGTCCCATGATTGATGTCCTCCTGATTGCGGGGCCGCCTTCGCGGCTCACGATTAGTTGATGTCAGATGTGACGTTAAGCGTCTGGCGCTCAAGTTTGCCGAAGGGCCCGACTCGCGTCAAGCCTCGCGGCGTTCATCTTGAGTGCCATCCACTCAACCTTTCACCCCTCACAACGGGCGCCACCCCAAAGTTGTTCCCGGTCGACTCAACTTTTCCACTGTGATGCGCATCACCCCCGTTGCAGCGCCATTTTTCGCCCCTCCACACGCTCGCCCTTACCGCTTGACGACGGCCACGTCGCCCCCGAAACGTCGTAAAGCCCAGTTAGTAACGGTTAACTCAAATTAGGTCATAAAAATGTGTGCGAAATCTGGACCTGGAGGCTTTCAGATGACCTGACCCCCGTTTGCGAAATTCGTTCGACCTGCCACGACGCTCGTGATATACCTCACAAGAGAACTATTTACGTCCACCCGTCACCCACGGGCGGACGCTCAGCCATTGTTCACGCCGACAATGTTAGGAACGTCATGAGCGTGCTTCACCTTGCGGCCGAAACCGGCGGCGATGCGGTGACCTCCAACGGGTTCACCATCACCGTCGGATTCATCGGCCTGCTGCTGTCCCTGCCCTGCTGGTTCGTGTTCATCAAGGGCTTCGCGCACATGGTCCGCACGATCTTGGTCGGGCAGAAGACCTACGGCCACACCGGCGACTGGGGCGCCCGCATCTGGACCACGATCAAGGAGATCGTCGGCCACACCAAGATGGCCAAAAAGCCCGGCGTCGCCGTGGCCCACTGGTTCGTCATGGTCGGCTTCCTGCTCGGTTCACTGGTCTGGTTCGAGGCCTACATCCAGACCTTCAACCCCGCCGGCGGCTGGCCGATCCTGAAGGACCTCGCCGCCTGGCACTTCATCGACGAGCTGCTCGGCCTGGGCACCACCCTGGGCATCCTCGCGCTGATCATCGTGCGCCAGACCAACCTGGGCAAGGAGCGCCTCAGCCGCTTCTACGGCTCCAACGCCAAGGCCGCCTACTTCGTCGAGGCCGTCGTCCTCATCGAGGGCCTGGGCATGCTGCTGGTCAAGGCCGCCAAGCTGGCGACCTACGGCGACGGCACCGTCCACTGGACCGACTTCGTCACCGGGTGGATCGCCAAGATCATGCCCGAGTCCCCCGAGTTCGTGTCGATCATGGCCCTGATCAAGCTGCTGTCCGGCATGATCTGGCTGTTCGTCGTCGGCCGCAACCTCACCTGGGGCGTCGCCTGGCACCGCTTCCTGGCGTTCGCGAACATCCTGCTCAAGCGCGACGCGGAGGGCACCAACGCCCTCGGCGCCGCCAAGCCGATGACCTCCGACGGCGAGATCATCAACCTGGAGGAAGCCGACCCCGAGGTCGATTCCATGGGCACCGGCGTGGTCACCGACCACTCGTGGAAGGCCCTTCTGGACTTCACGTCCTGCACCGAGTGCGGCCGCTGCCAGGAGCAGTGCCCCGCCTGGAACACCGCCAAGCCGCTGTCGCCGAAGCTGCTGGTCAACCAGCTGCGCGACCACGCATACCAGTCCGCCCCGTACCTGCTGGCCAACAAGAAGGCCGGCGTCGAGGGCGAGGAGGCGGCCGAGGCTTCGCCGCTGCTGACCCTGCCGCTGGTCGGCGAGGGCGAGGCCGGCGTCATCGACCCCGATGTCCTGTGGTCCTGCACCAACTGCGGCGCCTGCGTCGAGCAGTGCCCCGTGGACATCGAGCACATCGACCACATCATCGACATGCGCCGCTACCAGGTGCTCGTCGAGTCGGACTTCCCGACCGAGCTGGCCGGCCTGTTCAAGAACCTCGAGACCAAGGGCAACCCGTGGGGCCAGAACGCCTCCACCCGCGCCGACTGGATCAACGAGGTCCGCCAGGACGGCGTCGTCGTGCCCGTGTGGGGCGAGGACGTCGACAACTTCGACGACACCGAGTACCTCTTCTGGGTCGGCTGCGCCGGCGCGTACGACGACAACGCCAAGAAGACCACCAAGGCCGTCTCCGAGATGCTGCACACCGCCGGCGTGAAGTACGCCGTCCTGTCGCAGGCCGAGGGCTGCACCGGCGACTCCGCCCGCCGCGCGGGCAACGAGTTCCTGTTCCAGATGCTCGCCGAGCAGAACATCGAGCAGCTGGGCGAGGTGTTCGAGGGCGTGCCGCCGAAGCAGCGCAAGATCGTCGTGACCTGTGCCCACTGCTTCAACACCTTCAAGAACGAGTACCCGGAGCTCGGTGGCCGTTACTCCGTTGTCCACCACACCCAGCTGCTCAACCAGCTGGTCCGCGACAACCGCCTGCAGCCCGTCGCCTCCGGCCAGGGCCGCCAGGTCACCTACCACGACCCGTGCTTCCTGGGCCGCCACAACAAGGTCTTCGAGGCTCCCCGTGAGCTGATCGGCGCGTCCGGCGCGAACCTCGTGGAGATGCCGCGCAACAAGGACACCGGCTTCTGCTGTGGCGCCGGCGGCGCGCGCATGTGGATGGAAGAGACCATCGGCGAGCGCATCAACGTCAACCGCACCTCCGAGGCTCTGGAGACCGGCGCGTCGGCGATCGCGATCGGCTGCCCGTTCTGCAAGACGATGATGTCCGACGGCGTGAACAACCTCGCCGAGGACGACGAGACGAAGCCCGAGGTCCTGGACATCGCCCAGATGATCCGCGACTCCGTGCTCGTCGACGGTGCCCTGCCGCCGGCCCGCGAGCCCGAGTGGATCCAGCAGCCCGAGCGCGGCTGGGTCGACACCGAGGCCATCGAGGTCGAGGAGCGCGCCCGCGCCGAGGAAGAGGCCGCCAAGAAGAAGGCCGCCGAGGAAGCCGAGGCCAAGAAGAAGGCCGCCGCTGGTGGCGCTGCCGCCGCCGGTGCTGCCGGTGCTGCGGCCGCTGCCCCGAAGCCGGGCGGTGCTCCGGCCCCGGGTGGAGCTCCCAAGCCGGGCGGTGCCCCCGCTCCGGGTGGAGCTCCGAAGGCCGGTGCTCCTGCTCCGGGTGGAGCACCCAAGCCGGGCGGCGCCCCCGCTCCGGGCGGTGCCCCGAAGGCCGGTGCTCCTGCTCCGGGTGGCGCTCCCAAGCCGGGTGGGGCCAAGTCCGGCGCTCCCGCTCCGGGTGGCGCCCCGAAGGCCGGCGCCCCGGCCCCGGGCGGCGCGAAGTCGGGTGCTCCGGTGCCCGGCGGTGCCAAGTCCGCCGGCGCCCCGGCCCCGGGCGGTGCCCCCAAGCCCGCCGGTGCCCCCGCTCCGGGTGGCGCGAAGGCCGGTGCTCCGGTGCCCGGTGGCGCGAAGAAGGGTGCCCCGGTTCCGGGCAGTGCCCGTGGTGCGGCTCCGGCCGCGCCCGCCGCCGCCGAGCCCACCGCCGAGACCACTGCCCCGGCCGAGGCCGAGACGGTGACCGAGGCCCAGGCTCCGGCCCAGGCCGAGGCCCCGAAGACCGCCGGTGGTGCACCCGTCCCGGGTGGCGCTCGACGCGGTGCGCCGGTGCCGGGCGGTGCGCGCAAGGCTGCCGCAGCTCCCGCGGGTGCCCCGGCCGGTGAGGCTTCCGCCGAGGAAACCCCGACCCAGGCCGCCGACGCCGAGCCCACCAAGGCTCCGGAGGAGGCGACCGCCGCGCAGGAGGCGCAGGTCGAGCAGCTCGATGCCGACGCTTCGCAGGCCCACGAGGTCGACGAAACCGCCGCATCCACCGAGCCTGCCGAGACCACCGAGGCTCCCGCCGCCGAGCAGGCCACCACCTCCCGTGGTGTCCCGCTGCCGGGTGGTGCCCGCCGCGGTGCCCCGGCTCCGGGTGGCGCACGCAAGGCCGCTCCGGCCGCCGCCGGTGCCGCCGGTGCTGCGGCAGCCGCTCCGGCCGAAGAGGCTCCGGCCGAGGTCGATGAGGCCCCGGTCGAGGAGGCTCCCGTCGAGCCCGCCGCCGAGGAGTCCCCGGCTGCCGACGCGACGCCTGCTGCCCCCGCCGCCGGTGCCGCCGACATGCCGCGCAACGACAAGGGCGTCCCGCTTCCCGGGGCGGCTCGCCGCAACGCGAAGTAGCACGGCGAATACGACGGTGATCGGGACGTCGTAAAGCATCCCGAAACGCGAAGGAGGAGGTTCCGCCCGGAACCTCCTCCTTTCGCATGCGCCCACCCGCCCTCATGCGTTCCTCGCCCCTTCGCCCCGACCGTTCGTGCCATACGATCAACGCTCCCCAGTAGCAGGTCCGACCACCTGCGCGGATGCGCCCGCCGAATCATGAGCGTCGATCAAAATGCACCAACCCCAGATCGGCGAGCCGAAGGGAGGGGGCAGGCCGAGGACACAGGCAGGCAAGTCGGTAGGCAGGTGAGTCGGCAGGCGAGCCAGGCGAAGCCGGCGGAAGGCGATGGTTCGGCTTGACGACGGGGCCGGCGGGCGTCGCCAAGCAGCCCCACCATGGGGAGAGCCCCACCCGACCCCGTGGAACACTTCTCGCCGGACGAGGCGAAGTGGCAGACTCTTACGGGTGAGTATCCAGAAGCGACCCCAGGACCAGCCGGGCAACCCGGACACCGTCAACCCCGCGACCGACGCGGCCGCCGCCAACGCAGCCGCCGCCGCGCCCGCCGACGCTGCCGCCGCTGCCGCCGCCCAGGCCCCCGCTTCTGACGCCGACACCACCGGCACCACCGACTCCCCCACCACCGACGCCGGCACCGACGCGTCGATTCCCGACCCGGCCGTGGTGAAGGAAAAGGCGCTGCGCAAGTCCGCCGAGCTGCAGCGCGCCGCCCGCGCAGAGCAGACCCGTGCGGCCCGCGTCGCCCAGCGCCGCGGCATGGACCACCCGCGCCGCACGCCGCTGCGCACGCTCGACCAGTCGCACAAGCTGAAGAACGTCCTCTACGACATCCGCGGCCCGGTGACGACGCTGGCGGAGCAGATGGAGGCCGACGGGCATCGCATCATGATGCTCAACACCGGCAACCCCGCGAAGTTCGGCTTCGACGCACCCGACACCATCGTGCAGGACATGGTGCGCGCGCTGCCGCATGCGCAGGGCTACTCGGAGTCGAAGGGCATCTACTCGGCCCGGCGGGCCGTCGTCACGCGCTACGAGATGGACCCGACCTTCCCCCGCTTCGACGTCGACGACGTGTGGCTGGGCAACGGCGTGTCGGAGCTGATCTCGATCGTCACGCAGTCGCTGCTCGACGAGGGCGACGAGGTCCTCATCCCCGCCCCCGACTACCCGCTGTGGACGGCGGCGACGACGCTGGCCGGCGGCAAGCCGGTGCACTACGTCTGCGACGAGGAGCAGGACTGGGAACCGGACCTGGAGGACATCCGGTCGAAGGTGACGGATCGGACGAAGGCGATCGTCATCATCAACCCGAACAACCCCACCGGCGCGGTGTACAGCCGCGAGGTCCTCGAGGGCATCGTCGACATCGCGCGCGAGCATTCGCTGCTGCTGCTGTCCGACGAGATCTACGACCGCATCCTCTACGACGACGCCGAGCACATCGCCACCGCGTCGCTGGCCCCGGATCTGCTGTGCATCACGTTCAACGGCCTGTCGAAGACGTACCGCGTCGCCGGTTACCGCGCCGGCTGGATGGTGCTGACCGGTCCGAAGCGCCATGCGGAGGGTTTCATCGAGGGCATCAACCTGCTGGCGTCGACTCGCCTGTGCCCGAACGTGCCCGCGCAGCATGGCATCCAGGTGGCGCTGGGCGGTTACCAGTCCATCGAGGATCTGGTGCTGCCGCCGGGCCGCCTGCTGGAGCAGCGCAACGTCGCGTGGGAGGGCCTCAATTCGATTCCGGGCGTCAGCTGCGTCAAGCCGATGGGCGCGATGTACGCGTTCCCGAAGCTCGACCCGGAGGTCCATGAGATCCACGACGACGAGAAGCTGATGCTCGACATCCTCCGCGAGGAGAAGATCCTCATGGTCGGCGGTTCGGGCTTCAACTTGCCGACGCAGGATCACTTCCGCATCGTCACGCTGCCGTGGGCGCGCGATCTCAAGGAGGCCATCGAGCGCCTGGGCAACTTCCTGGCCAGTTACGAGCAGTAGGAGGGCGTCGGGGTGGGGCGGCGGTCGCGGGTTCAGGATCCTTCGCTTGACGACGGCCCGGCGCCCGCCACGTTCATCGCCTCCGTCCGCGACGGCTTGGCGCCGCTGGCCGATCCCGACCGCGCCGCCGGTCAGGCGGCGTATCTGAAGACCGACGAGCCGATGCTCGGCGTACGCGTCCCCGACGTCCGCCGAGTGGCCCGCGCCGCCGCGAAAACGGCCGGGTTCACCTCGACCGACGAGGTCATCGCCGCCACGGACACGCTGTGGGACGGGGCGCGCAATCGCGAAGAGCGCAGGGCCGCGATCGGGCTGCTGCTGGCGCCCGTCGTCAAGCAATTCGTGACACCGGCCGTCATGGATCTGGTGCACCACATGGTGGTCACCGGCGCATGGTGGGACCTGGTCGATGAGCTGGTGCGCGTGCAGCTCATCGTCCGCGACCACGACCGGGCCGGCGAGGACGCGCGAATGCGGCGCTGGGCCCGCGACGCCGACATGTGGGTGCGGCGCTACGCGATCCTGCACCAGCTGCAGGCGAAGGAAACGACGGATGCGGGGTTGCTCGCCGACGTCATCGACCCGAACCTCGGCGACGGCGAATTCTTCATCCGCAAGTCCATCGGCTGGGCGCTGCGCGACTACGCCAGGACCGACCCCGACTGGGTGCGGGCATTCGCGGCGGGGCGGCCGGAGATGTCGGCGCTGTCACGTCGTGAAGCGACGAAGCACCTGTGACGGTGCAGCCTCTTCGTCCAGGCCCGGCAGCCGACCGCGCGAAGCCGCCGCCTACTTGCCGCGGCCCAGGCAGTTGACGTCCCAGCCGGCGGCGCGCCACTGATCGACGGGCAGACAGTTGCGGCCGTCGATGAGCTTCTTGTCGGCGACGAGCTTGCCCGCGGCCACGGGGTCGATCTGCTGGAACTCGTCCCACTCGGTGGCCACGACGACGATTTCCGCGCCGTCGAGGGCGTCCTCGGCGGAGTCGCGGTAGTCGAGCGTGGGGAAGATCTTCCGGGCGTTGTCCATCGCCTGCGGGTCGTAGACGCGCACGGCCGCGCCGGCCAGCGACAGCGAACCGGCGATGGACAGCGCCGGGGAATCGCGGACATCGTCGGAGTTCGGCTTGAACGCCGCGCCGAGCACCGCGACCTGGCGGCCCAGCGCAGTGCCGCCGAACGCGTCCTTGACCAGGCCGACGCACTTTTCGCGGCGGCGCATGTTGATCGCGTCGACCTCGCGCAGGAACGTCATCGCCTGATCCGCGCCGAGCTCGCCGGCGCGCGCCATGAACGCGCGGATGTCCTTGGGCAGGCAGCCGCCGCCGAAGCCGAGACCGGCGTTGAGGAAGCGGCGGCCGATGCGCGGGTCCATGCCGATCGCGTCGGCTAGCACCGTGACGTCGGCGCCGGTGGTCTCGCAGATCTCGGACACGGCGTTGATGAAGGAGATCTTCGTGGCCAGGAACGCGTTGGCGGAGACCTTCACCAGCTCCGACGTCGGAAGATCCGTGACGATCATCGGTGTGCCCCGGTCGAGGATCGGCGCGAAGCACTCGCGGACGGCGTCCTCGGCGCGGGTGGAGCCCTCGCCCAGGCCCAGGACCATGCGGTCCGGCTCGAGGGTGTCCTTCACCGCGTGGCCCTCGCGCAGGAACTCCGGGTTCCACGCCAGGTCGATGGTCGCCACCGGCCCGGCACCGTCGCCCGCGTCGCCGGTGTTGCCCGCATCCGCCGCACGCTCCGCCAGAATCGCGTCGGCCCGCTCCTGCAGGCGCTGCGCGGTGCCCACCGGCACCGTCGACTTGCCCAGGATCACGTGGTCGCCGGTCACGCGCGCCGCCAGCTCGTCGATGACCGCGTCCACGTAACGCACGTCCGCGGCGCTCGATCCCTTCACCTGCGGGGTGCCCACGCCGACGAAGTGCAGCGTGGCGAATCCGGCGGCCTCGTCATAGTCCGTCGTAAAGCGAATCGCCCCGGAATCGACGTGCTTGCGCAAAAGCTCCGGCAGGCCGGGCTCGTAGAACGGCACCCGCCCCTCCGACAGCGCCTCGATTTTGGCGGGGTCGACGTCGACGCCGAGGACCTCGTGCCCCAGCTCGGCCATGCACGCGGCATGGGTCGCACCCAGATATCCGGTTCCGATGACGGTCATTCGCATACCGGCCAGTATGAAATACGTTGCGGTACTTGGCGACTCGGGCCCCACCCGAACGCGCAGGTGATACGTGATTTCACCTGCGCAACACCGGGCCATCACCCGGTGCTCACCGGAAGTTCACCGATGTCGCTTTACGACGGCCCGGCCGCCAACCAATCCCGCGCGATCAAGTCGGCGCCGGCTTTCTCGTCGCCCGAAGCGCGCAGGTTCATGTCGGTGAGGTCGGCCGTCGTCAAGCGCGACGCCACCGACTCCAGGGCCCGGCGCGCCGATTCGTCCAGCACCCCGCGGCGGGCGAGCGCGACGACGTTCTGCGCCGGAATGAGCTGCTCGGGATCCTCCAGCGTGACCACGTCGACGTCGGCGCCGGACGGGTCGCGCAGCGGCGTGGTGGTGTAGATGTCCGCGATGTCCACGGCGCCGTCGGTCAGCGCGCGGATGGTCAGCGGGCCACCGGAATCGCCGTAGACGACCATCTCCATCGCCGCCGGATCGACGCCGTAGACCTCGGCGAGACCGTCGGGACCGTAGGGCTGCTGCGACAGTTCCGGCGAGCCGCCGATGCGGATGGCTCCGGTGGCGTCGGCCAGCTTCGGCAGGTCGGCGAGGCTGGCCAGGCCGTGCTCGTCGGCGACGGCGCGCAGGACGCGGTAGGCGTCCTTGGATTCGGCCGGGGCCGGGGCGAGGGCCTCGAGGTCCTGCGGGAGATTCGCGTCGAGCGCGGCGAGGACGCCGGAAGGGTCGGCGCCGGCGGGCACGTCGCCGAAGTACGCGGCGAGGTTGCCCGAGTATTCCGGTACCAGATCGACCGAACCCTCTTGCAGAGCGGCGAGGTACACGTCGCGCGCGCCGATCTGCGGCACGACCTCGACGTCGTGGCCGGCCTCGGTGAGCGCGTGGGCCCAAATGCGGGCGATGATCTCCGACTCCGGGAACATCGCCGACCCCACGCGGATCTGACCGGCCGCGCGGTTGGCGGGGTTGGCCGGGTCGAGTGCACAGGCGGACAGTCCCGCCAGCGCCGCGGCCGTCGTGGCGGCGGCGCCCGCCAGGAAAGCACGGCGGCTGATCCTGTTCGTGGGCCGCCCACCCGGCTGATTCGACTGCCCGTTCATCGGGCTCCTCCCGTCCGGGCACCGGCCGGGGCCAGCACCTTCTCCGCGATGGTGAACACCAGGTCCGTGATCAGCGCCAACCCCGCCACCAGCACCGCCGCGCCGAGCATGACGCCGTAATCGCGCACCGCCAGCGAGTCGAGCAGAAACCTGCCCAGACCGCCGAGCCCCAGGTACGCGGCGATGGTCGCGGTGGCCAGCACCTGCAGCCACGCCGACCGCAGCCCGCCGATGAGCACCGGCATGGCCAGCGGGAACTCCACGCGGCCGATGACCTGATTCGTCGAATGCCCCATCGCGTAGGCGGCGTCGATGACGGAGCGGTCGATGGACCGGAATCCCGACGCCGTCGCCGCGAGGATCGGCGGCACCGCGAGGATGACCAGCACGATCGTCGCCGGGATCAGCGGCAGCGTCACGCCCGCGGGGATGATCAGCGCCAGGAAGGTCAGCAGGCCCAGCGACGGCATCGCGCGCAGAATGCCCGACGTCCCGAGCACCACGCCCTGCCCGCGACCCGTGTGCCCGACGACGACGCCGAGCGCCACGCCGATGACCGCAGCGATGACCGTGGCCAGCAACGAATAGCCCAAATGCTCGAGGATCCGGGCGCCGATGCCGCCGTCGCCCGCCCACGAATCACCCGAGGTCAGCCACGTCCACGCCTGGGAGACCACGCCCGCGTCGGACGCGGATTCGGCTGCGGATTCGACCACGAGGGCCGATGCGGAGATGCTCATTTCGCCACCTTCAGCTCGTCGCTCTCGTCCGCCCCGGGCTCATCGGTCCCGGCGTTCTCGTCGTCGGGTTTCCGCCCGGGTTTCCGTCCCGACTTTTGCCCCGAATTCCGTCCGGCCTTCTGCCCGGCCACCGACCTCGTCCACGGCATGAGCAGCTTGCCCAACGCCACGAGCACTAGGTCGAAGAACAGGGCGACGACGGCGGTGCCGATGACGCCGGCGAGGATCTCCGTCGGAAAGCTACGGTTGAACCCGTCCGTGAAGAAGTACCCCAGCCCGTGCACGCCGACCAGCGATCCGACGCTGACCAGCGACACCGTCGACGCCGACACCACGCGCGCACCGGCGAGCAGCACCGGCCCGGCCAGCGGCAGTTCGACGCCGAGGACGCGCCGCCACGCGGGGTAGCCCATCGATTTCGCGGCGTCGCTGGCTGCGGCGGGGACGGAGCCGAAGGCGTCGGCGGTGGTGCGCGTCATCAACGCCACGCCGTACGCCGCCAGCGCCACCTGCACGTTGAGCGGGGACAGGACGGACGTGCCCAGGACCAGCGGCAACATCACGAACAATGCCAGCGACGGGATGGCATAAAGCAGGCCCGCGCCGCCGACGATCGTTCCCCGGACTGCTTTGCGACGCGACGCCACGAAGCCCAGCGGCACCGAGACGAGCACCGCCGCGATGATCGGCGGCACCGACAGCCACACGTGGGCCCACGTCAGATCGAGGATCTGCGCGGAGTTCTCGGCGAACCAGGACCAGCGGATCATCGCGACGGCTCCGGGTAATCGCCGAGTACGCCGGCGACGCGGCCGCGGGCGTCGAGCACCCGGTCGCCGTCGATGCGCAGGCGGCGGGAATCGGCGTCGATGAAGTCGCGGACGAAATCGTCGGCGGGCTTCTCGATCAGCTCCCACGGAGGGCACTGCTGGGCGATGCGGCCGCCCTTGGCCAGCAACACCACCTCGTCGCCCAGGTGCAGGGCCTCGGAAATGTCGTGGGTGACGAAGACGATGGTGCACTCCAGCTCCGCCTGCAGGCGCGTGACCTCGGCCTGCAACTCGCGGCGCACGATCGGGTCAACGGCGGCGAAGGGCTCGTCCATGAGCAGGATCCCCGAATCGGCGGCCAGGGCGCGGGCGACGCCGACGCGCTGCTGCTGACCGCCCGACAACTGCGACGGATACCGGTCCGCCACGGAGGCGTCGAGGCCGACGAGCTCGATGAGCTCCATCGCGCGGGCACGGGCGTCCTTCTTCGACACCCCGTTGAGGCGCGGGACCGTGGCGACGTTGTCGGCGACGGTGCGGTGCGGCAGCAGACCGCCGTTCTGCATCACGTAGCCGATGCCGCGGCGCAGCTGAACGGGGTCGCGGTCGGCGACGTCCTCGCCGCCGATGAGCACCCGGCCCGACGTCGGCTCGACCATGCGGTTGATCATGCGCAGCAGCGTCGTTTTGCCGCAGCCGGACGAGCCGACCAGGACGGTCACCGCGTTGCCGCGGATGTCCAGGTCGACGTCGTCGACGGCGGGCGGGCCGTCCCCGTAGGACTTGGTGACGCCCTCGAACCGGATGGCGGGCGCGGCTGTTTCGGTGGCCATACGGCCCACGGTAGCGCTAAACGGCGTCGGTTACCGCCGATCACCTACGACGGCCGGGGTCACGGTCGGCAGTCGTGGCCGAACCGTCACCTCGCACGCCAACGAGGGCTAACGGAAGTTCAGGTACGCCTTCGACGGCGTCGGGCCCCGCTGGCCCTGGTACTTGGAGCCCAACGCGCCGGAACCGTACGGCACCTCCGCGGGGGAGGTCATGCGGAACAGCGCCAGCTGCCCGACCTTCATGCCCGGCCACAGCGAAATGGGCAGGTTGGCCACGTTCGACAGCTCCAGGGTGATGTGGCCGGTGAAACCGGGGTCGATGAACCCGGCGGTGGAGTGCGTCAGCAGGCCCAGGCGGCCCAGCGAGGACTTGCCCTCCAGGCGGCCGGCCAGGTGCGGCGGGATGGTGAACTTCTCCAGCGTCGACGCCAGCACGAACTCGCCCGGGTGCAGCACGAACGCCTCGTCCCACGGCACCTCGCGCAGGGTGGTCAGCTCCTCCTGCGGCAGCTTCGGGTCGATGTGCGTGTACCGCGAGTTGTTGAACACGCGGAAGAACTGGTCCAGGCGGACGTCGATCGACGACGGCTGGATCATCTCCTCGTCCAACGGCTCGATGCCCAGGCGGGCGTCATCGTCGGCGGAGAGGGCGGCGCGGATGTCTCGGTCGGAAAGCAGCACGCCACCACCCTACCGGCACGGCGGACGGGAAAAACGCGGGTCGTCGCAAAGCAGCCGCGCGCTATCCCGGGCTTTTGCGGACGCGCCCGGCGGCGGTGCTACATTATGGGCGGAAGAGAGATCCATCTTTCCGATGCTGATCCGCTCCATGCCGATGTAGTTCAATGGTAGAACTCCTGCTTCCCAAGCAGGCGGCGCGGGTTCGATTCCCGTCATCGGCTCCAACGCGTCACCGAAAGACCCTCCACCTGCACGTTCGGGCGGAGGGTTTTTGCGTATCCTCGCGGGCACATCCGACGCTTCCCGGCCCCTCGCTGCCGAGCCGCCGAACTGCCGCCTCCCGAAGGAGCCCTCATCATGCCCGAGTTCACCGTCGACGAATCCCGCGCCGTGCCCACCGCCGTCGTCCGCGCCTCCGACATCGCCATGGACGACCTGTCCGGCCTGTTCGACCGGGCCTTCCCGGCGCTGCTGCCGGCGCTCGCCGCGGCGGGCATCTCCCCCGCCGGTGCGCCGTTCGCGCTGTACCCGCGTTTTTCCGACGACTGGTCCCGCTGCGACATCGAAGTCGGCGTGCCCCTGGACGCGCCGCTGCCCGGGACGGTCCCGGCCCCGCTTTCCGACGGCTCCGCCATCGAGATCGAGCCCTCCGAATTGCCGGCGGGGCGTGTCGCGTCCGCCCTGTACGAAGGCGGTTACGACGGGCTCGGCCAGGCGTGGCGGGAGCTGACGGACGCGCTCGTCTCGGCCGGACACACCCCGGCGATGCCGTGCTGGGAGGTCTACCTCACCGAACCGACGCCGGACGCCGATCCGGCGGACATGCGCACGGGGCTAAACACCCGGGTCGACTGACGCCCGGGTGGACCAGGATCGATACCCCTTTGGGTATGGTCGCGGTCATGGACAACCACGGATGGGACCAACGATTCGCCGATAACCCGCAGCACTTCGGTGCGGGCCCGAACACTCTCCTGGAGCGCCACGCCTCCGAGCTGACGCCCGGCTCGGCCGCCGACGTCGGCTGCGGCCAGGGCCGCAACACCGCATGGCTGCTCGGCCGCGGCTGGGACGTCACCGCCGTCGACTTCTCCGAGGTCGCGCTGCGCCACACCCGCGAGGCCGCCCAGGCCGCCGCCCACGTGCCCGACGCCGTCGCCGAGGTCGCAGTCTCCGAAGATGAGGACGCCCAGGCCGAGGCCGGCAAGACCCCCAAGGTGGAGGTGTCCGCCGATGGCGGCGAGACCGCCGCAGTCGCCCACGTCCCCACGCTGACCACCGTGCAGGCCGACGTCTCCGAATGGCACCCGGAGGAGACCTTCGACCTCGTCGTCGCCGCGTACCTCCACCTGCCCGCGGAGAAGATGGCCGCGACGTGGGAGCACCTGGTGGAGATCACCGCACCGGGCGGCACCCTCGTCGTCGTCGGCCACGACCGCGACAACGAAGGAAACGGCCCCAAGGACCCGGACGTCCTCTTCCATGCGGCCGACGTCGTCGCCAAGCTCCCGGAGACTTGGACCGTCGAGGTCGCCGAAGCCGTCGACCGCGGCGAAGGCTCCATCGATGCGCTCGTCGTGGCCACCGCGCCGAAGAAGTAGGGCACCCGACGAGATCGCGATCCGCGCCCCCGATCGCGATCTCGCCATGAGGGGACGCGGCCGGGGTTAGTCTGGTGTCGAAACGTCAGCAGACAGGAGAAACCCGATGTCCGACGCTCACGACGCCGCCCGCGGCGATTCCATGCTCATCGCCTACGACGGCTCCGACGAAGCCAAGCGCGCCATCGAATGGGCCGGCGCACTGCTGTCGGTGCGCACGGCGTACATCCTCACCGCCTGGGAACCGCTGCAGCGGCAGGCCGCCCGCACCGCCGGCGCCTCCGGGATGATGCAGCCCGACTGGGATTCCACCGTCGACGACGGCGACCCCGCCCACGAGGAAGCCCAGCGCATCTGCCGCGAAGGCGTCGAGGTCGCGGCATCGGTGGGCTTCACCGCCGAGCCCTACCTGGTCGAATCGGAGACGACCATCTGGTCGGCCATCGTCGACGCCGCCCGCGACCTCGACGCCGGCGTCATCGTCTCCGGCACCCGCGGCAACTCCGGGCTGCGGGGGCTGCTGTCCTCGTCGACCGCCGACGCGGTGCTGAAGAACGCCGGCCGCCCGGTGCTCATCGTCCCGCCGCCGAAGTGACGCACGCGGAATGACGGGGACGCCGGCCCGTCGCAAAGCCCCCGGGCCGGTAACGAACTGGCAACGAAGGCTCCCCCACCTGGGGCGAACCGGAACTTCCCCCGATTTCCCCGAAACTTCCCCGTGACCCCACGGATGGTCTACAGTTGCGTCCATTCCCCAGGAACATTAATTCGAGGAGTGAAACATGCCCTACGAGACCGAGTCGGAGCAGCGCCGCACGTTGGGCCCGGCCCTGGCCAGCGCCCTTGTCGGCGCCCTCCTCGGCGGTGCCCTCATTTTCGGCATCGCGCAGGTCACCCAGGAGTCCGAGATCCCCGAGGCGCAGGCCGCCTCCGCGGATGAGGCCCTGATGGGCGGGGTCGAGTACGGCGAGCGCTAGCCGCTCCAGTACCCTCCCCGCCATGCCCACCACCGATCGACGCTCGCCCACGCGCGCCTTGGTCGGATGGTGGGCATTGCTGTGTCTGCTGGCCTTCATCCAATCCCCGGGCCGCACGGTCGCGGACACGAAGCATGACCTGACGGCCAACCCCTCCGGCTTCCTGGAGCGTTCGCTGCAGATGTGGTCGGAGATCATGCCGCTGGGCCAGCTGCAGAACCAGGCCTACGGCTACCTGTTCCCGCAGGGGGCCTTCTTCGCGCTGTTCGACCTGATCCCCGACGCGATCTGGGCGGATTGGCTGACGCAGCGGCTGTGGTGGTGCCTGCTGCTGTGCCTGGCGTTCACGGGATTCGTGCGGGTGGCGGAGGTCGCCGGCGTCGGTTCGCGGCAGTCCCGCATTCTGGCGGGCCTGCTCTACGCGCTGTCACCGCGCATCCTGACCACGCTCGGCGCGATCTCCTCCGAGGCCTGGCCCGTGGCGCTGGCCCCGTGGATCCTGCTGCCGCTGCTGGCGGTGGTGCGCAGGCCCGACGCCGTCGGCTGGAAGTTCGCCACCCGGGCGGTGCTGCTGTCCGGCCTGGCGGTGCTGTGCACGGGCGCGGTCAACGCGGTCGGCACCGCCGCGGCCTGCGTCCCCGCGGCCCTGATCCTGGTGTTCGCGGGCTGCACCGGCCCGCGCCGCAAGCGCGCGTGGTCGATGTTCGCCGGCTGGCTGGCCGCCTGCGCCGCGGCGAGCATGTGGTGGATCGTGCCGCTGCTCATGCTCGGCTCGTACTCGCCGCCGTTCACCGACTACATCGAGTCCTCCGGCGTGACCACGCGCTGGCTCAACCTCGGCGAGGCGCTGCGCGGCGCGACGTCGTGGGCGCCGTTCGTGTCGCTGGAGCGCGTCGGCGGCAATGCGCTGGTCTCTGAGCCGGTCCTGATCCTGGCCACCATGGCGGTCGCGGCGATCGGCCTGGTCGGCCTGGCCATGGGCTCGATGCCGGGCCGGCGCGGCTGGCTGCTCATGGCGCTGGTCGGGCTGGCCACCATGACGGCATGGACCACGCCGTTCGCGCCCCTGGGCGAGTTCGGGCAAGAGCTTCTCGACGGCCCGCTGGCCCCGCTGAGGAACCTGCACAAGATGGATCCGGCGCTGCGCCTGCCGCTGATGCTGGGATTGGCGCACGCCACGGCGATGCTGCCGTGGCCGGGGTCGGGGCGGGGCTCGCGAAACGAGACCGAGACCGCGGCCGGGAGCGACGCGGGAACCGACACCAGCGTCGACACCGGCACCGGCATCGGCACCGAGACTGGCGCAGAAAAGACGTCCATCCGCGAGAAGTGGCTGCACCCGGAGAAGCACCCGTCGGCGGTCGTGGCCATGCTCGTGCTCGTCGTCGTCGCCGGCGCCACCGCCCCGGCCTGGAGCGCCCGGCTGGCGCCGACCGGGGCGTACGACGAGGTCCCCTCGCACTGGACGGACGCCGCCGACTGGCTGAACGACAACGCCGGCGGCGCCCGCACCCTGGTCGCCCCGTCGATGCCCTTCGCCGACATGGACTGGGGCTTCACCCGCGACGAGCCGCTGCAGCCGTTGACCGACGTGCCGTGGGTCGTCCGCGATGCGGTGCCGCTGGTGCCGCCGGAGGCCATCCGCGGCCTCGACGGCGTGCAGGACCAGCTCGGCCGCGGCGACGGCGTGGAATCCCTGGCCGCCACGCTGCGCAACCAGGGCATCGGCTACGTCCTCGTCCGCTCGGACCTGCCGCCGTTCAACCGCGGCACCAGCCTGTCCGATCTCCGCGACACGCTGCGGCAATCCCCCGGCATGGAGCTCGTCGCCGAGTTCGCCCACGGCGGGGCCAACGCCCCGACCGGGCCGGTGTCCGGCGAGCCCGACACGGCCGTGGCCATCTGGGCCGTCGACGGCGGCGCCGACGCGCTGGCGCCGCACATGGTCGAGGCCTCCTCGGTGCCGCTGGTCTCCGGCGGACCGGAAGTGCTCCCGCGACTGGACGAAATCGACCGCGACGCCCCGGTCCGCATGCTCCACGGCGAAGCCGCCGGAACCGTCACCGACACCCCGGCCCGCCGCGGCCGCAACTACGGCGAGGTCCGCGGCGCGGTCTCGGGCATCCTCGACCCCGACGAAGACACCGGCGTGACCAACATCGTCCCCGACTACCCGGTCGCCGGCGTCGCGGAAACGCAGACCGCCACCGGCCGGGCGTCGCTGGAGGTGTCCTCCTCGGCGTCCGAGCCCTATAACGTCGGCGGCGCCCGCCCCGAGCATTCGATGAACGCGCTCGTCGACGGCGACCCGTCGACGTGGTGGGAGCCTCGCTCCGGCACCGGCGGCCAGGCCGAGTGGGTCGAGATCGTCCCCGAGGAGCCGATGGACGGCGGCCGCCTGACCATCACCGCGGCCGTCGTCCCCGCTCAGGTGCAGGTCCGCGCCGGCGGCGCCTCCACGTCGAAGTGGCTGACCCCCGGCGAACCGATGAGCATGCCTCTGCCGCGCGGCGGTTCCGCCGACTCGGGCTCGGGCTCGGAGGATTCCGACTCGGACGCCGGCGCCATCCGCATCACCGCCACCAACGCCCCGGCCGGTTTCGCGTTGGCCGAGATCGAGCTGGAAAACTCCGCCGGCGAGGACGTCACGCCGATCCGCATCCCGGTGGTCCCCGACGCCTCGCCGCTGGTGCAGCGCTGGGCCTTCGGACAGGAAATCGACGAGGACCGCTTCCGACGCGCCTTCACCGCCCCCGCGCCGATCACCGTCACCATCGACGCGGAGACCTGCCGCGCCGGCCTGGACGACCCGTGGACCGAACTCGACGGCGAGCCCCTGGCCTGCGGCGACGTCGTCGACCTCGAGCCGGGCATGCACGAGATCAGCTCCCGCGCCCGCTGGGTGTCGCTGACCGGCGAGGACTTCGCCGCACCCACCCGCGAGCAGCAGGCGCCGGAGGTCGTCGCCGACTTCGGCACGGCCGACTCCGACTCTGGCACCGACTCCGACACCGAGATCGGCTCGGGCACCATCGCCGCCGCCGACGTCGACCGCATCATCTACCGCCCCGTGTCGGTCAATCCGGGCCAGGTCGCCACCATCGACGGCCGCGAGCTCGAGCCCCTGACCGTCAACGGCTGGCAGCAGGCGTGGCTGGTCCCCGCCGGCGCATCGGGCACGTTCACCATCGACTTCCCGCCCGCCGCCACATGGCGCACGGGCATCATCGCCGGCGGTGGCCTGGCGGCATTGTTCGCGCTGGTCGCCGTCGTCATCGGCTTTGCTTGGCGACGCCCGCGCGCAGAAGAAAGCGCCGCCGCCTCATCCCACGCCGCACCGGATCTGCACCGGTACGCCACCGCCATCGCCGGATTCGCCGTGGCCTGGCTCGTCGCCGGCCTGCCCGGCATCGCCGTCGCCGCCGTTCTGGCCACCATCGGCGTGAACCTGGTCAGGCGCTTCGGGGCGGAACCTGTGCGTCGTAAAGCAATCGCGGCGACGGCCGTCCTGACGGGGATCGCAGGCATCCTCCTGGCCAACGACGCATGGCCCGGCGGCGGTTACGCCGGATTCGAATGGCCGCTTCAGCTGGTGCTGACCGGTGCGCTGGTCCTGGCGTCGTTGGCCCAAACCCTGCCCAGCCAACGGCGGGCGGGTTCCTCCACCAACGCGTAGGACGCCGCCGCCAACGGGATGGTCAGAGCGATGGTCACCGCCGACACCGCCAGCAGGTGGCCGTCGAAAATGCGGACCCCCAACAGCGGGAACGCCACCGACAGCATGGCCATGTGCCACAGGAAAATGCCGTAGGACCAGCGGCCCAGGGCCTGCATGACCGGGGTGGTCAGGAACCGGGACTCCGGGGCCAGCGCCCACGGGCCGATGACCGCCGCGCCGAAGACCAGGCCACACCACGTGCGGCGCAGGAACTCCCAGTTGGACAGCTCGACCAGGCCCTCCGGGCCCATCCACGCCGCCAGCGCCAGCGCGCCGACCGCCGTGCCGATCCACAGCCACCGCAGCCGCGCGAACCGCTGCACCGTGGCCAGCACCCCGCGGGCGCGGGCCGACTGCGAACCGGCCAGCGACTCCACCTCGGCGAAGATCATGCCCGCCGCGAACCACGAGAAATACGCCGCCGGCTGGATGTGCGGGTTGACGCCGTCCGGATACGGCAGCGGCAGCCACACCCAGCCGAAGCTGAGCACCGACAACCCCACCAGCGCCAGAATGCGCGCGCCCTGGCGGCGCATCGGGTCCAGGCCGCGCAGCGCGATGGCGAAGATCGGCAGCGTGACGTAGAACGCCACCTCCACCGACAGCGACCACAGGTGCGTCAGCCCGCCGTGCAGGGAATCGGCGAAGTAGACCTGCGTCAGCGTCAGATTGGTCAGCCACGTGCGCAGGTTCGCGCCCTCGCCGACCGGCAACGCCACCAGCACCAGCACCACCAGCACCCAATACGCCGGCATGATGCGCGCGACGCGCTTGCGGTAGTACTTCGCCCAGCCGGCGGCGAGTGAGCCGCGCTCGACGGGAGAAGAAGCGGCGGGGGCAGCTGCCGAGGCACCTGCCTCCCCCCGCGGGCGCTTGCGACGGCGCCACACCACGCCGCCGTACCCGGCCCGGTGGCTGCGCCACAGCAGGAAGCCGGACAGCGTGAAGAACACGGCGACGAAAAAATCGAATCGCCCGAGCATGCGCTCCCACAGCGCCCCGACGTCGTGCCCCGTCTGAAACGCGACGTGAGTGCCGATGATGCCCAGCGACGCCACCGCCCGCAGCCCTTCTAGGGCGGGCAGGAAACCCGGGCGAAATGCGGGCCGGAATTCCGGTCCCGGTTCCCCGGAGAAGGCGGATTCCGCGAGGTGGGGGCCGGTCGCCTGATTCTCTCGCACGATCATTCCCGGATAATATTTGATTTCGTCGTACCTTCGTTTCGGAACCTGCTAGGTTTTGCACGAGAAACCCGCAAGACGTAAGGGAAATCACTGCTCATGGCTAAAAGAACTCTCGCTCATCTGATGATCATCATCGGCGCCGCCTTGATCGTCATCGCCGTCCTGTTGCCGACCTTCCTCGTGCCCCGGCTGAAGGTCATTCCGCTGGACACGGTCAGCACGACCGTAACCGAAGTCCGCGAAGGCTCGTTGCTCGATTCGGGCGCCCTGGCGTCGGGCGAGGCGGTCGAGACCCGCGAGGACGACCCGCGCTGCGAGGCCGAGGGCGAGAACCCCGACCTGCCGATCCACTGCTTCATCGCCGATGTGCCGCTCAAGTCGTCCCGCCACGTCCGCACCGAGGAGCCCTCCGACAAGGAGCGCGTCACCCTCGAGGCCGGCACGGTCATCCTGCGCGAGGACCGCGAGGAGCCGCGCAACCTGATCAACGCGACGGTCGACCGCATCACCCTCGACCGCACCAACGCGTTCCCCGTCGACGAGCCGATCTCCTCGATCTCGGCCGCCGCCCCGGGCCAGGAGGGCGCGGATGAGCCGGTCCAGTTCACCCGCCCGGGCATCCAGTACCAGTTCCCGTTCGACGCCGAGAAGAAGTCGTACCCGTACTTCGACGCCATCGGCCTGGACCTCTTCGAGATCGACTTCATCGAGGAAGAGGAGCAGGACGGCGAGACGGTCTACAAGTACTCCATGACGGTTCCCCCGCAGAACCTCTACGAGAACACCCTCGCCCACGCCACCCGCGATGGCCGCGAGCTGACCACGGCCGACGAGTCGACCCTGGCGTCCCTGCGCCTGGCGTTCCCGGCCGAGAAGTGGGGCCTCGAGGGCGACGACGAGGTCGAGATGGACCGCTACTACACCACCACGCGTACCGTCCGCGTCGAGCCGACCACCGGCATGATCGTCAACGGCACCGAGGAGATCTTCCAGTTCTACGCCCGCGATGACGCCGAGGCCGAGGAAATGGTCACCGAGGAAGGCCGCGCCAAGGAGGCGGAGGAGCGCAACCGCACCGCGCTCGACTTCTCCGGCCAGTGGAGCGAGGAGACCAAGAAGAACCAGATGGCCAAGGCGAAGGACTCCAAGTCCGCGCTGACCATCGCCGGCACGGTCGTGCCGTGGGTCCTGGGCATCATCGGCCTGATCCTGGTTCTGCTGGGCATCCGCACCCACCGCCGCTCTTAATCGGCCATCGGGCGCCCGCCCGATGATCCCACCGCAGGGTTTCCGCCCCGCCCACCGTTTTCGGTGGGCGGGGTTTTTCGTGCCCGGTTGCTTTGCGACGCCCACCTTCCCGCCATCCGGCCTGGCGGTCCGGCTCGCCCGTTAGACTCGTCGCCGTGAACACTGCCGTGGTGAAGTCCGAGCGGGCCGGCCAAATGATCGTGGTCGGTTGGACGTTCCTGCTCGTCGCCGCGGTGTTGTGGCCCTTTGCGTCGCCGGGGATGCCGATGTTGCGGGACATGGTCGTCCCGCCGCACCCGGCGCTGACGGATGCGGCGTGGGGGTTGGGCGAATCCGCCGCCCGCGCCGCGCCGCAGGACACGGTGCTGGCCCTGGCCGGCGGATTCACGGATGCGGGCCTGGTCATGCGGTTGCTCATGCTCTGCGGGCTCACGGTCGGCGGGGTGGCCGCGGCGGAGCTGGTGCGGCGGGTGCTGCACGTCGGCGTCGTCGGCCAGATCGCGGCGGTGACGATGCTGCTGTGGAACCCCTTCGTCGTCGAGAGGCTGTTGCAGGGCCAGTGGTCGCTGGTGCTGGCCATGGCATTGCTGCCGGCCGTCGCGTTGACCACGATCATCGCGGCGCCCTGGTGGCGGGCCACCGCCATGGCCGTGGCCGGACTGACTCCGACGGGTGCGCTGTTGGCGGTGGCCGTCGCCGTCGTCGCCGCGCGGACGTGGCGCGACCGGTTGGTGGCGTTGGGCACCGGTGCGGTCGTGTCGGCGCCGTGGCTGGTGGCCACCGTCCTCGGTTCCGGTGCCGGGGTGTCCGATCCGGCGGGCGCCGCCGCGTTCGCCGCGCGGGCGGAGAGATGGGTGGGCACCCTCGGGGCGGTCGCAGGACTCGGCGGCATCTGGAATCGCCAGGCCGTCCCCGTCGCCCGCGAGGCCGGCCCGGCCGCTCTGGCGGTCGTCGCGTTGCTGGCGCTGTTCGTCGTCGGCGCACGGATGGCGTGGGGTTCCCGCGCGCGGCCCGGGTCCAGCCACCCGGCGATCATCGGTGCACGTCGGCGGCTCATCGTTCTGGCCGTGGCCTCGGTGATCGTCGTCGCCGCCCTGGCCACGCCGCCCGGCATCTCCCTCATGGAATGGGCGCTGGAGACCGTGCCCGGTGCGGGATTGCTGCGCGACGCCCAAAAGTGGGTCGCGCTGGCGGTGCCCGGATACGTGGTCCTCGCCGCCGCCGGCGCGGAGACCGTCGCACGCCAGATCCCCGATCATCGCCGTTGGTTGGCCGCGTTGTTCGCGGTGACGGTGATCATCGCGGCGGTGCCCGACCTGCCCCGTGCCGTGGCGCCCGTCAAACCCGTCGCCCCGTGGCCGGGTTGGAGCGCCGTGTCCGGCATCGTCGCCATGGACGACACCGCCGTCGCCGTCCTGCCCGCCGGCCCGTACCGCATCATCGATGGCCGCCCGACCTACGACCCGGCGGTGAAGACACTGCCCGCCCCCGTGCTGGCCACCGGCGACCTCGTCGTCTCCGGGGTGGCCGTCGGTGGCGAGGGCTCCACGTCGGCGACGGTGGAAAAGACGCTTCTCGACGCCCCCGACCACGCCATCGACGTCCTGCGCTCCCACGGCGCCGGCTGGGTGCTGGTCGAGAACTCCCCCGGCGAGATGGGCGACTCCGAACGGGTGCTGTCCCGGCTCGAGGTGGTCTACTCCGACGAGCATCTGACGCTGCACCGCGTGCCCGGTGCCATCGAGCGCCCGGAGCGGGCCGACCGCACCCTGGCGTGGATCGCGCTGTTGGCCTGGGCCTCCCTGGCCCTGGCCGGACCGGTGCGGGGGCTGCTCCCGGGGTCGGGCCGGACCCGTTCAGCCGCCGGCACCCGCGCCCGCACCTGACTCAGTCCGAGTGCACGCACCCGCACCCGCTGCCCCGCCCCTCCCGCGATGAAACCTCACACAGAAAGACGTCGGGTGGCCAGAAAGAAGTGGTGTACCACTTCTTTCTGGCCACCCGACCTCTTTTTGCGGTGAGAGGAGGTAGGCGGCGCGGCGGTGCAGCGGATAGGCCCAGTGGAGCGGGGGCTGCGGCGGGCGCAGCGGCGGGGGAGTAAGCGGCACCGCTGAATCAGGGACGCAGCCGAAATCTAGCGACTGCGGGAGGTGGGCGCAGCGACGTCGTGAAGCACCTGCTCCACCGCGCGGGCCGTCGCGTCCCAGCTGAACGTCTCGGCACGGGTCTTCGCCTCGGCGCCGAGGAAGGACCGCAGGTCCGGTTCCGCGACGATGGACGTCGTCGCCTCCACCAGCTGCGCCGGCGTATCGGCGAGCAGGCCCGTGACGCCGTCGACGACGGAATCGCGCAGCCCCGCCGAGGACCGGTAACCGACGGTGGGCACGCCGTGCTGCGCGGCCTCGATGACGGCCAGCCCCCAGCCCTCCTTGCGCGACGGCATCACGTGGACGCAGGCGCGGGCGAGGATCAGGTGCTTCTCCTCCTCGGACACCTGGCCGTGGAAGACGACGCGGTCGGCGATGCCCTGCGCCTGCGCGTAGGCCAGCAGCTCGTCGGACCACCAGCCGGAGCCGACGACGTCGAGCACCGCGTCGGGGTACCTCGGGTTCAGCGCGGCGATGGCGTCGATGGCGTGCTCGATCTGCTTGTGCGGCACCAGGCGCGACAGCGTGACCAGGCGGGGGCCGCCGTCGACGGAACACGGGTCGAGGGCCGGGGCGTTTTCGGCGCCGACGGCGACCTCCGGCACCGGGTCGACGCCGTTGCGGATGATGGAGATCCGATCGTCGTCGACGCCCAGGCCGCGCAGGTCGTCGGCGCTGGGCCGCGACACCGTGATGTAGCGGCAGGACTTCTGCACCGCCGGCGCCAGCCGCGACTCGATGAACCAGCCCAGCCTGCCCACCAGCTTGCCGGCCACCGGCCACTGCTCGCGGTGGCAATGGTGCGTCAGCACCACCGTCGGCCGGCCCGACACGACGGACGCGAAGAACGGGACGCCGTTTTGCGTGTCCACCACGACGTCGGGGCGGCCGCCCAGCGCGCGGGCGATCGGCCCCAGCCCCAGGCGGGCGGCGAGCATCGCGCCCCATCCGCGCACGTAGACCGAGTAGTTGCCGCCGCCGCGGGAGTACCGCACGCCGGCGCGCTCCGATTTCTTCGGCGCGCCGGCGTACGCGGCAGTGCGGAAGACGACGCGATGCCCCTCCCGCGCGAGGTGTTCGGCGACCCGCTCGAGATAGCGCTCGCTGCCGCCGCCCTCGGGGTGGCCGGTGTCGCGCCAGCACAGCAGGAGAACCTTCATGGGGTGCAACCATAATCCCCGCCCATGGGCCCCACGGCGGGTTCGGCGATTTCCCCGGCCCCGGCCCGCGCGCGCCCCGTCGTGGAATATGGTCGGTTCGTGAGTTTCACCCCGCCCGCGCTGTCCGCCTTGCGCCCCCACTGCACCCTCGGCCGTTCTTTCGGCCTGCTCGACGACTTCAAGTACGAGCAGACCGATCCCGACCGTTTCTACGGCCACCTCGCCGAGGACACCGTCGCCTTGCTCGAGGGCATCGCGGCGGGCGCCGGTCCGACGAAGTCGGCGGGACCCGGCTTTACGACGGATGGCGGGGACGCGAGGACGTCGTCAAGCGGAAAGGGGCGCGGCGAAGCGGGGGCCTCCCCGCTGACCGGGACCCGGATCCTCGACGTCGGCGGAGGGCCGGGGTACTTCGGCCGCGCGTTCGCCGAGCGCGGCGTGGAGTATTACACGTGCGAGCCCGACGTCGGAGAGATGGCCGCCGCGGGCATCCGCCTGGACTCGTCGGTGCGCGGATCCGGCCTGGAGCTGCCGTTCCGCGACGGGGCATTCGATCTGACGTACTCGTCGAACGTCGCCGAACACGTCGCCGAGCCGTGGCGCATGGGCCGCGAGATGCTGCGCGTCACCGCGCCCGGCGGGCTGATCGTCTACTCGTACACCGTGTGGCACGGGCCGTTCGGCGGCCACGAGATGGGCATGACGCACTATCTCGGCGGCGACCGGGCCCGGCGCATGTACGAGAAGAAGCACGGCAAGCGCCCCAAGAACTACTACGGCGAGTCCCTGTTCGAGGTCGGCTGCGCCGAGGGCCTGGCGTGGGGCCGCGAGATGGACCGGGCCGGCCACGCGGAACTGCTGGCCGCCTTCCCCCGGTATCACCCGTGGTGGGCGTGGTGGATGACGAAGGTGCCCGTGTTGCGCGAGGTGGCGGTGTCGAACCTCGTGCTGGTGATGCGCAAGAAGTAGCGCGGCGGGGTGCGCGGCCGATCTCGGCGGGGGCGACGGGGGCACCCGCAACGGCGTTAATCGCGGTTAATTGGCCAGAGCCGTGGATATTTTCAGATATGTCGTTATAGTGACGTGAGACACTCTTCGCCGACATGTGAGGACACGACACACCATGACCAATGCCATCATCCCCGCGGGTGGCGAGGCCTTCATCTACGAGGCCATCCGCACCCCCCGAGGCAAGGGCAAGAAGGACGGCTCCCTCCACGAGGTGCGCCCGCTGACCCTGCTCGTCGGACTCGTCGAGGAGATCCGCCGCCGCAACCCCGGCCTCGACGAAGAACGCATCAACGACATGGTCATCGGCTGCGTCACGCCCGTCGGCGACCAGGGCGCCGACATCGCCCGCACCGCCGCGCTGGTGGCCGGCCTGCCCAACCGCGTCGGCGGCGTCCAGATCAACCGTTTCTGCGCCTCCGGCCTGACCGCCATCAACATGGCCGCCGCCAAGGTCCGCTCCGGCATGGACGAGCTCGTCCTCGCCGGCGGCGTCGAATCCATGTCGCGCGTGCCCATGATGTCCGACGGCGGCGCGTGGGCCATGGACCCGCAGGCGTCGTTCTCCACCGACTTCGTGCCGCAGGGCATCTCCGCCGACCTCATCGCCTCCCTGGACGGCTTCACCCGCGAGCAGCTCGACCAGCTCGCCGTGACCTCCCACGAGCGCGCGAAGAAGGCGTGGGACGAGGGCCGGTTCAAGGATTCCGTCGTCCCCGTCGTCGACCAGAACGGCCTGACCATCCTCGACCACGACGAGACCGTCCGCCCGGGCACCACCGTCGAGTCGCTCGGCGGCCTGCGCCCCTCCTTCGCCCAGATGGGCGAGATGGGCGGCTTCGACGCCGTCGCGCTGAAGAAGTACACCCAGATCGAGCAGATCAACCACCTGCACCACCCGGGCAACTCCTCCGGCATCGTCGACGGCGCGGCCCTGACCCTGGTCGGCACCGAGAAGGCCGGCGCCGACATGGGCCTGACCCCGCGCGCCCGCATCGTCGCCACCGCCGTCAACGGCGTCGAGCCGACCATCATGCTCACCGGCATCGAGCCCGCCGTCCGCGAGGTACTGGGCAAGGCCGGACTCGGCGTCGACGACATCGACGTCTGGGAGATCAACGAGGCCTTCGCCGCCGTCGTCCTCCACGCGCAGCAGAAGCTCGGCATCCCCGACGAGAAGCTCAACGTCAACGGCGGCGCCATCGCCATGGGCCACCCGCTGGGCGCCACCGGCGCCATGATCACCGGCGCGGCCATCGACGAGCTGCACCGCACCGGCGGCCGCTACGCGCTGATCTCGCTGTGCATCGGCGGCGGCATGGGCGTGGCCACCATCATCGAGCGGGTCTAGGCCCGGTCCCCTTTTTCGGTTTCGCGAAAAGCGGAACACGAGAAGCAGAACACAGGAATTCCAGGACCACAGGGATCAAGGGAGATCACCACATGACCGACAACATGTTCCGATGGGACCGCGCCGACGACGGCATCGTCACGCTGACGATGGACGACCCGAATGCGCCCGTCAACACCATGAACCAGACGTTCCAGGACGACATCCGCGCGACCGTCGAAAAGCTCGAGCAGGAGCTTGCCGACGGCCCGGACGCCGCGGGGATCAAGGGCATCATCCTGGCCTCGGCCAAGAAGACGTTCTTCGCCGGCGGCGACATCAAGCAGATGTCGCAGGTCGGCCCCGAGGACGCGCAGTCGATGTACGACATGGTGCAGCACATGAAGGAGTCGCTGCGCCGCATCGAGAAGCTGCCCGTGCCCGTCGTCGCCGCGATCAACGGCGCCGCGCTCGGCGGCGGCCTCGAGGTCGCGCTGGCCGCGAACCACCGCATCGCCGCGGACGCCCGCGGCTCGAAGATCGGCCTGCCCGAGGTCACGCTCGGCCTGCTGCCGGGCGGCGGCGGCATCACCCGCGTCGTCCGCATGATCGGCATCCAGGACGCGCTGATGAAGGTCATCCTCACCGGTGCGCAGATGAACCCGGAGAAGGCCCTCAAGACCGGCCTGGTCGACGAGGTCGTCGCCCCCGAGGAGCTCCTCGACCGCGCCCGCGCGTGGCTGCTGTCCGACGACGCCGTCGCCGAGCAGCCGTGGGACGTCAAGGGCTTCAAGATCCCGGGCGGCGACCCGAAGAACCCGCGCTTCGCGGCGAACCTGCCGTCCTTCCCGGCGAACCTGACCAAGCAGCTCAAGGGCTCGCCGATGCTGGCCCCGCGCCGCGCCATGCAGGCCGCGGTCGAGGGCGCGCAGGTCGACGTCGACACCGCCCTGACCATCGAGTCGCGCTACTTCACCGAGCTGGTCACCGGCTCGCAGTCGAAGAACATGATGCAGGCGTTCTTCTTCGACCTGAACCACTGCAACGGCGGCGGCTCCCGCCCCCTGCAGGCCGACGGCACGCCGTACCCGAAGACCGAGTTCAAGAAGGTCGGCGTCGTCGGCGCCGGCATGATGGGCGCGGGCATCGCCTACGTCTGCGCCAAGGCCGGCATGGACGTCGTGCTCAAGGACGTGTCGCTGGAGAACGCCGAGCGCGGCAAGAACTACTCGGAGAAGCTCGAGGCCAAGACGCTGGAGCGCGGCCGCACCACCGAGGAGAAGTCGGCGCAGCTGCTGGGCCGCATCACCCCGACCGAGTCCTACGACGATCTCTCCGACGTCGACCTGGTCATCGAGGCGGTTTTCGAGAACACCGACCTGAAGCACAAGGTCCACGCCGAGATCGAGGCCGCGGTGCCGAAGACGGCGATCCTGGGCTCGAACACCTCGACCCTGCCGATCACCGAGCTCGCCTCCCACGTGGAGCGCACGGGCGACTTCATCGGCCTGCACTTCTTCTCCCCCGTGGACAAGATGCAGCTGCTGGAGATCATCTCCGGCGACGAGACCGACCCGAAGACGCTGGCCGCCGCGCTGGACTTCGCGGTGCAGATCCGCAAGATCCCGATCGTGGTCACCGACTCCCGCGGTTTCTACACCTCGCGCGTGATCGGCACCGTGATCAACGAGGCCATCCGCATGGTCGCGGAGGGTTACGAGCCCGCCACCGTGGAGGCCGCCGCCCGCCAGGCCGGTTACCCGGCCGCCCAGCTGCAGCTGGCCGACGAGCTCAACCTCAAGCTGATGCGCAAGATCAGCGAGGAGAACGAGGCCGCCGCGCGCGATCGCGGCGAAACCGTCGACGATGGCGGCGTGTCCGCCCTGGTCAACCGCATGATCGACGAGTTCGAGCGCCCGGGCAAGCTCGAGGGCCGCGGCTTCTACGAGTACGCCGACGGCCGCCGCCAGGGCCTGTGGGACGGCCTGCGCACCGAGCTCGGCGCCGGTTCCATCGACGCCGACGACGTCGTCATGCAGGATCTGGTCGACCGCATGCTGTTCATCGAGGCCGTGGAGACGCAGAAGTGCGTCGACGAGGGCGTGGTGCTCCACGACGCCGACGCCAACATCGGCTCGATCTTCGGCATCGGCTACCCGGCGTGGACCGGTGGCACGCGCCAGTTCATCAAGAACTACGACGGCACCGCCGCCGATGGTTCCGAGCAGCGCGGCGTGGCGGGCTTCGTGTCCCGCGCCGAGGAGCTCGCGGCGAAGTACGGCGAGCGCTTCACCCCGCCGGCGTCGCTGAAGGGCTGACGCAGCGTTCCCGAGCCGACGCGATGCCATGAGCTGACGCGCGACTCATGGGCCGACTGAAAGCCACGGGCCGACGCAACGCCGCACCGGCCACCCGCACTCCGCGGGTGGCCGGTTTCGTCGTTCCCCGGCCAATGCCGCACGCACGCGGTAAGCTCGCACCACAAGCCCCATGCACCCCTTTGGCCACATGGAGCACATAAGTTCACAGCCTGATCACGTCAGCCCCTGCTTTTCGACGCCCGCGTGGAATCCACGCACCTGCACGATGCAGTTCGTCGTAAAGTGGAAAGTGGGAGGACATTCCGCCCGTCCGACTTTTATAACGGCTCGGCAACGATTAGACTGTGAACGTTGTTGCGTGGCCGGAACGAGCCGGTCGCGTTCGTCGTCACCCCGAAGGCAGCTCAATGCGAATCCGTACCGTTCTGGCAACCCTCGCCGCGACCGCCGTCGCCGCCGTCACCCTCCCGATGGCCGCCACCGCCGCACCCGGCAACACCGTCGTCTTCGGCGACTCCCTGCCGGCCAACCCGACCGCCGGCGACTGGCTGACCGCCAAGGGCGCCCCGGTCCCCGGTGGCCGCGTCAACGAGATGGGCTGCGGCACGGACTTCCTGTTCTCCGGCGCCGTCGGCGCCGGCAACGGCACCCCGATCGCCGACTACACCTGCGCGGGCTCCTCGTTCCGCACCGGTGGCATCCGCGTGATCGACCAGATCAACCGCGCCGCCGAGACCGGCGCGCTCGACGCCGGCACCCGCCAGGTGGTCATCCTCGCCGGCGCGAACGACACCTACCCGTACATCCTGAACGACCGCATGCCCATGCCGCAGATCCAGGAGAACCTGCGCGTTGCCGCCCGCGACGCCATCAACCGCGCCAAGCAGGTCGCCCCGAACGCCCAGATCAAGATCGCCGGCTACCCGACGGTCTCCGGCCCCAACGGCGAGGTCTGCCTGGTCAACACCGCCGGCGTCGGCCTGCCAACCCCGGCCGTGAACCTCCGCGAGATCGAGGATCGCCTCGACGCCGGCCTGGCCCAGGCCGCCGGCGACACCGGCGCCAAGTTCGTCGGCCTCAAGGGCATCACCGCCGGCCACGGCACCTGCGACGCCGACAACTGGGTCGTCGGCGTCGTCGACGACAGCATCGGCGACTACAACCTGTTCGTCCACATGACCAACCACGGCGTCCAGACCGTCGGCCACCACATCGGCCGCGCCTAAGACGCACGTCCGAGGCGTACACCGCGCCCGGGGACCGACGACGCCCCGGACGCGCGCACGACGCGAAAGAACCCGCCATCCGAGAGGAAGGCGGGTTCTTCCCGTCTCAGGGCACGGCCCGGCCCGGCCGGGAGGCCGGAGATGGCAGCCTAGCGGCGGTCCTCGAACCAGCCGGCCGCGAAGTAGGCGGTGGCGAAGAGGAGCGCGGCGAAGCGGCCGCTACTCCCCCTGCAGCGGGCCGAGCTCCTCGACGAGGACCTCCTGGACCACCTTCATGGCGGACAGCGCCGCGGGGGCGCCGCAGTAGCCGGCGGTGTGGATGACCGCCTCGGTGATCTCCTCGCGGGTCAAGCCATTGCGCAGGCCGCCGCGCACGTGGCCGCGCAGCTCTCCGGTGGCGCGCAGGGCGACGAGCATGCCGATGTTGAGCAGGCTGCGGTCGCGCTTCTCCAGGCCGTCGCGGGTCCACACCGAACCCCAGACGGTCTCGGTGATGTGGCGCTGCAGGTCCTCGCCGTCGGTGCCCGCGTTGCGCTCGAGGGCGGCGTCGACGAAGTCGTCGCCCATCACCTCGCGGCGGACGCGGATGCCGGCGTCGAACCGCCCATCGTCAGTGCTGCCGGTGCCGCCGGAAACCTCGGAGTGCTGATCGGTCATGTGAATCCCGCTCCTTCTCGTCGTGCTCTCGTCTCGTGCCCTGATCTGCGCTGCCGAGTGGCCCGCTGTGCTGCGTCACGGGCATCGCCGGGCAACTGAGGTGCGTTCATTATCATCACAACCCGCCGCCCATTCCGTCCAAACACCCCGGAACGACCGTCAAATCTCGCAAACCCACCTCGAATGTCTTAACCCACCCGTTGCAGCAGGTGGGTTAAGACATTCGAGGTGGGTTAGCGGCCGACCGCCGGCGAGGGAGGCCTGGGCGAGAGCGGCGCGGCCCCATCAGCGCCGCGCCGCCTCACGGCCTCGCCGTTTACGCGTCGAGCAGCCAGTCGTTGGGGCTGAACAGCTCGAAGTGGATGCGGGAGCGGTCGACGCCACGCTCGGCCAGCTGGTCGCGGACGTGCTGCAGGAAACCATTGCCGCCGCAGATGTAGAACTCGGCGCCCTCGGGCAGCTCGACGCCGCCCTTGTCGGACAGGTCCATGAAGTCCGGCTCCAGCCAGCGCTTCTCGGTGCCGTTGGCCAGCGCCTCGACCGCCGCGGTGCGCTCCGCTGCGAGAACGTCGGCTGCCTCGGACCGGTCGGCGTGCACCGACAGCACCCGGCGCTGCGAGCCATTCGCGGCGAGGTAGTTGAGCATGCCGACCATGGGCGTCGCGCCGATGCCGGCGGACACCAGCACGACCGGCCCATCCGACTCGGTGTCGAGCACCAGATCACCGGCGGGCAGCGAAATCTCGATCTCGTCGCCGACGCGGACGTCGTCGCACAGCTTGTTGGACACCTCGCCGGCGGGCAGGCCGGCGACCTCATCCGCGCCGACGCGGCGCACCGCGAACTTCAGAACGCCGTCACCCGGCACACCGACCAGGGAGTACTGGCGCAGCTGGCCGGCACCGTCGGCCATGGTCTGGCGCACGGAAATGTACTGCCCCGGGGTGAACCCCGGCAGCTCCTCCGCCTTGCCGCGCACGCCGAAGACCACGATGTCGTCGGACAGGTCCTCGCGGGAGACCACCTCGGCGGCACGGAAAACGTCGCCGGGCGCGACGCCCGACTCGTCGTAAAGCTGCTTTTCGAAGTCCACCAGCACGCGCTGCATCTCCAGGTACACCGCATCCCACGCATCGCGGACGGCGCCCTGGAACACCTCGGGCGTCAGGACCTCCTCGATGGCGTCGAACAGGTGCTTGTGCACGATCGGGTACTGCTCCTCGACGATGCCGGTGGCCAGGTGCTTGTGGCCGATGCGGGCGAGCAGCTCCTCGGGGGCGGGGGCGTCGGGATCGACGAGGGTCGCGGCGAAGGTGGCCACCGACGCGGCCAGCGCCTTCTGCTGCGCGCCCTGCTTCTGGTTGCCGCGGTTGAACGTGTTGGCCAGCAGCTCCGGGTGGGCGGTGAACATGCGGCGGTAGAAGTTCGGGGTGATGTCGCCGATGTTCGCGCCGACGACGGGCAGAGTCTGGCGGATGATGTCCGCTTGGTCGTCGGTGAGGCCGGTCTTCTTGACGTCGATCGTTGCCATGGAAGCTCCCTGTCGGGTGTCGTTTCGGGGGTCGCGGACAACGCTAGCATGTAATGCGTATCCGTTTTGCGCATTATTGGGCGCGGGGGTGCGGTCTGTTTCCGGCGGGATCGGAAACAGCAGGAAATGGCTTTGCGACGGCACCCCCAAACCCCGTCCGGCCGCTCCGAATCAGAAGCCCGGAACCACGGCGGGCGCTACGTCGTGGCGATCAGCTTCAGCAGATGACGCGGGGCATCCCGATCGGCGGAGTCCCCCACGAGCTCGCCGATTGTGATGGGGTCGAGATGGGCGAAGAACGCCTCCTGAGCGTCGGCCAGCGCGGTGCGCAGACGGCACGCCGGCAGCAGCGGGCAATTGGTGCCCACGCAATCCACGACCTCCCCCGATTCGAGCTCGCGCAGGATCGCCCCCACCGACTTCTCCAGCGCCCCATCGGCCAGGTAGATGCCGCCATAGCGCCCCTTCACGGCCACGACCAGGTCGAGTTCGACCAGACGGGTCACGACCTTGGCGACGTGCGCCCGCGACGCATTGAGCTCGTCGGCCACCGTCCCCGCGGTGAACTTCTGCCCCCGTTCACCGGCCGCCATCCGCATGATGATCCGCAGACTCAAGTCGGAGAACACCGTGAGCTGCATGCCCACCACAACCTTTCCACTGCGGGCGGTGGAGGGTCACCGCCCGCCCGAACGGCTCATGAGATCCGCGTGCCGGATTCCACGCAATAATTCGCCTCCCCCCGATTTTATCCGACACGGTGCTGCGCAAATAGACCGGCTCCTGTCGTTTTGGTCACGCGACCAAGTTCCGGGCGACGAAATGCGCTGCCCCACCGCCCGTCTCGGCGCATGCGTCGACCCCCGCCCACCGCCGGCGTGAGGCCGGTGGTGGACGGGGGTCGTGGACGCGGTTGCGGTGCCCGGGCGGTCAAACCGCCCGGGCCTCCGGTGCGCGGAGTCCTACTTCTTGGACTCGCGCTCCTTGACGCGGGCCTTCAGAGCATCGAGCTCGTCCCACATCTCCTGCGGCATGCGGTCGCCGAGCGACTTCAGCCACTCCTCGTTGTCCGCGAGGTCGCCCTGCCACTTCTCGGCCGGCGCCTTCAGCGCCTCCTTGACGTCCTCGATCGGGGTGTCCAGGCCGGACAGGTCCAGATCCTCGGCGCGGGCGGTGTAGCCCACGACGGTCTCCTTGGCCTCCACGCGACCCTCGATGCGATCGATGATCCACTTCAGGACGCGGGAGTTGTCGCCGAAGCCCGGCCACAGGAAACGGCCGTCATCGCCGCGGCGGAACCAGTTGACCAGGAAGACCTCGGGCATCTTGTCGCCGCCCTTCTTGCCCATGTCAACCCAGTGCTGCAGGTAGTCGCCGACGTTGTAGCCGATGAACGGCAGCATGGCCATCGGGTCGTGGCGCAGCGAGCCGACCTTCGCCTCGGCCGACGCGGCGGTCTGGCCGGAAGCCAGGGTCGCGCCGATGAAGGTGGCGTGGTTCCAGGACAGCGCCTGGGAAACCAGCGGCACGGTGTCGGGGCGGCGGCCACCGAACAGGATGGCGTCCAGCGGAACGCCGGCCGGGTCGTTGAACTCCGGGGCCGCGACCGGGCACTGGTCGATCGGGGTGCAGTAGCGGGAGTTCGGGTGGGAGGACAGCTCGTCGGACTCGGGGGTCCAGTCGTTGCCCTTCCAGTCGATGAGGTGATCCGGCTTGCCCTCGAGGCCCTCCCACCAGACGTCGCCGTCATCGGTGAGCGCGACGTTGGTGAAGATGGAGTTGCCCTTCTCCAGGGTCTTCATCGCGTTCGGGTTCGAGTCGTAGTTGGTGCCCGGCGCGACGCCGAAGAAACCGTTCTCCGGGTTGACCGCGTAGAGGCGGCCGTCCTCGCCGAACTTCAGCCACGCGATGTCGTCACCGACGACCTCGGCCTTCCAGCCCTCGATGGTCGGGGTCAGCATGGCCAGGTTGGTCTTGCCGCAGGCCGACGGGAACGCGGCGGCGACGTAGTAGACCTTGTCCGACGGATCGGTGAGCTTCAGGATGAGCATGTGCTCGGCCATCCAGCCCTCTTCCTTGGCCATGACCGAGGCGATGCGCAGGGCGTAGCACTTCTTGACCAGGATGGCGTTGCCGCCGTAGCCGGAACCGTAGGACCAGATCTCCTTGGTCTCGGGGAAGTGCGTGATGTACTTGTTCTCGTTGCACGGCCAGGTGGAGTCTTCCTCACCCTCGGCCAGCGGGGCGCCCACGGAGTGCAGGGCGTGGACGAAGTCGCCGTCCTTGCCGATCTTGTCCAGCGCGTCCTTGCCCATGCGGGTCATGATGCGCATCGACAGCACCACGTACTCGGAGTCGGTGAGCTGAACGCCCAGCTTCGGCGACGGGTCGTCGATGGGGCCCATGCAGAACGGGACGACGAACATGGTGCGGCCCTTCATGGAACCGCGGTAATGCTCGGTCATCTCCTCCTTCATCTTGGCCGGGTCCGCCCAGTTGTTGGTCGGGCCCGCGTCCTCCTCCTTCTCGGAGCAGATGTAGGTGCGGGACTCGACGCGCGCGACGTCGGCCGGGTTGGAGCGGGCCAGGAAGGAGTTCGGTCGCTTCTCTTCGTTGAGCTTGACGAACGTGCCCTTGTCCACCAGCTCCTGGGACAGGCGATCCCACTCTTCCTGGGAGCCGTCGGCGAAGACGACCTTATCCGGAGTGGTGAGCTCGACGACCTCGGCGATCCAGCGAAGCAGCTCGGCGTTCTCGGTCGGGGCCTGACCCTGCAGACCCGGGATGGAAGGTGCGGACATCTGTACTCCTGACTATGGGTTTCGCGTCTCGTTATCAGGCTACCGTTGGAACCCGAAACTTGCCGCCGACGAGCATGAGACGAACCCCACAGCGGCGGAAACGCGGAAATTCAGGCCCACCGCCCTCTTTCGCCCCGTTCCCACTCGTGAACGCCCCAGGTCGACGGCGAACCTCCGGCTTCGGCGGCATCGCCGCTCACCCCCGATGAGGTGCCCCCGGAATTTCCGGCCGAGATTCCCGATGCCGCGCCCGAAGTCGCACCCGAGGCGTCTTCCGGGACCTCTTCCGAGGCGTCTGCCGACGCCGCCGTCCACGTCTCGTAGGTGCCGTCGAAGAGAACGGTGGTCACGTGGTCGACGGCCCCGTCGCCGTCGACGTCGGAGAAGATGCTCAGCCCCCGGTCGTCGGCGAGCGTGACCGAATCGGCGATCCCGTCACCGTCCGTATCCGCGGTCCCCGGCCCCAGATCGAAGTATTCGCCGCCGATTTCGACGATCATCCCCTCACCGGCGACCCGATCGAACGGCACTGCGCCGCCGAGCGCGTCCGCCCCGTCGAGCCCGCACGCCGACGCCGGGCCCTCCTGCCCCGACGGTCCCGCGTACCCCGCCCCTCCGGGCAACCCGCCGATCATGCCGTCCATGTCTCGCTCCTCTTCTTCCTCTGCTTCTTCGACAGCTTCTTCGTCTGCCGCACCGTGTTCGCCATCTGCACTCCGCTCATCCGCCTGTCTCCGCCCGCAGCGCTCCGGCGAGGTGCCGGGCCCGCCATCCATCCGGCGGGGGCCGCGCCTCGTCCCGCAGCATCGCCGCGATCTCGCGGTCCCAGCCGCGCCGCACCTTCGCCAGGTGAGCGGCCGCCCACGCCGCGCGCTCCCGCTCGATGCGCCGGCGCCGCGCCCCGATGGCCAGGGCCAGCGCCAGCGACACTCCCGCGAGCACCGTGATCGCCCCGACGGCCCACCCGGGCAACCCGGCCCACCGCAGCGGAGCCCCCAACAGCCCGCCGGCACCGAGGGCGGCCCCGAGCGTGAGCACCCCGACCCCCGCTTCCATCAGCCCACCGGTGCGAGGCAGGTCCGGCGCCGAGGGGCAGTCCGGGGCCCGCGGCAGGTCCAGCGCGTCGGCGACCCGCCCCGCCGCCCGTTCCACCGCCCGGTCGAGCTCGGCCGGGGCATGATCGCCCGCCCGGCGCGCGACGGATTCCAGAGAATCGGCGATGGCGTGCGGCACGGCGGCCCGCATTTCCCTGATCCGCTTGTCGACGGCCCGCGCCCTCCCGGCGCGATCGGCCGCCAATTGAGCCCCCAACAACGCACGCCGGCGTTGTCCGGGCGTCGGGGTGATGGGCCGTGCGGGCCCGGCGGCGAGCAGCTTCAGCGTCCTGGCCATGGTCGCGTCGAGGGGACCGACGACGACGTCGACGTGCACCGCGTCCCGCCACCGGTCCAGGTACCCGGCGTCGCGGGACGGATTCGGGCCGGGCATCGCAGCCGGATCCGAACCCGGGCCCGGGCCCGAACCCGGATCCAGGTCCAGGTCCAGGCCCACGGCGCAGCGGCCGGTCGCCCCGGACACGGCCTCCACCAGCGCGACGTCGCCGCGGGTGGGCGGCACCCGGCCGTCGACGATGACGAGCACCACCGCGGTGCGCGCCTCGACCAGGCGGATGCCCTCGCGTTCCAGCGCCGACGCATCGGCCCACGCCGCGGCGGGCCCCGTGCGCGTCACCTCCAGCGGCGGCTCCAACGGCGGCTCCAACAGCGCCGCATCGGCGTCCCCCGTCACGGCCACAGCAGATCCTCCAGCTCATCGCGGACGACCGGGCGGGCCACCGCGATGGCCGCCACGCCCCGCTCCAAACGTCGCCGCCGGACGTCCTCCAGCACCCCGGCGGCCACCAACGCGGATACCGCCGCGGCCAATGGGTCGACGGCCCCCGATGCGGGACCGTGGGCGTCGTCAAGCGAAATGCCCGACCCCGCGCGGCCCCGGGGATGGGCGACGACCTCGCCCGGCCGCGCGACGGCCCCCGGATCGTTGGTCACCGTCACCACGGCATCGGCGTCGACGCGCGGCGCGGGGCCCTCGTCGGCGACGACGCTCCACGCGCGCCCCACCGGATGGGCCCGCAGCGCCGCCACCACCGAAGCGACGCCGATCCCGACGGCACCGCGCACCGCGACGATGGGCGGCCCGGAGACCGAGTCGAGCAGCTCCGCCATGTCGACCGCCGCCGGCTCCCCCACATCGGCGCCCGCCAACCAGTCGACGACCCCGTCCCACAACCGGCCGCCCGGCCCCGCTCCACGCATGTCCCGCCCCCGAATCCCCCGATCCACATCCGGCCGACGCCGGCGAACGCGCCCAGTAGAACACGGGCACCGGAGGCCGGCAACAGATCCGCCGACGCCGAACATGCCCCTGCGCGGGCGCGAATCACGCGCGCGGGATTATTGACCTCCCCCGCCCGTCGTGAACAATGGGGGCGATGACTAATTCTGATACCCCTGATACGAACATCGCCGCCGGGGACGGCACCGCTTCCGCGCACCCCGATCCGGCGGCCGACGCCACGCGCGTGCCCGACTTCGGCAAGGGCGCGCTGCCCTACGGGCGCCCCATGCAGACCGAATTCGACGACGGCCTCGAGTACCCGCGCATCGGCGGCGTCAGCTTCCGCCGCGGCACCCTGACCCCCGGCCAGTCCGCGATCTGGGACGAGCACTGGGACCGGGTGGGCACGGTGCTTTCCGACGAAAAGATCGACGTCGAGGAGTGGTTCGGCCGCACCGGCCCGACCATCGTCGAAATCGGCTGCGGCACCGGCACCTCCACCGTCGCCATGGCGCCGAAGGAAGCCGACCACAACATCATCGCCGTGGAGCTGTACAAGCCCGGCCTGGCCAAGCTGCTGTCGGCGATGACCCGCGAGGGCGTCGACAACATCCGCATGGTCCGCGGCGACGGCGTCGAGGTCCTGCAGCGCATGATCGCGCCCGAGTCCCTCGACGGCGTGCGCCTGTTCTTCCCCGACCCCTGGCCCAAGGCCCGCCACCACAAGCGCCGCATCCTGCAGTCGGGCACCCTGCGCCTGATCGCGTCGCGCCTCAAGCCCGGCGGCATCTTCCACGCCGCCACCGACCACGCCGGCTACGCCGAGTGGATCGAGGAGCTCCGCGACGTCGAACCGGCCCTGGAGCCCATCGCCTGGCCGTGGCCCGAGTCGCCGATGCTGCTCGACCGCCCGACCACGAAGTTCGAGAACCGCGGCCTGAACCTGGACCACGACATCCACGAGTTCGTGTGGCGCAAGCGCGCCGACGCGGCCGATGCGGCCGACTCCGCCGATGCCGCCGACCCGGCCGACGCCACCCGAGAGGACGCCCGATGAGCGGCACCCACCACTACTCCGAATCCCCGGAGACCACCCCGACCCTGCTGCTGGTCTGGGACGCCCCGAACATCGACATGGGCCTCGGCGCGATCCTCGGCTCCCGCCCCACCGCGGCGCACCGCCCACGCTTCGACGCGGTCGGCCGCTGGCTGGTGGAGCGCACGATGGACCTGGCCGACGACGTCGGCACGCACATCGAGCCCGAGGCCACCGTGTTCACCAACATCGCCCCGGGTTCGGCGGACATCGTCCGCCCGTGGGTGGAGGCGCTGCGCAACGTCGGTTTCGCGGTGTTCGCCAAGCCGAAGATCGGCGACGACTCCGACGTCGACCCGGACATGCTGGACCACATCCGCCGCCGCCGCGACGAGGGCATCCTCGAGGGCGTCGTCGTCGCCTCCGCCGACGGCCAGAACTTCCAGGACATGCTGGAGGAGCTGGAGAACTCGCGGATCCCGACGACGGTGATCGGTTTCCGCGAGCACGCCGCGTGGGCGGTGAACTCGGACATCATCGAGTTCGTCGACCTCGAGGACATCCCGGGCGTCTTCCGCGAGCCGCTGCCGCGCATCGACCTGGAGAACCTGCCGGACGAGGGTGCCTGGCTGCAGCCGTTCCGCTCCCTCATGTCCCTGCTCAAGGAGCGCTGACCCGCACATGTTCTATCGATGGGGTTCCTTCGCGTACCGGCACCGCGTGCTCACGCCGCTGGTGCTGGTCGTCGGCCTGCTGGCCCTGTTCATCTTCTCCGGGACGAAGCTGGGCGACCGGCTCGACCAGGAGGGCTGGGACGACCCGGGGTCGGATTCCACCGCCGCCGCCGTGCTGGAGGAGGAGACCTTCGGCCGCGACAATTCGGGCGACGTCATCGTCATGGTCGACGCCCCCGAGGGCGGCACCGTCGACGATCCGGCGCTGGCGCAGCGCGTCAACGACCACTTCGCCCGACTGGCGGCGGACAACCCCGAGTACGTCGACCACGTCACCAGCTACTTCGCCAACAACCAGTCGGTGATGGCCACGGAGGACAAGCAGACGGCGTTCGTGGCGGTCGGCCTGGCCGGCACGGGCAACGACGTGCTGAAGAACTACCGGGCCATCGAGGACCAGCTCCAGATCGAAGGCGTGGACATGGAGGTCGCCGGCGCGACCCCCGTGGCCGGTGCCCTGGATTCGGGCATGGCCGACGACATCTGGCGTGCCGAGCTGATCGGCCTGCCGATCGTGGCGCTGCTGCTGCTCGTGGTGTTCGGCGGCGTGGTCTCGGCGTCGATGCCGCTGATCGTGGGCATCCTGTCCATCGCGGGCTCGCTGGGCATCCTGTCGATGCTGGCGCAGGTGACGCAGGTCAACGCGTTCGCGCAGTCCGTCGTCACGCTGCTGGGCCTGGGCCTGGCCATCGACTACGGCCTGTTCATGGTGTCGCGTTTCCGGGAGGAGATGGCGGAGGGGGTGCCCGTCCCGCAGGCGGTGGCCCACACCACGGCCACGGCGGGCAAGACGGTGGTGTTCTCGGCGGCGATGGTCGCCGTGGCCCTGTCCGGCCTGCTGCTGTTCCCGCAGGCGTTCCTGAAATCGGTGGCCTACGGTGCCATTTCGGCGGTCGGTTTGGCGGCGCTGCTGTCGTTGACGGTGCTGCCGGCCCTGTTCGGCCTGTTGGGGCCGAACATCGACAAGTGGAGCGTGCGCCGCGCGGGACGCACCCGCGAGCAGTCCATGAACTCGCTGTGGGGCCGCATCCCCGCGTGGGCCATGAAGCACTCCAAGCTGGTGACGGTGACCGTCTGCCTGGGCCTTCTGGCGCTGACGCTGCCGCTGATCGGCATCAAGTTCGGCGGCATCAACGAGACCTACCTGCCGCCGACGAACGAGACCCGCACGGCGCAGGAGCGCTTCGACGAGAACTTCCCCACCATGCGCACCGACCCGGTGAAGCTGGTCATCGAGGACGGCGGCAATCCGCGCGCCGTCGGCGAGGTGTTCCAGCAGGCCAACCAGGTCGACGGTCTGACGGACCGGTTCAAGATCTCGCAGCCGACGAAGGACGGCGTCACGGTCCTGTCGGCGGGCATCGCCGACCGCGACGACAACACGCGCGTGGTCGAGCAGCTGCGCGACATCGACGTGCCCGAGGGCACGACGGTCTACATCGGCGGCACCCCGACGATGGAGGTGGAGTCCATCGAGGCGCTGTTCGACAAGCTGCCGTGGATGATCCTCTACATGGTGGTGGCCACTTTCATCTTGATGGCGCTGGTGTTCGGGTCGATCATCCTGCCGGCGAAGGCGATCATCATGACGGCGCTGGGCCTCGGCGCGACGCTGGGCATCCTCACCGCCATGTTCGTCGACGGCGTCGGCGCGGGCCTGTTCGGCTTCACGCCGGGCCCGCTGATGAGCCCGGTGCTGGTGCTGATCATCGCGATCATCTACGGCCTGTCCACGGACTACGAGGTGTTCCTGGTGTCCCGGATGGTGGAGGACCGCGACGACGGCGCTTCCACCCCGCACGCGATCCAGTTCGGCACCGCGAACACCGGGGGCATCATCACGGCGGCGGCGCTGATCATGATCGTGGTGGCCGGCGCGTTCGGCTTCTCCGACATCGTGATGATGAAGTACATCGCCTTCGGCATGATCGCCGCCCTGTTCCTCGACGCGACGATCATCCGCATGCTGCTGGTCCCGGCGGTGATGAAGCTCCTCGGCGACGATTGCTGGTGGGCGCCGCGCTGGGTCAAGCGCATGTCGGCGCGCCTGGGCCACGGGTCGGCCGCGCCGTCGGCGGTGGGCCGCGCGCCCGCGATGGCGGGTGCGGGGGTCGCCGCCGGTTCGGGTGCGGCCGCGGCGGGGGCTGCGGCTCCTTCGCTTGACGACGACCGCCGCCCCGCCGAGGAGCGGGACACGTGGCGAGATGCCGAACCGGTTTCCACCGAAGAGCAGGGGGCGGCACACGTTCCCGCCGTGCGCGAGCGCACGGAGCTCGGCGAGCCGATCTACGAGGGCGAGCTCGTCGACCATGACCCGGCGGCGGAGTTCGGCGGCCACGACCCGGACGACGATCTCGTCGCCGGCTACGCGGATGGCGGCTTCGACGGCGACGGCGACGGCTTCGGCGACGGTGCCGGGGCCGGCGTCCCCGACGAGGAGCCCATCGAGGTTCCGGAGGGCCGCCTGACCGTGCGCGACATCATGCTGCGCCTGGAATGGGAGAAGCGCGAGGCCCTCGGCCCCGGCACGGGCGATACCCGATGACCCGCATGCGCGACGCCGCAAGGTCGGCGGCGTCCGCCGCTTCGGCCTCCTGGATCCGATGGGCGCTGACCCTGGTGATCCTCGGCGTCGCGCTGTGGTTCGCCCTGCAGAACTGGGACAGCGTCACCGACGGCTGGCGCACGTTCCTCCGCGCCGACTTCGGATGGGTGCTCATCTCCGCGGCGACCGTCGCCCTCGCGTTGTTCGCCATGGCGGAAGTCATGCGCCTGCTCCTGCGCGCCGCGGACGTGCGCCTGGCCACTCGCCGGTCCACGAACTCGCTGGTCCTGGCCGCCAACGCGTGGTCGGTGTCGGTGCCCGGCGGCGTGGCATTCTCCACGGCGCTGCAGGTGCGCAGGCAGCTGCAGTGGGGGGCGACGCCCGTCATCGTCAGCTGGTTCATCCTCTTGTCCGGCGCGCTGAGCTTCCTCGGCCTGGCGGTGCTGGCCATCGGCGCCCTGTTTTTCCTCGGCGGTGCCGCACCCGTGCGCCTCGTCGCCGCCGGTGCCGCCGTCCTCGGGGCGACGGGGCTGCTGTGGTGGTTCTCGCGCAACACCGCCCTCATAGAGGGCGTGGCCATGCCGGTGCTGCGGGCGGTCAACAAGATCCGCCGCAAGCCCGCCGACGCCGACGAGGACCGGGTCCGCGACACCATCCGCCAGCTGACCAGCGTGGAGCTACGGCCCGGCCGCATGATCCTCGCCTTCGGGTGGTCGCTGCTCAACTGGATCGCCGACGTCGCGTGCCTCTACGCCGCGATGCGCGCCGTCGGCGCCGACGACGTGTCGATCAACACCATCCTCATGGCCTTCGTCTTCAGCAAGGTCGCCGGCTTCATCCAGGCCACGCCAGGCGGCGTCGGCCCCGTCGAAGCCGTGCTCACCGGCACCCTCGTCGCCGCCGGGATGGTCGGCACCGACGCCGTGGCCACCGTGCTCATCTACCGTCTGGTGTCCTTCATCCTGCCCGCCATCGTCGGCTGGATCATCTACCTGATCGGCTCCGACCGCCGCGGCGACGCCGAAGCGCACGAAACGGCCGGTCCCGGGGACCGCGGGCCGTCGCAAAGCACCGAATAGACTCGAGCCCGACACCACCGAAACACAGGAGCAACAGTGTCCGTCACCCGCACGATCGTCATGGACTTCTTCGCCATCTTCGCGTTCGCCGTGCTCGCCCGCATGGCCCACAACACCGAAGCCGACCCGTTCACGCTGACCAACGTCCTGAACACCCTGTGGCCCTTCCTCGTCGGCGGCGCCATCGGCCACGCGATCTGCGCCGCGGCCAAGAAGCACCCGCTGCCCATCGCACCCGGCGGCGTCATCGTGTGGCTGGCGACGGCCATCACCGGCCTGGGCATCTGGGCGCTGCGCAACGGCGAGATGCCGCACTGGTCGTTCATCATCGTCGCCACCGTCATGAGCGGCCTGCTCCTGCTGGGCACCCGCCTGGTGGCGAAGATGGTGCTCAAGGACAAGTACGACGCCCTGGGCGCGCGGCGCTGACCGGATACGGCGCGGCGCTCTGAGCCGCGGGGTGAACGGGCGCGGGACGAATGGACGCGACACCGAACTGAACGGGCCGCCCCACCAGGGAGTGACGTTCACCTCAATTCGGGCCCGAGCCGCCCGGGGTCACGGATCCGGTTTTTCATTCGCGTTGCAACGGCGAATAATCGGGCGCATGGCACATTCACCTGACTCGGCCGGGGACAACACCTCCCCAGGCCACCATGATGGCGCGGCCGCCGACCAGCCGGCCGCCGCGCAGCAGCACGTCGCCGGGGACCACACGTCCGCGGTGAACACCATCGACGGCGGCGCGAACGCCGGTTCCGGCAAGGAGCGAACGTTCTTCGGCCAGCCCTGGGGCCTGGCCAACCTGTTCGGCGTGGAGATGTGGGAGCGCTTCAGCTTCTACGGCATGCAGGGCATCCTGGTCTTCTACATGTACTACGCCGTCACCGACGGCGGACTGGGCATGGACCGCGGCGTCGCCACCTCCATCGTCGGCGCGTACGGCGGCCTGGTCTACATGGCCGCCCTGGTCGGCGCGTGGATCGCCGACCGCCTCCTGGGCTCCGAGAAGACGCTGTTCTACTCGGCGATCCTGATCATGCTGGGCCACATTTCGCTGGCGGTGCTGCCCGGCGTCACCGGCCTGGCCATCGGCCTGGTCTTCGTGGCCCTCGGCTCCGGCGGCCTGAAGACCACCGCGTCGGTCGTCCTCGGCCAGCTGTACTCCCGCGAGGACACGCGCCGCGACGCCGGTTTCTCCATCTTCTACATGGGCGTCAACATCGGCGCCCTGTTCGGCCCGCTGCTCACCGGCTTGCTGTGGGACATGAAGGGCTTCCACTGGGGCTTCGGCCTCGCCGCCGTCGGCATGGCCATCGGCCTGATCCAGTACGTGCTCATGCGCAAGTCCACCATCGGCGCCGCCGGCCACGACGTGCCGAATCCGCTGCCGAAGGCCAAGTACCTGCCGACGTTCGTCGGCGCCGTCATCGTCGTGGCGGTCCTCGTTGCGCTGGTGGCCACCGGCATCGTCCCGCTCGAGTCCCTGGCGACGATCGTCACCGTCCTCGCCGGAATCGCCGCGGTGGTGCTGTGGACGCAGATGTACGCCAGCGACCGCACCACCGCCGTCGAAAAGCGGCGCCTGATCGGCTTCATCCCGATGTTCGTCGCCGGCGTGCTGTTTTTCGGCATCTTCCAGCAGCAGTTCACGGTCATCGCGATCTACGCCGACCAGCGCCTGGACCGCATGATCGGTTCCTTCGAGTTCTCGCCGGCGTGGGTGCAGTCGATCAACCCGATCTTCATCATCATCTTCTCCGGCATTTTCGCCGCGATGTGGACGAAGCTGGGCAAGCGCCAGTGGACCTACCCGGTGAAGTTCGGCGTCGCCAACATCATCATCGGCATCTCGCTGTTCTTCTTCCTGCCGTTCGTCGGCGGCGGCGCGAACTCGACGCCGCTGCTGGTCATCGTGTGGATCCTGTTCCTGTTCACCATGGGCGAGCTGCTGCTGTCGCCGGTGGGCAACTCGCTGGCGACGAAGCTGGCGCCGGAGGCCTACCCGACCCGCATGTTCGCCGTGTGGATGATGGCCGTCGCCATGGGCACCTCCCTGGCCGGCACCCTGGCCGGCTACTACCACCCGGAGGACGCGTCGGCGGAGTCCAACTTCTTCATCGTCCTGGGTGGCCTGTCGATCGTCATCGGCGCGGCCCTGATCCTGGGCAAGAAGTGGATCGTCGCCCGTTTCGAGGGCGTGCACTGACCGTATCCCGCTCCCCCGGGGTTGCCCGGGGAACGGCCGAGGGGCCGATGCGTCGTGTGCTTCACGACGCATCGGCCCCTCTCCCGTGCCGGCCCCGCGCGAAAAGGGGCGCCGGGCGAACTACTGCAACGGGTAGCCGTCGGAGTCGCGTTCGTAACCGCCGCTGCCCACGAGAATCATGATGAACTCGATGAACACCCAGAAACCCACGGCGACGAGGAAGACGAAGCCGATGAGGAGAATCGACGTGACCCAGCCGATCACGGTCAAGACGAGCTGCGTCACGCCACGGCTGGTGTTGCCGAGGTAGAAGTTGTGCACGCCCAAACCACCGAGGAAGAAGGCCAGGACCGCCGCGAGAATCTTGGACTTGGGTGCGCGCGGCAGGCCGTTGGCGCCGTACGCCTGCATCGGCTGCATGGGCTGCTGGCCGTAGGGCTGGACCTGGCCATACGCAGGGCCGTTCGCCCCCGGCTGCGGGAAGCCCTGCTGGTAACCGGCCTGGCCGTAGTTCTGCTGGCCGTAGTCGGCTTGGCCGTACGGCGACTGGCCGGGCTGACCCTGCTGACCCTGCTGGGAGAACGGATCGACGCCGCCCTGGTCGCCGAAGGGGTTGTCATACGGGTTGGTCATCGCCATCTGCTCCTAGAAAGTCCGTTTCGCAGGGCAAAGCCTAGCCGCGCGGGCGGATCGGACGCCTCTCGGGGGCACGGAAACATGTTCGACGCTCCCCCGGAAGAAAGATGTCGGGCGGCCCGTCGTGAAGCAATGCGGTGACCGACCGCGACTACATCGGGGCGATCTCGCGCTTCTTGCGCACCTGCGGCAGCTCCTTGTCGCGCAGCTGATCCAGCGCGCGGCGCAGCTGGACGCGCGTCTCCGACGGCATGATCATGGCGTCGACGTAACCGCGCTCGGCGGCGACGTACGGGCTGGTCATGTTCTCGTTGTAGAAGTCCATGAACATCTTCTTCATGGCCGGCTGCTGCTCCGGCGGCATCTCGGCCAGCTGGCGGCCCTGGATCATCACCACGGCGGCCTCCGCGCCCATCACCGCGATCTGCGCGGTCGGCCACGCGAAGTTCAGGTCGCCGCCCAAGTTCTTCGAGCCCATCACCGCATACGCGCCGCCGAAGGCCTTGCGCACGATGACGGTCACCTTCGGCACCGAGGCCTGCGCCAGCGCGAAGCCCAGCTTCGCGCCGCGGTGGATGATGCCCGACTTCTCCTGCTGCACGCCCGGCAGGTAGCCCGGGGTGTCCACGACGTAGATGATCGGGATGTCGTAGGCGTCGCAGATGTTGGAGAACCGCGAACCCTTCTCCGAGCAATCCGCGTCCAGGCAACCGGCCAGGTGCATCGGCTGGTTCGCCAGCACGCCGACGGTGCGGCCGTCGACGCGGGCGAAGCCGGTGATCAGGTTCGGCGCGTAATCCGGCTGTACCTCGACGAAGTCCTCGTCGTCGAAGATCCTGGTCAGGACCTCCATCATGTCGTAGCCGGCATTCGGGTCATCCGGGATGATGCCGTCGAGGCTGCGGTCGCGATCGGTGACGTCCTCCGGCGGCGCCCAATACGGCGGCAGCGGCTCGTGGACGGAGCTGGGCAGGTGATCCAGCAGATCGTGGACGTAGTTGAACGCGTCCTCCTCGTCGTCGGCGACGTAGGAGACGTTGCCGTTGCGGGCCTGCTGCTCCGCGCCGCCGAGCTCGGCGGAGGTGATGTCCTCGCCGGTGACCGAACGGATGACCTCGGGGCCGGTGATGAACATCTCGGTGCGGTCCTTCACCGCGACCAGGAAGTCGGTGGTCACCGGGGCGTACACGGCACCTCCGGCGCACTTGCCCAGGAGAATGGAGATCTGCGGCGACTGCCCGGACAGGGGCAGCTGGCGGCGCGAGATCTCGGAGTACATGGCCAGCGACGTCACGGCGTCCTGGATGCGGGCACCGCCGGAGTCGTTGATGCCGATGACCGGGCAGCCGACCTTGGTCGCCAGGTCCATCAGATCGCAGACCTTCTTGCCGAAGGTGATGCCCACCGAGCCGCCGTACACCGACTTGTCGTGGGCGTACACCGCCACCGGGCGGCCGCCGATGCGGGCGGTGCCGGTGACCACGCCGTCGCCGTAGGGGGCGCCGTCCTCGTCGGGGGTGCGGCCGAGCTGGCCGGTCTCGACGAACGACCCCGCGTCGACCAGCCGCGCGATGCGCTGGCGGGGCGTGGTCAGCCCGGCCGCGTCACGGCGCGCCTTGGCCCGCTCGCTGCCCGGGTCCTGCGCTTCCGCGAGGCGTTCCTTCAGGTCGGCGAGCTTTTCGGCGGTGGTGTTGAGAGTCACTTCGATTGCTGTCCATTCCGGGTTGCGGCGTCCAGATTCTGCAGCCGGTCCCCCAGCCAGGAACCGACCTTGGAAATCTCCGGTTCATCGACGATGGCGAGATGGTCGCCGCGCAGATGCACGATCTCCAAATCCTCGACGATAGCGGACCAGCCGCCGTCGTCATCAATCGTCGCGTAGCGCGGCTCCAGTTCGATGGCGCCGTCGTGCATGCGCTCGGCGCGGAACAGGACCACCGGCGCGTCGACGTCGGCCCAGCGGGACATGTCCAGCTGGTCGAGGATGCGGTTGTCCACGAAGGAGGCGCGCTGGTGCTCCAGGACGCCGCCGGACAGGCCGTGCTGCGACGAGTCGGCGGTGGCCAGGAACTGCTCGAGCATGGTCAGCAGCGCCTCTTCGCCCTGCTGGTCCAGCAGGTCGTGGGGCACGGGAATGTCCAGGCCGTAGGTGCGCTTGGAGAAGTCCGCGTAGCGGTCCCAGCGGGCATGCATCTCCTCCGGGGTGTCGGGCACCTTCTCGGACGGCTGCACGGTGTCGAGCAGCATGATCTGCGCGACCTCGACGTCGGAGCCGATCAGCTGGTGCGCGACCTCGTAGGCCAGGGCGCCGCCGAAGCTCCAGCCGCCCAGGACGATCGGCAGGCCGGCGGCACGGTCCTTGATGTCGTCGATGTAGGCGGCGGCACGGTCGGTGATGTCGCCCTCGAGGCGTTCGACGCCGTAGACGGGGGCATCGTCGGGCAGGCGGCGGACCAGCGGCTGGTACACGGCGGAGGACCCGCCGGCCGGGTGGAACAGGAACACCGCGGGGGTGCGGGACCCTTCGGGGCGTTCGCGCAGCACGCGGATGTTGCCCTCGACCTCGACTTCGAGGTGGGGGCGCAGGGTTTCGGCGAGGTCCGCGATGGTGCCGGCGGCGCGGACGTCGTCGACGGTGATCGCGGCGCCGGTGCGCTCGGACAGGCGGGCGGACATGGCTTCCGCGGTGGCGTCGTCAAGCGCCGGCAGTTCGTCGGTCACGCCTCCGACGCCCGCCCCGGCCACTGTGGCCCAGGTGCCGAACGCCATGCGTTCGGAGGCGTCGCGGGGCGCCACGGAAATGCCCTGCTTTGCGACGGTCCCTCCACCTTCCGCAGCGGCGAATGCCTCGTCCACGGCGTCGGCGGCGGTGCCGGCAGCCGGGTCGGCGGAATCGGCGGCGGGGGCGCCGTGCGACTGGGCGACCAGATCCTCGACGAGGGTGATGACGTCGGCGACGGACGCGTCGCGCAGCGCCTGCACCTGCAGCGGCGGGATGGAGAAGTCGTGCTCGACGCGGTTCTTGATGCGCATGCCCATCAGCGAATCCAGGCCGAGGTCGATCAGCGGCAGCTCCAGCGGCAGATCGTCGACGTCGTAGCCCATGGCCTCGCCGACGATGGTGCGCAGGTGCGCCTCCACCGGCACGCCGGACTCCGGCGACCAGCCGGGCTCGGCGTCGGGGGATCCCGCGCCGGCGGCGGTGGGCATGCCCGGGGCGGCCGGGGTGCGCGACGCGGCGCCGAAGCCCGCGGGGGCGCCGGCGGCGGTCGATTCGGAGACGGTGCCCGCGCCGGCCGGGGCGGCTGCGGGCGAGGCCGATGCGCCGGTCGCCGATGCGGGGGCGGGCACGGTGGCCACGCCGGCCTTGGCCAGCAGCTCGGTGGCGCCGCCCTCGACGGCGTAGACCGAGATCACCGCGCCGCCCGGGTGGTGCGACACGATCGTCGTCAGCTCGCCGGAAGCCGGCAGCGAGCCGGATTCCTCGACGGCCAGCACCGTCGCGCCCGGTACGGCGTCGGCGACGGCGGCGTCGATGATGGCGTGGATGGACGGCGCCGACCCCGCGTCACCGGCGTAGGCGACGTCGCCGCCGGGCAGGGTGGTGCGGGCGCCCGGCAGCTTCGCGCGGCCGCCGGACGACGGGCGCGCCGCCGTCCAGAAACGCTGGTGGCGCCAGTGGATGCCCGGCAGGTCGGCGAAGTCGCCGGGGCCGGCCAGGGCGGACAGGTCGATGTCGTGGCCGTGGGCGTACAGCGTCGCGCACGCGGCGGCGAGGGACTCCCCCGCCGGCTCCTTGCGCTTGAGCAGGTGCACCAGCTGCGCGTCCGGCAGGCCCGCGGCGAACGCGGTGGCCATCGTCGGCATGAGCGCGACCGGGTTCGGGGCGAACTCCACGAAGGTGGTGTAGCCGGCGGCGCAGGCCCGTGAGACGGCATCGGAGAACCACACCGACTGGCGGGTGCAGCGCACGAAATAGTCGGCGTCGTGGACGACGTCACCGGGCTGGTACGTCACGCCGCGGTCGACGGAGCTGAACAGCGGGATGGCCAGCGGGGTGGGCTCCACGTCGGAGCACTCGGACCACAGCTCGCCCAACAGCGGGTCGAGCGCGGACGTGTGGCCGGCGCCCTTGACGGCCAGCGGACGGGCCATCTTGCCCTCGCCGGTCAGGAACTCGACCAGCGCGGCGATGGCCGGCTTCGGTCCGCCGACGGTGGTCATGCTCGGCGCCGCGTACACGGCCGGCTCGACGCCGGCGAACTCTGGGTGGGCGGCCAGCAGCTCGTCGAGTTCGTCGACGGACAGCTCGACCATGGCCATGCCGCCCTGCTCGTCCTCGGCCAGCATCGACTCGCCCTCGCCCATCAGGCGGGAGCGGGCGCAGGCGACGCGCATGGTCTCTTCCAGCGTCAGGCCGCCGGCGGCGTAGGCCGCTGCGATCTCGCCCATCGACATGGCCACCACGGCGGCCGGCTCGGCGCCCAGCGCGCGCATCATGTCGGTCTGCGCGACCTGGATGGCGGTGATGCCGATCTGCGCCGACTCGAGGTCGTAGGTGCGCTCGTCGTCGGCGATGAGCTCCAGCAGGGACCAGCCGACGGAATCGACGATGATCTCGTCGCACTTGGCCAGCGTCTCGGCGAACACCGGGGACAGGGCCAGCAGGTCCTTGCCCATCTTGCGGTGCTGTGAACCGTAGCCGGAGTAGATCCACACCGGCCCCTGGGCCAGCGGGGCGTCCGCAGACACGATGCCCGGGCCGGACTTGCCCTCGGCCACGCGGCGCATGCCCTCGACGGCCGACGCGACGTCGGTGGCCGGCACGACGGCCTTGGAGCGGCCACGGGACCGCGACGCCAGGGTGCGGGCGACGTCGCCCAGGTCGGCGTTCGGGTTGGACTCCAGCCACGTCGTCAGATCCTCGGCGGCCAGGCGGCGGCGCGACGGCAGCAGCCCGGACACCGGCAGCAGCGCCGGCATGCCGGCCTCGCGGGCGGCGGCCGGGTCAATCGGTGCGGTCGGCTCCTCGCGCGGCGCGGGCGCCGGCGGGGAGGTCAGCACCACGTGGGCGTTGGTGCCGCCGAAACCGAAGCCGGAGACGCCGGCGACCTTGCGGCCGGAGTACTCGGGCCACTCGCGCGGATCCTCGACGACCTCCAGGCGGCCGCCGTCGAAATCGATGTACGGGTTCGGGCCGGCGTAGTGCAGCGACGGCGGGATGACGTCGTTGCGTATGCCCAGCACGACCTTGATCACGCCGGCGACGCCGGCGGCGGCCTCGGTGTGGCCGAAGTTCGTCTTCGCGCTGCCCAGCAGCGTCGGGTTGGCCACGTCGCGGCCGCGGCCGAGCACGGTGCCCAGGGCGGACGCCTCGATGGGGTCGCCGAGGATGGTGCCGGTGCCGTGGGCCTCGATGTAGTCCACGTCCTGCGGGCGGATGCCGGCGTCGGCGTAGGCGCGGCGCAGCACGTCGACCTGCGCGTCCGGGTTCGGGGCGGTCAGGCCGTTGGAGCGGCCGTCGGAGGTGACGGCGGTGCCCTTGATCACGGCCAGGACGTCGTCGCCGTCGGCCTCGGCGTCCTCCAGGCGCTTGAGCACCACGACGCCGGCGCCCTCGGCGCGGATCATGCCGGTGGCATCCTCGGAAAACGCGTGGATGGCACCGGTCTTGGAGAACACCCCGAGCTTGCCGAACGACAGCGTCGCATGCGGCGACACCAGGAGGTTCACGCCGCCGGCGACGGCCGCGTCGGCGTCGCCGTCGCGCAGGGCGCGCACGGCCTGGTGGATGGACACCAGCGACGAGGAGCACGCGGTGTCCATGGTGATGGACGGGCCGCGGAAGTCGAAGGCGTAGGAGATGCGGTTGGCCAGGATCGACGGCGACGAACCGGTCAGCGCATACGGGTGCGCGGTCGACGGGTCGGAGGCCATGAGCATGGCGTAGTCGTTCGTGGTCGCGCCGACGAACACGCCGACGGACTCGCCGCGCAGCTCGGAGGCCGGCAGATGCGCGTTCTCCAGCGCCTCCCACGTCAGCTCCAGCAGGATCCGCTGCTGCGGGTCCATGTTCTCGACCTCGAGCGGGGACAGCCCGAAGAACTCGTTGTCGAAGCCCACGACGTCGTCGAGGTAGCCGCCGCGGGTGTCGCACTCGGCGATCTCGGCGGCCAGGTCGGCGTCGCCGGCGAACTCGGACCAGCGACCCTCCGGCAGGTCGCCGGTGCCGGCGCGGCCGGACACCAGCAGATCCCACATCTCGGAGATGTTCGGCGCACCCGGGTACCGCGCGGCCATGCCGACCACCGCGATGTCCATGTCGGTGAGCTTCTCGTCGCGCAGCCGCCGCGACCGCGCGGCCTCGGCGCCGGTCTGGAAGGCGTCGTAGGCCGAATCGTCGGCGTTGTCGACGTCGCCCTCGACCAGGCGCACCGCGAGCTTCGCGATGGTCGGGTACTCGTAGGCGATCGTCGCGTCGAGCCGGACGTCCAGGAGGCCCTCCAGCTCGCCGGAGAGGATGACGATGTCGCGGGAGGACAGCCCGAACTCCTCCATCGGGCGTTCCGGCGTGACTTCCTCCGGCGTGAGGCCGGTGGTGGTGATCACCCAGTCGCGAAGCCAGTCGCGCATCTGGGCGACCGTCATGCCGGATCGTCCCTTGTTGTCATCCATCGTGGGCTTTGTCCTTAATAGTTCGTGGTGTTACTCGAAACCGCCGTCGAGGTAGGCGGCGCGGGCCACTCGTCGCGCGATCTTACCGGCAGACGAACGCGGCAGTTCATCGATGCCGACGATGCGCACGTCCTCCGGCTGGATGCCGTGGGCCTTGGTGACGGCGGCGCGGATCTCGTCGATGGCCGCGGCGTCGCCGGAGGCGTCCTTGCGGAAATCGCGCTCGGCGACGATGACGAGCTTCTCCACGTCGTCGCCCTCGATGGAGAACGCGGCGACGACGGCCGGCCGGACGTGATCGGTGGCCTCGTCGACGGTGGCCTCGATGTCCTGCGGGTAGTGGTTGCGGCCGGCGATGACGATGAGGTCCTTGATGCGGCCGGTGATGTGGATCTCGTCGTCGAGGAAGACGCCGAGGTCGCCCGTGGCCATCCACTTCGCATCCGCCGGGACGCCCTCCGCGCGGGAGTCGCCGTCGCGGCGGGCGGCGAGATCGTTGCCGAAGACCTTCTCGCTCTGCTCCAGGTCGGTGAGGTAGCCCAGCGGGATGTTGTCGCCGTGGACCCACATCTCGCCGATCTTGCCGTCGGGCAGCTCGGTGCGGGTCTCCGGGTCGACGACGATGAGGTGCTGCGGCTTGGCCACCGAACCGTTGGACATCAGCGGCACGGAATCCGCGGTGTTCGGCTCGACGCGCTCGGGCTCGCCGTCGTTGAGGGATTCGCGGGACACCCAGGTCACGCGCGGGCGCACCTCGCCCTGCGGCAGAGTGACCAGCAGCGTCGCCTCGGTCAGGCCGTAGCCGGGGCGGATGGCGTTGGCCGGCAGGCCGAACTTCTCGAAGTTGGCGCGGAACTCGCGGGTCGCCTTCTCGGTGACCGGCTCGGAACCGACGATGAGGCCGTCGACGTGGGACAGGTCAAGGTCGGCGCCATCCTCCGGCACGGCGAAGCGGTTGGCCAGCTCGAGGGCGAAGTTGGGCACGACGGTGTAGATGTTCACCTCGTCGTCGCCGCGCTTGTTCAACTGCTCGATCCAGCGCTCGGGATGCTGGATGAAGTCGCGCGGGGACATGATGTCGAACGGCAGGCCCAGGGCGGTGACGAACGCGCCGAGGACGATGCCCATGTTGTGGTGCAGCGGCAGCCACGTCACCAGGCGCAGCGGCAGCTGCAGGTGGGCGGCGGAGAGCACCTGGAAGACGTTGGACAGGATGGAGCGGCCGGCGATGCGGACGCCCTCCGGGGTGCGCGACGAGCCGGAGGTGAACAGCAGGACGGCGTCCTTCTCCAGCTGCGGCGCGTACTTGGCGTCGTCGGCGGGCGAGACGAAGTTGTCGGCCAGCGAGTCCGGCAGCGCGTCGATGGTGAGCACGCGGGGGCGCTCGGCGGCGGGCCGGGCGGCGAAGATGGAGCGCACGGCGGCTGCGGAGCTCTTGTTGGTCAGCACGACGTTGGGCTTGGCGGCCTCGAGGACGGCGTTGAGGTGGTCGCCGTGGCCGGGCTCGGTCGGGTCGTACAGCGGCATGGCCACCTGGCAGGCGTACTGGGCGCCGAGGAAACCGAAGAGGTACTCGGGGCTGTTGCCCATGAGCAGCGCGACGCGGTCGCCGGGCTCGCCGACCTGCTGCAGGCGGGCGGCGACGGCCTTGATGCGGCGGTTGACCTCGGCGCGGGTGTAGGTGACCAGCTCGCCCTCGCGGGACCTGGAGTAGTCGTGGAAAGCGACCTGCTGCTGGTCGAGCTCGCCCTTCATCGTGTTGATCTGCCACATCATCTCGGACAGATTCGGCACGGACATGTCGTCGGGGAAGGCGAAGTTGCCTTCGGCATCGATGAACTGGCCCATCAGCATGCTCAGGTCCATGGTGCTCCTCGTTGTTCGTTCGTTCGTCGTGGTATGTCGTGCCTCGGGGACACAACGTTACCGACCCGTTATTTTCAGCGTCGGCGGCGCGCCGCGGGGCGGTTCAGGCGGTGGCCCACGGTATCGCAAATTACTTTCACCGCTAAAAACCGTACGCGGTCGGCGTGCCGTACGTCACGTTAAGGGCGTAAACGGGTGTGACTGATGGGACTCACGTTACGCAAGGAACGATTGCTTTGCGACGGACGGACGTGGTCCGTAAAGCGGCCACGTCGCCGATCCCGGCGTACGCATACCGCACGCGTGCCCTATCCGGCGTTGGCCAGCGCCCCGTCGATGAGGCCGCGGGCCCACTGTTCGGTCCACGCGACGGCCGTGGTGCCCGGGATGATGTGGGGGTTGTCCGCGTACGTCGCATGGACGCCGTTGGCGGCGACGAAATCCTGGGCGCGCGCCACCGCATCGCCGATGCCCGGGGGCGCGTCGCACACGGTGTCGCCGGGGGCGCAGATGTCCTGCACACGGTCGTTGAGGGCCCCGAAACCGTCCGGGCGACCGCCCCGCATCGTCGCGCCCGGCACGATCGGCTGCACCAGCAGATTGACCGGGGCCAGCGCGACCTCCGCGCCGACGCCGGCGACCGGGTTGCCCGGCACCATGCCCTTGCCGGGTTCGCGGCGGCCGTCGGCAAGCAAAGCGACCCCCAGGACGTTGTCCGCCGGCACCGGTCCGTTGCCGTTGCCGATCTGCGAGGCCATGTCGCCCATGATCACCGCACCCTGCGAGAAGCCCATGAGCACGAAGCCGGTCAGCGGACAATCGCGGTGCGTGGCCGCCATCTCCTCCTGGATGCGGGCGCGGCCCTCGGCCTGCGAGTCGTCGTACGACATCTCGTGCTGGGCGTTGAAGTTGCGGAACTGCGCCGTGTACGGCACCGTCCACACCTTCACGTCGTCCGGCGAGTACGCCGCCTGCAGCGGCGCGGAGGACTTCAGGATCAGCGAATTCGGGTTCGCCGTCGGGTTGATCGGGTCATCGTCGGCCCGGGATTCCCACGTGCCGGGAGCAGCGATCACCTCGACGGCCGGGCACCACTCGGGCTGCTGCGCAGTCGGCGGCGTCCCCGGCATGCCCGGCTCGCCGACCTGCGACTGCCGCAGCCATTGCCCCACGCCGGCGACGATGGCGACGACGAGGACGATGACCGCGAGCAGGGTGAGCGTTTTGCGCATGCCCGTTAGCAATACGCCGATTCGGCCGCTTTCGCAATCGCCTCGGTCACTGCCGCCTCGTCCTTGTCGGTGCGCTCCTGGGCCACCAGCTGGCCGGCGACCGCGTCGATGACCAGCGCATCTTCCGGCGTACCGCCGTCGGCCCCGGCATCGCAGTGGACGTGGCCCGCCGCGATGAGCTGGTCCTCGGTGCCCTCGACGTCGATGTCGTCGGCGATGAGGGCATCGAGGAAGTCCTCGTCGTCGCCCGACAGCGGCATCCGACCATCCGGGGCGTCGCTGGCGCGGGCCGCCCCCGGCTCGGTGATGTCGCGCTCGCCGTCGGCGCGCTCGGAGGTGCGGGTCGTCGACGACTCCGACGTGCTCGTCTCGGACGCCGAGCTTTCCGCCGTCGTCGTGGTGGTGTCGGTGACCTCGGAGGACTCGACCGTCGAACCGCCGCACGCCGCCAGCGCCAGGGCGCCGGCGCCGATCAGCGCCATCGTCGCCGCACGCGCCTTCACGCCGATCGAGCTGCCGCCGTCGGCCGAGCGGCCGCTGCCACCCGAGCGGCCGCCGCCGCCGCCGACGGTGCCCCTGCCGCGAGCGATCATCGGCGGGCCTCCTCGATCTTGCCGTTGATCTGGCGGATCCAGCCGCCCTGGAACTCCTGCTCCAGGCCGCCGGCCGGGATCTGCTTCTGCGGGCCGACCGGGTAACCGAACGGGCCGGTCTCCCAGCCGGTGGAGCCCCAGTGGTCCATGATCGCGCCGTCGGGCACCGCGTGGGCGCCGGACTCCGGCGACCAGTAGATGGAGCCGTGCTCGAAGCGCTGGAACTTGCCGCCGCGGATGTCGAGCTCGCCGGTGGTGGCGAAGCCGAGCGATCCCTCGGGGCCGCCGCCCGCGCGGTAGGCCGCGCCGATCGCGCCGAGCACGATCTGCGGCGCACCCGCGGTCGGCTTGACGATCTGCCCGCCCTGGAAGTCCTGGACCACGCCGCCCGGAATGTCGCGGCGGTCGGAGGTCGGGTAGCCGAGGCGGCCCTTCTCCCAGCCCTCGTTGCCCCACAGGTTCATGAAGTCGCCCATGACCAGGTACGCGCCGGTCTCGTGCGTCCAGTAGATGGAGCCGTGCTCGAAGTGGACGTAACGGCCGTTGCCGTCGGGCGTGGCCATCTCGCTGGTCTTCGGGTACCCCAGCGGCGACTGCGGCCCACCGGCCTCGTGGTAGCGGGCACCGATGCGGCCCCACACGAACTGGGCGCCGGTGGCCGGGTGCCAGTAGGCGCGGCCGTTGGTGAAGTCCTGCGCCACGCCGCCGTTGCCGGCCTCGTACTCCGGCGACAGGCACGAACCCATGTTGTCGAAGGCCTTGATGCGCTCGCCGATGGCCCCCGAGACGACGCAATTGGCTCCGCGGTCGTCGTCGGAAAGCTGCAGCGAGTCCGCGATCTGCGGCCATGCCTGGTTCATCTCGAACTGCCAGTACGGCCAGGAGTGGGTGCCGGAATCGCGAAGCTGCAGCGTGACCGGCACATCCGCCCGGCGGGCGCGCTGGGCGAAGGTGTCGGTGGTCATCCGCGACAGCACCTCGAGGCCGAAGCCCGCGGTGTTCTCCGGGATGCGCGGGTTCTGCACCGACGGGGTGTCCCACTGGCCGGTGTTGCCGCTGCCCGCGGAGGCGTAGAGCGAGACGCCCTTGAGCCGCTCCACGTTGAGCTTCGGGTCGTTGTCCTTCCAGCGCTGATCGTTCGCCGGGCCCCACATCTTCGTGGCGTCGTAGCCGCCGGCTTCCTTCATCGCCTGGCCGATCGCCTGCGGCATGCCGGTCGACGACGTGTCCAGGTAACCGGAGAAGCTGCCCGCGAAGCGGAAGAGCTCCGGGTGATGCGCCGCGAGGTTGAACGCCGCGGTGCCGCCCATGGACAGGCCCAGGATGGCGCGGTCCTCGTTGGCGCGCCAACCCTCGCGCAGCACCGGGATCAGCTCCTGGATGAGGAAGGACTCCCACTGGTAGTTCTTGCCGTTGTCCGGCGCGTTCCAGTTGGTGTAGAACGACGACTCGCCGCCGACGGGCATGACCACCAGGACGTTCTTGTCGGCGTAGTACTGCTCGATGTTCGTCTCGAGCGTCCAGCCGTTCCAGTCGTCGCGGGCGCGCATGCCGTCGAGATGCCAAACCGTCGGGAAGGTGCGACCGGGGTCGCGGTTCCAGTCGCGCGGCAGCAGCATGTCCACCTTGACCGGGGCGTCCGGCATGGCGGCGGACTTGATGTGCAGCATCACGCGGCGCTCGGTGAGCCACTGCACCTTCTCCACCTCGACGTCGCCGGGCAGGTTCGGCAGGTTCTGCTCGGTTTCGCGGATGGGGGTCGGCTCGCGGCCGGGCTCGGGCGCGGGGGTCCACAGGGAGGACTGCAGCGGCACGGCGGTCACGTCGTCGCCGGTCTCGCTTTCCGACGCCGACGTCGCCGGGGTCGACGCATCGCCGGATTCCGCCGCACCCGAGTCGCCCGCATCGGCGGCCGAGGAGGTGGAGGCGGCGGTGGAGCCGGAGTCACCGTCGGCGGGGGACGCCGAAGCCGGGACCCCGGCGAGCGTCAGCGCCAGCGGGATCGCCGTGATTGCGGCGAGCACCCGGGACAGGCTGCCCCGGGGGGAGTGTGCGGTATCTCGCATGATGAGGGCTACCCCTTCAGATAAACGTTCATTCGTCGGGTACGTCGGCGTGGTGGCGGCATCGTCGCCCTGTCCCGGGGGTTCCCCTCCCCCGGATGCTTCGGGCCTCGGCGCAGCCGCCGCTTCGTTCCTGATTCTTACCCGCTCGGGGGGCCGAATCCGACGCGACGCGCCACGAACCTCAGGTTTAAGTTCAACTTTAGGGTTTGGGGCGCGGAAACACCACGCACCCAACCCCGTACAGGCGAAGGGAGGACCCGGGCATGCGAAAACCCGCCCGGGCATGCACGAGCATGCGCCGGCATGCACGGGACTCCCCGCGCCCCGCACTTCCCCACCCGTCGCTCCCATCCCCACCCATCGCCGGTCCTTTCGTCGACCCGCCCCGCACTCCCCGCCCCATTCCCCACGAGATCACGATCCAGGCCGCCAATCGCGATCTCGTCAGCGCGAACCTGCCGCGCATCCGACGAGATCACGATCCAGGCCGCCAATCGCGATCTCGTCGGCGCGGACCTGTCGCGCTTCCGACGAGATCATGATCCAGACCGCCAAACGCGATCTCGTGGGAGCCGGCATGCGGGGCCGACACACAGGGGACCTCGCCACCGGGTGCATCACCGCCGCCCTCTCCGCGAAACGGGGACCGGGCATGCGAAACGAGTGCCGCGCATGCGAAACGGGGACCCGGGCATGCGAAAACCCGCCCGGACCTGTCGGTCGGGGCGGGTTTCGGGACGATCCCCTCCGGCGCGGGGCCGCACACGAGGAGCGGTGCGGCGGGCCGGCGTTACCGCGGCTGCGCGAAACCGGAGGGGTCGGCGTGAGCTAGACGCCCAGGGCGGCCTTGATGTGCGGGCGGGCCATGGCCAGGTCGTTCTTCCACAGCGACCAGGCGTGGATGCCGTCGGGGCTGTAGTGCATGGTCGGGTTCAGGCCGGCGGCGCGGGCCTGGGACTCGAACATCTGCGTCGACGCGCGGGACAGGCCCTCGAGGGCGATGCCCATGCCGATCTGCGGCAGCTCGGCCGGCGCGCCCAGCAGCGCCTCCGGGGTGGACCAGTGCGACGGGTAGCCGTTGGCCGAGGTGATGAACATGGGCAGACCCTGCAGCTTGTCCAGGTTCATGGACGGATCGTTGCGCACGTGGCCCGGGGTCGGGACGCCCGGGGGGCCCCACATCGCGGTCGGCTCGTAGCCCTGGTCGATCTGCGCGCCGGCGATGGCGGTGGACATGACCGGGTTGGAGACCTGGAAGTAACCGGAGAAGACCGAGGCCTGGCGGAACTGATCGCGGTGGTTGTAGGCCAGCGACATCGCGGCGGAACCGCCCATGGACAGACCGGCGACCGCGTTGTTGGTGCGGCTGGTCTGGAAGTGGACGTCCAGGTAGTGCGGCAGCTCCTGGGTCAGGAACGTCTCCCACTTGTAATTGCGGATCTCGCCCTTGCTGTTGATCGCCGGGCCGTTCCAGTCGGTGTAGAACGACGCCTCGCCGCCGACCGGCATGGCCAGCGTGATGTTGTCGTGCTCGAACAGGGCCGGGGCGTGAGCCGTCCAGACGTACTCGGACCAGTCGTCGCGGGCGCGGAGGCCGTCGAGCAGGTACAGGCCGGGGCTGCCGGGAGCGATGCCCGGGCGGATCTGGACGGTGATGTCCTTGCCCATGGCATGGGAGTACACCTGGCAGTACTGCAGCCAGTAGTTGTAGGTGTCCCAGCTGCAACCGGGGCGCAGCCAACCGCGGTGGGCGTTGGCCTCCTCCGGCGCGGCGAACTGCATCATGCCGAAGATGGTGGCGACGGCGACCATCGCGGCCACGACCTTGGCCTTCCATCCGCGCGCAATTGCGGTGAAGCTCATGTTTCTCCTCGTTGACGTCCTACGTGTCCGCCGCACCACGAAGCGTTCCGGCGATCATCCGTCGGCCGAGCCGGCGGTGACCCGGGAGATTCGGGATGGGGCGCACATTCCGATGGGTTCATCGGGCACATGGCCGCTAACGTTACCGTTCCGCGACAATTTCTCAAACCGTTATCAGGCTGCAATCATGCGACATCCCCCCATCGAATCCCCCTCGTCGGTTCGGAAGGCAATGTTTCCGGGGGAATGCTTTGCGACGGGCGGAAAGGGGCGTCGCAAAGCAAAGGAACCGCAACGTAAAGATGGCCGCAACCCCCGTACCGAGACGGAGATCACGGCCACCCGGAGTGCCGGAATGGCGGCTACAACGCGGGAACGGCGTACACCGCGATGCCGATGGAGATGATCCACAGCAGCGCCAGCGCCTGCAGCGCCCGGTCGTGCAGGGCAATCTCGTCCGGGCTGCCCGCCGTGCCGCGGTCGACGTCGGCGGCGTAGCGCAGGATCGCGACGGTGAACGGGACCATGGAGATCTGGTACCAGACGGCGGCGGCGCCACCGGCGCGGTTGCCCATCTCGAAGCCCCACAGCGAGTACGCCAGCACCACGGCGGTGGCCGACAGCGTCCACACGAACCGCAGGTACGTGGCGGTGTAGCCCTCCAGGGACTTGCGGATCTTCTTCTGCGAGCGCTGCGCCAACAGCAGCTCCGCGTAGCGCTTGCCGGCGGCCATGAACAGCGAACCGAACGCCGCGACCAGCAGGAACCACTGGGACAGCAGAATCGACGCCGCGACGCCGCCCGCCATCGCGCGCAACATGAAACCGGAGCTGACCAGAGCGATGTCAATCACCGGCTGATGCTTCCAGCCGAAGCAGTAGCCCAGCTGCAGTGCGATGTAGACCGACACCACGATGGCCAGGCCAGGGCCCGATGACGCCAGGAACGACAGGCCGATCGACGCGGCGATGAGAATTACCGCCATGGCGTAGGCCAGGGGCACCGGCAGCACGCCGGCCGCGATGGGACGGAAGCGCTTGGTCGGGTGCGCGCGGTCGGCCTCGACGTCACGGGCGTCGTTGACCAGGTAAATCGACGACGCCGCCAAACAGAACACCGCGAAAGCGATGAGCACGTCGACCAGGGTGCGCGTATCGGTCAGCGCCTCGGCACCGGCGGCGGCCGGGGCGGCGATGACCAGGACGTTCTTGACCCACTGCTTGGGGCGCAGGGCCTTGTACATGCCGTCGAGCAGGTTCTTCGGCGGATGGCCCTGCGGGTTGGCGGGCTCGTCGATGCCGTAGGTGTGCGGCTCGGAGCCCAGGTTCAGGCCCTCCCGGCGGTCGGCGTCGCGGGTCTCGCGCACCGCATGTCCCGCCGCGGGTGCGGCATCCCGGGCGGTGCCGTCGGGGTCCTTCACTCGATCGTCAGTCACTGGGCTGTCCTTCCTTCTCCGGCGGGAGTCGCCGGTGCCGCGTCGGCGGCGCCGCCGAGGATTTTGTCCGTGATCGTCGCCGTGGTCCAACCGAGCGCCGCCCCCGCGAGCACGTCCGTGGGGTAATGAACGCCGAGTACCAGTCGCGACAGCATTATCGCGGGCACCCCCGCCAGCGGCGCCGGGCCGAAGCCCATCCGCGACAGGGCCACCAGCGCCGCCGTCGTCGACGTGGCGTGCGACGACGGGAAACTCAGCTTCGACGGCGTGCCCACGCCCACCCGGATGCCCGGGTGATGCGGGCGGCGCCGGCGCACCACTCGCTTGATGATGACCGACGCCGCATGCGACGTGAACGCCGACGCGCCGACGGCGGCCCAGCCGCGGCGCCGGTCGGCGTCGACCGCCGCACCGAGGACGGCCAGCCCCATCCACCCGGCGGCGTGCTCGCCGAAGTAGCTCATCGCCTTCGCCACCGGCAGCACGCCGGGGGCGTCGGTGAGCTTGTCCTGGATCGCCATCAGCAGCGCCACTTCGCCGGCGGCGGGTGCGATGGTCACGGTCTTGTCGTCTGCGTCCACGGTCACCGCATCGTCGGCGCGGGCCGCGGCGTTACCGGCGGGGCCGCTACTGCTGCTCGAAGACATCGGCCCACCTCTTCCGGCTCGTCAGTTCGGGGTGCGCGTCGCGGTAGCGGCGGCGCATCTCGTCGAAGCGGTCCGCGACCTGCTTCTGCAGCGCGCGCGACTCGGCCAGCAGGGCCTTCGCCTTCTCGCGGTCGCGCTGGCGGTAGACCACGCCGCGGCCGTCGGCCGTGGTGACGGTCGCGCCGTCGACGCGCGACAGCGAGAACCAGCGGGCCTCCAACGGCGTGAGGTTCGCCTGCGGGGTTTCGTGGTGCGCCGGGTCATGGGGGCGCAGGCTGTGCAGCAGGCCCTTGGCCAGCCACACCGACTTCTTCACCGGCGCCAGGCGCCCGCCGATGTCCTTGGTCGGCACGCCGGGGATGCCGGTGGGCTTGGGCAGATCGCCGGCCGTCGGCAGCACGCGGGCGTCGGGGAACTGCTTGCGCAGCGCGTTGATGCGCGGCAGCGACGTCTCCAGGATGCCGAACAGGTTCTCCGGGCCGGCCAGGAAGTCCTTCATCGCCTCGTTCTGGATGGCGACGGTGGAGTACTCGAGGCACAGCAGGTGCTTGGCGGTGGCCTTCTGCATGGACTTCACGATGCCGTCGACCGGCCCTTCGTGGTCGATCGCGGCGACGATGAGCCGGTTGCGCAGGTGGAAGTACGCCTGCCAGTCGATGGCGTCGTCCTTGTCGGACCAAGCCATGTGCCAGATCGCGATGCCGGGCCAGGTGGCCGTCGGAAAGCCGTGCTTGCCCGCCCGCAGCCCGTACTCTGCGTCGTCCCACTTGATGAACAGCGGCAGAGGCTGCCCGATCTTCTCCGCGACGACGCGCGGGATCAGGCACATCCACCAGCCGTTGTAATCGACGTCGATGCGGCGGTGCAGATCCTTCGAGTCGATGGTCTCGCCGGTGGCGTTGACGCCGTGCTCGCCGCGGTCGCGCAGCGGGTGCGCGTGGAAGTCATGGTCGTAATGGACGTGCGGCGCGGAGGTCCACATGAAGTCGTGGCGGCCGATGACCTCGCCCATGGAATGCAGATGGCTGCGTTCCTGCAGGTTGAGCATCTGCCCGCCGACGAGCATCGGGGACTTCGCGAACCGCCCCACCGCCACCGCGCGCAGGATCGAATCCGGCTCGATGGCGATGTCGTCGTCCATGTAGAGGATGAACGGGCTGTCGGTGGCGCGGGCCGGATCGGAGTCCGGGCCGCCGAGCGCCTCGTACATGATGCGCGAGTACCCGCCGGAGCCGCCCAGGTTGCCCTGCGGGAACATGCGCAACCGGTCACCGAAATGCTTTGCGACGGCCGGGAACCCGGGCTCGTCGGCGGGATGGCGGGTGCCCTGGTCGGGCATGAGGACGGCGTCGATGATGCCGTCGACCTCCGGGTCGGAGGCCAGGGCCTCCAGCGCGGCGACGGCGTCGTCCGGACGGTTGAAGGTGGGGATGCCCACCGTGACGCGGCCCTCCGGCGCGGGATGCGCCGTGCCGTCGGGGTGGACCTGGTCGGGTGCGGCCACCGGCGAGTACCAGCCGCCTGCCGTGATGGTCACGTCGGTTTCGCAGGTCAGGTCGAACCAGATCCAGCCGCCGTCCTCGAAGGGGGCCAGCGACACCGGGATCTCCACGACGGTGACGGCGTCCGGGGCGGCCGGATCACCGGCGAGCCGGCCGGTCACCGCGATGCGGGCGCCGTCGATCTTGGACCGGTACACGTCGACGCGGGCGACGCCGGTGAGCTCCAGGCGCAGCACGACCTCGTCGAGCGACGTCCACCGGCGCCAGTAGCTGGCCGGGAAGGCGTTGAAGTAGGTCTCGAAGCTGACCTCATCGCCGGCCGTGACGGTGGCCGTCGTCCGCGTCGGTGCGGACACCCGGACGGAGTTCGTGTCCGGTTCGACGAGGTACAGGGACCTCACGTCGCGCGGCTCGCCCTGCTTGGGCAGCAGGATCCGCTGCAATCGTTCGACGGCGAGGCTTCCGTTCTGTACGTCAGTGCTCATGGGTGGCATCACGGCTTTCGGGGTCGACTCGTAACCGGTGGGTCACGTACCCCGAATAGTAATGGTGGCGATCCGGACCGTCGGCATTGACGGACCCCGGCGTGCGGCCCCGCGGGCAACCCCGGCCATTCCCGACGCCTCCCCGGCCGATCGATTTTCAGGGAAACGGTGTTTCACCGCCCCTTTCACCGGCGACCACCGGGATCCGGGCAAATCTCCGCAGGCGGACACGACGCGGCGGGCTGACAACCACCAGCCACACGAGTAACATTCGCCTCACCAATCGCGTTTCGTCTCATTTTTCTCAGTTTGGAGTGCCCTCTTGCCGACTCGTAGTCGCATCAATTCCACCGCGATCGGCCGTCGCCCCTTCCTGGCGGGACTGGCGGTGACCACCGCAGCCGCGTCCACCGCGGCCATCGCGAACTCCGGCGTCGTGGGCTCCGGCCTGCGCCTCCTGGAGACCCCCGCCGCCGGCCCCGTCGACGTGCACCTGGCCAGCCAGGCGCTTTCCGACGCCGCCGCGGTTCTCGTCGACGACGCCGCCATTGCCACCCGCGGACTGATCGAGGCCCTCCACCCCAACCGCGGCCTGGTCAAGGAACTGCGCCACGACCGCGAATTCTCCATGTTCGCCCTGACCTGGCGCGAGGCCCCCGAGGTGACCGCCTTCTTCCGCGCCGAGCGCCCGGACGGCAGCTGGTCCGAGTGGTTCGCCGCGGACGCGCAGAACGCCCCCGGTGAGCAGGGCAACGGGCTATTGGGCACGGAGCCGGTCTACGTCGGCCGCACCACCGCCGTGCAGGTCTCCACGTTCGGCCTCAACGTCTTCGGAGAGAGCCTCGAGGACCTCGTCGACGTCGTCAAGCGAGCCGGCGCGGGGGACTTCGCCGGCCTGGCCGATCTGCTCGGCCCCGTGGCGCTGCACGACGTGCAGGGCGTGTTCATCGACGGCGGCGTAACCCCCGAGGGCATCGAGCCCGTGGCCGACGACTCCGACGTCACCGGCATGCCTCGCGTGATCACCCGCGCCGGCTGGGGCGCCGACGAATCGATCCGCAGCCAGAACCCCACGTACGACGAAAAGCTCGTCGCGGCCACCGTTCACCACACCGCCGGCGCGAACAACTACTCGCAGGCAGAGGCCGCGGGCATCGTAAGGGGCATCTACAAGTACCACACAGCGGTCCTGGGCTGGGGCGACATCGGCTACAACGCCCTGGTGGACAAATACGGCAACATCTACGAGGGCCGGTACGGCGGCCTGACCAAAAACGTGCAGGGCGCCCACGCCGGCGGCTTCAACAAGGGCACCTTCGGTATTTCCATGATGGGCGACTACTCCACCGCCCACCCGACCCCGGCGATGATCAATTCGGTCGGCGCGATGATCGGTTGGCGCATGCGCATCGCCGGCCTCGACCCCTCCGGCAAGGCCACGCTGACGTCCCAAGGCTACAAGACCGCCAAGTACGGCGCGGGCCAGCAGGCGACCCTGCCCAGCATCTTCGCCCACCGCGACGTCGGCGACACCACGTGCCCGGGCGCGGCCGGCTACGCCCAGATGGACCGCATTCGCTCGATCGCGGCGCAGAAGTCGTCGGGGCTGGGCGACGGGCTCATCGTCAACGAGGGCCCGGACGGCGCCACGGACATCCGCGCCGACCTGCCTGGGGCCATCGCCGACGGCGACCTGGGATCGATCATCGACGGCCTGGACATCCCGCCGGAGGCCATCGCGGCGATCCCGGGCCTGCAGGCCATGGCGCAGGGCGAGCAGCAGGTGGACACCTTCTCCGGCGGCCGCTCGATCCTGGCGGCGTCCCTCGGCCTGGCCGGCGCGCCCGGCCTGGGCAACGACGCCGAGTCGGTGCTCGGCGCGGTCGGCCGCAACGCCGATCAGGGCCCGTCGCTGGCGGACATCCCGGTGCTGGTGCAGCCGACGACCACGAAGGACGGCGATGACGAATTCGCCGCCGAGTGGCGTGCCGTCACCGACGAGTACGGCGACGTCCTGGGCCAGCCGGTCACGGGCGTCCAGCAGGGCGCGACCGTGCCTAACCAGACCGGCGAGGCCGACCCCGTGCGCTACGTGAAGTTCGAGCGCGGCATCATCGTCTCTACGCTGGCCACCGGCACCCACGCCATTTGGGAAGAGGTCGCCGAAACCTGGGCGAAGCAGGGCTTCGAGATCGGCCGCCTCGGCGCGCCGACCACCACCCAGGCCCCGAACTGGGGCGCCGACCGCGCGGACTTCCAGGGCGGCAGCATCACCCGCGATGGCGTGACCCGCGCCGTCGACGTCGCCTACGCGTAGGCGACGGCCTCCATCCGGGCCCGAGCGCTCCGGCCCGGCGCCACGCCGCCCAGCCTCGGCCCTCCCCGGCTAACCCACCCCGAATAGCGTCACCCACCCGTTACAGCGGGTGGGTTACACCATTCAGGGTGGGTTAGCGGGCTTCGCGGGGCACTCACGGCAAAAAGGAGCTTCACGACGTGCCGGCGTTCCCGCCGGGCCGTCGTAAAGCTCCTTTGTCGCGTCCTCGACCAGAGGCCGCACCTCCGCGCGCACGCGGAAGCACGCGCGGACGTGGCCACGCAGCAACAGGACTAGTGGCCGCGCTCCTGCTCCAGGGCCACGCCCTCGGTGAAGAACGGCACGAGCTTGTTGTCGACCATGGTCAGCGCCGACGCGATGGCCATGTGCATGTCCAGGTACTGGTACGTGCCCAGGCGGCCACCGAAAAGCACCTTGTTGTCGCGGGCCTCGGCGGCGGCGCGCTCGCGGTACTTCGCCAGCATGTCGCGGTCGTCGGGGGTGTTGATCGGGTAGTACGGCTCGTCGGAGCCCTCCGCGAAGCGCGAGTACTCCTTCATGATCACCGTCTTGTCCGCCGGGTACTCGCCGCGCTCCGGGTGGAAGTGACGGAACTCGTGGATGCGGGTGTAGGGGACCTCGGCGTCGTTGTAGTTCATCACCGGCGTGCCCTGGAAGTCGCCGGTCGGCAGGACCTCGGTCTCGAAATCGAGGGTGCGCCAGCCGAGCTGCCCCTCCGAGTAGTCGAAGTAGCGGTCCAGCGGGCCGGTGTAGACGACCGGGGCGTCGGGGCTGGCGGCGCGCAGCTCGTCGCGGACGTCGAACCAGTCGGTGTCGGTGACCACGTCAATGAGCTCGTGGTCGGCCATGTTCTCCAGCCACTTGGTGTAGCCGTCGACGGGCAGGCCCTCGTAGGTGTCGTTGAAGTAGCGGTTGTTGAAGGTGTAGCGCACCGGCAGGCGGGTGATGTTCGACGCCGGCAGGTTCTTCGGGTCGGTCTGCCACTGCTTGGCGGTGTAGTCGCGGACGAACGCCTCGTACAGCGGGCGGCCGATCAGCGAGATGGCCTTCTCCTCCATGTTGGCGGCGGCGTCGGCGTCGATCTCGGAGGCCTGTTCCTTGATCAGGGCGCGCGCGTCGTCGGGGCTGTAGTACTTGCCGAAGAACTGCGTGATCAGGCCCAGCCCCATGGGGAACTGGTATGCGGTGCCCTTGTGCATGGCGAAGACGCGGTGCTGGTAGCCGGTGAAGTCGGTGAAGCGGTTGACGTATTCCCACACGCGCTCGTTGGAGGTGTGGAACAGGTGCGCGCCGTACTTGTGCACCTCGATGCCGGTTTCGGGTTCGGCCTCGGAGTAGGCGTTGCCGCCGATGTGGTCGCGGCGCTCGACGACGAGGACCCGCTTGCCCAGCTGCTCGGCCATGCGCTCCGCGACGGTCAGCCCGAAGAAGCCGGAGCCGACGACGAAAAGGTCATACGTGGTGTCAGTGTTCACGCGCGCCAGCCTAACGGGTGGGGCGGGCGGGATCGCGGCGACGGGCCGGGCGGGGTGGGGCGGGCGCGTGCTTTGCGACGGCCACCCGGCGGGCCAAGGGGCGGCGCGTCAGGAGCCGGCGGGCCCATGCGCTGGGGCGAAACGCGATGGACGACACACCCCTGTCACGTCAACAACTATGGACAACTCTCGTAACATTGGTAACATTCGTAACAGATTGCACATCCGTCATGGATCGCCTGTGCCCGAAATCCGCATGACCTGCGGAATCGGGTGTCGGCGATGGGCCCGACGGACGACCTGCACCCGAGCTTTGGAGTCACTACCTTGTTGAACCGACGACGCATCGGCGCCAACCCCGGCGCGCGACGCCCACTCATCTTCGGAATGGTGTCCGCGCTCATCGCCGCGCCGCTCGTCGCACTCGGCGGCGGCGCGGCCATCGAGCTCGTCGAGGACAACGGCCGCGGGCCGATCGACGCGCTCATCGACAAGATGTCCCTCACCGCCGGTTCGTCCGTGCTGGTGGAGGACGCCGCCATCGCCACGCAGTCCGTGGCCGACGAGCTGCACCCGAATCGCGGCGTGGTCAAGGAACTCCGCCGCGACGAGGAGTTCTCCATGTTCGCGCTGACCTGGCAGGGTTCGGCCGACGTCGCCAGCTACTTCCGTGCGCTGCGCCCCGACGGCACCTGGTCGGAGTGGTACGGCGCCGAGCCGCATTACCCGGCCGACGGCGAGGGCAACGGCATCAACGGCACCGAGCTCGTCTATGTCGAGCCGACCACCGCCGTGCAGGTGTCCACCCACGGCCTCAACGTGTTCGGCCCGGGTTCCGGCGTGACCGTCGACGACATCGAGGGTTCGTCCGAGCTCAACGATGACGAGCGCAGCCGCCTCGAGGACTTCCTCGGCGCCGGCAGTTCCGGCGGCGGCGCGGGCGATGCCGGCGACGCGATCGGCGACGCCATCGGCGGCGCGGGCAGCTCCGAGGAGCAGGACGACGCCGTCGGCGGCACCGGTTCCGCCGGGGGCGCCGGCGTGCCCGGCGGTGCCGGCAGCCTGGGCCAGCCCGAGGAGATCGGCGGGGCAGGCTCGTCCGGGACCCGTGCCCGCGACGTCGAGGAGTCCCCGGGCGCCAACGGCCGCACCATCAACGACCTCCCCGCCTGGCGCGACATCGAGGCCGTCAACGACGAGGTGCCGCTCGACTCGGTCGACGCGGTGTTCATCGACGGCAACGCCGCCGAGGGCGACGCGATCGACCCGATCGTCGACGCGAAGAACCTGACCGGCATGCCGCGCGTGATCACCCGCGCGGGCTGGGGCGCCAACGAGGGCGCACGCTGCCGCAACGCCACCTACGACGATTCCGTCAAGGCGACCACCGTCCACCACACGGCGGGCTCGAACAATTACACGCAGGCGCAGGCGGCGGGCATCGTCCGCGGCGTGTACCAGTACCACGCGCAGACGCTGGGCTGGTGCGACGTCGGCTACAACGCGATGGTGGACAAGTACGGCAACATCTACGAAGGCCGTTACGGCGGCCTGGACAAGAACGTCCAGGGCGCCCACGCCGGCGGCTTCAACAAGAACACCTGGGGCATTTCGATGATGGGCGACTACTCGTCCGTCCAGCCGACCCAGGCGATGATCAAGTCGGTCGGCGAGATGCTCGGCTGGCGCCACAAGGTCGCGGGCGTCGCCCCCAAGGGCACGACCACGCTGACCTCGGGCGGTTCGTCGTACACCAAGTACCCCTACGGCACCCAGGTGAAGCTGCCGAACATCTTCGCGCACCGCGACGTCGGCAACACGTCCTGCCCCGGCAACGCCGGCTACGCGCAGATGGACAACATCCGCAACATCGCCGACGCGAAGTACAAGGATCTGACCAACGGCAAGATCAACAACGAGAAGCCGTCGGGCGACACCGGCATCACCATCGACATTCCGGGCCGTGACGGCATCGGCACCGGGGTCACCCCGGGCACGGGCAACACCGGCGGAAACAACACCGGCGGCGCCAACACCGGGACGGGCACGGGTACGGGCACCGGCAACACGGGTGGCACCAACACCGGAACGGGCACGGGCACTGGCAACACCGGCGGCACGACCGGCGGTAACAACACCGGCGGCACTGGTACCGGCACGGGCGGAACCGGCACTGGCACCGGCGGCACCGACGTCTCGGGCTCGGTGTCCGAGGAGGACGCCATGACCGTGATCTCCGGCGCGCGTTCCATTCTGGCGGCGGCGTTCGGCGTGCTGGGCACCCCGGGCCTGGGCCAGTCGGCCGACGCGATCTTCGACGCGCTGGGCAAGTCCATCGAGGACGGCCCGTCCATCGACGACATCCCGGTGCTGGCGGAGAAGATCCTCGAGATCGACGAGGAGAACGACCTCGCCGCCGAGTGGGCCAGCGTCGTCGAGCAGTTCGGCGATGTCCTGGGCGAGGCGCAGACCGGCATCCAGACCGGCGCGACCGTCGCGAACCCGCAGGGCCGCGCGGACACGCTGCGCTACGTGAAGTTCGAGAACGGCATCATCACCGATTCGGAGACGACCGGCTCGGTCGCCCTCTGGAACGAGATCGCCGACGCGTGGGCGAAGCAGGGCTTCGAGATCGGCAAGCTCGGCGCCCCGACCAAGTCCCAGACCACGGTCGACGGCGTGGAGAAGGCCGAGTTCCAGAACGGCACCATCACCTTCGATCCCGCCACCGGCGAGGTCACGGTCGACCTGAAGTAGCGGCGTCACCTGCACGACGACGGAGCGCGCACCGGTTCAATCCGGTGCGCGCTCCTTCGCATTTCGCACCTGGTGGGCGGGTGGCGTCGGCGTCGCAAAGCTGCTTCACGACGCCCACCCGCTCCCCCACCACGGGCGAATCCTCCCGAAGGGGCCGAACCCGACACGGCGGGCCCGCCACTGCACCTAACCCCGGACGCTTCGGCGATTTCGTTGCATGAATCGGCCGAAGCGTCCGGGGTTAGGTGCAGGGATGGATAGCCAGCCGACTCCCGGCCGACAATCAGCCGGCGACGCGGGGGCGAGGGGCGCGATGGGAGTGAACAGGCGCGGAGTTGCACGAGTGTGGGCGGCGCGGGCAACGCGGGGCGCGAGGAAGCGGCCGGGCGCGAGGGGCGGCGCGGCTAGAACCAGCGCTCGAGGACCCTCGCCACGCCGTCGTCGTCGTTGGTGGCGGTGACCTCGTCGGCGACGGCCTTCACCTCGTCGACCGCGTTGCCCATGGCCACGCCGATGCCGGCCCAGCGCAGCATCTCGATGTCGTTGGGCATGTCGCCGAAGCAGACGACGTCGGCCGGCCCGGCCCCGACCAGCGAGGCCAGCTCCTCCAGCCCCGCCCGCTTGGTCACGCCGGGGGCGGACACCTCGATCAGCCCCTCCGGCATGGAGTACGTGACGTGCGCCAGATCCTCGGGGATGTGCGGCGCGATGATCGCATGCAGCTCCGAGCTGGCCATTCCGGGGTTGCTCAGCAGCATCTTCGTCGCCGGCTCGGACATCATCTCGAGCTCCTCGCAGATGCCGTGCTCGGTCGACTCCCACGCGTGGGCGTAGGTCGGGCCAACGACGAACAATTCCTCGGCCGGGTCCAGCGCCGATCGGCCTGCGCGCTCGACGGCCACGCCCACCGGCCCGACGTCGGCCATGGCGGAGCGCGCAATGGCGACGACCTCGGCCTGCACGTCCGACGGCAGCCCATGGTCGGCGAGGATCACGTCGCGGCCGGAGTCGTACAGCACCGCCCCGTTGCCGCACACGCACACCGGCTGCACGGGCAGCTGCTCCAGCACGGGCTGCAGCCAGCGGGCGGGGCGACCGGTGGCCAGGGTCAGCGGCACACCGCGCCGGATCATGCGGCTCAGCGCGGATTTCAGCCGCGGCGACACGCGGTCACGCGAATCGAGCAGAGTGCCGTCGATGTCGGAGGCCACCAGCAGCGGGGGCAGGCCCCCTTTGCTTTGCGACGCCCCGCCGCCACCCCGTGCGGCGTCCGCATCGGGTGCGCGGGGAACCTCGGAAGTCACGTCGGGTCAGCGCTCCGGGGAGCCGGCGGTTGAATCGCCGGCGCCGGAATCACCGGTCGTGCCGTCGGAGCCATTGGTTCCTTTGGCGCGGCCGTTTCCCCCGCCGTCGCCGAAACCCCCGTCACCGTCACCGCCGCGGGCGGCCGCGTCGTTGAGCTTCGTGTCGCCCAGCGGTTCCTTGCCTTCGGCGATCAGCTTGGCGTCCCGCTTGGCGATGCGCTCCAGCCGCAGCTTCTCGTCCATGACGTTGGCTTCCTCCAGCGTCGGCGCCGAGCCGCCCAGCGACGCCGGCATCCAGTAGGCGCCGGGCGCGTCGCCGTAGCGGTCGATGTAGTCCAGGCGCAGCTGGTGGAGCTGCTCGGCCATGGCGTCGTGAAGCGTCTTGGTGTCCGCGGCCGCATCGCCGGTGGTGGCGATCGGCTCGCCGACGCGGATCCACACGGGCACGTTGACGCGGCCGAGGTGCTTCTTGTGGCCCTTCGTCCACACCCGCTGCGAGCCGAACATGATCACGGGGACCATGGGCACGCCGGCGTCGCCGGCCAAGCGGGCGGTGCCGGTCTTGAGCTCCTTGATCTCGAAGGACCGCGAAATCGTCGCCTCCGGGAAGATGCCCACCAGAGCGCCGGCGCGCAGTCGGCGCACGGCCTCCTCGTAGGCGCCGCGGCCGGCGAAGCGGTCGACCTCGATGTGCTTCATCTTGCGCATCAGCGGGCCGGCGATCTTGTTGTCGAAGATCTCCTTCTTGGCCATGAACCGCACCAGGCGGCGGCCGTTGAGGAACGCCGGGATGCCTCCGTAGACGAAGTCGAAGTACCCGGTGTGGTTCACCGCGACCATCGCGCCGCCGTCGACGGGCATGTTCTCGGCGCCTTCGACCGTGATGTCCAGGCCCTGGAACCGCATGTAGCCGATGGCGGCGGGCAGGATCGTCCGGCCGTAGAACCACTCCTTGGCCTCCGCGGTCAGCGGCGCCGGGGTGAAGGACTTCGGGACGGTGAATCCCTTGATCTTCGTGTACTTCGAGGCATCGAAGGTCATCGTCGGGATCAGCCCTTCTTCTTCGCGTTCGCGGACTTGGCGGCGTTCTTGGAGTTCTTGGCCGCGTTCTTCGGCTTGGCCACCGGCTCGAGGACGTCGCGGCCGACGAACGGGCGCAGCGCCTCGGGCACGACGACGGAACCGTCGGCGCGCTGGTTGTTCTCCAGGATCGCCACGAGCCAGCGGGTCGTCGCCAGCGTGCCGTTGAGGGTGGCGCAGAACTGGGTGCCGCCGTTGTCGTCGCGGTAGCGGGTCTTCAGGCGGCGGGCCTGGAAGGTGGTGCAGTTCGACGTCGACGTCAGCTCGCGGTACGTGTTCTGCGTCGGCACCCACGCCTCGGTGTCGAACTTGCGGGCGGCCGACGAGCCGAGGTCGCCGCCGGCCACGTCGATGATGCGGTAGGGCACCTCGACGGCGGCGAGCATGTCGCGCTCCATGGCCAGCAGCTTCTCGTGCTCGGCCGCGGCGTCCTCCGGCTTGCAGTAGGAGAACATCTCCACCTTGTCGAACTGGTGGACGCGGAGGATGCCGCGGGTGTCCTTGCCGTAGGAGCCGGCTTCGCGGCGGAAGCAGGACGACCAGCCGGCGTAGCGCACGGGGCCGTCGGACAGGTCGATGATCTCGTCGGCGTGGTAGCCGGCCAGCGCGACCTCGGAGGTGCCGACCAGGTACAGGTCGTCTTCCTCCAGGTGGTAGATCTCGTCGGCGTGCGCGCCGAGGAAGCCGGTGCCGGCCATGGTCTCGGGGCGGACGAGCACCGGGGGGATCATCAGCTGGAAGCCGTGCTGCGTCGCCTTCTGCGCGGCGAGGTTGAGCAGGCCGAGCTGCAGCATCGCGCCGGCGCCGGTGAGGAAGTAGAAGCGCGATCCGGAGACCTTCGCGCCGCGTTCCATGTCGATCAGGCCGAGCGATTCGCCCAGGTCCAGGTGGTCCTTCGGCTCGAAGTCGAACTCGGGGACCTCGCCGACATGCTCGAGGACCACGTAGTCGTCCTCGCCGCCGGCGGGCGCCCCGGCGACGACGTTGCCGAGCTTCATCTGCAGCTCGTGCACCGCGGCCTCGGCCTCGCGCTGTTCGTTCTCGGCGTCCTTGACGCGGCCGGAGAAGGCCTTGGCCTCTTCCAGCAGGGCGGGGCGCTCCTCCTTGGAGGCCGCGCCGATCTTCTTGCCGAAGCCCTTGTGCTCGGCGCGCAGCGCATCGGCGGAGGCGATGGCGTCGCGCCGGCGCGCATCGGCGTCGAGCAGCTGGTCGACGAGGGTCGGGTCCTCGCCGCGGGTGCGCTGCGATTCGCGGACGACGTCGGGGTGGTCGCGGAGGAATTTCAGATCGATCACGTGCCCAGGGTACCCGCAGGGGGCCGGCGTCTACGCGGCAACCGGGGGATCCGCGCTTGACGACGGCCCGCCGCACCTCCCGCGGCCTTTTCCCCGCGCGCGCCCGCGGGGCATTCGGCGGACGGCGATCAGGTCAGCGTCGCCACGCCCTGCCACACGAAGGAAACGCCCAGCGCCGCGAAGACGACGCCGGCCACCAGATCGATCCACGGCCCCGCCGACACCACCCGGCGCACGACGATCTCCGTGGACACCGTAATCGCGATGAACCCGAACCACAGCACCGACGTGACCAGCAGCGCGGCGATGTAGACCAGCTGCACCCACGCCGGCGCGCCGACCGGCATGAACTGCGACAACACCGCCGCGAAAAAGAGGACGATCTTCGGGTTCGACAAGTTGGTCAGCAACCCCTGGCGAAACGCCCCGCCCAAGCTGCCCAGCGCCGCCGCCCCCACCGCGGGGGACCCGCCGGCGTTCAGCTCGCGGATGCCGCGGACCGCGCCGAGCAGCATCCGCGCACCCATGTACGTCAGATACGCGCCGCCGAGCAGCTGGATCGCGCCCATCAACGTCGGATGCGTCGACAACACCGCCGCGACGCCCACCACCGTCAACGTCACCCACACCGTCGACCCCGTGACGATGCCCGCCACCGCCGCCAACGCATGCTTGCGCGACCGCGTGGCCATGCGCAGGATCAGGAAAATGTCCGGCCCCGGCGACGTCATGCCGACGACGTGGATGCCCAGCATCGCCGTGAAAGCCGCCCAGTTCATCGGGCGCACCCAACGGAGGAGAGGCGGGCCGTCGCAAAGCCAAAGCCGCCGCCGGGACCCGAAGCCACCCCGAAAATGGGGGTCGGACGGGGCATCAGCGGCGAAATGGGCATAGCCGGAATCATAGCCGTGCATGCCCGCCACCCCACGTGATGCACAATGGTGGCGATGGCTGAGCGACGGATCAAAAACGGCATGCGCGACGGATGGGGCCTGCGGGTCACCTCCGTGGCGATGCTCGTCGGCGCCGGACTGGCCGCCTGGTGGCAAGGGCCCATCGACGCACCCGAACCCGAACCGACCGAGCAGACCCGCGAAACCAAGGTCAAGGACGTCGACGCCGCGGCATTCACCAGCGCGCAGGTCGGCGACTGCCTGACGTGGGACATCGCCGACGACGGCGCCGTCAGCAACTTCACCGTCGTCGGATGCGACGAAGAGCACCGCTACGAAGTCGCCGACCGCGTCGACCTCCGCAACGTCGAGGAATGGGTCGGCCAATTCGACGAAGACGCCCCCGAACCCGACCAGGACACCCTCCTGCAGCTGCGCGACTGGGTGTGCCAGGACCCCGTGCTCGAATACATGGACGGCAAACTCGACCCGATGGGCCGATTCGTGCCCGCGCCGATCCTGCCGCCCAGCAAATCGTGGGCCGACGGCGACCGCACCATGCTGTGCGGCCTGCAGCCCACCGCCCCCGACGGCACCCCGGCACAGGCGACCGGCCGCGCCGCCGAACAGGACCAGGCCAACGTCGTGCAGGTCGGCGAATGCGTGGCGCTCGACGACTCCGGCGGCCTGCAGCCCATCGACTGCGCCGAACCGCACCTGCTCGAGGCCGTCGGGCTCGTCGACCTGCGCGCGACGTTCCCCGACCGCACCCCGACGATCGAGGAACAGAACGAGCACCTCAACCAGGCGTGCGTCGCCGCCGCCGAGGAGTACCTCGGCGGCAACGAGGCCTTGTACCAGTCGACGCTGCTGCCGTTCTGGATGACCATCTCCCCCGAGTCCTACGACGCCGGCACGCACTCCGTGAACTGCTGGCTGATGAAGGACAACGGCTACGGCGGATTCTCGTCGCTGGCCGGGTCGGCGAAGGGCCCGTTCACCATCAACGGCGAGCCGAAGGTCGACCCGCCGCCGCGCAACCCCCTGCGCGAGGACGGTGCGCCGCAGCCGCAGCAGACCGCCCCGGGCGCGGGCGCGCCGACCGGTTCGGTGGACGGGCAGAACGCGACGGGTTACTGAGGACGGGGGCAGCGACCGTGATCGACGTTTCCGAGGAGCGTTTCGACGAGCTCGTCGACGAGGCGATCGACCTGATCCCCGACGAGTTCCTGGACATGATGGGCAACGTGGTGATCCTCGTCGCCCCGCGCAACCCCGACGTGCCCACGCTGTTGGGCCTGTACGAGGGGGTGCCGCTGACCGAGCGGACCGCCGACCATTGGGGCCCGCCGGATTGCATCCACATCTACCGCGACGCCCTGTGCGACTACTGCGTGTCGGAGTCGATGCTGGTGGAGCAGATCCGCGTCACCGTGCTCCACGAGGTGGGGCACTTCTTCGGCATGGACGAGGACGACCTCGACCGGCTCGGCTACGGGTAGCCCGGGCGGGGCTCTCCCCTCACCTTCCGCCGCGCCTCCTCCCGACCCGGCCCTCGTCCCCTCCCGACTAGGCCCCCGTAGCTCCGTCCCGTCCCGTCCCCGCACCGTCTCCCGCCATCTCCCCGCCCCGGCGCGCCCCCTCCCCGCACCCGCACCGTCTCCCGCCATCTCGCCGCCCCGGCGCGCCCCCTCCCCGCAGAAAGATGTGGTGCGGACAGAAAGACGTGGTGTACCGCATCTTTCTGGCAGCCAGACATCTTTCTGCGCTGCGGACAGGGCGAGCGAGCGCAGATCCGATCGCGCGACGGCGAGCAGGCACGGTGCCAGTCGTGCGATGCCGATCGCGCGGCGCCAGTCACGCGGCATGCTTTACGACGGCCCACGTCCGCCACGATCACCGCGCCGATGGCTCATGCTCACACAGATACCCGTCGAATGGACAGGTACACGTCTCTCCTGCGAGGTGTACCTGTCCATTCGACGTGTACTTGCGGATCGGGGCGGGGGAGCTCGGTTGAAGGGGGCCCGATAGAAGAAATCGGGGTGAGGGGAGACCGGTTGAAGTGGGCCCGACAGAAGAGATCAGGATGAGGGGAGACCGGTTGAAGGCGGCCCGGCGGATCGGGTCAGGGGACGCCCGGGCTATTCGGCCTCGGGCTCGTTGCTCTTCTCGCCCCAGCGCGCCAACTTCCAGGACCCCGCCTTGTCGCCGTCGCCGGCATCGACATCGCGCACCAGCTCGACGCGCGCGGCATTGGGCAGCGGATTGTCGAAGATGAACTGGCCCTCGATGTTCGCCAAATGCTGCGCGATCAGGCGAATCGCCGCTCCGTGGCTCACGACGACGATGTTGCGGCCGCCATCGCGGGAATTAGACGAATCGAGGGCGTCCGCCGAGCCGCGCGTGGAGGCCGAGCCAGTGGCGTCCGCCGGGCCGCGCGTGGAGGCCGAATCGGAGGAGGCGTGGGCGTCGTCAAGCGGGAAAGCGGAATCCTCCGCGACCAGCGCGCGCAAAACCGGCAGGTAGCGGGCCAGGACGTCGTCGGCGGACTCGCCGCCCGGCACCTTCGCGCCGAAATCGCCGTGCAACCAGCCGTGGAAGATCTCCATGAAGCGGCGGTGGGCGTCGAAGTCGCTGCGGCCCTCGATTTCGCCGGCCTGGACCTCGTGCAACCCGGCCTCGTGGCGCAGGCGCACGCCCGGCCCGACCAGATGATGCAGCCCCGCCACCGCTCCGGCACCGGTCTGGCGGGCGCGCAGCGCATGGGAGGTCACGATCTCCGTCATCCGCTCCCGCGACGGCAACAGCACCCGCCCCAGCCGCCGGGCCTGGATGATTCCCTGATCCGTCAGCGGCGCACCCGGCAACGCGGTGTCCAGGATCCGCGCGATGTTCGCGTGGGTCTGGCCGTGGCGGATGAGGATCAGCCGATCCTCGCCGCGGTGGGCGCGGCCCACCGACTCCTCCAGCGAATGGTCCTCGCCTGCGGCGAAGTTGCCGTCGAACATGGTCATCGTCGCTTCCCTTCCTTCAGCTCGGCCACCCAGTTCAGCGCGTCGGTGACGTCCGGCGGCCCGGCGTCGATGGTCACCGACCCCGGCGTCGCGGGCCACGACCCGAGGAACCGCAGGTCCGCGGCCCGCAGGTGCAACGCCGCCAGCGCCGACGACACCGCAGGGTCGTCGATGTGCCCGGCGACGTCGATGTGGAACCGGTAGGCGCCCATCGATTCGCGCGTCGGCCGCGACTCGATGCGGGTGAGGTTGATGTCGCGCACGGCGAACTCGTTCATCGAGCGCATCAGCGTGCCCGGCTCGTTGCGCAGGGTGAAGGAGACGCTGGTGCGATCGACGCCGGTGCGCGGCGTCGGGGTGCCCGGCCGCCCGACCAGCACGAACCGGGTGCGCGCGCCGCGGACGTCGGCGACGCCCTCCGCGATCGCCTCGAGCCCCAGCAGCTCACCGGCCCGCGCGGGCGCGGCGCACGCGTCATGCACGCCGTCGGCGACCAAGTGCGCGGCCGCCGCGTTCGACGTCGCCGAGTGGAAGTCCACCCCGGGCAGGTTCGCGTCGACCCACTGCTTGACCTGCGGATACGCGACGGGATGCGTGGTAAAGCTGCGCACCGACGCCGGATCCGTGCCCGGCCGCACCAGGATCGAGAACTCCACGCCGATCTCGGCCTCGCGGTAGATCTGCAGCTCGGGGCCCATGGTCAGCGCGTCGAACGTCGGCGTCACCGGCCCGTCGACGCTGTTTTCGATGGCCACGCACGCGAAGTCGGCCTCGCCCTTGCGCACCGCGGCCAGTGCCGCGCCGGGGCTGTCGACGGGCACGGTCTCCACGGCTTCCGCGCCGGCGGGGTCGATCTCGCCGCGGCGGGCCATGGCCAGCAGGGCCGCTTCGGTGAACGTTCCGGCGGGGCCCAGGTAGGTCACGGTGGTCATGCCCACCAGCCTAAGTGTCCGGATAGACTTTTGCGCCATGACCTCGCAACGCCCCGTCCGCAGCGCCGGTTCGATCGTCGCCGCCGTCGCGGCCCGGGAGGCGTCGGCCGCCGAGGTCGCGGCGGCGGCGGTCGACGCGTTGGCGGGCCGCCCGGAGGACACGGGCGTGGCCACGTTGACGCCCGGTCTCGCGGAGTCCTCGGCCGCAGACGTCGACCGCGGGTTGGCGGGTTCTTCCGCGCCGCACGCTGCCGGGCCTTTTTCGCTTGACGACGCCCGCCTCCTCACCGGTTTGCCCGTCGCCGTGAAGGATCTGTACACGATCAATGGGGTGACCTGCACGTTCGGTTCGTCGCGGTTGGCGCGGGTGGCCGACCACACCGCCGATCCCGTCGCCCGCCTGCTCGCGCGCGGGGCGACGATTCCGGCCACGACCGCGACATCGGAGATGGGCGCCACCGCCTACACGGAGCCGACGGGCCTGCCCGCGCCGGACAATCCGCTGCGCCCCGGCCGCACGCCGGGCGGTTCGTCGGGTGGTTCGGCGGTGGCGGTGGCGTCGGGGGCGGTGGCGGCGGCGCTGGGCTCCGACGGCGGCGGTTCGATCCGCGTGCCGGCTGCGGCGTGCGGGCTCGTCGGCCTCAAGCCGGCCCATGACATCCGCGGGGGTCGGCTGGCGACGCCGGGTTTTCTCACGCGTTCGCTTGACGACGCCGCCCTCCTCGCCGACCTGCCCTCCCCGTCGGGCATGCCGGGGGCGTCGGGCGGGGCGGGCAAGCCGGGGAAGCCGGGTTCGCCGCATGCCACGGAGGCGCCCGCGCCCGCCCGGCGGCTGCGCGTCGGGGTGACGGTGCGGCCGTTCCATGCGGAGGTGGGCGTCGCAAAGCACTGGCGGGAGTCTGCACTGGCCGCCGCCGATCGCCTTGCCGACGCCGGGCACGAGGTCGTCGAGGTGCCCTCGCCGTACGCCCCCGAGGGGCCGGACATTTTCCACACGTTCACCGAGGTCATGGCGTATTTCGCGTCGCGGCTGCCCGACGACGACTTCTCCCCCATGGTCCGCTGGGTCCGCGAGCGCGGCACCGCCGTGACCGACGAGGCCGCCGCCGGGCACCACCGCACGCGCCTGGGGCTGGCCGACGCCGTCCGCGCACGCTGGGACGTCGACGCGGTGATCACGCCGACCCTGGCTTTCGACCCGCCGCCGATCGGCCACTTCGCGAGCATGGCGCCGGAGCGCAACTTCCTGGCGCAGACCGAGTGGACGCCGTGGCTGTCGCTGTGGAACCTCACCGGCTGGGCGGGGCTGTCGCTGCCCTTCGGCGGCGCGGGCGCGTCGGTGCACCTCGGGGCGGTGCGGTGCGGCGAGTCCGAGTTGCTGGCGCTCGCCGCCGACCTCGTCGACCCGTTGGCCGATCTCCACGCGGACCTCCACGACGGTCTCCACACCGATCTCCATGGCGATCTCCACGACGATGTCCACGGCCATGTCCACGCGGCCGGCCGCCACGAAGCTTCCGGGGTGAAAAAGTGACGTCGGCGTCGTCAAGCAATCTCCGCACGCCGAGCGCGCGCCGCCTCAAGGCGGAAATCGTGGTGGTGCTGCTGGTGACGTTCGGCACCTCGGCGCTCAACGCGATCGTGCGGCTGATCGGCGCGCTGGCGGAGGGCAGCCTGCGCGATCAGCCGGTGTCGCTCAACGACGCCCTGTCCGACGACCCGTGGCTCAACGGCGCCCTGCACCTGATCCGCATCGCCGGGCTGCTCGCGTGGGGCGGCCTGGTCTGGTACCTGCTGCGCGCCGACGGCATCCGCGGCATGCCCGGCCGCATGCGCGGCGCCGATTGGGCGTGGGGCGCGGGGCTCGCGGCGCTGATCGGCATCCCCGGGCTGGGGTTGTACGTCGTCGGGATCGTCGCGGGTTTCGGCCGGCCGATCGATCCGGCGGCGATGGGCGTCACGGCGATCACCGTCGTGCCGCTGCTCGGCTGGGCGGCGGCGAATGCGGTGGCGGAGGAGCTGGTCGTCGTCGGCTGGTTGGTGACGCGCCTGCGGCAGCTGCGGGCCGGATCGCTTGACGACGCCGCCCTGACCTGCCGCACCGTCGCCGTCATCATCGCCGCGTCGGCGTTGCTGCGCGGCGCCTACCACCTGTACCAGGGCGTCGGCGCGGGGTTCGGCAACATCGCCATGGGCGTCATCTTCGCCGCGTGGTTCCTGCGCACGGGGCGGGTGTGGCCGCTGGTCATCGCGCATTTCCTCATCGATGCCGTGGCCTTCACCGGCTATCCGCTGGTGGCGCCGTGGCTGGAGTCGCTGGCCTGATCCCGGGAACGCGAAAGCCCGGCCCCATCACGACGGGGGCCGGGCTTCGATGTGCTGCGGTGATCCGGTGGATCCGAGGGTTCCGGACGAACCCACGGGTCCGGAGCGACCGGGGCTACCGGCGGCGCCGTTGGCGGCCGGCCGGAGAGCGGCTCTTTAGAAGTAGATGCCGCGCTCGTTGAACCACGGCACCGGGTCCACCGGGGTGGAGCCGTCGGGGTGGATCTCGAAGTGCAGGTGGGAACCGGTGGAGTGGCCGCGGTTGCCCATGCCGGCGATGTACTCGCCCGCGCGGACGGTCTGGCCGACGGCGACGGACAGCGTCTCCATGTGGCCGTAGACGGAGACGGAGCCGTCGTTGTGGCGGATGCGGATCCAGTTGCCGTAACCGGAAGCCGGGCCGGAGTCGATGACGGTGCCGCCCAGGACGGCGTAGATCGGCGTGCCGACGCCGTTGGCGATGTCGATGCCGTTGTGGTGCGTGCCCCAGCGCGGGCCGTAGCCGGAGGTGAACTCGCCCGAGGCCGGGCGCGCGGTGGACTGGGTCGGGGCGACGGCCTGGCCGGCGCCCTGGAACGCGCCGCCGAGGACGTCCTCGGCGATGGAGGCGAAGCCCGGCGCCGGGGCGGCGGTGGCGGTGCCCGCGCCGGCGGTGGTGGCGATGCCCGCGAAGGCGGCGACCATCGCGACGTTGCGCTTGGCGATCTTCAGGGAGCTGGTCTTGCGGTGACGTCCGGTGTAACCCATGGGCCGACTTTCTGATCGTGGAGACGGTGTCGTGATGGCCGGTTCGTAACCGGCCCGTTATTAAGTCGTGATCAGACTAAGGATGGGCCCAGATGAAGTCCAACCATTGCCGAAACCGGCGAAAAGTCGACTACCCCCGGAAAAATCCGTTCGCCGCAAAAGCCAACTGCGACAAGGCAAAACGCCGTTCAATAACGGAACGGTCACACCCCCCCGGATAAACGGTGATCATCCGGGCCGATTCATAACGGCGCGATAACGAACCTGATCCCGCAGGTCGCGACACCCGACACACCAGTCACACGCGCCCCAGCAGCCCCTATTGTCGGCGTATCTTCCCCACCATCCGGCGCCCGGCGCGCCTCCCCAGCACGGCGGCGGCGACCATCCCCTCCACGACGGGGCTCAGCGGATAGACCTCTTCGACGGTGGCTGCCTTGCGCGCGCGGTTGCGTTCCACGTCGCCGTCGTCCATTCCGGGCCCGGACGCGGACGCCGGGGCGTCGTCAAGCGACGCGACCGGCCAGCCACTGCCCGCGGCGACCACCGACCCGTGCTTGACGGAGTAATAGGAATGGACGTGCACATCGAGCGCGACGCCGGACGCACCGCGCACCGCGGCGATGAGATGCGGATGGAAGCGCGTGGTCAGCCACCGCTGCCCGGCGCGCGCGGGCAACCCGCGATCCCACAGCTCGGCGAAACGCACGACGTGCGCGCCATCGGCGAGGTCCGGGGCGCGGTGCGCGATCTCGCGCCACACCAGCTGGTCGACGGCCGGGATCGCCTCGACCACCGCGATATCCGTCCCGGCCACGCGGCGACCGTCGACGTCCCAGCGGCGCAGCACGGCAATCACCGCGTCGGCGAGACGGCCGACGGGATCGGCGGGGGCCAGCAGATCCGCCTGCAGGCACAGCACGATGGGACGATCGGACCCGGCCGTCCCCTCTCCATAGCCCAGCCCGTTGTCCTCCAGGTCCCCGGAGCCGAGCACCACCCACGCGTCATCACCGGAACAGGTCACTCGGGTTGCGGAATTGGGGGCGGCGTCCCCTTCCGCCGCACCCACCGCGGCGCGGGCGATGGCCGCCGACGGCTCATCCCGCACGTCGATGACGTCGAAACGGGGCCAGATGCGGGACATCGTCTCGTCGTAAAGTCCCGCCGGCGCCAAACCCATCCCCGTGGCCGCCAGCCGCACCGCCGCCCGGCCTCCCCGCTCCCGCCGCGACTGCTCCGCCACCGCCGACGCCGCGGCCACCACCACGGACTTGTCCGGCCAGATGTCGTTGATCCACCCGCCGCCCAGCGCATGAATGGTCGACGCGCGCCGCAGCAGGCCGAGCCCCGCCTCCAGTCGCGGGGCGACGTCATCGAGTACGTCCCTATCGGTGGCCGCCGCCTCCGCCCGGCGCGCGACCTCCACCCAATGGCGGTCCCCCTCGGGAATCCCGTCGCGGGCGGCCTCGGCGAGACGGAACAGCGTGTCCGTTACGGTCAACCGCGGATGCAGGTCCGCGTGCAGCACGGCGGCGAGACCCGGGTTCGGGCAATCGAGCACCACGCGTGACCGGGGCCGCCGGCGTGCGAGGGTGCGCAGCCAAGCGGCGGCGATGTACTCGTCGCCGAAATTCGGGTGGCCCGCCGGCGCAACGAGGTAGATGACGTCGTCGTGGGCGCTCATGCCACCAAGATACGTGCACGAAGAGTGCACCGGGCCCGGAGTTGCCCCCACCGGCGCCGCCACCTCTACTTCGCGTACCGCTTCGCGATCTCCAGCGCCTGCCCCGCGTACCCGCCACCGAAGAGCACCGCGTGCATCAGCACGGCGTAGAGCCTGTGCAGCGGCGCCCGCCCCTCGCGCCCGGGCAGCGGGTGCACGGACTCGTAACCGGCGATGATGTCGTCGAGGTGCGGCACCCCGAACATCCCCAGCAGCGCCAGATCCTCCTCGCGATGCCCGCCGTGCGCGGCCGGGTCGATGAGGATCGCGCCCTCGTCGTCCCACATCAGGTTGCCCCACCACAGGTCACCGTGGACGCGGGCGGGCGCCTCGTCGTCGTCGAACTCGCCGTCGAGCAGCTTCTCCATCAACCGCTCGAACACCGCCAGCTCCGACGGCGCGTACGTGCCGGGGCGCCGGGCCAGTTCGGCCACGGCCGGGGCGATGCGGTCGTGGGCCCAGAATTCGCCGAACGTCGCGCGCGGCGTCAGCTTCATCGTCCGAGGGTCGTCGAGCGGGCCGAACCAGCCGTCGCGGTCCCATCCCTCGGGGGCCGCGCCGAATCCGGGTGCGCCGGCGTCGTGCGTGCGGGCGAGCGCTTCGCCGAAGGCCCGGGCTTTGCTTGACGACGGCTGCCCCGCCGCGATTTTGCGCAGCACCAGTTTTCCGCGCCCCACGTCGAGGACGTCGACGACGCGCGCCCCGCCATCGGCCTCGGGTTCCTTCAGCCAGCGCAGGCCGGCAGCTTCCAGCGCGAAGAAGCCGGCGGGTGCGCCGGGGCGGGCCTTGACGTGGGTGGCGTCGGCGGCCTTCGCGGCCGGGCGTTCCCACCCGAATTCGGAGCGTTTGGCGAACATGCCCCCAGCGTAATCCCGCCGTGTTGTCGAATTGGCGCGTGCACGTGAATCAGACCGTCGCCCCGACCTGCCCTATTGTCTGTAGCCATGGATGGAAGCGATCAGCCCCGCGACGACCGCGACATCGTCCGGGGCCGCGACGGCAAGCCCCTGCGCGACAGGTACGGCCGCCCGATTTACCGGCGGTCGGCTCAGCCGCGCCCGGGTGCTTCCCGTGGCGCCGCGCCCCGCACGCCGGAGGGCTATTTCACGCGCGCCGACGTGGAGAAGCTCCGCCGCCTGCGCGAACGCGGCGACCGACCCGCTGAGGGACGCCGCCCGGCACTTCGATCGGAGCAGCGCCGCGATGCCCGGCCCGACCCCCGTGCCGGTCGTCGCGCGGCCGACGCCGCAGGTGCTGCAGGTGTTGCGGGTGCTGCGGGCGCGGCCGGTGCCCGCCGTGGCCCCGGTGCAGGCAGTGCGGGAGGCCGTCGCTCCCGCGCCAACGAGACGCAGATGTTCTCCCGTCCCGATGATGTTCGCGCCGACCATCGCGCCGACCGCCGCTCCGCTGATCGCTACGCGGACCGGCATGCTTCCGACCCGCGCACTTCGGACCGGCGTGCATCAGACCGCCGCACCTCCGATCGCCCCCGTTTCAGCGGCCAGGACGATCCGCGCTTCCCGCCCCGCGGCTACGACCCCGACCGCGACTACGCCGGAGGACTCCCCGGCGACCGCGACTACGCCGGAGCCTCCCCCGACTACGTCCCCGGCGCCCGTGACGGGGACGGCGATGGGCGGGGACGTGGGCGTCGCAAAGCACTGGCCTTCGGCGACCGATTCCGCCGCAACCGGGACCGGGACGGCCGCGGCCCCCGCCGGCCTCGCAACGTGGGCTTCAAGATCAAAGCGTTCCTGCTGGTCCTGCTGCTCGTCTTCGGCGCGGGCGCGATGTGGGTCGACTTCAACCTCGGCCGCGTCGACGCATTCGCCGGCGGCAACGACCGCCCCGGCCGATCGATGGCCACCAACTGGCTGCTCGTCGGCTCCGACTCGCGCGCAGGCCTGACCGAAGAAGACGCCGCGAACCTGTCCACCGGCGCCGGCGACTTCGGGCAACGCACCGACACCATCATGATCGCCCACTTCCCGCTGGTCGGGAAGGGCCGCCTGGTGTCGCTGCCCCGCGACTCCTACGTCGACATCCCCGGCTACGGTCAGAACAAAATCAACGCCGCATACTCTTTCGGCGGCGCGCAACTGCTCGCGCAAACCGTCGAGCACAACACCGGCATCCGCATCGACCACTACATGGAGATCGGGTTCGGCGGCTTCGCGTCCATCGTCGACGCCATGGGCGGCATCGAAATGTGCCCCGCCGAGGCGATCCAGGACCCGCTCGCCGGGCTGGACATCCAGGCCGGCTGCCAGAAGTTCGACGGCGCCACCGGCCTGGGCTACGTGCGCACCCGCGCCACAGCCCAGGGCGACCTCGACCGCGTCGCCCGGCAGCGCGAATTCATGGGCGCCATGATGAGCCGCGTCGCCTCGCCGGCCGTCTGGCTCAACCCGTGGCGCTGGTACCGCCTCGGCTCCAGCGGCGCGAAGGCGCTGACCGTCGATTCCGGCGACCACGTGTGGCACCTGGGCATGCTGATGATCCGCATGGCCTTCGGCACCGAGTCCGAGACCGTGCCCACCGCCGGGACCATGGACACCGGCCACGCCGGCAACGTCCTGCTGTGGGACGAGGCGGCGGCGCCGGCGTTCTTCGACGGCCTGAAGTAGCCGCGGCGGGGGTACGGGCGCCAGCAGGGCCGACCCCCGCGCCGCCAGCCCCGCTCCTACCGGATGGTGACCTGGCGCGACACGATGGTGTCGCGCGACTTCCGCTCGTCGGCGGTCAGCGGCTCGTCGGACTTCAGGGCCGCCTCGATGCGCGCGGCGGCGTCGGCGATGACCTCGCCCCACGAGTCGTGGGCGACGGTGTTGTCCAGGTCCCACACGGGCACCAGCACGCCGTCGGTGCGGAACACGCCGGCGAACTTGGTGCCCTCGCCCATGCTCAGGCGGTCGGCGGCGTGGACGCGGGCCAGCGCATCGAGCAGCGGTCGCTCGTCCTCGCGGCGGATCCAGCGGATGTGCGCGCGCTCGCCGGGGTCGATCCACCACACGGCGCCGGGGACGTCGAGGTCCAGGCGGTACGACGGCATGATCGACTCGTTGGCGGCGGCGAGGTTCTGCTGCACCAGCTGGGTGCGTTCGACGCTGGCGGGGATCCACCATTCGAAGTCCTGGTGGACCACGAGGGCGTCGAGGTCGATGCCGGTCAGGACGTCGGCAAGCGAACCGCCGTCCATTCCGTCGGTGGCGACGTCGAGCTGCTGGCCATCCTCGGCGTTGCGCGCCCATTCGAGGGCGCGGGCCAGGTCGGCGGCGGCGTCGTTGGAGCGCGACTGGGTCTGCATGGCCACGTAGGCGTCGCCGCCCTCGGCGGTGGCGCGGGTGAGCGCCGCGATGCCGCCGGGCAGGACGGTGCACAGGTGGATCGGGCGCTTGGCGCCGGCGATCTTGGCGGGCACGGTGGCGGAGGGCGCGAATTCGCGCAGCGCGACGAGGTCGGCTTCCGCGTCGAATCCGGCGAACGGACGGGGGTTGCCGGCGAGGCGCTCACGTTCCGCGGCGCGGGCGGCGAGCTTGGCCTGGCGGCGGCTCATCCCCTCGGGCACGTTGACGTCGGCGGCGGCACGGTTCTTACGAGACTTTTTTCCCACGTCCACCAACATACTGGGCGCCCGCCGGCGGTGGCGGTGCGTCGCCGCGGGGCGGGCGTGTCCGGGTCAGTTTCCGGTTGCGGTCCCGGGCTTTGCGACGGTCCGCGTCACGTCCTCCGGCCGCAGCGATTCACGGTCGAAGTCGACGGCGTCCGTCGGGCGCAGCCCCGTGTCGCGCTCGGACAGGGGGAGATTTCCCAGCGGGGTGCCCTGCGCTTCGGCGGTGACGGCGTCCTGGGAGGCGATGAGATCGGCGGCGTGGTGGGCACGTTCGGCCCGGGCGGCGCGGGCGTCGCGTTCGTTCATCCCGGCGGCCATGGCGGCGGCGGAGGCGGCGTCGAATCCGCCGACCTTCGGCATGGACTCCAGGGCCCGGCGGGCGCGGGCGGGCCAGTCGGTGGCCAGCCAGTCGATGCCGCGGGCCTTGGCGTAGGTGACGTCGACGTCGGTTTTCGCGAGCCAGCAGTACAGCGGCATGTCCCAAGACATCATGCCCATCGGGTCGCGGCGGGCGCCGTACATGTCCACGCCCATGGCGGTGGGGCCGCCGAGGTAGCGCTGCACCGCGGTGCGGGCGCCGGGGGTCTTGACCAGCTGAATCCGCTCGAGCTTCGGCAGCATGGCGCCGACGGCATTGATGGAACGGGCGGAGAAGCTGATGATGCGCGTGCGCGGATCGTCGTCGAGCCCAAAGTGCCGGAGGCGCTCGCGCAGGACCCGCTCGGTGCGCAGGCCCGTGGTCACGGGATGTTTGGTTTCGATGAACAGGCCGGTGCCGGGATTGGCGACGGCCCACTCGAGGAAGACATCGAACTCGAGGACCGGCTGCGGCTGCTCCCACGTACCGGCGTTGAGGCGGCGGATCTGCGCCAGCGTCGCCGCGCCGACCGGGCCGGAGCCGTCGGTGGTCCGACCCAAGGTTCGGTCGTGCATGCAGATCAGGTGACCATCGGCGGTGAGGCGGATGTCGCACTCGACGCCGTCGGCCCCTTCGGCCACCGCCGCTTCGTAGGCGCCGATGGTGTGCTCCGGGTGGGCGCCCGAGGCACCGCGGTGGGCGATGATCTGCATCAGGGATTCTCCTCGTAGAGCGACGTGATCGCGTCGTCGATCGGGGGGATGACCGTCTTCGGGGATCGGTCTCGGTGCGGGGTGACCAGGCCGCGGCTCCAGAACGGCTCGGAGTCCACGTCGGAGTCCGGGTCGGAACCTGTGCCGGCCCCGCCGTCACCGTCACCTTCGGCACCCGGCACCATGCGGCGCGGGTCGGGCGGGGACATCGCCCGGGTCAGCGACGCCGCGGTCACCGCCGACGTGACGGCGGCGATGGCGGCCAGCACGCCGGTCTGGAACACCCCGACGGCGTTGTTGCTCCAGAACACCGACGCCAGGGCCAGCGGCCACAGCACGCAGGAGGCGAACCACGCCCACATGCCGGGGCCGCGCACGCCGGTTTCCGCGAGGATGACGACGGGCCCGGAAACGTTGCGCCCCGGCCACAGGTGCATCGCGGTGATGGTCTTGTGGCTGCGCGCCAACGGCGGCTCCCACCGTCGGGCCCGCTCGGCCAGGGACCGCAGCGTCGCAATGGCGTAGGCGCCGAGCACGCCGCTGGACACGACGGCGGCGAAGTACAGCACCGGCGACAGGAAGCCGAAAAGGATGGACAGCAGCGGGCTGCCGGCGAGCGACTGGTAGCTGACCCAGGTGGCCAGCGCCCCGAGGCCGAACAGCACCGCGGTGGCGATGGCCCACTTCCGGGCGGCCGACGCGCGGCGGCGGACGACCTCCCGCGGCTCGGGTGCCGGGGGCGCCTGGTACGGGTTGAAGCCGCTCATCGGGATCGGCGCGGGCGGCCGTCCGGGCACGTGCCCACGCGGCTGGATCCGCCCCTCGATCCGGCGGGGACCGTCGCCGTGGCCGCCCGGCGGCTCATGGGTGACCGGAGCGGTGACGCCGCTGCGGCCGAACGCCGGCGGGGCGCTCGGAGACGTCGGCACCGAAGACGCCGGAGCTGCCGGAGACGCCATCGGTGCAGGCGAGGACGTCGGTGCAGCCGGAGCCTGCGGAGCCGTGGGAGCCGCCGGCGCCGCGGGGATGCCCCAGCCGCCGCGCCCCTGACCGTGCGGTGCGGCGGTCATCGTGTTTCACCGTCCCAGGACCGGATGCGCCGGAGCATGATGCGGTTCTTGCGCTGCGAGCGGCCCATCTTCTTGGCCAGGTTGTCCAGGATGCCGATGGCGTCGGTGATGTGCGGGCCCTTGTTCAGCATCACGCACTCGGCGCGCAGCGCGAACGCCGCGTCGGTGATCTCGGCGCGAGCGGGCAGGCCGGACTTCGCCAGCGACTCCAGCACCTGGGTGCCCAGGATGGTGGGCACGCGGGCGGCCTGCGCCAGGGCCAGGATCTGGCCGGGGACCTCGCCCATGCGCTGGAATCCGAGTTCGACGGCCAGGTCGCCGCGGGCGATCATGATGCCCATGTTGGCGTGGCGCATGCCCGCGACCAGGATCTCCGGCAGGTTCTCGAAGGCGGGGATGGTCTCGATCTTCAGCACGATCCCCAGGCCCCGGGTGCGCGCGGCGAGTTCGTCGTCGCCGGCGTCCTCGTGCTCGCGGGCGATCTTCTCCAGCTCGTCGAGGACCTGCGCGACGTCCTCCGGCGTGCGGATGAAGCTGATCGCCGCCACGTGCCCGTTTTCCGCGACGAACCGCAGGTTCCGCGCGTCCTCCTCGGTCAGCGCGGGCACCGGCAGGTCGGTGGTCGGCAGGTTGATGCCCTTGTGGCCGGCCAGGTTCTGTCCGCCGGGCTTGGCGCGGGTGACCTTCAGGCGGGCTTCGTGGTGCTTGACGACGCCGCCGTCCCCGCCGTCCTCCCCGACCTCGTCCACGGCGGTGACCTCTGCGGCGATGGCGCCGTCGTCGAAAAGCACCGGCTGCCCGACCTGCAGCGCCGCGACCGCCTCCGGGAGCGTGCACGACAGGCGCGGCACGTCGCCGCTTTCGTCCTGCGGCACCGACTCGACGACCTCGGAGGTGATGATCATTTCGTCGCCGACCTCGAACCGCAGCTTGCGGACGACGGCCGGGACACCGGTGGCGCGGGTCTTCTCGTAGTCGTGGCGAAGCAGCGTGCCCTCGGCGATGTACGCGTTGCGGTCGCCTTCGGCCAGTACCCCGCCGTCCTCGACGTGCGTGACGGTGAAGTGGCGCTTGGCCGAGCGGTTGTCGTGCAGCGTGATCTCGCTGCCGACCTGCAGCGTCTCCAGCCAGCCGGAATCGACCGTCAGCGGCAGCGCCGGCCGGCCGGGCAGCCCCTCCGGCACCGGCGCGGGCAACGCGGCGACGGCGCCCTCGCGGGCCTCGTCGGGGTCCTCCGGGCCACCGGGGCCGCCGAGATCAACCACGCGCGGGGTCAGCCACAGTTTCGCGGGCGTCAGCACCGTGCCGGCGTCGTCGCGCGTGACGCGGGCGCGGCCGACCTTCGGGCCGTCGGCGACGGCGCCGGTGCGGATCTTCGGGCCCGCCAGGTCCAGCGACACCTCGATGTCCCGGCCCACCTTCTCGGCGGCGGCGTCGACGTTGGCGATCATCTTCCGCCACGACTCCGCGCCGTCGTGGGCGCAATTGATGCGGGCGACGTCCATCCCGGCCTCGGCGAAGCCCAGCACCAGCTCGGCGTCGTCGGCGGCCTCGGACGGCAGGGTGACCATGATGCGGGCGGGCACGCCCTCGCGCTCCTCGCCGAACAGGCGGTCCGAGTTGGCGTCCAGCGCCACGTCGGCGGCGTCGTCCTGCCGGATGTACTCGTCTACGTCGGTGTCCACCTCGTCGCCGACGAGCGCCCGCAGCACCGCGCGGGCGATGGCCAGACGGCCGTAGACGCCGGACTCCGCCGTCGTCAGGCTGGTGACGCCGAGATCGTGCAGGCCGTTCTGCAGCTCGCGGATGTCGATGGTCCGCAGATGCGCGTAGTGCAGCAGGTTCTCGGCCCCCGCCCGGTGCTCCGGGTGGACGTCCGCCAGCATGTCCGCCGCCTCGGCGTTCACGCGGTCGAGCTGGCCCAACAAATCGTCGAGCTGCTCGATCAGGGGACGGACGTCGTGCTGCATGGGTATCGGGTTCTCCTCCCCCACCTCCACGGCCGCCGCCCGGGAACGAGCCCCAATGCCGACGACCGATCGGCGGACGCGGGGATTCGTCGGGCGGATCGGTATGCGTCAATCATGGCCCGGCCACGCGGAAAGCGACAGCCCAAACCGCGTTCGCGCCAAGGTTTCACCGAGTGTTCACCTTCGGGCCATCGCCACGGCTTTTTGCTTTACGACGCCCCCGTCACCGTCACCTTTCGCACCCCTTCGGCGCCGCGATCCGCGACGCCGAACCCATCGCCCGGAACGCGGAAACGCCCCCTCCGCGGGAAGCGGTGGGGGCGGATTTCCGTGGGACCGAAAAGGTCGGGAGCGTGGCGTGGCCTAGTGCTCCACGGCCGCCTCGGCGCCGATGCCGGTCATGGAGCGGACCTCCATCTCGGCGCGCTTGCCCGGCAGGTTGTCGGGCTTGCCCACGAGCGTGCCGATGATGCCCAGCAGGAAGCCGGCCGGGATCGCGATGATCGACGGGTTCTCCAGCGGGAAGAACGCGAAGTCGGCGCCGGAGATCAGCGACGTCTCCGTGCCCGACACGGCCGGGGAGAAGATGATCAGGATGATCGACGTCAGCAGACCGCCGTAGATCGAGAACAGGGCGCCGGTGGTGTTGAACTTGCGCCAGTACAGCGAGTAGATGATCGTCGGCAGGTTCGCGGCGGCCGCGATGCCGAAGGCCAGGGCGACCAGGAAGGCGATGTTCTGGCCCAGGGCGCCGATGCCCAGGATGATGGCCAGGATGCCGATGATGACCACGGTCGCGCGGGAGACGCGGACCTGCTCCTCCTCGGTGGCCTCGCCGTTGCGCATGACGTTGTTGTAGATGTCGTGCGCGACGGAGGCGGAGGCGGTGATGGCCAGGCCGGCGACGACCGCGAGGATCGTGGCGAAGGCGATGGCGGAGATGACGGCCATGAAGATGGTGCCGCCGACCTCGGCCGCCAGCAGCAGCACGGCGGAGTTGACGCCGCCCGGGGCGGAGAGGATCTGGTCCTTGCCCACCAGCGCCGCGGCGCCGTAGCCCATGATGACGGTGAGCAGGAAGAACAGGGCCACGATGCCGATGGTCCAGGTCACCGAGCGACGCGCCTCGCGGGCGGTCGGGACGGTGTAGAAGCGCATCAGAACGTGCGGCAGGCCGGCGGTGCCGAAGACCAGGGCCAGGCCCAGGGACACGAAGTCCAGCTGGGTCAGGACGTCGCCGCCGTACTTCAGGCCCGGCTTGAGAATGGCCTCGCCGTCGGGGTGGTTGGCCACGGCCGCGCCGAGCAGCTCGTTGAAGCCGCCCTTGAGCGCCCAGAAGGTCAGGCCCGCGATGATGATCGAACCGCCGACCAGCAGGACGGCCTTGATCATCTGGACGTAGGTGGTGCCCTTCATGCCGCCGACGAGGACGTAGATGATCATCAGCGCGCCGACGATGGCGACGACCGTGTACTGGGCCATGCCACCGTCGATGCCCAGCAGCAGGGCCACCAGGCCACCGGCGCCGGCCATCTGCGCGATCAGGTAGAACAGCGAAATCGTCAGCGTGGAGATGGCGGCCGCGGTGCGGACCGGCTTCTGGTTCAGTCGGAACGACAGCACGTCGGCCATGGTGAAACGGCCGGTGTTGCGCAGCGGCTCGGCGACGAGCACGAGGGCGACCAGCAGCGCGATGAGGAAGCCGACGGAGTACAGGAATCCGTCGTAGCCCTGCACGGCGATGGCGCCGGTGACGCCCAGGAACGCGGCGGCCGACAGGTAGTCGCCGGCGATGGCCAGGCCGTTCTGGGTGCCGTTGAAGGAGGCGCCGCCGGTGTAGAAGTCGGTGCCCTTCTGCGACGTCTGGCGCGTGGCGCGGACGACGACGGTCAGGGTGATCACGATGAACGCGATGAAGATGGAGATGTTGAGGATCGGGTTGCCCGTCTCAACGGCTTCCTGTGCGAGGAATGCGGTGTTCATGGCCTAGACCTCCTCGGTCTTCTGGGTGGAGGTGGCCGGGGCGCGGCCTTCCATCATCGCGCGGATGTGCTCGGACGCGGGGTCGAGCTTGTTGTCCGCGAACTTGACGTATCCCCAGGTGACCAGGCCGGCGGTGACGAACTGCGCCAGGCCCAGGACCATGCCCAGGTTGATGTTGTCGTAGATGGACTTCGCCATGGCGTCCGGGAAGAACGTGGCGGTGACGATGTAGAAGACGTACCAGGCGATGAACGCGACGAACAGCGGGAACACGAATCCGCGGAACGTCTTGCGGAGGTCGGCGAATTCCTCGGAGGCCTGAACCTCGATGAACTCGGCCTCCGTCGGGCTGTGGCCCGGCGCCGGAGTGGGGTGTGACATGTCCTGACCTTTCGGAGGAACCTTAAAAACTTCTTGGGTACCTTTCCCAACGAATTGATACTAAAGGCGTTAGCCGATCCGCTAAAAATGCGAAGTCCGCCGTGGGGGGTATCCTGAAATTTGACCCGCACGTGATTGACCTGCGCTTATGCGGTTGATCTTTTTGTTCACAATCTTCACAGGCGCGAACCTATCGGAGGTTGAATCCTCCGTGAATTAATGAGCATTTTCTCAGCTTTTCCAGTCCGGCCGGTCCGCCCGCATTCCGATTTCCCCGGTTTCGACGCGCTGCCGCGCCGGCGATGTGGGAATAAGTGGGCATCGATGTGGGAACGCGTGGGTTCATGGCGGGAATCCGAATCGCCGCCCATCGTTGCCGCGTCCGCAAGTTTCGCAGGGGTCTCCCGGAACACAGCTTGACGACGCCTACGAGCAGCGCCACACCCTCCCCTCCGGCGTGTTCCAGATCACGCGGCGCAGTGACGGCGACTACCCCCATGGCCCCTTGTTTCACATGCGCAACGCCGGTCACCTCCTCGCCGGCCCGTCCGCCCGGATGGTTCGAAACGACCGCCGCACCAGAGCCGAGCCCACCCGGCAACCGTGATGGCTACCCTGGCGGCCATGAGACTGTTCGCGTCGATTCGACCGCCGGAGGAGGTTCGGGAGCACCTCGTCACGGCGCTGCGCCCCATCCGCGACGATCACGGCCCCTTGCTGCGGTGGCCGGATCCCGATCAGTGGCACGTGACGGTCGCCTTCTACGGCGAACGTCCCGATGGTTCGGTCGACGAGCTCGCCGAGCACGTCGCGGCGGCCGTGGCCAACACCGGATTCCCGGCCCGCGGCATGGGCTCGCCCTCCCTAGATCTGCACCTGCGCGGGGCCGGCAGTTTCTCCGGGCGCACGCTGTGGATCGGCGTGGGCGGCGACGTCGGGCCGCTGCGGCAGCTGATGTCCGGCTGCGCCCATGATCCCTTCGCCATCGGCGATGACGAAGACGGATTCGGAAATGGAGAAGACGGCGGCCGCGGCGGCCGCGGGGGCACTCCCGACGGCAGGCGGGAACGGCGCCGCGCGCATCTCACGGTGGCGCGACTGCGGGCCCGCGAGCAGGGCGGCCGCAGGGACGGGCGCCGCAACCATCGGCGCAGCGCATGGGCCGGCGACCGCCGGCGCGACGGAGCCCACGGCGGCGGCGGAAGTCATGGCGTCCCCGGCGGCCGCGCGGGCCTCGGCGCAGACGGCTACGGCCGGGACCTCTCGCGACCGGCGCGCCATGACGGTGCGTCGCTGCTTCACGACGTCGTCCACGCCCTCAGCGTCTACTCCGGCCCGTCCTGGACGGCGACGGAGATCGAGCTGGTCAGCTCACGCCTCGGCGAGGGCCGTTCGGGCGGGGCGCTCCATGAGACGGTCGCGACCATCCCCTTCGCCCCCGGCCACTGATCCGGCCCCGCGGGTGGCCGCGCCTACGCGGCGCCTCTCCCACGCGAGTCCCTACGCGCCTCTTGCGCCCTTCCCCTACTCCCCGTCCTTCCAGAACGGGTCCTGGATCTCGCGCAGCGTCGCGACGGACTTGTTGAACTGCTCGGCCTCGTAGTCGTCCAGCTCGAGCTCGACGACGCGGCGGATGCCCTTGCGGTTCACGATCGCGGGCGTGCCGATGTAGATGTCCTCGTGCCCGTACTCGCCGCGCAGCAGCGCCGACACGGGCAGGGCGACTTCCTGGTTCTGGAAGATGGCGCGGGTGATCCGCGCGAGCCCCATGCCGATGCCGTAGGACGTGGATCCCTTGGCGTCGATGATTTCGTAGGCGGCGTCGCGAGTGCGGACGAAGATGGCCTCGAGTTCGTCGTGAAGCTCGGGGTTCTTCTCCAGCCGACGCCGCAGCCCGACGCCGGCGATGTTCGCGGACGACAGCACCGGCAGTTCGGAGTCGCCGTGCTCGCCGACGATGTAGGCGTGGACGCTCATGGGCGACACCTCGAAGTATTCGCCGAGCATGTAGCGGAAGCGGGCGGTGTCCAGCACGGTGCCGGAGCCGATGACGCGGTGGGCCGGCAGGCCGGAGAACTTCCAGGTGGCGTAGGTCAGAATGTCGACGGGGTTGGTGGCGACGAGGAAGATGCCGTCGAATCCGTTGGCCATGACGTCGTCGACGATGGACTTGAAGATCTTCATGTTCTTGTCCACCAGCTGCAGCCGGGTTTCGCCGGGCTTCTGGGCGGCGCCGGCGCACAGGACGACGAGCGCGGCGTCCTCGCAGTCGGCGTAGGTGCCGCGGGTGACCTTGGTGCGGGAGGGGGCCCAGACGACGCCGTGGTTGAGGTCCATGACGTTGCCCTCGGTTTTGCGCTCGTCGATGTCGATGATCGCGAGGTGGTCGCAGATTCCCTGGTTGACCAGGGCGTATGCGTAGGCGACTCCGACGTCGCCGGCGCCGATGAGCACGACCTTGTTTCCGGCGGAGACCTTCATGGTTTCTTCCTTCCGGGGCGGTGGTGCCTCGCGGTGTGTCGTCGGCGGCGGTCGCGCCGCCATCGATGGCCCGTTCACGCCCCAATGGTTGTGTACCTGGTTCCGAGTATGCCCGTTCGGGCACGGGGTCCGACAGTGGTTGCGCCGGTGACCCTGGACACACGCACCGTAACCGCTTTACGACGCCCCCGCCCGGCGAGCCACCCCGCCGCACGGGTGTGACCGGCGGAAATTCGCCGTTGGCCGGGCGCGATCCCCTGTTCATCTGACACTATGAGGGCATGGAATTCGTGCGCGCGCTCAAGCCGTTGACGCGGCTGCGGGTCGCGCGGCGGCGGGAGGCGGCGGCCCGGGAGGTCGCCAGGGCGGCGAGCGCCACCCTGCCCATCGCCCGGCGGTCGCGGCCATGGCGGGGGATCCCGTCGAATCCGGGGCTGGTCGGGGCGGAGATCGCGTCGTGGGCGGCGTTCGCCCCGTCGCTGATGCCGCGGCCGTGGGCGTCGACGGCGATGGTGTCCTTCGGCGCGCAGGTCACCGGCCATGTGGTGGGCGTGGCGGTGGGCTACGGCTTCCGGTTGGCGGATGCGCGCCTGCGCCGCACGAAGTTGGGGCGGTTCGCGCCGTCGGTGCGCACGGAGCGCCTCATCGCGCTGTCGTGGCACGGGTCCATGACGGCGGCGACGGCGTGGGTGTGGTGGCGGTCGATCCAGCACCAGCAGACCGTCGGCGCGCTGGTGGGCATGGATGCGCTGTCGTCGGCGCGGGCGCAGTTCGGCGGCACGGCGATGGCGTCGGGAGCGTACCTGGCCACGCAGGGGCTGACGTTCGCGGCGGAGTTCGCGTTCGATCGGCTGCGCCGCGTGCTGCGTCCGTGGGTGCCGCGCGGGGTGGCCCCGGTGACCGCGGGAATCGTGGTGGGCGGTGGGCTGGGCCTGGCCGTCGACAAGCTGCTCGTGCGCCGGACCATCGAGCGGGTGTACCGCAACGCACACCGCGTGAACATGCGGGTGATGCCGGGCCGGATGCAGCCGTGGGAGCCGGAGCGGTCCGGCAGCCCGTGGTCGCTGGAGCCGTGGCATGCGCTGGGGGCGCAGGGCCGGTCGGTGGTGGCGGACGGGCCGCGGGCGCGCGACATCGCGGCGGTGACCAAGCGCGGGCGACATGAGGTGATGGAGCCGATCCGCGTGTACGCGGGGAAGGTGCGGGGGCGGTCGCTGAAGTTCCAGACGGAGCTGATCGTCCGCGAGCTGCATCGCACGGGGGCGTTTCGGCGGGATCATCTGGTGGTGCACGTGACCACGGGCACCGGCTGGATTCCGCCGTGGGGGCTGATGGCGGTGGAGTTTTTGACCGCGGGCAATTGCGCGCAGGTGGGGCTGCAGTATTCGGATCTGCCGTCGCCGGTGGCGTGGCTGGCCGATCATGAGACCCCGCCGGCGGCGGGGCGGGCGCTTTTTTCGCGGATCCGCGAGGAGTGGGAGCGGCTGCCGGAGGGGGATCGGCCGAAGCTGATCATCGCGGGCGAGTCGTTGGGCGGTTTCGGCGGCAATGGGGCGTTCGACGATGCGGCGGCCATGCTCGCGTCGGTGGACGGCGCGCTGTGGACGGGGACTCCGCAGTTCACGCCGATCTGGAAGGAGCTGACCCGCACGCGCGACGCGGGCTCGCCGGAGATCGCGCCGGTGATCGACGGTGGGCGCCACATTCGCTTCGCCACGCGCCCGCAGGAGTTGTGGGAGACCTTCGGCGGCGAGCCGTTGGGCGAGTGGGAGCATCCGCGGGTGGCGTATTTGCAGCACGCGTCCGATCCGATCGTGTGGTGGGATTATCCGTTGGCATGGCGGCGGCCGGATTGGCTGCGCGAGAGCCTGGGCCGCGACGTGTCGTCGGCGGTGCGGTGGTTCCCGGTGGTGACGTTCCTGCAGGTGCTCATCGATGGTTTGGTCAGCGTCGACGTCGGCGATGGGCATGGGCACCGGTATGAGGCGGAGTCGTTGCCTGCGTGGGCGGCGATCTTGGGCTTCGAGCTTGACGACGACGGTGCGGGGGCGGCGGGCGTGCGATTCAAGAGGATCGCGAAGTGGGCCCGGCGCAATCTCCCGCCGAAAGCGTGAGCGGCGGCGTGGCCGCGTGGCCCATGCCGGCCTCGTCGAAGGTCGGCGGCGAAGGCCACCGCCGACCGGTCGACCGGGCCGCATGCGGAACACGCGGCCCGGCCACCGGATTCGAGCTCACCGCCCCGGAGCACGCTTTCCGCGACCGTTCCCCGCATCGGAAGCCTGCGAGATCGGCGACACCTGCGTAACGTGGGTCACGTCCAGACGGCTGGGCGGGCACACGAAGCCCGTGCGGTCACCCGACCAGGAAAGGAAGCGACACATGGGAATCTTCGACAAGGCCAAGCAGTTCGCCGACGACAACCCGGACAAGGTGAACCAGGGCATCGACAAGGGCGGCGACGCCATCGACCAGCGCACCGGCGGCAAGCACGCCGAGCACGTCGACAAGGCCCAGGACGCCGCCCGCAAGCGCTTCGGCGGCGAGGGCGACCAGCCCCAGCAGTAGACCTCCGACTTTTCGACGACTCCCCGCCGGCCATTGCGCCGGCGGGGAGTTTTCGTTGCGCCCATCAGGCGCGGCCCGCGTGGCACAGCCGACGCAGAACAGCCGACGGTGGCCGCCGCCCGCACACGAACGATGTAAAAATGGAACCGTCCAGTTCAATGCGCACGTGCACCGGCACCGACACCGGCACATGCGACAGCACTCGCGAAAGGCGGCCCACCATGAGCCTCATCGACAAGGCCAAGAAATTCATCAACGACAACCCCGACAAGGTCCGCCAGGGCATCGACAAGATCGGCGACGCGATCGACAAGCGCACCGACGGCAAGTACGCCGACAAGGTCGACCGCGTCCAGCAGGAAGCCGCCAAGCGCCTCGGCGGCGACGCCACTCCGAACACCGAGCCGGACACCCCCGGCACCGACGCGCCGAAGACCGACCCGAACGCCCGATCACGGGCGCGCGGGCCGTCGTAAAGCGAGCTACCCGCAGGTCACGCCGGTGGCGTGCACCGGGCAGTAACCCATGGGATTCGCCTCCAGGTACCCGCGGTGGAACGGCTCGGCGACCCAGAAACGCCCCGTCGGCGTCTGCGACAGAGGCGTGACCTCCGTGGTGATCGGCCCGAAGCCCGCGGCCGCCAGCTTCGGCCCGTAGGCCTCCAGGGTCTCGGCGGTGATGCGCGCCTGGTCCTCGTTCAGCGGGAACACCGCCGATCGGTACTGCGGGCCGATGTCATTGCCCTGCCGATCGCCCTGCGTCGGATCGTGGTTCTCCAGGATTAGACGCAGCAGCGCCGCAAAATCGGTGACGGCCGGATCGAACACCGCCAGCACCGACTCCGTGTGCCCGGTCCGCGCGCCGCACACCTCGCGGTAGGACGGCCACCGCGTCACCCCGCCCGCGTATCCGGGCAAGGTCGTCCACACGCCCGGCGCATTCCACAGAAGCTTTTCGACGCCCCAGAAACAGCCGGCCGCGATGACCATCGCCTCCGCACCATCGGGCCACGGGCCGCCGTACGGAGTCCCGAGCACCAGATGCTCGCCATCGACGTGGCCGCCCTCGTCGAGCAGGGCCTCCGGGGTCGCAGGGATCGGGGTGAACGCGCGTGAATCAGTCATGGGCGCGAGGATACGCGGGCCGCATGAACTGGGCGGACGACCCCGATCCGCGAACGCGGGTACCGTCGGGGCCACGCGCCCGGTGACGTGGACCACTCGCCGTCGGCCAGCCCCCGGCGAGAAGGTGGCGGACCTATCGAACCAACCGAATTACGCGCACGAAACCTTGCGTAATTGCGGAGGATCGGTACCATCGGGTGTCACAAGCGAAATCGATTCTTCAAGGAGGACCTCACCATGGCCGTTTACGAGTTGCTCGAACTGGATTACGCCTACGACGCCCTCGAGCCGCACATCGCCGCCGAGATCATGGAGCTGCACCACAGCAAGCACCACCAGAATTACGTCAACGGCGCCAACGCCGCCCTGGAGAAGCTGGAGGCCGCGCGCAACGACGGCTCCATCGCCGGCGTGGTCACCGCCCTGTCCAAGGACCTCGCGTTCAACCTGGGCGGCCACTCCAACCACTCCATCTTCTGGAAGAACCTCTCCCCCAACGGTGGCGGCGAGCCGACCGGTGAGCTGGCCGAGGCCATCAACCGCGACTTCGGTTCCTTCGAGAAGTTCAAGGATCACTTCTCCGGTGCCGCGCTGGGCCTGCAGGGCTCCGGCTGGGCCGTCCTCGGTTACGACCACGTCGCCGGCCGCCTCGTCGTCGAGCAGCTGACCGACCAGCAGGGCAACATCTCCGCGAACCTGACCCCGCTGCTGATGCTGGACATGTGGGAGCACGCCTTCTACCTCCAGTACAAGAACGTCAAGGCCGACTACGTCAAGGCCGTCTGGAACGTCTTCAACTGGGACGACGTCGCCGAGCGCTTCGCCAAGGCTTCGGCCTAAGTCGCCAAGGCTTCGGCCTAAGTCTCGGCATCGGCCCCCAGGGCCGATCACGGGCTCCCCGGCGGTCCACTGGAGAAGCGGGCCGCCCGGTGAACTAACCCGCTCCACCTTCCGCCACGTGCGGTCGGTGGGGCGGGTTTCGCCATGTCGGGATCAAGTGCATGAACCGGCCAGTGCATGAGCCGGCCGGGGGAGGTTCTGCCATATGCGCGGCCGGGTTCACTCGACTCCCGCGGCGAGGGGAGGTTTCGGCGGGCCGTCGTCAAGCAAAAAGCCCTGCATCCGGCCGAATCCGGCCGACCGACGGCGGCTACGACTCGGCTTCGTGCCAAACGATCAACGCTCCCCAGCAGCAAACCCGACCACCTGCGGTTTTCCACACATCGACGGAAAAGCTTCGATCATTCGACACCAACGTTCGACCGCCGCCCGACCCGTGCCCGCCGGCGAGCCCCGCCGTGCACTCAACCCCGGACGCTTCCGGGCTTTCGCGCACCGAATCGCCCGAAGCGTCCGGGGTTAAGTGCATGAGCCGGCCGGGGGAGGTTACGGCGGGCCGTCGCCAAGCGGGCGAAGCATCCGCCGAATCCGGCCCGCACCCCCACCGGACTGGATACCGTTGCGCCATGACCTCCCGAGACACCGACGCGACCACCGACGCGACCACCGACGCGGCCGCGCGCGAGCACGCCACCGCGACCACCTCCACCACCGGCCCCTCCGCGACCGCCGCCGACACCCCCGTGACCATTTCCTACGAGGAGATCGACGGCGCCCGCATCGCCGTGGTGTCGCTGAACCGGCCGGCCAAGCTCAACGGCCTGACCATGGCGATGCTCCGCGGCCTCGACGACGCCGCCAAGGCGCTGCGCCGCGACCGCGACCTGCGCGGCGTGATCTTCGCCGGCGCGGGCGACTCCTTCTGCGCGGGCCTGGACTTCGGGTCGGTGCTGAAAAAGCCCATGGACATAGTCAAGGCCTTCGCCCCGAACCCGCTGGCCGGCGACGGCACGAACCTGTTCCAGCGCGTCTGCTGGGAGTGGCGCCGCCTGCCTGCACCGGTCATCGCGGTGGTGCACGGGCATTGCTACGGCGGCGGCGTGCAGTTGGCGCTGGGCGCGGACTTCCGGGTCACGGCCGCCGACGCCCGCTGGTCCGTCCTCGAGGCCAAGTGGGGGCTGATCCCGGACATGTCCGGCGCGCGCACGCTGGCCGATCACGTCGGCGCCGAGCAGGCGCGCTGGCTGACCATGACCGGACGAGAGTTGTCGGGCGCCGAGGCCGTCGAGGTCGGGCTGGCCACGGAAACGACCGAGTCGCTTGACGACGCCCACGCGCGAGCCCGGGAGATTCTCCGTGAATTGATGGGCCGCTCCCCCGACCAGCTCGCGGCGACGAAGTCCCTGTTCCGCGATGCGTGGCGCTCGCCGCGGGCGACGTTCCGCGCGGAGCGGTTCGAGCAAGCCAAACTGCTGCTCAGCGAAAACGCCGCCCGGGCGCGCACCGCCGCGATGAAGAAGACGCCGCCGAACTTCGTCCGCCGGGGGACGTGGGCGTTCGGGGCGAAGAAGAAGTAGGCCCCGGCCAACGCCCGCACTCCGGGGGACCTGGGCGTTCGGGAAGCGGAAATAGTTGCCCGCGTCCCGAAAGCACAGGTGAAGCCCGCCAATTCCGGTTGCCACCGGGGCATGACCGACAGCGGCGAGAACGGCACGGGCGATGCCACGACACGGGTGGTGATCATCGTCGGCCGCGCCTCCGACAACACCTCCGCAGACACCGCCGGCCGCGCCCCACCACAGGCCCAGCCACAGCCGCAAACACCGCCGGCCACCTAACCCCGGACGCTTCCGAGATTTCGCGCAACGAATCGCCCGAAGCGTCCGGGGTTACGTGCACGACCAAACCGGCGGACGTGACGGTAGACGTGGCGGTGAGCCGTAAAACGTGGCGGCGGGCCGTCGTCAAGCAATGCAAGTGCTTTGCGACGGCCCGCGCCCGCCGCACCCCGCGGCAATCGGCTGCAACCTCTGGCAATTCCTTTGCCCGCGGCCCGGCGCGACCGACAATCGAGGCAGACAAGGAAACCGGTGGGACCCTCCGCCCGCCACCCGACCCGTCCCGGAAAGGACGAGCCGATGTCCGCAAAGATCGTGAAGGCCGAGTTCTTCGTCACCTCCCCGTCCCGCAACTTCGTCATCCTGCAGCTGGCCACCGGCGACGGCGTCATCGGCGTCGGCGGCGCGTCGCGCACCGGTGCCCGCGCCTACGGCCGCGCCTCCGGCACGGACCTCGAGTCGCTGTTCGACTCCATCCGCTACGAGATGGAGCTCGGCTACACCATGATCCGCGTGCAGACGTCGGTGCCGGGCATCGAGAAGCTGTACGGCGTCGCGGCGCAGGAGCAGTCCTCCGGCGCGCGCTACGACTTCGAGCCGGCCAACCGCGGCGGCTGGCCCGTCGAGGAGGACTGGGACACGGCCGCCTACATGCGCCACCTGCCGACCGTCTTCGAGGCGGTGCGCAACGAGTTCGGCCCGGAGCTGCCGCTGCTCCACGACGGCCACAATCGCATGACGCCGCGCGAGGCGGCGCAGCTGGCGAAGTCGCTGGAGCCGTACAACCTGTTCTGGCTGGAGGACGTCACGCTCGGCGAGAACCAGGAGAATCTGCGCTACGTCCGCCAGCAGTCGACGACGCCGCTGGCCATCGGCGAGGTGTTCAACACGGTCTACGACATCAAGGACCTGATCAACGAGCAGCTCATCGACTACGTCCGCTGCGCGACCACGCACTTCGGCGGCATCACCCCGCTGAAGAAGGTCATGGCGCAGGCCGAGCCGTACCAGATCAAGTCCGGTTTCCACGGCCCGACGGATGTGTCGCCGATCGGTTTCGCGGCGGAGCTGCACCTGGACATCAACATCCACAATTACGGTGCGCAGGAGTACATGACGCACACGCCGGAGACCCTCGAGGTCTTCGAGACGACCATGACCTTCGAAAACGGCATGCTGCACCCGTCGGATACGCCGGGCCTGGGCGTGACGTTCCACCCGGAGGTCGCCGAGAAGTTCCCGTACGAGCAGGCGTACCTGCCGTACAACCGTCTCGCCGACGGCACCGTCCACAACTGGTAGCCATCGGGCACGCGATGCCGGGGCCCCGGTTCGCCGGGGTTTCGGCTGGAAAGGATCCGCGAGATGTCCGCTGACGGCACTTCGCTTTACGACGCTTCGTCCGCCCGCGACGCCACTCCCGCCGGGGGTTCGGCCGGCCGGGGTGCCCCGCCGCGGGTGGTGGTGATGGGCGTGTCCAGCTGCGGCAAGTCCACGGTCGGGGAGATGCTGGCGCTGAAGCTGGGGTTGCCGTTCATGGACGGCGATGACCTTCATCCGGCGGAGAACATCGCGAAGATGGAGTCGGGCACGCCGCTCGACGACGATGATCGGTGGCCGTGGTTGACGCTGGTCGGCCGGTGGTTGGCGGATCACGACGGCGGCGTCATCGCATGTTCGGCGCTGAAGCGTTCGTACCGTGACCGGATCCGCGAGGCGGCGCCGGACACCGTGTTCGTGCATCTGCACGGGTCGCGGGAGTTGATGGGGGCGCGGATGGCCGCGCGGCCGGGGCATTTCATGCCGACGTCGCTGCTGGATTCGCAGTTCGCCACGTTGGAGTTGCTCGGCGACGACGAGGCCGGCCGCGTCTACGATGTGTCCATGACGCCCGGCGACATCACCGATCACGCCGCAGAGTGGCTGCGGCGGAGCGGCGAGGCCTGACCCCTGCCCCGCGCGGCGTCCTAGTCCTCGTCCTCCAGGTACGGCCCGGCGACGGCGAGGAGCCCCTCGACGGACGGGCAGACGTACCAGGAGCCCGTCAACGCGTCGGTGAAGTCGGTGAGCCGGTCGCGCGGGCCGCCGTCGGCGCCGGCCATGCGGCGCAGCATCTCCTCCAGTCGCCACTGGTCGTGGCTGAAACCGACGAATACGGTGCCGTGGTCGGTCATGTCGCCGTAGGCGGTGTTGCGGCGGAAGACCTCGAGCTCCTCGCCGTCGACCTCGACGACGGATCGGGCGACGTGGGAGGACTCGGGCTTGACGTCGTCGTCCAGCTCGACGGAGCCGACCTTGGTGCGGCCGATGACGTCTTCCTGGTCGGCGTCCGACAGCCCTTCCCACTTCTCGGTGCGGTGGCGCCACAGCTGGTAGAGCAGCACCGACGCTCCGGCGCCCGGTTGGCCCGGCGCGACGGCGACGACCCCGGGCGCCTCCAGTGCCCCGGGGTTTTCGGTGCCGTCCTCGAATCCGGTGAGGTCGCGGTTCATCTCGTAGACCCAGCCGACCGTTGCGTCGGCGACGTCGAACAGGCCGCGGACTTCGCCGAGGATGTGGTGCTCGACGTCGAATGCCTGCGAGCGTGACGACGACGCGACCCACAGCCACACGTCGTGCTGGGTGGCGGGCATGCGGTACCCGTCGCGGCTGCGGATCGGCTCGTCGAAATCATGGACGTCGGCGGGCACGTGCGCGGCGTCGGCGATGGTGGCCCACAGGCTCGGGCGCACGCCGACGACGACGTTGGCGCCGGAGGTGCTGGGCAGATTGATGGCCGCGGCGAGCTTTCCGACGGCTTCCGCCGCATCCGCCCCGTCCTTGACGTCGAGTTCCACGTAGGCGTGATCGGTCACGCCAATGCCGGTGATTCCGCTCTGGTGCATCATGACCCCATCTTCTCATCGTCCGCCCGCCGCGGCGGGGCCCGTCACCTATTCGGCGGGGCGGGGCGGATTAGTCGGCGGGCGCACGGCCGGAGCCTCTAGTCGGCGGCGCCGTCCAGGTCCCCGACGAAAGGGATGCCCTCGGCCGCGCGGCCGGAGTCCAGCCAGTCCCGGACGACGGCGGTGGAACGGCAGTCGTCGCCGTTGTAGCGCAGCAGTTTCGCCCGGGCCGCCGCCGGGTCGCCGACGATGCCGACGGCCTCGCGGTAGAAGGACAGCGACGCTTCGCCGTCGGCGTCCTCGTCGCGCCACGCGAACCCGGCCAGTGGCGCGACGACCTTCAGGCCGAGCCCTTCGGGGCTGATCAGCTGCTTCTTGGTCACGCGGAACAGGTCCACCCATTCGTCGGAGGAGATGAACTTCTCCACTTCGCCGATGGTGGGCACGTCCAGGACGTGGGCGCCGTGCGGCCCGTCGACGACGAATTCCATCCCCTCGAATCGTTTCGCCGAGTGCCGCAGCCAGTGGTTTTCACCCTCGGCGGCCCAGCAGTACGCGCGGAAGGTCCGCCCGGCGCCGACGGCGGCGGCGCGGCGTTCCATGAGCCAGTCCCAGAAGCGGGCGAAGTTCTCGGCCTCCGCCGTACCGCCGAGCCCATCCGGCCCGGGCGGCGCCCACGTCACGTGCGGCACGTACCCGTCCTCGGGCGACCAGGCGCCCCACAGGTACGCACCGTGGGCGGGGTAGGCCTCCAGGTCGACGTCGATTTCCACGTCGGCGCGGGGGGCGGTGGTCTCTCGCACGCGCAGTGCGGCGGGCTCGCCGGTGACGGACAGCAGCGCCAGGTACCGGTCCTCGCCGGCGGCGTCGGTGCGCGCCAGCTCACGGATCGTGGAGATGCCCGCCCGCCGATATTCGTCGCCCCGGTTGCCCGGCAGCAGCAGCGAGATGTCGTCGGCGGCGCGCAATTCGGCTTCGCACGCCTCGCGCCAGCGGCAGCCGCGGCATTCGCGGATCTTGCGCGGCGCCAGCGGCCACTCGCCCAGCTTCCACGTGTGGCCGTCGACCTTCGGCGCGGGGGGCGGGGCCGTTTCGCTTGACGACGTCCCGCCCGCCTCGTGTCCGGCCATCTCGGCACGTTCGACGGCATGGATGGCGGCACGTGCTCGTCGCAAAGCAGTCCTGTACGCCGCGACGCGCGGGCCCTCGTCGACGACGACCACCCGCGTCGGGTCCGCGCCGATGCCGCCGACCAACCCGCAGGACGCCCCCAACCGGTGCAGCAGCGCGGCGGCCTGGCCCAGGCGCACCGCGTCGGCTGCGTTGTGGCGGAGCTTCAGCGACTCGTCGACGACGATGCCCTGGCGCAGCGACCGGCCCAGCACCCCGGGGCGGCCCAGGCGGGCGACGGGCAGGATGCGGGCGGCCTCGGTGCGGCGGCGGCGCTGCTCCAGCAACTTGTGGGCGGCGATGAGCACCGGCAGATACCCGTCGCCCATGCGCACCAGCAGGTCGGGGCGGCTCTCCTCGGCGATGCCGGAAAACGCGCGGTCCCCCGGCGGGCGCTCATGGCGCAGCACGCCGCCGACGATCAGATCCGCGCCCGCGGCGATGGCCTCCAACGTGGCCAGATCGGCGTCCGGCCCGTCCTCGACGACCACCGGATCCGGCAGGGCCGCGATCACCGATGCCCGGTGGTGCGCCCCCAGCTCCGCCCGCCGCCGCGCCGTTTCCGAGTCCGCCGGCCGCACCCCGCCGGCGGAGCGGTCGCGGACCAGCCGGTACCGGCACCCGACCAAATCGGGCCCGGTCACCGGCTGCGGGACGGTATCCTCGGTGTTCACGATGCAACCAGGGTATCGCCCGGCCGCGACCGGGGTTAATCTGGTTGCATCACGAATGATCCGCGGCCCCGCCGCGGCAGAAATTCGATCGACACGAATACACCGAACGCAGACTTCGACCGCAGATTAGGGATTCCATGAGCTTCTTGGGCGACTACCGCGACCGCCGCCGCGAAACGAAACTGAAGCTGAAGGCCGCCAAGGCCAAGGCGAAGGAAGACGCGAGGCACGAGGCGAAGCTGAAGGACAAGGCCTACCGCGATGGGCTGAAGGCAGCCGAGGTGGAGCGCAAGCGCGATTCGAAGGCCGCCGCCAAGGAGGCCAAGCTCGAGCGCAAGCTGGACAAGCGCGCGATGAAGCGGGCGGAGAAGATCCGCAAGGCCGGCTGGAAGGACGAGCAGAAGGCCCTGAAGGCCAAGCACAAGCACCAGAGCCGCATGGCGGAGAAGATCCTGGAGCAGCAGCGCAAGCAGGGCATGACGTCGGACAAGGCGAAGGGCTGGGTCGGCGCGACCCGTCTGCTGCTGCCCGTGGCCCTGCCCATCGGCTACCGGCTGATGACGTTCGTGCAGAACCGCGGCCAGGACGCCTCGGCCCGCCGATTCGGCGTCTCCGGTGACGCGGTGGCCCGTTTCCACGGGTACGGCGCCCCGCTGCGCGCCCGCATCGAGGGCATCCGCGGTTCGCTGGAGCGCCTGGCGAAGTCGAAGGCGTCGGGCACGGCGGGCTTCGTCAAGGACGCCGACAACCGCCTGGATCTGCTCGTCGACGCGGTGGAGACCGCCGAGCACATGACTCCGGACCAGCGCCGCCGCGCGCACACGTCGATTTCGGCGGAGCTCGATGGCATCGATTCGGAGATCATGGCCAAGATGGGCCTCACCGCCTGAATTCCCGCCCCGGGTCGTCCGGGGGAACCGAAGGTGTACCGGAGATGAATCTTCCGTGAAATACCCCGCGATGGGGTGACTTCGGGGCACGACCGATTGGCGATACAGGTAGCGCCCAAGTGTCATATGTCTCATGACTGATTTCGAGGGCCGCTCACCGGCCGCCGCGCCGACCCCGACCCGCCGAACCGTGCTCAAGGCGGGCGCCGCCGGTGCCGCCCTCGTCGGCGCGTCCGGGCTGGCCGGCCGCTTCAGCGCTTCGGCCCAGGAGGCCGCGCAGGGCGCGGTCGACGCCGGCGGGCACGCCGTGTTCCAGCATGGCGTCGCCTCGGGCGACCCGCTGCCGGATTCCGTCCTCTTGTGGACCCGCGCCACCTCCCATCCGGGAGACGTTCCCGGCGCGGGCGCCGGCACCGTCGTCAAGCTCCTGTGCGAGGTGGCCACGGACGATTCCTTCGGCACCATCGTCCTGTCGGGCGAGGCCATCGCCGACCCCGCCGCAGACAACACCGTCAAGCTCGACGCGACCGGCCTGGCCCCCGACACCTGGTACAGCTACCGCTTCACCGTCGCCGAGGGCGAATTCGCCGGCCAGGTCTCCCCGATCGGCCGCACCCGCACCACCCCGACCGCGGGAGCCGCGCCCGACAAGCTCGGCATCGCCCTGACCTCCTGCGCCAACTGGGAAGCCGGCTACTTCTCCGCCTACCGCGACATGGCGGACAACGCCGACGTCGACGTGATCATGTGCGTCGGCGACTACATCTACGAATACCCGCGCGGCGAATACACCGGAAAGAGCGGCGCCATCCGCGACCATGAGCCGGCGCACGAGATCATCTCGCTGGCCGACTACCGCCGCCGCTACGGCCACTACCGCACCGACGCCGACCTGCAGGCCGCCCACGCCGCCAAACCGTGGCTGGTGACCTGGGACGACCACGAGGTGACCAACGACAACAACGCCACCGGCGCCGAGAACCACGACCCCGCCACCGAGGGCGACTACGTAACCCGCCGCGACGCCGCCATCCAGGCGTACCTGGAGTGGCTGCCGGTCCGCGCCACCCCGCTCTCGCAGGGCGGCCACCTGTACCGTTCGTTCAGCTACGGCACGCTGGCCGAGATCGTCATGCTGGACCTGCGCACCTACCGCGACCAGGCGCCCGAGTTCGTCAACATCGGCGACACCGACGACCAGGGCCGCACCATGCTCGGCTCGGAGCAGATGAACTACCTGCATTCGCGGTGGAGCACGTCGAGCGCGAACTGGAACCTGGTGGGCAACTCGGTGATGTTCACCCCGGTGCTCATCCCGCCGCTGGACCCGCAGACCTCCGGCGCGATCGCCGAGCTGATGGGGCTGCCGCAGGACGGCATCCCGTACAACTCGGACCAGTGGGACGGGTACGCCGCCGAGCGCCGCCGCCTGATCCGCATGATGGCGGACGAGGGCCTGGACAACGTCGTGTTCCTCACCGGCGACATCCACTCCTCGTGGGCGTGCGACGTGCCAGTGACGCCGGGGCGCTACCCGGGCGATGGCGTGGCCGCCGCGGAAATCGTGTGCGCCTCGGTCAATGCGTCGAACATTGACGACATCGTGAAGCTGCCGCAGCGCAACGCCATCTCGCAGACGGCGGAGCAGGCTCTGATGGCGGCCAACCGGCACCTGAAGTGGATCGAGTTCGACCACCACGGTTACGTCAGCGTGCAGGTCCGCGCCGACGAGATCCTGGCGGAGTACCGCTTCGTCGAGGACAAGACCGTTCCGGCCCAGCCGCTTCACTCCGCCATGCGGTACCGCGTGCGCCGAGGTGAAGGCGTTTCACCTGCGTAAATGCGTTATTCGGCGCATATGCCAAGCCCCGCAAGCGATGTCGCTTGCGGGGCTCCTTCGTTTCCGCCATTCACGGCCCCATGCCGAATGTCCGCGCGTTCGCTTGACGACGGCCGGGCGAAATGGCCGGATCATCGCGGATCATGCCCGCAACCGGCGGTTTTTTGCGCCAGGGATGCATGACGCGCGCCGAGGGTGTTTGCATTATTTTGCCGCGGGAATTGTTTTCACCACGGCATGGCGGGCGAATGAACAAACGAGATCCTAAGAATTGCCGAAGTTTCGAAAGTGAATTGCCGCTAAGCAATTGAAGTGGTATAAAATCGGGCGCCAGAACCAAAGACGTCGACCAGACCACGGTTGCCGGTGATCCCCGGCGCCGTCAACGAAGATTAAGGTGCACACCATGGCGCGCAAGGAAGTTATCCAGTACATCGACGATCTCGATGGGAGCCCCCTGAACGAAGACGACGTGAAGGTCGTCCGTTTCGGATATCAGGGCCGCAACTACTACCTCGATCTTTCCGCCGACAATGCGGCGAAGTTCGACGAGGTGCTGCGCCCCTACGTGGAGAAGGCGCATGCCGACGACTCCGCCCCGGCCGCGCGCACCCGTCGCGGCACCAACCCGAATTCCACCAAGCAGCGGGAGCGCAACCGCATCATCCGCCAGTGGGCGAAGGACCGCGGCATGGACGTCGCGGACCGCGGCGCGCTGCCGAAGACCATCATCGACGAATACGAGGCCACTCACTCCTGATCGTCACGGTGTGACCTCTTCTCGACCCACGTGACCGGCCCGGATCCTTCCAGGCCGGTTTCGCGGGTCCCCTGAACCCGGAAAGGGATGGGGCTCGATGCTGGAACCCCTGGTCTTCGTCATTTCGGGGATCTTGAAGGCCTGGCACCTCGCCGTTGCGGCGGTGCCGGGCGTTTCCGTGTCCGCGGCGTGGACCGCATCGGTGATTTTGCTGTTGATCACCGTTCGAATGGCATTGCTGCCGTTTTCGTACCGGCAATTGTCCATGGGCCGCAAGACGGTGAATCTGCGCCCGCAGTTCGCCGCGATCCGCGCGAAGTATTCCCGCAGCGTCGATCCGAATGCGCCCAAATACCAGCGGTGGGCCATGCAGGAGCTGCGGGAGAAGCACGGGATCAGTTTTTGGGCGGGCCTGGTGCCGCCTCTGGTGCAAATACCGGTGTTCATCGGTCTTTTCCGGATGCTCCGGCGAATGGCCAACGCCGGCGCCCACGGTTCCGATCAGGTGGCCGAAGGGGTCGGTTTCCTCAGCGGCGCGGAAGTGCGGGAGTTCGCGTCCGCCACGTTTTCGGGCGTTCCGCTGCCGGCCTATCCGGCGATGCCGGAGGCCCAATTCGCCGAGCTGGGCACGACTTTCGCCGCAGTCATCTCGGTGTGCGCGCCACTGATTTTCGCGGCCGCGACGTTCACGGGCATCAACATGGCGATTTCCATCAATCGCCTCCGCCGCACCCTCGACCATGGGTCACGGTTCATGCGCGGCACCTACAAGTACCTGGTGGGGGCCACCTTTTTCGCGGTCGCCTTCCCGTTGTTCTTCGGCTTCCTCGGCCCCGCCCCGTTGGCGATCATCGTCTACTGGGTCTGCAACAACCTGTGGACGATGAGCCAGAACGCCATCATCACCATCATCCTCGAACGGCGCCATCCCCTGACGCCGGAGTTCCGCGCGCTGCGCGACCGGACACGGGATGCCCGACGGGATGACCGTGCGAAGCGTGCGCGGGATCGTCGTGAAGCACGAGCTTCCCGGTGGCGCGCCGTGGCCGGCACCATCCGCAACCCCTCGCGCCGCGCCGACCTGTGGGACGCGCACCGGACGATGCTCGCCGAGCGGGAAGCCGCCGCGAAGGCCGTGCGCGACGCGCAGCTGCAGAAACGGGCGAAGGTCCTCCAGGTCCGGCAGCTGGCCCGGCTCCTGCGAGCCGATTCGCAAGGAGACCTGCCCAGTTTGGGCGGCACGACGCACGTCAACGAAGCGTGGCGACGGTCCCCCGCCGACGACGCCGCGGGGATCGGCGACAAAGGCCAGTTCGTCGGCAAGCTCGGCCAGATCGGCGTGCACATGGCCCATGCACGACAGGAACGGCAGCGCGAGAACGCCACGGCGAGGCGGCTGAAGAAGCTCCGGCGCCCCAGGTACTGACGCGCCCGAAGCAGCCGGGGCCCCTTCGCCTCAGTGCCGCGCGTACACCAGGTCGCGCGCGAGGTCGCGGGCGGTCTGCAGCGGCGTGAGGTCCTTGGACATCTTCGCCCCCGCCAGGCCGCCGTCGAGGTAGAGCATCAGCATGTTGGCGTGCAGCGACGCCTGGTTGCACTCTTTCTCGGCGAGCAGCTCGCGCAGGCGGTCCCACACCCAGGCGCGGTGGCTGACCACCGCCGCGCGGATCTCCTCCTCCGACTCCGTGGCCGGGTTCGGGTACTCGGAGGCGGCGTTCTGGAAGTGCGAGCCGCGGAAATCCATGCCCGGCTGCTCGGCGATGCACTGGTCGAAGAACGCCAGGATCTTCTCCTCCGGCGTATCCAGGGCCTCGGCGCGGGCCTGCCACGCGGCGCGCCACTTCTCGTCGAGGTCCTCGAGGTACGCGATGACCAGCTTGTCCTTCGATCCGAACAGCGAGTACAGGCTGGCCTTGGCCACGTCGGCCTCGCGGAGCACGCGGTCGATGCCGATGACGCGGATGCCTTCGTTGGTGAACAGCTCCGTCGCCGAGGTCAGCAGCCGGTCGCGGGGACTCGGCCGGTTGCGGCGCCGCGACGCGGCCTTGCCGCCCCGCGCCGTCTTGCCGGTCGTCGCATCCGCCACGTCGTGCTCCCGTCCCTTCGTCGTACCTGCCCGGCGAGATTCCGCGCCGGCACCGCACCGACTGGTCAGACTGGTCAGTGCATATCGCGCTTTCCCCCGAGTTTACAGTCACGGCGGCGGCGGGGAGGGGTGGCCCGCCCGTTTTCCGGTCGCCGGCCCATTTCGGACTTCGGGGCGAACGGCTTTCGCGTGGGCATCGCAAAGCAAAAAGAAACCGGGCCGCCCCTCCCGAAGGAGGAACGACCCGGAGTCGGTGAGTTACCGCTTAGCGGCGCTTGGTCACCAGGCCGACGATCCACAGAAGGATCACGGCGCCCAGGAGGCAGGTGAGGAAGCTGAAGATCATTCCGCCACCCTCGACGTCGAAGCCGAGCATGCCGAGCAGCCAGCCACCGAGGAAGCCGCCGATGATGCCGACGATGATGTTGAGCAGAATGCCCATCGAAGCGTCGGTGCCCATGATCTTCGAACCGATCCAGCCGGCCAGACCACCGATGATGATCCAACCGATCCAGCCGAGGTTCGGGGAGGAGGCGGCGAGAAGCAGGGTGTCAGTCATGAAAGAGATCCTTTCGCTGGGGAAGAAAGCGTTGTTCACCATTGTAGGTGAACTTGGTTGCTCGACGGCAACACGACGCTAACGTTTGGGGAACGTTTTATGAACTTCGTTTACTCAAAATCTCAGGTCACGCTTGGTTTCCGGCGCCGCGGAATTTTTCGGAAAAATTTTCGCCGACCCCCGATCAAAAGGCTTCACGTTCGACGGTCGGTGCCGGAAACGCGCCCCAGAGCACGACGGGGCGAGGCCGGGATCAGGCGCGAAACCCGACGATCCCGACCCCACCCCGGGGTCTGCTTCTATCCAGGTCCTACTTCGGCAGCTCGTCCGGGCGGACGACCATCATCGGGCACGGCGCGGCCTGCAGCAGCGCACGCGACGTCGAGCCGAGCAGCATGCCCTTGAAGCCGCCGCGGCCATGCGAGCCGACGACCAGCAGCTGCGCGCCCTCGGACGCGTCGGCCAGCGCGCGCACGGGGCGGTCGCGGGTGACGACCTTGGTCACCTTCACGTCCGGGAAACGCTCCTGCCAGCCGGCCAGGCGGTGTCCGAGCAGCGCATTCTGCTCCTCCTCCACGACCTGCCACTGCTGCTGCGCGGCCGACAGCCCGGCCAGCGACGCCTGGACCTGCATGTCCATCCAGGTGTGCACGGCGATCAGCTCGGCACCGCGGGCATCGGCCTCCTTGAAGGCGTTCTCGATGGCCTTCTGCGACACTCCGGAGCCGTCGACGCCGACGACGACCGGGCCGTACTTCGTCTCCTCGGTGACGTGGTTGTCCTCGCGGACCACGACGACCGGGCACGACGCGTGCGACACGACCGCGGCGGACACGGAACCCATCACCATGCCGGAGAGCCCGCCGAGCCCGCGCGAGCCCATGACGATCATGGTGCACTGCTCGGACAGGTCGAGCAGCATGTCGATGGGGCTGCCCTCTTCGATCTGGTGGGAGACGTCGACGTCGGGCACGAAGTCGACGGCGACCTTCTTGGCCTCCTCGATCTTCTCCAGGGTCTCGGCCTCGAGGTCCTCGTACAGTTCCTGCGGGGGGACCATGCCCTCCGCGTAGAGGAACTGCGGCATGGAGTAGCTGCTGACCAGCCGCAGCGGGATGCCGCGCTTGACGGCGGTGTTAGCCGCCCACTTGGCTGCGGTCTTGGACGCATCGGATCCATCTACTGCGCAGACGATGATGTCTTGCTTGGGCATGACGCCCCCTCCTCCTCGGGCGGCTCCCGGATTGCGGGGCGCCGCCGGTTGTGAACATCCACCTACCACGGTACCCCCGTAACGCGAATGAGTCCCGTGCGATTTTTCCGCTTCGCGGGGCGGTTGCTTTACGACGGGCCGACCGCCCCTACATCACCCCGCTCGCGTTCCATGCGTCGCCGAGCGCGCGAATGGAGTCGATGCGCACCCGCGGATCATGGGAGTACGTGACGGTGATGATTTCATCGGCCCCGGTTTCGGCGGCGAAGCTCTCCAAACCGGCGACGACGTCGTCGGCGGTGCCGTGGAACGAGCAGCGCAGGGTGGCCTGCACCCGCTGCCACTCGATCATGCTGGCACCGGCTTCGGGGTGGTCGACGGGTTCGGGCAGGGGCCGGCGGGTGCCTCCGCGGCCGATGTTCAGGAACATCTGCTGAACCACGGAGAACTCCCGGCGCGCGGCGTCAGCGGTGTCGGCGACGAGGACGTTGGCGGCGACCATGACGTGGGGCTCGGAGATCGTGGCGGTCGGGGCGTCGGGGCGGAACGAGTCACGGTAGACCTCGAGGGCCTCGGCCAGCTGGAACGGGGCGAAGTGGGAGGCCGCGGCGAAGGGCATGCCCAGCATCGCGGCGACGGAGGCGCCGGCCGTCGACGAGCCGAGGACGTACATGGGCACGTTGGTGGCCTGCCCGGGGTAGGCGACGATCCGCGCTTCCGGGCGCACGGGCCCGAGGTAGCGGATCAGGTCACGGATGTCGGCGGCGAAGTCGACGACGTCGGATGCCCCGCGCCGCAGCTCTCGGGCGGTCGACGGGTCGGTGCCCGGCGCGCGGCCGAGCCCGAGGTCGATGCGGTCCGGATAGATCGTCGCCAGGGTGCCCACGTCCTCGGCGACCCGCAGCGGCGCGTGGTTGGGCAGCATGATGCCGCCGGAGCCGATGCGGATGGTCGACGTCGCCCCGGCGAGGTGGCCCATCAGCACGGTCGTCGCCGAGGATGCGATGTTGAGGGTGTTGTGGTGCTCGGCGACCCAGAACCGCCGGTACCCGGAGGCTTCGGCGGCGCGGGCGGCGTCGACGCTGGCGGCGATCGCCTCCCTCGCGTTCGACCCCGAGGACACGGGGACCAAGTCGAGGACGGACAGGGGCACGCGGGCGTTGCTCATGCCTTCGTTGTATACGATCCAGTCCGTGTCCCGCCGTCGCCGCCCCGTCCCGCTGCCCATCCGCGACGGCCTGAACCCCTCCCGCGTCCGGGGCCCGGCCGCGCCCGGAAACGCCTCGGTGACCGCGCTGGAGCTGCTCGTCGCCGCCGTCGAGGGCCAGACCCACCGCCACCCCGACGATGGCGCCGCGGCGATCGACGCCCGTTTCGCCGCCGGCCTGGTCGTCGACGCCGCCGGCCGCCCGCTGGCCCCGGATGCGCGGCTGAAGCCCGGCGCGGACGTCTGGTTCTACCGCCACCCCGCCCCGGAACCGGCCATCGCCGGCGCGATGCCGATCCTCCACCGCGACGAGAACATCGTGGTCGTGGACAAGCCGCCGTTCCTGGCCACCACGCCCCGCGGCCGCCACATCACCGAAACCGCCGTGGTCCGCCTGCGCCGCGAGCTCCGCGACGGCGACCTGATCCCCGCCCACCGACTCGACCGCCTGACCGCCGGCGTCCTCGTTTTCGTGGCGCGGCCCGAAGCGCGCGGGGCGTACCAGAATCTGTTCGCCGAACCGGGGGCCGTCGTCAAGCGCTACGAGGCACTGACCCGCCCTCCGCAACCCTCCGACCTGCCCGGGCCCCCGTTCACCCTGGCCACGCGCCAGGAGAAGATCCGCGGGATCCTGCAGGCCCGCACCATCCCCGGCGAGCCGAACGCGAGAACGATCGTCGAGGGAATCGACCGCATCGTGCCCGACGACGCCCACCTCCCCGCCGAAGCCGCCCTGTGGAAGCTCACGCCGCTGACGGGGCGCACCCACCAACTGCGGCTGCACCTGCACGAACTGGGCTTCCCCATCCTCGGCGACCCCCTCTATCCCGACGTGCTGCCCGCCGACGCCGAGGACCCCGCGCACCCCATGCACCTGCTGTGCCGCGAGCTTGCGTTCGACGATCCCGTCACGGGGGCGCGGCGCGTGTTCCGCAGCCGCCGATCCGTGCTCGACCCCGCCGCCGACGGCACGACGGACACGCCGCCCCCACACCAGACATAATGGGGTGAACGCAGCCGCGGCCCACCACCGACCGCCGGCACGGACGAACGCACGGAAGGCCCACGATGCCCGAACCCGACGACCGCGGAGCCGCGAACACCCCGCGAAGCCCCGAACCAGCAGCCCGGGCGACCGGCCTGACCAAGCGATACGGCGAAGGCGACACCGCCGTGACCGCCCTCGACGCGGTCGACGTGGAATTCGGCCGCGGCGAGTTCACCGCCATCATGGGGCCCTCCGGCTCCGGCAAGTCGACGCTGATGCACTGCATGGCCGGCCTCGACTCCGCGACGTCCGGCAACGCCCGCATCGGCGACACCGACCTGTCCGGGCTGTCCGACAAGGAAATCACGGCGCTGCGCCGCGACCGGTTGGGCTTCGTGTTCCAGTCCTTCAACCTCGTGCCCACGCTGACCGCCGAGGAGAACATCACCCTGCCCGTCGACATCGCCGGGCGGAAGGTCGACCGCGAGTGGTTCGACTCCATCACCTCGCGCCTGGGCATCACCGGGCGCCTGACGCACCGGCCGTCCGAACTGTCCGGCGGGCAGCAGCAGCGCGTCGCCTGCGCACGCGCCCTCGTCGGCAGGCCCGAGATCATCTTCGGCGACGAACCGACCGGCAACCTCGACTCCAACGCGTCGCGCGAGGTGCTGCAGATCCTGCGCACCGCCGTCGACGACCTGGGGCAGACGGTGGTCATAGTCACGCATGACGCGAAGGCCGCCAGCTACGCCGACCGCGTCATCTTCCTCGCCGACGGCCGCGTCGTCGACGAGATCCGCGACCCGGACGCCGATTCCATCCTCAACCGCATGGCACGCATGGAAAACCTGTGAAACCTTCTTCTTCGACCATGCGGCGGGTGTCCCTGCGCAGCCTCGCCGCCCACAAGATCCGCTTCGCGCTGACCATCCTGTCGGTGGTGCTGGGCACCGCGTTCATCTCCGGCGCCTTCGTGTTCACCGCTTCGCTGAACAAGGCGTTCGACGGCGTGCTGGCCACCGCCTACGACGGCATGGACGTCGTCGTCGAATCGGAGTCGGGGACGCCGGGGATGAACCGGGACGTCGTCGCGCAGCTCGGCGACGTCGAGGGCGCCCGGGCCGCCAACGTCAGCGCCCGGGCCTCGAGCGTCATCATGACCGGCTCCGACGGCAAGCCCATCCAAACCGGCGGTGCGCCCGCCCAGGGCCTGCCGTTCTACGAGGAGCCGGAGGCCGTCGGCCCGCCCGCCACCTTCACCGAGGGCAATCCCCCGCGCGGGCCCGATGAAGTCGCCGTCAATTCCACCGCCGCCGAGCGCGGCAACGTCGGCGTCGGCGATCGGGTCACCGTGGTCACCGGCTCCGACCGAGCCGACGTGACCATCTCCGGCGTCTACGAGATCGACGGCGACGTCGCCGGCTGGATGGGCGTCCTGTTCACGGCCGACCGGTGGATGGAGCTCTACACCGACGGCGAGCACGTCGGCCGCGTCACCCTTGCCGCCGAGGACGGCGTCGGGCCGGAGGCGCTGCGCGACCGCGTCGCCGCCGAATTCCCCGACCTCGAGGTCGACACCGGCGCCGAGCTCGCCGAACGCGACTCCGAACAAATCTCGCAGGCGCTCGGCTTCGTCAACTACTTCCTGGTCGCCTTCGGGTTGATCGGGCTGCTGGTGGGCACGTTCATCATCTCCAACACCTTCTCCATGCTCGTCGCCCAGCGGACCAAGGAGTTCGCGCTGCTGCGCGCGCTCGGCGCGTCCCGCGGCCAGCTGACCGGTTCGGTGGTCATGGAGGCCGTCATCGTCGGGCTGGTGGGTTCGCTGCTCGGCGTCGCCGCCGGCTTCGGCCTGTCCCAGGTGCTGTACCTGGCCATGGGCGCGTTCGGCTTCGACATGCCGGGCAGCGGCCTGACGGCCACCCCGTCCGCGGTCATCGTGCCCCTGGTCGCTGGCCTGCTGATCACCGTGCTCGCCGCCTGGGCCCCCGCCGCCCGCGCGGGCGCCATTCCCCCGGTCGAGGCGATGCGCTCCGGCGACCAGGCCTCGAATCCCAAGCTCAAGGGCCGCACCATCGTCGGCGCGATTCTGGCGCTGGTGGCCGTGGCGCTCATCGGTTGGGCGCTGCAGTGGACCGACGGCGGCACCGGCGCCCGCGCGCGCCTGGTCGGATACGGTGCGGTCGCGGCGGTCGCGGCCATCTGGATGGCTGGCCCCGCACTGTCGATCCCCCTGGTCGGTGGTCTGGGCGCCATCATCGGTGCGCCGTTCAAGTCCGTCGGAAAGCTCGCGTCCACCAACTCCCGCCGCAACCCGCGCCGCACCGCAGCCACCGCCTTCGCGCTGACGCTCGGCCTGGCGCTGGTGGCCAGCGTGGGCATGCTCGGCTCGACGATGAAGGGCGTGATCGACGACTTCATGGACGAGAGCTTCTCCGCCGACTACGTGCTCAGCCCGCCGCTGATGGCCCACGTGGCCATGCCCGACGGCGTGCGCGGGGCCGTCGCCGACGTCGACGGCGTCACCGACACCGCCACCGTGTACCTCGGGGCGGTGACCGTGGTCGACGCGAAAGACCCGGCAGCCGCGGCGGAAGCGGAAGCCGCCATGGGCGGCGGCGCGACCGGCCCGGGCGGTTCCGGCGGACCCGGAGGCCCGGGCGGCGGATCCTTCCTCGACGGCGACTACGGCCGATGGTACTCCGCCGATGCCGTGGCCGGTTCGCTCGACCTGGCCTCGCCCGACGCCGGCGCAGTCGTCTCCGAGACGATGGCCGAGGAACGCGGCTGGACCCTCGGGCACCCGCTGCTGCTGGTCACGCCTATGGGGCCCCTGCCCGTGGAGGTCACCGGCATCCACGAGGCCAGCGACAACGACGCCGGAATCACGCTGTCGCCGTCGATCCTCGACCGCGCGGGCGCCTCGCGGGCGATGCTGACGCCCATGCAGGTGTTCATCGGCGTCGAGGGCGGCGCCGCCGACGCGCGTGCCGCGGCCATCGCCGACGGCGCCGCCCCCGAGGACCGCAACGACTACATCGACGCCGAATCCGTCGAGGCGATCCGCGCCCCGCTGGAGGAGGCCGTCGCCCCGTATTTGGTGGTGCAGGTGCAGGACCGCGAAGAGTTCGGCAGCGTCGCCACCTCGTCCGTCGACGCGTTGCTGGGCATCGTCTACGCGCTGTTGGGGCTCTCGGTGGTGATTTCGATCCTGGGCATCATCAACACGCTCGCGCTGTCGATCATCGAGCGCCGCCAGGAGATCGGCATGCTCCGCGCCGTGGGCATGCAGAGGGCCGACATCCGCCGGATGGTCCGCCTCGAATCAGTCCAGATCTCCATCTTCGGCGCCGTCGTCGGCGCGCTTTTGGGGCTTGGCCTCGGGTGGGCGCTTCTGACCGTGCTTGCCGACGAGGGCATAGGCACCATCGTCGTGCCCTGGACGTTGATCGCGACCATGCTGATCGGATCCGGGATCGTTGGCGTACTGGCGGCACTGTGGCCGGCACGGCGGGCGGCGCAGACTCCGCCGTTGGCGGCGATCGCCGAAGACTAGTCGACGCCGGGGGCTACGAGTGGAGGCGGCTCCGGGTTTCCCCGCCCCTCTCCCTGCTCGACTTCCGTGCTCCAGTTACACGCGCTACGGCCAGATGCTTGTGTTCGTACATGAGCACCTGGCCGTAACGCGTGTTTCTGTTTCGCTTGCTCGAGGGGGTGGCCGTCAGACCGCGGCGGCGGCCTTCGCATCGTCGATTTCGACGCGGCGGATGCGCTTGCCCAGGATCCTGAAGAACATGATGAACGCGATGGTCAGAAGGATGTGGCCGAGGCCCGCCATGCCGGACCACATGGGACCCCAAGCGTCACCATTGCCCATGGTGTGAACGATGCCGTTGGCCGCCATGAATCCGATCGTCCAGACCAGCGCGATGTTGTGGACGATGAACCAGGCGTTGAAGGACTTGTGGGCCGACAGGCGGAACAGCTTCTCCAGCGCCAGGACCACGAGGAAAAAGAACGTGCCCAGCACCAGCAGATGAGTGTGCAGCGTGTTCAGCTGCGAGCGTTCGACGGCATCGAAGAAGCGGGTCCACTCCCGGTAGAAGACGCCGGCGACGAGGCCGAGTCCGAGGTACGTGGCGGCGGCATAGTAGATCTTTCGCATGAGCTCGACCCTAGGCCGTGGAGGCCGAAACGCGAACTCACCTGCCATTTTCCACCCCGATGCCGGGTCAATCGAAGGTTGGGCGCCCGGAAACGACGAAAAGACCGTTGCCCCGACACGATCCCCCACTGGGGACCACATCAGAACAACGGTCTCATCATTCAAACCATGTTATTGGCCGGCGGTGACCTACTCTCCCACACCCTCCCAGGTGCAGTACCATCGGCGCAGGTGGGCTTAGCTTCCGGGTTCGGAATGGGACCGGGCGTGACCCCACCGCTATAACCACCGACACGTATACACGGGACACTTCGCAACCCACCACACACACAACCAAAGGCTGCGCGGGGATA
>NZ_BCRD01000004.1 GCF_001552415.1 Corynebacterium xerosis NBRC 16721 = ATCC 373
CGGCCCGCCGCGCCTCGAGGACCGGGTGCGGCGGCTCGGCGGCCCACACGCCCCAGAACTCGCCGTCGGCGACGCGCCGGCCGTCGCCGATCTCGGCGAGGATCGCGTCGGCGTCATGGTCGGCCTCGGCCAGGCGGCCCTCGGAGACGTCCGCGCGGCACCCGTCCCACAGGGCCAGGAACCGCGCCGCCGTGTCACCGGAACCGGGCAACGGCAGAGTGGTGCGGGTGGCGCGGGCCGTGCGGGTGGTGCTCGCCGGAGCGGCGCCCCCGGAAATTCCGGGGACGCCGTCCGAAGTGGTCGAACCGGTCACGCGCGATCCCACACCCTGTGCTCCGGCATGAGCTTGAGCAGGGACTTCAGGGCCTTGCCGGCGTCGTCGGCCAGGACGATGCCCGGCGCCTTCGCGTCGACGTGGCGCTTGACCAGCTTCTGCCCGTCGCCGATGGCGGCGATGGCCTTCAGGTGGCGGAACGTCTCGCCCAGCAGCACCGCGATCTCCGGGGCGTCGAGGTCGGCGGCCGCGATGACGGCGTCGAACTCGATGGAGCGGGTGTTGAAGGTGGTGCGCTGGACGGTGGCGCCGTCGTTCTTCTTGCCCAGGCGGCCGGCGTGGTCGGCGATGACCAGCGGCACCATGCCGGCGTCGTCGATGCCCTTGATCAGCTTGTCCAGGGCCTTCGCGTCGGTGGCGTCGTCGGCGATGATGCCCACCTGGCGGCCGTCGAGCGGGAACGGGCCGCGGATCTGCGACAGCGCCGGCGACGGCTCGGGCTCCGGCAGGTCCTTCACCGGCTCCGGCGCCGGCAGGCCCAGGCCGGTGGCCACGGACTCCGCCAGCTCCTGGTCGATGTGCGCCAGCACCTCCGCCACCACGCGGCGGCGGATGGTCTCGTCGAAGCACTTCGACAGCTCGAAGGTGTACGCGTCGATCAGGTGATCGCGCTCGACGTCGGAAAGCGACTTCCAGAACATCCGCGGCTGCGAGAAATGATCGTGGAAGCTGGCCGGCTTCTCGCGGGTCTTGATCGCGTCGGCGATCTCCTGCGGCACCTCGATGTAACCGCCGGCGGTCTCCGGGTCGGCGAGGAACGGGCAACCGCCGTCGACCGAATTGGGGTGGTACGCGCTGGCGCCGCCGGGGACGGCGTGCTGGGCGAAACCGTCGCGCTGCATGTCGTTGACCGGCACATGCGGGCGGTTGATGGGCAGCTGCGTGAAGTTCGGGCCGCCCAGGCGGTGCATCTGGGTGTCCTTGTAGGAGAACAGGCGGCCCTGCAACAGCGGGTCGTTGGTGGTCTCGATGCCCGGGACCATGTTCGACGGGCAGAAGGCGATCTGCTCGGTCTCGGCGAAGTAGTTGGTTGGGTTGCCGTTGAGGACCATCGTGCCGATGATCTCCACCGGCGCGATCTCCTCCGGCACCAGCTTCGTCGGGTCCAGCAGGTCGATGCCCTCGAACGTCTCCTCGGCGTTGTCCGGGAACACCTGCACGCCCAGGTCCCACTCGGGGAAGGCGCCGGCCTCGATGGCGTCGGCCAGGTCGCGGCGGTGCAGGTCCGGGTCGGCGCCGCCGGACAGCTGCGCCTCCTCCCAGATCTGCGAGTGCACGCCGAGCTTCGGCTTCCAGTGGAACTTCACCAGCGACGTTTCGCCCTCGTCGTTGATCAGGCGGAACGTGTGGATGCCGAAGCCCTCCATCATCCGGTACGAGCGCGGGATGCCGCGGTCGGACATGTTGAACATGGTGTGGAACGTCGCCTCGGTGTGCAGCGACACGAAATCCCAGAAGGTGTCGTGCGCCGACTGCGCCTGCGGGATCTCGCGGTCCATCTGCGGCTTGACGGAGTGCACCACGTCGGGGAACTTGATGCCGTCCTGGATGAAGAACACCGGGATGTTGTTGCCCACCAGGTCGTGGTTGCCCTCGTCGGTGTAGAACTTCACGGCGAAACCACGGGTGTCTCGTGCGGTGTCGATGGAACCGCGGAAACCGGCGACCGTCGAAAAGCGCACGAACACCGGGGTTTCCACGCCCTCCTTGAGGAAGCCCGCGCGGGTGATCTTCGCGGCCTTGCCGTTGGAGCGGAACACGCCGTGCGCACCGGCGCCACGGGCGTGGACCACGCGCTCCGGGATGCGCTCGCGGTCGAAGTGCTGCAGCTTCTCCTGGAAGTGGTGGTCCTGCAGCAGTACCGGGCCGCGGGCGCCGGCCTTGAGCGAATGGTCGGTCTCGGCGCGGCGCACGCCCTGCGGGGTGGTCAGGTATTCGCCCTGCTGCGCGAAGTCGGTGCGGTCGGCGTGGACCGGGCAGCCGGTGGGCGTGGCGGGCTTCGGCGAGGTCTGGTCGGCCTTCGGCTCCAGCGGGCCGCGCGGGTCGGTGGGCTCCTCGTAGGACACCGGCTCGGGGCCGGGGACGCCGGGGCGCATCGCGGCGGCGTCGTGGGCGGCGGCCCGGGCCTTGCCGGCCTTCGCCGCGTCCTTGGCGGAGACCTTCTTCTTCTGCCCGTCGGTCTTCTTCGTCTTGGCCGCCTTCGCGGGGGCCTTCTTCTTGGACTTCTTCTTGCCGTTGCTGCTCGTGGCCATGCCGGTCACCGTCATTTCTTCGAGTCGTGGCTGTCGGGGAGTCTCGGGCCGTCGCCGCGGCGAAAGCAGGGGTGAATGCGGCTAACGGTCGATGTCGTCAAGGGTAACCGCGATCACTTCTTCGTGCCGCAACTTCCCGGCCGTCTCGCTTGACGACGTCCCGGGGCCCGCGTGGAGGGGCCGTCACCACCAGTAGGCGGGGTAGCGCAGACGGCGGGCGCGGTTGGCGACGAGACCGGCGGTGATGACGATGACCGCCGACGCCATCAGCACCAGCATGAACCGCCACGGCACCGCCGGCGGGATGGTGACCAGGAGCATCGCCGTCGCCGCGCCCGGCGAATGGGCGCTGCGCAGCAGCAGCATCGCGCCGAAGGCGAGGCCGGCGGCGACGCCGCCCGCCAGCGCGGAGCCCCCGAACCACAGCGACAGCAGCAACCCGATGCCGCCGCCGATGAGGTGGCCGAGGATGACGTTGCGCGGTTGGGCCAGCGGGAGGTCCGGGCCGCCGATGATCAGCGCCGCGGTGGCCGCCATCGGCGGGATGAGCAGCGCCAGGTCGGTGGCGTCGGCGGCGGCGCCGAGGATGATCAGCGGCACCATCAGCGCCAGCGTCGCCGAGATGATGTGGAGCACCGGCGGCCGCGGCGGGGCCTGCCCGGCCATCGCCGAGAACGCGGCGGCGACCCGGCCGCGCCTGGCCCGGCGGGTGCGGCTGCCGTCGGTGTCGGGGACGCCCCAGTCGGTGCCGTGGGTCAGGGGATTGACGTCCATCGTCGACCGCTGCGGTACGGGCGAGGGCCGCGGTGCGGGGGATGGCGTCGCCGCCTCATCGGAACCGGACATGCGCTCGATTGTCGCGGACCGGGGTCATGCGAGGTTCAGCGGGTCGCGGTGCAGCGGGTCCAGCGCCACGGCGCGGGCGGCGTCGCGGGTGATGGTGCCGCGCGCCCGGGACACCCGGATGTCGCGCCGGACCGGCGATGTTGCGGCGATGGTGCGGGCCGCGACCCGCAGTCCGGCGGCGTCGGCGGTGAATGCTGCGCCGGCGAGGATGACGTGCGCCGGATCGACGATGTCGGCGACGTCGGCCACGGCCAGCCCGAGCAGGCGGCCCCGCTCGTCGAGGATCGTCCGGGCCGTGGCGCCGGAGTCCGCGGCGGCGACGAGGTCCGCGAAGGTCTCCGCCCGCACGCCGTGCTCGCGTGCGGCGGCGAGCACCCCGGAGGAGCCGACGGCGTCGCGCAGGGTATCGCCGCCGAGCAGGTCGCTGGCCGCAGGTCGCAGGTGGCCGATCGAACCGTCGCCGTGGGCGGGCCGGTGCACCGCACCGTCGACCGTCCAGGCCACGCCGACGAGCTCGCGGGCGTAGAAGTACAGCGACGTCGGCAGGCGCCCGTCATCGAATCCGGCGCCGGCAGCGGCAGTGGCAGCGTCCGTGCCAGGGGCCTTGAGCGGGGTGGCGGCCAGCTCGGAGGCGGCCATCGCCGCCACGTCGGGTGCGGCGAGGGCAGGGAGTCCGAGGCCGTCGGAAAGCATCCCGACCAGGTCCGTCTTGCCCCAACCGTACGACCGCGACGTCACGGTGCCGTCGGCGCCGACGTGGCCGGACAGGGCGGCGCCGGCGGTGCGCAGTGGGCGCGCCAGGCCGGTGCGCAGGCGGTGGATGCCCGCGATGATCGCGTCGATGGCCTCGTCCGGGGCGAGCTGGTCCAGCGCCAGGTGCAGGTCCGTTTCGCGCAGCACGCGGCCGACGGTGTCGAAGATGGCGATGTGCGTGACCTTCAGCCCCATGTGCGCCCCGACGTGCAGCCACGGGGTCTTCGCCGGGGCCAGCGGCGTGCGCGGGCGGCCCGTCGCCGTGCCGGTGATCAGGTCGGGGCGCTCCTCCACCAGGCCGGCGTCGATGAGAGCCGTGACGCCGCGCGCGACCGTCGGCTGCGACAGTCCCGTCGACGCCGCCAGCTCCGGGCGCGTCACCGGCCACTGCAGGCGGATCTGATGGTGGAGGCGGGCGGCGGGGGTCGTCGGCAGGCGGAACGACGCCGTCGGCGGGATGGTCAGCGACCCGTGCGTCGGCTGCGCGATGGGGGAGGAGGTGGCGCCGGTTGTGGTCGCGGGTCCATTCGTGCGGCTGCCGGGGGCGCCGCCCGGGGCTTTGATCGTGGCGCCATTCGCGCTTCCGTTCCGGGGCGCCGTGCCGGGAGCCGCGAAGCCCGACGACGAAGTGGCCGCCCCGGCGACGGACGCGGTAGGGGCGTCGGCCGGGCGGTCGGTGAGGGTCGTCGAAGCGGCGCGTGACATGTCGACCATCTTTGAATAGACCGAACGGTCTGTCAACTTCCGGGGTTGGTGCGGGCGCTGGGCCTGTGGGTATGCGGTATTTGGAAAGTGGATTGTTGATTGTCAGACAATCCGGTCTACTGGCGTCCGTTGGTCCGAGAAGCACCGCCCCCGCATGTGCCATGCTTGGGGCATGGAGCCTTATGACGTCGCCATCCGCGACGAGTCCATCCGTCTGGGCCAGTTTCTGAAGCTGGCGAACCTGGTGGAGACCGGTGGCCTGGCCAAGGAGGTCATCGCCGAAGGGCAGGTCGAGGTCAACGGCGAGACCGACACCCGCCGGGGCCGCCACCTCTACCCCGGTGACGTCGTGGCCGTCGCCGGCACCGCCGCCCGCGTCGCCCGCCCCGGGGACATCGACGACGACTACTTCGACGAGGCCACCGCCGACGACGACTTCGACCCGGAAAAGTGGCGCAACGTCGAGGTGTGAACCACGTCGGCGTCGTGAAGCGGCCCGCAAAGCGACGAGTAAAGCGCAGCGGACCCGCACGTCCCGCATGACCCGCATGGCCCGCCGCGAAGCCGCCCGCCCGTCCGGCCGCGGCGGATGCCTCCGGTAGCATTGCCCGACGTGCGCGCCCCGCGCAGCTGTGCGAGCAGTACGAGCAGTACCAAGTGGAGGAACCCCCGATGCCCGCTTTCCCCGCCGAGTTCGGCATGCCCGTCCGAGTCGACCTGGTGTCCAGCGCGCCCCGCAAGTCGGAGCGCTTCTACCGCGAGCTCATGGGCTGGGAGTATTCTGCGGCCGGCGAGGGCGGCGGGCGCCGCATGGCGAAGCTGATGGGCATGCCCGTCTCCGCCCTGTTCGCCGCCGACTCCGACGAGGGCGGTGCCGGCTCCGGCTCCAACAACGCAGACGCCACCAACGCGGCCCCCCCCGCCACCGCGGACCAGTGGCGCGTGAACTTCCACGTCGACGACGTCGCCTCCGTGGTGGAGAAGGCCCGCGGCCTCGGCGCCGGCATCGCCCTCGAGCCGGTGGAGCTCGTCGACGGCGGCGCGATGGCCGTCATCGTCGACCCCGCCGGCGCGATGGTCGGCCTGCTGGAGCAGCCCGGCGAGCAGGCGTTCGTCGCCGCCGGCGAGCCCGGTGCCCCGGTGTGGTTCGAGCTGGTCGCCGGCCAAATCGACGGCTTCGACGACGTCGTGTCCTTCTACCACGAGCTGTTCGGCTGGGAGATCGCCGTGCGCGCCCGCACCGAAGAGGGCGTCTACGCCATTGCGATGGAAGCCGGCGCGCCGTTCGCCGGCCTCGTCGCCGGCCCGCAGGTCACCGGCCCCGGCGAGGGCGAGTCTTTCACCGGTTGGCTCGCCTACCTGGGCGTGGAGAACATCGGCCAGGCGGTCCTGCGCACCCAGGAGCTCGGCGGCGAGGTGCTGGTGCCGGTGCAGGACACCGAGTTCGGCCCGCTGGCGACCATCGCCGACCCCTCCGGTGCGACGACGGTGCTGTGCGAGGTGCCGTTGCCGCCGGAGGAGGACGCCCGCGAGTCGGATCCGCTGCAGAACATCGATCTCAGCCAGTTCCAGTAGGGCTCTCCCGCTTAACCCACCCCGAATGAGCTAACCCACCCGCTGCAACGGGTGGGTTAGCTCATTCGGGGTGGGTTTGCGGTTGGCGGGGCGCTTGCTTTACGACGCCAACCTCCGCGCCACCTCCGCCGCGAAGCCCGCGGTGGTGTTGTCCCCGCCGAGGTCGGGTGTCGGGTCGTCGTGCAGCACGCCGATGACCGCACGGCGCAGCAGGGCGGCGCGTTCGCGCAGCTCAGAACCGGTTGTCGCGCTGCTGCCCCCGGTGTCCGCCGTGTCGGGGCTCGCCTGGTTGCCCCTGCTGCCGGCCGTGTCGGGGACCGCGCTGTTGCCCCTGGTGCTTGCGCCGGTTCCCTCGCCGCGGGCGGCCAGATGCTCGGCGCACATGGCCGCCGACATCAGGAACGCCGCCGGGTCGGCGATGCCCCGCCCGGCGATGTCCGGCGCCGACCCGTGCACCGGCTCGAACACGGCGTGGCCGTCGCCCATGTTCGCCGCCGACGGCAACCCGAGTCCGCCCATCAGGCCGGCGCCGAGGTCGGACAGGATGTCGCCGAGCAGGTTCTCCGCGGCGATGACGTCGAAGCTCATCGGCGACGTGATCAGCCGCATGGTCACGGCGTCGGCGTTGGCGATCTCGAAGTCGACGTCGGGGAACTCGGCGGCGACCTCGTCGACGGCGTCGCGGATGATCGCCCCGGATTCGCGCAGGATGTTCGGCTTGTCGGCGATGGTCACGCGCCGCAGCGACGGGTCGGCGGCCCGCCCGGTCAGCGACGCGGCGGTTCGCAGCAACCGCCGCCACCCGAAGCCGGTGGTCACGCGCAGGGCGACGGCGGTGTCGGCGCGCGTCGAGTGGGTCACCGTCGGGTCCTGCTTGACGACGTCCCACAGCCCGTTGCTATCCGGCCCCGCCATCGACAGATCGTGGGAGTACAGCCCCTCGGTGTTCTCGCGGACGACCGTGAAACCGAAACGGGGTGACGGGGTGGGCGCGGGGCCGTCGTCAAGCGAAGAAGCGGGGGAACCCGCGCCGGCCAGCAGGTCCTCCACGGGGCGGATGTTGGCGTAGAGGTCGAGGCGGCGGCGCAGCTGCAGCACCGGCGAACGGTAGGTCAGGCCGGTGCCGCGGAGATGATCGGCGAGCTCGGCCTCCGCCTCCCGGGCCGGCTTGGAGGTGATCGCCGCCATGATCGCCGCGTCGGCGGACTCCAGCGCCCGCCACGTCTCCGCCGGGATCGGGTCGCCGGCGGTGCGCCAACAGCCCCAGCCGATTGCGGCGTCGGTGAACTCCCACGTGGGAAACGCCGCGGCGAGAACCGGGCGGCAGGCGTCGACGATCTCCGGGCCGATGCCGTCGCCGGGCAACAACACGATGCGGTGCGAGGAGGCGCTCATGCCCCCGAGAATAGGGGGCGGCTCGGAAAGCGGGGTTACGGCGCGAAAGTGACGGGCACGTCGACGATGTCCTCGAAGCCCTCGGAGTGGTCGCCGAAGACCTTGAGCGTGCAGGAATCGGCGCGGCAGTCGACCCCCTCGCCGGCGGCCTTCGCGGTCAGCGTGACGGTGGCCTCGCCGTTGCCCGGCACCGGCTGCGAACCGCCGCGGTTGGACAGCCATGCCTGCGTGCCCGGCACCGCGCGGTCGCCCGTGCAGGCCGGGGCCGGCGAACCCTCCGGGCGGTCGCCGCAGAAGCCCAGGTAGTAGCCGCCGTAGGCGGGGTTGAGGCCCGACAGCTCGATGGTGACCTCCGAACCGTCGACGATGCCGTCGACCGGGGAGACCTTCGCGGTGACGCCGTTGGCGGTGGCCTCGCCGGAGACGGAATCGTCGGAGGAGGCGGGGGCTTCGGAGGTGGCCGTGCTCGCGGAGTTGGCGGCGTCGGTGGCGGTGGAAGTGGAAGCGGGGTCGGTGGCGGCCCCGGCATTGGAGTCGTCGCCCGATCCGTCCGATCCGCCCGAGCAGGCGGCCAGCAGCGCCACGGCGGCGATGGCCGGGGCGGTGAGCAGGCCGCGGCGAGCGCGGCGCCCGCGTTGGAAGGGGGAGGCCGCGGCGGCGGGGATGGCGGTGGTCGCGGTGGTGGCGGGGATCGCAGTGGTCGCGTTGTGCTTCATGAAGTTCTCCTGGTGGACGTGCCGGGCGCCTCCTGCGGGGCCGGCGAGATTCGTCGGTGCGCCGGTTCGCCGCCGATGTGTTTACGGCGAAGGCGACGGCCATGCTAACATCCTGCGGCAAGGCAAGCCTAACTAAGCGTAGGCTACACATTTGTTGGGCACGTCACCTTTTCCGTGGGCCGGCGATCGCCGCGAGTCCGACGAACACGGCGCCGACGACCGCGGCGCCGACGCCAGGCCCGACGCCATGCCCCGAAACAACACTCCGGCACCACACACCGAAACCGCGAAGAGGAGCCCCATGCCGACTTCCCTGACCCGACGCCACGGCGCCATCGCCGCCGCGCTGCTGTGCCTGGTGCTCGTCGCCGGATTGGTCGGATGCGCGGGCCCGGGCACGGGCGCCGGGGAGGGAAGCGGTGCCGCCGGCGCCGCCAACTCCGGCAACACCGCCAACTCGACCAACGCCGCCGCGACCGGGGATTCCGCCCCCACAGGCCACGTGTCCGCGGAGCTGCCGCCGGCCGACCCGGAGGTTCTCGTGGACGACCCGCAGCCGAAACTCCCCGTCACCGTCGACTGGGACGGCGCCGAGGTGGAGGTCGCCTCCGTCGATCGCATCCTCACGCTCGACCGCGCCGGCGCGCTGTCGCGCATGGTGTGGGCGCTGGGTCTGGGCGATCGGCTGGTCGGCCGCGACACCGCCACCGACTTCCCCGGTGCGGCGGACCTCCCGCAGGTCACGCCGGGCGGCCACACCATCAACGCCGAGTCGATTCTCAAGCTGCGCCCCGACGTCGTCCTCACCGACGGCTCGATCGGCCCGTCGCGCGTCCTGGACACGTTGACCGACGCCGGCATTCCCGTCGTCCGCATCCCCGACGAGCGCACCCCCGACACCATCGCCGACTTGGCCACGCAGGTCGCCACGACGGTGGGCCTGGGGGAGCAGGGCGAAAAGGCGGGTGCGGCGATCGTCGACAAGCTCGACGCCGCCACCCGCGACGCGCAAACGCGCGCGGATGGCCGCCGCATGATGGTGCTCTACCTGCGCGGCACCACCGTCGCCATGATCGCCGGGCCCGAGTCGGGCGCCTCCTCGCTGATCGAGCGGCTCGGCGGCGTCGATGCCGCCGAGGGCCTGGGCATGGACGGCGCCTTCACGCCGCTGACGCCGGAGGCGCTGGTCAAGGCGGCGCCGGACACGGTGATCGTCATGACCCACGGCCTCGACTCCATCGGCGGCCCCGCCGGCCTCGGCTCGCTGCCGGGGATGGCGCAGACCCCGGCGGGCGCCAACGCCAGCGTCCTCGACGTCCCCGATTCGCAGTTGCTGTCCTTCGGCCCCGACACTCCGCGGGTACTCGCCGCGATGGCCGATGCGCTCTACGGAAAGGCCGCCGCATGACGTCCGTGTTGCCTGCTTCACGACGACCCGTCCCCGACGCCGCCGCCAGCGCCCCGGTCACCGCGCCCGACCGCATCGACGCCGCGGCCGCGGCCCGGCGCCGCCGGGGCATCGCGGTCCACGTCGTCCTCGCCGTCGCGCTGATCGGCGCGGTGGCGTGGTCGGCGACGATCGGCCAGTTCGGCACGGGTGCCCTCGATTCGCTGAAGTCCATCGTCGGCGCCGGCGGCGAGGCCGACGTGGTGATGTGGCAGGTCCGCCTGCCGCGCATCGCCCTCGCATTGTTCGTCGGCGCGGGCCTGGCGATCGCGGGCGTGGCGCTGCAGGCGGTGTTCGGCAATCCGCTGGCCGAACCCGGGCTGGTCGGCGTCTCCTCCGGTGCCGCGGTCGGCGCCGCCGCGGTCACCGTCGCCGGCGGTGCGGCGCTGCCCGCGGCGCTCGGCGCGGCGGCGGCCGACTGGGCCATCGCCGCGGGTGCCTTCCTCGGCGGCGCGGCGGCCACGGCCATCGTCGCGGCCACGGCCCGCGGCGGCCGCGACGTCGCCCGCATCATCCTCGTCGGCGTCGCCGTCAACGCGGTGTGCGGCGGCATCGTCTCGGGCCTGACGTTCATCGCCGAACCCGCCGCCCGCGACCGCATCGTCTTCTGGCAGATGGGCAGCTTCGCCGGCGGCGATTGGACGTCGGCGGCCATCGTCGCCGCCGTCACCGTCCCGGCGGCCGCGGTGATGTGGGCGCTGGCCCGCCGCCTCGACCTGCTGGGCCTGGGGGAGGCGCAGGCCGGTCATCTGGGCGTCGACGTCGCCAAGCTGCGGCGCATCGTCATAGGCCTGACGGCGCTGGTCGTCGCGGTGGGCGTGGCGTTTTCCGGGATCATCGTCTTCATCGGCCTGGTCGTGCCGCACGCGCTGCGGCTCATCCTCGGGCCCGGCCATCGGGCGCTGCTGCCGGCGTCGCTGCTCGGCGGCGCGCTGGTCGCCACGCTCGCGGACCTCGCCGCCCGCAGCCTCGTCGTCGGCGCGGATCTGCCGCTGGGCATGCTGACCTCCCTGGTCGGCGGCCCCCTGTTCTTCTGGCTGCTGCTGCGCGGCGGAAGGGCGGTGCGGCGATGAGGGCCCCCGACATCCGCGACATCCTCGCCGCCCCGCGCTCCTCCCGGGCCCTGGCGGCGTCGGAGGTCACCGTCCGCAGGTCGGGGCGGGTGTTGCTTGACGACGTCTCCGCCACCGCATCCCCCGGCCGCGTCACCGCGCTCGTCGGGCCCAACGGCGCGGGCAAGTCGACGTTGCTCGCGGCGCTGTCGGGCGACGTCGCACCGGAGGTCGGCGCCGTGACCTGGGGCGGCGCCGATCTGGCGGCGACGCCGATCCGCGAGCGGGCGCGCCTGCGGGCGGTGCTGCCGCAGTCGCACCCCGCCACGGTGCCGTTCACCGCCGGCGAGGTCATCGAATTCGGCCGCGCCCCCTGGGGAGAACCCGACCCCGGGCTGCGCCGGCGCGTCATCGCCGACTGCGACGTCGCGCACCTCCTCGACCGCCCCGTCACCGTCCTGTCCGGCGGCGAGCTGGCCCGCGTGCACTGCGCGCGGGTGCTCATGCAGGACACCCCGGTGCTGCTCCTCGACGAGCCGACCGCGGCACTGGACCTGCGCCACGCCGAATCGGTGCTGGCCCTCGTCGCGGCGCGGGCGCGGCGGGGCGTGACCGTGGTCGTGGTCCTCCACGATCTGGCGGCCGCCGCGGCGCACGCCGACGACGTCATCGTCCTCGACGGCGGCCGCGTCGTCGCCGCCGGCGCACCCGCCGAGACGCTCACCGCCGACCTCATCGGCGACGTCTACGGCCTCGACGTCGAAGTCCTCGCCGACTCGGCGGGCAACCCCGTCATCGTGCCCGCGCGCGGCGGACGACGCGCGACGGCGGCGTCGTAAAGCAACGGCCAACCGAAGCAACCACCCGACAACGACCACCCGACAACGACCAGCAAGGAGGGGCGACATGCTCCAGACGACCACCGAACGCCTGACCACCCGGCTCCGGGAAGCCACCGCAGCCGCCCACGACGACGCCGAAAACTCCGGGTTCATGAGCGCACTGCTCGACGGCGAACTCCACGCCTGCGCCGCCGCCGACCTCGCCGGCCAACTGTGGTTCGTCTACGGCGCGCTGGAGGACGCGGTGCGGTCCATCGCCGACACCCCCGAGGGCGCCGCCATCGCCGACGAGCGCCTGGAGCGCCACGACGCGCTGGAGCGGGACCTGGGATTCCTCGTCGGCCCGCGGTGGCGCTCGTCCATCGAGGCGCTGCCGCCGACCGCCGCCTACGTCAACCGGCTGACCGAGCTGGCCCGCGCCGGCGACGCCGCATCGCTGCTGGCCCACCACTACGTGCGCTACCTCGGCGACCTGTCCGGCGGGCAGATCATCGCCCGCCGGTTGCGCGACCACTACGGCATCGACGGCGAGGGCGCCGCATTCTACGACTTCTCCGCCCTGGGCAAGATCAAGCCGTACCGCGACGCCTACCGCGAGCGGCTCGACGCCCTCGAGCTTCACGACGACGTCCGCGACCGCGTCCTGGCCGAGGCCGTCCTCGCGTTCCGCCTGAACACGGCGCTGTTCCGGGCGCTCGACGAACGGCACCGCGCCGCCGTGGAAGAGCCGGGCGCGGACGAGGCGGCAAGGCCTGACGGGGCGGCCGGCGCCGGAAAGCCGTACTGCCCGCACCTGGGGTAGGTGCGGGCAGCGCGGCGGGTGCGGGTGCGAGTTCCGCTGGCAAGCAGTTCTGCCCGCACCTGGGGTAGGCGCTCGCGTGCATGCAACCCCGGACGCTTCCGCGAATTCATGCGACGAATTGGCGGAAGCGTCCGGGGTTGGGTGCATCCGTCGGCCTCATGTCAGGGTCGTGGCCGGCCCGTCGCAAAGCAACGGGCGCAGCCGCCTACATCCCCAGGACCTCCGACAGCTCGGCGGCGATGACGTGCAGCCGGCCGGCGGCGGCGTCGTGGGGGACGGGCGCACCGTCGGGCCCCGCACCACCGCCACTGCCGTCGCCGCCCTCGACGGGCACGATCACCTCGAGGTAGCACTTCAGCTTCGGCTCGGTGCCGGACGGGCGCGCGATGACGCGGTCGTCGGCCTCGGTGAACAGCATCAGCCCGTCGGTCGGCGGCAGACCGTCCCACCCGTCGGACAAATCATGGACGGCGGTGACGGCCGACCCCGCCAGCGTCTCCGGCGGGTTGGCGCGCAGGCGGGCCATGCCCTCGGCGATGAGCGCGGTGTCCTCGACGCGGAACGTCAGCGGCGCGGTGGCGTGCAGGCCGTGGGCGCGGGCGAGGTCGTCGAGCAGATCCGCGGGGCCGCGGCCCTCCGACTTCAGCTTCGCGACCAGATCGGCCACCTGCACCGCCGCCGTCACCCCGTCCTTGTCGCGCACGCGCGCCGGATCGGTGCAGTAGCCGATGGCCTCCTCGTAGCCGAACACCATGCCCGGGGTGCCGGCGATCCACTTGAAGCCGGTCAGCGTCGTCGCGTGGTCCAGGCCGTGGGCCGCGGCGATGCGGGCGTTGAGCCGCGAGGACACGATCGAGTTCGCCAGGGTCGGGCGGTGGCCGGCGGCCGCTTCCTCGCCGCCCGCTTCCTTGCTTTGCGACGGCCCGTCTCCCGTCCGTCCGGCCTCGACCTGCGCGGCGATCATCTCGCCGAGCAGCGCGCCGATCTCGTCGCCGGACAGTTGGCGCCACCCTCCGTCGAAGGCCGCGTCGGGAATGGCCACCGAACAGCGGTCGGCATCCGGGTCGGCGGCGATGATCACGTCGGCGCCGCGCTCGCGGGCCAGCGCGAACGCCAGATCCAGGGCACCGTCCTCCTCGGGGTTCGGGAAGGCGACGGTCGGGAAATCCGGGTCCGGCGCGAACTGCTCCTCGACGACGGCGACGTCGGTGAACCCGGCCTCGCGCAGCACGCGGGTGATGGTCTCGCCGCCGACGCCGTGCATCGGCGTGACGACGATCCGCGTCGCCGCCCGGTCCGCCGGATCCGACGACGACGCCAGGGACGTGGCCCGGGCGACGTAGGCGTCGAGGAGATCGGGGCCGAGGTGCTCGACGGCGCCCTCGTCGCGGGGTATCTCGTCGGCCGGGGGAGCCGCGGCGATGTGGCCGGCGATGGCGGCGTCGTGCGGGGCGATGATCTGCACGCCGCGGCGTTCGTCCGAGTCCACGGCCCGTCCACCGAGGTAGACCTTGTAGCCGTTGTCGCGCGGCGGATTGTGGCTGGCGGTGACCATGACGCCGGCGTCGGCGCCCAGGTGGCGCACGGCGAAGGCGGTCACGGGGGTCGGCAGCTGCGGCGGCAGTGCCAACGCGCGACCGCCGGCGGCGGCGATGACGGCGGCGGCGTCGCGGTGGAAGTCCGACGAGCCGTGGCGGGCGTCGCAGCCGACGACGACCGTGAAACCCTCGCCGACGATGTCGCGCAGATGGGCGCACAGGCCGGCGGTGGCGCGGATGACGGTGGCGCGGTTCATGCGGGACTCGCCCGCGCCGACCTCGCCGCGCAGGCCGGCGGTGCCGAAGGTCAGCGGGCCGGAGAAGCGGTCGGCGAGCTCGGCGGCCGCGTCGGCGGCGTCGGTGGTGGCCGCCGATCCGCCGGACTCGGCCTTCTGGATCAGCGTCGACAGCTCGTCGCGGGTGGCGTCGTCGGGGTCATGCGCGAGCCATTCGCGGGCCGCCTCGAGGACGGCCGGGTCGGTGACGGTGGTGGTGTCGGTGCCGTTGTTGGAGTCGGGGGTGGCGCCGTTGCCGGAGCCAGGGGCGGGGGCGCTGTTGTCGGAAGCGTGGGCGTGGTCGGTCATCGGGGCCTATTCCAGACCCTCGAGCACGGCCGCGGAGCTGGACAGGCCCAGGCGGGAGGCACCTGCGGCGATCATCTCCTCGGCGGCAGCGGCGTCGCGGATGCCGCCGGAGGCCTTCACGCCCAGGCGGTCGCCGACGGTGTCGCGCATCAGCTTCACCGCATGCGCCGAGGCGCCGCCGGCGGGGTGGAAGCCGGTGGAGGTCTTCACGAAGTCGGCGCCCGCGGACTCCGAGGCACGGCATGCGGCGACGATGGCGTCGTCGTCAAGCACCGCGGACTCGATGATCACCTTGAGCAGCGCATTCGGGATCGCCTCGCGGACGGCGCGGATGTCGGCCTCGACCGCGTCCCAATCGCCGGTCGCGGCCTTGGACAGGTTGATGACCATGTCGACCTCGTCGGCGCCGTCCTCCACCGCGCGGGCGGCTTCGGCGGCCTTGATCTCCGGCTTGTGGGCGCCGGACGGGAAGCCGACGACGGTGGCCACGGCCACGGACTCCGGCGTCGACACCGGCAGCTGGTTGGGGGAGACGCACACCGAGAAGCAGCCGAGCTCGGCGGCCTCGTCGATGAGCGCGGAGACCTGGTCCGGGGTCGCCTCCGGCTTGAGCAGGGTGTGGTCGATCATGCGGGCGACGTCGGCGCGGGAAGTCATGGTGGTGGAGTCCTTTCGGGGAAAAGCGGGGAAAGCGGGGGGGGGGGAAGAGCGGGGAAGTGCGGTGGAGTGCGGGGAGGAGGGAAGCGGAGAAGGTGTGTGTGCGTGTGGGGGCGATGGTGCCGGGGCGAGTCGGACGACCCCGCGGCAAGGGCGCCGCAGAGCCGTGGGCGCGCTACGAAATCCGGTCGATGATGACCTTGCGCTCCGGGGCGACGCCATCGGCCTCGACGGCGACGCCGGGCAGGGCGGACTCGAGGGCGCGCTCGAACCGGTCCTCGTCGTCGGTGTGCAGGGTGAACAGCTTCTGCCCCTTGGTCACGGTGTCGCCGAGCCCGACGTGCAGTTCGATGCCGGCACCCGCCTGCACCGGGTCCTCCTTGCGGGCGCGGCCGGCGCCCAGGCGCCACGAACCGACGCCGAGCGCCAGGGCATCCAGCTCGGTGACCACGCCATCGGCGTCGGCCACTACGTCGTGCGTGTGGCGCGCCGTCGGCAGCGCAGCCTCCGGGTCCCCGCCCTGGGCGCGGATCATGGCGTTCCAGGTGTCCATCGCGCGACCGTCGGCAAGCGCCTTTTCCACGTCGGCATCCGGCTGTCCCGCCGCCGACAGCATCTCCCGGGCCAGCGCCAACGTCAGCTCGACGACGTCCTCGGGACCGCCGCCGGCGAGGACCTCGACGGACTCGCGGACCTCCAGCGCATTGCCGATGCAGCGGCCCAGCGGCACCGACATGTCGGTGAGCAACGCGACGGTGTCGACGCCGGCGTCCTTGCCCAGGTCGACCATCGTGCGGGCCAGCTCGCGGGCCATCGCCTCGTCCTTCATGAACGCGCCCGACCCGACCTTGACGTCGAGCACCAGCGAATCGGTGCCCTCGGCGATCTTCTTGCTCATGATCGAGCTGGCGATCAGCGGGATGCAGTCGACGGTGGAGGTGATGTCGCGCAGCGCGTAGAGCTTCTTGTCCGCCGGCGCCAGGCCTGTGCCCGCGGCGCAGATGACGCAGCCGGGGTCGCGGAGGATGGTCATCAGCTCGTCGTTGGTCAGGTCCGCGCGCCAGCCGGGGATGGCCTCGAGCTTGTCCAGGGTGCCGCCGGTGTGGCCGAGCCCGCGGCCGGACAGCTGCGGCACCGCGACGCCGTAGCTGGCCACCAGCGGGGCGAGCGGCAGGGTGATCTTGTCGCCGACGCCGCCGGTGGAGTGCTTGTCGGCGGTGGGCTTGCCCAGCGAGGAGAAGTCCATGGTCTCGCCGGAGCGGATCATCGCGTCGGTCCAGCGCGCGATCTCGGGGCGCTCCATGCCGTTGATGAAGATGGCCATGGCCAGCGCCGCCATCTGCTCGTCGGCGACGACGCCGCGGGTGTACGCGTCGACGACCCAATCGATGTGGTCGTCGGGCAGCACCCCGCCATCGCGCTTGACCTTGATCACGTCGACTACGTCGAATTTTTCCGCCATCGTCCTCGCTCCTCCGAAGCTCGCCCGGGCGGTGGTGGTGCGTCGGCGGCGGCCGGATGGTGGCGGTCGCGCACCGTTCGCGGGTGCCCGGAATTGTGGTCTTGTGGACTTGTTCGGCTTCGATTATCGTGAGGCCTAGAACAAATGTCAACAGGACGTTTTCCAATAGTTCTACTGTGATGCGGGTCGTCGTCGTACGCCTTCCGGCGGCCTTCTGCCGGGCCAACGTTCCCGGCGCAGCACCCGGCGAGCGTCCGACCTCCAGAAAGGACCGCGGCAGTCATGTCCATCACCGACGCCGAACTGCTGGAACGCGCCCGCGCGGCCACCGCCAACTCCTACGTCGCCTACTCCGGGTTCCCGGTGGGGGCGGCGCTTTTGCTTGACGACGGCACCGTGGTGACCGGATGCAACGTGGAAAACGCCTCCTACGGTTTGACCAATTGCGGGGAGCGCACCGCCGTGTTCCGCATGGTCGCCGAACACGGGCCGGGGGCGCGCATCGTCGCGTGCGCCATCGTCGGCCGCGATGCCGCGCCGTGCCACCCCTGCGGTGCCTGCCGCCAGGTGCTCAACGAGTTCGGCTGCCAGCGGGTCATCGTCGAAGGCCCCCGCCCCGAAGCGGCCGTCGGCGCCGGCACTGCCGATGCGGGCATTTCCGAAGCAGGCGCGGCGAACGGCGACCACATGAGCGTCGTCAAGCCAGGCGAGCCCATCTCGATCGACTTCGCCGAGATCCTCCCCCACGCCTTCGGCCCCGACGACCTGCGGTAACGGTCCCCGCGCCACCGCCCTTTAACCTCGGCCAACCCCACGACGGCCAACCCCACGACGGCCAACCCCACGACGGCCAACCCCCCAACCACGGCCACCCCTAAAGAACGGAAGAAACAATGGAACGGCTACAGGGTCTGCTCGGCATCATCCTGATCTTCGGCGTCGCCATCACCTTCTCCAAGCACCGCAAATCCATCAACTGGCGCACCCTCGGCGTCGGCCTCGGCCTGCAGGTGCTGTTCGCCCTGCTCGTGCTGAAATGGGAGCCCGGCTTCCAGGCGCTCAAGAGCACCGCGCACGCCATCGAGAAACTCATCGACTTCACCGGCGAAGGCACGTCCTTCGTCTTCGGCGGCCTGTTCGGCGAGGACAGCGGATTCGTCTTCGCCCTCAACGTGCTGCCCGTGATCATCTTCCTCGGCGCGATCCTCGGCGCCCTGTACTACCTGCGGGTCGTGCAGTACTTCGTCGACTACGTCGGCACCGCCCTGAAGTTCATCCTGGGCACGTCGAAGGTCGAATCCGTGTGGGCGTCGACCGTGATCTTCCTCGGGCAATCCGAGGCGCCGCTGGTGATCAAGCCGTACCTGCCCAAGCTGACCAAGTCCGAGCTGTTCACCTGCATGACCGGCGGTTTCGCCTCCGTCGCCGGCTCGACCCTGATCGGCTACTCCCTGCTCGGCGCGCCCCTTGAGTACCTGCTGGCCGCGTCGATCATGAACGCGCCGGGCTCGCTGATCATCGCGAAGGCCTTCTGGCCCGAGACCGAGGAGTCCGACCTCGACGCCTCCGTCCGCGACGTCCGCGACACCGAGTCCAAGAACGTCATCGACGCCCTCGGCGCCGGCGCCATGAACGGCGGCCGCATCGCCGTCATCGTCGGCTGCCTGCTCATCGCCTTCATCGCGACGATCGCCATGCTGTCCGCCTTCCTCGGCGGCATCGGCGGCTGGTTCGGCCAGGACAACTGGTCCCTCGAGGGGCTGTTCGGCGCCATCTTCGCGCCTATCGCGTGGCTGATCGGCGTGCCGTGGGACGACGCCGGCCTGGTCGGCAACTTCATCGGCCAGAAGACGATCCTCAACGAGTTCGTCGGCTACACCTCCTTCGGCGAGCACGTCGACTCCCTGGACCCGAAGTCGGTCATGATCGCGACGTTCGCCCTGGCCGGTTTCGCCAACCTGTCGTCCATCGCCATCCAGATCGGCTCCATCGGCGCGCTGGCGCCGGAGCGTCGCGGCGAGGTGGCGAAGAATGGCCCGCTGGCCCTGTTCGCGGGTCTGTGCGTCAACCTGCTCAACGCCGCCATCGTGGGCGTCATCGCATTCTAGGTGGGGTGCCGCGCGGCGGCGTGGCCCGGCAGCGCGGCTGGTTTCCGCCGGCTCTGCCCACGCCGCCGTGCTGGCCCCGCCGACCCGTCGGCGCGGCGCTGCAGCCCTAACCCCGCAAAAAGATGTCCAGTGGACAGAAAGAAGTGGCAAACCACCTCTTTCTGGCCGCTGGACATCTTTCTCTCGAAGGGCGGCTTTGCGTGGCCGGGAGACTCCTCGATCCCATCGATCTTCGTTCCCCCTCAACCCCTCAACCCCTCAACCCCTCAACCCCTCAACCCCTCAACCCCTCAACCTCTCAACCCCTCAACCCCTCAACTCCCTCAGCCCCCTCGCCCCTCCCCGCAGCGATTAACGCCGCAGATCGGCCAGTCGCCAGCTGCCCAGGTATCCGCCGCGGAGCGCGGCGAAGTGATAGTAGAATCCGCGAATCGTCCGGATCCCCGTTCCCGAGAAAACTTCGTCCCATTTCACGTGGAGAATCCGCAAACCCAGGTTCGTCAGCGCGGTATCCCGCTCCAGTTGTCGCCGCGCCACCGTTTCGGGATCGCCGTATTTCCCGGAGAGCTTCACGTTTCCGTCGAATTCGACAATGATCCCGAACTCGGGCCAGAAGAAGTCCACCTTGGCCACGAACGCCCCGGTCTCGTCGAAAATCTCCACTTGCTGCAGCGGCTCGGGCAACCCGGCTTGGCGGATGCACCAATGCGTCAGGGTTTCACCGACGGATTGGCTGCGGTCATCGGCGGTCTCGGCCACGAACTTCGCGGCGCTCCGGCCTTTGCGGCGGGCGGTGTGTGCGTAGGCGTCGGCAAGCTCCTTTTTCGTGCATTTTCCCGTCCACAGCACCGATTCGGCGACGGCGAGACCCATGCGGGCCCCGTGGACGAGAGCGGTCTCCATGATGGTCACTGCGGGCGTGGTTACGCGGATGCCGTCGACGATGTGGGTTGCCTCGTCGCCCTTGGCTTTGCGCAGGCGGCAGAATCCGCTTTCCGAAGTGCCGTCGACGCTCGGGGACAGCACATCGATCATCATTTTTTGCGGGTACAGGCCACCGAAACCCTGGATGGCGGCTGCACCGGGGCCCGTGACGATGGCGCCGGAGTGGATCAGTCCCGCAGCCGCCGCGCGTAACCGGAAATCTTCATGGCGGGGGCGTTCGGCGTGGCGGATGTAGATGCCTCGCGCGATCCGCACGAGTTCCCCCGCTCGGAATCGCCGCCGGATCTCGTCGGCGCCCAGCTCGTTTTGGTCGCGGCGCAGGATCACGCCGCTGGAATGGATTCGCAGCGTCGTTTCGGTTGTCGTGCCCATGGTTTACGTGGTTCCCCCGGTGTCGGTTCGTCGCACACGCGGGCGTTCGCCCGTGGCTGGCCAGCGGACATCGCTTTACGACGATCCGCGCCGACGTGTACGGCGGCCTTCATCGATGGGGCCGCACCTTGTTAGACGCGGTTCGGGGCCGATCGGTTCCATCGGGTTTCGGGGAATCCTCGGCGACCGGAAAACGGGGGCTGCAACGACGGGAAATCGTGGCTCCGCTGCGACGGGAGATCATGGGCCGCGGGGATCGGGAGACGTGAGGCCACCCCCGGCAGAAAGACGTCGGACAGCCAGAAAGAAGTGGCACACCGCATCTTTTTGGCTCCCCGACATCTTTCTGTGTGAAGGGGGCGACGGGGGCCGGGTGTGGGACGGTGGTGGAGGGGCGACGGGGGTTGGGTTCGGGACGGTGGTGGAGGGGACGCCGACGTGAGGGACGGGCGACAGGGGTCGGGTGGGGGACGGCCGCGGAGGGCGCGGCGGGTGCAGGGTGGGGGCGCGCTGCGCTAGACCTCCAGCACCCTCGCCGCGGTCGCCTCGTCGATGACGACATGCGTGGCCAGACCGGTGCGCAGCGCCGTCTCGATCGCCTCGGTTTTGTCGGACCCGCCGGCGACCAGCACCCTCGTGGGCACGCGCCGCAGATCCGCCAGGGTGATGCCCACGGTCCGCGCGTCGACCTCGGGCAACGCCACCCCGCCGTCGGCGCGGTAGAACCGCGAGCACGCATCTCCGACGGCGCGCTCGAGCAGGCGGTCGCGTTCGCCGTCGGAAAGCTGCCCCAGATTCAGTGCCAGCGAATCCGCCGCGATGTTGCCGACCGTGAACAGCGCAATGTCGACTTCCCGCCCCAGCTGCAGGATGTGGGCGATGTGCCGGTCCTGCTCGACGATGCGCTTGGTCTCCACGGAATCGAAGATCACCGGCAGCGGCAGCGTCCGCGCGAACGCCCCGAACGCGGAGCAGAACCCGCCGATGGTGCGGATGTCGTTGGTCGACTTGTCGGAGTGGCTCATCCCGCCCTTGAGCTGGATGATCTCGACGCCCTGCACGTCCTTGCGCTTCAGCTGCCGCGACACGGCGAACATGGTGCGCCCCCAGGACACTCCGAGCATGGTGCCGTCGACGACGAGTTCGTCGAGCAGTTCCGCGCCGATCCGCCCGAGTTCGCGCAGCAGCACGTCGGATCCGGGCCGCGCGGGCTGGGCGAGCCGCACGTCGGCGAGGCCGTACCGGTCGCGCAGGCGGGCGCCGGCTTCGGACGCTTCCTCGCGCGGGTCGTGGATGGTGATGGACACGTATCCGCGTTCGCGCCCGAGCGTCAGCAGCTTGGACACGGTCGGCCGCGACACCCCGAGCTCCTTGGCCACGTCGGATTGCGTCAGCCCTTCGCCGTAGTACAGCTTGACGGCCGCCAGGGCCTGCACGTCGCGGGCATCCACGGGTCCTCCTCCTCGGCCGGGCGGGTGGTGCCGGGTCGGCGGTGGGGGCCGTTGTTTTGCTTCACGACGCCCCGGCGTCCCCGCCGGCAACTCTCCCGCACAATTGTAAACCGTTCGGGTGGAGGGTGGAAACGGTGGCTACGTGGAGGGTTGCCGGGACGCGGGAACGAATGTGAAGCCCGCGCCATGCCTGCCCGCGCGACAGGCCCGGACGTTGGCTCCGCCCGGGCGCCCGCTCCGCTTGGACGGGCCGCGCCGCGCCTGCGCCGCCGGCTACCAGATGGTCACGCGCTCCGCGGGGTCGCGCCACATGCCATCGCCGGGCTTCACGTCGAAGGCGGCGTGGAACTCATCGATGTCGGTGACGATGACGTTGCAGCGGAACTCCGCCGGCGAGTGCGGGTCGATGGCCAGGTACTGGCGGCTCATCTCGGGGCGGATGGCGGTGCGCCACACCAGCGCCCACGACAGGAACAGGCCGCGGTACGCCTCCGGGTCCTTCTCCACGGACGTGTCGCGCCCCTGGTCGGCGAGCCAGCGGCGGTACGCCACCACGGCGATGCCCAGGCCGCCGAGGTCGCCGATGTTCTCGCCGAGGGTGAACTTGCCGTTGACGCCGACGCCGGTTTCGCCGCGCTCGCGCAGGCCGGTGGGCACCAGCCCGTCGAACTGCTCGACGAGCTTGTCGGTCAGCCCCTCGAACGCCGCGCGGTCGGCGTCGGTCCACCACTGGTTGAGGTTGCCGTGGCCGTCGTACTGCGAGCCCTGATCGTCGAAGCCGTGCCCGATCTCGTGGCCGATGACCGCGCCGATCGCGCCGAAGTTCTCGGCGGCGTCGGCCTCGGGATCGAAGAACGGGGGTTGCAGGATCGCCGCGGGGAACGTGATGTCGTTGACCACGGGGTTGTAGAACGCGTTGACGGTCTGCGGCGTGGCGAACCACTCGTCGCGGTCCGCCGGCTTGCCCAGTTTCGCCACTTCGTAGTCGTGGCCGAATGCGGAGGCGGCGCGGACGTCGTCAAGCAAAGTGCCCGTCAGCTCCAGGCCCTCGTAGCTCCGCCACTTGTCGGGGTATCCGATCTTCGCCTTGAACTGGCCGAGCTTCTCCAGCGCGCGCTCACGGGTGTCGGGCGTCATCCAGTCGAGGTCGGTGATGCGCTCGCGGTACGCCTCGATGAGGTAGTCGACCAGCTCGAGCATCCGCTCCTTGTGGGTCGGCGGGAAGTGGCGGGCGACGTACTCCTTGCCCACTTCCTGGCCCAGCGCGCCCTCGACCAGGCCGACGCCGCGCTTCCACCGCGCCCGCAGCTCCTCGGCGCCGGACAGGGTCTTGCCGTAGAACTCGAAATTCTGCTCCACGAACGCCGCGCCCAGGTACGGCGCCCGCGCCCGCAGCACGCGCCACAGCGCCCACAGCCGCAGGTCCTCCAGGTCGGTGTCGCGCCACAGCGCCGCCAGGTGCTCCAGGTAGGAAGGCTGCATGACGACGATCCGCTCCACCCCGGCCGAAGCGTCCGATTCCGCGCCCGCCCCCGCGCCGACCTCCGCGCCGACGCCCATCTGCGCGAACCAGCGCGCCCACGGGTAACCGGCGGGCAGGGCGGTCATGTCGGTGAGGTTGTAGGTGCGCACGGCGTCGCGGCTGGCCACGACGTCCCAATGGCCGGACGCCAGCGCCGACTCGAAGTCGACGATGCGGCGGGCGGCGTCGGCGAGGTCGTGCAGCGGGAAGGAATCGAGGCCGTCGAAGCCCTCGAAGTTGCCCGCCGACACCGTCGAATCCTCCAGCAGCTGCAGCATGGACTCGACGTGTTCCCGGTAGGCGGCCAGCGTCTCGGCGTGGGATTCCTCGCGGTAGTAGGCCTCGTCCGGCAGGCCCAGCCCGGACTGGACGAGGTAGAGCATCGCCACATCCGAGGTGGAGTCCTTCTCCACCCAGAACGCCGCCGGGCCGGTGACGCCGGTGCGGTCCAGGCGGCCCAGCGCCTCGGCGAGGTCGTCGCGGTCGTCGACGTCGAGCGCTGCGATGTCCGGCGCCAGCGCGTCGATGCCGGCGTCCTCGATCGCGGCCTCGTCCATGAACGCCCCGTAGAGTTTTCCGATGCGCGAATCCGCCGGCGCATCCTCGACGATCGCCCGGACGGCTTCCTCCGACTCCTCGCGCAGCTTGTGGAAGGCGCCGTCGACGGCGCGGTCGGCGGGGATGACGTGCGAGTCGATCCATTCGCCGTTGACGTGGCGGTACAGGTCGTCGGCGGGGGAGGGGGCCGTGGTCGGGCTGGTGGCGTTCGCGTTCTCGTCTGTCATGCGGCCCAGTGTAGGGACGGGGCCGGATCGGGTGTTCGACAACGGCGTGGCCGGGAAGTTTCGGATCTGAACAGTGCTCAATTCCGCCGCGCGGCATGGCATCATGGGCGGATGAAACCGAACCGATTCAGCGGCACCTCGCACCGCACGGTGGCGCTGGTGAGTGCCGTCGCGCTGGCCGCCACGCTCGCACCCGTTGCGTTGGCCGCCGGGCTGTCCTCCGCCAAGGGCGAGGAGGCGGAGGTCCTCGAGAGCGTGCGCACGGTCACCCTCGGCGGCGAAGACGCCTCCTACAGTGCGCTTTTCGACGTCCGGGACGGCGCCCCCGACTGCGACCGCGCCACCTCGTTGACCGTGGGCGCCCACGAATTCACCTGCGACGACGTGACCATCGAGACGCGCTCCGCCGAAGGCGTGGAGGACCTGCCCCGCTTCGGGGTGCGCGCCATCCGCGCCAAGACGTTCTCGGACTCGCCCGCCCCGGAGATGCGCGCCGCGGAGACGCCGCGGGCCCCGGGCCTGCTCGCGTGGTCGGGCACGCCCGTGACCAGCCTCGACGGCGTGACGCACCAGGTTATCGTGCTCGGCGAGGAGGGGACGGCCGACGATCGCGTCGGTGCGGATCCTGCCGATCCCGCCGGTTCGGGCGGAGAGGCCGATTCCGGCTCCGCCGAAGGCGCCCGCGGTCTCGTGGCCATCGTCTCCGGCGACGCGGAGGACGTCGACGACGCCACCGCGACGATCCTCGCCGACGTGCGGAAGGGCGAGGGCCGATGATCGATCGCACCTCCCAAATCCGCTGGGCCTTCCTGATCCTGGTCCCGATCATCGCGGCGGGCGCGGCCGTCAATGCCCTGACGCTCTTCGCGTTCGGGCGGGTCACGCCGCTGTCGCTGCTGTTCGGCACGTTGATTTCGGCGGCGGTCATCGGCGTCGTCTGGTGGGCCATGTCCCGCTCGGTCCTGTGGCGCCCCGCCGGCGCGTGGCCGCTGCTCGCGCTGGCCTGGGGAGCGCTGGGGTCCTTCACGTTCATCCTCGTCGCGGGCGAATCGATGACCACCATCGCCACCGCCGTCGGTTGGGAAGCCGCCGAGGCGTCGCTGGCGGGCGCGTGGCCGGAGGAAGTCGGCAAGTCGCTGGGCATCGCCCTGATCCTGCTGGCCCTGCCGCGCCCGTGGAATCGCCCGTGGGACGGCCTGCTGGTCGGCATCTTCGTGGGCCTGGGCTTCGAGCTCATCGAAACCGTCCAGTACGGCGCCGCCGGCGCACTCGACGACGCCAACTCCGACGTCGACGGCCTGCTGTTCATGTGGTTCGTCCGCGCCGTCGCCGGCCCCGGCCTGCACGTCTTCTTCTCGGCGGTGGCGGGGCTCGGCGTCGGCATGGCGCTGCTGCATCCCCGCTTGACGACGCCCGCCCGCTGGACGCTCGGCCTCGGTGGCCCGTTCGCCGCATTCCTCATGCACTTCCTGTGGAACTACTCGTGGCCGACCAGCTGGGGCGCGTGGCCCATCGCCGTGATGTGGCCGCTGTATCTGGCGGCGTTGATCGGGTGCTGGCTCGTCGCGAAAAAGTTGGCGCGGCAGTCGGATCATCTGCGGCGGCCGGATTCCGTTCGCCGCAGAGGCTCCGCGGTGCCGTCGTAAAGCAGTGCCGTCGCAGAACATCGGCGCCAACAAGTACGGCGGCGTCGTGAATCAGCGGCGTCGTAAAGCTCGGTGGGTGAGGGAAAACCCCAGCGCATATACCGGGAGGGGTTTGTTACTCGTGTTGCCAATGTGACTAAAGGGGCGTGAGTGCCGTATAGTTACGAGTCATGAACCTCCGCACCGTGACCTTCCCCAAGTCCCGGCCGCGCTCGGGAGCCCGCCGCGGCCGCGCAGGCGCGATCGTCGCCCTCGCCGCCGCCCTGCCCATGGCGCTGGGCGTCCTGGCGCCGGCCCCGGCCGAGGCCTTCACCGCGACTTCCCCGACCGGCATCGACGTCTCCAAGTGGCAGCGTCCCGGCGGCGTGAAGCTCGACTGGGAGAAGGTCGCCGCCTCCGGCGAGCAGTTCGCCTTCATCAAGGCCACCGACGGCCTCGAGGGCCTGAGCCCCTTCTTCGCCGAGGACTCCAAGGCCGCCTCCGACGCCGGCCTGATGATCGGCAGCTACCACAAGGCCCACCCCGACCGCGACGCCGTCGTGCAGGCCGACGCCTACGCCGAGGCACTGAAGCTGCAGCCCGCCGGCGCCCGCACCCTGCCGCCCGTGCTCGACCTCGAGCTCGATGCCGGCATGACCCCCGCCGCCCTGGAGAAGTGGGCGTCGGCGTTCCTGCAGCGCGTGGAGCTCAAGACCGGCGAAATGCCGATGATCTACACCTACCGCTGGTTCTGGGTGAACAAGATGGCCGACACCACCGGCCTCAACGGCTACCCGCTGTGGCTGGCCGCCTACCAGGACCAGCCGCCGACGGACGTCCCCGGCGGCTGGAACGAGCCGCTGTTCTGGCAGCGCTCCAGCACCGGCGTCGTGCCGGGCATCAACACCCCCGTCGACCTGAACACCTTCAACGGCACGAAGGCGCAGCTCGAGGGCCTGAGCAAGGGTGGCTCCGCCAACGGCGTCAACGGTCGGGGAGCCGGCGACGCCACCGCCTCTCCCGAGACCCGCGGCGAGCCGAAGAGCGAGGCCGAGGCCGCCGGTGCCGAGCGCGCCAAGGACGCCGCCGACACCGGTGCCGACGCCAAGACCGTCGCCCCGCCGCGCGACCGCTCCGCCGACGGCGATGTCATCGGCGGCACCACCGACGACGCGAACGACGACGCGACCACCGCGCCGGAGTCTCCGCTGGCCACGGCCGAACTGGTTGACGCCATCATCGAGGCCATCCAGGGCGGCTCCTCCGACGCCGACTTCGACGACAGCATCGCCGCCGTCCGCGACGCCGCCGAGGCCGCGGGCCTGGACGCCGCGCAGATCGACACGCTCATCGCCTTCCTGAAGCAGGCCATCGAGTCGGGCAACGTCCCCGAGGGCCAGCTCGAGGAGATCGGCGAGAACGCCCCGACCGCCGACGAGGCCGGCCAGGCCGGAGACACCATCGGCGGCGACGATGCCACCGCCGGCGAGGGGTCGTCGTTCGATCCGGATCAGGTCATCAAGCTGGCCACGTACTCCGACGTGGTCGCGCTGCTGGCCGGCGCCTCGCGCTAAAGGCGCATCTCGGGCGGGCCGGTTGGCTTTACGACGGCCCGCGCCCACCCGAACACCGCCCGTCATCGGGGTCCTGGGGAAGGGACCCCGGTCGACGGCGGCCAACACATCACCGCATCACCGACGCGCCGTCGGGGCCCTGGGGAAGGGGCCCCGGCGGCGCGTTCGTGTGCGGTGAGGGTGCCGCGCAGTCGTCCGCACAGTCACGCCCGCCCACTCACGCCCGCATGGTCATCCCCACTTCGTGCCGGGCGCCCGCCACGTGCACAGCGCCGGCAGCAGCTCGGCGGGGTCCTCCACGACGATGAGCGAATCCAGGTGCTTGCGCTGGATCAGTCCGCCGTCGACGAGCGATTCGATCAGCGCCACCAGCGGCCGCCAGAACCCGCCCGGCCCGACCAACGCGACGGGCTGCTGGTGGATGCCGATGTGCTGGCGCGTCCACACCTCGAAGAATTCCTCCAGCGTGCCGGCGCCGCCGGGCAGCGCGATGAACGCGTCGCCGAGCGCGTACATCCGGTCCTTGCGCTGCGCCATCGTGTCCACGGTCTCCAGGTGGGACAACCCGCGGTGGGCGATTTCGCGGTCGCGCAGCAACGTCGGGATGACGCCGGTGACGCGCCCGCCCTCGGCCAGCGCCCCGTCGGCCACGGCGCCCATCAGGCCGATCGACGCGCCGCCGTAGACGATCTCCACGCGTTCGCGCCCGAGCTCCCGCCCCAGCTCCTCCGCCGCCGTGCGCCACGCCGGGTCGGCGCCGTCGGTGGAACCCGCGAACACGGTCACCGCCGAAATCTCCCTGGCCGGCGCCCCGTCGCGAAGCCGCGGCAGCGTGTGGTTGGCCAGCATCGGCGCCAGCCGCCCGGTCGGGAAACGCGGGTCGACCCACCGGACTTCCTCGATCTCCGCCTGCGGCGACACCTCCGGCACCGCCCCGAGATAGCGCTGGTGATGCCCCACCACCGACCGCCCCGGCTCATTCGCCGCGGCATCGGCGACGACGCCCCAGTCGGCCAGCTTCCCGGGGTCCAGCTCCGCGCCGAGTTCCTCGCGGAACTCACGGATCACGGTCTCCGCGGGCGCTTCACGACGCCGCCCATCCGCCCCGGCGATCTCCTCCGGCTTGCCGCCGGGGAGCATGAAGCGGTCGGTGCCGGCCTTGCGGACCGTCAGCACGCGGCCTCGATCGTCGGTGACGACGACCGCCGCGACGAGGATCGGTGCGACGCCTTCGTCGTCCTGGCCGCTGCCGTGCCCGAAACCCTGCCCGCCGGCGTCGCCGCCCTGCCCGAAACCATCGATGTTGCTCACCGCCCCATTGTCCGTCATGCACGCGGACGCCGCTGCCCCGCCCCGGGCGGACCCGGAAACGGCGGAACCCGGGCCCCTCCACGGTGCGGGAGGGACCCGGGTTCACGGGCCGGAAGCGGGTGGGTGGGCCGTCGTCAAGCGACGGCGCGCCCGGGAGGAACTAGTCCTCCTCCGCGATCATCGGCCCGGGCGACCACAGGCCGGAGCGGGTGATCTCCTCGTGGTCGATGACCGCCGGCTCCGGGCGGACGCCGTCCGGGTTCGGGCGGGACTGCAGCGCCTCGACGATGCCCCAGTCACGGTTCCAGTCGTGGTTCTGGTACGCGGGCACCGCCACCGACTCGTTGACGGCGTCGGACATGCCCAGCACGCCACCGGCGCTCAGCGACATCCACGTGTCCGTCGACGACACCTTCAGGTCGCGGTCCGGGGTGATGCGGAACTTCGGGTTCTCCGCCACGCCGGCGAAGTGGTCGAACGGGCGCTGGCACGGGAACTGGAACGCCACCGCCCAGTCCGGGATGGTCGGCACCGACGCGTCGATCACCTGCGGCATCGGCGTCAGCTCCGCCAGACGCGGCGGGGTGACGGCGATCCACTCGCCCTTGGCCAGGTTCTCGTCCTTGACCACCAGGCGCACCGCGGTGGCCTCGGCCGGGATGTCGGCCGTGGGGAAGCGCAGGTTGCGCCACGTCGGGGCGGGGCCGATGTCCATCGGCTCGGACTCGTGCAGCGTGATCCACTCCGAACCGTTCCACTGGCCGTACTGGGCCATCAGCGACTGGCCTTCCTGCTCAACGCCATTGATGTCGTGGTGGTAGATGCGGCCGGCGGCCGAGACCACCAGCAGCGGGTGCGACTCGGAGCGCTCCGGCAGCTCGTACCAGGAGGTCTCCAGCGAGCCCGGGACCTGGACCTCCTCGCTGTAGGAGCCCAGCACCGGGATGCGCTCGCCGTCGAGGTCGAACGGCAGCGTCGCGCGGGACTCGTTGACGCCGGCCTCGGCCTCGAAGCCGCCCTCCGTCGACGCGCCCTCGCCGCCGGAGACCCAGTTGGAATCCGGGTTCTCGCTGCGGTCGGTGTTCGACTGGCCGTCGTTGACCCACACCGCGTCGGCGGTCATCTCCGACGGCAGGCCGTTCGGGGTGAAGCCGCGGGCGTTGCCCTCCGGGTCGAGGGAGTCGCCCAGGGACACGCCGCCGACCGGGGTCAGGAAGCCCTGGTTCGGATCGGTCTCCATGAGGACGTCCTCGGCCAGGTTGCAGGTCTGGCCGGTCAGCGCGCGCAGGTTGCCCAGGCCGACCGAGTAGGCCGGGTACTGGGAGACGAAGCCCTTGCCCAGGCTGAGCACCGAGAAGATGACCACCATGAAGGAGACCACCGCGAACGGCGAGGCCGCGACGGTGCCCAGGCGCAATCGCGCCGCCAGCGTCGACGGCTTGCGGTCCTTGCCGCGGAACTCCTGCACGAACTGCAGCACCGCACCGGCGGCGAGGGTGAGCAGCGCGATGACCATGACGATGTTGCCGGCCTCGACGCCGCGGAACTGGACGGTCTTGTCGAACCACGGCACGCCGTACGCCGACACGTACCACCAGCCGTTGATGCCCATCAGCGAAAACGCCAGCAGGAAGATCGACGCGCCGGCGAAGAGCACCTGGTTGCGGCGCGAGCCGACGGCCCAGTGCGAGATCGCCATGGCGGCCAGCGCGGCCAGCGCGGCGCCGATGCCGGCGTACACGCCGAAGTGGTGGGTCCACTTGGTCGGCGTGAAGGTCAGGAAGAACATGGTGCCCACGTACATGAACACCAGGCGCATCGACGGCGCGGCCAGGGCACCGGGGACGGTGCGGTGGCGCAGCAGCGCGGCGACGGTGATGGCCAGCGCCATCAGCGCGGCCAGCACGGCGAAGCGGCGGGTGAAGGAACCGTCGACCGACTGGAGGATCATCCAGTAGTAGCGGATGGGCTCCTCGTACCAGGGCATCGACGGGCCGATGGCGCCGCGCACGCGGATGGACTCCAGCACGGAGGCCAGGGTCTGGTCGCCGAACACCGCGACGAGGATCGCGGTGCCCGCGGCCAGGAACGGCATGGTCTGCATCAGCGGGGCCGCGGCGCCGCCGCCGAGGGCCTTGTGGCGCTCCACGACGATGCGGACCAGCACGGGCAGGCCGGCCAGCAGCGCGGCGATGGCCATCAGGCCGGTGGGGCCGCAGCTCAGCGACAGCGTGGCGACGACGACGCCGATGGCGGCCGGGAACAGGCGGCGGGTCAGGATGGCGCGCTCGATGAACACCCACGTCAGCAGGGCGCCCAGGGCGACGACCGGCTCGGGGCGCAGGCCGTTGTTGTACGGCAGCCAGAACGCCAGCAGCACGCCGGCGGCGGACCAGTAGGCCACGCGGCGCTCGGCGATGTCCCGGCCCAGGCGCGGGATGATCAGGCGGGAAAGCACGAACCAAATCGCCAGGCCGGCGATCAGCGCGGGCAGGCGCATCCACACCGACGCCGTGGACACCTTGACCATCAGCGCCAGCAGGTCGTAGTACGGGGCGCCGAACGGCGATTCGGGGGCACCGAACCAGCGGTAGTAGTTGGCCATGTACCCGGACTCGTCGGAGACGCGGGCCATGGTGAAGATGTAGCCGTCATCGGAGGTGTTGGCGCCGATGAAGTGCCAGACCAGCAGGATGAAGCCGACCAGGGCGTCGAGCGGGCGCAGGCGCCAGGCGTCCTTGCGCAGCCACGGGGTCGGCGACGAGCCGTCGACCTTGTCGATGCGCCACAGGGTCCACAACGACACCAGGGCCAGCAGCAGGCCGAGCCACATGACGATGTACTTGATGATCGTCGGCTTCGACGTGTACCGGCTGTCGATCTCCATGTCGACGTTCAGGCCCGCGGCCACGGCGGCCGCCGCGTCGCCGTCGGCGGGCAGGGAGGTGTAGATGCCGACTGTCTGCGGCCGGATGTCCTCCTCCACGACGCCGCGCAGCGGCTCGCCCTCCTCGTCGACGGCGCCCTCGACGAACGCCTCGGTGGACTCGTGCGTGGAGCGGATGGACAGGATCCCGTCCCGGTTCGCCTCCAGCTCGTCCTGGTTCAGGGACAGCACCGCGCGGTCGCGGACGACGACGTCGACGGAGCCGTTGACGCGGCGGACCTGCAGGCCCTCGGCGGTCGGGTCCTTCGAATCCGGCGGCAGGGTGCCGACCAGCAGCGTGCGGCCCTCCGGCAGCTCGTCGACCAGCGACAGCGGCACGTCCATCGACAGCGAGATCGGGGCCTGCGCCATCAGGGGCGCGTCGACCGAGTTCAGGCTGTCGTTCTGGGGCCAGCTCAGCGACGACTGGGTCTGGGTCACCGGGAGGAAGGGCAGCGCGACGAAGCACAGGAAACCGATGATGCCCGCGGCGATGGCCGCGAGCCGAACGCCCTTGGTGGGCTTCGGTCCGTCCATCGGCGGGCGTTCGATCCGGTCCACGGTCACCACGGGTTCGTCGAGATCCGGGCTCCGTTTGATTTCACTGGTTTCGGCAGACACGGAAACACAGTTTACGGAAAAGGCCCCTATTGCCTAATCAGGATGACAAAAGGTCCCTTTTGGGTGACCTCCCAATGCTTCTCGAACGCGGCCGGATCGAAGGCGACCCCGCGGAAAAGGACGTTGGGGTTGTTGGGATAGATGTCGTCGGCCAGGTCGATGGTAAAGCGCCCGTCGGGGTCGGACGCGTCGCCGCGGACGATGATCGCGTCGGGCCCCCGCCACGGGTCGGCGTCCATCGCGTTGACCAGTTCGTCGGGGTCGGTGATGGCCGCCCATTCCTCGATGGCGGCGTTGCGCCGGTCGAATTCGCCCAAGGGGTTGGCGTAATGGCTGGTCAGGGCCTGGAACGAGTAATAGGGGAAGAACGCCTGGAAATTGCGCTCATCCGTGAGCACCACGGACTCCGTCGGCTCCAGCCCGGACTCGCGCAGGACGCGGTCGATTTCGGGGAACCACTTGCCGGCGTCGGGCGCGAAACGGTCGGCGCGCTCGCCGTATCCGTCGGTGTCGGTGTGGGCCAGATCGATCGGCCCGTGGAGGCGGGTGGGGATCGACTGGGCGTAACCGACGCCTGCGAGCAAGATCACCATCGCGAGTACGGCGCTGATGGCGCGCGCGGCGGCGGGGCGCACGGCGGCGGGCCACAGCTTTTCGACCCCGTTGAGCTTCATGTCGGCGATGGCGAACACGCCGGCCGTCGCCAGCATCAGGGTGATCGGCGCCTCCAGCCGGAAGCCCAGCAGGGTCCGCCCGGCCAGCGTGGCGATCATCGACGCGACCACCCAGCCGTACATCACGGCCAGACCGATGATCATGGCCCGGGTGTCGGGTTCGAGCACGCGCACCATCATCCAGATCAGGCCCAGCAGGCACATCAGGCCGATGACCGACGCGGCGAACATGGGCAGCGGCACGCGCGCGCCGTTGTCGGGCAGGTAGTTCATGGCGGTGGCGCCGGACGACGCCGCGCCGGTCAGCGTGGCCCACAGGTAGGGGGCCCATACCGTGGCGGCGATGAGCATGGAACCCGCGCCCATCAGAACGAGCTTTGCGACGGGCCGCCAGGACCTCTCCGCCGCGCAGACCGCGATGGTCAGCGTGATCACGATGAGGGCGCCGACGGCGGTGTGGAGCGTGTAGAACGTCGCGGAGAATCCCAGGAAGACGATGACGCCGACCGTCGCCGACCACGCGCCGGCCAGTGCGCGGCGGGCCATGACGGCCAGCGGCGGCAGGCCCATGGCCACGACGGCGGCGTAGGGCTCGTCGGCGGTGGTGGAGATGGCGATGGCCGTCGTCAGCAGCGCGATGCCCGCCGCCACCGGCAGCGAACCGGACAGCCGCTGCCACACCGGGACCAGCAGGGAACCGCCGGCGGCCAGGGTGATCAGCGCCCACGGCTGGAAGACCTCCCAGCCGGGGATGCCCAACAGGTCGGCGAGGCGGCCGCCGGCCAGGAACCAGCCGGCGGGGTAGTACGACGGGACGTCGATGTACGCCATGTCGTTGAGCCCGAATTCCGCGGTCATGCGGGTCAGGTATTCGGTGCGGAACTCCTGGTCGACGCTGATGCCGTCGAGGTACAGGCGCGTCGACCCCAGCGGGATGGCCAGCGTCGACGCGACCAGCGCGGCCGGCGACAGGTAGGACACGACGTAGGTGAGCAGTTCCATCCAGCGGGGGCGGGCGCCGGCGCCGCGGGTGGCCCAGAACCACAGCAGCACCGTGACGGCCAGCAGCAGGACCACGGTCACGGCGGAGGAGATCGCCCGCGTGACCATCGATCCGCCGAACGCCGGCAGCGAGATCCGGTGCAGCACGAACCACGCGACGAACGCCACGATCGCGCCGCCGACGGCAGCCGCGATCATGCCCAGCGCCGCGTGCTTCAGCGACAGCTGGTCGTCGGCGAAGACCTCGCCCACGGGGTCCGTGGCGAACGGGTTGTCCCGGTGGTCGTGCGGGGCCTTCGTTGCCGTGGCCGCCGTCGGGCTCGGCGGCGCAGTGCTTTCTGACATGGGACCAGTCTCCCACACGGCCCGGACCCCGCCACCGTTGCTTTACGACGGTCCGGCGCCCACGTGAATGCCGTGCCCCCCGTTCATCCCGTCAGCTCGTTCATGGCGTCAGCACCGGCGGCGTCGCATCCTTTCCGCGTGCGCCACCACGCTGAGCTCTTTCGCCGCGTGGCGCCGTCGGTGGCCGGATCAGCGGGCGCCCGCGCCGTGGCAGCGGCCTAGATCGGCAGCTTGCGGAAGATCGGGCGCGGGATGTGCTTGAGGATCATCATCACCCACCGGAACGTCGGCGGCGCCCAGACCAGCGACTTGCCGGCCTCGACGGAACGCACGGCCAGGGCCGCGACGTCTTCCTTGTTCACGGTCAGCGGCGCTTCCTTCACGCCGGCGGACATGCGGGTGCGCACCTGTCCCGGGCGGATGACCAGGGACTTCACGCCGTACTCCTCCAGTGCCTCGCCGAGGCACAGGTAGAAGCCGTCGAGGCCGGCCTTGGTCGAGCCGTAGACGAAGTTCGAGCGGCGGACGCGTTCGCCGGCGGCGGAGGACATGGTGATGAACTGGCCGTGGCCCTGCGCCTTGAACTTCTGGCCGACCAGCACGCCGACCGACACCGCGCCGGTGTAGTTGACCTGCGCGATCTGCACGGCCTTGCGCTGGTTCTGCCACAGCTCCTCGGCGTCGCCGAGCAGGCCGAAGGCGACGATGCAGATGTCGACGTCGCCGTCGGCGAACGCCTCGTCGATGACGCCCGGGTGGGACTCGAAGTCGGTGGCGTCGAAGTCGATGACGCGCACGTCGGAAGCGCCGGCGGCGCGCATCTGCGCCTCGGCGGCCTCGCGGCCCGGGTCACCGGGAAGCGCCGCCAAGGTGACCTTGGCGGGGCCCTTCTCCAGGAAGGCGGCGGAAATGGCGAGGCCGATCTCGCTGGTGCCGCCGAGCACCAGGATGGACTGGGGGACGCCCACGGCGTTGATCATGTTCGTTGCTCCTTGGTTGTGGCCGGATGGCCGGGAGGGTGACCGTCGCAAAGCGGGGTGTGCTTTGCGACGCCCACCGGCAATCGGATCGATTCTGGAATCGAGGGCGTCTAGCGCAGCTCGAGGCGGCGGCTCATGTCGGACTCGAACACGCCGGTGGGGTCGATGTCGTTGCGGATGCGCAGCCACTCGCCCATTTCGGGGTACATGGCGTGGAAGTGCTCCGCGGAGGTGCGGGACTCCTTGGCCAGGTACAGGCGGCCGCCGAACTCCATGACGCGCTTGTCCAGTTCGTCGAGGAAGGGGCCCAGGCCGCGCTTGATTGGGAAGTCGACGCACACGTTCCAGCCCGGCATCGGGTAGGACAAGTGGCCGCGGTTGCCTTCGCCGAACAGCTTGAACACGTTCAGCGCGGAGTAGTGCCCGGACTTCTGGATGTCGCGGACGATGTCCTTGAACGGCTCGACGGCGTCCATGGGCACCACGAACTGGTACTGCAGGAAGCCCTTGGAGCCGTAGCCGCGGTTCCACTCACCGATGAGGTCCAGCGGCTGGTAGAACTGCGTCAGATTCTGGACCTGGTTCTTGTAGCGGCCCGACTTCAGCCACCACAGTTCGCCGATGGCGACCATGGACAGCTTGTTCATGGTGAACGACGGGAAGATGTCCGGCACCGTCACCAGCTGCGGGGCGTTGAACTTCAGCGGATCCTTCGCCAGCTTCGGGGCCAGCTCCTCCAGCTGCGCCAGCGTGGCCAGCGAGCCGCGGGAGATGGCGGCGCGGCCGAGCTTCGGCTCCGGCGAGATGGCGTCGAACCACGCGGAGGAATAGGTGTAGTTGTGCTCCGAACCGTCGGAGTGGAACGCCACCGTCTCGTCGAGGTCGGCGGTCAGGTCGCCGTCGGCGATGAAGTACGCGGTCTCCGTCTTGGTCATGCGGATCTTCGCGCGGAGGATGATGCCGGTCAGGCCCATGCCGCCGACGGTGGCCCAGAACAGTTCGCCCGACGGGTCGTCGTCGGAGCCCTCCGGCTCGAGGTGCAGGATGCGGCCGTCGGCGACGAGCAGTTCCATCGACGCGACATGGTTGCCGAAGGAACCGGCCGAGTGGTGGTTCTTGCCGTGGATGTCGGGGCCGATGGCGCCGCCGATGGTGACCTGGCGGGTGCCCGGCAGCACCGGGACCCACAGGCCGTAGGGCAGCGCGGCCTTCATCAGCTGATCCAGGGTGACGCCGCCGTCGACGTCGACGATCGCCGAATCCGGGTCGATCGAGTGGATCTGGTTGAGGGCCTGCATGTCGACGACGAGGCCGCCGGCGTTCTGGGCGGGGTCGCCGTAGGAGCGGCCCATGCCGCGCGGGATGATGCCGCGCTTGAGGTGCGACGGCTTGCCGTCGTTCTGCTCGGCGACGGCGCGCACCGCGTTGGCGATCTCCGTCACGTCGGAGGTGGAGAGCACCTCCGCGGTCGAGGGGGCGGTGCGGCCCCAGCCGGTGAGTTTCCTGGCTTCTGTGGAGACGGCTCCGGGGGCACCGTTCGAAGCGTCGGTGCTGGACGTGCCGTTGTTGTGTGCAGACATCACCGCACACGCTACTCCCGGCCGCATGAGTCCACAGGGGGGCGCGCCCCGGGAGTGCGCCTAGAAATACCTGAGAATCCCGGCAGCACCGGGGTTTTCCGTCCCTTTTGCTTTGCGACGGCCCGCGTGGCGCGTGGGCGTCGCAAAGCAAAGGAAGCGGCCTACAGGTCCATCAGGTCGCGGATCTCCTGCGGCAGCTCCTCCTGGGAGGTGATGGTGGGGCCGTCGTACTCCTCGAGGAGCCGGTACACGCGGGTGCGGCTGACGCTGTCGAGCAGAGGCAGCTCCTGGGCGACCAGGCGCGTCATCTCCGACGACATCGGGGTGTCGGTGTGCTCCGCGGCGATGTAGACCGGGTCTTTCTTCTTCTTCCTCAGGAATCCGAACATGACCGTGAGGTTATCCTGTTGCCCATGAGCGAGGACAGCGCCACCGAAGCGGGCACCGACGCCGCGACCGCCACCGACGCCGCCGGGGCCGCCGGGGCAACGGCTCCGACGACCATCGCCGTCGTGGGCGCGCCGGGCGAATCCGGCGAGATCGCGGTGTGGCACGTGCAGCTCGCGCCGCAGTTGACCGGCGACCGGCTGTCCGGCGCCTGGCTGGTGGACCCGGCCGCCGACGCCGCCGGGGCGACGCTGGCCAACCTGTTCGCCGGGGCGGCGGTGCTGGCCGTGGGGGAGGAGGTCGACGTCGTCAAGCAGACCCCCGCGCCCCGCGTCGACCTGGCCGCGACCGTGAAGGCCCTGCGCGGCCACGTGAAGGAGCTGAGGGACCGCGTCGCCGAGGAGAAGGCCAAGCCCGGCAAGGACAAGCTGGTGTCGCCGCGCTTTCCGACGGTCGCCGACGTCGAACCCATCGAATTCGGCCACGTCGGGGAGGCCGCCGCCGGGCCCGTGCTCGCGTGGGCGCGCGGGCTGGAGGAGCTCACCGCGACGTGGTCCGAGCTGGAATCGCAGCGCCGCCGGCGTGACTACCTGCGGGAACCGTGGGGTGCGGAGTCCCGCCCCGTGCCTCTGGAGTACGCCGCGGACTGACCCCGCCGCGAGGTGGGGAGGGGCTTCGGGGCACGGCGGGGTTCGGGGAGCGTCGGTACGCTTGGGGCCATGTCGACGGACACCGACAACGTCATCGCCTTCCCGGGCGTGCGCGTGGCCGCGGAACCGGCCACGCTGATCATCGGTGCCGTTTTGGCGGAGGAGCCCCAGGTGGTGCACCGGCAGTTCGGCATCAACGACCGGCTGACGCTGCGGGAGCTTTCCGACGCGCTGCGCGTCATGTTCGGCTGGCCCGGCGAATCCGCCCCGACCAAGTTCACCCTGGAAGGCTCGACGGGGATCGCGGGGGCGCCGGGGTTCGACGCGGGGATGAGCGTCAACGTGCCGCTGGACACCGTCATCGGGGACGTGCTGCAGGACGTCGGCGACACGCTGACCTGGCACTGGGGGTTGTGGGACCACCGGCTCGACGTGCGCGAGGCCTTCGCCCGCGACGAGGCGACGCCCTGTGCATCGGCGGATCGGGGACCATCGACGGGCTGTGGCGCGGCGGCCGCGTCGCCAACGTCGCGGGGCCGGGTGGTGCCGGCCGGGGCACCGGCCAGGGCGGGGACGGGGACGCCGGTGCTGCTGCGGGAGATCCGCGAGGCGGCAACGCCGGCAACCCGGGCAGTGCGGCGGGCGGACCCGACATCGCCGCCATCAACGAGCTGCTCACCGGCGAACAGTCCATCCGCAACACGCTGGCCACCGCCCGCGACGATGTCGTGGACCTCATCGAGCGGTCCGGCGTCTTCGAGTTCGTGCCCCTGCTGCAGGCTCTGGATCTGCGGCGCAACCCCGGCTGCGCGTGCATCGCCGATGACTGCGACCGCATGCGCGTCCTGCCCGCCGAGGACGCCGACGACCACGCCGGCCGCGACGCCGCGCTGGCCACCCTGCTGTGCCTGTCGGCGCTGACCGACCAGGACATCCGCCACGACGTCACCTCGCACGTCATGGATGCGCTGGGGTGGGTCGCCGACGACGGCACGCCGTTGACCGGCGAAGACGTCGAGGAACTGTGCTCGGCGACGTGGGCGGTGCTGGAGGAGGTCGGGGTGGTCGGCGACGAGCAGGTGGGGGTCGTGGAGAAGCTCGACCTGCTGCGCGAGGCCCTGCGGCGCTGACCTGGCGGCCACCCCTGCAAGCGCTTTTCCACCTCTGCGTGTCCGGATGCGCAGGATTCTGCCCGACTTAGTGCCTGAATCCTCCAGAGTTTTAAAGAGGGAATCCTGACCTGCGGTTTTGTGGACCGGCAAATGAACTCTGGAGGATCTGAGCACTAAGCTCTCGCCGAGGACGCCGCTCGATGGCCGGATTGGCCCGCCGCCCCCGCCGAAACTCGTCATGCGGGGGCGCATCGGCCGTGCGAGAGTCTCCGCGTGAATCAATCCACGGGGGACCACGGGGAAAATCGCGGCAAGACAACGCAGTCGAAGTCGGTGAAGCCGAAAAGACGCAAACGCCTCCGCGAAATCGGCGGCAAGCTGACGGGCATCCAGCCGGGCACCATCCGCACGCGGCGCCAACTCCTTGACGGCGGCATGACCCGCCTGGAGCTCGAGCGAGCGCTGGCGAACGGAACGATCGCCCGAGTCGAGCGCGGGCGATACCGCTTCGAGGTCTCGGGCCTGCGGACCCGGATGGGCCTGGTCCTCGCGGTGGCCCCGGACGCGGTCTTCTCCCACCGGGTCGCGGCGCATCTCCACGGCCTGCGGAAACGGGAGCCGGATTACATGGACGTTGTCGTCCCGCCGTCGCGCCGGGACGTCGCCGGGTGCCTGACCAGGCGACGCGAGTCCGTGCAGGTCAACACGATCGACGGCGTGCCGGTGACGTCGCTGGCGGAAACTCTCGTCGATCTTCTCGAACTGTGGGGTCCCGAGGTCGTGGCGGACGCGCTCGACCGGAAGCTGCCGACGGCGGCGTCGCGAAGCAAACTTGTGCATGACCTCGAAGAACTGCCCGCCCACCAGCGCAATCGCCTGCGCCCTCTGGTCGAGTGGGCCCCGGAGCGCCGGCGTTCGCTGAAGGAGGGGCGACTGGCGCGTGCGCTGAACCTGCGCGGCTACGAAATCGAGCTGAACCAGTGGATCGGGCCGTACGAGTGGGACCTCGTGCATGTGGCGGCGCGGCTGGTCATCGAGTTCGATTCGAAGAAATTCCACATGGACGAGGACGTTTTCCGCGAGGATCGCGCGCGACAGAACAACCTCGTGCGCAGGGGTTTCGCGATTCTGCGCTACACGGACGATGATCTGTGGCTGCGTTTCGACGAAGTCGTCACCGAGATTGCCCGCACCATCGATCAGCTGCTCGGCGGCCCGCGCGTCGAGGGGGAGTGGGACGTGCGCCGGTGCCGCGACCTCTATTTCGAGCGCTGGGACCGGTTGGAGCATTGGGAGCGCGATCGCGAGTGGGCCGGGGCCTGACGACTTGGGCGGAGGCTTAGTGCTCGGATTCTCCAGACTTTTTGCGTGGGGTCCCGCGAGCTGGGGTTTTGTGGCAGCGATTTTGGGGTCTGGAGGATTCGGGCACTAAGCCCGTGGCGCCGGGTGGTTTTGTGGCGGGCGGCGCGCGGTGGCGTAGGCTTCCGTTCCGTGAACAAGGCCCACGACGACTCCACCAGCGACGACCGCGCGAACGATGCCGGCCGCAATGCCGCGAACGCCGCCGAGGGCAACGGCGGCGCGACCGGTGACGTGAACGACTCCACCAGCGCAGATTCGACCCGCGGCACCGACGGCATCCGCGCCGAGAAGTCCGCGACGGCACCGCTGGCCGACAAGCCGCGCGACGATCACGGGCTGATGGTGCAGATGACGCGTTTCATCATCTCCGGCGTCATCGCGGCGGTGGTCGACTTCGGCACGTTGATCATCATGAACTGGGTGTTCGGCGTCGACCGCACGGTGTCGAAGGCGGTCGCCTGGGTGTTTGGCACGATCACGGCGTACATGATCAATCGGCGGTGGACGTTCAAGGCGGAGGCGTCGGGGAAGCGTCTGGCGGCGGTGGCGGCGCTGTATCTGACCACGTTCGCGGTGCAGAACGCGATTTTCTGGGCGGCGCCGTTCCTGCTGGTGGATCAGTGGGGCTGGGGCCGCGGGTTGAGCGACACGGTGGCGTTCGTCGTGGCGCAGGGCGTGGCCACGGTGGTGAACTTCATCGTGCAGCGCACGGTGATCTTCAAGGTCGAGTAAAGGCGGGCGAGTCCGATGGGCGGTTCGCCGCCCGGTCGCTACCCTGGGGCCGTGAGCAACTCCAGCGATGACGCCGATTTCACCCCCGATACCACCGCAAATGCCGCCGAGGGCATGACCGTCCAGCGCGTGCTGTTCGCCCCGCCGGCGGACTGGATCGACCCGGACCTGTACTTCACGGTCAAGGGCGCGGACGGGGCGGCCGGCTCGGCGACCCCGTCGCGCACGGCGATCGAGCTCGGGCCGCGGACCACGGTGGCCACGGACACGTACTTCGGCCGCTTCCGCGCCTCCCAGTGGCAGCGGTGGACGACGGTGCCGGAGGTGACCATCCGCGGCCGCGTCCGCGGCGACGTCCGCGTCCGCGCGTACACCGAGGACATCGGCGGCCACCTGCGCCTGGAGGCGTCGCACGCCCGGGCCACCGCCGCGGACATCGCCACCAGCCCGGAGTCCGACATCGCGCTGACGGTCCCGCTGGACCGTTTCGCCGACGGTGGCGCCATCCACGTCGTCGTCGATTCCGGCGACGCCGGCGGTGCCGTGGAAGACCTGCGCTACACCGTCGCGGCGGATCAGGTGCGCCGGGACATCCCGACGGACATCGTCATCTGCTCCTTCAACCGCCCCGTCGACTGCGCCAACACCGTCGCCACGCTCGCCGACGATCTCGCGGCGCTCGAGCGCGTCCGCACCATCCGGGTCGTCGACCAGGGCGACCAGCACCCGGAGGACCAGCCCGACTTCCAGCGTGCACGGCGGATCCTGGGTGAGCGCCTGAACGTCGTCAAGCAACCCAACCTCGGCGGTGCGGGAGGCTTCTCGCGTGGCATGCGCGACGCCACCGCGGCCGGCGACTGCCAGATCCTGCTCACCGACGACGACATCCGCCCCGAGCCGGAGACCACTTTGCGGCTGTCGGCGCTGGCGTGCTGCGCCGCGAAGCCGATGCTGCTCGGCGCGCAGATGCTGTTCCTGTACAACCCGACGCACCTGTTCCGCACCGGCGAGGTCTTCGACTGGAAGTCGCTGACCGTGCTGGAAAACGACGACCTGTACGCCAAGGCCGACGTCGACGTGCGGGAGAACCACCAGCTGCGCCGCCTCGGCGTGGACTACAACGCGTGGTGGACGTGCTTGGTGCCGTCGCAGGTGGTCGAGGAAATCGGCCTCGCGCTGCCCCTGTTCTTCCAGTACGACGACATCGACTTCGGGTACCGGGCCGCCAAGGCGGGCTTTCCGACGGACACCGTGCCCGGTGCCGCGGTGTGGCACGCGGATTTCTACTGGAAGGACGTCGAGAACGCGGCGCAGTACTTTGGGTTGCGCAACGGGCTGATCGCCACGTCGGTGCACGGCCCGGTCACCGCGAAGGACGTCGTGGGCACCGTCACCCGTCGCATTCTGTCCAACATCGTGTCCATGCGCTACGGCCTGGCGTGGACGCAGATGGAGGCCGTGCGCGACATGCTGCGCGGCCCGTCGGTGCTGGACCAGGCCTCGCAGGGCGACTTCGGGCGGATCTCCGCCGGCCGCGCCGAGTACCCCGAGACGAAGCTGCTGCCGCTGTCGGACATGCCCGCCGGCCTGTCGCCGGTGCGCCCGCCGACGCGGGAGATCGCCAGCGACGACCGGACCTTCGCCAAGCGCGTCGCCTACACGCAGATGGGCAAGAAGCGCCCGGGCCCCGTGGCCGTGGCCTTCGAGGACGCGTTCTGGTGGCACATCTCCACCTTCGACGAGGTGTGGGTGACCGACGCGTCGCAGTCCGGCGTGCGCCACCTGGTGCGCGACCGCGACCGCGAGCTGAAGCTGCGCTCCGAGCTGATCGGCCTGATGGGCCGGCTCAACTCCGAGTGGGATTCCATCCGCGACCAGTGGCGCGGCGCGGTGCCGCAGCTGACCGCCGCGGACAACTGGGAGAAGTTCTTCGGGGCCTAGTCGTCCTTCTTCGGCTTCGGGTTGAAGCGCTCGAAGTTCTCGCGGCGGCCGCGGCGGTGCAGCGCCCACCAGCGGACGAAGCCCGGCACGTCACGGCGCTGGATCAGGAAGAACCACGCGAAGCGCGCGTACTCCTGGGGCAGCAGCTTGCGCATGCCCGGCTGGCTCATCAGGTAGCCGCGGTTGCGGTAGGTGAAGTAGCGCTTGAAATCGTCCGCCGGGTACTGCGTGTGCATGCGGCCGCCGAGGATCGGGTGGAACTCCTCCGTGCCCGACGGGTGCAGGTACGCGGTGGTCAGGCACGTGCCGAAACGCAGGCCCGACCGCGCCAGCCGGCGGTGGAACTCGACCTCGTCGCCGCGGATGAACAGGCGGTAGTCCGGCACGCCGAGGCGCTCCAGCGACTTCGCGGTGAACAGCGCGCCGTTGAACAGGCTGGCGATGCCCGGCAGCAGGTCATGCTCGCCGTCGGTGCACTGCAGGTCCTCCGGCAGCGCCACGCCGGTGGCGGCTTCCTGGTCGGCGAATCCGGTGAACCAGACCCGGCCGTCTTCGTCCTCCACGCGGGGCAGGTTGGGGTTGGCGCCGTCGGAAAGCAATTCCGAACGATTCCGGCGCCACGTCAGGCCGCGGCGCAGGGGAAACGCCAGCTTGTCGGGGTCGTCGATGTTGCAGACCACCGGCGACACCTGGTCGAGTTCATGGCGCGCGGCGCAGGCGTGGAGCTTCTCCAGGACGGTGGTGTCCTCGGGGCGGCCGTCGTCATCGGCGCACCAGATCCAATCGGCGCCGAGGCTCAGGGCGGTCAGCATGCCGAACGCGAAACCGCCGGCGCCGCCGAGATTCGTCTTCGACCCCAGGTAGATCGTCTGCGGGCCACCATCGGCGCTGGCGTCGAGCGACTGCACCACGGTGCGCACGCGCGGATCATCGCCGTTGTCCACCACGATGACCCACTCGGGGGCGTGGGATTGCCCGACGAGGATCTCCAGGGAACCGGTCAGCTCCCGCAGGCGGTTGTGCGTTACGACGACGACGGCGGTGCTGCTCTTCGATCCCTCGGTCATGGCGCCATCTTCCCACAGTGCCGGCGGGCGGCCGCGTGACGGGGCCGGGTCGGGGCGAGGTGCGGGGTTGCGGCCCAATGTGGCCCTACAGCGGGCGGTGGCCCCGCTCGTCGCGGATGCGGCGCACGGCTGCGGCGGCCTCGGGACCCTCGTAGGCCTCCACGACCTCGTCGACCAGGCCGGCCTTGCGGATCTGCCCGTGATCGATCCACAGGGCGGTGTCGCACAGCTGGGCCAGGAACTCGTTGGAGTGCGACGCGAAGACCAGCAGACCCGAACGCTCCACCAGCGAGGTGAGGCGGTCGCGGGCCTTGGCCATGAACGCGGCGTCGACGGCGCCGATGCCCTCGTCGAGCAGCAGGATCTCCGGTTCGATGGACGTGACCACGCCCAGCGCCAGGCGCACCCGCATGCCGGTGGAGTAGGTGCGCAGCGGCATGTGCAGGTAGTCGCCGAGTTCGGTGAACTCCGCGATGTCGTCGAGCTTGTCCTTCATCTGCTTGCGGGTCTGGCCCAGGAACAGGCCGCGGATGATGATGTTCTCCATGCCGGAGATCTCCGGGTCCATGCCCACGCCCAGATCGAAGACCGGGGCGACGCGGCCGCGGACGTCCGCCGTGCCGCGCGTCGGCTCGTAGATGCCCGACAGCAGGCGCAGCAGCGTGGACTTGCCGGCGCCGTTGTGGCCGACCAGGCCCACGCGATCGCCCTCGCGCAAGTGCAGGTTGATGTCCTTCAGCGCCTCGACGACGACCACGTTGGAGTCGTTGCGGCCGATCGCGCCGCCGGCGGCGCCGAGGAACGCCTTCTTCATGGACCGCGACTTCGCGTCGAAGATGGGGAAGTCGACGCAGGCGTCGTAGGTGTCGATGCTGACCATTTTCGTTCTTCCTTCGTCCGTCTTCCCGTTACACCCAGTAGCTCACGCGCGAACGCCACTGGCGCATGGCCAGCAGGGCGAGCAGCAGGCCGGCGACCGTGCAGCCCAGGACGATCCACCAGTGGTAGGCGTCCAGGGGCTGGCCCGTCAGCGGGGCGCGGACGATCTCCAGGTAGTGGTACAGCGGATTGAGTTCGGCGATGCGGGCGCGCTCGGCGACCGCGCCGCCCTGGTCCTCCAGCGTCTTCGTGGTCCACACGATCGGCGTCATGTAGAACACCAGCTGGATCATCGAATCCAACAGCGGGGCGACGTCGCGGTAGCGGGTGGCCACGATGCCGAAGAACATGGTCACCCACACGCCATTGACGACCAGCAGCGCCAGCGCCGGGATGGCCAGGAAGAAATCCCAGCCCAGGTCCGGCCGGAACACGGCCACCAGGATCACCCAGATGACCATGTTGTGCGCCAGGAACAGCAGCTGCCGCCACACCAGGCGGTAGACGTGCACGCTCAGCGCGCTGGGCAGCTGCTTGATCAGGCCCTCGTTTTCGATGAAGACCGTCGAGCCCTCCTTGACGCACCCGGAGATGAAGCCCCAGATGATCAGGCCGACGGTGACGTGCGGCAGGAAGTACGACAGCTCCTGCTGGAACAGCAGGGAGTACAGCAGGCCCAGCGCCACGGCCATCGCGCCGGTGGCGATGGTGATCCACAGCGGGCCCAGCGTCGAGCGGCGGTAGCGCTGCTTGATGTCCTGCCAGCCGAGCTGCAGCCACAGCTGCCGCTGGCCGTAACCGCGGGTCAGGTCCCGCCATGCCGCGGAAACGGTGCGGGACCTGGAGCGCGGCGGCGCCGCCACGTCGCCTTGGCCGGTCATGCGGGCGATGTCGGCCCGCAATCCGGTGGGCGGGTGACCTGGTTGTTCTGCGTTCGTCACGGATCCCAACCTACCCGGCGGGGCACCCTCGGCCCTACCCGCCGTGTTATCCGGAGGCGATCAGGGGCATACTGTCTTGCAGATGGCTGGGCTGTCGCGCGGTTGCGCGGGGTCCGGCCGAACCATTGGCGGAGCGAGGGGTACTCTCGTGCATCTGCAGTGGTGAGAGGTATCCCCGGCAGTATCCAGCGTTCGCAATCGGAAAGGGTGGTCATGGCCTTCGACGTGCCCACGACCCGAGGGTTCTATTCGTCTTTGTCGGACGGGTGGACGTATCTCAACGGCGGCGAGCGCGCCCAGATCCCGGAGCGGGTGCTGTCGACCATGGCCACGGCTTTCCGCGCCGCCCCGAAGTCGCTGCCCGGGGAGACCGGTTCCGGCACCCATTCGCGCGAGCAGGTCGCCGGCATCACCGCGGGCCACCAGTTCGCGTCGGCGGCGCGCCGGGCGTTCGCGGACGTCGCCGGCGGTCGCGTCGAGGGCGTGGTCCTCGGCCCGTCGCGCGAGGCGCTGGTGCATTTGCTCATGCAGGCGATGGGCCGCCGCCTGTCGCTGGGCACGGGCATGGTGCTCACCCGCACGGGTGACCCGGTGTCGCAGGTGCCGTTCCGCCGCGCGGCCGACATGTTCGGCGCCCGCGTGCGTTTCGCCGAAGCAGATCTGTCGACGGGTGCGGTCCCGGCCTGGCAGTTCGACGAGCTGGTCACGCCGGACACCCGCCTGGTGGTCGTGCCCGCCGCCGATCCCTTCGTCGGCGCGGTCGCCCCGGTGGCGGACATCGCGCGCCGGGTGCGGGAGAACTCGGCGGCCAAGGTGCTGGTCGACGCGTCGGCCTACGCTCCTTACCGCGTCGTGGACATGAATCGCATGGGTGCGGACATCGTGCTTCTCGACGCCGCGGCGTGGGGTGGCCCGCAGGTGTCCGCGCTGGTGTTCCGCGATCCGTCGCTGCTGGACCGCATGACGTCGATGGCCCTGGTGCCCGGCGCCCGCGGCCGCGCCCGCCTGGAGGTCACCACCGTCGCGCCGTCGCTGTTGGGCGGGGTGTCGGAGTCGGTGCGCCACTTGGCGGACCTCGACCCCGTCGCCCGCGGCACCCGCCGCCACCGCATCGAGCAGTCGATGCCGCAGGTCGGGCGTTATCTCTCGGGCCTGACTTCGCGCCTCATCGACGCGTTGGGCAACCTCGATCAGGTGCACATCGTCGGCGTCGACGGCGAGGGGTCGGATGACGCCGAGGGCGTCGACGTCGACCGCGTGCCGCGCGTGAGCTTCATCGTCGCCGGCGTGCCCGCGCCGACGGTGGTGCGCCGCCTGCTGGACAACCACATGGTCACCAGCGCGGTCGGCCCCGGCCATTCCGCGTTGCTGGAGGCGATGGGCGTCATGGAGGCCGGCGGTGCCGTCACCGTGGGCCTGCAGCCCTTCAACACCCCCCACGACGTGGACCAGCTGGTCCGCGCCGTCGCCTCGCTGGGATAGCCGGGATAACCGGGGCAGCCGGCATAGCCGGGGACCCCGGGCAACGCAGCCCCCCCGGTCAGTGCGCCTAGTCGCCGACGACGAGGACGATCTTGCCGGTGACCTCGCCGGAGTCCAGCAGCTCGTGGGCCTTCGCGGTGTCGCGGATGTCCATGGTCGCGTGGATCTGGTCGGTGATGGTGCCGTTTTCCAGCAGCGGCCACACGATGTCCTCGGTCGCGGAGACGATGCGCGCCTTGTCGGCCTTGTCGCGGTAGCGCAGGCCGGTGGCGGTGATGGAGCCGCGCTTGGACAGCAGGCGGCCGATGTTCAGCTCGCCCTTGACGCCGCCCTGCATGCCGATGATCACCATGTGGCCGTCCATGGCCAGCGCCTTGACGTTCCGGTCCAGGTACTTCGCGCCCATGATGTCCAGGATGACGTTAGCGCCGCCGTGTTCCTTGAGCACGTCCTCGAAGGCGTCCTCGCGGTAGTTGATCAGGATGTCGGCGCCGAGTTCGCGGCAGCGCTCGAGCTTTTCCGCGCTGCCGGCGGTGACGGCGACGGTCGCGCCGAGCGACTTGGCCAGCTGGATGGCGAAGGTGCCGATGCCGCCCGCGCCGCCGTGGACCAGCAGCGTGTCGCCCTCCTTCAGGCCGGCGACCATGACGATGTTCGAGTACACGGTGCACGCCACCTCGGGCATGGCCACGGCGCGCTCGAGTTCCCACCCCTTGGGCACGGGCAGCAGCTGCCCGACCGGCACCGCGGCGTATTCGGCGAAGCCGCCGCCGGAGAGCAGGCAGCAGACTTCGTCGCCGACCTGCCAACCGCCGGCGTTGTCGCCGACCTTCTCGATGACGCCCGCGCATTCCAGGCCCAGGATGTCCGTGACGCCCTTCGGCGGCGGGTAGTGGCCGCGGGCCTGCAGGATGTCGGCGCGGTTGACGGCCGCGGCGCGCACCTTGACCAGCACCTCGCCATCGCCGATCTCGGGGGTCGGGGCGTCGCCCCACTCCAGGGCGCGCGGGTCGTCGGGGTTGGTCTGGATGATCGCCTTCATGAATCCCACCTTAACCACCGTTAGCGCGTTTGTGGTCGAGGTCACGGTCTCCGTGCGCTTCGTCTCGGTTTTCACTTGACGACGGCCCGCGCCCGCATGATCGGCGTGGCGCCCCGGATGTGCCGGATGCGATTGAGGCGCGGGCACGCGGCGCGGTTATCATTGGGAAGCCCCGCCGAGCAGTCGCCGGGGCGGGGAAGTGTGGCAGAGCGGCCGAATGCACTCGCCTTGAAAGCGAGCGTCCTTCACCGGACCGGGGGTTCAAATCCCTCCACTTCCGCCGAGCACGTCAAAGCCCCGGCACGGACACATCCGTGACCGGGGCTTTTGCGCATCTGGCGGGGCCCTCGGGTACTGGCGGTGGGGTTCCCTGGGGCTGCTACTGCGCGGCCGGCCGGCGCACGTCGCCGTCGGGGTACCGGGCGACGCGGCCCTCCCCGTGGGGCAGGACGGGGCCGTCGTCGTCAAGCGGCCAGGCACCGAACCGGCCCGCGCGGTAGTCCTGGATCGCGTCGATGATCTCCTCGCGGGTGTTGGCCACGAACGGGCCCTGCTGGACGACCGGCGCGCCGATCGGGCGGCCCTGGAGGATCAGGAAGGATGCGCCGTCGGTACCTGCGGTGACGGTGACCGCCTCCGGCTCCAGGACGGCGGCCTCGTAGGCCAGCTCCCGGCCGTCGACGGTCAGCGCACCGCCGTAGTTGTACAGGGTCCGGACTGCGGAAGAGTCGAAGGCCGGCAGCTCCGTGCTCGCGCCGGGATCGAGCGTGACCACCCAGATGGCCACGTGGTTGTCCGGCCGCGCCGCCCAGGACCGCGGCGGGGGAGTGGGCGCCTCGACGCCGTCGATGTCGCCCGCGATGACGCGGAACCGGGCCCGGGAGCCTTCCTCGCCGCGCACGACGATGGGCGTGTCCTCCGCCCAGAACATGTCGAAGTGCGGGTCGGCGCCCTTGTCCTCGGGGGCGAGGTTCAACCAGATCTGGAACAGCTCCAGCGGGTTCGGGTCGTCGGGGTCGAGCAGCGGGAACATCTCGGAGTGGGACAGGCCGGAGCCCGCCGTGAGCCACTGGGTGTCGCCGTCGCCGAAGCGGGCGGTGGCTCCGAGTGAGTCCGAATGGTCGATGAAACCCTCGAGGGCGATGGTCACGGTTTCGAAGCCGCGATGCGGGTGCTGCGGAAAGCCGGGGATGGTGGCGCCGTGGTACATCGACCAGCCGTCGCGGCCGGAGAAGTCCTGGCCCAGGTTTCGGCCGGCCAGCGAGGCGTCGGGGCGCATCGTGTTGCCGTCGGCCGCCGGGTAGGTGTCGCGGTGATGGACGGAAAAGAGGAAAGGATCGATACCCGGCCACTGCTGGGCGAGGGGGACGACCTGGCGGATCGCGGACATGGTGTGCCTTCTCTCTGGGGCGGCTTGGGTTCGGGTGATTCGTGCGGGACGGCACGACTCCACAATGTTGTCACATCATCAAACGGTGTTGGTCCCGATTCTATTCCCGGCCCATGAAAGCAGTCGATCCCTGCAAGTGACATGCGCCACAAATGTAAGCACGATTTTGTCAAAGGAATTAACGGCGTTCTCCCCGATGGGGCGAGCTGCCGCAAAATTTCCATTTCACTTCGGGAACCTTTCGGGTCCCCGGCGCATCACATCGTCGAAAGCGGCGGGGCAGGAGGTCCCGCCACCCAGACACCCCGAGGGCGGACCTCGGGTTGGAATCGGAAAGGCGGACAAGGCCATGAACGACCAGAACCACGGATACGGCGGCAATCCCGGAGCGAGCGGACCGGGTGGGCCGGACGGTGCTCCCGGTGGCGGAGGCTACGGCGGTTCCGGCGACCCGTACTCCCAGGGCGGCGGGCGCACGAATCCGTACGCGAACCCGCAGTCGCAGTACGGGCGGGAAGGTACGTACGGGGCCGCGGATGCGCCCGGTGGTGCGGGCTCGCAGGGGCCGGGCCCCGGTTATGGCGGCGCCCCCGGAGCCGGCGGCGACGCCGAAACCCGTGCGTATGGTGCGTACGGATCCCAGGGCGGTCCCGGCGGGCCGGTTGGTCCGAATGGCCCCGCAGGCCCCGGCGGCCCCGGTGGCCCGAACGGTCCTGCGGGCCCCGGCGGTCCGAATGGCCCCGCGGGTCCCGGCGGCCCCGGCGGCCCCGGCGGCCCGAATGGCCCGAACGGCCCCTACGGTTCCGGCGGATATGAAGGCCCCTCCAGCTCCGGCTCGTCCGGATCGGGCGGCGGCAACAACAAGGGGCTGCTGATCGGCATCGGCGCGCTGGTGGCCATCGTGGTCCTGGCGCTGGGCGCTTTCATGTTCATGGGCGGCGACGATGACGTCGAGAACACCGGCACCGAAACCACGGCCGAGGGCACGGAAACCAACGGCGGTGAAACCACCGACGCCACGACGACGGGCAACGACGAGACGACCTCGCCGGAAGCGACGTCGACGACGCCTGCGGCGTCCGCCGCCGGCGATGGTTCGATGGGCGAGCCCTACGCCAGCGTGGTCCCGGCCTACTTGCGCGACAACGCGGATGCCTGCCGCGATGCGACGGCGACCATCACGTCCTACGACTCGAACGTCGAGGACCGCACCGTTCCGGGTCTGCGCTGCCGCGGTGCCTCGGGCAGCCTGCTGGACGGCAACAACATCGAGATCATCAACGACGCCGAGTTCGCCAAGGGTGCCACCGACCAGGCCCGCACGATGGACTACGAGGTGATCAAGGAGGAGGGTGGCGTCACGCTGATCGCCGCCGCTTACGACAGTGGCTCCGCCAAGGTCTTCTGGGCCGACACCAACGAGGGCATCTCCTTCGAGATGTACCCCTACGACAATCTCGAAGAGGCCAAGACCGTCGCCGAGCAGATGAAGTAGTGCTCACCGGTTGAGGCCCGCCGCGTTCACGCGGTATTGCTTGACGACGCCACGGCGCGGACGACGACATGTCGTCCGCGCCTTTGGCGTTCCCGCACCTTTTGCGTTCCGACATTTTCCACGGCTCGCCCTTCTCGCGTTCCGGCATTTTCCACGGACCGCCCCCGTCCGGATTTCGCCGCCCGTCGCGGGCGTACGGCGTTGCGCTGGGGCGGCGGCGGGGAACTGCGGTTGCCCCCGTTCGGGTCCGTTCGGCGCCGAAACGGGCGTGACTGGTGGTGCTTAAGTGACTGTTGGGTTTTAATCAGGTTGTGGTGATGTCGCCGAACCGAATGAGGAACCCCATGAGCATCCGCCCCGTCCCCTTCTCTCGTGCCCGCTTCTCCCGTCCCGCCCTGACCCGCGCCGCCGTCGGCGCGGGCCTCGCCACCGCGTTGTTCGTCGGCGCCGCCGCCCCGGCCGCCGCGCAGCCCACCGGCTCCGACGCCGCCGGGCTTCCCGACATTCCGCCCGGCGTCATCCAGGCGATCCCGGGCATGCCCGATCTCAGCCCGATCTGAGCCCGATCATGCCGAGCCTGCCGGAGTCCACCGGCGAGTCCGTCGAGCTGGGCCGGGCGAACGCGTCGTGCCGTTCGTCGGCACCGTCTACGACGCCGCGTTGCACAAGCAGGTCGTCGCCGGCCAGCGCGTCCTGCCGGGCGGCCTGGTCACCGTGCGCCTGAAGGTCGAGGGCAACGGCGGCCACACCTTCGTCCGCGAGCTCCGCAACGTCATGCCCGCCGGCTTCCAGCTGGTGGCGGTGATGCGCATGAAGGAGAACGCGCTGGGCAAGGCGGCTCACGTCCTCGCCGAGGGGGAATACGACGTCGTCGAGCGCGAGGCCGATGGCCTGCGCGAGGTGAATGTCTCGTGGAACGAGGACGGCTTCCTGGGCCTTTACCAGGACAATCCGCGCATCCGCGCCGGTGAGTCGATCGTCGTCGACTTCGTCTACCGCGCCCCAATGGAGCCGGGCGATTACGAGCACGGCGGCGTCATGCGCGCGAGCTCCGTGCTCAATGCCTTCCCCCGCACCGTCGGAGGCGACAAGGGCGGCGTGCCCATCGAGGTCGCCCTCGCACCGGAGAACGTCTTCGGTTCCCTCGAGGGCTACGGCGTCGGCTCGATCTAGGTGATGGCTTGACGACGTCCACGTGGGCGTCGTCAAGCCAAGTTTTTGAAGCGGCGCATGAACTGAAACAGCGCACGAAAAAGAAGGAGCAACCATGCAGAAGCGCACCACCCGAATCACCGCGGTCCGCCGCGCCACCATCGCCGGCGCCGCGTCGACCGCCCTCATCGCCGGCATGATCGCGCCCGCCGGGGCGCAGCCGGCCGAGAACCCGGTCATGTCGGAGGCCCCCGAGGCCCCCGCGGCGTCGTCCATCGAGAACCTGCCGCAGCTGCCGGGCTCCGGCCCCGCCCCCGAGGTGCCGGAGGTTCCGGAGCTGCCCGTGACCCCCGACGTTCCGGTTAACGATCTGATCGGAACTGGCGAGCGCGTGCAGCTGGGCGAGAACATCCGTGCGGAGGACAAGGGCACCTGGTTCTGGAAGTCGGACGGTTACGAGGTATCGCTGCACAAGCAGGTCACGGCCGGCCAGGAGGCCTACCCCGGTGACATGGTGGCCGTCCGCATGCAGGTCGACGGCCATTGGAAGCATGCCCGCCTGCTGGACATGAGCAATCACATGCCGGCCGGTTTCGAGTTCGTTTCCGTCGCCCGCGTCACCGTCGGCGAGGAAGGCGAGAATCCCGCCGTCCTCGAGGAGGGGCAGTACGAAGTCATCGAGCGCGAGGATGGCTCCACCGACGTGAAGGTGGGCGGCATCAACCAGCGAGTTTCCGCCGACCAGACGTACACCCTGGACTTCCTGTACCGGGCCCCCGAAAACGTGGGCACCTACGAGCACGGCGGCAGCGCGAATTTCGTCACCGACAGCAAGAATCGCATTGGTGATGACAACGCGCGCTCCTTCTCCGCCGACACCGGTGGTCAGCCGATCATCGTGAAGGAGCGCCCGATCATCCCTGAGCCGCCGGTGATCGACCCCGAGGATCCGACGGGCTCCATCGACTGGGGTTCCATCGACCTCGGTTCGCTGAACCAGGGCGACGAGGGCGAGTAGCACCTCGCTTGACGACGGCCCGCCGTCCCCCAATCCACCCATGCTTTCCGCACACCGGAAATCCCCTTCACCGTTAGGAAACCACATGCGCAAGAACATCACCCGCGCCGCCGTCGCCGGCGCCGCCGCCACCACCATGCTCCTCGCCGCAGCCGGTGCGGCCGTCGCCCAGCCGGCTCTGCCGGGCCCTCTCGGCGAGATCGCCGATCGGGCGGTCTCCGCTCTCGAGGCCGGCCAGCGCCTTCAGGTCGGCGAGCCCGTCAGCCAGTGGGGCGTCTACAGTGCGACCCTGTACAAGCAGATCTTGGGCGGCCAGAACGTGACCCAGGGAGAGAAGATCACCCTCCGCGTCGAGGTCGAGGGCGGTAAGAGCGGCGCACTTTCCGAGGCCCGCGTTCAGGCAATCACCGATGTCATGCCCGCCGGTTTCACGATCGACTCGGTCGTTCTCAACCGCCCGGATGGCACGACCACTCCGCTGACCGCCGAGCAGTACACCAGCGTCGAGCGTGAGGGGCTGCGCGATACGCGAGTCGACCTCAACAACAACGGCATCGGTCGCATCCACATCGGCGAGGGAAAGCTTTCCATCGACTTCACCTACGTTGCTCCCGAGGAGACCGGCTGGAAGCAGACTGGCGCCGGCATGGAGGTTTCCGCCGCAGGCGGCTCCTTCCGGCACTCCACCAAGGCCGACGATGGCGGCCCGTCCGTCAACGTCGTCGCCCGCCCGATCATCCCGATCCCCGACCTGCCGGGCGGCGACAACAACTCCTCCGGCTCCATCGACTGGGGCTCGCTGAACTCCGGTTCTTCCAACTAAGACGCCAGATCGCGGTCCGGTGGGCGTCGCAAAGCAAGCCCGCCACCGTGTTTCCCCCTGACACAGGAGCAATCATGAAGAAGTTCACCCGTGCGGCCGCTGCCGCCGCCATCGCCGCCGGCATGGCCATCGGCGTCGCCTCCCCGGCGTCCGCCCAGATCAACCCCGTCCTGCCCGACTTCGGTTCCCTCATGCCCGGCATGGGCGAGTCGTCGGCGCCGAAGGTGAAGCTGGATTCGACTGGTGGCTGGATCTGGAGCGCCACCATGTACAAGCAGGTCACCCGCGGCGTCACCGTCACGCCGGGCGGTCTGGTGACCACGCGCATCGAGATCATCGGCAACAACGACAACGGTGGCAAGGTCCGCGAGATCGCCGACATCATGCCCCAGGGCTTCGAGCTGGTCTCCGTCACCCGCATGAAGGAAAACGCGCTCGGCGAGGCTCTGCACGCCGTCCCCGCCGAGGATCGCACCGTCGTTCCCGTGGAGAACGGCCTGCAGGAGGTCCGCCTGTCGTGGACCGAGGGCGGTTTCCTCGGTTTGTTCGAGGACAATCCCACCGTGTCCAAGTCGAAGTCCATCGTCGTCGACTTCACCTACCGCGCCCCCCAGGAGCTGGGCCAGTACCAGCACGGAGGGTTCGTCCGCATCGGATCTCTCGTCGGTCCGACGGCCCGCAAGGTGAGCGGTGGTACCCCGATTACCGTGGAGAATTCCCTGCCCGCCGCCTTCGGCTCGCTGGGCTCCAGCTAGGCGCTCCGCGAGCGCGCTTGTCGACGGTCCGGCACTGCCGGCGACCCCGAGTCGACCCGCCCCGTCATCCCCGCTTTCGGGGATGACGGGGCGGTGGCGTCCGCGGCCTGTGCCAGAATCGAACCACAACGTGTTGCGAGGAGCGGCGGTAGCGATGAGCAGTCCTTTTGGCGGAGATCGACCGGGTGGTCAGGGCGGGGGCAACGAACCCACCAACGAGTGGCGTCCCGTCGAAGGGCAGGCGTGGTCCGAGTCCCCGGAAGTGTTCGACGATGAGCCGTGGGCGGCGTCGTCCCGCGCGGGCAACCCGTACTCCGGGGGCGGGCCGGGCGGCGCCGGCGGCACCGGAGGATTTCCCGGCGGGCCGGGTGGCTACCCCGGTGGGCCGGCAGGGCCGGCAGGGTCGGGTGGACCGGGTGGCTACCCCGGTGGACCGGGCGTTTATCCCGGCGGATACCCGGGAGCGCCGGGCGTTCACCCCGGCGGTTATCCCGGCGGACCGGCGGGACCGCCGCCGCAAAACCGGGGTGGCGGCGGTAAGATCGCTCTGATCGTGATCCTGGCGCTGCTGCTCATCGTCGGCGGCGGTGCTCTGGGTTATTTCCTGATGTCGGGCGGCTCCGACGCGGACTCGACCGGCTCGGCCGCCCAGTCGACCGTGGCGCAGGCGCAGCCGGAAACGACGACGACCGCCCGCGGCCGGGCCGAAGGATGGTCCGCCCCGGCCAGCTGGAACAAGTGCGGCGGTTCGGGCGATCCGGGCGACCTCAACCTTTATTACTCGGGCACGGGCGTGACCAGCTGCGAGTTCGCGCAATCCGTGCGCAACGAGTTCGTCAGGCACTACAACTCCACCGATCGGCTCGAGGGCACCATCAACGCGTACAGCCCGGTCACCGGGCGCAGCTACGACATGTCCTGCACCGATGACGGCGACGTGGTGACCTGCCGCGGCGGGAACAACGCCGTGGTGCACATTGTCTAGGCGGGGTTTCGCCCGGACCATGCTCGCGGCGATGCTCGCGGGCGGCCTCGTGCTGGGTGGCTGCACGCTGCCGGGCGGCACGGGCGGCGGGGATGACGGGGACGACGGGGGCGCGGTGGCCGGATCCTCCGCCGTCGACGACGGTCGGCCGAACCCGACTCCGCCGGACGACGAGGGCGGTGCCGGCGAGGGCGGAAACGTACCCGACGGCGCCACCGGCGACCTGGCCGCCGAGATCGACGCGATCATCGCCGCCCGGGGAGGCCAGGCCGGCGCCGCGGTGGCTCAACCGGGATCCGCGGGCGATGGCGGCGCCGGGGCCCCGCAGGTCGCGGGCGACTTGGTCGCCGACGTCGCCTGGTCGACGTTGAAGGTGCCCATCGCCATCGCGTCCGTGCGCGCCACCGGCGCCGCCGACGCCAACGTCAATGCGGCGATCACCGTGTCGGACAACGCCGCGGCGGAGGCCATGTGGGCGTCCCTCGGTGGCCCGTATGCTGCGGCGGCCGCCACCGACGCGGTGCTGCGCGACGGTGGCGACCCGGTGACCAGGACCAACCCGGAGCGCATCCGCCCGGAGTTCACCGCCTTCGGCCAGACGCAGTGGGCGCTGGCCGATCAGGCCGCCTTCGGCGCGAATCTGACGTGCATCGACGGAGGCGGCCCCGTCGTGGAGGCGATGGGCGACATCGCCGCCGATCAGCGCTACGGGCTGGGCACCATCCCGGGCGCCCGCTTCAAGGGCGGCTGGGGGCCGGATGCGTCGGGGACCTACCTGGTCAGACAGTTCGGCACCATAGCCGTCGATGGTGGTGAAGTGGGCGTGGCCATAGCGGCGCGCCCCGCGGACGGCACGTACGAATCCGGCCAGGCGATGCTCACGGAGATCGCCGGGGCCGTGCTTCGCCACATGCCCGCCGGAGGCACCTGCTAGGCTCGTGCGGCGGAAGGCATCGCCGAATTTCATGGGCGACGTACGTTTGAACGACCCCGGAGGACTCGCATGGCCCGCACCAGCACGATCGGACCGCGGGGCACGTGGAACCGGACGAGCGCCCGGGCCGGGGCGGCGCTGCTCGCGGCGTCCGTGGCGTCGCTGCTTCTGGTCGGTTGCGCGGATGCTGGGGAACCCGAGCCGGGCGTCCCGGATGACCCCACCTGGAGGATCGACGCCGCCGGTCGGCTCGACCCGCAGTTGGCCGCGGAGGTCGAGAAGATCGCCGAGGAGTACGACGGCGAGGCGGCCATCGCGCTTGCCCTGCCGGGCGCGGAAACGGACGACGGTCCCGTGGAAGCGGGAGAGCTTTCCGACGTCTCGGCCTGGTCGACCTCCAAGGTCCCCGTGGCGATCGCCGCGTTGCGCGAAAACGGCTACGAAGACGCCGCCGAGGCCGGCGACGAGGATGGCGACGACACCAGCGACGAAAGGGACGAAAGCGGCGATGGCACCGAGGCCGGCGCCGCGTCGTGGGTGGTCGACCTGATCGACCCGATGATCTCCGAGTCCGACAACGACGCCGCCGAATCGGCGTGGCTGTCCATGGGCGGAGAGGCGGCCGCGGCGAAGGCGGTCAACGAGGTCCTCGGCGACGGCGGCGACGCGCGCACGCAGTTCGACGCTTGGGTGCCGCCGGGTGACGTGCAGTGGGAGTTGTCGGACCAGGCGGCGTTCGGCGCGAACCTGACCTGCATCGACGGGGCGAAGCCGGTGGTGGAGGCGATGGGGGAGATCGTCGACTACCAGTCCTACGGGCTCGGCGAGATCGACGGCGCCCGCTTCAAGGGCGGATGGGGGCCGGACTACGACGGCGGCTACCTGAGCCGCCAGTTCGGCGTGATCCCGGCCTCCGGCGGCGGCGTCATCGGCGTGGCCATCGCCGCCCGCCCGGGCGACGGCACCGACGACACCGCACGGGAGATGCTCGACGACATCGCCCACGCGCTGATGGAGCGCATGCCCCACGGCGGGGACTGCGAAACCGCGCCGGTGACGTCTAAGCGGTCGGGGGAGGCGACGTAGGAGGCCACGTCGAGCTCGACGCCCGCGTCAACGTCGACCCGGGCGAGGTGAGCCCCTACATGCCCAGCGCCGCCAGCAGGCGGTCGGTCTCGGCCTCGTCGGTGATGGTGATGCGGACGCCCTCGCCCCGGAAGACGCGCACCACGATGCCCTTGTCCGCCAAAAACTGGCCGAGCGACTGGGAATCGGCGACGTCGGCGTCGGAAAGCGAACCCGCGCCGGCCAGCGAAGCCAGACGCTCCTGCGGAAGCCACACGAAGTTGGTCTGCGAATCGGGGATGACCACCTCCGCGCCAGCCGCGCCGTTGATGGCGGCGGTGACGCGGACGCGCTGGTCGCGGACGCCCGCGATGCGGGCCTCCAGCTCATCGACGGCGCGCAGCGACTCGATCGCCGCGACCTGCGCCAACGCGTTGACGGAGAAGGGGATGCAGACCTTGTTGAGCGACTCGATCAGCTCCGCCGCACCGAAGCAGTAGCCGATGCGCAGCCCCGCCAGGCCGTAGACCTTGGAGAACGTCCGCAGGCCCACGACGTTCGGGTACTCCGCGATCGCGTCGACCGCGTTCGGGGTGTCCACGCCGGTCGCGCGCCCGGCCGCGCCGAGATCGCCCTCGGCGGGCTGCACGAACTCGATGTACGCCTCGTCCAGCGCCACCAGCACGTCCGACGGGACCTTCGCCATGAACGCCTCGAACTCCGCGGCCGTGATCGTCGTGCCCGACGGGTTGTTCGGGTTGCAGACGAACACCAGACGGGTGCGCTCGCCGATCGCCGCGGCCATGGAGTCGAGGTCGTGGCGGTGGGCGTCGTCAAGCGGAACCGCCACCGGCACCGCCCCGGCCACGCGCGCGAGGATCGGGTACGCCTCGAAGCTGCGCCACGCGAAGATGACCTCGTCGCCATCGGCGCAGGTCGCCTGGATCAGCTGCTGGCACAGCGCCGACGAACCGCACCCCACCGCGACCTGCGACGTCGACAGCCCCAGGTGCTCGGCGATGGTGGCGCGCACGTCGACGGCCGCCATGTCCGGGTACCGGTTCACGCCCGACGCCGCATCGACGATCGCGTCGCGCACGGACGGCAGTGGTCCCTGAGTCATCTCGTTGCTCGCCAGCTTCAACGCGCCGGGCGTCGTCTTGCCGGGGAGATACGAGGGGATCAGGCTCAGATCCTCGCGGGTCAACGGGCGGGCCTGGTCGGGGGAAGTGCTGCCGGTCATGGCGAAAACCCTACTCGTCCGCCCGACTCCGGCGTTCACCGGCGGGTTTTTGCCACGCGGCGAGACCCTCGGCTAGAATCCCCCTGGTGCACGGAGGCGTGCCAGAGCGGCCGAATGGGGCTCCCTGCTAAGGAGTTGCCTGTCTTACGACGGGCCGGAGGTTCGAATCCTCTCGCCTCCGCCACAAGCGCCCGTAGCTCAACGGATAGAGCATCTGACTACGGATCAGAAGGTTAGGGGTTCGAATCCCTTCGGGCGCACCACATTTCCCGGTACGTGACAGCGTGCCGGGGTTATTGCTTTTGTCGGGGGCGGGTGCCGGGGTGCGGGGAACCGGCGGAATCCAGTCCGAGGTTCCGGATCTGGGTGTGCACGACGTGCGTCCACAGGTGATCCGCCGGGTCCGCCGTGCCGACGAAATGCCCGCCGAGCTCGAGGGTCAGCGCGCCGATCATCTGCGACAACGCCGCGAACACGGGGGCAGCGCGGTCGCCGCCGACGGGGGCGAGCTGCGCCGCCAACGCGGCCTCGACGGGGGACGCCGGGGTGGCGGGGGCGAGGTCGAGGAAGCAGCGGGCCACGCGCTCGGCCAGGGGGATCGTCTCCGGGGGCGCTGCGTAATCGGGGATCGGGGTGCCGTAGATCAGCTGGAAATCATGCGGGGATTCCCGTGCCCACTCCCGGAGTTCATTGGCCCGGCGCAGCCACGTTTCGGCGGGGGAAGGGACGTCGACGGCCTCGAGGCGGGCGGCCAAGTCGGCGTAGCTCTCCTCGATCAGTGCCGTGAGCAGGGCTGCCTTGCTGGGGTAATAGCGGTAGACCGCCGATGACGCCATGCCCAGTTCTCGCGTGATCGCGCGCATGGACAGTGCGACGGGGCCGACCTCGGCCAGATGCTTCCGGCCGATCGTGCGGATGTCCTTCTCCAGCTTGAGCCGGTTGAGCTCGCGTTTTCCCGTCATGGTGCCAGTCTTGCATGAAATTCCCGCAAAAAGCGAGCACTGCTCTTGTGAAAGTGAGAGCAGTGCTCTACATTGGGCGGTGAAAGAAAGGGCGGTGCTCGCGTTTCCGAGAACGGTCGCCGCATCGCTCCAGGATTCGGCCCCCGGTTGGCGAATGAAGGAGAAGGCGATGGCACATCTGAACGGAATCGAGATGGGTGCGGTCCGGAAGCGTGCGCCCGAGGCATTCGCGGTGGCGGGAGGCGCGCTGCTGGCGGCGTTTCCCCTGATCCGCCCGTGGGGCGACAAGGCCGGTGGCCCGGCGGACATGGTGGACGCGTTCGCGTCGCCGATGTGGGTTGCCGCGCATGTGGCGGGCATGGGCGGGTTCGTGTTCCTGGCCGCGGCGGTGGTGGCGTGGCGGCGGCGCCACGGTGCGAATGCGGGCGGGATTCCATGGTGGGTGGCCTCGGGTGTCGCGCTGATGCTGCCGTTCTTCGGTGCGGAGACATTCGGGCTGCACGTCATTGCCGGCAGCGCGCCGCAGGGTCAGGCGATCGCCGCGGCCAACGCCATTCGCGAGGGCACCGTGCAGTTGACCATGTTCGCCGCGGGCTTGTTGCTCATCGCCGTCGGCGCAGTCCTGCTCGCCCGCCGAGATCGTTCGGCCATGCTTCTCTCCTTCGCACTGGTCACGTACCTGCCGCAGTTCTTCGTCGCGCCGCAGCTCCGGGTCGCGCATGGCGTGGTCCTGTTCGCGGGCGCCGCATGGTGGGCGTGGTCGCTGGTCCGGACCCCGCGGCCGGCTCTGGCGCCGCCGCAGAATTCGATGGTGGGGGAGGCGATGTTGCTGACACGGCAATAAATATCGGTTCCGCCGCGTTGTGCGGAGAAGGAAGCTTGCCCCCGATCTGCAAGGAGCGACCATGATCCGCACCGAGACCATCCTCGACCTGGCCACCATCGGCGGGAAGCAGACCCACGCCGAAGCCCTGCAGGGTTCCATCGCGTTGGCGCAGACCGCCGAGAAGGCCGGGTACGAGCGGATTTGGTACGCGGAGCACCACAACATGCCGACCATCGCGTCGTCGGCGCCGGCCGTGCTCATCGCGGCGATCGCCGCTCGGACGGAAAAGATCAAGCTCGGTTCGGGTGGCGTGATGCTGCCCAACCACTCCCCGCTGACGATCGCCGAGCAGTTCGGCACCCTCGCGAACCTCCACCCCGGCCGCATCGAGCTGGGGCTGGGCCGCGCGCCGGGCACGGACCAGCGCACCATGCGCGCACTGCGCCGCGATCCGCGATCCGCCGACTCTTTCCCGCAGGACGTCCAGGAGCTGCAGGGGTACCTCGGCGACGAAACCCTCATCCCCGGCATCAACGCGATCCCCGGCAAGGGGACGAACGTGCCGCTGTACATCCTCGGGTCGTCGCTGTTCGGTGCGCAGCTCGCGGCGGCACTCGGCCTTCCCTACGCCTTCGCCTCCCACTTCGCGCCCGATGCGATGCTGCAGGCGATGGAGGTCTACCGCGAGAACTTCAAGCCGTCCGAGGTGCTGTCGGAACCACACGCCTTCGCCACGATGAACGTCATCGCCGCGGATGACGAAGATGACGCCGCCCGCCAGCTCATCGCAGTGCAGCGCGGCCTGGTCCGGTCGATGCTCGCGCGCGGTGACCAGCGACTCACCGATGAGGAGGCCGACATGCTCCTGGAGACCCCGCAGGGAATGAAGGTGAAGAACATGTTCGGGCACGTCGCCGTCGGCAAGCCGGAACGCGTCCGCGAGCAGATCGCCGAGTTCGGGCGGTTCTCCACCGCCGACGAGCTCATCGTCGTCCACCAGGCCACGCGGCTGGACGATCGTCTCCGCTCGGTCGAGCTCACCGCGCAGGCGCTGGGCCTGGGCGCCTGACCGGGGCGCCTGACGGAAAAGCTCAGCGGACCCGCTTGCCGTAGGTCTCCGCGATCGCGGCGGCGGCGGCCTTCGCATGAGGGCCCAGGCCGGTGATGGTCGCGGACCCCGGCCCCGCCCAATCGCCGTATCCCACCAGGTGCAGGCCCGGAACGGCGGGCGCGCGGCCATCGAGCAGCGACCGCACCGGCCCCAGCGCCGGGCGGAAGCCCGTGCACCAGATCAGGTGGTCGAAGCCGCCACCGCTGCCGTCGTCATCGCCACCACCGTCGCCATTCAGCTCGTCGAGCGAGTCGAACATCGGCGTCGCCCGCAGCCGTCCCTCATCGCGGGCGGCGAGCACCTCGGGCAGCATCACGATGTCCCCCAACTGCGAATCCGCCCCAGGATCCTCCTCGCCGCGCAAGATCGCCAGCATCCGCTCCCGATTGCGGCGGAACAGCACCCGGCCGTCGACGTCATCGGGCATCCACTGCGGCTCGCGGCGCGTGAACCACGTGACCTCGGCGACGTCCGTCAGCTCCGCCGCGATCTGCGCCGCCGAATTCGCCCCGCCGACCACCGCCACTCTCGTTCCCCGAAACGGTTCCACACCCGGGTAATTCGCCGAATGCCACTGCTTGCCGACGAATCGTCCCGGCACCCGCGGCACGAACGGCGCGGACCACGTGCCGGTGGCGGCAACGACATGATCCGCGGTCCACGCCCGATCCTCCGACCGGACGAGGAACCGGCCGGCGTGGGATTCCGGGGTGGACGAGGCGTCGTCAAGCGAAGAATCGCCTGCCCCGCCCCGGAACTCGACCCGCGTGACGTGCACGGGGCGCTCGACGGGGATGTCGTAGCGGTCCTCGTACGCGCGCAGGTACTCGATGACGTGCGATGCCGGCGGGAACCCGTCGAACGGAGGCATCGGAATGCCCGGCAGGTTCGAGAACTCGGCGGTGGAAAACAGCGTCATCGACGGCCACACGTGCCGCCACGCGCCACCGGGACCGTCCTGATCGTCCAGGACCAGCACGTCGATGCCGGCGCGCAACAGGTAGCGGGCCGTGGCGAGTCCCGCCTGGCCGCCGCCGACGATGACCACCTGATGAGCGGGGGTCGAAGAGAGGGGCATGCCCCCACACTAAATTGATGTTCGTCTAAATGGGCGATAGCGTTTGATGCCCACGGGGGGATACGGCGGCCGGCCGAGCATCCGCCGGTCACGACGGTCAAAGCCAGCCAACGTCAGCCCGCGCCAGCCCGCGCGGCGCCCCCGGTAAGACGGCGCGTCCCCTGCGCGCCCCCTGTCAGAAGGGACCCTCACCACCATGACCCGCGCCACCAGCCCGGGCCGCGTCGAATGGGCCGACGCCGCCAAGGCGATCTCCATCATCGGCGTCTGCGTGCTCCACGCCATCATCGCCGTGCCCGGCGGTGACCAGACCACGTGGAAAGCCGTCTACCAGGTGCTCGACCCGATCCGGATGCCGCTGTTCTTCATGGTGTCCGGGCTGTTCGCCCACCGCGTGATCACGCGCAGCCTGCCCGACCTGTTCTTCCGGCGCATCTGGTTCCTGCTGGTGCCGTACCTGGCGTTCAAGGGGCTGAACGCCGGGCTCCGCGAGATCGTCGACCCCGGCTACCAGACCATGCGCGAGTTCCTCCGCTCCGTCGTCGTCGGCGACCCGGGGCTGTGGTTCCTGTACGCGTTGATGGCGTTCAACCTCATTGCATGGTTGCTGCGGAAGGTGCCGCCGGCGCTGGTGGTGGCGTTGTCGTTCGTGCCGGGGCTGGCGTACGGAGCGCTGCGGCTCGACGAGTTCGAGACGTTCAACGAGATCAACCACATCGTCCTCTACCTGCCGGCGTTCATGATCGGCCTGCACGCTCGTCGGCTGTGGCTTCGGTTGGGCGAGGCCGCCGATCCCGACCGGTCGCGATCCCCGTTCGCCGCGTACGCCGTCGCGGCGCTGGCGGCGGGCGCGTACCTGTCGTGGTGGGTGCTCGACGCCACGACCACGGGGTTCCTGGGCTACGTCATCGGCCGCATGAGCGGCGTGGTGCTGGCGGTGCCCATCGCGATCGTTGCGGCCGTGCACCTGTCGAAGGTGCCGGTCGTCTCACGGGTGCTCGGCGAGATCGGCCGCAACACGCTCCCGATCTACGTCTCGCACCCCATCGCGATCTGGATGGTCGGCGCGCCGCTGGGGGATTTCGTCGTCGCCCGCGGCGCCGGGTCCTTTGCCGAGGCCGATGTCCGCATCCTGCTCAACCTGCTGCTGTGCGTGATGGCCGGTTTCGGCATGTACGTGGTGGGCAAGATCCCGGTGCTCAATTGGGCGCTGTACCCGCCGTCGCTGCCGAGGGGGCGGGCGAACCGGGTGCCCGGTGGGCGTCGTCGAGCATCCGCCGCCCCGCATGAGCCGGAGCGTCCCCGCATCGCCCGCCGCCGCATCGCCCGTCCGGCCGTCGACCAGCTTCGCGAGCCCTCCCGGCGCGACCTTTCAGGCCCCCGGAATTAACTCCTGAACTGGGGATTTGTTCGGTGCCGGGGCGCGGGGTATCGTTACATCCCGTTGCACGGGCCAAGCCCGGACAGCGAATGCGCCCGTAGCTCAACGGATAGAGCATCTGACTACGGATCAGAAGGTTAGGGGTTCGAATCCCTTCGGGCGCACGGTTGCCCCGGCAGACATCGTCTGCCGGGGTTTTCGTCGCCGGGGTTAGGTGCATCGCGACGCTTCGCGGGACCGGCTCGGGTTTGCTTGACGACGGTCGGCGTGGAACATCTGCTGTCGGATCCGTCTCGGCGATGTTACTTCGGGCGATGAAAGATAAGCCACCGGGCAATGGCGGCGGCCGATTCGGACAATCGGGCCAGCTGGGCCCGTCGGGCCCCTACGGGCGGGGGGCCGGGGTGGGGCGGCGAGCTGGCCCCTGCGGTCAGCAGGTCCAGCCGGGGCAGCCCGGCCCGTACGGTGCCGCGTTCCAGCCGGGACCGTATGGTCCGTACGGCCCGCAGGGGCGCAGGGCCTCGGCTCCCAGGGGGCTCGTGACGGCGGGCAGAAGAAGTTCCCGTGGAAGATCGTGCTGGCCATCGCGGCGGTGCTGGTCGTCGTGCTGGGCACCACGGTGATCGCCGATGTGGCGCGGAACGCCAACGATCTGACTACGCGTACTCCCATGACTCAGGCCCCGGCTCCGTGCCCGGGTCGGGGCAGGACATGAATGCGCCGGGCCGTCGCAAAGCAACTTTCGCTTTACGACGGCCCGGCGCCTCCGCGTTTTCGCCCTACACGTCGTTCTTGATCAGCTCGTCCAGCGGCGTCTGCGACAGCAGGTAGGGGGCGATCTCCAGGACCGTGCGGGCGCCGCGCTCACCGGCCTCGCGCAGGCGGTGCGCCGCGCGACCGTAGGCGACCTGCACCGCGGCGGTGAAGTCGGGGTTGCGCTCCAGCTCCAGGCCGAACTCGATGACGTGGCGCGACGTGCCGGCGCGGCCCTGCGTCACCACGTTGCCGCCGTGGGGCATGCCCTGGTGGTCGCGCTCGAACTCCTCGTCGGAGATGAAGTCGACGATGGTCTCGTAGCCGACGAAGTAGTCCGGCATGGTCACGATCGCCTCGCGGATCGCATCCTGGTCGGCCTCGTCCGCGACGATGTAGCAGTGGCGGATGTGGCACTTCTTGGCGTCCAGGTCGCCGCCCTCGCCGCGCTTGACCGCGGCGATCGCGTCGGGGTTGGGCTTGGTGTACTGCACGCCCTTCTTCACGCCCGGCACGCGGCGCACCGCGTCGGAGTGGCCCTGCGACAGGCCCGGTCCCCAGAACGTCATCTGGTCCGCGCCCGGCAGCACCGCCGCGCCGTAGACGCGGTTGAGCGAGAAGAAGCCCGGGTCCCAGCCGGTGGAAATGACCGCGACCTGGTCGCCGGCGCGGGCGGCGGCGTCCATGGCCTCGCGGTGGCGGGGGATGTCGCGGTGATTGTCGTAGGTGTCGACGGTCGTGTACAGCTTCGCCAGCTCCGGCGCCTGTTCCGGCACGTCGGTGGCCGAGCCGAGGCAGATGAACAGCACGTCGACGTCGTCCGCGTGCTCGTCGACGTCCGCCGCCGGCAGCACCTTCGCGTCGGTGTCCAGGGAATCGCGGCGCGAAAACACGCCGACGAGCTCCATGTCGGGCTGGTCGGCGATGACGCGCTCGACGCTGCGGCCGAGGTTTCCGTAACCGATGATGGCGGCGCGGATCATGGGGGTCCTTTCGTCGGAGCTCCCGCGTCGGGCGCGGGAATCGTGTCGACCCCCAGGGTAAACGGTGCGGCCTAGAAGATCTCGATGCGCCCGCCGAGCTCCTGGGCGTGCTCCAATTCGCCGATCCAGTCGCCGGCGCCGGGGCTGACCCGGATGACCGGGCGGTGCGACAGCTTCACGCCACCGTCGAGGACGCGGGTGCCGGATCGGGCGCGGTAGCGGCCGTGGGCCTGGAAACCCGCTTCGGACAGGGCCGCGGCCGTGCCCTCGCCGACCAGTTCGTCGCGGGCGGCGGACAGCAGCGCGATGGCCTCGTCGACGGCCTCGACGACGGGGGCGACGTTGTTCTCGCACCACGAGCGCACCATGTCCGGTTCCGCACCGGCGACGCGCGTGCCGTCGCGGAACGACCCCGCGGCCAGCGACAGCGTCAGCGGGCCACCGTCGTCGCCGACCACGGCCAGCGCGTACGCCAGCAGGTGCGGCATGTGGGAGATGCGGGCGACGGCGCGGTCGTGGTCGTCGGCCAGGGCCGGGATCACCTCGGAGCGCACCAGCTTGCCCAGCGCCACGACGTCGCGGAAGGTCCGCGTCCACGACTCCGGAACCTCCGTCCCGCCGCGCCGGGCGTCGTCGGCCCGGTCGAAACAGACGACCCACGCCGCGCCGTCGTAAAGCCCCGTCCTGGTGGCGTCCCACCCGGACTCCTCCGACCCGGCCATCGGGTGCGCGCCCACGTACCGGTCGCCCATGCCGCGCGCATTGACCTCGTCGAGGATCGCGCGCTTGACGCTGACGACGTCGGTGATGCCGCAATCCGGCGCATGCTCGGCGATCTGGTCCAGCAACCCGCCGACGGCGAACATGGGCACGCCGACGACCAACAGCGCCCGGTCCTCCTGGGCCCGGCGCAGCACGGCGGTCAGATCCGTCGACGCGTCGAAGCCTTCGGCGGTGGCGGCCTCCGCAGTCGCAGCCGAGCGATTCCACCCGTAGACCGGCGCATTCGCCTCGGCGAGGTCGCGCATGAGCGATCCGCCGATCAGCCCGAGTCCGAGGATGCAGGTCGGTGTGGCGAGAGAGTCGTTGGTCACTTGACAAGGATGACACACCACGACTAGCGTGGGGTGGCATGAGCACGACTTTTCCGGGGCCTTCGCGCCCCGACCAGGACCCGCGCGGCGACGACGACGATCGCTCGTACGCGGTGGCGGTCATCCAGGGCGATGACGGCTGGTCCGTGCGCGAGCTCGGCGACGCGGCGCTGGATTCCCTCGCCGACGCCACCGCGCAGATGCGCCGCCTGCGCGCCGAGCGGGCGTCGTTCGCGATGCTCAACATCGACGACGACTACTTCATCCTTTTGCGCCCGATGCCGGGCGGCGTGCGCGTTTTGCTTTCCGACGCCACCGCGGCCGTGACCGACGACATCGCCGCGGACGTCATGGACGAGCTCGACGAGGACATCCCCGACCTCGACGAAGACGAGCTGGACGACGTCGACTCGTGGCCGGAGGGCGACCTGGAGATTCTGTCGGACCTCGGGGTGGCCGAGGACGTGCTGTCGGTGATCTGCGACGACCAGTCGTTGTGGGCGTCGGAGCAGCTCCACGCCATCGCCGCCGAGCTGGGCTTCGAGGAAGCGCTCGCCGACGAGACCGGCGTGGAGGTCGACGACGCCGACGACGGTGGCGACGGGGATGACGACGACTGACGGAGACGCCGGCGGCGGGAGCGGCGGACCCGGCGGGGGAGCACTGCCGCGCCCGGACGCCGACCTGCGCGACGAGGCGTGGATGCGCCTGGCCATCGACGTCGCCCGGCGCACCCCGCCCGGCGACGTGCCGGTCGGCGCGATCGTCGTGGGCCCGGATGGCACGGTGGTGGCGGAGGCGTCGAATCGTCGTGAAGCAGACGCCGACCCGCTGGCCCACGCCGAAGTCCTGGCCATCCGGGCCGCCGCCCGCGCGCACGGCGACGGCTGGCGGCTGGAGGACTGCACCCTGGTGGTGACGCTGGAACCGTGCGTCATGTGCGCCGGCACCGCCGTCATGGCCAGGGTCGGGCGGATCGTGTTCGGCGCGTGGTCGCCGAAGACCGGGGCGTGCGGGTCGATCGCCGACGTCGTGCGCGACCCCGCCCATCCCTTCGCGCCGCACGTGCGCGGGGGCGTGCTGGCCGGCGAGTGCGAGGACCTGCTGCCGGAGTTTTTCCGCGGCAAGCGGTGACGGCGCACCCGCCGGGGCTTCGAAAGTGCGGTGACGGGGCGGTAACGGTTCGGCCAAAAGGCGGGAACGTTCATGGCGAGGTCCGATGAATCGCGTTTATCGTCGTTGGTGAAACGTCAGCGAAATCGTTAGGAGACCAACATGGGTGACTTCCAGAACAAGGCCGACGAGCTGGGCGGCAAGGCGAAGGAAACCGCCGGCAAGGCCACCGGCAACGACAACCTCGAGAACGAGGGCAAGGGCGACCAGGTCAAGGCCAACGCCAAGCAGGGCGTCGAGGACGCCAAGGACAAGGTGACCGAGGGCCTGGGCAAGCTCAAGGGCGACGACCGCTAGTCGATCGCCGGTCCCCTCCGGCATTTCACGATCGGGCCACCGCATGCCGCGGTGGCCCGTTTCGCTGGGCGGAATCGCCGTGACCTGGCGATTTGTCCGCCGGGGGCGCACTCCGATAAGTTCTTTCGCGGTGGCGTGTCCGAGCGGCCGAAGGTGCTCGCCTCGAAAGCGAGTGTTGGGTAACCCCCAACCGAGGGTTCAAATCCCTCCGCCACCGCCAATGATCCCCCCGCCTGCTTGTGCAGGTGGGGGGATTTTTTCGTGCCCGGATCAGCCGTAGGTGAATCGCGTCTGCCCACGTTTTGCCCACAATCACCGCTCGCCGTGCCGGGACGTCGCAAAGTAGTGCCACCATTCCGCGAACCCGCAGGTCGCCACTTTCGGGCCGCGCAAAATGTGGGCTTTCCGACGCCCGCGGCCCTGATCCGAGTTCGCGGCCCCGATCCGCTGCCCGTGACCCGGCTTCGACATGCGCGGCCTCGATCCGCCGCCGCGCGCCGCCATTCGCCGCCGGATGGGGGGGGTAGTCATGTTCACTGCACGTAAGTCCGGACGCTTCCGGCTTTTCGTTGCACGGATCCTCGGAAGCGTCCGGGGTTGGGTGCAGTCCCGCCGGCTGGCGTGATCTCGGGCGCCCACCCGCCCCGAAAAGTGGTCGGCTGCGCCGGGCTGCCCGTTACCATGGTTCACACGGAGAAAATATTGGGCGTCGAGCGCTGAAGCCGTGACCGGAGTGACGGGAGCGGTGGCTGCAGCAGTGATTGAAGTGGTGCCGACGAAGTGGCCGACTGAGGAAGCGGATGAAGGGAACGTCATGACGAAGATGCGAATGGGCAAGCGCGCGAGGATCGCCGTGGCGGGAGCGTCGGCGATGGCGCTGCTGCTGGCCGGCTGCGGCTCGGGCGACGAGGGCGACGAGGGCGACGCCACCACGGATACGAACACCACCACGAACACGGCTACGGAGTCGGCGCAGGAGTCGGCGCAGGACGGGACCACCGACTCCGAGACCGCCGCCGCCGAAACTTCCACCGCCGAGGACACCGCCACCGAGACGGCGGCGGCCGGCGAATGCGCCCCCGCGACCGTCGCCGTCGAGGAAGCCGGCGGCGCCGACGGAGGCCCGACCTTCGGCGTCCCCCTCCCCGACGGCTGGAATCGCGTCGGCGAATTCGAGAGCGACATGATCCCCCTCGCCCTCGCGAACCAGGGTCTGTCCGCGGACGGCTTCACCCCGACCGCGGTGCTGACCATCGAGCCGTCGCAGGTCGGCGGCGAGCAGGAGTTCGATCGGCAGCTGGCGATGGTCGAGCAGCTCGGCCGCCCGGGGACCGTGACCGAACGGGAGCCGGGCACGACCTGCGGCCACGAGAGCCAGGTCATCGAGTACGAGATGGAGGGCCCGAACGGCATCGTCACGGCCGTGACCGCGTTGATCGTCAGCGTTCCGGTCGCCGATGGCTTTATGACGGCCGTCCTCAGCGCCCAGTCCGCAGATGCGGACAACGCCGATTACGCCGAGGGGCTGCGGACCATGGTCGACGAGTTCCAGGTCAAGAGTTAGTCAAGGATTGGTGGAGCGGTAGCGGAGCAGGGGACCGGCTGCTTTTTGCTTGACGACGGACTGGTCTGGGCGCCGGGCCGTCGCAAAGTAGTGCCACCGCTGCGCGAACCCGCTGGTCGCGACTTTCGGGCCGTGCGGATTGTTGCACTTTCCGACGCCCCCTGTCCGGCCCGCCCGCGCCCGCCTGCCCGCCGATGTGTTTCCTGGGGCGATTGTTTCGCCTGTTGTGACACCGGGAACCCCCGGGCACGTATCCTGGGTTGGTGGTGCGCGCGCTCCGCGGCGAGTCCGCCGGGCCCGCGCTCGCGATTCGACGCGGATGATAGGGGAAGTTGAGCGATGGCGAAGGTCCTGTTCAACCTCGGCAGGTGGTCTTACCTGCATAAATGGACGGTCATCGTCGCTTGGGCGCTGATTCTCGGTGTCGTCGGTGGTTTGGCCGGCACGATGCAGAAGGGATTCGACGACCAGTTCTCGATCCCCGGCATGCCGTCGTCGATCGCGTCGCAGATGATCGAGAAGAAGTTCCCCGATCAACCGAACCCCATCCGCGAACAAACGGTGTACGTGGTGTTCGAGGCGCCGGAGGGCGAGAAACTCGAGGACCCGGAGAATTTCGCGGCCGCGGATGCGGTGGTGGCGTCGATCAAGGACAACATCACCCAGCTGACCGCCGACGAGATGCTGGTCAACCCGGTGCGGCTGAACCCCGAGCTGCAGAAGACCGTCGTGGAGACCGGCACGCGCTCGGGTCTGCCGCAGGCCGTCGCCGAAGCCGACGCCCACGCCATCCGGATGCTGTCGGATGACGGCCGTCACGGCATCGCGCAGTTCGCCTTCGACGTCCGCGTGCCCAAGGACATCACCCCGGAGAACCGCCAGGCGCTGTTCGACGCCATGCAGATCGGCCGCGACGCCGGCATGAAGGTCGACGCGATGGGCCCGGGCATGATGGACCCGGTCGCGGTGAGCGCGACGTCGGAGATCATCGGCATCACCATCGCCGCCGCGGTCCTGGTGATCACCTTCGGTTCGCTGGTGGCCGCGGGCCTGCCGCTGATCACGGCGGTCGTCGGCATCGCCATCGGTTCGCTGATCGTCGTGTTCATGACGGCGTTCACCGAGGTCAACTCGATCACGCCGGTGCTGGCCGTGATGATCGGCCTGGCAGTCGGCATCGACTACGCGCTGTTCATCCTGTCGCGGTACCGGGCGGAGCGGTCGCGGGGGCTGACCAAACCGGATGCCGTCGGCATGGCCACGGGCACGGCCGGTTCGTCGGTGGTGTTCGCCGGCCTGACGGTCATCGTGGCCCTGGCGGCGCTGGTCATCGCGCAGGTGCCGTTCCTGTCGCTGATGGGCATTTCGGCGGCGATCACGGTGGGCATCGCGGTGATCATTTCGCTGACGCTGCTGCCGGCGCTGATGGCCCTGTTCGGCCGCAAGATTTTCGCGGGCAAGATCCCCGGCATCGCGGGCAACCCGCTCAAGGGCGGCCGCCGTCCGCTGTTCGGCGGCAAGACGATGGGCCGGCGTTGGGTCGAGGCCGTCCACAAGGCGCCCGGGTTGTTCCTGGTCGGTGCGGTGGGCGTGCTGGTGGCGCTGTCGGTGCCGGCGGCGAACCTGCAGCTGGCGCTGCCGTCGGACTCCACGTCGCCGTACGGGTCGACGCAGCGCAACGCCATCGCCATGGCGGCGGAGGGCTTCGGCCCGGGCCGCAATGCGCAGATGCTCATCATCGCCGACGCCGAGGGCGTCGACCCGGAGGCCCCGGCGCTGCAGCCGCTGGCGCAGGGCCTGATGGCGGGCGACCCGAACTTGTCGCCGGAGCAGGCGGCGCGCACGGCGTCGTTCAGCTACGCGCTGGACAATTTCAAGAACAACGTCGACGTCGAGCACGTGCAGATGATCGGCATGAACCGCGACCGCACCGGCGTGATGATGATGCTCACGCCGAAGGCCGGCCCCCTGGACAGCGAGACGGGCGCCCTGATTTCGGCGCTGCGCGCGCAGCAGAACCAGATAAAGGAGGCCACCGGCCTGGTCACGGGCGTGACGGGTCTGATCCCCATCGAGCAGGACATCACGCAGCGTCTGTCCGACGCGATGCCGGTGTACCTGTCCGTGGTCATCGGTCTGGCCATCGTGCTGTTGCTGCTGGTGTTCCGTTCGCTGGTGGTGCCGTTGACGGCGGGCCTGGGCTTCCTGCTCTCGGTCGGCGCGGCGTTCGGCGTGACGGTGCTGTTCTGGCAGGAGGGCCTGTGGGGGCTGGTGCATACGCCGGGCCCGCTGGTCAGTTTCATCCCGATCTTCATGATCGGCGTGACCTTCGGTTTGGCCATGGACTACCAGGTGTTCCTGGTGTCCAGAATGCGCGAGCATTTCACGCATTCGAAGGGGCGGTCGCGGCCGGGTTCGAAGTACAACGCCGTCGAGGAGTCGGTCATCGAGGGCTTCTCGTTGGGCGCCCGCGTGGTCACGGCGGCGGCGATCATCATGATCGCGGTGTTCGTGGCTTTCATCGGCCAGCCGCTGGCGTTCGTGAAGGTCTTCGGCTTCGCCCTCGGCGCGGCGGTGCTGTTCGACGCTTTCCTGGTGCGCATGACGCTCATTCCGGCGTCGATGTTCCTGCTGGGCCGTTCCACGTGGTGGATGCCGAAGTGGCTGGACAAGATCCTGCCGTCGGTGGACGTCGAGGGTTCGGCGCTGGAGAGCAAGGCCGACGACTTGGTGGCGGCGGGCAAGGCGGAGCGCGAGGCGTCGTCGCTTGACGACGGCTCGTCGGCAGCCGAACCGGCCGAGCGCACGAAGCGGTGCAAGGGCGAGAAGCCGGGGAAGAAGGCCAAGAAGGCCGAGAAGGCCGAGAACACCACCGCTTCGGAGGCCCCGGCGCCCGTCCGCTCGGTCGATGATGAGGCGACCATGCAGTTCCCCATCGTCGACGCCGAGCTGGTCGACGAGCCGGCGGCGGAGAAGAAGCGCGGCGCGCCCTCGCAGCCCGCCCGGCCCGCGGAGTCGGCGCCGTGGCGTGGCCCGACGTCGGCGGCGGGCGAGGTCCCGCGCACCCCGTTCAGCAGCCCCTACGCCGCGCGCCGCATGCAGCAGGAGAATGCGCGGAAGTCGGAGGCGGCTCCGGAGCCGGCGCCGGAGCCCAAGCGCACGCCCAAGCCTGAGCCGCAGCGGCGTCAGGTGTGGGCCCCGGAACCCGCCGACGAGTCGATTTCGGTGCAGGACCTGATCAAGCGCGAGGGGGGCCATGCCCGCCCGCGCCGTCGCCGCGCCCTGTGGGACCCGCGCGACTACGACGAAACGGACGGGGCCGACTAACCTCGACCCCCTGCACTTCCACCCCCACCACTTCCACGGCCGGGGCGCGGCCGGGCCGGACCCGGGCCGCGCCCCACCACCCACGCCCGACCGGACAACCCGGCCGGGCCACCACATTTCCAGGAGACCCACCCAGTGACGGATTCAACGGCGGACCAGGGCAACTTCAGCGTCGTCAAGCAGATGGACGGTGAGCCGGGGCGAGCCGGAATCATCCGCACCCCGCACGGGGACGTGCAGACGCCGGCGTTCATCCCGGTGGGCACGAAGGCGACGGTGAAGACGCTGACGCCCGAGCAGATCCGGGACACCGGCGCGCAGGCGGTGCTGTCGAACGCGTACCACCTGTACCTGCAGCCGGGCCCCGACATCGTGGAGGCGGCGGGCGGTCTGACGCGGTTCGAGAACTGGAACGGACCGACGTTCACCGACTCCGGCGGGTTCCAGGTCATGAGCCTGGGCGTGGGCTTTCGCAAAACCCTGGCCATGGACGTCACCGGCCTGCAAAACGACGACATCCTCGCCCCCGGCAAGGAACGCAACGCGTTCGTCGACGAGGAGGGCGTGACCTTCCGCAGCCACATCGACGGCAGCTCGCACCGGTTCACGCCGGAGTTTTCCATGGGCATCCAGCACAAGCTCGGCGCGGACATCATCTTCGCGTTCGACGAGCTGACCACGCTGATGAACACCCGCGAATACCAGGAATCCTCCGTCGAGCGGACGCACCGCTGGGCGCAGCGCTGCCTCGACGAGCACGATCGCCTGACCCGCGAGCGCAACCAGGTGCCCGGGCTCGCCGGTGATCTCGCCGAGGGCGAGCGCCCGCTCCAGCAGCTCTTCGGCGTGGTGCAGGGCGCCCAGTACGAGGACCTGCGGCGCGGCGCCGCGCGGGGCCTGGTCGAGCTTTCCGACGCCGCCGAAGCCGCCGGGAAGCGGGGATTCGCCGGCTACGGCATCGGCGGCGCGCTGGAAAAGCAGCGCCTGGGCGAGATCTGCCGCTGGGTCACCGATGAGCTGCCCGACGACCGGCCGCGCCACCTGCTGGGCATTTCCGAGCCGGACGACATTTTCGCGGCCGTCGCCGCCGGCGCCGACACCTTCGACTGCGTGGCCCCGACGCGGCTGGCGCGCCGTGGCGGCGTGTACACCCTCGACGGCAAGATCACGCTGACGAACGCGCGGTTCAAGACCGACTTCGGGCCGATCGACCCGGAGGTGGAGTCGTACACGACGCTGAATTACTCGCGGGCGTACATTCACCACCTGCTCAAGGCGAAGGAGTTCCTGGCCGGCACGCTGTGCACCATCCACAACGTGTACTTCATGGTGAAGCTGGTGGAGAACATCCGCGCCTCGATCATCGACGGCACTTTCGAGGAGTACCGCGACGAGTTCCTCGGCCGCTACTACGCGGGCAAGAAGAAGTAGCGGCCGCGGATCGCGCTACTGCGCGGCGGGCTGGTCGTAGTAGCCCTCGCGCTTCTTCACCCAGGCGATGACCTGGTAGGTGATCGGCAGGATGACGACCTCGACGCCCGTCTTCCACAGGAAGCCGACGACGACGAAGTTGACGAAGTCGCCCCACGTCGAGATGCCGATCGCGGGGGCGGCGATGGAGCAGAAGATGAGGGTGTCGGCGAACTGGCCGACCACCGTGGAGCCGAGAAGGCGCATCCACAGGGATTTTTCGCCCGTGCGGCGCTTGATGGCCGTCAGCGACCACGCGTTGAGCAGCTGCCCGACCAGGTAACCGGCCAGGCCTGCGAGCACCAACTGGGGCACCGTGCCCAGGACCGTTTCGAACGCGGCCTGATTCTCGTAGAAATCGGCGGGCGGCAGCTTGATGGCGATGAAGAAGCTGGCCATGCCGATGGCCAGCACCGCGAAGCCGGTGTACACGGCGCGGCGGGTCGCACGGAAACCGTAGACCTCGGACAGCACGTCGCCGATGATGTAGCTCAGCGGGAAAAGGAAAAACGCACCGTCGGTGACCAGGCCGAACAACTCGACGCCCTTGGTGGCGGTGATGTTCGAGATCAACAGCACGCCGGTGAAGATGCCCACGAGGATCGGGTACATCGAGCGCGGCACCGCAACGTGGCGGGGCGCGTCGGATTCGATCGCGGGGTCGTACTTGGAGGTGCCGTGCTTGGCGGCGGCGTCGCCGCCGGTGGTCGCGGTGCGGGGGGAGTTCGTGGGCGTGGACGCGGTGGCCGCGGCAGCGCCCGGCCCAGAACCGTGGGCGGGGGAATCGGAGTTGGTCATGGCGGGAGAGTCTACTTTCCCGCCGGTCGCCCGCCACATCCGGCGGCGGGCGCCCCGGGAGTCCGGCCTACTCCGCCCCGATGCCGCCGCCGGCGCGGGGATCGACGCGGTCCGGCGTCGCGTCGGCCAGCTTGGCCAGCTCGGCCTGCGCCTTGTTCAGGATGCCGACGACCTCGTCGACGTCCTTCGGGTGGCGGCCATCGAGCAGGGTGTACGCGTCGCCCCACGTGTAATCGGTGGCGACGCACTTGGCCTGCACGGTCTCCAGCGCCTCGCGCAGCACGGCGGTGGCGCCGACCAGCGCACGCGGCCCCGGGGTGAAGCCCATGACCAGCGACGGCTTGCCCATGAGCACGCCGGAGCCCATCGGGCGGGAGCACCAGTCGATGGCGTTGGTGATCACGGCCGGCGCGGTGTGGTTGTACTCCGGGGTGATGATGACCAGGCCATCCGCGTCGCGCACGGCCTCGCGCAGCTCGCGGGCGGCGTCCGGCTCCTGGCCGGGGACGTCGAGGTCCTGGTCGTAGAACGGCACGTCACGAAGGCGCTCGAAGACGGCGGCGGTGTCGCCCTCCGGCAGGTGGTGGATGAAGGCCTCGGCCAACTGTCGGTTGGTCGATTCCTTGCGGAGGGAACCGAGGAAAATGACGTAGTTGCTCATGTGTCAACGATACCGCCGGATGCCCGGTCGTGAATCGGCGGCGCAGCCGCGGCGCCTGGCCGGACGCGGGGAGGTGGGCGTCGTCAAGCCAACCCGTTTTAGTGTGGGGACATGGACGAAGCTGATCGGGGCGCCGGGCCCGCGTACGTCGGCCGCTACGCGCCGTCGCCGACCGGGCACCTGCACCTGGGGAATCTGCGGACGGCGGCGATCGCGTGGGCGCGGGCGCGGTCCGTCGGCGGGCGGTTCCTGGTGCGCGTGGAGGACATCGACCGGCAGCGGTCCCGCCCCGAATTCGAGGAGCAGCAACTCGCCGACCTCGCGGCCATCGGCCTGGACTGGGACGGCGAGCCCGTGCGCCAGTCCGAGCGCGATTCGCTTTACGACGACGCATTGCGCCGTTTGCCGACCTTCCCCTGCTTCTGCTCCCGCAAGGACATCCAGCGGGAGTTGGCGGAAATGGGCGGGGCACCGCACGGCGCACCCGGCGCGTACCCGGGGACCTGCCGCGACCTGTCGGAGGCGGCGCGGGCCGAGAAGACGGCGGAGCTCGCGGCGTCCGGGCGGGGGCCGTCGCTGAGATTGCGCGCCGACGTGCGCGAATGGCGGGCCGAGGACGCGCTGCACGGCACGATCGTCGATGCGGTCGATGACATGGTGCTGCGGCGCGCCGACGGGATGTGGGCGTACAACCTGGCCGTCGTCGTCGATGACGCGGACCAGGGCGTCACCGAGATCGTCCGCGGCGATGACCTGCTGAGTTCCGCGCCGCGCCAGGCGTATCTGGCGCACCTGCTGGGGGCACCGGAACCGACGTACGCGCACGTCCCGCTGGTGGTCAACGGCGAGGGGCGGCGGCTGGCCAAGCGCGACGGCGACGTGACGCTGCGCGACATCTCGGCCGGGGAGGCCCAGCGGTGGATCCTGGATTCGCTGCGTGCCGGCGGTGGCGCGGGTGGCGAAGACGCCGTCGCCGAAGGGCTGATGGGCATGGATTTGAGCGATGTGGATCGCATCGCCGACCTGCCCGAGGTGTTCGACCTGATGGCCATCCCCCGCGAGCAGGTCGTTTTCCGCTGACCGGTCGCGCCCGCCGCTGCACCCGCCGTGCCCGCCCCGCCGTTTTCCGCATGCCCGCCCAGCTCGCCGTGCGTAACCCACCCCGAATGGTGTAACCCACCCGCTGTAACGGGTGGGTTACACCATTCGGGGTGGGTTAGCCATGGAGCGGGCCGATGGCGGCGCCGTTTCGGCACTGTCGTGCGCTGCGGGTGGTCCGCGCCGTCGCTAGCCTGGGGCCATGAACCCCACGAACGATTCCCGGCCGACGCTACTGGTCGTGCACCATTCGCCGACGCCGCTGCTCCGGGCCGTGCGCGACGCCGCGCTGGACGGCGCCCGCCACCCCGAGATCGAGGGCGTCAACGTCCGCGTGGTCGAGGCCCTCGACGCCGCGGCCGCCGACGTGCTGGCCGCCGACGCGTACCTGCTGGGGACGTCGGCGAACTTCGGCTACATCTCCGGCGCGCTGAAGCATTTCTTCGACTCGACGTTCGCCGAGTACAACGCGGCCGCGGAGGCCGGCGACGTGCCCAAGGGGCGCCCGGTGTCGTGGTGGATCCGCGGCGGTTACGACGTCGCCGGCGCGGCGAAGGCCATTCGCTCGCTGACCACCGGTTTCGGCTGGGAGATCGCGGCGGAGCCGGTGGAGTTCGTCGGCGAACCCGACGACGCGACGAACGAAAAGCTGCTGGAACTCGGCGGCACGATGGCCGCCCTGCTGATGGACCCGACAATGGGCCAGACAACGGACCAGACAACGGACCCGACAACGGACCCGACGATGGAGGACCCCCGATGAGCGCCCCTTTCGCCACCACCACGGGCGACGGCGAATTCTACGATGACCCGGCTGCGGCAGTCGACCGGCTGATCGAGATCTACGACGCCAACACCTCCTACCTGGTCGATTGCTACGCCGACGCCTGCGGTGACCGGGCTGCCGGCGGGGAGGCCCCGGCGCCGGTGACGGCCTGCTACCCGGAGCTGCGGTTCACGGTGGATGTGGTGGAGGGCGTCGATGCGGCGCTGTCGCACGGTTTCGTCGATCGCGCGGGCACGTACGCGACGGCCATTGCGCGGCCGCGCCTGTTCGCGCGTTATCTGCGCGAGCAGATCGGGGATTTGCTAGCCAGCCACGGCGGCGAGATCGAGGTCCGGGTGTCGGATACGCCGATCCCGCTGCGCCTGACGCCGACGTTCGACGACGCGCCGCCGGTCGAGGGCCTGGACGCGATCGATTTGGCGGTGATCGACCGGGGTTTCACGCCGGTGGATTCGGCGTTCGTCGACGACGTCATCGCCGATGGCGAGGCCGATTTCCTGTCGCTGCCGATCAAGCCGCTGAGTCTTTTCGCGGCGCCGCGCGTCGATCTCGCGCTGCAGCGCCTGGAGCATTACACGGGGTCCAGCGCGGAGCACATTCAGCGTTTCGTGCTGTTCACCAATTACCAGCTGCACACGGACGTGTTCCTGGAATACGCGGCGTCATTGGCGGATTCGCTTGACGACGGCACGGTGCCCCCCGCGTCCGCCGCCGACTTCGATGGGCCGGCTTTCATCGAGGCCGCGGGCCCGGACGCAGGCACCGAGGTGGACGAGGACTCGGTGGCGGGCGGCGGGACGTCGCAAAGCCCGTACACGCATCTGATTTGCCCGGGCGACGTGTCCTTCCCCATCGGCGAGGTGCCGGGGCCGGCGGAGTGCCGCGCGCATGCGTCGTCGGCGCAGATGCCCGCGTACCACCTGGTGCGGGAGGACGGGCTGGGAGTGACCATCATCGACATCGGCGTCGGTCCCTCGAACGCGAAGACCATCACCGATTGTCTGGCGGTGCTGCGGCCGCATTGCTGGATGATGGTCGGCCACTGCGCGGGCCTGGACGGGCGGATGCGGATCGGCGACATGATCCTGGCCAACGGCTACGACCGCTCCGACGGGGTGCTGGATGACCTGGTGCCGCTGGAGAAGCCGATCCCGCCGATCGCCGAGGTGCAGATGGCGGTGACGGCGGCGCTGCGGCGCGTGTCCGGGCTCGACGGCGACGAGCTGCGCAAGCGGTTGCGCACGGGCACGGTGCTGTCGACGTCGGACCGCAACTGGGAGTGGCGGGCGCAGTCGGACATTTACCGTGAGCTGCAGAAATCAACGGCCATCGGCGTGGAGATGGAGTCGGCGACCATCGCCGCCAACGGGTATCGCTTCCGCGTGCCGTATGGGGCGTTGCTGAGCGTGTCCGACATGCCGCTGCACGACCAGCCGAAGCTGCCGAAGGCCGCGCGGGCGTTTTACCAGGCGTCGAAGGTCGAGCATCTGATGACGGCGGTGCGGGCCTGCGAGGCGATGTCCTCCAACCCGGCGGAGTTGCATTCCCGCAAACTCCGCCGGCCGGTGGGCGAGGTGGCGTTCCGCTAGGTCGCGGAGGGAGAAGCGGAGCCAGTGGCGGCGGCTGCGCTGTTCGTCTCGCCGGCGGCGGCATTCTTCGCCGCGGCCTTCGCCACCTTCTTTTCCTTCCGGCGGTCCAGCGCGGCGCAGATGGCCTCGTAGGACCAGTGCCACACCAGCTCGACGGGGCCGCGGGGGAAGCGGCGCAGCCACAGCGCGGAGAACGCGATCAGCAGGGCGGCGATGCCGAGGTAGATCAGCAGCGTCCAGTAGGTGTACCACTGGCCGGCGATCATGTCGGCGACGCCGAAGCCCCACTGGTAGAAGATGATCGACGCGATCAGGTTCTGGCCGATGTAACAGGTCAGCGCCATGCGGCCGACCAGGGACAGGGCGCGGCCGACGGGGCCGACGACCTTGTCGGCGGGGATGTCGCCGGCGTCGGCGCGGCGGGCGCGGCGGACGTAGAACTCGGCGACCAGCGCCAGGACGCCGAAGGCGACCATCGCCGAGGTGATGTAGCGGGTCGTGCCGGCGAAGCCATGGTCGGACAGGCGCAGGTACCAATCGATGGGCAGGCCGATGCCGAACATGATGGTCAGCAGGCCGATGAACTTGCCGTCGGTGACCAGGTTGAGGGCGTTCTGGATGAGCTTGCTGGACTGCGTGACCCAGTTGGCGGCCGCCTCGGCGCCGTCACCGGCCCCGTCGCCGTCGGCGGTCATGCCTGCGTCGAGGGCCCCGGAGACGCCGGCGCCGAAGACGGCGGGCGCCGAGCCGGAGGTGGCGCCGGCGGTCCGGTCGGGCGGTGGATTTCAGTGATTACAACGGGGTGTCGGTCGTAAAGTTCCCGATTTCCGCGGAGTTGTTGAAAATTAATCCCAATTTCAGCCAAACCGGAGATAATGACATTCAAAAGTGCAGTTCACAAGCAAAAACCCGGGCTTTGCGACGGTGTCGGCACCCTCGTTGCGCGGCGGGAACGTCGCAAAGCGGCACATACCCCGGGTGGGTATGGGGGTGGTGCTGGAAAACGCCTTGCGTCATACCCCCTATGGGTATAACGTCGGCGGTGCAAGCAGCGAGAGGGCCGTCGACCGGCGGCCATCGACCACATGGCCGCGGATCCGCGGCCGACGACGAGGAGCATCACCATGAGCATCAAGACGAACTACACCGTCACCGGCATGACCTGCGGCCACTGCGAGGCATCCGTCAAGGAGGAGGTCTCGGAGGTTCCCGGCGTCACCGCCGTCGAGGTCGATCGCGCGAACGACGCGATGACCGTGGTGTCCGACGAGTCCATCGACCAGGCCAAGGTCATCGCCGCGGTCGAGGAGGCCGGGTACGAGGCTCGCCCGGCGGGCGCGTGAACCCCGCCGTCCGGCTCGGCGCATATGCGCTGATCCTCGCCGTGGTGTTCGTCGCGGCGTACTTCCTCGCGGGGATCTTCGTCCCCGACGGGGTGGTGCAGGCGTGGATGGATTCCGCGTCGACGAACGTCCACGGGCACTGATTCACAGGAAAGAAGGAATGATCATGTCGACACCCGCCGACACCCGCGACCGGGCCACCGCCTCGTCCGGCGCTTCCGGGGAGAAGAACTCCTCCGCGCCGGCGCAGGGGTTCGCCGTCCCGGGTCTCGAGGTCGACCTCGACATCACGGGCATGACCTGCGCGTCGTGCGCCAACCGCATCGAGCGCAAGCTCAACAAGCTCGATGGCGTCACCGCGTCGGTCAACTACGCCACGGAACGCGCCCATGTCACGGCGCCGGATGGCTACGACCCGCAGCTGCTGCTCGACACCGTCGACGCCGCCGGTTACGGGGCCACGCTGCCGAAGCCGAAGGCGGAGGACGGTGCGGGCGCCGGGGCGTCGTCGAGCGAGGACGCGGACACGCCCGCCGACCGCGAGCTGGAGGCCCTGCGCAACCGGGTGATCGGCTCCGTGGCGCTGTCCGTGCCGGTCATCGCCATTTCCATGTTCCCGGCGCTGCAGTTCACCAACTGGCAGTGGCTGGTGCTCACGCTGACCGCGCCGGTGGTGGTGTGGGCCGGGTGGCCGTTCCACCGCGCGACGTGGAAGAACCTGCGCCACGGTGAGGCGACCATGGACACGCTGATCACCGTGGGCACCCTGTCGGCATTCTTGTGGTCGCTCTACGCCCTGTTCCTGGGCACCGCGGGCACGCCGGGGCTCAAGCACGAGTTCACGTTGTCCGTCGCGCCGACCGATGGCGCCGCCAACATCTACCTCGAAGTTGCGGCGGGCGTGATCATGTTCGTGCTGGGCGGGCGGTACTTCGAGAAGCGGTCCAAGCGCCGCGCCGGCGCCGCCCTGCGGGCCATGCTCGACCTGGGTGCCAAGGACGTGCGTCTGCTTTCCGACGGCACCGAGCAGCTGGTTCCGGCGTCGCAGTTGAAGGTCGGGGACCGCTTCGTGGTGCGGCCCGGCGAGAAGATCGCCACCGACGGCCTGGTGGTCGACGGCAAGTCGGCGGTCGACGAATCGATGCTGACCGGCGAGTCCGTGCCCGTGGAGGTCGTGCCGGGGGACGAGGTCACCGGTGCGACGGTCAACGCGTCGGGCCGGCTGGTCATCGAGGCCACCCGCGTCGGTTCCGACACGCAGCTGGCGCAGATGGCGAAGATGGTCGAGGACGCGCAGTCCGGCAAGGCCGAGGTCCAGCGTCTGGCGGATCGAATTTCCGGCGTGTTCGTGCCCATCGTCATCGCCATCGCCGTGGCGACCCTGGGCGGCTGGCTCGGCGCGGGCTTCCCCGTGTCGGCGGCGTTCACCGCGGCGGTGGCCGTGCTGATCATCGCGTGCCCGTGTGCGCTGGGCCTGGCGACGCCGACGGCGCTGCTGGTGGGCACCGGCCGCGGCGCGCAGATGGGCGTGCTGCTCAAGGGCCCCGAGGTCCTGGAGTCCACGCGGCGCATCGACACCGTGGTGCTGGACAAGACCGGCACCGTCACCAGCGGTGACATGGCGCTGGCGGAGGTCTGGGCCGGCGAGGGCGTCGACCGGGACGAGCTGCTGCGCCGGGCCGGGGCCGTCGAATCGGCGTCGGAGCATCCCATCGCCCGCGCCATCGCGGACGGTGCGAAGGCGGACGTCGGTGAACTGCCGGCGGTCGGCGACTTCGTCAATCTCCCGGGCCAGGGCGTCCGGGCGAGCGTCGACGGCGTCGAGGTGACGGTCGGCCGCAATCTCGGTGAGCTGCCGGACGACCTCGCCGGCCGTTTCGACGACGCCGTCAACGCGGGCCGCACCGCCGTGACGGTCGCCTGGGATGGCCGGGCGCGTGGCGTGCTGGTCGTCTCGGACCAGGTGAAGCCGACCTCGGCGGCGGCGATCGCCGAACTGCGGGCGCTCGGTTTGGAACCGGTGCTGCTGACGGGCGACAACGCGGTCGTCGCAAAGCATGTCGCGGATGAAGTCGGCATCGACGATGTCCGAGCCGAGGTCATGCCGGCCGACAAGGTCGACGTGGTCAAGGCGCTGCAGGCGGAGGGCCGGGTCGTGGCCATGGTCGGCGACGGCGTCAACGATGCCGCCGCGCTGGCGCAGGCCGACCTGGGTCTGGCCATGGGCACGGGCACCGACGCCGCCATCGAGGCCGCCGACATCACCCTGGTGCGCGGCGATCTGATGGCCGCCGTCGATGCGGTGCGTTTGGCCCGGCGGACGCTGGGCACCATCAAGGGCAACCTGTTCTGGGCGTTCGCCTACAACGTGGCGGCGATCCCGCTGGCCGCGCTGGGGCTGCTCAACCCGATGCTGGCCGGCGCGGCGATGGCGTTCTCGTCGGTGTTCGTGGTGTCCAACAGCCTCCGGCTGAAGGGATTCCGCAGCAAGGCCGCCGGCGTCAACGACTCGGCGGGCCGCACTGACCATTCCGACCGTTCCGACAATTCCGACCGTTCCGACAATGCGAAGGCGGTGGCGTAAATGCGCAACGATCTCCAGGACCTCGACGGTGGCGATGTCCGCCATGAGCTGCCCTTGACCGAGGTCGGGATCAGCCCCGCCGAGGAAGCCGTGTCCTGCTGCGGAGGCGGCCACGCTTCGACCGCCGCCGGGGAGAGCCCCGCCGAGGCGGCGATCCTGGCCGGTGCCGGTGACGCCGGCGGGTGCGCCGACGGATCCTGCGGTTGCTCGCACCACGGTTACATCAGCGACAAGAAGCGCTACCTCGCGCGACTCAAGCGCATCGAGGGCCAGGTCCGCGGCGTGCAGCGGATGATCGACGACGAGAAGTACTGCATCGACATCCTCACCCAGATCTCCGCGCTGAATTCCGCGCTGAAGTCGGTGTCGCTGGCGTTGCTCGACGATCACCTGCGCCACTGCGTGGTGTCCGCCGCGCAGGACGGCGGCGACGAGCTCGACGTGAAACTCGAGGAAGCCTCCGACGCCATCCGCCGCCTGGCCAAGTAGCGCGCCGGGCGCAGGCGTTGAAGGTCCCGCCGGGGTGACCAGGGATTTTGTGGAAACTGGACCCCTTGGGTAATCTTCGACGCGGAGGATTCGCCTAGCGGCCTATGGCGCTCGCCTGGAACGCGAGTTGGGAGCAATCCCTCAGGGGTTCAAATCCCCTATCCTCCGCCAAAGAGAACCCCCTGGTCTTCTGACCAGGGGGTTTTCGCATGTCCGTACCGCGATTCGGTCGCGTCTCAGCCGCTCTTGGCTCGGCCGATCCCCATTCGGCCGCCGTCGTTAGTCGGCGGTGGCGCGCTCGCCGATGAGCCTGGGCACCAGCTTCACCAGGATCACCATCGCCACCAGTTCCACCATCGTCTGCGTGACGACGGCCAGCGCGGCGATTTCCAGCCCTTCCGGAAGAGCCAGCGCCAACGGCAGCACCACCAGCGAATTGCGCGTCACCGCCGAAAAGCCCACGGCCCGGGTGGCCGGGACGTCGAGGCGCGCCAGGCGGGCCGTGAGCACGCCGAACAGCAGGGCCAGCGGCACGAACACCGCGTAGATGGGCACCAGGCGGGCGAGCCGTCCGAACTCGGAACCGACTTCGGCGATCTGGGAAGCGATGACCAGTGCCAACGTCGCCATCAGCAAGGGCACCATCGCGGCCGCCATGACGCGCTCCACGCCGCGCGCCGCCCGCTGAGGGGCGGTTGCGGGGAGGGTCGGGGCGTCGTCAAGCGAATCCGCGCGACCACTGACCGCCTGCACGACCGCTGCCGCGGCGAGCGGCACCACGATCAGGAACGCGAACGCGGCGATGAACGGGCCGGGGTCGAGGAAGCCATCCAGCGCCTCGCCGGCGAAAAGGCGGCCCGGCCCGACGAACATGAGCAGATACACCGGCAGGAACACCATCTGCAGGGCCAGCAGCAGCGGCGTCGCCGCGAGCAAACGCGCACGGGCGCCGCCGGCCAGGCCCGTGAACGGGATGACGTAATCGATGCACGGCGCGAGAAGCACCAACAGCACGCCGATGAGCAGGCCCCGGTCATCGACCACGAACCGGGACAGCACGAAGACGATCCACGGGATGACGAAGAAATTCACGCCCACGATCGCCGCCCCGAAGCGGATGTCGCGGAAGGCCAGGCCGACGCGGATCATCGGCACGGACAGGAACGTGGCGAACAGCAACAGCGCCAGGGTCGGGGTGACCCACCACGCCAGTACGGCGGGCAATCCGGCCCAGCCGGCGGCCTCGGCGCCCAAACCGACCGCCGCGCCGACCGCGATCGCCGCGAAATACAGCGCGACCTGGTGCTCGTCCCACCACTTGGGAATGCCCACGCGGCGGGGGACGCGGGTCGCACCCGATGCGGGGCCCGGAGCGCCCGGAGCGTCGGCAGCGCCGACGGGCTCTGGATCATGGCCGGGGGCCGTCATTGCGCCTCCCTTCGACGTGGCGGGGCGATCCCCACCGAATCTAGTGAAGGACCGGCCCCGCCGTGGCCCTGCCGTGGCCCCGCCGTGGCCAAGCCGCGGGTCAGCGCAGCTGGTCGGCCATGATGCGGCCCATGGCGCGCGAACCCTCCAGCGTCGGGTGGAGCTTCATGTTGTGGTCGCTGGTGGTGTCGAAGATGCCGGAGACGTAGCGCTGCGAATCGGGCGCAGCGCAGGTGCCGTGGCCGCGGGTGAGCGCCTTCATGTCGATGAAGCGCAGGCCATTGACGTTGGCGGCGGTGCGGATGCTGGCCTGCAGGGCCATCTCGATGCCGCCGGCGCCCGGCACGGTGATCGGCGCGGGTGTGTTCGGCGTGACGTTGATGACGCAGAGGTTGTCGCCGTCGCCGAGCTCCGGGTAGCCGGCCATGACGATCTCGGCGTTGGGGGCGGCGGCGCGGATGCGGTCGCGGGCGTCGGTGATGGTCGCCTGGTAACCGCTGGGCAGGCTGCCGGCGACGCCGAGGACGTGCGTGCCGGTGTCGACCCACTGCAGCACGTCGAGGCCGCCGTACATGAGCACGACCTTGCGGGTGGTCGGGCCGAGGTCGCCCTTGTTCGTGGCGTCGACGACGGTGTTGATCAGGTCTGTGCGCGGAACGCGGCCCAGGCCGTTGCACGAGTAGTCCGCCATGGACACGCGGAGGATCCCCGCAGTCACGCGCGACCAGTTTTCCGCGTCCTGCGGGCATCCGCCGGCGCCGGGCACCGGCACGCGCGAGCCGCTGGTGGGGCCGGTGCCGGCGATGATGTGGTTGGGCGGCAGCGTCGGGTTGGCGGTGAAGGAGTCGCCGAAGACGACGAGGTCCTTGCCGCCCGGCTGGGCCGCCGCCGTCGGGGCGACCGCGACCATGCCCGCCGCGCAGGCCGCTGCGGCGGTGAGGGCGATGGCGGGCGCCTTCGTCGCCTTCAACGAGTTACGGAAGAGGTTGGCGAGGCGCATGGGGCGCAAGAAACGGGAGTTCATAGTTTCTTAGTTTCTGCTCAGGCTCCGGCCCTGTCAATATGTCCGGCGGTCGCCGCCGGCGCCCTGAAAATTACGCGATTGGCATTATGCGCAGGCTCTTCGTCCATGGTGCCCGCGGGGTTGGCGTCGGTCGCCCCGGCTGGGTTAAGGTGTGTTCCGGACCCCACGCGGCGTCCATCTCGTGAACTCCCCCAGGGCAGGAATGCAGCAAGGGTCAGCGGGCTCTGGCGGGTGCGTGGGGTCCCCTTATATCTTGCGGGCCGGCTCGTCGCCGGCCCGCTTTTGCTTTGCGACGCCCCGGCCCGCCCCGTGCCCGGTCCCCGCGCGGCCGCGCCGTCGCGCGCGAACGCCGATGTGCTCTATCCTTTCCGGTGACAACTGCGCCGATCCACGGTGGCCGTCATCCCGGGCGGCCCGATCGCGCCGTCGACTGCGAAGGATGCCTGCCATGAAGCTGGATGCGTACGATTCCCACGAGCTCGCGCAGCTCAAGGATGATTTCGCGAAGGAGTACGCGGATCTGAAGGCCAAGGGCCTGAAGCTCGATCTGACCCGCGGCAAGCCGTCGGCGGCGCAGCTCGACTTCGCCAATCCGCTGCTGGGTCTGCCCGCCCCGGATTACAAGACCGATGGCGGCGAGGACACCCGCAATTACGGCAACCTCAAGGGCATCGCGGAGATCCGCGAGCTGTGGGCCGGTCTGCTGGGCCTGCCGGTGGACAACGTCATCGCGGGCGACGCGTCGAGCCTGAACATCCAGTTCGACCTGATCAGCTGGGCGATGCAGTTCGGCACCGTCGATTCGGAGCGCCCGTGGAACGAGGAGCCGGTGCTCAAGTGGCTGTGCCCGGTGCCGGGCTACGACCGCCACTTCTCCATCACGGAGCACTTCGGCTTCGAGATGATCCCCGTGCCGCTGAACGAGGACGGCCCGGACATGGACATGGTCGAGCGCCTGGTCGCGGCGGACCCGCAGATCAAGGGCATGTGGAACGTGCCGGTGTTCTCCAACCCAACGGGCGTGACGTACTCGGAGGAGGTGTGCCGCCGCCTGGTGGAGATGCCGACCGCCGCCCCGGATTTCCGCATCGTCTGGGACAACGCGTACATGGTGCACACGTTGACCGACGAGTTCCCGGTGAACCACCCCGTCGTCGCGTGGGCCGAGGAGGCCGGCCACGGCAACCGCGTGTGGGAGTTCGCGTCGACGTCGAAGATCACGTTCGCGGGCGCGGGCGTGGCGTTCTTCGCGTCGTCGGAGGCCAACATCGCCGACTACGTGTCCCACGCGTCGATCCGCGGCATCGGCCCGAACAAGGTCAACCAGCTGGCGCACCTGAAGTTCTTCGGCGACGCCGATGGCGTGCGCGCGCAGATGCTGCGCCACAAGGAGTCGCTGGCGCCGAAGTTCGATCGGGTGCTGGAGCTGCTGGAGAAGCGCCTGGGCGAGTACGGCGTTGCGGAGTGGACGACCCCGAAGGGAGGCTACTTCATTTCGCTCGACGTCGTCGACGGCACGGCGCGCCGCGTGATCGAGCTGGCCAAGGAAGCCGGCATCGCGCTGACGGGTTCGGGCTCGTCGTTCCCGCTGAAGGATGACCCGAACGACCGCAACATCCGCCTGGCGCCGTCGCTGCCGCCGATCGAGGAGCTCGAGGCGGCGATGGACGGCGTTGCCACGTGCGTGCTGCTGGCCGCGGCCGAGCAGTTCTCGACGCGCTAGCGGGAGATCCGTGGATCTGCGCGAGACCGCTTTTTGGGCGCGCCGCCTCTTTCCGGGGGCGGTGCGCATCGGCGTGCGTCAGGCGTGGTTGCCGGGTCGTCGGCGCCGCAGGTCGCGGCCGGGCATTCCGGTGAAGGTCGCCGAGTTTTCGCTTTACGACGCCTCGAGCGACCCCGACGCCATTCCCGACGTCGCCGATGGTTCGGCCGGGGCCTTCGACGGTGCACCGGCCGCCGCGGAGATCGATGGTCCGCGCCGCGAGATCGCCGCATTCACCGTGAATTTCGGGCGGGTCGATCTGGGGCTGCGCGCCCCGGACGGCGGGGATGTCCGCGTGGAGATGTTCCTGGTGGCGTACCCGGATTCGGTGGGCGTCGGTGACGGCGCGGAGGCGGCGGCGACCGAAGATTCCGTCGTCGCCCGGGCCGTCGCGGGTGCCGCCGCGTTGATCGCCGATGATCCGGAGGCCGCGCGCCCGACGCCGGGTTCCGTCATCCCCGATGCGGTGCGCGTGGGGCTGGACGCGGGGCAGGATTCCGAGCCGAACGCGGGGCAGGGCTCCACCGCCGGCCAGGAGGCCGAGGAAGCTGAATCGGGCTTCGCCGCCTCGGGTTCGACGACGCCGCATCTGCTGTGCGTGGTGCCCTACGTGTGGCCGGACGGGGTGCCGACCATCACCGAGGAGCCGGGCAAGATTTCCCTGCACGAGGACGAGGGCACCGCCGGTTTCCCCGACGCCGTCACCGGTGGCGCCCGGTTGACCACGGTGACCCAGCTGGTGCCGATCACCGACGCCGAGTACGCCCACGCCAACGAGCGCGGCGTCGACTCGCTGATGCAGATGCTCGCCGCGGCCGATGCGGATCTGCGGGATCTGCGCCGCGCATCCGTCGTGGCCTGAGTTCTCCCGCCCCTTTTTGGTTGGGACGGTGAATGGGGTCCCGGTGGGCGTCGTAAAGCAGCCGGAGTTGTTCGAACGCGGCCGGTCGGTGATCCGGCGGGGCCGGTAGGCTGGGCGCGTGGCTCTGTACAGGAAGTATCGTCCAGCGACGTTTGCCGAGGTCGTGGGGCAGCGGCACGTGACCGACCCCCTGTCCGCGGCCCTGGAATCGCGTGGCGCGGACGGGGCCCCGGACCGAATCAACCATGCGTACCTGTTCTCGGGGCCGCGCGGTTGCGGCAAGACGTCGTCGGCGCGCATTTTGGCGCGCAGCCTCAACTGCGTGGAGGGGCCGACGGCGACGCCGTGCGGAAAGTGCGCGTCGTGCATGGCGCTGGGGCCGGGTGGCCCGGGCAACCTCGACGTGGTGGAGCTCGACGCGGCGTCGCACAACAGCGTCGACGACATGCGCGATCTGCGCGACAAGGCGATGTACGCGCCGGCGGAGTCGCGGTACCGCATCTTCGTCATCGACGAGGCGCACATGGTCACGCCGCAGGGCTTCAATGCGCTGCTGAAGATCGTGGAGGAGCCGCCGGAGCACCTCATTTTCATTTTCGCGACCACGGAGCCGGAGAAGGTGCTGACCACCATCCGGTCGCGCACGCACCACTATCCGTTCCGGTTGTTGCCGCCGAATCTGATGCGCGGGCTGTTGGAGCGCATCGTCGGCGAGGAGCACGTGCCGGTCGCCGACGACGTGTATCCGCTGGTGGTGCGCGCGGGCGGTGGTTCGCCGCGTGACTCGCTGTCCGTGATGGACCAGCTGCTCGCCGGTGCGGGCCCGGAGGGCGTGTCGTACGACCTCGCCGCGGGGCTGCTCGGCGTGACCGACCAGAGCCTGCTCGATGACGCGATGCGCGCGCTGGCCGAGACCGATCGTGCGGCGCTGTTCGGGTGCGTGGACCGCGTGGTGCGGTCGGGGCAGGACCCGAAGCGGTTCGCCGAGGATCTGCTGGGGCGCGTGCGTGACTTGCTGGTCATCGCCGCGGTGCCCAATGCGATGGAGGAGGGGCTGGTCGATGCCCCGGAGGATCGCGTGGACGCGATGCGCGAGCAGGCGACGGCGGTGCCCACCGGGACGTTGACGCGTTTCGCCGACGTGCTGCAGCGCGGGCTGCCGGACATGTCGGGTGCGACGTCGCCGCGGTTGTTGCTCGAGGTGCTGTGCGCGCGGATGCTGCTGCCGGCCTCTGAGCAGTCGGTCGAGTCGTTGATCCAGCGCATCGAGGCGTTGGAGCGTGGCGGTGTGGTCGCTGGTGGAGGTGCTGCGGCCGGCGGCGCCGGTGCGGCGGCGCGTCCGACGCAGTCCACGCAGCAGCCCGGACAGCCCCCTGCCGGACAGTCGCCGGCTGGTCAAGCGCTGACTGCTGCGCCGCGGCAGTCGGCTCCGGCGGCGAACATTCCCGATGACGCGAACCTGTCTCCGTTGCAGCGTGCCCGCCTTGCACGGCAGCCGAAGCCGCAGCAGCAACCGGCACAGCCTGCGCAGCCGACGCAGCCCGCGGAGCCGACCCCGGCACCGCAGCAGTCTCAGCAGCCCGCCCAGCCATCGGTGCCGCAGCCGACGCAGCCCGCGGAGCCGACGCCGGCACCGCAGCAGTCTCAGCAGCCGCCTCAGCCGGAGACCGGGCAGCAGTCCGGTGCGCCCGAGGTCTCCGACCAGGAGGAGCAGGCCCGCAAGGCGCGCGAGATGCGCGAGATCTCCCGACGCATGCAGGAGCAGGCTCGGGAGCATGAGCGGGCGGAGCGCGAGCGCATCGCCAAGGAGCGCGAGGCCGCGACCCGGGCCGCCGAGGGTGAAGACGGTGCCGTGCCCGTCGAACGCCCGGAGCAGCAGGCGCAGCAGGAACAGACGGGGCAGACGCCGCCGTCTCAGACGTCGCAGCCACAGGCAGAACAGCCTGCGCCGCAGCCCGCCGCAGAGGCGGACGAGCCGGAGACGGAGGCGTCGGGAAGCGATGTTCTCGGTGAGCTTCGCAGCGGATGGCAGCAGGTCGTCGAGTACGCCGGCGAGTCGAACATCCCCGTGCGAGTCATGGCGGCGCAGGCGGTGCCGATTTCGTTGGAAGCCGGCGTGCTGACCATCGGACACCACACCGGTGCGCTGGCCAACCGGCTCAACGATCCCGCCAATGCGGCGGCGCTCGGCGCGGCGGTCCAGCGGGTGCAGGGCATCGAGGTCGAGGTGCGATGCGTCGTGGGTACGTCGCCGCGCGGCGGTGCCGATCGTTCCGGCGCGCGACCCCGCCAACATCAGGCGCCCGCCGCCGAGGGTTCGGAGGACGCGAAACCGACTGCGGAAAAGTCAGACAACGCAGATGGTCAGTCGCGGCCAACAATTGGGCCGGCCGACGACGACGTTTTACCTGCGGGGATGGCCGGAGGTCACTCGGCCCCCGATGCAGAGGCCCCGATCACGGAGATGCCGAAAGAAGAGGCGGAACGCCGCGTCGAACAGCGCGAGGACGCGCAGCAGCAGGCCCGCGAGGACGCGGAACGGTCCGCGGGCGGGGATTCGAAGCAGTCGGTTCCGCCTCAGGCTCCGCCCGCCGATTCCGGCAAGCCCGTTCCCGCTTACCGACGCATCCTCGAGGAGCGCCGTCGGGCGATGGAGGCTGCGCAGAATGCCGCGGCGGGCAACGGGGCGGCTGGTGCGCCCGGAGCAGGAAGCGCCGCCGACGCCGGTTCGCCGTCCGCTGCCGGTGGCCGGGAAGGTGCGGCCGGAAATGGTGCGGCCGGTGCCACCTCCGGATTGGCCAATGCGCGGAACACCGTCGTCACGCAGGCACAATCCCAGTCGGAGGACGCCGGCAAGCGCAAGTACGTCCCGCCGCCGCCCGCCGCGGGAACGCAGGGCGTGCGCCGGCGCCGTCACGACGACATCCCGCCGCCGCCCGAGCCCTACGACGACGTGCCTCCGCCCCCGGAACCCGACTACGGCGGGTACCCGGACGACGGCGGCTACGGCGGCTACGGTTCGCAACCTGCGCAACCTGCGCAAGGAGGTCAGGGGGCGCAGGGGCGTCAGCCGTCCCAGCCGGCCGAGCATTCGCAGGCTCCACAGCAGGTGGCGCCGGGGCAGCAGACTCCGCAGGCTTCGGCAGCTCCGACGTCGCAGCAGGCTCCGCAGTCACCGCAATCCCCGCAGTCTGCGCAGGCTCCGGCCGACTCGGCTCCGGACGATGGCCTCGACGACGACGAGCGGGAACTGCTCGACGCCGCGCTGACGCCGGGCCAGCTGGACCACCGTGATCAAAAGGAAGTCGTGATGGAACTGCTGGCCAAGGAGCTCGGCGCGAAACCGCTGTAAGCCGGGGTTTCCGTCCGGCACCATTCGCCCAGCGCGAACGCGTTCGAAAACCCCTCGCGCCTGGGCGGGGTCATCCGGGGGCGCCGCTACAATCGGCGGCGACCCCCGCGGGAACGCGGCGGCCGTCACCGTACGGTCGGCCCCACACTGCGGGCGCCCACGACACCAACCCAAAAGGACATGCCATGAGCCAGCCCGACATGAACGCCATCCTCGCCCAGGCCCAGCAGATGCAGGCGCAGCTCGAAGCCGCGCAGGCCGAGATCGTCGCCGCCTCCGTCGTCGGCGAGGCCGGCAATGGCCTGGTCAAGGTCACCATGCGCGGTTCCGGCGAGGTCGTCGACATCGAGCTGGACCCGAAGGTCGTCGACCCCGAGGACGTCGACGGCCTGCAGGACCTGATCCTGGGTGCCTTCGGCGACGCCACCCACAAGGTGCAGGCGCTGGCCGAAGAGAAGATGGGCCCGCTGTCGCAGGGCTTCGGCGCGCTTGGCGACGGCCCCTCCGGCCTCGGTTTCTAGGACCGGCGCCCCGAATTGTTCGAAGGACCTCTTCAAGATCTCATCGATGAGTTCGCGCGCCTGCCCGGCATCGGGCCGAAAAGCGCGCAACGCATCGCCTTCCACCTGCTCAAGGTGGACCCGGAGGACGTCGACCGCCTCCAGTCGGCGCTGGCGCGGGTGCGCGACGGCGTGCACTTCTGCCGCGTCTGCGGGAACATCTCCGCCGACGAGGTGTGCCGGTACTGCGCCGACACCCGCCGCGATCGCGGTCTGATCTGCGTCGTCGAGGAAGCCCGCGACATCCAGGCCATCGAGCGCACCGGCGAGTTCGAGGGCCGCTACCACGTCCTCGGCGGGGCGCTGGACCCGCTGGGCGGCATCGGGCCCAACGAGCTCAACATCCGCACGCTCCTGCAGCGCATCGGCGGGGTGCTTGCCGACGTCCCGGCGCCCCCGGGATTCGGCCCGGGCGACGATTCGCCGAGCGGGGTCATCGACGCGGACGGCAACGTGCCGCCGCCGGAGATCACCGAGGTGATCATCGCGACGGACCCCAACACCGAAGGTGAGGCGACGTCGACGTACCTGGCCCGCCTGTTGCGGGACTTCCCCGGGCTGGCTGTCACGCGCCTGGCGTCGGGCATGCCGTTGGGCGGCGACCTGGAGTACGTCGACGAGCTGACGCTGTCGCGCGCCCTGACCGGCCGTCTGGCCATCTAGGCCCGCCCCGCCCCTCATGGCGGTGCCGCGCCGCGTGGTCGCGCGGCGTCCCGGCCGGCGGCGCCCGCACCTACCGGGGCATGGCCGCTAAATCTCCTGCCACTCCGGCTTGCACTGGAAGGCGTAGCGGTAGTACTCGGCGTTTTCCAGCTGCGATGCCGCCTGCTGGTCGACGATGACGGTGGCGTGCGGGTGGTACTGCAGCACCGACGCCGGGCACAGCGCGGACACGGGCCCCTCGCACAGCGCCTCGACGGCCTCGGCCTTGACTATGCCCGTCGCCAGCAGCAGCAGGTGCCGTGCGCGACCGATGGTGGCCAGGCCCTGGGTCACCACGTGATGGGGGACGTCGTCGATGGAGTCGAAGAACCGGGCGTTGTCCTGGATGGTGCGCGGGTGGAGGGTCTTCACGCGGGTGCCGGACGCCAGCGAACTGCCGGGCTCGTTGAACCCGATGTGCCCGTCGGTGCCGACGCCGAGCAACTGGACGTCGATGCCGCCGGCGGCGGTGATGGCGCGGTCGTAGTCGTGGGCGTGCCGCGGGTCGAGCCCGTTGGGGGACTGGACCAGGGCGTCTTCGATGTCGATGTGGTCGGTCAGCTCGCGGCGGATGGTGGCGTGGTAGCTCTGCGGGTGGTCGGGCCCGAGGCCGATGTACTCGTCGAGCAGGAACGCGCGGCAATTCGCGAAGGACAGGCCCTCCTCCTTGTGGCGGCGCACCAGTTCGCGGTACGCGCCGACGGGAGTCGATCCGGTGGCCAGGCCGAGGGTGGCGCCCTGCTCGACGTAGCGCGCCATGACGTCGGCGGCGAGCAGCCCGACCTCTTCCGGCGTGTCCAGGATGATGATCTCCACGTCAGCGTTCCTTTCGCTCTCCCGCGACGATCACGGTCGGCGGGGTGGTGGCCCCTCCGTGGTGGTGGGGCGGGGTGCCTTCGGGGGCATCGTCGCAAAGTAGCAAATCCGCGCGCTTGCCGACGGCCACGGCCCCCCGATCGGCGAACCCCGTTGCTTTCGCCCCGGTCGCCGAGGCCATGCGCGCGATGTCGGCGGGGTCGATTCCGCGGTGGAGCATGCGCATGACCTGGTCGAAGATGGTGGAGGTGCCGCCGGCGATGTTGCCGCCGTCCTTCAGGCGGGCGACGCCGCCGTCGACGATGACGGGCAAGGTGCCCAGGACGTAGTCGCCGTCGGGCATGCCGGCGGCGGCCATGGCGTCGGAGACCAGCGTGATGCCGTCGGCGCCGGTGGTGGCGCGGACGAGGTCGACCATGGCGTCGGACAGGTGGACGCCGTCGGCGATGAGCTCGACGATCGCCTCGCCGCGGGCCGACGCGGCCAGCAGTGCCCCGGCGGCACCGGGTTCGCGGTGGTGGACGGGCGGCATGGCGTTGAACAAGTGGGTGGCCGTCACCGTCAGGCCCAGTGCGTTGGCGGCGTCGATGGTGCGGGCGGTGAGGTCGTAACCGGCGTCGGTGTGGCCGAAGGAGGCCACCAGGCCCCGTTCGGCGCAGATGCGCAGCAGGTCGCCGATGCGGTCGGTCTCCGGGGCGAGAGTGACCGCGCGGACGTGGCCGCGGCCGGCGTCGAGGAGCATCTCCAGGGCGGCGGGATCGCCGGGGACGATGGCGCGGGGGTCCTGGGCACCGCAGCGGCATGCGTTGATGAACGGCCCCTCGAGATGGATGCCGTCGATGTGGCCGTCGTCGGCGACGTCGGCGAGCACCGCCACCTGCCGGGCCAGATCCGCCGGCAGCGCCGACACGGTCGAGGCGAACAGGGTCGTGGTGCCCCACCTGCGGTGATGGGCGGCCGCGGCGGCGCACCCCTCCGCGTCGGAACCGGGGAATCCGTGGCCGAGCGCCCCGTGATCGTGGACGTCGACGAGCCCCGGCAGGATCAGGGGATCGGCCCCGGGCGCATCATCGGGCGCACCGCCCGGCACCTGCTCGGGGGACCGGTCACCCGGGGCCGCCGGGCGCACCTCGGAGATGACGCCGCCCCGCCACGCCACGTAGGCGTCCGGCAGCACGCCCTCCGGGGTGATGGCTCGGCCGATGACGTGGCCGTCGTCAAGCGAAGCCATGGCGCTACGCCGCTTCCGTCTTGGCGCCCGCCTCCGGTGCGGGATCCTGCTCGGGGTCGCGGCCGGGGGTCTTCAGGTCGAGCTTGACGATCATGAAGCGGAAGATCACATAGTAGATCACCGCATAGATCAGGCCCGCCACGATGATCGCCCACGGTTTCTCGGCGATGCCGAGGTTGAGCAGGAAGTCGATGGCGCCGGCGGAGAAGCCGAAGCCGTCGCGGGCCCCGATGAGGTTCATCACCGCCAGAGACGAACCCGTCAGCACCGCGTGCGCCACGTACAGCGGCCACGCCAGGAACATGAACGCGAACTCCAGCGGCTCGGTGATGCCGGTGAGGAACGCGGTCAGCGCCAGCGACACCATGGCGCCGCCGGTGATCTTCTTCTGGGCCGGCCGGGCCGTGTGGTACATCGCCAGCGCGGCGGCCGGCAGGGCGAACATCATGATCGGGAAGAAGCCGGTCATGAACGCGCCGGCGGTGGGGTCGCCGGCCAGGAAGCGGGCGATGTCGCCGTGGACGACGCCGGTGTCGCCCTCGAAGGACCCGAGCATGAACCACGGGACGAAGTTGAGCAGGTGATGCAGGCCGATGGGGATGAGCAGGCGGTTGACGGTGCCGTAGATGAAACCGCCGCCGACGGTGTTGTCGGAGATCATGTCGCCGAACCACGTCAGGCCCTGGTTGAACCACGGGTAGACCAGCACCATCGGGATGGCGATGATCACTGCGGCGAAACCGACGACGATGGGCACGAAACGGCGGCCGTTGAAGAACCCGAGGTACTCCGGCAGGCGCGTGCGGTGGTACTTCTGCCACAGGATCGCCGAGACCAGGCCGATGATCAGGCCGGCGAGGACGCCGTAGTTGATCATCAGCTGGTCGCCGTTCTGGTCGACCTGGTCGACGAGCACCATCGGCGACAGCGCCTTGAACACGCCGGTGAGCACGAGATAACCCACGACGGCCGCCAGGGCCGTGGAGCCGTCGGCCTTCTTGGCCCAGCCGATGGCCACGCCGACGGCGAAGAGCAGCGGCAGGTTGTCGAACAGGGCGCCGCCGCCGGCGGCGAGGATCGCGGCGAGCCAGTTGAGGACCGTGACGTCCTCCCACCGGCCCAGCATGTCGGCCTGTCCGAGGCGCAGCAGCAGCGCGGCGGCGGGCAGCACGGCGATGGGCAGCATCAGGCTGCGGCCGAGCTTCTGCAGGTTCTTCATCGCGGCCGACTTCTTCTTCGGCGTCGCGTCGTTGCGTGGTGCGGGGTGCGCTGCGGCGGTGCCGGCCGAGGCGGCCTCGCCCCCGGGCGTGTTGGCGGTGGAGGACATCGTCGTCCCTTTCACTCATGGCCCGCCGGCCGTTGACCTGCGCCGGAGGGGCGTGCGGAGTTGAACTCCCCGTCAGTGTACCGCGCTGGTAATGACCAACCATGACAACTTGGTCAAATTTCCCACGTTCCGGGGATCGATCGGTACCGTGGGCCGTGACGCGCGAAAGCCGCGTGGGCCGCGGACGGCGGATGGTGGACGGCGGATGGCCGCCCCGCACCCGATCGTCGGGAGGGTCCGCCGCAACCCCAGGAGGAACACCATGTCCAGGATCAACATCGACGGCATCGTCGCCGGGCTCGGCGGCGCGGGCAACATCGACGAAATCGAAGGCTGCATCACCCGCCTGCGCACGGTGGTCAACGACCCGTCGTTGGTGGACAAGGATGGCTTGACCAGGGCCGGGGCCATGGGGGTCGTGGCGACGGGCGACATCGTCCAGGTCGTGGTCGGCCCGGAAGCGGAGTTGATCGCGGAGGACATCGAGGACCTTCTGTGACCGCGGTCTGCTCGCCCATCGACGGCGTGGCCGCGTCGCTGGCCGGCGTGCCCGACGAGGTCTTCGCCTCCGGCATGGTCGGCGCGGGCCTGGCGGTCGTGCCGTCGGCCGAGGGCGTCATGGACGTCGCGGCGCCGGTGGCCGGCAAGGTCATGCGGATCATGCCGCACGCACTGGTCATCATGACCCCGGAAAACCGGGGCGTGCTGGTCCACGTCGGCATCGACACGGTGCACATGAAGGGCGAAGGCTTCATGGTCCATGCGGCGAAGAAGGATCGCGTGGAAGTCGGCGACGTGCTCATCACCGCCGACGTCGCCGCCATCCGCGCCGCCGGCCACGACCCCATCTGCCCCGTGGTCATCATGGAATCCGTCGCCGAAGACATCGGCGACGTCGCGGCCCCCGGCACCCCCGTCGCCATGGGGGACCCGCTGTTCCTCGCCTGACCCCGTTGCTTTGCGACGTGCCGCGGCACATCCGTCGGGGCGCTGCTTCGCGGGGCGGCCGGGCCGTCGTCAAGCGAAGGCCCCGGGCTACGCCTGCCCGTCGCGCAAGTGCATGCGCAGCGTGTAGCGGTCCGGCCGGTAGGTCGACGTGCAGACCTCCACCGGGCGGCCGTGGCTGTAGGACATGCGGCGGATGCGCAGCACCGGCTGGCCGGCGTCGAGGCCCAGCGCGCGCCCGATGTCCGCGGTCGCGGCCGCCGCGGTGCAGACCTGCTCGGCCTCGTCGATGGGCAGGCCGTAGTCCGACGCCAGGATCGAATACACCGACTTGTGCACCGTCTTGTCCAGCAGATCCGGGGCGAGCGTCGCGCTGTACCAGGCGTCGTCGACCGAATACGGCAGGCCATCGCCCAGGCGCACGCGCGTCAGATGCAGGTGGGGGCCATCGCCCAGGAACTCGGCCACGGACTCCGGCGGCTCGGCCTTCTCGGAGACCAGGATCATCGCCGACGGCTCCGCGCCCTTCTGCTTCATCTCGGCGGTGAAGCTGGCCAGGTGCAGGTCGGAGCGCAGCGGCCGATGGGCGACGAAGGTGCCCTTGCCGCGGAAACTCTCCACCGTGCCGTCGGCGACCATGTCGCTGATCGCGCGGCGCACCGTGATGCGGGAGACGCCGAAGACCTCCTCCAGGACGCGCTCGCTGGGCAGTGAATCGCCGGGCCGCAGATCGTCGTGGCAGACCTCGGTGAGAATGGCCTTGAGCTGCGCGTGCTTCGGCGTCGGCCCGTGCTCGATGCTGTGTCGCGACAGGAGGGCCAGCGTGCGCTGCTCGGGGGAGGAGGTCATGCCATCCATTGTACGACTGGTCATGACAAGTGGAGCGGCCGATGATGAGGGTTTGATCTCACGATGATGTGTCGGCGGTTACGTTCACCGTTGTGATTCGCCGCGTAAACGACATTTCTGCAGAGCCGCGTCAAATGTGGCGGGTCGGCGGGTCGAGCGTCAGGCCAGGCCGACGAGAAGCTTGACCGCGATGCCGATCATGACCAGTCCGGTCAGTGCATCGATGATCGTCCACGTCCGCGGCCGCGCCAGCCGCCGGCTGAACGCGCGAGCCCCGGTAGCGAGGGTGCTGAACCACACCGCCGACGCCATGATCGCGCCGAGCGTGAACCACCACCGCTGCTCGCCGTAGGACGCCGCCACCGACCCGACCAGCACCACCGTGTCCAGGTACGCGTGCGGGTTCAGCCACGTCACCGCGGCGACGCCGGCGATGGCGCCCGGCAGGGTGCGCGCCACGGTCCCCTTCGCGGACAGGCCTTCGCCTTCCTGCGGGTCGCCGTGGGTGCCGTTGCTTTCCGACGATCCCGGCGCGGAACCTGGTCCGCCGGCCGATGCGGTGGCCGAGGCGGCGGCAGACGCGGTGGCCCTGGCCTGCAGCGACTTCCACGCGGACCGCAGCGATATCGCGCCATAGACCAGCAGGAACGCGACGCCGAGCAGCGTCACCGCCGTGAGCACCCGCGGGTTGGCCTGCAGCGCCGCACCGAATCCGGCGGTGCCCGCGGACATGAGGATGGCGTCGGAGACGATGCAGAACGCGGCGACTGCGGCGACGTGGCTGCGGGCGATGCCGTGGCGCAGGACCATGGCGTTCTGGGCGCCGATCGCCGCGATCAGCGAGATCGACACCAGGAAGCCGGGGAGAATCGATTGCACGCGGGAATCGTAGTCCCGCGCGCCCGAAACCTACCGCTCGCTCTTCGGCCGCGGCTTCGACGCGATGCGCTCGGCGCGCAGCCGGTCGATCACCGGCAGCTCCAGCGGCTCCAGCGACGCGGCGTCGACGCCCATCGCCCGCGCCAGCAGCAGATCCGCCAGTTCGGGGTTGCGCGCCAGCACCGGCCCGTGCAGGTACGTGGCCACCACGCTGCCCTGCACCGCGCCCTCGGCGCCGCCGGTGGGGGTTTCGGTCGCTTCGTGCTTGACGACGCCCACCTTCCCGCCATCCGCCGCCCGCACCGGACCCGGCGCGCGGCCCGGTTCGGGCTGGCGCTCGGGGCCCTCGTTGCCGATGCCGCGGATGACCCGGCCCAACGGCCGCGCGTCCGCGCCGAGCTCCGTGAGGCCCATGTGGTTCTCGAAGCCGGTCAGGGTGGCGGTCAGCTCGTCGGAAAGCGGGGACGTGCGGATCTCGCCGATGGCGCGGGTCTCCAGCGACCGCGTGCGGCAGTCGATCAGGCCGAGGCCCGCGACCTCCCGGCCGCCCGCGCGGAAGGACTCGCCGAGGACCTGGAAGCCGGCGCAGATGGCCAGGATCGGGCGGCCGGCCGCCGCGGCGCGCGCGAGGCCGCCGTCGTTGGAGAGATGCTCGACCGCGATGGTCTGCGCGACGTCCTCGCCGCCGCCGATGGTGTAGACGTCCAGGCCCTCCGGCACGGGCTCGCCGAGCTTGATGGGCGTGATCTTCGCGTCGAAGCCGCGGCGGCGGGCGCGTTCGCGCAGCACCAGGGCATTGCCGTCGTCGCCGTACGTGCCCAGCACGTCCGGGAGGATGAGGCCGATGTTCAGGTCGGTCATGGTCAGCTTCGCTCGCTTTCCGACGCCGCGGCGCGACGCTCGATGGCCTTCTTCAAGTCGCGGAACGCCGTGTAGTTCGCCAGGACCTCCACTCGGCCCGGCGGGCACGCGGCGATGGCCTCCAGCGGATCGTGCAGCAGGTCGTGCTCGATGCCCGCGTAGAGCAGGCGCACGGCCAGATCGGTGCCGCGCTCGCCGGACGCCATGACGGACATGCCGCCGAAGTTCTCGAACACCACGTCCCACAGCCACGACAGGTCCTCGCCGTCGGCGACGTGGCCGTTGACCGCGATGACCACGCCATCGGCATCGCGGTCGACCATCGACAGCGCTTCCTGCCAGCCGGCGGGGTTCTTCGCCAGGAGCATGCGGACCTCGTGGTCGCCGACCCGCACCGTCGAGTAGCGGCCGGCGACGTTGTCGACGCCCTCCGTCGCCGTCGCGGCGACGGTCGCCTCGGCGCCGAGCTCGACCGCCGCGGCGGTGGCCAGGGTGGCGTTGCCGCGGTTGGCAGCGCCCGGCAGCGTCAGATCCAGGGGGATGGTCGTGCCGTACGGGGTGGCGATGCCGTCGCCGGTGATGGTCCACGCCGGGGCGGGCCGTCGGAAAGCACCGCCACCGGGGAGCTCCTTCACCGCGTACCAGTCGTCGCCGTCGCGGATGATCGGCCCGCCGGTGCGGGGGCAACTCGTCGCATCGTTGGTCCAACCGCCGCCGGCCGACACCCACACGACGTTCTTCGCGTCCCAGGCGGCCGAGGCGATCAACGGGTCGTCGCAGTTCGCGATGACCGTGGCCTGCGGATTCGCGTCGACGGCCGCGCGCAGCGAACCCTCGATCTTGTTGATCTCGCCCACGCGATCGAGCTGGTCCCGCGACAGGTTCAGCAGGAGCAGCACCTTCGGCTTCAGGTCCGCGGCGATGTGCGCGACGTGCAGCTCATCGACCTCCAGGACCAGCGTGTCCGCATCCGGGGAGGCCATCAGCGCCGAGATCACGCCGGCGTCCATGTTGTCGCCGCCCTCGTTGGTGGCCACGGTGTCGCCGGCGGCGCGCATGGCGGCGGCGAGCATGCGGGTGGTGGTGGACTTGCCGTTGGTGCCGGTGATGATCGCCGCCGGCCGCCCGCCGCCGAGTTGCCCCAGGATGCGGGGGTCGAGCTTCTGGGCGATCAGCCCGCCGATCATGCCGCCGGAGCCGCGGCCGGTGCGCCGCGACGCCCACGTCGCCGCCTTGGCCGCGGCCGTCGCGATGCGCGACCGGGGGCTCATGCGGCGGGATTTGCTGCTCTTGGTCATGGGGGCATTCTAGGCCCTCGGTGGGCGGGGGCCGTTCTCCGCGCCGTTAAGGGCTTGTTACTTCCGGGCCTTTTCGCTTGACGACGGCCCGGCGGCGGTGCGAGGCGTCGGAAAGTGGTGCCACCCCGCCGCAAACCCCCGGGTCGCGGTTTTCGGGCGATCGAAAATGGGGACTTTGCCACGCCCCGCCGCACGATCTACCGCCCTGCTGCCGCCCGGCGGCTACATCTGGTCGAGCAGACGCAGGAATGCCTCGTCGCTGACCAGCGGAATGTCCTTGCGGTGGGCGTGCATGGCCTTGCCGGTCAGCTCCTCGGGCGTGACGTCGGCGGGCCGGTTGCACACGAGCAGCGACGTCTCGCGCGTGACCTTCTCCGAATACGCCAGCCCCGCCGCGACGCCGGCGCCGATGAGGTCGTCGGCGGGCGACGTCAGCTCCGGCGCGATGGCGAACTCCATGCCGGCCTTCAGCTTCCCGCCGGGCGCGTATTTGCCGGGGTTCGGGGCCGGGCGGGGCGCCTCCATCGCGTCGACGCGGACGCTGGATCGTTGCAGGCCGACGTGGTCGGCGCGCAGGTCGTCGGTGGGCCAGGTGGCGAAGATGCTTGACGACGTCCCCGCCTCCCCATCTCCGCCGTGCGTCCCATCGGCGCCCGAAGCACCGCGCTCGCGCTGGGCGCGCCATAGCCCCACGAGCAACTCGACGTCGCCCATGGTCCGGTCGCGCTCGGGCACGCCGATGTTGTCGACGCTGGCCACCGGCGACGGCGCGTCCAACCCGTAGGCGCGGGCCACGCCACGCAGGCGGGTGTCGGCCAGCTGGATGTCCTGGCGGCGCGCGGTGACCAGGGTGTCCGTCACCGACGCGGGCGCGGGGATGCGTCCGGCGCGCACGCGTCCGCGCCCGCGGCCACGCCGGCCCCGGTTGGCGCGGTTTGCGTGACGACGCGCACGCTTGGCCTCTTCGACAATGAAACCCCAGGTCAGGGGGAGGTCATGGGTGATCAGCTCTCGGCCGTCGAGGAAATCTCCCACGGTGCCGAGGGTGGTCCCGAACCTCGGCGCCCCATCGAGCTCATGCGGCTCGAGGCCGTGCAGGTGCACCGGGCCGGGATCCTCGCCGATGGTGAACACCCCGTGCCAGGTGCGGATGATCTCGCCGTCGGCGGAAAACGTCGCCAAGCCCAACGACACCATGCGGCCGGTCTTCGGGTGAATGCCGGTGGTTTTGGCGACCGCCGCGACGTACGGCGAATCGTCGTCCACCCGCGGCTCCCCATCCGGAAGCTGCGGCATTTACGCCCCGGCCAGCGCGCGGTTGACGGCCGAGGTGACGGCCTTCAGCGAGGCGTACGTGATGGAGCCGGCGATGCCGCAGCCCCACACCTTCAGGCCGTTGACGTCGGCCAGGACGTACGCGGCGGCCTCGGCGTCGTCACCGGCGGTGCGGGCGTGCTGGTTGTACTCCTGCACCTCGACGTTGATGCCCAGCTGCTCCAGCGCGTTGGCGTAGGCCGCCAGCGGGCCGTTGCCGTGGCCGGCGACGACCTGCTCCGAGCCCTGGTAGACCACGCGGGCCTGGACCTTCGTGTCATCGGACTCGACCTGCGGCGCGTCCACGGTCAGCGCGATCTGCTCGACGGGGGCCTCGCGGTCCAGGTACTCGCCGGCGAAGATGTCCCACATCGCCTTGGAGTTGACCTCGCCGCCCTCGGAGTCGGTGACCGCCTGCACGACGGAGGAGAAGTCGACCTGCATGGACCGCGGCAGGTTCAGGCCGTGGTCGGACTTCATGATGTACGCCACGCCGCCCTTGCCGGACTGCGAGTTCACGCGGATGACGGCCTCGTAGGAACGGCCGACGTCCTTCGGGTCGATGGGCAGGTACGGGACCTCCCACACGGCGGCGCGCAGCTCGTCGTCGGTCAGCTTCTTCGGGTCGGCGCCCGGGCGGATCTTGTCGGCCATGGCGTCCAGGCCCTTGTTCACGGCGTCCTGGTGCGAGCCCGAGAAGGCGGTGAACACCAGGTCGCCGCCGTAGGGGTGGCGCTCCGGCACGCGCAGCTGGTTGCAGTACTCGACGGTGCGGCGGATCTGGTCGATGTCGCCGAAGTCGATCTGCGGGTCGACGCCCTGCGTCATCATGTTCAGGCCCAGGGTGACCAGGCAGACGTTGCCGGTGCGCTCGCCGTTGCCGAACAGGCAGCCCTCGATGCGATCGGCGCCGGCCATGTAGCCCAGCTCGGCGGTGGCGACGCCGGTGCCGCGGTCGTTGTGGGGGTGCAGCGACAGGATCACCGAGTCGCGGCGCTCCAGGTTGCGGTCCATCCACTCGATGGAGTCGGCGTAGACGTTCGGGGTGATCATCTCGACCGTCGACGGCAGGTTCAGGATCATCGGGTTGTCCGGGGTGGGCTGCATGACGGCGGTGACGGCGTCGCAGACCTCCTTGGCGTACTCGACCTCGGTGCCGGTGAAGGACTCCGGCGAGTATTCCCAGCGCCAGTTGGTGCCGGTGTAGTCGGCGGCGATGGTCTTGATCAGCTCGGCGGCGTCGGTGGCGATCTTCTTGATCTCGTCGCGGTTCTTCCGGAACACCACGTCGCGCTGCAGGATCGACGTCGAGTTGTAGAAGTGCACGATGACGTTCTTCGCGCCCTCGCACGCCTCGAAGGTGCGGCGGATCAGGTGCTCGCGCGCCTGGACCAGCACCTGGATGGTGACGTCGTCGGGGATCATGCCCTTTTCGATGATCTCGCGGACGAAGTCGAAGTCGGTCTGCGACGCCGACGGGAAGCCGACCTCGATTTCCTTGTAGCCCATCTGCACCAGCAGTTCGAACATGCGGCGCTTGCGCTCGGGGCTCATGGGGTCGATCAGCGCCTGGTTGCCGTCGCGCAGGTCGACGGCGCACCACTGGGGGGCCTTGGTGATGCGCTTGTCCGGCCAGGTGCGGTCGGGCAGCTGGAAGTCCTGCACCTCGACGTCGTAGGGCTGGTAGCGGTTGGTCGGCATGGCCGAGTTGCGCTGCTTGTTCCAGGGGGCCTGGCCCTCGGGTACGTCGCCGTCGGGGGTGGTGATGCGGGAGGGGGCGGAGATGAAGGCGTCAGTGGGGGACATGGGGTTCGACTTTACCTTTCGGGGCGATGCTCTTCCCGTGGTCGCCCGGTTGCGGTGGGCGGGGGCCTGTGGTGGCCCCGGCTCCGGGGGGGGCGGGTGTGGGGGATCGCGGTATGCGGGGGTTTAAAGGGCAGCTGGCCGGCACGTGGAAAAACCCGCGACGGGGAGCCGGCCCTTTACAGTCGAGCCCCGCCGCGGCACAGAAGGAGGAGTGCGCGCTGCATGTGATGCAGCCTACACACGGGGTGGGGGTGGCCCAACACGATTGCGCATGTGGGGGGAACGCCGGTTGCTTTGCTTTGCGACGCCCATGCCCGTGCCATCCTGTGTTGGTGGTCGACAACGAACGTCGTGGTGGAGTGGTGCGCGCGGGCGGCGCTTCCGGTGGAGGGGCGCGGTTGAGGTCCGTCACGGTGCCGGTGATCGCCTGGTACGCGGCCACCCGCGTGGTGTTGATCGCCGCAGTGGCGTTGGCGGTGGTGGCGGATCTCGTGGGCCAGGGGTGGCCGGTGACGTGGCCGGGCGTGGCCCGGGATACGTGGGCGGCGCTCAACTCGTGGGATGCGGCGTGGATGCGCGACATCGCCGAGCGCGGGTATTTCGGCCTCGAGGACGTCGACGGGGACCCGGGGCATTGGCGGTCGCTGGCGTTTTTCCCGTTGATGCCGTTCGCCATGAAGGCGTTGTCGGCGGTGACGGCCCTGCCGGCGGCGGTGTCGGGCGTGATCATCTCGGTCGTGGCCGGTGCGTCGTTCGCGTTCGCGGCCGCGGCCCTCGCCGGCCGGATGGGGATGCTCCGCCGCTCGATGATCCTCGCGTCGGTGCTGGCAACCACGGCGCCGATGGCCGTCGTGATGCTGATGCCCTACACGGAGGCGCTGTTTTTGGCGTTGGCGGCATGGGGGCTGGTGGGCGTCGTCGACAAGCGATGGGGCCGCGCCGGGCTGCTGTTCCTGCTTGCGGGGCTGACCAGGTCGACGGCGCTGGGGCTGTTCATCGTGCTGGCCGTGGCGGTGATCGCGGGGGACCGCCGCAATCCGAGGGCGTGGGCGGCCGTCGCCGTGGCGCCGCTGGGGTGGGCGGCGTATCTGCTGTGGTCGTCGGCGCAGCTTCGCGACGCCGGCGGGTATTTCGGGGCGCAGGCGCGCGGCTGGAACTCCGAGGTCGACGGCGGTGCGGCGACGCTGCGCTGGTTGTGGGAGAGCCTGGGCACCTCGCGGGAGACCGGGTACGCCGTGTCGGCGGTGATCATCGTGGCGGTGGCCGCGACGTTGGCGTGGGCGTTCGTCGGCTGGGCGCTGGCGCGGATCGGGGCCGCGCGGGTGCGGCGGGCCGCTTCGGTTGCCGACTCCGCCGACGCCTCAGATTTCGACGACTCGGCCCGCACTTTCCCGGATCGATGGGGCGCATGCTGGCCGGTGCTGCTGTTCTCGTGCCTGGCGGTGGGGCAGGTGCTGGTCAGTGACGGGCTGATGCATTCGCGGCCGCGGTTGTTCCTGTCCGGCGTGCTGGTGCTGCTGGTGTTCGCGCCGGTGCTCGCGAGGATGCGGCGTTTCGATCGCTTCTGGATCCTCGCCGCCTGGATCTTCGGTTCCGCGTGGGTCGGCGCATATCTGCTCGTGCCATTCCCGTGGGCGATCTGACGGGGCGATCTGACGGGGCGATCTGACCGTGGGCGATCTGACGGGGCGGGGTTACACGCTCTTGCGGGACAACACGACGGTGGAGGCGATCATGGCCACCAGGGCCGCGGCCATCCAGATCCACTGCGTGCCCTGCGCCTGGAATTTCTCGCCGAGCACCACGTAACCCAGCACGAACGCCACCACCGGTTCGGCGCACGTCATGGCCGGCAGCGAATTGCGCAGCGCCCCGGCATTGAACGACGCCTGCTGCACCGCCACGCCGATCAGCGACCACAGCTCCCATGCGCGGAGGAACGTCGCCAGATCCTCGGTGACCCAGATGTCCACCACGGCCTTCGACAACACGGCGACGAAGCCGTACAGCCAGCCCGTGGCCAAGCCGAGCACCAGCGCCTTCTCCGACCTCAGCAGCGTGCCCGCTGCGTGGTAGGTCACGGCGAACACCACGGCGCCGACGATCAGCGCCGGAATCCACCGCGACAACGGCGGCTGCGGGTCGCCCGGCAGCGGTCGCCCGAGAATCACCAGCACGGCGACGGCGATGGTCAGCAGGATCGCCCACGCGGTCTCCGACTTGGATATCCGCCGCCCCGCGATCTTCGCGGCCAGCGGCAGGGTGAACATCAGCGACATCACCAGCAATGGCTGGACCAGCAGCAACGTGCCGAAAGCCAGCGCTGCGATCTGCAGCCCGTACCCGGTCATCGCCAGGATGACCCCGGCCCACCACTTCGGGCGCGACACCACGGCCCACACCCCGGACATGGTGCCGGCGCCGTCGGGCAGCTCGTCGGCGAGCCGGTGGCGGATGACCGTCCCCCACGCGATGGTCAACGCCGAGCCGAGGCCCAGCAAGACCGCGAGGAGTTGATTGTGCACGACGCCAGGTTACCCGTGCGTGGGCGTCGTAAAGCGGTCGCATCGGCCGAATGTGCAATGGGGGTGCAAAGCGCGTGCGGCCACGGGAAACTCGGCGAGTCGCGGCGGCGACCACTGTTGTATCGTTTACGGGAAACCCGAGCGCGCGTGTTCGTGCGCGAAGGCAACCGTCCGGGCGGACTGCGCCCGGGCTGACGGACGATGAGGTCTGGAGGACGCCGACCATGGCATTGGTCGTACAAAAGTACGGTGGTTCATCGCTGGAGAACGCGGAGCGCATCCGCCGCGTGGCGGAGCGCATCGTGGAGACCAAGAAGCAGGGCAACGACGTCGTGGTCGTCTGCTCGGCGATGGGCGACACCACCGACGAGCTGCTGGATCTGGCCAACCAGGTCAACCCGGTGCCGCCGGCGCGCGAAATGGACATGCTGCTGACGGCGGGCGAGCGCATCTCGAACTCGCTGGTGGCCATGGCCATCGCGTCGCTGGGCGCGTCGGCGCGGTCGTTCACGGGCTCGCAGGCCGGCGTGATCACCACAGAGCGTCACGGCAACGCCCGCATCGTCGAGGTGACCCCGGGCCGCGTGCGCGAGGCGCTGGACGAGGGCCACATTTGCCTGGTCGCTGGGTTCCAGGGCGTCAACCGCGAGACCAAGGACGTCACCACGCTGGGCCGCGGCGGCTCGGACACCACGGCCGTCGCGCTGGCGGCCGCGCTCAACGCCGACGTGTGCGAGATCTACTCGGACGTCGACGGCGTGTACACCGCCGACCCGCGCATCGTGCCTAACGCCCAGCGCCTGGACACCATCTCCTTCGAGGAGATGCTGGAGCTGGCGGCGGTAGGCGCGAAGATCCTGCAGCTGCGCTGCGTGGAGTACGCGCGGGCGTTCAATGTGCCGCTGCGCGTGCGGTCGTCCTACAGCAATGAAATCGGCACCCTCGTCAACGGATCAGTGGAGGATATTCCCGTGGAAGAAGCAGTTCTCACCGGCGTCGCGCACGATCGCTCGGAAGCGAAGATCACCATCTTGGGCATCCCGGACGTCGCCGGCCAGGCGGCGCAGGTGTTCCGCGCGGTGGCGGATGCGGAGATCAACATCGACATGGTTCTGCAGAACGTGTCGTCGATCGACGACAACCGCACGGACATCACGTTCACGTGCCCGCGCGAGGATGGTCCGCGTGCGCTGGAGCTGCTGAAGAAGCTGCAGGTCGAGGGCGACTGGCAGGATGTGCTTTACGACGACCACGTGGGCAAGGTGTCGCTTGTCGGTGCCGGCATGAAGTCGCACCCCGGCGTCACCGCGACGTTCTGCGAGGCGCTGGCCCAGTCGGACGTCAACATCGAGCTGATTTCGACGTCGGAGATCCGCATTTCGGTCCTGATCCGCGACACCGATCTGGATACGGCGGTTCGTGCGCTGCACGAGGCGTTCCAGCTCGGCGGCGAGGAAGAGGCCGTCGTCTACGCCGGCACCGGCCGCTAGACTTGGCCGGAGGGGCGGCCGGCGGGCCGGGTTTTCCACCCGGCCCACCGGCGTCAGGTTCGCGCGGGTCGGGTTCACCGACCCCGTACACGAGTTTTCACGTTTGACACTTTTCGGTTCCGCGGCTGCGGGGCCGGAACCCCAGGAGGGTTTCACATGACCACCATCGCCATCGTCGGTGCCACGGGCCAGGTTGGCCGCGTGATGCGCAGCATTCTCGCCGAGCGGGATTTCCCGGCGGACAAGATCCGTTTCTTCGCGTCGGCTCGTTCGGCGGGCAAGACCATCGAGTACCGCGGCGAGGACGTCGTGGTCGAGGACGTCGCCGCGGCGTCGGACGAGGATCTGAAGGGCATCGACATCGCCCTGTTCTCCGCCGGCGGCACGCTGTCGAAGGAGCAGGCGCCGCGGTTCGCGGCGGCCGGCGCGACGGTCGTGGACAACTCGTCGGCGTGGCGCAAGGACCCGGAGGTGCCGCTCGTGGTCTCCGAGGTGAACCCGGCTGCGGCGAAGAACACGCCGAAGGGCATCATCGCCAACCCGAACTGCACGACCATGGCGGCGATGCCGGTGCTCAAGCCGCTTCACGACGAGGCGGTCCTGCAGCGTCTGCGGGTGTCGTCGTACCAGGCGGTGTCGGGTTCCGGGCTGGCGGGCGTGTCGACGCTGGCTGATCAGGTCCGCGCCAACGAGGCCGGAATGGAGCAGCTGGCCACCGACGGTTCGGCGCTGCAGGCCGGTGATCTGGGCCCGTACGTCGAGCCGATCGCGTTCAACGCGCTGCCGCTGACCGGCGGTTTGGTCGACGACGGCTCGCTGGAGACGGACGAGGAACAGAAGCTCCGCAACGAGTCCCGCAAGATCCTGGACATTCCGGAGCTGGCGGTGGCGGGCACGTGCGTGCGCGTGCCGGTGTTCTCGGGCCACACGTTGGTGGTGCATGCGGAGTTCGAGCGTCCCATCGACGTCGAGCGCGCGACGGAGCTGCTTTCCGACGCCCCCGGCGTGAAGGTCGTCGACGTGCCGACCCCGCTGGCGGCGACGGGCATCGACGAGTCCCTGGTGGGCCGCATCCGCGTGGATCAGTCGGTGCCGGAGGGGCGCGGCCTGGTTCTGGTCGTGTCGGGCGACAACCTGCGCAAGGGCGCGGCACTGAACACGGTGCAGATCGCCGAGCTGCTGGTGTAGCTTCCGCGCGCCCGGCCGTGGGGCGCGTTCTGTCCCGTCACATCGCGGTGAGGTGGCGGTTGCTCGGCTCGTCCTCGTCGTCGGCGGGGTCGTCGCCCCGGGCCTCCGTCGCCGCGACCAGGTCCTGGCGGGCCCGGGCCACGCGAGAGCGGATTGTGCCCACGCGCACGCCCGCGATGTCCGCCGCTTCCTGGTAGGTGTAGCCGAGCACCTGGGTCAAGATCAGTGCTTCACGGCGGTTCGGATCCAGCGCCTCCATGAGCACCCGCGCATCGACGAGCTCCGCCCACGACGTTCCCGTCGACGACGCGTGGGTGGCGTCCTCCCACTCCACGGCGGACTTCCGGGGGCGGGCCATGTCGTGGCGCACCGAATCGACCCACGCGCGGCGGGCCAGCGACAGCAGCCACGTCCGCGCCGACGACCGCCCCGCGAACCGGGGCAATGCCGACATCACGCGCAGGTAGGTCTCCTGCGTCAGATCATCGGCGACGTCGGCGTTTGCCAGGTGGGCCAGCAGCCGCCACACGTCGTTTTGCGTGGCGCGGATGAACTCGGTCAGCGCGGCGCGGTCGCCGCGCCCGGCCTTGAGGGCCAGGGCGGTGACGCGGTCGTCTTCGCGCTGCCTATCGGTCATGTCGGACACCCTACCAGCGGTTCCGCCGGCGGGGACGCGGGGTTCGGGGACGTCGCCCCGGCGACCGGACGGGCGTGGGGGTGCGGCGCCGGGACGTCGTCAAGCAAGGGTTCTCGGCCCGAACCATCGAACGTGACTTGCGTCATATAGGCTAACCCCCATCAATTTCGGCTTATAGATAGCGCAAAACTGATAAGTTCTGTATGCTGGACGGTGATGCCGGCTTCGCCACCGCCGGCCCCCGCGCGGCACGAGCCGCCATCGAAGCAAGAAGGAGAATCACCCATGACTTCGAGCAAGGACATCGCCGACCAGGGCATGGACACCGGAACCTCCACCGGCGCCACCACCCGACTCAACGGCGCACCCGTTTCCTCCGAGCAGCACTCCATCACCACCGGCCCCCAGGGCGGCGTCAGCGTCCACGACGTCCACCTGATCGAGAAGCTGACCCACTTCAACCGCGAGCGCATCCCGGAGCGCGTCGTCCACGCCAAGGGCGGCGGCGCATTCGGCGAGCTGACCGTCACCGAGGACGTCTCCAAGTACACCAAGGCCGGCCTGTTCCAGCCCGGCACCGTCACCCCGATGCTGGCGCGCTTCTCCACCGTCGCCGGCGAGCAGGGTTCGCCCGACGGTTGGCGCGACGTGCGCGGTTTCTCGCTGAAGTTCTACACCGAAGAGGGCAACTACGACCTCGTCGGCAACAACACCCCGGTGTTCTTCATCCGCGACGGCATCAAGTTCCCCGACTTCATCCACTCGCAGAAGCGCCTCCCCGACACCGGCCTGCGCGACGCCAACATGCAGTGGGACTTCTGGACCTCCTCGCCGGAGTCCGCCCACCAGGTCACTTACCTGATGGGCGACCGCGGCATCCCGAAGACCTGGCGCAACATGGACGGCTTCGGCTCGCATACATACCAGTGGATCAACGAAGCCGGCGAGCGCTTCTGGGTGAAGTACCACTTCAAGACCCGCCAGGGCTGGGACTTCCTCACCGACGACGAAGCTGCCGAGGTCGTCGGCCAGGACACCGACCACTCGCGCAAGGACCTGTTCGAGGCCATCGAGCGCGGCGACTTCCCCACGTGGGACGTCAAGGTGCAGATCATGCCGTTCGACGAGGCCGCGGACTACCGCTGGAACCCGTTCGACCTGACCAAGACCTGGTCGCAGAAGGACTACCCGCTCATCCCGGTCGGCCACTTCACGCTCAACGAGAACCCCCGCAACTTCTTCGCCCAGATCGAGCAGGCCGCGTTCGCGCCGTCGAACCTGGTCGAGGGCATCGGCTTCTCGCCCGACAAGATGCTGCTGGCCCGCGCGTTCTCCTACGCCGACGCCCACCGTTACCGCCTGGGCGCCAACTCGGACCAGATCCCCGTCAACCGCCCGGTCAGCCAGGTGAACAGCTTCGCGCAGGATGGCGCGGCCACCCACCGCTTCGCCGACCCGAAGCTGCCCGTCCATGGCTCCAACGCCGCCGGCCGCGGTTCCCAGGAGACCGCCGACCACGGTGACCTGGGCCTGTGGGCCGCCGAGGGCGAAGAGCCGTTCCGCGGCGCGTACCTGCAGCACCCGGAGGACGACGACTTCATCCAGCCCGGCATCCTCGTCCGCGAGGTCCTCGATGACGCCGCGCGCGATCGCCTGGCCGGCAACATCGCCGGTGCCATGGAGGGTGTCTCGCCGGAGATCGAGGAGCGCGTCTACCAGTACTGGACCAACGTCGACGAGTGGCTCGGCGCCGAGGTGCGCAAGCGCTTCACCGCCAACAAGGGCGCGTAGGGGGCTAGGGGCCCCTCCGCCCAAACCACGGGATCTAAACCACGGGATCGATGTTGATCCCGTGGTTCGGCACCCGCCGGCGGGGGTCTTCTCATCTGGCCGAGGCTGCACATCCGACGAGATAACGATCGGGGCGTTAAATCGCGATCTCGTGGACAATGTCGGGCCGCGCATCCGCCGGCATCACGATCAGGGCGGTGGTGGCCGGCATCACGATCAGGGCGGTGGTGGCCGGCAGTCTCGTGCCGAGGAGATGCCACCGAAAACCGCGACCTGGGGAAACGTGGTTGTCGACGCGGCGTTGTCATCTCCTCGGCACGAGCTGGCGCGTGAGGCTTGAAGGGTGTGGGGCGCGGGTGGGGCGAGGGAGTGCCGGAGGGCCGGCGGCTCGACGGGGCGTGGGCGCGGGCGGGGCGGGGGAATGCCGAAGTGCCGGACCGCGGGAGCGGTGGCGGTGGCGGCCAAATGGGGTGCGGGCAGACGTCGCAAAGCAAAACCCGCCCGCATGACGCCGCGAACCAGAAGCTCGACGACGCCCGCGGACGGGCTGGTGCGGTACTCGGCTTTTTAGAGCGAACCAAAGATCGGCTTGGCGGGCTCGCCGAAGCCGTCCGGGTCAGCCTCCTCGCCGGGCTCGACGGCCGAATCCATGGCGATCTCGCCGGTATCGGCGGGCACGATCGCGGAATCGACGACGTTCTCGCCGGGCTCGCCGGCAACGGCCGACTCGATGGCGGAATCGGCGACGGTCTCGTCGATGATGACCTCGGGCTGCTCAATGGCGGAGTCGGCGACCAGCTCACCCGTCTCGGGCTCGGGGGTCGGCTCGATGGCGGAATCGACGACCACGTCCGGTCCCACGTCGAGGACCGAGATGTTGGTGGACTCGTCGGTGGTCGTCTCGTCGTGGACGTCGAGGAAGTCCTCGCCGAACGGGAAGTTGACGTCACCGAAGGTCGAACCCAGGTTGATGTCGCCGCCGCCGATCTGCTCGAGAGCGGGGAACGGGGACTCGACGACGATGTAGGGGCCATCCGGAATCGCGTCGATGACCTCGGCGATGGCGGAGATGGTGGCGGCGTCCATGAAGCGCTTCCTTTGTGTGTGGAGCTGTAAGCGAATTGTGAGGGAAACCGGCCCGGCGCCGACCGTCGATACGGCGGTGGCGATGGGCGTCGGGGTTCCGGCGGGGCCTGGGCCGCAGCCGGGGTTACACCGGGGATGCAATAATATTTCGGCCAAAAGCGACCCCGGGGCGCCGAAGCGCTCCGGGGCAGATGTCGTGGCGGGAAACCCCGCCCGCGCGAATCACCTTCGCGCGGAGACCGGGTCAGCGACCCGGGCACATCACTTAGCCGACGTCGCCGAAGGTGACGTTGATGGACTCGTCGGTGGTCTCCTCGGTGTGGACGTCGAGGAAGTCCTCGCCGAACGGCATGTTGACGTTACCGAAGGTGGAGCCCAGGTTGATGTCGCGGCCGGCGATCTGCTCCAGGGCCGGGAACGGGGTCTCGAAGGTGATGTACGGGCCGGCGGGCAGGGCCTCGACGACCTCGGCGATGGCGGAAATGGTGTTGGCGTCCATGTGACGACTCCCCTTTTTCGAAGATGATGTGGTGGCGAGAACGTGCCGGGGCTGCCCCCTGCGGTGGTCGGCCCCCTGAGGCCTCCCTGAATCTCTCGGGCTTGAGACTAAGACCGTTCTTGGCATTGCGCAATCGTTTCCACGGCCGTATCAGGGGCCGAAAACGCCGGTTTCGGGCACGGTTATGGGGTTTATTGATGTATCCCTAAAAGCGCTGCGTGCCGGTTGTTTACGTGGTGTTCATTTTCGCTCGCCGGGTGGCTAACGGTGTATCCGTGCCTCGATTTTGACGCTGCCTGGGGAAATGGTTGAGTAACGCTATTCGCCAAAGTGAGCCTGACCTAATTTGGGGCCCGGGTGGCGCCTTTCCGGGCGTTCATCGCGACGTCCCCCGATCGTTCGAATTAACTTCCGCGTTACGTCGGTTAATGTGACCTAACGCACATTCGCAGCCCGATCGCGATGCAGCTCATTCACCCCGTTCGGGGGTATTTCGCCCGACCCCTGTAACGCGCAATTCTGCGGCGCTCATCCGCGTCCCCGCCGCCACCGTCCGGCACCCCGAATGACGGAGGGCCCCTCTCCCGCGAAAACGGGGAAGAGGGGCCCGGCGGCCGTCGCAAAGCACTCAGTGTCGGTCGGAATGATCCTCCGAGGATCCGTCGCGCGAGCCCAACACGGCACGCGCGAGGACCTCCGACGCGACGGACGCGACGACGAGCATCGCCACGATCGCCAGCAACCCGGTGAGCACCTTGCCCACCGTCAGCGTCCCTTGGTCGAACTCGAGGATCGCGTTGCCCACGACCAGCAACGGCACGCCGAACACCACGCCGGCGGACAGCTGGTTCATGCGCGACAGGGCGTCCGGCGCGCGCCACATCGCCACGGCCGCGCCCAGCAGGTACAGCGAGCCACCGATGACGGTCAGGCCGAACAGGATCGTCGTGATCACGGTTCCGATTCCCATGGCCTACCTCCTTCCCCGCGAGATCACGCGCGCCAGGCCGACGGTCGACAGGATGCCCAGCAGGCCCGCCAGCATCGCGATGTCGAACGTGATCGCCGTTTCGCGGAACAGCGCGGTGGTCAGGAACACGCCGACCATGGAGAAGAACGCCACGTCGGACATCACGGCGCGCGAGACGTTGCCCTTCACGCGGAACACCTGGATCACCACCAGCAGGAACGCCAGCGCGCACAGGGCGACGCCGATGCCGCCGATGATGTGCACCACGGATTCACTCATGGCCCGCCTCCTTCTTGCCGTCGCGGGTGGCCGAAGCCTCGCCGCGCGGATGGTCTGCGTCGTCGTGCTTGACGACGTCCACCGTCGGATCGTCCGGCCCGCCCCGATTGGCGGCGGTCTGCTCCGGGATGACGTCGTCCTCCGCCGGATCGTCGACGACGATCACCGAGTCGGGCAGGCCCGGCAGCCCCGCCTCGGTTTCGGCGGCGGTGCCGATGGTTTCGCCGGGGTCGGAATGGGCGCCCGGGTCGTAGCCCTCGAAGATGAACCCCTGCGGCCGGGGCAGGTCGCGCACCCGCGGGGCCAGGCGCTCCTCCATGTCGTAGAGGGAGTCGTACAGGGCCTCCGGGTCGGCGCCGAACATCGCGTGGACGATGAACATGCGGCCGCCGCCCTCGAGCCCGCGGGTGCCGCACACCAGGGTGCCCGGCGTCATGGTGATCGACGCCGACAGGCCCACGATCTCGTTGTCGGAGGTGATGCGCAGCGGCATGCCGATCAGGATCGGCTTCTGCTTCTGGTGCCGGCGAAACGCGTCGGCCATCACCTGCGTCGAGGCGATGACGACCTGTCCGGTCAGCCATGCCCCGTAGACGGGAATGTGCAGGATGCTCATCGGGTCGCCCCTTCCCGGACGGTGTCGGTGTCGGTGGCTGCGGCGGTGTCGGTGGTGACGTTCTCCAGGTTGCCGTACGAGACCGCCTCCGACGGGTCGCCGAGGGCGGCCTCGACGTAGGCGGGCACGTCGACGAGCGCGTCGCCGGCCGCGCCCGTCCACCCGGCGACGACGCCGGCGAAGACGAACATGGCCACGCCGGCCACGGCCAGGAACGCCGACGGGGCGACGAGGGCGCCGCGCACGCGCAGCGAGTCGTCGACGCCCTGCATCGGGCGGCCCCAGAACACGCCGCGCCACACGCGGATCATCGCCAGCATGGCGCCCAGGGACGCCAGGACGATGACCGCGATGACCACGACGGAGCGGGCGTCACCGGACGACGCCGCCGCGAAGACGACGCCGACCTTGCCCCACATGCCGGAAAACGGCGGGAAACCGACGATGGAAAACGCCATCGCCGCGAACACCCACGCAGCCAGCTGGTCCCGGCGGGCCAGGCCCGACAGGCGCGACAGCGTGCCCGTGCCGTAGGTCTCCTCGATCGCGCCGGAAACCAGCACCAGCGAACCGACGGTGACCATGTGGTGCACCGCGTAGAAGATGCCGGCGGCCAGCACCGCGCGGGCGTCGCCGTCGGTGAAGGCCAGCACGACCAGGATGAACGGCATGCCGTTGACCATCTGGTACGCCAGCACCCGGCGCATGGTCGTCTCCGCCAGGCCCGCGTAGGCGCCCAGCAGCATGGACACCGCCATCAGCGCGATGATCGGCCAGTGCCACGACGGCTCCATGTCCACGATGACCACGTAGATGCGGAACAGCATGTACACGGCGACCTTGGTGTGCACCGCAGAGAAGAGGGCCATCACCGCCGGCGACGTCGACGGGTAGGTGCGCGGCAGCCACGTGTGCACCGGAGCCAGGCCGGCCTTCACGCTCAGCGCGATGATGACCAGCCCCAGCGCCACCGCGCCCGGGCCGCCGCCGGAGGCCATGCCCGCCAGCAGCGCGATGTTCACCGAGCCGACCGAACCGTAGACCAGGGCGACGCCGATGAGCAGCACCGTGGAGGTCATCAGGTTGACCAGCACGAAGGACCGGCCGGCGGCGAGGCGGTGCCACGTGCCCGTCACGGCGATCAGGCCGTACGACGGAAGCAGCATCACCTCCATGAACACGAAGAAGTTGAACAGGTCGGCGGTGAGGAACGCACCCGTCATACCCGACAGCATCATCAGCGTCAGGGCCGGGAAGAAGCGCGACTTGTTCTCGCCGGCGACCTGAGCGAACCACGAGCCGGCGAAGACCACCAGCGACGCCACGCCCAGCATGAGCAGGGCGAACGCGTCGGCGACGAAGGGAATGGACACGCCGCCGGGGAAACCGCCGACGTTGTGGCCGATCGGCCCGGAATCCATCACCCGGTACAGCAGCGCGAACGCCACGGCGGACACCGCCACCGGCGTGCCGATGGACAGGGCCACCCGCGCCGGGGCCCACGGCAGAACCGCGGCGACGCCGGCGAGCAGCAGCGGGATGATCGCCACCAGGGGCAGCAGGGCGGAGAGGGTCTCCGCGGACATGCCGGTCATCGCCGATCACCGTCCTGGGGCGACTCGGGCGGGTAGTTGTCGTGGCGGATCGACCCGGCACCGGAACCGGCGTCGACCGGACGCAGGCGGCGGGCCTCGCGGCCGGCCGTCGACAACTGAGCGTTGGCCTCGCGGTCCTCGTGGATGCGGGTGTCGTCGTCGCGGCCCAGCGCCGCCATCGCCAACATGAAGGCCGTCACGGCCATGGTGATGACGATGGCCGTCAGCACGAACGCCTGCGGCAGCGCATCGGCGGCCGTCTCCGGCTCCGCGCGCGCCATCAGGGGTTCCTGCCGCCAGGCGCCCACGCCCGCCGACAAGATGATCAGGTTCGCGGCGTGCGAGATGAACGTCATCCCGATGATGATGCGCACCATGCCGCGTTGCAGCACCAGATACGCGCCGCCGCCGGCCAGCACGGCCGCAATGAGGGCGATGATCATGCCCGCACCTCCTCGTTGTCGGTGGAACCGGAGCCGGACGCCGAAACGCGCCCGCCTGGTCCGTCGTAAAGCTCATCCGGGACGCCCTCGCCCGCCGGATCCCCGAACGCGGAATCCGGGGCACCGGCCTCGCCGGGCTTCTGCCGCGGCGGGATGTGCATGCTCGTGCGGTGGACGATCCGCGGGCCGAGCTCGTCGTCGGTCTTCGGCGAACCCGGGCGGGTCGGACCGCCCAGATGATTGAGCGCCGTGGCCACGATGCCCAGCACCGCCAGGTACACGCCCACGTCGAAGATCAGCGCCGTGGTCAGGTGCTGCCCGGCGACCGTGCCATGCAGCGGGGCCAGGAAGGACCCGTCCACGTACCCGACGAAACCGATGCCGATGGCCACGATCACGCCGAACCCGCTGAACAGGTACGGGATGTTGCGGCCCATCAGCGGGCGGTCATCCGGCTGGGACAGGTACTTCAGCATCAGCGCCGATGCGCCGATCAGCGCCGCGTTGAAGCCGCCGCCCGGCTCGTTGCCGCCGCGGTAGAGCACGATCAGCGACAGCGCGAACAGCAGCGGCGTCATCCACTGCACCAGCTTGCGCAGCGGCAGCGAGTTCAGGCCGGCCTGCGGCAGCGGCCCCGGGCGGCCCGGGTATTGCGGCCAGCGCGGCATCGACGACACCACCGCGGCCATGGCGATGCCCGCCATGCCCAGCACCGCCAGCTCGCCCAACGTATCGAAGGCACGGAACTCGACGAGGATGGTGTTGACCACGTTGTTCTCCGACGTGATCTTCGGGCCCTCCTCCAGGTACCACTGGGCGACCTCCGGCTTGCCGCGGCGGCCCGTCAGGGTCCACACCGCGCCGAAGGTGGCCAGGCCCACGCCGACGCCGACCACCGCCGCGACCATGCGGCGATTGCGGCCGGTGCCGGAGAAGGCGCGGGGCTGGTGGCGCAGCACCAGCATCATCAGCACCACGGTCAGGATCTCGACCAGGAACTGCGTCATGGCGACGTCCGGCGCGCCGAGCAGCAGCACCTGCAGGGTCACGCCCGTGCCGGTCACGCCCAACAGCACCGCCGCCTGCAGGCGATTGCGCGCCCGCAGCGTCGCCGCCACGCCGATGACGATGATGGTCAGCGGGATCAGATCCATCCAGGAATCGATGCCGTCGATCTTGTCCGGCATCTCCATGCCGCCGATGCCGGGGACGAAGAACATGACGCCGGCGTAGAGCACGATGACCGACAGCATCGGCAGCAGGTGCCGCGTCGGCGCATGCGAATCGCCGATCGCCGCGAACCAGCGGCCCACCCGGCCGGAGCAGCGCGTGCCGAACGACAGCGCCTGCACACCGGAGAACGGGAACAGCTTCCGGCCGGCCAGCGCCTCGTTCATGCGCCCGCGCACCAGCACCAGCAGCACGCCGGCGACCAGCACGCCCACCGAAATCATCAGCGGCACGTTGACGCCGTGCCACAGCGCCAGGTGCGTCTCGGCGTAGTCGCCGCCGAGCACCGTGCGGGCCACGGAATCCAGGGGACCGTCGAGCATCGGGCCGATGAAGAACGCCAGTGGCAGCGAGATCACGCCCGGCACCGCGGCCGGCAGCCACAGCGCGACGGGGGCCTCGCGGACCTCCGACATGTCGCGCGGGCCGTCGACGAACGCGCCGAAGATCAGCCGCGCCGAATACGTGAACGTCGCGATCGCGCCGATCGTCGCCGCGACCAGCAGCACCACGACGCCCGCATCCGCCAGCGGCGCATCGGTGAACGCCTCGAGCATGCCCTCCTTGGACAGGAAGCCCAGCGTCGGCGGGATCGCCGCCATCGACGCCGCGCCGATCACCATCGACCCGAAGGTCCACGGCATCCGGTTCCACAGCGGGCCCAGGCGGCGGATGTCGCGGGTGCCGGCCTGATGGTCGACCGTGCCGGCCAGCATGAACAGCGAAGACTTGAACAGCGCGTGCGCGATGGTGTGCACCACCGCCGCGACGATGGCGAAGTGCGTGCCCACGCCGATCGTCGCCACGATCCAACCGAGCTGCGACACCGTCGAGTACGCCACCAGGCGCTTCAGGTCCGTCTGCTGGATGGCGAACACCGCCGCCGACACGGCCGTGGCCATGCCCACGACGATCAGCAGGATCTGCCACGCCTGCACGTGGTGGAAGGCCGTCGAAAAGCGCAGGAGCAGGTAAATGCCCGCCTTGACCACCGCCGCGGCGTGCAGGAACGCCGACACCGGCGTCGCCGCCGCCATCGCCTCCGGCAACCAGGCCTGGAACGGCAGCTGCGCCGCCTTGGTGAACGCGCCCAGCGCCACCAGCACCGCCACCGTCGACGTCACGGCCGCATCGCCGCCCGCGCCGGGCGACCACACGTCGGAGGCCAGCATGTCGGTGAGGTTCGTTGTGCCCGTCGCCCACACCGCCACGCCCAGCGCGGCCAACAGCAGCAGGCCGCCCGTGAACGTCAGCAGCAGCGTGCGCAGCGACCCCGCCTCGCCGGAGGAGCCCGACCGGGCGATGAGCAGGAACGACGCCATCGACACCAGTTCCCAGCCAACGAACAGCAGCACCACGTCGTCGGACAGCACCAGCAGCAGCACCGCCAGCATGAACGCCGTCATCAGGACGTAGAAACTCATGGTGCCGCCCTTCGGCGGCAGGTACGCGGTGGAATAGATGAACACCGCCGACCCGATCACCAGCGCCAGCAGCGCGAATACGAGGGACAGCGGATCGAGGCGGAGCGCGAACTCCACCCCATGTCCGCCCGGCAGCAGCGCACCGGCCCACATCGCCCGCCACGTGACCGCATCCCCGTCGAGGACACCGCCGGACAGCCGCGCCAGCTGCACGATCGCGGCGACGAAAAACGCCACGATCGGCCAGCCGGCATGCCTGCCCAGAACTTTCACGAACAAGGGGGTGAGGGCCAGCGCTACCGCCACGAGGGCGGGGACGCTGAGCAATGTCACGGCAGGGGTCGCCTTCCTTCTGCATGCGAATGGACGATCCGGGGGCGCGGACGCCTCCCGAATCTGGTATTTGACCGTTTTCCACCCTATCAACCGGCCCGAATCCCCATGACGGGCCGCACTTTCCCGACATCGGCCGATTCATATATCTCTATTGCGTGCTTTGCGACGTCCCGTCGGGTGCCCCCACGGCGTGCCATTCGATGATCGGCGCCGCGCGGAGGGGCGGGCGTCGCAAAGCAGGACCCGCCGACCATCGGCGTAGCGCCCCGAAATCCGTGGTCGGGGCGATACGTTGAAGAGCATGGCTCCCCGGAAGGGCGGCATCCGCCGCACGCTGTTGTCCCTGCTCCTCATCCTGCCGCTGATCGCCGGTGCGGCGTACCTCGGATGGGCGGGCATCGGCCCGTCCGCCGCGTGGACCGCCGACGGTGCGGAGGAGGGGCGCGCCCCCGGACCCGTGCCCGGCATCGATGTGGGGCAGGTGCAGGATGCGCGCCGGGCGATCGGCGAGGCCGGCACGCAGGCCGGGTTCCTCAACGCCGGGATGGGGCAGGCGACCGAGGGCATCGGCGAACTGAAGGACGGCGGCACCGAGCTCGTCGACGGCACCGGGCAGGTCCGCAAGGGCGCGGCCGATTTGGCGACCGGCATGACCGAACTGCAGGCCGGCACCGGGCGCCTGGGTGCGGGGGCGAAGGAGATCGCCGCGGGCGCCGGGACGATCGCCGACAACGTCGGGCTGGTCAACGTGGCCGTCGGGCAGGTCGAGGCGGCGCTCGGGCCGGCGAAGGAGGCGCTGCGCGCGTCCGGCGACCCGAATGCCGGCGACGCCGTCGCCGACCTGGAGGCGCTGGAACGGCAGTTGGCCACCGTCGACTTCGACGCCATCGCCGGGGAGGCGGAGCGGTTCCGGCGCGGTGCCGATGACATGTCGAACCAGCTCAACACCCCGGGCGCGCCGTACCGCGACGGCATCTACAACGCCACCGCCGGAGCCGCCGCGCTGCGGACCGGGACCGAGGAACTCGACGAAGGCGCGAAGAAGCTCGACGGCGGACTGCGCGAGCTCGACGAGGGGGCGGGGCGCCTCGACGACATGGCCCAGACCACCGTGGACAAGATCGGCGACGCCCAGCGTGCGATGCCCGTGCCCACCGGCGACCAGCTTGCGGCGGCCGGGCTGGCAGGAGATGCGGGAGACGGCGGGGAAGGGGCGGCGGCCGGGTCGAATGCGACGCTGGCCCCGACGCTGGCGTTCATGGTCTCCGCGCTGGTGATGCTGGCGGCGTCGGCCCTGTGGCTGATCGACGGGCCCCGGCGTCGTGGCCGGGGAGTGGTCGGCGCGAGTCCCGATTCCGATGCAGATCTTGACGCCGACGCCTCGCGCGGCGGCTGGTGGGGCCGTGTGCTGCCTGGCGGTGCGTTCGCCGGTGCGTTGGCGGGCATCGTCGCCATTGGTGCGTTGGTGCTGTTCATCATGGCCGACGGCATGGACCTGCTGCGTGGCGCGACGAGCGTGATCGTGTTGGCGTTGGCGGCGCTGGCGGCGACGGCGTTGTCGAGGGCGGTGATGGTCGTGTTCGGTCCGGCGTGGGGCCGCGCCGTGATCCTGGCCGGCATGTTGGTGCAGGTAGGCGTCATCGGTTGGGTGTGGCGGACGGCCGCCACGGCCGCGTCCGGCGGCACCGAGTTGGCGACCGCGTGGGGAGTGGCCGCCGCCCTGTTGCCGCTGCACCACCCGACGGCCGCGCTGACGGCGCTGGGCAATGCCGGGTCGACGGTGATGTGGGGGACGTCCGCCGGCGTGCTGCTGGCACTGGTGGTCATTGGGGCGCTGATCGATCGGTTCGGCGGTGGTCGCCGGCGTGCCGCGGCAGCCGCCGCCAAGACATCCACCACATCGCCCGAGCCGGCCACGACCAAGACCACCACCAAGACCACCGCTCCGGCCACCACCGAATCCCCCGCACCCGCCGAGGCCGAGGCCGCCACCCCGGGCGACGACCGTGCGACCAGCGATGATGCCCGGGATGAAGTCGGGGATCCGGCGGACGGGGATGAGGGCGGCGTCGTCAAGCGAAACGAACCCTGACTCCCGCCACCCGACGCGGCCCCACCGGCATTGAGCGGGCCGGGTAGGGGCCGGAGCGTAAGAAAGTCCCCAATTTTGCGCGCCCGAAAACCGCGACCTGGGCTTTTGTGGAGTCGTGGCCCTACTTTGCGACGCCCCACGCCCGCGCCGGCCCCGGCCAACCTGCGCGCCGTGCGATCGAGTTGTGTGCGGTGCCCGCCCGCCCCGCGTCGGCCGACCTGCGACCGCCCCGCCCACGCCCCCGCGCACGAAAAAACCGCCGCCTGCTTTCGCAGGTCGGCGGTTGATTCACATGGTCGGGGTAGCGGGATTTGAACCCACGGCCTCTTCGTCCCGAACGAAGCGCGCTACCAAGCTGCGCCATACCCCGGTAAAGAAAGTCGCATCGTTTCCGGGCCGCGATTTCGGACCAGCGGTGCACGCTGCAACGTCGACAACTCTAGACCGCCCCCGCCGGAAAAGGCAAAACGGCAGCTCTCCGCCGGTATCGCCTCAGCTTTCCCGCGCCACCACCTCGATGAGCGTCGCCGACGGCGGGCAGAACAGCCGCACCGGCGCGTACGGCGACGTCCCCAAACCGTTGGAGACGTGCAGCCACATCCGCTCCGTCCAGCGCGACAGTCCCGACGCCCGCGCGCGGTCGATGCCGCAGTTGGTCACGATGGCCCGCTCGAACGGCAGGCACACCTGGCCGCCGTGGGTGTGGCCGGACAGCACCAGGTCGTAGCCGTCGTCGGCGAAGCGGTCGAGCACCCGCGGCTCGGGCGAGTGCGACAGGCCGATGGCCAGGTCGGCGTCGGCGTTGGGCGCGCCGGTGACGGAGTCGTAGTCGTCGAGGCCGTGGTGGGGGTCGTCGACGCCGGTCACAGCCAGGCGCACGCCCCCGGCGACGAACTCGAGTCGCCGGTGGGTGGCGTCGGACCAGCCGCGCTCGATGAACGCGGCGCGCATGCCCTCCCACGGCAGCTTCTCGGCGGACGGCCGGCGCTTCTTGCCGGTGAGGTAGCGGAACGGGTTGACGGGCTTCGGCCCGAAGTAGTCGTTGGTGCCGAACACGAACACGCCGGGCCGATTGAGCAGCGGCCCCAGCGCGGTGAGCACGGCGGGCACGGCGTAGGCGCCGCCGAGGTTGTCGCCGGTGTTGACCACCAGGTCCGGTTCCAGGGCGTCGAGCCCGGCGACCCAGCGCTGCTTCTTCCGCTGCGACCGCGTCATGTGGAAGTCGGACACGTGCAGGATCCGCAGCGGCCGGTGGCCTGCGGGCAGCGCGGGCACGCGAACGCGCTTGAGCCGGAACGCCTTCAGCTCGATCTGGTTGGCGTAGACGAACGTCGCCGCGCCGGCCAGTCCGAGCCCGCCGACGATTCCTCCCGCGACCAGGGCGGCCCGCTTGACGACGGCCACCGCCCCCGCCGATTCGCCCCGCCCGCCGAAGATGGCGGGGAGGGTGGGGAGGTCGCGCGGGGGACGTCGGAAAGCGTTCTCGGTGTTTCTGGCCACGGATGCCACGCTACCGCCCCGCACGCGCGCGTAGAGTTTTTGCCATGAGCGAACTGAAGGCAACCATCGTTTCCGACATGACCGCCGCCATGAAGGCCCGCGACAAGGCCACGGTCGGCGCATTGCGGATGCTCAAGGCCGCGATCCAGACCGAGGAGGTCTCCGGCACCAAGCACGAGCTGACGGATGCGGAGGTGCTGAAGGTCATCGAGCGGGAGATCAAGAAGCGCCGCGAGTCGGCGGAGATGTACGCCGACAATGGCCGCCAGGAGTTGGCGGACAACGAGCTGGCGGAGGCGGAGGTTTTCGCCCGTTACCAGCCCAAGCAGCTTGACGACGCCGAGCTCGCGGCACTCGTCGATGGCGCCGTCGCCGAGGTGTGCGGGGACGAGCCGGCGTCGATGAAGCAGATGGGGCAGATCATGAAGGCGGCGCAGGCCAAGGCCGCCGGCCGCGTCGACGGCAAGCGACTGTCGGGTGCCGTGAAGGCGCGGCTGCAGGGGTAGGCGCGGGGAGCGGTACTGGGGGTCGGCGCTGCGGGAGCCCGATGAGCCGGCGCCGCGCTACCGGGGCAAGGGGATGCGGCCGAAGCCCGGGATGTTGATCGAATCGGGCAGGTTCGGCGCCCCGCCGCCCGGGGCGGGCCGCGGCGGCGCCTGCGTGGTGCGCGGGGGCGGCGGGCGGCGGGAGCCGTCGGACACTTCCAGCGTCACGGTGCCGCCCTCGAGCAGCAGGCCGGGGACGCGCACGCCGGTGACGGTGCCGCGGGGGCGGCCGGTCTGCGACGCGGTGACGGAGTCGACCTTGTAGCCGGCGTCTTCCAGCGTTTTGCGTGCGTCGGCCTCCTGCATGCCCTCCACCGGCGGCAGCGACGCCTTGGCGGTGCCGGCGCCGTACTCGGGGGCCATCTCCGGCAGCGTCTTGCCGCCGTGGTCCTCGATGATCGGGGACACGGCGCTGAACCACGTGCGCGCCGGCTCGCGGCCGCCGTAGAGGTCGCCGGACCCGCACTGGCGCAGCGGCGACGTGCACAGCTCGGTGACGGTGGGGGAGTCGTTGTAGGCGTAGACCGCGGCGGCCAGGCCGGCGGTGAAGCCGAGGAACGCGGCCGACTGGTTCGACTCGGTGGTGCCGGTCTTCGCCGCGACGGGGCCGTCCCAGCCGTAGGCGCGGGCGGCGTCTTCGGCGGTGCCGTCGACGGTGTCCGCCGACAGGGCCTGCGCCATGGCGTGGGCGACGCCGGCGTCGACGGCCTGCTCGCAGGCGGGGCGGTCGATCTGGACGGGGTTGCCGTCGCGGTCGGTGATCTCCTCGATCGGGTTGGGCTCGCACCAGCGGCCGTCGGACGCCAGGGTCGCTCCGACGTTGGACAGCTCCAGGCCGTCGACCGGCGTGGGGCCCAGGACGAAGGAACCGAGGGTGTTGTCGGAGACGTACTGCGCCACCGACGACTCGCCGTCGAAGCTGCCGGGCACGGTGTAGGAGCGCATGCCCAGGCGCACGGCCATGTCCACGACGCCGTCGACGCCGACCTGCTCGCTCATGGCGACGAAGGGGGTGTTGGGCGACTTGGCCAGCGCCTGGCGCAGCGTCATCGACGGCGGGAAGGTGCCGGTGTTTTCGACGCAGTACAGGCCCGGCGGGCAACCCGCCGCTCCGCCGTCGCCGAGGCCGGACGCCTCGTAGCGGCGGGGGACCGGCAGAGACGTGTCGATGCCCATGCCCTTTTCCACGGCGGCGGTGGCGGCGAAGATCTTGAAGATCGACCCCGCGCCATTGCCCACCGGGGTGAACGGCTGCGGCTGCACGGTCTGCATGGCTTCGGCGTCGAGGCCGTAGACGCGCGACGATGCCATCGCCAGCACGCGGCGGGAATCGGCGCCGGGCTCGACGATGCTCATCACCTCGGCGACGCCGCCGGCGGTGGGCGACGCCTGTTCGCGCAGCCCGCGCTGGGCGTTGTCCTGCACCACCGGGTCGAGGGTGGTCTTCACGGTGTAGCCGCCGCGGGAGAGCTTGGTGCGGTCCAGGCCGTGGGTGGCCAGGTAGTCGATGGCGTAGTCGCAGAAGAAGCCGCGGTCGCCGGCGGCGATGCAGCCCTGCGGCAGGCGGTTCGGCTCGGGCAGGACGCCCAGGTCGGTGGCGATGGCGTCGTTGGCCTGCGCCTGCGTGATCGCCCCGGTGTCGGCCATCGCCCGCAGGACGTCGTTGCGGCGGGCCATCGCGCCGTCGGGGTTGGTGTACGGGTTGAGCCCGGAGGTCTGCTGCACCAGCCCGGCCAGCAGCGCCGACTGGGGGATGTTGAGGTCCTTGGCGCTGACGTCGAAGTACGTGCGCGCCGCGTTTTCGATGCCGAAGGCGCCGTTGCCGAACGGCACGATGTTGAGGTACCCGGTGAGCACCTCTTCCTTGGTCATCTCGTCTTCGAGGTCCTGGGCGATGCGGATTTCGCGCAGTTTGCGGCCGTAGTCGGTGGCGGTGGCGGCGCGGCGCTCGGCCTCGGTCTCCGCCTCGACGAGCAGGGTGTGGTTCTTGATCAGCTGCTGCTCGATGGTCGACGCGCCCTGTTGGACGGACCCGGAGGTCAAGTTGGCCAGCGCGGCGCGCAGCGTGCCCTGCCAGTCGACGCCGGAGTGGTCCCAGAAGCGGCGGTCCTCGATGGAGACGATGGCGTTCTTCATGTCCCGCGAGATCTCCCACTCCTCCACGGAGGTGCGGCGCTGGTCGTACAGCCAGGCCATGGGGTCGCCGTTGGCGTCGGTGATGGTGGTGATCTCGGGGGCTTCGCCGCCGATGACGGAGCGCGAGGACATGGCCAGGTCGTCGGCCGTGCGCGCCGTCAGGTACCCGCCGCCGCCGGCGATGGGGAAGATCGCGGCGGCGACGATGAGCCCGGCGAGCATCACGGCCACGGCGAGCTTCATCAGGTTTCGTCCCACGTTCACGCGGTCAACCCTAGTTGCAGGGGCCTGCCACGGGAATTTCCGCGCCATCGGGTTGCTTTACGACGGTCACCGTCGTCCATGTCCGGCCGTGCCGGTGGGGCGGTGGCCGTCGTAAAGCAACGTGGGCGACGAGGCCCGGCCGGAGGGGGCCGAAAACGTGGGGGAAGTGCCGACATCAGCCGGATTGCCTTCGGCGTTACATCGCGGGGGATGCCCCCTCCACCCCCGTCGGCCGTCCGCCCGAATGGTACGACCTGGAGGAATGTGTCACGATCACCCCCGGGATGTGACCTGCGTGACATTGTCTAAATTGTGTGAATAGACTTACAACAACAAATCAGCACGGAATCGGCTCCGGGAACCCTCCCGAGCTGGTATCGGAACCGCCGGCAGGCAGCACCACGCGCCGGAAGCAACCGCACACCGGGCCCGAAATGCGGGCCGGGGAACGACCCCCCACCGTCCGAATCGGGGGGATAGCCGAAAACCGAAGGAGGCCATGATGACCGCCACCATCTCAGACCGGAACCGCACCGCCCGAGGCGGCGATCTCGTGGAGGAGCGCGACAACGGCGCCGACAGTTTCCGCGACCGCCAGGAATGGGTCACCCGCGCCAAGTGCCGCGACATCGACCCCGACGAGCTCTTCGTCCGCGGCGCCGCCCAGCGCCAGGCCGCCGTGATCTGCCGCCACTGCCCCGTCGTGCTGCAGTGCCGCGCCGACGCCCTGGACAACCGCGTCGAGTTCGGCGTGTGGGGCGGGCTGACCGAGCGCCAGCGCCGCGCGATGCTGCGCGAGCACCCCGAGGTCACCAGCTGGGCCGATTACTACGCCTCGCAGGTCGCGGCGCAGCAGGCCGCGCAGAAGGTGCGGCGCGCGCAGTAGGAGCGGTGCGGCCAACGCAGCGCGCGCCCCGCAGCTCCGGAACCCCGGTGGATCGATGATCCGCCGGGGTTCTTCCGTGCTCGGGGGCGGTGCGCCGTCGAGCCCCGCCGGCTAATCGAGTGCGGGGAGGATGGTGCGGGCCAGCCCGCGGAGGTCGGCGAGGCTGGTCACCCCGCCGCGCGTCGACGGCACATGCGTCAACGGCACCTCGGGGAATCGCCGCAGGAAACGGTTGATCTGCTTCTCCTCCGCGTTGGACAGCTCGACGCGGGATTCGTGGATCAGCCGCAGCGCCGCGCGGGCGGCGGCCAGCGGGTCATCGGAGGCGGCGCCGCCCAAGTCCAGGTCCAGGCCGCGCAGGGCCTCCGGCACCTGATGCGTCCGATTGACCACCACGCCGGTGACGGGCAGGCCCTGGCCGCCCAGGGAGTCGGCGAAGGACCGCGCCTCGCGCAGCGCCTCCGCCGTCGGCGCCGTGACCACGAGGAACTCGCCCGACTCGCCCAGCCGGTCGCGCATCGCCCGTGACCTCACCAGCATGGAATCCGCCACGGGCCGGATGCCGCGGGCGAACGTCGCCGCCTGCGCCAAGGTGTCGCTGCCGACGATCTGCCCCAGCAGCATCACGCCGGTGCCGACCAGCGTCGACGATGACGTCAGCAACCTCATCAGCGGATGCCGCACCAGGCGGCGCACGCGGTCGGCGGAGTCGAGGAAGTCCAGGGCCGACAGCGCCGGCGGGGTGTCCACCACGATCGCGTCCCACTCTCCGGAATCGTGCAACTGCGCCAGCAGGTCCATGGCCAGGTACTCCTGCAGGCCGCCGAAGCTGCGGGCGACGGTCCCGGTCACGCGGTTGTCCACCAGCTCCGGCGCACCGGCCTCCGCCAGCAGCGCCCCGAATCGGGCATTTTGGTCGAGCATCAGGGCATGCAGCCCATCCTGGCCGGCCACCGGCTGCGGGGCGCCGCCGAGCTCGTCGAGCCCCAGCGCCTGCGCCAACCGCTTCGCCGGATCGATGGTCAACACCACCGTGCGCAGCCCGGAGTCCGCCAGCCCCACGGCCAACGCTGCGGCCGACGTGGTTTTGCCCACGCCGCCGGAGCCGACCATCACTATCACCCGCGGCTGATTCACCGCGCGATTCTCCTCTTCGTGCACCGCGCCGCTCTTCTCGTCACTCACCGCGCACCTCCCGATGGTCAAGGTCGGACAGGAGTTCGGAGACGTCGTAAAGCCCCTCGATCCGCACGCCCCCGGGCAGCGCCGGCACGCGCGCGACCGGCCCGGGCCAGCCGGCGGCGAGATCGCCGAAGGAGCGGCGCTGCACCCGCGCGCGGGCGGCGACGTCGTCGAGCTCCGAGGCCAGCGCGGCCGCCACGGGCCCGTCGCCGGCAATCGCCGTGACATCGTCGTGGGACAGGGACAGGGCCGCGTCGCACAGGGCGTCGTCGAGCAGGCGGTTGGCCACCACCGAACCCAACGGCAGGCCGACGGCCCGGAGCTCGTCGAGGGCCTCCATCGACTCGCGCACCGGCAGCGGCTCCGCCAACGTCACCATGTGCACCCGCGTCGACCCCGACCGCAGGAACGCCGCGGTGTCCGCGGCCTGCCGGTGAATGGGGCCCGACGTCGCGATTTCGCCGAGCGCACGCGTGACGTCGAGGAACCGCGCCACCCGCCCCGTCGGCGGCGCATCGACGACCACCGCCGACCACCCGCCGCGGCGCGCCTCGGCGACGATGAAACCGGACAGCAGCACGTCGCGCAGGCCGGGCGCGATGGTGGTGGCGAACTCGGTGACCCCGAACTTCCGGGCCGCCGCGATGGCCAGCGACGACCCCACGTTCGACGACAGGTAGTCCTCCAACACCACTTCGGCGTCCAGCGAACAGGCGTGGACCTCGCCGCCGCCGGCCGCCGTGGCGACCTTCGCCGGGGCGCCCGGGAACTCGCGCAATCCCAGCGTCGCCGCGATGGACGGGCGGCCCTCCACCTCGACCAGCAGCACCCGGCCGCCGCCGGCGGCCAACCGCAGGGCCAGCGCTCCGGCGATCGTCGACTTGCCGGTGCCGCCCTTGCCGGTGATGACGTGCACGGCCGCGGCACCCGGCTCGGCCGAGCCTCCCGCATCAGGGCTCCCCGCGGCGGCGGACGGCGAACCCGGGGACGCCGAAATTCCGTGCCCCGCACCTGGTCCCGCGCTCGCCCGGGCTTTGCCATCGCTCACCCCATCAACGATAGACGGGCGGGCCGGTTACTGTGTGAGCATGAGCACAAACTGGGAGTACGCCACCGTTCCGCTTCTCACGCACGCCACCAAGCAGATCCTCGACACCTGGGGCGAGGACGGTTGGGAACTCGTCACAGTCCTTCCCGGGCCCACCGGCGAACAGCACGTCGCCTACCTCAAGCGCCCCAAGGGGGAGTAGCCATGACCGTTTCCGATCGTCTCCGCGAACTGGGCATCGAATTGCCCGCCGTCGCCGCACCCGTCGCCGCCTACGTGCCGGCGGTGCGAGTCGGCGACCTCGTCTACACCTCCGGCCAGCTGCCCTTCGTCGACGGCGAGCTGCTTCACTCCGGCAAGGTGAAGGACATCTCCGCCGCCGGCCATTCGGATTCCTCCGGTTCGGTGTCGGCCGAGAAGGCCAAGGCCGCCGCCCGCGTCGCCGCGCTCAATGCGTTGGCCGCGGTCGATGATCTGGTGGGCATCGACAACGTCGAGCGCATCATCAAGGTCACCGGTTTCGTGGCGTCGGCGCCCGGCTTCAACGGCCAGCCCGGCGTCATCAATGGTGCGTCGGAGCTGTTCGGCGAGATCTTCGGCGACGCCGGCCAGCATGCCCGTTCGGCCGTCGGCGTCAACGAGCTGCCGCTGAACACGCCGGTCGAGGTCGAGATCATCGTGCAGGTCCGTTCCTAGCACCACTTTTTCGCTTTACGACGCAACCGCCCGGCGCCCGCATGATCCGCCGGGCGGTTTCGTCTGCCGTGGACGGGGCGTTTTCCCCTGATGTGACGTGGTCGGCGGCGAAACCCCCGGCGAGGGCACGTAGGATGGTGGTCATGGAGCATCCCGCGTATAGCCAACTGCGTCCCATCACCGAGTCGGTCGGCGTCGTCCTGTGCCCGAACCCCAGTTACAGCTCGCTGGAGGGCACGAACGCCTACATCATCAAGGCGGAGGGCGACGAGCGCAGCATCGTCGTCGATCCCGGCCCGGAGGACGAGGGCCATCTCAACGTCCTGCACCGTTACGCGGGCGACGTCGCGCTGATTCTGCTGACGCACCGCCACGGCGACCACGCCGATGGCGCGCACCGTTTCCGCCAGCTCACCGGCGCCCCCGTCCGGGCGCTGGACGAGCGGTACTGCTCCGGCAACGAGGAGCCGCTGAAGGACGGCGAGCGCATCGTCCTCGATGGCGTGACCCCGCAGGTGGAGGTCGTGGCGACCCCGGGCCACACCGCCGATTCCGTCTGCTTCTTCGTGCACACCGGCGGCGGCGACGATGACGTCGAGGGCATCATGACCGGCGACACCATCGCCGGCCGCCACACCACCATGATCTCGGAGACCGACGGCGATCTCGGCGAGTACATCAAGACGCTGCAGATGCTCGAGGAACGCGGCGCCGGCGTGCGCCTGCTGCCGGGCCACGGCGAGGATCTGCCGGACATCACGGTGATGACGCGGAAGTACATCGAGCGCCGCGAGCAGCGCCTGGTGCAGGTCAAGGATGCGCTGAACAAGCTGGGCGAGGACGCCACCGTCGGCCAGGTCGTCGACGAGATCTACACCGACGTCGACCCGGTGCTGCGCCACGCCGCCGAGCAGTCGACCCGCGTGACCATGCGGTACCTCCAGGCGCAGTAGCTCCGCCCGTCCCCGCCCGTCCCCGCTCCTTCTTGGCGGGGACGGCGGGCAACGGACAACGCCTCGTCGCAAAGCATGCGGCGGGGCGAAGTGCGTGCCGGGCCCGAATGGCCCGGCCGTGCGATCTAGCGGGCTCGGCGGGCGAGGCGCTCCGTGTCGCAGATGACCACGGACTTGCCCTCGAGGCGGATCCAGCCGCGGTGCGCGAACTCGGCGAGCGCCTTGTTCACGGTCTCGCGGGACGCGCCGACGAGCTGCGCGATCTCTTCCTGCGTGAGGTCGTGGGTGACGCGGAGGTTCGCGCCCTCCTGCGTGCCGAAGCGGTTCGCCAGCTGCAGCAGCGCCTTGGCCACGCGGCCGGGGACGTCGGTGAAGATGAGGTCGGCCAGCGAGTTGTTGGTGCGGCGCAGGCGGCGGGCCAGCATGCGCAGCAGCTGGGCGGAAATGTCCGGGTGATCGTCGATCCAGCGGTGCAGCAGGTCGGAGTTCATCGACGCGGCGGTGACCTCGGTGACGCACACGGCCGCGGAGGTGCGCGGGCCGGGGTCGAAGATGGACAGCTCGCCGAACATGTCGGAGGGGCCCATGATGGTCAGCAGGTTCTCGCGGCCGTCGGAGGAGTGGCGCGCGAGTTTCACCTTGCCGTCGATGATGATGTACAGGCGGTCGCCCGGCTCACCCTCGTTGAAGATGGTGGTTCCCCGGGGGAAGCGCACGGTTTCCAGCTCGTTCAACAGGTTCTGGACCGCTTCCGGGTCGACTCCCTGGAAGACTCCCGCGCGGGAGAGGATCTCCTGTACATCGTCCACGGTCATGTTCTCCTGTCCTGTCGCGTGCCAGAATCGCGGCGTTGATTGTTAAGGTGGGGCGCACCGGTTCGCGGCACGCCGCAGTTCAGCGGCGTCTGGCCGCTCAGTGCTGTGACGAATCCCACTCTAGGTGAATATCCTCTTTGATGGGGAGGGGGCGGAGCGCAAACCGGGGATTTTTCCGCTTTGCGACGGCCCGCGTGCGACATCGGGCGCCGGGGAACCCCCGGTGAGGCCGTTATGGGGGCGATTTCGGGCGAGGGGCGCGGTTGGCGGGGAGGGGTGCGGGTGCGCCCGCCGGATGCCCCCGTAGTGAGGGGAGAGGAGCCGATCGCGGGCGGGGCGGTCGCCCGCCCGACGGTGTAAAGCAGGTGCGGCCCGGATCACGCGTCCCGGATCGCGCGGGGCGATCCGGGCGGGCCGCTAGGATGTGGCCATGTCCGCCGACCCGACGCCAGTGCCGCAGCCGACCCGCCCCGAGGGGTCGCTGACGGGCACGCGGCGTCGCAAGCCGGGGACGCACCCGGCCGCCAAAGGCGCGGAAACGCGCCGCGGCATGGTGCGCCGGGCCCGGCGGGTCAACCGGACCCTGGCGGTGGCGTACCCGGACGCGCATTGCGAGCTGGATTTCCGGGACCCGTACGAGCTGACCGTGGCCACGATCCTGTCGGCGCAGTGCACCGACGTTCGGGTCAACATGGTCACGCCGCGTTTGTTCGCCGCGTTCTCCGATCCGGTGGCGCTGGCCGGCGCGGACGTCGCGGTGGTCGAGGAGATCATCCGGTCGACGGGGTTCTACCGCGCCAAGGCGGCGAACATCATCGGCTTCGCCCAGGGCGTGGTGGAGCGGTTCGACGGCGAGGTGCCGGGGTCGCTGGAGGCGCTGACGTCGCTGCCGGGCGTGGGCCGCAAGACCGCCAACGTGGTGCTGGGCAATGCTTTCGGGGTGCCCGGGCTGACCGTCGACACGCATTTCGGCCGGTTGGTGCGGCGCCTTGGATTCACGGCGGAGGAGGACCCGGTCCGCGTGGAGCGCGAGATGATGGAGATCATCGAGCGCCGCGAGTGGACGTGGTTCTCGCACCGCATCATCTTCCACGGCCGCCGCGTGTGCCATTCGCGGCGTGCGGCGTGCGGAGCCTGTTTCCTGGCGGCGGACTGCCCGTCGTATGGTCTGGCCGGGCCCGCCGAACCGGAGACGGCGGAGAAGCTGATCAAGTCCCCGGACCGCGGCCATCTGCTGGCCATGGCGGGGCTCGGCGACGAACAACGTGAGGACGTGACGGCGTGAACGACGACAACGGACGCGAGCCCGTGGGGCCGGTGTCGGTGCCCAGGGGATCGGCGAGGACGTCGACGATCATCGCGGTTCTGGTGGCCGTCATCGGCACCGTGGCGGTGCTGTGGTTCGCGGTGTCCCAGACCATGGGCGGCGGTGCCGATGCGACGGCCGAGGGCGACGAGCCCTTGATGGAGGACGTCGTGGCCGAGCGCCCCGAATGCCCCGAGGCCGCGCCGGGCGTCACCGGTGCCGGTCCGCTGGCCGGGGTGTCGCTGCCGTGCCTGGGAGCCGGGCAGCAGGGCGAGATCGATCTCGGCGCCGCGCTGGCGGGCAAGCCCGCCGTGGTCAACGTGTGGGCGTGGAACTGCGCGCCGTGCCGCGAGGAGCTGCCGGTGCTGGAGGAGTGGGCGGCGGCCAACCCCGACGTCCGCGTCGTCGGCGTTCAGGCCGCCACCAGCGAGTCCCGGGGCTCGGCGCTGCTGGAGGACCTCGGCGTGGAGACGTTCGTGTCCTACCAGGACGGTTTCGACGCCGTCGGTCCCGTGCTGGAGCTGCCGCGGGTCGTGCCCATCACCGTGGTGCTGCGCGCCGACGGTTCGGTGGCCGAGGTGCTGCCGCGGGCATTCGATTCCGTCGACGACCTCGACGCCGCCGTCCGCGGGGCGCTCGCGTGAGGGCGGACGCCGCCGGCAGCGGCATCCAACCGGTGCGCCACCGCCTCGAGGTCGCCCCGCCGTGGCTGGCGCCGGTGCTCGGAGACGGGGAGGACCCGGGATTGACGGCCCTTCGGCGCGCGGCGTCGACCGTCGACGAGCCGCTCGAAAACCCCGATGAATCGGCCGTCCTGGTGCTCCTCGGCGGCGACCCCGCGGCGCCGGAACGCCCCGACGATGCGCTGGTGGTGCTCACGCACCGGGCTCCGACCCTGCGCAGGCACGCCGGGCAGATGTCCTTCCCCGGCGGGCGCCGCGACCCCGGCGACCGCGACGCCGTGCACACCGCGCTGCGCGAAGCGGAGGAGGAAACCGGGCTGCGGCCCGACGCCGTCACGCCGCTGAAGGTCCTCGACCCCATCGACATCAGCCGCACCGGCTTCGCCGTGCACCCCGTGCTGGCGTACTGGCACGAACCCCATGACCTGCGCGCCATGGACCCCAACGAAACCGCCGAAGTGCTGCCCGTGCGCATCAGCGACCTGGTCGACCCCGCCAACCGGATCCGCGTCGGCTGGGAATCGTGGAACGGGCCGGCGTTCCGCGTCGGCGACTTCGTCGTGTGGGGGTTCACCGGCGGCGTCCTCGATCACCTGCTGGAAGGCGCCGGCTGGGCGGAGCCGTGGGATGATGGCACGGTGCTGGACTTGCGCGAGACGCTCGCGAAGTCCGCGAACCGGGAAACCTTCGGCATGGACGGGACCAGACGATGATGGCGGCGATGAGCGGCGGAATCGTGCTCGACGTGCTGCTGATGCTCGCCGTCCTCGGCGCGATGGCCCTGGGCTGGCGGCAGGGGGCCGTCGCGGCGCTGCTGTCGATCATCGGCGTCGTCGCCGGCGGCATCGTCGGCCTGGAGCTCGCGCCCATCGCCATGGACCTGGTGGAGGGACGCGCGGCCCGGCTGATCGTCGGCGTCGGCGTGCTCATCGGGCTGGTCATCGTCGGCCACATGGTCGGCGCGGTGGCCGGGCAGTCGCTGCGCAACCGCATGCGCTCGCCCATGGCCGTGGGCCTCGACTCCGGATTCGGCGCCGTGGTGCAGGGCGTGGCCACGCTGCTGGTGGCCTGGATGGTGGCGTTGCCGCTGGCCACCGTGATGCCAGGGCAGGTCGGCGACTCCGTGCGCGAATCGACCGTCCTTGCCACCGTCGACGGCGTCGCGCCCGAGTCCTGGGCGGGGCTGCCGTCGTCGATCGTGCGCCGCATCGACGATTCCGGCGTGCCCGCCGTCATCGCGCCCTTCGACCAGCGGCCCGTCCACGACGACACCCCCGCTGACCCGGCGGTCATCGACCAGGCCGTGGTGGACCGCATCCGGCCGTCCATCGTCCGCGTGCTCGGCGAGGCGCCGCAGTGCCGCCGCCTGCTGCAGGGCACCGGTTTCGTGGTGGCGCCGGATCTGGTGGTCACCAACGCCCACGTCGTCGCCGGAGTGGAGACCGTGCGCCTGGAAACCGTCGCCGGCATGGCCGATGCCCGCGTGGTGTACTTCGATCCGCTCGACGACATCGCAATCCTCCGCGCCTGGGACCTGCCGCTGGATCCGCTGCCGTGGGCGCCGGAGGAGGGCGCGCCGGGCGACGGCGCGGTGGTGCTCGGCTTCCCCGAGTCCGGCCCGTTCACGGCGACCGCCGCGCGCATCGAGGAAAAGCTGCTGATCCGCGGCCCCGACATCTACGCCGCCAGCCGCCACGACCGCGAGGCCTACGTGCTGCGGTCCGACGTCCGGCACGGCAACTCCGGCGGCCCGCTGATCACCCCGCAGGGTGAGGCGCTGGGCGTGGTCTTCGGCGCGGGCGTCAACGACGACCAGACCGGTTACGCGTTGACCGCCGCGGAAGCCCGGGCCCACATCGACGCCGCCGGGGGCCTCATCGAGGCCGCCGACACCCGGGAGTGCGTGGCCCAGTAGATCCTGGGCACGCCGCGGCCCGGAGATGCCGCGGACCGGGCGGAGTGAGATCGGGTTGCGCCCGATCGGGCAAGGTCAGATCAGGTCCGGGTGCTCCCGGCGCACGGCCGCGACGATCACCTCGGCGACTTCGTCGGGGGCCTCCAACGGCGGGTGATGGCCCACGCCGGGCAGCATCACCGTCTCGAGGGCATGGGACTCCGCCAGCGACCGCCGCGAGACGAGCGGATCGCCGGCGCCGACGACGATCCACGTCGGCGGCATGGCCGCCCCCGACAACGAGGACATCCAGCGGTGCCACGACGGGCCGGTCGGGGAGGCGAGCCATTCCAGGTGCCGCAGGGCGGGGGACAGCGCACCGGCCCGCAGCGACGCGTCCATCAGCCGGGCCGATTCCCGGCCCTCCGGGGTCTCGGCGAAACCCGGCCCCGACAGCTTCATCGAATCGGCGACGATGCCCCGGGCCGAACGGCCCCCGCGGCCGAGCCTGCCGAACATGGTCGCGTGCTTGCCGAAGGACCATGACGCCCTGAGCGGCTTGGAGAAGGGACGGCGCAGCGCTTCCCGTCGCCAAGCAACCGGATGCGGCATGCCGCAGGCCACCACGCCCGACACCAGCCGGGGCGCGCGGGCGGCCAGCGTCCACGCCACCAACGAGCCGTAACCCTGGCCCACCACGATCGCGCTGGAGTGGCCCAGCGCGCGGATGAGCCCCGCCGCATCATCGGCGGCGGCGTCGGGCCGGTAACCCGACGGCGTCCGATCCGACGTGCCGTACCCGCGAAGCGACACCGCCACGGCATGGACGGGCAGGTCCGTCAGCAACGGCAGCACCCGCCGCCAATCGAACCAGCCGCCCGTGGCGGAATGCAGGAAAAGAACCAGCGGAAACGACGAAGCCCCGCACTCGGCGACGTGGAGCCGCTGGCCGCGGACGTGGACCATGCGATGGGTCCACGGTCCGTCCAGCAGCACGTCGTCGGGGTGCGGGGCGGGGGCGTCGGCGCCGCCGGGAAGTTCGGTGTTCACCGCGTCATTCCTCGCGTCGAAGCCGGTGACCGGAAGGCGCTCGCGCGCCGGCCGGTCTAGGTGTACAGGCCGTCGGCGGTGGCGTGCGACGGGTTGCGCGAGGCGTTGCCGCTGGACGGGATGACCGTCTTGAGCTCCTGCACGGACTGGATGGTCTTCTCCGGCTTGCCGACCTTCTTGACCTTCTGCAGGCCGAGGAACGCCGCGACGCCCGCGATGACCAGCATGAGCACGAACACGATGAGGAACGCCGCCCAACGCGGCAGCCACTCGGCGATGAGCTCGGCGAGGAAGAAGAACAGGAAGAACGAGGAGTACAGGGCCACGACGCCGGCCACGGCGAAGAACCCGGCGCCGACGCCGGCCTTCTTGGCCTCGCCCGCGAGCTCGGCCTTGGCCAGCTCGACCTCGGCGCGGACCAGCGACGAAACCTGCGCGGACGCGGACTGCACCAGGGTGCCGATGCTGGCCTCGCCCGGGGCGTGGGTGTCCACGTCGCTCAGCGGCACGGCCGTCACGCGCGGCGACACGGACTCGCTGCCGTCCGTGAAAAGGCCCTTCTTGTTGTCGCTGTTCACGTGCGTCCTCCTGCGTAAATCGGTGCTGTACTCGGTGCGGTCGATTGCTTGTCGATGCTGCCGGAGCCTTCGCGGGGCGGCCCGTGGGACGCCCGCTGGGGATCCGAGACGCCATTGGCAACGGCGCAACTCTCCCGGCAATAGTACCCATTGTGCCCGCCTGCGCGCGGTTGGTCCGCATTTTCACCGCGATTCACCCCGCGGTCCGCCGGCAATTCCCGGCCTTTGGCCCGGGGGCCGGGGCGCCGCCCCTAATCTGGGGACATGACCGACGGAACCACCCGACCCGATCCCCTCGCCCCGCTGATGGACCTGGAGGGCGTCGCCGAGGCCGCCGAACGCGCCGCCGAAGCCATCTCGGCGGTGCACCGCCACCGTGCCAACCTGCGCAAGTGGACCGTCACCGGCGCCGAATCGGTGCTGCGCGGCGCCCGCGCCTCCGCGTGGCTGGAGGGCGGCGAGCCGGCCCTGCCCGCCGACGGCGACGTCACCGACCCGACGCTGGCCGCTGCACTGCGCGCCGCCGACCCCATCGCCCCGGAGGCCATCGACGAAACGGTCCGCGTGTGGCGCCGCGCCCCGATCCAGGTGCTGGCCCGCCTGGCGCTCATCGCGTCGCCCACCGGCCCCGAGCTCGCCGACGCCCCCACCGACGCCCGTTCCTCCGAAGCCGGCCGCCCCGTCGGCGATGACAAATTGTCGGCGGCGATGAAGGAGCAGCGCCTGCACCTGCTGGGCGACCTGGTCTCGGGCGGCACGTCGGTCCCGGACCCCGTGTTGTCGGCCGTCGTCCACGGCGAGCTGCTGACCATGCGCCCCTTCGCCGCCAACAACGGCATCGTGGCCCGTGCGGCGTCGCGCTTGACGACGATCGCCGGCGGTTCCGACCCCCGGGGATTGGCGGTGCCGGAGGTGCACTGGACCCGCCACCGCGACGAATACCGTGCCGCCGCGGAGGCCTTCGCCTCCGGCGGCCCGGAGGGCGTGCGCCGCTGGATCCTGCTGCACCTGGCCGGGCTCGAGGCCGGTGCCGTCGAGGCGCGCGGCATCGCCGAATCGGTGTAGGCCCGCGCCACACGGCGGCGCGGCGAAGTGGGTTGGCGGTTATGCGCCGTCCCCGCCGCGTCGTGAAGCAATGATGCCCGCCACCAGCGCGGCCGCACCCACCGCCGCCGCGGCGATGCCCGTCACGCGCGGGCCCGTGCGGCGGAACAGGGGCTCGGGGTTGCGGAAGATGCGGATCGGCCAGTCGCGCTCCTCCGCGATCTTGCGCAGCGGCTTGTCCGGGTTGACCGCCACCGGGTGGCCGACGACGGAGAGCATCGGCTCATCCGTGCCCGAATCCGAATAGGCGTAGCAGCGCGACAGGTCGTAGCCGCGGTCGGCGGCGATGCGGCGCAACTCCGCGGCCTTGTTGCCGCCGCGGCAGAAGAAGGGCACCTCGCCGGTGTAAACGCCGTCGACGACCTCCAGGCGCGTGGCCACGCACTCGCGCACGCCCAGGGCCGCGGCGATCGGCTCGACCAGCTCCGCGGCGGAGGCCGACACGATGAACACGTCGTGGCCCAGCGCCCGGTGATGCCGGATCAGCTCGATGGCCTCCTTGTACACGTACGGCGAAATCACCTGGTGCAGGGACTCTTCGGCGATGCGGCGCACGTGGTCGGCGCGCCAGCCGGTGACCATCGCCGAGAGCTGGTCGCGGGCGGCCTCCATCTGGTCGTGGTCGTGGCCGCCGGAGATGTACATGGCCTGGCCCAGCGCCATCTGCATCATCCCCGACGGCGTGAGCAGGCCCGATTCCATGAACTGCCGCCCGAACGCGTAGGCCGAGCTGCGGGCGATGATGGTCTTGTCCAGGTCGAAGAACGCGGCCACGGTCGACGTCGCGCGCGGCGGCGTCGGAAGGCGCTGATCTTCTGCGGTCACGGTGCCGAGCATAGCGACGTGACGGATTCACCGGGAGCGTCCGCCGTGCGCGGTGACGCTCCGCTGCAGGTGCGGGCGGTGATCCGGGGCGATTTCGAGAGCGGCGAAAGCTTTTCCCGTTCAGGTTGGCAGCCCTCTGGTGTTGTGTCATACTTGTCCTGGCTGGCCCCGACATACAGTGCGGCCGCCCCCGGCTCACCCCCCCCCGAAGCCGGGTCAGACGCCCCGCGCCAATCCCCCCCCCGGCGCGGGGCGTCGCTATTTCCACGCGTGCCGCGCGGCCGAATGGGCGCGGAGCCATGCGAAGTGAATGTTTTCCACAGGGGCGGATCCATCCACATTCCGGGGCTTTGCGACGGCCGTCCGCCGCGTGGATTTCCGGCCGCGTCGGCATGGTTCGGGGCATGGACGAGCAGACGACCGGGCCCGCCGGCCCGGAAGACGTGATCATCGCCGTCGAGGACCCCGAGCTGGAGCAGGAGGCCGCGACCATCATCGCGGCGACGGGACGGCGCGCGGTGCGGGTGGATGACCCGGATCCGAGCGGTGCCGCGTGGCGCAGGTGCGCGGCGATCCTGATCGACGCGGGGCAGGCCAAGGGGTTGCTGGAGCGTGCGGAGCGCGCCGGGGTCCGGGACGGCGCGGGGAGCGGCGCTGGGGGAGGCCTGCGCGGCGTTCTGCACGGTGATGCCGCCCGATTGGGCCGGGATGGCCTGTACCTGCTGCATTCCGACGATTCCGACCCTCCCGCGCGCCTGGCCGCCGAGCTGGGGTGCGGCGATCCCGTGCCGTTGCCGTCCTGCGGGGCGGAGCTGGTGGGGTGGATCGGGCGACCCGGAATGGTGCGCGCCGGGCGGGTCATCGCCTGCACCCCTGCGGTCGGCGGGGCGGGCGCGTCGACGTGTGCGGCCGTGATCGCGCTGGCCGCGGCCCGGGACGGTGATGCGCTGCTCGTCGACGCCGACGAATGGTCCGGCGGTGCGGACCTGCTGCTCGGGGCGGAAGCCGAAGCCGGCGTGCGATGGCTCGACGTGCGCGCCGATGCCGGGGCCCTGGACGCGGAGGCCCTCTTCGCGGCCGTGCCGACGGCCCGCATGCGCGGCGGGACCGGGCAGTTCGGCGGGGCCCCGGGAATGCCGGGGCCGGGGATTCTCACGGGGCCGCGGTCGCGCGCCGACGACGGGTGGTCGATATCTGCTCCGACGGTGGCGGCGGTCATCGACGCCGTCGTCGGCGCCGGCGGCACCGCCGTGGTCGACGTGCCCGCTGCCGGACCGATCGCGGAGGTCGTCGCACCCCGCGCCGACGCGCTGGCCATCGTCGTCCCCGCCACCGTCCGGGGCCTGGCCGCCGCGGCGCGCCGGGCATCGGCGCTGCGGCGCATGGGCGGGGACCCGGTGGCCGTGGTCAGGTGGCCCGCCCCGGGCGGGGTGACGGTCGACGACGTTTGCTTTGCGACGGGGCTCGACGTGGTCGCCGAATTGCCTCACATCCGGGGTTTGCCCAGGGAGATCGAGGTCGATGGACTCGGGCGGAGCGTCGGAAAGCTGCTCGGTTCGGTGGCACCGCTGCTGGACCTCGCAGACGGGCGCGGCCGCGGGGAGCGGTGGTGACGGTGATGGCCGGGACCATCGACGCGGGACTGCTCGACCGGGTGCGCAGGCGATTGGTGGAATCGGCGGCGGGCACCGGGGCGGAGGACATAGCGCGGGCGGTGCGGGAGGAAACCGGTGGCGTCGTCGGTGATGCGGAACTGCTGGCACTGCTGCGGACGTTGCGCGGTGAACTGGTCGGCGCGGGGCCGCTGGACCGGTTGCTGCGTCTGCCCGGCGTGACGGATGTGCTGGTCACCGCGCCGGATGCGGTGTGGATCGACCGCGGTGGCGGGCCCGAGCGCGTCGACGTGGGATTCCGCGACGATGCGGAGGTCCGGCGGTTGGCGGTGCGGTTGGCGTCGGCATGCGGGCGGCGCCTGGATGACGCGCAGCCCTTCGTCGACGGCCATCTGCCGGGCGGGGCCGGTGATGCGGGCGTGCGCGTCCACGCGATGCTGTCGCCGCCGGCGGACGGCAACACGCTGATCAGCTTGCGCGTGCTGCGGCGCGCGGCGATGGGGCTCGACGACCTGGTGGCTTCGGGGTCGGTGGCCGGGGTCGCGGCGGATCTGGTGCGGCGGGTGATCGCGTCACGACGAGCCTTCGTGGTCGTCGGGGGAACCGGCACGGGAAAGACGACGTTGCTGTCGGCGCTGCTCGCCGAGGTGCCCGCACGCGAGCGGATCCTGTGCGTGGAGGACACCCCGGAGCTGCACCCCGATCATCCGCATGTGGTGAAGCTGGTGGCCCGACCGCCGAACATCGAGGGTGCCGGCGAGATCACCCAAAGGGACCTGCTGCGGCAGGCGCTGCGCATGCGGCCCGACCGGATCGTGGTCGGGGAGATCCGCGGCGGCGAGGTCGTCGATCTGCTGGCGGCGCTCAACACCGGCCACGACGGCGGGGCGGGCACCGTGCACGCGAACACCGCGGCCGACGTGCCGGCGCGCTTCGAGGCGTTGGGCGCGCTGGGCGGTCTGGGGCGCACTGCGCTGCACGCACAGCTGGCGCCTGCGCTGCGGATAGTCCTGGCCGTCGAGCGTGCGGCGGGGCGGCGCCGATTGGCCCAGGTCGGGGTGCTCGACGGCAACCCCGTGACGGTGCGCACCGCGTGGCACCACCGGGACGGCGAAGGAGCGGCGATGGGGACGTTCCGGCGGCTCACGTCGGACTCGGAGGTGGCCCGATGATGGGCACGTCGGCGCTCGCGCCGCTGTTGTTCGCGGCGGCGTTGTGGGGGTGGCCGTCGCCCGACGCCCGTGACCGGCTTCCCGAATTTGATCCCGGAGCCGGCGAACCGGACCGCGGCGGCGTCGTGAAGCTGCCCGGATGGGCATGGTTCGTCGCCGCGGCGCCACTGCTGTTGGCGGGACCGCACGTGGCGTTGGCGGCGGTGATTGTCGCGCGCACCGCGATGTCGCTGGTGTCGCAGGCCCGGCGGCGCGCGGGAGCCGAGGAAGGGACGGCGTCCGCCGCGCGGGCCGCCGACGTGCTCGCCGCCGACCTGCGGGCCGGGGCCACGCCGGTGTCGGCGTTGACCGCGGCGGCGGATGAAGCCGGCGAGCCGCTGGGCGGGGCGCTGGGGGAGGCGGCGTCGCGCGCCCGGCTGGGAGGGGCGGTGGCGGGGTCGCTGGACCGGGCCGTCGGCGGTGGGCCGGCCATGGTCGAGCTGCGCAGGCTCGCCGATGCGTGGCGGGTCGCGGAAGTCCACGGGCTGCGGTTGGCCGACGTCATCGACCACGGGCGAGGGGACATCGCCGCGCGCCGGGCTCACCGGTCGCGGACGGCGGCGGCGTTGGCGGGCCCGCGGGTGACCATGTTCATCCTCATGGCGTTGCCGATGTTCGGCGTGGTCATGGGGCAGCTGCTTGGCGCGCGGCCGCTGCAATTCCTGTTCGGGGGCGGTGTGGGCGGGGTCGTTCTCGTCGTCGGGGTGGGGCTGACCTGTGCGGGAGTGCTGTGGGGGACGCGGATTCTGGCCACGGCGGAGGGGGCCTCATGACGTGGGCGCTGCTGCTCCTGGCCCTTGCGGCGCTGATCCCGGTCCGGGCCCGCTCGATGGATCGGTGGCCGGGCATCGACGGTGAGCGCGAAGCGATGGCCGGCGGCGGCGAAGACGAGGGGCCGCCCGCTGACTCCGTAGACGGGGGAACACGCGGCGCAGTGCTCGATCGCCTGCCACCGGCGCTGCGTCGGGTGGCCGGACCGCGGACGAGGGCCCCGAATCCGATGGAGCTGCTCGATGCGGCCGCGGCCCTGGATCTGCTGGCCGCCTGCATGAACTCCGGCATGCCTCCCGGAGATGCCGCGGCGGCGACGGCGTCGGCGGTCCCCGCCCGGTTGGCGCGCCCGTTGTCCGATGTCGCGGGCCGATTGTCGCTGGGGGCGTCCGCCCCGTGGTCGGCGCTGGCCGCCGTCCCGGAACTGGCGGACCTCGTGGCGTTGGCCCGCCGCTCCGGGGATTCGGGGGCCGCGATGGCCGCCGGCGTGGCGGAGTTGGCGGTGGCACGGAGGGCGGCCGCCGGCGATGCGGCGGAGGCGACCGCCGAACGTGCGGGCGTGCTCATCGCCGGTCCGCTGGCGCTGTGTTTCCTGCCCGCCTTCGTGGTGCTGGGCCTGATCCCCACCATCGCGGGGCTGGCGGGCACGATGCTCGGCTCATTGACGGTCGGCCCGGCATGAGCACGCGAATCGGGCATGCCGGGGGAGCCGGGCGGATCAGGGGGCCGCCGGCGTCGTCAAGCACATCGACGTCAAATACATCGACGTCACCTGCGGGAACAGCCGGAAAATCACCGGTCCCGTTCATCGGGCACTGTCACCCGACACTGCCACGCAACTTGTTCACCCGCTTCTTTTCATCCATCACTTTTCAGGAGGAACCATGACCACCATCGACCCCGACATCTGGACCGGCAACCCCGCTGACATCGACTCCGACATCGAGATTGAGACCAGCACCGACACCGGCACGACTGTCACCGCCGGCACCGGCATCCTCACCGGCGCCGGAATCGAAACCGGCACCGCCACCTCCGGCACCGCGGTCCCGCGGGCGGCCGCGAACCCGGTCGCCCGACTGTTCCGCACGCTGCGCGAGCGTGCGCTGGGCGTCGCCGCCGACGACCACGGGATGAGCACGGTCGAATACGCCTTGGGCACCGTGGCCGCGGCGGCGTTCGGCGCGTTGCTGTACACCGTGGTCACGGGCGGCCAGATCACCGACGCCCTGACCGACATCATCGAGCGGGCGCTGAACACCCAATGATCCGCAGGGTGCGTCGCCTGTTCGCCGGCGATTCGGGGCAGGCGACGGTGGAGACGGCGTTTGCGCTGTCCACGCTCATCGCCGTGCTGATGGTCGCCCTCGGCGCGATCGCGGTGGTGGCGACGCATCTGGCGGTCACCGACGCCGCCGGCCACATCGCCCGCGCCGAGGCCCGGGGCGACGTGGAAGCGGCGGCTTCGGCGCGCAGTGCGGTCGGCGGTGCGCAGGTGTCGGTGGCGCAGCGCGCGGGCATGGTCGAGGTGACAGTGGCCAAACGCCTCGCGCTTTACGACGTCACCGGCCGCGCCGCCGCCCTGATCGAAGACCCGGCCGGCCAGTGAATCCGGGGCCAGGACCGGAGCCGGGATCGAGGCTGCTCCGCGACGACCGCGGTTCGACGACGGTGACCGGCGCATTCATCACCGCGTTGGTGCTGGCGCTGGCGTTGGCGGCGATCCACGCCGGAGCCGGTCTGGTGGAACAGCGTCGGGCGGGGATCGCGGCGGACCTGGCGGCGGTGGCCGGGGCCGTCGACGCGCAACGAGGGGGAGGGGGCTGCGACGCCGCCGGTCAGATCGCGGTGGCCAACGGCTCGGAACTGGCCGGGTGCGCCCGTGATGGCGAGGACGTGCAGGTCACCGTCCAGCGTGGCGAGAGAACCGCGGTCGCCCGGGCCGGTCCCGTCGGGGAAGGGGGTGGAGCGATGCAGTGACGCGGTGCCGGGAAGCGGTGAAGGGAGGCGCTGAAGAGAAGCGATGAAGCGCAGCGCTGAAGGGAGGCGATGAAGGGAGGCGATCGAGGGCAGCGCCCGGCCTATTCGACGGCGGCGATGGGCAGATCGTGATCGTGGGCCCAGCGCAGGACGGTGGCGCGCTTGCGGCTGCGGAGGTACTTCGCCAGCGTCTCGCGGTCGGTGGCACCGGTCAGGTCCTCCAGGCGGGAGTGGAAATGCCGCTCGAGGGCGGCGACGGCGACCCAGCCGTCCTCGACCTCGTAAAGGCCGTAGGTGGGCACGCCGCCGCCGAGCATGCCGCCCTCGGACGTCATGCCGTGGCGGTGACCGGCGGCGCCGGCATCGGCGGCCTGGCGCAGGCCGATGCGGGCCAGGCCGCCGTGGCCGGTGACGCCGCGCCGCACCAGCAGCGCCAGCGCGGCGGAGGTGGCGCGCTCGGCGCCGAGAAGATCGCCGAGCAGCACCCGCGGCAGCGACGGCGGGTTCAGGGAACCGGCCGCGGCCTGGTAGGTCAGGTCGTGGCCGGGGTGCTCGGGATCCTCGGAGTCGCCGACGATCTCCACGTGGCACAGGTGCGGGTGCTCGTCGACGGCGTCGGCGATGCCCATGCGCGCCAGCGCCGAGGGGCGGACGGAGGTGATCAGGACGTCGGCGCCGTCGAAAAGCTCGTTGAGCCGGGCGCGGCCGGCACCGGACTTGGCGTCGACGCGCTCGACGGTGGCACCCTGCGCCATCTCGGCGTACCAGGACGGGCACCACGCCTCGAGGGGGTCGCCCGTCGGCGGTTCGACCTTGGTGACCTCCGCGCCGAACATCCCCAACCGCGCCGCGGCCCACGGGCCGGGGACGTTGACGGCGAGGTTGAGGACCTTGAGGCCCTTCAGGGCGTTGGCGGGGATCTGGTCGGCGTCGATCATGTTTCGGAATACTAATCGTGCGGCCCGGCGGTCGCCGCACGGGAGGCCGCGAAGACCGGCGACCCGGGATGACCCGGGCACGCCCCCCCCCGACCTCAGCCCTCCAGCGCCGCCGCCAGCCCGGACAGGACCTTGATCGCCCCGGCCTTGTCCAGCGGCTCGTTGCCGTTGCCGCACTTCGGCGACTGGATGCACGACGGGCAGCCGGACTCGCACTCGCACGCGGCCACGGCGTCGCGGGTGGCGCGGATCCAGGCGGGGAAGGCCTCGAAACCGCGGTCGGCGAAGCCCGCGCCCCCGGGATGGCCGTCGTAGACGAACACCGTCGGCTGCTTGGTATCGATGTGCACCGCCGTGGACACCCCGCCGATGTCCCACCGGTCGCACGTCGCCACCAGCGGCAACAGTCCGATCGCGGCATGCTCGGCGGCATGCAGTGCGCCGGGCACGTCGGCCACGTCGACGCCCCACCGCCGCAGCACCGCCGGTGACAGCGTGTACGCCACGGCGCGGGTCTCCAGAACCTCCGGCGGGTAATCCAGCTCCACCGAATCGAGCACCTCGCCCGACGGCAGCCGCCGCAGGTACGACGTCACCCGGTGCTCGACCTCGACCTCCACCGAGGCGACCTGGATGCCCGGGGCGACGTCGCGCACGACGTCGATTTCCAGGATCCGGATGTCGGTGTCCATCCGCGAATGCGTCGACCATTCCGGCTCCTCCGGGTGCGCCATGGCCAGCAGCGACTCCAGGTCCAGATGGTCGATGACGAAACTCTCGCCCCGGTGCAGGTAGACCGCACCATCGTGGATCTGCTGCATCGCGCGGCCGACGTCGATGGTGCCCAGCAGCCGCCCGTCGGTGCCGTCGACGATCGCCACGTCCTGCCCGCTGCCGCCGCGCAGGTCCACCGCGCCGTGCGCCCCGGCCATGCGCGGGCCCTCGTCGCGGTCGGTGGGGTACCAGCGGCCGGCCCGCTTGCGCAGCCAACCGTCGGCGGCCATGTCAGCGGCGACGTCCAGCGCATCCCAGCCGGCGAGCACGTCGTCGGTCAGCGGCAATTCCACCGCCGCACAATAAAGATGGCCCCGCAGCACGTGGGGGTTGGCGGGGTCGAAGACGGTGGCCTCCACCGGGCGCCCCAGCAGGGCCGACGGGTGGTGGACCAGGTAGGTGTCCATCGGGTCGTCGCGGGCGACCATGACCACCAGCGCCCCCTGCCCGCGTCGGCCCGCGCGCCCGGCCTGCTGCCAGAACGACGCCACCGTCCCCGGGAAGCCGGCCTGCACCACCGCGTCGAGCCCGCCGACGTCGATGCCCAGCTCCAGGGCGTTGGTGGTGGCCACACCGAGCAGATCGCCGTCGTCGAGGCGGCGCTCGATCTCGCGGCGGTCCTCGGCCAGGTAGCCGGCGCGGTAGGACTCGACGCGGTCGCCGACGTCGCCGCGGCCGCGTTTGGCCAGGCGCTCCCGCACGCCCAGGGCGATCGTTTCGGCCGAGCGCCGCGACCGCGTGAACGTCAGCGTCCGCGCGCCGTCGACGAGCAGGTCCGCCATGATGTCGGCGGCCTCCGTCACGGCGGGCCTGCGCACGGGCGCGCCGTTCTCGCCGGTCAGGTCGGGCAGCAGGCCGGGCTCCCACAGGGCGATGGTGCGTTCGCCGACCGGCGCGCCGTCGTCGAGCACCGCCTCCACGGGCTCGCCGATCAGCCGCGCGGCCTGCGCCGCCGGATCGGCCGTCGTCGCGGAGGCGAACACCACCGTGGGGTTCGCGCCGTAGTGGCGGGCCATGCGCAGCAGGCGCCGCAGGACCAGCGCGACGTTGGCGCCGAAGACCCCGCGGTAGGCGTGGCACTCGTCGACGACGACGTACTCCAACTTCCGCAGCACCCGCGCCCACCACTGGTGCCGGGCGAGCATGCCGATGTGCAGCATGTCCGGGTTGGTGAAGATCCACCGCGCACCTTCGCGCACCGCCCGCCGCACGTCCTTCGGGGTGTCCCCGTCGTAGGACGCGACCTGCACGGCGTGCACGTCGCCGGGTTCATCGCTTGACGACGCCCCGCCGCCACGTCCCCGACGCACCGCATCGAGGGCGAGTTCGCGTGCGGCGGCGAGCTGATCGGCGCCCAGGGCCTTGGTCGGCGAAAGATACAGTGCCGTCGCGGCGGGATCCGCCATGAGCCCGGTGAGCACCGGCAACAGATAACCGAGGGATTTTCCCGACGCCGTGCCCGTGGCCACCACGCAGTGGCGGCCGGCCCACGCGTGGTCGGCGGTGATCGCCTGGTGCGTCCAGGGCCGGGCGATGCCCCTGTCGTCGAGTGCGGTGACCAGATGGGAGGGCACCCACGACGGCCAATCGACCGCCCGACCCTCCCGCGGGGGCAAATCCGCGATGTGGGTGACGGTCGCGCGGGGGTGGGCGGAAATGACGGGTTCGAGCAATTCTCGACCGAATCCTCGCACTTGACCGCCTTTCTCGTGGAAAACCATTGCCCCCGTCGCCGGTGTTTTTCGAGGGTCGATCTACCCCGGAAGCAGAACATTCGGTCGATTCGTGGCACACTGACCTACTGAATCGTCGTCTGTAAGGCGGCGCGCTCACGTCCAACAACCTAAAGGGGTACATCAACAATGGCACAGGGCACCGTTAAGTGGTTCAACTCGGAGAAGGGTTTCGGGTTCATCGCCCCGGCCGACGGAGGCAACGACGTCTTCGTTCACTACTCTGAGATTCAGGGTTCCGGCTTCAAGACCCTCGAAGAGAACCAGCCCGTCGAGTTCGAGATCGGTGAAGGTCAGAAGGGCCCCCAGGCTCTGAACGTCCACGGTCTCTAAATCTCGGCACATCTACATCGGTTGTGGGCGTTCGCGCCTGAGCTGAACAGACGCCGGCTCCGCTGAAAGCAAGCGGGGCCAACGGCCCGTCGTGAAGTTCCGTCCCCACGGGGATGGTGCTCCGCGGCGGGCCGTCGTCGTTCCCGGGCAATCGCACCGGGTGCGCCATGCGGCGGCGAGCGACCGCGGGCGACGGAGGACGACGCCATTTCCGGGACGTCGTCAAGCACGGCCGCGAAGTTTTCCCGGGACGTGAAACCATCCCGCAAACCCGCAGGTCAAGCGATGGTGAGTGGCGTCTACCGTCCCCCGGAAGGGGGATTCCCGTCACACCCCTGTTCGGCGGCACCAGGGGAAGTCATGTGTACGGTATCCCTTTAGATTCGGCTCGGGCCAACATCGGCCCACCAGGGAACCCGGACCTCGGGCCCCGACATCGACCGTGAAAGTTGCAGGGCAGTTACCAGGTGGCAGACGAAAAGGGCACCAAGCGACTCGTCATCGTCGAGTCGGCGACCAAGGCACGGAAGATCCAGCCGTACCTCGGCGACGACTACATCGTCGAGGCGTCCGTCGGCCACATCCGCGACCTGCCCCGCGGCGCCGCCGACATCCCGGCCAAATACAAGAAGGAATCGTGGGCGCGGCTCGGCGTCGACGTGAACAACGGCTTCCAGCCGCTGTACCTGGTCAGCCCGGACAAGAAGAAGAAGGTCGCCGAGCTGAAGCGGCTGCTGGCCGGCGTCGACGAGCTCTACCTCGCCACCGACCCCGACCGCGAGGGCGAGGCCATCGCCTGGCACCTGCTCGAGGTGCTCAAGCCGAAGGTGCCCGTGCGGCGCATGGTGTTCCACGAGATCACCAAGCCGGCGATCCTCGAGGCCGCCAACAACACCCGCGAACTCGACCAGAACCTGGTCGACGCGCAGGAGGCCCGCCGCATCCTCGACCGACTCTACGGCTACGAGGTCTCGCCGGTGCTGTGGAAGAAGGTCATGCCGCGGCTGTCCGCCGGCCGCGTGCAGTCCGTGGCCACCCGCGTCATCGTCGAGCGCGAGCGCGAGCGCATGGCGTTCATCTCCGCCGGTTACTGGGACCTCGACGCGACGCTGGACACCGGGTCCGAGCCCGCCGACCGCACCCAGCCGCGCCGCTTCGACGCCCGCCTGTCGGCCGTCGAGGGCAAGCGCGTCGCCGCCGGCCGCGACTTCGACGACCGCGGCCAGCTGAAGAAGCCCGAGGGCGTCACCGTCCTGCGCGAGGCCGACGCCCGTTCGCTTGCCGACGGACTGACCGGCGCGACCCTGCAGGTCGCCTCCGTCGAGGAGAAGCCGTACACCCGCCGGCCCTACCCGCCGTTCATGACGTCGACGCTGCAGCAGGAGGCCGGGCGCAAGCTCCACTACACCTCCGAGCGCACCATGCGCATCGCCCAGCGCCTGTACGAAAACGGCCACATCACCTACATGCGAACCGACTCGACGACGCTGTCGAAGTCGGGCATCGAGGCCGCGCGCCGCCAGGCGTCGGAGCTCTACGGCCGCGAGTACGTCGCCGACGCGCCGCGCCAGTATCAGCGCAAGGTCAAGAACTCGCAGGAGGCCCACGAGGCCATCCGCCCCGCCGGCGAGCGTTTCGCCACGCCCGGCGAGCTGGCCGGTGTCCTGGACGCCGAGGAGTTCAAGCTCTACGAGCTGATCTGGCAGCGCACCGTCGCCTCCCAGATGACCGACGCGCGCGGCACGTCGATGAAGGTCATCGTCGCCGGCACGTCCGCGACCGACGGCGGTGACCGCGCCGTCGAGTTGTCGGCCACCGGCCGCACCATCACCTTCCCCGGCTTCCTGAAGGCCTACGTCGAGGTCTCCGAGACCGGCGACGGCCGCAAGGTCGCCGACAACGCCGAGCGCCGCCTGCCGCGCTTGGAGTCCGGCCAGTCCCTCGGCGTCGATTCCGTCTCGCCCGAGGGCCACGCCACTAACCCGCCGGCGCGCTTCACCGAAGCGTCGCTGGTGAAGAAGATGGAGGACCTGGGCATCGGTCGCCCGTCGACGTACGCGTCGATCATCAAGACCATCCAGGACCGCGGTTACGTGTACTCGCGCGGCAATGCGCTGGTGCCGTCGTGGGTGGCGTTCGCCGTCGTCGGCCTGATGGAGAGTTCCTTCGCCGACCTGGTCAACTACGACTTCACCTCCGACCTGGAGGATGAGCTCGACGAGATAGCCGCGGGTTCCGAGGACCGGACGCGCTGGCTCAGCGGCTTCTACTTCGGCGATTCGGACGAGAACGGCTCCGGCGGCGCCGACGTCATCGCGGCGCGCGGCGGCCTGAAGAACATCATCGACGTCAACCTCGAGGCCATCGACGCCCGCCGGGTCAACTCGCTGCACGTCTTCGACGACGCCGACGGCAACCCGATCGTGGTGCGCGTGGGCCGCTACGGCCCGTACCTGGAGCGCGTGCGCCCCGGCGCCGGCGAGTCGGGCGCGGATCTGGTGCAGCGCGCCAACGTGCCGGAGTCGATGACCCCGGACGAGCTGGACTTGGAGACCGCCGAGAAGCTGCTGGCGATGCCGCAGGGAGGCCGCGAGCTGGGCCCGAACCCGGCCAACGGCCGCATGATCGTGGCCAAGGACGGCCGCTACGGCCCCTACGTCACCGAGATCGTCACCGACGAGGAGAAGGCCGGCGTCGAGGTCAAGGCCGAGGAGATCGTCGCGGAGGAGCGCGCCGCGGAAGACGCCCAGCGCGCCGCCGACGGCATGCGCAAGAAGAACTGGGACACCAAGACCGCGGCGAACCAGAAGGCCAAGCGGATCGCGGAGATCGTCGAGGAGACGCTCAAGCCGAAGACGGCGTCGCTGTTCGCGTCCATGGAGCCGTCCACGGTGACCCTGGAAGAGGCCCTGAAGCTGCTGTCGCTGCCGCGCGAGGTCGGCACGGACCCGAGCGACGGCGAGATGATCACGGCCCAGAACGGCCGCTATGGCCCGTATCTGAAGAAGGGCTCGGACTCGCGTTCGCTGTCGTCGGAGGAGCAGCTGTTCACGGTGACGCTCGACGAGGCCCGCCGCATCTACGCGGAGCCGAAGCGCCGTGGCCGCGCCGCAGCCAAGCCGCCGCTGAAGCAGCTGGGCGACAACGACGTCTCCGGCAAGCCGATGAGCGTCAAGGACGGCCGCTTCGGCCCGTACGTCACCGATGGCACGACGAATGCGTCGCTGCGCAAGGGCGACAACCCCGAGACGCTCACCGACGCGCGCGCCAACGAGCTGCTGTCGGAGCGCCGCGCGAAGGAGGCCGCGACGGGTGGTCCCGCGGCGAAGAAGGCGGCCAAGAAGTCGTCGAAGAAGACCGCCAAGAAGGCGGCCAAGAAGACGACGAAGAAGGCCTCCAAGAAGTCGAGCAAGAAGACCGCGAAGAAGACCACCAAGAAGTCCTAGCGCGTTTTTTCACGGTTGCTTTGCGACGGCCCGGCCTCCCCGCCGAATGACGGGGGAGCCGGGCCGTCGCCGCGCCCGCAGCTGGTCGCGGCCGTGGGGGCTGCGGGCGTCGGAAAGTCCCCATTTTTGTGGCCGCGAGAACCGCGACCTGGGGGTTTGTGGAGGCGTGGCACTACTTTGCGACGCTCCAGGACCCGGCGACGGCTGCGCCGCCCTCGACTGTCACGGCGCCCAGGGGGAACGGGCGGTCGTGGGGCGGCCGGCCCGTCGTCAAGCGAAAAACTAGGAGCGATCCGCCAACGTCGCGCGAATCGGCCGCGCCAGCTGCGTCATGTGCGTGCGGCCGCGCAGCTCGACGGACTTCAGCGACGTCCAGCGGGCCTGCTCGTCCTCGTTGGCCAGGCGCACCGTCGACGCGGTGGCCAGCACCTGGCCGGGGGTGTCCTTGGCCAGCTCGGTCAGGCGCGCGGCCTGGTTCACGGCGTCGCCGATGACGGTGTACTCGAAGCGGTCATGGGCGCCGATGTGCCCGGCGACTACGCGCCCCGCGGCGACGCCGATGCCCGCCGACAGCTTCAGGTCGCGCAGCTCCTGGCGCAGCTCGCGTGCGGCGGTCAGGGCGTGGCCGGCGGTGTCGTCCAGCGGCAGCGGCGCACCGAAGACCGCCAGCGCCGCATCGCCCTGGAACTTGTTGATGATCCCCTTGTTGCGGTGCACGCAATCCACCACGTGCTCGAAGAACGCGTTGAGTTCGCGGACGACGACCTCCGGCGAGTTCTGCACGGCGAAGGTCGTCGACCCGATGACGTCGACGAACAGCACCGCGACGAGGCGATCCTCGCCGCCCAGCGTCGGCTTCTCCTCCAGCGCCTTGCGGGCGACCTCCGAGCCGACGTAGCGGCCGAACAGGTCGCGGACGCGCTGGCGCTCCTGCAGGCCGCGCATCATCTCGTTGAAGCCGGCCTGGAGGACGCCCATCTCGGAGCCGTCGTAGATGGGCACGCGGGTGTCGATGTCGCCGCGGCGCACGCGGTTGACGGCGCCGGTGAGGTCGCGGATGGGGTCGACGATGCTCATGGTCGCCAGCGTCGTGCCCACGTAGCCCGTCACCAGCGCCAGCACCGCCAGCGCGAGGATCGCCGGGAGGATGTCGCCGAGGTTGTCGGTGAAGTAGCCCAGGCGCTGCGCGAGGAACACCAGCAGGATAGCGACGACCGGCAGGCCCGAGGTCAGCAGCCACGTCTGCAGCAGGCGCTGGCCGATGGGCGGCTCCAGCGACGAATCCGGCGCGCGGCGGGCCAGCGCCTCGGCGGCGACGGGCCGGACCAGGCGCTCGGCCATCAGGTACGTCATCAGCGCGACGATCGCCCCGCCGAACACCGAGGTGATCACGACGACCAGCCCCAGCCGCGGCGAGTGCACCAGCGCGACGATGCCGAACAGCAGCACGCCGGTGCCCCAGATGATCCCGCCGAGAATCGCCTGGTAGACGGGGATGCGCATGATCAGGTAGCGCACGCGCCGCGGGTCGTGGAGGTCCGGGTGCCGCTGCCAGCGCAGCACGGGTTTGAACAGCAGCCACGTGGTGCCGATGCCGGCGACCACCGCCGCGGTGAGGTACACCAGCAGGCCGATGAACGCCGGCCCGGGCAGCTCGGTGAACCCGGACAGCCCCTCCAGCGGCAGAAGCACGCCGAGGAACAGGCCGACGCCGACGGCGCCGATGAGGTTGCACAGGAACACCGCCGCCGCGTAAGCGGGCCAGGGCGTGCTGCGCAGCCACCGGAGGTTCCTCCACAACCGTTGCATGCCGTCCACCTTATCGCCCCGCGCCGGGGCTTGGGTCGCCGCCGGTGGGTGGGCGGGCGGGGTGGCGTCGGTGCGGGTGCGTTGCTTTGCGACGGTCCGATCCGCCGCGCCCGCTATCGTGGTGCGCATGGAACAGACCAGCGTTTTCGACCGCGTCACCGAGGCCGCGGGGGTCCGGTCGACGTTGGAGGCCGCGGCGCGGGCGGCGCGGGCGATGTCGCGGGCGGGGGATGAGCCGGGGGCGCGGGCGGCGGCGGACCGGAACGGGGCGATGACGCACTCGTGGTTGTTCACCGGGCCGCCGGGTTCGGGGCGGTCGATCGCGTCGGAGGCGTTCGCGCAGGCGCTGTTGTGCACCGATCCGGACGTCGTGGGGTGCGGCCGGTGCCGGGGCTGCCAGACCGTGGCGGCGGATACGCACGGTGATTTGAAAAAGGTGACCACGCAGGGGTCGGTGATCCAGGTGAAGGTGGTGCGCTCGGACGTCATCCCGTGGGCGCACCGGCGGCCGACGACGGCGGATTGGCGGGTGGTGATCGTCGAGGACGCGGACCGGCTCAACGACGAGTCGGCCAACGCGCTGCTGAAGGCGGTGGAGGAGCCGCCGGAGCGCACCGTGTTCCTGCTGTCCGCACCGACGACCGATCCGGCGGATTTCTCCGTGACGCTGCGGTCGCGCTGCCGGCACGTCTACGTGCCCACGCCGACGAAGGCGCATGTGGTTGCCGCGCTGCGGATGGGCAATCCGGAGCTGACCGTGGAGCAGGCGGAATGGGCCGGGACCATCGCCAACGGCCACATCGGGAGGGCGAAGGGTTTGGCCACCGACGAGGGCACGCGGGCGTGGCGGGGGCGGGCGCTGGATCTGGTCGAGGCGATCTTCGATCCCGCCACCGCGTACCTGCGCACGCGCGAGTTGTCCTCCGAAGCCGAGAAGGAGTCGAAGCGGCGCAACGAGCCCAAGGAGGAAAAGGAGCTGGAGCAGCTGACCAATGCTCTCGGCCTCGGGGCGAAGGGCAAGGGCGCGCAGGCGGCCACGCGCGGGTCGGCCGGAGTGATCAAGGAGCTGGAGGAGAACCAGAAGCGCCGCCGCAAGCGCGAGGAGTTCGACCTGGTGGACATCGCGTTGATGGACATGGTCGGTCTGCTGCGCGATGCGCTGATGGTGGCGTCGGGCGTCGACGTCGATGGCGGCTCGGGCAATGGTGGCGTGGGCGGTGGCAGTAGCGCCAGTGGTGGTGCAGGTGGTGGCTCAGCCGCGGGTGACGACGCCGCAGAGGTCGGCCCGGCGCTCATCAACCCGGATCGCTGCCGCACGTCCTTGGAGCTGGCGCGGCGGGTGTCGCCGGAAGGCCTCGTCACGTGCATCGACGCGGTCATGGACGCCCGCGAGGCCATGGGCCGCAACGTTCGCCCCGCCGTCGCCCTCGACGGGATGATGGGCACGCTGCAATTGGCGTGCGGGGTGGGGCAGCGGTAGCGGTGGGACGTCGTCAAGCGATCCCGTGATTCGCGCCGGTGGGGGCCGGATTTTGGGCCGCGCGGACGGTGCGTTAAGATTTCGGCGGTAACCGCGCATGTCGTGGCGACCACGCCGCCTTAGCTCAGTCGGTAGAGCGCTTCACTCGTAATGAAAAGGTCGCGAGTTCGATTCTCGCAGGCGGCTCCGCCAAAACCCCGGGTCAGATTCTGGCCCGGGGTTTTCTCGTGCGCCGGGGCCCATCAACGCCGAAACCCGCCGGCGCCGAAAACTCGGGGCGGGCGGGCGTCGAAGCGGAGACGCGCTGCGGGCCGCTCAGGGGGCGGTCCGGAGATCGCGCGGTGTGGGTGGAGAGCCGCGCGGAGGCGGACTACACGTCCTCGTGGCGCATGGTCAGGAGGTCGCGCTCCTCCATGTTCTTCGGCAGCATCAGCAGCGCGATGAACGCCGGGACGGTCAGGCCGATCAGGTAGATGGAGATCATCCACGCCTGGCCGGTGGAGTCCAGGATCAGCTGGGCGATCATCGGGGCGAACGCGCCACCCAGGACCGCACCGAGGGCGTAGGCGATGGACACGCCCGAGTAGCGCACGTCGGCGGGGAACATCTCGGCGTACATGGCCGGCTGGGGACCGAGCGTCAGTGCCAGCGGCAGGGCCAGCAGGGCGATCGCCAGGACGTACAGGAACGGGTTGCCGGAGTCGACGAGGAACCACATGATCGCCTCGACGATGACCAGCAGCACGTAGCCGATGATGAACGTGTTGCGGCGACCGATTTTGTCGGACCACGCGCCGGCGACGAACATGAAGATCGTCCACAGGATGCCGCCGACCAGGGTGCCGGTCCACGCGACGGCCGGGGACAGGCCCAGCGTCTTCTGCGCGTAGGAACCGAAGAAGGCGATGACCAGGTAACCGGCGGCCTGCTGGGCGGCGAAGATCAGCGCGCCCTGGATGACCTTGCCCCAGTGCTTCTTGAACAACAGCGGCAGCGGGGCGGAACGCTCGGCGGACTCGGCCTGCATGGCCTGGAACACCGGGGACTCGTCGACGAGGCGGCGGATGGCGTAGCCGATGACGACCAGCACGATGGAGAGCAGGAACGGGATGCGCCAGCCCCAGGCGAGGTAGTTCTCGGTGCCGACGATGCCCATGGTGATCAGCATGACCGAGGTGGCGATGGTCAGGCCCAGCGGGACGCCGGACTGCGGGAACGCGCCGAACAGGCCGCGGCGGTTGTCCGGGGCGTACTCGACGGACATCAGGGCCGCGCCGCCCCACTCGCCGCCGGCGGAGACGCCCTGCAGGATGCGCAGCAGGATCAGAAGGATCGGTGCGGCGATGCCGATGGTGTCGTAAGTCGGCAGCAGACCGATGAGGAAGGTGGCCACGCCCATGCCGATGAGGGTGAACACCAGGATCATCTTGCGGCCGTACTTGTCGCCGAGGTGGCCGGCAATGACGGCGCCCAGCGGGCGGAACAGGAATGAGATGCCCAGGGTCGCCCAGGCGATGATCTGCGCGAACTGCGCGTTGTCCTGGGCGGCGGGCTCCAGGTACAGGGGCGCCAGCACGATGCCGGCGGCCTGCGCGTAGATGAGGAAGTCGTACCACTCGATGGTGGTGCCGACGAGCGTGCCCGACAGGACGCGCTTGCGCTGCTTGGGATCAGCGGCGATGAGGGACGTGGTCATGAAGTCTCCGGCTTTTGGGAACGTTTCTGGCGCGGTCGCTCGGCCCCGTCTTCGGCGGCGTCCCCGTGGGGCGCGGCGTTGTCCGGGGTCGAATTCCCGCGAGAGGAATCGGATGCGCGGCACGGCTGGCATGCCACGAAAGCGGGCGGCGCATGAACGCGTCGCGAGCGGATCGTATTTTTACACAGTGGCGGGGTCCTCTGCAGCTTGTTTGGTTTCCGGGCAGATCGGGTTTTCGGGGGTCGGGGGTGGGGATTTCCGGTCGATTCGTGACCCCGTGGGCGCCCGCCGTCGACCCCATTCGGGCGACTCGGGCATGGGCCCACCGTGCGGGGGCAGTGGTCGGGGGTAACGCTTCTGCTTTGCGACGGGTGCCCCCGTTCGGCGTTGAATCCGCAACCAGCGCGAACCTCTGATCGGGGTGCGCCGGATAAGTACATAACTAAACTGGTCCGCCTGGTTTCCGGTCGTGTCGCGCGGGGTGCATGGGGTACGTGAGTCGCATGTTGCGGCGTTGGTCACGGAACGACAACGGTCTGATTGCGGGCCGGGTGTCGGGGCATGTGCAGCCCGATTCGGGGGTGGGTTTCGACCACCCCAGTACGGGGGTGTTCGCGTGGTGGCGGTGCCCCGATTATGCCCGGATGGCGCGGGCAATCAGCGCCGGCGGCGGCGCACGGGAGCCACGACCGGACCATCCGGCCGATGCAGGATTTCCACGTCCGCGCCGTACACGTCGGAGATGCGCTGCGCCGTGAGAATCTCGTCCGGCATGCCGACGCATTCGAGCGCGCCGTGGTGAAGCAACGCCACCCGGTCCCCGTGCTGGCCCGCCAGCGTCAGATCGTGCATGGCCGCGATGACCGTCAGGCCGTGGACGGCGCGGACGCCCTCCACGAGCTCCAGGACATCCTGGGCGTGGCCGATGTCGAGGGCGGAGGTCGGCTCGTCGAGGAGCAGGATCCGCGGCTCCTGCGCCAGCGCGCGGGCCAACGTGACGCGCTGGCGCTCTCCGCCGGACAACTCGGCCACGGGGCGGTCAGCGAAGGCCGTCAGGTTCAGCGTCTCCAGGCAGGAATCGGTGACCGAGTAGTCCTCGGCCGCGAAGGCGCCGGCATGGGGATGGCGGCCCAGGTGGACGTACTCGCGCACGCGCATGCCCTCGGGGATGACGGGCACCTGCGGCATCAACGCGACCGTGCGCGCCAGTTCCCGGCGGCGCCGGGCGGCCGCGGGGGACAGGCTGCGCAGCGAGTGCAGGGCGCCGGAGCCGCCGACGATGTCGTGGCCGGCCAGGGTGATGGTGCCCGCCGACGGGGCCAGCACCTGCGCCAGCACATGCAGCAGCGTCGACTTGCCGCACCCGTTGGGGCCCGCGAGCGTCAGCCAGCCGCCGGCGGGGACAGAGAAGGTCACCCCGGCCACGGCGTCGCGGTCGGCGCCGTCGTGGCGGACGCGGACCCCGTCACAGTGGACCGAGTTGTCGGGGGCCGCCGGCGCGGCCACGTCCGCCACGGCGGTGGCCGGGGCGGCGACGGTGACGTCGTGCGGGCCCGAGGGGGCATGCGTGGGAGCATGCGCGGGCACGGGGAGGGACTCGTTGACCGGATTCACTGGCCCGCCCTCGCAGCCCGGCTGAACCGCCGCAGGATGAAGAGGAAGAAGGGCGCGCCCACGGCGGCGGTGACCACGCCGACGGGCAGCTCCGCCGGCGCCATGATCGTCCGGGCCAGGGTATCGGCCAGCAGCAGGAAGATCGCGCCCCAGATCAACGTCAGCGGCAGCAGCAGCCGGTGCCCCGGCCCGACCACCAGCCGCAGCGCGTGCGGCACGATGATGCCCACGAAGCCGATCAGGCCGGAGACGCTGACGACGGCCGCCGTGCCCAGCGTCGCCACGGCCACCAGCGCGAGCCGCGCGAACGCGGGGTCGACGCCGAGCGTGCGGGCCTCCAGATCGCCGACGGTCATGACGTCGAGCACGCGCGCCGCGCCGAGCACGGCCACGCAGCAGATCACGGCGGGCACGGCGACCAACGCCACCGACCCCCACCGCGTCACGCCCAGATTGCCCAGCATCCACGAGTACACGCGCTGGATCGTCTCGATGTTGCGCTGCTGGATGAACGTTTGCGCGGCATTGGCGAACGCCGCCACCGCCACGCCGGCCAGTACCACGACGGTCGCCGAGCCGCCGTGGCCGACGCCGCGGCTGACCATGTACGTGGCGCTCACCGCGGCCACGCCACCGGCGAACGCCGCCACGACCACCCCGGCCCCGCCGCCGCCGAACCCAATCGACGCGCCGGCCACCACGGCCAGCGTCACGCCCAGGCCCGCGCCAGAGGACACGCCCAGCAGGTACGGGTCGGCCAGCGGATTGCGGAACACCGCCTGGTACGCCGCGCCGGCCACCGCCAGCGTCGCGCCGACGACGATGCCCATGGCCACGCGCGGCAGCCGGATGTCCCATAGGATCGCGTGGTCGCGCGCCGACAGCTCGCCGACGCCGATCAACTCCCGCGCCACATCGACCGCCGGCAGCCGCACCGCGCCGGTGAACGTCGACAGCAGCGCCGCGCCGATCAGCAGCAGCAGGGACAGGGCGATCGTCGGCAGGGCGGGGGGCCGCTTTGCGACGCGCCTCCGCCGAACTTCGGTCACCGTGGTCATGGGGCCTGGCCTTCGCTTCGCCTGGGGATGTCCGGGGTCGGAGTCTAGTTGGCCGCTGCGGCGGGGACGCCGGCGTCGGAAAGCACGGCCGCGATGGAACGGAAGAACTCCGGCAGGCGCGGGCCCCAGCGCGACGCGAGATCCTCGTCGAGCGCCTCGATCCGGCCCTCCTTCACCGCGGTGATCTCCGACCAGCCGGGGCGGGCGGCGACGTCCTCGGCGGTCATCGACTCCGACATGGAATTGGCCAGGAAGATCAGGTCCGGGTTCGCGCCGACGATCGCCTCGGCGTTGAGCTGCGGGTACTCGGTGTCGCCGGTGGCGATGGACTCCAGGCCGAACTGGCCGTAGACCGTGCCCAGGAACGTGTCGTCGGTGATGGAGTAATGGTCCGACGAGACCTCGTGGTAGTAGCTCAGCCCCGCGTCGCGGATCTCCGCGGGAACCGACTGGATGGCCTCGCCGATCTCGTGGGACATGTCGCGGACCACCTCGGCGGCCCCGCCGACGTTGCCGGTGGCCACGCCGAGGGTCTCGATCTGCGCGTAGGCGTCGTCCAGGTTCTTCGCCGGCGGCATGAACAGCACCGGCACGTCGGCGGCGGCCATGCCCTGCAGCAGCGAGTCCTCCTCCATCGCGATGACCACCAGGTCCGGATCATGCGCCAGCACCGCCTCCACGCTGGTGCGGTATCCCGACAGGCCCTCGTCGACGGGGGCTTCGGCGGGATAGTAGGAGTACTCGTCGACGGCGACGACCTGATCGTCGGCGTCGATGGCGAACAGAGACTCCGTCGCCGTGGGGGAGAGGCTGACGATGCGCTCCGGGCGCTCGTCGACGGTCAGCTCCTGGCCCGACCCCGCCGGGCCCGTGGCCACCGACACCGGGAAATTGCCCTCGCCGCCGCCGGAATCCGCGCCGCTGCGCGCCTCCTCGCCGTCGGAGGCGCAGCCGGCCAGCGCCAGCGCGGACACCACGAGTGCGGCGGCGCCGGCCAACAGGGACCGGGACCGGGAACGGGAACCGGGCCGGGGGCCGGAGGTGGACGGGGATCGGGACAGCGAACGGGACCGGGACCGCGATCGGGACAGCGATAGGGACAGCGAACGGGACTGCGATCGGGACTGCTCGTGCATGGTGCTCCTCGGAAAAAGTGTCAGGGCGCGACGAAAACGCCGCCGGGATTTCCGGGATTGGTCAGGTGATCGCCGGATGCGGTCGTTGCGGTCCAGACTAGCGAATGCCCCACCCTGATCGGGGTCGGGCAAACGGCGTTTGGGCCCAACGCGCAATACGGGGGCGATCGAGTCGTAAAGTGTCCCGCATGCCACGCCACGAAGGAGCGGCCGCGCGCCGCAGCCCCATGCCGCCCTGGTTCCTGGTCGCCGTCGCCGTGTTCGCGGTGGCCTGGGGCGGCAACCAGTTCACGCCGCTGATGGTCATGTACCGCCTCGGCGGCGAACTCGACCTCGTGTTCGTCGACCTTCTGCTGTTCATCTACGCCCTGGGCATTGCCCCCGCGTTGTTGATCTCCGGCCCGTTGTCCGACCGCATCGGCCGCAAGCCGGTGATGCTGGCCGCGCCGGTGTTCTCCATCATAGGGTCGCTGCTCATCGCCGCCGGCGAAACCACCGGCCCGCTGCTGCTGGTCGGCCGCGCGCTGTCGGGCGTGGGCGTCGGCATCGCCATGGCGGTGGGCGGTTCATGGGTCAAGGAGCTCTCCCACGCCCGCTTCGACGAGAAGGCCAAGTCGACGTCGGGCGCCAAACGCCAGTCGATGGCGCTGACGCTGGGGTTCGGCATCGGCGCGGGCATCGCCGGCTCGCTCGCGCAGTTCGCGCCGCTGCCGGGCCAGTTGCCGTACATCCTGCACATCGTGCTGACCATCCCCACGATCATCGCCATGACCGTCGTCCCCGAGACCCGCCAGTCGCCGCATCTGGCCGGCGGCGCCCGCGAGTCGATCCTGTCGTCGTTGCGCACCCCGTCGGTGACGCGCCCGCGTTTCCTGCTGGTCGCGGCGATGGTCGCGCCGTGGGTGTTCGGCGCGGCCGGCGTGGCCTACGCCATCATCCCGACGCTGATGCAGGACGAGGTCGGCCAGCCGGTGTTCTTCTCGGCGCTGATCACCTTCTTCGCGCTGCTCTTCGGCTTCGCCATCCAGCAGTTCGGGCCGTCCATCGCATCGGAGACGTCCGCCCGCGGTTCTCTGGCGGCCATGGGCATCGTCATCGTGGGCATGGGCCTGGCCATGTGGATGTCGTCGTCGCCGACGGTTCTCTCGGCGGTCATCGCGGCGCTGGTGCTGGGCATGGGTTACGGCCTGGCCATGTTCACCGGCCTCAACGAGGTCCAGCGCATCGCCGGCCCGCGCGACCTCGCCGGCCTGACGGGCGTCTTCTACTGCCTGACCTACATCGGTTTCGCGTTCCCGGCGATCCTGACCGAGCTGTCGGGGGCCATTGAGTGGATGACGTACCCCGTCATGCTCGGCGGCGGCATGGTCATCGCGGTGCTCATGGCGGCCGTCATCGCGCTCAATTCCCGCCGCGGGCTGCCGCAGGGCTGACCCCGGCCGGATGGGTCCCCGGCCATTTCGCTTGACGACGCCGACGTGCCCGGCCGGGGGCGTCGTAAAGCACGGGCCGTGGGCGTACCATGCGATTCATGCCCGCCGACATGCGTGACACCACCCCCACCACCGCCTTTCCGCCCAGCCGTGCGCTGGTGACCGGGGGCGCCGGGTTCATCGGGTCGACGCTGGTCGACCGGCTGCTGGCGGATGGACATGCGGTGACCGTCGTCGACGACCTGTCGCACGGCAAGCTCGCCAACCTGGAGGGCGCGCGGGCGACCGGCGCCGACCGCTTCGAGTTCGTCGAGGCCGACGTCCTCGCCGTCGACTGGGACGAGCTGCTCGAGCGCGTGCGCCCCGAGGTGATCTTCCATCTCGCCGCGCAGATCGACGTCCGCGAGTCCGTCGCCGACCCGGTGCACGACGCGGAGCTGAACATCGTCGGCACCATCCGCATCGCCGACGCCGCCCGCCGGCATGGCGTGCGCAAGATCGTGTTCACGTCCTCCGGCGGCTCGATCTACCGGCACCCCGGATTCCTTCCCCGTCGGCGAGGACCAGGAAGTCCGTCCGCTGAGCCCCTATGCGGCGTCGAAGTCCGCGGCCGAGCAGTACCTGAACATGTTCCGCCGCCTGCACGGCCTGGATTGCTCGCACATCGCCCCCGCCAACGTCTACGGGCCGCGGCAGGACCCGCACGGCGAGGCCGGCGTCGTGGCGATCTTCGCCCAGCGCCTGCTGGCCGGCGAGGGGACCCGCGTGTTCGGCGACGGCGGCAACACCCGCGACTACGTGTTCGTCGGCGACGTCGTCGACGCGTTCGTCCGCGCGGCCGGGACCGCGGGGTCGGGGATGCGGTTCAACATCGGCACCGGAGTCGAGACCACCGACCGGCAGCTGCATTCGCTGGTCGCCGAGGCCGCCGGCGCCGCCGACGAGCCCGACCACGCCCCGGCGCGGCAGGGCGACGTGCCGCGGTCGGCGCTGGACCCGTCGCTGGCCGGAGAGGTGCTGGGCTGGGCGCCGAGCGTCGGCATCGCCGAGGGCGTCCGCCGCACCGTGGACTACTTCCGCGGGTAGCGGGTCCGGGTCCGGCGCCGGGGCCCCTCCTGTCGTCCACTCGGCGCCGCACGAGTAGACGGGTCCCGGATGCACCCAAGCCCGGACGCTTCGTCGTTTTCGTTGCGGGAAAACGCGGAAGCGTCCGGGCTTGGGTGCGGCGGGGCGGGGGAGGGGACTACTGCTCGGCGCGCTCGGCCTTCATCAGCTCCAGCTCGATGGTGTCGCGGAAGTTTTCCTCCGGCAGCGCGCCGGACAGCGGAGTGGCGCCGATGACGAACATCGGGGTGCCCTGCACGCCGATGCTCTGTGCGTAGGCGTTGGCCTCCTGAACGGGCTTCTCCCACGTGCCGTCTTCGATCTGCTTCTTGAACAGGTCGACGTCCTCGACGCCGGCGGTGCGTGCGATCTCCACGAGCTCGTCGACCGTGAATTCGGGGTGGCCGTTGCCCTTGGCCACGGCCGCGTCGAAGGCCGCATCCTGGAACTCCCAGAACTTGCCCTGGGCCGCAGCGGCGCGACCGGCCTGCGCGGCCTGCGCCGACGGCGGGGTGCCGGCGGAGTCGTTCCACTCGATGCGCAGCAGACCGGAGTCGACGTAGTCCGCGATGAGGTTCGGCTGCGTGTCCTGGGCGTAGCGCGCGCAGAAGGGGCATTCGAAGTCGGAGAACATCGTCATGACGACCGGTGCGTCGACGGCGCCCAGGGCAAAGGGATCGGCCTCGTCGCGGCGGTGCACCTCGGCGATGTCCTCCATGGTGGCGATCGCCGACCCGGCGCGCGGGCCCATGATCGTCGCGTCGTAGGTGCCGTCCTCCTTGGCCACCGGGCCGCCGTCGTTCGAACCCGCGGTCGCGCCCGCGAGATTCACGCCGTCGCCGGCGCCGCCGCCGGGTCCGAAACGGTCGCCCGCCAGGAAGCCCAGGCCACCGACCAGCAGCAGCACCGCGGCGAACCACACCCACAACGCGGGCGGAACGGTCTTCATGGAGCGGGCGTCGGCGGGCCGCTCATCGGCCGCGCCAACGGCAGCGTCACCAGCAGCGTCGTCGCCATCGGCCGCCTGTGCGGTGGACACCGCCCCGACGGTGGAATTCGCGTCGACGGCGGCCGGGCCGGCGGGATCGCCCGGGTCCCGGCCCCAGCCCAGCTCGACGGGCTCGCCGGGAGTGCCGGCGGGGGCGCCGTCGTGGTCAGCGTCGTGGCCGGCGTCGCCGGAGTCGCCGACCGGACGGCCGCCCGGCACGTTCGCATCGTCGGGCGTGCGGGGATCTGCATCGTCGGGTCGAGTCATGCGGCCCATTGTGCAGGGTGGGCGACGGGGACGCTGAACCGGGTCGTCGTCAAGCAAAAAGCGGGCCGGCCACGAGGCCGACCCGCACGATCCCTCCCGACCCGGACCCAGGCGTCAATCCTCGCGGGAAGGGCGCCCCGCGGTGGCCTCGGGCATGGTGCCGCCGGGGACGACCGCCGTCTGCAGCGCGACGGCGCGCGCCAACCGGGCGTAGCGCAACTCCTGCTCGCGGAAACGGATGTAGGAGCTCACCGTGGTGAACACGAACGCCAGCACCAGCATGTACAGCAGCAGATCCGTGCCGCGGGAGACGCCGACCCAGTTTGCCACCACGGTCAGGTCGTCGGGCCGCACGATCGCCCACACGCACGCGGCGAGGAACAAAAGGAAGCCGAGCTTCACGCCGGCCTTCGCGCGGGCCTTGCGGCGGTTGGACACGAAGTACCAGACCAGGGCGACCATCGCCGCCAGCAGGACAATCTGGATGATCGTCGCGGTCACGGGAGCCTCCTGGCGATCAGCGAATCGGAGAGGATGTTGACGCCGTTGAACAGCGACTGCCCCTTGGACATGGAGTACTCGGTGTAGAGGATGTCCACGGGCTGCTCGGCGACGCGCCAGTCCAGCTCGTCCATCAGGTTGACGAACTCGGACGCGTGGCTCATGCCGTTCATGCGCAGGTTCGTCTGCAGCGCGACCTTGCGGTTGAAGGCGCGCAGGCCGTTGTGCGCGTCGGTCAGGCCCAGGCGGCGGGTCTTCGGCGACAGCGCGACGACGGTCTTCAGCACGATGCGCTTGATCAGCGGCACCTGGTCGTCCTCGGACTTCGGGCGGCCGAACCGCGTGCCGACGACGATGTCGATCGGCTCGTCGCGCAGCCTCCGCACCATGGCGACGACGTCCTTGACCTGGTGCTGGCCGTCGGCGTCGAAGGTGACGAAGTACTCGGCGTCGGCCTGCGCGCGGGCGTATTCGATGCCGGTCTGGATCGCCGCACCCTGGCCCAGGTTCACGGGGTGGTTGACCAGGTGCGCGCCCGCGGCGTGGATCTCGGTGGCCGAGGCGTCGCGCGACCCGTCGTTGACCGCGACGATGTTGGGGAACGTCCGCAGGGCGTTTTCCAGGACGCCGCGGATGACGGTGGCCTCGTTGAAGCAGGGGACGATGAGCCAGGTGTCCGCGAACTCGCCCGGTGCGGGCAGGTTCGCGGGGTCGGTCCCGCCGTCGTGGGTGGTAGCGCTGTGGTCCATGATGGGCTCATCGTAGCGGGTGGGGGCCCTCATCAGCGATGGCGCGCGGCCGGGGGCCCGGCGGGAGCACGACGGGAACCTGCCGGGAAGGCACGGGGAAGTCACCAGGAACCCGTCGGCGGTCAGCGGCCCCGGTGGAACAGCGCCCGGTAGACGCGGCCGAGCAGTCCCGTCGGCAGCGCCCGAAATGCCGACCGCGCAACGAAATTGAGCGCCGCCCGCGGCCGCGACACCAGCCCGAGTTCCACGAGCGTCGCCTGCATCCGCTTCTCGGCCGCGAGGATCCCCGTCGATCGCCGCCGATCGAGCATCCCGGTGACGCGGAAGCGGGTCATTGGCTCCGGCAGGTTGACGAACCGCGCGCCGTCGGCGAGCAGCCGCGCCCACAGGTCGTAGTCCTCCATGTACGGCGCGTCGCGGTAGCCGCCGACCTTCTTCACGCGCGCGGTGCGGTACATGACGGACGGGTTGTTGATCGGCGAGTTCAGCTTCGCGTATTTCGCGATCTCCGCATGGCTTTCGGGGAGCGCGCGGACGCCGGTGATCTCGCCACCGCGGTCGTCGTCGAACTCGGCCATCGCGGTGCCGATGACGTCGGGGGCCTGCGGGTCGGCGGTGGTCGCCGTTTTTTCGCTTGACGACGTTCTCCCACGGCCGTCCGCGACCTTCAGCTGTTCCTCGAATCGGTGCGGTTCGGCGATGTCGTCGGCGTCGAGGCGGGCGCACCACTGCTCGTCGATGAGCTCGATGCCCGTCTGCGAGGCGGGGCCGGAGCCGCGGTTTTCCGGCTGCGGCCGGAAGTCCAGTTCGGGGTGGGCCGCGGTCTGGCGGGCGATGACGGCGTCGAGCTCCGGTGTCAGCGGCCCGTCGCCGACGAGGACGACGCGGCCGGCGCGGACGGTCTGGGACCACAGCGATTCCAGCGCCGCGTCGAGATGGCGCGGGTCGACGCGGTGGTAGACGGTCATCAGGACGGCGAGGTCCGGGCGGGGCGCGGGGGTGCTGCGGTCGGCGGTCACGCCTTCACCTTAGATTTGCGCGGGCGGCGGCGTGACCGGCGCGGCGGCGGCTTCGTCCGCGGAAGCCTCCGGCACCACGGCCTTGAGCACGACGAGGTGGAACAGCACGCCCAGCGTCGGGCCCGCGATGAGGGCCAGCACGGAGCGCAGCTCCAGGGTGCCGGGGCCGAAGAGAATGGCCACGGCGACGACGGTGGCCAGCAACCAGCCGATCAGGTACGCGCGGTGGCGGCCGACGGCCAGGGTGACCGCGCCGGTGACCATGAGCACCGCGGTGAACGTGGCGCCCAGCGTCAGGCCGGCCAGGGTGCGGCCGGGGACGAAGTAGTCCGGCTGGAGGATGACCTCGAGGATCCAGGGGCCGATCAGCCACGCCAGCGCCGACCCGAACAGGCCGAAGGCGAACAGCGCGCCCAGCGGCTTGGCCAGCGCGGCCAGCGGGCCGCCGTCGCGGTGGACGAAGTGGACGATGATGGCGTTCTGGAACTTCTCCAGCGGCATCAGCAGCGGTGCGCGGGTCAGCGTCACCGCATAGGCGATGCCCGCGGCCGTCACCGCGCCCAGCGCACCGGCGCCGTGGTCGGCGCTGATCTTCACCAGCGTCGGAAATCCCGTGACCAGCACGGCCGAGGCGCCCGCAGCACCCATGGCGGTGATCATCAGCGGGATGAAGCGGCGCACGGGCACATCGGCGCGCAGCGCCATCGCCCGCCGGGTGGCCGGGGAGACCGCGGCCAACAGCAGCCAGCTGACCGTGCCGATCACGGTGATCCACAGCCACGCGCCCAGCCCCCACCCGAACCACCAGGCCAGGGCGGCGGGGACGACGCGGGTGACGATGTCCAGGATGATCAGGGCCGCGTACTGCCCCCACAGCTTCGCGCCGGACAGCACGCCCGACACCGCCGCCTGCATGGCGTACATGGCCAGGCCACCTGCCATGAGCAGCACCGCCAGGACGTGACCGTCGTGGACGACGAGGTCCACCCACAGCGGCCCCGTCGCCGCGAAAAGCGCGAACGTCACCGCCGCCACTCCCGCGGCGACCGTGATCGGCCGGGCGCGGAGCACCGGCCCGGCGCCGCCGGAGGCAGGGCGTGTGGCGGGGGAGATCGGGGCGTCGTCAAGCGGGGAAGCGGAAACCGCCGCCGGCGCCGCACCCGGCCGCAGCGAGGAACCCACCGCGCGCGTGGTTTCCTGCATCAGCCCGCCGAGGACGCCCGTCATGGCGAAGAACAGGCCCCAGTAGGCGACGAACTGCAGGTTGACGTCCGTGCCCAGTCCCCACGCCGACAGGAACAGGATGGCGAAACTGCCGGCGGCGGCGACGAGCGTCGCCAGGGTCAACCACTTCACGGGCGCGCCGCCGGGTCGACGGGGAAGGGCGGCAGTTCGGCGCGGTTGACCCACGCATCGAAGATCGCGTCGAGGTGCGAGGTGGTGATGCCCCGCTCGCGGCAGATGCGGTTGGCCAGCGCACGGAAATCGACCGCATCGACCACGGAATGGCGGTTCTTCGCGGTCCACGTGCGCACGAAATCGAAGAAGACCTCGTCGCCGAAGAGCAGCCGCAGCGCATGGACGGTGATGGCGCCGCGCTTGTACAGGCGGTCGTCGAACATGTCGACCGGCCCGGGATCGGCGATGCGCAGGTCCTGGGGCTTGGCGGCCAGTTCGTCGTAATGCTCCTTCGCCGACTCCTCCGCGGTCGGGCCGCCGGCGGCCTCCGCCCACACCCACTCCGAGTAGCAGGCGAAACCCTCGTTGAGCCAGATGTCGCGCCACTGCGACAGCCCGACCGAATTGCCGAACCACTGGTGCGACAGCTCGTGGGCGATCAGGCGGTTCCACGTGTCCTTGCCGTCGGCGTGGTTGGCGCCGAAGATCGACAGGCCCTGGGCCTCCAGCGGGATCTCCAGGTTGTCCTCGACGATGACCACCCGGTAGTCGGGGAAGGGGTACTCGCCGAAGAGGTCGCGGTAGAGCTCCAGCATGCGGCCCTGGTCGCGGAAGTCGTGCTTGACGCGCTGCACCAGGTGCGGCGGCGCGTAGGCGATGACCGGCGCGACCGAGCACGGCAGCTCGATGCGCGAGAACTGGCCGATCTGGATGGTGACCAGGTAGGACGCGATCGGCTCGGCGGAGGCGAAGGTCCAGCGGCGGCGCGACCCCCCGACCTTCTGCGGCGCGCCCGGGCGGCCCGTGGCCACGACGGTGTACGGCGCGTCGCAGGTCACGGCGATGTCGTACCGGGCCTTCGTCTCCGGGTCGTCGTCGCAGGGGAACCAGCTGGCCGCGCCGATGGGCTGCGAGGCGATGAGCGACCCGTTGGTCAGCTCCTCCCATCCCAGCTCGCCCCACTTCGACTTCACGGGGCCCGGGTTGCCGGAGTAGCGCACCGTCAGGTTCAGCGTCTCCTCGGGCTCGAGCATCCGGTCGAACGTCACGCGCAGCTTCCGGCCCGACTGCCGCCAGCGGGCGACGTCGACGTCTGAGTTGCGCACGTCGGTGTCGGCGTCGATGGAATCGACGCCGAGGACGTCCGCGAAATCGAGCGTCAGCGAGTCGATGTACGCGTTGACCTCGATGTGCAGCACGGCCGTCGCCTTCAGGCGGTTCGGGCCGACGCGGTAGTCGAGGTCGAGGTCGTAGTGGTCGACGCGGAAACCGAGGTTGAACGGGATGCCGGTGTAGTCGTTGGTCGGTTGCACGCCCATCACTGTAAACGGGTGGGGAGGGCGGGGCGCCGGGCGGGCGAAAATGATTGCTTTGCGACGCCCACGTCGACGCCGTGCGGTGCACCCGGACCGGGCCGGCGGGGACGGAGCGGGGGACGGACTACACGAATCCGAAGGTCTCCGAGACCACCAGCAGCGTGATCAGCGGGAAAATCACGGTCAGCGCCCCGAGGAGGATGAGGATCCAGTGCCGCGACACCGCGGCGAGGATCATGGCGACCATGCCCGCGATGCCCACGGGAATGAACAGGCCGCCGAGGGTGACCAGCCCGGACAGCGGGCCGAGGAGCGTGACGATGATCGCCGCCACGCTGATCGCCAGCGACGCGGTGGCGGATCGCGGCGAATGGGCGTCGTCGTTCATGACAGGGTCCTCCACAGCCAGGAATGGATCAGCGCCTCCATGTGCGCGACCTGCGAATTGTCCGCCGCGCCGGCGTGGCCGCCCTCGGTGTTCTCGTGGTAATCGACGGGCTGGCCGGCTTCGCGCAGCAGCCAGGCCAGCGAGCGGGCGTGGGCGGGGTGGACGCGGTCGTCGCGGGTCGAGGTGGTCACCAGCGCCGGGGGGATAGGGGCGGTCCTCGCGCCGGGCGATGCGCTGCACCGGCGACCACTCCCGGATCGCCGCGCCCTCGGCGTCGTCGTCGGGGTCGCCGTACTCGGCCATCCACGAAGCGCCGGCCGACAGCCGGTGGTAGCGCAGCATGTCCGCCAGCGGCACCTGGCTGACCACGGCGCCGAGCAGTTCGGGGTAGGAGGTCAGGGCCACCGCCGACAGCAGCCCGCCGTTGGAGCCGCCGCGAATGGCCAGCGTCTCCGGGGTCGCGTAGCCGCGGGCGACGATGTCCTCGAGCACCGCACGGTGGTCCTCGTAGACCTTCCCGCGGTTGAGCTTCACCGCCCGCGAATGCCATTCCGGCCCGAATTCGCCGCCGCCGCGCAGATTCGCCTCGACGGTCAGGCCGCCGCGGGCCATCCATCCCATGCCGCGCGTGGCCGAATACCCGGGCACCAGCGACACCTCGAACCCGCCGTAGGCGTGGACGAGGGTCGGGCGGGGTTCGTTTTCCCCGGACACGGCCCCGGACTCGTCGTCGGCCCCGCCGTCGGCGCCGCCTTCGCGGCCGTCGCCGTCGTCGTCCAGCAGCCCCGTGATCCGGTAGGGGATCTTCGTGCCGTCGGCCGACGTCGCCCAATGCAGACGAGTCGTCATTCCGGTGGCGTCGAAGAAGGAGGGGGCGCGCCGAGCGACGCGCGGCGCCTCCTCCGCCCCCGACTCGGTCAGCCACAGCGTCGCGGGTTCCAGGGTCGAGGACCCGGCCAGCCACAGTTCGTCGTCGCGCGTGGACGACGTGCCCACAACGGACACCGACGCGGACTCGGGCAGCCCCGGGATCGACCCCTCGGCCCAATCCCCGATGGACAGGGTCACCAGCCGGGTGGCCACGTCATGCAGCAGCGTCAGCACCAGGTGGCTCTTGGTCCACGCCACCGACTGCAACGACGTGCGCTCGTCGGGCGCAAACAGGATCCGGCAGTCGCGCGATCCGGCCAGCCAGTCGTCGAAAAGCGCGACCGCCAGGCCGCCGGCCGGCACGCCGTTGAACGCCGTTCGGGGCATGAGCAGCAGGTATTCGCGATGTACGCTCACCCGGCAATCATCGGGAACCTCAATGATCTGCAAACCCCCATCGGTTCGCACGAAGCGCCGCGAACTGTAGAAGTCGATGGCCCGCTCCACGAACAGCCGCTCGAAGCCCTCCGTCGCGTCGAACCAGCCGCCGACGGCGACGTCGTCGTCATGGCCGGAGAAGATCAGTTCCGCCTCCCGCAGCGCCTGCCCGCGCCGCCACGAGAACACCTGCTTCGGGTACCCCGACGCCGTCAGGCTGCCCGACCCCATGTCCGTGCCCACCAGGATCTCGTCGCGGCCCACCCACGACACGTCCGACTTCGCCTCGGGCAACTGGAACGGCCGATCATCGACGAACTCCAGGGTTTCCAGGTCGAACTCGCGGATCACCGACGCATCCGCCCCGCCTCGGGACAAATGCACCAGAGCCCGGTCGTAGTCCGGGTACCGGCACTGCGCGCCCTTCCACACCCAGTTCTCGCTTTCCGACGCCGCCAGCGCATCCACGTCGAGCAGCACCTCCCACTCGGCCGCGCCGGACAGGAACGACGCCAGCGACGTGCGCCGCCACAGGCCGCGCGGGTGGTCGCCGTCGCGCCAGAAGTTGTACAGGTGCTCGCCGCGGCGCACGGGATAGGGGATGCGGGCGTCGGTGTCGAGGGCGGCGCGAATGTCCTTCTCCAGCGCATCGCGGGAAGGGTCGCCGTCGAAAAGCGATTCCGTTTCCGCGCTGCGCTCCCGCGCCCAGTCCAGCGCGCGGCCCCCGGCGATGTCGTCGAGCCACTCCGGAACGCCGTCCGTCGGCAGGAACCGGGCCGTGCGCGCGGATTCGGTGCGGATGGCAGCGGCGGCCGTGTCCGTGGTGGCGTCGGCGGTGGTGGCGGTGGCGGTGGCGTCGGAAAAGGAAAACCCCATGACCCGAATTTAGGTCATGGGGTGGATCCCCCGGGCCGAACCCGGCGGAAAGCGGGCCGCGACGCCCGGCGATCACCTAGTAGAGCACGCGCGAGAAGAGCTGGTCCCAGGAATCGTGCAGGTCATCCTGCCAGTAGCCCCACGAGTGCGTGCCCGCGTTGCCCAGGTCCCAGTGGGCGTCGATGCCCAGCGAGTCCAGCTTGGCCTTGAAGACGTTGGTGCAGAAGTTCGTGCCGCCCTCGATGGCCGAACCCGTGGTGCGCTGCGCGATCAGCTGCGACTCGTGGTCGACCGCCGGGTGCGCCGTGGTGTCCCACTCTCCCCAGAGGCCGGTGCCGTTGGAGATGTACATTTCCTGGCCGCGCAGCTTCTCGGCGTTGACCAGCGGATCGTTCGCCGTCCAGCGCTCGCTGGGGCGCGGGCCCCACATCTGCTCGCCCGTGACGCCCTTGCGGTCCAGCACCAGCTTGATGGCCTGCGCGCCGATCTCGTCCGACGTCTGGGCGCAACCCGAGAACGAGCCCACGCCGTCGTAGAGGTCCGGGCTGTGCTGCGCGAAGTTGAGCACCGACGTCGCAGACATGGACATGCCCACGATGCCGCGCTTGCCGGTCGCGCCGATCTTGGCCTCCAACGACTCCGGCAGCTCCTTGGTCAGGAACGTCTCCCAGGTCTGGGCGCCGAGCGCGGTGTTCGGGTCCACCCAGTCGGTGTAGTACGAGAACTCGCCGGCCTGGACGATGACGACGTTGACGTCCTTGTCCGAGAAGAAATCGATGATGTCCGTCTGGTACAGCCACGACGCCTTGCCCTCGCCGCCATCGGCGCCGTTGAGCACGTACAGGGTCGGGCGCGGCGCGAAACGCTCGGCGCCCTTCGGGCGGATCCACACCAGCGGCACCGCGCGGTCCATGGACACCGAACCGGCCCAGACCTCCTCGACGTTGTCGTGGCCGGCGATCTGCTCGCGCCAGTGGGGATTGACATTCTCCATCGGGGCGAGCTGGACCGGCGCGGGGGTGACCCCGGCCGCGTCCGCGATCGGGGTGGCGACGGGATTGGGGGCCGGGGCCTCGGCGGCGGGCTGGGCGGTGGACGCCGGAGCCAGCGTGACGGGCATCAGGGCGACCATCGCGGCGGCGGTGGCCGACATCAGGCGGCGCTTGCGGGTGTTCTTCATCGTGGGCTCCAGTCGACCGGCGGCGGTCATGAGGATCGGTTCGTCGCGGCACGCGTGCCCGGGGCGGCGCTCAAAATCGGGCGTACGCGTAAATCACATGGCAGATTACCCCAGCCGGAGACGCGGCGAAAGCCGGGGGACGTGGGAGTTTTCACCGATCGAGGCGTCGTGCGGCGTCCGTCGCGGCGCTGCGGGGGATGTGAACTGGAGTTACGCAAGTTAAGGTTGTGACTAAAGTGAACTGAAATTTCCCCGGGGGAAATCCCCCCGCGGCCCGAAAGGACCCGCCATGCTGCCGCATGAAACGCTGCTCGTGCTCTTCTTCGAGATGTTCGGCGTCTCCCTCAACGAAGGCTCGTTGTCGCTCGGCGAGATCCTCGTCGCCCTCGGCATCTACTGACCCGCCGCCGTCGGCCTTGCCGGCCCTCCGCCCTCGGCCTTGCCGACCTGCCGCCCCCCGGGGCCGGGCCGGGGATGACTGACGCCACATCGCCGCGTAATCTTGTCTCCGTGGCTGAACATTATGATCTCGTTGTCCTCGGCGCCGGTCCCGGCGGATACGTCGCCGCCATCCGCGCCTCCCAGCTCGGCCTGAAGGTCGCCGTCGTGGAGAAGCAGTACTGGGGCGGTGTCTGCCTCAACGTGGGCTGCATCCCCTCCAAGTCGCTGTTGAAGAACGCCGAAGTGGCGCACATCTTCAATCACCAGGCGAAGACCTTCGGCATCTCGGGCGATGCGTCCTTCGATTTCGGCGCGGCGCACGACCGCTCGCGCAAGGTGTCCGCAGGCATCGTCAAGGGCGTCCACTACCTGATGAAGAAGAACAAGATCGACGAGGTCGACGGCTGGGGCGAATTCACCGACGCCAACACCATCGCCGTCGCCGATGGCAAGGACGAGGGCAAGGAGCTCACGTTCGACAACGCCATCATCGCGACCGGCTCCGTCGTGCGCTCCCTGCCGGGCGTCGAGCTCGGCGGCAACATCGTCTCCTACGAGGAGCAGATCCTCTCCTCCGATCTGCCCGACTCCATGGTCATCGTCGGCGCCGGCGCCATCGGCATGGAATTCGCCTACGTCCTGGCCAACTACGGCGTGGACGTCACCATCGTCGAGTTCATGGACCGCGTCCTGCCGAACGAGGACGAGGACGTTTCCAAGGTCATCGCCAAGGAGTACAAGAAGCTCGGCGTCAAGCTGCTCACCGGCCACAAGACCACCGCCATCGAGGACAAGGGCGACTCCGTCGAGGTCACCGTCGAATCCAAGGACGGCAAGAACTCCGAGACGCTCACCGTCGACCGCGTCATGGTCTCCATCGGCTTCGCCCCGCGCACCGAGGGCATCGGCCTGGACAAGGCCGGCGTCGAGCTCGGCGAGCGCGGTGAGATCCCGATCGACGAGTACATGCGCACCAACGTCGACCACATCTACTCCATCGGCGACGTCACCATGAAGCTGCAGCTGGCCCACGTGGCGGAGACGATGGGCGTCATCGCCGCCGAGCACATGGCCGGCCACGAGACCGACGTCATCGAGGACTACCTCAACATGCCGCGCGCGACGTTCTGCAACCCGCAGGTCGCGTCCTTCGGCAAGACCGAGGCGCAGGCGAAGAAGTGGGCGGAGGAGAACGACCGCGAGATCACGGTCTCCACCTTCCCGTTCTCCGCCAACGGCAAGGCGCAGGGTCTGGCGGAGGCCACCGGCTTCGTCAAGCTCATCGCCGACGCCGAGCATGGCGAGCTGGTCGGCGGCCACATGGTCGGCGCCAACGTCTCCGAGCTCATGCCCCAGCTGGTGCTGGCGCAGAAGTACGAGCTGACCTCCGAGGAGATCGGCCGCACCACCCACATCCACCCGACCATGTCCGAGGCGATGAAGGAAGCAGCCGAGGGCCTGATGGGCGAGATGATCAACCTCTAGATCGATCGATTTTGCGGTGTCGGCGCCGGGTCGCGGGTTTTCCGCGGCCCGGCGCTTCGCCGGGGCTCCGGGGCTTCCCGGACGTCCCGCACATGTTCTCCGCGGCGCGGGGTCGGCGATGGCCGGCCCCGCGCCGCTTTTTCGCGCGACCCCGGCCGTTGCGTCCCGATCGTGTTTCGGCGGTGCTTCTTTCCCGGGATGGAGCCCGCAAGTTTCTCGAGGTGGTGCCCGCAGGTCGGAGGCGCGTAGCCAGATACACGTCTGCTGGACAAAAACATGTGGCAGGACGGATGTTTCTGTCCAGTGGACGTGTACCTGGATGAGGGTGCGGTCGCGGTGGTGCGGGGGCCGCATGGTTGAGGCGTGGAGCGGCCATGTGGACGAATGGGAGAGGCGCCTTTTCGGGACCCCTGAAAAAAGGGGGTTGCGGTCATGTCAACGATGTGCCATAGTTGATGTATCAACAACGCGGGCCTCCGACGCCGCCCGCGGATCGTCGCAAAGCCCGAAAGGACCCCTCCCATGATCAACGCAGCCAGCTTCGCCGCCCGCCTCTTCCCGGGCCTGATCCTGCTCAACTCCGGCCTGGGCAAGCGCAAGCTCGACGCCGAGTCCGCCGCCGGCCTGCAGGGCTTCGCCTCCACGGGCATCCCGGCCGTGACCAAGCTCGACCCGAAGACCTTCGGCAAGATGCTCTCGGCCGGCGAGATCGCCACCGGTGCGGCGCTGCTCGCCCCGGTCGTGCCCAACCGCGTCGCCGGTGCCGCGCTGACCGCCTTCGGCGCCGGCTTCATGTCCATGTACCTGCGAGCCCCCGGCCAGCGCCAGGAGGGCTCGCTCGCCCCGACCCAGGACGGCATGTCCCTGGCCAAGGATTCCTGGCTGCTGGGCCTCGGTGCCGCCCTGCTGCTGGCGGGCGACAAGAAGTAAAGACTGCTTGACGACGGGGTCGGCCGCATCCGCGGTCGGCCCCTTCGCGCATGTCGGGGTGGTTTCCGGGATGCCGGGCCCGGGACTGCGTCCCAGTGCGGCACTCGGGATCGCGCCTAGTGCTGCGCCCCAGTGGGGAGGGCCCTAGTACGGCGCCACCGAGGAGCGGTGGGCGTTGACGTCGATGGCGCGGTGGATCGGCGGGAACGCGCGCTGCGGGCAGTCGTCGCGGCTGCACACGCGGCAACCCGCGCCGATCGGCGTCGCCGCCTTCTCGTCGTTGACGTCCAGCCCTTCCGAGTACACCGTGCGGTGCGCGTGGCGGGCCTCGCAGCCCAGTCCGATGGCGAAGGTCTTGCCCGGCTGGTTGTACCGCGCGGTGTGGTGCTCGACCGTCCGGGAAATCCACAGGTACGAGCGGCCATCGGGCATCACCGCAACCTGGCGCATGATCTTGCCCGGGTAGGAAAACGTCTCGTACACGTTCCACAACGGGCACGTGCCGCCGGAATTGGTGAAGTGGAACCCCGTCGCCGACTGGCGCTTGGACATGTTGCCCGCGCGGTCGACGCGCACGAACGTGAAAGGGATACCCCGGAGGCTCGGGCGCTGCATCGTCGACAGACGGTGGCAGATGGTCTCGTAGCCGACGCCCGTGTGGCGCGACAGGAACTCGATGTCGTAGCGGTTGGACTCCGCCAGCGCATGGAACTTCTCGTACGGCAAGATCAACGCGCCCGCGTAATACGTGGCCACGCCGCGCAGGGCCAGCTCGCGGGAATCGTCGGACGTGAAGTGGCCGGCCGACACCTCCTCGCGGATCAGGTCGCCGCACTCGAAGTAGCCCAGCTCCGTGGCCATGCGGAAGGCCCGCTGCCCGGGGGAGAGGCCCCGCGCCAGGTCGAGTTCGCCGGTCGTCGGATCGAAATGATGCTGGGTGTCGCCCATGTCCGAGCGCGTGCGGATCTTCACGCCGTGCCGCTCGGTCAGTCGCCGGGCCAGCACTTCTTCGACGTCCTGGTTGTCGTCCGTGGTGCCCAGCTCCGTGGCCAGGCGTTCCGCCGCCAAATCCACCGAATCGATGTAATTCTGGCGGGTGTAGAAGTAGTCGCGGACCTCCTCGTGCGGCATGGTCAGCGCCCTCGACGCGGCGCCGCCGCCGTCACCCTGGAAATTGCGGTCGTCGGTGGCCAGCGACAGCTTGTCGGTGACGTTGCGGTACCTTCGGTGCGCATCGACCATCGCGCGGGCGATCTCCGGATGGTTGCGCACCATGTCCGAAATCTCCTGCAGATCCACCGGCTCGGGGCAGACCTCCTTGTCCAGGACCACATCCTGGACCTCCGCCAACAGGCGCGAGTCGTCGTCGCGGGAAAAGAACGTCGCGTCGACGCCGAACGTTTCGGTGATCTTCAACAGCACCGGGACCGTCAGCGGGCGCACGTCATGCTCGATCTGGTTCACGTAACTGGCCGACAGGCCCAGCGCCTGAGCGAGGGCCGCCTGGCTCATGTCCCGCTCGCGCCGCAGCTGCCGCAGCCGGGAACCCACATACGTCTTTGCCATGCGGCAAGATTAGCAGCCCTGGCAAAACTAGCTCCCCCGGACGCTAATTTCGCCAAGTTACGGGCCCCGGGCATGGGAAAACCCCGCCCGGAAAAATCCGGGCGGGGTTGTTGACCGTGGCCACGTGACGACCCTGAAGGAGCCGCCCCGCCGTTCCAACCGATCACGCCGGCACGTCGTCAAGCGACGCGCGCGGCGGCGATGCGGCCTAGTGGAACTGGCCCTCCTCGGTGGAGCCCTTCAGGGCGGTGGTGGAGGAGTTGGGGTCGACCGTGGTGGCGATGCGGTCGAAGTAGCCGGCGCCGACCTCGCGCTGGTGCTTGACGGCGGTGAAGCCACGCTCCTCGGCGGCCTTGAACTCGCGGTTCTGCAGGTCGACGAAGGCCGGCATGCCCTCGCGGGCGTAGCCGTGGGCCAGGTCGAACATGCCGTAGTTCAGGGCGTGGAAGCCGGCCAGGGTGATGAACTGGAACTTGAAGCCCATCTTGCCCAGCTCCTTCTGGAACTTGGCGATCTCGTCGGCCTCGAGGTGCGCCGACCAGTTGAAGGACGGGGAGCAGTTGTAGGCCAGCAGCTGGTCCGGGAACTCCTCGCGGACGCCCTCGGCGAACTTCTTGGCCAGCTCCAGGTCCGGGGTGCCGGTCTCCATCCAGATCAGGTCGGAGTACGGGGCGTAGGACTTGGCGCGCTCGATGCAGGGCTCCAGGCCGTTCTTGACGCGGTAGTAGCCCTCGGCGGTGCGGTCGCCCTCGATGAACTTCTGATCGCGCTCGTCGACGTCGGAGGTGATCAGGGTGGCCGCCTCGGCGTCGGTGCGCGCGATGATGACGGTCGGGGTGTTGGCGACGTCGGCCGCGAGACGGGCCGAGGTCAGGGTGCGGATGTGCTGCTGGGTCGGGATCAGCACCTTGCCACCGAGGTGGCCGCACTTCTTCTCGGAGGCCAGCTGGTCCTCCCAGTGGGTGCCCGCGGCACCGGCCTGGATCATGCCCTTCTGCAGCTCGTACACGTTCAGCGCGCCGCCGAAGCCGGCCTCGCCGTCCGCGACGATCGGCAGCAGCCAGTTGTCGACGGAGGTGTCGCCCTCGATGCGGGAGATCTCATCGGCGCGCAGCAGAGCGTTGTTGATGCGGCGAACGACGTTCGGCACGGAGTTGGCCGGGTACAGGGACTGGTCCGGGTAGGTGTGGCCGGAGAGGTTCGCGTCGCCGGCGACCTGCCAACCCGAGAGGTACACGGCCTTCAGGCCGGCGCGGGCCTGCTGGACGGCCATGTTGCCGGTCAGGGCACCCAGGGAGTTGATGTAGGAGTCGTCGTCGACGTTGACGCCCTCCCACAGGATCTCGGCGCCGCGGCGGGCGAGGGTGTGCTCCTCGACGACGTTGCCCTGGAGCTCGGCCACCTGCTCGGCGGTGTACTCGCGCTTGATGCCCTTCCAGCGGGGGTTCTCGTCCCAATCCTTCTGGATTTCCTGGGCGGTACGGGCCTTGCCGACGTTCGACATATCCGGGTCACTTCCTTAACTAGGACTGCGGGGATCCGGGGGCCGCTCGCGTCACTCGATGCAGTGCGCGGCATTCGGCATCCGGGAGTTTGAAATACACGGCGGGCGGACGTGTCCCGTAAAAAGCCGCCGCCGGGTGGAATGCACCCAACGGCCGGTTCCGGTCACTGCCCGCTTTCGCGTGCCGTGGTTCACATCATGGGGGACGGTATGGATTACGTCAAGCAAAAAGGCTTGTAAATTTAAGCGCTTTTTTTTGGCGAATCAGCAAAGATTGCAAAGAGTGTGATGTGATGCGTGAGTGAACTTCCGTCGCAGGTCGGCCTGCATGCGTTCGTGGTTAACGCCCGTGAGCATGACAAGGCGGTGAAGATCACCCCCCGCTTTGGGGTGGTCGGGGTCGCCGGTTTCTATGTCGCCCGTCACTCCCCCTGGGGCCCGTGGCTAACGGTGGTCGGGGGTGGCCCGGGTGTGTCGGCAATGTCGTGGTCAGCCCCTATTCCCGATCCCGGAAGGGGTGGGGTTCCGTTTCCTCCGTTTCCGGGGGTGGCCGTACGCAGGGCCGCGCCCCGGTGGTCCGGGGGAGGGCCCGCGATCCGCGGGCAACTCCGTCGCGGAACCGCGCCGCGCGAGACGCGCATCACATATGGTTGGTGCATCGCCAGCGGAAGACGGTCCGACGCGGCGGCCTTCGTCGGCCACCGCGCCTCGGGGCCGTGGCCGGCCCGTCGCAAAGCGGGACCCCCTCCACCCCCGACCCCCATTCCGCCACGCGCCGCAACGGCACGTGCAGCGAGCGTGAAACCGAACCTTTAATTAAGGAGAGCAATGACCGAGCGCATCACCGCCGGCGGCCTGCAGGTCGCCAAGGTCCTCTACGACTTCGTCAACGACACCGCCCTTCCCGCCGCGGGCATCGAGGACAAGGACGCCTTCTGGCAGGGCTTCGGCGACATCGTCGAGAAGTACACGCCGCGCAACGTCGAACTGCTGGCCAAGCGCGACGAGCTGCAGGCCAAGCTCGACGATTACTACCGCGAGAACCCGGGCAAGCAGGACCAGGACTCCTACGTCGCCTTCCTCAAGGAGATCGGCTACCTCGTCGAGGATCCGGGCGAGTACGAGGTGACCACCGCCAACGTGGACACCGAGATCACCAGCACCGCCGGCCCGCAGCTGGTCGTGCCCGTGCTCAACGCCCGCTTCGCCATCAACGCCGCGAACGCCCGTTGGGGCTCGCTGTACGACGCCCTCTACGGCACCAACGCCATCTCCGAGGACGGCGGCGCCGAGAAGGACGGCAAGGGCTACAACAAGGTGCGCGGCGACCGCGTCATCGCCTGGGGCCGCGACTTCCTGGACAAGGGCGTCCCGCTGCTCGAGGGCAGCCACGCCGACGTGACCTCCTACGACATCGTCGACGGTCGTCTGCTCGCCACCATCGACGGCCAGCAGGTCGGCCTGCGCGAGCCCGAGGTCCTGGTCGGCTACACCGGCGAGATCGGCAACCCGGACTCGATCTACCTCAAGCACAACGGCCTGCACATCCAGATCCTCATCGATCCGGAGTCGCCCATCGGCAAGACCGACAAGGCCGGCGTCAAGGACATCGTCCTGGAGGCCGCGGTCACCAACATCATGGACCTCGAGGACTCCGTCGCCGCCGTCGACGCCGCCGACAAGGTGCTCGGCTACACCAACTGGCTGGGCCTCAACGTCGGTGACCTGGCCATCGACATCACCAAGGGCGGCAAGCCCGCCAAGCGCGTCATCAACGACGACCGCGTCTACACCGACCTCGAGGGCAACGAGCAGAAGCTGCACGGCCGCTCGCTGAACCTGGTCCGCAACGTCGGCCACCTGATGCAGAACCCCGCCATCCTCGACCGCAACGGCGAGGAGATCTACGAGGGCATCATGGACGCGGTCATCACCCCGATCTGCGCCATCCCGGGCCTGGATCAGAACAACGACCGCAAGAACTCCCGCACCGGCTCCATCTACATCGTGAAGCCGAAGCAGCACGGCCCGGAGGAGTCCGCCTTCACCAACGAGCTGTTCACGGCCGTCGAGGACCTGCTCGGCCTGGACCGCAACACCATGAAGGTCGGCCTCATGGACGAGGAGCGCCGCACCTCGGTCAACCTCGACGCCGCCATCAAGGCCGTGTCCGAGCGCGTGGTGTTCATCAACACCGGCTTCATGGACCGCACCGGCGACGAGATCCACACCTCCATCCAGGCGGGCCCGATGTTCCGCAAGGCCGAGCAGAAGACTGCTCCGTGGATGCTGGCGTACGAGGACAACAACGTCGACGCCGGCCTGGCGCACGGCCTGCAGGGCAAGGCGCAGATCGGCAAGGGCATGTGGGCCATGACCGAGCTGATGGCCGAGCTGCTGGAGCAGAAGATCGGCCAGCCGAAGCAGGGCGCCTCCACCGCGTGGGTGCCGTCGCCGACCGGCGCCGTGCTCCACGCGACGCACTACCACCAGGTGGACGTGTTCGAGGTCCAGGACAAGCTGATCACCGACGGCCGCCGCGACACCCGCGAGGACCTGCTGACCCCGCCGATCGCCGCCGCGAAGGCCGGAGACCCGGGCGCCGACTGGTCCGACGAGGACAAGCAGAACGAGCTGGACAACAACTGCCAGTCGATCCTCGGCTACGTCATCCGCTGGGTCGAGCAGGGCGTCGGCTGCTCCAAGGTCCCCGACATCAACGACGTCGACCTCATGGAGGACCGCGCCACGCTGCGCATTTCGTCGCAGACCCTGGCCAACTGGCTGCTGCACGGCGTGGTCAGCGAGGAGCAGGTCATCGACTCGCTCCAGCGCATGGCCGAGATCGTCGACCGCCAGAACGAGGGCGACGACGCCTACCTGCCGATGGCGAAGGACTTCGACGCCTCCATCGGTTTCCAGGCCGCCAAGGAGCTGATCCTCGAGGGCACCGCGCAGCCGTCGGGCTACACCGAGCCGATCCTGCACCGCGCCCGCCTGGAGTTCAAGAAGCGCCACGGCATCGACCAGGGCTAGTCCCCGGTCTGTCCCGGGCGCCCGCCGAACGCCCCCGTCCCACCCGCTTCCCGCGGGCGGGCCGGGGGCGTTTTCGCGTGGGCGATAACGTTTCGGCGGCTTATCCGCCGCGTCGTCGCGTACGGTCCGGCCCGCCCCCCGCCAACCGCTAGGCTGGTGAACCGATGTGGCGCACGATTCGACGACGGTGCGCCGACCGCGATACGACGAGGAGGCCGCCGCATGGGAGCCAACCAGGCCGGAGTGACGGACCCCGCCCGATTCGGGGCGGTGTTGTTCGATTTGGACGGGGTGCTGACCCCGACCGCCGACATTCACGAGCAGGCGTGGGGCGACATGTTCCGCGCCTTCCTCGAGGAGCGGGGCGCGGAGCCGTACACCGACGCCGATTATTTCGCCCACCTCGACGGGCGGCGCCGTGACGAGGGCATTCGCGCGCTGCTCGAGTCGCGGGGCATTTCGCTTGACGACGGCTCGGCGTCCGATACGTCGGCCGAGGACACGGTCACCGGCCTGGGACTCCGGAAGAACGAGGACTTCCTGCGCCGGGTCGAGCAGGGCGTGGCGCCGTACGAGGGTTCCGCCCGGTTCCTCGACCATCTCGACGCCGTTGCGGCGGGGGAGGGGGCGGGTGCGCCGAAGCTGGCCGTGGTCAGCTCCTCCCGCAACGCCCGCCCGGTGCTCGAGGCCGCGGGCATGCTCGATCGGTTCGAGCTGATCGTCGACGGCAACGTCGCCCATGAGCTGGGTCTGGACGGCAAGCCGTCGCCCGCCACGTACCTCCACGCCGCCGAGCAGCTGGGCGTGCCGGCGTCCGAGGCCGTCGTCGTCGAGGACGCCATCTCCGGCGTCAAGTCCGGCGCCGCGGGCGGGTTCGGCCTGGTCGTCGGCGTCGACCGCGGCGCCGGCCGCGACGAATTGCTGGCCAACGGCGCCGACGAGGTCGTCGACGACCTGGCGGAGCTGATCCGATGAACGGCGAGGACGCGGCGAAGGTCGGCGCGGGAGTCCCGACCGTCAGCGGGGGGTCGGGCGCCGACCCGTCGGAAAGCAAGGTCACGCCCGGAAGCAAGACCTCCGAGGAGCGGCGCCGCCGGCGCCGCGAGTTCGAGCCGACGCGCGCGGACATCCACCACCACCTCGTCGACGCCGAGGGGATGATGGACCGCGACGTCACGCCGGTGGACGAATGGCGGCTGATCGAGGCCAAGCCGGGCGGCATCCCGCTGGGCGTCGCCGAGACGCTGTTCGCGCAGTCCAACGGGTACATCGGCATGCGCGCCAACCCCGCGGAAGGCCGCGATTCGGCGGAGCACGGCACCTTCATCAACGGGCTGCACGAGACGTGGCACATCCGCCACGCCGAAGACGCCTACGGCCTGGCGCGCGAGGGCCAGTCGATCATCAACGCGCCCGATTCCAAGGCGATGCGCCTGTACATCGACGACGAGCCGCTGCGCCTGGGCAACGCCGAGGTCCACGACTACGAGCGATCGCTCGACTTCCGCGACGGCATCCTGCGCCGCCGCTTCACCTGGCGCACCCCGGGCGGCAAGAACGTCCGTGTCACCAGCGAACGCATGGTCAGCTTCCAGGAGAAGCACGTCGCCGTGATGTCGCTGGAGGTGGAGCTCCTCGATTCGGACGCCGCCGTCGCCATCAACTCGCAGATACTCAACCGCCAGGACGGCGAGGACGAATACCACGATTCCGACGCCGCGCAGGGCTCCGAATTGGACCCCCGCCGCGCCGAAACCCTCCACGATCGCGTGCTCAACCCGACCTTCCAGGCGGAATCGGGATCGGAGCGCTCGACGCTGGCCTTCCGCTGCGCCCGATCCAAGATGACGGTCGCCTGCGCGATGGACCACGAATACACGGTGACGACCCCGGACGGCGAGGCGCCGTTCATCGAGATCGACCAGCGCACCGAGCAGGACTCCGCGCAGGTGCTCTACCACGTCAACGCGCCGAAGGGCACCGTCATCCGGCTGGAGAAGTTCGTCTCCTACCACTCGTCGCGCCACGTCCGCGGCGAGGAACTGGCCTTCCGCTGCGCCCGGACCCTCAACCGCGTCCGCCGGATCGGCCTGCGCACCCTGCAGGAGAACCAGAAAGAATGGCTCGAGCGTTTCTGGGACCGCTCCGACGTGGTCATCCACAACCAGCCCGAGCTGCAGCAGGCCGTGCGCTGGAACATCTGGCAGCTGATCCAGGCCTCCGCCCGCGCGGAGTTCCAGGGCATCCCCGCCAAGGGCATGACGGGCACCGGTTACGGCGGCCACTACTTCTGGGACACCGAGATCTACGTCCTGCCTTTCCTTTCCTATACGTCGCCGTCTTTCGCGCGCAACGCCCTGCGGTTCCGTTGGGACATGCTGGAAGCGGCCTGGTCGCGGGCGGATGAGCTGGCCCACGACGGCGCGCTGTTCCCGTGGCGGACGATCAACGGCATGGAATCGTCGGCGTACTATGCGGCCGGAACGGCGCAGTACCACATCGACGCGGACATCGTTTATGCGCTGATGAAGTACGTCTACGCCACCGGCGACGTCGACTTCCTCCTGCGCGAGGGCACGGACCTGCTGTTGTCCACGGCCCGATTCTGGATGTCGCTGGGCTTCTTCGATGCCGAGCGCAAGGAATTCCAAATTCATTCGGTGACCGGCCCCGACGAGTACAACACGGTGGTGAACAACAACCTGTACACCAACGTGATGGCGCAATATAACCTCGACGCCGCCGCCGACGTGATCCGCCAGATGATGACGGAGCGCCCGGAGGCCTTCCGCGAGGTGTGCCACCGTTACAACCTGGAGATGGCCGAGGTCGAGGAATGGGAAGAGGCCGCGGCCAAGATGTACATCCCGTTCAACGAGGAACTCGGCATCCATCCGCAGGACGACCAGTTCCTGCTGCGCAAGCGCTGGAACCTCGACGACCCGGAGGCCGGGCCGAAGCGCCCGCTGCTGCTGCACTATCACCCGCTGACCATCTACCGGCACCAGATCATCAAGCAGGCCGACGTCGTGCTTGCCCTGTTCCTGCAGGGCAACAAGTTCACCGACGAGGAAAAGCGCGCGGACTACGACTACTACGATCCGCTGACCACCGGTGACTCCTCGCTGTCGGCGGTCGTCCAGTCCATCGTCGCCGCGGAGCTCGGCTACGGCGAAAAGGCCATCGACTTCTTCATCCGTGGCCTCTACGTCGACTTGGCGAACCTCCACGGCAACGCCGCCGACGGCGTGCACGTCGCATCGGCCGGCGGCGTGTGGCAGTCGCTGGTCTACGGGTTCGGCGGATTCCGCGATTACGGCGGTGCCTTCACCATCGACCCGCGACTGCCCGACGAGTGGGAGGGGCTGACCTACCGGGTCACCATCTACGGTTGCCGCCTTCGCGTGACAGTGCGCCGCCGCACGGTGGAGGTCGTGGTGGAGGAGGGCGACCACGCCCTCGGTCCCATCAACATCGCCGGCCACGAGGTGATCGTCGGGGCCGAGCCGATTACCATCGTCGTCGGCGAGCGCCCGGAGCACGAGCCGCCGGCGGAATCCGAACCCGACGAGGAGGACCTGGCGCGCATCGCCGAGCAGGCCGACTCCCCGTCGGACGCCAGTCCCCCCGCTGCCCCGAAGGGCACCGGCATGCAGGGGGGCCCTGCGGAGTCCCAGACGGCGAAGAAGTGACGGCGAAGAAGCGACGGCCGGCCAACTACGGCCGAAGCCCGGTTGCCGGTCTATCGCGTTAGCACCTGCCCCGTCGTAAAGCCGGGCGGAAGCGGGCGGAATCGAGGATTCCGCCCGCTTTCGGCGTTTCGGAGCCCGGGTGCCCGGATCGCGGGTGGAGCGGGTGGGGAATTATGCGCGGAAAACCTGCGAAAATCCCCAAATCTGAGAGTTACCTTGGGCGGGGGTGGCGAAACCTGTGAAACACCTCACCCGGATGGGGGATAAATGGTGACAGTGGGCTCAGTGACTTTAAAGTGAACGTGACACTGGAGGTGCCATGACTGTTACTAGTTCCAACCGTGACGCGATCGCTCACGGAAAAATCACTTTTGAGCCGCTGCGTGAGCGGCCCAAGTTCCCGTCCTGGGCCCTGAAGCTGATTATGGCCGTCACCGGCCTGATCTTCGGGCTCTACGTCATTGTCCACATGGTGGGCAACATGAAGATCTTCATGGGCGAGTCGGACTTCAACGCGTACGCCGCGTTCCTGCGTACCGTCGGTTACCCGGCCATCCCGAACGAAGGCGTGCTGTGGATCTTCCGCATCGTGCTGCTCGTCGCCGTGATCCTGCACGTGTACGGCGCATTCGCGCTGCACGGCCGTGCCCGCCAGTCCCGCGGCAAGTTCCGCCGCCAGGGCATGGTCGGCGGCTGGAACACGTTCACAGCCCGCACGATGATCATCACGGGCGTCGTTCTGCTCGCGTTCATCGTCTTCCACATCCTGGACCTGACCATCGGCGCCGCCGTGGCCCCGGAGAACTTCGTCCATGGTGAGGCCTACGCCAACCTGGTCGCGTCGTTCTCCCGCCCGCTCGTCGCCATCTGGTACATCATCGCCCAGCTGGCGCTGCTGCTGCACCTGTCCCACGGTCTGTGGACCGCCACCAGCGACCTCGGCATCACCGGCGCCCGCTGGCGCAAGGTCATGCTGTTCCTGTCGGGTCTGATCCCGCTCCTGGTCGTGGTCGGCAACATCGCCATCCCGGTCGCTGTTCTTACCGGACTGGTCGGCTAGGTCGAGAAGGGTATTCGATAATGACGAACACTGAAATGCAGACTGGCGCCACCGATTTCCAGGCGCCCCAGTCCGTCGTCGATGGCGTTGTCATCGGCAAGGTCATCGGCGACAACTCGCCGGGCGACAAGGCCCCCATGCGCGATCACTGGGAGTACCAGAAGGACCACTACAACCTGGTCTCCCCGCTGAACCGCCGCAAGTTCCGCATCCTCGTCGTCGGCACCGGCCTGTCCGGTGGCGCCGCCGCGGCCGCCCTCGGTGAGCTCGGCTACGACGTGAAGGCCTTCACGTACCACGACGCCCCGCGCCGCGCGCACTCCATCGCCGCCCAGGGTGGCGTGAACTCCGCCCGCGGCAAGAAGGTGGACAACGACAGCGCGTACCGCCTGGTCAAGGACACCGTCAAGGGCGGCGACTTCCGTTGCCGCGAGAACGACTGCTGGCGCCTGGGCATCGAGTCCACCCGCGTCATCGACCACATGAACGCCATCGGCGCGCCGTTCGCGCGCGAGTACGGCGGCGCCCTGGCCACCCGTTCCTTCGGTGGCGTGCAGGTCTCCCGCACGTACTACACCCGCGGCCAGACGGGCCAGCAGCTGCAGCTGTCGACCGCGTCGGCCCTGCAGCGCCAGGTCGGCCTGGGCAACGTCGAGATGTTCACCCACAACGAGCTGGTCGACGTCATCGTCGCCGACGGCCGTTGCCAGGGAGCGGTCATGCGCAACCTGATCACGGGCGAGCTGACGGCCCACACCGCCCACGCGGTCGTGCTGGCCACCGGCGGTTACGGCAACGTGTACCACATGTCCACGCTGGCGATTAACTCCAACGCGTCGGCCATCATGCGCGCGTACGACCAGGGCGCCTACTTCGCGTCCCCGTCGTTCATCCAGTTCCACCCGACCGGCCTGCCGGTCAACGCCGTGTGGCAGTCCAAGACCATCCTGATGTCGGAGTCGCTGCGAAACGACGCCCGCATCTGGACGCCGGCCAAGAAGGGCGACGATCGCCCCGCGAACGACATCCCCGAGGATGAGCGCGACTACTTCCTGGAGCGCCGCTACCCGGCCTTCGGCAACCTGGTCCCGCGCGACGTCGCGTCCCGCGCCAACGCTCAGCAGATCAACGCCGGCTACGGCGTCGGCCCGCTGAACAACTCCGTGTACCTGGACCTGCGCGACGCCATCCAGCGTCTGGGCAAGGACACCATCAAGGAGCGCTACTCCAACCTCATCCAGATGTACGAGGAGGCCATCGGCGAGGACCCGTACGAGGTCCCGATGCGAATCGCGCCGACCTGCCACTTCACCATGGGTGGCCTGTGGAGCGACTTCAACCAGATGACCTCGATTCCGGGTCTGTTCACCGGCGGCGAGTGCTCCTGGACGTACCACGGCGCGAACCGCCTGGGCGCCAACTCGCTGCTGTCGGCCTCCGTCGACGGCTGGTTCACCCTGCCGTTCTCGGTCCCGAACTACCTCGGCCCGCTGCTCGGCCAGGATCGTCTCTCCGAGGACGCCGCCGAGGTCACCGAGGCTCTCGACCGTGCCCAGGCCCGCCTGGACAAGCTGATGAGCATCGGCGGCACCCACGGCGCCGAGTACTTCCACCGCCAGCTGGGCGAGGAGCTGTACCGCGTGTGCGGCGTCGCCCGCAACAAGGAGGATCTGGCCGAGGGGCTGGCGAAGATCCGCGAGCTGCGCAAGCAGTTCTGGTCCGACCTGTTCATCCCGGGCAACCCGGATGAGATGAACCAGCAGCTGGAGTACGCCAACCGCGTCGCGGACTACCTGGACCTCGGCGAGCTCATGTGCGTCGACGCCCTGGACCGCGACGAGTCCTGTGGCGCGCACTACCGCGAAGACCACATCGACGACGAGGGCGAGGCCCGCCGCGACGATGAGAACTGGTGCTTCGTCTCCGCGTGGGAGCGCGGCGACAACGGCCCCGCGTGGGATCTGAAGGGCAACACCCTGATCCGCCACGCCGAGCCGCTCACGTTCGAGGCCGTCCCGCTCATGACAAGGAATTACAAGTAATGAAACTGCACCTTGAAATCTGGCGCCAGGCCGGTCCTCAGACCGAGGGGCACTTCGAGAGCGTCGACGTCGATGACGCCGTCGCCGAGATGTCCATCCTGGAGCTGCTCGACCACGTCAACTCCAAGTACGTGGAGTCCGGCAAGGAGCCGTTCGCGTTCGCTTCCGACTGCCGCGAGGGCATCTGCGGCACCTGTGGCCTGAACGTCAACGGCCGTCCGCACGGCCCGGGCAAGAACACCCCGACCTGCCAGCAGCGCCTGTTCCAGTACAACGACGGCGACACGCTGAAGATCGAGCCCATGCGCTCCGCCGCGTACCCGGTCATCCGCGACATGGTCGTCGACCGTTCCGCTCTGGACCGCGTCATGGAGAAGGGCGGCTACGTCTCCGTCGCCGCCGGCACCGCCCCGGACGCCGACACCCTCCACGTCAACCACCAGACCGCCGAGCTGGCCCTCGACCATGCCGCGTGCATCGGTTGCGGCGCCTGCGTCGCGGCCTGCCCGAACGGTGCCGCGCACCTGTTCACCGGCGCCAAGCTGGTGCACCTTTCGCTGCTGCCGATGGGCAAGGACGAGCGCGGCCGTCGCGCCGTGAAGATGGTCGACGAGATGGAGACCAACTTCGGTCCCTGCTCCCTGTTCGGCGAGTGCGCCGACGTCTGCCCGGCCGGCATCCCCCTGACCGCGGTTGCCGCCATCACGAAGGAGCGGGCCCGTGCGGCATTCCGCTCCAAGGAAGACTAAGCTGGGAACCCACTAACAGGGCTCTCAGGAAGGATTAAGAAATGGCTACGTCTACCGCCAAGCGCTACCGCGGCGAAGAGCACTTCATCGACGGCTACGTGCCGCAGAGCATGAACGCCGAGTACTCGTCCCTGCACCGTTCCGCCACTTGGATCGGCGCCGGCCTGTGGCTCGCGTCTCTGGCGGGCTGGGGTTGCTTCATCTTCGGCCTGGCCGTGATGAACATGGACACCACCGCGGCTCACGAGGTCGGCCACGTCGCATTCGGCGACACGGTCCGCACCGCCTCCGAGGCGGGCTCGTTCAACCCGTCCTACTTCATGTGGGGCGGCCTGATCGCGGCCATCGTGATGGACGTCGTCGGTTTCCTCCTGATCCTGGCGGGACGCAAGCAGTACCTCGCGTACCGCCGCGAGTTCGGCGTCAAGCACTAGCAGACGGCCGACTCCGCCGGACCCGTCCGGCACCTCCGGGGCACGCCCCCGCCACCGCATCACGCGGCGGCGGGGACGTGCCCTTTCCCATGCCCGGGGCCCGAAGGGCCATAATCGTAGACATGTCAGCCCAACCCCAGAACCACCGACGGGGCGACGGAACCGCTCCGCCGCCGGCCGTCGCCAAGCAAGCCGCGTTGCCCGCAGCCGGGCGGCACCGTGCCGACGCAACCGGCGCGGCACCCGCCGCCACCGCCGGACCCGTCGCCTCCGCCACCGTGCCCGCCCTTGACGCGGCGCCACTGGCGGTCCCGGGGCCATCGCCGGAAACCGAGGCGCGGAAGCGACGGGAACTGCGCAATTCCAAGGCGTTCGCCACGGGACTGCTGATCCTCGCGACGGTCATCTACCTGGTCTGCCGGTGGCTGGAGGCCGACGCGATGTCGGACGGGGAGATCCCGGCGACGTGGATCGGCTACGTCCGCGCGGCCAGCGAGGCCGGCATGGTCGGCGCGCTGGCGGACTGGTTCGCGGTGACCGCGCTGTTCCGCCATCCGATGGGCATCCCCATCCCGCACACGGCCATCGTGCGCCGCAAGAAGGATCAGGTGGGGCAGTCGCTGGCGAGCTTCATCGGCGACAACTTCCTCAATCCGGCGCTGGTCGTGGACAAGGTGCGTTCCCTGCAGATCACCGACCGCGTGGGCACGTGGCTGGTCGAGCCGGGCTCCGGCGACCGGGTGTCGGAACACGTGGGCAAGTTCATCGGCAACGCGCTGGAGGCCGTCGACCCGGCCGATGCGGAGGCCGTGATCAAGTCCGCGGTGGTGGACAAGCTCGCCGAGCCCGAGTGGGGGCCGCCTGCGGGGCGGATCCTGGAGCAGCTCATCGAGGAGGGGCGCACGGAGCCGATCGTGCAGCAGCTCGCGGAGTGGCTGCACCGCAAGGCGCAGACCAGCCACGACCTCATCGATTCGATGGTGGGCGAGCGGGCGCCGACGTGGGCGCCGCGCTTCGTCAACGACATGATCGGCGACCGGGTGCACCGCGAGATCGTCGAGTGGACGTGGCACGTCCAGTCGGACCGGAACCACGAGGCCCGACAGGCGTTGCGCCGGGGGATGAAGAAGCTGGCGCACGACCTGCGGGAGGATCCGGTGACCATGGCCCGGGTCGAGGAGCTGAAGGCGGACCTGCTGGGTTCGCAGGCGGTCGTGGCGGCGCCGGGCGCGATCTGGAAGTCGACGTCGGAGTCGCTCATCGAGGCGTCGCGCGATCCGGATTCGCTGATCCGCCGCAAGATCGCGGAGGCGGCGGAGCGCTACGGGCACCGCCTCAACGAGGACGCGGAGCTGCGGGCGTCGATCGACGACCGCATCGAAAAGGGCGCCACGTTCCTGGCGGAGAACTACGCCGGCGAGATCACGTCGATCATTTCGGAGACCGTCGAGCGCTGGGACGCCGACGAGGCGTCGAAGAAAATCGAGTTGATGGTCGGCCGCGACCTGCAGTTCATCCGCGTCAACGGCACGCTCGTCGGGTCGCTCGCGGGGCTGGCCATCTACACGTTCTCCACGTTGATCTTCGGTGGCTGATCGCAGCTCAATGGCCGGTGGGCGGCGAGCCGGCACAGTGCCGGCGCCGTGCGCGCAGCAAGCGGGGGCACCGGTCCGCGCGTGGCCGGAACATTGGGCGGACGTGCGCCGTTGACGGGACGTAGACTGTTGGCGACGACTACCCCTGAGGAGCAGAGATGTCCGACGACGATCGCACCGAGAACACCGGCGACACCGGCCGCACCGAGCGCACCGAGCGCGACGAGAAACTCGGCCAGGCCCTCGATCTGGTGAAGACCCCGTTTTACGCATGGATCGGCGCGGGCGTGCGCACGGTCGAGATCCTCGGCGACATCGGGGCCCGGGTCCGCGCCGAGGAGGAGGCCCGGGACGGGGCCGCCGATTCGCTTGACGACGCTGCCGCGGACGCCGGAACGGCCGAGGGCCAGACGTCGGCGGGCATCGCCGACGGCGTCGCCGGCCGTGTCCGCGACGCGCGCCAGAAGGTCCGCGACCTCGGGGACAACGCGGGCGAGCAGTCCCGCGATGCGTTCCTCAAGGCCCTCGACGCCGCGCAGCTGGCGTTCAACGACGCCCTGACCAAGGCGCAGGCCGGCGGCGACCGCGCCTTCGCCTCCGCGCACGCGCTGCCGGAGGACGTCGCCGCGCGTGCCGAGCAGCTCAAGCCGGAGCAGCTCCGCGTCGTCGCCGACGGTTACCTCGAGGCCGCGTCGAAGATCTACCGCGAGCTGGCCGCCCGCGGCGAGCAGGCCGTCGACGAGGGCGTGCACGTGGCCAAGGAGCGCGGCGCGTCGTTCGACGCCGCCGGGTTCCCGGGCGGCCGCACCGCCGATGACGCCGACGGCGAGGGCAAGGGCTCCGGCCGTGCCACCGACCCCGTGTCGGCGATCTTCGGCAAGCTGCCGTTCGCCGGCGCCGCCGCCGAGCGCGTCACCGGTTCCCTCGAGGACGTGGCCCGCGAGACCGTGAAGCCGCTGCAGGACGCCGGCCAGGAGTTCCTGGGCAGGTTCGACCAGGAGAAGCTGTCGACCCGCGTGGAGTCGCTGCTGCACCAGGCCGCCGACGTCACCGAGCAGCTGCTGGGCGCCCTGCGCGCCGAGGATGGTGCCACCGCCTCCGGCACCACCGCCGCCGAGGGCGACGTCGTCGACGCCGACCCGGATGCCACCCCCGACGTCGTGGACGGCGAGGTCGTGGATCTCGACGGCTCGGAGAACGTGGCCGGGATGGCCGCCGACGTCGACGCCGCCGATGAGGCGGCCGACGCGGAGGACGCCGTCACCGAGGGCGACGCGGCCGCCGCGGACGCCGAGGAGCGCGCCGGCGACGAGTCCGGGAAGGGCGATTCCGCCCGATGATCATCCAGATTTACGGCGCCATCGAGATCGCCTTCCGCATCGTCATCCCGATGATCGTCGCCCTGGCATCGGTCGCCGGGCTGGTCATCGTGCTGACGACCCGCGCCGACGCCTTCGACGCCGCCGACCGCAAGAGCAAGGGCGTGTGGGCGGCGATGCTGGGCGGGTCCGCCATGTTCCTGGCGTTCCCCTGGCTCGGCTGGATGATGCTGGGCATCCCGATCATCGCGGCGCTGGTGATCACCGGCATCTACTGGCTCGACGTGCGGCCGCAGATCCGCGGCATCCTGGACAACGCCCAGGGCGGCTGGTAGCCCGCCCCGGACGCAGCGCATCGCGTTCACGCGGGCGTCGCAAAGCCGAAAGCCGGCCCCACCACCTTGGCGGTGGGGCCGGCTTTCGCGCGTTCGGCTGCGCGGGCGATCTAGTCGAAGACCACCGTGCGGTTGCCGTAGACCTGCACGCGGTCCTCGAGGTGCCAGCGCAGGCCGCGGGCCAGCACCTGCTTCTCGGCGTCGCGCCCCTCGCGCTGCATGTCGCGGGGGGTGTCCTTGTGGGACACGCGGATGACGTCCTGTTCGATGATCGGGCCGTCGTCGAGGTCCGACGTCGCGTAATGGCAGGTGGCGCCGATGAGCTTCACGCCGCGCTTGTGCGCCTGGTGGTACGGGCGGGCGCCCATGAACGACGGCAGGAAGCTGTGGTGGATGTTGATGGCCCGGCCCTCCCACATCTCGCACAGATCCGCGGGCAGGATCTGCATGAAACGCGCCAGCACGATGGCGTCGGGGTTCTCGGCGTTGACCAGCTGGGCAACCTCGTCGAAGGCCTTGCGCTTGCCGATGGCGTCCTTGGGGAAGGGCACGTGGTGGAACGGGATGCCGTGGGCGCGGGCCAGCGGCTCGAGGTTGTCGTGGTTGCCGATGACCGCGGCGACCTCCATGGGGTAATCGTTCTGGTCGACGCGGCCGAGGAGGTCCTGCAGGCAGTGGCCTTCCTTGGTCACCAGGATCACCGCGCGCTTGGGCACGCCGTTGTCGGAGATCTTCCACTTCGCCTCGGGGCCGAGCTGCTCGACGATCGGCTGGAAGGCCTCGCGGACCTCTTCCAGCGTCATGTCCAGCTCGTCGGCGCGGACGGCCTGGCGGGTGAAGAACCACTTGCTCTCGGGGTCGGAGAAGAAGTGGGCCTCGGTGATCCAGGCGCCGATTCCGGTCAGGAAGGACGACAGGTGCGAGACGATGCCGGTCGAGTCGGGGCAGCCCAGCGTGAGGATGTACTGGCGCTCCTGGGGGGCCTGCTTCGGTTGGGCCAACGGTGAACGGGTCATTCCCGGGATTTTAGCCGTCCGGCCTACGCTGGACGCCATGAGCCAGCCGTTGCCGCCCAACTCCGGGCCCGCCGCCGCGTCCGAGCCTTCCGCGCCTTCCGCCGCGTCCCGGTCCGCGGGAGCCCCGGTGCCCGCGTCGTCCGTGGATGCGGCGATCCTCGATCCGGAGCTGACGGCCGACGAGGTGCGGGCGGCCGTGGCGGCCGCGGCGGAGGCCGGGTGCGCGGGGGTCCGCCTGCATCCGCCGATGCTCGATCAGTTGGGCCCGGGCGGCAGCGCCGCGGCGGGTCTGCGGGTGGGCGTCGTCTGCGGCTTTCCGACGGGCCGGTCGCACATCCTGGTCAAGGCCGCCGAAGCCCGCCTGGCGGCGGAACGCGGCGCCCACGACGTCGCCGTGGTCCTGGACCGGGCGGCGGTGGCCGCCGGCGACGCCAATGCGGTGCTGTCGGAGGTCGTGGCCCTGCGGGGCGCGGTGACCGCCCCGACGCAGCTGACGGTGGTCGTGGAATCGGCGCTGCACGCGTCTGGCCGGATCGACGATGACGCGTTCGACGCGATCATCGGCGCGGTGGCCGCCGGCGGCGCCGATGCCATCGCCACGGCCACCGGATGGCACCCGGACGGCGTCGGGGGACCGGAGCAGATCCGCAGGATCGCCGCCGCAGCCGGAGCCGCCGCAGGGCCCGGGGCCGGAGCGGGGTCGGGGTCCATCGGCATCATCGCGGTCATCGACGGCGGCGGCCCCGGCCCCGCGGACGACGACGCCTCCGCCGCGCGTGCGGCGGAGGCGATGGCCGCAGGGGCACACGTCGTGCAGCTGCGGCGCCTTCCGGGGTAGGCGGCGGTCGCGCGGGGCGCGGGCCGTCGCCAAGCGAAAAGCCGGGGGACCTAGCGGTACTCGATGGCCGACACGCTCGACAGCGCGATGTCGCGGCCGTCGAGGGTGATGGCCATGCCCCCGTCGGTCACCTCGACCCCGGCGACCGTGAAACCGTGCCCGATCTGCTGGGCCGGGCCGGTCACGGCGGCGTCGGCGAAGCGGGAGATCAGCCCGTCGGCCTGAACGCCCAGCACCGAACCTCCCTCGACCTCCACCGCGATGCCGCCGTCGCGCACCACCGGCCGAAGATCGGCGGTGGCCAGGCCACCGGAGAACTCCGCGGTGAGCACGCCGCGATCCGGATGCGGGGTCAGGGCCGTCAGCCGCACCGCCGAGGACACGAGATCCTCGAAGATGTTGCCCGAACCGCCCGTGGCGTCGGAGACGCGGATGTTCGCCTCAGCGATCATCAGGTCCGACGGCAGCTCCGCGACCACCTCGACACGCGACGCCACCGGGTCGCTGGTGTTGGAGATGTCGACGTCGGTCAGCGTCACGTCGGCGGCGGGGGAGCCGATGATCTGCGGCGCGCCGTTTTCCGCGCGCGGGTCGGTGATCTGCAGCGTCGACGGGGTCCTCAGGTTCATGCCGCCGAGTTCGCTGGTCAGCAGCGCCAGCAGCACGGGGTTGGACCCGAAGGACGTTTGCACGTCCTCCGACACCACCGCGCCGCGCGACTGCTCCGCCTCGCGGAAACCGTCCGAGATCTCCTTGCCCAGGAACATGCGCAGGGCGATCTCGCCGACGACCAGCACCAGGGCGACGACCAGCACGACGCCGACGATCACCCCGAGCGGATTGCCGCGCTTCTTGGTCCTTTTCCTCTTCGCGTTCACGCCTCACAGCATGGCGGAATTCGCGCGGCAGAGCCAACGGCCGCCGCCGGAAGGCCGTAGGACTGCTGCCTGTCTGCTGCCGGGCTGTCGCGGGACTCTCGCCCGGATCAGGCGAATCCGGCCTCGTACTCCGGGGCGACGTAGCCGAACGGCACGGTGAACAGGTTGTCGCGCACCGGGCGGCGAGGACCGGTCAGCGGCACGCCTTCGCCCGCCAGCATCGCCATCGTCCGCCGCCACCGGATCCGCGGCCCGTGCGGCGCCCATCCGGCGCACGTCTCCCACGCCCGGTCCAGGCGCGTCAGCAGATCGTGGATCGGCTCGCCCGGCACGTTGCGGTGGATGAGCACTTTCGGCAGGCGTTCGGCCAGGTCGGACGGCTTGTCGACGTCCATCGGATCCCACGCCACCGTCAACGACCTCGGCCCCCGCGCATCGAGGAGGACCCACGTCGACCGGCGCCCCAGTTCGTCGCAGGTGCCCTCGATGAACAGGCCACCGTCGGCCATCCGGCCGGTGACCTCCCGCCACGCATCGTCGACGTCGGCGACGTCGTACTGGCGCAGGACGTTGAACGCGCGGACCAGATGCGGCCGCAGCCCCGCCAACTCGAAACCGCCGAGGGCGAAATGCACCCCGTCGCGGTCCGGCAGCACCCGCTCCGGCTCGATCTCCAGCCCCGTCACCGCCAGATCCGGCCGCACCGTGCGCAGCCGCGCCGCCCACTCGCACGTCGTGGCATGGCTGGCGCCGTAGCCCACGTCCACCGCCAGCGGCTCCTCGGCGCGGCGCAGCAGCGCGCGGATCTCCGGGTCGTGGACCGCCCAGCGGTCGCACCGGCGCAATCGGTTGACGTTCGTCGTCCCCCTGGTGACCACGCCGCGCGGCCCCCGGCCGGTCCACGAACCGGTCCGGAGATTGTGGGCGTGGTTGGCCATGCGCCGATTATGCCGCGAAGCCCGCGGCGCGAAAAAACGGCCCGCACGCCGGGTGGCGTGCGGGCCGGGCCGTCGTCAAGCAACGACCGGAAAAGCGGGAAAAGCCGGAACTAGGCGTTCTTGGCCAGGTACTCCTGCAGAATGCCGGCTTCCTTCTGGAACAGGCCATCGACCGCCGCGGCGACCTTCGGCTCCAGGATCGCGCCCATCATGGGCACGTTGACGGTGACGTCGGCGCCGGTGACGATGGCCGAACCATCGCCGGCCGGGGTCAGCTTCTGCGTGCCGGAGAACGTCACCGGCATGCCCGTGACGTCGGCGTCGACGGTGGCGTCGGCGGAATCGCCGGCCAGCGGGCCCCAGGAAATGCGGCGAACGACGATGAGGTCGTTCTTGATCAGGGACTTGACGGCGTCGGGCAGCGCGTCGGTGGACAGGGTCTGCTTGAGCTCGACGTCGATGCGGTCGCCCTCGTTGCTGAAGGACACGACCTCGCCCGCCGGCGTGGACAGGTTCTCGGCCAGGTAAGTCCAGTACGCGTTGTCGGACAGCGCGGCGTGGACCTTATCGGGGGCGTAATTGACGTTGGCGGTGATCTCGGTGTGGGAAGCCATGCCCCCGATACTAACGTGGGGGACGTGCACGAATCAGCCTTGACGCGAATCTCCGGTGTTTCCGGGGCCAAAATCGACCACGACGTGGCGTTCCGCGACCTGACGACCCTCCGCCTCGGCGGGCTGCCCGTCGCCGCCGTGCGCTGCGCGACCGTCGGCGCCGTGGTCGAGGTGGTCCGCATCCTCGATGACGCCGGCGTGCCGCTGCTCATCGTCGGCGGCGGATCCAACCTGGTCGTCGCCGACGAGCCGGGCGACCTGGTGGCCGTGGTCATCGAGGCCGACGACGTGGTGCTGGGCACCTCCGGCCACGGGCTCGACGTCGACGGCGCGACCGTCGAGGCGGAGGCCGGGGCCGTGTGGGACGACGTGGTGGAGATGTCCGTCGCCGCCGGGTTCGGCGGCCTGGAGTGCCTGTCGGGGATCCCCGGGTCCGCCGGTGCGACGCCGGTGCAGAACGTCGGGGCGTACGGGGCGGAGGTGTCCTCGACCCTGGAGGGCGTGCGCCTCTACGACCGCCGGACCGGCGTCGACGAGTGGGTGTCGCCCGAGTCCCTGGACCTGGCCTACCGGTATTCGAACCTGAAGTTCACCGCGCGCGCGGTGGTGCTGGCCGTGCGGTTCCGCCTGACCGTCGACGGGCTGTCGGCGCCGCTGCGCTACGGCGAGTTGGCCAAGCGCCTGGGCGTTGGTCCGGAGGAGGGGGCGTCCGGCGAGGCCCGTCGGCCCGTCGCCGACGTCCGCGAGGCGGTGCTGGCGCTGCGCCGCGGCAAGGGCATGGTGCTTGACGACGCCGACCACGACACCTGGTCCGCCGGTTCCTTCTTCACCAACCCCATCGTCGGTGAGGCGGAGGTCGAAAGCGTCCGCGAGCGGGTGGCGGCCACGTGCGGCGACGACGTGGCGCAGTCGATGCCGTCCTACCCGGGCGGGAAGCTGTCCGCGGCGTGGCTGATCGAGCGGGCCGGCTTCCCCAAGGGGCATCCGGGGGAGGGTGCCCCGGCGCGGCTGTCGACCAAGCACACGCTGGCGCTGACCAACCGCGGCGACGCCACCGCCGCCGACCTGATCGCCCTGGCCCGCGAGATCCGCGACGGCGTCCGCGATGCCTTCGGCGTTTCGCTGGTGCCCGAGCCCGTGTGGATCGGCGCCGAGCTGGATTAGCGGGCGGCGCTCCGGCGGCGCTGGGGATTGCCGGCCGACCCCGTGGTTGGGGCGACGGTGCTCCGAAATCCCGGCATCGAAACCCCGACATCAGTGCACCGGATTCCGCGTTTATCGCAAACCCCGACATCAATACCCCGAAAGGAGCCGGTTAACGCCGTGAAAAACCCGACATCGGAGGTGATGTCGGGGTTTTGATTTCGGGGTTTGGCCGTGGGGCCGGGCGCCCCGGCGGATCAGCGGCGCTTCATCAGCGACTCGACGCTGCGGCCGGACTCCTCGAGCTGCTCGAGAAGCACGTCACGGACGTCGCGGCGGCGGATCTTGCCCATCTGGTCGCGCGGCATCTCGTCGAGGTGGAAGAACGCGCGCGGCACCTTGTAACCCGTCAGGTTCGCGCGGGCGTGCTGGCGGTACGCGTCGATGTCCAGGTTCGCGTATTCGGCCAGGGACACAGCCGCGATGACCAGCTCGGAGCCGTCCTCGCGGGGCAGGCCCACCACCGTCGCGTCGACGATGTCCGGGTGCTCCAACAGCACGCTCTCGACCTCGGCGGGGTAGACGTTGAAGCCGCCGGTGATGATGACCTCCTTGATGCGCGCCACCAGGCGCAGGAAGCCGTCCTCCTCCAGCACGCCGACGTCGCCGGTGCGGTACCAGCGGCCCTCCGCGGCGCCGTCGGGGCCGTCGGTGAAGGACTCCTCGGTGTCCTCCGGGCGGTTGAGGTAGCCGGCGAAGACCTGCGGGCCGCGGACGATGACCTCGCCTTCGCTGCCGTCCGGCACGTGCTCGGTCGGGTTCTCCGGGTCCACGACCGCGATGTCGGTGTCGGGGAAGGGGATGCCCACGTAACCCGGGCGGCGGTTGCCGTCCATCGGGTTGCCCACGATGATCGGCGACGTCTCGGTCAGGCCGTAGCCCTCCACCAGTCGGCCGCCGGTCAGGCGCTCCCACTTCTCCACGATCGACACGGGCAGCGTCGAGGCGCCGCAGAAGGAGTACTTCACGCCGGTGATGTCGATGTTCTTTTCTTCGGCGGCGTTGATGATTTTCTCGTACAGCGTCGGCACGCCCGGCACCCACGTCGGGCGGTGCGACTTCATGACCTTCATGATCAGGTCCATCTCGGCCGCCGGGACCAGGACCAGCTCGGCGCCGATGAGCATGGCCAGGTTGTTGACGATGGTCAGGCCGTAGGCGTGGAACAGGGGCAGGACGCCGAGAACGGTTTCCTTCTCTTCGCCCAGGCCCGGCACCCACGCCCTGCCCATGATGATGTTGGCGACCAGGCCGCGGTGCTTGAGCTGCGCACCCTTCGGGGTGCCGGTGGTGCCGGAGGTGTACATGATCACCGCGACGTCGTCGATGCCGACGTCGGTGGGTGACTCGATGTCGCGGCCGTCGCCGCCGACCGCGTCGCCGAGCACGGCGTCGAAGCCCATGACCTGCGGGGCGGGGGCGTGGAGCTTGTCGCGGGAGGCCTTCAGCGCCGGGATCGGCAGCTTCAGTGCGGTGCGCATCACCCACGGCAGGTCGCGGCGCATGTCGACGCCGATGATCGTCTCCAGCGGCGTGTCGCGGCGCAGCTCCTCCAGGACCGGCACGGCCTTGTCCCAGCAGACGGCGACGCGGGCGCCGTGGTCGTTGAAGGGGTGGCGCAGTTCGTGGGCGGTGTAGAGGGGGTTGTGCTCGATGACGATGGCGCCCAGGCGCAGCACCGCCCAGTAGGCGATGACGTGCTGCGGGCAGTTGGGCATCACCAGGGCGACGTGGTCGCCGCGGCGCACGCCGAGGGCGCGCAGTCCGGCGGCGGCGCGGCGGACCTGCTCGTCGAGTTCCGTGTAGGTCCAGCCGCGGCCGAAGAACCGCAGCGCGATGCGATCCGGGTACTGCTCGACCGCCTGGTCGTAGACGTCGATGAGGGTGGTGTCGCCGTAGTCCAGGTGGTGGTCGGTCCACTCCGGATAATGCTCGAGCCAGGTCCTGTTGGCCGATGCGCTCATGAGGTGCCTCCTTCGTAACTTACTGGAGCGTAACTTATCATCATTTCAATATCGACGCAGTTGCGCTGCCGCCGTTCGCGTGATGCGCTGCCGCCGGCGCCGCACAGCGCACGGCGCCGCCGTTCACCTCAACTGTCCCAGAATTCGGGCCGGCGCCGACGCGGGCGGGCCGCGGCGAGTGCACCCGAAGTGAAATCCCGGGCGCCCTCCCGGTGAAGGGTGTTTGCGGACCCTGCTTTACGACGGGCATTGTGGAGCCATGAACGGCCACAACGAGGCGCACGCCGGGGTCCTGCCCAAGCGTGTCGCGGTGATCTCCATGCATACGTCGCCGCTGGAGCAGCCGGGCACCGGCGACGCCGGCGGCATGAACGTCTACGTCCTGCGCACCTGCCGCGAATTGGCGGCGCGGGGCGTCGAGGTGGACGTGTTCACCCGCGCCACCCGTCCCAGCCAGGGCGAGATCGTGGAGGTCGCGCCGGGCCTGCGGGTGATCAACGTCGTCGCCGGGCCGTACGAGGGCATCGCGAAGTCGGAGCTGCCCACTCAGCTCGCGGCTTTCACCGGCGGGGTCCTCACCTTCGCGCGCTGCCATGGCCTGCGCTATTGCGTGGTCCATTCCCACTATTGGCTTTCCGGCCAGGTCGGCTGGCTGCTGCGCGACCTGTGGCGCGTCCCGCTGGTCCACACCGCCCACACGTTGGCCGCGGTGAAGAACCTCCACCTCGCCGAGGGTGATTCCCCGGAGCCGGAGTCGCGCCGCATCTGCGAGCAGCAGATCTCGGACAACGCCGACGTCATGGTGGTCAACACCGACGAGGAAAAGGGCAATCTCACGGAGCATTACGACGCCGACGCCTCCCGCATCGAGGTCATCCCGCCGGGGGTCGACGTGCACATGTACGGCCCGGGCAGCGACCGCGCGACGGAGCGCAGCCGTCGTGAACTGGGCATCCCGCTGCATGCGAAGGTCGTTCTCTTCGTCGGCAGGCTGCAGCGGCTCAAGGGCCCGCAAATCCTGCTGCGCGCCGTGGCGGAACTGGTGCGCCGTCGCCCGCGGCACAACCTGAAGGTGATCATCTGCGGCGGGCCGTCGGGCACCGGGTTGGAGCGCCCCGACGAGTTCCTGGAACTCGCCGAAGAGCTGCAGCTCGGCGACGTCGTCCGGTTCCTGCTGCCGCGCCCGCCGGAGGAGCTGGTCAGCCTCTACCGCGCCGCCGACGTCGTCGCCGTGCCCAGCTACAACGAGTCCTTCGGCCTGGTGGCGATGGAGGCGCAGGCGACGGGCACCCCGGTCGTCGCCGCGCGCGTGGGCGGGTTGCCCATCGCCGTCGCGGACGGGGAGACGGGGGTCCTGGTCGACGGGCACGCGCCCGATGCGTGGGCGGACGCGCTGGAATCGCTTCTCGACGATGACGCCCGGCGCCTCGAGATGGCCTCGGCCGCTCCCTCCCATGCGGAGGAATTCTCGTGGGAACGCACCGTCGACAAGCTCTTGTCCGTTTACGATCGGGCGTTGACGGGGATCGACGACGACGATTGCGAACCCCGCGAAGCCGAAGGGACGCGCTGACATGGCCGACGAAACGACCGGGGCGACCGCCGGGGGCCTGGCCGCGCTGACCGCGCAGCTGGAGCGCATGGGCGTCGAGCACAAGACCGCCGAGAGCTCGGCGATCGTGGTGCTGCCGGGAACCCGCAAGCTCAAGACCGTGTGCCTGCTGACGCCGGCGCCGGATTCCCTGCGCATCGAGGCCTTCGTGTGCCGCAATCCGGAGGAGAACCACGCCGGGGTGCACGAATGGCTGCTGCAGCGCAATCGCCGCCTGTTCGGCATCGCGTATACCGTCGACGCGCAGGGCGACATTTATCTGGTGGGCCAGTTGCCGCCGTCGCTGGCCGACGAGGACCTCGATCGCCTGCTCGGGCAGGTGCTGGAGGCCTCCGACGGGGACTTCAACAAGATCCTCGAGCGCGGGTTCGCGTCGTCCATCAAGAAGGAATGGGAGTGGCGCGTCGACCGGGGCGAATCGCTGGCCAATCTCGAGCAGTTCCGCCACCTGGCCGGGGAGTAGGGCGCGGTGCGCAGGGAGTGGGGCGCGGCGTACCGGGGCGGGCGCGCCGGGCGCTCTCCGATCAGGGGGAGCGGCGGCGAGAGCTGCCGGGATAGGGCACAATTGGGGTCATGAGCACCGGAAAACTGATTCTCGTCCGCCATGGCCAGAGCGAATGGAACGCATCCAACCAGTTCACGGGCTGGTACGACGTCCCGCTGACCGACAAGGGCCGCGCCGAGGCCGTCCGCGCCGGCGAAATGATGGTCGAAGCCGGCCTCGAGCCGACGATCCTGTACACGTCGCTGCTGCGCCGCGCGATCAACACCGCGCACATCGCGCTGGACGTCGCCGACCGCCTGTGGATCCCCGTCGTCCGCGACTGGCGCCTCAACGAGCGCCACTACGGTGCGCTGCAGGGCCTGAACAAGGCGGAGACGAAGGAGAAGTACGGCGAGGAGCAGTTCATGACGTGGCGCCGTTCCTACGACACCCCGCCGCCGGAGCTGGCCGATGATTCGCCGTACTCGCAGGCCAACGACCCGCGTTACGCGAACGTCGAGAACGCGCCGAAGACCGAGTGCCTGCAGGACGTCGAAAAGCGCCTGATCCCGTACTTCGAGGCCGAGATCATGACCCGCCTGAAGAACGGCGAGACGGTCATGCTCGCCGCGCACGGCAACACGCTGCGCGCCATGCTGATGTACCTGGACGGCATCACGCCGGAGGACATCGCCGAGGTCAACGTGCCGACCGGCATCCCGCTGATCTACGAGTTCGACGCCGACGGCAAGGTCCTGAACCCGGGCGGCACCTACCTGGACCCGGAGGCCGCCGCCGCCGGCGCCGCCGCCGTGGCCAACCAGGGCAACAAGTAGTAACGCCGGTTTCTTCCGAGAGCCCGTTGGGGGCCGCGCCCGCATGGCGGGTGCGGCCCTTTCGCGCGTCCGGGTGCTTTGCGTCGGCCCGCGTGGCGTCCGGGTGCCGCGGAATCGGTGACTTTCGCTCACTCGGCGGGGGTTTGTGATCGGGGTTATGGTGGTTCGCGTGACATCTACCATTCTCGCGGCGCTAGTGGGCGCGGCCGTCATGGCCGCGATTCTCATCGGGGGCGGTGCCGTCGCGGGGGTGGTGAAATCGGTGTCGAAGAAGAGGTCGGGCGCGGAGGAGCGGGTGACCACCATCGCCCAGGTCCTGCACCTGGCCATCCAGGGCGCCCCGACCGGCGTGGTCGTCGTCGACATTTCGCGCGACGTGCTGCTGTCCAATCCGCAGGCCCATCAGCTGGGGCTCATGCACGAGCGCGTGCTCCACGATCTCGGCTGGGAGGCGGCGCTGCGGGTGTTCGACACGCAGGAGGAGCAGGAGCTCAACCTGGTCATCCCCGCCCGCCGGTCCGGTGCGCCGGACAAGTCGGTGCGCTGCCTGGTCAGCCCGTTGACCCTGGCGGACGACAGGTTCGTGGTGCTGTACGCCACCGACGAGTCGGAGCTGGTGCGCATGGAGGCGGCGCGGCGCGATTTCGTGGCCAACGTCTCGCATGAGCTGAAGACCCCGGTCGGCGCGATGAGCCTGTTGGTCGAGGCGCTGGCGGAGGCCAAGGGCGATCCGGAGGCCGTGGAGCGGTTCAGCGAGAGCCTGACGGGCGAGGCGAAGCGCTTGTCCATGATGATCACCGAGCTGATTTCGCTGTCGAAGCTGCAGGGCGCCGAGGCGCTGCCGGACATGGAGCCGTTGTCGGTGGCGGAGATCGTCGATGCGGCGGTGCACCGGACTAAGATCCTCGCGGATCAGGCCGGCATCGCGGTGGGCACCGATTGCGAGGAGGGGCTGATGGTGATGGGCGATCGTTCGCTGCTCATCACCGCGGTGTCCAACTTGATCACCAACGCCGTCAATTATTCGCCGGAGCAGACGCCGGTGAGCGTGTCGGTGAAGATGATGGACGGGGACACCGTCGCCATCCGCGTCACCGACCGCGGCATCGGCATTTCGCTGGCCGACCAGGAGCGCATTTTCGAGCGTTTCTTCCGCGTCGACAAGGCCCGTTCCCGTTCCACCGGCGGCACCGGCCTGGGGCTGGCCATCGTCAAGCACGTCGTGGCCAACCACAAGGGCGCCATTAAGATCTGGAGCAGGCCCGGCACGGGTTCGACTTTCACCCTCGAGCTGCCGGCCCTGAAGAAGGAAGGATGATCCACCCGTGACCTCCGTTCTCATCGTCGAAGACGAAGCGGCCCTGGCCGAACCCCTGGCGTTCCTGTTGAAGAAGGAGGGGTTCGAGGTCCGCATCGCGGGCGACGGCCCGACCGCGCTGGCGGAGTTCGAGGCCAATCACGTCGACATCGTCCTGCTGGACCTGATGCTGCCGGGCATGAGCGGCACCGAGGTGTGCAAGAACATCCGGTTGCGCTCGAATGTGCCGGTCATCATGGTCACCGCCCGCGACAGCGAAATCGACAAGGTCGTGGGCCTGGAGATCGGCGCGGACGACTACGTGACCAAGCCGTACAGCTCCCGCGAGCTCATCGCCCGCATCCGCGCAGTGCTGCGCCGCGGCGGCGAGCCGGAGTTCGAGGAGGAGGAGCTGGAGGAGGACGTCCTGCGCGGTGGCCGCGTGGTCATGGACGTCGAGCGTCATGTCGTCACCGTCGACGGTGATCCGGTGTCCATGCCGCTGAAGGAGTTCGATCTCCTGGAGTACCTCCTGCGCAACAGCGGGCGGGTGCTCACCCGCGGGCAGCTCATCGACCGGGTGTGGGGCGCCGATTACGTCGGCGACACCAAGACCCTGGACGTGCACATCAAGCGCCTGCGCTCGAAGATCGAGGTCAATCCCTCCCGCCCGAGCCACCTGGTGACCGTCCGCGGTTTGGGCTACAAGTTCGAAGAATAACGGGAGCCGTAGAGCCATAGTCGGGCGAGCGGTGGGCGGTCCGCGGGCGGTCCGCGGGCGGTCAGCGGGCGGGCAGCGGGCGGGCAGCGGTGGGGGCTGCAATGGGCCGTTGCATGATCCACGGCCCCGGATGCCGTCAGACCTCGTCGGCGGCCAGCCCCTCCTTTGCCGCCCGCGTCGCCGGGTGGATGGACAGCAGCGGATAGCCCGACGGCCCGAAGGCCTTCGCGCGACCGGCGGCTTCGCGGGCGCGGCAGTGGTCGGCGAGCACCGCGTAGCAGGCCTCGCCGATGAGCTCGACGAGCTCGGACCGGTGCGATTTCCAGATGGCGTCCGCGTGGTCGTGCGCGCCCGGATCCCCGGTGCAGTACCAGTCGAAGTCCTCGCCGCCACCGCCCCAGCCGCGCCGGTCGTATTCGGTGATGGTGGTGCGCAGGATCTCGTGGCCGTCGGGCCGCTCCTCGTAGGCCTCCAGGCGGCGCAGGGGCAGTTGCCAACACACGTCGGGCTTGGCCTTGACGTGGTCGACGTCGTGGGCGACCGCCCACTGGTGCAGCGCGCAGCCGGCCCCTCCCGGCCACCCGGCGCGATTGGCGAAGATACAGGCGCCGTCGAGCACTTGGGTCTTCAGCGCCGGCTCGGGGTTTCCGTCGTCGTCGTCAAGCTCATCCCACTCCAGCCAGGGTTCGAGCGGTTCTTCCGCGTCCGAGTCGATGTCGCGGAGCCAGCCGGTGACGGCGGACGGCCGGTTCTGCCACCATCCGCTTTCCGACGGCCCGTCCCCGGCGTCGGCCTCCATGGCCCGGACCGTGGCGACGAGACGGTCCCGGTCGTCCTCGTCGCAGAGGAACGCGCCATGGCCGCAGCAGCCGACGTCCGCGTTGCCGGAATCGATTCCCCGGCAGGCGTCGGTGCCGAAAACGCAGGCGTAGGTGGAGAGCAGCCACGTCAGGTCGCAGCTGATCACGTGGTCGGGGTCGTCCGGGTTGGTGAACTCGAACCACTCGCGGGGGAAATCGGGGGCGACTTCCGCGGGCGAGGGAGCGGTTCCGCGTCCGGCGCGGGGGTGGAGCTGATTCACACCGGATCACGGTAGACCGTCTACCCTGAGACTCGTGCGATTAGGTGTATTGGACGTTGGCAGCAATACCGTTCATTTGGTGATGGTCGATGCCCGCCGTGGCGGGCACCCCACCCCGATGAGCGATACGAAGTCGACGATGAAGCTGGTCGAGTACCTCGACGATGACAATGATCTGTCGAAGAAGGGCATCGACAAGCTCACGGGCTACGTCGCCGAGGCCAAGGGCCTCGTCGACCAGATGCGGTGCGAAGAGATGATCAGCTTCGCCACCTCGGCGGTCCGCGATGCCCGGAATTCCGACCACGTGCTGGATCACGTGGAGAAGAAAACCGGCATCCGCCTGGAGATCCTCTCCGGCGAGGACGAGGCCCGCCTGACGTTCCTGGCGGTCCGCCGCTGGTACGGCTGGTCGGCCGGGCGCATCGTCAACCTGGACATCGGCGGCGGTTCCCTGGAGCTGACGTCGGGCACCGACGAGGACCCGGATGCGGCGTATTCGCTGCTGCTGGGCGCCGGCCGGTTGACCCACGAGTGGTTCGACACCGATCCGCCGGAGCGCAAGAAGATCGATCTGCTGCGCGACTACATCGACGCCGAGCTGGTCGAGCCCGCCCGTCATCTGCGGACGTTGGGCGAGCCGGATCTGGCCGTCGCGACGTCGAAGACGTTCCGCACGCTGGCCCGCCTCACCGGCGCCGCGCCGAGCTCCGCGGGACCGCGCGTCAAGCGCACGCTGACTGCCCCGGGCCTGCGTCAATTGATCGCTTTCATCTCGCGCATGACCGCCGCGGACCGCGCCGAATTGGAGGGCGTCAGTTCGAATCGCTCCCACCAGATCGTCGCCGGTGCCCTCGTGGCGGAGGCGAGTATGCGAGCATTGGGTCTCGAGCAGGTGGAGATTTGCCCGTGGGCGCTGCGCGAGGGCGTGATTTTGCGTCGACTCGACGGCAACCTGTACGGAAAGGGATGAGATGAGCGAGGAAAAGCTCACCGTTGCCGAGTTGTTGGCGCGCCGCAACCAGGAGCGCGGTGACTCCGACGGCGCGGCCGAGCGTCCGCGCCGGCGGCGCCGCAGCCTGGAAGAGGGCGGCGTTTCCGTCGCCGAGCTGACGGGGTCGATCCCGCGCGTGGAGGCCGAGGGCCCGCGTCGCGGTGCTCATGCGGTCGCCGATGACGACGATCAGGTCGAGGTTCCGGCCGAGGCTCCCGTCGAGGAGACCGCGTCGGCGGAGCTCCCGGAGACCCCCGAGGCCCCGGAGACGGGGTACGCCGACGAATTGGCCGCCGCCGAGGAGTTCGGGGACGAGCCGATCGAGTCGGCCGACCCCGCGCAGATCGAGGCCGACGAGCCCGCTCCGGTCGCCGAGTCCGGCGAGGACGCGGAGGCGGCCGAGGCGGAGTACGCCGACGAACTGGCCGCCGCGGAGCCCGCCGATGAGCCCGTGGAGCCGGTCGAGCCCGTGGAGCCCCGCGAGCCCTTCTCCGTCCCGTCCGCCGTTCCCGTCGACCCCCGTGCCGTGATGGCCAACGACGAAACCGGCGAGATCACTTTCACGTTCACCAAGTTCCACGACGCCCGCACCGCCAGTGAGCCGGTCGCCGAGGCCGGGCCGATGGCCCGCGAGGTCCTCGAGGGATCGTTGGCCTACGACGATCGTCCGACGAACATCATCCCCGTCGTCGAGGGCGAGGACCTGGACGAGGCCGGAGCCGGTGACGGCATCGGCGACGGCGAGCGCACGGACATCGCGCCGGCCGACGAGGACTGCACGGGAATCGCCTCCGGAGACGACGATCGGGCCTTCGACGGTTCGGCGATCGCCGGCGGCGCCTTCGCCGCGGGTGGCGCCGGCGCCATGGCCGATCACGCCGACGACGTGCCCGCCGCCTACCGCGAGCGCGACGAGGAATTCGCCGCGCACGAGCACGAGGCGCACGAGTATGACGCGCCAGAGTTTGACGCGCACGAGTACGACGCCCACGATCGCGGCGTCGATCCGTTGGCCGCCGCCGCACCCGCCGCCGCTGCCCCCGCGACGTGGGACTCCCGACCGGAGCAGGAGCGGGAACGGGAGCCGGAGTTCGAACCGCAGCGGGAGCCGGAGCGCGATCCGAGCCCGAAGGCGACCAAGAAGTCCCGCGAGGACTACTCCGAGGACAACACCCTGAGCATCGGCCTGCTGATCGCGCAGACGATCGTCGGCCTGCTCTTCGGCGGCCTGGTCTTCGCGCTGTTCATGCTGCTGTGGATGGTGCTGCCGACGGCGGTCGTCGCCGTCATCGCCGTGGCCTTCGCCTTCGGCCTGGTGATCATCGTCAATCTGCTCCGCCGCGAGCGCGACCGCCTGACCCCGATTCTCGCCGGCGTCGTCGGCCTGGTCGTCTCCTTCGCCCCGTACGTGCTCACCATGATGTGATCGCAGTAGTCGGCACTGCCGACTCGGTCGACGTGATCGGCCCGACCGCACCGGCGTGACCGAACGCCGCACACGAAGCGCCCCGCCTTGGTTAGCCAACGCGGGGCGCTTTTGGCACACTGGCCGACCATGACACGAATTGCGGTAATCGGCGGAGGCAAGATCGGCGGCGCGCTCATCGGCGGGCTCATCGACGGGGGAGTGGACCCGAAGTCCATCTACCTGGTGCAGCGATCGCCCGAGCGCCGCAAGGAGCTGCGCGACACGTACGGCATCGTCGACGCCGACGACGCGGAACAGGCCGTCGACGGCGCCGACGTGGTGTTCCTGTGCGTCAAGCCGCACGGCATCGTCGGGCTGCTGGAGGACATCTCCGGGGTCATCGACGAAGGCGAGGGCGACACCATCGTCGCCTCGATGGCCGCCGGCATCACGCTGGACGAGCTGGAGTCCGTGTGCGCGGTGGGCACTCCCGTCGTGCGCGTCATGCCCAACACCCCGATGCTCGTCGGCCGCGGCGTCAACGCCATCGCCCCCGGCCGCTTCGCCAACGAGGAGCACGTCGCCCACGTCGAGTCGCTGCTGGAGAAGGTCGGCCACGTCGAGGTCGTCGAGGAGAAGCAGATGGACGCCGTCACCGCGGTGTCCGGCTCCGGCCCGGCGTACTTCTTCCAGTTCGTCGAGTCCATGGTCGATGCGGGCGTGATGCTCGGCCTCAAGCGCGATCAGGCGCAGCGTCTGGCCACGGCCACCGCCGCCGGTGCCGCGGAGATGATGATGGCCGAGGGCGCCGATCCGGTGTCCCTGCGCGCCGACGTGTCCTCCCCGGGCGGCACGACGGCCGCGGCGACGAGCACCCTCGAGGAGGAGGGGCTGCGCCGCGCGGTCATCCGCGCCATGCGCGCGTGCCACGACAAATCCGCCTCGATGGGCCGCCCGGCCGCCAAGTAGGCCACGCCGGCCCGTCGTAAAGCATTGGCGGGTAGGGGATCTGCGGCCCGGCACGCCCGTGCCGCCGCCCCCGGCGCCACCCTCCCGGAATTTCGCCGGAAAAAACCCCTCCCGACGCGACGGAGGGGTTTTCGCAGTTGAGGGGCGGGACCGGGCCCGACCCCGGGCGCAATGCGCACCAGCAACAAGTGCAACGGTTGCCCCATTCGCGCCCTTGTATCGCATTAGCACCATCGATAACGGTAAGGTTGAGCAAGCAACCGCGTGTTCACAGTCTCTGCAGGAGGGGAAGCCTGCAGCGCGCGGAGTGCGCTGAAGGGAAAACGATAATGACGAATGCCGAGAACGGGACGTTTCTGACGGTGGCCGAGGTCGCCGAGATCATGCGGGTGTCGAAGATGACCGTGTACCGCCTGGTCCACGCCGGCGAACTGCCCGCAGTTCGCGTCGGGCGTTCCTTCCGCGTGCACGAAAGCGCGGTCAAGACGTACCTGGATTCGTCCTTCTACGACGCCGGATAGTCGGACCCCGGGTCGTTCGACGCACGTCGCGCACGGTGGCGGGCCCGGGGCCGTTTGACCCCGGCACCCGGCTCCCCGCTATGATTGACCCGATTGGCGCCCGACGCGCCCCATGCATCGCCCGCCGCTTGCCGCGGTGGTAGCGCCCGGGGCGACGCGTCGGTCGCGATAACCAGCACAGAAGTCAACGAATAGCGAGGTCGAGCCGATGGGTTCCGTCATCAAGAAGCGCCGCAAGCGCATGTCGAAGAAGAAGCACCGCAAGATGCTCCGACGCACCCGAGTGCAGCGCCGGAAGCTCGGCAAGTAGGTCGTCGCGGCGGGTACTCCCGTCCCGAGGGCCCACAGCGCCCGTTCCACCTCGGTGGGGCGGGCGTTTCGCCGTTTCCGGGGGCGGTTTCGGAGCCTCGGTCCGGAAGCTTCGCCGTGCGGCGGTGGCCGCCGACCCGCCCCGGTATCGTCGTGGGCATGATCCCGGACCCCGACCTCGCGTTCGTCGAGGAGACGTGGTTCCCCGCCCTCGCGCCGCTCCACGACCATTGGTTCCGCGTGGAATTGCACGGCAGGGACCGCATCCCCGCCGACGGCCCGGCGATGATCGTGGCCAACCATTCCGGCAATCTGCCGGCCGACGCGATCATGGCGCAGTTGTCGCTGCACCGCGCGTCGGGGCGGTTGCTGCGGTTGTTGGCCGGCGACGTGGCGTTTTCGCTGCCGGTGGTGTCGGATCTGGCCGTGAAGGTCGGCGCGGTGCGGGCGAGCCGGGACGCCGCCGCGAATCTGCTGGGGGCCGGCGAGATGGTCGGCGTGTTCCCCGAGGGCTACCGCGGCCTGGGCAAGCCGTACACCCAGCGTTATCAGCTCCAGGCGTTCGGCCGCGGCGGTTTCGCGGCGACGGCCCTGCGCAACGGCGCCCCCATCGTGCCGGTGGCCATCACGGGTGCGGAGGAGATCTATCCGCAGCTCGGTTCGGTGCTGCGCGGGTCGGCGCTGCTGGGTGCCGAGGGCATGAACGCCTCGAACATCGGCCGGGCGGAAGGCGCGGCGCCGATCGACGAGGCCCTGGAGTCCCTGGTGTGGGGCATGGCCGACGTGTTCGCCGAGGGGGCGTCGACGCCGCTGCGGGATCTGCCGGGGTGGGCGTTGGGGGCGGAGGGCGCGGCCGAGCGCAAGGCGCTGGTGGAGTTGATGCGCGACGTCGTGCTGTCCATCGCCCGTGGCCTGGGCATCCCGTACATTCCCACGACGCCGTTTTTCCCGTGGCTGGGTGCGGTGGGCGCGGTGCCGCTGCCGTCGAAGTGGCGCATCGACGTCCTCGATCCCATCGATCCGCGGGAGTGGGCCGAGGGCTACCGCGGGGAGTTCATGGAGGCCCCCGGGCCGGGCTCCGGGGCAGTGCCGTCCCCTGCTTCGCTTGACGACGACCCGGTGTCGATCCTGGGTTTGTCCGCAGAGGTCAAGGGGCGGATCCAGTCCCAGCTGCTGCGCAACCTGCGCAACCGGAAGAGCGCCTTCTATTAGGGCCGCGCGTCCGTCTGCCGCTTACCGGGGCCGGTCTCGCCGGGACCGCAGCATCGTCCACGCCAGGTAGGCGCCGGCGGTGGCCGCGGACACGGACCCTGCGGCAACCGTCCACCGCGCGACGGTGAACACGTTGCGCCGCAGCCTGCGGTAGTCCCGGATCGACCACCCGCGCTCGGTGGCCACGCGGCGCAGCCGCCGGTCGGGGTTGATGGCGACGGCGGTGCCGACCATGGACAGCATCGGGACGTCGTTGACGGAATCGGAGTAGGCCGCGCAGCGGGACAGGTCGAGGCCGGATGACGCCGCCAGCGCCGCCACCGCGTGCTTCTTGCCGGGGCCGTGGAGGATGTCGCCGACCAGGCGGCCGGTGAACACGCCGTCCTCGACTTCCGCGACGGTGCCCAATGCGCCCGTCAGGCCCAGCCTCTTCGCGATGACCTGCGCCAGCTGCACCGGCGCCGCCGTCACCAGCCACACCTCCTGGCCGGCCTGCAGATGCAGGTCCGCCAGCTCGCGGGTGCCGCCGTAGACGCGGTCGCCGATGATCTCGTCGAAGATCTCCTCGGCCATCTCCACCGTGTCGTCGACCCGGTGGCCCTTGACGAACGCCAGCGCCTGCTCGCGCGCTTCCGCGACGTCTTCGGGGTTTTCCGACCCGGAGACCCGGAACTTGATCTGCTTCCACAGCATCCCGGCGAGCTCGCCGCGGTCGAAGAACCCGCGCCGCGCCAGCCCCGCGCCGAAGAGGAAAATGGAGGCGCCCTGCACCAGGGTGTTGTCCACGTCGAAGAAGGCGGCGGCCCCGGCGTCCTGCGGGATGTCGGGGTGGGGCTCGGACAGGCGATCGATGCCGCCGGCCGCGTGGGAGGCGCCGTGCACGGACCGGAACCCGACGAGCAGTTCGTCCGAATCGATGCCGTACAGCTCGCCCAGCGCGGCCAGCGCGGCGGCCTCTCCGGCGGCCCGCTGGGACTCCTGGTCCAGCGGGTGCAGCGCGACGGTTTCCAGGAAATGGCGGACGTTGCCGTGCGAGGGGATCAGTTCGGCCAAGATGTCGCCCGGCAACAGGGGCGGACGATCGGATCCTGGGTTGGGCACGGGCCTGTCCTAGTGGTGTTCGGTGAGTTCGGGTACTTCGGGTACGTCGGGTGATTCGGGTACTTCAGATGCTTCAGATGCGCCGCGCAGCTCGGGATCTGCGGCCGGTCGAGCCCGGCGATCGGCCCCCGCGGTGGTTCGTCCGGGTGCCCGTTCATCGTATGCTGCCTTCGACCGCGCCGCCGGGGAGAACGGCCGGGACGCCACCGAACAACGAAAAGGGGAACCGCGATGTCCGTCGTCACGCTCATGACCCGCGCAACCTGCGGCTCCTGCGCCCGCGTGGAGGCTCAGATCCGCCCCATCGCCGCGCGATTCGGCGCGGAGGTGGAGATCGTCGACGTCGATGCCGGAGACGGTTCGGACGCGGTGGAGTTCGGCGACCGGGTGCCGGTGGTGCTCGTCGACGGCGAGGAGATCGCCTGCTGGGAGATCGACGACGAGGATCTCATCGACGCCCTGCGCTGAGCCGCCGGGCGCCCGGATAGGGGTGGGGGCATCGACCCCCGCTTCCCCCGGGTGGGCGGCGAATAAGCGCCCCGCATGGGCGTGATCGGGGCTTCATGGGGGATGCGCGCGTTTGTGGAATATCCCCGCCACGGTCTACCGTTGTTGAAAATGAGCCCACGGCCGGGGGCAGGGCGCACAACGCCTGTCCTGAGCCTAAGGCACGGTGGATCTGGCACCCGCACCGGGGTCGGCGCTCGGCGTCGGCGCCCCGGTTCGCGCCGTTTTCACCTCGATCCAGATCCGCGTTGCTACGGCGAGGGCCGTCGGGACCCCGCGGAAATCGAGATCCGGCCGCCGATTCGGACGCCGGATGGAGGAGGAACGGATAGCGGTGGTTATGCCGTGAGTGTGCTGCTCGTCGGGATGTCGCACCGGTCCGCCCCAGTGTCCATGCTGGAGCGCGTGTCCGTGGCCGATACGGACCAGCCCAAGACCCTCGCCCGCCTCCTCTCCGAGGACGCGGTCTCCGAGGCGATGCTGGTCTCCACCTGCAACCGCGTCGAGTACTACGTCGCCGCCCGCGGCTTCCACGCCGGTTTGTCGGCGGTGGTCCGCGAAATAGTCGACCGCTCCGGTCTCGACGTCGACGAACTGACGCCCCACCTCTACGTCCGCTACGCCGAGGGCGCCGCCGAGCACATGCTGTCGGTGGCGTCGGGCCTGGATTCGATGGTCCTCGGCGAACAGCAGATCATCGGGCAGATCCGCACCGCCTATCAGGAGGCGGACGAGCACGGCGCCGTCGGGCGAACCCTCCACGACCTCGCCCAGCGTTCGCTGCACACCGGCAAGCGCGTCCACACCGAGACCGGCATCGACGAGGCGGGCGCCTCCATGGTCTCCGTCGCCGTCGACGAGGCCATCCGCGCCATCAACCCCGACTACCAGCCGGGCGACGCCGACGGCCTGGCCGGGCGCAACGCACTGATCCTCGGCGCCGGCGCCATGAGCTCGCTGGCCGCCACTCACCTGGGCCGCGCCGGCGTTTCCCACATCACCGTGGCCAACCGCACCGTCGACCGCGCGGAGAACCTCGCCGCGCATTCCATCGAGGCCGGCATCCCCGCCCGCGCCATCGCGCTCGACGACTTCCGCGACATCCTCGCCGACGTCGACATCCTGGTAACCGCCACCGGCGCCATGAGCCCCGTGGTGCTGGCCGACGACGTCCGCGACGCCGGCCCGCTGGCCATCGCCGACCTGTCCATGCCCCGCGACGTCGAGGAAGGCGTCGGCGAACTGCAGGGCATCGCGCTGTTCGACATCGAGCACCTGCAGATGACGTCCACCCGCGAGCTGGGCCGAGACGACGAAACCGCCGCCCGCGCCATCGTCGACCAGGAACTCGACGGCTACCTGCAGGCGCAGCGCGCCCTGGAGGTCGCCCCGACGGTCAAGGCCCTGCGCGAGCGCGCCTCGGAAGTCGTCTCGGCCGAGCTGCTGCGCCTGGAGGCCAAGACCCCGGGCCTCACCGACCGTGAGCGGCAGGAGGTCGGACGCACCGTGCGACGGGTCGTCGACAAGCTGCTGCACGTGCCCACCGTTCAGGTGAAGAAGCTGTCGGGCGAGCCCGGCGGCACGTCCTACGCGCAGGCGCTGCAGCGCCTGTTCGACCTGCCGCTGTCGACGCCCCAGGCGTTGTACGCGGACACCGAAATCCCCGCCGACCTGATGGTCGGCAACCGCATGGGCCGCATGAGCGGCCCGGCCGACATCGAGGGCATTCTGCGACCCGGAACCGGAGGAAACCGTGGCTGACAACGACATCCAGGGCAGCAACGTCCATGGCAACGAGATCCAGGGCGACGGTTCGCCGGCCGGCGTGGCCGGGGACGACCGCCCGGTGATCCGCATCGGCACCCGCGGCTCCGAGCTGGCCACCACCCAGGCCGGCCACGTGCGAGACGCGCTGATCCGCATGGGCCACGAGGCCGAGCTGGTGATCGTCAAGACCGAGGGCGACGCCAACCGCCATGACCCGGTCGAGAAGATCGGCATCGGCGTGTTCACCCAGGCGCTGCGCCACGCGCTGCGCGAGGACGTCTGCGACATCGCCGTGCACTCCTTCAAGGACCTGCCCACCGCGCCGGAGGAGGACCTGGTCCTCGCCGCCGTGCCGCAGCGCGTCGACCCGCGCGAGGTGCTGGTCTCCCGCGGCAACGTGCCGCTGGCCGAGCTGCCCGAGGGCGCGAAGGTGGGCACCTCCGCCCCGCGCCGCGTGTCCCAGCTGCGCTCCGTGCGCCCCGACCTGGACATCCGCCCGCTGCGCGGCAACATCGAGACCCGCATGGGCCGCGTCGAGGACGACCTCGACGCCGTCGTGCTGGCCCGCGCGGGACTGGACCGCACCGGCCGCCTCGACCGCGCCGCCGAATCGCTCGACGTCGACGTGCTCATGCCCGCGCCCGCCCAGGGCGCGCTGGCCGTCGAGTGCCGCGCCGCCGACAAGCGCCTGGCGCTGATCGTCGGCCGCCTGGACGACGCCGCGTCCCGCGCCCGCGCCACCGCCGAACGCACCATCCTGTCGGTGCTGCAGGCCGGCTGCACCGCCCCGGTCGCCGCCCACTCGGAGATCGGCGAGGACGGCCAGCTGGAGCTGACCGCCGGCGTGTTCGCGCTGGACGGCTCGCGCCGCCTGGTCGAGTCCGCCGCCGGTGACCCCGCCGACGCCGAGGACATCGGCCGCAGCGTCGCCGAGCGCCTGCTGGAGCAGGGCGCCCACGACGTCATGGGGGACACCCTCCGTTGACCCCCGGGGATCCCGGCGCCTCCCGCGCGCCGGCGTCCCCGCCTCCGTTCCCGCCCCGATTCACCGAGAAGAAAAGCAACTCCACCACGATGAGCACCCCCCGCACGACGCCCGCCGGACGCATCCTGTTCGTCGGCGCAGGCCCGGGCAACCCGGATCTGCTGACGCTGCGCGCCCGCGAAGTCCTCGCCGGCACGTCCGTCGCCTACGTCGACCCGGACGTCATGCCGGGCGTACGCGAACTCGTCGCCGCTGATCTCCCGGTCCCGGAGGAGGTCCTGCGCGCCGCCGAGGAAGAGTACGAGCGCCTGTGCGCCGACGCCAAGGCCTCGGGGTCGCGCCGCAAGCCGCAGCGCCCCGCGCCGCCGACCGCCGCCGACATCCGCGAGCCCGTCGGGGACGCCACGGAGATGAGCCGTCTGCTCGTCGCCGAGGCCCGCCGCGGCCACGACGTCGTGCGCCTGGTTGCGGGAAACCCGCTGACCAGCGATGACGTGCTGGCCGAGATCAACGCCGTGTCACGCAACAACATCGAGTTCCAGATCGTGCCGGGCATGTCCGTGCCGTCGACGGTCCCGGCGTTCGCCGGCATCGCCCTGGGCTCGACGTACACCGAAACCGACCTCGGCCGCGCCGACGTCGACTGGGACGAGCTGGCCGCCGCGCCGCAGCCGCTGGTGCTGCAGGCCGTCGAGGACGATCTGGCGGCCATCGCCAAGGAGCTCTCCGATCGCGGCCTGCCGGATTCGCTGCCGACGTCGGTGACGGTGCACGGCACCACCCGCCTGCAGCGCACCTACGACGTCACGCTGGGCACGCTGGCCCAGCTCTCCGGTGATCTGTCCGGCCCCTTGGTGGTCACGCTGGGCAAGGGCGTCGACAAGCGCTCGAAGTACAGCTGGTGGGAAAACCGCGCGCTCTACGGCTGGAACGTGCTGGTGCCGCGCGCGAAGGGCCAGGCCGGCCCGATGCGCACCCGCCTGGCCGCCCATGGCGCCATCCCGATCGAGGTGCCGACGATCTCCATCGAGCCGCCGCGCAGCCCCGCGCAGATGGAACGCGCGGTCAAGGGCCTGGTCGACGGCCGGTACCAGTGGGTGGTGTTCACCTCCGTCAACGCCGTCAACGCGGTGTGGGACAAGTTCACCGAGTTCGGCCTGGACGCGCGTTCGTTCGCGGGCGTGCGCATCGCCGCGGTGGGCCACAAGACCGCCACCGCCATCCGCGAGTTGGGCATCACCCCCGAGCTGCTTCCCGACGAGGCCCGCCAGAACGCCGCCGGCGTCGTCGAGGTCTTCCCCGAATTCATCGAGGGCATGGACCCCGTCAACCGGGTGCTGCTGCCGCGCGCCGACATCGGCACCGACGTCCTCGTCGACGGCCTCATCGACCTGGGTTGGGAGGTCGACGACGTCACCGCCTACCGCACCGTCCGCGCCGCCCCGCCGAGCGCCGAGATCCGCGACATGATCAAGACCGGCGGGTTCGACGCGGTCTGCTTCACGTCCGGCTCGACGGTGAAGAACCTGGTCGGCATCGCCGGCAAGCCGCACGCCCGCACGATCATCGCGTGCATCGGTCCGATGGCCGCCGCGACCGCCCGCGAGTACGGGCTGCGCGTCGACGTCATGCCGGAGCGCGCGGGCATCACTGATCTGGTCGATGCACTGGCCGACCACGTCGCCGCGCTGCGAGCCGCCGGCCAGCTGCCGCCGCCGCGCAAGAAGCGCCGCAAGCGCGCCGCCGACGACAAGCCGGCGGGGGTCGCCGCCGAGTCGCTTTCCGACGCATCGGCCGAGCCCGCGGAGTAGCGCCCCGGGGCCGGGCGGCGAGCCCGACCCCGGTGCCCGTTTCGGGGCGGGCGACCGTACCCTGGGGGCATGACGGATTCCGGTAACACCCCAGCCAACGTCCCCGGCCCCGTGCGCAGGCCCCGGCGCCTGCGCGCCAACCCCGTGATGCGGCGGATGACGGCGGAGACGTCGCTGTCGGTCGACGATCTGATCCTGCCCATGTTCGTGGCGGATGGCCTGGACGAGGCCCGTCCGATCACCTCGCTGCCCGGGGTGGTGCAGCACACCGAAGATTCGCTGGTGCGCGCGGTCGAGGAGGCCGCCGAGCTCGGCATCCCGGCCGTCGACCTGTTCGGCGTGCCGCTGGATTCCGACAAGGACGGGGAGGGCACCTGCTCGTGGCTGGAGGACGGGGTGCTCAACCGGGCTCTGTCCCGTCTGCGCCGAGAGTTCGGCGATGACGTGCTGATCATGGCGGACACCTGCCTGGACGAGTTCACCGACCACGGCCATTGCGGCGTCCTGCGCGAGGACCGGTGGGGCCGCACCATCGTCGACAACGATGCGACGCTGGCCAATTACGCCCGCATGGCGGTCGCGCAGGCCGACGCCGGAGCCCACATCGTGTCGCCGTCGGGGATGATGGACGGCCAGATCGAGGTCATCCGCGCCGCGCTGGACGCCGCCGGGCACGTCGACGTGGCGATCATGGCCTACTCCGCGAAGTACGCGTCCGCGTTCTACGGGCCGTTCCGCGAAGCCGTCGGCAGTTCGCTGCAGGGCGATCGCCGCACCTACCAGCAGGACGCGGCGAACCGCCGCGAAAGCCTGCTGGAGGTCGAGCTGGACATCGCCGAGGGCGCCGACTTCGTCATGGTCAAGCCGGCCATGGCGTACCTGGACATCGTCCGCGAAGTCGCCGACATGTCCCCGGTGCCGGTGGCGGCGTACCAGGTCTCCGGCGAGTACGCGATGATCCACGCGGCCGCGGAGCGCGGGTGGATCGACCTGGAGGCGGCGATGATGGAATCGGTGCTGGGCATCCGCCGCGCCGGCGCCGAGCAGGTGCTCACCTACTTCGCCGTCGACGTCGCCCGGAAGCTCGCGGACCGATGAGCGCACGGCCCCAACCGCCCGAGCAGATCGTCGGCGCCTGGCAAGCGTGGCTCGCCACGTGCGTGCTGCAGGTGGCGGGGGCCCTGACCACGTTGGCCATCAACCTGCTCAACCCGGGTGCGCTCCTGGAGGTCCCCGGCATGGGCGGGCAGTCGGTGGGCGACGCGTTCCCCGAGCTGGGGGCCGACGACAAGCTTCTCGTTGCCCGTGGCTCGGCGGTGATGACCATGCTGATCACGCTGGTCTTCGCGGGCATCTTCGCGTTCCTGGCCTTCCTGATGAAGCGCGGGAACAAGTGGGCCCGGTTCGTTTTGGTCGTCGGTTCGGCGTACCTGATCGTGCGGATGCTCACCCTGTTTCTCGGTGGCCCGGCGGGACCGTGGTCGCAGGCCCCGGTTCCGTTGCAGTTGGGCGACGGGGCGCTGGCCATCGCGTCGGCCACGGCGGCGGGTGCCGCGGTCGCATTGGCGTCGGGGCGCGCCGCCATGGAGTATTTTGGCGCCGGAGGAAAGGGTTCCGGCGATGGTCCGGGACCCGATGCGGGCGACGGCGCCCGCAAGGGCCGCGGAAAGGATGGCGGGGATGGCCGCTGAGGCACGGATCGGCCGACCGGCGTGGAGCCTGACGCTGGTCGGTGGGGCCATCGCGCAGGCGGTGGTGTCCATGTTGCTGTTGACGGGGGACCGGTCCGGCATCCGCCCCGAGGTGGCGCGCGACATCGTCATCGTCGGCGTGCTGGGCATTGTGGTGGCGATCCTCGTGGCGCTGCTGGCGCCGTCGGCGGAGACGTCGAAGACCGTGCGCCGCGTCCTCATCGGCGCGGTGGTGCTGATGACCTTCGTGTCGCTGGCCGGCGCGATGGCCATGGCCGTGACCGCGTGGACCGTGGTGCCGGCCGGCGTGATGATCCTGGGTCTGGTGCTGCTCTACCGCGACATCCGGGGGCGCGGGGACGGCGAGGCGTGATGAGCCCCTCGACGAATTCGCGCGTGCCGGCCGCGCCGAAGGATCCGGAGCCGGCGGAATCGCGCGGCTCCACCCCGGAACAGGAGCGGGCGCGCGATCTGCGCGAGACCGACGAGCGCGTCACGCGGGCCATCGACGAGGCGAAGCTGGCGGCGGCGAAGCTGGTCCGCCCGCGGGGCCGCGCCGACGGCGATGAGAGCCTGCACCAGCGTCTGGCCCGCCGCACGGGCACCGGTCTGACTTCGTTCGGCCTCGTGCTCGAGGGCCTGGAGTCCGCGTTGGAGGCCGACGAGGCCGAGCGCATCCTCGCCGGTTTCCCGGGCGTGCGCGCCACGGTCGTCTACCAGCCGGGCCGTGCCTGGGTCACCGCGCCGGACGACATCGCCCCCGACGTCCTCATCGCGGCGCTGGCCGAGCACGGCATCGGGGCGTACCTGACCCGCAATTCGCTGCGGCGCCGCGCGACCCGCCTCGACGCCTCCCCGCGCCGTCGCCCGGCGGTGCCCGCCGCGGCGCAGCAGATGGCGGAGGCGCGGGTGCGGCGCCGCGAAGCGACGCAGCGTAGGGAGGGCTCCAACGAGGCCCTGTTCACCGCCCGCGCCCTGGTGACCAAGACCCGGTTCGTCGTGTCGCTGCTGCTGAGCATCCCCGTCCTGGTGCTGTCGCTCCACGTGCCGTGGCAATTCGATTGGTGGCAGTGGGTGTGCGCGGGCCTGACCACGATCGTGGCGTTGTGGGGCGGGTGGCCGTTCCACCGGGCGATGCTGGCGTCGATGCGCCGGCGGATGTCCGCGCTCGACGGTGCCAGCGCCGCGGCGATCCTCCTGGCGTGGGCGTGGTCCCTCGGGGAGATCGTGCTGGGCGATGCGGGAAAGATCGGCTTCACGACGACGCCGACGTGGTTCGCCTTCCACTATGAACGCAGTTCCCCGGCGGAGCTGTTCCTGGACGTGGCCTGCGGCGTGACCGTCCTGTTGTTGGGTGGGCGACTGGCGACGCGCTACAACCGGGTCCGCACCGGCGCCGCCATGAACGTGCTGCGCATCCCCGCCGACCGTCACGTGACGGTGGTCCGCAAGGCCGGCAAGGCCTCGAAGCCCGAGAAGCGGCGGGTGCCCATCGCCGAACTCAACATCGGCGAGGACGTGCTGGTGCCTCCCGGGCAGATCATCCCCGTCGACGGCGTCGTCGTCGGCGGCGCGTCGCGGGTCGACTCCCGCGTGGTCGGCGGCGGGCCGGTGCCCAAGGAGATGAAGGTCAACTCCCGCGTGTGGGCGGGTTCCCTGAACCTGGACCAGCGCCTGAAGGTCCGCGTCGCCCGCACCGGGTCGAAGACCCGCGCCGCGGCGATCCAGCGTTGGGTGCAGGCGGCGATCCGCGAGGAGGACGCCGCCCACCAGGTGGCGGTCCGCTCCGCGTCGGTGCTGGTGCCCTGGTCGATGCTGCTCGCGCTCGTGGCGTTCGGCATCTGGTGGCTGGTCTCCGGCGGGGCGGGCGGGGCTTTCGCCGTGGCGCTGGCCATCCTCATCGGCATCGCCCCGGTGGCGCTGGCCATGTCCACGTCGACGGCGCTGCGCATCGGCATCCTGTCGGCCGCCGAGAGGGGACTGCTCATCCGCGACGCGGAGGCCTTCCGGTCGCTGGCCGGCGCCGATTCGGTGATGTTCAACCGCGTCGGCACCCTCACCGCCGGCGAGATGCACGTCCTGCAGGTCGCGGCCGTGGAGGGCGAGAACCCCGAGCTGGTCCTCCGCGTCGCCGGCGCGTTGATGATGGAAAGCGACCATCCGGTCTCCGCCGCCATCGTCCGTGCCTGCCGCGTCTCCCGCGACACCGACCCGGGCGGGGACGTGCCCCATTGGATCGACGTGCACCACGTGGAAATCGACGACGATGGCGCGTTCATCGGCCAGGCGGAACTGCCGGTGGTCACGTCCGACGGCGACGTCGAAAAGCGATTCGTGGAGGCCAGCCTGTGGCGGCCCCGCGACATGTCCGCCCTCGACGAGCGGATGGCCGTCGCGGCCATGGGCGGCGGCACCCCCTTGGTCATAAGCTGGCGGGGCAAGGTCCGCGGCGTGATCACCGTCGGCGAGGACATCAAGCCCGACGCCGTCGAGGCCATCGACGAACTGGAGGAGATGGGCGTGGACACGATCATGATCACCCGCGACCCCTACCCGGTCGCGCGGCGCTTCGCCGACCGTTTGGGCATCTCCCGCGTCTATGCCGGCATCGTGCCCGGCCGGAAGGCCGCCGCCGTGCGCGGCGTCCATTCCGGCGGCGAAACCGTGGTCATGGTCGGCGGCTCCGACGTCGCCGAATGCCTCCGCGTCGCCGACGTGGGCGTGATGATGGACGCCGACGCCGGCGTCGACGACCTCGAGATCGAGGAATCGGACGTGGTGTCGCTGCGCTCCCGCGTCTCCTCCATCCCCGAGGCCATCTCGCTGGCCCGCGACGTCACCCGGACCATGGGCGGCAACATCGCCTTCGCCTGGGGCTACAACATCGCCGTGCTGGTGCTATCCGTAGCCGGCGTGCTGCACCCGCTCATCGCCGCGCTGCTGATGGTCGCCTCCGGGCTGTGGATCGAATGGCGTTCACGCCGACTCAACCGGATCATGGGCCGCGGCGGCATCCGCCCCGCGCTGACCCGCCGCTTCTCCCGGGGTGGTTGACCCCGGGGGCGGGTTGGCCCGCCGCGAGGGCGTTTCCCTACGATGGGCGGCGTGACTACACCCCAGCGGACCTCAAAACAGCAGACGGACAACTCCGCGCGCCTCTTCGACGGCGCCCGTGCGGTGACCCCGGGCGGGGTGAACTCCCCGGTGCGCGCCTTCGGCTCCGTCGGCGGCACCCCCCGCTTCATCGAATCGGCGAAGGGTTCGCGCCTGACCGACGTCGACGGCAACGAGTACGTCGACCTGGTCTGCTCTTGGGGCCCCATGCTGATGGGCCACGCCCACCCGGCCGTCGTCGACGCCGTGCGCGAGGCCGCCGGCCGTGGCCTGTCCTTCGGCGCCCCGACCGCCGGCGAGACCGAGCTGGCGCAGGAGATCATCGACCGCACCTCCGTCGAGGAGGTCCGCCTGGTCAACTCCGGCACCGAGGCCACCATGTCCGCGGTGCGCCTGGCCCGCGGTTTCACCGGCCGCGGCAAGATCGTCAAGTTCGACGGCTGCTACCACGGCCACGTCGACGCGTTGCTGGCGTCGGCCGGCTCGGGCGTGGCCACCTTCGGCCTGCCGGATTCGCCGGGCGTCACCGGCGCATCGGCCGCCGACACGATCGTGGTGCCCTACAACGACCTGGAGGCCGTGCGCCGCGCGTTCGCCGAGAACCCGGGCGAGATCGCCTGCGTGATCGCCGAGGCCGCCGCGGGCAACATGGGCACCGTCGCACCGGGCGAGAACTTCAATGCGGAGCTCAAGGCCATCGCCAATGCCGATGGCGCGCTGCTGATCCTCGACGAGGTGATGACGGGCTTCCGCACCTCCGCCAAGGGCTGGTACGGCGTCGACGGCGTCGCCGGCGACCTGACCACCTTCGGCAAGGTCGTCTCCGGCGGCCTGCCCGCCGCGGCCTTCGGCGGCCGCCGCGACATCATGGAGCACCTTGCCCCGCAGGGCCCCGTCTACCAGGCGGGCACGCTGTCCGGTAACCCGGTGTCCGTCGCCGCGGGGCTGGCCAGCCTCCGCGCCGCCGACGAATCCGTCTACGCCGCCGTGTCCGCCAACGCCGACCGCATGGCCGGCATCCTGTCGGACGCGCTGACCGCGGAGGGCGTCGCCCACCACATCCAGCGCGCCGCCACGTTCTTCTCGCCGCGCTTCGCCGAGGGCGAGGGCCGCAACTTCGCGGACATGAAGGCCGCCGATACGTTCCGCTACCCGGCGTTCTTCCACGCCCTGCTGGAAAACGGCGTCTACGCGCCGCCGAGCTGTTTCGAGACCTGGTTCGTGTCCTCGGCCCTGACCGACGCCGACTTCGAGGTCATCGAGTCCGCCGTTCGCGTCGCCGCCAAGGCCGCCGCGGCCGCGACCCCGGAGCCCGGCCAGTGACCGGGCCGGACGACGGGCGCACGCCCGTGCATTCGCCGCGCACCATCGTCCACCTGGTCCGCCACGGGGAGGTGCACAACCCGACGAAGATCCTCTACGGCCGACTGTCGGGCTACCGCCTGTCGGACCGGGGCCGCGCGCAGGCGGAGGCCACGGCCCGCTCCTTCGCGGGCCACGACGTCGCCTACCTGGCGTGCTCGCCGCTGCAGCGCACCCGCGAGACCTCCGAGCCGATGACCGCGGTGACCGGCCTGGACCCGGTCATCGATCCGGACGTGCTGGAGGCCGGCAACTCCTTCGAGGGCCTGCACGTGCGCGGCTGGGATTCCGACCTGTGGAATCCCCGCTATTGGCCGCGGCTGCGCCGGCCGAGCGTGCCCAGCTGGGGCGAGCCCTACGAGGAGATCGCCGACCGCATGTTCACGGCGATCCACCGCGCGCGCGAGGCCGCGGAGGGCCGGGAGGCGGTCATCGTCACCCACCAGCTGTGCGTGGTCGCCGCGGCCCGCCGCGCCCGCGACCTGCCGCTGGCCCACAATCCGGCGGACCGCCAGTGCGATCTGTCGTCGGTGACCTCGCTGGTCTTCCTGGGCGACACGATCGTCGAGGTGCGCTACGCGGAGCCGGCCGCGCATCTGTGACCGGTCCGGGGCCGGGAGCCGTGATTCGTTTCCCGGCCCCTCTTTTCGTTAGATTGCAGTAAACCCAGAACACGAATGGACGGCCCCTTCGCATGCGCCCCCTCTTCCGCACCATCGCCGCCGTGGCGGGCATCGCCCTGACCGCGTCGTTGGCGGCCTGTTCCGACGACACCGTCGGCCATGACGCCGTGGCCATCGGCGGCACGTTCGAGTTCGTCTCGCCGGGCGGCCAGACGACCATCGAGTACGCGCCGGAGGACCGCGCCCCCGTCGGCGAGGTCTTCGGCGAATCGCTGATGGACGAGGGCCGGGAGATCCGCCTGTCGGATTTCGAGGGCGAGATGGTGGTGCTCAACGCGTGGGGCCAGTGGTGCGCGCCGTGCCGCTCGGAGTCGGATGATCTGCAGGCCGTGCACGAGAAGATGCAGGCCGATGGCCTGGGCACGCTGCTGGGCATCAACGTCCGCGACAACGTCATTTCCGCGCCGCGGGACTTCGTCGAGGACAACGGCCTGAGCTACCCGTCGATCTACGATCCGCCGTTCGTCAACGCGGTGGCGCTCGGCGGGATCCCGGCGTCGGTGATCCCGACGACGATCATCCTGGACCGGGAGCACCGCCCGGCGGTGGTCTTCCTCAAGGAGGTCAGCGAGTCGGAGCTGTGGGACGCCGTGAGCAAGGTCGCCGATGAGGGAGGGGGAGCCTAGATGCTCCTCGCCTCCGGCATCGGCGACGCTTTCGCGGACGCCGCGTCCCAGGGCCCGATTCTGCTGGCGCTGCTGGCGGCCGCCGCCGCGGGCCTGGTGTCCTTCGCCAGCCCGTGCGTGATCCCGCTGGTCCCCGGTTACGTGTCCTATCTGACGGGCATTTCGGGCGCGGCGGGGGAGGCGGGTGCCACGTCGCCGTCGGGTGCGCCTTCGCGTGACGACGGCCCGCGCGGAGCCACTGCGGTGGCCAACCAGAAGAAGGTCCGCGCCCGGGTGGGCCTGGCGGCGCTGCTGTTCGTCGCCGGTTTCACGGTGATCTTCGTCCTCGGCTCCGCGTCGGTGTTCGGCCTGGTGTCGACGCTGCGGGTGGAGGCGCGGACGCTGACCGTCGTCGGCGGCGTGGTCACCATCATCATGGGCCTGGTGTTCATGGGCATGGTCCCGGCGCTGCAGCGCGACACCCGCATGGCGCCGAAGCGGTGGACCACGTGGCTGGGCGCCCCGATGCTCGGCGCGGTGTTCGCGCTGGGTTGGACGCCGTGCCTGGGCCCGACGCTGACGGCCATCATTTCGGTGTCCGCCGGCACGGAGGGGCTCACCGCCGCCCGTGGCGTGGCGCTGATCGTGGCGTACTGCATGGGCCTGGGCCTGCCGTTCATCCTGGTGGCGCTGGGCTCGGCACGCGCCATGAAGGGCGTGGACTGGCTGCGCCGCAATTCCCGCACGATCCAGATGGTCGGCGGCGCGATGCTGGTGCTGGTGGGCATCGCGTTGGTCACGGGCCTCTGGGATATGTTCGTCAATTGGATTCAGGTGGCGTTCATCACCGACACGGTGACGCCGATTTAAGGAGATGGCAGCGACGATGGCGACTACCCCGCAGGGGCAGGGCACGCGAAGCACGGCCGGCGCGAAGGCGATGCGCCCCGTGCGCGCGGCGTGGCGGTGGCTGACCAGCATGCGCACCGCGCTGATCCTGCTGTTCCTGCTGGCGTTCGCGGCGATCCCGGGCGCGCTGCTGCCGCAGCGGTCGCTGTCGGAGTCGAAGGTCGACGAGTATCTGGCCAACAACGGCACGATGGCGGAGATCTTCGACAAGCTCCAGCTTTTCGACGTCTTCTCGTCGGTGTGGTTCACCGCCATCTACGTGCTGCTGTTCGCGTCGCTGGTGGGCTGCATCATCCCGCGCACCATCGAGCACTGGAAGGCGATGCGCACGCCGCCGGCGCGCGCGCCGAAGAATCTGGGCCGCCTGCCCATGAACGACGACGGCGTCGTCGACAAGCCCCTGGACGAGGTCAAGGCGGACGTGTCCTCCCGCCTCAAGCGGTGGCACCTGACGGAGACGCCGGCGGCGGAGGACCGTGCGGGCGCCCTGTCGTTCTCCGCCGAGCGCGGGTTCTTCCGCGAGTTCGGCAACCTGGTGTTCCACCTGGGCCTGGTCGCGCTGCTGATCACCATCGCCGCGGGCAAGCTGCTGTACTACGAGGGCCAGATCATCCTGATCACGGACACCGGCACCGAGATCCAGGACGAGGCCGTGCAGGGCGCGGTGAACACCCCGTTCTGCAACACCGCGCCCGCCAACTTCGACTCGCTGCGCCCGGGCCTGCTTTTCGACGGCACCGGCCTGAACCCGTTCTGCGTGCAGGTCGAGGACTTCGTGGCCGACTACCTGCCCAACGGCCAGGCGGAGATGTTCACGTCGAACATCCGCTGGGCAGACGAGGACACCATGCGCGAGCCGACGGAGGAGTGGAACGAGCAGACGCTGCGCGTCAACCACCCGTTGCGCGTCGCCGGTGATCGCGTGTACCTGCAGGGCCACGGTTTCGCCCCGGCCATGCGGGTGACGTGGCCCAATGGCGAGTCGCGGACGTCGATCGTGCAGTTCCGCCCGGATGACCCGACGTTCTTCCTGTCTTCCGGGGCGATGCGTTTCGACCCGCCGGCCGGCATGTACCCGGACCTGTACGAGCGCCGCCAGAACCAGATCGCCATCGAGGGCCTGTTCGCCCCGACCGCCGAGTTCACCGGCGAGTCCGGCGCGCTGCTGACGTCGGTGTACCCGGCCATGAACGACCCGGCCGTGGCCGTGGACGTCTACCGCGGCGACGCGGGCCTGGACACCGGCCGCAGCCAGCAGCTGTTCTCGCTGGACCGCGACCTGATGCATTCCGGCCAGCTGGAGAAGATCGACCGCGTCAACCTCAAGGAGGGCGAGGACGTCACCCTCGACGACGGCACGAAGATCGAGTTCCTCGGCGCCAAGGAGTTCGTCAACCTGCAGGTGTCGCACGATCCGACGCAGGTGTGGGTGCTGTGGTCGTCGATCGCGATGCTCGCCGGCCTGGTCGTGTCGCTGGCCGTGAAGCGCCGCCGCCTGTGGGTGCGCCTGCACCCGGTGTCGGACACGGCCACCCGCGTGGAGTTCGGTGGCCTGGCCCGCACGGACCGCGCCGGGTGGGGCGACGAGTTCGACGCCTTCGTGCGCGGGGTCCTCGGCCGGCCGGAGCCGGAGGACGACTGATCCGGCTGCCTGGCTGATCCGGCCGTCATCGGCCTGAAACGGCGGGTTTGACGACGTGGCGTCGTCAAGCCCGCCGTTCGCCATCGCGGGACCGGCCTGCGACGATGCCCCCGGGGGTTGGGGTTTCGGGCGGTGCGCGACTACGGTCATACCCGATCGCACGAACCCCCGAACATGCTTGGAGCGGCCCCGATGCCCGTCAACCAGACACTGGCGCAGTACTCCGATTGGTCCTATTTCTCGGCCTTCGCGCTGTACGCGCTGGCGCTGCTGCTGTCCATCGCCTACTACGTGCGCCGCCTGTCGGCGTTGGAGGCCCGGGCGGAGGCCCGCGCCGGGATGGTGGGCGAGAAGGTGCTCGTCGGCTCGGGCGCCTCCGCCGACTCCGCGGACTCCGTTACTGATGCGGGCCGGGGCGGGGACCCGGTCACGGGCACGGGGTCCATCCCGGACACCTACGACGCCAACGAGCACGACCCGGAGGCCGTCGCCGCGAAGTTCCGCAAGGCCGCGTCCATCGGCGCGATGGCCGAGATGGTCGTCTACATCGGCGTTGCCGTGCACCTGGCGTCGGTGGTCCTGCGCGGCCTGTCCGCCGAGCGTTTCCCGTGGGGCAATCTGTACGAGTACATCTCGGTGTTCAGCCTGTTCGCCATGGTCATAGCGGCCGTGGTCCTGCGCCGCAACGAGATGCGCATCTTCTGGCCCTGGCTGCTGACCCCGGTCGCGGCGCTGATGTTCTACGGCGGCACCTCGCTCTACGCCGAGTCCGCGCCGGTCGTGCCCGCGCTGCAGTCCTTCTGGTTCCCCATCCACGTGTCCACCGTCTCCATCGGCGGCGGCATCTTCCTGGTCTCCGGCATCGCCTCGCTGCTGTACCTGCTGCGCATCAAGCAGCCGAAGGGGCGGGAGAAGGGTTTCTTCGGCAAGCTGGCCATGCCGCTGCCGGCCGCGAAGACCCTCGACGCCATCGCGTACCGCACCGCCATCTGGGCGTTCCCGCTGTTCGGCCTGGGCGTCGTGTTCGGCGCCATCTGGGCCGAGGTCGCCTGGGGCCGTTTCTGGGGCTGGGACCCGAAGGAGACCGTGTCCTTCGTGACGTGGATCGTCTATGCCGGTTACCTCCACGCCCGCGCGACGTCGGGTTGGCGCAACGCCGCGGCCGCGTGGATCAACATCCTCGGCTTTGCGACGATGGTGTTCAACCTCTTCTTCATCAACATGGTCGTCTCCGGCCTGCACTCCTACGCCGGCCTGAACTGATGCGCGCGAACAACAAGGGCTCCCTGACGCTGGGCGCGTTCCTGTTCCTGATCGGCCTGTTCTTCACCGTGTTCGCCCCCGGCGGGCTCGGCGAGGTGACCATGGTCGCCGGCGTGGCCATGATCCTCGCGGCGTTCGCGCCGATCGACGTGATCCGGCGCTTCGGCACCAAGCGCGCCCTGTACGCGGCCCTGGGCCTGGTGGCCCTGGGCTCGGTGCTGACCATCGCCGACTGGTCCGACAACTCCCCGGCCTGGGTGGAGGTCGCCGGCGGCGCCCTGTTCCTCGCCGGCGTGCTGATCATGACCATCTACGCCACCGCTCCGAAGGATCCCACCGGGGCGTCCGCGCCCCAGCCCGATCGGATGGGGCGGCCCTAGGGTCCACGATCCACCCCTGCCGTCTCCACCGCCGCCGACGCATCGCCGTCGGCGGCGGTTTTTCTTCTCTCGGGGTGATCCGGGCTGCGGGGTACGGTGGTCGCATGCGCATCCTCGTCACCGGCGGCGCCGGTTTCATCGGCTCGAACTTCGTGCTGCGGACCCTGGCCACCCGGCCGGACGTCGACGTCACGGTGCTGGATTCCTTCACCTACGCGGCGAACTCGGACAGCCTCCGCGAGGTTCCGGGGAACCCGGATTCGCCCTACGTCTGCGACGTCGTCGCCGGGGATGTCCGGGACGCCGAACTGGTCGACGGCCTCGTCGCAAAGCATGATGCCGTCGTGCATTTCGCGGCCGAGTCGCACAACGACAATTCGCTGCGCGACGCCGACCCGTTCGTCGGCTCCAACGTCGTGGGCACCGTCACGCTGCTCAAGGCATGCGCGAAGCACGACGTTCGGCTGCACCACATCTCCACCGACGAGGTCTTCGGGGACCTCGCGCTCGATGACCCGGCGCGCTTCACCCCGCAGACGCCGTACAACCCGTCGAGCCCGTATTCGGCGTCGAAGGCGGCGGCCGACCATTTCGTGCGCGCGTGGGTGCGCAGCTTCGGGCTGGCGGCGACCATCAGCAACTGCTCGAACAACTACGGGCCGCGGCAGCACCCGGAGAAGTTCATCCCCCGCCAGATCTGCGGGCTGCTGCGCGGCCGCGAGCCGCGGCTGTACGGCACCGGCGACAACGTGCGCGATTGGATCCACGTCGACGACCACAACGACGCCGTGTGGGCCATCCTCGACCGCGGCGCCATCGGTGCCACGTACCTCATCGGCGCCGACGGCGAGCGCGCCAACATCGACGTCGTCGGCGACCTGCTGGAGGTCTTCGGCCGCGGCCGCGACGAGTTCGTCCACGTCACCGACCGTCCCGGCCACGACCGCCGCTACGCCATCGATCCGTCGTCGATGGAGGGTCTCGGCTGGGAGCCCGCCTACCGCGACTTCCACGCCGGACTGGCCGCCACCGTCGACTGGTACCGGGCCAACCCGGGGTGGTGGGCCGCGGCGTACGACGCCGCCGAGGCCGGGTACGCGCGCGTCGAAAAGCCGATCGCGCCCTGACGCCCGCCCGGGCCCTAGACTCGGACCCATGACGCAGGGCACCGACAAAGCCACCTTCCAGCCGACCGCCATCCCGGGCGTGCACGTTTTCGAGCCGATCATCCACGGCGACGCGCGCGGTTCGTTCCACGAGTGGTTCAAGGCCGACGCGTTCATCGACGCCACCGGCTACCCGTTCATCCCCGAGCAGGCGAACATGAGCGTGTCCGCCGCCGGCGTCGTCCGCGGCCTGCACTTCGCCGACGTGCCGCCGGGGCAGGCGAAGCTGATCACGTGCCCGGCCGGCCGCGTGCTGGACGTCATCGTCGACGTGCGCCGCGGGTCGCCGACGTTCGGCGAGGTGCTCACCGTGGAGCTGGAGGCCGGGTCGCGGCGGGTGGTGCACGTGCCGGTGGGCGTCGCGCACGGTTTCATTTCGCTTGCCGACGACTCCGTCCTGACGTACCTCACCTCCACCGGCTACGACCCCGAGATCGAACGGGCGGTGTCGATCCTGGACCCGGAGCTGGGCATCGACGTGGAGGGGATTCTCGCCGGTGCCCGCGAAGGCGGGGAGGTGGGCGTCGTCAAGCCGATCCTGTCGGACAAGGACGCCGCGGCCCCCACCATCGCCGAATTCGAATCCGCCGGCGGTTCCCTGCCGGACTGGGACGACTGCCGCGCGATGGAAAACGAGCTGCGCGACGAGTGGGCGATGGCCAACGAGGACGTCGGGGAGGCGTGAGTCCGCGATGAAGGGCATCATTCTGGCCGGCGGCACGGGGTCGCGGCTGTGGCCGATCACGAAGGCCGTGAGCAAGCAGCTCGTGCCGGTGTACGACAAGCCGATGATCTACTACCCGCTGTGCACGTTGATGCTGGCGGGGATCAGGGACATTCTGATCATCACCACGCCCGAGGATGCGCCGCAGTTCACGCGGCTGCTCGGCGACGGCTCCGACTTCGGCGTCAACCTGACCTACGCGGAGCAGGACGAGCCGCGCGGCCTGGCGGAGGCGTTCATCATCGGCGCCGACCACATCGGCGATGAGCCGGTGGCGCTCGTGCTCGGCGACAACATCTTCTACGGCGCCGGTCTGGGCACCCAGCTGCGGCGGTTCCGCGAGCCCGGGGGAGGGGCGATCTTCGCGTACTGGGTCGCCGACCCGACGGCGTATGGCGTGGTTGATTTCGACGAGTCGGGGATGGCCACCGGCCTGCAGGAAAAGCCGGCCGATCCGCGGTCGAATTTCGCGGTGCCGGGCCTGTATTTCTACGACGCCGACGTGGTGGACATCGCGCGGGGGCTCGAGCCGTCGGCGCGCGGGGAGCTGGAGATCACCGACATCAACCGCGCGTACCTGGAGCAGGGGCGCCTGAAGGTGGAGATCCTGCCGCGCGGCACGGCGTGGCTGGACACCGGCACCGTCGACATGCTCATGGCCGCAGGCGATTTCGTGCGGACCATCGAGCAGCGCCAGGGCCTGAAGATCGGTTGCCCCGAGGAAGTCGCCTGGCGCATGGGCTGGCTTTCCGACGACGACCTCGAGCAGCGCGGCCGTGACCTGGCGAAGTCCGGCTACGGCGCCTACCTGCTGCAGCTGCTCGAGCGCGGCAAGAACGTGTAGGTCGCGGCGCGGCGCCCGCGGTCGGCGATAGCCGGCTTCGGTTGACGGCAGCTGACCGCAGCCGCGCGCAACAGAGCGCAACTCCAGCAACGCGGGCCCCAAAAGCCAGAAAGTCGCCCAAAGCGGGACACTGTGGCCGCGTAAAAGTCCAGGTCGCGGTCTCTGCGGGTGTCTCGTTCTGGGCGATTGTCGGAAATTTGAGGCAGGTGTGACTCCGCGAACTAAGCGTCGTCGGAGTTCGGCGGGGTGTCCCCGGGCTCGGGGCCCTCGGGGCCCTCGGGACCCTTGACGTTGCCGGTGCCGTCGGCGCCGCGCGCATTTCGGCGCTGCTCCTCCGCACGCCGGCGATCACGCTCGGCCTCGGCGGCACGCTCGCGGGCGCGCTGCTCGTCGAAGCGCTGCTTTTCCAGGCGCCAGAGGAAGTCCTCGTCATCGTCGGGGCCCTTGATGCGCGGCTGCCCGAGGTTCGCTCGGTCGCCGCGGCCACCGCGACCGATGCCGCCGAGCCCACCGGGACGTCCACCACCCAGGGCACCGCCTCGCCCGCCCCCGAGCGCTCCGGGACCGGCCATGCCGCTGCGGCCCGTGCCCTTGCCCCAGGTCCCGGGGCCGAACGCGCGCCACACCAGCACGATCACGACGATGATCAGGATCAGAATCAGCAAACGACCCACCTCGCACCTCCTACGTCAATCCAGGATACGTAGAGTGTCACGTGTGAGTGACAATGCGAAGCAGAACCCCGGCACCGGCACCGGCACCGGCGCTCCCGACCAGGACGCGCACCGCGCGCAACGCAACCAGGCGTTCAAGGACGTCTTCTGGTACGGCCTTGCCCGGCTGATGCTGTTCCTCGTGGTGTTCGCGGTGCTCGTCGGAATCATCGTGCTGTTCGAGATCCAGGTCCCGCTGGCCATCCTCGCCGTTCTGGCGCTGATCGTGGCCATGCCGGCGTCGGTGTTCCTGTTCCCCAAGCTGCGCACCCGCGCCAACGAGGGCGTTGCGGTGTGGGACTCCAACCGCCGCGCGCACAAGGAATACGTGCGCCGGCAGCTCGCGGAGCGCGAGTCGATGTAGCGATCGCGCCGTGCGGTCGCCCACGGAGGCTGCGCGCGGTCGCGCACGGAGGGCGTGCGCGCCCGTCTAACCCAGCGCGGACTAACCCAGCGCGAGCGCCAGGGCCGTGACCACGGCCCACAGCAGCATGGCCCGGCCGGCCATCCCCAGCACGGGGATGAGCGCCGGGCCCTTCGCGTTCCCGGTCACGGGCCGCGAGGCGACGAAAATCAGGGGCGCGGCCACCAGCCCCGCCAGCGCCCACGGGGTGGCGAAAGCCAGCGCCACGGACGCGACCAGGGGAGTGCAGGCCAGCGCGACCCACGCCTTGCGGGTGCCGGCGTCGCCGAGGCGCACGGCCAGCGTCACCTTGCCGGCCTCGGTGTCGGAGGGGATGTCGCGCAGGTTGTTGGCCAGGTTCACCGACGCGGAGATCGCGCCGACGGCCACCGCCGCGACGACGCCGGGCCAGCTGATCCGCCCGGACTGGGTGAACTCGGTGCCGAGCACCGCGACGAGCCCGAAGAACACGAACACCGCCACCTCACCGAGGCCCCGGTAGCCGTAGGGGTTCTTCCCGCCGGTGTAGAACCACGCGCCGGCGATGCACGCCGCGCCGACGAGCACCAGCCACCACGCGCTGAGCAACGCCAACGCCAGTCCCGCGACGGCCGCGACGCCGAAGCACGCGAATGCGGCGGCCTTGACGCGCTTCGGCGGCACCAGGCCGGACCCGGTCAGGCGCAGCGGCCCGGAGCGGTCGTCGTCGGTGCCGCGCACGCCGTCGGAGTAGTCGTTGGCGAAGTTCACGCCGACGATCAGCGCCCACGCCACCAGCAGCGCCAGGGCGGCGCGGCCCCAGGCGACGTCGGAGTGGTGGGCCGCCGCGCCGACGCCGGCGACGACGGGCGCGAAGGCGTTGGCCCACGTGTGCGGGCGCGCCCCTTCCATCCAGTCCGCGAAGGTCGCGGGGCGGTCGGCGGGGCGGGGGGTGGTGCGGTCGGTCATTCGGACATCATCCCCCATCGCGCCGCGAGGGTCGCGGCCAGGCCCGTGCGGTCCAGCTTTCCGCTGGGCAGGGTGGGCAGTTGCTTGACGACGAACACCGCCCTCGGAACCTGGTGCTTGTCCAAGACAGGGGCGAGACGCGCGCGGAGGTGTTCTTCGATGGCACCGGTGTCGGCGGCGGAGGGATCGGGAGGTGTCGCGCCGGGCGAGGGGGAATCGGCGTCGTGGAGCGTGACCGCGGCGACGACGGCGTGGCCGAGTTCCGGGTGCGGCACGCCGACGACGGCCGCCGCGGCGACGTCGCCGAGCGAGGTCAGCGCGTCCTCGATGGGGCCGGGGAGGAATTTCAGGCCGCCGGAGATGATGACGTCGTCCATGCGCCCGAGCACGCGCAGCACCGGGCCACCGCCAGGACCGCCCGGGTCGCTTGAGTCGGACGAGTCGGCGGTGCCACCGGAGTGGTCGAAGCTGCCCGCGTCGGAGGTGCGGAACACGCCGTCGGCGAGGTCGGGATCGTCGACGTTGCGGTACCCGCGGGAGACCATGGGGCCGGACACGACGATGCGGCCGGGGCCCGCCTTGCCCGGGGTGACCCCTCCCGGAGTTGCCCCGCGGGGGCTTTCCTCGCTGCGGTCCTTGCCGCGGCCCCCACTGCAGCCCTCCGTGCCGTCGCCATGACCGTCGCCATAGCCGTCGCCGTCGCCATCGGCGATGGAGATGTCCGCGCCATCGAGGGGACGACCGTCGTAAACCGTGCCACCGGAAGTTTCGGAGGATCCGTAGCTGGTCAGCGCGGTCACCCCGGCCGCGCGGGCCCGGCGCAGCAGTTCGGGGGACGTGGCCTGCCCGCCGACCAGTACCCCGTCGAGGGAGGCCAGCGCCGCAGTGGCCTCCGCGTTGCCGAGGATGCGGCCCAACTGCAGGGGAACGATGGAGGTGTAGCGGCGTCGCCCGGACATCGCCGCGATGGCGTCGGCCAAGGAGGAGGGGCGGAAGCCGTCGGAAAGCTCCATGGCGACGGGAACCTCGCCGGCCCGCAACGTCCGCAGCAGCACCTGCAGCCCCGCGATGTGCGACGGCGGCGTGGCCAGCAACCACTGACCCGGGCCACCGAGACGGGCGTGCGTGGCGTCGATGGACGCGCGGAGGTTCGCGGCCGTGAGCATCGCCCCCTTGGGGGTGCCTGTAGAGCCGGACGTGCAGGCGACGATGGCGACGTCGGCGTCGATGGGATCGCCGGCGCGCTGGGTGCGGGCCAACAGCTCCGCGCGGGCCGGGTCATCGGCGGGCACGGGCAGCAGCGAAACTTTCCCGTCGAGTGCATGGGCCAAGGTCGGGACGGCTTCCAGGGCACGGAGGCCCGGCCACATGGGCAACAGGTCGAGTCGATGCGTAACGGTGTCGTGGGCGTTCACGATTGTCAGGGTAGGTGCACGCCCCATTCGCGGTGAGCGTCGCCGCCGGGTAAATTGCCGGGTGAATGCCGCTCCCCTCTTTCGCTTTCGGGGGCGGGCCCATATGCTCGATACAGTTTCGACGGATCCGCCACGGACGTCGGTAAGTTGTCGGCGCAACGGCGCCACGATGCCGGCGAACGCTCGGTGAAGTCGCCACACGTGGCCCCGTGGGTCGCATGGCTTCGGTCCGTCCCCTCGGGGCGGGCCGAGACAATGAACAACCAAGTGAAGGAATCACGCATGCTCCGTCGCGTCACCACGTCCGTCATCGCGGCCGCCGCCCTCATCGGCGTCGCCGCCGCTCCGGCCAACGCCCTCATCTTCGGCACGAACGAGGGCCCGGAGAGCGAGCGTGGCGCGGTCGTCCGCGTGCACATGCTCACCGAGGGCGGCGTCGCCGAGTGCACCGGCACCGCCGTTTCCGCGCAGTGGGTGCTCACCGCCCAGCACTGCATCGAAGGCTTGGCCACCGATGATCAGGGCCGCATCTCCGGAATGATCACCACCGGCGAGGGCGCCCTGGGCTCCGAGTTCGTGCGCTCCCACCAGGTCAACGCCGTCGCCAATGCCTACGAGGCCGACAACGCCAACGGCGACGTCGCGCTGATCCACGTCACCGAGCCGATGGACGTCACGCCCGCCGAGATCAACTACGGCGACGTCGTCGGCCAGCCCGGCACCGCCTACGGCTGGTCCACCCTGGGCACCGGCGCCACCGGCACCCTGCCTGGCACCGCCATCAACGTCGAGGGCAAGGACGTGCATCCGCTGTACGAGCCGAGCCAGGCGTACCTGACCACCTCGACCCGCCCCGCCCAGCTGCAGCAGGGCGACTCCGGCGGACCGCTGTTCGTCGATGGCAAGGTCGCCGGCGTCCTGTCCGTGGGCGTCGGATCCCTGTTCAACCCGGTCGAGATCTCCGCGACCTACATGCACTCCAAGCTGGAGGGCCTGCAGGGCTGGGTCGATGCGACCGTCGCGACCAACCCGGACGCGGAGCCCGGCGAGCTGCCCGAGGTTACCCCCGGCGGCATCGGCCAGCTGATCCCGCAGCTGCCGATCGTGCCCGGCTCGCCCGAGCTCATCGACATCGTGGGCATCGACTTCCTGTAAGTCGCACCTTCCCCGAGCGGAACGAAGAACCCGCCGCAGGCCATGTCATGTGGCCCGCGGCGGGTTCCGCGTTTGTGGGTCGCCCACCGGTTGGCGGGCCGTCGTCACGCTACAACGGCCCCGCCCCCCCCGAGATCCGGGCCCCGCCCCGTCAGTAGTAGAAGGGGAAGTCGTCCCAATCAGGGTCGCGCTTTTCCAGAAAAGCGTTCTTGCCCTCGACGGCCTCGTCGGTCATGTACGCCAGTCGCGTGGCCTCGCCGGCGAAGACCTGCTGGCCCATCAGCCCATCGTCGGTGAGGTTGAACGCGAACTTCAGCATCCGCTGCGCTGTCGGCGACTTGCCGTTGATCGCGCGGCCCCACTCCACGGCGACGTCCTCCAGCTCGGCGTGGCCGACGACCTCGTTGACCGCGCCCATGCGCTGCATCGTCTCGGCGTCGTACGGGCGGCCCAGGAAGAAGATCTCGCGCGCGAACTTCTGGCCCACCTGCTTGGCCAGGTACGCCGACCCGTAGCCCGCGTCGAAGGAACCCACGTCGGCGTCGGTCTGCTTGAAGCGGGCGTGCTCGCGCGACGCGAGCGTCAGGTCGGCGACCACGTGCAGCGAATGCCCGCCGCCGGCCGCCCACCCGTTGACCACTGCGATGATCACCTTCGGCATGGTGCGGATCAGCCGCTGCACCTCCAGGATGTGCAGGCGGCCGCCCTCGACCTTCACGCGGGCCTCGTCGACGGAATCGGCGGTGGCGCCCTCGACGTTGGAATCATGCGACGTGGCGTACTGGTAGCCGGAACGGCCGCGGATGCGCTGGTCGCCGCCCGAGCAGAACGCCCAGCCGCCGTCCTTGGGGGAGGGGCCGTTGCCGGTCAGCAGCACCACGCCCACGTCCGGCGTGCGGCGCGCGTGGTCCAGCGCGCGGTACAGCTCGTCGACCGTGTGCGGGCGGAAGGCGTTGCGCACCTCGGGGCGGTCGAACGCGATGCGGACGATGCCGTTGGCCCGGCCCTCGCCGGCGTGGCGGTGGTACGTGATGTCGGTGAGGTCCTCGAACCCCGGCACGGCGCGCCACTGGTCGGCGCGGAACGGATTGGCGGTTGAATCGGTCATGGGCCCAGGTTATCGGGTGACCCGGGCCACGCGCCGGGGCATGGCACGATGGGCCCATGCACCGCCCCGACGCCAGCGACGCCCCCGGCCAGTCCGCCCCGCCCGCCCTGCCCGGCCTCTCCGAGCTCATCGACCGCTCCCGCGTGGTCGCTTTGCCGCTGCGCACGCGTTTCCGTGGCGTGGAGGTCCGCGAGGTCATGCTTTTCGACGCCCCCGGCGGCTGGGTCGAGTGGTCGCCTTTCCCGGAGTACGGCGCGGAGGAGGCCTCCCGGTGGCTGCGGTGCACGCTCGAGATGGGCTGGGGCGCGCCGCCGGAACCGCTGATCGACTCCGTGGAAGTCAACGCCACCATCCCGGCGGTCGATGTGGCGGCGGACGGGGAGATCGTCGCAAAGCTGCTGGAACGCTACCCCGGCTGCACGACCGTGAAGGTCAAGGTCGCCGAAGCGGGGCAGACGCTGGCCGATGACGTCGCCCGCGTCGACGCCGTCCGCGCCTGGTTCGACGAGCGGCACATCCTCCCGCGCGTGCGCGTCGACGCCAACGGCGGCTGGACCCCCGACGAGGCCATCGCCGCCGTCGGTGCCTTGACCCGCAGCGGGCCGCTGGATTACGTCGAACAGCCCTGCCGCACCGTCGACGAGCTCGCGCACGTCCGCGGGACCCTGCAGCGCTCGGGGATCTTCGCGAGGGTCGCCGCCGACGAGCTGATCCGCAAGGCCGGCGATCCGTTGGCGGTGGTGCGCGCCGGCGCCTGCGATGTCGCGGTGGTCAAGGCCGCACCGTTGGGCGGCGTCGGCGAGGTGCTGCGCGTCGCCGGGGAGATCGGCCGCTTCGGCGTGCCGATCACCGTCTCGTCGGCCCTGGAGTCGGCGGTCGGCATGGGCGCGGGTCTGCGGGCGGTGGCGGCGTTGCCGTCGCTTTCCGACGACGACGGCATGCACGTCCGCCCCAACGCCGCCGGCCTGGCGACGGGGTCCCTGTTCGCCGTGGACGTCGCCGAGCGACCCATCGTCGACGGGCGCATCGCCGTCGGACCCGTCACGCCGGATGCCGCCGTCCTGGACGAATGCGCCGCACCGGCCGACCGCCGCGACTGGTGGCACCGCCGCCTGGGCGCGGCGCTGGACGTTCTCGGCGGCTAGTCTCGGCGTTTTATCCCGGTGGCGGTTCTCGGCGGCTGATCTCTGTGGTTGATCCCGGCGCCTGATCCCGGCGGGGCCTCACAACGACTGGTGCCAGTCCCACACGGGTTGATCGTCGCTCCTCAGCTCGTTCGGGGTGCGCAGGCGGCGGTGGGCCCGTCGAAAAGCAACCGTGTCCGCGATCTGATCGAGCACCGCCTTCAGCGCGAACATGATGCATGAATCCGTGTACCGCAGCGGCGCCCACCCGCGGCGGAAGGCGTCGTTGGTCTTCCATCGATCGACGATGAACGTGCGGTCCGACGCGTGCGCGCCCTGCGCCGCATGGAACGCCCAACTGTCGATGTCGACCACCGTCCGGCCGTTCGCGATGACCGCGTCCCAGGTGTACGGCCCGATCCGCCGGTTCAGCTCCGCGTCGATGCCGCGCGCCGCCAGGCCCTCCTGCAGCGTCCGCTCGTAACTGCTCGCCGCTCCCGCGGGGGCTCGCCGGGCCAGCGCCCCGATGCGGCGGCGGTCGGTTTTGCCCATCGCCGCCAGATCGCGTGCCAGCAGGTCGTTGCCGCCGATGCCGCGGTACTCGCGGGCGAGGAAAGTGATGATCTGGCCGTCGCTCATCGCGGGCATGGCCGCGGCCGTTGCGGCCGGCGTCGTCACGCGGAGGTCCCCAATGGTGCGGAACGCCTTCACGCGCGTTTCGGACAGCGTCAGCAGGTCGTTGCCCATCGTCGAAGTGCCTTTCGCGACCCGGCCCTGTGCCGGCCATTCCATCGGGCCGTGCCCGTACAGATGAGCGGCCGTTGGGCCGGAGTACACCAGACTCGGGCGGTTGCGGGCGAGAGCGCGCAGGAGGAGGTGGTCATCGGCGGGAGCCCGGACGTAGACGCCGCGCTCCACCCGGTGCAGAAATCGCTCCTCGACGACGCGATTGATGGACCGGGAGTCGAGCCCGATGGTGTTGAGCTGGGCCGTCGTCCAAATTTCGCGCGTGCTCAGCCATTCGCGCACGTCTTTTGCCCGAGTGCTGCTCGCCGGAATCCCCGCACCGTTGTTCGTTTGGTCATGGCGATTCACGGCCCGTTCCCCCGTCCCCGATTGTCTCCGTCAGTCCTCTGATCGTCCCCGGCTGATTTCTCCGGGGTCGAATGCTTGCGTGTACCCCCGTACACCGTCCGCAGAGTAGCGACCCCGTCCGCTTTCGTCCTCTTGAGCCTCTCGGGCCTCTCGAGAAGTGCCATCGGCCGATCGTGCACCTAACCCCGGACGCTTCAGAGATTTGGTGCAACGAAATCGGGGAAGCGTCCGGGGTTAGGTGCAGGCGTGGGGCAGATCGGCACATGGTGCACCTAAGCCCGGACACTTCAGGGATTTGGTGCAACGAAACCGAGGAAGCGTCCGGGGTTAGGTGATGCAAGCCGCGTGCTCGGGGCGGCGACGGGCCCCGCCGGCGCTCCACTAACCTGGGCAGGGTGATGGACGGCAACGACAATGACAGGAATGCGTCCCCCTCGGAGGCAAATGTGGAGGCGCATGCGGAGGCGCGTTCGGTGACCCCCGCGGCGGCTCCTGCGGCCCCCTCGGAGATGGTGGCGGCGCTCATCGTCGACGAGCTGATCCGCTGCGGCACCCGCGAGGCCGTGGTGTGCCCGGGGTCGCGGTCGGCGCCGCTGGCCCGCGCGCTGCTGTCCGCCGAGCGCGCCGGGCGCCTGCGCCTGCACGTCCGCGCCGACGAGCGTTCCGCCGCCTTCCTGGCCCTCGGCCTGGCGGCGGCGACGGGGACGGTGACGCCGGTGGCGGTGACGTCGGGGACCGCGGTGGCGAATCTGCTGCCGGCGATGGTCGAGGCGACGTATTCGGGGGTGCCGTTGATGGCGCTGACGGCCGACCGTCCGGCGTCGTACCGGGGCACGGGCGCGAACCAGACCATCGTCCAGGACCGGCTTTTCGACGACGCCAGCGTCTCCGAGGTCGACGTCGACGGCACGGCGCCGGTCACGGAGTCCGGTGCCCGTGCCCTGCGGGCGCGGGTGGACCGGCTCGTCGCGGCGGCCCTGGCCTCCGGGCGCGGCGGTGCGGTGCACCTCAACGTCCGCCTGGTCGAGCCGCTGGTGCCGGACGACGACGAGCACCTGCCGGAGCTGCCCGCCGGGCGTGGCGACGGCCCGTGGACCGAGCTTCGCCATCTGGCGGCCGGCAAGGCGGGGAACGTGGGCGTCGCAAAGCTCGATCTGGGGAAGAAAACACTGGTAATCGCGGGTTCCGGCGCGCCGGACCTGCCGGCGCTCGCCGACGTGCCCACCATCGCCGAACCGAACGCGCCCGCGCCGGAGACGCCCGTGCATCCGCTGGCGGCGGCGACGTTCGCGCGCGACGACTGCCGTCCGGAGCAGATCGTGGTGCTGGGCCGGCCCACGCTGCACCGCGGGGTGGCGCGGCTGCTGGCCGACCCGCGCATCGACGTCACGGTGGTGGCCGCCGGCGACGATTACCCGGACGTCAGCGCCAACGCCCGGCGCGTGGTCGCGGCGGTCGAGGTCTCCGGCGAGTGCCCGGACCAGTGGCTCGACGTGTGCGAGGCGGCCTCCGAGTTGGGCGCCTCCGCCGTGCGCGAGGTGCTGGGCGAGACGGCCGACGAGTTGACCGGCCTGCACGTCGCCGCCGCGGTGGCCGACAGCCTGCGCACGGGCGAGCAGCTGGTGCTGGGCGCGTCGAATCCGGTGCGCGACGCGTCGTGGGCGGGGCTGCCGTTCCCGGGCGTCGACGTCCATGCCGGGCGCGGGGCGGCGGGCATCGACGGCACGGTGGCCACCGCCGTCGGCGTCGCGCTGGCCCGCGACCGTGCGCACGCCGACGAGATCCGCCCGCCGCGCACGCTGGCGCTGATGGGCGACCTGACCTTCCTGCACGACGCCGGCGCGCTGAACATCGGGCCCGCCGAGCCGCGCCCGGAGTCGCTGACCATCGTGGTGGCCAACGATTCCGGCGGCGGCATCTTCGAGACCCTCGAGGCGGGTGCACCCGCGTTGCGGGGCGGCTTCGAGCGCGTTTTCGGCACTCCGCACACGGTGGACATCGCGGCTCTGTGCGACGCGTACGGGGTCGTCCACGAGGAGACCGCCGACCTCGGGGATCTGCTGGCCCTGCTGCACCCGGACACGGACGTGGACGGGATCCGGGTCATCGAGGTCACGACGTCGCGGGCGGGGCGCAGGGAGCTTCACGACGGCCTGGCGCGGAAAGCGGCTCTGGGTTAAATGTCGCAGCGGCCGAGGGGAGAAGAGGCGGGTGCCGCCGACGTGACCGGTGCCGGGGGCCGGTCCGGCGGGCCGGGCACGACGACGCCGGGTACGACGACGCGGGATCGCCCGGGGTTCCGCCGCGGGTGGCCGCGGCGGCTGCGCCAGCTGATCCTGTTCCTGCTGATCTGCCTGTTCGTCGTCGCCGGCGGTCTCGTCTACGGGAGTTGGGCGGACGACCGGGCGATCGAGTCGGACACCGGGCGGGCGGTGGCGGCGGTGCGGCACGTGGGGGTGTTGCGCACGGCCGTGGACTTCATCGACGAAACCGGCGAGTTCCGGTCGCCGCCGACGGGGCTGCTTTTCCCCGTCGGGTTGGAGGAGGGGCAGCGGGTGCGCGTCGAATACGACCGCGCCGAGCCCGAGCGGGTGCGCGTGGAGGGCAGGCGGTGGACGCTGTCGGTCGTTCCGGCGCTGAGCATCATCGTCGTGGGACTGATCATCGCGGCGCCGCTGTGGTGGCTGAGCATCAGGGCCACCAGGCGTTCACTTGATGATCCCGCAACCGTTACCCCGGCGACACCGCGAGGTGAGGTGGGGATGTGATGGTGGAGCGCATGCGAGTTGCGATTGTGGCGGAGAGTTTCCTCCCGAACATCAACGGCGTGACCAATTCGGTCCTCCGGGTGCTGGAGTACCTGGCCGACCATGGGCATGAGGCGCTGGTGATCGCCCCTGGCGCGAGACCCTTCCAGGAGGAGCACGAGACCTACCGGGGATTCCGCATCGAGCGGGTGCCCACGGTCATGGTGCCGATGGTCGATTCCCTGCCCATCGGCGTCCCCGAGGCCCGCATGGCCGCGATCCTGGCCAAGTTCAAGCCGGACGTGGTGCACCTGGCCTCGCCCTTCGTCCTCGGCGCGGCGGGCGCGTTCACCGCGAAGACGCTGCGCATCCCCGCCGTGGCGGTGTACCAGACCGATGTCGCGGGCTTCGCCAAGAACTACAAGTTGGCGGGACTGTCGACGGCCGCGTGGGCCTGGACCCGGGTCATCCACAACGCCTGCGCACGCACCCTCGCGCCCTCGTCGCCGACCATCGCCGACCTGGACCGCCACCGCATCCGCAACGTGCACAAGTGGGGCCGCGGCGTCGACGCCGTGCGCTTCCACCCGTCGAAGCGGTCGGCGGCGCTGCGCAAGCTGTGGAGCCCGGAGGGCAAGCCGATCGTGGGCTACGTCGGCCGCCTGGCCGCGGAGAAGTCCGTGGAGCGCCTGGCGGGGATCGCCGCGCGCGGCGACGTGCAGGTGGTCGTCGTCGGCGATGGGCCGGAGCGCCCCGAGCTGGCCGCGATGATGCCCGGCGCAGTGTTCACCGGGCAGCTGACCGGCGAGGAACTGGCGCAGGCGTTCGCCAGCCTGGACCTGTTCGTCCACACCGGGGACTTCGAGACGTTCTGCCAGGCGGTGCAGGAGGCCCACGCCTCGGGCGTGCCCGCCATCGCCCCCAATGCGGGCGGCCCGCGCGACCTGATCACCCCGGGCGTCAACGGGGACCTGTTGGACCCGGAGACCTTCGAGCGGGAGCTGCCGGCGGCCGTCGCAAAGCTGACGTTCCCGGGTGAGCCCGAGCGCGCCGAAGCCATGCGCGACGTCTGCCGCGACACGGTCCGGCAGCGCACCTGGTCGGCCCTGTGCGACCAGCTCATGGACCACTACGCCGCCGTCAGCGGCACGCACCCGGGTTCCTTGCGCGGCCGCGCGGTCGCGTAGCCTGGCGGGGTGGCTAGGGCAGATCTGGGCAAGGACCCCCGCGACGTCGCGACGATGTTCGACGGCGTCGGCAAGAACTACGACATCACCAACACGGTGCTCAGCGCCGGCATCGACGCGCACTGGCGCCGCGAAACCGGGCGCCGCCTCGACCTGGCCCCGGGGGAGCTGGTCCTGGACCTCGCCGCCGGAACGGCCGTGTCGACCGTGGAGCTGTCGAAGTCCGGGGCGACCGTCATCGCCTGCGACTTCTCCCGCGGCATGCTCGCCGCCGGCGCCCACCGCGACGTGCCGAAGGTCTGCGGCGACGGCATGGACCTGCCGTTCCCCGACGGCACCTTCGATGCGGTGACCATCAGCTTCGGCCTGCGCAACATCCATGACTTCCGCGCCGGGCTGCGCGAAATGGCCCGCGTCACCCGCCCCGGCGGCCGGTTGACCGTGTGCGAGTTCTCCACCCCGACGGTGCCGGTGTTCTCCACGCTGTACAAGGAGTACCTGATGCGGGCACTGCCGGCGGTGGCCAAGGCAGTGTCCTCGAACCCGGACGCGTACGTCTACCTCGCCGAGTCCATCCGCGCCTGGCCCGGCCAGGACGAGCTCGCCCGCGAAATCAACCGCAACGGCTGGGCCGAATGCGGGTGGCGCAACATGACCTTCGGCATCGCCGCCCTGCACTCGGCGATCAAGCCGGCGTAGGGGCGGGCGCCGCCATCACGTCGGTTTGTCCGTCGTGCGCGGCGCAGCCGGCGGTCAGCTCCAGGGACCGCGGGAATCCAGCGCCAGCGACGCGCGGCCGGCGGCCCGCCACAGTCGGGCGGTGAGATCGCGGTCGTCGTCCGTCACGAGGTTGCCCATCAACCGCGCGGCCGCACCCATGACCGCGTCGCCCCACGGTGCGCCGAGCGTCACCGGTCCGCCGGCCGGCAGCAACCACGGCACGGTCAAGCCCGCCGCGAGCCGTCGGGCCAGCGAGAACGCCTCGCCGTAGTGATCGCGCAGCATCGCGGGCCACGAATGCTCCAGCCCGGCCGGATCGCCCGCGACGTCGCACATCAGGCCGACGGCCAGCCGCGCCGACTCCATGCCGTAGTCGATGCCCTCGCCGTTGAGGGGGTTGACCAGTGCCGCGGCGTCGCCGAGCAGCGCCCAGTTCGGGCCGGCGACGTGGCTGACCGCGCCGCCCATCGGCAGCAGCGCCGACGTCACCGACTCCGGCTCGCCCAGGCCCCACTCGTCGCGGACCTGCCCGGCGTAGTGGTGCAGCAGCTTCTTCACGTTGACTTTCGCGGGCCGCGCGGACGTCGCCAGCGCGCCGCAGCCCAGGTTCACGCGGCCCTCGCCCAACGGGAAGATCCACCCGTAGCCCGGCTGCACGGTGCCGTCGGCGTCGCGAAGCTCCAGGTGCGAGTGGATCCACTCCTCCTCGCGAGTGGTGTCGCAGTACGACCGCGCGGCAACGCCGAACACCGAGTCCCGGTGCCACACCCGTCCCAGTTGCTTGCCGACGGGACTGCGCACCCCATCGGCGACCAACAGCCATTTCACGGCGACGCGGTGGGCCGAACCGTCGTGAAGCCGAACCGACACGGCGGCGACGCTGCGGCCCGGGCCCCGCTCCACCGACGTGACCGGGCACCCGTCGAGGAGTTCCGCGCCGCGCGACACCGCATGGTCGACGAGCATCGAATCGAAAATGGTGCGCGGGACCGCCGAACCCTCTGCGGGAAACGCGCCCTCCGGCCATGGCGCCGTGACCGAACCGCCGAAGCCGTGCAGCTTCAGCCCGCGGTTGCGGGTGCGGGACCGCACGGCATCGGCGACGCCCAGGCGTTCCAGCTCCGCGATCGCGCGCGGCGTCAGGCCATCGCCGCAGGTCTTGTCCCTGGGAAACGTCTGCGCATCGACCAGCAGGACGTCCAGCCCGCGATCGGCCGCATGGGCGGCGGCGGCCGCGCCCGTCGGGCCCGCGCCGATCACGACGACGTCGGCGCTGGACCGGGGACGCTGGGGGCTGGGCGACGGGGAGCTCATGGTGGACAAGGCTATACGGGCCCGGGCGGCCGAACGGGGTGGGGGAGACGGTCGACGCGGGGCCGGATGATGGGGCATGGGCGACGGTGGATTACGGTATGTTCGGCATATCCACAGGTTCGGCGCGGGCTTCGCCCGGGCGGCCGACGGGGCGCCCGAGCCGACGGCAGGACCCGCCGCGGCGGCGCGCGACGGACGAACCGACGACGACCCGAATCGAGGCAGGACCCGAATGCGTAACGGCGCAACCCGCGTTTCCGACGCACCGAGCATCCAGCGGACCGGCGGCGAACGCGTCGCCAGCGTCGAACTCGGCGATGCCGAGCTCGAACGCGTCGTCACCCGGGGCATGCGCGCCAGCGAGGACCTGCTGACCACCGAACTCAGCCGCGGCGAGGAATTCCTCGTCGAGCACGTCCGCCACCTCGCCGACGCCGGCGGGAAGCGCTTCCGCCCCATGTTCGCCATGCTCGCCGCCCAGTTCGGCCCCGAACCGGAAGCGGACAACGTCATCACCGCCGCGACCGTCATCGAGATGACGCACCTGGCCACGCTGTACCACGACGACGTCATGGACGAGGCCGACATGCGCCGCGGCGTCCCGTCCGCCAACGCCCGCTGGTCGAACTCGGTGGCCATCCTCTCCGGCGACTACCTCTTCGCCACCGCCTCCCGCCTGCTCGCGCGGCTGGGCGCCGACACCGTCGCCCATTTCGCCCAGACCTTCGGCGAACTGGTCACCGGCCAGATGCGCGAATCCATCGGCTGCCCCGACGGCGCCGACGAAGTCGAGCATTACCTCCAGGTGATCCGCGAGAAGACCGGCGTCCTCATCGCCTCGTCCGGCTACCTCGGCGCCCTGCACGCCGGTGCCGACGACGAGACCGTCGAGGCGTTGTCCCGCTATGGCGGGCTGGTCGGCCTGGTCTTCCAGATCGTCGACGACATCATCGACATCGCCTCGGATTCGGCGCAGTCCGGCAAGAACCCGGGCACCGATCTCCGAGAGGGCGTCTTCACCCTGCCGGTGCTCTACGCCCTGCGCGAGGAGGGGCCCGTGGGCGATCGCCTGCGCGACATCCTCGTCGGCCCCGTCACCGACGAGGCCCTGCTGCAGGAGGCCCTCGAGCTGCTCGAGCGCTCCACCGGCCCCGCCCGGGCCCTGGCGCTCGTCCGCGACCTGGTGGCCGAGGCCGACGGTGTCATCGCCGGCCTGCCGGACATCCCCGCCAAGGCGGCGCTGCGCCACGTGGCGGAGTACACCGTCGAGCGCGTGGGCTGATCGTTCCGCCACGCTCCGGCGAGGGCGCACTTTGGCCTTCGACCTGCTGATTTGGAGCCCCGGGAAGTACTGGGTAGCATTCTTTTCGCACCCACGGGGTGTACGCCAGATTGCCCGAGCGGCCAAAGGGAACGGACTGTAAATCCGTCGGCTTTTGCCTTCGATGGTTCGAATCCATCATCTGGCACAGTTTCGACCGGCGCCCGGATCACCCAGTGATCCGGGCGCCGGTCTTTTGCGTGCGTCCGCCGGCCTGCGTCCGCTCACGTGCGATGGGCTTGTGGTGGGCCCGGAAAGACCACGTTTCCCGGAGCTGTTTTTTCGGGGTTGGCCTGCGGATTTGTGTATGTCATCGGGGTCGGGTTAGTCTTTCTCTCGGCTTCGCAGGGAGCGCCCGAGGGTCCACAAGACCGCAAGCGCGAACTTTGTCGCCATGCCCCCTTAGCTCAGTCGGCAGAGCGTTTCCATGGTAAGGAAAAGGTCGACAGTTCGATTCTGTCAGGGGGCTCCATTCTTTTGTCCGGCGCCTGCTTTCCGGCCCGCGCCGGCGCGGAAGAATCTGGGGCGATGTAGCTCAGATGGTGAGAGCGCACGACTCATAATCGTGAGGTCGGGGGTTCGATCCCCCCCATCGCTACTGGTGACCACGTTCACCATCCCCGGCTAGCCCTCGTGCTAGGGTGGGAAACCGTCGCGCGGTCTTCGCGCGACGAAGGGGCGTAGCTCAATTGGCAGAGCAGCGGTCTCCAAAACCGCAGGTTGCAGGTTCAAGTCCTGTCGCCCCTGCAATACCCCTTACGCCGGACACCCCCTCGAGGAGAGACGTGGCAGAGGAAAAGAGCACCACCGCAGCAGCGCGGCCCACGGGCAAGCGTCAGGTTTCCGGTGCCCCCGCCACCGCGGCGCGAGACAGCCGCCCCGTCAAGCGAAACGACGAGGAAAAGCTCGGCACCCGCAACCCGGTGACCTTCGTCAAGCAGGTCATCTCCGAGCTGCGCAAGGTCATCTGGCCCACCGGCAAGCAGATGGTCGTCTACACCATCGTCGTCCTCCTGTTCCTCGTCTTCATGGTGGCGCTGGTGTGGGGCGTCGACGCCCTCGCCGGAATGGGCATTCAGTCGATTTTCGGCGGCTAGGGTATACTCCTCGTCAACGATGTTTCATCCCGCCACCGCGCCACGCGGTAGGCGGGATTAACTTTTGCACGACAGGCACAGCGTGACACGCACAGACTGGAAGGGTCGCACCGAATGAACGACGGTCAGAACATCTTCTCCGACGCCGAGGGCTCGACCGGCCCCATCGGCGACGCCATCATCGACGCCGCCAAGGAGGCCGCGGAGACCGACGTCGACGCCGGCGCCACGGCCGCCGCCGAGGGCGCGGGCCAGGACGCCGCCGAGGGCCTCGAGGGGGCCGGCGCGACCGAGCAGGCCGCCGACGCCGTCGCCGAAGGCGCCGAGGGCCAGGGCGTGGAGGACCAGGCCGACGGCGAGGCCGGGGGAGAGGCCGAAGAGGTCGACCCCGAGGCCGAGTACCGCCAGCGCCTGCGCGAATTCCAGCGCGAGCTCAAGCGCCGCCCCGGCGACTGGTACATCATCCAGTGCTACTCGGGCTACGAGAACAAGGTGAAGACCAACCTGGAGATGCGCGCCCAGACCCTGGGCGTCGAGGAGCAGATCCACGAGGTCATCGTTCCCATCGAAGAGGTCCAGGAGCGCAAGGACGGCAAGCTCAAGACCGTCAAGCGCAAGCTGCTGCCGGGCTACGTGCTGGTCCGCATGTCCCTGGACGACCCGTCCTGGTCCGTCGTCCGCGACACCCCGGGCGTCACGTCCTTCGTCGGTTCCGAGGGCCACCCGACCCAGGTGAAGATCCGCGAGGTAGCCAAGTTCCTGATGCCGAAGGAGACCGTCACCGCCGACGCCGCCCAGCAGGGCGACGCCGCCGAACTGTCCGTCGCCTCCGCGCCGAAGGTCGAGGACGACAAGGTCGCCGTCGATTACGAGGTCGGCGAGTCCGTCACCATCCTCTCCGGCCCCTTCGCGTCCGTCGCGGCCACGATCTCCGAGATCGACGCCTCCACCGGCCGCATCAAGGCCCTGGTGTCCATCTTCGGCCGCGAGACCCCGGTCGAGCTGGGCCTGGACGAGGTCGAGAAGCTCACCTAGTCGCCGCCGGGAGTCCGCCTTCCGACGATTTGGGTCGGCGGCCCCGCTGCAGGTAATCTGATTCGTCGCGCGCCAACACGGCGCGCGACGAATTTTTTCATCCCCGGTGGCTGGCCGTGCGCGGTCGGCATCCGGACGGGTGGCCGCAGGCCCCGGCATCACGGCGGCGGCGCGCCCGGTAACAAGGAAGAAGGTCCCCGATGCCTCCGAAGAAGAAGAAGCTCCAGGCAGTCATCAAGCTGCAGATCCAGGCCGGTCAGGCCAACCCGGCCCCGCCGGTCGGCCCGGCCCTGGGCGCCCACGGCGTCAACATCATGGAGTTCTGCAAGGCGTACAACGCCGCCACCGAGAACCAGCGCGGCAACGTCATTCCGGTCGAGATCAACGTCTACGAGGACCGCTCGTTCGACTTCGCCCTGAAGACCCCGCCGGCCGCGAAGCTGCTGCTGAAGGCCGCCGGCCTGCAGAAGGGCTCCGGCGTCCCGCACACCGACAAGGTCGGCACCGTGACCATGGACCAATGCCGCGAGATCGCCGAGCAGAAGAAGCCGGACCTCAACGCCAACGACATCGAGGCCGGCGCGAAGATCATCGCCGGCACCGCCCGCTCCATGGGCATCGTCGTCGAGGGCAAGTAACACCGGGCATCACGCCCACCGCCGCCCCGCACCGGGGCGGCGACCATTGACCGTGGCAGGGCCCGCTTCGGCCCGTACCACCACTCCAACGAAACGATTGGATTCACCATGAGCAAGCAGTCCAAGGCATACAAGGCCGCCGCCGAGAAGATCGACGCCGGCCGCGCCTACGCCCCCATCGAGGCCACCAAGCTGGTCAAGGAGACCTCCTCGCAGAAGTACGACGCCTCCGTGGACGTCGCCATTCGCCTGGGCGTCGACCCCCGCAAGGCCGACCAGCTGGTCCGCGGCACCGTCTCCCTGCCGAACGGCACGGGCAAGACCGTCCGCGTCGCCGTCTTCGCCGCCGGCGAGAACGCCACCAAGGCCGAGGAAGCCGGCGCCGACTTCGTGGGCACCGACGAGCTGATCGAGAAGATCCAGGGCGGCTGGACCGACTTCGACGTCGCCATCGCCACCCCGGACCAGATGGCCAAGGTCGGCCGCGTCGCGCGCGTCCTGGGCCCCCGCGGCCTGATGCCGAACCCGAAGACCGGCACCGTGACCCCGGACGTGGCCAAGGCCATCACCGAGGTCAAGGGCGGCAAGATCTCCTTCCGCGTCGACAAGGCGTCGAACCTGCACGCCCTGATCGGCAAGGCCTCCTTCACCGCCGAGCAGCTGGCCGAGAACTACGGCGCCCTGCTCGACGAGCTGCTGCGCCTCAAGCCGTCCGCGGCCAAGGGCAAGTACCTGAAGAAGATCACCCTGTCCTCCACCAACGGCCCGGGCGTCCTCGTGGACTCCTCCGTGGTGAAGAACTACACGGGTGCCGAGGAGGCGTAAGCCCCTCGCGGGATCGTTTTCCCGCCGAAATGCCCGGCTCCGCGCTTCTGCGCGGGGCCGGGTTTTTTCATTGCGGCGCCGCCGCGGTGCCGAGCGGTTTTCGATGGCCGGGCCCATGTCAGGCCCCGATCCGGAGTTCATTCGGGTCGCCCGACCGGACCGCCGGAACGCCGGCGCGGGCCGCTTTTGCCCGATTCCGGCCCCGCGGGGAACCGGCGCCGATATCGTTTTGCCCATGCACAACAGTTTCAGCCCGTCCGGGGAGGACCCCCGAGAGGAGTCCGCCCTCCGCGGGATCCTGCGCTTGGCTGAGCTCGACGACGGATCGGGATTCGTCCTCGGGGAGCTCGAGGCCACTCTCGGTGCGCTCGACCCCGAGATCCGGACCCTTCCGTCCGTGCGCGTGGCATCCGAGCCGTTCCTGGCGGAACTCAAGCTCGGCCTCGGCTACGACGGCCATGTGATGGGGCTTCTCTACGCGGCCGTCGACGACGCGATCGCCGGGGATCCCCCTGCCCGGGTGGTGGCCCTGCGGACGTTGCGGGCCCTGTGCCGGATGGACGCCGTCGAACTGGTCGACGTCGTCAAGCGACTCCGCGAACGCGCGGAAGGCGCCGACCCGGTGCTGACCGCCGGCCTCGACCTGGCGGCCGCCGTGCTCGACGCCGTCGGGCCGGGCGCACATCCACTGGCCTATCCGCGGTTGCCCGGCAGGTTCGCCGACCGGATCCTGATGGCGGGCGACCCCGAACTGCTGTGCTTCTTCGCCGACGTCGAAATCGCGGTGCACGAGCGGGAGAAGACCGACCGGACCATTGCCGGGGAGTTGGAGCAGGAGCTCGAGCGCGAACTCGGGCGGGACGCGGGGGCGATGGATGCCGACACCGGCACAAGCACCGGCCGCGGCCGCGGCTGCGGGTCCCGCCGCCCGCGCCGGGGCCGGCCGACGGCCCCCGGGACCGGCGATTTTGGAGATGCGCAACGCGGCGTGTAACGTACCGCCATGAAGTTTGACCGGCTCCTTCGGGAAGCCGGAGACTCAAGTTTCACCGAAGACCGCCGGTCACCTGGTTCGCCAGGATGAAGGTTCAGCGAAAGCGCTGACGGCCCGCGCAGGATGACTTGGAGTCGTGAAGATCACGGTGGCCGCGTGCCGCCCCCTTCGCGCCCCGGCCGTTTTGCGCCCGGGGCGTTCGTCGTTTCCGACCCGACCGAGACCGGCGTCGAACCCACGACTTATCAGGAAGGAGGCGAGAGTACCCATGGCAGCAAACGCCGTTAAGCAGGCCGCCGTCGAGTCCATCAAGAAGGACGTCGACGAGTCGACCGCCATCGTGCTCACCGAGTACCGCGGCATGTCCGTCGCGGAGATCACCGAGCTGCGTCGTAGCCTTGGCGCCGACGTCAAGTACTCCGTCGCCAAGAACACCATGATCAAGCTCGCCGCCGCCGAGGCGGGCGTCGAGGGTCTTGACGAGCACCTCACCGGACCGACCGCCGTCGCCTTCATCAGGGGCGAGGCCGTTGACGCGGCCAAGGCGATCAAGAAGTTCGCCGAGGACAACAAGAACCTCGTGATCAAGGGCGGCTACATGGACGGCGCGGCGATGGATGCCGCGCAGTTCCAGGCCCTCGCGGACATGGACAACCGCGAGACCACTCTGGCCAAGCTGGCCGGTGCCTTCAATGGCGTTCTGGCGAACGTCGCCGGCCTGCTCGATGCCCCCACCTCCTCGGTCGCCCGCCTCGCCGCGGCGCTCGAGGAGAAGAAGCAGTAGAGCACCGGCACCACAGACCCATATTCGCGGGCGCCCCGGACGGGGCCCGCACCCCGCGGTTCCGGCCGCACTTGACTTCACAGGAGAAACATCATGGCTAAGTACACCACCGAGGAGCTGCTCGAGGCGTTCAAGGAGATGACCCTCGTTGAGCTGACCGAGTTCAAGAAGGCGTTCGAGGACGAGTTCGACGTCACCGCCGCCGCCCCGGTCGCCGTGGCCGCCGCCGGCGCCGACGCCGGTGCCGCCGCCGCCGAGGAGCAGGACGAGTTCGACGTCGTGCTCGAGGACGCCGGCGCCAAGAAGATCGGCGTCATCAAGGCCGTCCGCGAGCTCGTCTCCGGCCTGGGCCTGAAGGAGGCCAAGGAGCTCGTCGAGGGTGCCCCGAAGGCCATCCTCGAGGGCGCGTCCAAGGACGACGCCGAGGCCGCCAAGGCCAAGCTCGAGGAGGCCGGCGCCAAGGTTTCCCTGAAGTAAGGGACCTGCGCCGCGGCATCCCCGCGCCAGCTTTTCACCGGGCCCCGCCCGCATGCCACGAGCATGCGCGGCAGGGCCCGGTTTTTCGCGTCCCACCGTTGAGTAGGATGGGCGCATGCTTCCCCGTTCGCGAATCATCGCCGTCCTGATCATCGGGCTCGGTGCGGCGATGATCGCCGCCGGCGCTTTCCTGCCGCGGTTGGTGTCCGACGATCCCCGGATTCCGCTGGATCTGCCCGACACCACGTACGCGTTGCGGGCCGAGGACGGCGTGTCCTCGCGGTTGCTTCCCGACGGCACGAGGGAGGACGCCGTCGGGCCGATCCGCCGGCAGTTCCACGGCGAATTGATCGAGCCGGCGGACGAGCGCCGGGTGTCGGTGCGCGTGGGCACCTCGACGACGCGCGAATTGCCGCCCGAGGTGATGGGCACCGACCCGATCCTCGAGCTGGTCGACGCCGCCGTGTGGACGTTCACCATCGACCGGCTCGGCGGCGAGTTCCTGGGCCCCGCCATGCTGACGGACCAGATGGCCGGCGTGCCGGTGGAGGTTCCGGTCGACGGCTACTGGGTGAAGTTCCCCGCCGACGCCGGCCCGGTGTCCTATCCGGTCTTCGACGACTTCCTCCGCCGCACGGTCCCCGCCGAGTTCGTGGGCGCGGAGGAGCGCGGCGGCAACGAGGTGCTGCGCTACCGGCAGACGGTCGAGCCGACGAACCTCGCGACGCTGTACCGCTCGAACACGTCGCAGATCGACGTCGACGGCAAGACCGGGTTCCTGATGTACCAGGGCACCCGCGACTGGCTCGTCGAGCCGGAGAGCGGGATGGTCGTCGACATCGACGAGGATCTGGATTTGCGCTGGGAGTCCCGCGAGGGGGAGCGGCTGCGGACGGCGCTGCGCTTCACGGGCGGCATCGACGACCAGTCGTCGGCCCGCCTGCTGCAGCAGGCCCTGGAAGTCGCAGACACGGCGCCGGTGCGCCCGTGGTCGATTGCGCTTCTCGTGATCGGTGCTATCTTGGCGTTCGGCGGAATCGTCGGCGCCATGCGCCCCGAAGGCCGCGAACGCGGCAACGGCCCCGACGGCAATCGCAAGGGCGATGCCGAGAACGCCCGGGGACGGCGCCGCGAAACGAAGCTCGAAGACGCGCCCGAGAACGTGCGCGGGCGATAGCGGCGAGAATCGGTGGGCGATCCAGCGCGCCCATGCCGACGGTTCCCGATCCATCCCGGCAACCCCGGGTTGGCGTCCCGTACACCCGATGGACACGCGATCGCAATATCCGGTGGACTTGCGGCCAGTGATGGTATAGGCTGAGTCGTTGCGCTGGAATTAGGTGTGTCGTAGTGTCCCCACTTGACGTGCCGTTCGGGATATCGGGGGCGTCGCAAAGCCTGTGAACTGCAACTTTGCAACCCCCGACCATGTCCTGAAACGAGCATCGTCCGCGAGGTCCTGCCCGCTACCGTGTGATTCCTGCAAACCAAACGCTTAAATCCAAGCGGACGGGCGCGCCACCGGTTGCCGGCGCCCCCACCGCGTGAGGTGCTGGAAGGACCCATCTTGGCAGTCTCCCGCCAGACCAAGGCAGTGGCCGGTATTCCCGGAGCTTCGAAGAGGTACTCTTTCGCGAAGATCAGCGAGCCGATTCCGGTTCCGGGTCTTCTCGATCTGCAGCGTGAGTCGTTCGCATGGCTCATCGGCACGCCCGAGTGGCGCGCCCGCCGGCAGGAGGAACTCGGCGACGGGGCTCAGGTCACCAGTGGACTCGAGGACATCCTTGACGAGCTGTCCCCGATCGAGGACTACTCGCAGAAGATGTCCCTCACCCTGTCCGACCCCTGGTTCGACTCCGTGAAGAACACGGTGGACGAATGCAAGGACAAGGACATCAACTACTCGGCGCCGCTGTACGTCACGGCCGAGTTCACCAACCGAGAGACCGGCGAAATCAAGTCGCAGACGGTCTTCATCGGCGATTTCCCGATGATGTCCGACAAGGGCACCTTCATCGTGAACGGCACGGAGCGCGTCGTCGTGTCGCAGCTCGTCCGTTCCCCGGGCGTCTACTTCGACGAGACCATCGACAAGTCGACCGAGCGCCCCCTGCACTCCGTCAAGATCATCCCGTCGCGCGGTGCGTGGCTGGAGTTCGACGTCGACAAGCGGGACACCGTCGGCGTCCGCATCGACCGCAAGCGCCGCCAGCCGGTCACCGTGCTGCTGAAGGCCTTCGGCTGGACCACCGAGGAGATCAAGGAGCGCTTCGGCTTCTCCGAGATCATGATGGCCACCCTCGAGAAGGACGGCGTCGCCAACACCGACGAAGCCCTCCTAGAGATCTACCGCAAGCAGCGCCCGGGCGAGCCGCCCACGCGCGAGTCCGCGATGGCGCTGCTCGAGAACAACTTCTTCAAGCCCAAGCGCTACGACCTGGCCAAGGTCGGCCGCTACAAGGTCAACCGCAAGCTGGGCCTCGGCGGCGACGGCGTCGGCGAGATGGTCCTCACCGAGCAGGACATCGCCACCACCATCGAGTACCTGGTGCGCCTGCACGACGGCGAGAAGACCATGACCTCCCCGGACGGCCGCGAGGTCCCGGTCGAGGTCGACGACATCGACCACTTCGGCAACCGTCGCCTGCGCACCGTGGGCGAGCTCATCCAGAACCAGGTCCGCGTCGGCCTGTCGCGCATGGAGCGCGTCGTCCGCGAGCGCATGACCACCCAGGACGTCGAATCGATCCAGCCGACCACCCTGATCAACGTCCGCCCGGTCTCCGCGGCGATCCGCGAGTTCTTCGGCACGTCCCAGCTGTCGCAGTTCATGGACCAGAACAACTCGCTGTCCGGCCTGACCCACAAGCGCCGCCTGTCGGCGCTGGGCCCCGGCGGCCTGTCGCGCGAGCGCGCCGGCCTCGAGGTCCGCGACGTCCACCCGTCGCACTACGGCCGCATGTGCCCGATCGAGACGCCGGAAGGCCCGAACATCGGCCTGATCGGCTCGCTGTCGGTCTACGCCCGCGTGAACCCGTTCGGTTTCATCGAGACCCCGTACCGCCGCGTCGTCGACGGCAAGCTGACCACCGAGGTCGACTACCTGACCGCCGACGAAGAGGACCGTTTCGTCGTCGCGCAGGCGAACACGCCGGTCGACGAGAACGGCCAGTTCGTCAACGAGACGCTGCCCGTCCGCAAGAAGGGCGGCGACGTCGAGGTCGTCCGCGCCACCGAGGTCGACTACATGGACGTGTCGCCGCGCCAGATGGTGTCGGTCGCCACCGCCATGATCCCGTTCCTCGAGCACGACGACGCCAACCGTGCCCTGATGGGCGCGAACATGCAGCGCCAGGCCGTGCCGCTCCTGCGCGCCGAGGCCCCCTTCGTGGGCACCGGCATGGAGCAGCGCGCCGCATACGACGCCGGTGACCTGGTCATCGCGCCGTGCGCCGGCGTGGTCGAGACCGTGTCCGCGGACTTCATCACCATCATGGATGACGAGGGCCAGCGCCACACGTTCATCCTGCGCAAGTTCGAGCGCACCAACCAGGGCACCAGCTACAACCAGAAGCCCCTGGTCGACGAGGGCGACCGCGTCGAGGCCGGCCAGGTCATCGCCGATGGCCCGGGCACCGACAACGGCGAGATGGCGCTGGGCAAGAACCTGCTCGTCGCCTTCATGCCGTGGGAGGGCCACAACTACGAGGACGCGATCATCCTCAACCAGCGCATGGTGGAGGACGACATCCTCACCTCGATCCACATCGAGGAGCACGAGATCGATGCGCGCGACACCAAGCTGGGCCCGGAGGAGATCACCCGGGAGATCCCGAACGTCGGCGAGGACATGCTCAAGGACCTCGACGACCGCGGCATCGTGCGCATCGGCGCCGACGTCCGCGACGGCGACATCCTGGTGGGCAAGGTCACGCCGAAGGGCGAGACCGAGCTGACCCCGGAGGAGCGCCTGCTGCGCGCCATCTTCGGCGAGAAGGCCCGCGAGGTGCGCGACACCTCCATGCGCGTGCCCCACGGCGAGTCCGGCAAGGTCATCGGCGTCCGCGTGTTCTCGCGCGAGGACGACGACGATCTGGCCCCGGGCGTCAACGAGATGATCCGCGTCTACGTCGCCCAGAAGCGCAAGATCCAGGACGGCGACAAGATGGCCGGCCGCCACGGCAACAAGGGCGTCATCGGCAAGATCCTGCCGCAGGAGGACATGCCCTTCCTGCCGGACGGCACCCCGGTCGACATCCTGCTGAACACCCACGGCGTGCCGCGCCGAATGAACATCGGCCAGGTTCTCGAGGTGCACCTCGGCTGGCTGGCGAAGGCCGGCTGGACCATCGAGGGCGACCCGGATTGGGCCAAGCGCCTTCCGGCGGAGCTTCACGACGTCCCGGCCGACTCGCTCGTGGCCACCCCGGTGTTCGACGGTGCGGAGAACGAGGAGCTCGCCGGCCTGCTGGCGTCGTCCCGTCCGGACCGCGACGGCGACGTGCTGGTCAACGCGGACGGCAAGGCGCAGCTGATCGACGGCCGCTCCGGTGAGCCGTTCCCGTTCCCGGTGTCGGTGGGCTACATGTACATGCTCAAGCTGCACCACCTGGTGGACGAGAAGATCCACGCCCGTTCCACGGGCCCGTACTCGATGATCACGCAGCAGCCGCTGGGCGGCAAGGCCCAGTTCGGTGGCCAGCGCTTCGGCGAGATGGAGGTGTGGGCCATGCAGGCGTATGGCGCCGCCTACACCCTGCAGGAGCTGCTGACCATCAAGTCCGACGACGTCGTCGGCCGCGTGAAGGTCTACGAGGCGATCGTGAAGGGCGACAACATCCCGGATCCCGGTATCCCGGAGTCGTTCAAGGTGCTCCTCAAGGAGCTCCAGTCGCTGTGCCTCAACGTCGAGGTGTTGTCCGCCGACGGCGTCCCGGTGGAGCTCAGCTCCACGGACGACGACGAGCTGGACCACGCCACGGCCTCGCTGGGCATCAACCTGTCGCGTGACGAGCGTTCCGACGCCGACACCGCCTAACCGCGGCGTTCGGCGCGGGCGCCCCGCTCGCGCGAAACAACCCACTTCAAGTACGCACATTCAAAGCACGCACGAAAACCCCGTGAACACATGCCGGGGGAAAGGGATAACAGGTGCTCGACGTCAACAACTTTGACGAGCTCCGGATCGGGCTCGCCACCGCCGACGACATCCGCCGCTGGTCGCGGGGCGAGGTCAAGAAGCCCGAGACGATCAACTACCGCACGCTCAAGCCGGAGAAGGACGGACTCTTCTGCGAGCGCATCTTCGGCCCCACCCGCGACTGGGAGTGCGCCTGCGGCAAGTACAAGCGCGTCCGCTTCAAGGGCATCATCTGCGAGCGCTGCGGCGTCGAGGTGACCAAGTCCAAGGTGCGCCGCGAGCGCATGGGCCACATCGAGCTGGCCGCGCCGGTCACGCACATCTGGTACTTCAAGGGCGTTCCGTCGCGCTTGGGCTACCTGCTGGACCTGGCGCCGAAGGATCTCGAGAAGATCATCTACTTCGCGGCGAACATCATCACCTCCGTCGACGAGGAAGCGCGCCACAACGACCAGACCACCCTCGAGGCGGACATGCTGGTCGACAAGAAGATGGTCGAGGATGACCGCGACCAGGATCTGGCCGAGCGCGCCCAGACCCTGGAAGAGGACCTCGCCGAGCTCGAGGCCGCCGGCGCGAAGGCCGACGCCCGCAAGAAGGTGCAGAACGCCGCCGAGCGCGAGATGAAGCACATCCGCGAGCGCGCGCAGCGTGAGCTGGATCGTCTCGACGAGATCTGGAACACCTTCCTGAAGCTCGAGCCGAAGCAGATGGTCATCGACGAGAGCATCTACACCGAGCTCGTCGACCGCTACGAGGATTACTTCACCGGCGGCATGGGCGCCGAGGCGATCCAGACGCTGATCCGCAACTTCGACCTCGCCGCCGAGGCCGAGTCTCTCCGCGAGACCATCCGCGACGGCAAGGGCCAGAAGAAGCTGCGCGCCCTCAAGCGCCTGAAGGTCGTCGCCGCGTTCCTGCAGTCGGGCAACGACCCGGCCGCCATGGTCCTCGACTGCGTCCCGGTGATCCCGCCGGAGCTGCGCCCGATGGTGCAGCTCGACGGTGGCCGTTTCGCCACCTCGGACCTCAACGACCTGTACCGCCGCGTCATCAACCGCAACAACCGCCTCAAGCGCATGATCGACCTCGGCGCGCCCGAGATCATCGTGAACAACGAGAAGCGCATGCTGCAGGAGTCCGTCGACGCGCTGTTCGACAACGGCCGCCGCGGCCGTCCGGTCACCGGACCGGGCAACCGCCCGCTGAAGTCGCTGTCCGACCTGCTCAAGGGCAAGCAGGGCCGTTTCCGCCAGAACCTGCTGGGCAAGCGAGTCGACTACTCGGGCCGTTCGGTCATCATCGTCGGCCCGCAGCTCAAGCTGCACCAGTGCGGCCTGCCCAAGCTGATGGCCCTCGAGCTGTTCAAGCCCTTCGTCATGAAGGAGCTCGTGGCCAAGAGCTACGCGCAGAACATCAAGTCGGCCAAGCGCATGGTCGAGCGCCAGCGCCCGGAGGTCTGGGACGTCCTCGAGGACGTCATCACCGGCCACCCGGTGCTGCTCAACCGTGCCCCCACCCTGCACCGCCTGGGCATCCAGGCCTTCGAGCCCGTGCTCGTCGAGGGCAAGGCCATCCAGCTGCACCCGCTGGCGTGTGAGGCGTTCAACGCCGACTTCGACGGCGACCAGATGGCCGTGCACCTCCCGCTGTCCGCGGAGGCGCAGGCCGAGGCCCGCATCCTGATGCTGTCCTCGAACAACATCCTGTCGCCGGCCTCCGGCAAGCCGCTGGCCATGCCGCGACTGGACATGGTCACGGGCCTGTACTTCCTGACGCTGGAGAAGCCGGAGCTGCCCGGCGCCCACGCCGACGCCACCGAGGACCGTCCGGAGCAGGGCATCTACGCCTCCCCGGCCGAGGCCATCATGGCGTACGACCGTGGCGCGATCGGCCTGCAGACCCCGATCAAGGTGCGCATCTCGCACCTGCGCCCGCCGGCCGACATCGAGGCCGAGCACTTCCCCGATGGTTGGGAGAAGGGCCAGATCTGGACCGCCAACACCACCCTGGGCCGGGTCACGTTCAACGAGCTGCTGCCGTGGAACTACCCGTACGTCGAGGGCGTCATGGCCAAGAAGCCGCAGGCGGCGATCATCAACGACCTCGCGTCGAAGTACCCGATGATCACCGTCGCGCAGACCGTCGACAAGCTCAAGGACGCCGGTTTCTACTGGGCGACCCGTTCCGGCGTCACCATCGCCATGTCCGACGTGCTGGTTCTGCCGAACAAGAAGGAGATCCTGGACTCCTACGAGCAGAAGGCCGACACCATCGAGAAGAAGTTCCGCCGCGGCAAGCTGTCGCCGCTGGAGCGCCACGACTCGCTGGTCAACCTGTGGAAGGCCGCGACCGCGGAGGTCGGCGAGAAGGTCGAGGGCCTGTACCCCGACGACAACCCGATCCCGATGATCGTGAAGTCCGGCGCCGCCGGCAACATGGGCCAGATCCACTCCCTGGCCGGCATGAAGGGCATGGTCACCAACCCGCGCGGCGAGTACATCACGCGCCCGATCAAGACCTCGTTCCGCGAGGGCCTGTCGGTGCTGGAGTACTTCAACAACTCGCACGGTTCCCGCAAGGGCCTGGCCGACACCGCCCTGCGCACCGCCGACTCGGGTTACCTGACCCGTCGTCTGGTGGACGTCGCGCAGGACGTCATCGTCCGCGAGGAGGACTGCGGCGCCACCGCCGGCGTCGAGGTCGAGATCGGCGAGCACGTGCTCGGCGCCGACGGCCAGCCGACCGGCGAGCTGCGCCGCGCGCAGTACGTCGAGACCTCGGCGATCGCCCGCTACCTGGCGGCCCCGGTCGTCGACGCGGACGGCAACGAGATCCTGCCCGTCGGCACCGATCTGCGCGACGAGGAGATCACCGATCTGCTCTCCCGCGGCATCGACAAGGTGAAGGTCCGCTCGGTCCTGACCTGCAACACGCCCACCGGCGTCTGCGCCACCTGCTACGGCCGTTCCATGGCCACCGGCAAGATGGTCGACATCGGCGAGGCCGTGGGCATCGTCGCCGCGCAGTCCATCGGCGAGCCCGGCACGCAGCTGACCATGCGTACCTTCCACCAGGGCGGCGTCGGCGGCGACATCACCGGCGGTCTGCCCCGAGTCCAGGAGCTGTTCGAGGCCCGCGTGCCGAAGAACCGCGCCCCGCTGGCCACCGCCACGGGCCGCGTGCGCCTGGAGGAGGACGACCACTTCTTCACGCTGACCATCGTCCCGGACGACGGTTCCGACGAGGAGGTCTTCGACAAGCTGTCGAAGCGCCAGGGCCTCGCGGAGATCACCGTCGACGGCCGCCGCCGCACCATCCGCGACGGCGACACCGTGGAGATGGGCATGCAGCTGATGAAGGGCGCCGCCGACCCGCACGAGGTGCTCCGCATCCGCGGCCGCCGCGGCGTGCAGCGCCACCTGATCGAGGAAGTCCAGTCGGTCTACCGTGATCAGGGCGTGGCCATCCACGACAAGCACATCGAGGTCATCGTCCGCCAGATGCTGCGCCGCGTCACCGTCATCGACTCGGGCACCACCGAGTTCCTGCCGGGTTCGCTGGTGGAGCACGCGGAGGCCGTGGCCGCGTCGCGCCAGGCGGTCGCCGAGGGTGGCAAGGCCATCCAGATGCGACTGGAGATCATGGGCATCACCAAGGCCTCGCTGGCCACGGATTCGTGGCTGTCGGCCGCCTCCTTCCAGGAGACGACCCGAGTGCTGACGGACGCCGCGATCAACAAGCGCTCCGACAAGCTGATCGGCCTGAAGGAGAACGTGATCATCGGCAAGCTGATCCCGGCCGGCACGGGCATCTCCCGTTACCGCAACATCGCGGTGGAGCCGACCGAGGAGGCCGCCCGCCAGGCCGCCGCCCCGTTCGCCTCGCTGGGCGAGGGCTTCTACGGCCCGGAGGACACCTACGGCGAGCCGACCGGCCGCGCCGTTCCGCTGGACGACATCCCGTACGACCAGTAAACGGCCGCTTTACGACGACCCCCTCTCCCCGGCCAATGGCCGGGGGAGGGGTTTCGTCGTTTCCATGGTCCGGCCGCGTGGAAGGCCGGCCGCGCGAAAAACGGCGGCCGGCTACTCCAGCTCGCGCCGGTCGGACCGGGGCACGCGGCGGACGTCGACGCCGCCCATCAGCGCGATGCCGGTGACCCGGACGCGCGGGGCGTCGGGCGGGAGATCGTGGCCGGCGATGACCACGTCGCGGGACTTCGACGTGCCGAATCCGCCCATCAGGCCGGTGCCTTGGACGGTCAGGCGAATGTCCTCGGGAACGATGATCTCGATGCCGCCCATGATTGCCACGGCGACGATCTCGGTTTCGTGCGTTTCGAATCGAGCGCGCCGCAGGTCGACGCCGACGCCGCCCATGACGGCGATGGAGTAGTGGGTGGGCGGGCAGATCCAGTCGCCGCCCTGGTCGGCGCCGAACATGACGGCGACGCTGAAGGTCGATCCACCGGTTTCGCCGGTGACGTGCGCCTTCGCCACCGCCGACAGGTCGCGTGACGACGGCCCCGCCACCTCTCCGGGAGGCCGATGCGCCGCGGGCGATGCGGGCCGAAACGGCTCGATGCCGCCCACCGCGCCTCCCGCGTTCGGGTGCGGCCGATCCATGATGATCGCCCAGGGGTCGTCTACGAGATCGGCGAGTGGGTCGGCGAGCTCGTCGCGCGTGCGCGCCGCCCAGGCCCGGTTCGTTCTTTCGTCGAACTCGGACAGGTCGATTTGGCCGCGGCCGAGGGCCTCCGACAATTCGTCGGCCACGCGGCGGCGTTCGTCGTCCGTCGCCCGCAGGGGGCGCGGCTGGGGGTCGTCGCCGGTGGCCCGGCCGTCGGGGGCGCTCATGGCCCCGACTCTATGCGTTATCAGGCCGCCATGGGAGGGGCGGAGAGCTCGGCGCGCAGCGCGCGGCCGAAGTCCCGCCAGGTGGTCCAGGATGCCTTCGCCCGCGACCAATCGTCGGGCAGGACCTGGAGCTGTGCGACGAAGAGCGCGTGGCGCTGATCGTCGGTGAGCGACGGCGAGACGCCGTCGGGGCCGGGGACGTTCCGGGAACAGTCGAACATGGCGGTCACCTCACTGATCGCTTCGGGCATGCGCTCATTGCATGCGACGTGAATCACACCCGGATAACCAGGTTAGCCGACGAACGTACCGGGCCCGGAGGGTAAACGCAAGGTTAACGAATAATGAACGCCCATCTGCGTGCGGCGGATGGGCGTTCGTCGTCCGTGGCGGCGGACAAGGCGTCCGCGGGCAATCCCTATTCGCCGTCCTTGGCCGCGCCCCGGGCTTCCCTTTCCTCGCGGATGACGTCGCGGAGGATCTTGATGATGCTGCGCCAGCTTCCCTCGAACGTCGAGATGTCGTCGGGGAGCGCCTCGATCTGCTCGTGGCGCTTCTCCGAACGCCGCTCGGCGAGCTCTGCGCGGATGGCGTGGATGTTGCGCTCGGCGTTGGCGAGCATCTTCTCCAGCTCGTCGACCGACGCGGAATCGATGTCGCGGGGTTCCTCGTCCCGTATGGGGGAGTTCGTCATGGCAATGCTCCTGGTGCGTGGTCGGCGGGACTAGGTGAACAGGACCTTGATGAGGATGGCCAGGGCCGGAACGATGATGAAGACCGTCAGCACCCACGCCACGGCGTAGATCTTGCGCTCCGCCGCAACGTGCGCCAGTGTTTCCGCGCCCAGCAGCGGCAGGGACCGCAGGAACGGCAGCCCGTAGATGATGAGGATGCCGAACACGTTGAACAGGGTGTGCACCAGCGCGATGGTCAGCGCCAGCTTCGCGCCGTCGCCGGTCACCGCCATTGCGGCGATCAGCGCGGTGACGGTGGTGCCCACGTTGGCGCCCAGGGTCAGGGGGTAGATCTGGCGGGTGGTCAGCGCGCCGGAACCGGCGAAGGGGACCATCACCGACGTGGTCACAGAAGAGGACTGCACGGCGATGGTGACCAGCATGCCCGCGCCCATGGCGGTAAGCGGGTGGCCGCCGACGGACTTCTCCAGGATCGCCTTCGCCTTGCCCACCATGATCAGCTGCAGGATCTTGCCGAGCCAGGAGACGGCGAAGAAGATCATGGCGACGCCGAGAAGGATGGTCAGGGTGCCCGCGACGACATCGGAGCCTGGCAACAGGCCGGTCAACCCGTCCATGCCGAGCAGATCCACGACGGGGTCCGTGAGGGTGCCGACGAGGTCGGCCTGGCCCGGATCCGGCAGCACCGTGCCGAACAATGCACCGGCCAACCACTCGGCGCTGCGCTGGATCGGATGGAAGAAGATCTCGATCGGCAGGAGGATGATGACGGCGAAGAGATTGAAGAAGTCGTGCACCGTCGAGGCCGCGAAGGCGCGGCGGAATTCGTCCTTGTGGCCCGCGTGGCCGAAGGAGGCCAGCGTGTTGGTCACCGACGTGCCGATGTTGGCGCCCATGATCATGGGCACCGCGACCTCGATGGGCAACGCCCCCGCACCCACCGCGGTGACCACCAGCGTCGTCGTCGTCGACGACGACTGGATGATCGCGGTGGCCAGCACGCCGACGAACAGCGCGATGAACGGGTTGGTGGCGAAATCGAAAAGGCCCTCGGCCGCGTCCTTGCCCAGGCCCTTGAAGCCGTCGCCGATGACGCCGATGGCGACGATCAGCATGTAGAGGGTGCCGATCGCCAGCAGGGTCAGCACCCAGTTGGGAAGGCGGCGGATGCCGTGGGGGACGTCGCTGGCGGACACCTCGGCATCCATGCCGCCGGGGTGGTCGAGGGTGGCGGTGGTCGCCGGCGCGGCGTCGTTCTCCGGGGCGCGGGCGTCGTCGCCGGGGTGGCGGGAAGTCGTCATCGGCTCTCTCGATTCCTGATGTGGCGGGGTGTTTCCCGTCGAGCAGGGTGGTCACATGCCGACGTCCGGGTGGGGCGAGGGCATTCTCGTCACGGAGTCTGTACCGCGCAGGTGTCCCGATCAAAGAGTAAAGGTGAACGGAAGGTGAACAAAGTCCGGTCGCCGGGGTGATGCTCGCCTCATGGGCCCCGGCGCGACGACTCCGATTACTCCGCGGACAGCGGAAGGTAGACGCGGCCACCGGCCGCCTCGAACTCCTCGGACTTCTCGGCCATGCCGGCCTCGATCGCCTCGACGGTCTCGAGCCCGTGTTCCTTCGCGTACTCGCGGACGTCCTGCGAGATGCGCATGGAGCAGAACTTCGGCCCGCACATAGAGCAGAAGTGCGCGGTCTTCGCCGGCTCGGCCGGCAACGTCTCGTCGTGGTAGTCCAGGGCCGTATCCGGGTCGAGGGCCAGCGCGAACTGGTCGTGCCAGCGGAATTCGAAGCGGGCCTTGGACAGGGCGTCGTCGCGCTCCTGGGCGCGGGGCAGCCCCTTGGCCAGGTCCGCGGAGTGCGCCGCGATCTTGTAGGTGATCACGCCGACCTTCACGTCGTCGCGGTTGGGCAGCCCCAGGTGCTCCTTCGGGGTGACGTAGCAGAGCATCGCCGTGCCGGCCTGCGCGATCATCGCCGCGCCGATCGCCGAGGTGATGTGGTCGTAGCCCGGCGCGATGTCGGTGGCCAGCGGGCCGAGGGTGTAGAACGGCGCCTCCTCGCACCACTCCTCCTCGAGCCGGACGTTCTCCGCGATCTTGTGCATGGGCACGTGTCCCGGCCCTTCGATCATCACCTGCACGCCCCGGGACTTCGCGATCTTCGTCAACTCGCCCAGCGTCCGCAGCTCCGCGAACTGCGCCTCGTCGTTGGCGTCGGCGATGGAGCCGGGGCGCAGACCGTCGCCGAGCGAAAAGGTGATGTCGTACCGGGCGAAGATGTCGCACAACTCCGCGAAGTTCTCGTACAAGAAGGACTCGCGGTGGTGGGCCAGGCACCACGCCGCCATGATCGACCCGCCGCGCGAAACGATGCCCGTGACGCGGTTGGCGGCCAAGGGCACGTAACGCAGCAGCACACCGGCGTGGACGGTCATGTAGTCGACGCCCTGCTCCGCCTGCTCGATGACGGTATCGCGGTAGATCTCCCACGTCAGCGCCGCAGGGTCGCCGTTGACCTTCTCCAGCGCCTGGTAGATGGGCACGGTGCCCACCGGGACGGGGGAGTTGCGCAGGATCCACTCGCGGGTCTCGTGGATGTCGGCGCCCGTGGACAGGTCCATGATCGTGTCGGCGCCCCAGCGGGTGGCCCACACCATCTTCTCCACCTCCTCGGCGATCGACGAGGTGACCACCGAATTGCCGATGTTCGCGTTGACCTTCACCGCGAATTTCTTGCCGATGATCATCGGCTCCAGCTCCGGATGGTTCTTGTTCGCGCAGATCACCGCGCGGCCGGCGGCGACTTCCGTGCGCACCAGCTCCGCGTCGACGCCCTCGCGTGCGGCGATGAACGCCATCTCCGGGGTCGTGATGCCTGCGCGCGCCCAGGCGAGCTGCGTCGACGCGGCCAGTTCGGGGCTTTCCGACGACGCCGGCGCGGGAGCCGGCGTCGGCCAGGATTCGCGGATCTTCGGCAGGCCGCCGTGCAGATCGCGATGGGCGTCCGTTTCCGTGTACGGGCCGGACGTGTCGTAGGCGTCGAAATGAGTGCCATCGGTGAGGTTGATGCGGCGCACCGGGATGCGGAGGACGGCGTCCTCCGAATCGAACGGCGAACCGTCGAACACGACGTCGTCGTAAAGCTTCTCGGAGCGGTAAATCGGGCCGGTGGTCACCTGGTCCCGGGCCTCGTCCATGGGGTTGGAGGCGTGCTTCGCCATCGCGGGTCCTTTCCTACGCCGGCATTACCCGGACAGGTTCGAACGGTCGGCATCCGGATTCCCGATGCCCTCTCAGCGCCGGTTCGGTGGGCGCTCCCGTGGGAATATTCAGTTGTCGGGGCGATCGTACCCCAAGGAAAAACGTTTGAATGCCGTTGATCGGGTTAACCCGTCGGGGATGAATGTTCGCTGGGAGAACAATGCCCGCTACGATGTCCCGAACGGGGAACACGCCCCGCAAACGACCTCGATGCGCCCCGTTTCGGCGATGCGCGTCATCCACGGCCCCGGAAACCGGGGCCGCGACGATGAAAGGGACCCATGCCGCACAACCGGCCGCGAGACCGCGACCTGGCGAAGCAGCTTGTGCGGGAGTTGCGCAGGGACGCCGACCTCCCGGTGGTGTTCCTGGGCATGGGCGGGCAAGCCGGCGTGACCATCGGGGAGGGAATCGGGCTGCGCCCGGACGGCGTCCGGGGGATCACCGTCGTGCCGGGGGAGGGGCTCGGGGGTCGCGTGCTGCGGGACCGCAGGCCGGCCGCGGTCGCCGATTACGAGGCCGCGCGCACCATCACCGACAGCTACCGCCTGCAGGTGCACAACGAGGGCCTCGGGCCGGTGATGGCCGTGCCCATCCTCTCCACGATCGGCGAAACGCGCATGGTGCTCTACGGGGCCCACCGCGAGCAGTTCGAGTTCGGCGACAGGATTCGGGGCGTGGCCATGAAGCTCGCCGGCAAGGCCGCCACGGAATTGCGCATCCGAGACGAGGTCGACCGCCGGATCGGCATGGCCCACCGCAGCACGGCCGAAATTCGCGAGGCGGGGGAGGGGCCGGGGTCGTCCGATCTGGAGCGCCTGCGCGAGCTGCACGCCGACTTGCGGGCGATCGCCGCGACGACCGCCGACCCCGACGCGCGCGACAAGTTGCTGGCCGCCTCCGGTGGCTTGGCGGCGATGCTGTTCCCCGGGGTCGGGGATGCGACGGCGCCCGGGGCCGAGCGAAACGCTGCCGTGGAGCCGTCCACGGAGGTCCCGGCGCTCACCGCGCGGGAGCTGGACGTACTGGCCCAGGTCGCGCTGGGCTGCACCAACGCGGAGGCCGCCGCGCGCCTGTCGTTGAGCGTGGAAACCGTGAAGGCGTATCTGCGCAACGCCAGCGCCAAGCTCGGCGCCAAGGGGCGGCACGCGGCCGTCAGCCGCGCCCGCGTGCTCGGCCTCATTCCCTGATCCGGGGGCGTGCGGGGAGGGGGAGTGAGGGTGCCTGAAACGGGCGCGTGAACGCGGATGAACCCCCGATCGGCAAAGTTTTCCGCACAATTTCCGCTGCCGCTGGCGAAGATTGCGAACGCCGTTGGCCAATCCATCGCCGCAGGTGGAAAACGATTCCAGCCCGGCGATACTTCTCAATCGTGAACGAAACCGCTACTCGCGATTAACAACTATCTTCATAACACCCTCTTTCGGGTATGTGAGACGCCCGTCACGCCTGGATATGTTCTGCGTCACATTGTTGAACGGATGGTCCCCAGGGGCCGTCCCCAAGGCAGGAGACGCCAATGACCAACTCCCTGACGGTGGACGACTCGTCCACCATCGGCACCGGGCCCGCGGGCCCCGGTTCGCCGGACGACCTCAAGAAGGGCCCCTCGCTGCGGCGGGTGGCCACGGCCAGCCTCGTCGGCACGACGATCGAGTTCTACGACTTCTTCATCTACGGCACTGCCGCCGCGCTGGTGTTCCCGACGGTGTTCTTCCCGAACATGACCCCGATGCTGTCGACCGTGGCGTCCTTCGCCACCTTCGGCGTCGCCTTCCTCGCCCGCCCCCTGGGCTCCGTGGTCTTCGGCCACTTCGGCGACATCCTCGGTCGCAAGCGCACGCTGGTGTGGACGCTGCTGATGATGGGCATCGCGACCCTCTTCATCGGCCTGCTGCCGGGCTATGAGACCGGCGTATTCGGCTTCTTCGAATCCGGCATCGGCGTCTGGGGCCCGGTGCTCCTGGTCGTCATGCGATTCCTGCAGGGCATGGCCGTCGGCGGTGAATGGGCCGGTGCGACATTGCTCACGGCGGAATACGCGCCGCCGGGCAAGCGCGGCGCATACGCCATGTTCCCGCAGCTCGGCGCCGCCATCGCCTTCTTCCTTTCTTCCGGCACCTTCGTGGTCGTCTTCCTCGCCATCGGCGAGACCTCCAACGCCTTCCTCGAGTGGGCCTGGCGCATTCCCTTCCTGCTGTCGATCCTGATGGTCTTCGTCGGCCTGTACGTCCGCCTCGCCATCCAGGAGACCCCCTCCTTCCAGAAGGAGCAGGAGCGCCGCGCCGAAGACAAGGCCAACGGCGTCCGCCGCACCCTTCCCTTCATGGACACCATCCGCTACCAGTGGCGCGAGGCCATGACCGGCGGCATCGCGCTGGCCTCCCTGTTCTCGCTGTTCTACATGGGCACCTCGTACCTGACGTCCTACGGCACCGCGAAGCTCGGCCTCGAGCGCATCCAGATCCTCGCCGTCGGCATGGGCGCCGCGATCATCTTCGGTTCCGCGATCGCAGCCTCCGCCGCCATCTCCGACCGCATCGGCCGCACGAAGGTCATCCTGACCTCGACCGTCCTGGCGGTGCTGTGGACCCCCGCGCTGTTCTGGGTCCTCGACTTCGGCACCATCTGGCACTTCGCCCTCGGCCTGACCGTGACCATGGTCATCTTCGGCATCTCCTACGGCCCGGCCGGTGCGATGCTTCCCGAGATGTTCCGCGTCGACCTGCGCTACACCGGCGCCGGCCTGGCCTACAACATCGCGGCCATCCTCGGCGGCGCCATCCCGCCGCTGATCGCCGCCCCGCTCGCCGACGCCTACGGCGGCCTCGCGGTCGGCCTCTTCCTCGCCGCGATCTCCCTGACCTCGTGCATCGCGGTCACCCGGATCCGCTCCAACCACGAGGACGACATCGACGAGCACAACCAGCTCGTCCGCGAGTCCGACGCACTCGCCAAGCCGTAACACGACCCGGCACGGCCCCCGCCCCTTCAGGCGGAGCCGGCCACGTCTCCGGACCGGCCCCACGGGTCGTGCGGGGCCGTCGCAAAGCAAAACGAGCTTTGCGACGGCCCCTCTTCCGATTTCCGACCTGCGACTTTTGGTGATCGTCGCAGGTTGCACTACTGTCAATGAACAGTCCCAAGAGTTGTTTGGGAGTTCGACGACATCACCCGGTAGGCCAGCGAGAGCGGCTGACTGGGTTTCGCACGTTTAAAAACCGATCCACCGCCCGGCCAGACGGACGCCGCAGCGTGATCGGCACGAAAAAGAAAGAGGCTTCATGCCCACTATCCAGCAGCTGGTCCGCAAGGGCCGCCACGACAAGAAGTCGGCCACGTCGACGGCCGCCCTGAAGGGCTCGCCGCAGCGCCGTGGCGTGTGCACCCGCGTGTACACCACCACCCCGAAGAAGCCGAACTCGGCTCTCCGAAAGGTCGCGCGTGTCCGCCTGACCTCCGGCATCGAGGTCTCCGCCTACATTCCGGGCGAGGGCCACAACCTGCAGGAGCACTCCATGGTGCTCGTCCGCGGTGGCCGAGTGAAGGACCTCCCGGGCGTCCGCTACAAGATCGTCCGCGGCTCCCTCGACACCCAGGGCGTCAAGGACCGCAAGCAGGCCCGTTCCCGCTACGGCGCGAAGAAGGAGAAGTAAAACATGCCTCGTAAGGGTCCCGCCCCCAAGCGTCCCGTCGTCAACGACCCGGTGTACGGCTCGCCGCTGGTCACCCAGCTCATCAACAAGGTGCTGCAGGACGGCAAGAAGTCGACCGCCGAGCGCATCGTCTACGGCGCCCTCGAGGTCTGCCGCGAGAAGACCGGCACCGACCCGGTGCTGACGCTCAAGCGCGCCATCGAGAACGTCAAGCCGGCCCTCGAGGTCCGCTCCCGCCGAGTCGGCGGCGCGACCTACCAGGTCCCCGTCGAGGTCCGTCCGGGCCGCGGCAACACCCTGGCCCTGCGTTGGCTGCTCATGTTCTCGCGCCAGCGTCGCGAGAACACCATGATGGAGCGTCTCGCCAACGAGATCCTCGACGCCTCCAACGGCCTCGGCGCGTCCGTCAAGCGCCGCGAGGACACCCACAAGATGGCCGAGGCCAACCGAGCCTTCGCGCACTACCGCTGGTAGTCATCGCGAACGCCGGATGAGGCCCCCAGGGGCCGCGTCCGGCGCCGGCGCCCGGGGGCCATCGCGCTCCCCGGGGAAAATTAAGGCGAGCCACCGGGCCCAATCGGTGGCAAGATAGATCGAGCAACCCGACCGCTGGCGGTCGAGGCGACGACGTCGATAGCGTCCGATGCCCCCGCCACACGATTTGAAACGAGTGGGGAATCAAGTGGCAGAAGGCGCACTTCCCGTAAAGAAGGACCTGCACAAGGTCCGCAACATCGGCATCATGGCTCACATCGATGCCGGTAAGACCACCACGACCGAGCGCATCCTTTACTACACGGGCATCAACCGCAAGGTCGGCGAGACGCACGATGGTGGCGCGACCACCGACTGGATGGAGCAGGAGAAGGAGCGCGGCATCACCATCACGTCCGCCGCCGTCACCTGCTTCTGGAACGACAACCAGATCAACATCATCGACACGCCGGGCCACGTCGACTTCACCGTCGAGGTCGAGCGCTCGCTGCGCGTGCTCGATGGCGCCGTCGCCGTCTTCGACGGCAAGGAGGGCGTCGAGCCCCAGTCGGAGCAGGTCTGGCGACAGGCCCAGAAGTACGACGTCCCCCGCATCTGCTTCGTCAACAAGATGGACAAGCTGGGCGCCGACTTCGAGTACACCGTCGGCACCATCATCGATCGCCTCGGCGCCAAGCCGCTGGTGATGCAGCTCCCGATCGGCGCCGAGGACGACTTCGACGGCGTCGTCGACCTGCTGCAGATGAAGGCCCTGACCTGGCGCGGCAAGACCCAGATCGGCACCGAGGCCACCATCGAGGAGATCCCCGCGGATCTCGTCGACAAGGCCAACGAGTACCGCGAGAAGCTCGTGGAGACCGTCGCCGAGTCCGACGAAGAGCTCATGGAGAAGTACTTCGGCGGCGAAGAGCTGACCATCGACGAGATCAAGGGCGCCATCCGCAAGATGGTCGTCAACTCCGAGATCTACCCGGTCTACTGCGGCACCGCCTACAAGAACAAGGGCGTCCAGCCCCTGCTCGACGCGGTCGTCGACTTCCTGCCGACCCCGCTGGACGTCGGCGAGGTCCACGGCCACCAGGTGGGCGACGAGTCCGTCGACCTCACCCGCAAGCCGTCCGCCGACGAGCCGTTCTCCGCGCTGGCCTTCAAGATCGCCGCGCACCCGTTCTTCGGCAAGCTGACCTTCGTCCGCGTCTACTCCGGTCGCGTGGAGCCGGGCGCCCAGGTGCTCAACTCCACCAAGGAGAAGAAGGAGCGCGTCGGCAAGCTGTTCCAGATGCACGCCAACAAGGAGAACCCGGTCGACGAGGCCGTGGCCGGCAACATCTACGCGTTCATCGGCCTGAAGGACACCACCACCGGTGACACCCTCTGCGCCCAGGACGCCCCGGTCGTGCTCGAGTCCATGACCTTCCCGGACCCGGTCATCTCCGTGGCCATCGAGCCGAAGTCGAAGGCCGACCAGGAGAAGCTGGGCACCGCGATCCAGCGCCTGGCCGAAGAGGACCCGACCTTCACCGTCAAGCTGGACGAGGAGACCGGCCAGACCGTCATCGGCGGCATGGGCGAGCTCCACCTCGACGTCCTGGTCGACCGCATGAAGCGCGAGTTCAAGGTCGAGGCCAACGTCGGCGCCCCGCAGGTCGCGTACCGCGAGACGATCCGCAAGCCGGTCGAGAAGTACGACTACACGCACAAGAAGCAGACCGGTGGTTCCGGCCAGTTCGCGAAGGTCATCATCTCGCTCGAGCCCTACGCCCCGAACCAGGACGAGCTGGAGGAGGGCGAGTCGGCGACCTACAAGTTCGACAACGCCGTCACCGGCGGCCGCGTGCCGAAGGAGTACATCCCCTCCGTCGACGCCGGCATCCAGGACGCCATGCAGTACGGCACCCTGGCGGGCTTCCCGCTGGTCAACATCAAGGCGACCCTGCTCGACGGTCAGTACCACGAGGTCGACTCCTCCGAGATGGCGTTCAAGATCGCCGGCTCGATGGCTCTGAAGGAGGCCGTGCAGAAGGCGAAGCCGGTCCTGCTCGAGCCGATGATGGCCGTCGAGGTCATCACCCCCGAGGAGTACATGGGCGAGGTCATCGGCGACATCAACTCCCGCCGTGGCCAGGTCAACTCCATGGAGGACCGCACGGGCGTCAAGGCCGTCAAGGCCCTGGTCCCGCTGTCCGAGATGTTCGGTTACGTCGGCGACCTGCGTTCCAAGACGCAGGGCCGCGCGAACTACACGATGATCTTCGACTCCTACGCCGAGGTCCCCTCCTCCGTGGCCCAAGAGATCATCTCCGAGCGCACCGGCAACTAAGCCCGCGTTCGGGCCCGCACCGGAATCGCTTCCGGTGCAGGGTCCAGGCCCGCCGGCCCGTACCGCACCAATTGCGGGAAGGGCCGGAGCGGTCGAAAATCCCCGCCCGATCCGCAGTGCCGCGGATCGGGGAGGGGTAGCGGCCCGCACTTTTCACCGCTGATCCGGATGAAGTTTCCCGGCGTCGGAGGTGGTGCGCGGTGCAGGCCGTTACCCCGTAAGCGATCCGGGGGAGCCGAGTTTGATATGGGCCCGGCCCTCCCACTAGGATCGTGTAACTGGCACAGTGAAAATGCACTGTCCGCTCCCTTCTTTACGTCCTGAAACACCGTCTTTCGTCGGGTTTCGCAGAGACGTGGGAGTGGGCGACCACAATCTGTGGCTACGAAAGTCGTGGCCACCATGACGTCCAGGAGGACTAACAGTGGCGAAGGCGAAGTTCGAGCGTACGAAGCCGCACGTCAACATCGGCACCATCGGTCACGTCGACCATGGCAAGACCACCACCACGGCTGCCATCACCAAGGTGCTGGCCGACAAGTACCCGGACCTGAACGAGTCCTTCGCCTACGACGCCATCGACAAGGCGCCGGAGGAGAAGGAGCGCGGCATCACCATCAACGTGTCCCACGTTGAGTACCAGACGGAGAAGCGCCACTACGCGCACGTCGATGCCCCGGGTCACGCGGACTACATCAAGAACATGATCACCGGTGCCGCCCAGATGGACGGCGCGATCCTGGTCGTGGCCGCCACCGACGGCCCGATGCCGCAGACCCGTGAGCACGTCCTCCTGGCCCGCCAGGTCGGCGTCCCCTACATCCTCGTCGCCCTGAACAAGTGCGACATGGTCGACGATGAGGAGATCATCGAGCTCGTGGAGATGGAGGTGCGTGAGCTTCTCGCCGAGCAGGACTACGACGAGGAGGCCCCGATCGTGCACATCTCCGCCCTGGGCGCCCTCAATGGCGAAGAGAAGTGGGTCGACTCCATCGTCGAGCTCATGAACGCCGTCGACGAGAACGTTCCGGACCCGGTCCGCGAGACCGACAAGCCGTTCCTGATGCCCGTCGAGGACATCTTCACCATCACCGGCCGCGGCACCGTCGCCACCGGTCGCGTGGAGCGCGGCACCCTGAAGGTCAACGACGAGGTCGAGATCCTGGGCATCCAGGAGAAGTCCCAGACCACCACCGTCACCGGCATCGAGATGTTCCGCAAGCTGCTGGACTCCGCCGAGGCCGGCGACAACTGTGGCCTGCTGCTCCGCGGCATCAAGCGCGAGGACATCGAGCGCGGCCAGATCATCGCGAAGCCGGGCGCCTACACCCCGCACACCGAGTTCGAGGGCTCCGTCTACATCCTGGCCAAGGACGAGGGCGGCCGCCACACCCCGTTCTTCGACAACTACCGTCCGCAGTTCTACTTCCGCACCACCGACGTCACCGGCGTCGTGAAGCTGCCGGAGGGCACCGAGATGGTCATGCCGGGCGACAACGTCGACATGTCCGTCACCCTGATCCAGCCGGTTGCGATGGACGAGGGCCTGCGCTTCGCCATCCGCGAGGGTGGCCGCACCGTCGGCGCCGGCCGCGTCACCAAGATCAACAAGTAAGTCTTGTTGCTCTAGCGGATCGAGTTCGCCGGCCTGGCCGGTGAATTCACCCGCGGCCTGAAAGAGGGCCCCGCTTCCCGAGTTACTCGGGAGGCGGGGCCCTCTTTTCGTGTGCGGGGTGCGGCTCGGCGCCCGGGGTGCCGAGCGCGGCGGGGGATCAGCGGTGCGGGGCCCGGCCGTGGGCCCGTTTCAGCGGTTCGGGGGCGGATCGAGGTGGATGAGGAACCGGGTTCCGGCGCACGTGTCGCCGACCGCCGCGGTGACGTCGGCGGAGGCGACCTCGCACGTGCGCCGGATCGATTCGACGTCGGCGTCGTGGTTGGCGTCGATGATCACGGTGATGACGTCGGCGCCCCTGTCCACTTCGGCTCGGCCCCGGGCGCGGCGTATGCCGTCGTGAAGCTGCAGGTGCTTTGCGACGGCCTCCGCCACATCCGAGAGGTGGAACCGAAGTTCGCCGGTGTCGTCGGACGCCTCGTCGATGCGGGTGCGGGTCAGCCGCCGGTCGAGGTTCGCCGCGAGGAGGGCGATGGACAAAACGATGGCGGTGACGGCGGCACCGGCTAGGGCCCAGGTGAACCAGTCGGCGGCGACGTGCCCGGGCAAACGGGATGGGCGGAGGCCGTCGGTCCATTCCGAGAAGGGAGCGATCCCGTACTGCGCGGCGAGGCCGAGCAGGCCGGCGACGAGGCAGATGGCCCCGAGCAGCCCGGCGACCAGTCGGTCGAGGATGGCGGTGGAACGCTTCATCGTCTGGGCCGCCTTTCCCGTTCTTCTGCACCGCGCAGGGTGCGGACCTTCACGACGGGCGGATCGGCGACGGTGCCGGCGAGTTCGGCCGCCACCGCGTCGCGGACCTTGTCGGCCGGATCATCGCCGTTGGATGCCGCGCCGTCGACGGTCACGGTGACCGCGCGGGGTGCCGCGATAGCGGTCGCGTCGTAGACGCCGGGGCACCGGCGGGCGGTGCGCGAGGCGATGCGGCCGACGTCGACGGGCCGCAGCCACATGTCGGCGTCACCGGGCGCCCGGACGTGTGTGCGCCGGCGGGGTTTGACCGCCACCAGGACGAGAGCCGTGCCCAGGAGGATCGCGGCGATGGAGGCCGGCAGCAACACGGCGTCCCATCCGTGGCCGTCCAGCCAGCCGACGAAGCCCGCGATGACCTCGGGGCGGTCGATGGCCTCGAGCCGGGCCAGCAGATCGTGGCCGGCGATGACGCTGATGGCCGCCAGGGTCAGCGCGACCAGGTAGGCGACGGGCCGGGCGGCGGGCGCGGCCAGGGGCACCGGAGGCGAGGGCGACCTGGCCGAGGAGGTGCCGATGGTCGTGTCGTCGGCGGTATCGATGGTGGGTTCGGCCGCGGGATCGGCGGCGGGCTCTCGAGCGTTCATCGCACTCGCCGCCTCGGCGCCGGTTCCGATCGAGGCGCGCTCACCGGCCGCACCCCCAGGGGAGTGGCGACGGGCGTCCGCAACCGAGGGGAGAGATCGTGGTTCAGAACGTCGTCGCGGGTGACCAGGCTCCACGGGCGGTCGCCGTCGGCGCCGACGATGGTGGCCACGCGCACGTCGCATCGGGCGACCGTCAATCCGGTGGTGGCGCGCACGCGCTCGGCGACGGTGTCACGGACGATGCGGGCGATGTCGCGCACGGGCGTCGGCCATGACACGGCGACGTCGGTTTCCACGGTCACGGATCCGCCCCGGGCGTCGATCTGGACGTCGACGCGGGGATAGGCGCGCCCGGCCATGCGGTTGATGGCGCTGCCCGCGGAAACGGTGCCGGGGACGGAATCGATGGCGGCGGCCACGATCTTCTCCACCGCGCGTTCCCCGATGACGGTCGCTCCCCGCCCGGGGGAACGGCCGTCCGCCGCGGCTGCGGGGTCGTCCGGGGTGACCTTCGATGTGACGTCGGCGGTGGCTTTCGTGGTCGCGCCGTTGGCCGCGTCCATGGTCAGCGCCTCCCGCGGCCGGCGGAACCGAGCATCGCGCGCAGGTCGATGAGCCCGTCCCGGTGGGCGCCGAGCACGCCGCCGACGCCGGCGAACACCAGGCCCATCAGGAATCCCGGCAATCCACCGGCCGCCGCGGCAATGGCCAGCAGCAAGCCCGCGTACACGCCGAACTTCAGGTACTCCATGTCAGCTCTCCTCTTCCCGGGCGCCGGCGACGGCACCCTCCAGCGGGGCGGCCAGGGCAACGTCCGACACGATCACGTCGAGAGTCGCCGACGGGCCCAGCACCCCGGCTGCGGCGGCGCGGGCCAGTTCACACGTCTCGGCGAGGGGCCGCGGGTCGGTCGGATCGAAGGCGGCGCGCAGATGGATCTCCAACCTGCCATTGGCCCACCTCAGTCCGAGCACGCGCCCGCCGGGATACAACATCGCGATTTCGCCGTGGCGTCCCGAGTCGAGGCCCGCCACCGACGGCACCGCCGACACGGCCGCGGCAATCGCCCGCGCGTCAGCGGACGCGGGCCGGTGTGGCGCCGTCATGGTCGCCGTCCTCGTCGTCGTCCTGCGGCAGGTGCACGTCGTGGACGGTCACGTTGACTTCGGTGACCTCCAGCCCCGTCATCCGTTCCACCGACACGATGATGTTCTCGCGGATGGCATCGGCGAGCTCGTGGATGGCCACCCCGAACTCGGCGACGATGGACACATCGACCGCGGCCTGGAACTGGCCGACTTCCACGGCGACGCCCTGCGCCACGTCGACCCCGGCGCCGGGGATCCGCTCGCGCACCGCGCCGACGAATCGGGCACCGCCCCCGCCGAGCGAATGCACGCCCGACACTTCCCGGGCGGCGAGGCCCGCTATCTTGGTCACCACGACGTCCTCGATGACGGTGCGGCCGCGCGACTCGGGCGCCGTGCCGTCGTCAAGCAGTTGCTTTGCGACGATGCCGGTCACCTTCTCCGCCGCAACGCCGCGTTCGCCGGAACCGGAATCGGTGCCGGAATCGGGACCGTAATTCAATGGGCCGGACATGCGGTCTCCCTTCCCGGGCGACCGGGGCCGCCCTCGTCTGGGTCCATTGTGCCCCCGAACGACCGATCGCCGCCGCCGCGGAGCGATGTTCGTCACATCCGGGGAAAAGATTTGGGGGACACGCCCGGGCCGTGCTTTAATACACGGGTTGCTTTAACACGGCGTCATCGACGCGAGCCCCGCCAGGCCCCAGGGAACCGGCGCAGCCGCGGGAGACGCCGCTGGTGAAGTGAGCATGGCCACGAGAGCCGGAACCGGGAAACCGGGGTCGGCGACGTGCCCTGCGGTCAAAATGAGGGCGACACGCCCGACCGCGGGGACCGGGGTTGGCATGGCAAATACACAGCGGCAGTAGGCAGGGCACCCACGCTTCAACTCGGGGGAGCCTCTCCTGAACTGGGATATCCGGTCGTGAACCGTGCATGCGCACGGGGATGACCGTCCTCTCGGATTGCATCGGCGCTGTGCTGCGCCATGCCCGACGACGGTGGTCACACGACGAAAGCGATAACCCAGCATCGAAAATCTGGCGCTGGCCATGACCGGCTAGGCACACCGGCGCACAGAAGACAATGACAGGGTCGACGCCCCTCGAGGGCGCGCCGACCGAGGAGAGGACAAGCGTGGCGGGACAAAAGATCCGCATCAGGCTCAAGGCCTACGACCACGAGGCGATTGACGCGTCCGCGCGTCGCATCGTCGAGACGGTGACCCGTACGGGCGCCCGAGTGGTCGGCCCCGTGCCGTTGCCCACCGAAAAGAACGTGTACTGCGTCATCCGCTCGCCGCACAAGTACAAGGACTCGCGCGAGCACTTCGAGATGCGCACCCACAAGCGCCTGATCGACATTCTCGACCCGACCCCGAAGACCGTTGACGCTCTCATGCGCATCGACCTTCCGGCGTCCGTCGACGTCAACATTCAGTGAGCCTGGACTACGGCAGCGGAGACTAGATAATGAGTGAAAACGAGATCAAGGGCATCCTGGGCACGAAGCTCGGCATGACCCAGGTCTTCGACGAGGAGAACCGGGTCGTCCCGGTGACCGTCGTCGAGGCCGGGCCGTGCGTTGTGACCCAGGTGCGCACGAAGGACGTGGACGGCTACGACGCCGTCCAGATCGCCTACGGCGAGATTGACCCCCGTAAGGCCAACAAGCCCCAGGCCGGCCACTTCAAGAAGGCCGGCGTGACCCCGCGTCGCCACACCGTGGAGATCCGGACCCCCGACGCTTCCTCTTACGAGGTCGGCCAGGAGGTCGGCGTGGACGTGTTCGGCGACATCGAGTACGTCGACGTCACCGGCACCTCGAAGGGCAAGGGCTTCGCCGGCGCCATGAAGCGCCACGGCTTCGCCGGCCAGGGCGCCTCCCACGGCAACCAGGCCGCGCACCGTCGCGTCGGCGGCATCGGCGCCTGCGCCACGCCCGCCCGCGTGTTCAAGGGCAAGCGCATGGCCGGCCGCATGGGCAATGACCGGGTCACGACCCAGAACCTGAAGATCCAGAAGATCGACGCCGACTCCAACCTGCTCCTGATCAAGGGTGCGGTTCCGGGTGTCCGCGGCGGCCTCCTGGTTGTCAAGACCGCTGTGAAGGGTGGTGCTCACGCATGACGAACCTCAAGCTTGACGTCCACACCGCCGACGGTGGCGTGAACGGCTCCGTGGAACTCCCGGCCGAGATCTTCGACGCCGAGGTGTCGACCGCCCTGATGCACCAGGTCGTCGTCGCCCAGCGCGCCGCGGCTCGCCAGGGCACCCACAAGACCAAGACCCGCGCCGAGGTGCGTGGCGGCGGCCGCAAGCCGTGGCGCCAGAAGGGCACCGGCCGTGCCCGCCAGGGTTCGATCCGTGCTCCGCACTGGACCGGCGGCGGCGTCGTCCACGGCCCGCAGCCGCGCGACTACGCGCAGCGCACCCCCAAGAAGATGAAGGCCGCCGCCCTGCGCGGCGCCCTGACCGACCGAGTCCGCCACGACCGCATCCACGTGGTCGAGGAGCTCGTCGCCGGCCAGACCCCGTCGACCAAGTCGGCGCGCACCTTCATCGAGCGTCTGACCGATCGCAAGTCCGTGCTGGTCGTCCTCCCCCGCGAGGACGTCACGGCGTGGAAGTCCGTCAACAACCTGGCGAACGTCCACACCCTGTCGCAGGACCAGCTGAACACCTACGACGTGCTGAAGGCCGATGACGTCGTGTTCGCCGTGCAGGCGCTCAACGAGTTCATCGCCCGCAACACCGGTGCGGAGGAGGAGAAGTAATGGCCACCATCGCGGATCCCCGTGACATCATCATCGCCCCGGTCGTGTCGGAGAAGTCCTACGGACTGATGGAGCAGAACGTCTACACGTTCCTGGTCCACACCGACGCCAACAAGACCCAGATCAAGATCGCGGTCCAGGAGATCTTCGGCGTGAAGGTCGCCAGCGTGAACACCGTCAACCGTGAGGGCAAGCGCAAGCGCTCCCGCACCGGTTACGGCCAGCGCAAGGCCACCAAGCGCGCGTACGTGACTCTCGCGGCCGGCAGCGATCCCATCGACATCTTCGGCGGTTCGGCCGCCTAACGGCTGGTCGACGAGGAAGTTAAGGAAGAGCAAAAGTATGGCTATTCGCAAGTACAAGCCGACTACGCCGGGTCGCCGCCAGAGCTCCGTCTCCGAGTTCAGCGAGGTCACTCGCTCGACTCCCGAGAAGTCTCTGCTGCGCCCGCTGTCCAAGACCGGTGGCCGCAACGTTCACGGCCACATCACCACCCGCCACAAGGGCGGCGGTCACAAGCGCCAGTACCGCGTCATCGATTTCCGCCGCAACGGCAAGGACGGCGTGCCGGCCAAGGTCGCTCACATCGAGTACGACCCGAACCGCACCGCCAACATCGCGCTGCTGCACTACTTCGATGGCGAGAAGCGCTACATCATCGCGCCGAAGGGCCTGAAGCAGGGCACCATCGTCGAGTCCGGCGCCAACGCCGACATCAAGGTGGGCAACAACCTGCCGCTGCGCAACATCCCGACCGGTACGACCATCCACTGCGTCGAGCTGAAGCCGGGCGCCGGCGCCCAGCTCGCCCGCTCCGCGGGTGCGTCCATCCAGCTGCTGGGCAAGGAGGGCAAGTACGCCATCCTGCGCATGCCGTCCTCCGAGATCCGTCGCGTCGACGCGCGCTGCCGCGCCACCGTGGGTGAGGTCGGCAACGCCGACCAGATCAACATCCGCTGGGGCAAGGCCGGCCGCATGCGCTGGAAGGGCTGGCGCCCCTCCGTCCGCGGTGTCGTGATGAACCCGGTCGACCACCCGCACGGTGGCGGCGAGGGCAAGACCTCGGGTGGTCGCCACCCGGTGTCGCCGTGGGGCCAGAAGGAAGGCCGCACCCGCAAGCCCAACCGCCCGAGTGACGGGCTGATCGTCCGTCGCCGTCGCACCAACAAGAACAAGAAGCGCTAAGGAGGGAACAGAGAATGCCACGCAGCCTTAAGAAGGGCCCGTTCGTCGATGAGCACCTCCTTGCGAAGGTGGACGCTCAGAACGAGAAGGGCACCAAGCAGGTCATCAAGACCTGGTCCCGCCGCTCCACGATTCTCCCCGATTTCATCGGCCACACCTTTGCCGTCCACGACGGTCGCAAGCATGTGCCGGTGTTCGTGGACGACTCGATGGTCGGCCACAAGCTGGGCGAGTTCGCGCCCACGAAGACCTTCAAGGGTCACATCAAGGACGACAAGAAGGGACGTCGATAAGCCATGAGCAACGACATCACCTCCGCCCGCGCCACCGCGCGTTTCGTCCGCGTCACCCCGATGAAGGCCCGTCGCGTGCTGGACACGGTCCGCGGCAAGTCGGTCTCCGAGGCGCTCTCCATGCTGGAGTACGCCCCGCAGACCGCCTCCGAGCCGATCTCGAAGCTGGTCGCGTCCGCCGCGGCCAACGCCGAGAACAACTTCGGCCTGGACCCCCGCACCCTCGTCATCGCCCAGGCCTGGGCCGATGAGGGACCGACCATGAAGCGCTTCCGCCCCCGTGCGCAGGGCCGTGCTTTCCACGTCCGCAAGCGCACGAGCCACATCACCGTGGTCGTCGAGAGCCAGAAGGGAAGTGCTCAGTAGTGGGACAGAAGATCCATCCCCACGGCCTCCGGCTGGGAATCTCCAGCGACTGGAAGTCCCGCTGGTACGCCGACAAGCAGTACGCCGACTACCTCGCCGAGGACATCAAGATCCGTGATCTGCTGTCCACCGGCCTGGAGCGCGCCGGCATCTCCGACGTCGTCATCGAGCGCACGCGTGACCGCGTTCGCGTCGACATCCACACCGCCCGACCGGGCATCGTCATCGGTCGCCGCGGTTCGGAGGCCGACCGCATCCGCGGTGAGCTGGAGAAGCTCACCGGCAAGCAGGTCCAGCTGAACATCCTCGAGGTCAAGAACATCGACGCGGATGCCAAGCTGGTCGCCCAGTCCATCGCCGAGCAGCTGACCAACCGCGTGGCGTTCCGCCGCGCGATGCGCAAGGCCATCCAGTCCTCCATGCGCCAGCCGCAGGTCAAGGGCATCAAGGTCGTGTGCTCCGGTCGTCTGGGCGGTGCCGAGATGGGCCGCACCGAGCGTTACCACGAGGGTCGCGTTCCGCTGCACACCCTGCGCGCGGAGATCGACTACGGCACCCACGAGGCCCACACCACCTTCGGCCGCATCGGCGTCAAGGTGTGGATCTACAAGGGTGACGTCATCGGTGGCCGCCGTGAGTCCGAGATGAACGCCGGTCGCGACGGTCAGCGCCGCGGCGACCGCCGTGAGCGCCCGCGTCGTGGTGGCCAGCGCCGCCAGCGGGCCTCCGAGAAGAAGGAGGGCTAAATGCTCATCCCGAAGCGCGTCAAGTACCGCCGCCAGCACCGTCCGCACCGCTCCGGCGTGTCCAAGGGCGGCACGCGGGTGACGTTCGGCGACTACGGCCTGCAGGCCATGGAGCCGGCGTACATCACGAACCGCCAGATCGAGGCGGCTCGTATCGCCATCAACCGCCACGTCAAGCGCGGCGGCAAGGTGTGGATCCAGATTTTCCCGGACCGTCCGCTGACCCAGAAGCCGCTCGGCGTGCGCATGGGTTCCGGTAAGGGCCCCGTGGAGAAGTGGGTCGCCAACGTCAAGCCGGGTCGCATCATGTTCGAGATGTCCTACCCGGACGAGAAGACCGCGATCGAGGCGCTGAAGCGCGCCGGCGCGAAGCTTCCCTGCAAGACCCGAGTCGTCCGGAAGGAGGATCAGTACTGATGTCGAATGGCATTCCCGCCCACGAGCTCCGCTCGCTGGACAACGATGGCCTGGTCGCCAAGCTCAAGGAGTCCAAGGAGGAGCTGTTCAACCTCCGGTTCCAGATGGCCACCGGTCAGCTGACCAACAACCGTCGACTGAGCGCCGTCCGCAAGGACATCGCCCGCATCTACACCGTGATGCGCGAGCGTGAGCTCGGCCTGTCCGCCGCTCCCACCGATGGTGATGCGGCATGAGCGAGGAAAACATGAACCAGACCGAGTCCGGCGCCCGCAAGGTCCGCTCCGGTTACGTCGTGTCCGACAAGATGCAGAAGACCATCGTCGTCGAGCTCGAGGACCGCAAGCAGCACGCCCTTTACGGCAAGATCCTGCGCACCAACTCCAAGGTGAAGGCCCACGATGAGAACGAGGAAGCCGGCATCGGCGACCGCGTCCGCATCGAGGAGTGCCGTCCGCTTTCCAAGGACAAGCACTTCCGCCTGATCGAGATCATCGAGAAGGCCCGCTAAGCGGTTCTTCGCGAAGTCTCTTTCGCTTTGCGACGCCCCCGTCATCCCGGTTCGCCGGGGAGGCGGGGGCTTCGTCGTGCCTGATGGCGGGCGCTAGCTGCCGCCGGGCGGGGGAGTGCGCAATACTGGGGCCATGAACATGCACCGCACCTGGTCCGAGATCGTGGCAGCCGACCCCGGCCATTCCCGCCGGTACGCGGAACGCTGGGCGAATTTCGCCGCGCAGGGACGCGACATCGACGGCGAAGCGCGGTTGATCGACGCGATGGCCCCGCGGGGCGGACGCATCCTCGACGCGGGCTGCGGTCAGGGCCGCCTGGGCGGCTACCTCGCCGGCCGGGGCCACCGGGTCGTCGGCGTGGACATCGACCCGTACCTGATCTCCGTCGCCCGCGACGTCCAGCCCGGCGGCACGTGGAAGGTCGGCGACCTGGCCAACCTCGCCGAGGTCCTGGCCGCGGCCGACGCGGACCCGAAGTCCGCCGAATCCGGCGAGCACCCCACCGGCGACTTCGACGTCATCGTCGCCGCCGGCAACGTCCTGACCTTCATCGACCCCGCCGACCGCGGCAACGTCCTCATCGGTTTCCGCGACGCGCTGGCCACAGACGGCCGCGCGGTCATGGGCTTCGGCGCCGGCCGTGGCTGGTCGCTCGACGATTTCGAATCCGACGCCTTCGAAGCGGGCCTGCGCATCACGCACCGCTTCTCCACCTGGAACCTGCTCCCGTTCGACGAACACGCCAACTTCATCGTCGCCATCGCAGAACGCGCCTGAGCGTCGTCTCTCCGCCCCTGAGCGACGTCTCCGCCCCCGTGCGGGGCCGACGAGCCGTCGCAAAGCAAGAGATTTGGGGTCCGGCCCCGCCACATGCAATAATTCACGGGTTGCGAGTGGCGGAGTGCGTCAACGCGGCGGCACACGGCACGGCACGGACACGATCCGACCAGGCCACGCCCCGGTTGAGACCCCCGCCAAGCTCGCAGCCGAATCAGACCGCGTGCGCACGGGACGGAAATCCGGCGCACACAGCAATCCAGGTCAAGGAGAACCGTAGTGATTCAGCAGGAATCGCGTCTGCGGGTCGCCGACAACACCGGTGCCAGGGAAATCCTGTGCATCCGCGTGCTCGGCGGCTCCACCCGACGCTTCGCCGGCATCGGCGATGTCATCGTGGCCACCGTCAAGGAGGCCGCCCCGGGCGGCAACGTCAAGTCCGGCGAGATCGTCCGCGCCGTCGTCGTCCGCACCAAGAAGGAGACCCGTCGCCCCGACGGCTCCTACATCTCGTTCGACGAGAACGCCGCCGTCCTGATCAAGGCCGACAACGAGCCGCGTGGCACCCGCATCTTCGGCCCGGTCGCGCGTGAGCTGCGCGACAAGAAGTTCATGAAGATCGTGTCGCTCGCACCGGAGGTGATTTAAGTGAAGATCCGCAAGGGCGATACCGTCCTGGTCATCTCGGGTCCGGACAAGGGCGCGCAGGGCGAGGTCATCGAGGCCTACCCGACGCGCGACAAGGTCCTGGTCTCCGGCGTCAACAAGATCAAGAAGCACGTCGCGAACTCCACTCCGGAGCGTGGCGCCTCGTCCGGTGGCATCGTCACCCAGGAGGCCCCGATCCACGTGTCGAACGTCATGCTCGTCGACGAAGTGGGCACCCCGACCCGCGTCGGCTACCGCTTCGATGAGGACGGCAAGAAGGTTCGCATCTCCCGTCGCACCGGGAAGGACATCTAAGCATGAGCGAGAACTACACCCCCCGCCTCAAGGCGCGCTACCGCGCCGAGATCCGCGAGAACCTGCAGAAGGAATTCTCCTTCGACAACGTCATGCAGATTCCGGGCGTCACCAAGGTCGTCGTCAACATGGGCGTCGGCGAGGCTGCCCGCGACTCCAAGCAGATCAACGGTGCGCTCAACGACCTGACCCTGATCACGGGCCAGAAGCCGGAGCTGCGTCGCGCGAAGAAGTCGATCGCCAACTTCAAGCTGCGCGAGGGCATGCCCATCGGCGCCCGCGTCACGCTGCGCGGCGACCGCATGTGGGAGTTCCTGGACCGTCTGCTGACCGTGGCACTGCCGCGAATCCGCGACTTCCGCGGTCTGTCGGACAAGCAGTTCGACGGCCACGGCAACTACACCTTCGGCCTCTCCGAGCAGTCCATGTTCTACGAGATCGACATCGACAAGATGGACCGCCCCCGGGGCATGGACATCACCGTCGTGACGACCGCCACGAACAACGACGAGGGCCGCGCGCTGCTGCGCGAGCTCGGCTTCCCGTTCAAGACCGCCCAGAACAAGGACTAGTTCCTTCGGGTGGCGCCGATTGATTTCCGCGCCATGGTTTGAGCGCACGCGACCCCCGCTTCCTTTCGAGGAGGCGGGGGTTTCGTCGTGCCCGGGGTGCCTCGTGCCGGCGCTTGGGCTTTGCGACGGCTCGCGTGGAGCGTGACCGCCGGGGGCGCCACAACTTGCCCGGCCGCCTGCCGCCGCCGTCCCGACGCGGCCCGCAGCAACTCGTCCTGCAGCCTGCCGTTTTCGTCGTTACGGGGTCCGCCATCACCAGTCCGCGCCAATCACCGGCTGCCGCTAACCCACTCAGTCGATCGCGGCCGGGCGGATGGCATGGCCCGCCGAGTTTCGTGCCATATAGGTGCCACCGCTTCAAATGTGAAGCCCATGACCTGCGCAAACGCGAATGGCGTGCCGAGGGTGGCATCTATATGGCACGAAATGCCGATCGTCGGCGCGCGCCCGTGTCCCAGAGGCGGGGGGCGGGGGCAGCGATGCCGGGCGGGGACGCTTAAGTGGGCCGGGCGAGGTCGGGTGGGGCGAGGTCGGGCGGATCGAGTGGCGCCGAGGCGTCGACGTCGGGCCGGACGGCGCATTGGGGTGATCGGTGGAGGTGGACCGCTCCGTGGGGGAGTGGTGGACGCGTCCCCGAATTCGGGTGGAGCCAATTGGGTGTGACGGAGATCACTTTAGAGTCAGGCGCGGGGGTCGGGAAGGTTCGGCTGGTGATGATGGCGTGTAAATGGTGCGCACCAATGCTCTCCCGGAATCGCGTCCACCTGCAGTTTGTAACAAACCGATCACGAACGTCGGGCGACACGGTAACATCGGCATCCCTGGGCACTGGATGAACATGCGGTAAGAACCGCAGGCCCGCGACTTGACACCGCTCTCAAGAAACGGCACGGTTTCCACTCATGAAGAAGTCTTTCTCCACCAAGGTCCGCTCCGCGACTATCGCCGCCGTCACGGTTCTGGGCCTCGGCCTGGGCGCCGCCGGCGCCGCCGCCCAGCCCTCCCTCCCGCCGCTGCCCGCCATGCCCGCCATTCCGGCCATTCCGGGCATCCCGAACATCAACCCGGCCACGGGCACCGGCGCCAAGCAGGTCGTCACCTTCGGCGACTCCTTCACCGCCAACGCCGGCAAGTCCGGCCCGCGCGGCCTCGAGGAGGGCCAGACCCCGATCGTGGCCAACTGCGCCACCGACATGGAGAACTGGCCGAAGATTGCCGCCCATCAGGCCGGCAAGTCCCTCGGCGACTGGTCCTGCAACGGCATGGGCGGCGCCCCGGTCGTGCAGCTGGTCGGCTACGTCGAGGCTGCGATCATGCACGGCGACATCGCCCCGGGCACCCAGGACGTCGTCTTCATGTACGGCGGCATGGACGCCCTGCAGTGGGTCGACGTCGCGGGCAAGATGCAGAACATGGGTCACCTGAACGACACCCTGTACCAGCAGGAGCTGCGCCACGCCGCCAACCGCATCCGCGAGGTCGCCCCGGGCGTCCAGATCCACCTGGCCTCCTACCCGGAGTACGCCACCAACGACCAGCTCTGCCTGGTCAACCTGCCGGGCCAGACCATTCCGATCCCGGCCCCGGGCGGCACCCAGATCCAGGAGGCGTTCCGCGACTCTATCGCCAACGCCGCGCACAACATCGGCGCGAACTTCATCGACGTGTACCAGGCCACCATCGGCCACGGCACCTGCAACCCGGATGACAACCAGCGCTTCGTCGCCGGTTTCCAGGATCCGGCCATGGGCCCGATGACGAACCACCCGACCATCAAGGGTCAGTACGCGATGGGCGACATCATCGCCCCGCACATCCGCTAAACCCGAACTTCTTCGTGAATGCCCCGCCCGGGGTCGGCCACACGGTCGGCCCCGGGCGGGGTTTCGCGCATTTCGGGCCACGTCCCGGCTTTGCGACGCCCGCCCGGGCCGTCGTCAAGCGTGCCGTGCGAAAGGGGCGGGGGCGATTTGGGAGGTGAGGGGGCCTGCTGGTAGGTTCGAACGGTCCGCTCCATGGACGCGCGATCAGCCGTGCCCCGGTTCCCCGGGGACGACCCGCGCGGCCGAGCCGGACTGCCAAGCAGAAACTTTGCTGAAGGCCCCCCGCCCCGAAACAGCGTCCCGCGCGTATCGGGTGGCGAGCCAACCGGGCTACTGAACCCGGCTGGCGCCAGTTGCCCCGAAAATCGCGTGGATCACGTGATGGGGTGGGAAGGAACCGCAGCGAGAAAGGAATGCGGTCACTCAACATGACCATGACTGATCCCATCGCCGACATGCTGTCGCGCGTGCGCAACGCCAACAACGCGTACCACGACACCGTCACGATGCCGTCGTCCAAGATCAAGGCGAACATCGCCGGAATCCTCAAGCAGGAGGGTTACATCGAGGACTACAGCGTCGAGGACGCCAAGGTCGGCAAGACCCTGACCCTGAACCTCAAGTACGGCCCCTCCCGTGAGCGTTCGATCGCCGGCGTCCGCCGCGTGTCGAAGCCGGGTCTGCGCGTGTACGCGAAGTCCACCAACCTGCCGAAGGTCCTCGGCGGCCTGGGCGTGGCCATCATCTCCACGTCCCAGGGCCTGCTGACCGACCGTCAGGCCACCGACAAGAAGGTGGGCGGGGAAGTCCTCGCCTACGTCTGGTAAGGGGGATAACGAACAATGTCGCGTATCGGCAAGAACCCCATCGCCGTCCCGAACGGCGTGACCGCCACCATCGAAGGCCAGGACGTCACCGTCAAGGGCCCGAAGGGCGAGCTGTCCACCACCATCCCGGCGCCCATCACGGCGTCGCAGGAGGATGGCCAGATCGTCGTCGCCCGTCCGGACGACCACCGCAAGAACCGTTCCCTCCACGGTCTGTCCCGCTCGCTGATCGACAACATGGTCGTCGGCGTCACGCAGGGCTACACCATCAAGATGGAGATCTTCGGCGTGGGTTACCGCGTGCAGAAGAAGGGCAAGGACCTCGAGTTCGCCCTGGGCTACTCCCACCCGGTCCTCATCGAGGCCCCCGAGGGCGTGACCTTCGACGTGGACGGCAACACCAAGCTGTCCATCTCGGGCATCGACAAGCAGCTGGTCGGACAGATCGCCGCCAACATCCGTCGTCTGCGGAAGGACGACCCCTACAAGGGCAAGGGCATCCGCTACGAGGGCGAGCAGATCCGTCGCAAGGTCGGAAAGACGGGTAAGTAATGAGCAACAACAACGAAAAGCGCCTCCCTGTCGGCAAGGACATCTCGACGCGTCGCCGCGTCGCCCGTGCCCGCCGCCACGCGCGCCTGCGCAAGAACATCCGCGGCACCGCCGAGACCCCGCGTCTCGTGGTCCACCGCTCCTCGCGCCACATGAGCGCCCAGATCATCGACGACTCGATCGGCCGCACGCTGGCCGCCGCGTCGACCCTGGACGCCGACATCCGCGCGATCGACGGTGACAAGAAGGCCCGCAGCGCCAAGGTCGGCGAGGTTCTCGCCGCCCGCGCCAAGGACGCCGGCATCGATTCGGTCGTCTTCGACCGCGGTGGCTACCAGTACCACGGCCGCGTGGCCGCGCTGGCCGACGCCGCCCGCGAAGGTGGCCTGAAGTTCTAATGATGCAGACCAATCAGTTCTACGGAAGGAACGCCTGATGCCGGGACGTGAACGGCGTGACGGCGGACGTGGCTCCGCCGACAACCAGAACAACAACAACCGCCGCGACGATCGTCGCGACGGTGGCCGCGGTGGCCGCGACAACCGCCGCCAGCAGGACGAGCGCAACCAGTACCTGGAGCGCGTCGTCACCATCAACCGCGTGTCCAAGGTCGTCAAGGGTGGTCGTCGCTTCAGCTTCACCGCTCTCGTGATCGTCGGCGACGGCGAGGGCAACGTGGGCGTCGGCTACGGCAAGGCGAAGGAGGTGCCGGCCGCGATCCAGAAGGGCGCCGAGGAGGCTCGCAAGAACTTCTTCCGCGTTCCGATGATCGCCGGCACCATCACCCACCCGGTGCAGGGCGAGGCCGCCGCCGGCGTCGTCATGCTCCGCCCGGCCGCCCCGGGTACCGGCGTCATCGCCGGTGGCGCGGTTCGCCCGGTGCTCGAGTGCGCCGGCATCCAGGATGTGCTGTCGAAGTCCCTGGGCTCCGACAACGCCATCAACGTCGTCCACGCCACCGTGGACGCCCTCAAGCAGCTGGTGCGCCCCGAAGAGGTCGCCGCTCGTCGCGGCAAGACCCTCGAAGAGGTCGCCCCGGCAGGCATGCTGCGCGCTCGCGCGGGTCAGGGAGCGTGATTGACATGGCTCTGAAGATCACCCAGCTCCGCGGCACCGCGGGAACCAAGCAGAACCAGAAGGACTCGCTGCGCACCCTCGGCCTCAAGCGCCGGCACCAGTCCGTGGTCCGTCCGGATACCCCGGAGGTCCGCGGCCTGATCAACGCCGTGCGTCACATGGTCGAGGTCGAAGAAGTGGCGGGGGAGTAGGCACATCATGACTGATCCCATCAAGCTCCACGACCTGGCTCCGGCCCCTGGCGCCAAGAAGGACAAGAGCCGCGTTGGCCGCGGTGAGGCGTCCAAGGGCAAGACCGCCGGTCGCGGCACCAAGGGCACCAAGGCCCGCAAGCAGGTTTCGGCGGCGTTCGAGGGCGGCCAGATGCCGCTGCACATGCGCCTGCCGAAGCTCAAGGGCTTCAAGAACCCGGCGAAGGTGACCTTCCAGGTCGTCAACGTCGCGGATCTGGCCGAGCTCTTCCCGGAGGGCGGCGATGTCACCATCGCCGACCTGGTCGCCAAGGGCGCCGTGCGCCCGAAGCAGCCGGTGAAGATCCTGGGCAACGGTGACATCGACGTCAAGGTCAACGTCACCGCCACCAAGTTCTCGGGCTCCGCGAAGTCCAAGATCGAGGCCGCCGGCGGTTCCGTCACCGAGGCGTAATCCGCCCCGGTCGGAGACCCCGACGACACGCGTCAGCGCCCCTTCCCCGTTCGCCGGGGGAGGGGCGCTTTCGCATACCGCGCCGTGATGGGACCCGAATCTGACGGCGCTGCTAGACTCACAGAGTCCAATAACGTCCACTATCAGTTCGCCCGCCAGCCCTGCCCCGGAATCCGGGGTCGACGCTGCTCGGCGGCCCACAGGGGCCGTCGCCAAGCGGGTTCAGGAGGATGCACGTGCCTTCCGGTTTCCTGGCGGCCCTGCGCGACCCCGATCTGCGGAAGAAGATCCTGTTCACACTGGGCATGATCATTCTGTACCGCATCGGCGCGCAGATCCCCACCCCGGGCGTCGACTACCAGACGGTGGCGGCACGCCTTGAGCAGATCACGCAGGATCAGTCCAGCGTCTACTCGCTCATCAACTTGTTCTCGGGCGGCGCCCTGCTGCAGATGGCCATCTTCGGCATCGGCATCATGCCGTACATCACCGCGTCGATCATCGTCCAGCTGTTGACGGTGGTGATCCCGCACTTCGAGCAGCTGAAGAAGGAAGGCCAATCCGGCCAGGCCAAGATGACGCAGTACACGCGTTATCTGACGGTCGCCCTGGCGCTGCTGCAGTCGGCAGGCATCGTCGCCATGGCCGACCGCGGTGCCCTGCTCGGCGGCAACCAGTCGCTGCTGGTCGAGGGCTCCGGCCTGTTCGACCAGATCGTCATGGTCCTGGTGCTGACATCCGGCGCCGTGCTGGTGATGTGGTTCGGCGAGCTGATCACCGACCGTGGCGTCGGCAACGGCATGTCGCTGCTGATCTTCGCCGGCATCGCCGCGCAGATGCCAGCCGAGGGCGCGAACATCCTGCAGTCCGCCGGCGGCCTGGTGTTCGCCACCGTGATGGCCGCCGTGCTGGTGCTCATCGTCGGCGTCATCTTCATCGAGCAGGGCCAGCGCCGCATCCCGGTGCAGTACGCCAAGCGCATGGTCGGCCGCCGCCAGTACGGCGGTTCGTCGACGTACCTGCCGCTGAAGGTCAACCAGGCCGGCGTCATCCCCGTGATCTTCGCGTCGTCGCTGATCTACGTGCCGGTGCTGATCACCCAGATCGTGCAGTCCGGCCAGGAGAATCCGTCGCAGGACAACTGGTGGCAGCAGAACGTCATCCAGTACCTGCTGTCGCCGTCGAGCTGGCAGTACATCGTGATCTTCTTCGCCATGATCATCTTCTTCTCGTACTTCTACACCTCGGTGCAGTACGACCCGAACGATCAGGCCGAGAACATGAAGAAGTACGGCGGCTTCATCCCGGGCTTCCGCCCCGGCCGCCCCACCGCCGAATACCTGGGTTACGTGATCACCCGCCTGCTGGCGGTCGGCTCGCTGTACCTGGCGCTCATCGCCGTTCTGCCGAACTTCATGCTGGATCTCGGCATCGGCAGCAGCCAGGGTGGGATGGCCGGCGGTATGTTCGGTGGTACAGCCTTGCTGATTCTCGTGTCCGTCGCGCTGACGACCGTGAAGCAGATCGAAAGCCAGCTCATGCAACGCAACTACGAAGGGTTCTTGAAGTAATGCGACTCGTTCTCCTTGGTCCCCCCGGTGCCGGCAAGGGCACCCAGGCCGCCATTCTCTCCGAGAAGCTGGGCGTCCCGCACATTTCCACCGGCGACCTGTTCCGCGCCAACATCGGCGAGGGCACGCCGCTGGGCCTCGAGGCCAAGTCCTACATGGACGCCGGCAACCTGGTGCCCGACGACGTGACCGTCCGCATGGTCGAGTCCCGTCTGGAGGAGGACGACGCCAAGGCCGGTTTCCTCCTCGACGGTTTTCCGCGCACGGTCCCGCAGGCCGATGAGCTCGAGCGCATTCTGAAGGGCCTCGGACTGGACCTGGACGGCGTCGTGCAGTTCGACGTGTCGGAGGATGTCGTCGTCGAGCGCATGCTCGCCCGCGGCCGCGCCGACGACACCGAGGACGTCATCCGCAACCGCATGCAGGTCTACGCGCGCGAGACCGCGCCGCTGCTGGACCACTACGCCGACAAGGTGATCAAGATCAAGGCGGAGGGCACGGTCGAGGAGATCAACGCCGCGACCATGGCGGAGCTGGACAAGCTCAAGTAGTTCGCTTTACGACGGACCGGCGCACGCGAGGAATCGCGTGCGCCGGTTTTTCGCGTCCGGGGATGGTGAGGCGCGGGCCCGTCCGTGGTTGTTCCTGCGGCGGGGTAATCTGTCCGATCGTGATCAGAATCCGACGCAAGCGCCCCTCCGTCCCCGCGAAGACCCCCGCCGAACTCGATGCCATGCAGGCCGCCGGCGAGATCGTCGGCCGGGCCCTGGTGGCCGTGCGCGATGCCGCGGTGCCGGGTGCGACGACGCAGGATCTCAACGACGTCGCCCACGAGGTCATCACATCCGCGGGCGCGGTGCCGTCGTTTCTGGGCTACGAGGGGTTCCCGGCGTCGGTGTGCGCGTCGGTCAACGAGGTCATCGTCCACGGCATCCCCTCGCGGGAGCGGGTGCTGTCGGAAGGCGATCTGGTGTCCATCGACTGTGGCGCGATCCTGGACGGCTGGCACGGTGACTCGGCGCTGACGTTCGGCGTCGGAAAGCTGTCCGAGGAGTGGGAGAAGCTCAACGTCGCCACCTCCGAGGTGCTGGAGGCGGGCATCGCCGCCATGGTGCCCGGTGCCCGACTGACCGACATCTCCCATGCCCTCGAGCAGGCGACGCGCGCGGCGGAGCTGCGCCACGACATCGAGCTGGGCATCGTCGACGGTTACGGCGGCCACGGCATCGGCCGCGAGATGCACATGGAGCCGTTCCTGGCCAACGAGGGCAAGCCCGGCAAGGGGCCCGTCATCCAGGAGGGCTCGGTGCTGGCCATCGAGCCGATGCTCATCCTCGGCGGCGAGTGGGGCTCCGACGAACTCGACGACGGCTGGACCGTGGTCACCGCCGACGGCCAGCCCGCCTCCCACTGGGAGCACACCGTGGCGGCCACCGCCGAGGGGCCGCGCATTCTCACGCCGCGGCCGTAGCATCCGGCGGGTTCCGCCCGAGGCCCCGGCCCGCCGCTCCCTGCCTGTACGCCGGTCGCGTGCCGAGGGGCCGTCGTCAAGCCCGGCGACGCCCGCCGAATACCACAGGGGGTAAGGGGAAGGGCATTCACCGGGCCTTTCCCCGATATTCGGGATAGGTTTGCCCCCATGTCCGATTCTTTCTGGGAGTTGGCGATCGTCGCGGCGGACGTTCCCGCCGCGGCGATCCGGCACCGGGGCTCCATCACGCCGCTGGGCACCGGAAACCTGCCGGAGCTCATCGCAAAGGCCGCCGAACGCACCCCCACGACGGAGCCCGCCACGCTCGTCCTCGTCCATCCGCGGTCGATGACCGTCGAGGTCATCGGCGGCTGGTTCGCGATGCTGTCCGAACTCGGCGTGCATTCCGGCTCCGTGCGCACCGTCGCCGACACCGAAGTGCTGGCCACCGCCCGTTTCGGGGAAGGCGACTCCCGAGAGGTCATTGTCGGCGACGTATTCTCCGGCGAGGTCTACGGCCGCAGGGGAGCGACCTCGGGCTCCCATGAGCCGCTGGCCGTCGCCATGCCGCGGATGGTCACCGAGGCCGGCGCCCTGAAGACGTGGCCCGTGCTGGTCGGCAACGAAACCGGGTTCCAGCGGTACATGCCGCAGCTCGAGGGCAGCCACATCCGGCCGGCGGCGTGCACCACCGAGATGCTCGCCGTCGGTGCCTTGGACCCGGATCGGCTGCGCACGATGATGGGCATGGAATCCCGCGGCGGCGCCGATGACCCGGGGTGGCGGCGGGGCAAGGCCCCGGCCCCCGCGCGAAACCCCCGCCGGTCGAAGATCCTGCGGCCGGTGATCGCCGCGCTGGTGGCCATCGGCGTCGCGGGCGCGGCGTTCGCCGCCGTCAACGCCCTGCAGGGTCCCGGCACCGGCGAATCGGTCGACGAGATCCTCGGGCCGGCGGCCCCCGGGGGATACGACGTCGACGACCGCGACCCGGCGACGGTGCCGCCCGCCGCGGGCCCGGAGACCCGGCCCGCGCCGGAGCCCGTCACCCAGGGGGCCGACATTCCCGCCGCCGTCGGGTACTACTTCGACCTCTTCGACCCGGTGCCGCTGTTCTCTTCGCTGGCCAATTGCCACGACGGCGAAGCCCGCAAGTACGAGAACCTTTCGCTTTACTGCACCGGCTACGGCCGGGAGCTCAACGCCTTCGCGGCGTCGAACGGCCTGCCCGAGCTCGCTCAGCCAGGCGAGCATGTCTCCGTCCACTTCGACACCCGCGGCACGCTGCCCGGCCCGGGCTTCCACGACCACGAGTGCTTCATCGACTACGAATACCCCCGCGACGACGCCGCCGACGGCGCCTGGGTGGAGGTCAGCGAGCCCTGCGACCCCGACGACGAACGCTACGACGGCCCGTGGCCCGAGGATGAGCACGCCGACGTCACCATCCATGACGTCCGGTACGTCCACGACACCGACGAGGGCGAATACCACCCCGTCATCCGGATCTACGGTCTGAAGGACCTCGCCGCCGTCGATGCGATCCTGAAGCACCTCGGAGTGGTGAAATAGCACGGCGGACGCGCCCCGAACGGCCGTCGTAAAGCAAAGCGGGACCCTGCTTTACGACGCCCGCGTGTGAGCTTCGTCCCGATCCGCGCCGGAAGTGACGCACGAGCCGCCCCGCGTTAAGGAAACCGCACTACCTGAAGTAATCTCAGGTGCATGTTCCGCGCCCGGACACGGCCGGCCCACGCCCCCAGCGGCGCCGCCGCGGCCGCCCCGATGCGGCGCGGCCCCCGACACCGATCGATCGAGGTTCGATGAGCTCTTCCCGCATATTCAATTCGCTGCTGTTCAAGATCATCGTGGCGATCCTGCTCGGCATCGTCTGCAGCTTCTTCTTCCCGGAATGGCTGGCCCGCGTGTTCGTCACGTTCAACTCGCTGTTCAGCGGGTTCCTCGGGTTCTTCGTGCCGGTGCTGATCTTCGCGCTGATCACGCCGGCCATCGCGAGCCTGGGCCGCGGCGCCGGCAAATGGTTGGGCGTCACCGTGGGCATCGCCTACGCATCCACGGTCATCTCGGGCCTGATCGCCTACGGAGTCGCCGTGGGCACCTACTCGTGGCTGCTGGCCGACCAGCAGTTGTTCGAGGCCGCCGACATCGACGAGGGCGGGCTGGCCCCGTACTTCACCATCGAGATGGATCCGCCCTTCGCGGTGATGTCGGCGCTCCTGCTGGCGTTCACCGTCGGCATCGCCATGACCGCCGTGAAGTCGGACACCCTCATGTCCGCCGCCGATGAGCTGCGGTCGGTGATCATGAAGGTCATCGAGAAGTTCGTCATTCCGCTGCTGCCGCCGTTCATCTTCGGCATGTTCCTGTCGATGGGCATGAACGGCAACCTCACCGAGACGCTGTCGGCATTCCTGAAGGTGCTGGTGCTCGCGACGTTGATGACCTGGGTGATCCTGATCCTGCAGTACCTGCTCGCCGGTGCGTATGCCGGCGTGAATCCGTTCCGCGCGCTGAAGAACATGCTGCCCGCGTACTTCACCGCGCTGGGCACGTCGTCGTCGGCGGCGACCATCCCGGTCACCCTGAAGTCGACGCGCAACAATGGCGTCAGCGAGTCCGTCGCCGGGTTCGTCGTGCCTCTCAGCGCGACCGTGCACCTGTCGGGTTCGATGATGAAGATCGGCCTGTTCGCCTTCGCCGTCATGTACCTCACGGGCGCGGAGCTGACCTTCGGCATGGCGTTGGGCTTCGTTCTGATGCTCGGCATCATGATGGTCGCCGCCCCCGGCGTGCCCGGTGGCGCGATCATGGCGGCCGTCGGTCTGCTGCAGTCGCAGCTCGGCTTCGACGAGTCGCAGATCGCGCTGATGATCGCGGCCTACGTCGCCATCGACTCTTTCGGCACCGCCTGCAACGTCACCGGCGACGGCGCGATCGCGCTGACGGTGAACAAGATGGCGCGCGGCGACATCGGCGGCGAGAAGTACAACGATCCGCTGCCGGGCGCCGAAACCGCCCACGCCGACGCGGACACCGCGCGGTAGGTCACCCACGGCAGCTCACAGCACATCCGCTGCGGAGACCGCCCGGTAGTTCACCGCACACCCGCTGCGGAGACCGCCCGGTAGTTCACCGCACATCCGCCGCCGGCTCCCTCGGCGCCGCCCCGGCCTGCTCGCGGTAGGTCACCGCATGCCCGCCGCCGTCGCATTCTGCTTTGCGACGGTCGGCGGGTTTCGCCGTTCCACGAGATCGCGTTTGCAGCCCTGAATCACGATCTCGCGGGGCTCGTCGGGGCTGCACATCTGACGAGATTGCGATTGGTGCCCTTGAGCGCGATCTCGTGGGCGCCCCGTGGGCGTCGTAAAGCTTGGTCGCCGCAATTCTGCGCGAACCCGGCCTTGGACCGCCGAAACCCTGCACGAACGCGGCCTCGACTCGCCCCATCCCCGCGCGAAACCCGCCTGAACGAGTGCGCGAACGAGCGGGAAGCGAGGAGTGAACCGGGTTTTCGTGCCATATAGGTGCCAGTGCTTCACATCTGAAGCTTCTGACCTGCGGCGATGGTTTTACCAACGCGGCGGTGGCATCTATATGGCACGAAACCGTTGGGGCGCATCGGCGGAGGGGAGCGTGGGGGAGGGGAGCGTGGTTGCGGGGGTGCGGGCACGGGAAACCGGCGGTGAAAACCTCGGCGCACGGATCGCCGGCGGGCATCGTGGGGCGTGACCAACGCCATTTTGAATAACCGCAGCTCGCGGGTAAAGTGGGCCGTTGGCGAGGGACACCTGTACCCGAGCCGCGCCCCGGCATTGCCGAGGCACGTAGCAAAGACATCAGCCAACGGGTCCAATATGGGGCCCGAGAAACGTGGAGGACATGGCTAAGGAAGGCGCAATCGAGGTTGAGGGCCGCGTCGTCGAGCCCCTGCCGAACGCGATGTTCCGAGTGGAGCTGGACAACGGGCACAAGGTGCTCGCCCACATCAGTGGAAAGATGCGCCAGCACTACATCCGTATCCTCCCGGAGGACCGGGTCGTCGTGGAACTTTCCCCGTACGACCTGGAACGCGGCCGAATCGTCTACCGCTACAAGTAAGACTCCATCACTCCACCGTCCTAGCGGGACGGCCGCTCACCCCAGGTGAGCGTGGGGAGGACCGCCCGACCCGGCGCACGCGCCGGGTCCGCACCTTTTCCCGACGTCCCGTCAGAACACCTCCGGCAACGGTGGCCGGAGCCCCGCGCTTTTCAACTCGCCCACCCGGCATCCGACCGGGCCACGGCGAGATCTCGGGCGGGGACGGCAGTGGAGTAAACCACCGCACCAACCGGAAGGAAAATGCCTAATGGCACGCCTTGCTGGAGTTGACCTGCCGCGCAACAAGCGCATGCAGGTCGCTCTCACCTACATCTACGGCATCGGGCCCGCCCGTGCCTCCGAGCTGCTGGACAAGACCGGCATCTCCCCGGATCTGCGCACCGACGATCTGTCGGACGAGCAGGTCTCGTCCCTGCGCGACGTCATCGAGGCCACCTGGAAGGTGGAGGGCGACCTCCGCCGCGAGGTGCAGGCCGACATCCGCCGCAAGATCGAGATCGGCTGCTACCAGGGCCTGCGCCACCGTCGTGGCCTGCCCGTCCGTGGCCAGCGCACCAAGACCAACGCTCGTACCCGCAAGGGTCCGAAGAAGACGATCGCCGGGAAGAAGAAGTAAACATGGCAGCTCCGAAGTCCGCCCGCGGCCGCCGTACCGGCCGTCGCGTCGCGAAGAAGAACGTGGCCCAGGGCCACGCCTACATCAAGTCCACCTTCAACAACACCATCGTGTCCATCACGGACCCGAAGGGTGCCGTCATCTCGTGGGCCTCCTCGGGCCACGTCGGGTTCAAGGGCTCCCGCAAGTCCACCCCGTTCGCCGCGCAGATGGCCGCCGAGAACGCTGCCCGCAAGGCGCAGGAGCACGGCATGAAGAAGGTCGACGTGTTCGTCAAGGGCCCGGGTTCGGGCCGCGAAACCGCCATCCGTTCCCTCCAGGCCGCCGGCCTCGAGGTCAGCTCGATCTCCGACGTGACGCCGCAGCCGCACAACGGCTGCCGTCCGCCGAAGCGTCGTCGCGTCTAAGAGAAGGGAAAGAGGAGAACAAAATGGCCCGTTATACCGGACCCGCAACCCGTAAGTCCCGTCGTCTCCGCGTCGACCTCGTCGGCGGCGACATGTCCTTCGAGCGCCGCCCCTACCCGCCCGGGCAGGCCGGCCGCGCCCGCATCAAGGAGTCGGAGTACCTGCTCCAGCTGCAGGAGAAGCAGAAGGCCCGCTTCACCTACGGCGTCATGGAGAAGCAGTTCCGCCGCTACTACGCCGAGGCGAACCGTCGCGCCGGCAAGACCGGCGACAACCTCGTCATCCTGCTCGAGTCGCGCCTCGACAACGTCGTGTACCGCGCCGGCCTGGCCCGCACGCGCCGTCAGGCCCGTCAGCTGGTGTCCCACGGCCACTTCACCGTCAACGGCAAGAAGATCAACGTGCCGTCGTTCCAGGTGACGCAGTACGACATCATCGACGTGCGCCCGAAGTCGCGCAAGATGCTGTGGTTCGAGGAGGCCCAGGAGACCCTGGTCGACGCCATCGTGCCGGCTTGGCTCCAGGTCGTCCCCGAGACGCTGCGCATCCTCGTGCACCAGCTGCCCGAGCGCGCCCAGATCGACATCCCGCTGCAGGAGCAGCTCATCGTCGAGTTCTACTCGAAGTAAGGCTCTGCGCGGCGCCCCTTCCGGGCGTCCGCGCCGAACCCCTTCGATCCGGCTTTGCGACGGCGACGGCATCCGTCGTCAAGCGCACTGGCCGGAGCACCTTCGCATCCCCATTCCCTACGGCGTCAAATAGCGGTCGCCACCAGGAGGATCACAGATCATGCTCATTTCCCAGCGTCCCACGCTCACCGAGGATTTCATCGATTCCTCGCGTTCCCGGTTCGTCATCGAGCCGCTGGAGCCCGGTTTCGGCTACACCCTCGGCAACTCGCTGCGCCGTACCCTGCTGTCGTCCATTCCGGGCGCGGCGGTGACGAGCATCCGCGTTGACGGCGTGCTGCACGAGTTCACCACCATCCCGGGCGTGAAGGAGGATGTCTCCGACATCATCCTGAACATCAAGGGCCTGGTGCTGAGCTCCGACTTCGACGAGCCGGCCACCGTGTACCTGCGTCGCGAGGGCGGCGGAGCCGTCACCGCGGCCGACGTGGAGTGCCCGGCGGGCGTGGAGATCCACAACCCGGATCACCACATCGCCACGCTCAACGACTCGGGTCGCCTGGACATCGAGATGGTCGTCGAGCGCGGCCGCGGCTACGTTCCCGCCCAGCCGAACTCCGGCGGCGAGATCGGCCGCATCCCGGTCGACCAGATCTACTCCCCGGTCCTGAAGGTCAGCTACAAGGTCGAGGCGACTCGCGTCGAGCAGCGCACCGACTTCGACAAGCTGGTCATCGACGTGGAGACGAAGAACTCCATCACCGCCCGCGACGCCATGGCGTCGGCCGGCAAGACCCTGGTGGAGCTCTTCGGCCTGGCCCGCGAGCTCAACGAGGCCGCCGAGGGCATCGAGATCGGCCCGTCCCCGCAGCATAACGAGGACATCGCCGCCTACTCCATGCCCATCGAGGACCTCGACTTCTCCATGCGCTCCTACAACTGCCTGAAGCGCGAGGAGATCCACACGGTCGGCGAACTCGCCGCCCGCACGGAGTCGGATCTGCTGGACATCCGCAACTTCGGCGACAAGTCCATCAACGAGGTCAAGGTCAAGCTCTCGGAGCTGGGCCTGGCGCTCAAGGACTCGCCGAACGATTTCGACCCGTCCACCGTGGAGGGCTACGACGCCGAGACCGGCGAATGGACCGAGGACGCGGAGGTCGGCTACGACGAGTAGCCGCTCAAGCGCACGCGACTTAAAAACACGAGGAGAATCCCATGCCCAAGCCCAAGAAGGGCGCCCGTCTCGGCGGCTCCGCTTCCCACCAGAAGAAGATTCTGGCGAACCTGGCGAAGCAGCTGTTCGAGCACGGCCAGATCAAGACCACCGACACCAAGGCCAAGCTGCTCCGCCCCTACGCGGAGAAGCTGATCACGAAGGCCAAGGGCGGCACCCTGGCGGACCGCCGCAACGCCGCGAAGCTGCTGAACGACAACTACGTCGTCCAGCACCTCTTCGACGAGCTGGCGCCGAAGTTCGCCAACCGCGAGGGCGGCTACACCCGCATCATCAAGCTGGGTAACCGCAAGGGCGACAACGCCCCCATCTCGCTGATCGCCCTGGTCACCGAGGAGACCGCTTCCGCCGAGGCCACCCGCGCCACCCGCGCGGCGGCTTCCAAGAAGGCCGAGGAGGCCGAGCAGGCCGAGCCGACCGAGGAGGAGGCCCCCGAGGTCGAGGCCGACGAGGCCACCGACGCCGAGGCCGAGGCCGAGGCCAAGGACGCCGACGCCGACGCCGACGCCGAGGCTGACGCCGACGCCGAGAAGGCCGACGAGAAGTAAGCCCCCGGGCCACTTTTCCCGTGGCGCCCCCCACCCGTTGATTCGGGTGGCGGGGCGCTTTCGCGATTCCGGGGTGCGCGCGGGTCGGTTGGGGAGTGCACGGCCGCCGTGGTTTGTGCCGGTCGCGGGTGCCGGGGGAGGATGGCGGGCGTGCATGACGACGACGTGATCGACTCGGCCGGAACACCCCCGGAGCTGGTGCGGCTGCGCCTGGACATCGCCTACGACGGCACCGATTTCCACGGGTGGGCGGCCCAGGGCGGGGCGAATGGCGCGGATCTGCGGACGGTGCAGGGCACCATCCAGGACGCGCTGTCGAAGGTGCTGCGCCATGACGCGCAATTGACGGTTGCCGGCCGCACCGACGCCGGCGTCCACGCCCTGGCGCAGGTCGCCCACGTCGACGTTCCCCGCCAGTCGCTGGACACCCGGTCCATCGCGGGCGATCCGGCGCGCCTGGTGCGCCGCCTGGCGCGTCTGCTGCCCGATGACGTGTCCATCCGCGGCTGCTCCTTCGCCCCGGAGGGCTTCGACGCGAGGTTTTCCGCTTTACGACGGCGCTACGTCTACCGCATCACCACCTCCGATGCGGGCCCGCTGCCGACGCGGGCGCGCGATACCGCGGCGTGGACGCGCAAGGTCGATCTGGATCTTTTGAGGGAGTCGGCCGAGGTGCTCGTCGGCCTCCACGACTTCGCGGCGTTTTGCCGGCATCGCCCCAACGCCACGACCATCCGGGATCTGCAGGCGTTCGAGTGGCGCGACATCTCCACCGACGCGGAACCGGAGCTGTACGAGGCCCGCGTCACCGCCGACGCCTTCTGCTGGTCGATGGTCCGTTCCCTGGTCGGCGGATGCCTGGCCACGGCGGAGGGGCGCCGTGCACCCGGCTTCACCGGCGGGCTGCTCGAGGAGCGGGAGCGGTCGCCGCTGGTGCCCGTGGCCCCGGCGAAGGGGCTGGCGTTGGCGGGCGTCGACTACCCCGATGATTCGGAGCTTGCGGCGCGGGCGGACAAGACCCGCGACATCCGGGTGCTGCCGGGGGAGGAGCACCGAGCGGCGGGCAAGGGCTGCCCGGAACGCAACCCGTGGTTCGACGGGATGCCCGACCGCTAGACTGACCGGGTCCCGCATTCCCCAGCTGCCCCGGAGGCTCATCACCGTGATTTGGCCCGCCATCGTGTTGGTCCTTTTGCTCGTCCTTCCGGGCGCGCTGCTGGGCGTGGCCTCCGGGCTCCGGCTCGGCTGGGCGCTGGCCATCGGCCCCGCGCTGACGTTCGCCGTCACGGGACTGGCCGGCTGGTTCTTCGGCGCAGTCGGCATCGCATACTCCACCATCACCGCCGCCCTCGTGTGGCTGGCGATGATCCTGGCCGCGCTGGTGTGGCGCCGCCTGGCCCCGAAGCGGGCCGATGCGGCGGCGCTGGCGTCGTTGAGCGAGGAGCCGGGCCGCGGCCGGGCGATCATCGCCCTGCCCGCCATCGCCGGCGTCGTGGTCGCATTCGTGACCATGGCCTGGGCGTCGCTGTCGCGGCTGGCGAAGGTGCCCGGCGGGATCGAGTCCATCCAACAGTCGTGGGACGTGCACTGGCACGGCTCGGTGATCAAGTACGCGCTGGACACCGGGATGGTGTCGTCGACGCGCATGGGCGAGATCCAGAACTTCGAGACCCGCGGCGACATGTACTACCCGGCCGCATGGCACGCGTTTGGCGCGGTGCTCGCCGACGTCTCCGGCATGAGCGTCCCGGCGACGGTGAACATCCTGGGCCTCGTCGCCCCGGCGCTGCTGATCCCGGTCGGGGCGGCGGCGCTGGCATGGCGCATGATCGACCGCGGCGGCTGGGCGGCGTCGATCGGCGCGGGCCTTGCCGCGGTGCTGACCACCGCGCTTCCGGTGCTGACGCCGATCAGCGTCTACGTCGGCGCGTGGCCGTACCTTTTGGGCATCGCGCTGACGGGCGCGACGTTCGCGGTGCTGACCTCGGTGCCGCACGCCCCGATCCGGATGTTCGCGTCGGCGCTGGCGCTGATCGGCATCGGGCAGCTTCACCCTTCTGCGGTGCCGGCGACGGTGCTGCTGGTGGGCTCCTGGTGGCTGTTCGGCCGCCTGTGGCGCCCCGTGCGCCCGGAGCTCGGGGCGGCGAAGTCGCGGCTGCGCGACGCCGGCCTGCTGGCGCTCCCCGGTGTCGTGGCGGCCGTGTTCCTGGTGCCGCAGTGGCTGTCGGGCGAGCAGCAGGCGGAGGACATCCGCGCGGAGTCCGCGACGGTCGACGTCGACCGCTGGGGCGCCTGGTACCGGGCGTTCGCCATGCTCACCCGCCACGCGGAGGACTACGGTTCGATCAAACCGGTCATCATCGCCGGCCTGATCGGCCTGGTGCTGCTGGCCGTGATGCTGCGTCGCTTCTGGCCGGTCGTGGCGTGGGCGGTGTCGGTGCTGTTCACCGCGCATGCGCTGAACACCTTCGGCGGCGTCGTCGGCGACGTGTTGGGCGTCTACGCGGGCCTGCACTACTCGACGCCGCACCGCCTGGTGCTGCAGACGGCGCTGCTGATCACCGCCGCCGGCGGCGCGGGCGTGGCCCTGCTGTTCGGTGTCGTGGCGGGGTACGCGGGCCGTCGTAAAGCGGAGGACCCGGAACGGGGCCCCGATGTGCGCGAGCGCTCCGGCGGCTCCGACGGCTTCGATGTCTCCGGCGAAGGCGGGGCCGGCGCCACCGCGGTGGCCGCGACCGGGGCCGCACGCACCGATCTGATCACCCGCCCCCACGTCCGCCCGGTGCCGGTGGTGCAGCTGGCCATCGCCGCGGCGCTGGTCGCCGGCTTCATCCCATGGGCGGTGCACATCATGGCGCCGGTCAATCACCACGCTTACGAGCAGATCCGCGACAACCGCCTGACCAGCGAGCGCGATCTGCGCGCCTTCGACTGGCTGGCGCAGCAGCCGGAGGCCCACGAGCACCGGGTGTTCACCAACCCCAACGAGGGCTCGGCGTGGATGTACATGCGCAACGACATCCCGACGGTGTTCCGCCACTTCGGCTGGCCCGACGCCGACGAGACCACCGCGACGTCGATGGTCTACTGGCACACCGACAAGATCGGCTGGGGCGAGCCGTGGGACACCACCGCCGCCAACCAGGTGGACCTGGCGCTGAAGAAGCTCGACGTGGGCTTCATTTACGTGTCGCCGCCGTACTTCTGGGGCGACCAGAAGATCAACATGCGCATGCAGGAGGGCGCGTGGTGGTCGCGGGGCCTGACGCCGGTGTATCGCGACGAGGAGGTCACCATCTACGCGGTCAACGGGGTAATCGACCCGGAGCGCATCGAGGAGATGCGCGCCCAGTCGCCGATGGACATGCCGCCGATGACCACCCGCGGCGAGGCGGGCGTGGCCGAGCCGGGCGACGACGATTACGACGACCCGCACGCGTGGGTGCCCGACTTCTCCAAGGCCTACCGCGGCGAGGGCTCGATCCTGCCGGAGGGCCAGGAGCCGCTGACGCTGCAGCCGAAGTAGGCGCGCCCCGGGTGAGGTGTCTCACGTGCCCGGGGGATCGGCCCAAATGGCTGGGTTCGACCGCCACGAGGACGTAGGGTGTGTGACCATGCGCAAGTTCACCACGTTCGCCGCCCTGGCCGCCTCGACCCTGTTCCTCGCCGGATGCTTCGGCGATGGCGGGACCGATGCGGACCCGGGGACGGTCGCGGACACGACGGCGACGACGTCGTCGTCGGCGACGCCGCTGGCCGAGCGCCCGCAGGAGGCGGCGCCGGCCGGCCCGACGGTCGCCGAGGTGCCGGACGACCGCTTCATGCCGCCGGGCGCGCAGAACGCCCGCGTGTTCCGCCTGGCCGATGGGGCGACGGAGTGCTTCGCCAACTCGCTGGGCTCGGATTCCTTCCTGACGTGCCGCACGAACTTCGCCAACCCGCCGATGGTGCAGAGCTACGAGGGCGGGCAGATCGCGGCCAACGCGGTGACGTGGTCGCCGGGCGCCGCCCCGACGTTCGCGCACATGAACTTCCCGGACACCGGTTTCGGCCCGGAGACGCTGCACCCCTACGAGCGGGTGTCCATGTTCGGCTTCACCTGCACCGCGTACGGCGATGCGACGGTGGAGTGCTCCGGCCCGGGCGGCAGCGCGTCGCTGGATGCCGGCAACGTCACCGGTGCGATCGTGCCGGAGCCGCAGGAGGCCCCGGCCCCCGCGCCGGAGGAGGCCCCCGCCCCGCCTGCTGCGCCGCTGCCGGGCATCGAGGTCCCCGGCATGGAGGATCTGTTTGGCCCGCAGCCGGGCCAGTAGGGCACGGCTTTACGACGCCGCCCGTCAGCCCATTGCCGAGAACATCGGCACCGCCCTGACGGGCGTTTTCTCGTCTCCGATGGTCAGGTGCCACGCATGGTCGCCGATGGTCAGCGAAGGCGGGGCATGTTCGGCGGGCAGGGCCGTGGTGGCGGTGCCGTCGGCGTCGTGAAGCACGACCGTCGGGGTGCCGGGCCGCCGGACCACCCGCGCACCCCCGTCCAGGACCAGCACGTCGAGCGTGGGATCGCCCGCGGCGGGGACCAGCACCGCGCCGTGGTCGAGGAGGACGCCGAACTGCCGCGGGCGGTGGGTGCGGATGCCGACGCGCGCGCCGGTCAGCAGCGTGGGGACCAGCAGCTCCGGGAGGCGGCCGGCGTCGGCGACGACGTCGAGCCGGTCGATCGAGGGCAACGACATGACCAGCGGGCCGCCGTCGCGCGAGGTGCCGACCAGCTGCGCCGGCGCCGGTGGCACCTCGACGTCGTGGGCCGGAGTGAACCACAGGTGCGGGCGGCGGACGTGACCGCGGCCAGGAGCGCGGGCCAACAGCCGTTCGGCATCGGTGCCGGAGGGATTCGCGGTGGCCGCGGTGAACTCGGTGCCGGACAGGGGCCGCGCCCGCAGCCCCAGCAGGCCCAGGCGGTGGACGAAGAACTCCAGCCGCGCCCGGTCATGCTCGGCGGGGCCGCCGACGAGGACGCTGATCCAGTCGGAGTCGGCGACTCCGAGCCGTCCGGCGAAACTGCGGTACCGGTGGGCGACCTCGCCGCCGGGCCGGGCGGTGGTCCGCAGCACCGACACCACGTCGACGGGCACCGGACATTCCGTCACGGCATCGACCAGCGCCGACGCGGGGAGAAGGTTCCGCCCCGCGGCCGTGACCCGGACTCCGGCGGTCGGCACCGGGTGCGGTCCCCGCCACGCGTCGCGCAGCGATCGCCCGCGAAACGGAACGTGCAGCCCCGCCACGGCCAGCGCCGACGCCCCCACCGCCAACGGCGCGGCATGGTCCGCCACGAACCCCGACACCGATGCCCAATCCATCATCGCCACCCCCCGGCTCTCCCGCGGCGCATCCCCCGCGCCGGGCCACCCGCTCGGGCGGCCGTCGACGGGCAGCATATCGGCGGCTGGCCTAGGCTGCCCTGCGAAAGACATGGGTCAA
>NZ_BCRD01000005.1 GCF_001552415.1 Corynebacterium xerosis NBRC 16721 = ATCC 373
GCCCGCGCGGGAAGCCGGTGAGCTTCCCGCGCGGGCCGATGGACCGGGTGCGGGGCCGTCAGCGCCCCGGGCGCCAGGTGGACGGGCGGGCCTCGCCGGCCTCGCCGTCGCCGCCGTCGCCGCGCTTGGGCGCGATGTCGCCCGCCGCGGTGTTGCGCGTCGGAGGCGTCGGCGTCGCGATCGGGCGGCGCACCGGGGTCTTCGCCGGAGACGACCCGTCGGCCGTGGCGGCCTCCCCGTCGACGTCGTCAAGCGAACCGGTCCGACCGTCGCCGATATGGTCCCCGAACTCCGGGGCCGTGCCCGCCGCGCGGGCGTCGGCGACCTTGCGGTCGTGCTCGGCGTGGATCTTCTGGCGGCGCTTGAGCGACACCAGGAACGACGCGGCCAGGAAAATCGACGAAAACGTGCCCTGGATGATGCCGATGACCTGCACCAGCGCCAGATCCTTCAGGGTCCCCACGCCCAGCATGCCGACGGCGATGACCATCAGCGCGATGATCGGCAGCAGCGACGACACCGTGGTGTTGATCGAGCGCATGATCGTCTGGTTCACCGCCAGGTTGACCTGCTCGGCGTAGGTGCGGCGCGTGGAATTGCGGAAGCCGGCGGTGTTCTCGCGGACCTTGTCGAAGACGACGACGGTGTCGTACAGCGAGAACGACAGCACCGTCAGCAGGCCGATGACGGTCGCGGGGGTGACCTCGAAACCGACCAGCGAGTAAATGCCGGCGATGACCACGCCGTCGACCACCAGCGCGGCGATCGCGGCGATGGCCATGTCGCGCTCGAAGCTGAACGCAATGTAGGCGAACACCAGCGCCAGGAACACCGCCATGGCAAGGATCATGCGTTCGGTGACCGCGCCGCCCCACGACTCGGAGACCGTGGAATCGCCGATGGCGTCCGGCGTCGACTCGCCGGAGGCGTCGACCGGCTGGAACTCCTCGTAGAGCGCCATGCGGGCGTCGTTGATGGTGTCCTCGCCGAGTCGCTCGGAGGTGATCTCCAGGACGCGGGCGTCGCCGGCGCCGATGATCTGCACCAGGTCCGGGGTGACTCCGGTGGCCTCCTCGAAGACCTCCTCCGCCTGCTCCTCGGTGACGTTGGCCGGCGGCATGGTCATGCGGGTGCCGCCCTCGAAGTCGATGCCCAGGGTGAAGCCCCGGAAGACCATCGCGCCGATGCACACCAGCAGGGCCACGGCCGTCACCCAGTACCAGGTGCGGCGCTTGCCGATGACGTCGATGCCGCCCGAACCCGTGTACAGGCGCGTGAAGAACCCGCGCTCGGCCACGGTCGCGTCGCGCTCGTCGACCGCGATGGCCGAGGACGAGGTGGCGGGCGCGGTGGTGTCGGGGGCGGTGATGTTGTCTCGGTTATCCGTCATGGCTACTTCGCCTCCTGGAGCTCGGTGCGGGCCTTGCCCGCTTTACGACGGTTGGCGCCCCGGTCGGACGCCAGCTTCATCACCGAGCCGAAACCGTTCATGGACGGCTTCGCCAGCGACGGGTACTTGCGCGTCGCCAGGATCACCAGCGGCGCGGTGACCAGGAAGGCGGTGACGATGTCGAAGACCGTCGACAGGCCCAGGGTGAACGCGAAGCCGCGGACGTCGCCGACGGCCAGCACGTAGAGCACCACGGCGGCGATGATGGACACGAAGTTGCCGGACAGGATCGTGCGCTTGGCGTTGCGCCACGCGTGCGGCACCGCCGAGCGGAACGTCCTGCCGATGCGCAGCTCGTCCTTGATGCGCTCGAAGAAGACGATGAACGAGTCGGCCGTGGTGCCGATGGAGATGATGATGCCGGCGATGCCGGCCAGATCCAGCGAGTAGCCGATCCAACGGCCCAGCAGGACCAGGACGCCGTAGATCATCGCGCCCGCAGCGGCCATCGAGATGATGGAGATCGCGCCGAGGCCGCGGTAGAGCGCCAGGGCGTAGAGCACGATGAGGCCGATGCCGACCAAGCCGGCGATGACGCCGGCGGACAGCGACGCCGAACCCATCGTCGCGGGGATCGTCGTGGCCGTGCCGCCGGGCTCGCCGTCCTCGCCGGCGAAGCTCAGCGGCAGCGCGCCGTACCGCAAGTTGTTCGCCAGCGTCTGGGCCTCCTCGATGGAGAAGTCGCCCGTGATGCGGGTCGCCTGGCCGACGGGGGTGGGATCCTGGATCACCGGGGCGGAGATGACCTCGGAGTCCAGGACGATGGCCACCTGTCGCTGCAGGTAATCCGTGGTCAGCTGGGTCCAGGTGCGGGCGCCGGCGTCGTTGTTGCCGGACTTGAAGCTGAAGGAGACCTGCACCTCGCCGGACTGCTGGTCGTAGCCGCCGTTGATGGGGGCATCCGTGTCGATGTCGTCGCCCGACAGGCGCTTGCCGTTGACCTCGTCGGTCTCGCCGACGAGCAGCGGGGCCGGGTCGAGGGTCAGCGTGGCGCCCGGGGTGTTCGGGTCGCAGGTGACCAGGGGCTTGGACGGGTCATCGGCGCCGGCCAGGGGGTCGGCGGCCTCGGGATCGTCGCAGCGCATGAGTCCCTGGGCCGCGAACTGCGTCGTCGGGTCGTCCGACTGGCGGGACTCCAGGAGGACGGCGCGCACCGCTTCGCGCTGCTCCGCGGCCTCCACCGAGTTCGAGGGCTCCTCCGGTGCGGCTTCGATGACCTTTCCGGGTTCCCCGACCTCGAACTGGAGCTCCGAGGGAATGGGCTGATCCGGGTTCTGCTCCTCGAACATGGTCCGGGTCCGCTCGAGGTCGGCGCCGAGGGACTCGTGCAGCTGCTCGAGGCCTTCGTTGGCTTCCTCGGGAGTGATCAGGCCGACGGAGACCCACTTGTTGGCCATGTCGAGGGTGGCGTCGGTCAGCGCGGCGGGATCCGGTGCCCCCGGCTCCGCAACGGGGCGGAAGAACAGCTGGGAGGTCTGGCCCAGGGCGCGGGCCTCCTGCGAGTCTTCGCCGGGGACGGTGATCACCAGCGTGTCGCCGTCGGCGACGACCTGGGCGCCGGTGACGCCCATGCCGTTGACGCGGTTTTCGAGGATGCGGCGCGCCTGGTCGAGCTGGTCCTGCGTCGGCTTCTCGCCCTGCGGGACGAGGGTGACGCGGGTGCCGCCCTGCAGATCGATGCCGAGCTTCGGCGTGGCCTCGCGGTTGCCGGTGAAGAACACCAGCACGTAGGTCAGCACGAGCAGGGCGACGAACAGCAGCAGCGACCACTGCGGCCATTTCGCGCGGAAACCGCGGTTGGCTCCGCGGGATGAGCTTGCCAAGGGGAACTCCTGGGGGTGCGGTGTGTGCGGGCTCGGGCCGGTCGTTTAGGAGGTCGCGGCGTCGTCGCCGGCGGCCTTGGGCTCCGGGGCGGCCTGAGGGGCGGTCTGGGAGTTGGGCTGCGCGGAGGCGGACTGCGCGGCGGCGGCCTCCTCTTCGGAGACGTTGCGGACGATGGCGGCGCGCTCCCAGCGGGTCACGATGCCCTCGGCGATCTCGAGATCGACGGTCTTCTCGTCCACGGCGACGACGATGCCGTGCTGCCCGGAGCCCGTGAGGACCTCGGCGCCGACGGCGAGGCGAGCCTGCATGTCGCGGATCTGGCGCAGCTGCTTGTTCTGCCGGAACGTCGTCCAGATGGGCAGCGCCAGCAGAACGACCATGAGAATGAGGAGAAGAATCGGGTCCATGGGCGGAGAGTCTAACGGTTGAGCCTTCCGGCGCAGTGCACCCCGTGCCCCTTGGGACCTTCTGAGACCTTCGTCACCCTCAACGCAGGCCGATGGCCCCTTCCGGCGGCTCCAACCCGAGATGGCGCCAGGCGGTGGTCGTGGCGACGCGGCCGCGGGAGGTTCGCGCGATCATGCCCGCGCGCACCAGATAGGGCTCGCAGACTTCCTCGACGGTCCCGGGCTCCTCGCCGACGGCCAGCGCCAGCGAGTTGACGCCCACCGGTCCCCCGCCGTGGCCGCGGACCAGGGCGTCGAGCACCGCCCGATCGAGACGGTCCAGCCCGAGTTCATCGACGTCGAAGACCAGAAGGGCCGCACGGGCCGCGCCGATGTCGATGACGCCGCCGGCGTGGACGTCGGCGAAATCCCTCACGCGGCGCAGCAGCCGGTTGGCGATGCGGGGCGTGCCGCGGGACCGCGAGGCGATTTCGACCGCGGCGTCGGCGCTGACCTCGACGCCCAGGATGCCGGCGGCGCGGGTGACCACCTTCGTCAGATCGGGGACGTCGTAGAACTCCATCTGCGCGGTGAAGCCGAAGCGGTCGCGCAGCGGGCCGGTGAGCATTCCCGACCGGGTAGTCGCGGCGACGAGCGTGAACGGCGGGATCTCCAACGGAATCGACGTGGCGCCCGGCCCCTTGCCGACGATGACGTCGATGCGGAAGTCCTCCATGGCCATGTACAGCATTTCCTCGGCCGGCCGGGCGATGCGGTGGATCTCGTCGATGAAGAGCACGTCGCCCTCCATCAGGTTCGACAGCATCGCCGCCAGATCGCCCGCCCGCTCCAGGGCGGGGCCCGACGTCATGCGCAGCGAAGTGCCGAGCTCTTGGGCGATGATCATGGCCATGGTCGTCTTGCCCAGGCCGGGCGGCCCCGACAGGAGGATGTGGTCGGGCGTCACTCCCCTGCCGCGCGCGCCGCCGAGCACCAGCTCCAGCTGGCTGCGGACCTTAGGCTGGCCGATGAACTCGTCCAGCGACTTCGGGCGCAGGCTGACTTCGGCGTCCTGCTCGGCCGACTGCACGCGCGCGTCGACGTCACGCGGCCCGGTCAAGTTGAATTCGGTGCGCTCCACATCAGACATGATCCGTCATCCTATTCCCGCCATTGCCGTCACTAGGTCGCACACGCGGTCAGCCGCCGAGCGCCTTCAGCGACGCGCGCAGCGCCGCCGACGTATCCAGTGACGGATCCGCCGCCAGCACCTCGTCGACCGCCGCAGCCGCCTCCTGCTCACGGAAGCCCAGCCCCGTCAGCGCCCCGACGACCTGGTCGACGTCCGCCGCCGGCCCCTTGGCCCCGGCACCCGGGCGCACGGCCCCATCTCCCGTGCCCGCACCGTCGGCCGATGCCGCGGGCGGTGCCGCGAAGACCGCGACCTTGTCCTTGAGCTCGACCAGCATGCGGTCGGCCATCCGCTTGCCGACGCCGCTGGCGGTCTGCAACCGCTTTCCGTCGCCCGCGGTCACCGCGGCCGCCACGTCCGCGGGGTCGAGCACCTGCAGCACCGCCATGGCCAGGCGCGGGCCCAGCCCGGACACCGTCTGCAACAGGTCGAACATGTCGCGCTCGGACGGCGACGCGAACCCGTACAACGTCATGGCGTCCTCGCGGACCACCAGCGTGGTCAACAGGAACCCTTCTTCCCCGCGGGTCAGCGTCCCCGCGGTCTTGGCGGTGACGGTGACCAGATGGCCCACCCCTGCACACTCGACGACGACGTGGGCCGCGCCCATGTCGATGACGGTGCCTCGCACCGATGCGATCATCGCAATGCCTCCTTCGCGCGGGCCAGCAACGGCGCGCGCCAGCAATGGCAGATGGCCAACGCCAGGGCGTCGGCCGCGTCCGCGGGTTTCGGGGGCTCGGACAGCCCGAGGATCCGGGTGACCATGGTGGTCATCTGGGCCTTGTCGGCGCGGCCGTTGCCGGTCAGCGCCTTCTTGACCTCTGACGGCGTGTACATGTGCACCGGCAGTCCCCGCCGGGCCGCCGCGAGCATGAGCACGCCCACCGCGTGCGCGGTGTTCATGACCGTGGAGACGTTGCCGCGCTCGAAGATGCGCTCGATGGCCACCACGTCGGGTTCGTACCGGTCCATCCATTCCTCGGCGGCGTTGGACAGGCGCAGGAGCCGATCCGGCAACTCCGCGTCGGCCGGCGTTCGCGCGACGCCAACGGCAATCGGCGTCACCGCCCGCCCACGGCCGCCCTCGGCGATGGACAGACCGCACCGGGTCAAGCCCGGATCGATGCCCATGACCCGAATCGACATCGCGCGCCCCACCGTGTCCTTCCAGCCGTCGTACGCGGGCACCATCTCCGGCACCCCTTCCGGCCACCATTCTTACCACATCATCCGAACAGATGTGCGCCCGGCACTGGACCGGCGGCCGAAACCCGGGGGCAATCGAAAGTCGGGCGGCGGGACCCGCTTTGGCCCCGGCCCGGGTCACGCCGTAATTTCTTCCACCATGGACACACCCAAGAGCCTGTACCGGAAGCTGGCCCTCGCGGAGATGGTCACCTGGACCATCCTCATCATCGGCCTCGTTCTCAAGTACGCCGCCGACATGCCCATCGCCACCCGCATCGGCGGTTCGATCCACGGCTTCGTGTTCCTCTCCTACGCCGCCGTCACGATTCTCGTGTGGATCAACCAGCGCTGGTCCTTCGGCCGCGGCATCCTGGGGCTGGGCTCGGCCGTCATCCCCTACATGACCGTGCCCTTCGAGCGCGCCACCGAGCGCGCCGGCAAGCTCGACGGCCCGTGGCGCTTCCGCGACACCGACGAGGCCCCGCGTACCCTGCCGGAGAAGGTCCTCGCGCCGATCGTCAAGCGCCCCCTGGCCGCCGGCGTGGTCATCCTCATCGCCGTCGCGGTGGTCTTCTCGCTGCTGCTCCAGGCCGGCCCGCCCACCGAGTGGTTCGCCTGACCCGCGTGACGGCCCCCGCAGCCGGCCCGGATGTCCTCGGCACCGTCCGATCCGCATTCCCCGGCCTGGCCTGGGACCGCGCCGACTTCCCCGACCAGGGCCTCGACCATCACGTCGCGGTCCTGCTCGGGGTGTCCGGCATGCCCGGGGACGGGCGATCGGATGACTCCGAGCCGATCGTCGCCCGGTTGGCCACGGCCACGGGCGTTGTCGGCCGCGCCGACGTCGAGGCCCGCGTCCTCGGCGCGGTCGACGGCACCGCGCCGGCGCTGGTCCCCGTTGCGTTCGCCACCGACGGCGACAGCCTCACGCTGGCCCGGCACGTGCCCGGCGTCCCGCTCTCCGATGACGTGTGGGCCTCGCTTGACGACGGCCGGCGTTCCCGCGCAGCGGCGCACCTCGCCGGAACGCTCGACGCCGTGCACGGCCTCGGCGCCGACGATCCGAGCATCGCCGGAGTGGGGCCCTCATGGTTCCCGGTCAAGCACTCGAAGTTGACGGCGGCCGTCGACAAGCATCTTCTGCCGGTCCTCGACCGGCGCGAGGCCGAGGGCGTGCGCACGATCATGGCGCAGGCGGAGGACGTGTTCATCCGCGAGCCCGCCACGCCCCACCTCATCCACGGCGACCTGCACGAAACGCATCTGCGGTGGGACGGCCGCGCCGACGGCGGAAAGCTCGGCGTCATCGATTTCTCCGACATGACGCTGGCCGATCCCGCCATCGACGTCGCCCATCTGGCGGGCATCTCCCCCGAACTGCACGCACGGGTGGTCGCCGATCTCGCGTCGGCCGACCGGGACCTGGAACGGCGCGCGGCAGTCTATTCACGCTGGGACGCGGTGTTCCTGCTGGCCGACCATGTGGTCACCGGAAGGACCCCGGAAACGACTGCGCGCGCCCTGTTCGGGCGCGCGCTGGAGTCGCTGCGGGGTTAGTGCCTCGGGGACGGTCAGGCGTCGAGTTCCGCCAGCACCTCGTCGGAGATGTCCGCGTTGGAGTAGACGTTCTGCACGTCGTCGGAGTCCTCCAGGGCGTCGACCAGGCGCAGGAACTTCTTCGCGCCGTCGGCGTCGAGGGCGACCTCGGTGCCCGCGCGGTAGTCCTGATCGGCGGAGTCGTACTCGATCTCCGCGTCCTTCAGGGCCGTGCGCACCGCCATCAGATCGGTGAAGGCGCTGACGACCTCGAAGTTCTCGCCGAGATCGTTGACCTCCTCCGCGCCAGCGTCGAGCACGGCCATGAGCAGATCATCCTCGGTCAACTCCGACTCGCCGCCCTTGGGCACCACGACGACGCCCTTGCGCTCGAACATGTACGACACCGAACCGGAATCGCCCATGTTGCCGTTCTGCTTGTTGAACGCCGAGCGCACGTCCGACGCCGCGCGATTGCGGTTGTCCGTCAGGCACTCCACGATGACGGCGACGCCGCCCGGGGCGTAGCCCTCGTAGACGATGGTCTCCCAGTCCGAGCCGCCGGCTTCCTCGCCGGAACCGCGCTTGCGGGCGCGCTCGATGTTGTCGTTGGGGACCGAGGCCTTCTTGGCCTTGCGGATCATGTCGTCCAGCGTCGGGTTGGCCGAGGGATCTCCACCGCCGGTGCGCGCCGCGACCTCGATGTTCTTGATCAGCTTGGCAAATTCCTTGCCGCGCTTGGCATCGTTGGCCGCCTTCTTGTGCTTGGTGGTCGCCCACTTGGAATGGCCCGCCATCTGCTGGTCCAAACTCCCTTTTGTCTCGAGGATGCCGGCGCCCCTCGACCGGGGCTAACCGGTCCGCCGGACCAATTCCGGCGGTCGTGGCGATTATACAGGCCCCGTCATACGGGCACGGTGCGCGCGGCCTTTCAGCCCGCGTCGGGTCAGTCCACGTCGAGGCCCGCGCACTCCCGGAGGAACAACCGGTGCACGCGCACGTCCCCGTCGACCTCGGGATGGAAGCTAGCCGCCATGACCGCGCCATCGCGCACGGCGACGATCGCACCGGCCGCGGGGCCCTCCGGCACCGTCGCCAGCACCTCCACGCCGTCGCCGACCGACTCGACCCACGGGGCGCGGATGAACGTCGCGGGAACGGGGCCGTCGATGCCGGCGAAGGCCAGGTCCGTCTCGAAGGAATCGACCTGGCGACCGAAGGCGTTGCGCCGCACGGTGGCGTCCAGGGCGCCCAACTGCACCGCATCGTCGCGGGTGTCCAGCACCGTCGACGCCAGAAGAATCATCCCGGCGCAGGTGCCGAAAGCGGGCAGTCCCGCGCGCAGGGCGTCGGAAAGCAGCTCGAGCAGCCCGTTGAACCGCATGAGCTTCGACATCGTCGTCGATTCGCCGCCCGGCAGGATCAGGGCGGACAGGCCTTCGAGATGCTCCGGAAGGCGGACCTTGCGATGGGCGACGCCGAGCTCGTCGAGCACTCGCTCATGTTCGATCACGCCGCCCTGCAACGCCAGGACACCGACGACGGGGCCGCCGGCGGGGAGGTCCCGGTCAGTCAATGTTCTCTCCCAGCTTCGCCGTCGACGCGGGCGTGAACGGCACGGGATCGACGACGCCCGGTGGGAGATCGCGGGTCAGGCCCTCCTGGGTCACCACGGCCACCAGATCACCGGAACGGTTGAAGATCCGGCCGTGGGTCAGTGCGCGGCCGGCGTGCGCCGACGGCGACACCTGGTCGTACAACAGCCACTCGTCGGCGCGGAACGGGCGCAGGAACCACATGGCGTGATCCAGGCTCGCCTCCTGGATCTTCGCGCCCGGGTGCGGCACCTTCGCCGACGACAGCAGCGTCATGTCCGACATGTACGCCAGCGTGGACACGTGGAACGTCTCGTCGTCGGGCAGGCGCTCCTTCGCCCGGAACCACACCACCTGCTGCGAGGGCGTGTACGGGTTCTTCTCGTACCGCTCCCCCGGAACGACGCGGATGTCCCAGTCCGACCACTCCTCGAACAGCAGACGGCGGGCGCGCGGCATCGTCGAGGTGTCGACGACGACGTCCTCGGGATCCGGCACCACGCGCATCGTGTCCGAATGCTCGATGCCGGTGTCGCCGCGCACGTGGAAGCTGGACTGCATCATGAAGATCGTCCGGCCGTCCTGGATGGCGCGGACGTGCCGGTGGCAGAACGACCGGCCGTCGCGGATCCGGTCGACCATGTAGATCGTCGGGATGTGCGGCCGGCCCGGGCCGACGAAATACGCGTGCAGCGAATGCACCCTGAAATCGTTGTCCACCGTCCGCGTCGCCGCCGCCAGCGCCTGCCCGGCGACCTGGCCGCCGAAGGTGCGCTGCAGCACAGATTCGATGACGGGGCCCCGGTAGATGTCGCGGTCGATGCGTTCCAGGTCGAGCACTTCGCGGATGTCAGGCATGTGTTCCAGTATCGCGCATCGCGTCACGCCGCGCGCAGCAGCCCCCGGCACCGCTGCCGGTGCCGGGGGCCGAGATGATGACCGCGGCAAACGCCGCCGCCCGCTGCTACCAGCCGCGCTCCGCGAGCCGGTGCGGCTGCGGGATCTCGTCGACGTTGATGCCGACCATCGCCTCGCCCAGGCCACGGGAGACGTCGGCGATCACCTTGGGGTCGTCGTAATGCTGGGTGGCCTGCACGATGGCCTTCGCACGCTCCGACGGGTTGCCCGACTTGAAGATGCCCGAGCCGACGAAGACGCCCTCGGCGCCGAGCTGCATCATCATGGCGGCGTCGGCCGGGGTGGCGATGCCGCCGGCGGTGAACAGCACCACCGGCAGCTTGCCCTTCTCGGCGACCTCGCGGACGAGCTCGTAGGGGGCCTGCAGCTCCTTGGCCGCGACGTAGAGCTCGTCGGGGGCCATCGACGCCAGGCGGTTGATCTCGGCGCGGATCGTGCGCATGTGCGTCACCGCGTTGGACACGTCGCCGGTGCCGGCCTCGCCCTTGGAGCGAATCATCGCCGCGCCCTCATTGATGCGGCGCAGGGCCTCGCCCAGGTTCGTGGCGCCGCAGACGAACGGCACGGTGAACTCGAACTTGTCGATGTGGTTGGCGTAATCCGCCGGGGTGAGGACCTCCGACTCGTCGATGAAGTCGACGCCCAGGGACTCGAGGACCTGCGCCTCGACGAAGTGGCCGATGCGGGCCTTGGCCATCACCGGGATGGAGACGGCCTCGATGATGCCCTGGATCATGTCCGGGTCCGACATGCGGGACACGCCGCCCTCGGCGCGGATGTCGGCGGGCACGCGCTCGAGCGCCATGACGGCGGTGGCGCCGGCGTCTTCGGCGATCTTCGCCTGCTCGGGGGTGACGACGTCCATGATGACGCCGCCCTTCAGCATTTCGGCGAAACCGCGCTTGACGCGGGCGGTGCCGTGGCTGGTGTTGTTGTCGGAGGTGGTCAACGAAACCTGCTTTCTGGAGGTTCTATCCGGTGTTCGCTCCGGGAACCCGTGCGGCGCGGCAATGGCGTCGCCGGTCATCCCGGTAGGTGCCAACTATAGACCTGCCATAGACCAATCCGTCTATCGCCCCTGGACGATGTTCAAGGTCGCGGCGGGGCCTCGACGGACACGTCGAAATACTCCGGGACCGGTGCGGTCCCCGCCAGCCGCAGACCCCGCACGAGCGGCCGCATCCGCAGCAGGCGCGTGTCGGTCACGGCGTCGTTGTAGAAGCGCCGCGCCAGCTCCACCCGGGTCGTCGCATCGTGGAGCTCGATGGCCAGGGCCGGCTCAGGCGGACGCGACTCGATGGCCGCGGCGAGCTTCGCCCCCAGCGAGTTCTCCGCGTCGGCCCGGGCATGCGGGTCGGCGGCGGTCAGACGCAGCGACTCAGCCCCGGCGATGTCGGCGCCGAGCTCCGGGTATGCGGCGCGCGCGACGGCACCGCGCCTGCCCAGCGCCGCCTCCAGCGAGGTGCGGGCAAGGTCCGTGCGCACGTGCATCCGGTTCAGACGGGTGGCGGTGGCCGAGGCCAACAACGCCGCGACCAGCACGACGACGGCCAGGACGGCGAGCAGGACCACCCACCAGGGCACGAGGATCACGAGACCACCACCTTTTCCCCGTCCATGCGGACGGTGTCGTAGACCTGGAGCACGCGGTCGGCGATCGTCGACCAGTCGAACTCCCACGCCCGATCATGCCCGGAGGCCACCAGGGACGCGCGGCGGTCGTCGTCGGAAAGCAAGGCAATGGCGGTGCGCGCGAGATCCGCGGAATCGCCGTTGCGGAAATGCTCGCCGAAACGGCCGTCGTCGAGGACCAGGCGGAACGCGTCGAGGTCGGAGGAAATCACCGCAGCGCCGGCCGCCATGGCCTCCACCAGCACGATGCCGAAGCTCTCGCCGCCGCGCTGCGGGGCGATGTAGGCGTCCGCGGACTTCAGCGCGGCCGCCTTGGCCTCCTCGGAAACCCGGCCGGTGAAGCGCAGCACGTCGGCGTGCTCGCCGGCTCGGCGCACCGCCTGGGCGTGATCGCCGTCACCGATGACCAGGATCTCCAGCTGCGGGAACACACGGCGGATGGCGGGCACGGCGTCGAGCAGCACGGGCAGGCCCTTGCGGGGCTCGTCGAAACGGCCGAGGAACACCAGCCGCTTGAAACCGGGCGCGGGCGCACCGATCTCCGGCACGTCGGCGGCGTCGGGTGCTGCGGCATACTCCGCGACGCGCACGCCGTTGGGGATGAGCACAGGGTCGCCGCCGAGCTGCTCGACCTGCCAGCGCCGCGCCACCTCCGACACGGCGATGCCGCCGCGGATGCGCTCCAGCATCGGCCGCAGCAGGGGCGTGGCCAGCTTCAGCGCCAGCGACTGCGTCGCCGCCGAGTGGTACGTGGCCACGATGGGGCCCACCGCGGCGCGCACGGCGAGCATGGAGTAGCTCGGCGAATTCGGCTCGTGGATGTGCAGCACGTCGAAGTTGCCGTCGGCGATCCAGCGCCGGACCTTCCGCGCCGTCACGGGGCCGAACGCCAGCCGCGCCACCGACCCGTTGTACGGGATCGGGATCGCGCGCCCGCCGCGCTCGACGAATTCGGGTACCTCGGCGGCCGGGCCGGCCGGACCGATCAGGCTGACCTCGTGGCCGCGCGACCGGAACTCCTCGCACAGGTCGATCGCGTGCGCCTGCACGCCGCCGGGCACGTCGAAGGAATACGGGCAGACCATTCCGATGCGCATGTCAGGACTCCCCCGCTTCGCGTGCTTTGCGACGCCGCCGTTCTTCCTTGTCCGCCGTCCACAACGGCTGCAGCATGTGCCAGTCCGCGGGGTGGGCGGCGATGTCGGACTCCATGAGCGCCGCCGAATCCTGCACGATGTCGGCGATCTCGCGTCCCTCGGCGGGGATGCGCGGGTGGACCTTCAGGCCCCATTCGTCGCCGTCGAACCACAGGCCCGCCACGTGCAGCGCGGCACCGGTGTCGCGGGCGAGCTGGGCTGCGCCGATGGGCATGACGGTCTTTTCGCCGAAGAAGTCCACTTCGGCTCCGCGCCCGCCGAAATCGCGTTCGCCTACCAGCGCGATGACGCCGCCGGATTCGAGCTTGGCGCGCAGGCCCGCCATCGGCGGCTCTCCCCCGGTCAGCGGCAGGATCTCGAAGCCCAGGCTTTCCCGGAACTCCACGAAGGCGTCGTAAAGCTCCTCGGGGCGCAGGCGCTCGGCCACCGTGGTGAAGCCACCGAAGCGGCGCGCGGCCCACATCCCCGCCATGTCCCAATTGCCGGAGTGGGTCACCAGCAGGATGATGCCGTCACCGGCGGCGGCGGATTCCTCGAGCAGGTCACGGCCGCGGATCATGCCCTCGATGCGCTGCGCCAGCTCGGGGCCGGCGATCGCGGGCAGACGGAATGCCTCCACCCAGTACCGCAGGTAACTGCGCATCGAGGCCTTGACCAGTGCGTCCGGGACGTCCTCCGGTGCCAGTCCCGTCACGCGCGCGAGGTTGCGGCGCAGCTGCGCCGGGCCGCGGCCATCTGCGGAGAAGCGGTCGGCCGCCTTCTTCGCGGCCCACAGCACGGGCCGTTCGGGAAGCTTGCCCACGACCTTCCACCCGGCCAGGTACCCCAGCGCTGCGAGGTCCTCTCGGGACCGGGGGAACCTCATGCGGTCTCCCCGGCCGGGTGATCCTCGGCGCCGGCGGGCGGGGCGATGGGATCGCCGGCGCCGGGGCCGCGGCCGACCATGACCAGCCGCTGGACGACGGTGATCGTGGAGCCGACTGCAAGCGCCCACAAGCCGATCTCCACCGCGTAGGGCACGCCCAGCCCCTGCAGGCCGATGCCGACCAAGGCGAGGATGAGGCGCTCGGGGCGCTCCACCAGGCCGCCGTTGACGGTGAAACCGGACGCCTCGGCGCGGGCCTTGACGTACGACGTCACCTGGCCCGCGACCAGGCAGATCAACGTGGCCACGATGAGGTGGCCGGGTGCGCCATGCGAATGGAACACCCACCACAGGATCGCGCCGAAGAGCGCGCCATCGGTGATGCGGTCGCAGCTGGCGTCGAGCACCGCGCCGAAGCGGGTGCCGCCGCCGCGCAACCGCGCCATGGTGCCGTCGAGCAAGTCGAACGCGGCGAACAGGCCCGTGAGCACCGCCGCGGCGAACAGGTGCCCGGTCGGGATGAGCGTCACCGAAATCGCGATGGCGGCGACCGTGCCGAATACGGTCATCGCATTCGGCGAGACCCCCATCGAGTTCAGCGCGCGGGCGATCGGCTCGACGACGGGCGCGATGGGCCTGCGGCCGTGGGCGCTGAGCATCCGGGTCCTCTCGGGTTGTCGTTCGCGGTGGTGATGGTGGTGGCGGTCGCGTTACCAGGCGTCCGCGAGCAGGGCGCGGGTGTCCCGCAGCATCTGCGGCAGCACCTTCACGCCGTCGATGACGGTCATGAAGTTCGCGTCGCCGGACCAGCGGGGCACCACGTGCATGTGCAGATGCTCCCCCACCGAACCGCCGGACGCGCGCCCGAGGTTGAACCCGACGTTGAGCGCATGCGGCCGCGACACCTTCTTCAGCGTGCGGATCGCCCGCTGCCCGAAGGCCATCAGCTCCGTCATCTCCTCGTCGGTGAGGTCCTCCAGGTTCGCGACCTGGCGGTACGGCACGACCATGAGATGCCCGGCATTGTACGGGTAGAGGTTGAGCACGCAGTAGACCAGCTCACCGCGCGCCACGATCAACGCGTCCTCGTCGGACCGCGACGGCAACTCGACGAACGGGTTGCGGGAACCGCCCGTGGTTGACGACGAGTCGGTGGCCTCGTGCCCCGCGTCATCCTTCGCGGCGCCGTTGTCCGCGATGTAGTGCATGCGGTACGGCGCCCACAGGCGCTCGAGGCGGTCGGGTTCGCCGGCGCCGCGATCGATCATCGCGTCGTCGGCGGCCCCTGCCGCCTCCCGGTCAGCGTCGCGAAGCAACGTTGTCACCGTTGGGCTGGTCGTTGTTGCGCTCCGCGACCCAGGCCGAGATGAGGTCGGCGGCTTCGGCGACCGGCACGCCGTTGATCTGCGAGCCGTCGAGGAACCGGAACGACACGGCGCCGGCCTCCACGTCGCGGGCACCGGCGAGCACCATGAACGGCACCTTCGCCTGCGTGTGGTTGCGGATCTTCTTCTGCATGCGGTCGTCGGAGACGTCGACGTGGGCGCGCAGGCCCCGCGACTTGAGCTCCTTGGCGAACGCGTCGAGGTGCGGGATGCAGTCGTCGGCGACGGGGATGCCCACGACCTGCTCCGGGGCCAGCCACGCCGGGAACGCGCCGGCGTAGTGCTCCAGCAGAACGCCGAAGAAGCGCTCGATGGAGCCGAACAGCGCGCGGTGGATCATGATCGGGCGCTTCTTCGTGCCGTCCGAAGCCGTGTACTCCAGGTTCATGCGCTCGGGCATGTTGAAGTCGAGCTGGACCGTCGACATCTGCCAGGTGCGGCCGATTGCGTCGCGGGCCTGGACCGAGATCTTCGGGCCGTAGAACGCCGCCCCGCCCGGATCCGGGACCAGTTCCAGGCCGGAGGCGTCGGCGACGCGCTGCAGGATCGCGGTGGAGCGCTCCCAGATCTCGTCGGTGCCCACGAACTTCTTTTCGTCCTTGGTGGACAGCTCCAGGTAGAAGTCGTCCAGGCCGTAGTCCTTCAGCAGCGAGATGATGAAGTCCAGCACGTCCGTCAGCTCCGACTCGAGCTGCTCGTCGGTGCAGTAGATGTGCGCGTCGTCCTGCGTGAAACCGCGGGCGCGGGTCAGGCCGTGGACGACGCCCGACTTCTCGTAGCGGTAGACCGTGCCGAACTCGAACATGCGGATCGGCAGCTCGCGGTATGAACGGCCGCGCGACCCGAACACCAGGTTGTGCATCGGGCAGTTCATCGGCTTGACGTAGTAGTCCTGCGGCTGTTTGGTGCAGTTGCCGTCGGCGTCGTACTCGCCGTCGAGCTGCATCGGCGGGAACATGCCGTCCTTGTAGAAGCCAAGGTGGCCGGACTGCTCGAACAGATCGCCCTTGGTCACGTGCGGGGTGTTGACGAAGTCGTAGCCGGCCTCGAGGTGACGGCGGCGCGAATGCTGCTCCATCTCGTTGCGGATGATGCCGCCCTTGACGTGGAACACCGGCAGGCCGGAGCCGATCTCGTCGGGGAAGCTGAACAGGTCCAGCTCGGAACCCAGGCGGCGGTGATCGCGCTTCTCGGCCTCCAGCAGCATGTCCAGGTAGGCGTCCATGGACTCCTTGGACTCCCACGCGGTGCCGTAGATGCGCTGCAGGCCGGCGTTGGACTGGTCGCCGCGCCAGTAGGCCGCGGAAGAACGGGTCAGCGTGAACGCCGGGATGTACCGGGTGGTGGGCACATGCGGGCCGCGGCACAGGTCGAACCACTCCGTCTCACCGGTGCGCGGGTTGACGTTGCGGTAGCCGGTCAGCTCGGCGCCGCCCACGTCGACGGTGGCGTCCTCGTTGGCGTCGATGTCGCCCGAGGACTTGTCGGCGATGAGCTCCAGCTTGTACGGCTCGGCCGCCAGCTGCTCGGAGGCGTCGGCCGGGGACTCGAACACGAAGCGCTCGAACTTCTGGCCCGACTTGATGATCTTCTTCATGCGCTTTTCGATGCGCTTGAGATCCTCCGGGGTGAACGGCTCCGCGACGTCGAAGTCGTAGTAGAAGCCGCCGTCGATGGCCGGGCCGATGCCCAGCTTCGTGCCGGGGAACTCCGCCTGGACGGCCTGCGCCAGCACGTGGGTGGTCGAGTGGCGGATGACCCCGCGGCCGTCTTCGGTGTTCGCGGCGACGGGCTCGACGGTCTCGTCGGCGTCCGGAACGTAGGACAGGTCTCGCAGGTCACCCCGGGGGTCGCGGACGCAGACGATGGCGTCCGGGCCCTTGTTCGGGTAACCCAGTTCACGCATGGCGGCGCCGGCGGCGACCCCTGCGGGAACGGTGAACGGGGCGGGGATGGTGATGGCTTCGGACACGGCGGGCGTGTGCTCCTTCTCGGATCAGGGCGGGTGTCGCATACCTGGCGACCCCCGCGGACCCCACAACCTTAGCGCCCCGGACGGGCTCAGTCCTCCAGGAGGTCCTGGGCCCAGTACTCGTCGCCCGTGGTGCCGCGCGGCATGACGAAAACGGCGGATCCGATGTGGAAAATCCACTCGTTGAGGCGGTCGGCCTCCGCGAGGCGCTTCTGGATGGGGTCGAACTGCTCCAACGGGTTCTTCTGGTAGCAGATGAACACCAGGCCCGTATTGGACGTGAACCGCCCGTCCGGCTCCGGCGGCAGGTCGTAGTTGTAGACGCGGCGCAGGATCTGCTGGTTCGGGTACTCCTTAGGCGGCATGGACCGCGCGACGTGGCTGTTGCGGTCGATGACCGGCAGGCCGTACTCGTCGGTGGCGTCGAGGTCGACCGGGTCGAACTCGTTTTCCTTGCCCAGCGGAGCACCCGTGTCCAGCGTGCGGCCGGCGACTTCTTCCCGGCTCGGGCGGTCGAGGATGTCCCAGCCGTCGATGTCCATCTCGATGCGGCGCACCACCATCGCCGAACCGCCCCGCAGCCAATCGGGCCCGGAGTCGATCCAGACGATGCGGTTGAAGTCGCCTTCTTCCCGCGGATTGACGGTGCCATCGAGCTGACCGAAGCGGTTGCGCGGGGTGGCGGTGGGCTCCTTGGCGCCGCGAGCGTTGAGGAAACCCATCTGCACCCAACGGACATCGAGGTACGGCGCGCCGTTCTTGATCATGAACCGCGCGGCATGGGACAGCATCAGCGGATCATCGCAGCAGATCTGCAGGCACAGGTCGCCGTCGTTCCACTCGTCGCGAAGCTCGTCGGTGGAATACTCCGGCAGCGGATCCAGCCACTCCGGCTTCTCGTCCTCGCGGTCGGCGGCGGTGAAGAAACCCGGGCCGAGCCCGACCGTGAAGGTCAGGTTCGCCGGGGCCTCGTACATCTCCGGTTCGAGGTCGGTGCGCGGCGCCTCGCCCTTCGACATGCGCCGGGCATCCTGGGTCCACACCCGCATGAGCCCCCGCAGCCGGGCCCGGTCGACGTCTTCTTTGACGTCGAACGCGATCAACCACAGATTGGCCTGCGACGGAGTCGCGATGCCCGCCTGGTGCTCGCCGTCGAATTCGACGACCTGCGTCTGCAACGGCGGCAGTTCGGGCTCGTCGGGCTCACGCTCGAGTCCGATGGCGGCGGCCTCGCCGGCGGCCGCGATGCTCAACGCGCCGGCACCGGCACCCGCCCCGAGTCCCGTGAGGAATCGGCGGCGGGACAGGTTGCTGCTCATGTGGGTGGTGCTCCTCTATCGAAGATGTGGGTTCGTGCGCTCCGGGCGTTGCCCGGGAAGGCCGCGCGCGGGTGGAACTAGTGGCCCGCGTGCTCGTCGTCGACGCCGGCGTCCGGATCGGCGTGGCCCGGAGCCGACAGCTCGCCGTCCTCGCCGTAGTCCTCCTCGCCGGCGGGCTGGACGCGGACCTCGATTTCCTGGGTCAGGGTCGAACCGTCGGAGAAGTCGAGCACGATGGTGTACTGCTGGCCGGGTTCCATCGCCTCGTCATTGTCCATGATCATCAGGTGCGCGCCGCCCGGGGCCAGTTCGAACTCGCCGCCGGCCGGGATGGTGTGGCCGCCCTCGATCTTGAACATCTTGCCGTCTTCGGTGGCGTGCTGCTCGAACGTCGTGCCCTCCTTCAGCCCCTCGACGGTGAAGCCGGTGAGATCGATGTCCTCGTCGGTGTTGTTCTTCAGCACGCCGAAGATGCCGGTCATGCCCTTGTCGGCAGGCTTCTCCTTGATGTAGGCCTCCTCGAACGTCACGGCGGCCGACGACTCGGCCTCCGTGCCATCCGCGGCGGTGGTGGTGGCGGCCGACGACGCGGTGGCGTCCGTGGACGCATCGGTCGAGCAGCCGGCCAACACGAGGGCGATGGCGGCGGAGCCGGCGACGACGGCGGTGGCGGTGCGGTTGAGCTTCATGGTGATCAAGCTGCCTTTCGGTTGATGACGGCCACTGCGGCGACCACGGCGAGGATGACGGCCAACAGGCCGCCTCCGGCAACCCACGCCCAGGTGGGAACGCCGTCGTCCTCTTCGAGTTCCGCCCCTCCCCTTGCGTCGACCTGGTGGTCGCCGACGGAGAAGGACAGTTTGCCGCGGGTGGAATGCCCGTCGGACGAGGTGATCTGGAACCCGACGATGTAGGAGCCGGGACCCGGGTCCACCGATTCGGGAACGTCGAAGGAAATGACCTGGTCCTGGAGTTCCGGCTGCTGGGTGATCAGCACTTCCTTCGTGTCGGCGTCACTGATGGCGACGGTGTTGAAGGAATCCCGCGGGACGCCCGAGAAGGTCATCTCGATGCGGCGGGGAAATTCGTCCAGGTTCTGGCCGTCGGCCGGGACGGAGGCGATCACCGAGTCATGCGCGTGTGCGACCGGGGCGGTGCCGGCCCCGTTCAGTGCGGGCGCGAACGCCAGCCCCGTCGCGAGCGTTGCGGCGACGGCCGCTCGCCCGATGAATCCCTTGCGCATGTTCACGTGCCATTTCCTCCATGCCCGGCGCTTCGCCGAACTCGATAGCGGATTACGCGGGCCGGACGCCTCGCGTTCGACCCATCGGACTAGTCGGGGCAACACGTCGATTGGTTCCCGTGATGAATGGGCACACCCCGCCGAATACCCCCGAGTGTACCCGGGTCCTGCGTTAACTTGACTCACCGGGGCGGTGATTCACGCAACTCGGTTCCCGCGATGCTCCAGGGTCGAACCCCGATTCCCCCGGACTCCGGACATGCGAAAAAGCCGCCGGAGGGTGACCTCCGGCGGCGTTGGTAGTCCCAACTGGGTTCGAACCAGCGACCTTTCCGGTGTGAACGGAACGCTCTTCCGCTGAGCTATGGGACTGCATGTAGCGGGGTTGCTCCCGCTTACGGGTGATTAAGTTAGCACGGCTTTCGCGACGCCGCCTAATCGCATGTTCACCGGCAGTTCACCGCGCTCCACCAACCCAACACGGCTCCGCCACGCCAGCCCTCGTGCCCCCCTTGCATCCGACCGTCCGGACACGCCCCGACCCACCGGTCGCCGCCCCTCTTCCCATCAATCGTTTGCTTTTCGACGGCCCGGCGGAAACCCCGTCCCGCCGAAAGGCCGCGGCGCCGCCCTCCGAACACAGCCGAAACTGCTTACATGCTGGGGATTTGTGCATGTTCGGCGAATCCCGCTATTGTTCTTCTCGCACCGCAAGCGGGGCACGGGAAACCGGGCAAGCGCAACGGCAATGCAGTGCGGATGTAGCGCAGCTGGTAGCGCATCACCTTGCCAAGGTGAGGGTCGCGGGTTCGAGTCCCGTCATCCGCTCGGATTTTCTCCGGAGAGACACCATCTGGTATAACTTCTGAGTGAATCACAAGAGGCGGCAACGCCACGGTGGAATGGCCGAGTGGTGAGGCAACGGCCTGCAAAGCCGTGCACACGGGTTCGATTCCCGTTTCCACCTCGCATCAAATTGCATAAGCAGTTTCTGCACAAGCGCGTTTAGCTCAGCGGGAGAGCGCTTCCCTGACACGGAAGAGGTCACTGGTTCGATCCCAGTATCGCGCACCAAGGCACCTTGGTGCCTCAAGCGGATGTAGCGCAGCTGGTAGCGCATCACCTTGCCAAGGTGAGGGTCGCGGGTTCGAGTCCCGTCATCCGCTCCACTCCCCGCCGGATCTTCGGATCCGGCGGGTTTTTTCTTTCCGGGGGTCCGATTGCCGGCCCGTCATGAAAAACAGCGGCCCATGAATACGGCGGAACCCGCCACCGCGTCGGTCATGCGGTGGCGGGTTCGTCGTCAAGCATCAATCACGCCTTGGAGTCGAGCTCCTCCTGGCGGGCACCCAGCTCCTCGTCGATGCGCAGCAGGCCGTGGCCGTCGGCGCCGATGAGCTCGATGCGGCCGATGATGTTGCGGACGGTGTCCTCTTCCTCGATCTGCTCGTTGATGAAGAAGTCGAGCAGCGGGCGGGAATCGACGTCGCGTTCGTCGGCGGCGAGGTTCCACAGATCGCGGATCGACGCGGAGACCTTCTCCTCGTGCTCGAGAGCGATGCGGAAGGCGTCGATGGCCTTCTCCACCTTCACCTCGGGAGCGGCGACGGCACCGAGCTGGGCGTGGTTGTCGCGGGCGGCGAGGTGGTCGATGAACTTCTCGGCGTGGACGATCTCTTCCTCGGACTGGGCGCGCATCCACTGCGCCATGCCCCCGAGGTCGAGGCGGTCGAGTTCGATGGCCAGCTGGCGGTAGACCGCCGAGGCCTGCATTTCCATGGTGACCTGGTCGTTGAAGGCCTTTTCGAGCTTATCGTTGAGTCGCATGCCGCAAGGATATGCGGATACCGATAAATTCGACAAGGATCATTCGGCTTCCCTGAACAGGGTCGCCTGCCCTCGGCCGCATGGCATGTTCGGCCCCGCGTGCATAGGCTCGGCGACCATGATCCGCTTCGAGGAAATGGACGGCGCGGACGACGGCGGCGCCTTCGTCCCCCCGCTCGACGGGGTCACCGCCATCGCGGTGACGTCCATGGACGGCCGCGCCACCGTCGACGGAGTGTCCGGCGGCCTGGGCAACCCGTCGGACGCGGCCCTGCTGCAGGCGGTGCGCCGGGCGTCGGACCTCATCCTCGTCGGCGCCGGCACCGTTCGCGCCGAAGATTACGGCCCGGCGGCGACGCCGACCCGCCTGGCCGTGCTCAGCCGTTCTCTGGACCTCGACCCGGAATCGCGCCTGTTCTCCGACCCGACCCATCCGCCGATCATCATCGGCGGTGCGGCCGCCGCGCCGGAGCGCCGCGCGGCACTGGCCGCCGCCGGGGCGGAGCTGATCGATTTGGGGGACACCGGCCCGGTCCCCGTTCTCGACGCCGTGCGGCGCCTCGGTTTCCGACGCATCACCGTCGAAGGTGGCCCGCGCGTCTACCGGGATTTCCTTGCCGCCGATGCCGTGGACCGGGTCTTCCTGACGCTGGCGCCGATGATCGTGGGCGCCGGGTCGGCGACGTTCGGCAACGACGTCCGTGACGTCCACGACAACCGCACGACCACGCCGCTCGGGTTCCACGCCGATGCCGCGGCCTTCTCCGACTCGCACGTTTTTGTCCGCTATTCCCGGTTGCGCACCGGGTAGCTTCAGACGGGTGACTACCTCCCCGACGACGCTCGACGGTGCCCGCACGCGGCGCATGGCGGCCATGATGCTGTGGCCCCTCGCGATCCTGCTGATCATCCACCGCGCGTGGTCGCTGCCCCACCAGGTCGGCGCCACCGACGATTTCACCACCGTCTGGCGCGCACTGGTCCGCTTCGGGGACGGCAACCCCGTGTACACCGCGAACTACGCGCACGTGGACCCGCATTACCTCTACTCCCCCGGCGGCTCGCTCGCGCTGCAGCCGGTGACGTGGCTCGGTGATTACGAAACCGCCCGCATGTGGTTCATTTTCGCGCAGGCCGCGGGCATCATCGCCGCGGTCGTCCTGCTGCTGAAGTTTGTGGGCGTCTCGCCGCGCAGTTGGATCGTGCCGCTGGTTTTGTCGCTGGGGTTCCTCACCGAATCGGTGACCAGCACGCTGCGCTTCGCCAACGTCAACGGCACGCTGCTGCTGGCGCAGGTGCTGTTCATCATCTTCCTGCTGAGGGACCGCCGCATCCTGGCGGGTCTGATCCTCGGCCTGGCCATCACGGTCAAGCCGATCGTCGCGCCACTGCTCTTCCTCGCGTTCGTGCGCAAGGACTGGTCGACCATTCTCACCGCCGTCGCGGTGCCCGTCGCCTTCAACATCGTTGCATGGCCGATGGCCGCCGACCCGATGGCCTACATCGAGCGCACCATGCCGTACCTGGGCGAGGTCCGTCTTCACGCCAACGCGTCGATTTCCGGCGAGCTGATCTACTTCGGGGCGCCCGATCTGCTGGTGAAGCTGTGGCTGATCGTCTTCGCGGTGCCCGTTATCCTGTCACTGGTGCTGCTGCTGCGCTGGCAGTGGCGCGACGAAACGTTCTGGGCCCTGACGACGTCGGGCGTGCTCATGACGGGCGTGCTGCTGCTGGGTTCGCTGGGCCAGCAGTATTACTCGCTGCTGCTGTTCCCGACCATCATCGGGGCGTTCCACGCCTTCGGCGGCCGCCGCGACGCGCAGGGCGATCCGACTCGGTCGGTCGTCGCGAACTGGCCGGCGGGCCTGGCCATCGCACTGTTCTACTTCAGCCTCAACTGGTTCATGGACGACTACGCCGTGGGGTCGCAGCTCTGGATCCAGGTCATGGCCTGGATCGGGTGGATGCTGTTCTGCCTGACCATGTTCGGCGCGCTGCTGAAATGGACCATCGAGGAACACGGTGCGGGCTACGACTGGCTGGGCCGCAAGCACGCCGCAGCCTTCTTCGGGCCCGGTTCGGGAACACTCGGCACCGCTTCCGGCGTTGCACGGGGTGAACGCCGCGCAACCGAGGCGGACACCCGAAAGAACAGGACGAACGCATGACGGACGATTCCCGCACCACCGATCCCGCCGCCGACTGGAACCTCACCGACGAGCAGTGGCGCGCGCGCCTGAGCCCCGAAGAGTTCCGCGTGCTGCGCATGGCCGGCACCGAGGCACCCTTCGTCGGCGAGTACACCGACACCGAAGCGGAAGGCGTCTACTCCTGCCGCGCCTGCGGAGCCGAGCTGTTCCGGTCCTCGGAGAAGTTCCACTCCCATTGCGGCTGGCCGTCGTTCTTCTCCCCGCTGGCCGGCGACGCCGTCATCGAGCGCGTCGACGATTCCCTGGGCATGCGCCGCACCGAGATCCTCTGCGCCCGCTGCGAGTCCCACCTGGGCCACGTCTTCACGGGCGAGGGATACCCCACCCCGACCGACCAGCGCTACTGCATCAACTCGATTTGCCTGACGCTGGAGGAAAAGCCGGTCGCGCAGTAGCTTCTCGGTCGACGGCTTTTCGCTCGACGGCTTTTGCTTGACGACGGCCAGCGCCCCCGCAACCCGGTGACCGGGTCGCGGGGGCGCGGGTCGTCGTGAAGCAGGAGCAACGGCCTGCTGCCGCAGGAGTCTTACGGAAGCGCGTTGATGATCTCCGCGATGTCGTCGACGCGGCGGCCCGTGTGGAACGGGATCTCCTCGCGGACGTGCAGGCGGGCCTCGGTGTAGCGCATCTTCCACATCAGGTCGACGATGCGGTCGAGCTCCGGGCCCTCGAAGGCCAGGATCCACTCGTAGTCGCCCAGCGCGAAGGCCGGCACCGTGTTGGCGCGCACGTCCGGGTAGTCACGGCCGGCCTGGCCGTGCTCGGACAGGATGCGGCGGCGGTCGGCCGGCTCGAGCAGGTACCAGTCGTAGGAGCGCACGAACGGGTAGACGGCGACCCAGCGGCCCGGCTCCTCGCCCATGATGAACGACGGCAGGTGCGACTTGTTGAACTCCGCCGGGCGATGCAGCGCCGCGTTGGACCAGTGCGGGGTCGACGCGCGGCCCAGCGGGGTCTCGCGCAGGAACGCGTTGTAGAACGCCTGGACGTCCTCCATCTTTTCGGCGTGGACCCAGAACATGAAGTCGGCCTCGGCGCGCATGCCGGACACGTCGTAGAAACCGCGGACGATCAGGTCCGTGTCATCGCCGTCGTAGCGGGCGAGGAACTCGCGCGTAGCGGCGACCGCGGCGTCGCGGTCCTCGCCGAGCGCACCCGGCGTCACCTTGAAGGTGGACCACATGGTGTAGCGGATGGTGTCGTTGAGCTTCTTGTAGTCGAGCTTCGCCATGAAGTGGCACGTCTCCTTGAAGTCGATGACGCGGGCGTCGGATGTCCGCGTCGGGAAAGCGGGTGTCGGGAAAACAGGTGGTCCGACAGGGGTGCAGCTACGGAATACAGGCTACCCTCACCCGCGCTCGCGGCGCGGGTGAGGGCGTTTCTCAGGCCAAGTCGCCGATGATCTTCGCCGCCGCCGCCTTGGCGTCGGCGATGCACGCCGGAATGCCCGGGCCGCGATGCCAGGCGCCGGCGGCCGCCACGCGCGGGGCGACGTCGAGGGCGGCGTCGGCGAACCGCATCAGGTCGCCGTGGCCGGCGTCGTAGCGCGGAATCCCGCCCCACCAGCGCTGCACGACTACCTCGGTCGGCTGCGCGTCGAAACCGGTCAGGGACTTCAGGTCCGCCAGCGCCTTCGCCGTCAGCTCCTCGTCGGGCAGGTGGACCAGTTCATCGTCGCGGAATCGCCCGAAGGAACCGCGCACGACGGCTCCCCCGCGCTCCCCGAGATGCGGCCACTTGCGCGACGAGAAGGTGAAGGCCTTCGCATCGACGTCGGCGTCGGCGGCGATGAGGATGCCCGAATACTCCGGCAGACCCTCGTCCGTGTCGAAGCACATGGCCACCACGGCCGAGGACGCCAACTCGATGCCGCCGATGATGTCGGCGGCCTCCGGGGCGACGTTCGACAGCAGTGCGCCGGTCGTCGGCGCGGGGGCGGCGAGCACGACGGCGTCGGCGCGGATGACGCGGCCGTCGGACAAGGTCACGTCCTTGCCCGCGGTGCCGTCGGCGGCGTCGGCCACCGCGTCGACTCCCGTGCCCAGCTCCAACTCCGGCGCGGAGAGTTCCACCAACCGGTCGTAGACGGTGCGGTAGCCGGACCGGAACGTGCGGAAGATCGGCGCGGCGACGGTGCCGGAGGCCAGGCGGGCCTCGTTGGCCTCGCGGCGCTGGTCCAGAACGCGCTGGGCGGCGGCGGTGAGGCTGATCGGTTCGCCGGCGGCGGTCATGGTGTCCAGCATCGCCGCCAGCTGCGGCACGGTGGCCCGCAGACCGAGATCCCACGCAGAGCTGGAGTAGACGCCGCCGAGCAGCGGCGACACCAGATGGTCGACGACCTCCTCGCCGAAACGGGACTCCACCAGCTGGCCGAGGTTGACGTCGTCGCCCTGCACCCAGTGCATGGGCGCGGTCGACTGCGGATCGGCCTCGGCGTCGATGCGCGTGCACGTCGCCTCGGACAGCAGGCCGTGCAGGCCCTCGGAGGTGGCCGGCACGCCCATCACCGTGGTGCGCGGCATCGAACGCAGCTCGTCGGCCGCGAAAATCATCGACGGCAGTCCGGACGGCTCGACCAGCTCATCGGCCAGGCCCAGTTCGGTGAAGAAGTCCGTGGCGTCCTGGCGGAAGCCCAGGTACGCCTCGGCGCCGACCTCGATCGGGCCGCCGTCGACGTCGACCGTGCGCAGCTTGCCGCCGACGCGATCGGCCGGATCCGCGACGATGATGCGCGCGCCCGGGCCCAGCCCGCGGCGCAGTTGGTGCGCCGCGACCAGACCGGTGAGCCCGGCACCGGCGATGACGACGGTCAGGGGCGCGGCGCTCACAGTTCGTGCACCATCTTGACGGTGCGGGTGATGGCGTCGGCGTCGGTGTTCGGCGGCACGCCGTGGCCCAGGTTGAAGATGTGGCCGCGGGCGGTGCCGCGGTCGATGGCGCGGTCGGCCTCGCCGCAGATGCGGCGGACCTCCGCCTCGATGGCCGCGTCGCTGGCGAAGAACATCGCCGGGTCCAGGTTGCCCTGCAGGACGCGAGCGTGCTCGGCGCGGTCGCCGGCCGGGTCGGCGGCGGCCAGTGCACCGGAGATGCGGGCCGCGGCGTCGTCGAGCGGGACGCGCCAGTCGACGCCGACGACCTCGGGACCGGCCTCGGCCATGGCGCCGAGCAGCTCGCCGGTGCCCACGCCGAAGTGGATGCGCGGGACGCCCGCGTCGGCGACCTCGTCGAAGATCGCCTTCGAGTGCGGCAGGACGTGGCGGCGGTAATCGCGCTCGGTGAGGAAACCGGCCCACGAGTCGAACAGCTGCAGGGCGTCGATGCCGGCGTCGATCTGCGCGCGCAGGAAGCCGGTGACGATGGGCGTGATGCGGCGCATCAGCGTGTCCCACAGCTCCGGCTCGGAATGCATGAGCGCCTTGGTGCGCTCGTGGTTGCGCGACGGGCCGCCCTCGACCAGGTAGGACGCCAGCGTGAACGGGGCGCCGGCGAAGCCGATGAGCACCTGCTGGTCCGTCAGTTCGTCGAGGATCCGGGCGATGCCGTCGGCGACCGGCTTCAGGCTGTCCGGGTCCAGCTCGGGCAGGCGCTCGATGTCGGAGGCGGTGCGCAGCGGCTCCGCGACGACCGGGCCGCGGCCGGCGACGATGTCCAGGTCCACGCCGGCGGCCTTGACCGGCACGACGATGTCCGAGAACAGGATGGCCGCGTCGACGTCGTGGCGGCGCACCGGCTGCATGGTGATCTCCGCCAGCAGCTCCGGGTTGAAGCAGGAGTCGAGCATCCCGACGTCCTTGCGGATTTCTCGGTACTCGGGCAAAGAACGGCCGGCCTGGCGCATGAACCAGACGGGGCGGCGCGACGGCGTGCGCCCGGCGGCGGCCTCAAGGAACGGGGCGTCGGACAACTGGCGGCGATTAGACATGCCTCCATCATGCCCCATCCGGCATCGGCGACAACGCGGCCCCCTTGCGGCGCGCCTCCCCTATGCGGCGTGATCGCGCCGCTACATTCAAGCACCGTGACCGCCACCGAATCCGCTCCGCAGCCCTTCCGCGACGCCGTCGAGTCGATGCACGCCGCGCACGTGCGCGCCGAGATTTCGCTGAGCGACATCAGGCCCCCGCAGAAGCTGGCCCCGTTCAGCCACGCGGTGGGGTTGGAGGTGCTCCATCCGGAGACCGACATGGTGCCCGAGACCTCCGAGGGCGACGCCTTCGGCCGTCTGATCCTCCTCCACGACCCCCGCGCGGACGACACGTGGGACGGGACCATGCGCCTGGTCGCCTACATCCAGGCCGACATGGACGCCGACGTCGCCTCCGATCCCCTGCTGCCCCAGGTGGCGTGGCAGTGGCTGACGGAGGGTTTCGAGGATTGCGGCGCCGGCTGCAGCAACCTCGGCGGCACCGTGACCACCACCAATTCGGTGCGCTACGGCGAGATCGGCGGCCCGCCGGAGGCCTTCCAGCTGGAAATGCGCGCGTCGTGGACCGCGTCGGGCGACGACCTGTCCCCGCACGTCGAGGCTTTTTCCCGCGTTCTGGCCAACGTCGCGGGACTGCCGCCGGAGGGCGTGGCCCAGCTGGGGCGCTGACGTCCCGGCCGCCGGGCGTGCCCGGCCGAATGCAAAGGAACCGCTTGACGACGATCCGGGGGATCCGTCGTCAAGCGGTTCTTTCGTGAAAGCCCTAGTAGTAGACGGCCAAGCGACCGCGGGGACCGTCGACGACCTCGACCGGGGTGTCGAAGACCTCGGTGAGGATGTCGTCGCGCATGATCTCCTCCGGCGTGCCGAAGTGAACGATGCGGCCGTTCTTCGCCGCGCAGATCCGGTCGGCGTAATGGCCCGCGAAGTTGATGTCGTGCAGGACGATGACGACCGTGCGGCCCAGCTCCGTCGCCGCGCGGTGCAGGTGCTGCATCATCTGCACCGAGTGGCGCATGTCCAGGTTGTTCAGCGGCTCGTCGAGGAGGATGTAGTCGGTGTCCTGCGCGAGCACCATTGCCACGTACGCGCGCTGGCGCTGGCCGCCGGAGAGCTCGTCGAGGTAGCGGCCCTCCAGCTCCGTGAGGCCGAGGAAGTCGATGGAGCGGGTGATGATCTTCTCGTCCTCCGCCGTGATGCGGCCCTTGGAGTACGGGAAACGGCCGAAACCGACCAGCTGGCGCACCGTCAGGCGGGTGACGAAGTGGTTCTCCTGGCGCAGGATGGACACGATCTTGGCCAGGTCCGCCGACTTGGTCGACGTCACGTCGTAGCCCGCGACCTCGATGGTGCCCTCGTCCATGCCGACCAGACGGCCGATCATGGTCAGCAGGGTCGACTTGCCCGCGCCATTGGGGCCGACGAGGGCGGTGACTCCCCCGGCCGGGATCTCCAGATCCACGGGGCCGATGGAGACCTCGTCGTTGTAGTGCTTGGCGACGTTGGTCAGCGTGATCACAGGCGGCCCTTTCGGAGAATGTAGGCGAGGAAGAACGAGCCACCGACGACCTCGATGATGATGCCGACGGAGCCCTCCGCGTAGAAGAAGTTCTTCAGCACGAAGTAGGAACCCGACAGCACCACGAAGCCGACCAGCCAGGCCATCGGGAAGACGTGGCGGTGGTCGTAGGTGTCGGCGAGCTGGTACGCGATCATCGCGACGAGGAAGCCCAGGAAGGTCATCGGGCCGACCAGGGCGGTGGACACGGCCATGAGCATCGACACCATGATCAGGACGATGATGGTGTCCTTCTTGTGGTTGATGCCCAGGTTGGTGGCGGTTTCGCGGCCCAGGCCCAGGACGTTGAGCTTGGTGGAGCGCAGCCACAGGACGGTCCCCGCGAACGCGATGATCGGGAGGCTGACCAACAGGTAGTCGGTGTCGGCGTTGGCGATGGAGCCGATCAGGCGCGCGGTGAGCACGTCGAACTCGCTGGGAGTGAGCATGCGCTGCATGAACGTCGACAGCGCGCCCATGCCGCCGCCGAGGATGATGCCGACCAGCAGCATGATCTGCAGATTGCCGAAACGGCCGCCGAACAGCCAGCCGTAGAGGATGGCGGAGAAGACCACCATCACCGCGACCTGGCCCAGGAACTGCGGGGTGCCCGTGATCGCGGCGACGCCGGCGGCGCCGATGAAGAACACCGCGGCGGTCTGGATGACCACGTACAGGGACTCGAAGCCCATGATCGACGGCGTGAGGATGCGGTTGTGCGTCACCGTCTGGAACGCCACCGTGGCCGTGGCCTGGCAGAACGCGACGACCAGCATGACGGCGAGATTGCTCAGGCGCATCTCGGCGATGAGCCAGAAGCCGCGGGAGCCGAAGGGCATGGGGTTGCCCCAGGCGAGGTTGGCCGTCGCGAAGCCCAGCGCCAGGAGGGCCAAGACGCCGAAGATGATCCAGTAGCGCTTCCGGGCGCGCGGCGTCGGCAGCGGGCCGGTGCCGGGGCGGTCGGCGCTCTTCTTCGCCTCGTGGTCCTTCTCGGGCGCGGCGTCGGCGACGTCGAACTCGTCGATGCCGGCGACCTCCGAAAACTCGGCGAAGGCGTCCTCCGACAGCTCCGGGGTCGTGCGGTCGATCGCGGTGCTCATGGTTCGCTCCTCTCGGCTCCGGCGGTTCATGCGCGGCGGCGCTGGCGCAGCAGCAGGGTGATGAAGACCACGGCGCCGACGATCGCGAGAATCGTGGACACCGGGATCTCGAACGGGCGGATGATGATGCGGCTGATGATGTCGCAGACCGTGACCACCGAGATGCCCAGCAGGCACACCCACGGCAGGTTCGAGCGGAGGTCGTCGCCGCGGAACATGGACACGATGTTGGGGACGATGAGCCCGAGGAAGGGCAGGTTGCCGACGACGACCGTGACGATGCCCGTGGCGATGGCGATGAGGCCCGTGCCGATGAAGACGATGCGGCGGTAGTTGAGGCCGACGTTGGTGGCGATCTCCTCGCCCAGGCCGGCGACCGTGAAGCGGTCGGCGACGAAGAAGACGAGGACCACGACCACGGCGACGAGCCACAGCGGCTCGTACTGGCCCTTGAGCACCGAAGTGAACGATCCGGCGAACCAGATGCCCAGACTCTGCAGCATGTTCGTGGACAACGCGATGTAGCTCGACACGGCGCCGACGACGGCACCGAGCATCATGCCGACGATGGGGACGATGACCGACGATCGCAGGGTGACCCGGCGCAGGAACGCGAAGAACACCATGGTGCCCAGGAAGGCCGCGACGACGGCGGCGGTCATCTTCACCAGGATCGACGACTCGGGGGCGACGATCATCACCAGCAGCAGGCCCAGGCCCGCCCATTCGGTGGTGCCGGTGGTCGTCGGCTCGACGAAGCGGTTCTGCGTCAGCAGCTGCATCACCAGGCCGCACATCGCCATCGCGGCGCCGGCCAGCACCAGGGCGATGGTGCGGGGCACACGGGTGATGCCGAACATCTCGGCGCCGTCGTCGGTGCCGAAGATGTCGTAGACGCCGATGAACAGCGACGTGGCCACCAGGGCCGCCGTGACCAGGATGCCGATCAGCAGGGGCCATGTGAGAAGCCGACCCTTAGCCGCCGCGGGAGCGGCTGCGGGGTCGGCGCCGTTCCGCGCGTCGTGCGCGGCCGGCGGGTTCGTGCTCGGTGCGGTCATTCGGTTACGGCTCTCGGATTGCGGGGTAGGCACGGGATGTCTGCGGGCATCGCGTCACCGGACGTGACGTGGCCCCGCGGCGCCGTGGCGTCGCCGGGCCAGATCCGACCGATGGCGCGAACCGGGTGTGGTTCGCGCCGCGGGTGCTACTTCTTCTCCAGGGCGTCGGCCAGGGAGTTGAAGAACTCGGTGTAGGTTTGGATGCCCTCATCCACGTAAGTGTACTGCGGCATGTAGATGATGCGATCCTCGGTCACCGCGGTGACGTTCTTCAGCGCGGCGGAGTTGGCGATCAGCTCGTTGGCCGGGGTGTACTCCTCGCCGTTGTTCTCGGCGGTGGCGGCGTCGCGGTCCATGACGAGCATGATGTCCGGGTTGGAGTCCGCGATGGCCTCGACGGAGATGTCGTCGCCCTCGTGGTCGGTGGAGGCGTTCTCGACCTCCAGGGCCGGGGTCAGGCCGAGGATCTGGAAGATCGGGCCGAGGGAGCGGCCGGAGCCCGGGGCGGCGTAGTTGACGTTGCCGCCGGAGGTGATGACGCCCATGACCTTGTCCTGCTTGTCGTAGGCGGCCTTGGCGCGCTCGATCGACTTGTCGAAGTCCTCGATGAGCTTGTCGGCCTCGTCCTGCTTGCCGAACATCTCGCCCAGGGCGGTGGTCTGGCGGCGCAGCTCCTCGTCGAACGGCTTGTCCTCGCGCGGCGTCAGGTCGACGATGGCGGCCTCGGGGGCGAGCTTGGCGAAGTCCTCGCCGTACTGCGCGAAGCGCTGGCCGTTGATGATCAGGTCCGGCTCGACGGCGACGACGGCCTCCAGGTCGGGCTCGCGGTGCGTGCCCAGGTTCACGATGGAGTCGTTGGTCTTGTAGTCGAGGTTCGGCGGCATCAGGTTGACGGGCGCGGCCGCGAGCTCGATCCCCCAGTCCTCCAGGGTGCGGAAGACGCGGTTGTCGGTGGCGACGACGTTCTCGGCGGGGACGGTGACCGTCTGGGTGCCGAAGTTGTCCTCGATCTGCACGGTGGCGGTCTCGCCGTTGGCGGCGGCCTCGGTGCCGCCGTTCGAATCGTCGGAGCAGGCGACGAGGCCGAAGGTCAGCGCGGCGGCCGCGGCGACGGCCACGGTGCGGCGGCGAAGCGTGGTGATCAAGAAATTGACTCCTCGATGTTTCGGACGTCCTGCCGGCGTGAAGCGGGCCGCGTCCCCAATACGTCAGTGGGATGCCCGGAAGGAAACGAGCGCTTCCCTCTGGGGCTTAGGACACGCTAACACAACAAAGGCTGCCCCAACCTAATCTAATTTCGCGTGTCCCCGATCACCTCCCCCCATCCGATCCCCCGCGCGTCACGTGGGGCGCATTCACCAGCGGGGTTAAGCTCGTCCTCATGTGCGCAGCCCTGCTCTCGCCCCGCGGCGGAACCCCCGACGTCTTGGTCACCGCCGACGAGATCGCCGATGCGGGACGACTTCTGGCCTCGGGCAGCGGCCCGTTGGCCGTCGACACCGAACGGGCCTCCGCCTACCGCTACGACGACCGCGCGTTCCTGGTGCAGCTGCGCCGCGAGGGCGCCGGCACGATCCTCGTCGACCCCGAGACGATGCCCGGCGCCATCGCGGAGGCGGGCCTGGCCGACGCCCTCAACCCCCTCGACTGGGTCGTCCACGCCGCGGTGTCCGACCTCCCCTGTCTGGCCGACCTCGGGCTGTACCCCGGCAACCTGATGGACACCGAGATAGCCGGCCGCCTCCTCGGCCTGCCCAAGGTCAACCTCGCGGCCATGACCGAGGAGCTCCTCGGCGTGGCCCTGGCCAAGGGCCACGGTCGCGAGGATTGGTCGACGCGGCCGTTGCCCGCCGATTGGCTCGACTACGCCGCTTTGGACGTGGAACTTCTGGTGGAGCTTTCCGACGCCTTGAGCACCGCCCTCGCAGAACTCGACCGGATCGACTGGCTGCGCCAGGAATCCGAGGCGGTTCGTCTGGCCCACGCCCCCGGGACGCACGCCGCGGACGACGGCGAGAAATGGCGGTCGATGCGCGGCGTCGGCAAGCTGAAGCGGCCGGAGCAGCTGGTGGCGGGCCGTGAACTGTGGCTGGCGCGGGACCGGATGGCCCGCGAGCGCGACGTCTCCCCCGTGTCCGTCCTGCCCCACGACGTGCTGGCCCTGATCGCCGAAAAGCTGCCGCGCACCGAAAGCGAACTGACCGCCCTGAAGGGGTTCCCCCGCCGGCGGCGCGGCGCCGCGAAACTGTGGATGGGCGAGCTGCGGGCCGCGCTGGCGCTGCCGCGCGAGGAATGGCCGGCGCGCGAGCGCCCGAAGGGCAAGCCCCGCCCCCACCACCGCACCTGGGAAGAGCGCGCACCCGAGGCCGCGGCTGTCCTGGAGGCCCTGAAACACGGCCACGAGCTGCTGGCCGAGGACCTGGCGATCGCCCCCGAAACCCTGTTCCGCCCCTCGGATCTGCGCGAGGTGGCGTGGATCATGTCCGGTGCAGGCGGCGGCGCAGGAGGAAGTCGGGCCGGAAGCAGAGATGACGTGGCGGTACCGCGCACCGACGGCGAGGTCCGCGCCCTGCTGGCGAAGCTGGGGGCACGCCCGTGGCAGGTGGACGTCATGGCCGGCCTCGTGTCCGAGGCCGTCCTGCTGCCGCGCAGGCAGCCGCTGGGCTGAGCCCGGCCTGGCCCCTGACCGGTCTGGCCTGGTCCCTGACTAATCCCGGGCGAGGTCCGCCCACCACGCCGACACGTCGTCGGCGATGGCGCCGGCGGTCAGGCCGAGCTCATCGAGGATCTCGCCGCGCGAGGCGTGGTCCAGGAACTTCTGGGGCACCGCGAACTGGCGCATGGGCACGTCGATCGCCGACGCGCGCAGCACGTCGCCGAGCAGCGACCCGACGCCCGCGTGCACCACGCCGTCCTCCACGACGACGACCATGCCGTGGTTTTCGACCATGGCCACGATGTCGCCCGCAACGGGCACGACCCATCGCGGATCGACGACGGTGACGTCGACGCCCTCGTCCTCGAGGGTGCGGGCCGCCTCCAGGGAGGCGCCGGCGAAGGAACCGACCGCGACGATGAGCACGTCGCCGCCGTCCTCGCGGGAGCGGTGCAGCACGTCGACGCCGTCGGCGGTGCGCTCGACCGCCTCGATGTCGTCGACGATCCGGCCCTTGGGGAAACGCACCACGATCGGGCCGCCGGTGACGGCGACGGCCTCGCGCAGCTCCTCCACCAGACGAGCGCCGTCGCGGGGCGCCGCCACGCGGATGCCCGGGACGATGGACGTCAGCGCCATGTCCCACACGCCGTTGTGGCTGGCGCCGTCCGAGCCCGTGATGCCCGCGCGGTCGAGGACCAGCGTGACGGGCAGCTTCAACAGCGCCACGTCCATGAGCAGCTGGTCGAAGGCGCGGTTGAGGAACGTCGAGTAGATGGCCACGACCGGGTGCATCCCCGCCATGGCGAGACCGGAGGCGGACGTCAGCGCGTGCTGTTCGGCGATGCCGACGTCGAAGAATCGGTCCGGGTGGGCCTTGCCGAACTTCGCCAGACCGGTCGGGCCGGCCATGGCCGCGGTGATGGCGGCGATGTCGTCGCGCTCGTCGCCGAGCTTGACCAGCTCGTCGGAGAACACGGAGGTCCAGTCGCGGACGGGGCTCGACTTCGACTTGCCGGTGACCGGGTCGATCACGCCCGTGGCGTGCATCAGGTCCGCTTCGTTGGCCTCGGCGGGGGCGAAGCCGCGGCCCTTGTGCGTCTTCGCGTGGACGATGACGGGGCCACCGAACTCGCGGGCGTGGCGCAGCGCGTTCTCCAGCGACCGGATGTTGTGCCCGTCGACGGGGCCCATGTACTTCAGGCCCAGGTCCGAGAACATCTCGTGCGGCATGACGGTGGACTTCAGGCCCTCCTTCGCGCCGTAGACGATGCGCGTGAGGAAATCCCCGACCGGGCCCAGGCGCGCGAGGCCGGACTTGCCCTGCCGCATGACCATGTCATAGGCGGGCTGCAGGGCCAGCGCGGCCAGGTTCTCGGCCAGTCCGCCGATCGTCGGCGAGTAGCTGCGGCCGTTGTCGTTGACCACGATGACCACCGAGCGGTCCTTGCCGGCGGCGATGTTGTTGAGCGCCTCCCAGCACATGCCGCCGGTCAGGGCGCCGTCGCCGACGACGGCGACCACGTGGCGATGATGCTCGCCCCGGATGTCGAAGCCCTTGGCCAGGCCATCGGCGGTCGACAGTGCCGCGGAGGCGTGGGATGACTCGGTCCAGTCATGGGGGCTCTCGGCCCGGCACGGGTAGCCGGACAAGCCGTCCTTCTGGCGAAGGGAGTCGAAGTCGCCGGTGCGGCCGGTGAGCATCTTGTGCACGTAGGCCTGGTGCCCGGTGTCGAAGATGATCGGGTCGGTGGGCGAATCGAAGACGCGGTGCAGCGCCATGGTCAGTTCGACCACGCCGAGGTTCGGCCCCAAGTGGCCGCCGGTCGCGGAGACCTTCTCGACCAGGAAGTCCCGGATTTCCTTGGCCAGGTCATCGAGTTGCTCCGGGCGCAATGCGCGCACGTCGGCGGGTGAGGAGATCGATTCGAGGAGAGCCATGAACCTTGTACCCGTTCCTTTCACGTCTCGGCGGCCCGGCGAACTGTCCGGGTTGGTCATTCAATACTACGGTCGTTCACCTCGGGCTCGCGGGTAAGGCGACCCTCGCGAGTCGCCCGCCCGGGTCACTTCGAGGGGACCAGAACCGCGATGGTTTCCAGGTGGTGGGTGCCCGGGAACGCGTCGACGACCTCGAGGGAATCGATGCGGTACCCGTTGTCGGCCCAGGTCCGGGCGTCGCGGGCGAAGGTGGCGGGGTCGCAGCCGATGTGGACCACGCGGGAAGGGTGGGCCGCGGCGATCGCCCTGATGGTCTGGTCGCCGGCACCGGTGCGCGGAGGGTCGAGCACGACCAGATCCACCTTGTGCCCCAGCTTGCCGACGGCCGCCTCCACGCGGGAGGTGCGGAATTCCACGGGAAGGTCGGCCAGCGCCTCGCGCCCGACCGAGGCTGCGTCCGCGAACGTCTCGACGGACGTCACTTTGCCGTCGGGGCCGACGATGTCGGCGAGTGCCGCGGCGAAGACGCCGACGCCCCCGTAGAGGTCCCAGGCGCGACCGCCCGGCGTGGCCGGCAGCAGCTCGCCGATGCGGCGGACATAATGGTCGGCCGCGGCCCGGTGGGCCTGCCAGAAGCCGTCGACTGGCACGCGGAATTCCCGGCCGCCGGCGCGTTCCACGGCCACGGGGTCGCCCTCCACCTGGGTGACGCGGCGCTTGCGGCCCTTGCCGATGACGTGCAGCGCATGTCGCTTCCCATCGGCGTCGCGGACGACGTGGAGCTCTCCCCCGGCCGGCGCGGCACCCTCCTCGCCGAGGCCGTCCATCAGGCCGTCGACGTTCTGGGCGCAGGCCACGCCCGTCACCAGGTCGCGGGATTTGCGCATCCGCAGACCGGCGCGGCCGGCGTCGTCGACGCCGAGACGGATGCGGGTGCGCCAGCCGGTCGCCGGGGGCAGCGCCGTCATGGTGGGTTCCGGCAGCTCCGACGTGTCGAAGCGGCCGATGCGGCGCAGGCCGTCGAGAAGCACGTCCTTCTTCAATTCGACCGCGAAGGCCGGATCGACGAAGCCGAGGTCGCAGCACCCCGCGCCGGCCGCCGCCGCCTCGCACGCGGGCTCGATGCGGTGCGGAGAGGGTTCGAGGATCTCGGTGGCGACGCCCCTCCACAGCTTCGCGTCGGCGTCGTCGAGCGTGATGCGCACGCTTTCGCCGGGGATGGCGCCGCGGACGAGGATGACGCGCCCGTCGAGCAGCGCAATCGATTCACCGCCGTGCGCCGGCCGGTCGACGACCGCTTCGATGGTCGTGGGGTGGGTGGCCGGTGTGGTCATGCGGTGATCCTCCTGGATCTAGGTGAAACGGGGCGTGCGGGGTGGGCGCGGGGATGCGACCCGTTACTCCCCGGGGTTGCCCTGGGGCGCGGCGCCGCCCTGCGGCTGTGCCTGCCCCTGCTGGCCCTGCTGCTGTGCGGCGTAGGCCTGGCGGAGCTGCTCCGCCATGGCGACCGGCAGCGTCACCGGCAGCGGCTGGCCGGCGGGCATCGGGTTGTCGCCGCGGTTGACGAAGCAGCGCGCCATGATGCCGCGGCCGATCTCGGCGAGTTCATCGGCGGAAGCCGTGGGGCCGGACAGCGTCAGGCGCATCATCCAGCGCGGCCCATCGGCGCCGATGATCCTCATCTGCATGTCGTCGCGGACGCCCACGACCTCATCGCCCCACGGGCCATCCTCGAAACGCACCTCCAGCCCGTCCTTTTCCAGGCCCTCGGCGATCTCGCGGCCGGAGGTCCCCCACAGGCCGCCGGAGGTCGGAGCGGCAAAGGCGACCGGGGTGATGCGGCCGGCGGTGGTGACGACATGGAGCATCGTCGGGCCCTGCGGACCCATCTCCACCTGGATGTCGCCGACGTGGGGCACGGCCAGCAGAACCGAACCGAGGTTGACGCTGGCCTTGGCGAAGTCGGAGAAGTCGAACTCCTCCGGCTTGGCGTCGGCGATGTCGAAGGGGCCGAGTTCGAGCGGCTGGAGGCCGTCCTCGCGGACCTCGCCCACCGGGTTCACGGTGCCGCGGTCGACGGTCGCGGAATCGGCGGCGGCTGCGTCGTCGCGCTCCCGGTCATCGTTCTTCTTGTTGCCAAAGGGCCACATGGCCATGGTCTCCCTAATGTCGTCTGACAGTGTCGTCTGATCGTGTCGTCGATTATGGCGTTGTTTCGCGCACCATGCTTCAGCGTAACGGCTGCCGCGCGGCCGGGGCCCGGGATCGGCCCCGGGATCGGGGCAGGATCGGGGCAGGATCGGGGCCGGGTCCAGCTCCGATTCAGGCGCGCGGTGCGAAACCGCCGACGCCGGTGGAACCGTGCCCGCGGGCCCCGCGCTCGGTGTCGTCGAGCTCGTCGACGACGACGAACGGGCTGAGTTCGACCTTCTGCACCAGCAGCTGGGCGATGCGATCGCCCTTGGCGATGGTGATCGGCTCCCGCGGATCGAGGTTGATCAGGCTGACCTTGATCTCGCCCCGGTACCCCGCGTCGACGGTGCCGGGCGCGTTGACGATCGACAGTCCCGCGCGCGCCGCCAGGCCCGAACGGGGATGGACCAGACCCACCGTCCCGGCGGGCAGGGCGATGGCGATGCCGGTGCCGACCAGCGCCCTCTCGCCCGGTTCGAGCACCAGATCCTCGGCGGAGGACAAGTCCACGCCGGCGTCGTCGTGATGAGCCCGGACGGGGGCGACGGCATCGGCCGTCAACAGGCGCACGAGCACCGGGGGGAACCCGTGGTCCGGGCCGCCGTGGTCGCCGCTTCGTTTCTGATTTCGCTGCTGGTCGTCGTTCACGCCCCCAGACGATACGGCACCCCGATCGACTCCCGGACCACCCCGGGTAGGATGGGCACCCGTGAGCACCTCGAACAACAGCACCGCGACGGCCGCCGACGGCGACATCATCTACCGGGAACGTCTGTGGGTGCCCTGGTGGTACTGGGCCCTGGCCATTCCTGCGATCATCGTCTGCACCGCCCAGATCGCGTTCAACCGCAGCATCATCTGGCTGATCATCGGCGGGTCGATCATCACCCTCATCGGCCTATGGATCCTGGTCACTCTGTCGAAGACGAAGGTCTCGGTCGAGGTCGACGGATCCGGCGAACGCTGGCTGCATGCGGGCACGGCGGTGCTGCCGGCGTCGGTGGTGTCCAAGTCGCTGGTGGTCCCCGAGTCCGCGCACCGCAACGCCCTGGGCCGCCAGCTCGACCCCGCGGCGTTCCTGGTCACCCACAGCTGGGTGCGCACCATGGTGCTGCTGGTGCTGGATGATCCGGAGGACCCGACCCCTTATTGGCTGGTGTCCACGCGCAGGCCCGAAGAGCTTCTCGACGCCTTCCTGGGCAAGGACCGCCGAAGCGCCTGACGCGCCGGACGATCGCGCCCCTTGCACGACGACGCCCCGCACGACTGATCCAGCGGATCGGTCGTGCGAGGCGTCGTCGTCAAGCGAAGTCGCGTCGCGGCGGGACCCGACGGCTGCCTGCTACGCGCAGTCGCGGCAGATCGGGAAACCGTCGCCCGGGTCGTGCGCGAGCATCGAACGGTGCTGCACCAGGAAGCAGGAACCGCAGGTGAACTCGTCGTCCTGGCGCGGCACGACGGAAATTTCCAGCTCCTCGCCGGACAGGTCGGCACCGGGGAGCTCGTAGGGCTCCACGATCTCGCCGTCATCGTCATCGGCGATGCGGGCGTCGTCGCCGGCGGCCTGCAGGCCCTCGAGCGAGTCGGTGGCGATGTCCTCGTCCTCGCGGGTACGGGGCGAATCGTAATCGACAGCCATGTTCTAGGCCCTCCTCCAAAGGGGATCGCGGCACACCGTGTGTTGCACCGTGGTTCTTCGCGGATATTAGGTGAATTCTCAGAATCTGTCATATCCCCTGGTCAACACCGGAAAATCGGAGTTCTGCGACATCAAGTGAATGCCTTGCACTTGCGCCGGGTTAGCATTGGCCCCATGACGCACCGTCAGCCGGACCTCCCCGCGCCCCGCAGGTTCCTCCCCTACGGCATCATCGTCGCCGTCGTCGCGGTGGCCGCGGTCATCGCCTGGACCGTCGTTTTCACCCGGACGGTCGAGGCCACCAGCGTCGTGTGCGAACGCCCCGACGCCGGTGCCGTCGTCTCGGCGGCGGACCTGATCGGCGAGGCCCCCGCGGCGCCGCGCGACATCCCCGTGCGGGTGCTCAACGCCAACGGCGAGTCGGGGCAGGCGACGGAGGTGTCGGAGGGCCTGGTTTCCCTAGGCTTCGCGGCAGTGCCGGCGAACCCGGTGGGCAACGACCCGCTGTCCCCCGGGCTCGACCTGGATTGCTACGGCCAGCTGCGATTCGGCCCGGCGTTCACGGCCCACGCAGCCACGCTGCACGCGGTGTTCCCGTGCCTGGAACTCGTCCACGACGGCCGGGAGGACGGGTCCGTCGACGTCGCCCTGGGCACCGGCTTCCGGGGGCTCGACGATTCCGGCCCCGTGCGTTCGGCCATGGAGACCCTGCAGTCCGGCGAGGGCGTCGACGCCTCGACCCTGCAGTCGCTCAGCGGCCGCACCTGCTGATCGGCCCCAGCGCGCCGCGCGCGTCCAGCGCCCCGAAGAATTCCTCCGCGACGGTCGGCGCGGATGCCGCGACCAGTTCGCCGTCCGCGGATGCGGCTTCCGGATCCGGGAGCTTCACGACGGCGCCCGCCTCCCCCGCGATCAACGCGCCCGCAGCCCAATCCCACAGGTTGAGGCCGTGCTCGAAGTAGCAGTCCACCGCACCGGCGGCGAGCAGGCAGAGGTCCAGGGCCGCGGAGCCGATGCGGCGGATGTCGCGGACGTCGCCGAGCAAATCGGCGACCAGCCTGCCCTGCGTCGCCCTGCGCGTCGAGTCGTAGCCGAATCCCGTGGCGACGAGCGAGACTCCCAGGTCATCGGGCGCGGAGCAGCGCAGGGTTTCCTCCCGCCCGTCCACGGTGCGCACGACGGCGCCCGCGCCGAGGCCGGCATGGAAAACGCGGCCGCCGGCGACGTCGGCGACGGCACCCGCGACGATGCGGCCGTCGACCTCGCACGCCACGCTCACCCCGTATGCGGGGATGCCGTAGAGGAAATTGACGGTTCCGTCGATGGGGTCGACGATCCAGCGGACGCCGCCGGGCACGGCCGCGGCACCGCCGTCTTCTTCGCCGAAGACCGCGTCACCCGGCCGCAGGGAGGCCACCAGGCGGCGGATCAGCGCCTCCGATTCGCGGTCGACGACGGTGACCGGGTCGACGCGGCTGGATTTGACGCCGGTGCCCTCCGCTCGACCGCCGCCGACGCCCAACTCGAGGCGGCGGGCGCGGATGTGGTCGGCGGCCGCGGAGGCCAAAAGGACCGACATGGAGCGGAGATCGTCGATGTCGCGGGTGAAGGCGGGTTCGGCGGCGTTGTCGTTCATGGGGCCATTGTCCCCCTTTTCGTATGATCGGCCATATGGCAGACAACATCGGTTTTGGCGTGGACGTGGGCGGTTCCGGCATCAAGGGAGGAGTCGTCGACCTGGATACCGGGGAGTTGGTCGGCGAGCGGATCAAGATCCTGACGCCGCAGCCGGCGACGCCGGACGCGGTGGCGGAGACCATCGCGGAGATCGTGCGGATCGCCGAGTGGACCGGGCCGGTGGGCGTGACCCTGCCGTCGGTGGTGCGCGATCAGACGGCGCTGCTGGCCGCGAACATCGATCCCTCGTGGGTCGACATGGATTGCCGCGAGCTGTTCGGCCGCCACCTTCCCGACAATCGGGTGCACGTGCTCAACGACGCCGATGCCGCAGGTCTGGCGGAGGCCCGTTTCGGCGACGCCCACGCCCGACAGGGGTCGGTCGTGCTGTTGACGTTCGGCACGGGCATCGGGTCGGCCCTGCTTCACGACGGCCTGCTGTACCCCAACTCCGAGCTGGGTCATTTGATCATCGACGGCGAGGAGGCCGAGCACATCGCTTCCGCGGCGGTGAAGGAGCGCGAGGATCTGTCGTACAAGAAGTGGACGAAGCGGGTCTCGAAGGTGCTGCGGACGTACGAGGCGCTGTTTTGGCCGACGTTGTTCGTCGTCGGCGGCGGCATCAGCCGCAAGCACGAGAAGTGGGTGCCGCTGTTGGATTGCAAGACGCCGGTGGTTCCGGCGAAGTTGCACAACAACGCCGGTATCGCGGGTGCGGCGTTGGCCGCCGAGCAGGGGCTGCTGCCCTGATTCGCGGGAACCCGGCGCAACCCTCGCACGGGGGCGCGCCGGGGTCCCTGTCCTCTTTGGGTTACACTGGGGAGTTGATTCACGGACGGTTGAACATGACGAAGCCGGGGCGGCGCGACCGAACCCCGCGATACGGCAGCCGAGATCCGTGGCACGAAACATCGACATTGCAGGCATTTGGCCGGCGGTGGCGCTCTTGAGGCGTCCCGTCCCCCGTTTACCCGGACCGGGTTTTCGGGGCCGCGCACCGGTTCACCCCGGCACGCCGGCGGCAATCGACATCATCGTGAAAGGGCTTTCGTGACAGCCAACGAATCTGAACAGCCGGACGGTCAGGGCACCGCGGGCGGCGCAGCCGACTCGCCGACCCCGGCCAAGAAGGCCGTGAAGAAGGCGATCAAGAAGGCCGTTAAGAAGACGGCGGCCAAGAAGACCGTGGCCAAGAAGGCGGCGCCGGCGAAGTCCGCTGCGCCCGATTCGGCTGCTCCGGCGGAGTCGGCTGGTTCGGTTGCCGGTGCGGAGGTCCCGGCCGAGGCTCCGGAGGTGAAGGCCGCGCCGGCGAAGAAGGCCGCGGCAAAGAGGACCGCCGCAAAGAAGACCGTCAAGAAGGCGGCGGCGAAGAAGACGGCCGCCAAGAAGACGACGGCCCGCAAGACCACCGCGAAGAAGACCGCCGCAAAGAAGACGGCCGCGAAGGCGACCAGCGCGAAGGCGAAGGACGCGCAGGCTGCGGAGGGTGCCGAGGACGAGGAAATCGAGGACGACTCGGACCTCGCGATCGACGGAGATTTCGACCCGGAGCTCGATGAGGGCGTCACCGCTTCCGATGATGAGGAAGAGGAAGAGGCCGACACCGTCGACGAGGTGTGGAACGAGGACGAGTCCGCGGCTCTGCGCCAGGCCCGCAAGGATGCGGAGCTCACCGCCTCGGCCGACTCGGTCCGCGCCTACCTCAAGCAGATCGGCAAGGTCGCGCTGCTGACCGCCGAGGAGGAAGTGTCGCTGGCCAAGCGCATCGAGGCCGGCCTGTACGCGCAGTACAAGATCGACATGGCCAAGGAGGCCGGCGAGCGTCTGGCCCATGCCCAGCGCCGCGACCTGCGCGAGATTTCCCGTGATGGCCAGCGCGCGAAGAATCATCTGCTCGAGGCGAACCTGCGACTGGTGGTGTCGCTGGCCAAGCGCTACACCGGCCGTGGCATGGCGTTCCTGGATTTGATCCAGGAGGGCAACCTGGGTCTGATTCGCGCGGTGGAGAAGTTCGACTACTCCAAGGGCTACAAGTTCTCGACGTACGCGACGTGGTGGATCCGTCAGGCCGTCACCCGCGCGATGGCCGATCAGGCCCGCACCATCCGCATTCCGGTGCACATGGTCGAGGTCATCAACAAGCTCGGCCGCATTCAGCGTGAGCTGCTCCAGGATCTGGGCCGCGAGCCCACTCCGGAGGAGCTGGCCCGCGAGATGGACATCACCGAGGAGAAGGTGCTGGAGATCCAGCAGTACGCCCGTGAGCCCATCTCCCTGGACCAGACGATCGGCGATGAGGGCGACAGCCAGCTCGGCGACTTCATCGAGGACTCGGAGGCCGTCATCGCCGTGGATGCGGTGAGCTTCACGCTGCTGCAGGATCAGCTCGGCGATGTGCTCGAGACGCTGTCGGAGCGCGAAGCCGGCGTGGTCCGCCTGCGTTTCGGCCTGACCGACGGCATGCCCCGCACGCTCGACGAGATCGGCCAGGTCTACGGCGTCACGCGCGAGCGTATCCGCCAGATCGAGTCGAAGACGATGTCGAAGCTGCGCCACCCGTCGCGTTCGCAGGTTCTGCGCGACTACTTGGAGTAGGGCCGCTTGACGACGGATACCGGGCCGTCCCCGCACCGCACTTGGTGAGGGGGCGGCCTTTTCCCATTCCCCACGCGGACATGAAAAAGGGGCGGCACACCGGACAATCGGTGCGCCGCCCCGTCGTCGAGCCAAAGGCCCCGGGGAAACTCCGCGACCTAGTAGACGACTCCGAAGACCCAGCCGAGCAGCGTCATCGACGCGGCCGAAATCACGACCAGCGCCACGATGTTCAGCCAGATGCCGGCGCGCACCATGTTGCCCATGGACACGTAACCCGAGCCGTAGGCGATGGCGTTGGGCGGGGTGGCCACGGGCATCATGAACGCCGACGTCGCGGCCAACGCGACCGGCACGGCCAGCAGCATCTGGTCCATGCCCAGGCCGATGGCCATGGCGCCGACCAGCGGCAGGAACGTCGCCGCGGTGGCGGTGTTGGAGGTGAATTCGGTCAGCACCAGCACCACCAGCGCGACCACGACCACCAACAGCACCAACGGCAGGAAGCCGAGGCCGGACAGCTGCTCGCCGATCCAGTCGGACAGGCCGGATTCGGTGAACTGCGTCGACAGCGCCAGGCCACCGCCGAAGAGCAGGAGCACGCCCCACGGCAGCTCGAGCGCGTCTTCCCAGCGCATGAGCTTCACGCCGTCGGGCCCGCCGGGGATCAGGAACATGGCGATGCCCACCGCCATGGCGATGACGGCGTCGGCGATCATCGTTTCCGGCCAGAACACCGGCACGAACACCCAGGAAAGCGCGGCGATGACGAACACCGCGAGCACGCGGATCTCGCCGGCCGACATGGGGCCGAGCTTGCGCAGCTCCTGCCGCATCAGGTCGCGGCCGCCGGGGATGTGGTCGATTTCGGGCTTGAACAGCACGTTGGTCAGCAGGAACCATGCCGCGGCCATGAGGATCACGGCCACGGGCACGCCGACGAGCATCCACTGGCCGAAGCCGATGTTGACGCCCTGCTCGGCCATGTACGCCGCCAGCATCGCGTTCGGCGGCGTGCCGATGATCGTGCCCAGCGAGCCGATCGACGCCGCGTAGGCGATGCCGAGCATAAGCGCGATGCCGAAGTTCGACTTCGGTTCGACGTCGGTGGAGTGCTCGTAGCCCTTCTCCCCGTCGGCGTCCTCGGCCGCGGCGGCATCGGATTCGGCGTCGAGCATCTCGGCGGCGCCGTCGGAAAGCTCTTCGCTTGACGACGCCCCGGCCTTCCCCGCCTTCGCCTCGTCGCGAAGCATGCCGACGATCAGCGACAGGACCGAGACGCCGATGGGCAGCATCATGACGGCGGTGGCGGTGTTGGACACCCACATGGACAGGAAGCCGGTGGCGATCATGAACCCGAGGACCAGCATCTTCGGCGACGACCCCATGGCCACCAGCACCCACAGCGCGACGCGCCGGTGCAGGTTCCACCGCTGCATGCCCAGAGCCAGCAGGAATCCGCCCATGAACAGGAAGATCGTCGGCGCGGTGTATTGGCCGGAGAAGTCGCCGATCTCCGCGATGCCCAGCGCCGGGAACAGCACCAGCGGCAGCAGGGCGGTCACGGAGATCGGGATCGCCTCCGACATCCACCATGCGGCCATGAGCACGGCGATGGCCGCCGTGCCGCGCAGCATGTGGTCGAGGTCGGACGGCATGAAGAAGTACACCGCCAGCGCCAGGACGATGCCGGTGATCAGGCCGAAGCGCCTGCGGAACAGTTCGCGGGGGCCAATGCCCCGGTCCTTCTGGCCCGGCGACGGTTCCGCCGCCGCGCCTCCCGTGGTTTTCGCCGTCGTGGCGTTCTTCGTCGACATTGCGGTCGGCGCTCCCCTTCTACGCGGGCGCCGGAAATCGCCGGGTGAAACCGGTCACGGCGCGGGCCTGAACGTGATACAGATCGACCATAACCGATTCAGGGCCCCCTCTTATCACCGGCCCGTCATAGGACCGCTTTACGACGCCGCCCCGCCCCGTCAGCCCTTCGGCCCGTAGGTCAGCCGCCTGTGCAGGGTTTCGAGCGGACCGGGCTTGCCCGCCGTGGCCAGCAGCCACGCGGCGATGAGGGTGATTAGCCAGACGCCGGTGGCCCACAGGCTGACGATGGTGACGGACTCGCCGGAGAAGAGATCCAGCATCCATGCCGCGGACAGCACGAGGAAGAACACCGACTGGGCGACGTAGCCCGACATCGATCGCTGCCCCAGCGCCTGCATCATCGCCAGCGGCAGGGGCGGCGTCAGCGCACTGCCCTGCGCGGCCGCCGCCCGAATGCGGCGCTGCACGGGCATGCACAGCAATGCGATGAGGGCGATGAGGCCCGGGCCCGCCAGCAGACCGGCGGATTGGCTCAGCGCCTGCGCCCAGCTGCCGCCGATGGCGCCGAGTTTCGACAGTCCCGACAACACGCCCGTCACCACCGCCGCGCCCGCGCCGACCGCGGCGACGGTGATCAGGAGCTTCTTGTGCGCCTCGGCGTCCTCGAGCACCCGCATGCGGGCCGCCACGAGCCCGACGAGCATGAGCGCCAACAACTGCGGACCGGCCATGATCACGATGAAGGGCACGGTCACCACCGTGATGGCGCCGACGACGAGCTGTTGTCCCACGTACCCGTCGCCCAGGCCGAAGTCGTCCATGGCGGAGACGTCGGCGCCGGCGCCGCCGCCGAAGGACTGCGCGATGCCGCTGAACAGGAACGCCGACCCGACGGACAGCACGGCCAGCACCCCGGCGATCCACAGCAGCGTCTTGTTCTTCAGCGGCACCATCAGCGCCACGACCAGCCCGAGCAGCGCGTAGGTCAGCAGGATGTCGCCGAAGAAGAAGAAAACCGCGTGGACGACGCCGAACAGCGCCAGCCACGCGTACCTCTTCAGCAGCAGGCCCCGGGCCGCGGGCCACGGCACGCCGCGGGCGTATTCGCGCATGACCAGCATGCCGATGCCGTAACCGAACAGCGTCGCGAACATCGGCAGCCCGCGGGTGTGGACCAGCACGTCGTTGATCACCGTCACCGCGGCGTCGGTGGGCAGGGTCCGCTTCTCCCCCGTCGCCGACGAGCCCATGATCACCCACGCGGTGACGGCGTTGGCCACGGCGATGCCCAGGAGCATGAACCCCCGCGCGACGTCGGGCGCGAGGATGCGTTCCTTCACGCCCGTGTGGTGGAAGGAAGGCGTGTGCTTGACGACGGGCCGCTGGTCCATCAGGTTCTCCGGTTCTCGGGGGCTGCCGGGGAGGGTCCGGCGTGGTTACTGGGCGGTGTTCTCGCGCAGGCAGTCGGCGTACTCGGCCGTGGTCTTGTCCAGGTGGCCGCAGGCCTTGTCGGCTTCTTCGACGATGTTGTTGGCGGCGACCAGCAGCGCCAGGGAAATCGCGATGGCCAGTCCGCCCGTGATGACGCCGATCAGGCCCATGCCGAAGGCGCCGCCCGTGCGGGGTTCGCGGCCGGCGGCCTCGATGCGGCGGTGGGCGCCGATGGACTTGACGATCGCGATGAGGCCCAGGGCCACCGCCACGGCGCCGAACGGGGCTCCGATGATGAACGCCGAGGTGATCAGCGCGCCGAGGCCGATGGCCAGCGAGATCAGCCCGAGCTGGCGGCCGACGGCGGAACCGTCGATTCCGTCGGGTCCGTAACCGTCGGTGGCGGGGTTGCTCATGTTCGTGGTGCTCCTGGGTGGGGATGGTGGACGGATGATGCGGGTGGTGGTGATGCGGACGCTGGTGAAGCGGGTGGTGCGTGATGCGCGTGGTTGGCGCAGCACCTCGCCGGACGGCGACGCCCCTCGCCGTCAGTTCAGGCCGAGGCGTCCCATGAGGGATTCCTCGACGCAGGCGTCGAAGGCAGTTTGATTGTCGATGAGGTGCTGGCAGTCCATTGCGGCACCGCCGCCCACGACGACCGCCCACACCATGAACGCGAAAATGAGAAGCCCGACGATGGCGGCGGCGATGCCGATGACCGACATCGCGGTGGTGCCACCGGTTCTGGTGGACCCGAGCTTCCGCGCCTTCGAGCCAGTGCGCAGGGCGAAGAAGGCGAGAATGATGCCGATGATCGCCAGCAGGCCACCGATGAGAATCGGCGCGGTGACCACGGACAACAGCCCGAGGACCAGAGCGGAGACGGCCAGCCCCGTGCCCGTGGACACGTTCGGCTGGCCACCGGGGAACCCGGGCGCCGCGTGGGGGTTGCCGGACGGGGCCGAGTAGTAGCCGCCGTATCCGGAGCCATTGCCGTAGCCCGAGCCGCCCCCGTATCCGGAGCCATCGCCGTAACCGGAACCTCCGCCATATCCGGAGCCACCCGTTTGAGGGGACCCGCCAGAATCGAATGGGTCGTATCCGGAGTTGTCGGGTCGCGACATCGGGGTTCCTTCCGTCGGGCGAATCATTTCGTTGCGGCGTTCACGCTACCGCAATCGGCCAGGGGGCCAACCGTCGGCGGGCCGACCCCACAAACGAGGCCGGCCGCGCGTCACCAGCGGCGCAGATAACCGATCCGGTCGCGCAGCTGCTGTTCGGAGCACAGCGCGGTCGGCGGGCCCCCGCAGTTTCTGCGGACCTCGTTGTGGATCTCGCCGTGCTTGCGCCCGGTCCTCGCCGCCGTCATGGCGACCAGGGTGTTCAACTCCTTGCGGAGCTTCGGCAACGCTTCGCTGGCCACCGAACCGGGCCGGGGCATGGGCACCTCGGGAGCACCGTCGGCACCCGCCGCAGGCGGCACACCGGGAGCGCCGGCGCCGGTACCACCCGCGCCCATCGACTCCCCCAGATCCAGCTCGCCCATCTTGCGTTCGTGCTCCGACCGCGCAGACGACGCCTTCAACTGCTCTTCCTGCCGCTTCTGCAGCAGAGCCTTCATTTGGTCAGCGTCGAGAAGCCCGGGCAGGCCCAGGTAGTCGGCCTCCTCCTCGGAACCGGCCATGGTCGCGGTGCCATAGTTGGAACCGTCGTAGATCAGGTAGTCGAGCTCGGCGTCGGCGCCGATGGACTCGTAGGCCGGAAGATCGTCGGGCTCGTTCTGGGTGCGGTTGGCCTCGGCGACGAGGTCGTCCTCCCAGCCCTCGCTCGGCCGGTGCGGCTTTCCCAGGATGTGGTTGCGCTGCACCTCCATCTGCGACGCCAGATCCAACAAAACCGGCACCGACGGCAGGAACACCGACGCCGTCTCACCGGGCCTGCGCGAACGCACGAAACGGCCGATGGCCTGGGCGAAGAACAGCGGCGTCGACGAGCTGGTGGCGTAGACGCCCACGGCCAGGCGCGGCACGTCGACGCCCTCGGACACCATGCGCACCGCGACCATCCACTCGTCGGTCGAATCGGAGAAGGTCTTGATCCTCTCGGAGGACCCCGGCTCGTCGGAAAGCACCAGGGCCACCGGAGTCGAGCTGAGCTGCTCCAGCACCCGCTTGTAGGCGCGCGCCGTCGTCGCATCCGTGGCGATGACCAAGCCGCCGGCATCGGGGATGTGCTTGCGCATCTGGATCAGGCGGGTGTGGGCGGCGCGCAGCACCGACGGAATCCAGTCGCCGCCCGGGTCCAGCGCGGTGCGCCAGGCGCGGGTGGTCTCCTCCGGGCTCATGATCGTGCCGAGCCGCGCCGAAAACTCCTCGCCCGCCGAGTCCCGCCACCGGGCCTCGCCGGAGTACGCCAGGAACACCACGGGACGCACGACGCCGTCGCGCAACGCGTCGGCGTAGCCGTAAACATGGTCGGCGACGGACTTCTGGTGGCCCTCGCCGTCGTCGGCGTAGCGGACGAAGGGGATCGCCGCGTCGTCGGAGCGGAAGGGCGTGCCGGTCAGGCACAGGCGGCGGGCCGCTCCCCCGTACGCCTCGGCGATGCCGTCGCCCCAGCTCTTCGCGTCGCCACCGTGGTGGACCTCGTCGAGGATGACCAGCGTCGGCCGGGCGTCGGCCACCGCACGGTGCTTGAACGGGTGCACGGCCACCTGCGCGTAGGTGACCACGATGCCGTGGTACGACGGATTGACCACGCCCTTGGCGTTGGTGAACGCCGGATCCAGGGCGATGCCCGACCTCGCCGCCGACTCCGACCACTGCACCTTCAGGTGCTCGGTGGGAACGACGACGACCACCCGCTCGACGATGCGGCGGGCCAGCAGCTCGGCGGCGATGCGCAGGGCGAAGGTCGTCTTGCCCGCGCCCGGCGTCGCCACCGCGAGAAAATCACGCGGATTGGCGGACAGGTACTTGTCCAGCGCCTCCTGCTGCCATTTGCGCAGCCCGCTCACTTGCGGCGGAGGGTCTTGTAGATCCGCTCGCAGTCCGGGCACACCGGCGAACCGGGCTTGGCGGACTTGGTCACCGGGAAGGTCTCGCCGCACAACGCGACGACGTAGTTGCCCGACACGGCGGAGTCGACGATCCGGTCCTTCTTGACGTAGTGGAAGAACTTCGGGGTGTCGTCGCGCGTCGTCTCGTCGACGCGGGTGTCGGTCCGTTCGATGGTCTTCGTGGTCTTCAGGGGCGTGCTCACGGTTCCCGATTGTGCACCATCGGCCGGACCGGCGAGATCGCGACCCCGGAATGCGGGAGTTTTCGCGGGGAGTACCGTTGTGGCCATGTCGAGTCGGCGGACGACCCGTCGGGGCAGGCGCGGCTCCGATGCGGTGCTGATCACGGACGCGCGGCAGTCGCGCATTCGCAACTACAACTACCGGCGCCAGACCTACGCCATCCTGCAGTGGTCGCGCATCCCGATGCTGCTGCTGGCCGCCGCCGCATTCCTGTGGTGGGACCTGGCGTGGCTGGCGGCGATCCTCACCGTGCTGTCGGTGCCCATGCCGTGGATCGCGGTGGTCATCGCCAATGGCGTCGGAGAGCCGGCGGACAAGCGCTCGCCGCGCGTGTACAAGCCGGGCGTGGTCCGCGAGCAGAACCGCCGGTGGGAAGAGGCGCAGCGCGAGCGGATGGCGCAACTCGCCGACGGCCCCGCGCATGCCCTGGGCCCGGCGGCCACGGAGCAGGCGGACATCAACCTTCCCGCCGTCGTCGCCGATGAGCCGGATTTGGGCGCGTACGGCGGCTTCGATCCCTCGATGATCATCGACATGGACGACCTGGGCGACGACGACCTCGACATCGCCGACTTTTCAGAAGACCGATCACCGGAGAACCCCAAGAAGTGAGCATCGACCCGATCACCGCCCCGCCCACCGACGAGGAGCTGGCCGGGCTGCCGGCGCTCGCCCCGCGTCTCGCCGAGGTACTGCGGGACCTCGGTTACGGGGTCGCGGGCCTGCGGCAGTTGCTTGGCGACGCCGGCCTCGCCGCCCTCGACCGGGGCGAACCGGAAGCCGTGGTGCGTTCGATCCATCTCGCACTCGACCGCCCCGGGTTGGCCGCGGCCGTCGCCGCGTTCATCGTCGGCGATCCCGTGGATCTCGTCCCGTGGCTGGGCGAGGACTCCGTGGCCGAGTGCCTCGCCTGCGGTGTCCTGCGCGAGGTGCACGGACGGGATGGAGCGGGCGGAAACGACGTCCGCCACGTCGCCGCCATCGACGTCCGCCCGGTGGAGGTCGACGGCGTCGAGCGCCTCGTCTTCTCCGACCGCGATGCGTCGATGACGGCGCACGTGCCCGGCCCCGACCACGTGCTGGGCGTCGGCCGGGCTTCCCGGTCGCTGCTGGACATCACGCCGACCGATCCCGTCGGCTCGGTGCTGGACCTCGGCACCGGTTGCGGCGTGCAGGCGCTCGGCCAGCACCGCGCCGGGTCGATCACCGCGACCGACGTCCACCCCCGGGCGTGCCTGTACGCCTCGGCGACGCTCGCCGCCGCCGGACTCGACTCCTCGGAGCAGGTTGTTTCGGAGCCTTCTTCCGAAGTGATCGAGGGCTCCTGGTTCCACCCCGTGGCGGGGCGGCGCTTCGACCGCATCGTGGCCAATCCACCGTTCGTCGTCGGCGTCCCCGAGGTCGGCCACGTCTACCGCGACTCCGGGCTCGACCTCGACGGCGCGACCGAATTGATGCTGCGCGAAGTCCCGGACCACCTGGAACCGGACGGCACCGCACACTTGCTCGGCGCGTGGGCGCACGTCGACGGGGAGGACTGGACCACCCGCGTCGCTTCCTGGCTGCCCAAGGAGGGCGTAGAGGCGTGGATCATCCAGCGCGACGTCGTAGATCCCGCGGCCTACGTGGGCACGTGGCTCCGCGACGAATCCATCGACCCTCGCGGGCCCGAGGGGCGGGCGAAGACGCGGACGTGGCTCGACCATTTCGCCGCCCACGGGGTCACGGGCATCGGATTCGGATACGTCACCATTCAGCGCATCGACGGCCCGTCCTCCATCACCTGCGAGGACATGCCCCAGCCGCTCGGCGGTCCCTTCCGCGACGAAGCGGCCGAATGGTTGCTGCGCACGGCTTGGCTCCGCGACCGGAACGCCGCCGGCATCCTCGATGCCCGATTCCGCGTGCGCCCCGGGGTCGCCGTCGAACGCGTCGAATTGGCCGGGTCCGCGCACGATCCCGAACAGGGCTTCTCCCCCGCCGCGCTGCGCATCACGCGCACCGACGGCCCCAGGTGGAGCCACGACACGGACGATTCGATCGTGCGGATCCTCTCGGCGATCACGCCCGATGCGCCATTGTCGACGGTCCTCGACGTCATGGCCATGCTCGGGGCGCTTCCGGAAGACGGCTTGGGCGAGATCAGGGAAGCGCTCGTGCCGGTCATCGTCGATCTCGTCCGTCATGGACTCGTGCTGCCGGCGGAGCTGCTCGGCGGCGGCGACGATGACGCCGCAGGCGACCGGGCGGCAACCGCGGACCACGCGGAAGCCACCGACGAGAAAGACGAAAAGGACGAGAAGGGCGAAAAGGAAGAGGAGAAGCGATGAAGGCGGTTCTGACGCGGGTCACCCGCGCGGCGGTACGGGTGGACGGCGACGTCGTTGGCGAGATCGACGGCGGGGACACGGGCGGGATTCTCGCGCTCGTCGGGGTCGGCCGGGAGGATGCGCCCGACGCCTGGGAGACGATGGCGCGCAAGATCGCCGAGCTCCGCATCCTCGACGGCGAGACCTCCGCCGTGGACGCCGGCGCCCCGGTTCTGGTGGTCAGCCAGTTCACGCTCATGGGCGCGACGAAAAAGGGCCGTCGCCCGTCGTGGACCGACGCGGCACCCGGTGACGAGGCCGAACCCGTCATCGCGAAGATTGTCGGGCGCCTCCGGGAGCGTGGCCTGGAGGTGGCGGAAGGCCGGTTCGGCGCAATGATGGACGTCGAGTCGGTCAACTCCGGACCCTTCACCGTGCTCGTGGAATGCTGACACAGCCACCAATCCCGCGCTTTTCGCGTCTTGCCCGTCACCGTCGAAAAGCCTTGCCCCTCCCCCGAATTGGGGCACTTGAAAACCAGGTGAAACGCATCTCTGTAATGCAGTTCGCGCGGTGTGACGCAGCCCACCTGCACTTTTGCAGGAGAAACCCATCGGTCGCCGAAAGAACCGCATGATCACCGTTCGCCGGGAACCCCATCCCGGGAACAATCCGCGGGGCAGGCCCGTTGAACCCAGTGAGATCGTCGACTTCGCAATGAAAGGCCGGATCACATGACTAGTGCCGATGTCCGAAATGACGAACAGAACGCCCGGGAGCGAGATCGCGGGCGCCGCAGCGGGAACAACAACAACCCCTCCGCGGACCTGGTTCGCGTGTATTTGAACGGAATCGGCAAGGTCGCCTTGCTCAGCGCGGAGGAAGAGGTCGAACTCTCCAAGCGCATCGAGGCCGGCGTCTACGCCGAGCACCTTCTGGTCAGCGGCGCGAAGATGACGCGCGCGATGAAGCGCGACGTGAAGATCATCGCCAAGGAGGGCAAGGCCGCCCGCGCCCACCTGCTGGAAGCGAACCTGCGTCTGGTCGTGTCCCTGGCCAAGCGCTACACCGGCCGCGGCATGCCGCTGCTGGACCTCATCCAGGAAGGCAACCTGGGGCTCATCCGCGCGATGGAGAAGTTCGACTACTCGAAGGGCTACAAGTTCTCGACCTACGCGACGTGGTGGATCCGCCAGGCGATCACCCGCGGCATGGCCGACCAGTCCCGCACCATCCGCCTCCCCGTCCACCTGGTGGAGCAGGTCAACAAGATTTCCCGCATCAAGCGCGAGCTCTACCAGCAGCTGGGCCGCGAGGCCACGAACGAGGAGCTGGCGGAGGAATCGGGCATCGCCGAGGCGAAGATCGAGATGCTGCTGCGCCAGTCCCGCGACCCGGTGAGCCTGGACATGCCGGTGGGCACGGACGAGGAGGCGCCGCTGGGCGACTTCATCGAGGATTCGGAGGCCACCGACGCCGAGGAGGCCGTCGTCGCGTCGCTGCGCCACCACGACGTGCGCCGCGTGCTGTCGACGCTGGAGATCCGCGAGCAGGAGGTCATCAAGCTGCGCTACGGCCTGGACGATGGCCTGCCCCGCACGCTCGACCAGATCGGCCGCCACTTCGGCCTGTCCCGCGAGCGCGTCCGACAGATCGAGCGCGAGGTCATGGCGAAGCTCCGCGAGGGCGACCGCGCCGATCGCCTGCGCGCCTACGCCAAGTAGGCGGTCGGGGAGGTCTTCTCCCCTCAGGACTCCCCCGAACGCCCCCGATTTCCCGAATGCCCCGTCGCCGCTTTCCCGCGGTGACGGGGCGCGCCGCTTCTTCGGGAACAATCCGGCCCCCATTGCGGTTATTGTTGGAGTATCCGCGCAGCCCGTCGTCTTATCGATGAGCGCGCGCATCGCCGCGCACGGGCGCGGCCAGTCGTTTCGAGCACCCGGAGGACAGCAGTGAGGGATCTGGTAGACACCACGGAGATGTATTTGCGCACCATCTTCGAGCTCGAGGAAGAGGGCATCATCCCCCTGCGCGCGCGCATCGCGGAGCGGCTGGATCAGTCCGGGCCGACCGTGAGCCAGACCGTCGCCCGCATGGAGCGCGATGGCCTGCTGGCCGTGGCCCCGGATCGCAGCCTCAAGCTGTCGGAGGAAGGCCGCGCCCGCGCGACGTCCGTGATGCGCAAGCATCGTCTGGCGGAGCGGCTGCTCACCGACGTCATCGGCCTGGAGTGGGACAAGGTCCACGACGAGGCGTGCCGATGGGAGCACGTTATGAGCGACGAGGTGGAGCGTAAGCTCCTGGGTGTGCTCGAGGAGCACACGCTGTCGCCTTTCGGCAACCCCATCCCGGGCCTGTCGGAGCTGGATTCCACCGCGGCCGCCGACATGCCGGCCGATGCGGTGCGCCTGTCCGACCTGCCCGCCGGTGGCCCGTACGAGGTGACGGTGCTGCAGATCAACGAGATTCTTCAGGTCGAGCCGACCTACATGAAGCGACTCCACACGGCCGGCATCATGCCGGGCGCCGAAGCCGAGGTCGAGCTCCATCCGGGGCGAGTGACCTTGGCGCGTGGCGATCATTCGCTGGACATCCCGGACACGCTTTCCCACGCGGTTATGGTGGTGCGAAACAAGTGAAACTCCTGGTGACGGGCGGTGCCGGTTACGTCGGCGGCGTCAATGCCGCTGTTCTCCTCTCCGAGGGCCACGAGGTCACGGTCCTCGACGACCTGTCCACGGGAAACCGTGACGGCGTGCCGGAGGGCGCCGAGTTCATCGAGGCCAACGTCGCCGACGTCATCGGCGACGTTTTGTCGGACGGAGCGTTCGACGGCGTGCTGCACTTCGCCGCGCGGTCCCTGGTCGGCGAGTCGGTGGAGGTTCCGTCGGAGTACTGGCACGGCAACGTGGGCACGACGCTGACGTTGCTCGACGCCATGCGCGACACCGGCACGAACAATTTGGTCTTCTCCTCCACCGCGGCGACGTACGGCGAGCCCGCGCAGGTCCCGATCACGGAGGACATGCCCACCGCCCCGACGAACGCGTACGGCGCGACGAAGTTGTCCATCGACTACGCGATCACGTCCTACGCTCGCGCGTACGGTCTGGGCGCGACGAGCCTGCGGTACTTCAACGTCGCCGGCGCCTGGAACGGCCACGGCGAGAACCGCGTCGTGGAGACGCACCTCATCCCGCTGGTGCTGCAGGTCGCCCTGGGCCACCGCGACAAGATCATGGTCTTCGGCGACGATTGGCCGACGCCGGACGGCACTGCGGTCCGCGACTACATCCACGTCAAGGATCTCGCGGACGCCCATCTGCTGGCGTTGTCCTCGAACGAGCCGGGCACGCACCGCATCTTCAATCTCGGTTCGGGCGACGGCTACTCGGTGCGCCAGGTCATCGAAGCCTGCCGCGAGGTCACCGGCCACCCGATCCCCGCCGAGGATGCCCCTCGCCGCGGCGGCGACCCGGCGACCCTCATCGCGTCTTCGGCCCGTGCCATCTCGGAGCTGGGATGGGATCCGAAGTTGACTGATCTGAAGACCATCGTCGCCGATGCTTGGGAGTTCACCGGAGCCCTCGGCGATCGCGCCCATTCCGCGCATCGCTGATCCTCCTTCGCTTGACGACGGCCCCGTCCCCCGCACTTCAGCGGGAGGCGGGGCCGTCGCCGTCCTCGTCTTCGACGTCCACGGCGGCGTCCGGGTGCACTTCGCCGAGGATCGCCGTGGTCGCCTCGAGCATGGAGCGGAGCGCCTCGTGCCCGCGCCCCGATGCCATGGCGGCGAACAGCAGCTGCGACAGGGAGTGGTCGGGATCGGTCTCGAGAGCCGCGTCGAGCGCGGCGCGGGCGATCGCGGGATTGCCGTGGACGTGCCGGTCGATGGCGTAACACGCAAGAGCGTTGGCCCTCGCCGATCCCCTGAACAGCCGCCCGCACCCCAGCCACAGCGCGCGCACGGTCTCCGCGGCCGAGCCGAGGATCTCGCACATTGTCATATCCCGCAGCAGGAGGCTGACCAGCGGGCGCGCCAGAGTGCGCAGGTGCAGCGCGTCCGTGAGGGCGTCGTCCACGCAGATGTCGCCGCGGTCGACGGCATCGATCAGCGCCAGCCATTCCAGGTGGTGTTCACGCACCTGCGCCATGGCCTCGAGGCCGGGCAGGCCACCGGACCTGCGCACCCCGCGGACGTCGTCGTGGGCTCGGCGCAGGGCCTCGCCGGCGGCGATCCGGCATGCGGCGGGCTCGGGCCGAAACCGTTCCCGCAATGCGTCGGCGTCGCGCGAGATCGCCTCGCCGGTGCCGTGCAGCTTCCCGGACGCCCACGACGCCGCGGGGTCGCGCAGCGTTCCGAGCCGTTCGCCGTCCGGGGTCGAGACGACGGATCCCGCGCACAGGTGGTCGGTGCGTGCGGCGATGATGACGTCGAAGCCCTCTTCCTCGAGGTCGAAGGAGATCCCCGATAGAATCGCCTGCCAGCCGCCGGGGCCCGCACCCCGGTTTTCGGTGATCACGTAGGCGTCGGCGCGCTCGTGCCCTTCGGCGGCCATGGCCTCCGACGCCATGCGGACGGCGCCGCTCTCCCCTCCGTCGAGATCGCGCACCAGCACCGGCCCGGGGTCGTCCAAGTACCGGTCGCCGAAGACCAGCACGAGAGATTCGGCCGGGTAGTAGCCGAGCAGTCCGGGGAGGTTGGTCAGGAAGTCGACGGGATCGGCGGCGTCCATCGTGGGCTCCAGCGGGTGGTCGACGGGCGTGGGGTACGGATCGCGGGTTCGGCTATCCCGGGCGAAATGGCTCGGATGGCACGGATTCGTCGGTTCCGGAAAGTCGGCGTCGTGGCCTGGGTTCGTCATGCCCGCAGGATGCGTGACGCGCCGGGAAGGGGCTCGTCGTAAAGCTGCCCGGGGAACGCCTAATGTGGATGAAACCCGCCCTGTGGAATATTCACCGGGCGAAGGTGGTTGCATGGATCAGTCGCCCACTCGGGCACTGGGATTCACCCCGACGGTGAGAAGGAGGCGCAGACCATGGACGAGGGACACGAGATGTACGAGATGCATTTCCCCGCCCCGGATGTGGGGCCGAAGAATGGCGGCCTGACCATGGTCGTGGCGCTCCAGGGCTACGCCGATGCGGGTCTGGCCGTCGCGGGGTCGGCGAGCCATCTCATCGATGCGCTGGATCACCGCCCGCTGGTCAACTTCAACAACGACGAGCTGGTGGATTACCGCTCGCGTCGACCTGCCGTGACCATGGTGGGAGACGCCGTCGCGGAGAGCGCCGAGTTGGATCTGTCGCTGCAGGTCGTGCGCGACAACGCCGGCAAGCCCTTCCTGCTGTTGTCCGGCCCCGAGCCGGATTTGCGGTGGGACGCCTTTTCGGAGGCCGTCGCCGATCTGGCCGAGCGGTTCAACGTGCAGCGCACCGTGTCGCTGTACTCGGCGCCGATGACGGTCCCGCACACGCGGCCGCTGGGAGTCATCGCGCACGGCAATGATCGAGAGCTGCTGACCGGCCACCGTACGTGGGGTCAGCGGGTGACCGTACCGGGGGCCGCGAGCCTGCGCATCGAACTGGAGCTGAACCGCCGCGGCCGCAAGACCTGCGGTTTCACCGCCCAGGTTCCTCACTACGTCGCGGCGTCGGATTACCCGCTGGCGGCGCTGCGTCTGCTCGAGGCCGTCGCCGACGCCGGCGATCTGGACTTCCCGTTGACCGCGCTCGAGCGTGAAGCGGACAAGGTAGCCGAGATCCTCGCAGAACAGGCGACGGAGTCCGAGGAGGTCGCGGGCATCGTCCGCATGCTCGAGCACCAGCACGACGAAGAGGAGCGCCGCCGCGCCACCCTCGAGTCGAACCCGCTGGTCCGGGCGGACGGCACAATGCCGTCGGCGGATGAGTTGGGCGCGGAGTTCGAGCGATTCCTGGCCTCCCAGATCAGCGCGCCTCCGCGTGACGACGAGCCGACCCCGGACTCCCCCGCCGAATCCATGGACTCCGGCCTGGAGGACACTCACGACTCGGACGCCGCGGACGCCACGGATGTCGCAGACGATGCAATCGAGTCGGAGGGCACAGCCGTCACCGACGATGAGACCGACACCGACGGACCCGATGACTCGGACGGGGACGACGGCGACGGTGATGGAGGCCGTCGCCCGCGGCGCCCCTGGTTCCGTTTCTAGGCGGAGCCGAGCGCCGCGGAACTCGTGATGGCGTCGGTGCCGAGGTGCCGGGCCAGGAACTCCAGCGCCGCCGATTCCGTCGCCACCGAGGCGACCGAGTGATTCAGCGCGGTCCCCTGGGCCACCGCGGGAAACTCGTCGACGACCATCTCGACGTCCGCTCCGCGTGAGCGCCACGTTTCGGCCAGCGCCGCGGCCTGGTCGTACGGGACGAGGTCGTCGTGGCGGCCGATGGAGATCAACACCGGAGCCGATGGCGTCAACCGGCCGATGGCCTGTTCGTCGATGATCCGGGTGAACTCCGGCGAGTCAGCGATGTGGGCGGCGATGGGCCGGCCGTCGACGGTCCACGTCCGGGTCTCCTGCCCCATGGTCAGCAGCCCGGTCTTTTCGACGCACAGACCGGACACGGAGTCGAGGATGCGGCGCCCGTGGGAATTCAGGATCTCCTCCTTCTTCGCCGCCAGGTGTGGGTCACGCTCCGCGAAGCCGTTGATGGCCCACCCGATCGCCCCGGCGAGAATCGACCCGTCGATGCGCTCCAGCACGGCGCCGAGATCGGCCGGCGGCGCACCGGCGTAGGCGGCGCGCAGGTTCACGTCCGGGGCCAGCGTGGGCGCCATTTCCACGGCCGCGGCGACGGCGCCGCCGCCCTGCGAGTAACCCCACAACGCCACCGGCGAATCGGCCGGCAACCCATCCACGGCCAGTCCGGCGCGGGCGGCGTCGAGAAGCACGCGGCCCGATTCCAATCGGTGACCGTAGGCGTGCATGCGGTCGTCGCCGAGGCCGATGTAGTCGGAGATGACCACACGGTATCCCTGGCCGAGCAGCAGCCGCGCCTGGGCGATGTGACCGCCGCCCGGTCGGCCGAAGGTCGCCGACGGCGCGCACTGATCGCCCTGCCCCACCGTGCCCGGGGCCACGACGACGGTGGGCCGGGGCCCGTCGCCCGTCCATGGAGCTTCGGGAACGAGGACGGTGCCGCCGACGGTGACCGGGAGACCATGCGCGTCCCTCGAAGTGAAGGCGATGGTCCGCGCCGACGCGGCGATCTGCTGCCCCGGCGCGTAACTGCCGTCGATGAGCGGGGCGGGCGCGGGCATCACGGTGTCGCGCACGGAAAGCACCGCACCGGGGGCGTCGGCGGCAAAATCAGCCGGGGCCGGATCCGCCCAGGCGGGCGTCGTCAAGCAAGATGCCGCAACCAATCCGACCAAGACCGGGAGGGCGCGCACGCCGCATCGTTTCATGCCCCCATCCAATCACGGCGCCCCGAAAAGGCGGGGCAGGACGCGTAACGGGCGACCCCCAAAATCTGCCGCAACCAAGACCCGGATAGACGGACCGGATACGGGCCTCAGAATTGGCAGGTGCCGGGCAGCGAGATGTCGCCCCCGGAACCGCTCGCCGACGCCTCCTTCAGCGCGATTCCGAATGCGGTGGCCAGGTAGTGGGTCGCGAGCTCGGAGCCGGACATCATCGGGGCGGTGTGCCCGATGCCCAGGCCCGGGGCGATGCGCGGAATCTCCGCGGGGACGAAGGTGACGTCGGCGCCGAGCGAGCACCAGTCGCGGGCCATCTGTTCGGCCTGCTGGAACGGGATGACGTCATCGTTGCGCCCGTTGAGCACCAGGACGGGCGCATTGGGCTTCAGGCGCCCGATGCGGTGCTGGTCGAGGACCGACACGATTTCGGGGTGCTCGGCGAAGTGCGCCGACAGGCTGCGACCGTCGCGGGTCCACGAGTTCGTGCGGTGCAGGCCGACGCGTTCGACGGAGTCGCCGATGCAGTCCTCGGACAGCTCACCGAGGATCCGTTTACCGTAGGGCGAGGCGATCTCGTCCATGATCGGGCGCAGCTCCGGGTTCGTTTCCAGGAACCCGTTCACCGCGTAGCCGATGGCCCCCATGATCATGTTGCCGTCGATGCGGGTGAGCACCTGCGACAGATCGGCCGGCGGTGCGCCCGCGAAGGTGACCACCACGTTGAGTTCGGGTGCATAGGTCTGTGCGAGCTCCGCGGCCGACGCCGTGGCGCCGCCGCCCTGCGAGTAACCCCAGAACGCGACCGGGGAATCCGCGGGCAGGCCGTCGACGGCCAACCCTGCGCGCGCGGCGTCGAGGATCGTCTGCCCCTGATCGAGGCGGTTGGCGTAGGTGTGCACGCCCGGGGCGCCCAACCCGATGTAGTCGCTGACCACGACGCGGAACCCCTGCTCCAGCAGCGGCTGGACCTGGCTGATCTGGCCTCCTCCGGGCTCGCCATAGGTCGCCGACGGAGCGCACTTGTCCGCCTGCCCGACGGTGCCCGGTGCGACGACCACGGTGGGCCGCTGGCCCGCGTGCTCCCACGGGGCGTCCGGCACCACGACGATTCCCCCGACCTCGCGTCCGCGGCCCGAGCCATCACGGGTGGCGAAGCTCATGATGCGCGCCGAAAAGTCGACGGACGACTCGCCGGAGGACCCGGCGCCGAGGGCCTCGCCGAGCCCGCCGCTGCCTCCACTTCCACCACTTCCACCACTGCCACCGTTGTCCCCCGCCGGCTCCGGGGCGGGGCGCGACGACAACACGGTGCCGGGTGCCGCGTCGATGACGGGAAGCACCTCGCCGCCGGCGACGGTCTCACTGCCCGAACCACCCGTCCCTCCGGGGCCGCCGGCTCCCGGTTCCCCCGTTTCCGCGGTGGCCGTCGCCGTCCCCGCTCCCAGGACGGCGCCCGCCGCAAGTCCGACGGTGGCCAGCGCCGCCACGACGCGCTTCAGTTCAATTGCACTCGACACATGAGCATCGAACCATGCCAAAGCCGCCCACGCTGGGCAATTGGTTAGTCTGGACGGCGTGTCTCTCTCCGCCATGCTGCCCGACCTCGCCGACGTCCCCGAATCCTTGATCGACGACGCGATCGTCGACTCCTTCATCGCCTGGACGCGGGATTCGGGCATCACGCTGTACCCCGCGCAGGAGGAGGCGACGCTGGCGCTGGCCGGCGGTGACCACGTCATCCTGGCCACACCGACGGGTTCGGGAAAGTCGATGGTGGCCATCGCCGCTCATTTCGCGGCGTTGGCCCGCGGTCAGCGCAGTTTCTACACCGCGCCGATCAAGGCTCTGGTCAGCGAGAAGTTCTTCGCCCTGTGCGAGGTCTTCGGGGCGGAGAACGTCGGCATGATGACCGGCGACGCGACCGTCAACGGCGGCGCGCCGATCGTGTGCGCCACCGCGGAGATCGTGGCCAACATCGCGTTGCGCGAGGGGCCCGACGCCCACATCGACCAGGTTGTCATGGACGAGTTCCACTTCTACGCCGAACCGGACCGCGGTTGGGCGTGGCAGGTGCCGCTGCTGCTGCTCAACCGCGCGCAGTTCCTGCTCATGTCGGCCACGCTCGGCGACGTGTCCATGTTCCGGAAGGACCTCAAGCAGCGCACCGGCACCGACGTCGAGCTCGTCGCGGGCACGACCCGCCCGGTGCCGCTGGATTTCCATTACGTGCACACGCCCGTCCACGACACCCTCGACGAGCTGCTCGCCGACGGCAAGGCGCCCATTTACGTGGTGCACTTTTCGCAGCGCGAGGCCGCGGAGCGCGCGCAAGCGTTGACCGGCCTGAAACTGCTGACCCCGGAGGAGAAGGAGAGGATCCGGGAAGAGATCGGTGATTTCCGCTTCACGACGTCCTTCGGCCGGGTCCTGTCGAAGCTGGTGCGCCAGGGCATCGGCGTCCACCACGCAGGCATGCTGCCGAAGTACCGGCGCCTGGTCGAACGACTGTCGCAGACCGGCCTGCTCAAGGTCATCTGTGGCACCGACACGCTGGGCGTGGGCATCAACGTGCCCATCCGCACGGTGCTGATGACCGGCCTGGTCAAGTACGACGGCACCCGCCAGCGCATTCTCAAGTCCCGCGAGTTCCACCAGATCGCCGGTCGCGCGGGCCGTGCGGGCTACGACACCGAGGGCACGGTCGTGGTGCAGGCCCCGGACCACGAGATCGAGAACTTCAAGCTGCGCCGCCGTGCCGGGCAGGACGAGGCGAAGATGAAGAAGCTTCGCCTCAAGGCCGCGCCGAAGGGCGAGGTCACGTGGTCGCAGCAGGCCTACGACAAGCTCGTCGATCAGCCGCCGGAGGCTTTGACCAGCCGTTTCCGCGTCAGCAACGGGATGTTGCTCAACGTCATCGCCCGCGGCGGCGACACCTTCGCCAACATGCGGGATCTGCTGCGCGGCAACCATGACACGCGCCACCAGCAGAACCAGGCGATCCTGACGTCGATCGAGCTCTACCGCGGCCTGGTCGCCGCCGGCATCGTCGAGGAACAGGAGGGCCCGGGCGGCGCCGACGACATCCGGCCGCGCCTGACGGTGGAGCTGCAGCGCGACTTCGCGCTGAATCAACCGTTGGCCCCCTTCGCACTGGCGGCGCTGGAGCTGCTCGATACGGAGGCCGACGACTACGCGCTCGACGTCATCTCGGTGTTCGAGGCCATCCTCGACGACCCGCGCCAGCTGCTCACCGCACAGCAGAAGGCGGCCCGTGGCGCGGAGATCGCTGCGCTGAAGTCGGAGGGCGTCGACTACACCGAGCGCATGAACATCGTCGAGGACATCACGTGGCCGAAGCCGCTGGAGGAGGAACTGGAGCAGGCCTTCCAGACTTACGCCAAGGGCCATCCGTGGGTCCGCGAGTTCGAACTGTCCCCCAAGTCGGTGGTCCGCGAGATGGTGGAAAAGGGCATGACCTTCTCCGACGTCGTATCCGAGTACGGCATCGCCCGCGCCGAGGGCGTCCTTCTGCGCTACCTCACCGACGCCTGGCGTACGCTGCGGCACACGCTCCCCCGCGAGGCGTCCAACGACGAGCTCGCCGACATCGTCGAGTGGTTGGGCGAGTTGATCCAGCAGGTGGATTCCTCGCTGGTCGACGAGTGGGCGCGCATGGCCGACCCGGACAAGCCCGTCGACGAAGAGACGCTGCGCGAGGCGGCGTTCGGCGGCGACGAGTCGCGCCCGCTGACGGGCAACGTCCGCGCGTTCACGCGCATGGTGCGCAACCTGATGTTCCGCCACGTGCAGCTGTTCGCCTATGAGAAGGAACGCGAACTGGCCGAGCTCGATTCGCTCGTCGACGACGCACCGGACTGGCCGTCGCTGATGGACGACTATTTCGGCGAGTACGACGACGTGGATCTCGGCCCCGCCGCGCGGGGGCCGGAGCTGTTCCGCGTGGACATGGCCCACACGACCAACGATGCCGCCGACGGCCGTCTCTGGAGGGTCGAGCAGACCATCCTCGACCCCGAGGACGACCGCGGCTGGCGGTTGATCGCCGTAGTGGATCTGGCGGCCTCCGATGAGGCCGGCGAGGTGCGCCTGCGTTCACTCGAGGTCAAGGCCGGCTGACCCCGCTGAGGATCAGTCCTCGGCGATGGCCTTCTCGTAGGACTGCTTGACCAGCTCGCCGATGCGGGAGAACTCGTCGCCGCGCACCGAGGACGCGCGGTGGACCAGGCCGACGGTGCGGCCGGGACGGGCGGGGCCCTCGAAGCGGGCGGTGGCCAGGCCCGGGCGCTGGGCCTCGACCTTCAGGGCCGAGGCCGGAACCAGGGTTTCGCCGAGGCCGCCGGCGACGCACTGCACGACCGTTGACAGGGACGCCGCGCGGGTCTCCAGGCCGAGGGTGTCCTCGCGGTGGGCGTCGACGCGGCGGCACAAATCGAGCACCTGGTCGCGCAGGCAGTGGCCGTCGTCAAGCAAAAGCAGGTCCAAGTCGCCGAGGACGTCCAGGGGCACGTCGTCGCGCCCGGCCAGGGCGTGGCCCTCGGGCAGGACGAGGTGGAACTCCTCCTCGTACAGCGGGGTCTCCGCGAAGGAGGACACGCCGGAGGGCAGGGCCAGCACCGCGGCGTCGATGGCGCCGGAACGCAGGGCCTCGATGAGGTGCGCGGTCGGCTCCTCGACGATGCGCGGCTCCAGCTCCGGCAGCTCCTCGCGGACGCTGAGCAGGAAGTTGGGCAGGATATAGGGCGCGATCGTCGGAATGAAACCGATGGCCAGCGGGCCGGCGAGCTCATCGGTGCGGCCCGACGCGCGGGCGACGATGTCGTCCACGATCTCCGAGACCTGGCGCGCGTAGGGCAGGATGCCGCGGCCGAGTGGCGTGACCAGGACCCGACGGGTCGAGCGCTCCACGAGCTGGACGCCGAGGCCACCTTCGAGGGTGGACAGCGCCTGTGACAGGGACGGCTGGGAAATGCCGAGTCGCTGGGCGGCCTGGCCGAAGTGGCCGGTGTCCGCGATCGCGACGAACGCGCGAAGCTGAGGCAGGGTGGGGCGGTATTCGCGATTACGCATACCTATGAGCTTACACGACACTGTTTCGAATTACCTCTTGACTTCGCCGGGTTTCATAGGCATAATGGTCCGTGCACCGGATGGAGCGATTGTTTTGCCAGGTGCGAATCCTTGATGGGGGACGTGTCATCTACCCCCGCGAGGTTCGGAATTTCTGGAGCTCCTGCCCGATCGCACCGTACGAATCATATTTTCGACTTTGAAGCCGATTCTTTAGGAGGATCACATGGCTCTGCTCACCGTTGGCGACCAGTTCCCCGAGTTCAACCTCACCGCCCTCAAGGGCGGCAACCTCCGCGAGGCCAACGCCGCCTCGCCGGACGACTACTTCGAGCAGGTCACCAACAACTCGTACGAGGGCAAGTGGAAGATCGTCTTCTTCTACCCGAAGGACTTCACCTTCGTCTGCCCGACCGAGATCGCCGCGTTCGGCAAGCTGAACGAGGAGTTCGAGGACCGCGACACCATCGTGCTCGGCGGCTCCGGCGACAACGAGTTCTCCCACTTCAACTGGCGCGCCACCAACGAGGAGCTCCTCGAGGTGCCGTTCCCGATGTTCGCCGACGTGCGCCACGACCTGATGCGCGCCCTGGGCGTCGAGAACGCCGACGGCGTCGCCGACCGCGCGACCTTCATCATCGACCCGGATGGCGTCATCCAGTTCGTCTCCGTCACCCCGGACGCCGTCGGCCGCAACGTCGACGAGGTCCTGCGCGTCCTCGACGCCCTGCAGTCGGAGGAGGTCTGCGCCTGCAACTGGCAGAAGAACGACCCGACCAAGAACATCGACAAGATGGACGTCCTGAAGCAGGAGCTGAAGTAATACATGAGCATCGACAACCTTCGTTCCGGCCTGCCGGAGTACGCCAAGGATCAGAAGCTGAACCTGGGCTCCCTGACCCGTTCCACCGAGCTGAGCGAGCAGCAGCTGTGGGGCACCCTCCTGGCGTCGGCGGCCGCGACCCGCAATGACACCGTCTTCTCGGAGATCTCCGAGGAGGCCAAGGAGCACCTGTCCGACGAGGCTTTCGAGGCCGCGCTCGGCGCCGCCACCGTCATGGCGATGAACAACGTCGCCTACCGCGCCAAGGGCTGGCTCGGCGACGACTACGCCCAGGTGAAGTTCGGCCTGCGCATGAACATCATCTCGAAGCCCGGCGTGGAGAAGGCCGACTTCGAGCTGTGGTCGCTGGCCGTGTCCACGATCAACGGCTGCGAGCACTGCGCCGTCGCCCACGACAAGACCGTCCGCGAGGAGGGTCTGACCAAGGAGCAGGTGTGGGAGGCCGTGAAGATCGCTGCGGTGATCCAGGCCATCGCCCAGACCGTCCAGGTCGAGGGCGCGCGCTAAGCGCTCCCCATTGCGCCGGTTCGCGTCGGCGCTGCGCCGGGTGCTCCCGGCACACCGAAACCGCCGCACTCCCCCGATCAATCGGGTGGCGTGCGGCGGTTTTCGCGTGCGGTGGTTTTTCGGGTGCGGCCGTCGTCGCGCGCGGGACTTCCACGCGGACCGTGAGCTTGCTAGCGGACCAGCTTGCCCTCGCCGCACTTGTCGATGGTGAACTCGTCGAGGACGCTCCCGGCGCCGGCGGCGTCGTTGGAGGTGACGCGATCGTCGCCTTCGACGGTGATGACCGCCGTGACCTCCATCGTGCAGGCGTCGACGGTGATCTTCTGGAACGTCGACGTCTGCTGCGCCCACACCGCCCGCTCGGCGCCTTGACCGGACCACGACGGGTTGTCGGCGGAGGTCTCGTAGAACTTCGATCCCGCGGTGGCGACCATGTACACCGGGCCGGTGTTGACCCCGTCGACGACGTTGGCGGTCTTGTGGCCGCGGGCGTAGGCGTGGTCGTGGCCGTTGAGCACCAGGTCCACGTTGTGCCGCTCGATGGTCTCGGCGAAGGCATCGCCGTAGGACCGGTCGTCCCGGGCGGTGCCGGCGTTGTGGACCGGCTGGTGGAACATGACGACCGACCACTGGTTGGGGTTGTCGGCCAGGGCGGCGTCCAGGAACTCGCGCTGCTGGTCCAGGAAGATGGAGTTGGCCATCAGCGTGATGATGCGCACCCCGCCCCGATCGACGTAGTACGTGGCGTTGCGCAAGATCTCGGGGCCGTTGGCCGGGTGCGTGTAGTGGTTGTTGTACACCGTGGCGAACGGGTCGACCGTGAACTCGTGGTTGCCGATGGCGGCCAACAACGGCGTGGTCGCGGGCTTGCCGTCCATCGCGGCGTACCAGTCGCCCCACTCCCCGTCCAGGTGGGCCTGGTCGATCATGTCGCCGGACTGCAGGATCAGCTCGGCGTCGGGAACGGTGGCGAACGCCGATTGCGCCGTCGTGCGCCATTCCTCCGTCAGCCCGTTCTGGGCGTCGCCGAAAAAGAGCATGTCGACGGGGCCGGCGTGGCCGTCGGGCGCGGTGCTGAACTGGCGCCACGGCCCGGCGTCACCACCGGCGGTGACGATGCGGTACTCGTAGGCCGTGGCCGGGGCCAGATCGGTCATTGCCGCCGTCTGGTGGATTCCACCGGCAAGCGCGGTCCCCTTGGGCGTCGCGTCGACCCGGACGGACTCCGCGTCGCCGCCGGCCGGGCGGTACTCCACCGCGGCACCCTGTTCGGCGGCGCGGAACGTGACGGTCATGCCGCGGGCGGCGTCGGCGGCCGGGGCCAGAATGACGCGCTCGGCGACGTCGTGGGCGGGCGCGGCCGGCTGGGCTGCGGCGACGCCGGTGAGCGCGGTAATGGCGGTGGCACCGGCCAAGGCGCTCGCGGCGAGCACGGCGGTGATGGGGGCGGCGGGACGTCGTGAAGCGACGATGCGGGAATTCACTGTTCGGTTGCTTTCGGGTCGTGCGGCGGTGCGGGCGTGGCCCGTCGGACCCGACGATGATCCCCGATACACATGACCCCGGAGCGTCCGCCGGGTGAACGGCGGGCGACTCCGGGGTGAGTGCCGAATGAAATGGTGCGGCGGCGGCGCGGAAACCGCTACGCCATGGGCACGGGGCGGCGTCCGCCGATGAGCTGGCGGTAGATCTCCGCGTAGGCGACCATCTGGATCGGCATGGTGTACAGCGCACCGATGTAGCAGAGCATGATGCCGATGGCGCCGACCAGGCCGGCCAGCAGCATTGCGCCGAGAACCGACCAGAATCGGCCCTTGACCAGGTTCCACGCCAGTGCGGGGGCCTCCAGCACCTTCGCGCGGCCGTCCATGACCAGCAGCGGGATCAGCGCGGTGATCGGGGCCACGGCGATGGAACCGGCGATGAGGAGGAGGTAGGACAAGAGGACCAGTGCCCCGCCCGCGCCCTCGGACTGCGTCGACGTGCCGAGCCCCACGAACATCAGGATGTAACCCGGGATCTGCGCGGCTACGGCCATCAGGCCGGAAATCAACCACGCGCCGATCAGCGCGCCCCATCGGTTGACCCGGAAGAAGGTGCCGAAGGAGGGCCTGCGGCCGTCGATTTCCTCGAATGCGCCTCGGTACATGAACACCATGACCACGAACATCAAGGCGAACAACACCGGGTACATGAGCAAGATCCCGGTGAACGCCGCACCGATGCCCGCCGCCGACGGATCGACGGACGTGGGGTCGGACGGGTCGTACGCCGAAATGCTCGAGAACAGGCCACCGAAGATGACCGTCATGAACACCAGGAAAAGCACGACGAGCGACACGATGGCGAGGGCGGAAAACCCGAGCCACGGTCCGATGTTGGCGTTGACGCGCTTGAAGGCGGTCGACAACGGCTGCGTGATGTTGAACGGCGCCGGGCCCGAGAACACGGGGGACGTCGGCGGCTCGTCGCCACCGGGCTGGGCCACGCCCACGCCGGGGTCACCGAAATTCTGCTGGGAGAACTGGCCCTGGCCCGCGTAACCGCCGTAGCCCTGGTAACCCTGCTGGCCCTGGTAGCCCTGGTAACCCTGCTGGCCGTACTGGCCCTGGTCGCCCGGGAAACCCTGCTGGCCGTAGGGGTCCTGGCCGTACTGGTTTCCGCCGTACTGGCCCTGCTGACCGTAAGGGTCCTGGCCGTACTGATTCGGGTCGTAACCCTGCTGGCCATGGGGGCCCGACTCACCGGACTGGCCCGACTGGCCCTCGTTCCAGCCGCCCTGGTCTCCCTGGCCATAGCCGTAGCCGTAGCCGTTGCCGTTGCCCTGGCCGTTGCCGTTGCCCTGGCCGGGCTGCCCGTCGGAATTGTCCCCGGGTTGGCCGTCGGGGCGACCCTTGTCTTCGGTCATGGTGGAGTGCTCCTAATGCGTCGATAAACGTCGATTGCAGGTTCACAGTGTAAAACGTTCGCGTCCCACCCGCTCGACCCGGCCCGCTTGACCCGGCCCACGGCAGCCGCCTCACTGCAGCCGGGCCGCTATGCCACGGTCACGGTCGACGAGCCCTCGAACGGGGTCAGGCCGCCGCCGATGCCGCGTGCCGAGCCGCGGTAGCGGATCACGTACTCCCCCGGCGCCGCGCCGGAGCTGTCCCACGTGATGGTCGCGGTCGTCTGCGCGGCCTCCTTTTTCCATTCGATGACGGTCGCCTCATGCGAGTCGTCGGCCACGCGGGTGCCGTCCTGCTTTTCGACGGACAGAAAACCCGTCTCATGCCGCAGATCCGAGTTGGGGTTCGCGCCGGCGAACGCCACGGCCACGGCGGTGCCCGCGGCGACCGGGCCCTCCGGCGCGGACAGCACGTCCCCGAAGTTTTTGCCCAACGGCGCGACGTCGACAAGCGGGTTTCCCATGGGTGACGGCGGGATCTTGCCGGTCAGATCCCCTTCCGGAGCGCCGGCGTCGACGGGCACGCCCGATCGCATCGCCGCGGCCAGGCCGTCGAAGATCTGGGTGGCGGCGGGCAGGGTCAGGCGGCCGAAGATGGTGGCGCCGCCCTCGTAGTCCTGCTGCTCGTATTCCTCTGGGGTGGTGATGTAGTGGCCGTAGCCCGACACGTAGCCCTGCACGATGACCACATCCATGGGCACGTCGAGCGCCTCGGCGATGGCGCGCCGCATGCGCAGGCCGGCCACCACGGTCGGCTCGAACGCCAGCGACGCGATGACGATGCCGCCGATGCGGTGCAGGTGGAACACGTGCGTCTGCTGCACCAGGCCGGGGATGTAGCCGACGGGCAGGAGGTTCTCCTTCGCGCCGTGGATCGCCGACGCCGACGCGGGCACCGCCACCTGATTGACCTGCCGCACCCAGGGCGTCCCGCCGCGGGAGCCCTCGTTGAATCCGAGCATGGGTTCGCCGCCGCCGTCCTCCTGCGACGACGCCGCGAACGCCGCGCCGAGGATCGCCGGGCCGGTGGTGCCGGGCTGGCCGTCCGGAGTCCAACGGCCGTCGATCTTGACCTCGCGCATGTTCACCCACTGGTGGCGGGCGTCGATGCCGCCGCCGCCCAGCGCGATGGCGCGGCCGGTGATGCCGTCGAGCTGGCGGCGGCCGAGGATCCGCGCCGACTCGTATTCGTTGCCCTCCCCCGGCCCGGAGTTGGGCACCAGTCCATGGTTGGGGCTGACGTCGCCGGGGGCGGACATGGCGAACGCCGCCACGTATGGCGCCTCGGCGGGGTTGGCGTGGTCGACGCCGGCCTTGTGCTCCGCCAGCCACGCCGCGTAGCCCTTGTTGTCGCCGGAGATGATGGTGTGCTCGGGGCCGAACGTCGTCGGGTGGATGCCGTACCAGTTGATCAGGCCGATCGCCGCCCCGTCGCGGATGACGTGGAGGGTCACCGAGTCGCGGTCGACGCCGTCGGGGAACACGGCCTTGTCGGCGTCGGGGTTGCGGTCGAACGCGCCCCGGGAGCGGTTGATGCCGGCGTCGGCGACGGTGCCCCGGGTCAGCGCGATCTGCGACGGCGCCAGGTCGGCGTCGGCCCGTTCGATGGCCAGCACGATGCCGGTGACGGTGGCCTCGAAGGTCACGGGCCTGAAACCCAGCGTGGTCAGGTCGACCATCAGGTGCCCCGAGGTGCCGCCCGGCGCGACGTGGGTGTGCGAGGCCCCGATGAGCACGTTGCCCTCGTGGTACGTGTCGCCGAAGCGCGCCTGCAGGCGGCGGATGACCTCCAACTGGATGGATTGGAACATCAGTCCCATGTCGGCGGTGACGTGGGCGACGCGGCCGCCGTTGCCGTCGTCGAAGACGAAGGCGCGGGCGAACTGCCGCTGCCGCAGCCCCGAGGTCTGCTGTTCCAGCACCGCGTAGCCGTTCATGCCGGCGCCGAGGGGTTCGCCGGTCATGTCGGCCATGCCGCGGCCCACGGTCATGGGCACGGTTGACGACGCCGACGTGCCCGCTTCCCCGTCCCCCGGGCGGGCATGGGCGGTTCCCTGCCGGGCGAGCCCGGTGGCGGCGAACGCGCCCAGTGCCGCCGCAGTGGCGGAACCCCCGAGAAACGCCCTGCGCGGGATGGACGGGATGCGTGCTGTTGCGGTGTCGGTCATGACGTGGTGCCCCCTATGCGGCGTCGCGAACGGTCGGGTCCAGGTTGCTGGCCGATGCCGATCGTTCACGCGAACGAATTGTTGTTGGGGAACCGTAGTGCTCCATTCACCGAAATAATGTCCTTTTGGGCCAAAACGGTGTTTTCCACGTCGTTTGCGGCGACGGACGGCCGAAAGGGTTTGTTGTCCCATAGCTACCGACACAATCGCCGGCTTTTTTCAAAATGAATATAATTTTCTAAGTTCCCGTATTACGTGCTTCGCCGGGGCGCCGTCCGACGCCCGCGCACAACGCCCCGCCCGGCGGGGTCCGGAACACGAACAGGAACGCCGTTGCCGATCAGTCGCACGCACGCCCGCACCGCGGGCACCATGGGAACCCTCGCCGCACTCGCCGAATCACTCTTCGGAGTCGCTCCCGGCGGATCTGACTAGCGTGGTCGGCGCGGTCCAGGAAAACCTCATCGTCGGCGCGCTGGGATACGCCATGAACGGATTCATCGAGCGCTACCCGGAAAGCCGCCCGGCATTCGAGGGGGTCATGAACCCCGTCGGACTCGACTACCTGGAGCGCACGGAAACCCAGTGCATCGTCGACTCGTTGGTCAGCTACGGCGTACCCGGGGCACTCGGACCGGAGCCGTCGCGGGCGCTGACCGTCGACGGCGAAACCCTGGGACACCACCTGCTGACCAACCCGGAACTGAAGCAGTACGCCGACCGCCAGCTCATCGGCACGCTCACCCCGACGACGCCCGCCCTCATCGCCAACAGCACCAACGACGACGCCATCCCCTTCGGCCAGGCCCGCGCGCTGGCGCAGCGCTGGTGCGACGCCGGCGCGGACGTGACCTTCCGCCGCGCCGACGTGCCGTCGACCGTCCCGCGCATGGCCTTCGACCACCTGCTGCCCATCCCGGTCGGATTCCTCCAGGGCCAAAGCTGGATCATGGATCGCTTCAACGGCGTCGAGACCTCCGGCTGCCACCTGGAGGGGTGACCGGCGGGGCGCGGCGGCGACATCCGGATCGGTGGCGACGATTCAATGGATTTATTTCGGGAACGTCATATGTTCGCCGCGATAACTGGTTAAGGTGCGTAACCGGAACGCCACCCGGCGTTCGTTACATGCCAGCCCCGAAAGTGGGGCCCAGAGAGTGAACAGGAACTCCGTTGCCGCGTAGCCGCAAGAACTCCATCGCCGTCGGAGCCGCGGGAGCCGCCGTCGCCGTCGCCGCTTCCCTGCTGGTCGCCCCGTCCATCGCCTCCGCCCAGGAAATGGCCGCCCCGCATCCGATGTCCCCGGGAGAAAACCCCGCCGACTTCGAGGGCGCCAACGCCTTCTACATGCCGCCGGAGCAGATCCCCGCGGCCCCTGGCTCGGTCATCCGCCGCGAGCCGATGGACCTGTACGTCACGCTGCCCAACGTCGACGGCCCGTGGCCGGGCAAGGCCGAGCGGTTCATGTACACCTCCACCGACAACAACGGCGTGCCCACCGCCGTGACGGGCATGGTCATGGAGCCCATCGCGGAGTGGACGGGCGAGGGCGCGCGCCCGACCATCGTCATCGGCCCCGGCACCATCGGGCAGGGCGACCAGTGCGCGCCGTCGCGGCTGGGGTCGACGATGCTCGGCATCGACCCGCAGAAGCCGTCGATCGGCATCAACTACGAGCTCCTGTTCGCCAACGTCATGCTGCGCGACGGCGTGCGCGTGGTCATGACCGACTACATCGGTCTGGGCACCCCGGGCGTCCACACGTACATGAACCGCCTCGACCAGGGCCACGCGATGCTCGACGCGGCACGGGCCATCCCGGCGCTGACCGGACAGGCCGACGCGCCGGTCGGCTTCTGGGGTTACTCGCAGGGCGGCGGCGCGGCGGCCGCGGCGGCGGAACTGGCGGAAAGCTACGCCCCCGACGTCGACGTGCGCGCCACCTTCGCCGGCGCCCCGCCCGCCGACCTGGAGGCCGTCGCCGGTGGGGTGCAGGAGAACCTGATCGTCGGCGTGCTCGGCTACACCATCAACGGCCTGCTCGAGCGGCACCCGGAGAGCCAGGCGCCCATCGACGCGATCATCAGCCCCCGGGGCCAGGAGGTCCTCGAGGCCACCCGCACCCAGTGCATCGGCGACAGCATCATCGAGTTCGGTGCGCTCGGCGCCATCGCCCCGGACCCCACGAGCATGATGACCAAGGACGGCCGCAACATCCAGGAGCAGATCCGCACCATCCCGCGGCTGAAGGAGATGACGGACCGCCAGCTCATCGGCACCCTGCGCCCCAATGCGCCGGTGCTGGTGACCAACAACATCAACGACGACGCGATCCCCCACGATCAGGCGCAGGCGCTGGCCGAGCGCTGGAGCGCCCTCGGTGCCGATGTCGAGTTCCGTTCGGTGCCGCTGCCGACCGTCGCCGATCGTTTCGCCATCGGCCACCTGCTGCCCATGCCCCTGGGCTTCCTCGATGCGAAGAACTGGCTGATCGGCCAGTTCAACGGCGTCGACGTCGCCCCGGGTTCGTCGACCGAGGGTTCGGCCGCGGGACTTCCCCCGGTGGGCTCGTCGTAAAGCAGGCCCCAAAGCCCGACCCCGCGCCCGCGCTCACCTGCCCGGCGCGGCCGTGATCGCCTCGACCACGAGGTCCCAAAACTTCCCGTGGTCCAGCGTCACGGCGACCTGCGTGGTGCAGTCCGCGGGGATGGGCGCGCGGAAGTCGGCGACGGTCATGCCGGCGGTCAACGCCCCCTGCAGCTCCACGTCCAGCGGCACCTTCGTGGTCGACACCACCGACGGGTCGATGAGGTACGCCACCGCGCACGGGTCGTGGACGGGCGGGTCGTCGAAGCCCTGGTTCTCGCGGTAGGCCTCGCGGAAGAACCCGATCAGGCCGACGACGAAGTCCGCGACGTCGGTGCCGATGGCCTTGATGTGCTGCTCCACCTCCGGGGTCGCCAGCGCCTGGTGCGTCAGATCCAGGCCGACCATGGTCAGCGGCCACTTCTCGTTGAACACGATGTGGGCGGCCTCCGGGTCGACGCTGATGTTGAACTCCGCCACGGCGGTCTTGTTGCCCTCGTGGTACCCGCCGCCCATGAGCACGACCTCCGCGACGCGGTCGACGATGGCGGGTTCCTTGCGCGCGGCCATGGCGATGTTGGTCAGCGGGCCGGTCGGCACCAGCGTCACCGTCCCGGCCGGCTCGGACATGACGGTGTCGATGATGAAGTCGACCGCATGGGCGTCGTCAAGCGGAACCGTCGGCACGGGCACGGCGTAACCATGGACGTCCATGCCGGAGTCGCCGTGGACCTCCGCGGCCACGACGCCCTGCCGCACCAGCGGGCGCGTGCAGCCAGCGTGGACGGGCACGCCGTCGATGCCGGCGATGGTCAGCACCGCGCGGGCGTTGCGGGTGACCTTCTCCAGAGTCTGGTTGCCGCCGATGGTGGTGACGCCCACCAGCTCGATCGCCGGGTTGCCCGCGGCCAGGAGAATCGCGACGGCGTCGTCGTGGCCGGGATCGCAGTCGAGGATGATCTTGCGGTGCTCGTTCGTGGCGGGCATGGGGGCTCCTTTGCGCCGGTGGTCGGGTCGGGCCGTTGCCTCAAGCATCACCACGGCCGCCCGGCGCGTCAACGACTTCCGGTCGCCGGGTGACGCGTCGGCGTCCTCCGCCATGGTCAGCATCGGGCCGTCGACGACGCTGACGGTGCTGACCACGACCATCTCCATGACGCTGATCGTGCTGCAGGTGGCGTCCGGCAATTTCTCGCATCAGCTGTTGCGCGATTACATCCAGTCCCGCGCCGTCCGCGGGATCCTCGCGGTCTACGTCGGCGTGGTCGCCTATTCCATCACCCTGCAGCGCTCCATGGACGCCGACGCCGGGTTCGTGCCGCAGCTGCCATGACCATGGCCATGTTGCTCATCGCCGTGTCCCTGGCCACGTTCATCTGGTACGTCTCGCGCGTGGTGGACATGGTGCGCGTCGATGCCATCATCGACGGGACGGTGCGCCAGACCGTGGCGAACATCGATGAGCGCATCCGGGTCACCGATTGCCCGCGGCACGAGCCTCGCCCCCTGGTGCCCGGCGGCGCGCGGACGTTGACCAGCTCCGGCCACGGGTACGTGCTGTCCGTCGACGTCGCCGCGGCCGAGCGGTGGGCGCGGCGCCACGATGCGGTAATCGTCATCGACGCCCGCCCCGGCGATCTGATCATCCAGGGGCAGGCCTGGGGACGGTGGTGGCCGGCGGACGGTTTCGGGGCCGTGGGGTCGGGCTCGCGGCAGGGCGATGAGCTTGGCGACGCGCACCGCGACGGCTCATCCGGCCTGCGCGCGCGTCTCACCCGGTTGTTTCGCGGCGAGGAGGACGTCGGCGACGAGACCGGTCCGCCGCAGTTGCTCAGGCTGGACGCCGAACACGTGTCCCGCGTGGACTTTTCCCTGGGCATCCGTCAGGTGCTGGACATCGGGGTGCGGGCGCTGAGTTCCGGCGTCAACGACAACACCACCGCAGTCCACGCCATCGGCCAGCTGACCACGATTATGCGCCACTTGGCGCTCAACCCGGTTCATCCGGCGGTGCGGTACCGCGACAATCAGGTGGCCGTGTGGTCGGCCAACCACGATTTCATGGAGGTTCTCGACGACGTCACCACCGAGATCCGGCGGTATGGCTGCGATGACGTGGGCGTCGTCAGGCAAACCCTGCGGATGCTGGACATCATCGAGGACGTCGTCGCCGAGCCCGCCGACCGGGGTGCGACCGCCCGCGGAGGCAACGGTGACACGGAGCTCGGCCACGGGACGCGAGTGGCGGTGCGAAGGTTCATCGCCGAGGCGCGCCGGCGCATCGTCAACGCCGCCCGGCGGCTCATCCCCGACGCCCACGACATGATGCGCGTGGAAACCGCCGCCTTCGACCGCGACGCCGCCCACGATCCGCCGCCCGAGCCGGGGGTGTGAGCGGCGGCGGGCCCGCGAACCTGCACACGGCAATGGATCGGCACCGTCGCAAAGCTACCGCGCCCGCCCAGAGCGCACAGAAAGAATCCGCCTCGTGCGGTCATTTCGGGCCCTGAAAAGGCGGTGAAATGACCGATAGAGACGGATTCTCGGGGGCGGTCGCGAGGGGCGACTGCGATGGTGAAGGCGATTGCCGCCTAGAGCACCATCGCCGCGATCCAGCCCGCCACCAGCAGCGGCAGGTTGAAGTGGATGAAGGTCGGGATGACCGAGTCGCGGATGTGATCGTGCTGGCCGTCGGCGTTGAGGCCGGCCGTCGGGCCCAGCGTGGAGTCCGACGCCGGCGAACCCGCGTCACCCAGCGCACCGGCGGTGCCGATGATGGCGACGGTGGCCAGCGGCGAGAACCCCAGCTCCGCGCACAGCGGCACGTAGATGGCGGAGATGATCGGCAACGTCGAGAACGACGAACCGATGCCCATGGTGACGATGAGGCCGACGATGAGCATCGCGAAGGCGGCGGCGGCCTGGGAGCCGGCGAACATGTCGGCGGAGGCCTCGACCAGCGGCTCGACGTCGCCGGTCTCGGTCATGACGGCGGCGAAGCCCTGGGCGGAGATCATGATGAAACCGATCAGGGCCATCATCTTCATGCCGGCCGTGAACACGTCATCGGCCTGGCGCCAGTTGACGCCGCCGGTGATCATGAACACCGCCAGGCCGGCCAGCGCGCCGATGAGCAGGGAGTCGGCCTCGAAATCGGTCGACTGCATCCAGACCTGGATGGCGAAAGTGACGAAGATGGCGATCAGGGCGATGACGATCTTGCGCTTCTCGATCGGCTTGGCCGCCGCGCGGGCGATGGTGCCCACCGCCGCGCCGTCGCCGGCGGCGTCCGGATCGGCGATGCCGGCCGGGGCGGAACCGGAGTCATCGGATCCGAAACCGTTGCCCGCATCCGACATGGCCTTGTCGGCGTAGGTCCGGGGCTTGCGGTAGCTGAAGAAAAGCGCGATGAGCAGGCCGATGAACATGCCCGCGGCCGGGATGCCCATGGCCTGCAGGATGTTGATGCCGCCGGTGTCCATGCCGGCCATCTCGATGTTGCCCAGCAAAATGTCGTTGAGGAAGATCGAGCCGAAGCCCAGCGGGATGAACATGTAAGTGGTCACCAAGCCGAACGTCAGCGCGCAGGCGGCGGCGCGGCGGTCGATGTTCAGCTTGTTCATGACCACCAGCAGCGGCGGGACGATCAGCGGGATGAACGCGATGTGCACCGGGATGAGGTTCTGCGACAGGACCGCCATCAGGGTGAAGCCGCCGAGCAGCGACCACTTCACCACGCCCACGGCCTTGGCGTTTGCCTCGGGCTCCTTGCGGGTGACCGCCCCGATGATCTTGGTGGCCAACAACTGCGGCAGTCCGGACTCCGCGACGGCCATGGCGAAGGCGCCGAGTAGCGCATAGCTGAGCGCGATGCGCGCGCCGCCGGACAGACCCTCCTGGAACGCCACCAGCGTCCCGTCGAAGCCGAGCCCGCCGAGCAGGCCGCCGACGAGTGCACCGATGAACAGGGACAAGACGACGTGCACGCGGCACAACGCCAGGATCAACATCACCGCGACGGCGATCAACACGGAGTTCATGAGAAAAACCTTAGTGAACGCCAAAGACATCTCCGCATCGAACGGCCTCGCGTGCCAGTGAGATTCCTAACGTCGCCAGCGGCTACCCTGGTCTGCAACCATGTCTGAGCAGAAGAAGAACCCCGGCCGCGCCAACCGCAGCAGCCAGCGACGCGGCCGCCGCTCCCCCGACGCACGGCCGGACGAGGCCACCCGGGGCGCGCGCCCCCAAATGGACAAGCGGCCCATCTACGCCCGCCTGGACGGCGTGACGTACGCGGAGGCCCGCAGCTTCCGCCGCCGCCTCAAGCGCGCCTCGGCACCCAACGCCGTCCACGCCATCGCCGAGGACATCGAGCTGGCGCGGCTGCGCGTCGAGGAACGCCGCGCCTCTCTGCCGACTATCACGTACCCGGAGTCGCTGCCGGTCTCCGCCCGCCGCGACGACATCGCCGAGGCCATCGAGAACAACCAGGTCACCGTCATCGCCGGCGAAACCGGCTCGGGCAAGACCACGCAGATCCCAAAGATCCTGCTCGACCTGGGCCGCGGCGTGCTGGGCAAGATCGGCCACACGCAGCCGCGCCGCCTTGCCGCGCGCACGGTGGCCGAGCGCATCGCCGACGAGCTCGGCGAGAAGATCGGCGGCCACGTCGGCTACGCCATCCGTTTCGACGACCGCATCGGCCGCGACACGTGCGTCAAACTCATGACCGACGGCATCCTGCTCGTCGAGATCCAGCGTGACCGGCTGCTGCTCGACTACGACACGATCATCATCGACGAGGCCCACGAACGCAGCCTCAACATCGATTTCCTGCTGGGCTACCTCAAGCGGCTGCTGCCCAAGCGCCCGGACCTGAAGGTCATCATCACCTCGGCGACCATCGACCCGGAGCGGTTCGCGGAGCATTTCGCCGACGCCGACGGCACGCCCGCACCGATCATCGAGGTCTCCGGCCGCACGTTCCCGGTCGAGGTCCGCTACCGCCCGTTGACCGTCGAGGAAACCGTCACGCGCAAGAACGGCCAGGTCGAAACCCGGGTCACGGACATCGACCAGATCGACGGCGTCGTCGGCGCCTGCCGCGAGCTCATGCACGAGGGCGACGGCGACATCCTGGTGTTCTTCTCCGGCGAGCGCGAGATCCGCGAGGCCGCCGAAGCCATCGAGGGCCAGAAGTGGCGCGGCGTCGAGGTCCTTCCCTTGTTCGGCCGATTGTCGAATGCGGAGCAGCACCGGGTTTTCGGGCCGCATGCTTCACGACGCATCGTCCTGGCCACCAACATCGCGGAAACGTCGCTGACGGTGCCGGGCATCCATTACGTGGTCGACACCGGTACCGCGCGCATCTCCCGGTACTCGACGCGCACGAAGGTCCAGCGCCTGCCCGTCGAGCCGGTGAGCCAGGCCAGCGCCAACCAGCGTTCGGGCCGGTGCGGCCGCGTGGCCGACGGCATCGCCATCCGTCTGTACTCCGAGGAGGACTTTCTCTCCCGTCCGGAGTTCACCGACCCGGAGATCCAGCGCACCAACCTCGCGTCGGTGATCCTGCAGATGGCCAACCTCGGCCTCGGTGACGTCGCGGCCTTCCCGTTCGTCGACGCCCCCGACCACAAGGCCATCCGCGACGGCGTGCAGCTTCTCGACGAACTCGGGGCCCTGGCCAAACCGGAGGAAGACGCCGGGCCGTCGTCAAGCAAGACCGGATCCAACGCGCTCGCCCTGACCCCCACCGGCCGCGAACTGGCGCGCATCCCCGTCGACCCGCGGCTGGCGCGCATGCTGGTCGAGGCCCACGCCAATGGCGCGCTCAAACCCGTGACCGTGGTCGTGGCGGCGCTGAGCCTGCAGGACGTGCGTGAACGGCCATTGGAAAAGCAGGCGCAGGCCGACCAGGCGCACGCCCGCTTCAAGGACGCCACCAGCGACTTCCTGTCCTACTTGAAGCTGTGGGAGCACCTGCAGGACAAGCGCCGCGAGCTGTCCGGCAACCAGTTCCGCAAGATGTGCCAGCGCGAGTTCCTGCACTACATGCGCGTGCGCGAGTGGCAGGACCTGATCCGCCAGCTCAACCAGGTCGTCGCCGATCTGGGTTGGAACTGGTCGGCCGAGGGCAACGAGCCCTCCCCCGATTCCATCCACCAGTCGCTGCTGGCCGGCCTGCTGTCGCAGATCGGCGTGCGCGAGGGCGAGGGCAAGGAGTTCACCGGCACCCGCAACACCAAGTTCCTGGTGCACCCGGCGTCGGCGCTGTCGAAGAAGCCGCCGCGCTGGGTGATGGCCGCGGAGATCGTCGAGACCTCCCGCACCTTCGCCCGCGACGCCGCGCGCATCGAGCCGGCGTGGGTGGAAAAGCTGGCCTCGCACCTGCTCAAGCACCAGTACTCCGAGCCGCATTGGTCCACCAAGCGCGGCGCGGCCATGGCGTACCAGAAGTCGACGCTCTATGGTGTGCCCGTCGTCGTCGACCGCGCGGTGCCGTACCACCGCGTCGATCCGACCGCCGCCCGCGAGATGTTCATCCGCCACGCGCTCGTCGACGGCGAGTGGACCACCCACCACAAGTTCTTCGCCGACAACCGCGCGAAGCTCGAGGAGGCCGCGCAGCTGGAGGACAAGGCGCGCCGCCGCGGCATCGTCGTCGACGACGACACGCTGTACGCCTTCTACGACGCCAAGATCCCGCACACCGCGACCACCGCCGCGAACTTCGACCGGTGGTGGAAGAAGACGTCGCAGTCGGACCCGCGCCTGCTCGACTTCGACCCGCACGCGCTGGTCAACCCCGATTCCCACGACGTCGACGCCGCCGCCTTCCCCGACCTGTGGCAGCAGGGCACCCTGGATTTCCAGTTGTCCTACCGCTTCGAGCCGGGCGCCGACGATGACGGCGTCACCCTCCACGTCCCCGTGCCACTGTTGGCGGGACTGCGCATGGAGGGCTTCGACTGGCTGGTGCCGGGTCTGCGGCAGGAGCTCGTGGAGTCGTTGATCCGCACGTTGCCCAAGGCTTCACGACGCTCCGTTGTCCCCGCCCCGGACTTCGCCGCACGGGCTCTGGCGTCCATGACCCCCTACGCCAGGCCCCTGCGTGAATCGCTTGCCGACGCCTTGCGACAATTGGGCGGTTCGGGCATCAACGCCGACGACTTCGACGTATCCAAGTTGCCGGCGCACCTGCGCTTCAACTTCGCCACCGTGGATCGGCGCGGGAAGATCACCGACCAGGACCGCGACCTGAAGGCACTGCAGCGGCGCCGCGCCGGCCAGGTGACCACCGCGGTGTCCAAGGCCGCCGGCGACTCCGAACATGCCGCGGTGAAGGAATGGACCGCCGACAACCTCGGTGCCGTGCCGGAAACCGTCCAGAACACCGTCGACGGCCAGAAGGTGACCGCCTACCCGACGCTGGTGGCCACGAAGGAGGGCGTGGCCGTCAAGGTCGTGCCCACCGAAGCCCAGGCGAAGGCGTCGTTGGTCACGGCGACGCTGACCATGCTGCTGCGCGATTGCCCCGTCCAGGCCAAGTCGATGGTCAAGGGTCTGCCCCTGCAGCAGCGGGTGGCCGTCGACGCGTGGCCGCACGGTGGTGCCGAGGGTCTGGTCGAGGATTGCCGCGTGACGGTGATCCGCGATCTGATGATGGCCGGGGGCGGTCCGGTGCGCGATCCTGACGAGTACGCGAAGCTGCGTGATTCCGTGAAGCCCCAGGTGCCGGGTCAGGTGCGGCAGTTGGTGGTCGGCATGGCCAAGGCCTTGCCGGCGTATCACCGTGTCGTGTCGCAGTTGGCCGAGTGGGACGGCCCCGCCATCGACGACATGCGGGCGCAGCTGGAGTTCATGCTGCCCAAGGGCGCCGTCGCGCGGCACGGCTGGTCGAACCTGCGGCATTTGCCACGGTACCTGGAGGCCATGGAGATCCGGTTGGCGGACATGGCGCTGGATCCCGATCGGGACGCCGAGTTGGAGGACGAGATCGCCGAGGTCGGCGAGTACCTGGAGAAGCGCCTGCAGCGTTTGCCCGAGGGGCGGCGCAAGTCGGTGGCCGTGCGGGACATCGGGTGGATGGTGCAGGAGTTGCGCGTCAGCTTGTTCGCCCAGCGCCTGGGCACCGCGAGGACGGTGTCGCCGCAGCGGATCAAGAAGGCGATAGACAAGCTGAAGTAGGCGCCGCCCCGGTATTCATGGGTGCCGTCAAGGCCATCAGCGCCGTCTGCGCCGTCTGCACCGTCAGGCGTCGCCGTTGCGCAGCGACAGGATCTCGTTTTCGAAGTCCTGGGCCGAGCTGAAGGACTTGTACACGGAGGCGAAGCGGAGATATCCGACTTCGTCCAGGTCGCGGAGCGGCTCGAGGATGGCCAGGCCGATGTCGTTGGAGTTGACCCGTGGGGTGGCCTTGGAACGCAGCGTTTCCTCGACTTGCTGGGCCAGCAGTTTCAGCGAGGCTTCGGGGACGTCGCGGCCCTGGCAGGCCCGGCGAACGCCGCGGATCACCTTGTCGCGGCTGAAGTCCTCGACCACGCCGTCGCGCTTGACCACGATCAGCTGGGACCGTTCGAGCGTGGTGAAGCGTTTACCGCACGCCAGGCACTCGCGCCGGCGGCGGATGGTCATCCCGTCGTCGATGAGACGCGAATCGATGACCTTCGTTTGGTCGTGGTGACAGAACTGGCAGTGCACGCTTCCGAGCATACGGTGCCGTCCGCTGCCCCCGGTGCCGAGCACCACCTCTTGCACTACCTGTTGCGCCGCAGCTACTTCAGCTGGGCGTCGGCCGCCCCGACGTAGGTGGGCGCCGGAGGGGCATCCGGAGCCGGCGCACCGAGTCCGGAGAAGTGCAGCATCAAGCCGAACACGGCGCCGACGCCGGCGACGACGGCCACGGACGCGCGATTGCGGCGCACCCCCTGCACGGGTCCGCGGACCACCGAACGCCCGCCGCGGATGTGGCCGGTGTTCGAAACTCCGGGCGTCGGCGAGGAAGTGAGCGCCATTCGCCGTGTGTTCGGACGGCGGGACGAACCCGAAACGCCGCCCGGGCGACCGTTCGACGGCCTGCGAGACGTGCGCACCCGCGTTCGATCCTTAGGAGCCGACTTTCGAACACCCGGCGCCGAGGGCCGACGTGCGACGGAAGGGCGAGACACGGAGGGGGCGGAATCCATCCACTCGGGGACATCCAGGTCATGGGTTCCATCAACGCCGGTCAGGGTGGTGGTGCGGTAGTCTTCGATAAAGGCGGTCATCGGTTGGTTCCTTCCATCCGGGGATCCGTGGAGAGTCGGTGAAACGGATTCGAAAATCCCTCTCGAACGCACTGCACGGATGTTCGACTGCGTTCCTGTGTTCGATTTATATCACCCGCCCCGGATCCCGTCCAGAGATGGGGGCGAAAACTTCGAACAGTTGTGCCACCCGGCATTGTTTTGGTGTAGGGTCGTGTTCGAACGGCAGGCACGATCGAACCGAGCGGGACCGAACCCAGTGGGAGTGGAGACATGGCCGAGAAGAAGAAGCCGACAAAGATGGAATTGACCGATCGCCAACGGCGCATCCTCGAAGTCATTCAGGACGCCGTGTCGCTGCGCGGGTACCCGCCGAGCATCCGGGAGATCGGTGACGCGGTGGGCCTCAACTCGACGTCTTCGGTGGCGTACCAGCTGAAGGAACTGGAGAAGAAGGGCGCGCTGCGCCGCGATCCCCACAAGCCCCGCGCCGTGGACGTCCGCGATCTGAAGCAGAAGCTGGACAAGCACGCGGGCAAGCCCGGCCCCAAGCCGAAGGGCTCGGCGGGCATCCCCGATGTTCCGGAAGGTGCCGCCGCCCCGACCTACGTCCCCATCGTCGGGCAGATCGCCGCGGGCAATCCGATTCTGGCCGAGCAGAGCATCGATGAGCACATGGCGCTGCCCGCCGAGCTCGTCGGGTCCGGTGACCTGTACATGCTCCGCGTGGTCGGCGAGTCGATGGTCGACGCCGGCATCTTCGACGGCGACTGGGTCGTGGTGAAGTCGCAGCAGACCGCGAACAACGGCGACTTCGTGGCCGCGATGATCGAGGGCGACGGCGAAAGCGAGGCCACCGTCAAGGAATGGCACGAGGACCGCGCCGGCAAGTGGCTGCTCCCCCACAACGACGCGTTCGAGCCGATCTCAGTCGATGGCCGGGTCACCATTCTCGGCCGCGTCGTCAGCGTGCTGCGCAGGCTCTGACGCCACGGCTGCGGTGAACACCGGATGCACCAGATCCGGATGCACGAGGGCCGGGCCCCGGGATCATTCCCGGGGCCCGGCCCTTTCTTCGTGCGCGCTACCGCGATGATTCGACGACTCGGCGATCGGCGACTTCTACGCCAGGCCGAGCACCTCTCGAACGGCCGCGCGCGCGCCATCGGCGTCGGAGGCGTTCAGTGCGGCGCGGGCGGCGGCCGCGCACTGCTCGGAGGTGACCTCCGCCAACTGCGCGCCGACCCCGGACAGCGCGGTGGCCGCCGCCGACAGCGAGTTGACGCCCAGGCCGACCAGCACGCAGGCCAGCAACGGATCGGCGGCGGCTTCGCCGCACACGCCGACCGGCGTGCCCGAATCCCGGCCGGAACGGCAGGTCATGTCGATCAGGCGCAGCACCGCCGGCTGCCACGGATCCGTCAGGTAGGCCAGGTGCGGCGAGAGACGATCCGCCGCCATCGCGTACTGGGTCAGGTCGTTGGTGCCGATGGACACGAAGTCGAGAACCTTCATCAGGTCATGGCTCATCAAGGCCGCGGCGGGAATCTCGATCATCGCGCCGGGGGTCAGGCCACGCTCGCGGCACAACCCGGCGAACCACTCCGCTTCCTCCAGTGTCGCGACCATCGGGGCCATGACCCACGTCGGCGCCTCCGGGTCCCGCCCGGCCTTGGTGCCTGCCAGAGCAATGGCATCGAGCTGGCGCTCCATTAACCCCGAATTCGAACGCGAGATGCGCAGGCCGCGCACGCCGAGCGCCGGGTTGTCCTCGTGCTCCAAGTTCGCGAACGCCAGCGGCTTGTCGGAGCCGGCGTCGAGGGTCCGCAGCACGATCTTCTGCTGGGGGAAGGCCTTGAGCACCGTCGCGTAGATGTCGGCCTGATTCTCCACCGTCGGTTCGGTCGCGGCGGACAAGAAGCACAGCTCGGTGCGGAACAAGCCGATGCCCTCCGCCGCACCCTGGGCCGCGATGCGTGCGGCATTGCCGTCGCCGACGTTGGCCAGAAGCTGCACCCGGTCGCCATCGGCCGTGCGGCCCGGCCCCTCCCAGGCGGCGATCTTGTCGGCCATGCGGGCGGCTTCCGCCACTGCCGCCGCGGCGACCTCCGGGTCCGGGTCCACGGTCACGGTTCCACTGGCCCCGTCGACGAGGGTCATCGCCCCGGAGTCGATGTCTCGCAGACCCGCACCGGCGGCGACGACGCAGGGCACGCCCAGCTGGCGGGCAATGATGGCCGTATGCGAGGTCGGGCCGCCGAGGGCGGTGACCATGGCGACGAACAGGTCGGGATCCAATGTGGCGGTGTCTGCGGGAGACAGGTCGTCGGCAAGCAAAACGGACGGCGCAGCCACCGCGGGCAGCCCCGGCTCCTCCTCGCCACGAAGCTCGGCGATGACGCGGTCGCGGATATCCTCCAGGTCGGTGGTGCGCTCGGCCATGACGCCGCCGGCGGCCTTGAACATTTCCACGAACTTCTCGATCGCCGCCATCGTCGCGGCATCGCCGCGTTCGCCGCCCTTGATCTTCTTCACCGCCGCCCGGTGCCAGCCGCGGTCCAGGGTCAACTTCGACGTGGCCAACAGCACTTCCGCGGCGCTGCCCTCGGCGCGATTGGCGCGGGCCGCCAAACGCTCGGACACCGCGTTCGTCGCCGTGCGGAACCGCTCGATTTCCAAGTCAACGTCACCGCCCGGAATCGGCGTGCCCTCCTGGGGCAGGGCGGGACGGGGGCGCGCCCACACGGCGGGCGCATAACCCACTCCCGGGACGACTGCGGTTGCCTTCAATGCTGCGGACGGGGACATGGGGCTCCTCGGGACGGCGATGGTGTACCGCGAATTCGGACGAAAGTTTCGCTGCACCAAGCCTACTCCAAATTTCCCACATTGAAACCAAAATCTTTCTTGACTTTCCAACATAATCGGGCATGATTGAAGGCAACGGAGCCGCGGCTTTCGCCAAGGTCACACGACTTATTACCAGCCCACCAAAATCGGGCACCGGAACCGGACATGATTCGCCGAAACGGGCATCGCCCGCCGGCCAGTACAGGAGACCACCGTGTACGCAGAAGAACGCCGACGCAAAATCGCATCACTGACGGCGGTGGAGGGCCGCGTGACGGTCTCCGACCTCGCCCACCACTTCGACGTCACCGCGGAGACCATCCGGCGCGACCTGGCGCAGCTCGACGGCGAGGGCGCCGTCCACCGCGTCCACGGCGGCGCCGTGGCGGCGAAATCCTTCCAGACCGTCGAGGTCAGCGTCGACGCCCGCAAGAAGGCGCAGAAGGACGCCAAGCGCTCCATCGCCCGGGCGGCCGTGGATTATCTGCCGTCCTCCGGCGGCGGCGTCTTCCTCGACGCCGGCACCACCACCGAGGCGTTGGCCGAGCTGATGGCCGCCTTCCCCGAGGAACGCCACTGGTCGGTGGTGACCAACTCGCTGCCCAGCGCCCTGACGCTGGCGGGCGCGCCGTACATCGAACTGCAGCTGCTCGGCGGCCAGGTCCGCGCCATCACGCAGGCCGTCGTCGGCGATGCCGCCCTGCGCGCGCTGGCGCTCATGCGCGCCGACGTCGCGTTCATCGGCTCCAACGCCCTGACCATCGACCACGGCCTGTCCACCGCCGACCCGCAGGAAGCCGCCGTCAAGCGCACCATGATCACCAACGCCCGCAAGGTGGTGGTCATGTGCGATTCGACGAAGCTCGGCCGCGACTTCCTGGTCAGCTTCGCCGCCCTCGACGACATCGACGTGGTCATCACGGACCCGTCGGCGCCGCAGGCGTTCATCGACGAGCTCCGGGACCACGACGTCAAGGTGATCGTGGCGCGATGATCCTGACCCTGACCGCGAACCCGTCCATCGACCGCACCACCACCGTCAAAGGCCGCCTGGAACGCGGCGGGGTCTACCGCCTGGCCATGCAGTCGGACGTCCCGGGCGGCAAGGGGGTCAACGTGTCCGCGGCCGTGGCCAACGCCGGCCACGACACGCTGGCGCTGTATCCGGCGGCGAACAACGGGCGGTTTTCCCGCCTGCTGGCCGAGACGAACATCCCGCACGAGGCCATCGACTTGCCCGACGAAGCCCGCGTGAACCTGACCATCGTCGAGGACGACGGCACGACCACGAAGCTGAACACCCCGGGCGCGCTGCTCTCGCAGGCCGACGCCGACCGCATCCTGGAGCGTCTTTCCCACCACGCCCCCGGTGCATCGTGGGTGGTGCTGGCCGGTTCCCTGCCCCCGGGCGTCCCGGTCGACTTCTGGGCCACCTGCGTGCGCGCCGTGCGGGACGCCAACCCCGATGCCGGCATCGCTGTCGACACCTCCGATGCGCCGCTGCTGGCCCTCGGCGAGGCGTTTCCCGCCTCCGCCCCCGAGGTCATGAAGCCCAATGGCCTGGAGCTCGGCCAACTCGCCGGACTCGACGGCGTCGAGCTGGAAAAGCGCGCCGCCGCCGGGGACCTCGCCCCCGTCGTCGCCGCGGCCCGTCGCCTCAACGATTCCGGCGTCGGCGAAGTGCTGGTCACCCTCGGCGCAGCCGGTGCGGTGCTCGTGCTTTCCGACGCCCCCGCCCTCGCGGCCACGCCGCCGCCCATCGTCCCGCTGTCCACCGTCGGCGCCGGGGACAGCTCCCTGGCCGGTTACCTGCTCGCCCGCGAAGACGGGCTCGACGCCGCCGGGGCCCTGGCCCGCGCCGTCGCCTACGGTTCCGCCGCCACGTCGCTTCCCGGCACCACCATCCCCCGCCCCGATCAGACCAAGCCCGGCGACGTCGTCGTCCGCGAAATCTGAGCCCCTCCACCGCACGAGGAGTACCCATGACTTCCCAGGTCATCCTCCCGGAGCTCGTCGAACTCGACGTCGCACCGGGCGACACCCCCGAATCCGTCATCCGGCATCTGGCGTCGCTGGTCACCGCCGCCGGCCGCGCGGCCGATGCCGACGAGCTCGCCGCAGACGCCCTGGCCCGCGAGGCCAAGTCCGGCACCGGCGTGCCCGGCGGCGTGGCCATCCCCCACTGCCGCTCCGAGTCGGTCACCGAGCCGACCCTGGCGTTCGCCCGTCTGTCCCGCCCGGTCGACTTCTCCGGCCCCGACGGGCCGGCTGACCTGGTGTTCCTCATCGCCGCCCCCGCCGGCGGCGGAAAGGCGCACCTGAAGATCCTGTCCAAGCTGGCCCGCGGCCTGGTGAAGAAGGATTTCCGCGCCGCACTGCGCGGTGCCGCCACCGCCGAAGAAATCGTCGACGTCGTCGATGCCCGCATCGCCGGCACCGCCCAGAAGACGGCCTCGGAGCCCACGTCGGCCTCCGAGCGTTCCGCCCCCGTCGCCGCGGCCACCGCCACGAAGGCGGTCACCCGCATCGTCGCGGTCACCGCGTGCCCGACCGGCATCGCCCACACCTACATGGCCGCCGACTCGCTGACGCAGGTCGCCGACGAGCGCGACGACGTCGAGCTGGTCGTGGAAACCCAGGGTTCCTCCGCAGTCAAGCCAGTGCCCGCGGAGACCATCGCCGCCGCCGACGCGGTCATCTTCGCCACCGACGTCGGCGTCAAGGACCGCGGCCGCTTCGCCGGAAAGCCCGTCGTGGAATCCGGCGTCAAGCGCGCCATCAACGAACCCGCCGTGATGGTCGACGAGGCCATCGCCGCCGCCAAGGACCCCAACGCCAAGAAGGTGGCGGGCACGGTTGCGGTGGACGACGCCGGGTCGTCGTCAAGCGAAGGCGGTTCCACCCTCGGCTGGGGCAAGCGCATCCAGCAGGCGGTGATGACCGGCGTCAGCTACATGGTGCCCTTCGTCGCCGCCGGCGGTCTGCTGCTGGCGCTGGGCTTCCTGTTCGGCGGCTATGAAGTCGCCGGGGTCGCCGACCGCGTCTCGCAGGGCTACACGCTGTGGAACCTGCCCGGCAACGAGATCCCCATGGACGACGGCACCGTCACCACGGTCGACCGCTCCGGGATCCTGCTGTACATCGGCGCGATCCTGTTCGCGACCGGCAACTTCGGCATGGGCGTCATCGTGGCGATCCTGTCGGCGTTCATCGCCTACGGCCTGGCCGGCCGCCCCGGCATCGCCCCCGGCTTCATCGGCGGCGCGATCTCCGTGGCCATCGGCGCGGGCTTCCTCGGCGGCCTGGTCACCGGCATCATCGCCGGCCTGATCGCCCTGTGGCTGACGTCGCTGGCCGTGCCGCGCTGGCTGGCGTCGCTGATGCCCGTGGTCATCGTGCCGCTGGTCGCCTCCGTCGGCGTCGGCCTGCTGATGTTCCTGTTCCTCGGCCGCCCGCTGACCTCGCTGATGAACTCCATGGCCGAGTGGCTCGGCGGCATGTCCGGCAGCTCCGCGATCCTGCTGGGCATCATCGTCGGCCTGATGATGTGCGCCGACATGGGCGGGCCGATCAACAAGGCCGCCTACCTCTTCGCCACCGCCGGGTTGTCCACCGGTGACGAGGCCTCCATGCAGGTCATGGCCGCCGTCATGGGTGCGGGCATGGTGCCGCCGCTGGCGCTGGCCCTGTCCTCCGCGCTGCGCCCGAAGCTGTACACGCAGGCCGAGCGCGAAAACGGCAAGGCCGGCTGGCTGCTCGGCGCATCCTTCATCTCCGAGGGCGCCATCCCGTTCGCCGCCGCGGACCCGCTGCGCGTCATCCCGTCGATCATGGCCGGCGGCGCGGTCACCGGTGCCCTGTCCATGGCCTTCGGCGCCGCGTCGCGCGCCCCGCACGGCGGCGTGTTCGTCTTCTTCGCCATCGACAACGTGCTCGGCTGGTTCGCCGCGATCATCGCCGGCGCGATCGTCGGCGCGGTGCTGGTCAGCGCCCTGAAGCAACTGTGGCCGCGCAAGGTCGCCGCAGCCCCGGCCGGAACCCCGGCCGCGACCGCCGCTTCCGCGTAAAATCGTCAATCAAAAGCCACCATCGAAAGGACCATCAACAATGGCCTCCAAGACCGTGACCGTCGGCTCGACCGTCGGCCTGCACGCCCGTCCCGCGACGCTGATCGCCGATGCCGCCGCCGAGTACGACGAGGAGATCCTCATCGAGCTCGTCGAGTCCGACGACGATGACGAGCCCGCCGACGCCGCCAGCTCCCTGATGATCATGGCGCTGGGCGCCGAGCACGGCGACCAGGTCACCGTCACTTCCGACGATGCCGCCGCGGTGGAGAAGATCGCCGCGCTCATCGAGCAGAACCTCGACGAGGAGTAGCCTCCCCCGGTTGCTTCGGCGGCCCGGGCTCTGCAGTCCCCTGCTTTGCGACGGCCGCCCGCACCACGGCACCTCGCACGAGAATGGCCCCGCCCGGATTCTTCCGGGCGGGGCCTCGTGCGTCGCCCACGTGGGCGTCGTCAAGCGAAAAGGAGCGGGGACGCTATTCCCTGAAGGCCGCGAACTGGCCCTCGCCGATGCGGCGGTAGAGCCAGCGCAGGATCGGGTAGCCGACGATGATGCCGACCGACCCCCAGGCGATGCCCTCCAGCTCCAGCGAACCGATGGACAGCGTGAGGTTGCCGATGCCGGCGATCATCGCGGTGGCCGCCGCGACGAGGTTGACGGGGTTGTTGAAGTCGACGCCGTTGTCCATCCAGATGCGGATGCCCAGCATGCCGATCAGGCCGTAGAGCACCAGCGTCGCGCCACCGAGGACGCCCTCGGGGATGGTGAGGATCAGCGCGCCGAACTTGGGGATGAACGCCAGCGCGATCGCCGTGAACGCCGCGACCCAGTAGGCGGCCGTGGAGTACACGCGGGTGGCGGCCATGACGCCGATGTTCTCCGCGTAGGTCGTGGTGCCCGAACCGCCGGCGCCACCGGCCAGCGTGGTGGCCAGACCATCGGCGATGAGCGCGTCGCCGGCGAGATCGTCGAGGTTGCGGCCCGTCATCGCCGAGACCGCCTTGACGTGGCCGACGTTTTCCGCGATGAGAACCACGATCACCGGCAGGCCGATGAGCATGGCGTTGAGGTGGAATTCCGGGGCGTGGAAGTCCGGCAGGCCGAACCAGGCGGCCTCGCGCACCGAGGCGGTCGCGTCCGGCGACAGGTTGCCGGTGACGGTGGCGAAGGCCCAGCCGACGACGACGCCGATGAGCACGCCCAGGCGCGCGATCATGCCGCGGCCCGCGACCGTGGCCACCAGGATCGACAGCATGGTCACCGCGGCGACCAGGGGCTGCGCCGAGAAGTTCGTGGCGGCCACCGGGGCCAGGTTGAAGCCGATCAGCGCCACGATGGCGCCGGTGACGGCCGGCGGCATCACCGCGTCGAGTGCGGCGCGGCCGGCCTTCTTCACTATGACGCCGACGAGGACCAGCACGATGCCGGCGGTGATGACCACGCCGGACTGCGCGGCGATGCCCTGCGCCTGCGTCGCCGTCAGCGGCGCGATGAACGCGAAGGACGAGCCGAGGTAGCTGGGCAGCCGGTTGCGGGTGATCAGCAGGAACAGGATCGTGCCGATGCCCGAGAACAGCAGCGTGGTGTTGACCGGGAAGCCGGTCAGCAGGGGCACCAGCAGCGTGGCGCCGAACATGGCGATCACGTGCTGCATGCCGATGCCGATGGTGCGCGGCCAGTCCAGCCGCTCCTCCGGGGCCACGACCGCGCCGGGCGCGATGGTGCGGCCGTCGCCGTGGAGGTCCCAGCCGAACAGGCGGCCGCGGGCGGCCGGGTGGTCGGGGTGATCCGGGTGATCGGGATGGGCGGGGTCGATGGCCGGGCGGCCCTGGCCGCCGTCGGCCGGTGAATGCTCGTTGGTCACGGGCGTGATGTTACCGCCCGGACCCGCGGACACGGACCTCTACGCGGGTTCCGGCTCCGGCAGCTCGGGGTCGACGATGAACTCCTCGAGTTCGCGGGCCATCGAGCGCGGCAACCGGACGTCGAGGACGGTGCCGTCGGCGCCGTACTGCTCGTCGAGGACGGTCGCCTGCTCGTGGAGGCGGGAGACGAGGTCGCCGCGGTCGAACGGGATGAGCACCGACACGTGGGCGTCCATGGCGTTCAGAGCCAGCTCGATGCGCGTTTCCAGCTCCGCGATGCCCTCACCGGTGGCGGCGGAGGTGAACACGACGTCGTCGAGGACGTGGCGCATCTCGGCCAGCGTCGCGGGGTCGGCCAGGTCGACCTTGTTGACCACCAGCAGCTCCGGCGGCACCTCCGCCTTCTGCTCGGCGGCGATGTCGCCGATGACGGTGTTGACGGTGCGGATCTGCTCCAGCGGGAACGGGTCGGAGCCGTCGACGACGTGGAGGATCAGGTCGGCCTCGAGGATCTCCTCCAGCGTCGAGCGGAACGCCTCGACCAGCTGCGTGGGCAGGTGCCGGACGAAGCCGACGGTGTCGGTCATGATCACGGTGCGGCCGTCGCGCAGCTCCGCGCGGCGCGTCGTCGGGTCGAGGGTGGCGAACAGCGCGTCCTCCACCAGCACGCCCGCGCCGGTCAGGGCGTTGAGCAGCGAGGACTTGCCGGCGTTGGTGTAGCCGGCGATGGCGATGCGCGGCAGGTGGCCGGCCTTGCGGCGGGCGCGCTTGATCTCGCGGGAGGTCTTCATCCCCTCGAGTTCCTTGCGGATGCGCGCCATGTCCTGGCGCAGGCGGCGGCGGTCGGTCTCGATCTTCGTCTCGCCGGGGCCGCGCAGGCCGACGCCGCCGTTGGAGCCGGCGCGGCCGCCCGCCTGGCGCGACAGGGAGTGGCCCCAACCGCGCAGACGCGTAATCAGGTACTGCATCTGGGCCAGCGACACCTGCGCCTTGCCCTCCTTGGACTTCGCGTGCTGGGCGAAGATGTCCAGGATGAGCATGGTGCGGTCGATGACCTTCGCGTCGAGCTTGTCCTCCAGCGCCACCAGCTGGCCGGGCGAGAGCTCGCCGTCGGCGATGACGGTGTCGGCGCCGGTGGCCTTGACTATGTCGCGCAGCTCGGCGACCTTGCCGGAGCCGATGTAGGTGCCGGGGTCGGGCTTGTCGCGGCGCTGCAGCACGGATTCCAGGACCTCGGAGCCGGCGGTTTCCGCCAGCGCGGCGAGCTCGCCCATCGCTGCTTCGGCTTCTGCGAGAGTGCCCTGCGTCCACACGCCGAGCAGGATGACCCGTTCCAGGCGCAGCTGGCGGTACTCGACTTCGGTGATGTCCTCGGCGTCGGTGACGTGCGTCGCCGCGCGGGTCAGGCGGCGCAGCGATGAGCGCGCCTCCAGATCCAGGTCGCCGGTGGTGGGCTGCGGGGCCCGGAGGGAATCGTCGATGTCGCGGTCGTTCATGGGGGTGTCAGTCATGTTCCGGCCATTGTCTCATGACCACCGCGAAAGCCCATATCCCCCGCGGGGTCAGGACCTGCGGGTCAGGACGAGGGCGACGGGTCCGGGCGGGCCGTCGCCGATGCGTGACGACGGGCACGCCGACCCGTCCCCGCCCGCATGCGCGCAGCCACCGCACCCGCTCGACGGGCACGACGACGCCATGCGTTCCCGGCGCAGGGAGCCCGTGCGCTCGAGGTGGTCGATCGCCGCGTCGACGGTGGACCGGGACAGGCCGGTGGCGGCGGCGATGGCGGAACGCGACGTCACTCCGTCGGCGATGGCGGAGCGGACCGCAGCCAACGGGGTGCCCGTGGCCGACGAATGAAGGGTGGTCTGGACGGACGCCGGGCCGTCGTCACGCGAAGCTCGCAGCGTGCGGGAAAACAGGGAGCTCAGAAAGGTGCTCACAGGAACAACCTCAGAATCTGGAAGGCGGCGACGGCGAGCACCCACGCGCCGACGAGCTGCGATGCCAGGCCGAACATCGTCCATTTCAGGCCGATCTCGCGTTTCTGCGCGGCGAGCGTGGCCACGCATGGGGTGTAGGCGAGCAGGAAGATCATGAAGGCCCACACCGCGGCGAGCGCGTGCCCGCCGGAGGCGTCGTCGAAGTCGGCGCGGATGCGGTCGGCGAGGTCGCTGCTGCGCTGTTCGTCGGCCTCGGCGTCGGTGACGTCCTCCACCGCGTAGGTCTGCGCCCACGTGGAGATGACGGCCTCCTTGGCCACGAACCCGGTCAGCAACGTGCCCGTCAGCGACCAGGACCCGAAACCGGCCGGAGCGAAGACCGGCGAGACGGTCTCGGAGACCACGCCGTAGGCGGAGTCGCGCGGCGGCAGGTTCTCGTCCGCGAAGCCGTATCCCGGGGCGACGGGCACGGACATCAGCGCCCACACCGCGACGACGGTGACCACGATGATGCCGCCGGCGGTCTTCAGGAATCCCTTCAATCGGGTCCACGCCACGGACAGCGCCAGGCGCGGCATCGGCAGCTGATACGTCGGCAGGTCGATGACCAGCGGCTCCGACGGCATCGCGCGCCACAGGGTGTGCCGCAGCACCAGGCCGGTGAGCACGACCAGGCCGATGGAGATCAGGTACATGAGGAACACGACCGAGCCGGCGTTGCCCGGGAAGAACACCGCGGCGAGCATGACGTAGACGGTCAGTCGCGCGCTGCAGGACGTGAACGGGATGAGCAGTGCGGTGAGAATGCGGTGGCGCGGATTGCCCAGGACGCGGGTGGCCGAGATGGCCGGGACGTTGCAGCCGAAGCCGACGATGAGCGGGATGAACGCCTTGCCCGGCAGGCCGATGGCGCGCATGACGCGGTCGGTGACCACGGCGGCGCGGGCCATGTAACCGGAGTCCTCCAGCACCGCCAGGCACAGGAACATCAGGGCCATCAGCGGGGCGAAGGTCAGCACCATGCCCACGCCGCCGATGAGCCCGTCGACGACCAGCCCCGTCGGCACCGGGCCGCCGAGCCCGACGGCCTCCATGCCGGAGCGCACCCAGTCGGAGACCGGGCCGGTGACCAGCGATTCCAGTCCATCCTGCAGGGGTGCGGCGACGACGGTGGTGATCTGGAAGACAACCCACATCACCCCCAGGAACAGCAGCGGTCCGGCGAAGGAGTTGAGGGCGACGCGGTCGATGCGGTCCGACCAGGTGACGCGGGCCCCGCGGTCCGTGGTGGAGGCGGCGACGACGCGGTCGATGAAGGCGAAGCGGGCCTCGTCGGCGGCGTCGGTGTCGGCGTCTCCCCCGGCCGCGTCCCCGGCTTCCGCGCCCGCCCGGATGACGCGGGCGCAGCCGGTCATGGCGCCGGCGACGGCCGTGCGCACGTCATCGACTCCGGCCCGGCGGCGCGGGTCGACGGCGACGACGGGCACGCCCAACGCCCGCTGCATGGCTCCGGCGTCGACGTCCAGGCCCTGTGCCGCGGCGACGTCGACCTTGGTCAGCACCACGACGAGCCGGTAGGAATGCTCGGCGATCTCGGAGAACAGGTACAGGCCGCGGGCCGGGGCGGTCGCGTCGACCGCGACGATCACCAGATCCGGGCGTTCGCCTTCGGGGCGGTTGATCAGCATCTCGCGGGTGAGCTCCTCGTCGGGACTCATCGCGTCGAGGGAGTAGGCGCCGGGGAAATCGATGACGTCGTAGGTGACGTCGTCGGCCTTCCATGCGCCGCGGCTGATTTCCACGGTGGTGCCGGGCCAGTTGCCCATCTGCGCCTTCGCGCCGGTCAGGGCGTTGAACAGCGTCGACTTTCCGGAGTTGGGGGCACCGACCAGACCGATCACCGGGGCGCCCGCGGGTGCGGGCGAGCCATTGGCGCAGGCGTGGCAGCTGGGAGCGACGGCCATCGCGGTGGTGCCGGTCATGGTGGCGCGGCCGGGCGTGGTGGCCTTCATCGCAGCACGTCCATCATCTCGAGGGTGGCGCGGTCGATCGCGTAGCGCGAGGTCCCGGACTTGATCACCCGTCCCCCGCCGGCGGTGCGCGGCCCGATGGTGACCGCCATCCCGGGGCGCAGGCCCAACTGGGCGAGGCGGCGGCACAGGCGCGGCTCGGTGCGCGGCGCCGACAACACGACGGTTGCGCCTGCCGCTACGTCGGAGAGTCGTTCCACGGCGGGTGCGTCGGTGACGGCCGCCTCGATGGTGCCGGTGCCGGGGGCCCGATCGCCGTTTTGCCGAATTGCCATGTTGGCCATTCCTCCACGTCAACGAAGTCGTTTTCTGCATGCATAGTGGACACTGACTTAAATAACTAAGGTCAGCCTAGCCCCGCCGAATAGGTGAACGCTACTCCATTTTCGCGTCAACCGATGAGTGATGCCTCACATCTCCCCGGCTTCGCCGACCCGCCGCGCCGCACCGTCTCGCGCCCGCCCGGAATGGGTTCGCGGACGGGCCGGGACTAAGATGTCGGACCATGACTTCCGACCTGAAGAGCATCGGCCTCGACTACCCGCGTTGGCAGGACGCCATCGAGGCGGCCATCAACACCGAGCATCTCTCCGTCATCGGCGAGGTCCGCGGCGGCCAGCTCGTCCGCTTCGAGGATCCGTCGGGCGCGCGCCTGCATGTCCTGGGCGTCGAGCCGTTTTCCACCTTCGCCGGTTTCGCGGGGCTGACCCAGGTCACGGCACATGTTTCCGCGCTTGACGACGTCCTGGCGCTCATCGAGATCGTCGCCGACGACCCGTCCCACCCGGATTTCGACAAGGTCGTCGCCACCGCCACGTGCCATCTGGCGCAGTCTCCGCTTTTGGTCGACGAGGGCACGCAGACCTTCGAGCACGTCAACCTGGCGGCGCTGGGCGTGGAGGTGGCCGTCGACGTCGACGCCACCGCGTTCGAGGCCCGCACCGGCGAACGCCCGGGCGGTGTTCGCTTCACCGGCGCAGAAGCCGTCACGGGTGCCGCCGCCGGCACCAAGGCCCCCGACGCATCGGCGACGATGTCCGGCGTGGTCAATTCCGCCACGAAGCGCACCAACCGCCTGACCGGCCAGGAGTTCTGGCTGCTGCACCTCGACGTGCCGCTGCCCATCGACGTACTGGTTCCGGCCGAGGTCACCCCGGCGCCGGAACCGGGCACCGTCGTATCCGGCACGTTCCTGCTGGCCGGCGAAGTCATCGCACCCCAGGGCTGCGGTGATTCCTGCGGCGACGGCGGCTGCAGCTGCGGCTCGGGCGGCTGCGGCGGCCACTAGCCACCGGGCCACCCCGCGTGCGTCAGCGCGTCAGCAACACCGCGTCAGCGACGCAGCATCAGACGAGCAGCGCAGAAACGTCGATCTCTCCCCTGGCCACCAGCACGGATGGGCCGGTGAGGATCGACGTTTCTTCGTTGACCTCCACCGTCACCGTGCCACCGGGCACGTGGACGTCGACGGTTCCGGTGCCGCGGCCAGCATCGGCCAGCGCGGCCACCGCAGCGGCGACGGTGCCGGTGCCGCAGGAGCGGGTCTCCCCCACCCCACGTTCGATGACGCGCATGTGGATCGCACCCGACTGCGCCAGCGGCGTCACCACCTCCAGGTTCACGCCCGCGGGGAACATCTCCGCGCCCACCTCGGGCACCCCGGCCAGGTCCAGCCGGGCCAGGCCATCGGGGTCGAGCCCGGGCAGCACGCACGCGAGATGCGGGTTGCCCATGTCCACGCCCACGCCCGCGTAGCGGCCGGCGCCCAGAAACGCCGTCGCCGCACCCAGCACCACGGGGGCGCCCATGTCGACGGAAACGGTGGCGCGATTGCCGGCGACGTCGTCAAGCGACACGATCTTGACCCCCGCCCGCGTGCCCACCCGCAGCGCGGACATTTCCTCGGTCAGGCCGGACGCGAACAGATGATGCGCGAAGACGCGGACGCCGTTGCCGCACATTTCGGCGATGGAGCCGTCGGCGTTGCGGTAGTCCATGAACCAGTCGTCGGCGTGGACCTCGTCGGGCCGACCGGCATGCGGCAGCGCGTCGAGGACCCCCGCCTCCACCAGCGCACCGGCGCGGGCGACCCGCAGCAGCCCGTCGCCGCCGACGCCCGCACGGCGATCGCACAGGGCCGCGACCAGGGATTCGGTCAGGTCGAGGGCGGCGCCGGCATCGGTGGGGATGACGAAATCGTTCTCCGTGCCGTGGCCCTTGACGAAGGCGATGGTTCCGGTGGCGGTGGTTCCGGCGTTGCCGGTCTCCGAAGCATGCGTGTGCGAGCTCATTGGCGCGATGCTACGCCGCCGATGTTGCCGTCACGTTAACGACGACAAGGCCGACAGCGCCTGTTCCCGCACACCGCCTGCCCCGGTTCCCGCCGCATCGAGCCACGTCACGCGCGGATCGCGGTTGAACCACGACTTCTGGCGCCGGACGTAGCGGCGGGTACCGGTGATGGTGCGCTCGACGGCCTCCGCCAGGTCGTATTCGCCGTCGATGTGCGCCAGCACCTGCGCGTACCCGATGGCGCGGGAGGCGGTGACGCCGTCGCGCAGCCCCTCGCCAAGCAGCGCGTCGACTTCCTCCGGGAGGCCCAGCTCGAACATCAGGCGCGTGCGGCGGTCGATGCGCTCGTTGAGCCAGGCGGCCTCCGTGCCCAGCCCGAGGATCCGCGTGCCCCACCGCGGCGGCGCGTCGATCGGCGGCTTCGACGCACCGAACGGCTCGCCGGTCAGCTCGATGACCTCCAGCGCGCGGACGATGCGCCGGGGGTCGCGCCGCTCGATGATCGCGGCCGCAGCCGGGTCCACCTCGGCCAGGCGGTCATGAAGCTTTTCGACGCCCACCTCCTCCTGCACGGCCTCCCACTTCGCGCGGACCGCCGGATCCGTCGGCGGGAAGCGCCAATCGTCGACGAGCGCCTGGACGTAGAGCATCGACCCGCCCACCAGGATGGGGACGCGGCCGCGCGCCAGGATCGCCTCGACGTCGGCGACGGCCTCCTCCTGGTACCGCGCCACCGACGCCGGTTCGGTGACGTCGAGGACGTCGAGCTGGTGGTGCGGGATGCCCCTGCGCTCCTCCACCGTCAGCTTGGCCGTGCCGATGTCCATGCCGCGGTAGAGCTGCATGGAGTCGACGTTGACGATCTCGCCGCCGAATTCCTCCGCCAACGCCAGGCCCAAGTCGGACTTGCCCGAGGCAGTCGGGCCGATGACGGCGATGGGTGCCACGTTCCCGGTCACAGTGCCCACTCCCATTCCGCCACGTGGTACCCGACGCCGTGCGGCGCGCCGCGGTAGGTGGCCTCCGCCGTAAATGACCGCGCGTCGAGCGACAGCTCGGCGCCGAAGTTCGCCAGGTCCTGCCACACGCCCAAGGTGTACAGGCCGACGGCGTCGCACGCCCGGGGGCCGAACTCGCCGAAGGGATCATGGCCGGGCTCGCCGTTGAAGCGACCATCCGCGATCGCCGCGCACGCGTCGTCGATGGGCGCAGCTTCGGGCAACAGGGTCAGGGGCGCCCGGGCCGTCAACGCGGCGGGCCCCTCCGCGACGACGATGATCGGGCCATCGCCATCGCCCGCGCCGCCGACCTCGAACGGATCGGGCAACTGCGCTGCGACGTCGACGTGCTCGGGATCGAGCCCGGCCTCGCGCACCACCCAGCGGGCCACGAGCTCCGGCAGATGCGTCCCCCCGCCGACCGCCACGTCCGCGCCCCAGGCCCGGAAGGAACCGGCGTGGGACGTCGTGAAGCGGTCATCCGGGCGGCGCACGATCAACGGCCGCGACGCGCCACCACCGGCCGGACCGGCGTCGCCCAGCACCCGCCGGGCGGCGGCCAGCACCGCGGCCCGCACCTCGGCGGCGCCGGCGTCCGCGCCCGAAAGTTCCGGGACCAGCAGCGGGGCGCCGGGAATGAGCAGGAGTCGTCGTGTCACGCACACGAATCTACCCGGCCCACCTGCCCCGACCGGAAACAGTTGCGGCGCGAGGCCGCGCGGTTTGCGATACTCGATGGGAGGAATGTGATCCGGCAGCCGTGCCGCGCGGCTAAAGCACCGATTGGACGAAGAACCCATGACCGACAACACCCCCGCCAAGAAGCCCGGCCCCCGCCCCGGTCCCCGACCGGGAGCCATGCCCCGGCGCCCCGCGGCCACGGCCGGCAAGCCCGTGGCCCCCGCCGCCCCGCGCAAGAGCAACCCCGCCGAGTGGGGCCGCGTCGACGCCGACGGCACCGTGTGGGTGCGCACCGCCGACGGCGAGCGCCAGGTCGGATCGTGGCAGGCCGGCACCCCGGAGGAGGGCCTGGCCCACTACGGGGCGCGTTTCGACGACCTGGCCACCGAAATCGAGCTGCTCGAGGCCCGCATCCAGTCCCACCCGGAGGAGGCCGCCACCGTGCGTGCGTCCGCCGAAGAACTGAAGGGACAGCTTCCCGACGCCGCCGTGGTCGGCGACATTGCCGCACTGGACAAGCGGCTGGGCGTCGTCCTCTCCCACGCCGATCAGGCCGGCGAGAAGGCCAAGGCCGACAAGGCCGAGCGCCGCGCCGCCGCCATCGCGCAGAAGGAGAAGCTCGCCGCCGAGGCCGAGGACATCGCCGAAAACTCCGAGGAGTGGAAGGTCGCCGGCGATCGCATCCGGGAGATCCTCACCGAGTGGAAGCAGATCCGCGGCATCGACCGCAAGACCGACGACCTGCTGTGGAAGCGCTACTCCCGCGCCCGCGACGCCTTCAACCGCCGCCGCGGCAGCCACTTCGCGGACCTCGACCGCAACCGGGCGGCCGCGCGCCGGGCGAAGGAGGCCCTGATCGAAGAGGCCGAGGCCCTGCAGCACTCCACCGACTGGGGCGAGACCGCCGCCGCCTACCGCGATCTGATGAACCGCTGGAAGGAAGCCGGCCGCGCGCCCCGCGAGGTCGACGACAAGCTGTGGAAGCGCTTCAAGGGCGCCCAGGACACGTTCTTCGCCGCGCGCAACGCCGTCAACGCCGAGCGCGACAAGGAGTTCGAGGCCAACGCCGAGGCGAAGGAGGCGCTGCTGGCCGAGTACGACGAGCGCATCCGCCCGGACAAGGACCTCGACCACGCCCGCGCGGAGCTGCGCAAGCTCCAGGAACGCTGGGAGGAAATCGGCTTCGTCCCGCGTGGCCGCGTCCGCGAGTTCGAGGACAAGATCGGCAAGCTGGAAAAGCGCGTCTCGGAGGCCGCCGATTCCCAATGGCGCCGCACCGACCCCGAGGCGATGGCGCGCGTCCAGCAGTTCGCCGACCGCGCCGCCGAGTTCGAGGCCAAGGCCGCCGAGTTCGAGGCCGCCGGCAAGGCCAAGAAGGCCGAGGACGCCCGCGCCCAGGCCGCGCAGTGGCGCGAGTGGGCCGACGCCGCCGAGCGCGCCCTCGAGGAGATGTAGGCCCCGGCCCGACGACGAAGGACCTCGCCGGATCTCCGTGCCATGTGGCGCGGGATCCGGCGGGGTCCTTTTCGGTCTTCTCCGGTGGTCGGAAGTGCGGGCTATTCCGCGTCGCCGGTGCCGGGCTCGCCCGTCGCACCGGGCTCTCCGGCGCGCTTTTCGCGACGGCGCTTGGAACGGTCGCGGCGATCGTCGACCATCGCGTCGATGTCCGTGCCCGTGTTGTCGATCAGGCCGGCGCGCAGGTACTGCTGCTGGGCGCGCAGGACGGGGTCATCGTGGACCTCGTCGCGACGGGCCGCCGCCAGCGCCGCCTGGAACGTCGACTTGCGGAACACCACGAAGCACATGGTGATGGCCATGGCGATGGAAAACGCGATGCCCATGGCCAGGCCCCAGCCGATGCCCTCCGACGCCTCCGACGGCGGACGCGACTGCCGCATCCAGCCGGCGAACACCGAATACACGGCCTGGATGCACGCCACCACCCACGTCACGAAGGCCACCACGGCCGACCGCGACAGAATCGTGGCCACCACCAGCAGGATGCCGACCAGCAGGATGATCGAGTAGATCCGCTCGGGCACCATGGTGAAGTAGCGCTGCGCGACGTCGGTGTCCAGCAGGACGTCGAAGCCGAGCACGGAGCCCGAGTGCGGGGCGAAGAAGGTGAAGATCAGCCCGACGAGCAGGATGCCCATGGGCACGACCTGCTTGCCCAGCGTGATCTCGCCGCTGGCGCGCCGTTCGGCGGCCCGCAGGTCGCCGCGGAATTCGGAGAGCTTGTCGCGCTCGGCGGTCCCGGGCTTCCCGGCCTTCCCGCTCGTGTCCGCGTCACCGTTCGGTTCCACGTTTGACTCAGTCACAACCGCAACCCCTGTCCTGATTCTCCGGCCGTTGGATGGTCGGCGACGGCCGACCCACCCCGGGCAAGCCTAGTCCCACGCCGATCGGCGCCGTGGTCGGGGTGTTGCCCGCCTCCCACATGTCGCCGGCGCGGGTGCGGCGGTGGCCGGTGACCCCGGAGTCGGCGATGAGGAAGTGCGGCGCCGATTCCGTCACCGTCACGGTCACGTAATCGCCGGGGCGGATCTTGCCGTCGACGTGGTTCGCGTCGGCGTCGTCGTCAAGCGGAACCGGGGCGAAGTGCACCAGCCTGCCGTCGACCGCGCGGCCGGACATGCGGCGGGTTTCGGTGTTCTTCTTGCCGTCATCGGCGGTGACCAGCAGATCGAGGGTGCGGCCGACCTGCTTGGCGTTCTCCTCGGCGCTGATGCGCTCCTGCAGCTCGATCAGGCGGCCGTAGCGCTCCTTGACCACGTGCGGCGGCACCTGGTCGGCCATGTCGGCGGCGGGCGTGCCCGGGCGCGGCGAGTACTGGAAGGTGAACGCCGAGGTGAAGCGGGCGCGCTCCACCACGTCGAGCGTCGCCTGGAAATCCTCCTCCGTCTCTCCGGGGAAGCCGACGATGATGTCGGTGGTGATCGCCGCATCCGGCATCCGCTCGCGGACCTTGTCCAGGATGCCCAGGAACTTCTTCGAGCGGTAGGACCGGCGCATGTCCTTGAGCACCTTGTCCGAGCCCGACTGCAGCGGCATGTGCAGCTGCGGGGCGACGTTGGCGGTTTCGGCCATCGCGTCGATGACGTCGTCGGTGAACTCCGCCGGGTGCGGCGAGGTGAAGCGCACGCGCTCCAGGCCCTCGATCTGCCCGCACGCGCGCAACAGCTTGGAAAACGCGCTGCGATCGCGCTCCAGCGACGGGTCGTCGAAATGCACGCCGTAGGCGTTGACGTTCTGCCCCAGCAGCGTCACCTCGGACACGCCCTGCTCGACCAGCGCCTGCACCTCGGCGAGGATGTCGCCGGGGCGGCGGTCGCGCTCCTTGCCGCGCAGCGACGGCACGATGCAGAAGGTGCAGGTGTTGTTGCAGCCCACCGACACCGACACCCAGCCGGCGTACGGCGACTCGCGCTTGGCGGGCAGCACCGACGGGAAGTCCTCCAGCGCATCCTTGATCTCGACCTGCGCCTCGTGGTTGTGCGCCGCGCGCTCCAGCAGGGCGGGCAGCGAACCGAGATTGTGGGTGCCGAAGACCACGTCGACCCACGGTGCCTTCTTCACCACGGTCGCCTTGTCCTTCTGGGCCAGGCAGCCGCCGACGGCGATCTGCATGCCGGGGTTGGCGTCCTTGAGCGGCTTGAGCTGGCCGAGCGTGCCGTAGAGGCGATTGTCGGCGTTTTCGCGCACCGCGCAGGTGTTGAACACGATCAGGTCGGGGCGATCGCCCTCGACCGCGGCGGCGTAGCCGTTGTCCTCGAGCAGGCCGGACAGGCGCTCGGAGTCGTGGACGTTCATCTGGCAACCGAACGTGCGCACTTCGTAGGTGCGGGGTCCGGCCGCCGAAGCTGCGTTCGGGGTGGTGGGGCTGGCATTCGGGCTGGCGTGCGTCACGCGGGAAAGGGTATCGCGACCGGGGACGGGTTCCCCAATTGCGCGGCCCGCACGGGTCCCGGTTTCTCGCTTGACGACGCCCGCCGGGCCACCGCCGGACCGATTCGGGCATCGCAACGGGGAAAGATGCCCGATTGTTTTACCGATCGGAAACGAAATATGAGCTTCGCCGCTTCTGCCCCGGGCAGTGATCGGAGTAACTTCATCGTCATGACAGATTCACGCATGGGCGGCGGGACCGCCATGATCGCGATGGAGGGCGTCGAGAAGTACTTCGACGACTTCCACGCCCTGAAGAACATCAACCTGGAGATCCCCCGCGGCCAGGTCGTGGTCGTGCTCGGCCCGTCCGGCTCCGGCAAGTCCACCCTGTGCCGGACCATCAACCGCCTGGAGACCATCGAGGAAGGCTCCATCTACATCGATGGCGAGAAGCTGCCGGAGGAAGGCAAGCAGCTGGCCGGCCTGCGCGCCGACGTCGGCATGGTCTTCCAGTCCTTCAACCTGTTTTCGCACCTGACCATCAAGGACAACGTCACCCTCGCTCCGATGAAGGTGCGCAAGATGTCCAAGGCGGACGCCTCCGAGCTGGCCATGCGCCTGCTCGACCGCGTCGGCATCGCGGCGCAGGCCGACAAGTACCCGGCGCAGCTGTCGGGCGGGCAGCAGCAGCGCGTGGCCATCGCCCGCGCGCTGGCCATGAACCCGAAGGTCATGCTTTTCGACGAGCCGACCTCCGCGCTCGACCCGGAGATGGTCAACGAGGTCCTCGACGTCATGGCCTCGCTGGCCAAGGAGGGCATGACCATGGTGTGCGTCACCCACGAGATGGGCTTCGCCCGCAAGGCCGCCGACCGCATCCTGTTCATGGCCGACGGCGAGATCCTCGAGGACACCGATCCCGACTCCTTCTTCGACTCCCCCGCCACCGATCGCGCCCGGGACTTCCTGGGCAAGATCCTCGGACACTAGGGGCGGTCATGATGATGAACAAACCCCTGATCCGGCGCGTGGCCGCCGCGGTGACCGCCATTGGCGCGGCCGCCGCGATGGTCGCCTGCGGGTCGTCGGAGCCGCGCAGCGTCGTCGGCGACGTGCAGGCCGGCGAGGTGATCCTGGGCACCAAGTACGACCAGCCGGGGCTCGGCCTGCGCCACCCCGACAAGTCCATGGCCGGCATCGACGTCGACGTGGCCACCTACGTGGTCAACCACATCGCCGACGCCAACGGCTGGGCGCACCCCGAGATCAAGTGGCGCGAGACCCCGTCTGCGCAGCGCGAGACGCTGATCAACAACGGCGAGGTCACCATGATCACCGCGACGTACTCGATCAACACCGGCCGCGCGAAGACCGTCGATTTCGGCGGCCCGTACCTGCTCACCCACCAGGCGCTGCTGGTGCGCGACGATGACCGCACGCTGGAGTCCCTCGAGGACCTGGCCAACGGCCGCAAGCTGTGCTCGGTGACGGGTTCGACGCCCGCGCAGAAGATCAAGGACGCCCTGCCCGGCGTGCAGCTGCAGGAATTCGACTCCTATTCGTCCTGCGTGGAAGCGCTGTACCGGGGCAAGGTCGACGCCTTGACCACTGACGCGACCATTCTCGCCGGTTACGCCGCCCAGTACGACAACGAGCTGCGGGTCGTTCCCATGAACACCGCCGACGGCGAGCCGTTCACCAACGAGCACTACGGCATCGGCCACGCCAAGGGCGACGAGGCTTCCACGGAGGCCATCAACGAGGCCTTGCGCGAGATGTACGCCTCCGGCGAGTTCCGCCGCATCCTCGAGCGCAACCTCGGCGAAAACGCCGACACCGCCGACGAGGACGCCATCGGCGACCTGTCCTTCCTGGAAGAAAGTTAGGAGGCGCGACGACAATGACCGATTTTTGGACCGAAGTCGGCCCGGCACTGCTGCCGGCCTTCTGGGTCACCATCAAGCTGACGTTCTTCTCGGCGATCGGCGCCCTGATCCTGGGCACCATCCTCACCGCGATGCGCGTCTCCCCCGTCGCCATTTTGCGGTCGCTGGCCACCGGCTACATCGAGGTGCTGCGCAATACGCCGCTGACGCTCATCGTCCTGTTCTGCTCCATCGGCCTGTACCAGAATCTGGGGCTGGCCCTGGCGCCGGAGAACGACGAGTTCATCGTCAACAACAACTTCTGGCTCGCCGTCCTCGGCTTCACGCTCTACACGGCGGCGTTCGTCGCCGAGTCGCTGCGCTCGGGAATCAACACCGTGCCGTTCGGCCAGGCCGAGGCGGCCCGGTCGCTGGGCCTGCCCTTCAGCCAGGTGTTCTCCAAGATCATCTTCCCGCAGGCGTTCCGCGCGGCGATCATCCCGCTGGGCAACACGGCCATCGCCTTGACCAAGAACACGACCATCGCGTCGATGATCGGCGTCGCCGAAGCATCGCTGCTGATGAAGGAAACCCTGGAAAACAACGCCGACCTGCTGTTCCCGACCTTCGGGTTGTTCGCGCTCGGCTTCGTGATCCTGACCTTGCCCATGGGCCTGATCTTCGGACGGGTCGGACGGAAGATGGCGGTGAAGCACTGATGAGCACCAGGGCAACCGTCCTGTACGACACCCCGGGCCCCCGGGGACGCAGGACCAATCTGATCCTCACCGTGGCGACGATCATCGTCACCGCGCTGATCTTGTGGTGGGTCGGCTCGACGCTGGCCGCCAACGGCCAGTTCGAGGCCGACAAGTGGACGCCGTTCCTCAAGTCCACGACCTGGACGACGTACCTGTTGCCGGGCTTGGTCGGCACGCTGACGGCCGCGGCGCTGTCGATCGTGCTGGCGCTGGCCATCGGCGCGGCTTTGGGGCTGGGCCGGCTGTCGGAGAAGGCCTGGCTGCGGTGGATCTGCGCCATCCTCGTGGAGTTCTTCCGCGCGGTGCCGGTGCTGATCCTGATCATCTTCGCCTACCAGCTATTCGCCCAGTACGCGGTGTTCCCGTCGGCGATGCTGTCCTTCGCGGCGGTCGTCTTCGGCCTGACGCTGTACAACGGGTCCGTCATCGCGGAGATCCTGCGGTCGGGCATCATGTCGCTGCCGAAGGGGCAGACGGAGGCCGCCTTGGCCCTGGGCCTGACCCGCCGCCAGACGACGATCACCATCCTGCTCCCCCAGGCGGTGGCGGCGATGCTGCCGGCGCTGATCGCACAGATGGTCATCGCGCTGAAGGACTCCGCCCTGGGTTACACAATCGGCTACGTCGAGGTCGTGCGCTCCGGCATCCAGTCGGCGTCGTACTACCGGAACTTCTTCGCGGCGCTGTTGGTGGTCGCGGCGATCATGTTCCTGATCAACTTCGCCCTGACCCGCGTGGCGCAGCGCATCGAGTACCAGCTGCGCGCGGGCCGCGCCCGGCGCAACATCGTCGCGGCGGTCCCCCACCAGCCCGATCAGGGCCTGGAGACCAAGGACGAGGTCATGGTCGACTGGCACGATCCCGAGTACAAGGAGATCCGCAACCCCGGCCAGTAGGCCCGGGACCCGGATCTTCGGCCCCGCCGCCCTTCACAAGGCCGTGTACGAGGCCCCTACGACGCCCGTTACGACGACAGTTCGTCGTAACGGGCGTCGATGGCGTCTATGGCGATGGACATGGACAGCCCCTGGTTGAATCCGCGGCGGGCCAGCACGCCGACGACGCGCCGGAGATCCTTGTCGCGGGCCGCCCGGTCAGCGGGGACGGTTTTGATGGTGCGGGCCTTCTTCTCCGCCAGCGACCGGGCGATCGCCGATTCGTCGGCGTCGCTGACCTGTTCCAGCGCTTCTTCCCGCAGATGCGCGGGAATGCCCTTTTCCACCAGCTCCCGGTCGAGCACCATGCGCGACTTTCCGCGTCCCGCATGGCGCTGGCGCACCCATTCGCGGGCGAAGTGGGCGTCGTCGAGGAGCTTCGATGCCGTCAGGTCGTCCAGCACCTCGTCGATGGCCACCGCCGGCCATTCCTCGTTTTCGGCGAGCCGCCCCCGCAGCTCCGCCCGGGACCGGGCCCGGGAATCGAGGAGCCGCAGGGCGCGGGACCGGATGGGGGCCTTCACGGCCTCCGCGTCGGCGTCGATGATCGGCTCACCGCCCTCGGCGGCGACCTTCTCCATCGCGGCGCGGAGCTTCTCCAGCTTCGCGTCCCGCGCCTCACCCGTGCCCGTCATGCGTCCCCCCGTGTTCTCCTACTCGTCGTCCTCGTCATCGAAATCGATGTCGGGCACCACATCCACCGGCGCGTCGGCATCCGGCTCCTCGTCGGTTGCGTTGGCGTACTCGCCGACGCCGAGCTTGCGCTTGATCTTGTCCTCGAGCTCCGCCGCCAGGTCGGGATTCGCCTTGAGGTAATCGCGCGACTTCTCCTTGCCCTGCCCCAGCTGATCGCCCTCGTAGGTGAACCACGAACCCGACTTCTTGATGATGCCGTTGTCCACGCCCATGTCCAGGATCGACCCCTCGCGGGAAATGCCCTGGCCGTAGATGATGTCGAACTCGGCGATCTTGAACGGCGGCGACACCTTGTTCTTGACCACCTTGAGCTTGGTGCGGTTGCCCACCGCGTCCTGGCCGTCCTTCAGGGTCTGGATGCGACGCACGTCGATGCGCACGGACGCGTAGAACTTCAGCGCCTTGCCGCCCGTGGTCGTCTCCGGCGAACCGAACATCACGCCGATCTTCTCGCGCAGCTGGTTGATGAACACCGCCGTGGTCCCCGAGTTGGACACCGCACCGGTCATCTTTCGCAGCGCCTGGCTCATCAGGCGCGCCTGCAGGCCGACGTGGGAATCGCCCATCTCGCCGTCGATCTCGGCCTTCGGCGTCAACGCCGCCACCGAGTCCACCACAATGATGTCGATGGCCCCCGAACGCACCAGCATGTCGGTGATCTCCAGCGCCTGCTCACCGTTGTCCGGCTGCGACACCAACAGGTTGTCCGTGTCCACGCCCAGCTTGCGGGCGTAATCCGGGTCAAGCGCGTGCTCGGCGTCGACGAACGCCGCGATGCCGCCGGCGCGCTGCGCCTCGGCGATGGCGTGCAGGGCCACGGTCGTCTTGCCCGACGACTCCGGCCCATAGATCTCCACGATGCGGCCACGCGGGAAACCGCCGATGCCCAGCGCCACGTCAATGGCGATGTTGCCGGAGGAAATCGCCCGAATCGGCGGACGATCCTCGTCGCCCAGGCGCATCACGGCGCCCTTGCCGAAATCCTTCTCGATGTTCGCCAGCGCCACATCCAGCGCCTTGAGCCGATCGCCGCTGCTCGCGCCGTTCGTCTTCTTCCGAGTTGCCTTCGCCATGTCCGTCTCCCGTCCACGCGCCGTCTCCGCCGCGTCTAGATCCGTTTCGTCCCGTACCTGATGCGCGCCCGGCGCCATTGTCTGCGTCACGCCCTATTGGACGCGCCCCGGAGCGAATCGGTTCCATTTCGTTTTTCCGCGGCACCCTCGCCGCCCACACCCGTGGTTGTACAGGGCGAGACGGATCCGAAGACCGCACGGGTTCGACTATAGACGAACGGCCGTTCGAATGCCCATCGAAACCCGCCGACACGCCGCTTGCGCCCAATCGTCGCAAAGCACTGTGCCCGACTCAGTCGTCCGGCCCGTACCAGCGCTCCTCCGGCACGTCATGGTCGCGGCACAGCGCCCACCACACGTCCCGGGGTTCAACGCCACGTTCGATCAACTCGGCGGGCGTGGCGCCGTACTCGGCGAGCACATGCGACTCCAACAGCCAGGACCCGTGGGGGTCGCCGAACTCGGCCTCGACGAAGCGGTGAAAATCGGCCAAACGCATGCGGACACGGTAGCACCGGCGACCCGCCCGACCATGGCGACACCGCCGCCCGAACGGCCCCGACCCCGACGCGCACCCCACGCTGAACACTGATCAAGCGGACCGCTAAGATTCCTTCTCATGCAGAAGCAAGCGATCCAGTCTCTGGTCTACATCGCGGCGTTCGCCGCCCTCATCATCGTCCTGGGCGCCGTGTCCATCCCGGTCGGCGCCGCCGGCGTGCCCATCGTCCTGCAGAACATGGGCATCGCCCTGGTCGCCATGCTCCTCGGCTGGCGCCGAGGCACCCTGGCCGTTCTTCTGTTCCTCGGCGTCGGCCTCATCGGCGTGCCCAACCTCGCGGGCTTCCGCACCACTCTGTCCGCCCTGCCCGGCCCCACCGCCGGCTACATCGTCGGCTACATCTTCGCAGCGCTGGTCATCGGGCTGCTGACCGTCCGTCGCCCGCGCCGCGCCGGCGCCATGATCGGCCTGTTCATCGTCGCCGGCCTCGTCGGCGTCCTCGTGCAGTACTTCTTCGGCGCCCTCGGCCTGATGGTCCGCGCCGACATGGGCGCCGGCGAGGCCATCGTGGCCAACGCCCCGTTCATCCCGGGCGATATCATCAAGATCGTCGTCGCCGCGCTCATCGCGGCGCCGGTGCTGCGCGCCTTCCCGGACCTGCGCCCGGGCCGCCGCCGCGCCACCGCCGATGCCAACGCCACCTCCCCGGAGACCACCACCATCCGATGACCGTCATCCGCTTCGATTCCGTCACCTGCGATTACGAGGGCCGCCGCGCCCTCGGCCCGGTGACGGTCGAGCTGTCCGAGCGCCGCATCGGCATCATCGGGCCCAACGGCGGCGGCAAGTCCACGTTCGTCCGCCTGATCAACGGGCTCGCCGACGCGTCGTCCGGCCGCATCGACGTCGGCGGCCTGGACCCCGCCCGCAAAGGCCGCGAGGTCCGCCGCAACGTCGGCTTCGTCTTCTCCGACGCCGACAACCAGATCGTCATGCCCACCGTCGCCGAGGACGTCTCCTTTTCCCTGCGCCAGCGCGGCGTGCCGCCGAAGCAGCGCGAGGAACTGACCGCGGCCGCTTTACGGCGCTTCGACCTCGCCGGCCACGCGGACCATTCCCCGCACCTGCTGTCGGGCGGGCAAAAGCAGCTGCTGGCGCTGACGTCGGTGCTCGTGCTCGAACCGGAGCTGGTCATCGCAGACGAACCGACGACGCTTCTGGACCTGCGCAACCGAAAGCTGCTGGCCTCGACGTTCGCGCAGTTGGACCAGCAGCTCATCGTGGTCACCCACGACCTGGATTTCGTCGCCGATTTCGATCGCGTGCTGTGCATCGAAGACGGCCTCATCGTCGACGACGGCGATCCCCGTTGCGTCATCGACGGTTACGTCGCGCGGATGGGCGCCTGATGGCCGGCCGCGGCGCCCTGGTCGTGCCCCTGTCCGTCTACGTCAAGGGCGATTCGCCCGTGCACCGCATGCCCGTCGGCCCGAAGCTGGCGCTGGTCGTGGGGTTCATCGTCCTGGCGACGCTGCTGGCCCGCACCATCCCGACCGCCGCCATCGCGTTGGCCATCGCACTGTCGGGCTACGCCGTCGCCCGCATCCCGTGGAAGGTGGCGGTCTCGCAGCTGCTCGGCGCGGTCCCCCTGCTGGCGTTCATCGCCATCATCCAGGCCTTGACCGGCAAGTGGGAGCTGGGCATCACGCTTTTCCTGCAGATCCTCGCCTCCGTCATCGCGGCGACGATCCTGACCCTGACCACGCGCGTGTCGGCCCTCATGGACACCTTCGACCGCATGCTCGCGCCCCTGGGCAAGCTGGGCCTGCCGGTGTCCACGATCTCGCTGGCGATGTCCCTGACGCTGCGGCTGATCCCCCTGCAGGTCCAGGCGGTGCGCGAAGTCCTCGACGCCCGCCGCGCCCGCGGCGCCTCCGCATCCGTGACGGCGTTCGGCGTGCCGGTGATCATCCGGACCATCCGCCGCTCCCGCGCCATGTCCGACGCTTTGCTCGCCCGCGGCGTCGGCGACTAGCTTCACGACGCGCCGCCGCGCACGCCGGCGCGTCGCCACGCAAAAACCGGCGGCCGACCACGCAATGTGGTCGGCCGCCGGTCAGTGTTGGCGTACGGCTAGTTGCCGCCGCGCAGCTCGCGGAGCTTGGCCTCGACGGCCGGGTCGGCAGCGCCGGACTGGCCGCCCTGGCCCTGCTCGATGGCACCCTGGGCGCCACCGGCGGACAGCTGGTTGCCGCCGCGCATCTCGGAGCGGATCTGCTCCAGGCGCGAGTGACCGGCCATCTGGATGCCGGCCTGCTCCACCTCGGCCATGCGGCCCTGGACCGAATTCTGCGCCAGCTCGGCCTGGCCGAGGGCGTTGGCGTAGCGTCGCTCGATCTTGTCGCGCACCTGATCCAGGTTCGGCGTCGAACCGGAGGACAGCTCGTTCATCGACTGCAGCGACTCCGAGACCTTCTCCTGCATCTTCGCCTGCTCCAGCTGCGACAGCAGCTTGGTGCGCTCGGCGACCTTCTGCTGCAGGGCCATGGAGTTGCGCTCCACGGCCTTCTTGGCCTGGGCGGCCTGCTGCAGAGACTGGTCGTGCAGGCCCTTGAGGTCCTCCACCGACTGCTCGGCGGTGACCAGCTGGGCGGCGAACGCCTCCGCGGCGTTCTCGTACTCCACGGCCTTGGCCTGGTCGCCCTCGCCGCGGGCCTTGTCCGCGAGCTGGAGCGCCTGGCGGGTGTTGCCCTGGAGCTTCTCGATCTCCGCCAACTGGCGGTTGAGGCGCATTTCGAGCTGACGCTGGTTGCCGATGACGGCCGCCGCCTGCTGGGAAAGCTCCTGGTGCTGACGCTGGGCGTCTTCGATGGCCTGCTGGATCTGGACCTTGGGGTCCGCGTTCTCCTCGATCTTCGAGTCGAACAGGGCCATCATGTAGTTCCACAGCTTGGCGAAGGGGTTTGCCATTGTTGCTCGGTACCTTCCTCAGGGAGTCGACGGATGTGCGGTGGGAGACCCGGGGCCGTCCGGCGTCCCAGGATACCCGGCGGCGTGTCGCGCCGCAGCGGCGGCTCGCCTACATCGCGGCCATTTCGGGGCGGGCGGCGTGCAGGGCCATGGTGCCGGCGGCGTCGATGATGACGTCGGAAACCGAGACGGACAGTCCCTGGCACACCGACGCCAGCAATTCCGACGACACCTCCTTGCGGCCGCGCTCCAGCTCGGACAGGTAACCGGGGCTGATGGCGGCGATGTCGGACAACTCGCGCAGGGTCATCCCGTTGCGGGTGCGGATGTCGCGCAGCGCTTCCCCGAGGGCTTCGCGCAGCAGCGGTTCACGCGCCGGTTCCGCGGTCGGCAGCGGCGTGCGCGCGGGCGGGTTCGCCGGCGCGGGGGCGGAAATGGTCATCGTGTCGTTGATCATCACCCCCATTAACGCACGACCTCACCGGTTTGTTCCCGACAACCCCGATTCCGCGGCGGATTCTTCCCGTCGCGGCCACCCCGGGGTGCCCCGCCTCAGCGGGCGGCGAGTTGATCCGCGAGCAGCTCCAGCGCCGCCGCGACCGCTCCGGCGCGGATCCCCCAGCGCCCGGCGCCCGGATCCACCTCGAGACGCTTGACGACGACCACGTCCCCGTCATCCGCCCCACGCGTGCCGGGGACCGCGATCCCGCACCACACCTCGCCGACGGGGTGCCCGTCCTGGGCGTCGGGCCCGGCCACGCCGGTCAACGCGACGCCCCAGTCCGCGCCGCAGCGTCGCTTCGCCCCCGCCGCCATGGCGCGGGCCGTGTCGGGAGCCACGGGCCCGTGGGCGCGCAGCGTCTCGGCGGGGACGTCGGACAGCGTCTCCTTCAAATCGGTGGCGTAGGTGATCAGCCCGCCCCGCAGCGCCGCCGACGCCCCGGGCACCCCTGCGACGGTGGCGCAGAACAAGCCGGCCGTCAGCGACTCGGCGGCGGCCAGAGTCTGGCCCCGCGCGGTGAGCTCCGCGACGACCTCGGCGGCACGGGTGGAACCGGCCAATGGATCGGCGGCGGGCTCCCCCGGCGTCACGCGGCGGCCTTGCGCGAATCGACGATGTACTGGATGCCGGTGACCACGGTGATGGCCACGGCGATGATCATGACGATCCACGCCGGCCAGAACAGCCACGCCAGCGGCATGAGGAACAGCGCCACGGCCAACGACTGCGCCACGGTCTTGAGCTTGCCGCCCTTCGACGCCGGCACCACGTGGCCGCGGCGCAGCTGCACCACGCGCCACAAGGTGATGCCCAACTCGCGCACGACGATGATCGCCGTGATCCACCACGGCAACAGCTCGATGATGTTCAGCCCGACCAGCGCACCGATCATCAGCGCCTTGTCCGCGATGGGGTCGGCGATCTTGCCGAAGTCCGTCACCAGATTGCGGCTGCGCGCCAGATCACCGTCGATCTTGTCGGTGATCATGAGCAATGCGAACACGCCGAACGCCCACCAGCGCCACCCGGCGTCCTCCCCGCCCTCCTGCAGCAGCAGCCACAGGAAGACGGGGACGCCGAGAATGCGCAGCACGGTCAGCGCATTGGGCAGGTTCCAGTTGGAGGGCGCGGCATCCGCGGCGGGACGGGTCTGATCGGTCACGCGGACAACACTACCGCCGAATCCGAAACGCTCTAATCGGAGGTGCCGGTCGTAGACTTTCGGCCATGACCATCTACGCAGTGTCCTACCGCTACGACCCCACCGATCCCCGCATCGCCGAGGCCCGCCCCGACCACCGCGCCTTCATCGCCGTGCTGAAGGACGAGGGCAAGATCATCGGCTCCGGCCCCCACCCCGACGCCGAAGGCGGGGCCCTCATCGTCATCCGCGTGGATGACGGCGAAGACCCCGCCTCGGTGATGGACGCGGATCCGTTCCACGTCCGGGGAGTTCTCGATGACCGGGCGATCCGGGAATGGAACCCGGTCATCAACGTCTGGGACGACTAGACCCGGCCGGGACCGCGCCCGTCGTCGCCCGCGTCCGCGTTGCTCGGCGCGGACGCCGGGCCGTCGGAAAGCGAACGGGCGTTGCGCCCGACCGCCTGCGCATCCGCACCCGTGGGTGCCGCGGAACCGTTGGATCCGTTGATCTCCTCGTGCTCCTCGTCGTGGCCTGTCCAGCGCTTCGGGGCGACGCCGCCCATGTTCTCGTCGCGCTTGTTCTTCAGCCAGGACGCCACGACCGTGATCACCAGGACGCCGACGATGACGGCCAGCGACGTCCACGTGCCGATCTCCGGCACCTTCACGTCCTCGCCGCCGTTGATGAACGGCAAGTTGTTCTCGTGCAGCGCGTGCAGGAAGAGCTTGACGGCGATGAAGCCCAGGATGATGCCCAGGCCGTAGGCCAGGTACACCAGGCGATCGAGCAGGCCGTCGAGCAGGAAGTACATCTGGCGCAGACCCATCAGAGCCAACGCATTGGCCGTGAACACGATGTAGGGCTCGTCGGTCAGGCCGAAGATCGCCGGGATCGAGTCGAAGGCGAACATGATGTCCACGAAGCCGATGGCCACCAGCGCCACCGCCAGCGGCGTGAAGAAGCGCTTGCCGTCGATCTTCGCCGTCAGGCGATCCTTGTGGTACTTCGACGAGATCGGGATGACCTTCTTGAGCATCTTGATCACGGCCATGTCGTTCGGGTCCGTCTCCGGCTTGTCCGCCGCCTCGTCCCACACCGTCTTGATGGCGGTGTACAGCAGGAAGATGGCGAACAGGTAGAAGATGTCGGACCACGCGGAAATCATCGCCGCGCCGATGAGGATGAACACCGTGCGGAACACCAGCGCCATCGCGATGCCGAAGAGCAGCACCTTCTGCTGGTACTTACGCGGGATCTTGAACGCGCCGATGATCAGCGCGAACACGAACAAGTTGTCCACGCTCAGGGCCTTCTCGGTGACGTAGCCCGAGAGGAACTCGATGCCGCGTTCATGGTCCCAGAACAGCCAGATGAACCCGCCGAACAGCAGGGCCAGGACGACGTAGAAGGCGGTCCAGCCGCCGGCCTCCTTGAGCGACGGCTCATGGGGCGTGCGGACGTGGGCGTAAAAATCGAAGGCGATGAAGCCCATGACGATCACGATGGTGATCGCCCATACATACAGGGGTACGTGCACTGGTGGTGCTCCTCCGGTCGGTCGACGAATAACCGGAGGTCTCTCCCACCCCACGCATCTGCGTGGGCCGATGGTGCCGGGGTTTCGCCGGCGGGCTGTCGCGCCCGCCGCGATTCCCGTGCTGACGACGGCCATCGCGGTGAAATCCGGGGATACTCCCCTCCACGGCGACCCACTGTACACGGCGACGGGCCCCGCGCGAATTGACTCGCGCGGGGCCCGTCGGCGTCGTGAAGCCCGTTACGCCATGCCGTCGGTCGGCTCGGCGTCGACGACCGTGACGTCGTCGTCGGTGGGCGCATCGGCCGGGTCGGCGCCGCGGATCATCCAGATGATGGTCTCCAGCTCGTCCGGCTTGACCAGCACCTCGCGGGCCTTCGAGCCCTCGGAGGGGCCGACGACGCCGCGGGTTTCCATGAGGTCCATGAGGCGGCCGGCCTTGGCGAAACCGATGCGCAGCTTGCGCTGGAGCATCGACGTCGAGCCGAATTGCGAGGTGACCACCAGCTCGACGGCCTGCACCAGGTCCTCGAGATCGTCGCCGATGTCCGGGTCGATGTTCTTGACCGCCTCGGCGGCCTTGTCCTCGGTGACGCCCTCGGTGTAGTCCGGCTCGGCCTGGTCCTTGCACGCCTCGACGACGGCCTGGATCTCCTCGTCGGTGACGAACGCGCCCTGCAGGCGGCGGGGCTTGCCGGCGCCCTGCGGGATGAACAGCGCGTCGCCCATGCCGATGAGCTTCTCCGCGCCGCCCTGGTCGAGGATGACGCGCGAGTCGGTCAGCGACGACGTGGCGAACGCCAGACGCGACGGCACGTTGGTCTTGATCAGGCCGGTGACCACGTCGACCGACGGGCGCTGCGTCGCCAGCACCAGGTGGATGCCGGCGGCGCGGGCCTTCTGGGTGATGCGGACGATGGCGTCCTCGATGTCGCGCGGGGCGGTCATCATCAGGTCGGCGAGCTCGTCGACGATGCACACGATGTACGGGTACGGGCGATACTCGCGTTCCGAGCCGAGCGGCGCGGTGATCTCGCCGGACTTGACCTTGCGGTTGAAGTCCTTGATGTGGCGCACGCGGGTGGACTTCATGTCCATGTACCGCTGCTCCATCTCCTCCACCAGCCACTGCAGCGCGGCGGCGGCCTTCTTGGGCTGGGTGATGATCGGCGTGATCAGGTGCGGGATGCCCTCGTAGGGGGTCAGCTCGACCATCTTGGGGTCGACGAGGATCAGGCGCACCTCGTCGGGCGTCGCGCGGGTCAGCAGCGACACCAGCATCGAGTTGACGAACGCCGACTTGCCGGAGCCGGTGGAGCCGGCGACGAGCAGGTGCGGCATCTTCTGCATCGAGTGGCTGATGAACTCGCCCTCGATGTCCTTGCCCAGGCCGATGAGCATCGGGTCGTCGTTGGACACCGTCTTCGGTGCCTCGAGGACGTCGGCCAGGCGCACCATCTCGCGGTCGTTGTTGGGCACCTCGATGCCGACGGCGGACTTGCCCGGGATCGGGGTGAGCAGACGGACATTGTCCGTGGCCACCGCGTAGGCGATGTTGGACTGCAGGTTGGTGATCTTGGAGACCTTCACGCCCGGGCCCAGCGCGATCTCGTAGCGCGTGACCGTCGGGCCGCGGGAGAATCCGGTGACCTGCGCGTCGATGTTGAACTCGGCGAAGACGTCCGTGATCGCCTCGATCATGCGGTCGTTGGTCGCGGTGCGGGTCTTCGGCGGCTCGCCGGGGATGAGCAGATCCGTCGACGGCAGGCGGTAGCCGTCGGCGATGGACGGCCGCGCGGGCGCCACGGGTTCCTTCGGCTCGGTCTCCGACTTCGGCGTCGACGCCGGAATCGCGGAGGCGTCGATGCCCGAGCGCGCCGCGATGGCGTCCATCTGGCGACGGGTCGCCTGGGACACCGCGTCGCCGGAGTCGTTGCGGGCCGGCTTCGGGGCGGGCTCGCGCTTGACGACGCCGACGTCGCCCTCGTCCACCGCATCCGTTTCGGCGGCGGTCACGGACGGGGTGGCGACGGGCTCCGCGATCACGGGCAGCGAGGCGGTGGTCGCGGCCTCGTCGTCGATGGTCAGCTGGCGCGTGGCGGTGTCGTCGCCACGGTCGTCGCGGCGATCGTCCACCGGGTACGCGTCCGCGGGCGACGGGCGGCGGGACGCCCGGGTGGGCGCCTCGTCGTCGAGCAGATCGTAGAGGTTGTCCTCCACGGGCGGCGTCGGAGGCGTCGACGGGGTCGCGGCACGACCGCGGGAACGGCGGGTGGCCCGGGACGGCCGGCGGGCGGGCTCCGTGGGGCGGTCGTCGGCATGGTCGTCGAAGGCGTCGACTGCGGTGGCCGAGGCGGCGGGCCCGTCGGGGCCGTCGTAGGCGTCGGCACGCTCATCGAGCATGCCGTCGACTCCGGCGTAGCGGTCGTCGGGATCGAACGCCTCGTCCTCGGCGCGGCCACGGCCGACGCGGCCCGACCAGTCGCCGAGGTTCAGGTACTCGCCGACGACGTCGACGAGACGGCGCACGGTGGTGCCGCTGAGCAGCAATGCACCGTAAAAGACCATGCCGAACAGCAGAATGACGGCGACCCACGGCGTGAAGCCGGCGGCCAGCGGTGTCCCGATGTAACCGCCGATGGCTCCGCCGGCGGCGCGGCGGCCCTCCCAGTCGGCGGGACGCCCGGAGCCGATGTGGACGATCGCGAGCATGCCGCCGGCGATCAGGGCCACGCCCAAGCCCGCCGACGACACCCGGTCGCGGCGGGGAACGGTGCCGAGCATCATCATGACGGCGAGAATGCCCAGCACGACAGGCAGGATGAAGGCGCCGACGCCGATCAGGGTGCGGAACAGCGTCTCGATGAGGTCGCCGACCGGACCGGCCAGCGAGAACCACGTGGCGCCCGCCAACACGATCGACAGGGCGAGGACGAGCAGGGCCGCGCCATCGCGCGATCCCTCGATGGCCGGCTCGACGGGACGCTCGGCCGCGGTGGCCGACGCCTTCTGTCCGGTGGCCTGCACCGGAGGCTCGAGGTCGTCGTAGCCGTCGGCCTTCTTCCGGCGCTTCGGACGGGAGTCCCGAGAGTCAACGGGTGCAACTTGATCCGGGGCGTTCCCGGCGGAAGCTGCCCCGTTCTTGCGCTTGCCGCGCCGTCCGCCCTTCACCTGCGCATCATCCGCGACATGGTCCTCCATCACATTCCTGCCGTCTCGGCCGCCACCGCGGCCACCGAGCTTGCGGGCCAGGCCCGCCACGCCGCGCGCGGTCTGCGACCACGCGCCGGACAACCCCTCCCCGACTGCACGATAGGCGCTGCCGGTGCGCTCGAAATCGCCGCCGTACCCGTCGTCCATGCGTCGGGTGGCGTCACGGGTGGTTCGGGGGCCCGCGGGCCGATGCGCCGGGCCGCGCGAGGTGGGGCGCGTCCGGGGGCTGCGGGTGCGGCTGGTGGCTGACATGGGAACCACCCTAGTCGTTTTTCGCCCCTATTTTCACATCAGTCACACGCGTGTCAGTTAGGCGGAACCTCTCAGATGGTCAGATGCACGACGCCGGACGGGTCCCCGTCAATCTCCACGTTCGCCTCGTCCCGCCCGAACAGCCACAACACCAGCTCCCCCGGATCGCCGGTCACCGTCACGGTATCGGCACCGGACGCGGCCCGGTCCACCGGCGTCGTCGCCGCCCCGTCATCGCGGACGAGCACCACCGTCGACGTGGAATCGCGGAGCATCCGCCGCGACATCGTCGTGGCTATGCGCCACAGATCCCTGCGGCCCGACGGCGACAGCTCACGGGGCACCCACCCCTCGCGCGCCCTCCGCACGTCCTCGTGATGGACGAAATTCTCCGCCGCGTTGACCAGCTGGTCGGCCCAGCGCATCGGATTCCACACCGGCGCTCCGTCGGCCCACGTGTCCACGAGCTCCTCGAAGGGCTTCGCCTCGTAATCGGCGGTGACCTTCTCCAGCCGCTCCCGCAGCGCGGGCACGAACATGCCGCCGGCCGCATCCGGGCGGTTCTCCCGCAGCACCAGGTGCACCACCAGATCCTTCGTGGTCCAGCCCTCGCACAACGTCGGGGCGTCCGGTCCCGTCTCGCGGAGCAGCTCCGCCAATTGCCGTCGTTCTTCCTGCGCGAATGTCATGCCCGCCAGTGTACGGGGATCACCGCCGTTGCATCCGCGGACGCGAAACGGCCCCTCCCGGCGAAAAGGCCGGGAGAGGCCGTCGTAAAGCAAAGTCCGGAAACCACCGGACCGCGCGAAAGCTACAGGCTCTCGCGGGCGTCGTGCACGTCGTCGTCGGAGACGACGCCGGCGGACTCGGAGGACATGGGCACGATGGTCGGGACGATCATCGGGCTGCGGCGGTACTTCGAGTTGATCATCTTCTCCGCGCGACGGCGGACCTCCTGCGCCATGCGGTACGGGTTGTTCTCGCCCGAACCGGCGAGGTCGTACATGGTCTCGTCGACCAGCTTCTCGACCTCGGCGAGGACCTCCTTGACGTCGTCGGAGAAACCGCGGGCCTGGGCGCGGGGCTTCTCCAGCGGACGGCCGGTGCGGTTGTCGATGACGGAGGTGACCGTGATCAGGCCGCCTTCGCGCATCTCCGCACGATCGGCCAGGACGTCGGCGTCGACGTCGCCCATGGACGTGCCGTCCACGTACAGCTGGCCGACCGGGACCTGGCCCGCGACGCGGGCGCGGCCGTCGACCAGGTCGACGACGACGCCGTTCTGCGCCAGCACCACGTTCTCGGCGGGGACGCCGGTGGAGATGGCCAGATCCTTGTTCGCGCGCAGGTGGCGCCACTCGCCGTGCACCGGCATCGCATTCGACGGGCGCACCGCGTTGTACAGGAACAGCAGCTCGCCGGAGTAACCGTGGCCCGAGGTGTGGACCATCGCGTCGCGGCCGGTGATGACCTCGGCGCCGATCTGGGCGAGCATGTTGAGCACGCCGAACACCGACTCCTCGTTGCCCGGCACCACCGACGACGACATGATGATGCGGTCGCCGTCGCGGACGGTGATCTGGCGGTGCTCGCGGCGGGCCATGCGGCTCAGGGCGGCCATCGGCTCACCCTGGGTGCCCGTGGTGACCAGCACGATCTTGTGCGGCGCCATGCGGGCGGCCTCGTTCATCTCGACGATCGTGCCGCGCGGGGCGTTGAGCAGGCCCAGTTCCTCGGCGATGCGCATGTTGCGGATCATGGAGCGGCCGTTGAACGCCACCTTGCGGTTGGCGGCCACGGCGGCGTCGATGACGGCCTGCACGCGGTACACGTTCGACGCGAAGGACGCGAAGATCACGCGCTGCTTGGCCTCGGTGACCAGGCGACGCAGGGTCGGCACGATCTGCGATTCGGACTCCGAGATGCCGGGGGTGGTGGCATTCGTCGAGTCGCACAGGAACAGGTCGACGCCCTCGTCGCCCAGGCGGCTCAGGGCCGGCAGGTCGGTCGGGCGCTTGTCCGGCGGGGTCTGGTCCAGCTTGATGTCGCCCGTGTGGACCACCAGGCCGGCACCGGTCTTGATGGCGATGCCCAGGCACTCCGGGATGGAGTGGTTGACCGCGAAGAAACGCAGGTCGAACGGGCCGCGCTGGAGACGATCCTGCTCGTTGACCTCGACGGTCTTCGGGCGGATGCGGTGCTCCTGCAGCTTCGCCTGGATCAGCGCCAGGGTGAAGCGGGAGGCGATGATCGGGATGTCGCCGCGCTGCTTGAGCAGCCACGGGATGGCGCCGATGTGGTCCTCGTGGCCGTGCGTGACCACCAGGGCCTCGACGCGGTCCCACTTGCCCTCCATGTAGGAGAAGTCCGGCAGGATCAGGTCGACGCCCGGCTCGTCGGAGCTGGGGAACAGCACGCCGCAGTCGACGATGAGCAGACGGTCCTTGTACTCGAAGACCGTCATGTTGCGGCCGATCTCCGAAATGCCGCCGAGGGCGACGATGCGCAGGCCGTCCTTCGGCGCCTTCGGGGGCTCCGGCAGACGCTGGGTCAGGTCCGCGCCCTGCATCGACTGCACGACGTTGCGGCGACCGCCGCGGTCATTGCCGCCGCGACCGCCCTGGCCACCCTGTCCGCCACGGCCACCGCGGTTGCCGTTGCCCTGGCCGCCGCCGTTGCCGCCCTGGCCTCCACGGCCTCCGCGGCCACCACGGCCCCCGCGGGAGGAACCGCCGGAGCGGCCCTGGCCCTGCTGGTCCTGGCGCTGGCGGCCGGACTGCTCGGAGCCCGAGTTCTTGTTGCCGTTCTTGGCTTCGTTCTTCGAGTCGTTCTTGTCTTCGTTCTTCGGCGCCTGGGATTCGGCGCGCGCGATCTCCGCGTCCTGCGGCGGTCCGGCCTTGCGGACGACCTTGCGGGGGCGGCTGCGATTCTCGCTCACTTAGAGGACACCGGCCTCTCGCATGTCGGCGGCGAGCAGATCAAGCTGCTCGGTGGTCGGGGAAATCTGAGGCAAACGGGGTTCTCCTGTCTGAATGCCCTGCAGCTTCAAGGCTGCCTTGGCAAAGCTCACCCCACCCAGGCGGGCCTGGGCGCGGAAGAGCGGGGTCATGGAAGCATGCGTCTCGCGGGCCTCGACCAGCTGCCCGGCGTCGAACTGCGCTCGCAGATCGGCGAGCTTGCGGGGCGCGGCGTGGCCGACGACGGAGATGAATCCGGTGGCGCCGATGGACAGCCACGGCAGATTCACGACGTCGTCGCCGGAGTACCAGGCCAAATCGGTGTTGGCGATGATGTTCGCCGCCGCGCCCAGGTCGCCCTTGGCGTCCTTGACGGCAGTGATGCGGGGATGCTCCGCGAGACGGTAAAGAGTGTCCGTGTCAATCGGGATGACCGAGCGGGGCGGGATGTCGTACAGGCACACCTCGAGGTCCGTCGCGTCGGCGACGGCCGTGAAGTGGCGGTACAGGCCCTCTTGGCTCGGCTTCGAGTAATACGGCGTAACCACCAGAAGCGAGTCCGCGCCCGCCTCGGCCGAGGCCGTGGCGAGTTCGATGGACGATGCGGTGTCATTGGTGCCCGCGCCGGCGACCAGCTTGACGGAATCGCCGAGCTCGGCGCGCACGGCGCGCAGCAGCTCCAGCTTCTCGTCGGTGGACGTCGTCGGGGATTCGCCGGTGGTGCCGGCGAGAATGAGCGAATCGCAGCCGTTGTCGGCCAGATGCCCGGCCAAACGCACGCCTGCATCGACGTCCAGGGCGCCGTCCGCGTCAAACGGGGTCACCATGGCGACGGCGACGGTGCCGAAGGCATCGACGCCTCGGTTCGAAGCGAATCCAGTGGTCATTGTTGTAAGGCTACCTGTTCTATGTCGCGAAGCCGGGTATCGCCCCGGCTTATCCTTCAAATGCGTACGGGCTCGACGCGACGACGGAACCGTCGCGGAGGCGGCTGACCTCGAAATCCCCGAACGCCGTCGGGGCCGCGGCCTGCAGTTCGCGCAGGCACGCCACCGCCAGCGCCCGGATCTCCGAATCCGCATGTTCCGTGGCGCGCATTCCTATGAAATGTCGCCACGAACGGTAGTTACCGGTCACCACGATACGTGTTTCCGTGGCGTTGGGCAGGACCGCCCGAGCGGCCTGGCGCGCCTGTTTCCGGCGCAGCAGGGCGTTGGGCTCTTCCGCCCACTTTTCCTCCAGCGCGTCGAGCAGCTCCTGGTAGGCGAACCGGGATTGGTCGACGACTCCCTCGAACAGCGCCAGCAGTTCGGGGTCTTCGGCGATGGCGGCCGGGGCGACGACGCGATTGGCGGTGTCGGGGACGAATCGCTGGGACAGCTGGGAAAACGAGAAGTGCCTGTGCCGCGTCAGCTCGTGCGAACACGATCGGGACAGCCCGCGGACGTAGATCGACGCCGACGCGTGCTCGAACAGGCTGGTGTGCCCGACTTCGAGCACGTGGCGGAGGTACCCCTCGTTGGTCGCGGTGCGCGGGTTGGGCTTGTCCCAGGTTTCGTAGCAGGCGCGGCCGGCGAATTCGATGAGCGCTTCCCCGCCTTCGGCGTCGGTGCCCCAGTCGATGTCCGCCGGCGCGGTGAACTGCGTCGACGCGATGAGCTGGGCGCTCAACCCCACGATCTCGGACATGCGGGCTCCCCCTTACAGACCGAGGTAGGACTCGAGCCCGACGGTCAGGCCCTCATGGTCGGCGATCTTGCGCACGCCGACGAGCACGCCCGGCACGAAGGACGTGCGCGAGTAGGAGTCCTGCTTGATGGTCAGGGACTGCCCCTCGGTGCCGAAGATGACGGTTTCGTGGGCCACCGCACCGGTCATGCGCACCGCATGCACGGGCACGCCCTCGACGTCGGCGCCGCGGGATCCGTCCAAGGACTGTTCGGTGGCGTCGGGCTGGGCGGGCATGCCTGCTTCACGACGAGCCCGCGCGATGCCTTCGGCAGTGTGGATCGCGGTGCCGGAGGGCGCGTCCTTCTTGTGCGGATGATGCATCTCGATGACCTCGGCCGACTCGAAGTACGGGGCCGCGATCTCGGAGAAACGCATGGTCAGCACCGCGGAAATGGCAAAGTTGGGGGCGATGAGCACGTTGGCCTTGCGGCCGTCCTCCCCCGCGTCGATCCACGCGCGGACCTGGTCCAGGCGCTCGGGAGTGAAGCCCGTGGTGCCGACGACGGCGTGGATGCCGTTGGCCAGGCAGTACTCGAGGTTGCCCATGACGGCGTCGGGCTGGGTGAAGTCGACGATGACGTCAGCAGCGGCCTCGGACAGCGCAGCGAGGTCGTCGCCGAAATCGAGCTGCGCGACCAGGTCGAGATCATCGGCGGCGTCGACGGCCTCGCAGATGGTGGATCCGACCTTGCCCTTGGCGCCGAGCACGCCGACCTTGATGTTGCCCATGTTCTCCTGGCTCTCCCCTCGTGGCGGGCGCTCCTGCGCCCCGTCCCTCGTATTGGTTCGTCTCGCATCTTCCGGCCGGCTTCGATCGTCGATCTCGGCCGGCCCATGTTCCGTGAACCCACTCTAGGCCGCGCACCCCGGTCTGCGCGCCGACCCGCCGCTCCGCCCCGTCCCTGCCACCGCTCCGCACGGCGCGGGTGCCGCCACCGGAAGAGCTCGCTGACCCCGGTATTCACGTGACTGGCATTGCGGCCGGAGTGGGCGTATGTTGATCCGGTTATCTCCGAGGGCAACTATCGCGCGGCCACCACGCCGCGCCCGGTTGCCCTCCTTCCACCTTCGCAACGTCCCGGCACCACGGGGCGGAAAGGAGTGGCGCATGTCCAGCGTCGAATCCGCCCAGTCCGGCGACACCCGCGAGGCGGCCACCGCCACCGGCGGGCGCACGCCGTACATGGCGATCTACGTTCTCCTCGCCGCCGCGTTCATCGCGATCCTCAACGAGACGGTCATGAGCGTCGCCATCCCGGTGATCAAGAACGACCTGGGCATCACGGCGGCATTGGCGCAGTGGGTCACCACCGCCTTCCTGCTGACCATGGCCGTGGTCATTCCCGTCACGGGCTTCCTGATCTCAAAGCTGACGCTGCGCCAGCTCTTCGTCGCCTCGCAGGGCCTGTTCGTCGCGGGCACCGTCATCGGCGCGTTGGCGCCGGACTTCACGGTCGTCATCATCGGCCGCGTCATCCAGGCGGCGGGCACCGCGGTGCTGTTGCCGCTGCTGATGACCACGGTGCTGCGTCTGGTCCCGGAGGACAACCGCGGCACGATGATGGGCAACATGTCCATCGTCATCGCGGTGGCCCCGGCGATCGGCCCGACGGTGTCGGGCTTCATTCTCAAGCTCGCCGGCAACAACTGGCACATGCTGTTCTGGTCGATGCTGCCCATCGGCATCGTCGTCCTGGCGGTGGGCACCTTCCTCTTGCCCTCGTTCGGCGAACGCTCCGACAAGCGCGTGGACGTCCTGTCCGTGCTCTTGTCCGCCGTCGGCTTCGGCGTGACCGTCTACGCCCTGTCGCTGGTCGGCACCGGTGCCGGCGCGAAGATGTGGATCGCGCTCGCCATCGGCCTGACGTCGCTGGTCGTGTTCGGTGTCCGTCAGGTCCGCCTGGCCCGCACCGATGCCGCGCTGCTGGATCTGCGGGTGTTCCGCACCAAGAGCTTCGCCATTTCCACGGCGATCCTGTCGGTCGGCATGCTGGCCATGTTCGGCGTGATCATCATCCTGCCGTTGTACCTGGCTCTGCGCGGCGTCGAGGTCCTGACCATCGGCCTGATGCTCATGCCCGGGCCGCTGGTGATGGGCCTGATGGGGCCGTTCGTCGGCCGCTTGTACGACAAGTTCGGCCCGCGCCCGCTGGTGCCGCCGGGTGCCGTCCTGGTGACCCTGGGCGTGTTGGGCCTGGCGTTCATCGGCATGAACACGCCGCTGTGGTGGATCGTCGCCTCGCACATCGTCCTGGAAATCGGCCTCGGCCTGCTGTTCACCCCGCTGTTCACGTGGGGCCTGGGCGATCTGCCGAAGAAGCTGTACCCGGACGGTTCCGCCGTGGTCAACACTCTGCAGCAGGTCTTCGGAGCGGTGGGCACCGCGGCGTTCGTGGCCATCGCTGCCGCCGCGACGGCGACCATGACCACCTCCCCCACCCCGGCGGTCGACGAGACCATCGCCGGCTACCGCATCGCGCTGTGGGTCGGCGTGGGCTTCGGCGTGTTCATCATCGCCCTGTCCACCCAGGTCAAGCGCACCCGCAAGCGGGTGGAACTGAACTAGCCGTTCCGACCGGGGGCCGGGACCGGCCCCTCACGCCCCCAGCGCCCGCCGCGCACCCATCCGGGTCTGCCCCAGATCCGTGTGGTGCCCGGCGGCGCACCCGTGCATGAACGCGTCGCCGTCGAGCCGGGCGTTGGACTGCGTCCGGCGCAGGTACGGGTAACGCCTGCGGGTTTCCTCGCGAGCCCTGTCCGCGTCGTTTTTCAGCACCAGCGCCGCGTCGGTCCCGGCCCCCGCCCCTCCGGCCTGCGCCGCCCGCGTCGCCTCGCCCGCCGCACTGCGTTCCTGCGCCGCCAACCGGTCGCCGACCACGGTGGCGAATCCCACCATGAACGATCGGCGCCACCGGGCCGTCACCGCAGAGTTTCCCGCCCGCAGATCCGCGGCGCCGGCGAGCATGTGCGGACACAGCACCGAGAACAGCAATTGCACCCGTTCCACGTGCCTGGCCGCCCCGATGACGGTTCCCCTGGCCGCGGAGCGCCCGTACCCGTGCCCGCCGCCGCCCCAATAGATGACTTCGCAGTGCAGCGCCTGCCCCAGCGCATTGAGCAGCCCGATCTGCTGGCGCTGATACGACCCCGACAAGTCGAGCTCGACGACCGTCATCTCGGCGCCCGCATCCGCCGGATCCCCCAGCTTCGCCGGGTCCAGCCCATACTGCGCGATCAGCGCGAACGCCTTGTCGCGGAACGCGTCGCCCTCCGGCGTGCCCTCCCGGTCCGCCGCTTGATTGAGCAGCTTGCGCACCTTGTCGCGGATGTCTCCCCGCATCGATCCCATGTGACCCCTTCCCCCTTCGGCGCGGGCTTCCCCGACCCATCTCGTGCCGCCCCCGAACACCGAGGAACATCGCACTCGTTTTCGATTCCCCCGCGATGTTACGCGACCGAACACCCCTTCGCATGCCGAAAGGCCCGGCCACCTCGAATCGAGATGGCCGGACCCATTTTCGGCTCCGCGTAGTGCGGGGGAACCGATTATCCGATCTTCTCGGCGCCGTCGGACGGCACTGCGGCGAGGAACTCCGGCGGCCGGAATCCCGCTTCCGCGTACGCTTCGGCGATGGCGTCCGCGATGGGTTCGACCTGCGCGGCGTCGACCAACGCGATGGCGCTGCCACCGAAACCGCCGCCGGTCATCCGGGCACCGACCGCGCCATGGGCCATGGCGGTGTCCACTGCCAGATCCAGCTCGAGGCACGTGACCTCGTAGTCGTCGCGCAGGGACGCGTGGCTGGCGCACATCGACTCGCCGAAGCCGGCCATGTCCCCGGCCTTGAGCTGGCCGATCGCCTTGGCGGTGCGCTCGATCTCGGACACGACGTGGCGCACGCGCTTGACGACGGTCCGCTCCCACTCCCCGGCGTCCGTCCCATCGGGAACGTTGGCCGCGGCCCATTCGGCGGCCGCGCCGAGCGCATCGTCGCATTCTCGCAAGGAACCCACGCCGAGCCCCTCGGTGACCGCATCGATGACGCCGCGCCGCGAGGCGTACTGGCCGTCGGCGAGGAAGTGCGGCGCCTTCGTGTCGATGACCAGGATGGCCAGATCATGCGAGGGAAGATCGCAGGGTACCTGTACCGCGGAATCGTCCGCGTAGTCGATGGCCAGAGCGTTGCCGGCCTGGCCGAACAGCGAAATCCGCTGGTCCAGGCCGCCGGTCGACGCGCCCACGACCTCGTTCTCCGCGCGGATGCACGCGGCGACCAGGCCGGCGCGGACGTCGGAGCCAGCTTCATCGGCGGGTCCGCCGATGGGGCCGACGGTGAGCTCGTATGCGGCCAACGCGGCCGAGCATTCCAGGGCCGCGGAGCTGGACAAACCACCGCCGATCGGAACGTCGGAGGTCACGGCGATGTCGAATCCGCCCAGCTGCTCCGGCAGCAGTCCAGCCTCCTGCTGCGCCCAGATGGCGCCGACGACGTACCCGGTCCAGTCGGAGGGACTGCCCGGCCCTACCTCGTCGACGCCGATCTCCACCACCTGCGGCTCGCCGCCGCCCATGTCGGACACCAGCCGGTACAGACCGTCCTCGCGCGGCGACACGGCGACCCACGTGCGCTGCGACAGCGCGAAGGGCAGGCAGATGCCGCCGGCGTAGTCGACGTGCTCGCCGATGAGGTTCACGCGCCCGGGCGCCGCCCACACCCCGGCGGGCGCCGCATCGAAGGCGGTCTTGAACAGCGCGGTCGCAGCGGCGGCGCCGGTGGCGTCGTCACGGGTGGGCGACCACTTCGCCCCGCCGATCTCGCGGAACCGGTCGGCGATGCGCTCCGGCGTCGTATCCGAGATCCAGGCGCCCTGCCCCGACTCGGAACCGGCCAGGAATTTCATCCGCCCGGGCGAGCGCATCATCGAGTACAGCTGCAGATGCAACCTGCCGTGCACGCGATCCTCGCCCACCGGCGCCTGATTCCAAGCCGCGATGTACGGGGTGCGCTCCACGCCCTCGAAGAACCGGTCCATCCGGCCCAGCAGATCGAGGTACATGCGGGTGAGCTCGTCCTTCTCGTCATCGGTCAGCGCCGCGAAATCCGGCACCGCCCGATTGGCCATCAGCATGACCTCGACCGGCCACTTCGCCGCCGCCGGCACGAAGGCGGTGAAGTGCTCGCCTTCGGCGATGATCCGGCGGCCCGAACGCTTTTCGGCGGACAGGACGTCGTCGAAAAGCGAACGTCGCGTCTCCGCTTCATGTGCCTTGCTCGCCGCGACGATCGACGCCGCCCGCGACGGCAGGTACGGGTACGAGTAGATCTGCCCGTGCGGATGCTGCAGCGTGACGCCGATTTCCTTGCCGCGGTTCTCGAACGGGAACACCAGGCGCACTCCGTCGATCTCCGACAGCTCGCGCGTGCGGTGCGCCCACGCCTCCACGACCGTGCGCGCCCGGGAATAGGGCAGGTCACGGAAGTTCGAGGTCACGTCCGGGGTGAAGCAGACGACCTCGCACCGGGCCAGCGCCGGGCGGCGCGGGAACAGCTCCTCGCCGTCGACGGCGGCGGCGAAATCCTCCGGCACCTCCATGTGCATGGACAACGACGGGAAGCGGTTCTCGAAGACCACGACGTCGTAGTCGTCGGCCGGGATCTCCGTGGGCAACTCCCCCGGCTTGGTCGGGGCCAGCGGGTTTTCGTTGGCCGGCGGCATGAACGTGCGGTTCATGCGGTGCGCCGCATAGACGTTCCATTCCCCGGTGAGGGGATCCCGGCGCAACTCGGACTCCGTCACCGCCTCAGGCAGCCGGCGATCATCGACGGTCTTGCGGGTGCGGCGGCCCTCGACGAAATCGGGCTCGTCATCGAAGTAGATGAGCTCGCGGCCGTCTGCCAGGGTCATCCGCGTGGTGGAAAAGGGATGGGCGGTCATTGCTGCCTACGCCTCCTTCGGGGAGGTCTCGGCCTGGTCGTCGACCTCGACGGGTACCACAATGGGGCGGATCTTCGCCCACGCGAAGAACACGGCGGCCACGATGACCAGCGCGAGCCCGGTCCAGGTGTTGTAGGACGCGTCCTTCGGCAGGCCAGTGTCCGGATTCATGCCCGGGTCCAGCAGGAACGCCGAGATCAGCAGGACGACGCCGTAGATGCCGAGCAGCAGGCCGATGATGTTGCGGATGTCGAAGGCGCCTGCGGCCTTCTTGTTCGAGGTTACGTTGCTCATGTCAGTCACTCCTAGGCGAACACGATGTTGAGAGCAAGGACCATGACCAGGCACAGGATGCCCAGCGGCACGGTGCGCTGGTACCACGGGAGCGCCGCTTCGTTGGCGTCCGTGAGGTTCTCCTTCGGGGTCACGGACTTGACGAAGCCGACGAGTTCATGGTCGGGCTTCGGCCTGGTGACCAGGGAGACGAGGATGGAGAAGACGATGTCGACCACGAAGGCGATGGACGCGGCGACGAACGCGGTGCCCTGGCCCGGCAGGTTGAAGAATCCGGCCTCGACGCCCGAGAACGTGGCGATGCCCCAGTAGATCATCGCGGCCACGGTGCCCAGCACCAGGCCGACCCAACCGGCGGTCGGGGTCATGCGCTTCCAGAACATGCCCAGGATGAAGGTGGCGAACAGCGGGGCGTTGAAGAAGCCGAACAGCGTCTGCAGGTAGTCCATGACGTTGCCGAACTGGTTCGCGATCAGCGCGGTGAAAACGGCGATGACGGCGGCGGCGACGGTGGCCCAGCGACCGAAGGACAGGTAGAACTTGTCGTCCTTGTTCTTGATGACGTAGGTCTCGACGATGTCGTAGCTGATCACGGTGTTGAACGCGGAAATGTTCGCGGCCATGCCGGCCATGAACGCGGCGAGCAGGCCCGCGATGGCGACGCCGAGCAGGCCGTTGGGCAGCAGGTCGCGCATCAGGTACAGGATCGCGTCATTGGGTTCGGCATTGCCGTCCATGATCGGGGTGACCGTGGCGCCGGCGACCATGCCGGGGATGACCACGATGAACGGGATGAACATCTTCGGGAACGCGCCGATGATCGGGGTCTTGCGGGCCGCGGACAGCGAATCGGCGGCCATGGAGCGCTGGACCTCGACGAAGTTGGTGGTCCAGTAACCGAAGGACAGCACGAAGCCGAGGCCGAAGACCAGGCCGATGGCGGAGACGATCGGGTTGTCGAAGCCCGAGATCTCGGTGCCCGGCCAGGTGTGGAAGTGCGACTCGGCGGCGACGGAGGCCTTCAGCCCGGCCCAGCCGCCGACGTTGTGCAGGCCGATGAGGGTCAGCGGCAGCAGCGCGGCGATGATGACGAAGAACTGCAGCACCTCGTTGTAGATCGCGGCCGACAGGCCGCCGAGGGTGATGTAGGACAGTACGATGACCGCGGCGACGAGCAGGGTCACCCACAGCGGCCAGCCGAGCAGCGAGTTGACCACCTTGGCCAGCAGCAGCAGGTTGACGCCGGCGATGAGCAGCTGGGCCACGGCGAAGGAGATCGCATTGACCAGGTGCGCGCCGGGACCGAAGCGCCGGAGCATGAACTCCGGCACGGAGCGGACCTTGGAGCCGTAGTAGAAGGGCATCATCACGATGCCGAGGAAGACCATCGCCGGGATGGCGCCGATCCAGAAGTAGTGCATCGTCTGGAAGCCGTACTGCACGCCGTTGGCGGAGTGGCCGACGATTTCGACGGCGCCCAGGTTGGCGGAGATGAACGCCAGTCCCGTCACCCACGCCGGCAGCGAACGGCCGGAGAGGAAGAAGTCGATGGAGCTGGACACCTTGGACCGGGCGGCCCAACCGATGCCCAGAACGAATACGAAGTAGAGGGCGACGAGCGAGTAATCCACCCAGCTCGCGTCCAGCCGGAGTGCGGCCTCGGCCAAAATCACGGCATTCTCCTTGTTCTTTCGGTGGTGAAGTTCATGTGGGTTTTCGCTTTACGACGACGGCGGGGTCGCCGCGCGAATGCCCAAGGACAATTCGATGCGGCCCGACGGCGGGATCCGGATCAGATCGCGTCCCGAACGCAACGCGTCCGGCGGGCAAGTCATGGGTTCCACCGCGAGCGCGCGACCGACGTGGGGGAAACCCTCGCGGCGAGCGGGGTCAGCGGTGAAGATCTGGAACCAGCCGAAGTGGTCGTCGGCCCACAACTCGACCCCCGTGCCATCCGGGCCCGTGAGCCGGGCTCGGGCCACCGGATCGGCGGCGTCCTTGCTCGGTGCGGGCGAGGTGAAGCAGTGGTCGAGCCAGAGCCCCGAGGTCGACACCCCGTCGGACAGTCCCGGGACCACTGCGTCGGCGGGGATGTCGGGGCCGGCCGGCAGGTTGCGCACCGGTTCCAACGGCAGGTTGCGCTCGACCGCCACGGACAGGACGCAATCGTCCAGATCCGCGCCGGCGGCGCTGAGATACGGGTGGAACCCGAACCCGAAGGGGCACTCGGAGGCGCCCAAGTTTTCGGCGGTCACATCGGCCCTCAAGCCGGCGTCCTCGTCGACGCTCCAGCGGACGGTGAACCGCATCGGCCAGTTCCAGCCGGGCTGCGGGCCCGGCTCGATGGACAGCGTCACGTGGTCCTCCCCCGCCTCCACGAAGCCCCAGTCGCGATTGCCCACGAATCCGTGGATGGCGTTGGAGCGGCCGGGCTCGGTGATCTGCATGCGGTGGACGACGCCGTCGTGGATGAACACCCCGTCGGTGACGCGGTTCGGCCACGGCGCCAGCAGGGTGGCGGCGCTCAGCGGCGGAAACTCTCCGCGCGGGTAGTCGACCAACAGCGGGCGGCCGTCATGTTCGAGGGAACGCGGGCCCCCGCCGAAAGCGGAAATGTCGGCGCGGTATCCGCCGGCCGAAATCTCGATGAACGGGTGATCGTGGCCGGGGCGCTCCAGCGCCTCTCCCACTCCGGTCGTGACCATCGTGACGCTCCTACGACGAAGGCTTCGGGTGTGACCCCATTGACACGAAGCATAACACCATTAGGTCACAACTGGTCATGACAGGTCTGTCTTTTCGGACACACCTGGGGCCACTGATTCGGTTCAGACGTTATGGCCACCCGCCTTCTGACCCCGGAAAACCGCTGACCTGGGCATGAACGAAGAAACGGGCCCCGGACCGTGTTTCCACGATCCGGGGCCCGTCCCCTGGTATTGGCGGGTGGTACCCGACCACCCGTTGCCGGATTACTCCTGAACCGGCACCAGCGAGATCTTGCCGCGGTTGTCGATGTCCGCGATCTCGACCTGGATCTTGTCGCCGACGTTGACCACGTCCTCGACCTTGTCGATGCGCTTGCCGTCGCCGAGCTTCGAGATGTGGACCAGGCCGTCGCGGCCCGGCACCAGGGACACGAACGCGCCGAAGGCGGTGGTCTTGACCACGGTGCCCAGGTAGCGCTCACCGACCTTCGGCAGCTGCGGGTTGGCGATGGCGTTGATCTTCTCGATCGCGGCGTCGGCGGCCTCACCGGTGGTGGCGGACACGAAGATCGTGCCGTCGTCCTCGATGGAAATGTTGGCGCCGGTCTCCTCGGTGATGCCGTTGATGATCTTGCCCTTGGGGCCGATGACCTCGCCGATCTTCGACACCGGCACGGAGATCGTGGTGATCTTCGGGGCGAACGGGCTCATCTCGTCCGGGCCGTCGATGGCCTCGGCCATGACCTCCAGGATGGTCAGGCGCGCGTCGCGGGCCTGCTCCAGCGCGTCGGCGAGCACCTTCGACGGGATGCCGTCGAGCTTGGTGTCCAGCTGCAGCGCGGTGATGAACTCGGACGTGCCGGCGACCTTGAAGTCCATGTCGCCGAAGGCGTCCTCGGCGCCGAGGATGTCGGTCAGCGCGACGTACTCGGTCTTGCCGTCGACCTCGCCGGAGACCAGGCCCATCGCAATGCCCGCGACCGGGGCGCGCAGCGGCACGCCGGCGTTGTACAGCGCCAGCGTCGACGCGCACACGGAACCCATGGACGTCGAGCCGTTGGAACCCAGCGCCTCGGAGACCTGGCGGATGGCGTAGGGGAACTTCTCGCGCGACGGCAGCACCGGCACGATGGCGCGCTCGGCGAGCGCGCCGTGGCCGATCTCCCGGCGCTTCGGCGAACCGACGCGGCCGGTCTCGCCGGTGGAGTACGGCGGGAAGTTGTAGTGGTGGAAGTAGCGCTTCGAGTCCACCGGGCCGAGCGAATCGATCTGCTGCTCCATCTTGAGCATGTCCAGCGTGGTGACGCCCAGGATCTGGGTCTCGCCGCGCTCGAACAGCGCCGAGCCATGGGCACGCGGGATCAGCTCGATCTCGACGCCCAGGTCGCGGATCGCGTCGACGGCTCGGCCGTCGATGCGGAAGCCGTCGGTCAGGATCATGTCGCGGACGATGGACTTCATCAGCCCGTTGTACGCGGCGGCGATCTCCTTGCCGCGCTCCGGGAACTGCGGCTCCAGCGCCTCGACGACCTCGGCCATCAGGGCGTTGGTGGCGTCGTCGCGGTCCTGCTTCGACGGGGTCTTCAGCAGCTTCGGCAGCTTGGCCGCGGCCTCGGACTCCACGGCGGCGTAAACGTCGTCGTTGTAGGCCGGGAACAGCGGGAACTCGCGCACGTCCTGGGCGGCCTCGGCGGCCAGGGACTGCTGCGCGGCGCACAGGTCGGCGATGAACGGCTTGGCGGCCTCGAGGCCCTCCGCGACGACGGACTCCGTCGGCGCCGGGCGGCCCTGGGCGACCAGGTCGGCCACGTGCTCGGTGGCGCCGGCCTCGACCATCATGATGGCCACGTTGTCGGCGTCGGCCTTGGCCTTGCGGGACTTGCCGCGGCCCTTGGCGGCGTTGTCGTCGGCCAGGCGGCCGGCGACGACGATCTCGAACAGCGCCTGCTCGTGCTGCTCGACGGTCGGGAACGCGACCCACTGGCCCTTCGGGTGGGCGTCATCGGCGATGAGCGCCATGCGCACCGCACCGACCGGGCCGGACACAGGCAGACCGGACAGCTGGGTGGCGGCGGAGGCGGCGTTGATGGCCACCACGTCGTACATGTCCTTCGGGTCGAGGGACATGATGGTGATGATGATCTGCACCTCGTTGCGCAGGCCCTTCACGAAGGTCGGGCGCAGCGGGCGGTCGATCAGGCGGCAGGCCAGGATGGCGTCCTGGCCCGGGCGGCCCTCGCGGCGGAAGAACGAGCCGGGGATGCGGCCCGCGGCGTACATGCGCTCCTCGACGTCCACCGTCAGCGGGAAGAAGTCGAAGCCCTCGCGGGGGTTGTTCGACGCGCACGTCGTGGCGAGCATCATCGTCTCGTCGTCGAGGTACGCGGTGACGGCACCGTCGGCCTGTCGGGCCAGCTGGCCGGTCTCGAACCGGATCTCGCGGGTGCCGAAGTCACCGTTGTCGATGACAGCGACGGCCTCCACGATGTCGTCGTAGCCGTTGTCGTCGTAGTCGTACTGGGTATCGGTCATGCGGGGAAAAACCACGTCTTTCGTTTGGTGTGCCCCCAGGGCGATCGTCGGTGCCGCCCTATCAGTTCATCTCGGGGCATCGCGAAGACTCTACCACGGTAAACGCGAGAAAGCCCGCCGCAACCAGGGTGTCCCTGGTCGGGGCGGGCTTGACGGGGCCTTCTGAGAGGGCCCGAAAGTTCTTAGCGGCGCAGGCCGAGGCGCTCGATGAGGTTACGGTAACGCTGGACGTCGTTGTCGGCCAGGTACTTCAGCAGACCCTTGCGGCGACCGACGAGCAGCAGCAGGCCGCGGCGCGAGTGGTGGTCGTGCTTGTGGAACTTCAGGTGCTCCGTCAGCTGGCGGATGCGGGTGGTCAGCAGCGCGACCTGGGCCTCCGGCGAACCGGTGTCGGTCTCGTGCAGGCCGAATTCCTTGAGGACCTCGGACTTTTCCTGGGTCGAAAGCGCCATGGGGCGTCTCCTTCGTCTCGTTGGTTGTTTCAGTCCACTTGATGCGGCCCCGGTACGACCGGCGGCATGGCGACTGTTCGTGGACCACAGTCACGGCCAACGGGCGAGAGTACCAGCAGCGCACGCACGGAACCTAATCCGCCCGCCGCCCCGCCACTCCGCCCGGGTCCCCGCCCGGCTACTCGACGCCGAGGATCCGCCGGGTCTCGGCGACGTCGAGGTTCATCCGCTCGATCAGCGGGTCGATCCCGTCGAACTTCTCCATGCCCCGGATGCGCCCCACGAAATCGATGGACCCGGTCAGCCCGTACAGGTCGGCCGAACGGTCGAGGATGAACGCCTCGACGGTGCGGGCGGTGTCGCAGAAGGTGACGTTCGTGCCCACGGACACCGCCGCGGGATAGGCGACGCCGAGTTCGACGTCACCGTCCGGGTCGACGCCGGTGCGCTCCGGCCCCTCGTCGGCGGTGAACCAGGCGGCGTAGACGCCGTCGGAGGGCACGGCCAGGCCGGGGGCGACGTCGATGTTGGCCGTCGGGAAGCCGAGCTGGGCCCCTCCCCTGCCCTGGCCGTGGATGACCTCTCCGGTGACGCGGTGCGGCCGGCCGAGGCATTCGGCGGCCGCGGCGACGTCGCCGTCGGCGAGGTAGCCGCGCACGCGCGTCGACGACACGCGGTCGCCGCCCTCGGCGAGCAGTTCGACGATCTCCACGTCGATGCCGTGGGCCGCGGCCTGCACCGGCAGCGTTTCGGTGGTGCCGGCGGCCTTGTGGCCGTAGGTGAAGTTCTCGCCGACCAGCACGGCGCGGGCGTGGAGCTTGTCGGCGAGGATCGTGCGCACGAAGTCCTCGGACTCCACGGCCGCCAGCTCACGGTCGAAGCGCAGCACCAGCATCGCGTCGACGCCGAGCTCGGCGGCCAGTTCCGCCCGCCGCGGCCACGTTGCCAGCGTCGCCGGGGCCCGATCGGGGGCGAAGACGGCGATGGGGTGCGGGTCGAAGGTCATCAGCACCGCCGGCACGCCCAGTTCGCGGGCGCGTTCCACCGCGCGGCCGATCAGCCGCCGATGGCCGAGATGGATGCCGTCGAAAACGCCGATCGTCACGACGGTGTCGCCGAGGTCGGCGGGTACCTTGTCTATCCCGTGCCAGATGTCCACGGACCAACCCTACGATACGCCGGGCCGCCCGCGCCGAATAGGATGCCCCACATGAACGCATCTCCGGAGAAGGTCGACCCGCTGGCGGATTCGGGGCTCGTGGTGGTGGACAAGCCCGCCGGAATGACCAGCCACGACGTCGTCGGCAAGCTCAGGCGCATTTTCGGCACCCGCCGCGTGGGGCACTCGGGGACGCTGGACCCGATGGCCACCGGTGTGCTGGTGCTGGGCGTCAACCGCGGCACGCGTTTTCTGCCGCACGTGCACGCCGACGCCAAGTCGTATGACGCGACGATCCGCCTGGGCTCCGCGACGCTCACCGACGACGCGGAGGGCGAGGTCCTGTCCACCGCCGATCCCGAACAGATCGGGGCGGTCACCGACGAGGCGATCATGTCCGGCGTCGCGGCGCTGACCGGCGACATCATGCAGCGCCCCGCGTCGGTGTCGGCGGTGAAGATCGACGGCGTCCGCGCCCACGAGCGCATGCGCCGCGGTGAAGACGTCGTACTGCCCGAGCGCCCGGTCACCGTTTCGCTTTTCGACGTCCACGCGATCCGTCGTGAAGCGGAATTCATCGATGTCGACGTGAGCGTGGATTGCTCGGCCGGCACCTTCATCAGGTCGTTGGCCCGGGACCTGGGAGCGGGACTGGACGTGGGCGGCCACGTCACGGCGCTGCGGCGCACGGCGGCCGGGCCGTTCCGCATCGAGGGGGCTAAGACGCTGGCGGAGCTGGAGGCGGATCCGGCGCCGACGATGAGCCTCGACGACGCGTGCCTGGCGTGCTTCCCCGTCCGCGACGTGACGGAGGACGAGGGCGTGGCCCTGTCGCAGGGCAAGTGGCTCGAGCCGATCGGCATGGACGGGGTGCAGGCCGCGCGGACCCCGGATGGTCGCGTGGTCGCGCTGATCACGGAATCCGGCAAGCGGGCGAAGACGGTGTTCGTCGCGCGGCCGTCGACCATGTGACCGTCGACGATGTGGCCGCCGTTCGCGGACACGGGCGGGCGGAATCTACCGCACGACGGCGGTGGCGATGACGTAGCCGTTTTCCACGGTCCAGTGGCCCTCGATGAAGTGCACGGGCGTCGGGCGCACCAGGATGTAGGACACGAAGGTGCCGTCGGGGCGCAGATCGATGTCGGCGTCCTCGAAGCCCAGCCACCGGCCGGTCAGCGGGTACCACGCCTTGTACGTGGCTTCCTTGGCGCAGAACAGCAGCCGGTCGGCGCAGGCCAGTCCCGCGGAACCGAGCGTGGCCAGCTCGCGGGGGCTGGCGATCGACTCCAGCACGCCCTCCGGCAGCGGTTCGGCGACCTCGGCGTCGACGCCGATGGACCGCACCAGCAGGCGCGGGGCGACGACGGCGGCGCGGAAACCGCGGGTGTGCGTCATCGACCCGGTGATCTGGTTGGGCCACAGCGGCATGCCGCGCTCCCCGCGCAGGATCGGGCGGGCCGACGGGCGGCCGGTGAGCTCCTCGATGGCCCGGTGGGCGCACCACCGGGCGTCGCCGAACTCCGCCTTGCGCGCGTCCACTGCGCCGGCGACGAGATTGCGTTCCGCCGGGTCGAGCGCGTGGTAGTGATCCAGGCTGTCGCCGTTCGTCCACATCTGATGGAACGAGGCGTGAGCCGGGAGCATGGCCTTGGTGAGCACCGTCATCGAACCTCCATAACAGGGTAGGGCCACGTCCGGTCGCCTTCCCGCGGCTGCCATTCCCTGGGGTAGCCCAGCGAGACCTCCGTGTGCGGCACGCCGTCGACGACGGTCGTGCCGGGGATGTGCAGATGCCCGTAAATGACGTGGCGAGCCTGGTACCGCGTGCCCCAGTCCTGCGTGTGCCGTGTGCCGGCCCACATGGACAATTCCGGGTAATACACCGCCGCGAGCGGTTCCCGGGCGAGCGGCCAGTGGTTGACCAGGATCGTCGGCCCTTCGACGCGGGCCAGCCGGCGCACCGTGTACGCCAGGCGGCGCCGGCACCACAGCACCGGGTCGACGAAGGGGCGGATGGCGAACTCGTCGGTCATCACGACCTGACTGCGGTTCGCCATTTCCAGCGCCTCGGCGACGGTCGTGCCCGCCGGGCGCCACGAATAGTCGTACAGGGTGAACAGCGGGCAGATGGTCACGCCGCCCAACACCGGGAACGGATCCTCCGGCGTGAGCACGCCGAGCCTGCGGCAACCGTCGACGAGCTGCGCGTAACGGTCCTCGCCCACGTGGGCGTCGGCGCCGCGGCAGAACAATTCGTGGTTGCCAGGGACCCAGATCACCTGCGCCCAGCGCCGGGACAGCTCGCCCAGCGTTTTGAGCACCAGTTCGGGCCGTTCGGCGACGTCGCCGGCGACTATGAGCCAGTCCGCAGGATTGCGCGGTCGCAGGCTCTCGACGACGGCCTTGTTCGCCTTGACGGCCACGTGCAGGTCCGAAATCGCCCACAGGGTGGTCGACGAGTGTTCGTCGTCCGCCATGGGCGCCTCCCTGCAGTCGATGTCCGCGCGGCGGGTGCCGCGCGGTGATCTCCGATCCGTGAACGGGTCTGGCCGGTATATCGCCGACAATCACGGAATCGTAACGGATCCGGGACGATTCGCGGCGAAAACTCATCCGGCACAGACTCGTAGGCCACTTTAGTCACAGGCACCCCACGGTCAACAGCTTTGGGGGCATGAACCATCCGTCGGGCATCCGCCGAATCTTCTGCGGGCCGCTCGAAGACGTCGCAAAGCAACGCCCGCACCCCGCCCCTACTCCCCCGCGGCCACCGTCCACTTGGGCCCGCGGTAGCGCACGGCGACGAAAACCAGCCGCAGCACCATGAAGGTGAGCAGGCCCCACCACACGCCGGTCAGGCCCCAGTCCATCGACAGCGTCAGCCACACCGGCGGCAGGAAGCCGAGCACCACGGCGGTGATGGTGGCGTTGCGCAGGAAGGCGGCGTCGCCGGCGCCGAGCAGCACGCCATCGATGGCGAAGACGACGCCGCCGACGGGGATCATGGCCACGAGAATCCACCACGGCCCGGCGGCGATGGCTGCGAGCACGCCGCCAGCGTCGGTGAACAGGCGCGGCAGCACCCCGTTGAGCACGGCGAACGCAGCGGCCAGCACGCCGGCGAAAACCGTCGACCACGCGATGACGCGCCTGGCCGTGAACCGCGCCGCCGACACCGACCCCACGCCCAGCGCGGCGCCGACGAGGGTCTGCGCGGCGATGGCCAGCGAATCGAGCACCAGCGACAGCAAATTCCACAGCTGCAGCAGAATCTGGTGCCCGCCCAGCGAGAACGCGCCCAACCGGCCGGCGACACCCGCCGCCGACAGGAACGCGACCTGGAACGCCAGCGACCGCAGGATGAGGTCGCGGCCCAGCACCAGCTGCCGCTTGATCAGGGACCATCGGGGCCGCTTTTCGACGGCCTGCTCGGACGCCGATGCGACGAGCTTCCGGATGAACAGCGAAGCGGTGATCGTCTCGCCGGCGATCATCGCCCATGCCGAACCGTCGAGCCCCAGCCAACCGACCAGCGGCACGATCATCAGCGCCGCCGGCCCCAGGCCGCCCACCACGTAGAGGAACGGGCGGCGAGTGTCCTGGATCCCGCGCATCCAGCCGTTGCCGGCCTGTGCGACGAGGGTCAGCGGAATGCCCGCGGCGGCGATGCGCAGCCACCCCGCCGCGGCGCCGGCCACGACCGGGTCGGGGGCGAGCAACCGGGTGATGGCGCCCGCGAAGATCTCCACGATGGCGAACAACAGCATGCCGACGAACACCGCCACCCACGTGGCCTGCACGCCTTCGGACACCGCGCCACGGACGTCGCCGCGGCCGAATGCGCGGGAGGCCCGGGCGGTGGTGCCGTAGGCGAGGAACGTCAGCTGCGCGGTGAGCATGGAGAACACCGTCGCCCCGGCGGCCAGCGCCGCAAGTTCCACCGCGCCGAGGCGGCCGATGACGGCCGTGTCCAGCAGCAGATACAACGGCGGCGCCGCCAGCACGCCGAGGGCGGGCAGCGCAAGGCCGAGGATCCGGCCCGCGGTGATGGGCCGGTCCACTTCGGTGGTCACGTCAGATGCCGTCGTCGGCGGCGGTGCCGTCCGAATCGGCGTCGGCCGGAGTCTCGATGGTGGCCGCGGCCATCTCGGAGGCCCCGATCAGCGCGCCCAGCGCCGCATCGCGGTCGCCGTTGACGCTGTAGCCGGCGGCGCGCAGGTGCCCTCCGCCGCCCATGAACCCGGCGACCGCGGAGGCGTCGACAAGCTCGGTGGAGCGCAGCGACACCGTCCAGTACCCGGGGTGGTACTCCTTGAACACCGCCGCGACGTCGCCGCCGCTGGTGGTGCGCACGACGTCGACGACCGCCTCGACCTCGTCGTGGCCCACGTCCGCCATGTCCTCGTGGGAAACGGTCACGTGCACCAGGCCCGCGCCGCCGCCCCAACCGGGCTCGCGGCCGGCGGTGGCCATGACGCGCCCCAGGAACGGCAGGTACTCGAAGGGGTGGCCCTCCAGCAGCTGCGCGCCGATGGTGCGCGGGTCCAGGCCCTGGTTCAGCAGCCGCGCCGCCGCGGTGTGCATGCGCGAGCGGCCGAACTGGAAGGACACGGTGTCGGTGAGCAGGCCCGCGTACAGCGCATGCGCCATCTCCCGGGTCAGCTTGATGCCCCACACCTCGAAGAAGTCGAGCAGCACCATCGTCGACGACTCGGAGAGCTCGTCGACCATGTTCACCGTGCCGTAGCGGGTGTTCGAGTCGTGGTGGTCGACGACGATCAGCCGCCGCGACCCCAGCATCCGCTCACGGAGGCTGCCCAGCCGCTCGGGACTGGCGCAGTCGACGGACACCCACGTGTCCACGGTCTCCGGGATGTCGTCCGGCGACACGAAGTATTCCCAGCCGGGGATGGTCAGCAGCGACTTGGCCGGCAGCTCGTCGTTGCCGTACGCCGCCAGGGCGCGGATGCCCCGCTGGCGAAGCGCCATGACCATCGCGGACGCCGCGCCGATGGCGTCGGCGTCGGGGTGGATGTGGCAGACCACGGCGACGAACTCGGCGTCGGCGAGCATGTCCATCGAGTCCTGGATCGGGCCCGACATCCGCCTGCTGATCGACTGCGACAGCTGGTGCGCCGCCTGCTCCGCCGGCCCCACGTCAGGACTCCGGCTCGTCGTCGCGGCGGTACGGGTCGGTGTCGCCGGCCGGGGCCGCGCCCTCGCGCAGCTTGGCCAGTTCAGCGTCGCGGGCGCGGGTCTTGGCCAGCAGCTCCTCCATGTGGGCACTGGCCTCGGGGACGGTGTCGACCTCGAACGACAGCGTCGGCGTGTAGCGGACGCCGAGCGAGCGGCCGACCAACGAGCGCAGCTGGCCGCGGGCGCGGTGCAGGGCCTCGGCGGCGGCCTCCCAGTCGGGGTCCTCGTCGATGGTGCGGCCGCGGGTGGTGTAGAACACCGTCGCGTCGTGAAGGTCTCCGGTCACGCGGCAGTCGGTGATGGTGACCAGCTCGAGTCGGCGGTCCTTGACCTCGCGTTCGATCGCTGCGGCGACGACCTCCTGGATTCGCTTGGCCATGCGGGCGGCGCGTGCGGGATCGGCCATCTCGATCTACTCCTCTGGTCGGGGACGATTCGTCGGGGCGGGCGCAGGTTCCCTGCGCGATCGCACCCGATCTACGGCCACCCAGGATAGCCGTTCCACCCCCGTGTCGGCCGCCCGGCCCGCCCGATTCGGGTACGCCCTCGGAGAACGCCAGGTTCCCTTCTCCGTCGGCGCTTCACGACGCCCCAACCGCCCCGCCCCTGCCCTTGCCTCCACCGCCATTGCTTCCGCCGCCACCGCCGCCGCCACCGCCACCATCACCACCATCACCGCCGTTGGAGCCCCGAGCCCCACATTCCCGTGCCAAGGAGATGACGACGACGCGTCGCCAACTACGTTGTCCCAGGTCGCCGAAAAAGGTGGCATGCCCTTGGCACGAAACTGCCTTTCGACGGCGACCGTGGCGCCCAATCTCCCGACCCGGCCAAACCGGCCTCCAGCGACAGCCGGCACCATTTCGGCGATGCATCCGGCGACGATGCCGGCCACGCCAACTCCGGCGGTGCAGCCACCGCCACCGTGGCGCCACCGCCGCTCCGAACCAGCGCACCGCCCCGACAACGGCGAAAGCCGGCCCCCACGCTGGAAAGCGTGGGGGCCGGCTCGTCGTCAAGCAGGGACCGCGGGATCAAACCGCGCGGCCCGGCCCAACCCGTGCACTACGTGCGCGGGACCTCGACCATCTCGTAGGCCTCGACGATGTCGTCGACCTGGATGTCCGGGTAGGACAGCACCATGCCGCACTCGTAACCGGCCGACACCTCGGTGGCGTCGTCCTTCTCGCGGCGCAGCGAGGTGATCGTGGCCTGCTCCGCGATGACGTTGCCGTCGCGGATGAGGCGGACCTTCGCGTTGCGGCGCATCTTGCCCGACTCCACCATGCAACCGGCGATGAGGCCGATGGCGGACGCCTTGAAGATGGCGCGGATCTCGGCGCGGCCGATCTCCCGCTCCTCGTAGATGGGCTTGAGCATGCCCTTGAGCGCCTGCTCCACCTCTTCGATCGCCTTGTAGATGACCGTGTAGTAGCGGATGTCGACGCCCGCGGCGTTGGCGGCCTCGGTCGCCTTGCCCTCGGAACGGACGTTGAAGCCGATGATCACGGCATCCGACGCCTCGGCCAGCGTGACGTTCGTCTGCGTGACGGCACCGACGCCGCGGTCGATGATGTTGAGCTGGACTTCGTCGTCCATCTCGATCTTCAGCAGCGCCTCTTCCAGCGCCTCGACCGTACCGGCGTTGTCGCCCTTCAGGATGAGGTTGAGGGAGTTGGTCTCCTTCATGAACTCGTCCAGGTTCTCCAGGGAGACGCGGCGGCGGTTGCGGGCCTGCAGCGCGTTGCGGCGGCGGGCGTCACGACGATCCGCGATCTGACGGGCAGTGCGGTCCTCGTCCACGACCAGCAGGTTGTCGCCGGCACCACAGACCGACGTCAGGCCCTGGACCTGCACCGGACGGGACGGGCCCGCCTCGGTGACGTCCTTGCCGTACTCGTCGACCATGCGGCGCACGCGACCGTAGGCGTCGCCGACCACGATCGAGTCGCCCACCCGCAGCGTGCCGCGCTGGACGATGACGGTGGCCACCGGGCCACGGCCGCGGTCCAGGTGCGCCTCGATGGCGATGCCCTGGGCGTCCATGTCCGGGTTGGCGCGCAGATCGAGCGCCGCGTCGGCGGTCAGGAGGACGGCCTCCAGCAGCGACTCGATGTTCTCGTTCTGCTTCGCGGAGATGTCGACGAACATGGTGTCGCCGCCCCACTCCTCGTCGGTGAGACCGTACTCGGTGAGCTGACCGCGGATCTTCTGCGGATCGGCGCCCTCCTTGTCGATCTTGTTGACCGCCACGACGATCGGCACGCCGGCCGCCTTCGCGTGGTTGATGGCCTCCACCGTCTGCGGCATGACGCCGTCGTCGGCGGCGACGACCAGGATCGCGACGTCGGTGGCCTGGGCACCGCGGGCACGCATGGCGGTGAACGCCTCGTGGCCCGGGGTATCCAGGAACGTGACCTTGCGCTCGTGGTCCTCGAACATGACCGGCACCTGGTAGGCGCCGATGTGCTGCGTGATGCCGCCGGCCTCGTCGCCGCCCACGTTCGCCTTGCGGATGGTGTCCAGCAGGCGGGTCTTGCCGTGGTCGACGTGGCCCATGACGGTGACGACCGGCGGGCGGACCATGAGGTCCTCCTCATCGCCCTCGTCCTCGCCGAACTGCAGGTCGAAGGACTCGAGGAGCTCGCGGTCCTCGTCCTCCGGGGAGACGACCTGGACCTTGTAGTCCATCTCGTCGCCCAGCAGCTGCAGGGTCTCGTCGCTCACCGAGGCGGTCGCGGTGACCATCTCGCCGAGGTTGAACAGGGCCTGCACCAGGGCGGCCGCGTCGGCGCCGATCTTGTCGGCAAAGTCGGACAGCGAGGCACCGCGCGCGAGACGGATGGTCTGGCCCTGGCCGTTGGGCAGCTTGACGCCGCCGACGACCGAAGGAGCCCGCATCGACTCGTACTCGTGCCGCTTCTGCCGCTTCGACTTGCGTCCGCGGCGCGGAGCGCCACCCGGACGGCCGAAGGCACCGGCGGTACCGCCGCGGCGACCGCCGCGACCACCGCGCGGGCCACCGCCACCGGCGCCACCGCCCGGGCCGCCACGTCCACCGCGTCCGCCGGGAGCGGACTTAGCGGGCATCTGGCCCGGATTCGGGTGCGACGGCATCATCGACGGGGTCGGACGGTTTCCGCCGCCCTGGCCACCCTGACCGCCCTGGCCACCGGGGCCGCGGCCGCCGCCCTGGGGACGGGGGCCGCCCTTGCCGGCGCCCTGGGGGCGCGGGCCGCCGGGACGACCTCCCGGCTTCGGGCCGGGTCGGCCACCGGCCTGCGGGCGGGGCATCGCCGACGGGCGCGGCGCGGGGCGCTCACCCGTCGAGAAGGGGTTGTTGGCGACGCGCGGGGCACGGCCACCGGGCTTGGGGCCCGGCTTGCCGCCGGCACGGCCCTGCGGGCGCGGCATGGAGTCGCCGCCCTGCGGGGACGGGCGACCCGGGGCCGGGCGCGGAGCCGGGGTCGGCTTGGCGCCGGGCTTCGCGGAACCCGCCTGGTCGGCCTTGGGGGCCTGCGGCGTCTTCGGCGCCGGCTGGCCCGGGCGAGCCGCCGGGGACGGCGTGCCGGCGGACGCGGCCGGAGCCTGCTGGCCCGGGGTCGCCTTGGGGGTCGCCTTCGGCGCGGCCTTCGGGGCCGGCTCGCCCGGCTTCGCGGACGGGGCCGGGGACGGCGTGCCCGCGGACGGAGCCGGAGCCTGCTGGCCCGGGGTCGCCTTGGGCGTCGCCTTCGGGGCCGGCTGGCCCGGCTTGGCGGCGGGCGCCTTGGGGCCGGGCTGGCCCGGCTTGGCGGCGGCGGCCGGCTTGCCGGCGCCCGGCTTCGCGTCGGCGGACTGGCCGTCCTTCGACGCGTAGAGCTGCTTCATTCGCTTGACGACCGGGGGTTCTACGGTCGACGAAGCGGTCTTGACGAACTCACCCTGCTCCTTGAGCTGGGCGAGAAGTTCCTTGCTGGTGACCCCGAGCTGCTTTGCGAGCTCATGGACACGGAGCTTTCCGGACACTGTTCTCCTCACTGGTGGAGTCGAACAGTTCCCGGCGGGTTCGTTTCCCGCGCATTGGTGTACTGCCGACTCCCGTTATCGGTTGCCGTTCATCGCTGATGCTTCATCGTGCGCTCATCAGTGTTCAGGTCTTTCCGTTGGTCGGTTCCCGGTCTCCGAGACCGCGGGGTGCGGTGTCGGCTTGTGCCCCGAGTGATTCGAGGTACTCGCGGACCGGGTTCGCGTCCGCGTTGGCGGACACCTTCAATGCGCGGCCGAACGCGCGGCGCTTGTCGGCCACCGCCCATGCTTCGAGCGTGGGGGTGATCCAGGCGCCTCGTCCCGACATTCGGCGTCGGGGGTCGGGGACGACTCGGGTGACGTCGCCGTCGGGGCGCGCCACCATTCGCAGCAGGTTGCCCTCGGGCATCCGCGTGCGGGTGGCGATGCAGGTGCGTTCACGTTCGACGAATGTCGGGGCTTGCTCGTCCCGGGTCATCGTCATGCGTGGTTGCACCTGTCCTTCCACCGTCGTCTCTTCGTTGGCCGCCTTACAGCTTAACCCGAAAAGGGTCCCGAATCCCAACCCCGTGACTCGGGCGCGGCGAGCGCGAACGACGGGGCGGTCCCGCCGCGGGTGCGACGGGACCGCCCGGAAGTGCGTTGCGGGGACTGCTTTTCGACGCCCCGCGTGGTGCCTATTCGACCGTCCCGGCCTCTGCGCCGGGTGCCCTGGCCTCTGCCTCGGCGATCTCGGCGTCGGAGTGGATGTCGATGCGCCAGCCGGTGAGGCGGGCGGCGAGGCGGGCGTTCTGGCCCTCGCGGCCGATGGCCAGCGACAGCTGGTAGTCCGGGACGACGACGCGGGCCTGGCGCTCCTCGGCGTCGAGCACCTCGACGCTGATGACCTTCGCCGGGGCGAGGGCGTTGCCCACGAACTTCGCGGGATCCTCGTCGTAGTCGATGATGTCGATCTTCTCGCCGCCGAGCTCGTTCATGATGGCGCTGACGCGCTGGCCGCGGGGGCCGATGCAGGCACCCTTGGCGTTGAGGCCCTTGACGGTGGGCTGCACGGCGACCTTGGAGCGGTGGCCGGCTTCGCGGGCGATGGACACCAGCTCCACGGCGCCGTCGGCGACCTCGGGGACCTCGAGCTCGAAAAGCTTGCGCACCAGCTCGGGGTGGGTGCGCGACAGGTTGATGGCGACGCCGCGCGGGGTCTTGTTGACGCCGACGACGTAGCACTTGGCGCGGTCGCCGTGCTCCAGGGTTTCGCCGGGCAGCTGCTCGGCGGGCAGGAGGATGCCGTCGCGGCCGTGGGCCTCGGACCCGATGTGGACGACGATGATGCCCTTGTCGTTGGCGCGGATGTCGCGCTGGACGACGCCGGAGATGACCTGGTTCTCCAGGTCGGCGTACTCGCCCATCACCTTGTCGGATTCAGCGTCGCGCAAGCGCTGCAGGATGGTCTGGCGGACGGGGTAGGCGGCGATGCGGCCGAAATCCTCGGGGGTGTCGTCCCACTCGGCGACCAGGTTGCCCTCTTCGTCGCGTTCCTGGGCGAAGACCGTGACCTCGCCGGAGTCGTAGTCGATGTCGACCCGGGCGTACTTCGCCGGCGAGTCGGTGCCCCGGTAGGCCTCCCGCAGCGCTCGGCCGAGCAGGCCGATCATTTCGCCGAACGGGATGCCCCGCTCCTTTTCCAGGGTGCGCAGGGCGGCGAGTTCGATCTTCACTTGTCCAGTTCCTCCAGCCGGGTCACGGCATCGTAGAAATCCAGTCCGGCCAGGTCGAGCTCGACCGCCGGTGCCTTAGAGAACTCAATTTCTACCACCGCCTGCTCCACGGAAGCCAACTCGAGCACGGCACCCGTCGCGGTGGGCCGCCCCTTCGGGCCGGTGGAGGTGGCGATGATCACGCGGTCGCCGTCGTCGGCGAGCGCCCCGATGCGGCCGACCACCTGATCGCCGCCATCGAGCCGCACCCGGACCAGGCGGTTGCGGTTGCGGCGCCAGTGGCGCGGGGCGACCAGCGGCGCGGACACGCCGGGCGTGCTGACCTCGAGGGTGTACTCCAGTTCGCCGAAGCGGATCTCGCGGTTGGCCTCGGCCTCGTCGAGGGCGGCGGAGATGTCGCGGGTGACCGCTTCGATGGCGTCGAGGTCGGGGGCGTCGTCGCCGTCGACGAGCACCGTGACCTGCGTCTTGCGTCCGGCGCCGGAGACCTTCACGTCCTCGATGTCGAGGCCGCGGGCGGCGGCTGCGGGGCGGATGACGTCTGCGATTGCTTCAGCGGGGGGAAAGGCCATGCCGTGAAGTCTAGCCGCCGCCGATCGTGGCACGATGGACGCGTGAATCCCCCGCTTCCCGCTCTTCCCCGCCGTTCGTTCCTCGTCGGCGCCGCCGGTCTCGGCGGCGCGCTGACGTTGGCGGCGGCGGGCTGCACCTCGATCGTCGCCCCCTCCGCCGATCCGGTCGTGGAGGCCGCGTGGGCGCTGGCCCTGCGCGACGCCCCGTTGCTGCGCGACGCCGCGGCGCCGGCGGCCGAGGCCCGCGCCGCACAGGCCGATGCACTGGCGGCCGAGGTCACCCGCGCCTGCGGCGTCCTCGACGACGGCTCGTCCCCGCAGGAATGCGTCGCCGCGCCCTCTCCCCTGCCCGCGGCGCCGTCCCCGGCCGATGCGCGGACCGTGCTGCTCGATTCCCGTTCCTCGGGTTCGCTTCACGACGCCCTGGCCGAGAGCCGTTCGCTGCAGGATCCGTATGAGGCGGCGCTGGTGTCCGCCGTCGACGGCGGCCTGGTCCTGGCGCTGCGGGGGTTGGACGTCGATTGGCGGGAGCTGACCCCGGAGTACGCCGGCGACGAGGTCCTCGACGACGACGATGCGGCGGTGTTCGCCGACGCGCTGATCGCCGAATACGCGCTGATCTACGGCATGGGGGTCGCCGCCCCGCGGCTCGCCGCCGAGTACCGCCAGTCGGCGTCGACGAGCGCCGACCGGCACCGGGTGCTGCGCGACCGGGCCATCGGCGCGCTGGAGGACGCCGGGGTCCCGGTGCCGGTGGCCGAACCCGGCTACGCCGTCGTCGATGGCGCCCCGGACCCGGAAACCGATGCCGCCGGATTCGCCTCCGCGTTGGAGGATTCCTGCGCCCAGGCCTGGCGCCAGGCGCTCGTGGACGCGAAAGAACCCGCCGCTCGCGCTTTCGCGCTGCAGGCGGCGGGTCTGGCCCAGGCCGGTGCCTCGGTCTTCCGCGGCGATGGTTCGGCCGCGCTGCCGGGGCTGCCGGCCTGACCGGCTACTTCACCAACTTGAGCACCGCGTCGACGGCGCCGTCGTAGTCGATCTCGGCGGTCTCACCGCCCATGCGGTCGCGCAGCTCCACCTTGCCGTCGGCGAAGCCGCGGCCGACCACGACCACCACCGGCATGCCCAGCAGCTCGGAGTCCTTGAACTTCACGCCCGGGCTGACCTTCGGGCGGTCGTCGAAGAGCACGGTGACTCCGGCGGCGTCGAGCTCCTCGGCGAGCTTCTCCGCCGCGGCGGCCGCTTCCGCGTCCTTGTTCGCGATGACCACGTGCGCCTGGAACGGGGCGACCGACGCCGGCCAGCGCAGGCCCCGGTCGTCGTGAAGCTGCTCCGCCACCACCGCGACCAGGCGCGAGACGCCGATGCCGTAGGAACCCATGGTCGGGCGGGAACGCTTGCCGTTGACGTCGAGGATGTCGACCTCGAACGCCTCGGTGTACTTGCGGCCCAGCTGGAAGATGTGGCCGATCTCGATGCCGCGCTGCAGCGTCAGGGTGCCCTCGCCGTCGGGGGCGGCGTCGCCCTCGCGGACCTCGGCGGCCTCGATGGTGCCCGCCGGGTGAAAGTCGCGGCCGACCACCAGGTCGACGACGTGGCGGTTGGCCTCGTCGGCGCCGGTGATCCACGCGGTGCCCTCGACGACGCGGGGGTCGACGTAGAGCGGGACGTCGTTGGCGGCCAAGCCGCGCGGGCCGATGTAGCCCTTGACCAGGAAAGGATTCTTGGCGAAGTCCTTGTCCTCCAGCAGGCGCACCTCGGCGGGCGCCAGGCCGGCCTCGACGCGCTTCATGTCGACCTCGCGGTCGCCGGGCACGCCGATGCCGGTGAGCTCCCACTCCCCGCCCGGCTGGCGGATGGCCACCATGACGCACTTGAGGGTGTCGGCGCCGGTGATCTCGCGGCCCAGGCCGGCTTCCTCGGAGTTGGCCCACTCGACCAGCGCCTCGATGGTCGTGGCGTCCGGGGTCTCGTGGACCACGGCCTCCGGCTTGCCCTCGATGGGCTCGGCCGGCGGCGCCGGGGTGATCACGGCCTCGACGTTGGCCGCGTAATCGGAGGCGGTGGAGCGCACGAAGGTGTCCTCGCCGGAAGGCGACACCGCCAGGAATTCCTCGGACGCGGAGCCGCCCATGGCGCCCGACGTCGCCGAGCAGATGACGTACTCCAGGCCCAGGCGATCGAAGATGCGCTGGTAGGCGCCGCGGTGCAGCTGGTACGAGGAATCCAGGCCCTCGTCGTCCATGTCGAACGAGTACGAGTCCTTCATGATGAACTCGCGGCCGCGCATGATGCCGGCGCGCGGGCGGGCCTCGTCGCGGTACTTGGTCTGCACCTGGTACAGCGTCACGGGGAAATCCTTGTACGAGCTGTACAGGTCCTTCACCGCCAGGGCGAACATTTCCTCGTGCGTCGGGCCGAGGAGGTAGTCCGCCTTCTTGCGGTCTTTGAGGCGGAACAGGTCGTCGCCGTACTCGGTCCAGCGGTTGGACTTCTCGTAGGGCTCGCGGGGCAGCAGCGCCGGGAAAGAAATCTCCTGGGCGCCGATTCCGTCCATCTCCTCGCGCACGACGTTCTCGATGTTGCGCAGCACCTTCAGCCCCAGCGGCAGCCAGGAGTAGATGCCGGGGGCGTGGCGTCGGATGTAGCCGGCCCGGACGAGGAGCTTGTGGCTGGGGACCTCGGCATCGGCCGGGTCGTCCCGCAGGGTGCGCAGGAACAGCCGTGACATTCGCGTGATCATGGCGGTTACTCTACCGCCCGCCCGCCGTTTCGCGGTGACCGCCCGGCCTTTGCGTCGGCCGATGTCGGCGGCGGAATCCGGGCCGATAAAATCAGCCTTCATGCTGATCCTCCTGCCGCCGTCGGAAACGAAGTCGACCGGGGGTTCCGGTGCGCCGCTGGACCTGTCCTCGCTGTCGTGGCCGGAGCTCGCCGACGTCCGCCGCTCCATCGCCGACGACCTGGTCGCGCTGTCCGCCGACCGCGACGCCGCGATGGCCGCGCTGAAGTTGGGGCCGAAGCTCGCCGACGAGGTCGACGCCAACGCCGCGCTGTTCACCTCCCCCACGGCGCCGGCGCTGGACCGCTACACGGGCGTGCTCTTCGACGCCCTCGACGCTGGTTCCCTATCCCCCGCCGCACGCGCCCGCCTGGCGGTCGGCTCGGCGCTGTTCGGCGTCGTCGGCGCCGAGGACCTGATCCCCAAGTACCGCCTGTCCGGCGGTTCCAAGATCCCGCTTCACGACGGCCCCTCGGCGGGTGCCGCGCCCACCATGCGGGCGCGCTGGGGGAAGTCGATCACGCGGGCGCTTACCGAAGGCGACCACGGCCTCATCGTCGATTTGCGCTCCGGCACCTACATGAACCTGGGCAAGGTGCCCGGCGCCATCACCGCGACGGTGCTGACCACCGAGGGCAAGGTCGTCTCGCACTTCAACAAGCACCACAAGGGGCTGCTGGCCCGGGCGCTCGCGGACGCCGCCGGGACGTCGTCACGCGACATCGGTTCACTGGACGACGCCGTGGACGTCGCCCGCGACGCGAGGCTGGATGCGCGGGCCGGAGACCGCGGGATCATCGTCACGGTGCCGGCCTAGGCGCCCGCGCGGGCGGGGTGCTACCGGCCCAGCGCCACCACGTCACCGATGATCAGCACCGCCGGGGGCTTGACCTCCCGGTCGACGATCGTCTGGCCGAGGGTGCCCAAATCGCAGTGCAGGACGCGCTGGTTTTCGGTGGTGCCCTCCTGGATGATCGCCGCCGGGGTGTCGGCGGGGCGGCCCGCGGCGACGAGCGCGTCGGCGATCTTCGGGCCGTTCTTCACGCCCATGATCACCGCCACGGTCCCGTTCATCTTGCCCAGCGCGTCCCAATTGACCAGGGACTTCGGGTGCCCCGGCGGAACGTGGCCCGACACGATGGTGAAGTCGTGGTTGATGCCGCGCTGCGTGACGGGGATGCCCGCCGATGCCGGCACCGAGATCGCCGAGCTGATGCCGGGCACCTCCGTGACGGGGATGCCGGCCTCGCGCAGCGCGACCAGTTCCTCGAAGCCGCGGCCGAACAGGTACGGGTCGCCGCCCTTGAGGCGGACGACGAAGAGGCCGTGGCTCGCGCGATCGACGAGCAGTTCGTTGATGCGCTCCTGCGCCATCGCGCGGCCGTAGGGCAGCTTCGCGGCGTCGATGATCTCGACGTCCGGATCCAGCTCGCCCAGCAGCGACAGCGGGCCCAGGTGGTCGGCCAGCACGACGTCGGCCAGGCGCAGCAGGCGGCGGCCCTCGACGGTGATCAGGTCCGGATGACCGGGGCCACCGCCGACGAGGGCGACGGTGCCGGCCAGATGGCCCGCGCGGGAGGCCCGGCGGCCCTTGAATTCCTGAGCGTGCTGGGCGGCGCCGTCGGTGGCGTCGTCGACGAGGACGCCGTGCAGGTTCGACTGCACCATCACCTCGCGCAGCAGATCCGGGTCGGTGACCACGACCATGCGCTTGCCCCACAGCATCGCCGGGGTGAAGGGGGTGCGCCACAGTCGGATGCGACCGCGCTCGGCCCAGCCTTCGATGCCCGGCGAGATGTCGCCGCCCTCGCAGACGATCACTTCGGCGCCGGCGTCGACCAGGCCCGGAATGACGCGCTCGGCCACCGTCGATGCGCCGACGACGAGGACGCGGCTCCCCTTCAGCATCAATGTCATGAGGGGATCTTATCGCCTGGCCATCGGGTTGCGCTCACCGGCCCTCATCTGCAGGAGTCGACGAAACTGCGCAGCACCCCGGGCGCTCCCACCGGATGTACGTGCAGGTAGGAAGCGTGCACACGGCCATCCGGAGACACGAATCCCTCGGTGACCGCGTCGCCGCCCCAGCCCCGCCAGCCCCACGCGGGGCGCCATCCGGCCGCGTGCGCCGCGGCCGCCGTGTCCTCGTCGAGCCGGGTCTTGTGGAACTCGTGGCCGGTGACGCGTCCGCCCGCGCCGCCGAGCGCGGAATCCGACAGCATGGTCGCCGTGCGGTAGCCCAGGCTCAGGCGCCCCATCGACGCCGACCCCGGGATGACGCCGCACATGCGGTGCCCGCCCAGCGATTCGAGCAGCCACAGCAGCCCGGCGCATTCGGCGTGGACCGCGGCGCCGTCGGCGACCATGCGGCGCACGGCCACGGCGAGGTCGTCGCGGGCGGCGAGGTCGGCGGCGTGCTCCTCCGGGAAGCCGCCGGGGACGACGAGCCCGTCGGCGTCGGGAAGCTCGTCCACCAGCGGATCGAAGATCTCGACCCGCGCGCCGGCTGCGGCGAGCAGTTCGGCGTGCTCGGCGTAGGCGAAGGTGAACGCGGGGCCTCCGGCGAGCGCGATGCGCGGGCCGGCGTCGGTGCTTGGCGACGTCCCGGCGCCCACCGCGTCCGCCGGGCTCCATGGTTCGAAGCCGGGCCGCACGGCGGCGAGGCCCAGGACCGCATCGAGGTCGACGTGGCGTTCGACGAGGTCGGCCATCATGGCCACCGCCGCGTGGGACTCTTCCCCGCCCTCGGCCGCGGTGACCAGGCCAAGGTGGCGCGAGGGGACCTCGATGCCGTCGACGCGCGGGATGGCGCCGAGAACCGGCACCCCGACCGCCTCGATCGCCTCGCGGACGACGGATTCGTGCCGGTCGGAGCCCACGCGGTTGATGATGGCGCCGGCGACGTGCACGCGGTCGTCCATCGTCGCGAAGCCATGCACCAGCGCCGCGGCGGATTGGCTCATGTGGCGGGCGTCGACGACGAGGATGACGGGCATGCCCAACAACCGGGCGATCTGCGCCGTCGATGCGGCCGCGTCGAGGGGATCGCCGCCGATGCGGCCGTCGAAAAGCCCCATGACGCCCTCCACGACGCCGATGTCGTGGCCCTGCGCACCATGGGCGTACAGCGGGCCCATGAGATCCGTGCCGCACATGACCGAATCGAGATTGCGGCCCGGTCGGCCGGCCGCGATGGCGTGGTAGCCGGGGTCGATGTAGTCCGGGCCGACCTTGAACGGCGCGACCGACATGCGGCGGGCCAGCGCCCCGATGAGGCCGGTGGCGATGGTCGTTTTGCCCGTGCCGGAGGCGGGGGCGGCGATGACGACGCCGCCGGGGACGCCCGCTACCACTCGATGCCCTTCTGGCCCTTCCGCCCGACGTCCATCGGGTGCTTGACCTTGGTCATCTCGGTGACCAGGTCCGCGACGTCGATGAGCTTCGGGTCCGCGTCACGGCCGGTGATGACCACGTGCTGTCGGCCGGGCCGGTTGGCCAGGGTCTCGGCGACGTCGGCGGCGTCGACCCAGCCCCATTTGATGGGGTAGGTGAACTCGTCGAGGACGTAGAAGTCGTGCTCCTCCGCCAGCAGGCGGCGCTTGATCTCCGCCCATCCCTCGGCGGCGTCGCGGGCATGGTCCTCGTCGGAGCCCTTCTTCCGCGACCACGACCAGCCCTCGCCCATCTTGTGCCACTGCACGGGCCCGCCTTCGCCGGTGTCGGCATGAAGTTCGCCGAGCCGCTTGAACACGGTCTCCTCGCCGACCTTCCACTTGGCGGACTTCACGAACTGAAAGACGCCGATGTTCAGCCCCTGGTTCCACGCGCGCAGCGCCATGCCGAACGCCGCCGTGGACTTGCCCTTGCCGTGCCCGGTGTGGATCGCGGTGATGGGCAGCTGCCGCCGCTGTCGCGTGGTGAGCCCGTCGTCGGGGATGTTCTTCGGATCAACCTGTCCCTGTGCCATGTGCGAGATATTAGCCGAGGTCATCGGGGCCGGTTGCCCCGCCCGCGCCCTGCGACTTCCGCCACTCTTCGCGGGCCGCCTCGAACGCCGCACGGGACCGGACCTGCACGCTGGTCACCTCGGGGGCGGGCCCGCGCACCGCCGCAACGAGGCCCCGCAGCCGGCCGACCGCGGCGGCGACCTCCGGGTCGTTGTCGGCATGCTTGGCGACGGTCGCCCGCGGAATGTCCGCCGTCCACCGAGAATCACCGAAGGGCACGTGATCGGGGTTGACCCCGTCGTAGTCCAAGTCGGCCTCGCCCGTGCCCGCCTGGGCCAGGCCGTCGAGGGCATCGAGGATGATTGCCAGCTTTTCGTCCTCGTCGGCCATGTCGGCGTCGTCGTCGAAACGGCCCTTCGGATCGCCGGTGAACCACGCGGTGATCTTGTACAGGTCCTTGTCCGCCGGCGGCGTCGCTCCCCGGTTGAGCTCCTTCCACTGGTCGATCAGGTGCCAGTGGTCCTCGTCGCCGCCCTCCTCGACTTCGGCGACGTCGAACCCCGCATCGACCGCTCCGAGATGAGCCCCGATCGCCAGAGCCAGCCGTCCGAGCAAGAGGTCGGCCCGCCACCGTTCGGCGAAAATGACGATGTCGATGACGTTGACGGAGATGGTGTCGGCTGAATCGGCGTGCTCTGCGCTCATGCCCGCGAGCATACGGCCCCCTACCCCGCCGCCACCGCCGCCCTGACGACGCCGGCCACCGAGTCCGAGCTGAGCTCCCCGATGCGAAGGCACGGGGCGCCCAGGTGGTCGGCCAGCTCCGTGGCCAGGCCCAGGCGGACGCGCCCCGATTCGCAGTCGACGACGATCGCACCGGCCAGTCCTCTGCGCCGAATCGCGTCGGCCACCGCCCGGGCGCCGTCCCTGCCACCGGACGACGTCGCGCGGCCGTCCGAGAGCACCACGAGCATCGCCCGCCGAGCCGGATCCCGGCGGTGCTCCCGCTCGATCAGCTCGCGGGCCTTGTCCAGCCCCGCGGCAAGCGGCGTCCGACCTCCGGTGCGCACGTCGCCGAGGCGCCGACTCGCGGCCACCGTCGACTTCGTCGGCGGCAACTCCACCGTCGCGCCGTCACCGCGGAAAGTCACCACCGCCACGCGGTCGCGCCGCTGGTAGGCGTCGCGAAGCAATGACTGGACGGCTCCCGTCACGGCTTCGAGTCGGTCACGGGCGGCCATCGACCCGGAGGCGTCGACCAGGAACACGATGAGGTTCGACTCGCGACCCTCCCGCTCGGATCCGCGCAGGTCCGCTCCGGCGAGTGCGACCATGCCGTCTTCGAGGCCGGCGCCGCGCTCGGCGGCGGCGAGCACCGTGCCCGGCACGTGCACTCCTCGGCCATTCCGCACCGCCCGGATGTCGCGGCCCCTCGGTCCCTTCGCGCGCCCTCGACGGCCGTCGGCCCCTTCGCCGACGCCGTCGAGCAGCAGCGTCCTAGCCGCGAAAGGGATCGCCCAGGCGGGCAGTACCTCCCGTCGGCGCGGGGGCCTGCGGCTGTTCCGGGGCAGGTTCCCCGCTTGACGACGGGTCGACGTCCCCGCCCTCCGGCCGTTCGCTTTCCTCGGGCCGCTCCGACTCATCGGGGAACCGGTCCTCCGCGCGATCGAGGGCCTCGTCGAGGTCCGACTGGTCGACGCCCGGTTCATCGAAGGGGTCGCGGCGTCGACGGTGCGGCAACGCGAGCTCCGCGGCGACGCGGATGTCCTCCGAATCGATCTCCGCCGCCCCGCGCCACGCGGCATGGGCGCGGGCGGTCCGCGCGATGACCAGGTCCGCACGCATGCCGTCGACGTCGAAGTCGGCGCACAGCGAAGCGATGCGGGACAAGTGCACGTCGCGCAGCGGGATCTCCCCGACCAGCGCACGGGCCCGGGCCAGGCGGTCGCGCAGATCGCCGTCGGCCTCCGCCCACTGCGCCGCGAAGGCGCGGGGATCGGACTCGTAGGCCAGGCGGCGCCGCATGATCTCCACCCGCACCTCCGGGTCACGCGACGCCGCGACGTCGACGGCCAGGCCGAAACGGTCGAGCAGCTGCGGGCGCAGCTCGCCCTCCTCCGGGTTCATGGTCCCCACCAGCACGAAGGACGCTTCCTCCACATGGGACACCCCGTCGCGCTCCACGGTGACCCGGCCCGTGGCGGCGGCGTCGAGAAGCACGTCCACCAGATGATCCGCGAGCAGATTGACCTCGTCGACGTAGAGCACTCCCCCGTCGGCGCGCGACAGCAGGCCCGGGTGGAACTCCGCATGACCGGTCGTCAGCACCGACTCCACGTCGATGGAACCGACCACCCGATCCTCCGTCGCCCCCAGCGGCAGATCGACCACCGCCCCCTTGGGCAGCAGCGGCCCCAGGGCACGCACGGCGGTGGTCTTCGCGGTGCCCTTCTCCCCGCGCACCACCACACCGCCGATGCCCGGCGAAATGGCGGTCAGCAGCAGCGCGAGACGGAGGCGGTCCTGGCCCACGATGGCCGAAAACGGGAAACCCGGAAAGGCAGACATGCAGTCATTCATACCCTGCGGCGAAAAGCCGTCGGCGGCGGACCCCCGTGATGCCACGGGGATCCGCCGCCGACTGCGACGTGCGGTGCTTCGGCGACTAGCGCTCCAGCTTCAGAGCCTTCTGCGAGGCGTCCCAGACCTTCTTGTACAGGGCGGTGTCCTCGGAAAGCTTAGTGCCGTAGGAGGGCACGAGCTCCTTGATCTTCGGGGTCCAGGCGCTCATCTTGTCGCCGAAGCAGCGCTCCAGCAGCTCGATCATCACGGCCGGGGCGATGGAGGCACCCGGGGACGCGCCCATCAGGCCGGCGATGGAACCGTCGGCGGAGTTGATGACCGCAGTGCCGAACTCCAGGGTGCCGAACTTCGGCGCCTTGGCGGGCTTGATCACCTGGACGCGCTGGCCGGCGTTGACGATCTCCCAGTCCTCGTCGCGGGCGTTGGGCACGTACTCGCGCAGGGACTCGACGCGGGCGGCGTGGTTCTTGATGACCTCGGTGATCAGGTACTTGGTCAGGCCCATCTCATGGACGCCGACGCCGAGCAGCGTGGTCAGGTTGTGCGGGCGCAGCGACTTCGGCAGATCGGTGAACTTGCCCTGCTTCAGGAACTTCGGGGTCCAACCGGCGTAGGGGCCGAACAACAGGCCCTTCTTGCCGTCGATGACGCGGGTGTCCAGGTGCGGCACGGACATCGGCGGGGTGCCGACGGACGCCTTGCCGTAGACCTTCGCGGAGTGCTTCTCGATGAGCTCCTCGTTGGTGCAGCGCAGCCACTGGCCGGACACCGGGAAGCCGCCGTAGCCCTTGATCTCCGGGATGCCGGCCTTCTGCAGCAGCGGCAGGGCGTTGCCGCCGGCGCCGACGAACACGAAGTTCGCCCGGACGGTGCGGGTGTCGCCGGTGTGCATGTTCTTCACCGTGATGACCCACTTGGAGCCCTCGCGGGTGATGTTCTTGACCTCGTGGCCGTAGCGGATCTCGGTGCCGCGGTCGGACAGGGCCGCCAGGTACTGCTTGGTCAGGGCGCCGAAGTTGACGTCCGTGCCGTTGGGGTTGCGGATCGCGGAGACCGGGGTGGAGAAGTCGCGGCCCTCGGCCATCAGCGGCAGGTACTCCGCGAAACGGTCGTGGTCCTCGATGAGCTCCTGGTCGTGGAACAGGGGCTCGTCGTTCAGCGCGTCGAAGCGGCGGCGCATGAACGCCATCTGCTCCGGGCCCTGGGCGAAGGTGGTGTGGTCGACGGCGTTGATGAACGCGCGCGGGTCGGTGATGACGCCGTCCTCGACCAGGTTGGTCCACAGCTGGCGGGAGACCTGGAACTGCTCGTTGATCTTCAGCGCCTTGTCGACGTTGACCACGCCGTTGACCTCGGGCGTGTAGTTGAGCTCGCACAGCGCCGCGTGGCCGGTGCCGGCGTTGTTCCACGGCGAGGAGGACTCCTCCGCGGGCTGGTCCAGGCGCTCGAAGATGACCTGGGACCAACCGGGCTCGAGTTCCGTGAGGAGCACGCCGAGCGTGGCGCTCATGACGCCCGCACCGATCAGGGCAACGTCGACTTCGTCACCGACGGTGGCGGGAAGATTGTTTTCAGACACTGCGGTCAACATCCTTCATGGCTAGGTAATCGGGCGGCGCACGCACGTCCCCCGGACTGACACACTGTTCTCATCCATTCTGTCACAACCCCGCCGACACCCCCAGAATGTGCCGCTAGGCTGTGGCCCGTGACCATCAATGACCCGTTCCCCCCCACCCCCGAATGGACACCGGGGCTCATGGGCGAAGAATTCCCCGAAACCGTCCTCGAACTGGGCGAAGATCCCGACGGAGAGTCCGACGTCGTCGCCACCGTGATCCGTTTCACGCCGCCCGGCACGGACCCCGCGGAGTTCGCGCACCGCCCGGCGGTGCTGTGGATCCATGGCATGAGCGACTATTTCTTCCACGAACACGTGGCCCGCGTCCTCGATGACGCCGGCTACGCGTTCTACGCCGTCGACCTCCGCAAGTGCGGCCGGTCGCGGCGCGAGGGACAGCGGTGGCACCACGTCACCGATATGAGGCTTTACGACGTCGACCTGGACGCAGCAGCGGCGCTGATTCTCGGGGCGGGCCACCCGACGCTGTCGCCGTTGGCGCATTCGACCGGCGGCCTCGTCGCGGCGCTGTGGCTCGACGGCCTGCGCACGCGCGACCCGAAAACGCATGCGGCCATCGCCGGGGCGGTGCTCAACAGCCCCTGGCTGGATCTGCAGTATCCCCGGTTGCAGCGGACCGTCGTCAAGCTGGCCACCCGCGTCATGGCGCGGCGCGCACCCGACCGCCTGACGCCGGACAAGGGGCTTAAGGGCTACGGCCGGTCGATCTTCAAGGGCGAGCACGGCGACTGGGATTTCGACGTCATGCTCAAGCCGGTCGCCGGCCACGTGAAGTCGTGGTCGTGGCTCGATGCGGTGCTGCGGGCGCAGCGGCGCGTCCACCGCGGCATCGAGGTCGGGGTGCCGTGCATCGTGCTGCATTCGGACCGGTCCATCCTCAACCAGGACTGGTCCCCGGCGCTGGATACGGCGGACGCGGTGCTCGACGTGGAACAGATCCGGGCGCGGACGCGTTGTCTCGGGAGTGGCGCGAGGTCCCGGACCATCCCGGGCGCCCGCCACGACGTGTTCCTGTCCAAGGACCACGCTCGTGCGCAGGCACTGTCGGAGACGATCCTGTTCCTCGATGCCGTCAACGGGCGCTGACGCCGCGCCCGGAACCTGGCCACCTTCCGCCCGACCCCTTCCCCACGAGGAGATGCATTGAGCACCGACACCGCCCGGCATTACGACCTGATCATCATCGGCACCGGATCGGGCAATTCGATCCCGTCGCCCGCTTTCGATGACGTGAGCATCGCGCTGGTGGAGGAAGGCCGCTTCGGCGGCACGTGCCTCAACGTCGGCTGCATCCCCACGAAGATGTACGTGCTGGCCGCCGACGCCGCACGCAACGTCTCCGAGGCCGCGCGACTGGGCGTCCACGCCCACGTCGATTCGATCGACTGGGACTCGATCAAGGAGCGCGTCTTCGCCAAGCGCATCGACGCCATCGCCGACGGCGGAGAGGCGTACCGGCGCGGCCCGCAGACGCCGAACATCGACGTCTACGACCGCCACGCGGTCTTCGTCGGCCCCCGCCGCATCCGCACGGGCCAGGGCGACGAAGAAATGGAGATCACGGCCGACCAGATCATCATCGCGGCCGGTTCCCGCACCAAGGTCCCCGGTTTCGTCCGCGAGTCGGGCGTGAAGTACCGGACCAACAACGACATCATGCGGCTGGAGAAGCTGCCGGAGGAGATGATCATCCTCGGCGGCGGGTTCATCGCCACCGAGTTCGCCCACGTCTTCTCGTCGCTGGGCGTGAAGGTCCACGTCATCGTCCGTTCCGGCGCGATGAACCGCGAGTCGGACGCCGAGGTGTCTAAGCGGTTCACCGAGGTCGCCTCCCGCGATTGGGACGTGCGGCTGAACACCCTCATCGACGATCTGCGCGAGGAGACCGATGAGTCGGGCGAGACCGTCGCCGTCGCCTCCCTGTCGGACGGCACCGAAGTCCGCGGCGGCGTTTTCCTCGTCGCCACCGGCCGCGTGCCCAACGGCGATCTGATGAAGCTGGCCGCCGGCGGCATCGAGATGCACGACGACCGCCGCATCGTCGTCGACGAGCATGGCCGCACCACCGCCGAGGGCGTGTGGGCGCTGGGCGACGTGTCCAGCCCGCACCTGCTCAAGCACATCGCCAACCACGAGGCGAAGGTCGTCTTCCACAACGTTCTCAACCCGGATGACCTGCGGTCCTTCGATCACCGGTACGTCCCCTCGGCCGTGTTCTCGCACCCGCAGATCGGCCAGGTCGGCATGACCGAGGACGAGGCCCGCGAATGGGCGGAGGCCAATGGCACCGATGTCACGGTCAAGGTGCAGAACTACGGCGACGTGGCCTACGGCTGGGCGCTGGAGGACCGCGACGGATTCGCGAAGCTCATCGCCGACAAGAAGACCGGCCGCCTGCTGGGCGCCCACTTCATCGGCGAGCAGGCCGCGACGCTGGTCCAGCAGTGCATCCAGATGATGGCGTTCGAGCAGGACGTCCGCGAGGTCGTGGCCAAGCAGCACTGGATCCACCCGGCGCTGCCCGAGGTCATCGAAAACGCGATCCTCGGCCTCGAGTTCAACTAGCCGAGTTCGGCCGGGGCGCACACGACCGGGCGCCCCGCCAGGGCCTCGAGGACGAGGCCGTGGACGATGGGGTGATCCCTCATGTGGTCGTGGGTGAACGGCGACGGCGCGGCCGGGCACACGTCCTGGATCAGGGCGTTCGTCACGGTTGCGCCGGGGCCCGCTTCGAGGAACGCCCCCGGCGCGGTGCTGGCCGTGGTGTCGTCGACGGAGGCCAGAACCGTGTAGTCGACGCCCGGTTGGGTGTCCGGCAGGGACTCCAGGTGCGCCACGACGTCGGACCCGTTCAGCTGCTGCAAGGCCGCCGGCCCGAGGACGGCGTCGCCGACGGCCACGGCCGCGGAGCTGGAATGCAGGTTGAGCTGGTCGAGGCCGTCCATCGACGTGCCCCGGTGCGTGCCGGCGAGGTAGATCGCGTCGTCGACGAACTCCGCCGCGCCGTGGTCGTTCATGGCCAGCCGCATCAGCGCCGCGGCCTGCGAATGCCCGATGACGTCGACGGCGCCGGCGGCCCGGCCCGCGGCCGTCTCGCCGGCGACGTACCGGATCGCCCGATCGACCGCCGCCGCGCTCTCGCGCACGTCGCCCACGCCGTTGGTGCCGGGGACGTTGCCTCGCGCCGATTCGCGGTGCCACCCGTATTCCAGCGAATGCACGCAGTAGCCGGCGACGAGGGGCGTGGCCAGCGCCTTCATGTCCTCGGCGGAACTCCACGTGCCGTGGATGAGAAGGACCGGCTGCGGATGCTCGGGGGCGGGCACGCACTCGGGGTCGTTCGCCCAGCCCAGTTCCGGGAACGGCTCCTCCACCACGGCCGCAGAGCCGATGCCCACCGAGCCAAGATCCGACGAACCGAGCCCGCCCGAACCGGAGGGGACGGCCATGGCGGCGGGGGCCCCGACGGTGGCACCCATCAACGCGGCCGCGCCGATGGCGGCGACCGCCGACCATCCCCGTCGCCCGTTGCCCGTGCGCACCCGCGTGATCGGCTTCATCAGTCACTCCCCTGGTCGGTTCCCCGCGGGCACTCCGCGCGCAGTTCACTCCGGAACGTAAGGGGTGAAACGGAGTCACCCGGGCATTTCACCCGCAGTCGGCGAGCGATCACCCCAGTTCGGGCACTCCGGTCGCCGCCGCGAGCGCCGGGCCCGCCAAGTGCTCCTCGATCGCGTCGGCGATGAGGTCCAGCTGCCGCAGCCGCTCGGCCCGGAAGTCGGTGTCGGCTGCGACGACGAAACCGTCCAGCCCCGCAGCGGAGGCAACCGAGCGCAGGTAATCGCGGCGCACCTCATCGTTTTCCAGAAGGCCGTGCCGGTGGGTGCCGGCGATCGCGCCGCGCACGGCACCTTCGCCGTGCGGCCAGTGCTTTTCGACGCTCCTGGCCACCCGGCCATTGTGCACCTCGTAGGAGCCGTCGCCGTGCCTGGCCAGCACCTTCGGCTCGGCGAATTCGATGTCGGCGTCGAAGATGCCCAACCCCTCGACGCGCACCGGATCGGAGCCGGGGGCACCGCTCTCCACCCCGTCGACGATCGACGCGCACATCATCTGGAATCCGCCGCAGATGCCCAGCGTCGGTTTCCCCTGGGACGCGCGGCGGACCAGGGCGTCGTCGAGCTTCCGTTCGCGCAACCACCCGAGATCATGGACCGTGGCCTTCGTGCCGGGCAGCACCACCAGGTCGGCCCGTGCCACGGTGCTGGGGTCGACGGTCCATTCCACGCGCACGCCCGGCTCCGCGGCCAACGCCTCGACGTCCGTGGCGTTGGACACCCGCGGCAGCCGGATCGCCGCAACGGTGAGCACATCGGTGCCCAGCGGTGCGCTCGCCGGCCCGATCGATGTCGCGGCGACGGTGCCCAGCGAATCTTCCGCGTCGATCCACAGGCCCCGGAGGAACGGGAGGACGCCGAGGACCGGCACCCCCGTGCGCTGCGCGACCACGTCCAGGCCCGGGACGAGCAACTCGACGGCGCCGCGGAACTTGTTGACCACGAATCCCGTGATCCGGTCGCGGTCGCCCTCGCCGAGGATCGCGTGCGTGCCCACGAAATGCGCCAGCACCCCGCCGCGGTCGATGTCGCCGACGACCAGGACCGGCAGGTCGGCCGCTTCCGCCAACCCCATGTTGGCGATGTCCGACTCCCGCAGATTGACTTCCGCCGGGGACCCGGCGCCCTCGCAGACCACGACGTCGAACCGCGAGCGCAGATCCTCCAGGCAGGCGGTGGTCACCGACCGCAGTGCTTTGCGACGCTCCCGGTACGTCGACGCCGACACACTGCCCTCGGCGCGGCCGCGGACGACGACCTGGCTGGTCTGATCCGAGCCGGGCTTGAGCAGCACCGGATTGAAATCGACGCTGGGCTCCAGCCCGCAGGCCAGCGCCTGCAGCGCCTGGGCGCGGCCGATTTCACCGCCGTCGGGGGTCACGGCGCAGTTGTTGGACATGTTCTGCGCCTTGAACGGCGCCACCGACACCCCGCGCCGCGCCAGCAACCGGCACATCCCCGCGACCAGCACGGACTTGCCGGCATCCGACGTGCACCCCGCGACGAGGAACGCGCTGCCCGGCTGATTCCGCCGCCCCCGCGTCATGGGATCAGGCGCCCGGGGTCCAACCGGTGAGGAACTGGCCCTCCACGACGTCGTCGGGAAGCGTCAGGATCTCGTAGCCCGAGTCCGTCACCAGCACCGTGTGCTCGAACTGCGCGGTCCACTTGCGGTCGGAGTTCTGGACGGTCCAGCCGTCCTCCCAGATCTCGTAGTCCAGCTCGCCGAGGTTGATCATCGGCTCGACGGTCAGCGTCATGCCCGGCTCGAGGACCGTGGTCTGCGACGGCTCGTCGTAATGCAGCACGACAAGGCCGTTGTGGAACGTGGTGCCCACGCCGTGGCCGGTGAAATCGCGGACCGTGTTGTAGCCGAACCGCTTGGCGTAGGCCTCGATGACCCGGCCGATGACGTTGATCTCGCGGCCCGGCTTGATGGCCTTGATGCCGCGCATGGTCGCGTTGTACGTGCGCTCGACCAGCAGGCGGTGCTCCTCGGAGACGTCGCCGGCGAAGAAGGTCGCGTTGGTGTCGCCGTGGACGCCGTTCTTGTAGCCGGTGACGTCGACGTTGACGATGTCCCCGTCCTCGATGACCTGCGTGCCCGGGATGCCGTGGCACACGATCTCGTTGAGCGACACGCACGAGCTCTTGGTGAACCCGCGGTAGCCCAGCGGCGACGGGTACGTGTCATGGTCCATGAGGTACTCGTGGACCACGCGGTCGACGTCATCCGTCGTGGCGCCCGGAACACAGGCCTTGCCGGCCTCGACCAGTGCGTTGGCGGCGATGCGGGACACCTCGCGCATGGCCTCGATGTCCTTGGGGCTCTGCACCAACGGCTCGCCGACGCCCTCGGCGACCTCGTCCTTCCACGCGTACTCCGGCCGCTCGATGTGGGCGGGCACGGGGCGGATCGGGGTGGGCTCCTGCATGGTCAACGGTGCACGATCGGTCATGGCGAACACGATACCCCCGCCCGGGGACCCGTCAGCCGACGGGCTCGTCGCGCCCGGATTGCTCGTCGAGATTGGCCAGGAACGCGTCGGTCACGCTCACCGCGTGCTCCGACCCGCCGCCGTGGACGATGAGCGTGGCGAACGCGATGTCGTCGCGCCACCCCGTGAACCACGCGTGCGAACCGCCGGAGACTTCGGCCTCGCCGGTCTTGCCGTAGACCTCGCCGCGCCCGGCGATCGCGGTCGCCGTGCCGGAGGTGACCACCGCGCGCATCACCGATCGCAGGTGCTCGGCCGTCTCCGGGGCCAGGGGCTCCGGGGACGCCGACGCCCACGTGCCCGCCTGCGGGACCAGCGACGGAGTCGGGGCGCGGCCCGCGGCGATGGTCGCCGACACCATCGCCATGCCGAACGGGCTGGCCAGGTCGAAACCCTGGCCGTAGCCGGCGTCGATGCGCTCGGCCTCGTCCGTGCCGTCCGACACCGAACCGGTGATGGTGTCCAGGCCGGCGATGCGGTAGTCGACGCCCAATCCGAAGCGCTCGGCCTCGGTCTGCAACTGCCCCGGTTCCATCTTGTGCGAGATGTCCGCGAAGGTGGTGTTGCACGACCGCGCGAAGGCGTCGGTCAGCGACGTGTCGCCCACTCCACTGCCGTTGTAGTTGATGACCACGCGCGGCCCCAGCGTCATGGTGCCCGGGCACGGCACCGTCGACGACGGGTCCAGGCCCAGATTGTCCATCCCGGCGGCCGCGGTGACGATCTTGAACGTCGAGCCCGGCGGGTACTGGCCCATCATGGCCAGATCGCCCTTCTCGTCGGCCTTGCGCGTCTGCGCCACCGCCAGCACCTCGCCCGACGACGGCCGCAGCGCCACGAGCATGACCTCCGCCTCCGGGCGCAGATCCACCGCCCGTTGGGCCGCATCCTGCACGGACTTGCTCACCGACGCCCGGATGGCCGGCCGCACCTCCGGGTCGACGGTGTGCAACGGGGCCAGCACGCCGCCGTCGGGATTGGCGGCCACGATGTTCCAGCCGTCGCCGCCCGAGACGTCGTCGGAGACGATGCGCTCCACGCGGCTCATCAGATCGGGCGCGAAACCCGGGTCGGGGCGCACCATCGCGGCTTCGTCGTTGACGCTGACCCCGGGCAGGGAGGCCAACTCGTCGCGCACCTCCGCCGGCGCATCCGCCGGCAACACGACCACGGAAAACGGCCCCGACCCGCCGGCCGCCTGCGGCCCCACCGCACGAGCGTCGACCGTCGCGGCCTGCCGGCCCTCGCCATCCTTGGGCATGCCGTTGTTGACCACCGTGGCGATGCGGTTGACCGCGCCCTGCACGTCCGGCACCGCCGAACGGTCCAGTACCACCCGATGCACGGTGCCCGGCTCCAACAGCGTCGCACCATCCGAGCCGACGACCGATGCCCGAGGCGCCGGAATGCGCCGAAGCTCCGGATGCTGGTTGTTGCCCAGGCGCGGATGCAGCGCCGACGGCGTCCACCGCACCGCCCACCGGCTGTCCGACTTGGTCAGGTGGAACGTGGTGTCATAGGCCCACTCCCGATCGCCCGCCAGATCCCAATCCAGCGTGACCTCCGCGGTCGTGCGCCCCCCATCGCCGCGCACCTCGCCGATCTCGGCCTCCAGCGACTCGGCCGACAACCCGCCCCACGCGGCGCCCAGGTCCCGGCGGGCCGTGTCCGCGTGATCGGTCATCTCCGCCGCGGCCGCCACGTCACCGCTGCCGAGCGCGCCGAAAAACTCCTCCAGCACGTCCTCGCCGGTGTCCGGGCGCGGTGTGCACGCCACCGTGGTGGCGGCCATGGCGACGGCCGTGAACAGCGCGGCGGCACGCTTGCGCGGGAAGGGGGCGTTCATGCCCGGGACGCTATCACCGGGGACGGATCCCTCCCGGATGGCACGCCGGACCGACCGCCACGCGGGCCGTCGTCAAGCCGGAAACCTTGCCCTGAAACGGGCCGACCTATGCGCCGGTGACCTTGACCTGCGGCTCGCCGGTGACCGTGGCCTCGTCGTCGCCCATCTCGGCGGCGATGCGCATGGCCTCCTCGATGAGGGTCTCCACGATCTGATCCTCCGGCACGGTCTTGATGACCTCGCCCTTGACGAAGATCTGGCCCTTGCCGTTACCCGACGCCACGCCCAGGTCGGCGTCGCGCGCCTCGCCCGGACCATTGACGACGCAGCCCATGACCGCCACGCGCAGCGGCACCTCCATGCCCTCCAGGCCCGCGGTCACCTTCTCCGCCAACTCGTAGACGTCGACCTGCGCGCGGCCGCACGACGGGCAGGACACGATGTCCAGCTTGCGCGGGCGCAGGTTCAGCGACTGGAGGATCTGGTCGCCGACCTTGATCTCCTCCTCCGGGGGCGCCGACAGCGACACGCGGATGGTGTCGCCGATGCCCTCCGCCAACAGCGCGCCGAACGCCACCGACGACTTGATGGTGCCCTGGAACGCCGGGCCCGCCTCGGTCACGCCGAGGTGCAGCGGGTAATCGCACTGCGCGGCCAACTGGCGGTAGGCCTCGACCATGACCACCGGGTCGTTGTGCTTGACCGAGATCTTGATGTCGCCGAAGCCGTGCTCCTCGAACAGGCCGGCCTCCCACAGCGCCGACTCGACCAGCGCCTCCGGCGTCGCCTTGCCGTACTTGTCCATGATCCGCTTGTCCAGCGAACCGGCGTTGACGCCGATGCGGATGGGGATGCCCGCGTCGCCGGCCGCCTTGGCGACCTCCTTGACGCGGCCGTCGAACTCCTTGATGTTGCCCGGGTTGACGCGCACTGCGGCGCACCCGGCGTCGATGGCCGCGAAAATGTACTTCGGCTGGAAGTGGATGTCCGCGATGACCGGGATCGGCGACTTCTTCGCGATGATCGGCAGCGCCTCGGCGTCGATGGTCTTCGGGCACGCCACGCGCACGATGTCGCAGCCCGACGCCGTGAGCTGCGCGATCTGCTGCAGCGTCGCATTGATGTCGTGCGTCTTGGTGTTGGTCATCGACTGCACGGAGATCGGGTGGTCCGAACCGACGCCGACGCCGCCGACCATGAGCTGGCGGGTCTTGCGACGTGGCGCGAGCACGGCGGGGGTTTCGGGGATTCCGAGCGAGACGTTCAAGGGTGTTCTTCCTCAATCCTTGGGTGGGGGTCTATGAAAGGACGTTAGCCGAAAAGCCGGATCGGGTTGACCACGTCGGCTGCGATGACGATCACGCCGAAGGTCAGCAGCACGGCGGTGAAGGCCATGGTGACCGGCATCAGGCGGGTGTAGTCGGCGGGCCCGATCGCGGGCTTGCCGGCCAGGCGGCGGAAGAAGTCGCGGAGCTTCTCGTAGACGACCACCGCGATGTGCCCGCCGTCGAGCGGCGGCAGCGGCACGAGATTGAACAGCGCCAGGAAGAAGTTGAGGTTGGCGAGCATCATCAGGAAACCGCTCCACATGTCGTTTTCGACCATCTCGCCGCCGACGCGTGAGGCGCCGACCACGCTCATGGGGCTTTCCTGGTCGCGTTCGGCGCCGAAGATCGACGCGACGACGCCGGGCACCTTCGAGGGGATGGACAACAGCCCGTCCCACACGGCCCCGAACATGTCGCCGGTGAACGCCAGCGCGCCCGGCACCGCGGTCAGCGGCGTGAACTCGTTGAGGGTGTTCTGCGGCCGCTCGAACAGCACGCCGACGGCCGGCGTCTGCGCGATGGCGCCGGAGTTGGTCCGGCGTTCGACGACCTCCGGCTCCACGACGATGGTCGCGGTGGTTCCGGCCCGGTCCACGGTGAATTCGATGGGCCCGCTTTCCGACGAGCCGACCTCCTCGATGACCTCCGGGTACGTTTCGACCGCCGTCCCGTTGACCGACGTGATCACGTCGCCGGCGCGCAGCCCCGCATCGCCCGCGGGCCCCGTGCCCGTGCACTCCGACAGCGTGCCGTCGGGGTTCTGGGTGGCCGGCACGCACTGGGTGGCCTGGACGCGCGGCGCGAAGTCGGCGTTCATGTTCGGCAGGCCCCACGCCACGGCGACGACGTAGATGAGCACCACGCCGACGACCAGGTTCATGGCCACGCCGCCGGAGAGCACCGCAATGCGCTGCCACCAGGGGCGGCGCCACATGGCGTGCTGTTCTTCCTCGGGGGCCACGGGATCCTGGGCGGTCATGCCCGCGATGTCGCAGAAACCGCCCAGCGGCACCGCCTTGAGGCCGTACTCGGTGACGTGCCCGCCACCGCCCGCATGCTTCCGGCTTGTCGACCACACCGTGGGGCCGAATCCGATGAAGTAGCGGCGCACCCGCATGCCGAACATCCGCGCGGCCTGCATGTGGCCCCACTCGTGCAGCGCGATGGTCACCGCGATGCCGAGGGCGAAGAGGAAGACGCCGAAGAGGAAAGTCACCGCGCCAGCTTATCCGCCAGCTCGGTGGACAGCGCCCTGGCCCGTCCCTCGACTTCCAGCACGTCGGCGATGTCGCGCGGCTCGGCGGTGGCGTCGATGGCGGCCAGCGTCTCCCCCACGACGTCGACGATGTGCGGGAAGGCGATGCGGCCGGCCAGGAAGGCTTCCGCGGCCTCCTCGTTGGCGGCGTTGTACACCGCCGGGGTGCAGCCGCCCGCCGTGACCGACTCGCGGGCCAGGCGAACCGCAGGGAAGACGTCGTCGTCGAGGGGCTCGAAGCGCCAGACCATCGCGTCGCGGAAGTCCAGCGCATGCTGTGCCTCCGGGACCCGGTCCGGCCACCCCAGCGCCAGGGCGATGGGCAGCTTCATCGACGGCGGAGACGCCTGCGCGATGGTCGCGCCATCGGTGAACGTCACCATGGAATGGATGATCGACTGCGGATGAACGGTCACGTCGATGCGTTCCGCCGGGACGTCGAAAAGCAACGCCGCCTCGATGAGCTCCAGGCCCTTGTTGACCATCGACGCCGAATTCAGGGTGTTCATCGGCCCCATCGACCAGGTCGGGTGCGCGCCGGCCTGCTCCGGGGTGGCCGTCATCAGGCGGTCGCGGTCCCAGCCGCGGAAAGGCCCGCCGGACGCCGTCAGCACCAGGCGATCGACTTCGTCCATGGTGCCCGAGCGCAGGCACTGCGCCATGGCCGAATGCTCCGAGTCGACGGGCACCAGCTGGCCGGGCTTCGCCGTGCGCAGCACCAGCGACCCGCCGGCGACGAGCGATTCCTTGTTGGCCAGCGCCAGGCGCGCGCCGGATTCGAGCGCGGCGAGGGTGGCGCCGAGGCCCATCGACCCGACCAGGGCGTTGAGCACGACGTCGGACTCGACCTCGCGGACCAGTCGCTCCGCGGCGTCGGGGCCGGACGACACGGCGGCGTCGATGGACGCCGCGGCGGACGGGTCGGCGCAGGCGACGCGGTCGAACGACACGCCGTGAGTCCGTGCCTGGGCGGCCAGCAGTTCCGGGTTCCCCCCGCCGGCGGCCAGCCCGACCACGGTAAACCGTTCCGGATTGTCGGCGATCACCTCCAGCGCCTGAGTGCCGATGGAGCCGGTGCTTCCGAGAACGAGAATCCTGGTCTTCACTGGGGTATTGTTACACCCGATACTCAACATTCGCTGAGAGTGTGCCAAAATGCACGTTAACGGGACCGCCGCGGCGCGACCGGGCAGAACGACGGGCTGTCGACGTCGGCACTGACCACGAGCTCAACATGGCACCGCGGCGGCGAAGGTACGGCGCAAACAGGAGGATTACCGTGGCCCACGGACACAAGAAGGAAGAGATCTACAACGGCGTCAGCACTCTCGACGTCCCCGCCGCCAAGTGGGGCTGGAGCGGCCTGAGCGAGGGCGCGCTGCAGAAGGCCGGCTGGATTTCCGTGATCTTCCTGATCGCGATGCTCTGGGGCAACCACCCGGGCAAGGTCGAGAACATCTGGCTGATCGCCATCGCCGCGATCTTCGCCATCGCCCTGCTGTGGCGCGCGTTCTCCCCGAAGGGCAAGCAGGTCCGCACCGTGACCGCCCGCAACAAGCCGCTCGGCCACGTCGAGCCGGTGTGGGCCGATGACCAGGTCCACGGCCGCGGCGCCTACGCCGAGCTGTCCGAGTCCCAGCTGCGTGCCTGGAACCACACCCCGGACACCTACGGCAAGGGCCAGACCTCGATCACCGGCGGCATCCCGAACGTCGACGAGGACAAGGGCAAGACCCTCCAGGCTTAATCCTCTCTGGGGGTCCCCCGGGACACCGGCGCCCGCACCGCGTTTCCACGTGGTGCGGGCGTTTTTTCGTGCTCCGCTGGGCCCGCTTTCCCGGACCCTTCCCCTTAGGTCCCCTCAGGCCCCTTCGGCGGCTAGCTGGCCGCAGGCGGCGGCGATCTCGTTGCCGCGGGTATCGCGCACGGTGCAGGGCACTCCCTGCGCGCGGACGCGGCGGACGAACTCGTCCTGCTGCGCCTTCGGCGACGCGTCCCACTTCGACCCCGGGGTGGGGTTGAGCGGGATGAGGTTGACGTGGACGCGCGAGCCGAGCGCCTTGTGCAGCTTCTTGCCCAGCATGTCGGCGCGCCAGCCCTGATCGTTGATGTCGCGGATCAGCGCGTACTCGATGGAGACGCGGCGGCCCGACTTGTCCGCGTAGTAGCGGGCGGCGTCGAGCACCTCCGCCACCGAGAAGCGGTTGTTGATGGGCACCAGGGTGTCGCGCAGCTCGTCGTCCGGCGTGTGCAGGCTCACGGCCAGGCGCACCGACATGTCCTCGTCGGCGAGTTTGCGGATCGCCGGCGCCAGGCCCACGGTCGACACGGTGACGTTGCGCTGCGAAATGCCGAAGCCGTCCGGCACCGGCTCGGTGATGCGGCGCACGGCGGCGACGACGCGCTTGTAGTTTGCCAGCGGTTCGCCCATGCCCATGAAGACGATGTTGGACAACCGGCCGCCCTCGTCGCGCATGGCGGCGGCGGCCTCGCGCACCTGGTCGATGATCTCCGCGGTCGACAGGTTGCGCTGCAGGCCGCCCTGGCCGGTGGCGCAGAACGGGCAGGCCATGCCGCAACCGGCCTGCGAGGAAATGCACAGGGTCGCGCGGTCCGGGTACTTCATCAGCACCGACTCCAGCAGAGTGCCGTCGCCGGCCTTCCACAGGGTCTTGCGGGTTTCGCCGTCGTCGCAGGAGATGTGGCGCACCGGATCCAGCAGCGGCGGGAACAGCGCTTCCTTGACCTGGCCGCGCGCGGCGGCGGGCAGGTCGGTCATGGTCTCCGGGTCGGCCTCGAGGCGGCCATAGTAGTGGCGGGCGATCTGGTTGGCGCGGAACGCCGGCAGGCCGAGCTCCTTCACCGCCTCCTTTAGGGCCGGTCCGTCGAGGTCGGCGAGGTGGGTGTCGGGCATGCCGCGTCGGGGCGCGTTGAAGACGAGGGGAAGTTCCTTGGTCATGATGGCCCCATCATCGCATGTCGCCCGGTATGGCGGCGAACCGCGCGGCAAGGTTGAATGGTGTACATGACTGAACGCGATTACCCCGACGCCGCCGGACGGCCCGTCACCGGCCGGGACAATGCGCCGCTGGACGGGGGCGCCGACGCTTACGCGGCCCCGCGCGCCGACGTGCCCGCCCGCATGGACGACACCGCGGTGGAACCGCTGCCCGCCGATCCCGTCGACACCACCGAGGCCACCGAGACCACCGAGCCTTCCCGCCCCGCCAAGAAGGGCGGCGCCGCGTCGAGCACGTGGGTGGCGTTGATCGTCGGCGCCCTGCTGCTGATCCTCCTGCTGATCTTCATCATGCAGAACCAGCAGACGGTCGAGCTCCACCTCTTCGGCTGGACGTGGAACTTCCCGCTGGGCGTCGGTCTGCTGCTCGCGTCGATCATCGGTGGCCTGATCATGGCCTGCGCGGGCATCTGGAAGATGTTCGAGATGAAGCGCCAGCTGCGTCGCCGCTGATCGTCCCCTCCCCCGTACGCCGGAAGGCGGGCTCCCCTCGTGGGGTGCCCGCCTTCCTTGCTTTGCGACGCCGCCGTCGGCCCCGTCCGGTCAGAGACCGAAGAGAGTCAGCAGCATCCAGGTCATGGCCGCGGCCGGCAGCATCCCGTCGAGCCGGTCCATCAGACCGCCGTGGCCGGGGATCATCGAGGACATGTCCTTGATGCCCAGGTCGCGCTTGAACTGGGATTCGACCAGGTCCCCCAGCGTCGCGGCGACGACGAGCAAGATGCCCAGGAGCAGTCCGAACCACCAGGGGGCGTCGAGCAACAGCATGGCCGCCGCGACGCCGATGACCGATCCGAAGATCACGGAACCCGCGAAGCCCTCCCACGACTTCTTGGGGCTCACCGCCGGGGCCATGGGGTGCTTGCCGAAGAACACGCCGGCCACGTAACCGCCGACGTCGTTGGCCACCACGCAAAGCATGAAGGTGACGATCACCCACACGGGGTTCACGTCGCCCGGGGTGGGCATCCGCGCCAGGCTGGCCCCGAAGGCAAGGCACAGCGGAATCCACATGATCACGAACGTGCCGACGCCGACGTCGCGAAGCCAATTTCGCGGGGCTTCGTTGGCCCCGTACAGGAACAAGCGGCTGACCATGAGGAACATCAGGGTCCCCAACAGGCCCACGGCGATGCCGGCGACGCCCATCGGCCAGGACAGCCAGATCATCGACTGGCCGCCGATCAGCAGCACCGGGCGCGGGAGCATCCAATCCGACTCCCGCAGGCGCTGCGCCACCTCCCACGTGCCCAGCGCGGCGGCACCCGCCACGAGCAGGTACCAGGCCCACGCCCCCAGGAACAACGAACCGATGACCAGAGCGCCCAAAAACGCGCCCATGGCGATGGCCACGGGCACGTTGCGCCCCGCGGAGTTACGGGGTTTGGGGAGGCGGAGTTCCTCGATGAGGCGCTCAGGATTCGGCGAGGGCACGTCAACTCCGGTTCATCGGGCGATTGGGTACGGGCGGGGAGGTCCTAGACCTCCATCAGCTCGGCTTCCTTGCGCTCGACGAGCGAGTCGATCTGCTCGACGTACTTCTTGGTGACGCCGTCGAGCTCCTTCTCCGCCGTCTGCACCTCGTCCTCGCCGGCGTCGCCGTCCTTCTGGATCTTCTTCAGCGACTCCATGCCCTTGCGGCGCACGTTGCGAATGGCGATCTTGGCGTCCTCGCCCTTGCCCTTGGCCATCTTCACCATCTCGCGGCGACGCTCCTCCGTCAGCTGCGGCACGGTGACGCGCAGGACGTGGCCGTCGTTGGTCGGGTTCACGCCCAGATCCGAGTTGCGGATGGCGTTTTCGATGTCCTGCATGACGGACGGCTCGTACGGCTTGATGATGAGCATCCGCGGCTCCGGCACCGAAATGGTGGCCATCTGGGTGATCGGGGTCGGCGAACCGTAGTACTCCGCCACGACACCGTTGAACATCGCGGGATTAGCGCGTCCGGTGCGGATGTGCGTCAGCTCCTCGCGGCAGTGCTCCACGGAGTTTGCGAACTTCTCTTCTGCGTCGAGCAGCGTCTCGTCGATCATCGTCGCCTCTTCTATCTGGGACAGGTCGAACTCGTCCCTCGCGGGTGTTACGGGTCTTTAATCTATCAGCTGCGCACGAGGGTGCCGATGTGCTCGCCCGCCACGGCGCGGGCGATGTTGCCGTCCGTGAGCAGATTGAACACCAGGATCGGCATGTCGTTGTCCATGCACAGCGAGAAAGCGGTGGCGTCGGCGACCTTTAGGTTGCGCTCGATGACTTCGCGGTGGCTGATGTGATCGAACAGCTCGGCGTCCGGATTCGTGCGCGGATCATCGGAGTACACGCCGTCGACGCCCTTGGCCATCAGCAGCACCTCGCAGCCGATCTCCAGCGCTCGCTGGGCGGCGGTGGTGTCGGTGGAGAAGTACGGCATGCCCATGCCGGCGCCGAAGATGACCACGCGGCCCTTCTCCAGGTGGCGCTTGGCGCGCAGCGGCAGGTACGGCTCGGCGACCTGCGTCATCTGGATGGCGGTCTGCACGCGCGAGTCGATGCCCTGCTGCTCCAGGAAGTCCTGCAGCGCCAGGCAGTTCATCACGGTGCCGAGCATGCCCATGTAGTCCGAGCGGGCGCGGTCCATGCCGCGCTGCTGCAGCTGGGCGCCGCGGAAGAAGTTGCCGCCGCCGATGACCACGCACACCTCGGTGCCTGCGCGGGCGACCTCGGCGATCTGGCGCGCGACGTTCTCGACGACGTTGGGGTCGACGCCCACGGATCCACCGCCGAACATCTCACCGCCCAGCTTGAGCATCACGCGCCGGAAGCCGATGCGGTCGTCCTTGTCGGGGGTGGAGGCGGTCATGTTCCTGCTTTCGTCGCGGGGATATTCGGCTATCGGAGATGGTACACGCGCAAAGGGACGGGCCCCGAACCAATGAAGGTCCGGGGCCCGCCCCTGTGTTCGCGATGCTCGCGGGATCGGCCTAGTGCTGGCCGACCTCGAAACGGGCGAAGCCGGTCAGCGTGACGCCGGCCTCGTCCATGAGCTGCTTGACGGTCTTCTTGGAGTCGGCGACGGACGCCTGCTCCAGGAGGACGATGTCCTTGAAGAAGCCGTTGAGGCGACCCTCGACGATCTTCGGCAGGGCGGCCTCGGGCTTGCCCTCCTCGCGGGTGATGTTCTCCAGCACGGCGCGCTCGGACTCGACTCGATCGGCCGGGACGTCCTCGCGGGACAGGTACTGGGCCTTGAGGGCCGCGACCTGCATGGCGGCGACGTGGGCGGCCTGCTCGGCCTCCTCGCCGGAACCGGTGTAGGCCACCAGCACGCCGACGCCGGCGGGCAGGTCGGCGGCGCGGCGGTGCAGGTACACCGCGACGTTGTCGCCCTCGACGGTCACGGCGCGGCGCAGCTCGAGCTTCTCGCCGATCTTGGCGGAAAGCGCCTGCGTGGCCTCGTCGGCGGTCTGGCCGTCCAGATCGGCGGCGGCGAGCTCCTCCTGGGAGTTCGCCTTGACCTTGGCGGCGGCCTCGGCGACCTTGTTGGCGAACTCGATGAACTCGGAGTTCTTGGCCACGAAGTCGGTCTCGGAGTTGACCTCGACCATGGTGTTGCCGGAGACGGCGATGAGGCCCTCGGCGGCGGTGCGCTCGGCGCGCTTGCCCACGTCCTTGGCGCCCTTGACGCGCAGGATCTCGACGGCCTTGTCGAAGTCACCCTCGGTCTCGACCAGGGCGTCCTTGCAGGCCTTCATGCCGGAGCCGGTGAGCTCGCGGAGCTTCTTGACGTCGGCGGCGGTGAAATTCGCCATGTGCGGCGATCCTCCTTGGTGTCGTGTGTCGGATGGGCCATCGGGAAGCGGCCCGGGAGACTGCCCGTGCGGACAGTCTCCCATATCGACGGTTTCCCGTCCCCGCGAAACTACTCGGCGGCCGGGGTCTCGGCCTGCTCGGCCGGGGCCTCGGTGGCCGCAGCCTGCTCGGCCGGAGCCTCGGTGGCCTCGGCGGCGGGCGCCTCGGCCTGCTCGGCCGGGGCATCGCCGGCGTTCTCGCGCGCGGCGGCGGTCTCGCGCTCGGCGCGGACGCGGCGGCCCTCCTCCACGGCGGAGGAGATGATGCGGGTCAGGACGGTGGCGGCGCGGATGGCATCGTCGTTGCCCGGGATCGGGAAGTCGACGTCGTCCGGATCGCAGTTGGTGTCCAGGATGGCGACGACCGGGATGTTGAGCTTCTTCGCCTCGGAAACGGCGATGTGCTCCTTGTTGGTGTCGACGATCCACAGGGCCGAGGGGACCTTGGACATGTCGCGGATGCCACCGAGGGTGCGCTCCAGCTTGGTGCGCTCACGGGTCAGCATGAGGATTTCCTTCTTGGTGCGACCCTCGTAGCCGTTCTCCGCGGCGTCCATGGCCTGAAGCTCCTTCAGGCGGGACAGGCGCTTGGCGACGGTCTGGAAGTTGGTGAGCATGCCGCCGAGCCAACGGTGGTTGACGAAGGGCATGCCGACGCGCTCGGCCTCGTTCTGCACGGCCTCCTGGGCCTGCTTCTTGGTGCCGACGAAGAGGATGTTGCCGCCGTGGGCGACGGTCTCCTTGACGAACTCGTACGCCTCATCGATGTAGGTCAGCGTCTGCTGCAGGTCGATGATGTAGATGCCGTTGCGGTCGGTGAAGATGAAACGCTTCATCTTGGGGTTCCAGCGACGCGTCTGGTGTCCGAAGTGGACGCCGGCGTCGAGGAGTTCGCGCATGGAAACGACAGCCATGTGAATTCAGGGAAGGCCTCTCGTCCGGTCTGACTAGGACCGCGGCTGCTTCCCTTCCTCGCTTTCTGATTGATGTTCGGTTGAAGTCGCGTGCGGGTTTTCCCCGCACCCTGGCGCCGCGGGAACCTCCGCCACCTCCCGGTTTTCACCGGGCACCTGGCGACGTCGGCTGCGATGTGCGGCGCGCGAAGTCAGCGCGCCCGGGTCTTCCGGGCACACTGCGGGGGACAGCCTAGCGCAACGGGGCTGGTCGCGCCAATGCCGCGGCCCGCGCGTGTCCCGTTGTTCCACAGGCCACGATCCTTCCACTTTTGCGCGTCCCCCGGCGGGTTCGCGCTTGACGACGGCCCGGTGCCCCGGTCGACTGGCGGCATGTTCGCCCCACAACGCGAGTTTCTCGTGGTCGCCGCAGCCCTGGCGTCGCTCCTGCTGGCCCTGTCCACCGCGGTGTGGCCCCCGGATGCCGGGGCCGCGGAGGCGGTCGGCGGCGCGGGGATATCGTCGATCCCGCACGTCAAACCGGTTCCGGGCGGCGTCGTCAAGCCTTACGAACCGCCTCCGCGACGGTGGCTGCCCGGGCACCGGGGCGTGGATCTCGCGGCATCCGAAGGGGCGCCGGTGCGGGCATCCGGGGACGGGACCGTGCATTTCGCCGGGATGGTCGCGGGGATGCCGACGGTGTCGGTCATGCACGCAGACGGCATCCGCACCACCTACCAGCCGGTGCGCTGGACGGTGGCGCGCGGGCAGGTGGTGTCGCGGGGCGACGTGATCGGCACGCTCGACTCTGGCCCGGACCCTGGCCTGCACTGGGGCGCGCTGCGCGGCCGGGACTACCTCAATCCCCTGGACCTGCTGGGCAGGCGGCCGATCGTGCTCAAGCCGCCGGAGTGACGCGGGTCAGGCGCGCGGGTGCGCCCTGCGATGCGCCTCACGGAGACGGTCCGTGGACACGTGCGTGTAGATCTGCGTGGTGCCCAACGAACTGTGGCCGAGCATCTCCTGCACGACGCGCAGGTCCGCCCCGCCCTCGACCATGTGCGTCGCGGCGGTGTGGCGCAGCCCGTGCGGCGACAGGTCGACCCCCGCCGCCGACGTCACCGCATGGACGACCCGCCGGGCCTGGCGCGGATCGAGGCGACCGCCCCGGGCGCCGAGGAAAAGGGCCGACGTGTCCCCGCCCGCCAGCAGCTCGCTTCGCAGGCCCAACCACTCCTCGATCGCCCGCGCCGCGGGCTCGCCGAAGGGCACGGTGCGCTGCTTGTCGCCTTTGCCGGTCACGGTGAGCGTGGCGCGCGCCAAGTCGACGTCGAGAAGATTCAGCGCGCACAGCTCGCCGACGCGGATGCCGGCGGCATAGAGGATCTCGATCATCGCCCGGTCACGGGCCGCGATGGCCAACTGCTTGGGGGCGGCCCCGGCTTTCGAGCCCTCGTTCGACTCGTCGGCATTCGCGGCGTCGGCATTCGCGGCGTCGGGATCAGCACCGCCGGCATCACCTCCGGCGCCGCCCCCCTTCTCCCCTTCGAGCATGGCGGCCGCCTGATCGACGGTGAGGATTTCCGGCAGGTGGCGGTGCGGGCCGGGGCCGGTGACGCGAGCGGCGGGGTCGGCGTCGAGCAAGCCGGCGGACACCGCCCAGGATCCGAAACGGCGGATCGCCGTCACCGCCCTGGCCAGCGAGGTGCGCGCCGCCCCTTCGCGGTGGCGGGCGCCCAGGTGCGCGCGAATCGTGCGGACGTCGAGGTCGGTGATGACGTCGAGCCCCGTCAGCAGCGGCACCAGGTCAGCGCGGTAGGCGCGGATCGTGCGCGGGGCCAGCCCCCTGACGTGTTCGAGGTGGTCGAGGAAGTCGCCGAGGGCGGCGTCAAGATTCGGGGAGAGTTCCCCGGAAAGCGGCGACGACGGCCCCCGGTGGTCCGCGCGGTGCGCGGGCCCTCCGGAAGCCGTCGTCGGTGCCTCACCCATGTTGCAAAACCCTACCCCGGCGAACCGGGTGAACGTCGCGACCCCTGAAGACACGACGCCATTTTCCGGCCCACGTTCGTGGGGCGATCGTCCGGCACCAGCCCGTACCGGACGTTCTCTTAGGCTTGCCTGCCCTATCTTACGTAGGCAGATCGAAAGCGCAAGAGTTGAACGCCGATTTTCCGGAGTTTATTCCGGTCACCGATTTTGGCCACCGGTTTTGGTCACCGGTTTCGCCTGCGCCACATGCTGCCGTCGCGGACCACCATCCCCTTGCCCTCGAGTGCCATCAGCAGGTGCATCGTCAGCGGCAACGTCAGCGCGGCCTCGGCGGCGATGGTGGCGGTGTCGGCGCCTCCTTCGTGCCCCGGTTCGCCCGGCCGCGGCGTGGAATCGTAGACTCGCAGTTCGTTGCGGCTCAGGGCCTGGACGGGATCGGCCGCCCAATCCAGCTCCATTTGCGCATCCTCGTCGACGCTGCCCAGTCCCCGGTACAGCGCCAGAACATGATCGGGACCGGTGACCAGCACCGCCCCGCCCTCCCGGATCGCGTCGTGGCACCCGGTCGACGACGCCGACGTCGCCGGCCCCGGCACCGCAGCCACCGGCCGGTTCATCTGGCGCGCCCACGCGGCGGTGTTCCGGGCGCCGGAGCGCCATCCCGCTTCCACCAGCACCGTCGCCCCGGTCAGACCCGCCACCAGCCGGTTGCGGGTGAGGAACCGGTGCCTGGCGGGCCGGATCCCCGGCGGGTACTCGGTGATGATCGCCCCGCCCTCCCCGATCCTGCGGAACAGGTCCGCGTGCGCCGCCGGGTAATCCACGCCCGGCCCGCAGGCGGCCACCGCGACGGTGCGCCCGCCGACCTCGAGAGCCGTGCGGTGCGCCACGGCGTCGATGCCCAGCGCGCCGCCGCTGACGATCGTCGCCCCGGCCCGGGCGACTCCCGAGGCCAGCCGCTCCGTCATCCGCGCGCCATAGGACGTCGCCGCGCGGGTGCCGACCATCGCGACCGCATCACCGAACAGTGAGTCGAGTCGCCCGCCCCGCACCCACAGCGCATACGGCGGCGCCGCATCGTTGCCGACCGCCGTCGACCCGAGGAAGTGCTGGATCGCCTCGACGGGCCATTCCTCGTCTTCCGCGGTGACTAACCGGAAACCGTGGCGGGCGGCGAGGGCCAGGTCCTCGTCCGCCTGGTCCAGGTGATGCCGGCTTTCGGTTGCGCCCGCCAACTCCCGGGGCAACCCGGAGCGGCGCCTGATCCGCTCCGCCGCCGCCTCCGGGCCCACCTCCCCCAGCATCCGGTTCAAGGCGGGGTGTGGCCCTTCCACCACCCGCGCCAGGTACGCCCACGCCCGGCGCGCCCGGTCGTCCGCGGGCCCGGTCATGCCGCCACCTCCCCGTCCGCGGCGGCATGCAGGTCGCAGGCCGATGCCACGTCCTCCAACGTCGGCAGGTCACGCCCGTCGAGGTCCGCCAGGGTCCACGCCACCCGCAGCGCCCGGTCGACCCCGCGCTGCGTTACCGTCCGCTCCGCCAGCCGGCATTCCAGGTAGGCCATGCCCGCATCATCGGCGGGCGCACGCCTGCGCAGCACGGGCCCCGGCACATCCGAGTTCGCGGTGACTCCCGCGATCCCGAGCTTCTCCCATCTCGCCCGCCCACGCTCGCGCGCGGCGATGACCCTTTCGCGTATCGGCGCCGACTCCTCCCCCGGCTCCGGCCGCACCATCGAATGTCTCGGGTGGATGGGCAGCTGGACGTCGATGCGATCGCGCAACGGCCCCGACACCGCAGCCATGTGCCGCCTGCGGGCCCCGGGCGGGCAGATGCAATCCCCCGGTTCGGCGGCCCCGCACGGGCAGGGGTTGGCCGCCATCACCAGCTGCACGCGACACGGGTAACGCACCTGGTGGCGCGAACGCAGCAGCACCACTTCGCCCTGCTCCAGCGGGGTGCGCAACGCATCGAGGACGCGCGCGGGCATCAGCGTCACCTCGTCGAGGAAGAGCACGCCGCCATGGGCCAGGCTCATCGCCCCGGGCCGCGGCATTCCCGAGCCCCCGCCCAACAACGCCGCCGCACTGACCGTGTGGTGCGGTGCGACGAACGGCGGCTGCGTGATCAGCCCGGCCGCGGCCCCCTCGGCGGTGCCCGCCACCGAATGCACCGCGGTGACGTCGAGCGCCTCCGCCGTGCCCAACGGTGGCAGGATCCCCGGCAGCCGCGCAGCCAGCATCGACTTTCCGGTGCCGGGCGGCCCTGACAGGAACAGGTGGTGCCCGCCGGCCGCGACGACCTCCAACGCCCGGCGCGCCGCGTCCTGCCCGTGGATGTCGCGCATGTCCGGCATCTCCCGCGTTTCGGTGTCCCGCCGTGTCCCGTCCGGTTCATCCACGCCACCGCCGGTCAGCGCCCATCGCCACAGTTGCGCCAGCGACGACACCCCACCCACGGCGATCCCGTCGACCAACGCGGCTTCGGCGACATTGGCCGTCGGCACCACCGCCCAGCGCAGCCCCGCATCCCGCGCCGCGATCACCGCCGGCAGGATCCCCTGCACCGGCCGCACGGTGCCGTCTAGCCCCACCTCCCCGAGCAGGACCGTGCGTTCCAGCCTCCCCCGCGCCTCGTCGGCGTCGTCGAGCCCCGCCGACAACACCGCGCACACGATGGCCAAGTCGAACGCCGACCCGTGCTTGCGCAGGCTGGCCGGCGACATGGACACGACGATCTTCGTCCGCGGCCACGTCAGCCCCGAGTTCACCGCCGCGGTCCGCACGCGATCGCGGGCCTCCGCCACTGCGGCGTCGCCCAATCCCCCGATGTGCATGCCCGGCAATCCGCGCCCCACGTCGGCCTCCACTTCGACCAGCACGCCGTCGAGCCCCTGCAACGCCACGGACGCCGCCCGTCCCACGCTCATCTACGCCACGTCCCGGAACCACTCGACGGCCAGGTCCCCGGCGACGGGCACCACGTCCACGACGTCGAACCCCACATGATCGCACTGCTCGCCGGTTTCGCGCAGCCACCGTGCCGCCGCGCGGCGCAGGCTCCGCATCTTCGCGGGCGTGATCGCCTCCAGGCCGCCGCCCATCGTCGGCGTCGAACGCGTCTTGACCTCCACCACGACCAGCGCGTCCCCGTCCGCGAAGATCGCGTCGATTTCATCGCGCCCCACCCGGACGTTGGTGCCGATCAGCCGCATGCCCCGCCCGACGAGGAACTCGACCGCGGCCGACTCCCCCGCGAACCCCAACTGCTTCCCGTGCCGTCCCCGGCTCCGGCATTTGTCTTCCGTTTTCTCGTCCACGCCCCGACCATGACGGATCACGGAGCCCAAAACCCGCCGGCCGGTGCTCCGGCGGGCGGGTTCTGTGGATGGATCGGGGGCTGTGGAAAACCGCCGTCTACTCGGGAAGACGCAGGTCGGGCTTGTCCAGTTCCTCGATGTTGACGTCCTTGAAGGTGATCACGCGGACGTAGCGCACGAACCTCGCCGGCCGGTACATGTCCCACACCCACGCGTCGGACATGCGCAGCTCGAAGTAAACCTCGCCGCCCGAGTTGTGCGGGATCAGCTCGACGGCGTTGGCCAGGTAGAAACGCCGTTCCGTCTCCACTACGTAGGCGAACTGGCTGACCACGTCCCGGTATTCCTTGTAGAGGGACAGCTCGACTTCGGCTTCGTAGTTGTCCAGATCCTCGGCGCTCACGTCGGCCTCTCCCCTCGTTCGATGCGGTGGCGCTGCTGCGCCGCCGCCACATTGGCGTAACTCATCCGGTGTTCCCGGCTCGCGCCGAGCAGCTCCACCGCGGCCATGTGCGCGGCGGTGCCGTATCCCTTGTGGGCGGCCAGGCCGTAGCCCGGCAGGTCACCGTCGAGGTCAAACATAATGCGGTCCCTCGTCACTTTGGCGATGACACTCGCGGCGGCGATGCATCTCGCCGCCGCGTCGCCTCCGATCATCGGCAAATGCGGCGCGGGCAACCCGGGTACCTTCATGGCATCGGTCAGCACGTACCCCGCCGCCATCGGCAGCTTTTCGACGGCCCGCCGCATCCCCGAAACGTTCGCGTGCTGGATTCCCAGGGCGTCGATCTCCCCGGCCGGGACGATGACGGTGGACGTGGCCGTCGCAAAGCGAAGGATCAGGGGGAACAGGCGCTCGCGCGCCGCCGGCGACAGGGCCTTCGAGTCGGTCAGGGCGGCGAGCTCCGGGATGGTGCGGCGCGGCAGAATGCACGCGGCGATGACGATCGGCCCCGCGCACGCCCCTCGACCGGCCTCGTCGACGCCGGCGACCGGGCCGAAACCGCGGGCGTCCAGGGCGACCTCGTACATGCGGTCCTGCGCCAGCCTGCGCAACGCGGGCCGCGGCAGGTGGTCCAGAACCGCCGGGCGATCGCGCCGCGGCGGCCTAGTTCGCCTGGATGTCCGGGTCATCGACGCCGCCGATGCGGCTGAACGGCAGGATGATCGCCTGCACCTTGCCCACCACGTTGTCCACCGGCACCGAGCCCTGGTGCTCGTCGCCGAGGTGGTAGCGCGAATCGAGGGAGTTGGTGCGGTTGTCGCCCATCATCCACAGGTGATCGTCGGGAATGGTGACGGGCCCGAAGTAGGGGCCGCCGCAGGCCTCGGACCCGACCAGCGGATCGACGGGGTTCTGCGGGGGCGCGAGAGTGAACGACTCGTCGACGAGCTTGCCGTCGACCATGATCCCCGCATCGCCCTCGCGGCACTGCACGGTCTGCCCGCCGGTGGCAATGACGCGCTTGACCAGTGCGTTCTCATCCGGCGCGACGACGCCGATCCAGCTGCCCAACGTCTGCAGCGAGTTGACCACCGGATTTTCGGACCGCTGGTTGACGAAGGCGTCGTCCCACGACGGCGGGCCATTGAACACCAGCACGTCGCCCGGCTCCGGGTCGGAGAAACGGTAGGACACCTTGTCCACCCAGATGCGGTCGCCGGTGCAGCCCTCGCAGCCGTGCAGCGTCGGCTGCATCGACTCTGACGGGATGAGGTACACGCGGCCGACGAAGGTCTGCACGCCCACTGAGATCAGCAGGGCGATGACCACGATGATCGGGATCTCGATCCACCACGGGGTCTGCTTGCCGTCGTCGTCGGCGTCATCGCGGCGACGGCGGGACCTGGTGGCCCGTGCCGTTGCCGGGGCCGGGGCTTCCGCGGCGCGCGCGGGTTCTCCCGACGGCCGCCAACTGGGGCCCTTCGGGGTGCGTCCTGCGTCGGGGCGATCGTCCTCGGTCATGCTTGGCGACTATACGCGCCGGGCCCCCGCCCTCCGCCGCAGCCACGCTGTGCCACCGGGCCGGCGGGCCTCGGCGGGTGAACGAAAAAAACGCCGCCCCGGCACCTCGAATCGGGTGCCGGGACGGCGTCGTCGAAAAGCAAGCGGGCCCGAAAAGGGGCCTGACGCTTAGCGCTTCTCCTTGATGCGGGCGGCCTTGCCGCGCAGGTTGCGCAGGTAGTACAGCTTGGCGCGACGGACGTCACCGCGGAACACGACGTTGATGGAGTCGATGTTCGGGGAGTGGACCGGGAAGGTGCGCTCGACGCCGATGCCGAACGAGAACTTGCGGACGGTGAAGGTCTCGCGAATGCCGCCGCCCTGACGGCGGATCACGACGCCCTTGAACATCTGGACGCGCTCGGTCTTGCCCTCGACGATCTTGACGTTGACCTCGACCGTGTCACCGGCGCGGAAGTCGGGGATGTCGTCGCGGAGCGATGCGGCGTCGACCTTATCGAGAATGTTCATGGAGATTTTCCTATCTACTGTGCTGGACAGAGGACCCTGGCGGCTCTTCCCTGGTGGGCGCTCGGCCGGTTCGTGCCCGAAACATGTTCAGCCGTCGCGACGGACGCCGGTTTCCCTGGGGGGCCGATGAACCCGCGAACAACCGGGACAGTATGCCACGCGGCCCTGGTCGCGACCAAATCTCCCCTGGTGGCGCGTGTCCCGGTCGGTGGCGGGGGTTTCTCGGGCATCATGGAGGGCATGGATGGCTTGACGACGGACCGTGGTGGCTCGCCGACCGGCCGATGGGACATGACGGCGCTGCTCGGTTTCGTGGTCGCTCCGCTCGCGGGATTGGCCGCCGTCGTGGGGTGGGCGCTGTCGGTGCGAAGCCGGTTGCCGGAACCCATCGCCACGCATTTCGGCGCCCGCGGCGAGGCCGATGGCTTCGGCGACCTGAGTGGCACTCTGGTGATCCTCGTCGCCGTCACGGTGCCGATGGTGCTGGTGATGGGGCTGTTGGGTGCATGGCGGCGTTTCCCCCGGATTCTACGCAGGTCGTTGGGCCCGGGGTCGCCGGTATTCGTCGGTTTCATGGCCGGGATCACCGCCGACACTCTCGTTCGACAGTTGGATGCCACGACCGCCGACGGCGTCGTGCTGCAGTCGACGTGGTCGTTCGTCGGCGCCGTCGCCGGCCTCGTCGTGGGCGTCATTGTCGCGATGACGTTGAAGGAGGCGAAGGCTCCGAAGGCCGAGAGCGCGCCCGACCCTGCGCTCCCCCGCGGTCCCCGTTCGGAGCCGGTTCGAACGGTAACGTCGATGGGCATGAAGATTTTGGCTGCGGCATGGATCGCCGGCACCGTGGCCTCGTTGCTGTTGTCTCCGGCGCTGTTCCTGATCTTGGGCCTCAGCTTCTTTTACATCGTGCAGACGTATTCGGTGCGTTTGCGCGTTGACGACGACGCCGTCCGGTTCCGGGCCCTGATCGGCGAGTCGATCCCCATGGCGACGATCACGGCGGCCAGACCGACTCGATACGACTGGGGCGATTCCGGTGGCATCGGGATCCGCGGCGTCGATTACCCGCGCTCGCGAGGTAAGCGCATCGCCGTCGCCTCCCGCTCCGGTGAGGCGCTGGACATCGACACGACGGGAACGAAGTGGACGTTCGTGGTGCCGGATGGCACGGCGGAGTCGCTGGCCGGCGACATCAACGCTCGCCTGGATCGCTTGCACGGGTAGCGCGGTTGGCGTGGTTGCGATGGCCCGTCACCGACGACGCGATCGACACGTCCATGGCCGGATCCGACGTCGGTTACCCCTCCTTCGGCACCCTCGAGCCCCGGACGTTGCCCGGATTCATCCGGAGGGCCGGATCAATCTCGCACAACCGCGCCATCGCTTCGGGGTCATTGTTTTCCGGCTCGTAATCCCACGGGCCGGCCCATTCGTCCCACGCATCCGTGTCATCCCCCAAGTCGGGATAGCCGGCGGCTTTCCACTCGTCCCATTCATCGTCCCAGTCGTCGCTCCACTCTTCGCTCTTCTTCGCGGGGGAGTTCGCCCACAGGTCATCGAGGTGCGCCTCCCGGGCGGCATCCGCCTCACCGCTCTGCGTCTCCCCCGCAATGTTCGCTGCACGGTCCGCCGCCGCTTCCGCAGCAGCCCGGATCTTCGCGTGGTTGGCAGCCCGGATGGTTCTCGTCAACCGCGTGGACCGCTGATCGAAGGACTGCCGCTTGATGTGGGCGATCGGCCCATGCGGCACGGTCGTCGCACACACCTCACCGGCGTGATCCGCCCAGGTGACGGTCCCGTCGGGGTTCATCTCCGCGTGCCAATGCCTGCTGGTCTTCATGTTGTGGTGGTGCTGGCACAAACACTGCAGATTCCACGTAGCGGTCTCGCCCGGGCCGAAGTTGATGACGTGATCGAGCTGGCACCTGTGCGCCGGCACTTCGCACCCGGGAAACCGGCACCCGCCATCGCGGGCTCGCACCCGCGCCTTCTGCGCATCCGTCGGAACATAACCCCCGGTGCAGGAGTCGGCGGACAAGCGGGCGTTGTCGGCCCGCTCCAACCACTGCCGGGTGACGTACTTCGGCAACCACCCGGCCCCGTCCAACCAGAGCCGGAGGTCGTTTTCGCCGGCGTTGCCGTCTGCGTAGACGTTGAGAGTCACCGTCGCGCCGGCGAAATCGCCACGGCACATCGACATCAACGCATCGGCCAAAGAGCACTCGTGCCCGTCTTTGATCTTCGATTCGCGGATGGCGCGGACCGTGGCGTCGAACTCGGCCAAACGGTCCTTGCGCAAGATCGCCCGAAGCTCGCCGTAATCACCGGGGTATTCATTGTCGGCCGTGTACGACTCGCCGGTTATCGGTTGGGCGTCACCTTCGTCGGGTGGGGTGGACACCGGCTCGATCGCCTCGACGATGCGGCGCAATTCCCGGGTGAACACCCGGATGCCGGGCAACGCCTGGAAATCCCTGCGCGGGGTGAGGTACTCGAGGAACTTGTCCTCGACGTCGGAAAGATGCTCGTCGGAGACTGCCACGATGGCGTCGGCGATCTTCGTCAGATGCCACAACGGCCACGCGCCCGACCTGCACGGACCCAGGAGCTTCGGCATGCGCCGCAGCATGATCCCCACGTCGCAGTAATCCATCGCGCGACCCCTGCCCGCCCCGATCCTCGTCGCCACCGATGCAGCGTGGGAGGCGACATCGGCATCGCCTTCCGGCGCCACGGCGATGGCCAAGTCCAGCTCGTTGAGGTTGCGGGCCCGGGCGAGGTTGGTCGCCGGTTCGTCACGTTCGGTGGCCCACCGCTTGCGCGGGGCCCGTTCTTCTCGGTTGCGGCGATGGTCCTTGTCGTCGTGCTCGCCGTCGGTGTTGTGTTCATCGACGGTGTCGTGCTCGTCATCGTCGTCATCGAATGCGCCATGGTCGATAGCCATGTCGATTCCCCCGTAGTTTCGATGGTGAATCAAGAAATGGTGGATCAAAAAACTCACCCGAAGATCGAGCCGGCCCATTCCCCCGCCCCTCGCCTCACCACATACCATACAGGTGTTCGAATCGCGGCAATCGAACATGTGGCAACGATTCGGATTCTTTTCGCACCACATTTCACTTTTATCCCAGCAGAGACACCGACACTCGACTCGCATGCCTGAACGAATCCAGGGGCGGATCGATGCGCACGCCGGCCCGTCGCAAAGCACGACGATCAACCGGGGCTTCTCGCACAATGCCGACAGCCGCTACCGTGGCCACATGGGACATTCATTCATGCGCAAAATCATTGGAGCCAAGATCATGGGGCTCGCCGCGGCGGCGACGATGACGCTCGGGGCCGCAGCCTGCTCGAGCGACGAGCCTGCCGAAGAAGCCCCCGCCGACAACGCAGCCACCACCACCGAAACCACCGAAACCACCACCCCGAACGCCGAATCGGAGACCCGCGAGGCTCCCCCGGCCGGCGAGTCCGAAACCGGGGGCGAGCCCTTCACCACGACCCAAGGTTCGACGACGATCACGGTCACCCCGGGCAGCCCCGTGCCGCTCAACGAGACGATGACCGTCGCCTGGAATTCCGAAGGGCACGCGAGCTGCGGCACCATCCTGACGCTGACCACGCCCGACGACATGCTCCTCCGCTTCGACCCCGACGCGGGTTGCTCGGGCGAGTTCAGCGAAAGCCTGATGGAGAGCCTGGGTGCCACCGCGGGCACGTGGACGCTCTCGCTCATGGGCACCCCGGACGGCGACATCGAGGTCCCGATCGACGTCAGCTAGCCCCGACCGTCGTCCCGTACCAGCCGGCGCCCTCCGGCAGGGCGTCGGCCAGCGCCTTCGTGATCGCCCGGTCGGCCTCGACGCCGACGAGCCCGCCCTTCGGCTCGCCGGAGGACCGCACGCGGATGAGGTGGATCTCCTCGATCGTCGGCGCCTGCTCATGCAGCGACATGTGCTGGTCGAGGAGCATGTTGTCCTCCTCGCAATAGTTGCGCTGGATCCGCACGTCGATGCCGTCGTTCCACAGGCCCAAATCGGCGAGGGCGGCATGCATCTGATTTTCGACGGCCTCCCACCGCGACGCGTCGAGCAGCGCGGTGAGATGAGTGGTGAAGGAAGCCATGGCCCGAGGCTACGCCGACCTAACGGCCGAAACCGGCCTTCTTCAGCGCATCGGCCATGGAGCCGGAGGCGCCGGAGGCGCCGGAGGCGTTGCCGCGGTTGCCGCGCTGGCCGCCCGGTTTACCGCCACGGCTGCCGCCACGCTGGCCTCCGCGCCCACCGCCGCCGCGCCCACCGCGCTCAGGCTTCGCGCCCGGCTCGTCGTCCAGGCGCAGGGACAGGCCGATGCGCTGGCGATCGACGTCGACATCCATGACCTTGACCTTGACCACCTCGCCGGACTTGACCACCTCGTGCGGGTCGGAGACGAAGCCCTTGCTCATGGCGGAGACGTGGACCAGGCCATCCTGATGGACGCCCACGTCGACGAAAGCGCCGAATGCGGCGACGTTGGTCACCGTGCCTTCGAGAATCATGCCCGGGGCCAAGTCCGAGACCTTTTCCACGCCCTCCTTGAAGGTCGCGGTCTTGAACTCGGGGCGCGGGTCGCGGCCGGGCTTGTCCAGCTCGGCGATGATGTCGGTGACGGTGGGCACGCCAACGCCGGCGGCCTCATCGACGAAGTCCCGCGGGTCCAGCGAGGACAGGACGCGCGAGTTGCCGATCAGTTCGGCCACGCCCAGGCCCGTCGCCGCGGCGATGCGGTCGACGACGCCGTAGGACTCGGGGTGCACCGCGGAGGCGTCCAACGGGTTGGCCGCGCCGCGCACGCGCAGGAAGCCGGCGCACTGCTCGAAGGCCTTCGGGCCGAGGCGCGGGACCTTCAGCAACTCCTTGCGGGAGGTGAAGGCGCCGTTGCCGTCGCGGTAGGCGACGATGTTCTCCGCCACGGTCGAGCTCACGCCGGCCACGCGGCCGAGCAGCGGCGCCGACGCGGTGTTGACCTCCACGCCCACGGCATTGACGGCATCTTCGACGACCGCATCGAGGGAATGGGCGAGCTTCGTCTGCGACACGTCGTGCTGGTACTGGCCGACGCCGATGGACTTCGGGTCGATCTTCACCAGCTCGGCCAGCGGATCCTGCAGGCGGCGGGCGATGGACACCGCACCGCGCAGGGACACGTCCATGTCGGGGAATTCGGCCGCGGCCAGCGCGGAGGCGGAGTACACCGACGCGCCCGACTCCGACACCGTCACCGGTTCGGGGCGCGCTCCCCCGGCCTTGACCAGCAGGTCCGCGACCTCGCGGGCGAGCTGGTCGGTCTCGCGGGAGGCGGTGCCGTTGCCCACGGCCATGAGCTCGACGCGGTGGGTGGCGCACAGGGTGGCCAGGGCGTCGCGGGCGGCGTCCCACTTGTTCTGCGGCTGGTGCGGGTAGACGACGACGGTGTCGAGGACCTTGCCGGTGCCGTCGACCACGGCGCACTTGACGCCGTTGCGGAATCCCGGGTCCAGGCCCAGCGTCGCGCGCTGCCCGGCGGGCGCGGCGAGCAGCAGGTCGCGCAGGTTGCGGGCGAAGACCTCGACGGCCTCGGCCTCGGCGCGCTCCTTCAGGCGCATGCGGGCGTCCAGCGCCGCGGACACCTCGAGTTTGGTGCGCCAGCCGAAGCGGATGGCCTGGTCGATCCACTCGGATTCGGGCAGGTCGAGGGCGCGGCGGACCATGCCCTCGTAGACGGCGTCGTCGCCGGCGTCGATGCCCAGCTGCAGGATGCCTTCGGCCTCACCGCGCAGGACGGCCAGCACGCGGTGGCCGGGCATGGTCTCCAGCGGTTCGGTGTGCTCGAAGTAGTCGCGGTACTTCGCGCCGGCCTGCTCCTTGCCCTCGACGACGCTCGCCGCCGCCTGCCCGGTCGACCACACGCGCTCGCGGACGTCGCCGACCAGGTCGGCGTCGGTGGAGAACGACTCGACGAGAATCGCGCGGGCGCCGTTCAGCGCGTCCTTCGGCTCGGCGAAGCCCTCGGTGACGTACCCGGCCGCCAACTGCGACGGGTCGGCGGACGGGTTCGCCAGCAGGTCGTCGAGAAGCGGCTCGAGACCGGCCTCGCGGGCGATGTCGGCCTTGGTGCGGCGCTTCTTCTTGAACGGCAGGTAGAGGTCCTCCAACCGCGCCTTCGTGTCGCACGCCAGGATCAGCGCGCGCAGGTCGTCGGTGAGCTTGCCCTGTTCCTCGATGGCTGCGAGCACCGCGGTCTTGCGGTCCTCGAGTTCGCGCAGGTAGGTCAGCCGTTCCTCGATGGTGCGCAGCTGGCCGTCGTCGAGGCCGCCGGTGGCCTCCTTGCGGTAGCGGGCGATGAAGGGCACGGTGTTGCCCTCGTCGAGGAGCTTCACGGCGGTGGCGACGTGCGCCTGATCCACCCCGAGTTCGCGGGCGATGGTGGTCTCGATCATTCCGGCGAGTGTAGTGGCCCGGGTCGTTTCGCTTGACGACGGCCCGCCGGTCGACACTTCGGCATACCGCCACTAGTGCTAGTCTAGGTAGCACTATGAACGGCTTCGACGAACTCCGGAATCTCCCCCAGGGCCTGCATATCGCCCTCGCGGTGCTGCTCGCCGTGCAGGTGACGCTCATCATCGCCGCGCTCATCGTGCTGGCTCGCACCCCGAAAGAAAAGACCAGGCACCTGCCCAAGCCGATCTGGGTGCTCGTCATCCTCCTGGCCAACGGCATCGGGCCGATCATCTTCTTCGCCGTGGGGCGGGAATGGGGTCGAGCAGGGAGACGTCACAGTGATCGGCCCGGCGCGCACCTGCTCGACCGATACGACGCAGCCGCCGCAGCCGACACCACCGCCCCGACCATCACCTTCGACGGCGTCCGCAAGTCCTACGGCGACCATGTCGTCCTCGACGACGTGACGCTGGAGGTGCCGCACGGCTCCGTCTTCGGGTTCCTCGGCCCCAACGGGGCGGGCAAAACGACGGCGCTGCGAATCGCGATGGGCTTCTCCCGTGCGGACGCGGGCGTCGTCAAGCTCTCCGGACACGTCGGGTACCTGCCCGACGTCCCCGCCTTCGATCCGTGGGCGACCCCCGCGGAGTACCTGCGGTTGTGCGGGCGGTTGGAGGGGTTGCGCGGCGAGGAGCTCGATGCGCGGGTGGCCGAAGCCTTGGCGGTGTCCCGCCTGGAATCCGTCGAACGCCCCATCTCCGGCCTGTCGCGCGGAATGCGGCAGCGGCTGGGCATCGCGCAGGCGCTCATCGCGACGCCGGGCATCGTCATCCTCGACGAACCGACCTCCGCCCTCGACCCCATCGCCCGGCGCGAGGTGCTCGACGTCATCGCGTCGCTGCGCGGGCGGGCGACGGTGTTCTTCTCCACCCACGCCATGGCGGACGTCGAAGCCGTCTGCGATCGCGCGGCGTTCCTCGGGCGCGGGCGCATCCTGGCCACCGGCACCGTCGCCGAACTCGTCGAGCGTTTCGGAGACGCCGGGCGGGTGACGGCGACGTTCCGCGCGCCCGAACGCGACAGCGGCAGCAGCGCGAACATTGCAGCCGAAGTCACCCGGGCCCTGGCCGACGCCGGCTGCCGCGACATCGCACTCGCACCCGGAGGCTCCCTCGACGACGCCTTCGCCACGGCCTTGAAGGAGACCCGATGAACCCCGGAACCGCCATCCCGCTGCTCGGCCGCCAATACCGCGCGCTGCGCGCGTCCTGGGCGACGTGGGCGCTGGCCGCCATTGCCCTGCTCTTCGCCGCGACGTCCCCCGTCACCGCCCGCTACCTGCCGGAGATCCTCGGCGGCCTCGTCGGCGGCGGCTCCGGCGGCACCCCATTGCCCATCGACGTCTCCGCGCTGCCCGATCCGACGCCCGCAGACGCATGGGCGCAGTGGTCGTCGAACCTGTCGCAGATCGTCATCGTCATCGTGGCCATCGTCGCCGCCTCGGCCATCTCCGCCGACGTCGCCCGCGGCACGGCGATCCCGCTGCTCGCCCGCCCCATCACCCGCACGGGCCTGTGGGCCACGGCGTTCGCGGCGGTCACGGCGGTCGTCACCGCGGTCACGGTCATCTCCACCGCCGCGATGGTCGCCGTCGCAGCACTGCTTTTCGACGACCTCGCCTCCCCCGACATCCGCCTCATCGCCGGAGGCACCGCCCTGTGGCTGCTCTTCGCCGTCTCCGCCATCGCGGTGACCATGGCGGCTTCCGGCGCGGGCGCGTCGTCGCTGGGCGCGGCCGCCGCCGGCATCGCCTACTTCGGGCTCATGGCCGTGGCCGGGATCTGGCCGCCGATGAAGGAGTGGTCGCCGGCGGGGCTGCTCGCCGCGGCCGACGGCACGGCCGAGCCCGGCGCGATCATCGTGACCATCGCCGTGGCCGCGGCGGCTATCGTCGTCGGCATGGCGGCGTTCAATCGACGGGAGCTCTGAGGCCCCGCATGCTCATCCAGCTCGACTCCACGTCCGCGACGCCGCTGTACGCGCAGCTCGTCGCGTCGCTGCGTCGAGCCGTTTCCACGGGCGAGGTGCCCGTGGGCGACAAATTGCCCAGTGCGGGAGATCTCGCGCAGGCTCTCGATCTGAACAAGAACACCGTGCTGCGCGCCTACCGGCAGCTGCGCGACGAGGGCGTCGTCGAGCTGCGCCGGGGCCGCGGCGCCACCGTCGTCGCCGGAGCCGACGGCGGTCGCGTTCTACCGGAGGCGGTGGAGGCCGCCCTCGACGAACTGGCCGCCATCGCCCGCGAGTCATCCATTCCCATGTCCGACCTAGTGGCGGGCCTGACCATCCGGGGAGTCCGCTGACATGACCGACAGAACCGCCGCCCGTCTCCGCTTCACCGCATCGATGCTCGTGATCCCCCTGGCGGTCACCATCGCCGCGGTCGTCTGGGGACTGTGGGCGAAACCGCAGCTGCCCGACCCGATGGCCACTCATTTCTGGCTCGACATGTCCGCGGACGACTTCGCCTCCCCCGGATCGTTCATCGCGTCGGTCGCCGGCACCGCCATCGCCGTGGCCGTGATCTTCGGCGCGATGACCATGACCGGGATCTCATCCATGCGCGCGGGCAAGATCTTCGCGGGCATCGGGGCCGGATCCATCGCCTACCCTCCGTTGCTTTTGGTCAGCGTCGCCCACCCGCAGCTGGGGCTTTACGACGCCCGCGGTTTCTCGCTGCCCGTGCCCAGCTTCATCGCGGCCTTCGTCGCATGCGGCATCATCGGGCTGTTCGTCGCGGTGTTCATCCGCCCCACCGTGGAGCCGGAGGACACCGTGCCCGCCGCCGCCCCGGTGGCGGTGACCGAGTCGACGCGCGCGGCGTGGTTCGGGCGCGGGCACGCGTCCTGGGTGCTGGTGCTGATCCTGGGGATCGCGGCCGCCGTCACCGCCGTGCCTACCGTGTTCGCCATTCGCGACGGCGACACGGGTCTGGCCTTCGCCTTGGGTGCGTCGACCGTGCTGATGGCGCTGCTGGCGTGGATGTTCGCCGTCGTCCGCGTGCGCATCGACGCCACGGGCGTGCGCTGGTCGCTGGGCCCCGGAATCCCGCGCGGCCACATCCGTTTCGACGCGATCCGTTCCGTGTCCGCGGTGGAGCTCAAACCGGCGGATTGGGGAGGCTGGGGTTACCGCCTCGGAGGGAAGGGCACCGCCATCCTGGTGCGCGGCGGTGAAGGCCTGCGCATCGAGAAGGCGTCCGGTTCGGCGTTGTTCATCAGCGTCGACGATGCCGCGCGCGGCGCGGCACTGGCGCAGGCGTATCTGGCGCGTTAGCGGTCCTACCCCGTCTAGAACCTCCTGCCGCCGGCCATCATCCTGCGCACCGGCGCCGACCGCATCACCAGCAGCGCGATGATCAGCCCGACGATGCCGGCGGCCAATCCCCCGGCGACGTCGGTCAGCCAATGGGCCCCGACCCACACCCGGCTGAGCGCCACGACGCCGATGAGCGCGATCACCGCCCATTGCAGCGCCTTCGCCATGCCCCGGCGAACCATGGGCACGAGCACCTGCACCAGGGCCATGCCGGTGCCCGTCACCCCGGCGACGTGCGCGGAGGGGAACGCGGCATCGTGTAGCGCCGGCAACTCGGAGATGCGCAGGCCCCCGGCGGGACGGTCGCGGTCGAGCACCCACTTCATCGCGTACGTCATGGCGATGGACGTGGCGAACGCCAACGGCACCAACAGCGCCATGGCCCGCAACCGCCGCCACAGCAGCAACGCCCCGATGGCGGCGGCCGGGGCGACGAAAATGGGCCGGAACACCTCTGTCACGCCGAGGAACAACCCGTCGAGGTCGCCGTTGAACGTGCCCGCCCGTAGATCGCGCACCCACCCCGCGAAACGCAGGTCCACTTCCGAGCCCGTCTGCGTGGTGGCGAACCAGGCCAGCGCCACCAATGCGGTGACCCAGCCGACGACGTGCATGGGTCGGGCGATGGACACCCGGCTCATTCGGCGAGACCGCCTTCCCCGAAACCCTCGACGACGGTCGTCTCCCCCGCCCACGGCGTCGATTCGCCGAAGGAGGAACCGACCGCCTCGGTCACCTCGTCCTCCAGCCCCTCCGGGCCCCGGGTGGTCACGGCGATGGCGTGCAGGACCTCCACCGTCGGCGGCTGCGAATTCATGGACAGCCACCGGTCCATGAGGGATTCGGCGGCGGCGTCCTCCACCGGCTCCGTCTCGCCGCCCGACAGCGGCACGGCGGCGCGGAACTTCACCAGCTCCAGCCCCAGCCCGGCCAGGGCCGCGGTGAGGCGGGCGCCGAACGCGGGCATGGCGCCGGGGTCGAGGAGCGCGCGGACGATGGTCTGATATTCGGTCATGGACACGTGTCTAGCACGGCCCCCGGATCGCGCCTATCGTGGCGTTGGACATTCCGATTTGAGGAGACCACCATGTCCGACGCCGCCGCAACCCACGACCCGTCCCCCGCCCCCGAGACCTTCATCGACGTCATCGCGGCCGCCCCCGCGGCGAAGGACGGGGAGTTCCCCGCCGCCGAGCGCGTGCTCACGGCCGATGGCGCGACGATCGTGGTGTTCACCTTCGCCAAGGGCCAGCGCCTCGACGATCACCACGCGCCCCATCCCATCACGGTCCAGGTCGTCGAAGGATGCCTGAAGTTCACCGTCGAGGACCGCGATTACCATCTCAAGCCCGGCCGCGTGCTCCACGTCCCCGAGGGCACGATGCATTCCGTCGAGGCCGACCACAAGGACGCGGTCTTCCTGCTCATGCTCTCGACCGCCCCTTCCGCGTAACCGCCGCTACTCCTCCGGGCTGACCCCGTCGTCAAGCGTCTTGCGGTCCCGCGCGGACAACTCGACGCCCTCCAACAACTCCGGACGGCGCGCCTGAGTGCGCAGCAGCGCCTGATCGCGCCGCCACCGGTCGATGCGCGCATGGTTGCCGGACAGCAGCGCGGCGGGGACCTCGCGGCCGCGCCACTCGCGGGGCTTGGTGTAGCCGGGGCCCTCGAGCAGGCCGTCGGAGAAGCTGTCCTCCTCGTGGCTGCGGCGGTTGCCCAGCACGCCCGGCACCAGCCGCACGACGGCCTCCGCCATCACCAGCACCGCAACCTCGCCGCCGATGAGCACGTAATCGCCGATGGAGACCTCCTCGACCCGGTAACGCTCGGCGGCGTCCTCGACGACGCGCTGGTCGATGCCTTCGTAGCGGCCGCAGGCGAAGACGATGTGGCTCTCGTGCGACCAGCGCCGCGCCATGTCCTGGGTGAAGGGCGCGCCGGCCGGGGTGGGCACGACGAGCAGAGGCTTTGCGACGTCGCCGGCCGCTTCCCCATCCGGCGCCACGTCCGCGTACGACGACTCCGCCGGCAGGCCGGCCAATTCGTCGTGGCGCGCCTGGCCACGGTGCGGCACCGCGCTGTCGAGGGCGGCGGCGCGGGCGGCGGGGCCCGTGCCGGCGGCGACGTCGTCGAGGGCGGGGCCCCAGACGTCGGGCTTCATCACCATGCCGGGGCCGCCGCCGTAGGGCGAATCATCGACCGCCTGGTGGACGCCGGTGGCCCACTGGCGCAGGTCGTGGACGCCGACTTCGAGGATCCCCTTCTCGATGGCCTTGCCCAGCAACGCGTGGCGCAGCGGGTCGAGGTAGTCCGGGAAGATGGTGACCACGTCGAGGCGCATGCCGCTCACAGCTCCAGCAGCCCGTCCGGCGGGGTGATCACGATCGCGCCGTTGTCGACGTCGACGATGGGCACCAGCGCGTGGACGTAGGGCACCAGGATCTCCCGGCCGTCGTCCCCGTCCCCGTCGAGGGTGACCCGCAGCAGGCGCTGCGAGGGGTTGCGGATGACCCCGGCGACCTCGCCGATGTCCTCCGGCTCCGGCAGCGCGCCCTCGTAGGCGCGGGCGTTGGCGGTGTCCTCGTCGACCGCGCCGACGTTGAGCACGCGCAGGCCGATGAGCTCGTGGTCGTAGTGGGCGTCGTCGGCGTCGTCGAACACCGGCGGGGCGAAGAAGCGCATGCCGCGCAGCGTCTCGGCGTCGTTGCGGTCCGGGACCTCCTCGAAGAACACCAGCAGGCGGCCCTGGTGCGGGCGCATCGACTTCACGGTCAGGTCGCGTTCGCGGCCGGATTGCTTGCCGACGAGCGGCGTCCCCACGGCGAAACGGCCCGCCGGGTCGTCGGTGGTGGCGTCGACGACGACCTCGCCGCGCACACCGTGGGGCTTGATGACGCGCCCGATCTGCACCAGGTCGGCGCCATCGCCGCCGCCGGTCTTGTTTCCCGAATTCTTCTGGCTCACGCGCCCCAGACTATCGCGCCGGCCGCCGCAGTCGCGTCAGCGGTCGGTCACGCGCCCGCCGTCGACTGACACGGTCCTCGTCGCGCGGAAGGCGTCGCGCATCCGCCGGTCGTGGGTGACCAGCAGCACGGTGCCGTCGAAGGACTCGACCGCCTGCTCCAGCTGCTCGATCGCCGGCAGGTCCAGGTGGTTGGTCGGCTCGTCGAGCACCAGGGTGTTGGTGCCGCGGGCCTGCAGCAGCGCCAGCGCCGCGCGGGTGCGCTCGCCGGGCGACAGCGAATCGCAGGGGCGCCCGACGTGCTCGCCGGTCAGCCCGAACTTCGCCAGGAGCGTCCGCACCTCCGCGTCCGGCCACTCGGGCATTTCGGCGGCGAAGCGGTCGACGAGGAGGTCGGGGCCGTCGAACAGCTCGCGGGCCTGATCGACGCGGCCGACGATCACGCCCGACCCCGTCGACGCCTCCCCCTCGTCGGGCGCCCGCTCCCCGACGAGCAGGGACAGCAGCGTCGACTTGCCGGAGCCGTTGGGGCCCTCGACGAGCACGCGGTCACCCTGGTTGATCTGCAGCGAAACGGGCCCCAGCACGTAACCGGCGTAGCGCACCGCCGCGTCGCGCAGCGTCGCCACCACGGTGCCCGACCGCGGCGCCGCTGCGATGGACATGCGCAGCTCCCACTCCTTGCGGGGCTCCTCGACGACGTCGAGCCGTTCGATGGCGCGCTCGGTCTGCGAGATCTTCCCCGCCTGCTTCTCCGAGCGCTGGCCCGCGCGATGGCGGATGTGCTTGTCCTTCTCCGGGTTCTTTCCGCCGTGGGCCCTCATCGCATTGCGGGTGCCCTTGTCCAGCCACGTCTTCTGGGTCTGCAGACGGCCCTTGAGCTTGTCGACGTCGCCGGCGTACTCCTCGTAGGCCTCCCGCGCGCGGCGGCGGCGCAGTTCCCGCTCGGCGAGGAAGGCCTCGTAACCCCCGTCGAACACGACGATCTGGCGTTGCGCCGCATCGAGCTCCACCATCCGCGTGATGGTGCGGGCCAGGAACTCGCGATCGTGGCTGACGATGAGCATCGGCCGTCGCTCGGCGGCGATGAACGCCTCCAGGCGCGCGATGCCGTCGAGGTCGAGATCGTTGGTCGGCTCATCGAGCAGCAGAATGTCGTGGCCGGCCAGCAGGATCACCGCCAGGTTCGCGCGGGCGGCCTGGCCACCGGACAGGGAACGCATCGACGCGCCGACGATTGCGTCGTCCAGGCCCAGATCGGCGACGGTGCGCGGCAGGCGCTCATCGAGGTCCGCGCCGCCGAGCGCCAGCCACCGCTCCAGCGCCAGCGAGTATTCATCCGCCGCGGCCGGGTCGTCGGCCATCGCCTCCGCCAGCGCGTCCATGCGCTCGGCGACGGCGGTGACGCCCGTGCGGCGCGCGACGAACTCCGCGACGGTCTCGTCCCGGCGCTCGACCTCCTGCTCCAGCAGCCCCACGGTGGCATCGGGCGGAGAGGTGAAGATCGTGCCGGACATCTCGGCGGCGGGGGCTCCGGCGGCCGCCGACAGCAGCGTCGATTTGCCGGCCCCGTTGGGTCCGGTCAGCCCCGCGACGTCGCCCGGCGCCAGCACCAGGTCGAGATCCGCGAAGAGGGTCCGTGGTCCGTGGGCGGCGCCGACCCCGCGAAATTCGATTGTTGCCATGCGGCACACCTTACCCCGGCCACACGGTGCCCCGGACATGCGAAAACGCCGCCGCCCTGCGCGGGCGACGGCGTCGTCGTAAAGCGAAGAGCCGAAATTACTCGGCGGACTCCTCGGCCGGAGCCTCCTCGGAAGCGGCGGCCTCCTTGGCCTCGGCGGCCTTGGCCTCCTCGGCCTCCTTCGCGGCCTTGGCCTCGGCGGCCTCCTTGGCGGCGCGGCGCTTCTCGGTGATGGCCTCGGCGGACGGGCCCTCGTTGGCCTCGGCCAGAGCCTGGTTGAACAGGTCCAGCTTCGACGGCTTCTCCTCGGCCACCTTCAGGGTGCCCTCGGCGCCCTCGATGCCCTTAAACTTCTGCCAGTCGCCGGTGACCTTCAGCAGGGCCAGGACGGGCTCGGTCGGCTGCGCGCCGACGGACAGCCAGTGCTGCGCGCGGTCGGAGTCGATCTTGATGACGGACGGCTCGGACTTCGGCTCGTAGGTGCCGATGTTCTCGATGACGCGGCCCGAACGACGGGTGCGGGCGTCGGCGATGACGACGCGGTAGTGCGGGGTGCGGATCTTGCCGATGCGCTGGAGCTTGATCTTGACGGCCATGTGGCGTCTTCCTCTCGGTCACGGGGCAATTCTTGTGACACCCCCGCAACGCTGGCGGGGGCCGGTTTTGCCCTTGGTTTGATCTGCGGGTGACCATCGGTCGACCGTGGTCGGGTCCGACGAACCGCAGCGTCGCCCACGCGGCGCGCGGACAACCCCGGAAACGATACCAGCGCCCGCCCCGCTGCCCAAAACACGGCCCGGACACGGCCCGGACACGGCCCGCGAGATTGCACTCCACGCGCACTGGTGCCGCCGAACCGAAACCGAATTGTTATTCTGACCGGCGTCCCGAACGCCCGCTCGCGCCGGTGCTCCCCGCCGCGCCACGACCCCCGAGGTGCCCACTGCACACGCCCGCCTCCGCCCGCGCCTACCGTCATGATCTCGACGGACTGCGCGGTTTGGCGATCGCGCTGGTGGTGCTCTTCCACGTTTTCGGCGGTTCGGTCTCCGGCGGCGTCGACGTGTTCCTGCTGTTGTCGGGCTTTTTCTTCCTCGGCTCGCAGATCCGCAACGCCGACCGGCCCGGGCAATCGATCAACCCCCTGCATTCGCTGTGGCGCACGGCCAGGCGGCTCTTGCCCGCGTTGCTGGTGGTGTTGGGCGCGACGACGGCCGCGGCCCTCGCATGGTTCCCCCAGCTGCAATCGCCGTCCATGGCCGCTCAGCTCACCGCCTCGGTTCTCTACCGGCAGAATCTGGCGCTGGCCAACCAGGTCCAGGACTACGCGGTCGCAGGTTCGACGGTCTCCCCGCTGCAGCACCTGTGGTCGATGTCCGTCCAGGGCCAGTTCTACGTCGGCGGCATCCTGCTCGTCTCCGCCATCGCCTTCCTGGTGCGGCGCGGTACCCGGGGCACGGGGGTCGCAGGAGGGTCGGTGCGCGCCATCATGCTGCCGATCCTGCTGGTGGCCACCGTCGCCTCCTTCGCCTACGCGACGTGGCTGCACGGCGGTTCGCAGGGCCTGAACTACTACTCCACGTGGTCTCGCATCTGGGAGATCACCGCGGGCGGGCTGCTCATCTACGCGGCCGCCGGCGTTTCCCTGCCCGATCGCGTGAAGCCGTGGTTGCCGCCGGTGGGCGTCGCGATGATCGTCTCGACCGGGTTCTTCCTCGACGGTGCCGGCCTCTTCCCCGGCCCCTGGGCGCTGTGGCCGCTGCTCGGTGCCGCACTCGTGGTCCTCGGCGGGGGCGCCGGCGTCACGTCGCGGCTGCTCGCCTCCGCTCCGATGAAGTGGCTCGGCGACGTCGCCTACGCCCTTTACCTCTGGCACTGGCCGCTGCTGATCCTGGGGATGCTGGCCATCGGCGCGAATGCCCCGGGGAAGAAGCTCGGCGTTGCCGTCGTCGCCGTTTCACTGGTACTGGCCTGGCTTACGCACCGTTTCGTCGAAAAGCCCCTCATGCAAAAGGGACGTCGCCCGGCGGTCGGCGACCGCCCCCTGCACGGGGCCGCCGATGCGCTGCGCACCTCGCGCGCCACACGCCGCCGCGCGGCTGCGGGGCTGGCGCTGGCCACCGTCGCGGTCCTGATGATCACCGCCTCCCCGGTCCAGCAGCACCGCATCGCCGTGGCCCGCGAGACCCCGCTCGACCCGGTGGCGTACCCCGGCGCCAGGGCCGTCACCGACGGCGCCGACGTGCCCGCCGGAGTGCCGCCGCGCCCGAGCCAGGACCTGATCAACAACATGTGGCCGCTGCCCGCGCAGGAGGGCTGCCTGTCCGTGCGCGGCGACGACCCCGATCTCGTGGCGACCACCAAGCGCCACACCGACGACTCCCCCTGCGTCTACGGCGACGTCGACGCCGACCGCTCGATCGTCCTGGTCGGCGGATCACACTCCGAGCAGTGGTTCTCCCCGCTCGAACAGGTCGCGATTGCCGCCGGATACCGCCTGGAGGTCATCCTGCGGCCCGGCTGCGCCACGTTCCTGGACTCGGTGTGGGACATGAACGACCTGTGCGCCGAATGGTCCGCCGCCGTCCTCGACCACTTCGCCGACGACCCGCCGGACGTCGTGGTGACCACGTCCAGCCGCCCCGGCTTCGAGAACACCGACTACACCCCGGACGGGTACGTCGAGTACTGGGCCGCCCTGGCCGACATCGGCATTCCCGTCGTGGCCATCCGCGACACCCCGTGGCTCGTCGACGAAAACGGCGACCCCTACAACGCCACCGATTGCGTGGCCACCGGCGGCGACCCCGTCGATTGCGGCCCCCGCCGCGACCGGGTGCTGTCCCCCGCCAATCCGGCCGACGGCATCCTGGCGCAGTGGCCGAACACGCTGAGCCTCGACTTCTCGGACGTCATCTGCCGCGAGGACGTGTGCCCGGCCGTCATCGGCAACATCTACGTCTACCGCGACGACAACCACCTGTCGGACCAATTCGCCGCGTCCCTGTCGGAGGAGATGAAGCGCCGCATGATCCCGTTCCTGGACGGCCTCGAAGGCGGTCGCGCATGACCGGCGGATACCGGCACGATCTCGACGGGCTGCGCGGCCTGGCCATCGCCTTGGTCGTGGCCTTCCACGTGTTCGACGGCCGGGTCTCCGGCGGCGTGGACGTCTTCCTGCTGCTGTCGGGCTTTTTCTTCCTCGGCTCGCAGATCCGCAATGCCGATCGACCCGAGCAGTCCATCAACCCGTGGTGGTCGCTGTGGCGCACCGCCCGGCGCCTGCTGCCGTCGCTGATCCTGGTGCTGGCGGCCACCACCGTCGCGGTGCTGGCCCTGGCCCCGGGGCTGCGCAACGGCGAAACCGCCTCGCAGTTGACCGCCTCGCTGCTGTACTTCCAGAACGTCGAACTGGCCGAGCAGGGCGCCGACTATGCCGCGGCCTCCAACCAGGTCTCGCCGCTGCAGCACCTGTGGTCGATGTCGGTGCAGGGGCAGTTCTATCTGCTGGGCATCCTCATCGTCTCGGCCGTGGGATTCGTGGTGCGGCGCATCGCGGCAACCGGGCGGCGGGCCCCGTCGACCGCCGCGGTGATGCTGCCCATCCTCGTCGCCGCCACGGCGGCGTCCTTCTGGTGGGCGCTGGTGCTCCACGCCGAGGACCAGGCCCTCAACTACTACTCCACCGCCACCCGCATGTGGGAACTGACGCTGGGCGCGCTCCTGGCATTGTTCGTCGCGCGGACACGCGCCCGTCTCTCCGCCCGAACCGATCGCACGCGTCTTCCCTCGGCACTGTCGTCTGCCGTGGCGCTCATCGGCGTAGCCATGATCGTGTCCACCGGGTTCTTCCTCGACGGCGCCGACTCTTTCCCCGGCCCCTGGGCGCTGTGGCCCCTGGGCGGCGCGGCCCTGGTCATCCTCGCCGGCGGGTCGGGCGCGGTGTCGCGGTTCCTCGGGTCGGGCCCCATGCGCTGGCTCGGCGACGTCGCCTATTCGCTGTACCTGTGGCACTGGCCGTTGCTCATCATCGCCATGTCCGCGCTGGACTTGTCGGAACCCAACGTCGGCATCGGCGTCGCGGTCATCGCCCTCTCCCTCGGACTGGCCTGGGCCACGCACGCCCTCGTCGAAAAGCCCCTCATGCAGCGCGGCAAGCGGCCCCGCCGCGACGCCCGCCCCGTCCGCTCGGCCCTGCGGTCGTTGAAGGCGCCCGCCGCCCGCGGCCGGGCCTTCGGCGGCGTCGTGCTGGCCGCGGCGGCGGTGACCATGCTGCTGGCCGGCCAGGAGCACGCCAACCGCCTCGCGGCGGCGTCCGAATGGTCCTTCGACCCGGTCGCGTACCCGGGCGCGCGGGCGCTTTACGACGGAGCCCACGTCCCCGAGGACGTCGACCCCGCGCCGTCCGCCGACCTCATCGGCGAGATCTACCCGAAGATCGGCGACGAAGGCTGCATGACCTACACGGGCGAACCCGGGGACGTCTTCCGCGACGTCCGGCTCGGCGGCCCGCGGGAAGGCGAGCCGTGCGTTTACGGCGACCCCGACGGGGCGAAGACCATGTACCTGATCGGCAGCTCCCACTCCGAGCAGTGGGGCAACCTGCTCGACCGCATCGCCCGCGACAACGGGTGGCGGCTGATCCCCTTCATCCGCCAGGGCTGCGTGGTCACCACCGGGCCCGACGCGGACACGTCGGACCCCGACTGCGCCGAATGGAGCGACCGGCTGCTCGACCGCATCGCCGCAGAGCAGCCGGACCTGGTCATCTCCAACTCGACGCGCCCCGGCGGCGGCTGGGGCGAAGGCGTCGACGAGGTCTCCCCCGGCGCGGCCGCGGCCATGCGGGCCATCGACCGCGCCGGCGTGCCCTTCGTGGGCATCCGCGACAACCCGTGGCACCTCGACGGGCCCGCCGATCAGCGCAACATCCCCGCCTGCCTCGCCTCCGGTGGCACGCCCGAAGAGTGCGGCACCCGCCGCTCCGAGGCGCTCGCCCCAGTCGACCCCGCCGCCCGCCTTCTGGAATCCTTCGACCGCGCCTGGTCCATCGACCTCAACGACTTCATCTGCGACGGCGGCCACTGCCCCGCCGTCGTCGGCAACATCATCGTCTACCGCGACTCCAACCACCTGTCCGTCGCCTATGCCGACACCCTCCAGCCCATGCTTGCGCTGGAACTCGAGCCGATCCTCCGGGAACTCGAAAGGGACTGAGCGGCGCAAACGAAGAACGGGCCGGCCACGATCGTGGCCGGCCCGTCGTCAAGCGGGGTCTTTCCCGGGAAAACCTAGCGGCCCTTGCCGCCCTGCCCGAAGTCCAGGTTGTCCAGGTCGATGCCCTCCATGCCCGGGGGCATCTTGCCCTTCATCTGCTTCTGCAGCTCCGACATGTCCGGCATGCCGCCGCCCATGCCCGGCATCCCCGGCATCCCGGGCATTCCCGGCATGCCGGGCATCCCGCCCTGGCGCATCGACTTCGGCGGCGTCGGACCGCGGCCCTTGCCCTTCTTGCCCTTGCGGCCCTTCTTGTTCTTGCGGTTCGACGGGCGGCCGCCGGGCATGCCGAACTTGCCGGCCATCTGGGCCATCATCTTGCGGGCCTCGAAGAAGCGGTCCACCAGCTGGTTTACCTCGCTGACCGCGACGCCCGAACCGGCGGCGATGCGCTTGCGGCGCGACGCGTTGAGGATCTTCGGGTCGTTGCGCTCGGCCGGGGTCATGCCGCGGATGATCGCCTGCATGCGGTCGAGGTGCTTCTCGTCGACCATGTCGGCCATTTCGGACATCTGCGCGCCGCCGGGCAGCATCTTCAGGATGTTGCCGATCGGGCCCATCTTGCGGACCATGAGCATCTGCTCGAGGAAGTCCTCCAGCGTCAGCTCGCCGGAACCCATCTTGGCGGCGGTCTTCTCCGCCTCGGACTGATCGAAGACCTGCTCGGCCTGCTCGATCAGGCTGAGCATGTCGCCCATTCCCAGGATGCGGCTGGCCATGCGCTCCGGGTGGAAGACGTCGAAGTCCTCCAGCTTCTCGCCCGTCGACGCGAACATGATCGGCTTGCCGGTGACCTCGCGGATCGACAGGGCGGCGCCGCCGCGGGCGTCGCCATCGAGCTTGGTCAGCACCACGCCGGTGAAATCGACGCCGTCGCGGAAGGCCTCGGCGGTGACGACGGCGTCCTGGCCGATCATCGCGTCGATGACGAACAGGACCTCGTCGGGGTTGACGGCGTCGCGGATGTCGCGCGCCTGCGTCATCAGCGTCTCGTCGATGCCGAGACGGCCGGCGGTGTCCACGATGACGACGTCGTGCTGGGTGCGCTTGGCTTCCTCGATGCCGGCCTGGGCCACGGCCACGGGGTCGCCGTGGGAGGTGCCCATCTCGTGCTCGTAGGAGTCCATCGACGTGCCGGGGTCCGGCGCGAACGTGGGCACGCCGGCGCGCTGGCCGACGATCTCCAGCTGCTGCACGGCGCCCGGGCGCTGCAGGTCGCACGCCACCAGCATCGGGGTGTGGCCCTGCTTGGCCAGGTGGCTGGCCAGCTTGCCGGCCAGGGTGGTCTTGCCGGCGCCCTGCAGGCCGGCGAGCATGATCACCGTCGGCGGGTTCTTGGCCAGGCGCAGGCGCTGCGTGTCGCCGCCGAGGATCTGCACGAGCTCCTCGTTGACGATCTTGACGACCTGTTGCGCCGGGTTCAGCGCCTGCGACACCTCCGCGCCGGCGGCGCGCTCCTTGATGCGCTTGATGAAGGCGCGCACCACGGGCAGGGAGACGTCCGCCTCCAGAAGGGCGAGGCGGATCTCGCGGGCGGTGGCGTTGATGTCCGCCTCGGACAGACGTCCCTTGCCGCGAAGATCCTTCAGCGCCCCTGTGAGCCGTTCGGAGAGTGATTCAAACACGGGTGGTCGATCTCCCTGATGGTGTCGATGTCATGGATGTAGCTTCACCACCATACCCGGCGCCCCCGCCCGGCACGCCAACCGCCGGGGCGGTCAGCGCAGGGCCGCGTCGCCCACTTCGCCGGTGCGCACGCGCACGGCGTCGGTGACTTCGGTGGCCCAGGCCTTGCCGTCGCCGATGGTGCCGGTGCGGGCGGCGTCGGCGATGACGGACAGGGTGGATTCGGCCATGTCGTCGGGGACCACGACGTCGAGCCGGAGCTTTTCGACGAAGGCCACGGCGTATTCGGCGCCTCGGTAGACCTCGGTGTGGCCCTGCTGCCGGCCGAAGCCGCGGACCTCGGAGACGGTCAGGCCCGATACCCCCGATTCCTCGAGGGCCGCCCGGACGCTTTCCAGGGTGGTGGGCTTGATGATGGCGGTGATGAGCTTCATGATCGTGGGCTCTCGCTTTCCTCGCTGCGGTGTTGCGGTTCGTGGACGTGGGGGTCTCAGCCCCGGACGATGACCGGGATGCCGCCGGAGCTGTCGTAGGCGGTTTCGCGGTGCTCGGCGTTGTCGACGCCGGCGCGCTCCTCGGTTTCGTCGATGCGCCAGCCCATCGCGGACTTCAGGCCCATGGCCAGGATCCAGGTGACCAGGCCGGAGAAGATCATGGCGACGACGGCGATGATGATCTGGATGGCGAAGAGCTTCAGGCCGTCGAGGCCGCCGCCGGTGAGCAGGCCGTCGCCGGAGGCCAGCAGGCCGACGCCCACGGTGCCCCACAGGCCGGCGACGAGGTGGACGCCGACGACGTCGAGGGAGTCGTCGAATCCGAAGCGGTACTTCAGGGACACGCCCAGGCAGGCCAGGGCGCCGCCGACGACGCCGAGGATCAGCGAGGTGACCGGAGTCAGCGCACCGGCTGCCGGGGTGACGGCGACCAGGCCGGCGACGATGCCGGAGGCGGCGCCGAGCGAGGTGGCGTGGCCGTAGCGCAGGCGCTCGACGGCGAGCCAGCCGAGCATCGCGGCCGCGGTGGCGGCGGTGGTGTTGACCCACGCCAGGCCCGCCATGCCGTCGGCGGCGAAGGCGGAACCGCCGTTGAAGCCGAACCAGCCGAACCACAGCAGCGCCGCGCCGAGCATGACCAGCGGGAGGTTGTGCGGGCGGTGCGCCTCACGCATGAAACCGTGGCCGCGGCCGATGACCAGGGCCAGGACCAGTGCGGCCATTCCGGCGTTGATGTGGACCACCGTGCCGCCGGCGAAGTCGATCGGCGCGATGGCCGCGACGGTCTCGCCGGCTTCGGTCACGGTGCCGAAGAGCATGGCGGACAGGGAGTCGGCGGAGTGGCTGAGCAGGCCACCGCCCCAGACCATGTGCGCCATCGGGAAGTACGCGAAGGTCGCCCACAGGCCGGTGAAGACCATCCAGGTGCCGAACTTCACGCGTCCGGCCAGCGCACCGGAGATCAGCGCCGTGGAGATCACCGCGAACGTCAGCTGGAAACCGACGTCGATGATGTTGGCGTACCCGGAGGCCCCGGCGACGTAATTGCCGGCGTCATCGGTGATCTGGCCGGAGAGGCCGAACTGCTCGAAGGGATCCGCGAAGATGCCCGCGAAAGAGTTGGAACCGTAGGACATCGACCAGCCCCACAGCACGTAGACGACGGTGACGACGCCGAGGGCGCCGAAGGACATCATCATCATGTTCAGTACGGCGCGGCGGCCGGTCATTCCGCCGTAGAACAGCGCCAGCGCGGGGGTCATCAGCAGCACCAGCGACGCGGAAATGAGCATCCACGCCGCGTTGCCGGAGTTCAGCACAACCTCATCGGGGGTCATCGCGTCTCCTATTTTCCTGTGTTCTCAATGGGACGCACATGAGTATCGGGGGGTGCTGTTACGGCGAAACCCGCCGAACGGTTACGTTTCCGTCACCATTCGGCGGGTTGGTGTTTCGCCGGCGTTGCGCTTGTTTCCGGGGGGTTACCGGAGCTCCGCGCCCGGGATCAGCCCAGGAGCGCGTCGACGAAGCCCTCGGGTTCGAACGGGGCGAGGTGGTCCGCGCCTTCGCCGAGGCCGACGAGCTTGACCGGCACCCCCAGCTCGCGCTGGACCTGGAAGACGATGCCGCCCTTGGCGGTGCCGTCGAGCTTGGTCAGCACGACGCCGGTGATGTCGACGACGTCGCGGAACGTGCGGGCCTGGATCAGGCCGTTCTGCCCGACGGTGGCGTCGAGCACGAGCAGGACCTCGTCGACGGCGGCCTTCTTCTCCACGACGCGCTTGACCTTGCCCAGCTGATCCATCAGGCCGGTCTTGGTGTGCAGGCGGCCGGCGGTGTCGATGAGCACCACGTCGGATCCGGCGTCGATGCCCTTGGCCACCGCGTCGAAGGCGATGGAGGCCGGGTCGGCGCCCTCGGGGCCGCGGACGGTGGTGGCGCCGACGCGGCGGCCCCAGGTCTCCAACTGGTCGGCGGCGGCGGCGCGGAACGTGTCGGCCGCGCCGAGCAGCACGTCATGGCCCTGGGCCACGAGCACGCGGGCGAGCTTGCCGGTGGTGGTGGTCTTGCCGGTGCCGTTGACGCCGACGACGAGCACCACGGCCGGCTTGCCCTCGTGCGGCAGCGCGCGGATGGAACGGTCCATCTCCGGTCCGCACTCCTCGATGAGCACCTCGCGCAGCAGGGCGCGCGCCTGGGCCTCCGAGGAAACGCCCCGGGAGGCGATGCGCTCGCGCAGCTTCTCGACGACGTTCATCGTCGCCGCAGTACCGAGGTCCGCCATGATCAGCGTGTCCTCGATCTCCTCCCACGCGTCCTCGTCGAGGTCGCCAGCGCCGAGAATGCCCAGCACCGACTGGCCGATGGCGTTCTGCGACCGGGACAGTCGGCCGCGCAGGCGGGAAATGCGGCCGTCGGCCGGATCGATGTCGTCGAGCTTCTGCTCCGGCACGACCGGGGCAACGGCCTCGGTGGCGACGTCGTCGACCTCGGCGGGGCGATCATCGACCGTCGCGGTCTCGGCGACCGGCTCGCGGACGACGCCGGCGTCGGCGTCGGTGTCTTCGGGAGCCTCCGCCACCGGCTCCGGTGCGAGATCGGCGGGCGGGACCACGTCGGGCGCCGGCTCATCGAGATCCTCGACCTCGGGCAGCGCCGGCTCGTCGGCGAGCTCCTCCGGAACCTCGGGGGCCTCCATGTCCTCGACGGCCTCGACGGACTCGACGGGGGTTTCGGGTTCGGCGGGGGCTTCGGGGTCCAGCTCGATGATCTCGGTTTCGACCGGCTCCGGCTCCGGCGCCGGCTCGGGCTCCGGCTCCGGCTGGGGCTGGGGCTCCACCTCCGGTTCGGGCTCCGCCACGGGCGCGGGCGGCACGGGCGGCGCGGGCGGGGCGGGCGGCGTGGCGCCCAGCTCCTGGCCGGGCAGCAGGTCGGGCTGCTTCTCCGGCTTCTTCGTCGGGGCCGGGGCGGCCGGGGCGAAGTTGAATCCGCCCGTGGCCTGGTAGTTGCCCGACTTCTCCGCCTGGGTCAACTCCTCCGGGGCCTTCTTCTCCTCGAACGAGATGGTGTTCTTCTTGCGGCGGGCCAGACCCACCAACAGCAGAATCACCAGCAGCAGCACCACGACAACCGCGGCGAGAATGATCCATTGCGTAACCGTCATGGCAACCAGTCTTGCAGGTTCTCCCGCATCCGGCCCACCCCGGGGCACGGTGCCCGGGTGCGGCGGCCGCAATACAGTGGCCTCATGGCATCGCCCGCAATCCAGGAACTCACCGATTCGCTGCCCGACGGCACCGTGATAGTCGACGCCGACGTCGCCGCCACCTACTCTCGCGACCGCACCGACGTGCTCGCCGCAGGGGCTCCCCTGGCCGTCGTTTCGGCCCGCTCCACCGACGACGTCGCCCGCGCGATGGCGTGGGCCCACGCCCACGACGTGCCCGTCGTCACGCGAGGAGCCGGGACCGGCCTGTCCGGTGGGGCCACCGCGACGCCCGGCTGCCTGGTCCTGTCGCTGGCGAAGATGAACCGGATCCTGTCCATCGAACCCGACGATTTCGTCGCGCGCGTGGAGGCCGGCGTGATCAACGGGGATCTGGACCGCGCCGCGAAGCCCCACGGGCTGATGTACGCGCCGGACCCGTCGAGCATGGACATCTCGACGATCGGCGGCAACATCGCCACCAACGCCGGCGGGCTGCGCTGCGTCAAGTACGGAGTGACCCGCAACTCGGTGCGATCCCTGACCGTGGTGCTCGCCGACGGGCGCGTGCTGCGCACCGGCCACGACACCGTCAAGGGCGTGTCCGGGCTGGATATGGCCGGCCTGTTCTGCGGCTCCGAAGGCACGCTCGGGGTGATCACCGAGGCGACCGTGGCGCTGGTCCCCCGCCCCGCCGGCGACCCGGTCACCCTGCTGGCCCCCTTCCCCACGGCCGACGCCGCCCTCGGCGCGGTGTCGGCGGCCATGCGCCTGGGCGCGGACCCGGAGCTGATGGAATTCATGGACCGCCGCACCCTGCAGTCCATCGACGACTGGAAGGGCACCGACTTCGCATCCTCCGGCGGGATGGTGCTGTCCCAGGTCACGGGGCCGGATGCGGCGGCCCGGGCCGAGCTGATCGCGGAGGCGTTCCGGGCGGGCGGCGCCGACGACGTCGCGGTGTCGGCGAACCCCGCCGAGGGTGAACAGCTCATCGCCATCCGCCGCCTGGCGTATCCCGCCAAGGAACGCCTGGGCCACGCGTTGACCGAGGACGTGTGCGTGCCGCGGTCGCGGCTGGCGCACATGATGCGGTTCATCGACCGCCTCGCCGCGGAGAAGGACCTGACCATCTGCACGGTCGCCCACGCCGGCGATGGCAACCTCCACCCCGTGTTCATCTACGACGGCGCTACGCCGGCCGACGTGCCCGGCGTCGTGTGGGAATCCGCCGGCGAGATCTTCCGCGAGGCGCTGCGCGTCGGCGGGACGTTGACCGGCGAGCACGGCGTCGGCACTCTCAAGCGGCGGTTCCTGGCCGAGGAACTCGGCGACGTCGGCGTGGACGTCCAGCGGGCGATCAAGGCGGCGCTGGACCCGAAGGGCCTGCTCAATCCGAGCAAGGCGCTGGCCTGAATCGGTCCCGCCCCGGCGGCGATCAGGCGATGCGCACGCCCTTGGGCAGCGACCCTGCGGGCACCTTCAGCCGCCGGAGCGCGAACGCGACGCCGAGCCCGCCGAGCAGCAGGTTGATGGCCAACCCCGGGGCCCACTTCCAGCCCGGGCCCTCCTCCACCGGCCGCGGGGTCGCCTGGGTGATCCCGCCGTCGCCGGGCTCGCGCATCGAATCGGCGAGCTCCGCGCACGTCTCGGGCTGCCGCTCGGGTTCGTGGAAGGTGCGGTCGACGACGTCGCGGACGATCGGCGTGATGCCCGGCGCGTCGCCGGAGTACGGCAGGGCGTCGGACAGCACGACCACGGGGTTGGGCAGGAACGTCCACGCCAGCGCGCGGGTGTCCACGGTCCGCAGTTCGGTGATTTCTTCGCGGCACCAGCTGCCGGTGTCCTCGAGGTCGAGGTTCTCGTCGTACCGCGTCATGTAGGCCACCTGCCGCATTTCGCGTTGTTCCATCAGCGGCATGGACAGCAGGAACACCACGGGCAGGCCGATGACCAACACCGCGACGATGAGGTAGGACAGCATCGTCGACGACGCGGTGCGCGGGGTCAGCGCCGACATGCCCAGCCCCATCCCCGACACGCCCAGCAACAGCAGCGCCACCACGGCCACGCCGAGAATCATCGCCCACCACGGCATGCCGCCGCGGATGACGGTCCACAGCAGCACCGGCAGGCTCACCGCGAGGAAGGCCAGCGAGGCCAGCCAGGCGGCCAGCAGCTTTCCGACGGCCACCGTCCACGTCGGCACCGGCGCCGCCTGGATCAGGGCCAGCACTCCATCACGGCGGTCGCCGTTGATGGAGGACGCGGTTTGGGCCGGGGCGACGAGCAACCCGACCAGCAGCACGAACAGCAGCGTGCCGGTGGCGATGGCTTCGGCGGACGCGCGCGCCCACGCCTGCTCGTCGCCGGACAACCCCGGGCCCACCGCCCCGAAGAAGACGGTCTGCAGGACCACCGTGGCCACCAGCACCACGAACCAGCCGATGAGCAGCACCCGCCACCTGGTCGATCGCGCCCGCTGGGTCAGCTCCAGAGACAACACTCCCCGCAGCGCCTCCCACGTGCCGGGCCCGGAGGCTCGGCCGCGGCGAGCCGGGGTCGTCATCTCCGGGTTCGTCATTTCCGGGGTCGTCGCATCGTTCTTGTCCGTCACCGTTCCGCCCGCCATTCCAGGTATCGCGATTCCAGCGTCCTCCGGCCGAAGGACGCGACCACCACCCCCGCCGCCAACGCCCTGCCGAGCACGGCCGACGCGGCCTCCGGTTCGGCGGCGAAATCCGCCCACGTCACCGTCTGCCCCGAGCCGTCTCCGTCGCCGGCGCCGGAAACCGTCGCGCCCAGCGCCGCCCCCTCGGACTCCGCCCACCGGCGCAACGCTGCCCCGTCACCGTCGACGGTCACGCGCCACATCGGCGTCCGGCCGGCGGAGGCGGGCGGAAGCGTGCGGCCGTCGCGCATCATGATCACGTCGTCGACCATCTCCTCCAGCTCCGGCAGGATGTGCGAGCTTACGATGATCGCCGCCCCCGCCTCCGCCCGGCGCCGCAGGATATGGCGCAGCGCCACGCGGGAATCGGGGTCCAGCCCGGACGCCGGCTCGTCGAGAAGCAGCACCGCCGGATCGTGCACCAGCGCCCGGGCCAGCGACAGGCGCTGTTTCTGACCGCGCGAGAGCACGCGCACGCGGTTGCCGGCGAACTCCGACAGGCCGACCTCGGCGAGCAGATCGGTGGCGCGGGAGTTCGCGGTCGCCCGGTCCAGCCCGTAGATGCGGCCGAAGGCGGCGACGATCTCGTGCGCCGTCATGGTCTCCCACGTGCCCACGTGGTCGGGCATCCAGCCGATGCGGGCGCGGGCGGCGGGCCCGTCGGTGGCGGGATCCGCCCCATCGACGTCGACGCTGCCGGAGTCGGGGGCCAACAACCCGGCAAGCACCAGCAGCAGGGTCGTCTTGCCGCTGCCGTTGGGGCCGATCAGGCCCGTGATCACGCCGGGGGCGACATCGACGTCCGCATGCTCGATGGCCACCTTCCCATCGAACTCCCTGCGCACGTCCCGCGCCCTGATGCTCATGGCTCCAACGTATACCCCTGGGCCAATGCGTCGGCGAGGCATTCGGCGACGAAGAACTGTCCCCGCAGCTCCAGGCGGGCGGCGACGCTGCAGTGCGGTGCATCCGCCGGCAGCCCGATCGCCTCGGCGACGACGGACAGCGCTTCCCGCGGGTCCGCGGGGGGATCGCCGAGGCCCATCGCCGAAAACGCCGTGGCCCACGGGCCGTGCCCGGTGGTGGGCGGGACGTCGACGATCTCCATGTGCTTTTCGACGATGACGCGCACCCGTCCGCCCGCAGGGGAACCAGCGGCGAGGTGATCGGCGATGCTCGTGCCGACGGCGCCCTGGCGGCGCCAGCGCACCGACTTCGGGCCGAGCTCGCCGGGCAAGTTGACCGGGACGTCGAACGGGGCGCCCAGCAGGGCCGGGATGGCATGGGGGATCTCGTACGACACGTCGGCGGACACCGCGTCGTCGACGTCGACGAGCAGCGACCAGCGGCCCTGATGCACGTACATGCCCGACGTCATCTCCGGGCGCGCGTGATTGACCGGGTTCCGGTCCTCGCGCCCCGCCACCGTCCACGTGTCCGGGGCGGAACGGACGATGCCCGGCTCGGCGCCCAGGGCGTTGCGGATGGACGGCTTGGTGCGCCCGGGGATCAGCTCCGCGAGCTGGGCGGTGGTCATGGGCCCGTCCGCCAGCGTGAGCACCGCCAGGGCCCGGTCGCCGATCGACCTGTCGCGCGTGAGCACGTGGCCGCGGAACAGGAAGCGGCAGCCCACGGTCGAGAGGTAGTCGGCCAACAATCCGGCGTCCACGCCGAGTGCCCCGGCCACGGCGGCGACGTCGGCCGCGCCGGTGTCGTCGGCGAATTCGCGCAGCACGGCGTCGACCCGGTCGGCCGCACCGTCGGCCACGAGCCAGCCGCAGCCGACCAGGGACCAGTCGGGGGCCACGGCCTCCACGACGTCGAGCAGATTGACGCCGGCGTCCGGGATTGGTTCCAGCAGACAGGGAACGGCCGCCAGCGCATCGGCGACGTGGGCGAACGGGCGGATGCGCCGCCGCAGGCCGTCGACGACGAGGCCGGTCAAGGGGCCGGAAGCCAGTTCCTCGCGCAGCGCGGCCTCGAGCTGGCGGACCCGCTCGCGGGTCAGATCAAGGTCGGCGCCGATGCTGTCGAGCGTGCGGCGGGTGATCATCCGCTCGCGCAGGATCACCGGCCAACGGGGGTCGCGCTGCACCACGTCGGCGATCTCGCCGACCGCGGCCACCAGCAGATCCCCGTGGACGGCCGAGGTCGCGTCGAGCAGCAACCGCGCCGGTTCGGGGACCGGGAGCGCCGCTGCTGCGTCGCCGGACAGCGACAGCCATTGGGCGAGCGCCAGATGCGCGTCGAAATCGGGCCCGGAAGCGGGCATCGGCCGTCACCTCCGGGGCGGTCGTCTTGGTCGGTCGACCAAGATCATATCCCACGCCCGCTCGGACCAGAAGCAAATCCAGGCAATCCCGTTAACCCTCGGCCGTCGGTGACATCCGTTGCGAGATAACGCGAGTGACGCCGTCGCCGCGCATGGTGACGCCGTACAGGACGTTGGCGACGTCCATGGTCGGCTTCTGGTGCGTGATGACGATCAGCTGCGACGACTCGCGCAACTCCTCCAGCAGCGCGATTAGCCGGCGCAGGTTGACGTCGTCGAGCGCGGCCTCGACCTCGTCGAGGACGTAGAACGGGCTGGGCCGGGCGCGGAAGATGGCCACCAGCATCGCCAGTGCCGTCAGCGACTTTTCGCCGCCGGACAGCAGCGACAGCCGCTTGACCTTCTTGCCCGGCGGCCGGGCCTCGACTTCGATGCCCGTGAGCAGCATGTCGTCGGGCTCGGTGAGAATGAGCCGGCCTTCGCCACCGGGGAACAGCGTGTCGAAGACCTTCGGGAACTCCCGCTCGACGTCGAGCCAGGCCTCGGTGAACAGCCGCAGGATGGTTTCGTCGACCTCCTCGACCACGGCCAGCAGGTCGGCGCGCGCCCGGCGGACATCGTCGAGCTGGGTGGACAGGAAGTCGTGGCGCTCCTCCATCGCCTTGAATTCCTCCAGCGCCAGAGGATTGACGCGGCCGAGCACGCGGAGGTCCTTCTCGGCCCGCTTGAGCCGGGCCTCGGCCTCGGCGCGGTCGAAGTCCTCCCCCGGCGCATGGGATTCCAGCAGGTCGGCGACGGGGACGCCGAGCTGGTCGATGATCGTCTCCTCCGCCTGGTCGACGCGCAGCTGCGCTTCGGCGCGGGCGATGTCGCCGCGGTGGGCGCCGTCGGTGAGTTCCGCGACGCGTTTGGCCGCCGCCGACGCGTCGGCGCGGGCCTTGTTCAATTCGGCGCCGATGGCCTTGCGGGTCGCCTCGAGCTCATCACGGTCGGCCGCTGCGCGTTCCAGGGACACCGACACCCGCTCCGCGACGTCGCCGGACAACTCGGCGACGGTGGCCGCCAGCGCGCGGGATCGTTCCCGGCGCAGCTGGGCCGCTTCGTGGCGGGCGCGGGCCTGCCGCTCCGCAGTTGCTTGGCGACGCAGCCTCTCCGCCCTGCCCCGCACTCCGCCGGAGCGCTCTTCCGCCGTGCGCAGCGCCAGGCGCGCTTCGGTTTCCATGGCGCGGGCCTGGGCCAGCGCGGCGGCGGCGTGGTCGCGCTCCTCGGTCGACGGCTCCCCGTCCGCGGGGTCGTCGTCGACGCGGGCGAGCCGGTCGGCGACGTCGTCGAGTTCCTCGCGGAGCTTCACCAGACGGTTTTCCGCTTCCTCCCGGCGGGCGGACGCACGCTCGGCGTCGTGGTCGACGCCGGCGAGTTGGGACTGGGCGCGGGTGCGGGCGTCGGAAAGGGCCTTCAGGCCGCGTTCATGCTCGCGCAGGGCGGCGCGGGCGGCCGCGGAATCGGTGCGGCGGTCCTCCTCTTCGGCGACGGCGCCGGCCAGCACGCCGGCGAGGTCCGCGAGTTCGTCGCGGGCAGCGGCGAGCTCTTCTTCGGCGGCGGCGATGCCCGCGCCGATCTCCACGCTGGACCGGGCGCCTCCGGATCCGCCGGAGACCCAGCCGGGGCCATGGAGACGGCCGTCGGCGGTGGCGGCACGCAGACGATTGTCCTCGTCGACGACCCGGCGGGCGGTGGCGGCGTCCGGGCACAACACGACGTCGACGAGCAGCCCCGACAGCGCGGCGGACAGCTCCACCGGGTGCTCCACCACGTCCAGCGCCCACGTGCAGCCCGCCGGGGCGGACGCGTCGAGGCGCCAGCCATCGCTGCCGCCGCCGGGTTCCACGACGACCGCGTGGCCGGCGGCGGCGTCGGAAAGCTCCGTGATCAAGTCGTCGGCGGAATGGCCGGTGCCTCCCGATTCCCCGGGATCCCCCGCCACCAGCGCTTCGGCGGCAGGTCCCAGCGCTGCGGCGATGGCCGAATCCCATCCGCCGGTGACGTGCAGTGCACCGGAGAGGGCGGGCAGATCGTGGGCGTCGCGCAACCAGCCCGCGCCGTCGGTGGCCGCGGCGCGGCGGGCGGCGTCGAGGGCCTCGATGCGCGCGGACAGGCCGGACACCGATTTCTCCAGAGTCCGCTCCCGGTCGCGGAGTTCCTTCACGCGGGCGGTGGCGGCGGTGGCTTCGGCGGCGGCGCGTTCGTTGGCGCGGGCGAGTTCGGGGCCGGCGGTTTCGGCTTCGGCCAGGACCTCGGCGGCGTCCTCCAGCGCGTCGGCGGCGTCGTCGCGGCGCTGGCCCGCTTCGGCGACATGCTCGGCCAGGCGCGCGGACTCCGCTTCGGCGGATTCGATGCGCATGCGCAGCGATTCTTCGGCGGCGACCAGGCGGACGACGCCTTCGCGGCGGTCGGCCAGCGCGCGGACCTGGGCCATGTGCTCGGACTCGGCGGCGCGGAAGGCGTCCTCTGCTTCGGCCAGGACGTCGCGGACGGATTCCAGGCGCTCCCGGGTTTCCGCCTCTGCCTCCGCCAGTTCCTCTTCCTCGGCGGCGGCGCGCACGGCGCGGGCCTCCAGGTCCTCGGGGTCCTGGCCCGTCCACGGCGCCGGCGCGGAATCGGCCGCGCGGTCGGCGGCGATGCGGCGGGTGGCGCCGACTCGCTCGGACAGCGCGGACAGACGGAACCACAGCTCGCGGGCGGCGTCGGCGCGCGGCGTGACGTCCTCCAACTCCGCTTCGAGATCATCCCGGCGCTCGGCGGCCGCTTCGGCCAGTTCCTCCTGCGCAGCCACCTTGTCGGCGACCATTTTCGCGCGCGCGGCGGCGTCGGAAAGCGCTTCCCGCAACGCGACGAGATCCGCCGCGGCCAACGCCAACTTGACCTCGCGCAGATCCGCCTGGACGGTCTGCGCGCGGCGGGCGGCCTCGGCCTGGCGGGCCAGGGGCTTGAGCTGCCGGCGCAACTCCCCGACCAGGTCATCCAGACGGTCGAGGTTGCCCTGCATCGCCTGCAGCTTGCGCTGGGCCTTTTCTTTGCGACGCCGATGCTTGAGCACGCCGGCGGCTTCCTCGATGAAGGCGCGGCGCTCCTCCGGGCGCGATTCGAGAATCTGGGCCAGACGGCCCTGGCCGACGATGACGTGCATTTCGCGGCCGATGCCGGAGTCGCTGAGCAGCTCCTGGACGTCCATGAGACGGCAGCGGGAGCCGTTGATCTCGTATTCGCTGGCCCCGTCGCGGAACATGCGGCGCGTGACGGAGACTTCGGAGTACCCGATCGGCAGCGCGCCGTCGGAGTTGTCGATGGTCAGCGTCACCTCGGCGCGGCCCAGCGGCTTGCGGCCGGAGGTGCCGGCGAAGATGACGTCCTCCATCTTGCCGCCGCGCAGGGTTTTCGCGCCCTGCTCGCCCATCACCCACGCCAGGGCGTCGACGACGTTGGACTTGCCGGAGCCGTTCGGGCCGACGACCGCGCAGATGCCCGGCTCGAACTTCAGCGTGGTCGCCGACGCGAAGGACTTGAAGCCCTTGAGAGTCAGCGATTTGAGGTGCACGACAGGACATTCTGCCATGTCGGGCCGTGCGATCCGGTGATGACGGGGCGCCGCGCGGTTCGGGAAGTGCGGGCCGGCGCGTGGGCTACTTGCGGTCGAAGCCCCCGTAGCCGCCGCGGGCGTCGCCGAAATCGGCGACGACGGTGGACACCGAACCGGGCGCGTCGGGACCCTCCAGCCATGCGAGCAGATCCTCGCACGCCGTCGCCGGCCCCTCCGCGACGACGAGCACCCGGCCGTCCGGGTAGTTCTTCGCGTAGCCGGTCAGCCCCAGTTCCAGGGCGCGGACCCGGGTGGCCCACCGGAAGCCGACGCCCTGCACGTGGCCGTGCGCCCAGGCGGTCAGGCGGGTGCCCGCCGGTTCTTCGCCCGTCACTTCTGCACCCGTCACTTCTGAACCGCGGCCGAGCCACCGTCGTCGGTGCGCACGGTCATCGGGTCGGAGCCGTCCCAGCATTCGATGTTCTCGTGCCCGCGGATCCCGGGGATGTCGTCGCGGTGGTACACGGGGTTGAGGCCCTTGGACTTCTGCGCCGCATAGTTGCCCAGCAACGCCACGGCCACGCCGCCCAGCGGCAGGATCGCCGCGATGTTGATGGTGGCCATCAGCGCCGAGAACACGTCCGCCAGCGCCCACACCAGCGGCACCGAACCGATCGCGCCACCCAGGACGCACAGCATGATCAGGGCGCGCACGCCGTTGAGCAGAGCCTTGCTGTCGTTGAGGAACGGGATGTTCGCCTCGGCGTAGTAGTAGTTGCCGACGATCGAGGAAAACGCCAGGAAGAAGATGATCACGGTGATCGCGTGGATCGCCCAGCCGCCGATCTGCGCCGCCAGCGCCGCCTGCGTCAGCGCCGTGCCCTCCGCGCCGGTGCCGTACTCGGGATTGGACAGCAGGATGATCACGGCGGTGACGGTGCAGACGATGATGGTGTCGAAGTAGACGCCCAGGGTCTGGATCAGGCCCTGCTTGCACGGGTGCGACACCGACGACGTCGCCGCCGCGTTCGGGGTCGAGCCCATGCCGGCCTCGTTGGAGAACAGGCCGCGGCGGACGCCCTGCATGATCGCGGTGCCGACCGCGGCGCCGGCGATCTCTCGGATGCCCAGGGCGTGCTCGACGATGAGCGCGAGCATCGACGGGACTTCGCGCCAGTTGATGGCCAGCACGATGATGCCCAGCAGGATGTAGGCGATGGCCATGACCGGGACGATGACCTGGGTGACCTTCGAGATGCGCTGGATGCCGCCGAAGATGATCAGGCCGGTGGCCGCGGCGAGCACCAGGCCGATGATGGTCTTCATGCTCAGCGAGTCGTTGCCCGTGGACTCGGCCACGGCGGCGGTGATGGAGTTCGACTGCACGGCGTTGAACACGAAGCCGTAGGTGACGGTGATCGCCAGCGCGAACAGGATGGCCAGCCAGCGCCACTTTTCGCCGAGGCCGCGGGTGATGTAGTACGCCGGGCCGCCGCGGTAGGAGTCCTTGTCCTTGACCTTGTACAGCTGGGCCAGGGTCGACTCCACGAAGCTGGTCGCGCCGCCGATGATGGCCAGCAACCACATCCAGAACACCGCGCCCGGGCCGCCCGTGGAGATGGCCACCGCCACGCCGGCGACGTTGCCGGTGCCCACGCGCGATGCGGCCGAAATGGTGAACGCCTTGAAGCTGGAGATGCCCTTGACGCCCTCCGAAATGTCGGAGGGCCTCTCGGTTATCGACCGGAACATCTCCGGCAGATAGCGGATCTGCACCAGGATCGTCCTGGCGCAGAAGTACAGGCCCGTCGCCACGAGCAGGGCGATCATGAACAGCCAGTATTTGTCGTTCCAGGCCGTTACGGCGCTAGTCGCGCTCTCCATCCACGTCATGCGTTAGACATTAGACCCGTCTGAGCCTTCGGTAAACGCTTGGACAGGAACCACAGCATCACCAAAGCGGCGACCGCCCACCACAGGTAGGAATTGCCGAACACGTGCCAGAAGACGCTCCAGTCCAGTTCCCGGCCTTGTTCCGCCGGAGCCAGCGCCTGTGGCTCCAGCGCAAAGCAGACCAGGCCCGAGAACACGAAGAACCAGGCGAGTCCGTTGCCGGCGCCATCGGAACGCAGGGCGAGCGCGGCCACCGCCACCACCATCACCGGCACCCACACCCAGTGGTGGGACCAGGACACGGGGGACGCGAGCAGGCCGAACAGCGCGTTGGCGCCGACCGCGAGGAACGGGTGGCCGTCGCGAAGCAACCGGAGCATGACCACGACCGTGACCGCCAGCGCGACCAGGACCAGCAACAGCCACAGTCCGCCGCCGGACTCTTCGGTGTGCAGGCCCAGGCGCCACAGCTCGGCGTCGATCGACTGGTTGGAGGCGTACATCGGCCCGCCGATGCGGCCGGTGTTGATCAGCGTGTCCGTCCAGTATTGGGTGGAATCGGCGGGGACGACGAGGTGGCCGAGCAACGTCAGCGCGCCGGCCGACGCCGCGATGCGCGCGATGCCCGCCCAATCCAGGCGCAGCAGGAACCACAGGCCGAACACCGCCGGCGTGAGTTTGACGGCGATGGCCGCGCCCGTGAGCAGGCCCCGGTACTTCGGCGGCACCACCAGCACGTCGATGGCCACCAGCGCCATGAGCATCACGTTGACCTGGCCGAAGGACAGGGTCGTGTGCACCGGCCCGAACCACAGCAGGGCGGTGGTCAACGCCAGTGCCAGCCATCCGGCGTCGGTGGGCGCCAGGCCGCCCAGCTTCACGACGACGACCTTCAGCACGTACCACAGCGCAACGATGGTCACCGCCGTGACCAGGACGAACGTCAACTGCAACGGGATCAGCGCCAGCGGCGCGAACAGCACCGCGGCGACGGGCGGATACGTGAACGGCAGCCAGATGTCGATGGACGTCGGGAACGCGCCGTCGTACAGCGGCAGCCCATCGAGCAAGCGCCGGCCGCCGACCGCGTAGACGTCGGCGTCGAGGAGGTAACGCGCGTTGCCCGAAAAGTCGATGAGCTTCGTCGCCGCCAGCGCCACGAAGGCCACGACGATGGCGATGCGCGCCCAGGTGGTGCGCAGAATGCCCGCCGCGGGAGTCCGGGTGCGGGAGGTGGCGGTCGTCATGGGGTCCTTCGGGGTAGGCGCTGGCAGCGCGGGCAGTGATAGCTGGAACGGTTCATGAAAGTCGAGCGGATGATGGGGGTGCCGCAGCGGCGGCACGGCCGGCCCTCCCGGCCGTACGCCTCCAGGTCGCGGGCGAAATAGCCGGACTCCCCGTTGACGTTGACGTACAACGCGTCGAAGCTGGTGCCGCCGACGGCGATCGCCCGGCCCATCACCTCGCGGCCGGCGCGCAGGAGCTTGGCCAACGTCCGCACCGACAGCTCATCGGCCGGTGTTTCGCCGTGGACGCGTGCGGCCCACAGCATCTCGTCGGCGTAGATGTTGCCGATGCCCGACACGACTTCCTGGTTGAGCAGCACCCGCTTTATGCCGCTGGTGCGGCGGCGGATGGCGTGCGCCAGGTTCACCGGGTCGACCGCCGGGTCCATGAGGTCGCGGGCGATGTGAGCGGCCGGCTCCGGTACGCCGTCGCCGCCCGCCCCGCAGGCCCACACCCACCCGAAGGTGCGCTGGTCGCGGAACTGCAGCGTAAGGCCGTCACCATCGGTCCCCTCCAATTCGAGGACCGCGCGCACGTGCGGCGACGGCGGCGATTCCGGGCCGGGGACGACCAGCTGGCCGCTCATGCCCAGGTGGATGAGCAACGCCGACTCGTCGTCGAGCGACAGCCACAGGAACTTGCCCCGCCGGCCGGTGCCCGTGATCGTGCGGTCGATCAGGCGTCCGGCGAACTCCCTCTCCCCGCCCGGCTGGCGGCGCACCGCGCGGTCGCGCAGCACCCGCGCACCAGTGATGCGCCTGCCTCGGACGTGCGGATCGAGGCCCAGGCGGATGGTCTCGACCTCGGGGAGTTCCGGCACCCGTCCCCCTAGGCCAGCGCCGCGTGCGCCTGCTCGGCGGCGAGCATCTCGGCTTCCTTCTTCGTCGCGCCCGTGCCGGTGCCGCGGACGACGCCGTCGACGAACAACTCGACGGAGTAGGTCCGGGCGTGGTCGGGGCCCTCGGAAGTGACCGCGTACTCGGCGGCCGGAAGCGACTTCGCGGATAGACGCTCCTGGAGCAGCGTCTTCCAGTCGCGGCCACGGGACTGCGTGGGGGCCTCGTCGATCATCTCGTCGAACAGGCGAAGGACGGTGGCCTTGGAGATTTCGAAACCATGCTGCAGGTAGATGGCGCCCAGCAGCGCCTCGACGGTGTCGGCGAGGATCGAGTGCTTGTCCGCGCCGCCGGTGGCCTTCTCCCCCCGGCCCAACAGGATGTGCGGGCCCAGCTCGATGGAACGGGCCAGGTCGGCCAGCGCGTACATGTTGACCACGCCGGCGCGCATCTTCGAGATGTCCTGCTCGGCGCGATCCGGGAACCGGCGGTACAGCTCCTCCGCCACGCACATGCCCAGCACCGCGTCGCCGAGGAACTCCAGGCGCTCGTTGTTGGTCAGGTTGCCGTTCTCGTTGGCGAAGCTGCGGTGCGTCAGCGCCAGGCGCAGACCATCGTCGTCGAGCTCGACGCCGAGGCGCTCCAGCAGCGGCGCGTGATCGACCGAGGTGAACGCGGCCTGGCGCGCCGCTTCACCGCTGAGCCGCCGCTTACGGCTCACTTGTCGCCCTCGGCACCGGTGGAGCCGGCACCGCCCAGGTCGCCGAACTTCTCGGCCAGGCCCGCCCACCGCGGATCCGGGGCGTCCTCCTGCTCGCCGGACACGCCGTCGGGTTCCGGCACGCCGGTGTCCTCCGCGTGGCAATCGCGCTTTTCGACGGTCTCGCACGACGGATTGAACGGCAGGGCCAGCACGGCCTCGTCGATCACGGCCTGCGTGATGTCCGCCAGATCGCCCACCAGCCCCGGCACCTCGTCGGCCACGTCATCGTCGACGTCGCCGGTGACGAAACCCTCGCCGGCCGAAAACACGGTGGACACGTGGATGTCCAGGTCCCCGGCGAGGTCGCCGAGGCAACGGACGCACTGGCCGGACAGCGGGGCGCGGACGTCGGCGTCGATGAGGACGCCACCGCCCAGGGGCGTCACGATGCCATCGAGCTGCACCTCGGCCCCCTCCTCGACCGCGATCATCTCGGCGCCGATGCGCTCGGGGGTCTCGCCGACACGGGAAAAGGGCTCGGGCGCGCCTTCGCGCAGCACCCGGCCCACGTCAAACACGAAAGGGGAAGCGGCATTCATAATGCGGTCATCCTACCTCCCCCGCCGGTTTCCCTCTCCGGCGCGTCGGGTCAGCGTCGGTAGTCCCCGCCACGCTCGCCGCGGTCGTACTGGCGGTCGGATCCGAGGTCGCTGCGGTCGCCACGGTCATCGCGGTCACCGCCGGCCCCCGACGCCCCGGCTCCCTTGCGCAGCGCCGAACGGTCGCGGCCGACCGAACGCAGGGTCTCGGACAGCGCCGACTCGAACTCGGCCAGCTTGTTGTCCACGTACACGTCGCACTCGCCGCGCAGGCGCTTGGAATCCGCGTAGGCGGACTCCACGACCCGGCGGGCCTCCTCGTTCGCCTCGTGCACGACCGTGGACTCGGACACCAAGCGCTGCTGCTCGGCGAGACCGTCCTGCACGGAGCGGTCGTAGGCCGCGTTGCCCGACGCGACGAGGCGGTCGGCCTCGGACGCGGCGCGCTCGGTGACCTGGTGGTACTCGCGATCGGCGTCCTCGCGGCGGCGGTCGGCGTCGTTCTGTGCCTCCGCGACCGTGGCGTGGGCGCGGTTCTCCGCGTCCTCCACCATGCGGCGGGAGCGGTCCTCGGCCTCGTCCATGATCCGGCGGGCCTCTTCCTCGGCCGCGGCGATCGACTCGGCGGCGGTGGCCTCCGCGTCGCTGACGATCATGTCGCGCTGATCGAGGACGTCCTGCGCATCATCGAGCTCGGCGGGAAACGCGTTGCGCAATTCGTCGAGAAGCACCAGCACGTCGCGGCGCGGCACCATGCAGTTCGCCGTCATCGGGACGCCATAGGCTTCCTCGACGGTCTGGACAAGTTCATCGAGGGTTTCAAAGACGCGGTACATGGTCCCGAGATTACGCGACGACCTGCATGTTCGCGGTGATTGCAGGCCACGGCGTTTTGCGGCCGCCCAGACGGCTACGTCAGGCGCGCGCGCAGGGCCGCCTGCACCGGATCCGGCACCAGGCCCTCCACCGATCCGCCGTAGCGGACGACTTCCTTCATCAGCGTCGAAGAGACGTGGCCGTACTTCGGGTCGGCCTCGATGAACAGGGTGTCGACGCCGGACATCCGGCGGTTCATCTGCGCCATGGGGACCTCGTACTCGTAGTCCATTGCCGAACGCAGGCCCTTGACCAGGGTCTTGATGCCGTGCTCCGTGGTGTAGTCGACCAACAGCTCCGACCAGGAATCCACCCGGACGTTGTCGAGGTGCCCGGTGCACTCCTCGATCAGGCGCATGCGCTCCTCCGGGGTGAACATCCCGGACTTGTTCGGGTTGTGGGTGACCAGCACGGTCACCTCGTCGAAAAGCTCCGCGGTGCGCTGGATGACGTCGAGATGGCCACTGGTCAACGGGTCGTAGGAACCGGGACAGCAAGCATGGGTCATTCGTCTTCCCCTCGTCGGTAGATCGCCGTGTCGAAACGGGCCAAACCGTGGATGCGGCGCTTGAGCTTCTGCTCCAGGATGCCGTATCCCTCGGGCCAGACGGTTTCGTCGTCGGCGGAATGCCTCTCGACGGTGACCACCGCCCCGTCCTTCAGCGCCGGCCGCAGGGCCTCGAGCATCTCGGTGACCGCCTCGCCCGCCAACTCGTACGGCGGATCGGCGATGACGCGGTCGAAGTGGTCCTCCGGCGCGCCGGCCAGGTAGGTCGACGCCTTCATCTCGGCGAGCAGCACCCGCGGGTGCCCCACGGTGCCGATGTTCGTCCGGATCGCCCTGGCCGCCGCCGCGGAACTCTCCACCAGGACGACCTCGTCGGCGCCGCGCGACGCAGCCTCCAGGCCCAACGCCCCGGAACCGGCGAAAAGATCGAGCACCGTCATGCCCTCGATGCCGAACCGCGACGACCACGACGAGAAGATCGCCTCGCGCGCGCGGTCCGTCGTCGGCCGCGTCGCCTCGCCCTTCGGCGCGACGAGCCTGCGTCCCCGGGCCACCCCGGCGATGATGCGCGTCATCGGCCCGCCTCCCGCGCGTCCGCGGCCGCCGAACCGTGCGGCGCCAACAACAGCAGCGGGTCGCCGCCGGAAACGTCGGAGAAGTCCTCGACCAGGATCTTCGCCACGGTCGCCGGGCACGGCGCCTGCACGGGCGCCTCCAGCTTCACGGCCTCGACCACCGCGACGGGCAGCCCCGTGGTCACGTCATCGCCCTCGGCGACCTGCAGCCGCGCCACTCCCGCGAAGGGGGCGCACACGACCACGGCGCCGTTGTCACCGTTCGTTTCGCTCATGGCCCCGAGTCTACGGGCGGCGCCCGGCGCGGCTCAGGTGCGGTCCAGGAATCCCGCTTCCTCATCGGTGATGTCGTAGGTCAGGGCCCGGGACTCCTCTGGGCGCGTCGCCACCAGATGCGCCGCGTCGGCGCGGGCGCGCTCGATGATCCGCCGATCGTCGCCGAGGTTCAGCAGCCCCAGCCCGGCGGTCAGCCCCGACTGGCCCTCGCCGAGCACGTCGCCGTGCTTGCGGGTGCGCACGTCGATCTCGGCGAGCTCGAAGCCATCGTTCGTCCCGGCGATCGCATCCAGCCGCGCGCGCTCCGGGGTGCCCGGCCACGTCTCGGTGCACAGGAAGCACGTCCCCGCCAGGTCACCGCGGCCGATGCGTCCGCGCAGCTGATGCAGCTGGGAGACGCCGTAGCTCTCGGCGCGGCGGATCATCATCACGGTCGCCTCGGGCACGTTGACGCCGACTTCGATGACCGTCGTGGACACCAGCACCGACGTGCGCCCCGCGACGAAATCGGCCATCGCACCGGCCTTCTCCTCCGCCGACATTTGCCCGTGCAGGAAACCGACGGCGACCCCGGGCAGGTTGCGGCGGGCCAGGTCGAAGTTGTCCTCGACGGTTTCGCCCTCGCCCATGATCCGCGGCGACACGACGAACGCGCGGTGCCCGGCGTCGGCCTCCTCCCGGATGACCTCCCAGGCCCGTTCCTCCCACCTCGGCTTCTCCACGGTGGGCACCACGATCGACGCCACCTTCTGCCGCTCCCCCGGCATCTCGCGCAGTTCCGAGACGTCGAGGTCGCCGAAGACGGTCATGGCCATGGTGCGCGGGATGGGCGTCGCCGTCATCACCAGCACATGCGGGGTCATGCCGTCGCGCCCGCGCTCGCGCAGGAGGTCGCGCTGCCGCACGCCGAACCGGTGCTGCTCGTCGATGACCACCAGCCCCAGGTCGAAGAACTCCACGCCCTCGCTCAGCAGCGCATGCGTGCCCACCACGATCCCAGCCACGCCGGACACCGCATCCAGCAGCGCCTGGCGCTTCTCGCCCACGGACATCGAACCCGTCAGCAACGTCACGTGGACGTCGAGGCCGGCGTCGTCGAGCAAATCCCGGATGGTGCGCGCATGCTGCGCCGCCAGGACCTCGGTGGGCGCGAGCAGGACGGACTGCCGGCCGGCGTCGACGACCTGCAGCATCCCCAGCAACGCCACGACCGTCTTGCCGGAACCGACTTCGCCCTGCAGCAACCGGTTCATGGGCGCACCCCCGGACAGATCGGCGGACAGGTCGCGCAGCACGGAACGCTGGCCGCCGGTCAGCTCGAAGGGCAGCGACGCCGTCAGCCGATCGGACAGCCCCGCCGGAGTCGGGGGGCACTGCGGCGCAACCCGTTCCGCGTTGCCGGCACGGCGCAGGGCCAGCGCGAGCTGGAGTTCCAGCGCCTCGTCGTACTTGAGCCGGTCGAGGGCCAGGGCCGGGCCATCGGCGCCGGGGAAATGCGCCTCGCGCAGGGCGACGTCGAACGTCGGCAGGTGCGACGGAAACTGCGGCAGCGGTTCCTTCTGCTTCGGCAGCCACGTCAGCACCCGCCGCACGTACAGCGCCATGAGGATCCCCGACAGCCCCTTGCGCCCCCGGTGGATGGGCAGATACGGCCGCGCCAGCAGCCCGCGCAGCTCCGCCATGCCGTCGGCGCCGTCGATGAGCTTCTTCAACTTGCCCGTCGCCGCGCCCGGCTGCCCGTCGGCCCCGATTACCAGGACGTCGGCATTGTTCAGCTGCGGCTGATTCCGGAACTCGCCGAGCGTGCCCAGCACCAGCAGCCGCGTGCCCGGGTACAGGACGTTGGCCAGCCACGGCTGCCCGAAGATCGGCATCGGCAGCTGCCGCACGCCATCGGTGACCGTGACGGTGACCGGGTACCTGCGCTTTTCCTTCGCAGGAACGGAAGGGTCGTCCAGGACGTCCGGCTTGACGACGCCCACCACTTCCACGACCGCCGTGATCGATTCCCCCACCTGCCCGTAATCGACGTTGAGGCTGTGGCCCTGGGCGGCGTAGCGCTGGGGCAGGCGGGTCAGCAGCCCGCCGACGGTGGTGACGCCGTGGGCCTCCTTGAGCTTCTTCGCCGCCGCGGCGCCGAGGATCCCCTGCAACGGCGTCATTGCCGTCGGCGTGGCCAACCACCCCAGCATCGCCGCGCCCCGCTACTCGACGCCGATCTGGGCGAGCTCGGTCATGCCGTCGGCGGCGTAGGCGGTGACGTCGACGCCGGGGGCGACGTCCTCCAACCGACGGCGCAGGGCCGTGGTCGACTCGGGATCGACGCCGGTGCCCAGCAGCACGGTGACCAGTTCGCCGCCGGAGCGCAGCATCAGCTCGACGGTGCGCGACAGGGCCTCGGCCACCGTGTCCGCCACGACCAGGATGTCGCCGCCGACGGTGGCCAGGACGTCGCCCTTGGCGCACGGGCCGGCGGCGGTGAGCCCGGCGCTCGGGGCGGCGCCGAGGGTGGCGGTGCGCATGCCGGCGGAGGCCTCGCTCATGGCGTAGGCGTCGACGGCCAGCGGAATCGTCGGATCGTGGACGGCCACCGCGGCCAAACCGTTGGCCAGCGTCGCCGTGGGCAGGATGGTGATGGAGTGGTCGCCGGCCTGCGCCGCCAGCTCCACCTGGATCAGCTCGCGGTTGCCCACCAGCCCGTTGGGCAGCAGCAGCACGTCGCCGTCGCCGGGCAACGCGGCGATGGCCGACAGGATGGACCCCACCACGTCGCCGTCCGGCCCCACCGGGGTCGCGCCGGCGGAGGCGAACAGGTCGGAGATCGGCCCGGTCGGGGCGACGGCCAGCAGGGAGCGGGCGGGCGCCCGTTGCCCGTCGTCGATGACGTCGGCGAGCACCTCGATGCGGATGTTCTCCGGCCGGCCGAAGTCCAGCGCCGCCTCGATGACGGCGCCGGCGTCGGTGGAGTGGATGTGCATCATGTGCTTCTCGCCGCCTTCTCCGGCGATGACCAGCGAGTTGCCCAGCGAGTGCATGGTGGCGCGAAACTCCCCCATGCGGTCGGCGGGCACGTCGATGAGCAGCATGACCTCGAGTTCCGGGCCGATCGCGGCCGACGCCGTGACGTGGAGGTCGGGGTCGTCGGGGGCCTGGCCGGACACTTCGTCGAGAAGCGCGTCGAGAAGCAGCACCAACCCCGCGCCGCCCGCATCGACGACCCCCGCATCACGCAGGGCCTGCAACTGCGAGGGCGTGCGGTCGAGGGCCTGGCGCGCGGCCTCGGAGGCGGCGGCGATGACGTCGACGAGATCGCCGGGGTCGCGCTGGCCGGCGGCGACCGCGGCCTGGCGCAGCACGGTGAGGATCGTGCCCTCCACCGGGTCTGCGATGGCGCGGTCGACGTGGCTCACCGCGGTGTCCAGGGCCTTCTGCACGTGCTCGCCGCCGAAACCGCCGGGGGCGGCAGCCTCCGCCAGCGCACGCAGGACCTGCGACAACACGGTCCCCGAATTGCCCCGCGCGCCGCGGACAGCACCGGCGGCCAACGCGATGGCGATGTCGTGCGCGCCGGGCACGTCGTCATCCGCCGACGCCTCCCCCGTCGGCCCGGCCGCACCGAAGGGGCCGGCGGCCGCGGCCCCGGCCTTTTCCACGGCCTTCTCGGCGGCAGACTCCGCCGACGCCAGCGCGGCGGACATGGTGGCGGCCATGTTCGAGCCGGTGTCGGCGTCGGGCACGGGGAAGACGTTGAGTTCGTTGATTTCCTCGCGGCGCCGTTCCAGCACGGACACGCAACGGCGGGCCCAACTCAGCAGGGAGGGCCCATCGATGCGCGTGGGCCGTTCGGACGGCGGCATGGCGGGCATATTACAGCGTCCAATCCACCGGATCGGCCCCGAGCGCGCGCAGCGCGTCGTTGGCGCGGGTGAACGGCCGCGAACCGAAGAACCCCCGCGACGCGCTCAGCGGCGACGGGTGCGCCGAACAGATGCACGGCACGTCGCCGAGCAGCTTCTGGGCGGTCTGGGCGTCGCGACCCCACAGGATCGCCACCAACGGCGCGTCGCGGCGGGCGAGGGCGCGGATGGCCTCCGCGGTGATGTCCTCCCACCCCTTGCGCCGGTGCGAGGCGGGCTTGCCGGGCTGCACCGTGAGCACCCGGTTGAACAGGGCCACGCCGTTGTCCGTCCACCGCGACAAGTCCCCGTGTTCCGGGGCCGTGAGCCCCAGGTCGGACTCGTATTCGCGGTAGATGTTGGCGAGCGACCGCGGCAGCGGCCGCACGTCCGGGTGCACCGAAAAGCTCAGCCCCATCGCATGGCCCGGCGTGGGATACGGGTCCTGGCCGACGATGAGGACGCGGACGTCGTCGAAAGGCGTGGTGAACGCCCGCAGCACGTCCTCGCCCGCCGGCAGGTAGCCGCGGCCGACCTCGTTTTCCGCGCGGAGGAAGTCGCCCATGGCATGAATGGAATCCGCCACCGGCTCCAACGCGCGGGCCCAGCCCTCCTCGACGGGCAGGGGGCGGCCGTGGAAGTCCGCCATCAGAAGCTCACCCATCCCCCGCGCAGCCACGGCTCGCGACCGGCGACGGACACCGGCAGACCACGATCGCGGTGGACAGTGCCGATGGGCCGGAAACCCGTGGGCGGCTCGCCGGAGGTGGTCCCCAGCAGCGTGTGGTCCTCCCCGCCGGCGAGCACCCACCGCCACGGATCGGTGTCGACGGCGTCGGCCGCGGCCATGAGCAGCTCGGACGGGGCGATGACATCTTCGTCGATGTCGATGGTGACGTTGCTGGCCACCGCGATTTCGGTCAGGTCGACGACGAGGCCGTCGGAATTGTCGGTCAGCGCGCCCACGCCGGCCGCGCGCGCCACGGGGCCGCGGCCGTAGGCGAAATCGGGGACCAGGTGGGCGTCGACGAGCTCCCTGAATTTCTCCGGAACCGCCGCCGGCGACCCGTATCGGGTCAACAGGTCCAGGCCGGCGCCCGAGTATCCGATCCGCCCGGCCGCGATGACCGTATCGCCGGCGCGGGCGGCCGAACGGACCAACGGGCGGCCGGGGCCGCCGAGCTCGCCCATCGCCGTGATGGAGATGACCAGGGAGTCGCCGCCGACGATGTCCCCGCCGACCAGCTCCGCGGCGCATTTGCGGCCCTGCTCGCGCAGCCCCCGGGCAATGCCGCGGACGACGTCGAGTTCGGTGTCCTCCGGGACGGACAGGCCCATGAGGATGGCGGTCGGGCGGGCGCCCATCGCCTCGACGTCGGCGAAGTTCTGGACGGCGGCCTTGGCCCCCACCTGCTCGGGCGTGGACCATTCCAGGGAGAAGTGGCGGCCCTCGACGAGCATGTCGGTCGACGCGATGTAGCGGGCGTTGGGCGTGGTCATGGACAGCACCGCGGCGTCGTCGCCGTTGCGGGCCGAGGGCGCGACTTCCCGGATCGCCGCGATCACGGCGTGCTCGCCGACTTCTCCGACTGTCGTCATGGTTGGGGTCACCGTTCCTTCCGGGGCGCCGCAGGGCGGCGCATCGCCCGTGGCGTGGGCGAAGTAGACTTTTCCCACATGGGAGAAAACGTTCACGCTCAGGGTAACCGGCGCCGCGCGGCCATCGCACTGGCCCTCGCGGTACTGCTCACCCTCGGCGTCATCATCGGCGCGAAGTTTTTCCAGGACGATCAGGCCAGGAACCCGGTGATGCTGTCGTCGCCGGAGATGCCCGACGACGATTCCCCGAAGTGCGCCGAGCTCCTCGACCGCCTTCCGGACCGCGTGGATGGCCTGGTCCGCGCCGAACTCGCCGACCCCGCCCCCAAGGGCGCGGCGGTGTGGCGCAACACCGCGGATGAGCGGGTGACGCTGCGGTGCGGCGCCCCGGTTCCGGTGCAGTACACGGAGCTGTCGGCCACCGAGGAGATCGACGGCGTCACGTGGGTCCGCGTCAACGACACCACCGAGGGCTCCGACCTGTCGACGTGGTTCGCCGTCGGCCGCACCCCGGTCGTGGCGGTGACCGCCGATGCATCGCGCGCCGACGCCATCGGGGACCTGTCCGAGGCCATGCTCCCCGACGCCGAGATCGGCGACGCCCCGGCCCCGAACCCGGTTCCGCTCACGGACCTCGAGGCCCCGCAGGCCGACGGCCGCTGCTCCGCGGTCCTGGCCGCGCTGCCGAAGACCATCGGCGAGCGCGAGCGGGTGGAAGACGCCGATCTGCCCGAGGGCTCGGTGGTCTGGGCAGATGAGGCAGGCAGCGTGATTTCGCTGCGCTGCGGCCTCGCGGAACCGGCCGGTTACGAGGACACCGAGCAGCAGTTGACGCAGATCAACGACATCGTGTGGTTCTCCGAGCCGTCGCTGTCCTCCGGTGACGTGGGCACGTGGTACGCGATGGGCCGCGAGCGCTACGTCGCCGTCCATCTGCCGGTCGGGGAGGCCTCCGCGGTCCTGCCGCAGATGTCCAACATCATCTCGGCGAACCTCGAGAACGTCTCGCCCAGCGAGGAATAGGTCCGACCCGCGCCCCCGCCTACCGACGCGCGACCAGCGCGCGCTGCACGAGCGTGTCCAGCAGCTCCGGGTAGGTCACGCCGGAGGCGGCGAACATCTGCGGGTACATGGAAATCGGGGTGAAGCCCGGCATGGTGTTGACCTCGTTGAGCACTGGCCCGTCGGCGGTGACGAAGAAGTCGACGCGGGTCAGGCCGTCGCAGCCGATCGAGCGGAATGCCAGCTTGGACAGCTCCTGCACCTGTGCAATTGTCTCGGCGGGCAGCTGCGCCGGGATCTGCGCGGTGACCACGTCGTCGAGGTACTTGGTGTCGAAGCCGTAGAAGCCCTCGTCGGAGTCCTCGGTGCCGGCCAGCTGCGCGGGAGCCGAGGCCACCAGCTCGCCGTCGGGGCGCTGCAGCACGCCGCACTCGACCTCGGCGCCGACGATGCCCTTCTCCACGATCACCTTCGAGTCGTGCGCCCGCGCCAGCTCCAGCGCCGCCGCGAACTCCTCCCAGGAATCCACCTTGGAAATGCCGATCGACGACCCGCCGCGCGCGGGCTTGACGAACACGGGCAACCCCAGGCGGCCGCGGTCGGAGTCCGCCAGCTCCTCGCCCTCCGCCAGCACGGCCTGCTCCCCCACCGGAATGCCGCCGGCCACCGCGAGGTTCTTGGTGCGCTCCTTGTCCATGCCCGCCGCCGACGCCAGCACGCCCGGGCCGACGAACGGGATCCGCGACAGCTCGAGCAGACCCTGGATGGTCCCGTCCTCGCCGTTGGGGCCGTGCAGCACCGGGAACACCACGTCGACGATGTCGTGGACCTCGCCGGCCGCGGGCCCGGCGACGTAGCGCAGCTCGCCCTTGCGCGACGGGTCGGCGGACAGCTGCAGCTCGGCGCCGCCGTCCCCGACGTCGGGCACGTGCGGCAGTTCGCGGCCGTGCTTGCTCAGCGCCTCCGGGTCGGCCGTGCCGGGCGTCCACGTGCCGCCGCGGGTGATGCCGACCGGCACCACGCGGTAGACCTCCGGGTCCAGGTGGGCCATGATCGCGCCCGCGGACACGCAGGAGACGTTGTGCTCGGGGCTCGCGCCGCCGTAGAGGACGGCGACGGCGATGCGGTCATCGGTGGTGCGCTGTGCAGGCGAAGTCATGGTTTCGCATCCTACCCCCGGGGCCGGACCGCATTTCGCTTGACGACGGCCCGGCGCACGCCGGTTTCCGCCGCACCGCGCCGGCGGCGGCTATTCCGCCTTGCGGGAGCGGCCCATCAACGCGCGGATCATCTCGTCGACGGACACGCCCTGATGGCACACGGCGTGGACGGCCTCCGTGATCGGCATTTCCACGCCATGCTCGTGGGCGAGCTCGCGCACCGAGATCGACGAGATGACGCCCTCGGCGACCTGGCCGCGGGTGGCGTGCTGCGCCTCCTCCACGGTGTCGCCCCGGCCCATGCGCTCGCCGAAGGTGCGGTTGCGCGACAGCGGCGACGAGCAGGTGGCCACGAGATCGCCGAGGCCGGCCAGGCCGGAGAAGGTCTTCTCCTGCGCGCCGGCGGCGACGCCGAGACGGGTGATCTCCGCCAGGCCGCGGGTGATGATGGTCGCCAGCGTGTTTTCGCCCAGCCCCTGGCCCGTGGCCATGCCGCACGCCAGCGCGATGACGTTCTTGCACGCGCCGCCGATCTCGCAGCCGATGACGTCGGGGTTGGTGTACGGGCGGAAGTAGCCGGTGGCCACGGCCGCCTGCACCAGCTGGGCACGGGTGACGTCGGTGCACGCGATGACGGTCGCGGCGGGCTGACCGGCGGCGATCTCGCGGGCGAGGTTCGGGCCGGACAAAACGGCGACGCGTTCCTCCGGCACCTGGGCGACTTCGGTGATGACCTCGCTCATGCGCTTGTGCGATTCGCGCTCGATGCCCTTGGCCAGGCTCAGCAGCGTCGCCTGCGGTGCGATGAGGTCGCGCCATTCCGCCAGATTCACGCGCAGCGTCTGCGAGGGCACGGCCAGCACCACGATGTCCGCTCCGTCGAGCGTCGCGGCCGCGTCGTCGCCGGCGGTGATGTTCTCCGGCAGCACCAGGCCCGGCAGGTAATCGGAATTCTCGCGGGTGGTCTGGATGCGCTCGGCCTGCTCGCCGCGCCGCGCCCACAACCGCACCGGGTTGCCCGCGTCGGCGAAGACCTTGGCCAGCGTCGTCCCCCACGAACCCGCGCCCATCACGGCGACGTCGACCATCGGTCGCTCCTTCCGGTTGCCCTCGGCTGAATCATGCTCCAGGAGACCACGGGAACCCCGCTCCCGGAACCCCTTTCGCCGACAAGCCTAGCCATGGTCGGCCGCCAGGCGTTCGACGGGTGAGCCACCTGCGGCGGGGTTATGCTTGGTCGAAGCACCAGCCCCGTCGACCGTCGAGTACCGCGCCCATCGGCGCACAGGAGCAAGCAAGATGACGTTGCATGAAAACGACAAGGACAAGGACAACGACCAGAGCCTGACGGGGCGGTTCCGGGAGATCCCCGCCGATCCGGGCGAGGGGGTGTCCAAGCCGACGTACGCCGCCGGCGCCGTCCTGTGGCGCGGGGACGTCGACGAGCCGGAGATCGGCATCATCCACCGCCCCGGTTACGACGACTGGTCGCTGGCCAAGGGCAAGCTCGATCCGGGCGAGAACTTGCCGATGACCGCCGAGCGCGAGATCCGCGAGGAAACCGGTTACACGGTCCGCCTGGGCAAGCTTCTGGGCAACGTCTCGTATCCGGTCGCCGGGCGCACGAAGCTGGTCTGGTACTGGACCGCGGAAGTCCTGGACGGCGAGTTCACCGCCAATTCGGAGGTCGACGAGCTGCGCTGGGTCAGCTTCGACGAGGCCGCGGAGCTGCTGACCTACGACCTCGACGTCGACGTGCTGAACAAGGCCCGCAAGCGGCTGGGCAACGAGCCGGACACGCGCATCATTTACGTCCGTCACGGCCGGGCGCATTCCCGCAAGAACTGGGCGGGCGACGACAATCTTCGGCCGCTGGACAAGAAGGGCCGCCGCCAGGCGGAGCTTCTGGTGCCGGGGCTTCTGCCGTTCCGCCCGGAGCGGGTCTACTCGGCGGAGCCGGTGCGCTGCAGCCACACGGTTGAACCGCTGGCCTCGGAACTGGGCGCCGACGTGGTGGTCGACGAGCTCTTCGGCGACGTCGCCTGCATTTCCCGGCTGGTGGACTCGCAGCGCCGCTTCATGGAGGTCGTCGCCGAGGGCGGCGTGTCCGTCATCTGCGCTCAGGGCACGGTCATCCCGGACACCATCGCCTGGCTGTCGGCCAACGGCACCCTGCCCCTGGAAGAGATCCCCTGCAAGAAGGGTTCGGCGTGGGTCCTGGGATTTAACGACGGGGTGCTCACCACCGCCGATTACTACGCCAGCGCGCTGCCCGTGAAGTAAGTGCCGGCTCAGGCGTCGAAGCCGGTGTGCGACGACGAGCGGCGCACCGAGATGCCGCCGTCGTCTTCCCTGCCGTCCTTGACCACGGCGCGGAAGTAATTGCCGGGGCGGAACGCGGGACTGCGGGTCGCGGGGACCTCGATGGGATCGCCGGTGTGAGGGTTGCGTGCGGTGCGGGGGGCGCGTTCGCGGGCCTCGAAGGTGCCGAAGCCCATGATGGTCACCGACTTCCCCTGCGCCACGGAACGGACGATGATGTCGAGCGCCCCCTCGATGGCCGCTGCCGCGTCGGCTTGATTGATGTCCAGCTTCTCGGCGAGTTCGGCGACGAGATCGGCCTTGTTCATCGCGAGTGCCTCCAGGAATTTCGCGGGCGAGTCGGTTCGGGATGACGTGGGCGGACCGACACGGAGGCGATTCATAGAACTACGCTACCGCCCCGATTGAACTCCCAATTCACCGTTCTCCCCTCAACTTAACCGCGCATGCGAAAGGGCGCCACGCGAGCGTGGCGCCCTTCCCCCGGGCAATCGGGGCCGATTACTGCAGGGTACGCGGCTTGTGCGACGGCCGAGATTCCTCAAAAGCGTTAATTTCGGCTTCATTTCGCAGAGTCAACGAGATGTCGTCAAGTCCTTCGCGAAGGCGCCAACGGGTGTAGTCGTCGACGTCGAAAGGCAGCACCGAATCACCGGCGGTGACGGTGCGCGCTTCCAAATCGACGGTCAATTCCAGGCCCGGCTCGGCCTCCATCTTCTTCCACAGCAGCTCGACGTCGGACTGCTCCATCTGGGCGGCCAGCAGGCCGGCCTTGCCGGAGTTGCCGCGGAAGATGTCGGCGAAGCGGGAGGAGATGACGACGCGGAAGCCGTAATCCATCAGCGCCCAGACCGCGTGCTCGCGCGACGAGCCAGTGCCGAAGTCGGGGCCGGCCACCAGCACGGAGCCGTTGGCGTAGACCGGGCGGTTGAGCACGAAACCGTCCTCGTTGACGCGCCAGTTCTTGAACAGGCCGTCCTCGAAGCCCGTGCGGGTGACGCGCTTGAGGTAGACCGCCGGGATGATCTGGTCGGTGTCGACGTTGGAGCGCCGCAGCGGCACGCCGACACCGGTGTGGGTGGTGAACTTCTCCATGGTCGGAGTCCTTTCGGGAAGTACGTGTCGGTGGTCGGTGCTACAGGTCTTCCGGCGACGCCAGGTGGCCGGCGACGGCGGAGGCGGCGGCGACGGCGGGGCTGACCAGGTGCGTGCGGCCGCCCTTGCCCTGGCGCCCCTCGAAGTTGCGGTTCGAGGTCGAGGCGCAGCGCTGGCCGGGCTCGAGCTGGTCGGGGTTCATGCCCAGGCACATCGAGCAGCCGGGCTGGCGCCATTCGGCGCCGGCGGCGGTGAACACGGCGTCGAGGCCCTCGGCCTCGGCGAGCTCGCGGACGCGGGCGGAGCCGGGCACGACGAGCATCTGGACGCCCTCGGCGACGGAACGGTCGCGCAGGACGTCGGCGACGGCGCGCATGTCCTCGATGCGGCCGTTGGTGCAGGAGCCGACGAACACGACGTCGACGGGCACCTCGCGCATCGGCGTGCCCGGCTTCAGGTCCATGTACTCCAGGGCTCGCTCGGCGGCCAGGCGCTCGTCGTCACCGGAGATCAGCTCCGGATCCGGCACGGTCTCGCCCAGGGGGACGCCCTGGCCGGGGTTGGTGCCCCAGGTGACGAACGGGGTCAGGGCGGAGCCGTCGATGTCGACGACGGTGTCGAACTCGGCGTCGGGGTCGGTGACCAGCGACTCCCAGTACTCGACGGCGGCGTCCCACTCCTCGCCCTGCGGGGCGTGCGGGCGGCCCTTCAGGTACTCGTAGGTCACGGCGTCGGGGGCGATCATGCCCGCGCGGGCGCCGGCCTCGATGGACATGTTGCAGATGGTCATCCGCGCTTCCATCGACAGCTTCTCGATGGCCTCGCCCCGGTACTCGATGACGTGGCCCTGGCCGCCGCCGGTGCCGATCTTGGCGATGATGGCCAGGATCAGGTCCTTGGACGTCACGCCGGGGCGCAGCTCGCCGGAGACGTTGACGGCCATGGTCTTGAACGGCTTGAGCGGCAGCGTCTGGGTGGCCAGGACGTGCTCGACCTCGGAGGTGCCGATGCCGAAGGCCATGGCGCCGAACGCGCCGTGCGTGGCGGTGTGCGAGTCGCCGCACACGACGGTGGTGCCCGGCTGGGTCAGGCCCAGCTGGGGGCCGACGACGTGGACGATGCCCTGCTCACGGTCGCCCATGGGGTGCAGGCGAATGCCGAACTCCTCGGCGTTGGAGCGCAGCGTGGCGATCTGGGTGCGCGACGTCGGCTCCTTGATGAGCTCGATCGCGCCGCCGCCGATGCCGTCGGTGGGCACGTTGTGGTCCTCGGTGGCGATGGTGAGGTCCGGCCGGCGCACGGGGCGCCCGGCCAGGCGCAGGCCGTCGAAGGCCTGCGGGGAGGTCACTTCGTGGACGAGGTGCAGGTCGATGTAGATGAGATCGGGTTCACCGTTCTCCCCCTGCTTGACGACGTGGTCGCGCCACACCTTTTCGGCGAGCGTCTTCGGGCTGGCGTCCGTGGTGCTCATGGTCACCTCTCGGGTCGTGATGGGCTGCTGTGTCATCCTGTGATCGGGCGCTTTCGGCCGGGGTGAGCGGCCTTCCGTGAACGCCGGTGACAGCGTCCCAGATCGTGAGATGTTAATATCATGGCATGGGACAGACTAGCACAGCCGACGCCGCCCCGATGAGCGGGATCAAGGTCCTCGACCGTTCGGTCCTCATCCTCACCACCGTCGCCGCCGGCCCCTGCACGCTGGCCGAGTTGTGCGAGCGCACGGGCCTGCCGCGCGCCACGGCGCACCGCCTGGCGACCGCGTTGGAGGTGCACCGTCTGGTCACGCGCACGCCCGACGGCCGCTGGACCACGGGACCGGGCCTGACCGACCTCACGCCGGTCACGTCCGACCTGCTCGCCGACGCCGCCGCCCACGTGCTGCCGCGCCTGATGGAGACCACCGGCGAGTCCGTCCAGCTCTATCGCCTCACCGGCGACACCCGCACGTGCATCGCCTCCCTCGAACCGCCGACGGGCCTGCGCAACACGGTCCCCGTCGGTTCGCGCATGCCCTTGTCGGCCGGTTCCGCCGCGAAGATCCTGCTGGCCTACGGCCCTCCCGGTTTGGCCGAACGCATTTTGCCGGGCGCCGACTTCGATGCGGCCGAACTGGACGACGTCGCCAAGCAGGGCTGGGCCGAGTCCATGGGCGAGCGTGACCCGGCGCTGGCCAGCGTGTCGGCGCCCGTGCGCGATGGCGCCGGCGAAATCGTGGCGGTGCTGTCGATCTCCGGGCCCGTCGAGCGCCTGTCGCCGTCGCCGTTCGAAGCGTGGGGCCGGGAGGTCCTCACGGCCGCGGCCGACATGGAGAAGCGGTTGTAGTGCCCTCCGAGCCGCGCTCCCCCGAACCCGGGTCCCCGGCGCAGATGTCGCCGGGTTACCGGCATTTCGTCCTCGGCTTGTCGACGCTCGCGGCCGTCGGATCCTCCGTCGTCCACATGGGCACGCCCTTCCTCATCCCCGCGTTGACCGCGACGGGGCTGTCGCTGCCGGCCGCGGGGCTGATCGCCGCGATGCCGGCCGCCGGCATCGTGGTCACGCTCATCGCGTGGGGCTGGTTCGTCGACGTCTTCGGCGAGCGCGCCGCCCTGTCGTTGGGCCTGGGCTCGACGGCGGCGATGACGGGAGTGGCCGCGTGGGCGTCGGAAAGCGGTGCCGTCGCGCTGGCCGGGGCGCTGTTCTTCGCGGGCTGCGCGGCGGCGTCGGTGAATTCCGCCTCGGGGCGCGTGGTGTCGGGCTGGTACCCGCCGTCGCAGCGCGGCACCGCGATGGGCATCCGGCAGATGGCGCAGCCGATCGGCGCCGCACTATCAGCGGTGACTTTGCCGGTGCTGGCGGCCACCCACGGCATCCGGACGGCGCTGGCCTTCGCCGCCGCGCTCTGCGCCGTGCTGGCCCTGGCGTGCCTGCTGGGCATCAAGGATCCGCCGCGCCCGGAGTCGGGTTCCGCCGACCACGCGGCGGCCGCCGTGAGCCCCTATCGCGGTTCGCGGTACCTGGTGCGCATCCACGTGGCGTCGGCGATGCTGTCGTGGCCGCAGTCGATGATGGGCTCCTTCATCCTCGTGTGGCTCATCGCTCGCGGGCATTCGGAGGTCTCCGCCGGCGTCATCGTCATGATCGCCCAGCTCTGCGGCGCGGGCTCGCGTGCGGCGATGGGCTTCATCTCCGACCGGGCGCGCTCGCGCCTGCGCCCGTACCGGCACGTCGCCGTGGTCACGCTCGGCTTGCTGTTGCTCATGGCGCTTTTCGACGGCCTCGGCGCAGGTTGGGCGGCGGGCACCTCCGAAGGACCCGGAGCCGACACTTTCGCCACGTCTCCCCTGGGCATCGTCGCGACGATCATAGTCGCGGCGCTGGCCGTCGCGTCGGTCTCCCCGAATGGCCTCGCGTTCACCGCCGTGGCCGAGTACGCCGGACCGCTGTGGTCGGGCCGCGCGCTGGGCACCCAGAACACGTTCCAGAACATCATTTACGCCGCCACTCCCCCATTGGCCGGTGCCGTCGTCGCCGGCATCGGTTTCCCCGCGCTGTTCGCCCTGTCGGCCGTGTTCCCCGCGGTGGCGCTGGCCGTCGGCCCCCGCGACGACGAGCGGCGCCGCGCGACGTTGGAACCCTGAGTCGACGCCCGACGCGAAAGAAGGCCCCCACCTGATGGTGGAGGCCTTCTTCGTTGTACCCCGTACGGGATTTGAACCCGTGCCGCCGCCGTGAGAGGGCGGTGTCCTGGGCCGCTAGACGAACGGGGCTCGGACGGCGATCGCGGTCGGAATCTTTCGTTCCCGCCCGTTCTGCGCTGACGTGAAGAAGATTAGCAACACCCCGCCGCGCCCTCCTAATCGCCTGGTGAACCCGCATTTTCGGATCTTCGCGGGCGTGCTACACCGAAGCCCGGACGCTTCCGGCGTTTCGTGCGACGAATGAGCGAAAGCGTCCGGGGTTACGTGCATCCCGCACGCGGCCCACCCAGTCGCCGATCCCCGCCGACGCAAAAAAGAAGACCCCCACCGGAAAGGTGGAGGTCTTCTTCGTCGTACCCCGTACGGGATTTGAACCCGTGCTACCGCCGTGAGAGGGCGGCGTCCTAGGCCGCTAGACGAACGGGGCGCAGAACTCGCTGCAAATCATTGCTGATCAGCTGGAATTCAGCTGGCCTACCAGGACTCGAACCTAGAACGACGGTACCAGAAACCGCTGTGTTGCCAATTACACCATAGGCCATCATGCTCTGACTCCCGGCCTTGCGACCGGCTGCCGTTGCAACGAGGACTAATATAGCCAGAACGCGCGCACCCACACAAATCCGCTGGTCAGAGGGAAAACAAGCGCGTAATTCGCTTGGCGACGATGACGGTGGACCGCATCGTCGCAAAGCGAAAGCCGGCCCGTCCCCCTACTGCGCGGGCTCCGACTGCCACGGGGTGACCTCGCGGGCGGCCTTCAGGCGCGCCAGCGACTTCTCGCGGCCCAGCAGCTCCATGGACTCGAACAGCGGCGGCGACACCTGCGCGCCGGTGACGGCCACGCGGATGGGGCCGAACGCCTTGCGGGGCTTGAGCTCCAGATCCTCGATGAGCGCCTTCTGCAGGGCGGCCTCGATGGCCGGGGTGGTGAACTCCTCCTCCGGCAGGCCTTCGACGGCCGCGATGGTCGCGTCGAGCGCGGCCACGGCGTCCTCCTTGAGGTTGCGGCGGGCGGACTTCTCGTCGAGCTGGAACTCGTCGTCGGACACGACGAGGAACTTCACCAGGTCCCACGCCTCGCCGAGGGTCTTGATGCGCGTCTGCACCATCTCCGCCAGGAAGGCGAAATCCTTGGCCGGGTAGTCGATCGGCCAATCGCGGGTCTCGGCGAGGTAGGTGCGCAGGCGGGCAGCGAAGTCCTCCGGGTCCAGCAGGCGGATGTGCTCGGCGTTGATGGCGTCGGCCTTCTTCTGGTCGAAGCGCGCCGGGTTGGAGTTGACGTCGGCGACGTCGAACGCGGCGACCATCTCGTCCATGGAGAAGACTTCGTTGTCCGCGGAGATGGACCAGCCGAGCAGCGCCAGGTAATTCAGCAGCCCCTCGGGCAGGAAGCCGTTGCGGCGGTGGATGAACAGGTCGGACTCGGGGTCGCGCTTGGACAGCTTCTTGTTGCCCTCGCCCATGACGAACGGCAGGTGGCCGAACTTCGGGGCGCCGGAGCCGATGCCGATGCGCTCGAGGGAGCGATACAGGGCGATCTGGCGCGGGGTCGACGGCAGGAGGTCCTCGCCGCGCAGGACGTGGGTGATCTCCATCAGCGCGTCGTCGACCGGGTTGACCAGGGTGTACAGCGGCTCGCCGGTGGAGCGGGCGATGACGAAGTCGGAGACGACGCCGGCCTTGAACTCGACGCGGCCGCGGACGAGGTCGTCGAAGGCGATGTCCTCGTCGGGCATGCGCAGGCGGATGACGGGCTTGCGGCCCTCGGCACGGAAGGCGGCCTTCTCCTCGTCGGTGAGGTTTCGGTCGTGGTTGTCGTAGCCGAGCTTGGGGTCGCGGCCGGCGGCGCGGTGGCGGGCCTCGGTCTCCTCCGGGGTGGAGAAGGACTCGTAGGCTTCGCCGGACTCGATGAGCTTGGCCAGGACGTCGGCGTAGATGTCCTTGCGCTGCGACTGGCGGTACGGGCCGTGCGGGCCGCCGACGTCGATGCCCTCGTCCCAGTCGAGGCCGAGCCACGTCAGGGCGTCGATGATGGCCTGGTAGGACTCTTCGGAGTCGCGCGCGGCATCGGTGTCCTCGATGCGGAACACGAGCGTGCCGCCGGTGTGGCGGGCGTAGGCCCAGTTGAACAGGGCGGTGCGGATCAGGCCGACGTGGGGGGTGCCGGTCGGTGAGGGGCAGAAGCGGACGCGAACATCAGACATGCTTGACGACGATACCCGCCCGCACCTGCATGCTCGCGGCCAACCGGCGATGGGGAACGAACGGCCGAACGCTACCGCCCGACCCATTCGTCGGCGATGCGCCCGGAGTAGCCGAGCTCTTCGAGCCGCTCCAGCCACCGGCGCATCGGCGCCGCCCCCGTGAACCCCGCGCCCGTGCCCGGCGCCCCGCGGCCGGGGGAATCGGCGATCTGCACGTGGTGCGGCAGCGGTTGCTCCCCCGCCGCGACGTCATCGAGCCACGCGTCGACGTCGGCGCCGAGCTCGGCCAGGTGGAACACGTCGAGCAGCAGGCCCGCCCCGGTTTCGCGGCACAGCTCGACCGCGGTCCACGGGTCGCGCACCGGCAGCTCGGGGTTGCCGGACAGCGGTTCGATCAGCGGGGTGAACCCGGGCAGCGCCTCGGCGACCGCCCGGACATGACGCCGCTGCGTCTCGGTCACTTCGGGGCCTCCCGCGCCGGGGAGCAGATTGCCCATGGACACGCCGGTCAGTTCGCGCAGTCGGCGGACGGCGGCGAGGTGGCCGTCGGAAAGCATGCGTTCGTGCAGCACCCCGCGCTCCCCCGCGGCCATGTCGCCGGCCCACAGGTTGATGGCGACCAGCCGCACGCCCGCATCGTCGAGAGCAGCCGCAAATTCCAGGATTTCGCTTTCCGACGGCTCCTCCGCCGCGAACGGCCACCAGAACTCGACCTCGCGGTAGCCGGCGGCCGCGGCGGCGCGCATGGCCTCCGCGGGAGTGCGGCCGGGATGGTGGATGGAGCAGTTGGCGACGTGATCGGTGCCGGTGATGTGATCAGTGCCGGTGACGTGGTCCGGGGTGTCGTTCGCGGGGGTCATGGCGTCCAGATTAGTGGCCCGTGCCACAATTCGATCCATGCGAGCCATGAACGAAGCCGGCGACGGCCCGGACGTGACGGACGGTGGAGACCACCGTGACCACCGCAACCACGGCGACCGCGCACGCTACGCGCTGGTCACCGGCGGCGGGGCGGGCATCGGCGCCGAAGTCGCCCGGGCCCTCGTCGCCGACGGGTGGACCGTGCGCATCTGCGGACGCACGCCCGCCCCTCTCGAAGCCGTGTGCGCCGAATCCCCCGACGCGCTGAGCTGGGCGCGCTGCGACGTCATCGACGAATCCGACGTCGACGCACTGTTCGCCGGCATCGCCGCCGACTTTGGCCGCCTCGACCTGGCCGTGATCAATGCCGGCGTACCCGGGCCGACCGCACCGCTGGGAGAGATGAGTGCCGACGGCTTCCGCGAGACGGTGGAGATCAACCTGACCGGCGCGTTCCTCACTGCGCGCGGTGCCTTCCGCGCCATGGCGGCGCAGGATCCGGCGGGCGGGCGAATCATCTTCAACGGCTCCATCGCCGCCCAGACTCCCCGCCCGCATTCCGCGCCGTACGCGGCGTCGAAGGCGGGCCTGGCCGGCCTCGCCGCAGTCACAGCGCTCGACGGGCGCCCGCACGGGATCACCGCCACGCGCATCGACGTCGGCAACGCCGCGACGGGGCTGCTCGCCGGTTTCGGCGCGTCGACCGGCGCGCTGCAGGCCGACGGATCGCACCTGGTCGAGCCGACCTTCCCCGCGGCCGAAGCCGCCCGCGCATTCGCCTACGCGGCGTCGCTGCCCGCGGGCGCGGTGGTGGACCAGCTCACGGTCACCGCCGCGGGAATGCCCTTCGGCGGGCGCGGCTGAGACGGCGGGAATCGCCCCTGACATGGAGGTTTCACCTGCGAATCGGTTCCCGGCGACCTGCTGGGTATCATCGGGATACACCGGGAACGACGACTCCCGCGGTGGCGTGGATCACTCACCGCATGGCTCCGATCGGGTTTCCGGCCGAGTGCGGGAAGGCGGTGAACGGGTCCGATGACCTCGGAAGGCGACGAATGCGTCCGCGGGCGACGCGGCCCCTTCGACGGGCGCCCCGCAACGGCCCCCGACTTCCTGCTCTCCCGCAGCCACGGTTCCGTGCGCACGCAGGGATCCCTGGCCACGTACAGCGACCCGTGGCTGGCCGCCGAGCGCCTGCGCCGCGGTGAGCACCAGATGATCGTCGGCGCCATCCCGTTCAATCCCGAGCGCCCCGCCGCCCTGACCGTGCCGCGCGAGATCATCCGCTCCGAGCAGCCGCTGGAGCCGCCGGCCCACTACCGGTGGAATCCGCCGGAGATCAAGGCCCGCATCGTCGGCCACGACCCGGCGCCGGAGGAGCACCTCGAGCGCCTCGACGCCGCCATCCGCACCATCAAGGTCTCCGGCATGGACAAGGTCGTTCTGGCACGGGCCATCGACCTGGCCATCGATCCGGCGATCGACCCGCTGCAGTTGTCCTCCCGCCTCATCGACGGTTCCCCCAACCGCGACGGTTTCGTCGCCGACCTCGGCCCGGCCGGCGGGCGATTCACCGGCCGCATGCTCATCGGGTCCTCCCCCGAGATGCTGGTGCGCCGCCGCGGCCGCATCGTCGAGGCGTTCCCGCTGGCCGGTTCGGCGCCCCGCTCCCGCGACCGCGCGGCCGACGAGGCCGCCGCCGCGAAGCTCATGGCCTCGCGCAAGAACAACGAGGAACACGAGTTCGTCGTCGACGACATCGCCGACAACCTCGCCCCGCTGTGCTCGCACCTCGACGTCCCCCACGAGCCGCAGCTGCTGAGCACCTCCGAGATGTGGCACCTGGGCACCTTCATCCGGGGCGAACTGAAGGACCCGGTCATCTCCGCCCTCGACCTGGCCCTGCTGGTCCACCCCACCCCGGCGATCTGCGGCACGCCGACCGAATCGGCCATGAGCGTCATCGAGGCCATCGAGTCCGACCGCGGCTTCTACGCCGGCTGCGTCGGCTGGTGCGACTCCGAGGGCGACGGCGAATTCGTCGTGTCCATCCGGTGCGCCGAGATCGACGCCGCGGGCACCGAGGCCCGCCTGTGGGCCGGCGGCGGCATCGTCGCCGACTCGAACCCCGAAGAGGAGCTCGCCGAAACCACGGCGAAGCTGCGCACCGTACTGCGCGCCTTCGGGCTCTGACCTCTGCCCGTGCTCCCACCCGGGCACGCGAAAACCCCTCCCCGACCTGAAAAGGTCCGGGAGGGGTTCGTCGTCAAGCGAAAGCGGTGAAGCGGACTACGCGCGCTCGACCGGGTTGGCCAGCTTGCCGATGCCCGGGATCTCGATCTCGATGCGGTCGCCCGGGAACATCTCGGCGGTGCCCGCCGGAGAACCCGTGCAGATGATGTCGCCCGGCAGCAGGGTAATCGAGGCGGTGAGGAACTCGATGATCTCCGGGATCGACATGATCATCTGGTCGGAGTTGGAGTCCTGCTTGGTCTCGGTGACGCCGTTCTGGGTCAGGTGCGCCTTGATGGGCAGGTTCTCGTAATCCAGCTCGGTCTGGATCCACGGGCCGATCGGGCAGAACGTGTCGATGCCCTTCGCGCGCGCCCACTGGCCGTCGGCGAACTGCAGATCGCGCGACGAGACGTCGTTGACGATGGTGTAGCCGAAGATCACGGACTCGGCGTCGGCGGCCTTGACGTTCTTGCAGGGCTTGCCGATGACGATGGCCAGCTCGCCCTCGAACTCCACCTTCGTGGCGAACTCCGGGATGCGGATGGGCGCCTCGGGGCCGATGACGGCCGTCGGCGGCTTGAGGAACATCGTCGGCGGCAGCGACTCGCCGGAGGTCTTGAAGACCTCCTTGACGTGGTCGGCGTAGTTGCGGCCGATGGCGACCACCTTCGACGGCAGCATCGGCGCGAGCAGGCGCACGTCGGCCAGCGGCCAGGAGCGGCCGGTCTTGGTCACCTCGCCGAAGGGATGGCCTTCGATCTCGTGCAGCTGAACACCGTCATCTTCGCCTTCGACCAGCGCGAAACACATGCCCTCGGGGTGGGCGATTCGAGCAATACGCATGCGGGACAGGTTACATGCCCGCACCCGGCACACGGTGATCGGCCCCACGCCGCCGGGGGCACCCCGCTACCGCGGCAGCCCCGCCGCGTCCTGCGCCAGCCACAGCTCGGCGCCGGACAATGCGTCGGTCAACGCGTGGTGCGCCTTGTAGGGGGCGAGCCCGTATCGTTCGCGGACGGTCCACAGGCGCAGCTCGTCGCGGCGCGGCTCGCGGTCGGCGGCCTGGTACTTGCGGTACTCGCGCTGCATGGTGTCGGCGACCTCGACCTTGAGCCCGGCGCCGAAATGCTGGCGGCAGGCCTTGTCCAGGAAGCCCGTCTCCAGCTTCGCGAAATGCGCCAGCAGCCTGCGCCCCTTGAGCGCGTGGAGCACCATCTCCATCGCCTCGCGGGGGTCGACGCCCTCGGCGATGGCGTCATCGGTCAGGCCGTGGAGCGTCGCGGATTCGCCGACCGACGCCTCCCCTTCCGCGCCGCGCAGCACCACGTGGCCGGCGCCGCCGAGGATGATCTCGTCGCCGTCGACCGGCACCCAGCCGATCGACAGCAGACGGTCCTTGTTCGGGTCGAGGCCCGTGGTCTCCACGTCCACCGCCAACCAGCGGTCCTGCTGCAGCGGGACGTCGTAGAACTCGGCGAGTGCGCCGGTTGCTTTGCGACGGCCACCGCCGAACATCGAATCGAAGATTCCCATGAGTTATCGCCCCGTCACGACATCTGGCTGATCGGGTACTTCGTGGCCAGCGACTGCTGGAGCCGGCGGATCACCCCGAAGGCGTCGCGCAGGTGCTCTCGCTCGAGGCGGGACAGCTCCTTCGGGTTGACGTGGTTGTCGGGGACCTCGCCCCCATTCACCGCCGCCTCGTGGTGGGCGAGTTGGACGGTGGCCAGGAAGTCGAAGGCGTCGCGCAGATCCGCGGCGCCCTGACGGCTCACGGCGCCGGCGCCGGCGGCCGCGGCGAGGCGGTCGCGGGTGCCCACCTGGGGCAGGCCCGAGGCCACCGCGAACAGACGCGCCATCTGGACGACGGTGGCGATGCCGCCCTTCTTGATGTCGAGCGTGTTGGCGTGGCTGCCGCCCTTTTCCAGCACGAGACCGCGGAAGAAGCCCAACGGGGGTTCGCGGTTGGCGGCGAGCTTGGCCAGGTGCGCGTGGAGGCGCTTGGAGCCTTCGGCGATGGGCACGTAGGTGGCGCGCAGGTCATCGACCAGCTCGTCGTCGCCGTGGACGCCGCGGATGTCGAAGAACGTCTGGGCGTGGAGCAGCGCATCGGGGTCGGGCTTGGTGATCCACAAGTGGAACTTCGTCTTCCACTGCGACAGGCTCATGCGCCAATCCGGGTTCGACGCCATCATGTTGCCGGGGCACAGCGGGTAGCCGCATTCGGCGAGCGAGTTGCAGACGAAGTCGGCGAGCCGGGCGAAGTAGTCGCCGTGAGCGGCTTCGTCGTAGGCGTCGTCGATGATGAAGGCGTTGTCCTGGTCGGAGGCCATGCCCATCTCGCGGCGCCCCTGGGAGCCGAGGACCACGAAGGAGTACGGCACCGGCGGGGCGCCGAATTTTTCCTCGCCCAGGGTCAGCAGGCGGCGGGCGACGGCGTCGGCGGTGACGGTGAGCAGGCGGGAGACCTCGTCGGCGGACACGCCGCGCTCGATGAAGCGGCCGACGACGCGCCGCGAGTTGGCGGCGACCTCGGCGATCTCGGCGACCGTGCCCTTGCGGGCCAGCGTGGCCGTGGCGTAGACGGGGTCGGTGTGCAGGGTGCGCAGCAGGTCGCCGATGACGACCATGCCCACCACTCCCGTCTCGTCGGCGACCGGCAGGTGGTGGTAGCTGCGTTCGGCCATGAGCAGCATCGCCTCGAACGCCAACATCGACGGGTCGACGGTGACCGGGTCCGGCGTCATGACGTCGCCGATGATCAGCTCCGGTCCGTGGCCCGCTGCGAGCACGCGGCGGCGCAGATCGCGGTCGGTGAGGATGCCGGTGAGTTTCCCGTCGTCGATGATGAGCAGCGAGGAGACGTTGCGTTCGCTCATCAGCTGGGCGCCCTCCCCGATCGTCGCGCCGGAGCCGATGTGGACGGGATCGCCGGCCATGAGGTCGGCGACGCGGGTGCGCAGCGCGTCGGTGGACGCGGAGCTGCGCAGGTCCGAGGCCACGGCGCGGATGCGCGCGTTCTCGCCGCCGTAGTACTGGCTGATGTGCGGGAAGCGGGCGACGAGATCGTCGAAAACCTCGTGGGAGATGACCAGCAGCAGCGTGTCCTCCACCGCCGTCATGGTGTACAGCGACGGTTCACCCGACAACAGGGTGGAGTAGCCGAGGTGATCGCCGTCGTCGCGCCGGTCGAGCAGCGTGCCCGCGGGGTCGAAGACGTCCACGAGGCCGGAGCGAACGATGAAGACCGCGTCGTTGGCTCGGCCGGCGGAGATGATCTCCTGCCCACGGCGGGCGTAGCGCATGGTCAGCCGGGACGGCAGCTGCCTGAGCTCCTCGTCCGGCAGTTCCGAAAACGGCGAGGTCTGGCGGAGGAAATCGCGGATTTCGTCGAGTTCGACGGACATGGGGCCTCCTGGGGGCTCCGGCCGGACCTCTGACGCCCGACGGCAATCGTTTCATCCAGAATATCGAACACCGCTGCTAGGTTGGCCCCATGTTCAGCCGACGCAGGAAGACCGGACCCCAGGACACCCCCGAGCCCGCCCCCGATGCGGCGGAGCCTGCCGAAAACACTGCCTCGCCCGTCAACGACATCCCCTCCGATGACGCCGAATTGATGCGCACGCTGCGCTCCCGGTTGTTCGACAGGATGACCGATGAGACCCATGACCGGGAGTTCGCGTACTCCCGCCGGATCGGCCCGTTGGCGGAGGTGATGTGCCGGGATCTGCCGTCGCACGTCACCACGCTCACCGACGCGCACCTGGCGGAGCGGGACCTCGATCTGCTCTTCGCCGCAGCGCGCCGGAACACGGAGGTCGAGCAGTCCGACCTGTCCAACGTCGCCGTCGAGGGCGGCGGCCCGATGTGGCTGCTGGAGGGGGACCACTTCTTCGTGTCCTCGCAGATCGCGTCGCTGCCGGCGCGCATCGCCGACGAGGCCGGTGTCCCCGCCGTCGGCGAAGGCATCCTGGCCGTCGCGCCGCGCCGCGGCTCCCTGGTGGGCGTGCCGTTGGTGGACGAAACGTCGCTGCGCGGGATCGGCATGCTCTTCGACTTCCTGGAAAGGTTCGGCGACGGCACCGGCTTCGAGGGGCTCTATTACATCCACGATCCGGAAGTCTCCTCCTCCGTGGCCGGGTCGGGGTTCAGCGACGGGCCGTTGATCCAGGACGTTCGCGGCCCCGACGGCCCCAACGGCAAGCCGTCCGTGCTCGTCGACGGCCCCTTCGAAGACGCGATGATGCGCGCCGGCCTGATCAATCCCGGCGGTCCCGCCGACGGCGGGTCCGGGACGGGGCCCGGCGAACGGTGAAAGCCATGGGCGTCGCAAAGCCTGCCGTGTGACATCGATCACGGCTATGGTGGATGCATGAACACGCAGAACCCCGCCCGCCCGCTGGAATCCCACATTCTCGAGGCATTCGATGCGATCGCCGCGATCGTCGGCGGCATGGACGACGAGCTGGCCAACGCCCGCCCCGACATCCCCGGCGTGAACTCCCCGCTGGTGCTGCTGCGCCACGTCGGAGGCTCCGCCCGATACTGGCTCGACCACGTGTGCCTGGGCAACGAGGACGTGCGCGACCGCACCGACGAGTTTTCCGCCCGCGGCTCCGTCGCCGACGAACTGGAGCGCCACGCCGCACAGCGCGAGGTCATCGTCGCCGCGCTGGAGAAGCTCCGCGACGCCGACCCGCAGGACGCGCCCGCCGCTCCCCCGACCGACAAGCGGCGCTGGTGGCTGCCGACGATCGGCGGCGTGATGGTGCACGTGTACCACGAATGCGCGCAGCACCTCGGCCACCTGGAGATCACCCGCGACGCGCTGGTCGCGGGACTGCCGCGGGCCGGCCAGAAGCGGTCGGTGCTCGACCTGATCATCGACGAGCTGGACCGCCAGGGGCATCCGGCCGACGCAATCGAGCCGGACGAGTACTACGGCGGGCACGTCATCACCACCACCGACGGCATGCAGCTGGGCACCGTCGACATCGAGGCGGCCTGCATCCGCGTTTCCGAGGGCGTCCGCGGTCCCGAGCGCACCCAGCGCCGTCGCTGGGTGGTGCGCGAGCAGCTCATCGCGCTGTTGTCGGACTGAGCGTGGCCGATCATGGTTCGATGGGGCCATGAGTGAACGACGATACGTGCCGCTGCGGGCGGCCTGCGGAGAGCCGCACTCCTGCCCCGCGCCCGTGCGGCGCCGGGTGCTGGCGGCGACGGCGCTGTTCGGGGACCTGGGCGAACGGGACATCGCCGACGTGGGCGAGCGGATGACCGCCCGATCCTGGGCCGCCGGCGAATACCTGTACGTCGAAGGGGACCCCGCCGACGACCTGTACGTCCTCGCCTCCGGGCGCGCGAAAATGACGCGGACCGACGCGGACGGCGCCGAAATCGTCCTCGACGTGCTCGGCCCCGGGGATCTGTTCGGTGGAGTGGCGTCGTTGGGCATGGGTGTCCACGGAGATTCCGTCATGGCCCTGCAGACGACGTGCGCGCTGCGCATCGACTCCGAGGGATTCCGCACCCTGCTCGGCGATTACCCCGCAGTCGCCGTGCGAGCCTTCGACGAGGTCGCGGGCCAACTCAGTTCGACCCGCGCGGCATTCGCGGCCGTGACCGGCACCGTCGCGCAAAGGGTGGCCGGTGCGCTGGTCCGCCTGGCCGCGAAGTTCGGCGATCCCGGGCCCGACGGGGTGTTGCTGCAGGTGCCGCTGACCCGGGCGGACCTCGCCGGAATGACCGGATCGACCACGGAGTCGGTGAGCCGCGCCATGAGCGCCATGCGCCGCGACGGCGTCATCGACACGGGCCGCAAATGGACCGCGATCATCGACATGGCCGCGCTCCGGGAGCTCGCCGAAGGATGATTTCCGGATAATTGACGCACGTCAATGTCGCTTCCGCCGCCCCGCAATAGCGTGAGTGGCGCACCAAGGAAAACGGCGGGCCACGACCCTCCGACCAGCCGAAAGGAAGCGATCACCATGTCCGACGTCACCACCACCATGCTCCGCGCCGAGGGCTTCACCTGCCCGTCGTGCGTCTCCAAGATCGAGAAGCGGGTCGGCCGCATGCCCGGAGTCTCCGGCGTGACCGTCCACTTCAACACCTCGCGCATCGAGGTCGACCACGACCCGGAGGTCGCCGGCGCCGACGCCATCATCGACGAGATCGCGAAGGCCGGGTACGTCGCCAAGGCATCCGCCTTCTGACTCCCGCCCGCCGACCCGAACCGCCCCGTACCGGACCACCGGTGCGGGGCGGTTTTCGCGTCCCCGCTCGTCCCCCTCTCCTCCACCTCTCCTCCACCTCTCCTCCCTTCCGAACCTCTCCCGGACAATTGATCCGCGTCATTCTCCGGAGCGCCGCTCCCCCATACCGTCGGAGACGAACCTGGAAATCGCCTGGTGACCGGCCCGCTCGGCCGCGGCAGTGGGCGACCTGAACCGAAAGGACGGGACAATGACACGCTTCAACGGATTCCTCACCGGACGGTGGGCGGTGCCGATCATCTCGGGCACGCTCATCATCGCCTCGTGGATCGCATCGGGCCTCGCCGGCGCGCACGCGGTGGCCAACGGCCTGATGCTCGCCGCGGCCGTGGTCGCCGGCTGGCGCATCGCCCGGGGCGCCGTCCGGGCACTGATGGTCCGCGACATCGGCATCGACGCACTGGTGACCGTTGCCGCCGTCGGAGCCATCCTCATCGGCAACTACTGGGAAGCCGCGGCGGTGACCTTCCTCTTCGCCGTGGGCAATGCCCTGGAGTCGGCGACGCTGAACAAGACGAGGTCCGCGCTGCAGGAGCTCATCGCGGTCGCCCCCGACGAGGCGGTCGTCCTCCGCGGCGGCGAACAGGTCACGGTCGGCGCCGCCGAGGTCGCCGCGGGCGAGATCGTCATCGTGAAGAACGGCGCCAAGGTCCCCGTCGATGGGGTGGTCGTCGACGGAACCGGCGCCATCGACCAGGCGAGCATCACGGGCGAGTCGGTGCCCGTCGACAAGCGGATCGGCGACCAGGTGTTCGCCGGAACCATCTCCCGCGGCGGCTTCCTGCGGGTCGAGGCCACCGGCGTCGGCGCGGACACGACGCTCGCGCGCATCATCCACCGCGTCGAGGAGGCGCAGGACGCGAAGGCTCCGACGCAGACGTTCATGGAGAAGTTCTCACGCTGGTACACGCCGGGCATCATCGTCCTGGCCGTCGTCGCGGGGCTGGCGTTCCGCGACGTCGAGCTGGCGCTGACGCTGCTGGTCATCGGCTGCCCCGGCGCGCTGGTCATCTCGATCCCGGTGTCCATCGTCTCCGGCATCGGCCGTGCGGCGCGCGACGGCATCCTGATCAAGGGCGGCGAATTCCTGGAGACCGCGGCCGACATCGACCTGGTCGCCGTGGACAAGACCGGCACGCTCACCGTCGGCGAGCCGCGCCTGGTCGACGTCATCCCCGTCGGCGAGGGCGTCACCCGTCGCGAGGTGCTGGCCGCGGCGGCCCGCGCGGAGGCCGGCTCCGAGCACCCGCTGGCCGCGCCCATCCTCGAGGCCGCCCGCGACGGAGGTCTGTCCGTCGCGCTGCCGGACACCGTGGAATCCGTTCCCGGCAAGGGCATCCGCGCCGTCGCCGACGGCGAGCTGATCCTGGTGGGCAACCCCGCGCTGCTCGAGCAGTTCGGCATCGATTCCCCTGACGCAGCCCGCGTCGCCGGCGAACTGGCGGACGGCGGGACCACCCCGATGATCGTCGCGGCGGGCGGCCGCGCGCTCGGCGTCATCGCCGTCGCCGACGAGGTCCGCGACATGGCGGCCGACATGGTCGCAGGCCTGCACCGCATCGGCGTCAAGGACGTCGTCATGCTCACCGGCGACGTCGAACCGGTGGCCCGCGCCATCGGCGGCGCGACCGGGGTCGACGAGATCCGCGCGTCGCTGCTGCCGGAGGGCAAGTACGACGCCGTGGAGTCCTACCGCGCCGCCGGCCGCACGGTCGCGATGGTAGGCGACGGCGTCAACGACGCCCCGGCGCTTGCCGCCGCGGACATCGGCGTGGCCATGGGCGCCGCCGGTTCCGCCGTCGCGGTCGAGTCCGCCGACATCGCGCTGATGTCCGACGACCTGCTCAAGCTGCCGGAGGCCATCGACTTGGCCAAGCGCACCAACCGCGTGATGAAGCAAAACATCTTCATCGCCCTGCTCACCGTCGCCGTGCTCTTGGCGGGCGTGTTCGCGGGCGGCGTGACCATGGCCATCGGCATGCTCGTCCACGAGCTGTCGGTGCTGGTGGTCATCGTCAACGCGATGCGGCTGCTGCGCCGCAGGAAGTTCGCGACCGGCTCCCTGATCCCGGCCTCCTCCACGGAGCCCCGCAGCCCGGTGCGCGTCGCCTGAGTTGGGGACGCAACTGCGGACGCTTCCCCGATTTCACGCAACAAAATCGGGGAAGCGTCCACAGTTGGTGCCGCGCGCCCCGGGGTGCGTTCACTTATTGCTTGGTGACGGCCCGTGCACACGCCAAAAGGCGCCCGGATCGGAATTCGATCCGGGCGCCTTTCCATGAGGTGAGCGTGAGCGTCGTAAAGCGAAACCTAACCCTGCGACACCGCGGCGGCGATGCGGTCACCGACCTCCGAGGTGACCATGGGGGCGTCGCCGCGGGATGCGACGTCGGCCTCGACGGCACGCTCGATGCGGGCGGCGTCGTCCTCGCGGCCGAGGTGGCGCAGCATCATCGCACCGGAGAGAATCGCGGCGGTCGGGTCGGCGATGCCCTGGCCGGCGATGTCCGGGGCGGAACCGTGGACCGGCTCGAACATCGACGGGTTGGTGCGGGAGGCATCGATGTTGGCCGAAGCGGCCAGGCCGATGCCGCCGGAGATCGCGCCGGCCTCGTCGGTGATGATGTCGCCGAAGAGGTTGTCGGTGACGATGACGTCGAAGCGCGACGGGTCGGTGACCATGTAGATGGTCGCGGCGTCGATGTGGCTGTAGTCGACGGCGACCTCGGGGTACTCGGAGGCGACCTCGTCGACGGTGCGCTGCCACAGGCCGCCGCCATGGACCAGGACGTTGGTTTTGTGCACGAGGGTGAGCTTCTTGCGGCGGGTCATGGCCAGGTCGAAGGCGTAGCGGACGACGCGCTCGGCGCCGAAGCGGGTGTTGACCGACGTCTCGTTGGCCACTTCCTGGGGCGTGCCGACGCGAATGGCGCCGCCGTTGCCGGTGTACGCGCCCTCGGTGCCCTCGCGGACGACGACGAAGTCGATGTCGCCGGGGTTCTTCAGCGGCGACTCGACGCCCGGGTACAGCTTCGACGGGCGCAGGTTGACGTGGTGATCCAGCGCGAAACGCATCTTCAGCAGCAGGCCGCGCTCGAGGATTCCCGGCGGCACCTTCCGCGGATCGCCGATGGCGCCGAGCAGGATGGCGTCGTGCTCCCGGAGGCTGTCGAGGTCGGCGTCGGTGAGCAGCTCACCATTGCGCTCGTAGCGGCGGGCGCCGAGATCGTATTCGGTGGTCTCGAAGTCGCCGATGGTCGCGCGGAGGACCTTGAGGGCCTCGGCGGTGACCTCGGTGCCGATGCCGTCGCCGTCGATGACGGCGATCTTCAGCGGGCCGGTGGTGCCGGTGGTGTCGCTCATTGTCGCGGGGATCCCTTCTCACTATATGGACGCGACAATCCTACCAAATGAGATTGGCGGGGTCACGGTGGTGGCGTCACCAGCCCGGCGGGCGCGACTGGCACACGTCGTACCACAGATCCTGACCACAAGTTTGGGACCCGTTCAAGCCGCCGCAGCACCGCTCCCCCAACGAAGCGCGGGTCGCCTGGGGATTCTGCACGCAGTATTCCTCGTAGCCGACGGAGCCGTCGGTCATGATCGCCTGACCGGGAGAATCCTCGACGCAATAGTAAAAGTACTTCGCCTCGCCGCCACCATCCGCGCTGACCCCGGAACCGTCATCAGCACCCTGCCCCGCACCCGCCGCCGACGCCGACTGCCGGTACTCGTGGACGTCGTAGACGACGTCACCGAGATTGCCCTCATCCGTCGACGACATGAACTCCCATTGCGGGGTCGCACAGTTGGTCAGCAGCATCCAGCCCCGGTCGCCCTGCTGAGAGGCGACGACGTCACCCACCGAATTGGCCAGACTCGCGTTGAGCATGACGTTTTCGTTCGCGCTCCGGAACACGACCAGATACGTCACGATGCCGCAGGAATTCATCGACATCGGCCATTGGCCCCCGTCAAGCGTTGCCTGCGTCGGCCCCGAGTGCTCGAAGACGCGGACCCGCCCATCGGTCGAACGTTCCAGCTGGTAGTCACCCCAGCTCTCGACGGCCTCCGGGGCGGGCCCGGAAATCACCACCTCGAAACCGGCCCCCTCGAGCATCGCCGCCGAATCCATGGCAGGTTCTTCGGGTTCGGTCTCGGTCTCGGGCGAAGAAGTGGAGCCCGGGGCGGGACCCGCCGTTTCGGACGATGCATCCGCCGCCGGTTCCCCGTCGTTCCCCGTCAACGCCACAACGGTCACCGCCACGGCGACGGCGATGACCGCCACCAACGCGGCGATGATGATCCCTGCCTTCATCCCCGCCGACATGCGGTTGCCGGCGGATTCGAAATTTCCGGGCTTACCGTCGCCCCACGGGTTGTCGTCGAAAAGCGGTTCCTTCTCGCTGCGGCTCATCGCGTGCCGCCTTTCTTTCCGTGGCGCCGACGCCGATTGATATCACCCACGAGAATACCCGGCGCCACCAGCGGCCAACGCGATCCGTCCTCCCCCGTTGCGATGCCCCCGTGACTGCACTTCTGCGGACGTGCGGCGTCCCCGCTAGTTTGCGGGCCATGGGGGAAACGACGACGGCACGGCCGTCCCTGAAAATGATCATCCGCACGCTCAAATGGTCCGGCATCACGGTGGAGGGGATCACCGACGACGGCGCCGGTGCCCGCCTGGAACTGGGTGACGGCACCATCTTCAACACGCACATTCTCGAGCACATGCTCGGCAACGCCCCGCGCACGAAGTGGCGGCGCATCATCGAGGACTTCATCAGGCCCGCGGTGGAGGGTCCGCCGGACGTGCCTGGGATCGGCGAGGTCGAGCTGATGAAGAACACCTACTCCCGCCTGTTGTGGGAGTTGCCCGCCGAGTTCGGGCCCGGCGCCTACACCTACGCCCGGAAGTTCGGCCCGTTCCACGAAGTCCTGCAGATGAAGATGGGCCAGCACCTGGCGTATCTGTCGGATCTTCAGGTGGAGGGCCGGGACCTCGATTTGCTTTACGACGCCGCCCGCAAGAACACCGAAAAACTGCACTGCGATATCGACCTCATGGCCCACCCGGAGACCGGCGCGATGTTGTGGTCCTTCAAGGGCGAGTCGAACCTGGTGGCGTCGAAGCTGCCGTTCGTGCCGGCGGCGATCCGCCGCGGCACCGCCGGCGTGAGCCGCGCCGGTGAGGCCGATGCCATCGGCCACGGCATGCTCTTCGCCATACCCAACCGCCACGAAATTCTGGCAACCGGGCTCAGCGCACCCTGCGACCTGGACAGCATCGAGTTGTTGATGAAGTTCTCCGCCGACTCCGCCGACTCGACCGGCATGCCCGGCACGTGGTTCATGCATTGGGACGACGGCGCCATGGAGATCGAGGCCGTGTCGTACGGGAAACACCCCATCACCGGCGAGATGCGCCTGTCCGACGGAGCGTTCCGAGACGCCATCCTCGAACTCGCGGACGAGCTCTCGGCCGACATGGACGGGTGGGATGATTTGGACGACTGGGACGACCCGGAGGACACCGGTCGCTGACCGCCGCACCACGGCGAAACCCCGCCCCCGACCACGAAGGTCGGGGACGGGGCGTCGTCTAGCGGAAAAGCGGTGGCCTTATCCCGCGTGCAGCTCGATGCTGCCGCCGGGAATCGAATCGAGCAGCCGGCGGGTGTACTCCTCCGAGGGGTTCTCGAAGAGCTCGTCGGTGCGGCCGGTTTCGACGATGCGGCCCTTCTCCATCACCAGCACCTGATCGGCGATCTGCTTGACCACCGCCAGGTCATGGGTGATGAACAGGTACGACAACCCCAGCTCGGCCTGCAGCGAATTGAGCAGGTCGAGGATCTGGGACTGCACCAGCACGTCGAGGGCGCTGACCGCCTCGTCGCACACCACCATCTCCGGATTCAGGGCCAGGGCGCGGGCGATGGCCACGCGCTGGCGCTGACCGCCCGACAGCTCCCCGGGATAGCGGTGCGCCATCGGCCGGGGAATGGACACGCGGTCGAGCAGCTCGTTGACCCGGGCCTGACGGGACTTCTCGTCGCCGATGCCGTGGATGCGCAGAGGCTCCGCGATGGTGTTGTACACCGAATACATCGGATCGAGGGACCCGTACGGGTTCTGGAAAATCGGCTGGACGCGGCGGCGGAAATCCAGCTCCCCGCCCTCGCCACCGCGCTTGCGGCACCGATCGGCGACGTCGACGCCATCGAACGACGCCGTGCCCGACGTCGGCTCCAACAATCCCAGAACCATCTGGGCGACCGTCGACTTGCCCGAACCGGACTCGCCGACGATGGCCGTGGTGGTGCCGCGCGGCATGAAAAACGTGACGTCGTCGACCGCGGTGAAGGAATCCTTCTTCCACGGCTTGGCGCCGGGGACCTCGAACACCTTGGTCAGATTGCGGACCTCGAGGATCGGCACGTCGCCGCCGGCGGTGACGCCCGGCGCATCGGCCTGCTCCATCGCCTCCTCGCGGACCTCGGCCCGGCGATCGAGGACGTCGTCGCGGCGGGCGCGCAGCGACGGGGCCGCCGCGACCAGGCGCTTGGTGTACTCGTGCCGGGGATCCTGGAGGATCTCCAGCGCCGGGCCCCACTCGACGACGTGGCCCTGGCTCATCACGATGATCCGCGACGCCCGCTCGGCGGCGAGCCCCAGATCGTGCGTGATCAGCAGCACCGACGTGCCGAGTTCGCGGGTCAGGCCATCGAGGTGATCGAGGATCTGCCGCTGCACCGTCACGTCGAGCGCCGACGTCGGCTCATCGGCGATGAGCAGCTTCGGCCGTGCCGACAGCCCGATCGCGATGAGCGCGCGCTGGCGCATGCCGCCGGAATACTCGTGCGGGAACTGGTCGATGCGCCGCTTGGCGTCCGGCAGCCCCGCCTCCTCCAGCAGCTCGATGGCGCGGGCATGGGCCTTCGACCCGGAGGCGATGCCGTTGGCGCGCAGCGACTCCTTGATCTGGTGGCCGACCTTCCACACCGGGTTGAGGTTCGACATCGGGTCCTGCGGGACCAGGCCGATCTCCGCGCCGCGCAGGGCCGTCATCCGCCGATTGGACGCATGGGTGATGTCCTCGCCGTCGAAGGTGGTCGTGCCGCCGGTGACGTGGCCGCCGCCGGGCAGCAGCCCGATGATCGAATGCGCCAGCGTCGACTTGCCCGAACCGGACTCGCCGACGATGGCGACGGTCTCGCCCGGGAAGATGTCCAGGTCGACTCCGAACACCGTCGGGGCGGGGTTCTTTTTGCCGCCGAAGGCGATGTCGACGCCCCGCATGGACAGCAGGGGCACCTCGGCACCGGCGCGGGCGGAAGCCTCGCGGGCGGGGTTGTCGTGCGCGGGAGTGTCCGTCACTTCTTCCTCTCCTTCGGGTCGAGCGCGTCCTTGACCACGTCGCCGAGCAAAATGAAGCCCAACACGGTCAGGGCCAGCGCACCGGCCGGGTAGAACAGCGTCGTCGGCGACTGGCGCAGGGTGTTCTGGGCGACGGAGATGTCGTTGCCCCAGCTCACCTCGGTCGGCGGCAGGCCGATGCCCAGGTACGACAGCGTCGCCTCAGCGACGATGTAGATGCCCAGCGACGTCGTCGCCATGACGATGATCGGCGCCAGGCAGTTGGGCAGCACGTGCCGCAGCAGGATGCGCCCGCTGGACAGGCCCAGCGCACGGGATGCGGTGACGTACTCGTTGTTCTTCACGGCGAGCACGGACGAACGCACCACGCGCGCCATCGACGGCCAGCCGAACAGGGCCAGCACCAACGTCACCGTCAACACGTCCCGGCTGGGGAACACCTGCATCAGGACGATGCCGGCGAGCAGCAGCGGGATGGCGAAGAAGATGTCGGTGATGCGCGACAGGAACGAATCGAGGAAACCGCCGATCCACCCCGCCGTCGCGCCGATGAGGATGCCCAGCAGGGTCACCAGCAGCGTCACGCACACGCCGACGATCACCGACGGCCGGGCGCCGTAGATGACGCGGGAGTAGACGTCGTAGCCCTGCTGCGTGAAACCGAAGGGATGGCCGTCGGTCGGCTCCCCCAGCGAGTTGCGCAGGTCCGCCGCGCGCGGGTCCACGGACGTGAACAGCCCGGGGAACAGCGCGACGACGGTGACCAGGGCGATGATGGCCACGGACACCCAGAACAGGGGCCGCCGGCGCATGCGCCGCCACGCCTCCCCCCACATGCCCAGGGGCACGGTGTCGGGGAGCTTCTGGTCGCGGGTGAGCACGTCCTCGGTGGACACGGGTGCGTGGCCACGCTGGAGGCGGACGCCGTCGAGGGTGGACGCCGTGACGGCGCCGACGTCGGGCAACCCGGCGTCGCCGGATCCCCCGGCCGCCCCGGCTGCGCCGGAAAGGTTCTTGGGGTCAGGCATATCGGATCCTCGGGTCGAGTGCTGCGTACAGAAGGTCGATGAGCAGGTTGGCCACCATGTAGATGATCACCAGCACGGTGACCACGCTGACCACCGTCGGCGTTTCGCCGATGGTCACGGACCGGAAGATCAGGCCGCCGACGCCGGGGATGTTGAAGATGCCCTCGGTGACGATGGCCCCGCCCATCAGCGCCGCCAGGTCCGCGCCGATGAAGGTCACGACGGGGATCAGCGAATTGCGCAGGACGTGCGAGCCGACGACCTCGCGCCTCGACATGCCGCGGGCATAGGCCGTGCGGACGAAGTCCGACCCCACCGCCTCCGCGACCGACGATCGGGTAAGCCGCAGCACGTAGGCGAAGGACACCAACCCCAGCACCGTCGCCGGCATTATCAAGTCGATGAAGTCGGCGTTGCCGCCCACCGTCGGCGGCACCACCGCCAACTTGATGCCGAAGATGAACTGGGCGACGAAGCCGATGACGAAGATCGGCACGGCGATGATGAACAGCGACACCACCAGCACGGTGGAGTCGAACCAGCCGCCCTTGCGCAGGCCCGCGACGACGCCGAAGCCGATGCCGAAGATCGTCTCGATCACCAGCGCCATCAGCGCCAGCTTGATCGTCACGGGGAAGGCGTCGGCGAGGACGTCGGTGACGGGCCGGCCGGAGAACGTCTGGCCGAAATCGAACTGGAAGATGCCGCCGACGTACATGAGGTACTGCACGAGGAACGGCTTATCCAGGTTGTAGCGCTCGCGGAGCTCCGCCTCGACCGCAGGCGTCAGGGGCTTGTCGCCCGCCAACGCCTGGATCGGGTCGCCCGGGGTCAGGAACACCATCGCGTAGATCAGGAAGGTGGCCCCGAAAAACACCGGGATCATTTGGAGCAGCCGCTTGCCGATGTACCACGGCACTCGGATCAGCCCTTCTTCATGGGCGCGTAATCGAACGTGCCGTTCCACATCATGTCGACGCCGGAGACTTCGGGGTTCCACGCGTAGGAGGACATGGGCACCCACATCGGGATAGCGGGCAGCTCGTCGACCATGATTTCCTGGGCCTGCTTGTACAGGTCATTGGCCTTGGCGGTGTCGGTTTCGGCGGCGGCCTCCTCGAGGAGACGGTCGACCTCGGGGTTGGCGTACTTGCCGTCGTTGGACGATCCGTCGGACTTGTACTGCGGCTCGAGGAAGTTGGAGATCGACGGGTAGTCGGCCTGCCAGCCGGAGCGGAACGCGGAGTTCACGGACTCGCTGGTGACGTCGTCACGCAGGCCTTTGAACAGCGGGTACGCCTTTCCGGTGGCCTCGATGCCGAGGGTGTCGGAGATGCCGTTGGTGATGGCCTCGACCCACGGCTGGTGGTCGCCGTCGGCGTTGTAGGCGATCTCGAACTTGCCGGAGAACGGCCGGATCTCGTCGGCCTGCGCCCACAGTTCCTTGGCGCGCTCGGGGTCGTAGCCGATGGTCTCGGAGGAGTCCGGGGACTCAATGCCCGGCAGGGTGGGCACGGCGAAGTCGACGGCCGGCTCGGCGGCGCCGGCGAAGATGGTGTCGACGATCAGCTGGCGGTCGAAGGCCAGGGAGATCGCCTGACGACGGAGCTTGCCTTCCTCGTCTTCACCGAAGTGCTCGAGGTACTGAGGGATGACGAAGGTCTGGGAGCGCATCGCGGCCAGTTCACCGTTGGAATCCGGGAAGTCGTTCTTGTAGTTCGACAGAGCCGCGGTGGGGATGGTGTTCAGCACGTCGAGTCGACCCGACTGCAGGTCGGCGTAGGCGGTGTCGAGGTTCTGGTAGAACACGAAGTTCACGCCGCCGTTGGCGGGCGCCTCACCGGCGTAGTCCTCGTTGACCACGGTGTTCAGGCCGACGTTGTGCTGCCACGCGTCATCGGAGGCCAGCTTGTACGGGCCGTTGCCGATCGGCGCCTGGCCGTAGGCCTCGACGTCGTCGAAGGCGACCTTGGGCCACGGGAAGTACGCGGTGAAGCCCAGGCGCATGGGGAAGGACGCCTCGGGGCTGGACAGCTTGACCTTGAACTCGGTGTCGGAGACCTTCTCCAGGCCGGACATGGTGTCGGCGGTGGCCCCCTCCTCGGCGACCGCGTCGTAGCCCTCGATGTTCTCGTAGAAGTACTGCTGCTTCTGGGCGTTCTTCGAGGCGGCGCCGTAGTTCCACGCGTCGATGAAGGAGTCGGCGGTGACCGCCTCGCCGTTGGTGAAGGTCCAGTCGTCCTTGAGCTTGATGGTGAACTCGGTGGCGTCGTCGTTGGGCTCGATGGAGTCCGCGACGGCCATTTCCGTGTCGCCGTCGGCCGTGTAGGTCACCAGGCCGGTGTACAGCGTGTCGATGATGTCGCCGCCGCAGGTTTCGTTGGTGTCGGTGGACAGCAGCGGGGACTGGGGCTCGCAGCCGTAGGCGTTGATGGCCTCGGAGCCATCGCCCCCTCCGCCGGATCCGTCATCGGAGCTGCACGCCACCATCGCCGCGCTCGCCGCGATGGCGGTGAGCCCGGCGATGATCGCCTTCTTGGGTGACTTCATGGTCTTGCCTTTCTTCGGGCCGGGGTTGTGCCCCGGATTCTCGGAGGCCATCGCGGGCGCCAAGTAGTCGATGGTGCCCGTCGAACGACGGCGGGCGGCCCGATCGGGACGGGCCACCTATGAAGTTATGGAAACGGTGTGAAAACTCGGGCCAGCTTCTGTTAACCCTCAGTTAAACCTTAGAGATTTTTCGGCAAGCAAGTGAGCCCCATCACAAACTTCGACCGCCAAAAGAGACGTCACACCGCAGAAACGCCCATTCCCCGACGCCCCCTCCCCCGCAAAACCCCGGACACGGCCACGTCGGCATCGTCGCAAAGCCCGCTTGTTGCAAATGGTTTTCGTTAAAGTATGGTGTCCGCATGACCCACTCCTCCCCCACTCCCGTGACGGTCCTCTCCGGCTTCCTCGGCGCCGGCAAGACCACGCTCCTGAACAATCTCCTGGCGGACCGCGCCGGCCGCCGGCTGGCCGTGATCGTCAACGACTTCTCCGAGGTAAACGTCGACGCCGACCTCATCGCCGCCGGCTCCCACCTCACCCGCGGCGAAGACCGCTTCGTCGAGCTGTCCAACGGCTGCATTTGCTGCACCCTGCGCGAGGACCTGGTCGAGGGCGTCGGGAACCTGGCGCGCTCCGGCAAGTACGACCAGATCGTCATCGAATCGACCGGCATCTCCGAGCCCATGCCCGTGGCGGCGACCTTCGAGTGGGAATTCGAGGACGGTTCCCGCCTGGCCGACGTCGCGCCCATCGACACGATGGTCACGCTCGTCGACGCCTCGCAGTTCCTGCCGATGCTGCGTTCCGGCACTCCCCTGTCCGCAGCCGACCGCCAGGCCACCCCGGACGACGAGCGCACGGTCTCCGATCTGCTCGTCGACCAGGTCGAGTTCGCGGACCTCATCCTGATCACCAAGACCGACCTCGTCGACGAGCCGGTGGCCCGGGCGACCGAGGACGCCGTGCGGGCCATGAACCCGCGCGCCCGCATCCTGCGGGTGACCGACGGCGAGGTCGGCGCCGGCATCGTCCTGGATGCGGGGCTTTACGACGAAGCCACCGCCGCGACCTACCACGGCTACGCCGAGGAGCTGGCGAACCCGCACACCCCGGAAACCGAGGAGTACGGGATTTCCTCCGTCACCTTCCGCGGCGACCGCCCGTTCGACCGCGACCGCCTGGTCGCCGCCCTGCGCGCCACGCGCGGCCTGGTCCGCTCGAAGGGCCACTGCTGGATCGCCGATCGCCTGGAGATCGCGCAGGTGTGGAGCCAAGTCGGCCCGAACCTGTCCATCCAGCCGGCCGTCGAATGGGCCCGCACCGACATCGCCCCGTCGAACGAGGTCGTGCTCATCGGCGTCCACTTCGACGCCGACGCCGCACTCGCCGCATTCGAGGCGGCCATGCTCAGCGACGAGGAGACGATGGCGCTGCTGGCCGAACGATGACGGCGCCGCGGGGGTGGCGGCCACCGGGCGACCTTTCCGGAATTCGCGTCGCGGACGCACCGCTTCCCCCTCCATTCGGGGCCCCCGAAGCCCCGTGACGCGGGGAGTGCACCGATTCACCCTGTTCGCCGGGGTGTGCGCCACGACACCCGGGCGCCACAGGGGCACCCTGCGTCATATGCCCTCAACAGCGACTATGCTGGAGTACGCCGTTCGCATGGTAGGTTCGCCGACAAACCGATGCGAATCGGGGCGAGCGCCCAGTCGACGCGACGGGGGCGGGTCCGGAAGCGGGTCGGCGGTTTTTCAGGACGAACATCCACGATTCAGGAGGAACAATGTCGGAACGCATCGCGCACGCAGGTTTGCGCGGCAAGGTCATGACCGCTGATGAGGCCGCTGCCTTCATCAACCCCGGCGACATGATCGGATTCTCCGGCTTCACCGGCGCCGGCTACCCCAAGGAGCTGCCGGGCGCGCTGGCCAAGCGCATCACCGAGGCCAAGGACCGCGGCGAGGAGTTCCGCGTGAAGGTGCTCACCGGCGCCTCCACCGCCCCCGAGCTCGACGCCGCGCTGGCCGAGACCGGCGGCATCGCCTGGCGCATGCCGTACCAGTCCGACCCGAGCATGCGAAAGGCCATCAACGACGGCACGTCGGCCTACTCCGACATCCACCTGTCGCACTCCGGCCCGCAGACGGAGCAGGGCTTCTTCGGCGACCTCAACGTCGCCGTGGTCGAGGCCACGCGCATCACCGAGTCCGGCGGCCTGGTCCCGACCTCCTCGGTCGGCAACAACGTGTCGTACCTGAACGCCGCCGACAAGATCATCGTCGAGGTCAACTCCTGGCAGTCGCTGGGCCTGGAGGGCATGCACGACATCTGGAGCCCGGGCCTGCCGCCGAACCGCCAGATCGTCCCGATCATCGGTTCCGGCCAGCGCGTCGGCACCACCGCCATCGAGATCGACCCGAGCAAGGTCGTCGCCGTCATCGAGACCAACGCCGCGGACCGCAATTCGCCGTTCAAGCCGCTGGACGACGACTCGAAGGCCATCGCCGGCCACCTGATCGACTTCTTCGAGAACGAGGTCTCCCAGGGCCGTCTTCCGGAGAACCTGCTGCCGCTGCAGTCCGGCGTCGGCAACATCGCCAACGCCGTGCTCGCCGGCCTGCTGGACTCCGACTTCGAGAACCTGACCTCCTACACCGAGGTCATCCAGGACGGCATGGTCGAGCTGCTGGACAAGGGCACCATGACCGTCGCGTCGGCCACGTCCTTCGCCCTGTCGCCGGAGGCGGCCGAGCGCATGAACGACCAGGCCGAGGACTACGCCAAGAAGATCGTGCTGCGCCCGCAGGACGTCTCGAACAACCCCGAGGTCATCCGCCGACTCGGCGTGATCTCGTGCAACGGCCTGATCGAGGCCGACATCTACGGCAACGTGAACTCGACCCACATCATGGGCACGAAGATCATGAACGGCATCGGCGGCTCGGGCGACTTCACCCGCAACGCCTACATCTCCACCTTCGTCTCCCCGTCGACGGCGAAGGGCGGCGACATCTCCGCCATCGTGCCCATGGTCTCGCACCACGACCACACCGAGCACGACGCCATGGTCATCATCACCGAGCAGGGTCTGGCCGACCTGCGTGGCCTGGGCCCGCGCCAGCGCGCGAAGGTCGTCATCGAGAAGTGCGCGCACCCCGACTACAAGGAGGCGCTCACCGAGTACGTCGAGCGCGCCGAGAAGGGCGGCCAGTCCGCGCTGCACACCCCGCACGATCTCAAGGAGGCCCTGGGCTGGCACCAGCGCTTCGTCGAGACCGGCTCCATGAAGCAGAAGTAAGGTCTCGCTTCACGGCCGAAGCCGCTTTACGACGCCCGGCCCGCACATTCCAGACGGAGTGTGCGGGCCGGGCGTTTTTCGTGGTTCGGCGGGGTCCGGAACCGGGGCCGGGATCGGCCGAGAAGCTACGCCTGCTTGCGCCGGCCCTCCGACCACGCGCCCCACAGGGTGGCGTAGCGGCCGCGGGCGGCGACGAGGTCGGCGTGGGGGCCGGATTCGACTATGCGCCCGTCGTCCATGACCACGACGCGGTCGGCCGCGGCGGCCTGGTCCAGGCGGTGGGCGACGATGAGGGCGGTGCGGCCCCGGGTGACTTCGTTGGCGGCCTCGGCCAGCGAGTCCGCGCCGGCGGACCCGGCTTCGGCGGTGGCCTCGTCCAGGACGACGACCGGCGGGTCGGACAACAGCACGCGGGCCAGCGCCACCTGCTGGGCGGCGACGGGATCCAGCCGGTGCCCGCCGATGCCGACGATGGTGTCCAAGCCGTCGGGCAGGCGCCCGAACCAAGAGGAGCCGCCGACGCGCTCGATGGCCTCGAGCACCGCGGCGTCGTCGGCGTCGGGGGCGGCCAGCGTCAGGTCGTCGCGCAGGGTGCCCTCGAAGACGTGGACTTCCTGGGTGACCAGTGCGACGGTGCGGCCGCGGGCGGCCTCCGCGTCGACGGTGAGGTCGTGGCCGCCGACCATGACGGTGCCGGAGTCGGCGATGCGCAGGCCCGCGACGATCGCGGCGACGGTGGATTTGCCGGCGCCGGACGATCCGACGAGGGCGACGGTCTCCCCCGGCGCGATGGTCAGGTCGACGTCGTCGACGGCGCTGCCGCGGCCGTAGGAGAAGCTGACGCCGCGCAGGTCCACGCCGGCGGCGGGATCCGGGTCGGCGTCGGCGTGCTCGGGGCGCCGTTCGCGCAGCACGCCCACGATGCGGGTCAGCGAGGTGGCGCCGGACTGGGCGACGTCGAGGACCATGACCATGCGGGTCAGCGGGGCGAACAGGCGCATGAACAGCAGCATCGCGGCGGTCGCGCCGCCGATGGTCGTGTGCCCCGCCTGCACCAGGTAGAAGCCCAGCACCAACGTCGAGGCCATGCCCAGGTACTCCGCGAAGTGCATCCGCGCCATGATGATGTTGTGCGTGATGCGCGCGTCCACGCCATGGCGGACGACTTTCCAGCTCCATTCGGCGATGCCGAGGCGTCGCAAAGCAGCCAACCCGAACGCCCGCACCGCGGGCAGGCCGTGGATGGTCGACAGCACCATGCGGGCGCGCTCGGCCATGGCCCCGCGCTCGGCGGCGAAGACGGCCGGGGCGGTGCGCAGGTACCCGCGCACGGCCAGGACGTGGACGGGCGCGACGACCAGGAACGCCGCCATGAATCGCCAATCCACCGAACCGACGCCCGCGATGGACACGAGGACCGTGAACAGGGCGCCCGCGGCGATGGGCAGGGTCTGGGTGACGGCGGCGGAGACCTGGGCGACGTCGTCGGTCGCCCGGGAGACCACGTCGCCGGCGCCGGCGCGCTCGACGCGGGCGACGGGCAGGCCCAGCGCCGTGCCGACCATGTCCTCGCGCAGATCGGCGATGGCGGTCTCCGCCAGCCGCGCCACGAGCTTGAAGCCGATGGCGGACAGCACGCCGGAGCCGATGGCCGCCAGGACCATCCGGAGCGCCAGTTCGCCGATGTCGCCGCGGGTGCCTCCGTCGGCGACGACGTCGACGATGCCGCCCATGAGCTTCGGCACCAGCACGCCGCACCACGCGGCGGCGATGAGCACCGCCACCGCGACCGACAGGCGCAGTCCGCGCCCGCGCACCAGAGTGCGCAGATGCCGCAGGGTCTCCCCCGCCCCGGCGACGGGGAACCGGTCGGCCGTCATGGCGGCGTCGCGGCTGTCCGCGCCGAAGGTCGGGCGCAGGTGCTGGGTCAGCTGATTCATTCCGCGCATGTCACGCCACCTCCATCTCGGCCGCCCAGGCGGGGGCGGAGGTCAGGACGATCGTGGTCCTGCCCTTCCGGTGCCGCGCCACGCCGCGGGCCACGGCCTGCTCCGTCACCGAGTCCACGGCCGTGGTCGGGTCCGCCAGGACCAGCGCCGGCGGATCCGCCAGCAGTGCACGGGCCAGCGCGATGCGCTGGCGTTGTCCGCCGGAGAGCATGACTCCGGCGTCGCCGATGCGGGTGTCCAGGCCGTCGGGCAGGACCTCGATGACGTCGACGCAACCGGCGGCGGCCAACGCGGCGTCGATTTCCGGCCCGGTCGCGTCGGGTCGGACGGCGAGGAGGTTCTCGGTGACCGTGCCGTCGAAAAGGTCCGCCGAGTGCGGTGCCGTGACCACCCGGTCGAGGACGTCGCCCAGCCGCGCTTCGGCGAGGTCGACGCCGTCGACGAAGTAGCGCCCCGGGTCCGGGCGGTGCGTCAGGGTCAGCGCGTCGACGATGTCCGACATCTCCGCGGCGCCGACCGCGAAGACGCGGTGGGCTCCGGGCGATACCGCCTCGCCGTCGATGACGATGCGCGCCGGCGTCGCGTCGGCACCGTCGAGCGCCGTGCCGTCCTCCGACACGGCGTAAGGCTCGCGGAGCAGGCCGAGGACCCGCTCGGCGCTGGCGACCGACGTCGCCCAGACGGCGGAGGCGTTCTTGCCCAGGGCGGTCATCGGATCGATGATGAACTGCGCCAGGCCCACGACGGTGATCAGCTCACCGACGGTGAGGTGGCCCTGGATCGCCGCAATGCCGGACCCGGCGGCGACGAGGGTGACGAAGATGCCGCCGAGGACCTCGACGGAGCCGATCAGCCTCGCCTCGGCGTCGACGGCGTGGACGGTGGAATCGAGGGCCTCGCGGGAGCGGGTGCGGTAGCGGCCCGCGGCGGTGCGGCGGGCGCCGAGGCCGGCGAGCGTGCGGAATCCGGCCACGAGGTCGGCCGCGGTGGCCGACGCACGGGCGGCTGCGGCCTGGCGGTGCCCGACCCGGCGGCGCAGCGGGGCGCCGGCGGCCATCGAGCCCCAGGTCAGCAGGGCGCCGCCGATGAGCACCACCAGGCCGATCGGCACGGAGACGGTGAGCAGGATGATCGACGCGAAGATCAGCGCGGCGACCTCCGCCACGGGGCGCAGGCCGACCATGACGGCGCGCGCGGTGTTCTGGGCGTCCGTCGTGGACACCGCCAGCAGCGCGCCCGGCGGCCGGGTGCCGTTGGCGAAGCCGCGCCGGTCGACGATGCGGTCGGTCAGCTGCATGCGCAGGGTGTGCTCGACGGTGAGCATGGCGATGGTGCCCAGGCGCCCGCCGAAGCGCGCCGCCACGTCGAGGACCAGGAACACGGCCGCCAGCACGAGCATCCACGACCACAGCGCGGTGGAGTTGCCGTCGGCGATGGCGGTGTCGACGGTGCGCCCGGCGACCACCGGCACCAGCGCCTCGCACACCTGGTGCACGATCATCAGCAGCATCGCCGGGATGGTCACCGGCTTGCGCGAGAACATCACCCGCAGCTGGTATTTCGCGGGCGACGTGGTCGCGTCGAATGCGGGTGGCGCGATCGGCGGCGGCGTGGCCGGCGCTGTGATGAGCGGCACGGGGACCTCCCGGGTCAAGGCTGGATGTGCGGCTGGATGGACGGGAAGAAACGAAGTATCACCTTACCCGGCGGGCCCACCGCCGATCCCCCTGCGGTGCCGCCGCTCCGGACGCGGGAGCAATACCGAAAGTTCGGGTAGCCTACCCTCATGCCATCAGATGTCGTCATCGCATCCCCCTCCGAATTGGCGCCCTTCCGCCTGTTCCGGACCACCGTCACGGCCATCGACCGGTCGCGCCCGACCATCGTCCGCGTCACCCTCGGCGGCGATTGTCTCCGCCGCTTCGGCCGCGGCGGCCTCGACCAGCGCATCAAACTCTTCTTCCCGCGCATCGACGACGCCACCGGCCGCGCCCTGCCCCTGCCCGAACTCGGCCCGGACCTCTTCGACGCCGACGGCGCCGGCGAGGACACCGCCTTCGCCCGGCTGCGGGCGATCATGTCCGCGCCCGGCGCCCCGCACGTGCGCACGTACACGGTGCGCCGCATCGACCGGGACGGCACGGCCCTCGACGTCGATCTGGTCGCCCACGGCACCACCAGCCCGTCGGCGCGCTGGCTGGCCCAGGTCCGGCCGGGCGATCCGCTCACCGTCCTGGGCCCCGACGAGATGTCGGCCGGGCGCCTCGGCGGCATCGAGTGGCGGCCCGGCGCGGCGTCGTCGATCCTCATCGCCGGCGACGAAACCGCCCTGCCCGCCATCGCCGGCATCGTCGAGCAGGGCGGGGTCCCGGCCGGTGCCCGGGTGCGCATCGTCGTCGAGGCGCCGGATCTGCGTGATCTCGACGATCTCCGCGCCCCTTCCGAATGGACCGTCGTCCGGTTGGCCCGCCCGGAGGGCATCGCCCCCGGCAGCTTGCTTTCCGACGCCGTGCGCACCCTCCTCGCCGACGAGCCCGGATTCCTCCGCGGAGAGGCCACTGGAGAGGACGGGGCCGAGACCAGCGACGAGGACGTCGTCTGGGACCTCGCCGCGGACCATCTCGACGGCGGCGGATACGCGTGGCTCGCGGGAGAGGCCTCCGCGGTGACGGGGCTGCGCCGCCACCTGGTGCGGGAACTCGGCGTCGACAAGTCCCGGGTCTCGTTCATGGGCTATTGGCGCGCCGGCCGCGAAGGCGCCTGAGGTTCAGACCGTCCCGCGGGCCACGATCAGCGGCGCCTTCCCTCCGGCCGGATCGTCGAGGACGTCGGCCCGCAGACCGTAGGCCTCGGCGAGCAACGCCGGGGTGATGGCGTCGCGGGTGCCGCCGTCGGCGAGGATCGCGCCGTCCTTCATCACCACCACCCGGTCGGAGTACATCGCGGCCATCGACAGGTCGTGCAGGACCATGACGACGGTGCGGCCCTCGTCGGCGAGCCCGCGCACCAGGTCCAGCATCTCGATGGCGTGTGCGGGGTCGAGGTAGGTCGTCGGCTCGTCGAGAAGCAGCACCGGAGTTTCCTGCGCCACCGCCATGGCCAACCAGGCGCGCTGTCTCTGCCCGCCCGACAAGATGGCCAGGTCGTCGTCGGCGAGCCCGGCGGTGCCGGTGCGTTCCAGCGCCTCGGCGACGGCCGCCCGGTCCCGGGCCGACGGCCCGCGCCACCGGGGGCGGTGGGGATGCCGGCCGCGGGCGACGAGCTCGCCGACGGTCAGCCCTTCCGGCGCCACCGGATGCTGCGGGAGCACCGCCACGCGGCGGGCGCACTCGCGGGCGGAGAGCGAATGGACGTCGACGCCGCCGACGCGCACCCGCCCCGAACGCGGCGCCAGCAAACGGGACATGGTCCGCAACAGCGTCGACTTGCCGCAGCCGTTGGGCCCGAGCAGCGTGGTCACGCCGCCCGGTTGCGCCGTCAACGACGTCCCGCGGACGATGTCCGGGCCCTCGCCGTATCCGGCGACGACCGCTTCGACGGTGATGTTCATGGGATGCTCCTCGCAGTTGAGCCGCGCACGACCAGCGCGACCAGGACGGGTCCGCCGACGATGGCGGTGATCAGGCCGACCGGAACGGTCACCGGAAGCAGCGACGCGATGACCGCGCAACCGGAGATGAGCGTGGCGCCCGCGGCGGCGGAGGCCACCGGCGGTGCGGTGGGGGCCCGGGACGCCAGCCGCGCCAGCTGCGGAGCGACCAGCGCGACGAAACCGATGGGCCCCACCACCGACACGGTCACCGCGACCAGGCCCGTCGACGCGATGAGCAGCGTGGCCCGCACCCGGTCGACGTCCACGCCGAGCGCGCGCGCCGAATCGTCGTCGTGCGCCAGCAACGGCAGATCCCGGCCGCGCCATGCACCGAGCAGCGCGAAGGGCACGGTGGCCGCGACCAGCGGGGGCAGCGCTTCCCAGCGGACCAGCCCCGTCGACCCGGCCAACCAGGTCTGCGCCTCGGCCGCCCGCGACAGATCGGCGCGGACCATGAGGTAGGACACCGCCGCGTGGCACATCAGCGACAGTGCGACGCCGACGAGGATTACCCGGCTCGACGTGCCGAGCCCGCCGAATGCGAACAACAGGGCGACGATCGCCGCGGCGCCGGCCATCGCGAGCAGGCAGCGCCACCAGAACGTCGGGATGCCGACGGCGAACTCCGGCCGGGCCACCAGCGTGCCCAGCACCACGGCCACCGCCGCTCCCCCGGACACGCCCAGCACGTCCGGCGACGCGATCGGGTTGCGCGACGACGTCTGCGTCCACGCACCGGCCACCCCGAGCGCCGCGCCGACGAGAGGCGTGGCGATGGCCACGGGCATCCGCAGATCCCACACGACGGTGATCTCGCGGCCGGAGCCGCCGCCCGTCAACACTGACAGGACCGTCGACGGCGGGATCGGCACCGGACCGAGGCCGAGCATGAGCACGTACGCCACCGCCGCGACCGCCCCGAATCCCGCGGCGGTGACGCCGGCGGCGACGGTCCTGCGATCACCTGCAGGCACGGTGCTCCCCCTTTCGGACGGCGTACACGAACAACGGCGCGCCGATGAGGGCCAGCACGATGGACACCTCGATCTCGCCCGGCCGGAGCACCATTCGCCCGGCGACGTCGGCGAAGACGGTCAGGGCGGCACCGGCGGCCGCGGCCGCCGGCAGCAGGCGAACCAGCGACGGCCCCGTCAGCGGCCGGATCAGGTGCGGTGCGGCGAACCCCACGAAGGCGACCGGCCCCACCGCCGCCGTCGCGGCGCCGGCGAGCACGACGACGGCGACGAGCATCGCGGCCCTGATCGCGCCCGGCGACGCGCCGAGCCCCGCTGCGGCGTCGTCGCCCATGGCCAACAGGTCCATCGATCGCGCGAAAGCGGCTGCGACCGCAGCGCCGAGGACGAGTCCGCCCACGGCGAGCGCCGCATCCCCGGTTCCGCTCCCCGACAGCGAGCCGACGGTCCACTGCCGCATGCCGTCGAGCACCGCATGGGATTGCAGCGCCAGCAGCGTCGTGGCGGCGGTGAAGGCCGCCGACGCGCCGACGCCGACGAGGATCAGGGTCAGCGGATCCGCCGATGCGCGCGACGCGCCGAACACGATGAGCGCGGCCGCGGCGGCGCCGGCCATGGCCAGCGGGGCCCGAACGAGCGATCCCGCCAGCCCGACGGTCATGCCCGCGGCGACGGCGAAACCGGCGCCGGAGGTGATGCCGATGATCCCCGGGTCCGCCAGCGGATTGCGGGTCCACGACTGCGCGATCGCGCCGGCCATGGCCAGCGAGGCACCGACCGCCAATCCGAGGATCGTCCTGGGCACCCGCAGCTCCCACACCACGTGGGCCAGGTCGCCGAAGACCGAGGTGGCCGCCGTCGCCGCCGACGGGCCGTCGCGCAGCACGGCGAGCACCTCGGCCGGGACCGTCGGTCTGGCCCCGATGAACACCGACGCCGCCGCGCACGCGATCAATGCCACCGCGAGGGCGACGGGCCAGGCCCGGCGGGCCCCGGTCACAGCTGCGCGGAGAACTTGCCGATTGCCCACGGGATGGTGACCGGGTTCGGCATGCTCATGGCGTTGCCGGTGTCGGAATCGAGGAACCGCACCCGGCCGTCCTTGACCACGTCGAGGTTCATGAACGTCGGGTCCTTCTTCAGTGCGTCGGCGGCGCCCATGTAGTCGAGCACGAACAGCACGTCGACATCGTCGAGGTCCGCGTAATTCTCCGGCGCGAAATCCTTGTAGAAGGTGCCGTCGTCGGTCTTCTGCAGCTCGTCGGGGATGGTGTAGCCCAGGTCCTCGATGAACTGGCCACGGCCGTCACCGTCGGTGTACAGGCCGATCTTGCCGTCGTAGGGCATGACGATCGCCGCGGTCTGGCCGGCCGTCTCCGGGTGCGCCTTCTTGAACTCCGTGAACTTCGCCTCGGTGTCGGCGATCAGTTTCTCGCCCTCTTCGGGCTTGCCGACGGCCTCCGAAATGGTCCCCACCTGAGAATCCCACGGCACCTGCCAATCGGCGTGCCCTTCGTCGTGGAGGGTGACCGGCGCGATGGCCTCGAGGTCCTTCTTCGCCTGCTCGTCGACGGCGTTGTTGACCGCGATGATCTTCGTCGGGTCGGACGCCGCGATCTTCTCCACGGTCTCCGCCGTGAAGCCGGTGCCCGTGCCGTAGACGACGTCGGGCCTGGCGTCGCCGAGCAGCTCCTTCGACCACGGGCCGACCCCGGATTCGTCGACGTCGCCCTCGGCGCCCCACGGGGCGACCAGCACGGGCTCGATTCCCAGCGCCAGCAGCGTGTCCGCATCGCCGAGGCCGACGGCCGCGATTCGCTCGACGCCCTCGCCGTTCGCGCCGGCGTCCGTCCCGGCTCCGTCGTCACCGCGCGAGCAGCCGGTCAAGGCCAGCGCCGTCACCGCGGCGAGCGCCGCCGCCTTGATGATCCTCTTCCGGCAATGGTTGTGATTCACGTTCCTGAACTCCCGTTCGTCGTTCACGCGGCGCACCGCCGCACGGGAGCACTATAGGCGGGCCACATCGGACTTGGCAAGGCTGCCCTAATTTACGTCGGTGGTGGTGGAGGGGCGGGCCATGACGGGTCGTCTCCGAGCCTCGCCCTACTTCCGGGCGACGGCTCCCCCGTCGGCGTCGCCAAGCACCTTCGCCGCCTTGAGCACGGCGCGCGTCTCCCCCGTGATCGGCCCCAGCTGCTCCTCGCGGGCGGCCTTGTCCGCGGCCGTGGCGGTGACCATGTACAACGACGCGAACGCGCCGAGCACCCACGACACCTTCACCAGCGCGCCCGGGATGTCCAGCGGCCCGAGCTCGACCATCGCCGGCGGCTTGCCCGTCCACGTCGCGATGGTCGCCTCCGGCACGCTGACCAGGCCCAGGAACACGAACCCCGCGAACACCAGCACCCCGAAGAAACTCGCCTGCGCCGCCTGCACCGAAGCGGCGACGTAGCGAAGATCGAGCTTCAGCCGCACCGGCAGCTTCCGGTCCTCCTCGATGACCTCGCGGACGTGCTCGTTGACCACCACGAACGACGCCAGCACGCCGCCCGCCCGACCTGGAACACCGCCACCGCCGTCCACGCCGGGGCGCACCGCTGCAGCAGACGATGGGCCCGCACCCGGGCCGGCAGGGCAGACGGAAGCCCCGAGGCCCATAGCCTCCGGATGACCTCTCGGTCCATCCGGACGGCTTCTTCCACGGGCCCCGGGGCGTTGTCTCGCACGCCGTTCAGATTACGCCATGCGAACGGCGGGTGGAGCTAGTTGAGCACCAGCTGCAGCGCACGGTTGGCGTCGATCTCGTCGACGATCGACTCGATCAGGTCCTCCGGCACCTCCTGCGACACGCGCAGGATCAGGATGGCGTTGTCGCCGTCGGCCTCCGGGGACAGGGCGGCGGCCTCGATGTTGATGCCCGCCTGGCCCAGCGCCACGCCGACCTTGCCCAGGGCGCCCGGCTGATCCTTGTAGGTGAGGAACAGGTTGCGGCCCTCCGAACGCATGTCGACGCCGCGGCCGTTGATGCGCACGATCTTCTCCACGCGCTCCAGGCCGGTCAGGGCGCCGGTGACGGTCGAGGCGGTGCCGTCGGCGGCGATGACCTTGACCTCGACGACCGAACGGTGCGTGACCGACTCCGGGGCGGTGGCCACGGAGATCTCGACGCCGCGCTCCTCGGCGATGCGCGGGGCGTTGACGAAGGTGACCGGCTCCTCGATCATCGAGGAGAACAGGCCGCGGGCGGCGGCCAGGCCGAGCACGTCGACGTCCTCGGTGGACAGCTCGCCGCGAGCGGTGACCTCCACTGCGGTGGGCGCGCCCTCCAGCAGGCCGCCGGCGACGAGGCCGAGCTCGCGGGCGAGCTCCAGCCACAGCGCGACCTCTTCGCCCACGGCGCCGCCGGAGACGTTGACCGCGTCCGGCACGAACTCGCCGGCCAGGGCCAGCAGCACGGACTTCGCCACGTCGATGCCCGCGCGGTCCTGCGCTTCCTCGGTGGAGGCGCCCAGGTGCGGCGACACGACGGTCTGCGGCAGCTTGAACAGCGGGGAGTCGGTGCACGGCTCCGAGGCGTAGACGTCGAAGCCCGCACCGCGGATGTGGCCGGACTCGATGGCGTCGGCCAGGGCCTGCTCGTCGACGAGGCCGCCGCGGGCCGCGTTGATGATGATCTGGCCCTTCTTCGACTTCGCCAGGAGGTCGGCGTCGAACATGCCGGCCGTCTCCTTGGTCTTGGGCAGGTGGATGGTGACGAAGTCGGCGCGGGAGACGAGCTCCTCGAGGTCGACGAGCTCGACGTTCATCTGGGCCGCGCGCGCCGGGTTGGCGTACGGGTCGTAGGCGATGATCGTGGTCTCGAACGCGGCGAGGCGCTGCGCGAACAGCTGGCCGATGTGGCCGAAACCGACGATGCCGACGGTCTTGCCGAAGATCTCGACGCCCTTGAAGGACGAGCGCTTCCACTCGCCGTCGCGCAGGGTGGCGTCGGCGGCGGGGACCTGGCGGGCCGTGGCCAGCAGCAGCGCAATGGCCTGCTCGCACGCGGAGTGGATGTTCGAGGTCGGGGCGTTGACGACCATGACGCCGCGCTCGGTGGCGGTGTTGATGTCGACGTTGTCCAGGCCAACGCCGGCGCGGCCGACGATCTTCAGCTTGGGGGCGGCCTCGAGGACTTCCTTGTCCACGGTGGTCGCGGAACGGACCAGCAGGGCGTCGGCGTCGGCGACGGCGGCGAGGAGCTCCGGGCGGTTCGGGCCATCGACCCAGCGCACCTCCACGGAATCTCCGAGCGCGTCCACGGTGGACTGCGCGAGCTTGTCGGCGATGAGGACGACCGGGCGAGCGTTCTGGCTCACGAGCAACTCCTGATTATGTGCGTATGCGTCCGATCCGATCCGGCACGACCGCGCCCGAAAGGATGGGTCCACGCCGGCTCGTTGGCATGGACCCGATCATCATATCCCCGGGTGTCCCCCTCGGGGGTGGTCGACCCCTGAACTGGTGGCCCGGAAACGCCCGGCCCCGGCCACCGCGTCCCCCTGGGACGAGTGGCCGGGGCCGACCATGAAAGGCGGATTGTCCGCCGAGCGCCTACTGGTAGGTGACGATCCAGGGGCGCGGCTCGATGTCCATGGTCTGCTCCGGGGTGAACATCGGCTGGTCCTCGTCGATGAAGTTCTTCCACGCCATGAAGATCTCCGGCTGGATGCCCTGGCGCATGACGTTCCACGTCTCGAACTTCTGCTCCGGGGTGCCGTGGCCGTCGGCGTGCAGCACGATGGCCAGCTCCGGGCGGGAGACGTCGATGGTTTCGCGGTCGCGCAGCATCTGCAGCTGGAACTGGTGCAGCATGAGCACCTTCTGCGGCAGGTCGTTCTCGGCGGTCAGATCCGCGAGGTAATCGACGACGCGGTTGACCTCCTCGGCCTGCACGTGGCCGACGGCGACGTTGGGCAGCCCGTCCGGCGTCAGCTTCCACTCGGGGTCCAGCGCCAGGCCGACGTTCGGCTTCTTCAGCAGCTCCTCGTAGAACTTCGCCTGCTCGACGAAATCGGCACGGCCGGGCTGGAGATCGATGATGACGTATCCGCCGGCCTCGGTCATCGCGTCGACGTACGGCTTCAGCGTTTCGACGGGCGCCGGCTCGGTGTAGTCGCCGCGCGGGCCGGGCGAAGCCTGCGCCACGGAGGCGATGATCTCGAAGGCCGGGATGACCTTGTCTCCGGTCAGGCCCTGGTACTCCTCGACCAGCGACTCGGCGTGGGCGACGGCTTCCTCGGGGGTCTCCTCGCCCATCACGCCGAGCACCGGGGCGCCCGGGTGGCCGTAGGTGGCGATCATGTGGCGCCCGGGGAACACCAGCTGGCCGCCGCCGGGCAGCTCCGCGATGTTCTCGTCGGCGGCGAGCTCGACGGACTTGCCGAACTTGCCGTCGTCGCCGAAGACGTCGCCGAGGCCGATCAGCGCGCGGTCGCCGCGCGCGGCCTCGATGGACTCGCTGGTGGCGCGGGCGTCGCCGATGGGCAGCCACTTCACCTCGACGCCCGCGGCGCGGGCGGTGGCGATGGCGCCGAGCGGGGTGCCCGGGGCGGCGAACGCCAACGGGTCGTCGTCGCCGGTCTTGGGCTCCACCGGGTCGGAGGCGGCGAGCGCGTCGGAGGCCTCTCCCCCGGCGTCCGCGGCACCCTCGGCCCCCTCGGCGGGCGCGGTCGGCTCGGCGGCGTCCATCTCGGCGATGGCGCGGGCCGGGTCGTCCTCGTCGGCCGCGGCGGCGGTGAACTCGGTGCCCGTGAGCGTCTTCAGGCCCTCCAGGTCGCCCGGGGCTGCAACGACGGTGCGCTCGCCCTCCGCGGCGACGTCGGCGTCGCCGACGGTGACCACGGTCGACGCGCCGAGGCGCGAGATCTCCTCCTCCACGGACGACGCGTCGGCGCCGGCCTGGACGAGCATGGGCACGCCGGACGCCACCGCGATGCCGGCGGCGCGGCGCTGCGCGCCCTCGTCCTCGGAGGACACGACGACGGCCTCGGCCGAGTCCAGCAGAGCCTGCGACGCCGCCATCTCATCGGCGACGGCGACAGGCTTGTCCGGGGCCTCGGCGGCCTTCGTGGGGCCGTCGTCGCTGGAACAGGCGACGAGGCCGAACACGGTTGCGGCGCCGGCGACGAGCGCCAGCGACCGGCGGG
>NZ_BCRD01000006.1 GCF_001552415.1 Corynebacterium xerosis NBRC 16721 = ATCC 373
GGCCCGCGATAACCTTGGTTGGTTTCGTGTGGTGGGTTGCGAAGTGTCCCGTGTATACGTGTCGGTGGTTATAGCGGTGGGGTCACGCCCGGTCCCATTCCGAACCCGGAAGCTAAGCCCACCTGCGCCGATGGTACTGCACCTGGGAGGGTGTGGGAGAGTAGGTCACCGCCGGCCAATAACATGGTTTGAAGATTGATTGGAGCCGTTGTTGGTGTCGCACCCTGTTGTGGGGTGTGGCACCGACAACGGCTTCTTTCGCATTTCCGTGGTCTTTTCGGCGAAGCATTTCATGTGTCGGGACCGCTTCCCGGGGCTTTTTTGAACCCCGTTACAATCGGCTCCCATGACTATCATCGCCGCAGCAGACGGTTCGGCACTCGGCAATCCCGGTCCGGCCGGCTGGTCCTGGTACATCGACGACGACACGTGGGCCGCGGGCGGCTGGAAGAAGAGCACGAACAACCGCGGCGAACTGATGGCGGTCGCCGAGCTGCTGGCGGCCACGGCGCATCGCGCCGACGAGGAACTTCGCATTCTCTGCGACTCGCAGTACGTCATCAACTCGGTGACGAAGTGGATGCCGGGCTGGAAGAAGAAGGGCTGGAAGAAGCGCGACGGCAAGCCCGTGCTCAACGTCGACATCCTGTCCGTCATCGATCGGCTCATGCAGGGCCGCAACGTCCGTTTCGAATGGATCAAGGGTCATGCCGGCCATGAGATGAACGAGGCCGCAGATGAGCGCGCTCGTGCCGCCGCGACTTCGTTTCAGGCCGGTGAACCCGCCAACGAGGGCCCGGGCTTCCCGGGTGCGACGAAGAGCGCCGAACTGATGATGGCCGCACCCGAAACCGTCGGCTTTTCCGCGACCGCGGAGGCGTCGTCAAGCACGTCCGGTAAAGCGGCCCAGGGCGGGCTTTTCGACGTCGCAGCGGATCCGGTCGCGGAGGCCGCGTCGAAGGTGCGTGCCGCGCAGACCACCTTGGTGCGTGCGGCGGGTAAGGCGCGCGACGGGGAGGACGCTCGGCTGCAGTTTCTGACGAAGCGTGCGGCGCTGGTCCCCGCGGATCTTTCGGCGGCGTTCCCGGGTGATTTCTCTGCTCCCCGGCCCGAGGTGAACGTCATCGGCTCGACGGGCGTGGCCATCACTCGGGGCAGCGGTTGGACGGCGACGTCGACGTGGGATTTGTCGGCGGACGCGGTGCTCGTCGCGCATCATCTTTCCGTCCACGCGTGAACGGACGCGGGGGCCAGGGCTGGTAGCCTGGGCCGTTGTATGCGGTGACGGGTGCTGCCCGTGACTGGTTCGCCAGCCCGCATTTCCAGATTTTCAAGCGGCCGATCGTCCCGGGACCCGGAGGCGGCGGCACGCGAGTGCATCAATTGCGTAAGGAGCTGCCAACACATGGCCGAGAACGAAGGTTCGCGTCCCGACGGAGAGCGTCGAGGAGGTCAGGGCGGTCGCCCCGGCGGATTCCGGGGAGGCCGTCCCGGCGGTGGCCAGGGCGGCCGTTCCGGTGGGCGTGGCCAGGGTGGCCGCGGTGGTCGCGGTGGCCAGGGTGGCCAGGGAGGTCGTCGCTGGGAGAGCCGCGATGATCGTGGCGGAGATCGCCGTGAAGGCCGTCGCGACGAGCGTGGCGAGGGCCGCGAGGGCCGAGGCAACTGGGGCGGCGATGACCGTCGCCGTGGCGGCGACCGCGAGTGGCGCCGTGACGACCGCCGCGATGACCGTCGCGGTGGTTCGGGTGGTCCGCGCGGAGATCGCCGTGACGACCGCCGTGGTGGTCCCGGTGGTCCGCGTGGAGATCGTCGCGATGACCGTCGTGGCGGCCCCGGTGGCGACCGTCGGCATTCCAACCGCGGTGGCCGCTTCCAGGACGACCAGAAGCGCGCGCCCCGCACCGGCCCGCAGCGCCCGGGTTTCCGCGAAGAGCGGATCGTCGCGCGCCAGAACGAGCCGTCGCTGCCCGAGGACGTGCAGCCCGACGAGCTCGACCCGTCGGTGCGCCAGGACCTGAAAAGCCTGTCCAAGGACAACGCCGACCAGGTCGCGCGCCACATGATCATGGCCGCCACGCTGATGGCCGATGACCCGAAGCTGGCGCTGCGCCACGCTCGCGCGGCGAAGGACCGTGCCGGCCGCGTCGGCGTGGTCCGCGAGACCAACGGCGTCGCCGCGTACCACGCCGGGGAGTGGAAGGAGGCGCTCGCCGAGCTGCGCGCCGCCCGCCGCATTTCCGGCGGCGCCGGCCTGCTGGCCGTCATGGCCGACTGCGAGCGCGGCCTCGGACGCCCGGAAAAGGCCATCGAGCTGGGCCGTTCCGACGAGGTCCGCCTGCTCGACGACGAATCCCGCACCGAGCTGGCCATCGTCGTGGCCGGCGCGCGCCGCGACATGGGCGATCTCGACGCCGCGATCATTGAGCTCGAGGCGCAGGACCTCGATCCGTCGCGCAAGGACTTCGAGGGCGCGCGACTGTTTTACGCCTACGCCGATGCGCTGGCTGCGGCCGGCCGCACCGACGAGGCCCGGGAGTGGTTCAACCGCTCGGCGGATCTCGATCCGGACGGGCTTCTCGACGCCGGCGATCGCGCGGCCGAGCTGTAAAAGTCCCGGCACCGGGCACGACACCATCAAGGATTGGATCGACGCTTTCATGAGCAACGAACTGCTGGCCGGCCGCTACGATGCGGCGCTGTTGGACCTCGACGGCACCATCTACGAAGGCGGGCGCGCGGTCCCCGGCGCCCTGGAGGGGCTGACCGAGGCCGGTCTGCCGATGTTGTTCGTCACCAACAATGCGTCGCGGGCCCCGGAGACGGTCGCCGAGCAGCTTCGTTCGCTCGGCTATGACTGCGATGCCGACGACGTGATGACGTCGGCGCAGGCGGCGATCGAGATGGCGGCGGACATCATCCCGGAGGGTTCGAAGGTCCTCATCCTCGGTGCCCAGTCTTTCCGCGATCTGGCCACCGACGCCGGGTACGAGCTGGTCGATTCCGCCGACGACGAGCCGGCGGCGGTGTTCCAGGGCCACAACCCGGGCACGAACTGGGCGATGATGTCGGAGGCCGCGCTGTCCATTTCCCGCGGCGCGAAGTACCTGGCTTCGAACCTGGACACGACGCTGCCGACCGAGCGGGGCCTGCTCGTCGGCAACGGGTCGATGGTCGCCGCGATCGTGTCGGCCACCGGCGTCGAGCCGCGCAGCGCGGGCAAGCCGCTGCCGCCGATGTTCCACCGTGGCGCCGCGCGCCTGGAGTCGGAACGGCCCATCGTCATCGGCGACCGCCTGAACACCGACATCGCCGGCGGCAATGCGGCGGGTTACGACACGTTGATGACCGTCACCGGCATCTCCGGGCACCATGAAACCCTGTCGGCGATCCCGGAGGAGCGTCCGACTCTCATCGGCGCGGACATGAGTGCGCTGGTCGCCCCGGCGGAACATGCCGAGCCGCGCCCGCAGGCGGGGTTCACCGCGGAGCGCGACGCCGACGATCCGGCCGTGATCGTCATCGGCGGGGGCGACGCCTCCGACGCGCGTTTGGCGGATCCGGCGCGCGCCGCAGTCGCGGCGCTGCTGACCGCCGCTTCCGTGGCGTGGTTCGACGCCGACGGGGCCCCGTCGACCGCCCCGGTGACCGGCGTGCGCACCACCTCCGAGGCCGCGGCCGCCGCGGTCGCCGCCTGGCGGTGATCCGGGCCATGGCAGTTCCCGGCAACGCCCCGGTTCCCGGCCCCGGCTCGTCCGCCGCAGGGTCGTCGCCCACGCCCGCCGACGCGGCCGCCGCTCTCGCGGGCGGGGCGGTGGATCCGGAGCGGCTCCGTCGTCAAGTGATGGAGACGCTCGAGGCCCCCGCGCCGACTCCCGCCGACCGCGCCGCGCAGATGGAGCGCGCTCACGCGCTGCTGCAGGACGCGCTCGGCGGTGAGGGGGCCGGCCGTGGGTAAGGGATCGACGCCGAAGCGTCGGCTCGACGCGGAACTGGTGCGCCGCAAGATCGCCCGTTCCCGCGAACACGCCGTGGAACTGATCAAGCACGGCCGGGTGACGGTCAACGGCATGGCCGCGACGAAACCCGCGACGTCGGTGACCGGCGACGTGTCCATCCGCGTGGCCGAGGACGCCGACGACGCCAACTGGGCGTCGCGCGGCGCGCACAAGCTCATCGGCGCCCTCGAGGCATTCGAGCCGGAGGGCCTGAGCCTGGCCGGCCGCCGGATCATCGACGCCGGCGCGTCGACCGGTGGTTTCACCGACGTGTGCCTGCGCCGGGGCGCGGCGGAGGTCATCGCCGTCGACGTCGGCTACGGGCAGCTGATCTGGAGGCTTCGCGACGATGACCGCGTGACCGTGCTCGACCGCACGAACGTCCGGACGCTGACGCCCGAGATGATCGGCGGCCCGGCCGACGTGATGGTGGGGGACCTGTCTTTCATTTCGCTGCGGTTGACGCTGCCGGCGCTGGTCGACAGCCTGGCCGACGGTGCCGAACTGTTGCCGATGGTCAAGCCGCAGTTCGAGGTCGGCAAGGACCGCCTCGGCCACGGTGGCGTGGTGCGCAGCCCCGCGCTGCGCGCGGAAGTCGTCGGCGACGTCGCCCGCTTCGCCCGCACGTTGGGGACGTCGGTGCGTGGCGTGGTGGCCAGCCCGCTGCCCGGCCCGTCCGGCAACGTGGAGTATTTCCTCTGGCTGGTCAAGGACGGTGGCGCGTCGGACGTCGATGATGGGAAGCTGGACGAGATGATCGAACGCGCAGTGCAGGAGGGCCCGCAATGACGGACTACGACGACGGCCGGGACGACCGCGGCGACCGCCAGGTACTGCTGGTGCCCCATGCCGGCCGCAGCGCGAATCTGGAGATGGCCGCCGAGGCTGCCGAGCTGCTCGAGGGCGCGGGCATCGGCGTGCGCGTGCTCGCCGGCGATGACCCGTCGAAGCTGCTGCGCCACCCCGTGCTGGGCAAGTACCCGCGCTTCGGGCATTCGCCGCAGGCCGCCAACGGGTGCGAGCTGGTGCTCGTGCTCGGCGGCGACGGGACGTTCCTGCGCGCGGCGGACATCGCCCATTCGATGGACCTGCCAGTGTTGGGCATCAACATGGGCCACGTCGGGTTCCTGGCCGAATGGGAGCAGGAGTCGATGACCGAGGCGATCCAGCGGGTCATCGACCGCAGCTGGCGCGTCGAGGACCGGATGACCATCCGCGCGACGGTGCGCGACAACGATGGCCGGGTCATCGGCACCGGCTGGGCGCTCAACGAGGTCAGCATCGAAAACCTCAACCGCCGCGGCGTCCTCGACGTCGTGCTGGAGGTCGACGAGCGCCCGGTGAGCTCCTACGGCTGCGACGGCGTGCTCATCTCCACGCCGACCGGATCGACCGCCTACGCGTTCTCCGCCGGCGGCCCGGTGCTGTGGCCGGAGCTCGACGCGATCCTGGTGGTGCCCAACAACGCCCACGCCCTGTTCGACCGCCCGATGGTCGTGTCGCCGCATTCGACGGTGGCGGTGGAGTCGAATCCGCAGACCAGCGCCGCCCAGGCGGTGCTCGACGGGTTCCGCCACATCCCCATGCCGCCGGGCAGCCGCATCGAGATCACCCGCGGCGAGCAGCCGGTGAAGTGGGTCCGCCTCGATGCGGCGCCGTTCACCGATCGGTTGGTGCACAAGTTCCGCCTGCCCGTGACCGGATGGCGGGGCCCGAGGCGGTGACCGGACGATGCTGACCGAGCTCACCATCCGCGATCTCGGCGTCATCCCCGAATCGACGGTGGAATTCAGCCCGGGCCTGACGGTGCTCACCGGTGAAACCGGTGCGGGCAAGACGATGGTCGTCACCGGCCTGCGCCTGCTGTCCGGCGGCCGCGCCGATGCGGGCCGCGTGCGCACCGGCGCCGAGAAGGCCCTGGTGGAAGGACGCGTGGCCACCGATGATCTGGCGGGGCCGCTGTCCGACGCGGTCGAGGAGATCCTCGCCGAATGCGGCGGGGACAGGGACGAAAACGGCGAGATCCTGCTGGCGCGCCAGGTCTCCGCGAAGGGGCGCTCCCGCGCGTGGATCGGCGGACGCGGCACGCCGGCGTCGTCGCTGGCGGATCTCGCCGGCGCGGTGCTGGCCATCCACGGCCAGAACGACCAGCTGCGCCTGCTCGGCGGCGACGAGCAGATCGCCGCGCTGGACCGCCTCGGCGGCGACCGTGTGGCTCCGCTGCTGGAGGCCTACCGCGCGGTGCGGCGCGAGTGGCGCACCGCGGCCAAGGACCTCGAGGAGCGCACCACCAAGCGCCGCGAGCTGGCCATGCGCGCCGATCAGCTGACGTTCGCGCTGGAGGAGATCGACGCCGTCGACCCCGAACCGGGCGAGGACGTCGAGCTGACCCAGACCATCCGCCGCATGCAGGATCTCGATGGCCTTCGCGAGGCGGCCTCGACGGCGTGGGGCTCCATCGACGAGGAAGACGGCGCCGCCGACCTCCTCGGCCGCGCCCAGCACGCCCTGGCCAACTCCGGCGACTCCGAACTCGTCGGCTTGGCCGAGCGCATCGGCGAACTGACCAGCGGGCTCACGGACGTTTCCGCGGACCTGGGCACCTACCTCGAGGGTCTGCCCGAGGAGACGGAATCCCTCGACGGGCTGCTGGCCCGCCAGGCGGAGATCCGCAATCTCACGCGCAAGTACGCCCCCGACATCGACGGCGTGCTGCAGTGGCGCGACAAGGCGCGGCGCAAGCTCGGCTCGCTCGACGTCTCGGGCGAGGCCCTGGACAAGCTCGCCGCCGACGTCGCCGCCCTGGAGAAGAAGGTCAAGGCGGCCGCGAAGAAACTGACCAAGGTCCGCACCGAGCTCGCGGGCGACCTGGGCCGCCGCGTCACCGCGGAGCTCAAGGGCCTGGCCATGCCGATGACGTCGCTGGTCGTGGAGGTCGCGCCGTCCGGTTCCTTCGGTCCCGTCGGCGCCGACGACGTGTCCTTCCTGCTGTCGGCCCACAAGGGCGCCGAGCCGCGCCCGCTGGCCGGCAGCGCCTCCGGCGGCGAACTCTCCCGCGTCATGCTGGCGCTGGAGGTCGTCCTCGCCGAGGGCGACGGCGGCCGCACCCTGGTCTTCGACGAGGTCGACGCCGGCGTCGGCGGCCGCGCGGCCGTGGAAATCGGGCGCCGCCTGGCGCGATTGGCCGAACGCAACCAGGTCATCGTCGTCACGCACTTGCCGCAGGTCGCGGCCTACGCCGACACCCACTTGCACGTGGCCAAGGACGTCGCCGAGGACGGCGTCGTCTCGGGCGTGGGCGAGCTCGACCGGGACCGCCGCATCGAGGAACTCGCGCGGATGATGGCGGGCCTCGACGGCACCGAGTCGGGCCGCGCGCATGCGACGGATCTGCTGGAGAAGGCGCAGGCCGACCGGGGCGCGGCGAAGTAACGGCGGACCATCGGCGCGCCTCCGCCGAACCTCCGCGACTCGGCGGCACACTGTGGCCCATGAGTCTGTTCTCGAAGAAGACCGTCGACGAGCCCGGCATCAAGGGCGTCGTCCGGGATTGCCTGCGCTCCGACCGCGCGCTGAACAAGCTCGGCGAGGGCGACATCGTCGTCGTCGACGCGCCCGACATCACCCGCGTGCTGGCCCAGCGGATCATCGACGCGAAGGCCGGGGCGGTCGTCAACACCGGTGCGTTCACCACCGGCGTCGTCCCCAATTTCGGCCCGCAGATGCTTCTCGACGCCGACGTGGTCCTCGTCGAGAACGCGGTGCCGTCCGAGGCGTCGAAGATCCGCGACGGCAAGGTGCACCGCCTGTACGAGGGCAAGCTGTACCTCGGCGATCGTCGAGTGGCGGCCGGCGACGAGGTCACCATGGACAAGATCTCCAAGGACTTCGACGACGCCCGCACCGGGATGGTCGACCGGCTGGAGGCGTTTTCCGGCAACTTCGTGGAGTTCGCGGCGACGGAATCGCCGCTGTACGTCGATGGCCTGGGCATCCCCGACGTGGAGACCAAGCTCGCCGGCCGCAAGGTGCTGCTGGTCAGCCCCGGCGCGGGCCACGAGGAGACGCTGAAGAACCTCAAGGGCTTCATCCGCGAGTTCGATCCGGTGCTCATCGGCGTCGACGCCGGCGCGGATGCGTTGGTCGGGCAGGGCTACGAGCCGGACCTGATCATCGGCGATCCCGAGGGAATCCGGTCGGAGACGCTGCGCTCCGGTGCGCGCGTGATCCTGCCGGCGGACCCGGACGGGCACGCCCAGGGCCTGGAGCACATCCAGGATCTGGGCATCGGCGCGATGACCTTCCCGGCGCTGTCGGATTCGGCGACGGACCTGGCGCTGGTGCTGGCAGACCATCATGGCGCGTCGATGATCGTCAACGTCGGCTCGCGGCTGGACCAGGACGACGTCTATGGCGGCGCGGACCAGCGCGGCCTGCCGTCGGCGCTGCTCAGCCGCCTGAAGGCGGGCGACAAACTCGTCGACGGCGACGTCGTGGCGGATCTGTACCGCGTGGAGGGCGGCGGTCTGCGTTTCATGTGGGCGCTGCTGGCGATCATCGTGGCGTTGGCGGTCATCATCGCCATCGCCGGCACGGCGGGCGACGGCTCGGTGGGCGAGAACCTCGTCGACACGTGGAATTCCATCGCCCTGTGGTTCCAGGGCCTGTTCAACTAGCGGGGGTCGGCGATCATGGCGAGGAAGCGGTCGGGCGCGTGGAGCGCCGGCATCACGGGTGCGGCACTGGGCATTGCGGCGGGTACGGCGTTGGGCGCCTACGTGCTGGCGCCGGAGGGCGGCATCGAGTGGGGCGGCGCGCAGGCGGCGGAGGAGCGTGACGCGGCTATCGTCGAGCGCGATTCGGCCAATACCCGCGCCGATGCGGCCAATTCGGTCGTGGAGGATCTGGCGGCGCAGGTCGTCGACGGTTCGCTTTCCGACGTCCCGGCGTTGCTGGTGACCACCCCGGACGCCGATTCCGGCGCGGTGGACGCGATGGAGCAGCTGCTCCGCGACGCCGGTTCGCCGGAGATTTCGCGGATGGGCCTGACCGAAAAGTTCCGTTCGGCCGAGGGCGCGGACGAGCTGAAGGACGTGGTCACCACCGCGCTGCCCGCCGGCACGGAGCTCGACGTGGAGCGCCGCGACCCCGGTTTCCAGGCCGGCCAGGCGCTGTCGCCGGTGCTGTTGGTCGGGGAGGGGGCGACCGAGCGCGCGAACGTCGCCGACCGCCGTCTGCTGCTGGGGTCGCTGCGCGACGCGGGCTTCATTGAGTACGAGGACGGCACGCTGCGGCCGACCGCCGCGATCGTGCTGGTCACCGGCTCCGGCAATGGCGAGGGGGAGGACCCGACGGTCGGTTCGCGCATTCTCGCGGACTTCGCCGAGGCCCTGTCCGCCGACGGCACGGTCGTCGTCGCCGGCGGGCCCGAGGCCGACCGCGACGGCGGCGTGATCGAGGTGCTCGAGAATTCGCGCACCGCCGGCGCCGTGCGCACCCAGGCCGCCATCGGCGACCCCGCCGGCCGCGTGGGCGTGGTCCGCGCGATCGTGGAGGGAAAGGGCGGGGAGGCTCCCACCGGAGAAGCCCCCGTGGAAGAGGCGCCCGCCGAGGAGGCCCCCGCAGCGGAGTGATCGCCCCGGCGTGTTACCGCCGTGTTTCACGTCGATTTCCCCACCGTTGAATCTGCCCGGCGCGGTGTGATGCGGCGCGAAAAGCGTCGTCAAGCATGGTTTTTCGCTTGGTTGCGGTGCCCCGCCCGCTTAGCCTGAGGTTCCGTGGTCGACACGAGACGGCCTGCGGCGGACACCCCCGACAACCGGTGGCGCGCCCGCCGCCCGAGCGAGACCCCGGGAGTTGAGTGGGCATGGCGAGCGAGCGCGGTGGCCGGCACATCACGAAGTACATCATCGTCACGGGAGGGGTGGCGTCGTCGTTGGGCAAGGGCCTGACGGCGTCGAGCCTGGGGCGGCTGCTGTCGTCGCGCGGGCTGCGGGTGACCATGCAGAAGCTGGACCCGTACCTCAACGTCGACCCCGGCACGATGAACCCGTTCCAGCACGGCGAGGTCTTCGTCACCGAGGACGGCGCCGAAACCGACCTGGACCTGGGCCACTACGAGCGGTTCCTGGACCGCGACCTGGACGGCGGGGCGAACGTCACCACGGGCAAGGTGTACTCGTCGGTGATCGCGAAGGAGCGGCGCGGAGAATTCCTGGGCGAGACGGTGCAGGTCATCCCGCACATCACCGACGAGATCAAGTCGCGGATCACCGGCATGGACCGGCCGGACGCCAACGGCCTGCGCCCCGACGTGGTGATCACCGAGATCGGCGGCACCGTCGGCGACATCGAGTCGCAGCCCTTCCTCGAGGCCGCCCGCCAGGTGCGCCACGACGTCGGCCGCGAGAACATCCACTACCTGCACGTGTCGTTGGTGCCGTACCTGAAGCCGTCGGGGGAGCTGAAGACGAAGCCGACGCAGCATTCCGTGGCCGAGCTGCGGTCGATCGGCCTGGTGCCGGATTCGGTGGTGCTGCGCTGCGACCGCGAGGTGCCCGGCGCACTGAAGCGCAAGATCGCGCTGATGTGCGACGTCGACGAGGAGGGCGTGGTGTCGTGCCCGGATGCGGCGAGCATCTACGACATTCCGCGCGTGCTTCACGACGAACACCTGGACACGTTCATCGTGCGCCGCCTGGGGCTGCCGTTCCGCGACCTGGATTGGGAGGAGTGGGGCGGCCTGCTCGACCGGGTGCACCGGCCGTCGCGCGAGGTGACCGTGGCGCTGGTGGGCAAGTACGTCGACCTGCCGGACGCGTACCTGTCGGTGGCGGAGGCCATCCGCGCCGGCGGTTTCGCCCACGGTGCGCGGGCGAACGTCCGGTGGGTGGCGTCGGATTCGTGCGAGACGCCGGAGGGCGCGGCGGAGCAGCTCGCCGGCGCCGATGCGGTGGTGGTGCCCGGGGGCTTCGGCATCCGGGGCATCGAGGGCAAGATCGGGGCTATCGCGCATTGCCGTGAAAACCGGATCCCGCTGCTGGGCCTGTGCCTGGGCATGCAGTGCGCGGTGATCGAGGCGGCGCGGCGCGGGGGCGTGCCGGGTGCGTCGTCGTCGGAGTTCGACGAGGCCACGCCGTCGCCGGTGATCGCGACGATGGCGGAGCAGCTGGCGGCGGTGTCCGGCGAGGCGGACCTCGGCGGGTCGATGCGCCTGGGCGCGTATCCGGCGGTGCTGGCGGAGGGGTCGGTCACCGCGGACGTTTACGGCGCGACCGAGGTGTCCGAGCGCCACCGCCACCGCTACGAGGTCAACAACGCCTACCGCGACGCCATCGAGTCGGCGGGCCTGGTCATTTCGGGCACGTCGCCGGACGGGGCGCTGGTCGAGTTCGTGGAGTACCCGCGCGAGGAGCACCCGTTCTTCGTGGCCACCCAGGCCCACCCGGAGTACAAGTCCCGGCCGACGAATCCGCATCCGCTGTTCGCGGGCCTGCTCGGGGCGGCGCTCGCGGAATCCGCCGCGCGAGGGTAGGCAGTTGATTATGACATCCACGCCCCAGTCCGCCGCACAGTCCTCGTCCGAGTCCACGGCGCCGTCCGCCGGCGCCCACGCCTTCGACGTCGTCGACTCCGAGATCCTCGTCGAGGCGCCGATCATCGCCCTGCGCCGCGATCGGGTGCGCATGCCGGGCGGCCGCATCGCCGCGCGCGAGATCGTCGAGCACTTCGGCGCCGTCGCGGTGGTCGCCCTCGACGACGACGGCCGCATCTGCCTGCTGCGCCAGTGGCGGCAGACGGCGCGCGACCGCCTGATCGAGTTGCCCGCCGGCATCCTCGACGTCGCCGGGGAGGACCCGCTGGTGGCCGCCCGCCGCGAGCTCGCCGAGGAGGCCGGCGTGGCCGCCGAGCGGTGGTCGCTGCTCACCGACATCTACGTGTCCCCGGGCTTCGCGGAGGAAACCGTCCGCATTTACCTGGCCGAGGGGCTTTCCGACGCCGACCGCCCCGAACCCGAGGACGAGGAGGCCGACATGACGGAATCCTGGGTCGACCTCGCGGAAGCGGCGGACATGGTCATCCGCGGCGAGGTTCTCAACTCCATCGCGGTGGCGGGCATTCTCTGCGCGCACGTGACGTTGTCGGAAGGCAGGGTCCGTCGTGAAGCGGACGTGCCCTTCGCGATCCGCCCCACCCGGCTCGCGGACCGCCGGGCCGCGGCGCTGGGCCCGGACGCGGACCTGAAGCACGTGCCGGAAGCGGGGGATTAGGTGGCGGGGACTGCGGCGCGGCGCGTGGCGGAGGCGTTCTTCGACCATCTGGCGGTGGAGCGCGGGGCGTCGGCGAACACGCTCGGCGCGTACCGGCGCGACCTGGCGAAGTACCTGGACTACCTGGATCGCCTGGGGCGCGCGGATTTGCGGGCGGTGACGGAGTCCGACGTCGGCGCGTTCGTGGCGCACCTGTCGCGCGGCGACGTCGACGCCGGGCAGCCGCCGATGGCCGCGTCGTCGGTGTCGCGCGCGCTGTCGGCGGTGCGGGGCCTGCACAAGTTCGCGGTCGGCGAGGGCGACGTCGACGTCGACGTGGCGGCGTCGGTGGCTCCGCCGAAGAGGGGCAGTTCGCTGCCGAAGGCGCTGCGGGTGGAGGAGGTCACGCGACTGATCGACGCCATCCCCGTCGGCGAGGCCGCCGAGGTCGCCGACGTCCGCGACCGTGCGCTGGTGGAGCTGCTGTACTCGACGGGCGCGCGCGTGTCGGAGGTGACCGGGCTCGACGTCGACGACCTCGACCGCGAGGAGCGCCTGGTGCTGCTGCGCGGCAAGGGCGGCAAGGAGCGCATCGTTCCCGTCGGCGGCCCGGCGATCGAGGCCGTCGACGCGTGGCTGGTGCGCGGGCGGCCCGGGTGGGCGCGGGCGAACTCCGGCCCGGCGCTGCTGATCAATTCGCTGGGCCGGCGGATGTCGCGGCAGTCGGCGGCGAACATTCTGGCGGTCGTCGCGGAGCGCGCCGGCCTGGCCGGGCGGGTGTCGCCGCATACGTTGCGGCACAGTTTCGCCACGCATTTGCTCGAGGGCGGCGTCGACGTCCGCTCCGTGCAGGAGCTGCTGGGGCACGCGTCGGTGACCACGACGCAGATCTACACGATGGTCACGGCCGATAATCTCCGCCGGGTTTGGGCGGGTGCTCACCCGCGGGCGCGGTGAGCGCCGGTACAGTGGTCGCGAGGGAGTCGCATTCTCCCGCAGTGGTTCGCACCATCCTTTCGGGCGGTTGGCTCGAAGGGTCCACAGATTGTCAAGGAATAGGGGTTGACGGTGGCTGAGTCGGGCTTGTTCGACGCCGAGGGCATGCAGGTGGGCCTCACCGGCCGTCCCCTGCGCGAGCTGCCCGAGCCGAAGCCCCTGGAGTCCCATGGGCCGGCGACGATCCTGGCCATGTGCAACCAGAAGGGCGGCGTGGGCAAGACCACGTCGACCATCAACATGGGCGCGGCGCTGGCGGAGTTCGGCCGCAAGGTCCTGCTGGTCGACCTGGATCCGCAGGGCGCACTGTCGGCGGGCCTGGGCATCCCGCACGAGGATCTGGATCTGACGGTCTACAACCTGATCATCGATTCGGACACCGACGTCCGCGACGCCATCCACCACACGTCGGTGCCGGGCCTGGATCTGGTGCCGGCGAACATCGACCTGTCGGCCGCGGAGATCCAGCTGGTCAACGAGGTCGGCCGCGAGCAGGCGCTGGGCCGTGCGCTGCGCCCGGTGCGCCGCGACTACGACTTCATCATCGTCGACTGCCAGCCGTCGCTGGGCCTGCTGACCGTCAACGCTTTGACCATCGCGCAGGGCGTGATCATCCCCATGGAGTGCGAGTACTTCTCGCTGCGCGGCCTGGCGCTGCTCACCGACACGGTGGGCAAGGTCCGCGATCGCCTGAACTTCGACCTCGAGGTCCTGGGCATCCTGGTGACCATGTTCGACCGCCGCACGCTGCACGCCCGCGAGGTGATGGAGCGGCTCATCGAGGTCTTCGGCGACACCGTCTTCGACACGGTGATCACGCGCACGGTGCGTTTCCCCGAGACGTCCGTCGCCGGCGAGCCCATCACCCGTTGGGCGCCGAAGTCCCCGGGCGCCGACCAGTACCGCAACTTGGCGCGCGAGGTCATCGAGCGCACCGGCGGGTGAGGGACTGCCTTTGCTTTCCGACGAGCCGGTGCGGGGGGTCGAGCCACCGATCGCCGAAGGCGCGGTGACGGAAGCCGCGCCGACCGAACCCGTGCAAGAGGAGCTCACCGGGTTCCGGGTGGCGCTGGCCAACTTCACGGGGCCGTTCGACCTTCTTCTGCAGTTGATCGGGTCGAAGAAGATGGACGTCACCGAGGTGGCGTTGGCGGCGGTGACCGACGAGTTCATCGCGTATACCCGCAGCCTGGATGCGGTGGGCGACCTCGACGAGATCACCGAGTTCCTCGTCGTCGCCGCGACCCTGCTCGACTTGAAGACCGCCCGCCTGCTGCCGCGCGGCGACGTCGACGACGAAGAGGACCTGGCTCTGCTCGAGGCCCGAGACCTGCTGTTCGCCCGCCTTTTGCAGTACCGCGCCTACAGCCGCGTCGCCGACCTGTTCGCCGATTGGGCCCGCGTCGCCCCGCACCGGTACCCGCGTGCCACGGGCCCCGACCCCGGGTTCGAGGGCCTGTTGCCGCCGGTCGAGCTGGGGATGGATGCTCAGTCGTTCGCGGAGTTCGCTGCCGTCGTCATGCGCCCGAAGCCGCCGGAGGAGGTCGGCATCGGTCACATCCACCAGGTCGCCGTGTCGGTGCCGGAGCAGGCCGGGCGCATCCTCGACGCGCTGCGCATCGCCGGCGAGGGGACGTGGCTGACGTTCGCGCAGCTGACGTCGGAATGCCGCGTGTCCATGGAGGTCGTCGGGCGGTTCCTGGCGTTGCTGGAGCTGTACCGCGCCAAGGCCATCGAGACCGAGCAGGAGGAGGCCCTCGAGGAGCTCACCGTCTCCTGGACCGGCCTCGACGTCGATCCGACCGTCGTAGCGGCGTCGAACTGGGAGTAGGGGCCTGGTTCAAATATGTGATCGATCAATTCACCTGCGACGCCGGTGATTTGGGTTCGGGTAGCGCATGCGTTCGAATGCGGGTATCGTTGCCGGTGACGGCGGGGGAAGTTGGTTGCCGTCACCTCCCGCGACTTGGGGGTCGGGGGAGTTCGTCGAAAAGCCCGCTTGAACGATCATTCGAACGAACACCGGGGATAGGCCATGGCCGTAGACGGCTGCGCAGGTCCGGAACACCGCAACGACGACGATCCACCCGACGGCCAGGACGATGGCCGCCGATTCGAATTTCCCGACACCCGATACGCTCACGAGGACGCCGCCGACCCGCTGTGTGCCGCGGGCCTGGAACGGAATGCACGTGACCTCCGGGTCGCCGAGTTGACCTGCCCCGACTCCGTGGCCGACGTCGAGGATCATCTGGCGCGCGTCGCGCCGCGACTCGGCGTCACGTACGGGGTCGGGCTGGACTACTGCGACGTGGGCCTCATGCTGGACCGCTTGCCGACGTTGGCCGAGGTGTTGGAGGAGCGACCGTTTTTGCCGTGGTCGCACCTGAAGATGATCGCCCAGGCGGTGATCCCCCTGTCCGACGACCACGTCGAGGAGTTCTGCGACCGGCTGCTGCGCTACCTGGCGCCGAAGAGGAACGGTCAAACTCTCGTCGGCCACCGGTCGATGGCGTCGGCGATGTGCCGCATCATCGGCGACATTCAGCCTCTGGCCCGGCCCGATGATCCGGAGGACGAGCCCGCGCCGAAGCCATCGGAGGACCCGAACTTCAACGTCGACGAACGCTCCGCCACCCACTCGACGATGCGGGTGACGTTGCGCGCGGATCAGGGGCGGGAGGTGCTCGCGATTCTCGACGCCGTGGGCGCCGCCCATGGTTGCGGCCGCAGAGAAGCCCTCTTGCATGCGTTGCGGGGCACGGCGAAGGAGGTCAAGGTCGTCTTCAACGTCTACCAGGACGTCGCCGGCGGCCCCGCCTGGATGTCGGGTCCGGGGTGGCTCGATGCGGTGGCGACCGACGAATGGGTCAAGCGGTTGACTCATCTGCGGTTGTCGTCGAACGGCAAGACCGACGGGTACGTGCCCACCGACGCCATGGACGCCTTCGTCGAAGGGCGCGACGGCGTCTGCCGGTTCCCCGGCTGCGACAAGCCCGCGCACCGGGACGACAAGGATCACGTGCAGAACTACGACCATGACGATCCCGACGCCGGCGGGCCGACCGCCACTGGGAACTTGCACTGCCTGTGTCGTCGCCACCACAACCTGAAGACCGCGAAGTTGTGGGACGTGGAAGCCCATCCCGATGGAACCGAGGTGTGGACGAGCGCGGACGGCGAACATCGGTATGTGACCGTCCCGCAGGGGCCGCTGGCGGGATTCGGCCGCCAGACCTTCGATGCCCGCGCCACCCGATTGACCGGAGCGCGTGCCGAGCATAACGCGCGGCGCATCGCCGAAGAAGCCGAAGCCAAGCGAGTGACCGAGGAAGCCCAAGATGCGGCGATGAAGAAATGGGAGGATTTGTACGGCCCCAATGCGTCGGGCCCGGAATCGGAGCTGCCGCTCAAACAGAAGATGAAGAAGTACCCGGATGTGCCGCCGTTTTGATCACACCACGGATCACACCACGGATCACACCAACGATCACACCAACGATTACTTCAACCATCACAGCAGCATCATGATCAGCACCTGCGCGGCGACGATCTTGCCGACCATCGCCACCGGGTACACCGTCGTGTACCCGCGCGCGGCGAGGTCCGTGCCGGAGGCGGTGTTCAGGTACGCGATGACCGCTGGATTGGTGGTGATGCCCGCCGCGACGCCGATGGACTCGTCGAAGGTGAGTTTGCGCCACGTCATCAGCAGCGCGACGGTGGCGATCGCACTGGCCAGCGTGACCACCAGGCCCAGGCCGATGTACAGCAGGCTCGTCGGGTCCGCCAGGGCCGACCGGAACCCCGCGCCAGCCGTGGTGCCGACGCCGGCCATGAACAGCGCCATGCCGAAGGCCTCCAGGGTCGTCGTCGAGTGGTACGGCAACTGCCAGCGCACCGGGCCGGTGCGGCCCAGGGCGCCGAAGACCAGGCCCGCGATGATGGGGCCGCCGCCGAAGCCCAGGGACAGGGTGCCGCCGCCGGGCATGGGAATCGGGATCGCACCGAGCGCGAGACCCAGTGCCAGACCCAGTGCGAGGGGTAGCAGATCCGGATTGGCCAGGGACTTCTCGGAGTCGCCGAGGAACGCCCGGATGGCCTCGATGCGCTGCTTCGGCGCGACCACGCGGACGCGGTCGGACAGCTGCAGCCGATCGTCCTTGTCGGGGACGACGTCGGCGTCGCCGCGGCGCAGGCGGGCGATGGTGAAGCCGTGATCCTCCAGGATGCGCAGTTCGCCGATCGTGCGTCCCGCGACATCGGGGTTCGACACCGCCATGCGGGTGAACTGCAGATCCGACTCATGCGGGTCCATCTCGATGCGTTCGCCCAGCTTTGCGACGGCCTTGTCCAGCTCCTCGGCCGTTCCGTTGACCATGATCGAACATCCCTCGCGCAAGACATCGTGAGGTTCGGCGAGGCGCTGGTTCCGGGCCGTGCCGTCTCCATCGCTTCCGTCGCCGCCATCTGCCACGCGCGTGGTGATGATCTTCGCACCCGTGAATTCCGGCACCTGTGCCACGGTCAGCTCCCGGCCGGGGCCGATGCGGATGCCGATGTAGTGGAGCTTCTCGGCCAGCACGCCCTCGGCCTTGGCGTCGGCGACGTGGTCGACGCGCAGCAGCCGTGCGCCGAGGGCCGCGACGATGATGATGCCCAGCACGCCACCGGGGTACGCCAGCGAATAACCGACGACCGCCGCCGACGCCGCATCCGGATCCGACCCGGCGGGCAGCAGATCGGGGACGGCGGCGAGGATCGCCGCCATGCCCGGCGTCGACGACACCGCGCCCGCGAACATGCCGGCGCCGGTGATGGCGTCCGCGCCGGAGAACGTCACCAGCGCGAACGTCAGCGCCGTCAACCCGACCAGCAAAACGGCGACGATGAGGTTCAGCGCCAGACCTCGGCTGCGCAGCGTGCGGAAGAATGCCGGCCCCGCGGCCAAGCCGATGCAGTACACGAACAACGCCAACCCGAACTGGTAAATGAGGGGAGGCATCTGGATGTCGGGGTTGGCCGTCGACAAGCCGATGGCGACGAAGAGGATCGCCGCCGACCCCAGGCTCAGCCCCGCGACCCGGATCCGCCCGAGGGCGAAACCGACGGTGAGGATGACGGCCAGGGCCAGCAGCGAATTGGACGCGAGAAATGCGAGCACGTTGCCCACCCTAGACCCGTCGCTGGATACACTGCCCGCCATGGACCTGCCCCAGATCGACCCGTTGCGTGCCGCGGTGGAAAGCGTGCTGCTCGTCATCGACACGCCGGTCGCGCCCATCGACCTCGCCCGCGCGCTCGACGTGGAGCCCGAGGCGATCCGGGAGGTGCTCGCCCAGATGCGCGACGAGTTCGAAGCCCGCGGCTCCGGTTTCGACCTCCGCGAAGTCGAGGGCGGTTGGCGCCTGTACACCCGCGCCGACTATTCCGATGCGGTGGAGGCGTTCCTCCTCGACGGCACGCAGACGCGGCTGTCGCGGGCGGCGATGGAAACTCTCGCGGTCGTGGCCTACCGCCAGCCGGCCACGCGCGCTCAGGTGTCGGCGGTGCGCGGCGTCAACGTCGACGGCGTCATGCGGACGCTGCTGGCGCGCGGCCTGGTCGCGGAGGCGGGGGAGGAACCGGCGACGGGGGCGCACCTGTACGTCACCACGAACCTCCTTCTCGAGCAGCTCGGCATCGAATCGCTCGACCAGCTGCCCGACCTCGCGCCGCTGCTGCCGGACGTGGACCTCATCGACGAGCCGGACCTGCCCTGAAAAACGGGCGGTGGGGGCACCGCGCACGTGTGATCTTGGTCGTATGACGAACCCCGGATTAAGGCGAACGCTGGACGCCGGATATTGTCGTGGATGAAAGAGACTGGTGAACAGGTCTGGGGAACGGGCGGCCACGAGCGCGCCGGTTCCCACGAGCGGGAAAGGACATTTCTTCCTCATGTACTTCAGGGGCATCCACATCATCACCGGCACGGGGCGCAGCGTCGGCAAGACGACCGCCACCGCAGCCCTCGTCGCACAGGCGATGGCCGCCGGCGAGGAGCCCATCGTGGTCAAGCTCGCCCAGACCGGCGAGCCCGAGGGGCAGGGTGCGCTGGCGACCATCCACCGGCTCACCGGCTGCGAGGACCTGCACGAGTTCGCCCGCTACCCCGACGCCCTGCCGCCGGCGTTCGCCGCCCGCCGCATCGGCGCGGAGGAGCTGGACCTGGAGGAGACCGCCGACAAGCTGCGCGACCTCGCCGCCGACGGCCGCCCCGTATTCGTCGAGGGCACCGGCGGCGTGCTGGCCCGCATCGCCAATTGGTCCGTGCCGCAGCTGGCGGAGGAGCTCGGCGCGAAGGTCACCATCGTCACCGCGGCGTCGCCCGGCACCCTCAACGCCGTCGAGCTGACGCTGGAGGCGTGCCGCGCCCGAGGCCTGGAGATCACCGGCATCATCGGCGGCTCCCTGTCCACGCAGCCGGATGCGGTGGCGGAAACCATCGTCGAGCAGGTGCCGATCGTCACCGGCCTGCCCGTGCTGGCGTGGCTGCCGGAAGGCGCCGAAGAGCTGGACCGCGAGGAGTTCCTCGGCCGCGCCGCCGGCTGGTTCAGCGGCACCACGACCGAGTAGTCACCGCCGTTCCCCGCCGTCGATGCGGCGGCGGATCCACGGCAGCAGCGCGGCCATGACTCCGGCGACGGCGATGACGCCGATTCCCACGGACAAGAAGTAGACGCGCTCCGCCGAGGCGTCGGCGGGGTCGTAGTTGGTGGACAGGACGCCCGACAGTGCGGTGCCCACCGCCATCGTGAGGAAGTACAGGGCGGAAAACCGCGTGCGGTACTTCGCGGGCGCGAGCACCGTGGAGGCGGCCATGCCGACGGGGCTGACCTGCAGCTCGCCGAGAGTGATGGCCAGGTACACGGCGACGATCACCGACAGTGGCACCGTTTTGTCGACGAAGCCGGCGAAAGGCACGACGATGAGCATCGCGCAGCCGGTCACGGCGGTACCGGCGATCATCTGGAGGGGGATGTCGGGGGCGCGGCGGCCCATCCGCAGGCGCAGCGCGGCCAGCGGCAGAATCAGCAGCAGGGTGAACACCGGGTTGAGCGATTGCGCCCATGCCGCGGGGGCCTCCCAGCCTCCGCCCGCCCCGGCCCCGATGGTGCGGTCGACGCGCACGTCGGAATAGACGGCCAGCGCGCCGAACGCCTGGTTGTGAATGGACCAGAACGCCACCGCCGCGATGAACAGCGGGATGAACGCCAGCACACGCGAACGCTCGGCGCGCTCGATCTCGGGGTCGAGGATCATCTGCGCGAACAGGGCGACGGTGGCCGCCATGGTGGCGGCGAGCATGACCGTCGGCAAGCGATGCAACGGCAGGACACCGGATATCGTCAGCCCGACCATCGCCGCGACGGTGCCCGCCATGCCCAGCAGGACCAGGGTCAGGCCACGCCGTCCGATCGGCGAGGTCGGCTTCTCGACGGCCACGCGGGCATCGTTCCGCCACGAGCCCGAAAGACGGCGCCGATGCCAGTGGTAGTGGATCAACCCGGCGATCATGAGGATCGCCGCCGCCGCGAAGCCGACGTCGAAGCCGTAGGCGACGGACAATGCGCCGGTGAGCAGTGGGCCCAGCAGACCGCCGACGTTGATGCCGAAGTAGAAGTACTGGAAGTCGTTGTCGCGGCGCGGGTCTCCGGAGGCGCGGACCCGGCCGAGCATGGTGATCGCGGAGGTCTTCAGGGCGCCCGAGCCCGCGGCCACGAGGACCATGCCGATGGCGACGCCGGCCGCGCCGGGCACCAGCGACAGGGTGAGGTGGCCGGCGACGAGGACCCGCGCTCCGGCCAGCAGGGTCTTCTCGGCGCCGAGGATGCGGTCGCCGATCCAGCCGCCGGCGATGGTGCACAGGTAGACGAGGCTGCCGTAGGCGCCCATCAGCGCCGTGGCGGTGGTGGTGGGCAGGCCGATGCCGCCGTCGGTGACCGCCCCGTAGAGGTAATACGCCATGATCGCCTGCATGCCGTAGAAGCTGAAGCGCTCCCACGATTCGATGCCGATGATCGCGGGCAGGGCGATCCGGGCTCGTCCGGGCGGGCGGGAAGAGGGTTCGGGTACCGCGATTTCCCCACTTGAACGCTGTCCAACGCTGGTCATGCGCTTATCGTGCTGATCGGAATGTCGAGTGGCAAATCATCCCCCGCGGCCACCCCTGAACAGTGTTCGATTCGGTCGGATCGGACTAACGTCGCCCTTCATGACCGCAGCCACCGTTCCCGCCGATGCTCTTTTCGCGGACGCCGCCGAATCCGACACCGCCACCTTCGACGCGGCCCACGTCTGGCACCCCTACGGGCCGATGCCGAGCCCCGTGCCGGCGCTGCCGGTGGCCTCGGCGCAGGGGACGCGGCTGACGCTGGAGGATGGCCGCAGCCTCATCGACGGCATGAGCAGCTGGTGGGCGGCGTGCCACGGGCATTCGCACCCGCGCCTGGTGGGCGCCGCGCAACGGCAGGCGGCGACCATGTCCCACGTCATGTTCGGCGGCCTCACCCACGCCCCGGCCGTCGACCTGGCCCGACGCCTGCTGGCGATGACCGACCCCGCGCTCGACGCGGTGTTCTTCTCCGACTCCGGGTCGGTGTCGGTGGAAGTGGCGATCAAGATGGCGCTGCAGTACCAGCGGGCCGTCGGAAAGCCGGGGCGCAACCGCCTGCTGACCTGGCGCGGCGGCTACCACGGCGACACCCGCGCGCCGATGAGCGTCTGCGACCCCGACGGCGGCATGCACTCCCTGTGGGCGGGCACGTTCACTCCGCAGGCTTTCGCGCCGGTCCCGCCGCCGCGCGGGTCGTCGGAGCAGGTCCGCGCGGCGTACCTCGCCGAGTTCGAGTCGCTTGTCGACGATTCCGTCGCCGCCGTGATCGTCGAACCCGTCGTCCAGGGGGCCGGTGGCATGCGCTTCCACGACCACGAGCTGCTCGTCGGGCTGCGGGAGATCTGCGACCGGCACGGGCTGCTGCTCATCGCCGACGAGATCGCGACCGGCTTCGGGCGCACCGGCGACCTGTTCGCCACCGCGGCGGCCGCGGTCACGCCTGATGTCCTGTGCGTGGGCAAAGCGTTGACCGGTGGATTTCTGTCGCTGGCCGCGACGCTGACGACGCGGGAAGTCGCCGCCGCGATCTCCGCCGGCGACGGCGGCGGCCTGATGCACGGGCCGACCTTCATGGCCAATCCGCTGGCGTGCGCCATCGCTTCGGAGAACCTGGACATCATCGCCGAAGGGCGGTGGCGGGCAGACGTGCCTCGCATCGAAGCGGGACTGCGCGCCGGGTTCGAGCCGCTGCGGTCGGAGCCGGGGGTCGCCGACGTCCGGGTGCTCGGGGCCATCGGCGTCGTGGAGATGGACGAGCCCGTCGACATGGCCCGCGCCACCGCGGCGTGCGTGGCGGAAGGGGTGTGGCTGCGGCCCTTCGGGAAGCTCGTCTACGCCATGCCCATGTACATCTGCGACGACGGGGAAGTCGCCGCCATCTGCCGCGCGATCGGGGCGATCGTGGCGGCGGAGAACCGATGAGCATCGTGTTCATCACCGGAACGGGCACGGACATCGGCAAGACCATCGCCACGGCGGCCGTCGCCGCGACGTTGGCGGCGCAGGGGAGGAGGGTGGTCGTCGTCAAGCCCGCGCAAACCGGATTTCCCGGCACCGGCGGAGACCTGGACGACGTCGCACGATTGACCGGCGTGACCGACCTGCACGGGTTCGTGCGCTACCCCGAACCGATGGCGCCGCTGGCCGCGGCGCGTCGGGCTGGGCTGCCGACGCTGGGGCTCGGCGAGGCGGCGGCGCGGATCCGCGAGCTCGACGGGCCGGACCGCACCGTGCTCGTCGAAGGGGCGGGCGGGCTGCTGGTGCGGTTGGGCAGCGGTGCCGGCGATGACGGGGGAGCCGGGGGAGCCGGGGAATGGGGCCTGCCCGACCTCGCCGCGCGCCTGCCCGGCGCGAAAACGGTGGTGGTGACGTCGCTGGGGCTGGGCAGCCTCAACACCGCCGAGCTGACCGTGGAAGTGGCCGAGGGGCGGGGCATGGACGTCATCGGTCTGATCGGTGGATCGCTGCCCGCTCGGCACGCCGCGGGGGAGATCGACCCCATCGTCGCCACCAACCTGGAGGACCTGCCGCACCTCACCGGCGTCGACGTCCTCGGCGCAGTGCCCGAAGGTGCGGGGGCCATGGAACGGGAGCGGTTCGTCGCCGCCGCGCCGGGCTGGTTTTCCGAATCGGGCATCAGGGCTTTCGTGGGGTAGGCTGGCCAGCGGACATCGCCGTGGGGCGCACCGACACCTTGTCCCATCCGCCGAGCAACGAGCCGAGCGTGATGGGATGACTGCTCTCTGTAGCCCCGCGACGCACGCCGGCGGCGATCCGCCGGACGCGAAACCCGCACCGCTCTACAGAATGAGGACACACGTGTCACCCACCGCTCGCCGAGACGGCACACCGGACCGAAACCGGGGCAACAAGCCCAAGAAGGCCGGGGACTACTACGTCTCCCAGGCCCGCCCCGCCCGACACCAGCACGTCGAACGCAACCGCGGCGGCGGAGGAAACGACGGCGAAGGCGTGCGCCTGCAGAAGGTGCTGGCCCAGGCCGGCGTCGCCTCCCGCCGCATGGCCGAGCGCCTCATCGACGAAGGCCGCGTCGAGGTCGACGGCAAGATCGTCACCCGCCAGGGCGTCCGCGTCGACCCGAACGTCGCGGTCATCCGCGTCGACGGCTCGCGCGTGGTGGTCAACGAGGACATGCAGTACTTCGTCCTGAACAAGCCCCGCGGCGTGCAGTGCACCATGCACGACGACCAGGGCCGCCCCTGCGTCGGCGACATCATCGGCGAAAAGGTCTCCGCCGGCCAGCGCCTGTTCCACGTCGGCCGCCTCGACGCGGCCACCGAGGGCCTGCTGATCCTGACCAACGACGGCGAGTTGGCCAACCGCCTGATGCACCCGAGCTACAACGTCACCAAGACGTACATGGCCACGGTCAAGGGAGAGGCGGACAACAAGCTGATTCGCGACCTGACCAAGGGCGTCGAACTCGACGACGGCCCCGCCAAGGCCGACTTCGCTCAAATCATCGACGTGTGGCAGGGCCGGTCGATCATCCGCGTCGAGCTGCACGAGGGCCGCAAGCACATCGTGCGCCGCATGCTCAAGGAACTCGACTACCCCGTGGAGCGCCTGGTGCGCACCAAGATCCACACCGTCCAGCTCGGCGAGCAGACCCCGGGCGCGCTGCGCGCGCTCAACCGCGCCGAGCTCGCCTCGCTGTACAAGGCGGTGGGACTGTAAATGACCGACGCAACCGAGAGCAGCCGAAACATGAACGAATCCACCGCCGTCGACGCCCTGCTGCTGGCCATCGACGGCCCCTCGGGCACCGGCAAGTCGACGGTCTCGCGGGCCGTCGCCGAGCACCTCGGCGCCAAGTACCTGGACACCGGCGCGATGTACCGCGTGGCCACCCTGTGGGTGCTGCGCCAGGGCATCGACCCGGCCGACTCCGACGCGGTCGCTGCCGCCACCGCCGACCTGCCGCTGGCGGTCAGCGACGACCCGCGTTCGACGGAGGTGCTCCTCGACGGCGAGGACGTCTCCGGTGAGATCCGCGGCCCCGAGGTCACGCAGAACGTCTCCGCCGTGTCGGCGATCCCCGCCGTGCGCGAGAACCTCGTGGACCTGCAGCGCCGCCTGGCCGCCGACGCCGGCCGCTGCGTCGTAGAGGGCCGCGACATCGGCACCGTCGTGCTGCCGGACGTGCCGGCGAAGGTCTTCATGACCGCCGCCGCCGAGGTCCGCGCCCGCCGCCGCCACGCCCAGGACATCGCCGCCGGCCGCGACGCCGACTACGACGAGGTCCTGGCCGACGTCATCCGCCGCGACGAGCTCGACAGCTCCCGCGCCACGTCGCCGCTGCGACCGGCCGACGACGCCGTGGTGCTCGACACCTCCGAAATGGACATCGAGGAGGTCATCGACCACATCCTCGACGTCGTCGAGGCCGCCTACCCCGGCTCCGTCGACGGCGACGCCGGCGACGGCGCGACCGAGTTCGTCCAGGCCACCGCCGACGGCGCGCACGAGGACCCGGAGGCCGGCATCGACCGCGCCATCGCCGACCACGAGACCGTCATCGCCGACGCCATCGCCCGCGCCGAAGCCGGCGAACTCGGCGAGGACGACGAGGACTGGGAGGACCTGGAGGAAGCGTTCTCCGTCCTCGGCTCCGCCGCCGAAGAGGACGAGGCGTTGCCGACCGTCGCCATCGTGGGCCGCCCCAACGTGGGCAAGTCGACGATGGTCAACCGGTTCATCGGCCGTCGCGAAGCAGTCGTGGAGGACTTCCCCGGAGTCACCCGAGACCGCATCAGCTACCTCGGCGACTGGGGCGGCCGCCGCTTCTGGGTGCAGGACACCGGCGGCTGGGACCCCGATGCCAAGGGCCTCAACGCGTCCATCGCACGCCAGGCGGAGGCGGCGATGGAGACCGCCGACGTGATCATCATGGTCGTCGACACCAACGTCGGCGTCACCGCCACCGACGAGATGATGGCCCGCCGCCTGCAGCGCGCCGAACAGCCGGTGATCCTCACCGCCAACAAGTTCGAGTCGGACTCGCAGCTCGGCGACGTCGCCGAGTTCTGGGCCCTGGGCCTGGGCGAGCCGCACCCGACGTCGGCGCTGCACGGCCGCGGCAACGCGGACGTCATGGACGAGGTGGTCAAGGCCTTCCCCGAGGTGCCGCGCGCCAAGGCGCAGCCGCAGGGCCCGCGCCGCGTGGCCATCGTCGGCAAGCCGAACGTGGGCAAGTCGTCGCTGCTGAACAAGATCTCGGGCGAGGACCGCGCCGTGGTCTCCGACATCGCCGGCACCACCGTCGACCCGGTCGACTCGCTGGTGCAGCTCGAGGATTCGCTGTGGCGCTTCGTCGACACCGCCGGCATCCGCAAGAAGACGAAGCAGGCGCAGGGCCACGAGTTCTACGCGTCGCTGCGCACGCGCTCGGCGATCGACAACTCCGAGGTCGTGATCTTCCTCGTCGACTCCTCCGAGCCGATCGCGGAACAGGACCAGCGCGTGCTGCGCATGATCCTCGACTCCGGCCGCGCCCTGGTGGTCGCCTACAACAAGTGGGACCTCATGGACGAGGACCGCCGCGACATGCTCGAGCGCGAGATCGACCTGCAGCTGGCGCACGTGCCGTGGGCGCGGCGCGTCAACATTTCGGCGAAGACCGGCCGCGCGCTGCAGAAGCTCGAGCCGGCGATGCTGGAGGCCCTGGATTCGTGGGACCGCCGCATCCCGACCGGCCGCCTGAACACCTGGCTGCGCACCGTGCTGCAGGAGGTGCCGCCGCCGATGCGCGGTGGCCGTCTGCCGCGCGTGCTGTTCGCCACGCAGGCGTCGACGCGTCCGCCGGTGATCGTGCTGTTCACCACCGGCTTCCTGGAGCACGGTTACCGCCGTTTCCTGGAGCGCCGCCTGCGCGAGGAGTTCGGCTTCGAGGGCTCGCCCGTGCGCATCGCCGTGCGCGTGCGCGAGAAGCGCAAGCGCAAGTAGGCGAAGGCGGGCCGCTTGCGGCTTTGCGTGACGACGCCCCGGCGCGACCGTTCCCCGGTCGCCCCGGGGCTTCGGCCGTTTTCGGGCGTGGTCGATTGCGCGGCGGCGCGTCGTGCGTGCATTGTGGGGCCAGAAGCGAAGGGGCGCGACGATGGGCCCCTCATGAACGCAGGAGACGATGAGCGATGTCCGGCAACCGGCATGGACGTGATCCCTTCGACGACGACCGCACCGAATTCATCGGCCGCGACGAGCCGACGCGGAGCACCTGGGGCGGCCGCGACGACCAGCCCACCGAGTTCATCGGCCGCGACGCCGGATACGACCCGGACGCCGATTTCGGCGGCGGCGCCGGCGGCACCAACCGCCCCAACCGCGGCGCCGACGAAACCCGCGCGGTGGGGCGCGACGGTTCCGGCCAGTACTGGGCGCCGCTGACGCCGGAGGAACGCGGCGTCGATCCGCGCGGCGCCGCCGGAGCCACGGGAGCCGCCGGTGCGGGCGGCGGTCTCCCGCCGCGCGACGACCGCGAGTACCGCGACTACCGGGACGATGACCGTGACCGGCGCGACGACCGCGACGACGGTGGCCGCGGTGGCTTCGGCAAGGGTGCGACGATCGTGGCGGTGGCGGCGATCATCGCCATCGTCATTCTGGTCGCGCTGATGTTCCGCTTCCTGTCCGGCGACGACACGGCGAACGACCCGACCACCGCGACGCCGCCTCCGGAGCCCAGCTCCACGACCTCGGAGACTGTGACGTCGGAGGAACCGACGGAGACCTCCGACCCGATGCGCGACGAGCTCGACCGTCTGCGCGAGGAGGTCAACAGCATCCGCGAGACCCCGCCGGCGATCCCGGGCCTGGGCGGCGGCGAGGCCGTCGCGGCGACGATCCCGGAGGCGGCCGGCAAGTCCCCGGCCGAGGTCGAGCTCGCTCTGCGGCGCGCCGGTTTCGGAGACATCACCATCCTCGACGCCAACGGCAACCCCACGAATTCGCTGTCGTCCCTGACCGGCACCGTGGCCACCATCGATCCGCCGGCGGGCAGCACGGCCATGACCGATCAGCCGGTGACCATCACGCTGCAGTAGTTTCCGCCGTTGCCCCCGCCGCCGTCATGGCCGCGTGATCCGGACGGGGACGCGGCGGGCGCCGAAGGTGCCGGGGCCGGCGACGTCGTAAAGCCCGGGGACCGTCGTGCCGCACTGCGGGCAGATCCCGCGGCCCGCGGCGTCGGCCACGAGCTGGTAGTCGACCATGCGGTACCAATCGCGCACGATCAGCGGCGCGTCGCAGCCGGGGCAGAAGGTGGTGTCGCCGTCCTTGTCGTGGACGTTGCCGGTGTAGACGTGGCGCTCGCCGGCGGCCAACGCGATCTCGCGGGCCCGGTGCAGCGTGGCAGGCGGCGTCGGGGGCACGTCGCGCATGCGGTTGTCGGGGTGGAACGCGCTGAAGTGGTGGGGGACGTCGGGGCCGAGGTTGGCGACGATCCAGTCGGCCATGGCGCGGATTTCGGCGTCGGAGTCGTTGTGGCCGGGGATGAGCAGGGTGGTGATCTCCACCCAGGTGTCCGTCCCTGCCAGCCACGCGAGGTTGTCCAGCACCACGTCGAGGTCGGCGCCGGTCAGCCGCTTGTAGAACTCCGGCGTGAAGCCCTTGAGGTCCACGTTGACGGCGTCCATGGCGCCGAAGAATTCCTCGCGGGCGATCGGCGAGACGTACCCGGCCGTGACGCCGACGGTGCGCACGCCCCGGTCGCGGCAGGCGGCGGCGATGTCGATGGCGTACTCGGCGAAGATGACGGGGTCGTTGTAGGTGAACGCGACGGACGCGGCGCCGGCTGCGACGGCGGCGTCGGCGATGTCCCCGGGCATTGCGGTCTCGGTGAGGGTGTCCACCTCACGAGACGTGGAGATCTCGTGGTTCTGGCAGAACTTGCAGCCCAGATTGCAGCCGGCGGTGCCGAAGCTGAGCACCGACGTGCCGGGCAGGAAATGGTTGAGCGGCTTCTTCTCGATCGGGTCGAGACAGAACCCCGACGACCGCCCCCACGTGTCCAGCACCAGCCGGCCGCCGTGGTTGGCGCGGACGAAGCAGAATCCGCGCTGGCCGTCGCGCATCCGGCATTCGCGCGGGCACAGCAGGCATTGCACGCGCCCGTCGTCGAGCGCGCGGCCCCAGCGGGCGGGGCGGGGGCTTTGCGACGGCGGCATCATCGCGGTTCGCCCTCCTCCCACGATTGCACCGTGTAGCGGCTCAGCCGCCAGTCGGCGCCCCAGTGTGCCGAGTGCGGGTCCGGGGCCAGCCCGGCCTTGGCCTTGAGGTGGCGGATGAAATCCGTCGGGTCCGGCAGTTGGTCCCACACCTGCGGCAGGAACGTGCCCTGGCGTCGGGGCCCCGAGAGGATCGCGCCGTCGACGTGCGGGCGCAGCGCGGCGATGGCGTTGGCTTCGGAATCGACGTCGAGGGTTTCGGGCGCCGAGAGAACGGAGACTTCGATGCGGATGCCGGGCAGTTCGGCTGCGGTGACGGCGGGGAAGCGCGGGTCGTCGAGTGCCGCGTCGATGGCGTGGGCGGCGATGTCCGCGCCGAGGGGCCGCGTCGGGCGCAACGAGCCGATGCAGCCGCGCAGGCGACCGTCGACGGTGAGGGTGACGAAGGATGCGCCCGGCGCGTCCAACCACGGGTGGCCGATCGTGCCGGACGGGTCGGGGCCACCGGCCAGCCGGTGCTCGAGCACCGCGCGGGCGTAGGCGGGCAGGCGCGGGCCGATGGGGTCAAAGCGGACGGCGGGGTAGCCGACCACCCGGTGGGGATCGCCGCCGGGGGCGTCGGCCGAGGTCGCGCGGTCCATTACGGTGCCGGCCCACCCGGCGCGGCGGGCGAAACCGATCAGCCCGTTGATGGGGATGGCCCCGCATGCCGACCTCGGTGGCAGCGGCGCCTCCAGCCGCAGGATGCGGTCGAGCGTGTCGGCGTCGGCCGCGACGGCTTCCGCGACGGGCAGAAAGTGCGACAGGTCGGAGCTGATGATCAGCAGCGTGTCGTCGTCGGCCATGACCGCGGCGACGAGTTCGGTCATCTCCGCCACCGTCGCGTCCCCCGCCACCAACGGCAGAACGGGCAGGCCGGGTGCGATGACCTGCAGGAAAGGCAGGTGGACCTCCACGGAATGTTCGCGGGCGTGGACGCCGGGCGAGGTGACCAGCAGATCCGGGAAGGTCGGGGCCAGACGAGCGCGCAGGTCGTCGCAAAGCCCCGCCGGCACGGCGACGGAACCCAGCGGCGTGTCGAAGGCGTCGACGCCGGCATCCGCGACGCCGCGCACGGGCACGCGGTGGGCCGGGCCGAGGACCACGGCGCGGGCGAACCGGGAGGGGACGATGAGCCGGTATCCGGAGGCCGCCACGGCACCCGAATAGACGTAGCCCGCGTGGGGCAGGATCAGCGCGCGGGGCGGCGGGGCGTCGTCAGGCTGCGCGGCACCTGCCAACAGTGCCTCGATCTGCTCGCGCAACTCGCGCGCGTCCGCGGGGTAGAACGTGCCGGCCACGGCGGGCGGGCGGGTGCGGGGACCCGGCTTTTCGCGGAACATGCTGGGGAACATGGGACACCTCCGGTGACCCCAGGGTACGTCGGGGCCCGGATCCGGGGCGGGCGATAAAGTCGGGGCCATGAATGCCGTCGCCCCACGCGAGTCGATCGACCTCATCCGCCGCTGGTCCGGGCAGGCGGTGCGGGTGCTCGACGGTCGCGGGCGCATCGCCGACGCCGCCGCCGGCGCGACCGCGGAACTCGTGCAGCGCACGGTGCCGGTCAAACTCGACGGTGGCGTGGCGTGGCGGGTGTTGCCCGTCGATTCCGCGGCCCTGCTGCGCGCCGGCGAGATCGTGCGGCACCGGTGGCTGACCGGGATCGGGATGGAGGAAGCGCGGCTCGTCGACGAGCTCGCCGGGCCCGCAGCGACGGCCGTGCGCGAGACGTGGGCGGCCGAAGGGTGGCGCAGGTTCTTCTCGCGCCCGGATGCGCGCGCGACGGCGGATCGGGCGGTGGCGTACCTGGGTGACGTGGTTGACCGCGTGCGCCGCCGCGAGCTGCCGGCGTTGCTGGACCGGCTGGAGGTCGAGGCCACCAGCGCCGCGCCGCAGTTGGTGCCCACGGACCTGATGTACCCGGACGTCGGGGTGCTGCAGGTGCTTGCCGACGGCCTGCCGGGCGGGTTCGGGGCGCCCGAGCTGTTGTCCGGTGCGGATGTCGCCGCATTGCCGGAGGCGCTGGGGGCGCTGGCCAGTGCGTTGGAGACGGAGCGGACGACGCGCTTGGCGGCGATCGGCGCGGGCGAACGGCTGCGCGGGGTGGCCGTCGGCGAGTTGTTGGCGGGGCTGGGGGTGGAGGCGCTGCGCGACGTCACGCGCGACCGGCTGCGCATCGCGCCCATCGAGGACGCGGGTTTGCGGACGGTGGGGGCGGTGCTGGCGGCGGGGGCGTCGCTGGCGGAGGTGCCGGGCATCGGGCCGGATTCGGCGCGGAAGTTGCTCGGTGCGGCGCAGACGCTGCGGCAGCAAACGTTCGACGATCAGCCGGTGCAGCTGGATCCGGCGAACCGGTCGCCGGAAGCCACCGACGTACTGCGGCAGTTGCGCCGCTGGGAGATCGCCCGCGGGCCGCTGCGGGGCCCGGACGGGTCGACGGCGGCGGTGGCGCTCTCGGCACTGGCGCCCGTGATGGCCCCGGGCGTCGGCGACGTGGTGGTGTTCCCGACCTCCGGCCGCGGAATCCCCGAATTCCGGGGTGCGGTGGCGGGCGTGCTGCGCCTGGCCGAGGCGCTGCGTGGTGCGGCGGGACGGGTCGCAGGCGGCGGGGACAAGGCCGGGGCAGCGACTGGGACACCGCCGGGCGCGTCCCCGAACGCCTCCGACGAAGAGCTGTGGGCGGATTTCCGGGCGCGGCCGGCGGATTATCAGGCGCTGGCGGCCCAGCTGGGGTTGCTTCCCGACGAAGGCGAGCGCGTCCACGGCGACCTGCCGGAGGAGATCGTCGCGGCGATTCGCGGCATGGACCTGGACACCCGCTATTTGGCGGCGTCGCTGCGCGGTTACCAGGATTTCGCGGCGCGGTTCGCGCTGGTGCAGAAGAAGGTGCTCATCGGCGACGAGATGGGTCTGGGCAAGACCATCGAGGCGCTGGCCGCGCTGACGCATCTGCACGCCGAGGGGCGGACGCATTTCCTGGTCGTGTGCCCGGCGGCGGTGGTGTCGAATTGGATCCGCGAGGTGGAGTCGAAGTCGCGGCTGGAGGCGCGCCGGTTGCACGGCGCGGCCCGTGAGCTGGCGGTCGACGAGTGGCTGACGCGCGGGGGAGTCGGCGTGACCACCTATGGCACGTTGGGCACGGTCCGCGACCGCGTCGCCGCGTGCCCGGGGCTGGCCTGCGTGATCGTGGACGAGGCCCACTACATCAAGAATCCCGCGGCGAAGCGGTCGCAGTTGTTGGCCGGGGTGATCGCGGAAGTCGACGGCGCGATCCTGCTCACCGGCACGGCGCTGGAGAACCGCATCGATGAGTTCCGCACGCTGGTGGGCTACCTGCGCCCGGACCTGGTGGAAGGGGAGAAGGACGTGCCGGTGGCGGAATTCCGCGAGCTGGTCGCGCCGGTGTACCTCCGGCGCAATCAGGCCGACGTGCTCGACGAGCTGCCCGATCTGGTCGAGGTCGACGATTGGGTGGAGGCCACCGAGGCGGACGATGCCGCGTACCGGAAGGCCGTCGGCGAGGGGAACTTCATGGCCATGCGGCGGGCGGCGTATGTCGCCGGCGCAGGATCGGCGAAGGTGGAGCGGTTGGTCGACATCGCCGAGGAAGCCCGCGACAACGGTCGCCGCGTGATCGTCTTCTCGCACTTCCGCGATGTGATCGACACGGTCATGGCGGTCCTGGGTGACGTCGCGGTGGGCCCTTTGACCGGCGACGTGCCGGCCAATCGGAGGCAGGAGCTGGTCGACGAGTTCTCCGCAGCCGACGGTGGGGCGGTGCTGGTGTCGCAGATCGTGGCTGGCGGCGTGGGCCTGAACATCCAGGCGGCGTCGGTGGTGGTCATCTGCGAGCCGCAGCTGAAGCCGACTACCGAGTGGCAGGCCATCGCCCGCGCGCACCGCATGGGCCAGTTGGAGAGCGTCCAGGTGCACAGGTTGCTGCTGGAGGATTCCGTCGACGCGCGGATCCTGGAGATCCTCGCCCGCAAAAAGCAGCTTTTCGACGACGTGGTGCGGGTGTCCACCACCGCCGAGGCCGCGCCGGAGGCGTACGACGTGTCGGAGGCGGAACTCGCGCGCGAAATCATCGCCGCCGAGCGGGAGCGGCTGGCGGTGGATCCCGAGAATCGACCGTGACCTGCGGATTAGCCCACCATGCCGACAATGTTGTAATCTGTGGCAGTTGCCGTTGAACGGCAGCGGCGGACTGTGGCGCAGCTTGGTAGCGCACCTCACTGGGGGTGAGGGGGTCGCAGGTTCAAATCCTGTCAGTCCGACCAAAGCGTCACATGCAGTTCGTCACGGCTGCGGCCCCGGTGGAGATCATCTCCGCCGGGGCTTTTTGCGTGCGTGGGCGCGACGGGCTTTCAGAACGGTGTGCACTGGAGCTGCTCTACGGTGACATCCGGCTGACGACAGGTGATGTGAAGGGCATTGGGCGGTTTACATGTCACGCATTTTCGGAAAATGACCGGGTATCGCTATCCTTAGCGCTATTCTTCAGGACCATCCCGCCGCCCGGCGGGGCATGCGCTGGAGCGGACGCGTCCGACGCGCCCGCCAATGCGACTTCAGGAGGCAGCAATGACCCAGATTTCGAGCCGTCACGAAAACGTCGCCCGCGACTTCGCGGCCGTCGCGGACCGCGTCACCAAGTGGGATGCGCCCACCCCGGTTCCCGAGTGGATCACCGGCGACATCGTCGAGCACCTGCTCACCTGGTTCCCGCCCGCCCTCGAGTCCTGGGGCGGCCCGTCCCTGACGGACATCCCGTCGCGCGGCCTCGCCGACCGCTGGCGCCTGCGCACCGTCGAGGTCCAGGCCATCCTCGACGACCGCGACCTCGCCTCGAAGACCATCGAGTCCGGCGACTTCGCCGGCATGCGCCTCGACGAGGCCATCGACCGCCTGTACACCGCCGACGTGTTCATGCACACGTGGGACCTGGCCAAGGCCGCCGACATCGAGGTCCACCTCTCCGGCTCCTACGCCGCCGGCGTGCACGAGGGCCTGGCCGCGATGGGCGAGGGCCTGCGCGACTCCAGCCACTTCGGCCCGGCCGTCGACACCGATTCCGAGGACCAGGTCGAGCGCCTCATGGCCTTCGTCGGCCGTGACCCGCAGTGGTCCGCGCCCTCGCTCGCCTCGGCCCCCAGCTAGTTTCCGGGCAGTCGTCCCACCAGCAGTTCCGCCAATTCGCCGTCGTCGCCGCGAAACGCGTTGACGTCGACGGCGAACCCGGCCACCGACCCCCGATCCGTGAATTGCCACAGGTCGGGGGTTCGTCCTCGGAAGGGCCGCCACGCGCGGTGCCCGTCTCCGGGGTAGCGGTCGCCGCCCGGCCACTGCGCAAGCCACAGCCCACCGCCGATGGCGGGAAACGGGCGCAACCGCCAGTACGACCGCGTCGTGTAGATCCCGGCGCACCGCACGCCCCGGTCCGCCAACGCGTCCGCCGCCGCTGCCACATCCGCCGCGCTCAGGTGATGAGGCACGGTCTCGACGTCGAGCCAGACCGCCGGGGCGTCGTCAAGCACGGGCCCGTACGCCGCGACCAGCTGCTTTGCGACGACCCGCGCCTGTTCCCGCAACGTCGTGCCCTCCAGCGGATGGCGGACGTACCAATAGGCCCCGACGGCGAGCCCGTTGGCCCGGGCGTCGGCGACGTGCGAGGCGAACACCGGGTCCGCGTACGTGCCGTCGCAGGCGCGGACGATGGCGAAACGGTGCCCGCCGGCCACGGCCGCGGACATGGGCAGCCCGTCCTGCCACTGGCTGACGTCGATGCCGGTGAGGATGGTGAGACCTTTCCGGGCCCGGGCCTACGCCGCCGAATCGGTGTCCGGGCCGACCTGGTGGATCTGCAGCAGATTGCCGAAACCGTCGTCGAAGACGGCGCGGACCATGCCGTCGGGAAGCTCCTGCGGCTCGACGGTGAACGTCACGCCGGCCGCCGCCAGGCGCGCGTGCTCGGCGCGGACGTCGTCGACCTCGAAGGTGTTCACCGGAATGCCGTCGGCGAACAGGGCCTCCTTGAACGGGGCCACGGCCGGGTGGCCGTCCGGCTCCAGGACGATCTCCGGGCCATCCGGGCGATCGGGGGAGACGACGGTCAACCAGGACACGTCGGGGCCCATGGGCATGTCGTGCTTGACCTCGAAGCCGAGGATTTCGGTGTAGAAGCGCTTGGCCGCCGGCTGATCCGGGACGAAAATGCTGGTGAAGACGATGCGCATGGCTACCGCACCACGATTCCGTCGGAGTCGGCGTAGACCATGTCGCCCGGCACGAAGTCGACGCCACCGAAGCTGACCACGACGTCGCGCTCGCCGGAACCGGTCTTCGTGGACTTGCGCGGGTTGGTGCCCAAAGCCTTGCAGCCGAAGTCCATCTCGCCGATGAGCTTCGAATCGCGCACCGCGCCGTGGACGATGACGCCCGCCCAGCCGTGATCGCGGCCCAGCGCGGCGATGACGTCCCCGACCAGCGCCGTGTGCAGCGAGCCTGCACCGTCGATGACCAGCACGCCGCCGTCGGAATCCTCCGACAACACCGCCTTGAGCAGCGCGTTGTCCTGGAAACAGCGGACCGTGGAAATGCGGCCGCAGAACTCGCGGGTGCCGCCGATGTCGCGGAACTGGGTGTCGCAGCTGCGCACGTGCGAGCCGATCTCGTCGACCAGGTCGGCGGTGGGGATGAACTGGGTCGCGCCCATGGTGGCCTCCACATTCTGTTGGCGGTTGCGGTCCGGCCGTGCAACGGCGGGAACGGTGTCTTTCCCCAACATTGCCAGACGTCGCGGATCATCGGGTGCGTTAGGCTGGATCGACGTAAGGGCCGGTGCCGGGGAAGTCGGGCACGCGGGCGTCGCAGAGCGGATGGAGGCTCACGTGGCCGGAATGAACTGGTTTTGGAAGGCCCTCGGGGGCAAGGAGGGCCGCGACCAGAAGCGCAGCGTGTCGCTCGTGGCGCGCGCCGCCGCACTCGAGCCGGAGCTGAAGGAACTGTCGGACGCCGATCTCGTCGCCCGCGCCCGCGACAACCGCGATGACGCGCCAGAGTTGCTGGCCTGCCTGCGCGAGGTCGCCGACCGCGCCATCGGGATGCGCCCCTTCGACGTCCAGCTGCAGGGCGCACTGCGCCTGCTGGAGGGCGACGTGGTCCAGATGGCCACCGGCGAGGGCAAGACGCTGTCCGGTGCGCTGGCCGGGGCAGGCTTCGCGTTGCGCGGCGAGCGCGTGCATTCGGTGACCGTGAACTCGTACCTGGCCCGCCGCGACGCCGAGTGGATGGGCCCGATTTTCCGGTTCCTGGGCCTGACCGCCGCCTCCGTCCACGAATCCGACGACGCCGAGGCCCGCCGCGCCGCCTACGCCAGCGACGTGGTGTTCATCGCGGTCAACGAGCTCGGCTTCGACGTGCTGCGCGACCGGTGCGCCGTCTCCGTCGCCGAGCGCGTCCAGCAGCCGGCGCGGGTGGCCATCATCGACGAGGCCGACTCCGTCCTCGTCGACGAGGCCCTGGTGCCGCTGGTCCTCGCCGGTTCCGCCCCGGGCGAGGCGCCGACGGGCCGCATCACCGACATCGTCCGCCGCCTGGTCAAGGGCGACGACTTCACCGTCGACGCCGGCCGGCGCAACGTGTTCCTCACCGACACCGGCGCGTCGCGGGTCGAGCGGTTTCTCGGCATCGATTCGCTTTACGACGAGGACAACGTCTCCACGACCCTCGTCCAGGTCAACGTCGCCCTGCACGCCCGCGAGCTGCTGCGCCGCGACGTGGACTACATCGTCCGCGATGGCAAGGTGGCGCTGGTCGATTCGTCGCGGGGCCGCATCGCCGATCTGCAGCGCTGGCCCGACGGGTTGCAGGCGGCGGTGGAGGCCAAGGAGGGCCTGGCCGTCTCCGGCGGCGGCCGCGTGCTGGACACCCTGACCATCCAGCAGCTGGTCGGCCGGTACGACATCACGTGCGGCATGACCGGCACGGCCGTGGCCGCGGGCGACCAGTTCCGCGAGTTCTACGGCATGCGGGTGTCCGTCGTCGAACCCAACGAGCCGTGCATCCGCGACGATGAGCCGGATCGGATCTACGCCACCGGCGACGATGCGTTCGCGGCCGCCGTGGAGGAGGTCATCGCCGTTCATGCCACGCGCCGCCCGGTGCTGGTGGGCACCCGCGACGTCGCCGAATCGGAGCGGCTGGCCGAGACCCTGGCCGAGCGGGGCATCGACGCCGCGGTGCTCAACGCGAAGAACGACGAGGCGGAGGCCGCCGTCATCGCCGAGGCGGGGGCCCCGGGCCGGGTGACCGTGTCCACGCAGATGGCCGGCCGCGGCACGGACATCCGGCTCGGCGGCGCCGACGAGGAGCATCGCGACGAGGTCGTGGAACTCGGCGGTCTGTGCGTCATCGGCGTCGCCCGGCACCGCACCGGGCGGCTCGACGGCCAGCTGCGCGGCCGCGCGGGCCGACAGGGCGACCCGGGGTCCAGCGTCTTCTTCGTCGCACTCGACGACGACATGGTGGTCGAGGGAGGAGCGGGGGAGGAATTGACCGTCACCCCGGAGGCCGATGGCCGCATCCGCGACGCCCGCGCCGCCGCCCACGTCGACCGCGCCCAGCGCGTCACCGAGGCGACGATGCTGTCCATCCACGCCACCACGTGGAAGTACAACAAGCTCATCGGCGACCAGCGCGCGATTCTCGACGATCGCCGCGAGAGGTTGCTCACCACGGATCTGGCGTGGCGCGAGTTGTCGGGGCGCGAGCCCGAGCGCGCCGAGGAGGTCCTGTCGGAGGTGCCGGAGGACGTCGCGGTGGGCGCGGCCCGCGAGATTGCCCTGCATCACCTGGACATGGGGTGGTCGGAGCATCTCGGGGACCTCGACGATCTCCGCGAGTCGGTGCACCTGCGGGCGCTGGCCAAGGAGAGCCCCATCGACGAGTTCCACCGTGCGGCGATCTCCGCGTTCAAGAACCTGGCGGCCGAGGCCGTCGACGAGGCCGCGAAGAGCTTCCGCACCGTGGCCATCACCGCCGACGGCGTCGATCTGGACGCCGAGGGCATGGGCCGTCCCAGCTCCACGTGGACCTACATGGTCAACGACAACCCGCTGTCCGGCGGCGATTCGGTGGTCGGTTCGGTCGCCGCGATGTTCCGCTGAGGCTCCGGCAAACGGGCGTCCGCCGGGATGTCCCAGGTGGGCGGCAGGGTTGAGGGAGTCGCCCACGCGGGGTCGGCGGTAAGGCTATGATTTAGGGCGTTACAGGAAATCGGACGATTATCCGGAGGAAGTGCAATGACGAACAACACCGGCAAGCCTGAGGCATCGGTTGAGACGACCTCGGTCTTCCGCGCGGACCTGCTCAAGGAGATGGAGTCCGGAGCGGGCCAGGACACGGCGGTGCCCGGCGTCGAGGGGCTGCCCGCCGGTTCGGCGCTCCTCGTGGTGAAGCGCGGGCCGAACGCGGGGTCTCGATTCCTGCTGGATCAGCCGGTGACCACCGCCGGCCGCCACCCGGACAGCGACATTTTCCTCGATGACGTCACCGTGTCGCGCCGCCACGCGGAGTTCCGAATGGAGGGCGACAAGTTCGAGGTCGTCGACGTGGGATCGCTCAACGGCACCTACGTCAACCGCGAGCCGAAGAACTCGGCCGACCTTTCCAATGGCGATGAGGTCCAGATCGGCAAGTTCCGCCTGGTCTTCCTCACCTCGCCGAAGTAGAGCACAGGGAGTACCCACCGCCGTGGCAGCCGTCCCAGCTTCCGTCCCCGATTCGGGAAGCACCTCCCCGCGGACCCGTTCCGCGGGGACGATGTCCATCGGTGCCGTTTTGTCGGAGCTCCAGCAGGAGTTCCCCGACGTGACGGTGTCGAAGATCCGCTTCCTCGAGTCCGAGGGCCTGATTTCGCCGTCCCGCAGCCAGTCCGGGTACCGGCGGTTCGCGCGTGCCGACGTCGATCGTCTCCGCTACATCCTCACCGTCCAGCGCGACAACTACCTGCCGCTGAAGGTGATCAAGGAACAGCTGGACAACATCGACGCGGGCAACGTCGCCGCAGCCGGCGAGGGTTTGGCCACGGTGACGCCGCTGGTGACCCCGGATCAGTTCCGCGAGGCCGCGGTGGTGTACCTGACGCGGGCGGAGCTGGCGGAGCGGGCGGGCATCGACGAGGAATTCGTCGGCAGCCTGGTCCGCGCGCGCCTGCTGTCGCCGGACGCGATGGACGGTTTCGACGGCGATGATCTGGCGGTGGCGACCACCGCCGGCAAGCTGCGCGAGTTCGGCCTGGATGCCCGGCACATGAAGACGGTGCGCACGGCCGCGGCGCGCGAGGCCGATCTGGTCGGCCAGGCGGCGGCGCCGATGGCGCGGTCGAAGGGGGACGGCGCCCGCCAGAAGGCGGAGGAGATGGCGCGCGAGATGACCGCGCTGTTGGTCACCCTGCACGGGACCTTGGTCAAGCGCCAGGTCAACGACGACCTGAATCGCTGAGCGGGGAAGAGTTTCATTGGGCATGGACGAGTTCGTCGAGGTCGAGTCGCGCGGGATCCTGGTGCATGAGCCGGAGGATCACCCCGTTCTGCTGCTGTCCTGGCCGGGCAGTGGCCGGGTGGTGCCGGTGTGGCTCGGTGCCGCGGAAGCCGCGTACCTCGCCGCGCGCGAAGCGGGCATGACGCAGAACCGTCCCTGCGCCCAGGACGTCATCGTCGAGATGGCGGAAAGCACGGGCAATTCCATCGAGCGGGCCGAAGTCACCGGGTTCCACGAAGGCGTGTTCATCGCCGCGCTGGTGCTGTCGGATGGCGGCCGCGTGGATTGCCGCGTGTCCGATGCGTTGGCCGTGTGCGAGATCTCGGAGGCGCCGCTGGTGGTGGCGCGGGAGATTCTCGAGGCCACGTCCGTTCCGGCCGGCGCGCTTTTCGACGACGACGTCGACGGGCCCGCCGCGCAAGAGGAAGAGTCGGTCGAGGAGTTCGCCCGCTTCCTCGACGAGATCGACGCCGCCGACTTCCTGGGGGAGGACGGTCGCGGCGGGGACGACGCGGACGATCGCTGACCGTCCACGAAACCGGGGGGGGGACGAAACGAGACGACGGATCACGGGCCCGGTGGCCGTCGTCAAGCATGTTTTTGATGCGCGAAGCTGTTACTCGTGTGACTGGATTTGACTGAAGTGTCGCAAGTGGCACCCCCATTCACCCCCGAAGTCTGATCCTTGACTTGAGTGGGAAAAACCCACGTCGCGTGTCCGGTCAGTGCCGTGAACTGGGGCTTTGTAATTTCAAAACTCTGAACCTGAAGTTTAGGTTTAGACACGCGGCGTGTTGGCCGAAATCCTGTTGACAGTGCCTTACCCTTGGCGAAAGATAAACGACATCAGTGGAACTACCAGGGGAGAATACGAACATGGCCGACGATCGCTTCGCTGATCGCCCCGACGCCGACCTCAACGACGCCGCAGACGCCGGCGTGCAGGAGTCGCTGTTCGACATGGGCCCGGACGAGGAAGTGGGCTACCGCGTGCCCATCGCCTGCCAGGCCGCCGGGATCACCTACCGCCAGCTCGACTACTGGGCCCGCACCGGGCTGGTCGAGCCGTCCATCCGCAACGCTCACGGCTCGGGTTCGCAGCGGCTCTACTCGTTCCGCGACATTCTGGTCCTGAAGATCGTGCGCGGTCTGCTCGACACCGGCATCTCGCTGCAGAACATCCGCCTGGCCGTGGACAAGCTCCGCGACCTCGGCGTCGATGACCTGGCCACCATCACCCTGGTGTCGGATGGTCGCACCGTGTACCAGTGCCGCTCCAACGAGGAGGTCATCGACCTTCTCAACGGCGGCCAGGGAGTGTTCGGCATTGCGGTGCCGGGCATCATGAAGGAGCTCGCCGGCTCCATCGCCAGCTTCCCGTCCGAGCGCGTGGACGGCACCCCGGGCGACGGCCCCGTCGACGAGCTGGCCGCCCGCCGCCGTCGCCGCATCGGCTGACCGCACCACGCGCCACGAACGCCCCGCATCTCCCCGCGGGGCGTTTTTTCGTGGCCGGCTAGAGTCCCATCGCCGCGACCAACGCCGCGGTCAGATCCTCGCCGCCGACGCGGACCGAGCCGCCCGTGGCCGAGGCCAGGGCAGCGAGGTCGCCGCCCGTGGCGTCCTCGCCGACGATGACCACGTCGACGCGCACCGGGCGGTCGGTGCCGGCGGCCGCGGCGATGCGGTCGATTGCGGCACCGGCATCATCGCCGGTGGCATCGGCGCCCGTGGTCACCAGCACCACGCGGTTGGCGACGCCCGCCGAATGCGTCTCGGCGACGTAGTCGACCGCCGGCCCGACGGAACGCCACAACCATGGCTCGCCGCCGGTGCCGAGCTGCGCCAGCACCTCCGCCGACCGGTCCTTGGCGCCCGCGCCGAAACGGACGTTGGGACGCACCGGGCTGGTCACGCCCTCCGACATGGGGGAGGAGTAGTTCCACAGGGCCACCCGGCGGCCCTCGCCGTCGATGGCGCGGTCGAGCAACGGCGTCAACGCGGTGCGCACCGCCCCGATGTCCATGCCGCTGGAAGTGTCCAGCAACACCAGCGTGGAACCGGCGGGCTCGGTGGCGGTCGGCTGCTCGGGTGCCTCCGTCGGGGCCCCGGCGGTCGGATCGGTGCCGCGGGCGGCGATGTCCGGCAGGATCTCCCCGGCCGCCCCGTCGAGGGGACCGGGTCCGCCGCCGGGATCGTCGGCGTCGGCGCCCCCGTCTTCGCGGGCGAACTCGACGAACTCGGCGGCCGCGCGGGCGTTCGTCTCGTCGATCGGGCCGCCGGAGGTGAAGGCGACCATGGGCGCGGACAGGGCGGGCGAACCGTCGGGGGAGATGAAGCTGAGCCCCTCGGAGCCGTTCTTCGTCGCGGCGTCGACCATCGACTGGGTCGCGCTCACGGCGTCGTACCCCTCCGCGGTGCCCTTCGCCAGCTGGCCGAGCAGCGCCTCGGACGTCAAGCTGCCGCCGGCGGTGATCCGCCCCTCGGACGCGGCGAGGCGCTCGGGAGCCCCGGCGTTCGGCATCAGCCGGGCGTTGACCACGGAGGAGACCACTGCATCGGGGCCGCCGGGCGTGGCGATGACCAGGTCGTCGGCGCCGTCGATGTCCTCCCACCCCTTTCCTTCGAGGTCGGCGGCGCGGTCGGAGGCCACCGCCAGACCGACGGGCTGGGGATCGAAACGGGCGGTTTCACCGTCGACGCCGACCACGCCGGCGTCGCGCGCGGCCTCGATGAAGGAGTCGTCCGCCGGCACCCAGACGGCGGGCAGGACGGGCTTGATTCCGCCCGCCCCTTCGCCGGCATCGGCACCGTGATCGCGGATCGCATCCAGGATCTGCTGCGAACCGTTGACCGTGACCTGCGGGCGTACGCAATAGTCCCGGACGACGGGATCGGTGGCGGCCCATGCGTCGGCGTCGTCACGCACGAGACCGGCTACGGCCGGGTCCGCCGCGATGACCAACGTCAGGTCGCCCTTCACGCAGTTTCCGCCGGCGCCGAGCGCGTCTCGGTCGGATGCCCGCAACGCGAACCAGGCGAAGACCAGGGCACCGACGAGGATGGCCACGAGAAGAAGGATCAGCGGGCCCTTGGCCACGCGGTAGTTCGGTTGTCCGTCGGAATGCCTGCCCACGGCGCTCAGCTCCTCACGGGTCGACGACTGCTGCGGTGAAGCGTGTCGAACCCCACCTTAGCCGCGAAAGGACCTGGCCAAACGGAGCAACTCCGTGCGAATCGGCGCGGCCCGCTCGGCGAGGCGGCGCTGGCGCGACACGTACTCGGCCTTGCCCTCGGGGGTTTCGATGCGCACCGGCGCGAACCCGTGGTCGGCGAGATCGTAGGGCGAGGCCTCCATGTCCAGACGCCGGACGTCGCGGGCCAACTCGAAGGAATCGAGCCACAGTTCGCCCGGCACCAGCGGCCCCAGCTTGGCCGCCCACTTGTACAGGTCCATGTTCGCGTGCAGGCATCCGGCCTGCTCGCAGGAGGATTGCGTGGCGCGGGTCGGGCGGTTTTCGTTCAGCGGCACCGCGTCGGGCGTGAAAAAGCGGTAGGCGTCGTAGTGCGTGCATCGGACGCGATGCTTGTCGACGACTTCGTCCGTCCCCGAGCGGCCCAACCTCAGGGGCACGGCGTGGCGCTTTTCGTCGGCGCGGTAGACCATGGCCCATTCATGCAGGCCGAAGCAATCGAAGTGCGCGTCGTTGGCCAGGGTGCCCGCCAACAGGTCGGCGATGTAGGCGATCGCCTCGCCGCGGCGCTCGGCGTGGGCGCGCCGATCGAGCCGGGCAACGCCGTCGTCGCCGACGGAGACGTCGCGCATGTGGGACACGAACTCCGTGGCCCGGGGGTCGTCGGCGCCGGCCAGCGCCACGCCGAGACCGGGCGACCAGCGGCGCAGCGTGCCGGGCCGCACCGGGTAGTACTCGAAGAGGAAATCCCACACCGGGTGCTTCTCGCCCCGTGAGCGGCGGGCCAGATGATCGGCGCACAACGCATCGGCGCGGGCCGCGTGGGCCCGGGCGCGCGGCAGCCACTCGTCGAGCGGGAGAACCGTTTCCGTGCCGGTGTCGGGGGTTCCGTGCGTCGGGGTCATGCGTTGCGGGGGCCGCCGCCGGGCCTCGGCTGGGGCTGGGACTTGGACTGGGGCTGGGTCGGGGGCTTGGTGTGGCCGGCCTTTGCGGCTGCGCGGACGGCGGCGGTCTTGACCTGGACGGCCTTGGCCGCGGTGCCCTGGGCGGTGGACTTGATGGGGCGCGAGACCATGGCCTCGTTGGTTTCGTGCGTCCAGTCGCGTACGACGCCGATGTGCTCCTCGATGAGGTCCTCGAGCGTCACGATGCCGACGGGTCCGCCGTCCCCGACGGCCATGGCCATGTGCGCGGACCGGCGGCGCATTTCGCGCATGGTGCGGTCGATGGCGCCGTCGGCGTCGACGGAGATGAGCTCGCGGATCTCCTCGTCGGGGATCGGCGTCTCGGGGCCCGACGCCGGGTCGAGCACGCGGTCGAGGACGTCCTTGACGTGGATGTAACCCCGATAGCCCCCATCGGTGCCGCTGACCGGGAAACGGGAGAACCCGGTTTCTGTCACCGCGGCCTCCAGGTCGCCCACCGTCGGCGACGCGGGCACCGTGCGAATCTTCGACGGCACGATGAGCACCTCCCGGATGGACCTGTTCTCGGAGGACAGGGCGCGGTTGAGGCGCGAGTGCTCCTCGTCGTCGAGCAACCCCTCCTGCCGGGACTCGGCGATCATGGACGCGAGTTCGTCGGTGTTGACCGTGGAATCCAGCTCGTCTTTCTGCGTGATGCCGAACCACGCCAGAGTGTGGCGGGCGACCCAGTTGAAGAACAGCAGCAGGGGCTTGGTCATCTTGTAGAACGCCAGATGCGCCGGCGTCAGCCACATGGCCATGGTCTCCGGGCCGGCCAGGGCGATGTTCTTGGGCACCATCTCGCCGAGCAGGATGTGCAGGATCGAAATGAACAGCAGCGCGATGGCGAAGCTGATCGGGTGCAGCAGGGACTCCGGCACGCCGACGGCGGCGAACGGCTCCTCCAGCAGATGCGCGATCGCCGGCTCCGAGACCTTGCCCAGCAGCAGCGAACAGATGGTGATGCCGAGCTGGGCGGCGGCGAGCATCATGGACAGGTGCTCGGTGGCGCCCAGGACCGTCTTGGCCCGCTTCTTGCCCTGGGCGATCAATGCCTCCAGGCGGTCGCGGCGGGCGGCGATGAGGGCGAACTCCGCGCCGACGAAGAAAGCATTGAACGCCAGCAGCAGGACGGTGAGGGAAATTCCGAACCAGTCGCTCATCGGTCGAACATCTCCTTCGCGCGCTCGTCGGTGATGGGGATCAGCAGGGCGCGGTCGACGCGGCGGCCGTCCATCTCCAGGATGCGGGCGTACCAGCGCCCGGCCAGGCCGGACTCGAATTCGTCGAGCATGTCGCGGTCGGTCTCCGGCAGCAGCACCACGTCGCCTTCGGCGGGGATGCGGCCCAGCGCGAGCATGATCACGCCGCCGAGGGTCTCGTGGTCGCCGTCGGGCGCGAAGTATCCGACCTTGTTCGGCAGATCGTCGACGCGGACCAGGCCGGAGCAATCCCAGCCCTCGGTGACGCGGCGGACTTCCTGCTCGGCTTCGGCGTCGTCGTACTCGTCGTAGACCTCGCCGAGGATCTCCTCGACCACGTCCTCGATGGTGATGATTCCCGCGGTGCCGCCGTACTCATCGGCGACCAACGCGATCTGGGAGCCCGCGGAGCGCACGGCCTCGAGCACCGCATCGCCGTCGAGCGATTGCGGCAGCACCGGCACCTGGCGGGCCAGCTGCGACACGTGCGTGGACTTGCGCCGGGCGGCGGGGACGGTGAACGCGTCCTTGACGTGGACGACGCCGATGGTGGCGTCGAGGTCGCCGTCGGTGACGGGGAAACGCGAACGGCCAGATTCCAGGGCCGTGGACAGCAGGTCGTCGACGGTGGCGTCAGCGGCCAGCGACACGATGGTCGAACGCGGGGTCATCAGGTCTTCCGCGGTGGTCTCGCCGAACTTCAGCGAGCTCTGCAGCATCTGCGCCTTCTGCTTGTCCAGCGCACCGTGCTGGGCGGAGTTGCGCACCAGCGCCCCGAGCTCCTGCGGCGAACGGGCCGAGGCCAGTTCGTCGGCGGGTTCGATGCCCATCTTGCGCACCATCCAGTTGGCGGTGACGTTCATCGACTGGATGAACAGGTAGAACACCCAGTTGAACCACATCACGGGCCGGGCGGTGACGCGCGCGACGCCGAGCGGTTCGGTGATGGCGACGTTCTTGGGCACCAGCTCGCCGTAGATCATCGACAGCCCGGTTGCCACGATGAGGGCCAGCACCAGCGCCGTCGGCCCGGTGGCGGACTCGGAGAGCCCGATCCACTCCAGCATCGGGGTGAAGTACCGGGCGAGCACCGGTTCCGCCAGGAAACCGGTGGCCAGCGTGGTCAGGGTGATGCCCAGCTGGGCGCCCGACAGGTGGAACGACAGTTTGTTGTGGGCCTTGCGCACCGAGTGCGCCGGACCGTCGCCGCGCTTTTCCACGTCGGTCTCGATTGCCGACCGTTCCAGCCCCGTGACCGCGAATTCGAACGCGACGAAAAGTCCCGTGCCCGCGGTCAGCGCGATGAAGCCGACCACGGCGACGATGTTGAGAAATATGTCCATGATTAGGGAAAGATCCTACTCCGCAGCGTCGCTGCCGGTCAGGTGACCCGCCCGCCCACTTCTTCCCGTCTACTTCTTCCCGCGCTTCTTCTTCGGGCGGTGCGGCCGCGAGGCGGGCGGTTTGCCCCGGCCCCGGTGGCCGCCGCCCGCCGTCGGTTTCGCTTGACGACGGCCCGTCCCCGGCGTTCCGGGGCGGCCTCCCGCGCCGCGGGTGGCGCGGGAGTCGCGGCCGGCGCGGGGATCCGGGCCGGAGGGTTTGCGCGCGCCGGTCCACTTCTTCAGGGCCTTCGAGCCGGGGGAGACGTCCATGACTTCTGCCGTGACGCCCGCCTTGCGGAGCATCCCCGTCACCGATTCGGCCTGGCGGTCGCGGACGATGGTCACCACGGTGCCCGTGGCCCCGGCGCGGGCGGTCCGGCCGGAGCGGTGCACGTAGGTGGCCGCCTCGGGCGGCGGATCGGCGTGGACGACGAGGTCGAGGTCGGTGACGTCGATGCCGCGGGCGGCGACGTCGGTGGCCACCAGCACGGGCACCTCGCCGGAGGCGAAGCCGGCCAGCGCCTCGCGGCGGGCGGTCTGCCCGCGGTCGCCGTGCAGGGCTTCGGCATGGATGCCCTGCTCCGTCAGGTGCTTGGCCAGGCCCACGACGCGGTCGCGGGTGTTGGCGAAGAAGACCACGCGACCCTCGCGGGCGGCGATCCACGCGCAGACCTCGTCGGCGACGCCGTTGTCCGGCACGCGGAACACCAGGTGCTTCATGGTGTCCACCGACACCGTCACCGCGGAGACCTCGTGGCGGACGGGCTCGCGGCCCTTCATCAGGACATCGGCGGTCTCGTCCAGGGTCGCCGAAAAGAGCATGCGTCGCGCGTCGCGCGGGGTGGCGCGGACCAGGCCGAGGACATCGGGGAGGAACCCCAGATCCGCCAACTCGTCGGCCTCGTCGATGACCACGTCGGTGACGTCGTCAAGCGACAGCTGCCCCTGCCGCCGCAGATCGTGCGCCCGGCCCGGGGTGACCACCGCAATGTCGACGGGCGCGGCGAGCTTGAGCTTCTGCCGGTTGATGTTCTCGCCGCCGACGAAGGCCAGCACCCGCAGGCCCGCCGCGGCACCGAGGTCGCCCAGGACGTCGGCGATCTGGTCGGCGAGCTCCCGGGTGGGGGCGATGACCAGGCCACGGGGACGGCCCGGCTTCGACGCCGCGCCCGTCAGCGACTGGACCATGGGGATGCCGAACGCCAGCGTCTTGCCGGAGCCCGTCGGCGCGCGGCCGAGGACGTCGCGGCCGGCGATCGCATCGGGCAGCACCGCGGCCTGGATCGGCGTCGGGTCGGTGATGCGCATGGTGCGCAGCGTGCGCAGCACCGCCGGCGCCACCCCGAGAACGTCGAAGGAACGGGCGGCGTCGGGCGTGGCGCCCGCATCGGATGACATGGGCAAAAGAATACCGGGGCCCCGACGGGGACCCCGGTAGCGGTGCCTGAGAAAACGCAGAAAGCGCGGGAAACGCGGACGGCGTGGATGGCGCGGAGGTTTAGGCCTCCACTTCGGAGCGGTCGCCCGACCACAGCGTGTGGAAGGAACCGTCCTTGTCCGTGCGGCGGTAGGTGTGGGCGCCGAAGAAGTCGCGCTGACCCTGGATCAGGGCGGCGGGCAGGCGCTCGGCGCGCAGGGCGTCGTAGTACGCCAGCGACGACGAGAACACCGGGGTCGGCAGGCCCATGCGGGTGGCGGTGACCACCACGTCGCGCCACGCGTCGAGGCACTCGGAGACCTGATCGCGGAAGTACGGGTCCAGCAGCAGGGCCGGCAGCTCCGGGTTGCGGTCGTAGGCCTCCTTGATGCGGTTGAGGAAGCGGGCGCGGATGATGCAGCCGCCGCGCCAGATGGTGGCCAGCGCACCGCGGTCGATGTCCCAGCCGTACTCGGCGGCGCCGGCGTTGATCTCGTCGAAGCCCTGCGAGTAGGCCACGATCTTCGAGGCGTAGAGGGCGCGGCGGACCTTCTCGATGAACTCGTCGCGGTCCTCCGGGCCACCCGTGACCTCGCCCGAGGGCAGATCGCGGGCGGCGGCGCGCTGGTCCAGCGACGACGACAGGGCGCGGGCGAAGACCGCCTCGCCGATGCCGGTGGTGGGGATGCCCAGGTCGAGGGCGGCCTTGACCGTCCAGCGGCCGGTGCCCTTCTGTCCGGCGGCGTCGACGATGACGTCGACCAGCGGCTTGCCGGTCTCCGCGTCGACCTGCGAGAGCACCTCGGCGGTGATCTCCACCAGGTAGGAATCCAGGTCGCCGGCGTTCCACTCGCGGAACACGTCGGCGATCTCCGCCGGCGTCATGCCCGCGGCGTCGCGCAGCAGCTGGTACGCCTCGCCGATGACCTGCATGTCGGCGTACTCGATGCCGTTGTGGACCATCTTGACGAAGTGGCCGGCGCCATCGGTGGAGATGTGCGTGCAGCACGGCACGCCGTCGACGTGCGCGGAGACGGACTCGAGCAGCGGGCCCAGCGACTCGTAGGACTCGGCGGGGCCGCCCGGCATGATCGACGGGCCGTTGAGCGCGCCCTCCTCGCCGCCGGAGATGCCGGCGCCGACGTAGTGCAGGCCGCGGGCGCGGATCGCCTTCTCGCGGCGGATGGTGTCGGTGTACAGCGAATTGCCGCCGTCGATGATGATGTCGCCCTCTTCCATCGCATCGGCGAGCTGGTCGATGACGGTGTCGGTGGCGGGGCCGGCCTGGACCATGATCAGAGCGCGGCGCGGGCGCTCCAGCGAGGCGACGAAGTCCTCGATGGTCTCCGAGGGCACGAAGGAGCCCTCGTCGCCGTGGTCGGCGATGAGGGCGCGGGTCTTTTCGGGGCTGCGGTTGTAGACCGCGACGGTGTGGCCGTTGCGGGCGAAGTTGCGGGCGATGTTGGAGCCCATGACGGCCAGGCCGACGACGCCGATCTGTGCTTGCTGCTTCTCGTTGTCCATGGCCGTCAGTTTAAGCGCAATGTCGCGGCGGCACGGCGGTACGGGCCTAGGTTGCCGGTAGTTGCCGCGTGATGACGGCGGCGGGGATTCGGCTACGGCTCGGGGCGTGCCCCGGTAACCTCGGGGAAAGGTGTTCCGCGTGACGACGCCCACATGGGCGTCGTCGGGCGGAACCGAGGATGCCACCGCCTACGAAAGAGGTACCCACCATGCCCATGTCCCGGGAACAGTTCAGCGTCTACGCGCGATTGCTCAATGCGGCGGGGGAACGGGTGCTGACCGACGAGGAGATCGCCGAGCTCAACGCGTTGACGGAAGGCGACATCGAGGCGTCGGGGCTCGACGCCCACTTGGGCACCAGCTACGTCGCCGTCGGCCCGCGCCTGATGAGCATGCGCCTGGAGATCGGCCCCGAGCACCTGCAGCCGTGGGGCGTGGCCAATGGCGGGGTGTACTCCACCGTGGGCGAGTCCTGCGGTTCCATCGCCGGATTCATCGCCGCCGGCGCGGACCGCCCCGTCGTCGGCGTCAACAACAGCACCGACTTCTACCGCTCGGCCGTGGCCGGCGACGTGCTCATTTCCACCGCGACGCCGGTGCACCTGGGCCGGACCTCCCAGGTGTGGGAAATCCGGCACACCCGCGAGTCCGACGGCAAGCTGCTCAGCCGCACCAACCTGCGCTTGGCCGTGCTGCCGAAGGACCAGAACCCGGGCGAGTAGCCGGACAGGGCGCCGGGCGGGGGCGTCAGAACGTCGTCAAGCCCCGCGAACGGAAGACCTCCCGGACCGATTCCAGGGACTCCCGCGACGGCGGGCGGACGTCGGCGAGCTCGTAGGTCATGCCCAGATTCGCCCACTTGTCCGCGCCCATGTTGTGGAAGGGCAAGACCTCCACGCGCTCGACGGAGGGGGCCCAGCGGGCGACGATGTCCGCGGTGGCTTCGACGTTGGCCGGATCGTCGGTCAGCCCCGGGACCAGCACGAAGCGGATCCACATCTTCTTGCCGCGGGCGACCAGGCGCTCGCCGAACTCGATGGTCGGCTTGAGCTTCTGGCCGGTCACCTTCTCGTACGTCTCCGGCAGACCCGACTTCACGTCGAGGAGGAACAGGTCGACGAGGTCGAGGTCGTCGTCGGAAAGCCGGTGGCCGAGGTTGCCCGAGGTGTCGACGGCGGTGTGGATGCCGGCCTCCTTCGCCGCCGCCAGCACCCGCCTGGTGAACGCCAGCTGGAACAGCGGCTCGCCGCCGGAGATGGTCAGGCCGCCGCCGGAGGCGCGGAAGACGCTGCGGTAGCGCTTGACCCGCTTGATCACGTCGTCGACGTTTTCCAGCGTGCCCTCCCGCAACTCCATGGTGTCGGGGTTGTGGCAGTACTTGCAGCGCAGGGGACAGCCCGACATGAACAGGGTCATGCGCGTGCCGGGCCCGTCGACGGCGGTGACCAGCTCCCACGAGTGGACGAGGCCGATGTCGCCGGTGCGGCGGGCGTCGAAAAGCGCCCTGCGGTTGTGCTCGGCGACGTCGACGATGCCGCCGACGTCGGGCGGGCCACCGAGCCCGCGGGCGGCTCCGCGCACCCGCGGACCGTCCGAGGGAGCGACCGTGACTTCGCGGTTCAGGCCGTCGGCCATCCGGCGGCGCCTACGCGCTCTCGTGGAACGTGCGGTCCAGGACGTCGCGCTGCTGCTCGGCGGTGAGCTTGACGAAGTTCACCGCGTAGCCCGACACGCGCACCGTCAGGTTCGGGTACTTGTCGGGGTTTTCCATCGCATCCTCGAGCGTGGACTTGTCCAGCACGTTGATGTTGGCGTGGTACAGGCCGGAACCGGCGTTGTTGGCGGTGCGCTGGGACTTCATGTCGGCGAGGCGCTCGTCGAAGGTCTTGGCGGACATCGGGTGGTCTCCTTGTGTGCGCGGGTGTGCGGGTGTGCGGGTGTGCGGGTGCGGGTTACTGCTCGTCGATGATGAAGCCGGCGTCGAGGATGCCGACCAGGTTGGCCACCTGCTCGTCCTTCGTGCGGCCCAGCCCCGACGGGGTGATGGTGTTGGTCAGCGAGATGCCGTCGAGGGCGTCTTCGTAGTCGAGCTTGCCCACCGACAGCATGGACGCGACCATGCCGTGGGTGTCCATGCCGTTTTCGGGGTTGGCGCCCGGCGCGAACGGGGTGCCGGCGCGGTGGCCAGACGGGAAGTTGCCGGTGGCGCGGCCGTAGACGACGTTGGAGGTGATGGTCAGCACCGACTGCGTGGGGATCGCATCGCGGTACAGCGGGATCTCCTTGATCTTCGCCATGACGGTGTGGACGATCGTCGCCGCGATGTCGTCGGCCAGGTCGTCGTCGTTGCCGTAGACGGGGAAGTCGCCCTCGGTGACGTAGTCGACGATCAGCCCGGTCTCGTCGCGCACGGGCGTGACCTTCGCGTACTTGATGGCCGACAGCGAGTCCGCCACGATCGACAGGCCGGCGATGCCGCAGCCCATGGAGCGGACGATGTCGGAGTCGTGCAGCGCCATCTCGATGGACTCGTAGGCGTACTTGTCGTGGCACCAGTGGATGATGTTCAGCGCCTCGACGTAGGTGCCGATGACCCAGTCGAGCATGTCCTCGTACTTCGCCCAGACCTCGTCGAAGTCCAGCGGGCCGTCGCCGGTGATCGGCTCGTAACCGTCGACGACCCGGTCGCCGGAGACCTCGTCGCGGCCGCCGTTGAGCGCGTAGAGCAGGGCCTTCGCCGCGTTGACGCGGGCCCCGAAAAACTGCATCTGCTTGCCGACGGTCATGGGGGAGACGCAGCAGGCGATCGCCGCATCATCGCCCCAACGATCGCGGATCTGCTCGTCGGACTCGTATTGGATGGACGAGGTCTCGATGGAGATGGCCGAGCAGAAGTCCTTGTAGCCGGCGGGCAGCGCAGGATCCCAGAACACGGTGATGTTCGGCTCGGGGGCCGGGCCCAGATTGCGCAGCGTCTGCAGCAGGCGGAAGGCGGTCTTGGTGACCATGTGCCGGCCGTCGTCGGAAAAGCCCGCGTCGGTCCAGGTGGCCCAGTAGGGATCGCCGGAGAAGATCTGGTCGTAGTCGATGGTGCGCAGGAAGCGGACGATGCGCAGCTTGATGACCAGCGCGTCCATGATCTCCTGCGCGCCGGTCTCGTCGAGGCGGCCCGCGGCGAAATCGCGCTCGAAATACGGGTCGAAGAACGCCGACAGGCGGCCGATCGACATCGCGGCGCCGTCCTGCGACTTCACCGAGGCGAGGTAGCCGAAGTAGGTCCACTGCACGGCTTCCTTCGCCGTGGCGGCGGGGCCGGAGATGTCGAACCCGTAGGAGGCCGCCATCGCCTTGAGCTTCTTCAGCGCCTTGATCTGCTCGGCGTGCTCTTCGCGGTAGCGGGCCCAATGCTCGGAGAAGCCCTTGTCGGTGACGGCCGTTTTGGCCGCCTCCTTCTCCGCGATGAGGTGGTCGACGCCGTAGAGCGCCACGCGGCGGTAGTCGCCGATGATGCGGCCGCGGCCGTAGGCGTCGGGCAGGCCCGTGATGATGTGGGAGCGGCGCGCCGCGCGGATGCGGGCGGTGTAGATGTCGAAGACCGCTTCGTTGTGGGTCTTGCGGTACTTGGTGAAGATCTCCTTGACCTGCGGGTCGACCTCTTTGCCGGCCTCCTTGATGGCCGTTTCCACCATGCGCCAGCCGCCGTTGGGCATCATCGCGCGCTTGAGCGGCACGTCGGTCTGCAGGCCGACGATGACGTCGTCGTCTTCGCTGATGTGGCCGGCGGGAAACGCGTCGATGTCGGCCGGGGTGCGCGTGTCGACGTCGAAAACGCGCTTCTTGCGCTCCACCGACAGGTAATTCTTCTCCAGGTGATCCCACACGCGCAGCGTCTTCTCCGTCGGGCCGGCGAGGAACGAGGCGTCGCCGTCGTACGGCGCGTAGTTGCGCTGGATGAAATCGCGGACGTCGATCGACTCGCGCCACGGGCCGTCGGTGAAACCGTCCCAGGGGTCGATCGAGCTGCCGTCGGACTGGATGCGGGCGTTGGGGGCGGCGATGGTCACGCGTGCCACCTTTCTCGGCCCCGGTGTGTCGGGCCGCGATCGTCGGATGGAGTTCTTGTCCGGGCGGACGACGCCCTCGCACGTCCATCCGCCGAGTCATTCACCGGCGGCCGGCCGGGCCGATCAGGTCCGCGTGGTGGTGCGGAGATGGTCGGACACCGGCGCTTCGAGGCGCTTGTCCGCTCTTCGAGCGTGAGTTTACGCCCGTCGATGCCCGAACGCAGATCGGCGGGATGCGTATTCGGTCACGTTCGGGTGTTATCGGGCAGGCCGAAGAATCCGGCCCGGGCCACCGGCTCAGCGCAGCAACTGGTCCCGGGCGAGGTCGCGGTAAAGGTCGGACGATTCCATAAGCTCCCGGTGGGTGCCGGTGGCGCGCACCCGGCCCTCGTCGACGACGACGATGCGGTCCGCGCCGGCGACGGTGGCCAGGCGGTGCGCGACGATGATGACGGTCCGGCTCCGCGATGCGGTGTCGATGGCGGCCTGCAGCGCCCGTTCGTTGCGCGAATCCAGCGAGGCGGTCGGCTCGTCGAGAAGCAGAAGCGGCCGATCCGACAACAGCGCCCGCGCGATGGCCAACCGCTGGCGTTCGCCGCCGGACAACCCGATGCCGCGATCGCCCAGAGTCGCGTCCAGGCCATCGCCATGGGCGTCGATTCGGTCCAACAGCCGGACCGACGCCAGGGCGCTGCGGCACCGGTCGTCCGGCACGTCGGCCAGCCCGAGCGTCAGGTTCGCGCGGATGGTGCCCGCCAGAATGGGCACCGACTGCTCGACGTAGGCGATGTGGCGGCGCAGATTCGACCGGTCGAGATCGCGGACGTCGGCGCCGCCGACGCGGACGATGCCGCGTCGGGGGTCGTGGAGCCTTTCGATGAGCGCGAGAATCGTCGACTTTCCCGCACCCGACGGCCCGACGAGCGCCGTCGTCCGCCCCGCATCGGCGACGAAGGAGACGCCGTCGAGCACGGGGCGATTCGGCGTGGGGCGCTGCTCCGCGTCGTCATGCGCGAACACGACGCCGTCGAACTCGACCGCCGGCACCGCGCCGGACAGGTCGGGGCGGGCACCGGGGACGGGGGAGTCGGCGGCGTCCTCGGGATCCTCCGACATCACCTCGTCGATGCGGGCCAGAGCCCCGAGGGCCTCGGCGACCGAGGTGATCGCCCCGAACAGCTGGCCGACCGGCATCATCAGCATGAACAGGAACATCAGGAACGCCACCAGATTCGCCACCGACAGCTCCCCGGCCGCCACGCGGGCGCCGCCGAGACCAAGCACGACGAGGAAAGCGACCTGGACGGCCAGGCCGCTCATCGGCCAGAGAATCGCCTCCAGCCGGACCGACCGCAGCGACGCCCGCCAGGCGCGGTCGGCATCGTCCTTCAACGCGGCGGCCTCGGAGTCGGTCGCGCCCGCGGCGCGGACCGTCGTCAACGCCGACAGGGCGCGCTCCACGCCGGAGGACATCGCGCCCGTCGACTCGCGCACGCGTCTTGACAGCTCCTGGATTTTCCCGGATGCGGCGACCACGGTGACGATCGCGCCCGCCAACACTCCCAGGGCAACGACGAAGAGCAGCGGATCCAGCCAGATCATGGCGGCGGCGGAACCGACGATGACGAGAACGCCGCCGACGGCGTCGACGATGCCGCCGGTCAGCGCCGCGCGCACCGAATCGGTGTCGGCCCCGACGCGGGAAACCAGGTCACCCGTGCGGTGGCGGCCATAGGAGGAGGTCGGCAACCGCAGCAGACGGTCGAGCAGCGCATGGCGCAACGACCGCACCATCGTTTCCGCGGTGCGCCCGAGCAGGTACTGCTGGACCGCGCCGACCACCGAGGACAGCAGCACCACGGCGACGAGGCCCACGATGAACGGGGCCAGCGCGTCACCGGCGCCGACCGCCTCGATGACCCCGTTGACCAGGACCGGCTGAACCAGCGACGCGACCGCCCCGACGATTGACAGCACCACCACGGCGATCAGCGCTGCCCGGGATTCGCGGACGTGGTCCCGGAGAATGCCGGCGCCCCGCCTCAAGGTGAGGCGGGGCGCCGGTTCAATGCTGCTCATGGGGTCGGAGGGTACCCGACCGCGGGCATGCGGCGGGCGAGCGCTACTTGTCGCCGCGCTCGATCTCCGAGATGTTCTTCTTGTCGCGGATGCCGGTGTCGTCGCCGGTCAGCTGCGTCAGGCGGGCGATGGCGGTGCGCGCGTACATCTGCTGGCGGGTGGACACCAGCTGGTAGCGATCGCGGGTGAGCACGTTGAGGCCCCAGCTGAGCACCGACACCAGGCGGTTGCGGAAACCGACCAGGAACATCAGGTGCACGGCCAGCCACAGGACCCAACCCAGGAAGCCGGTGACCTCGACCTTGCCCATCTTCACCACGGCGGCGAAGCGGGAGACGGTGGCCATGGAGCCCTTGTCGAAGTACTCGAACGGCTCGCGGTCGCCGATCTCGCCGGCCTCGGTCTCCGCGGCGATGACGCCGGCGGCGTACTCGCCGCCCTGGATGGCCACCTGCGCCACGCCCGGCAGACCGTCGAGGGCGATCATGTCGCCGACGATGAAGACGTTCTTGTGCTCGCCGACGGACAGGTCCGGGTTGACCTCGACGCGGCCGGCGCGGTCAACGCCGACGCCGCACTGGTCGGCGATGAGCTTGCCCAGCGGCGACGCGGAGACGCCGGCGGACCAGATCTTGCAGTAGGACGGGATGGTCTCGACCGTGCCGTCTTCGGCGTTCTTGTAGGTCACGCCGTACTCGTTGACGTCGGTGACCATTGCGTTGAGCTTGACGTTGACGCCGAGCTTCTCCAGCTGCTTCTGGGCGTTGCGGCCCAGGCGCTTGCCGAACGGCGGCAGCACCTGCGGCGCACCGTCGAGGAGGATGACGCGGGCGGCGTGCGGGTTGTAGCTGCGGAACGACGACTTCAGCGTGCGGTTGGCCAGCTCGGCCAGCTGGCCGGCCAGCTCCACGCCGGTCGGGCCGGCGCCGACGACCACGAAGGTCAGCAGGCGCTCGCGCTCGGCCGGGTCGGTGGCCAGCTCGGCGTGCTCGAAGGAGGCGATGATGCGCGAGCGGATCTCCAGCGCGTCGTCGATGCTCTTCATGCCGGGGGCGTAGTTGGCGAAGTGGTCGTTGCCGAAGTAGCCCTGGCCGGCGCCGGCGGCGACGAGGAGGTAGTCGTACTCCCAGTCCTGCACGCGGTCGCCGAGCTTGGACGTCACGGTCCGCTTGTCGACGTCGATGTCCGTGACCTCGCCCTTGACGACGCGAATGTTCGGCTCGCCGTCGAAGATCTGGCGGGTCGGCGGGGCGATCTCGCCGGAGGAGAGGATGCCCGTGGCCACCTGGTACAGCAACGGCTGGAAGAGGTGGTGGTTCGTACGGTCGATGAGGGTGACGTCGACGTTTTCGTCCTTGAGCTTCCGGGCGGCGAAGAGGCCACCGAAACCCGAACCGACGATGACGACGTGCGGTCGTCCCGTGCGCGGCCGGTGGGGCGTCTCGGTCATGAAATTCTCCTCGAAAAGTCGTACATGGTTGGGGTACCGGGACATGATAGTTCGTGCGGTGCGCCGTCGCCTATTCAGCGGCGTCCACCGGTAGCCTGTCCGCCATGGCCGAAAACGAGGGGAGGGCGTCCGCGATGCCAGTTGAGCGTTTTTCCGTGGACGCCGACCGGTGGCCCGGGGTCGCCCGGGTCCCCGAGGGGCCGTTGCTGGGCAAGCGCGCCGACCTGGCCCGGAAGGCCTTCGAGCGCGCGTGCGTCCGCCATGGCGTGGATCTCGATGGCGAGGGGTCGACGACCATCGGCATCCGCGAGTCCGACGCGATGTTCCGGCGCATCGCGGAGGCGGATTGGGTCGGCCTCGGCGAGTCGTACCTCGCCGGCGAATGGGAATCGGACACGTTGCCGGAGTCGCTGTCGGCGCTTCTCGACGCCGGCCTGGACGTCGGGGCGGAGGGCCGCGTGGGCAGGGGCCTGCGCAAGCTGTCCGGCCGCCGTCCGGTGCCGCGGGCGACCGGCCCCGGCGGGGAACTGCCGGCGTCGCTGATCGAACTGTTCGCGGGGTCCGCGCTGACCGGCGGGTCGGCCCTGTTCGCCTCGGGCGCGCGCACCACTTCTCTCGAGGAAATCCCCAATCAGGCCCCGGGCGCCGGTCGAGGCGGGGTGCCCGCCACGTGGAAGGTCGACGTCACCCGGATCGACGCCCCGGAGGGCGTCGCCCGCATCGACCTGCCCGAGGCCCAGGCGCGCCGCGTGGAGCGGATGCTCGACCTCGCCCGCGTCCGTGCCGGCGACGGGATCCTGGAATGGCCGTCGTCGGGCGGCGAGCTGGCGTTGCGGGCGGCCGACCGCGGCGCCTCCGCCGACGTGCTGGCCATTTCGGACGAGCACGCCGACGTCGTCGGAAAACGGGTCGACGAAGCCGGGCTCGCCGGCCCGGTCCGCGTGCTGCGCGCCGATCGGGTCATCCCGTCGCCGCGCGACTTCGACGGCGACTACGAGGCGATCTTCAACGTCGAGCGGCTGGAGACCTTCGGCGTCGACGGCATCCGCCGGTGGCTGCGCGGGGCGGAGCGGGTGCTCGCCGATCGCGGCACCATCGTCGTCCAGATGACCGTGGCGGGGCCGCGTTTCGACGACGCCGCCGGATCGGCCCTGGACCTGGTGCGCTCCTACATCTGGCCCGCGCTGCACTACCCGACCATGGACGAACTGCGGCGCATCGTCGACCGCGACACCGGCCTGCGCATAATCTCGGAGACGCACATGGCCGGCCACCACGAACGGACCCTGGAGCTGTGGCGCGAATTGTTCGCCGCCCATTCCCGTCAGGCCGCGGGGCTCGGCTACGACCGCGTCTACCGCCGCCTGTGGGACTACCACCTGGCGCTGCAGCAGGCGATGATCTCCTCGGGCCGCACCGACATGGTGCAGATCGAGCTGATGGCCCGCCCGCGCACCCGGCGTTAGATGGTGCGCCGCGCAACGAAGAATCCGCCTCGTCCGGTCAAAAAGCACCGTGTCGGAGGCCGATTTTGGCCGATCGAGGCGGATTCTTTGGCGGTGAGTCAGGATGCATCGGCGGACGTCGGGGATAGTTTCGTCGTAAAGCGGACCCGGGCCCCGATATCGCGATAACCTCGGCGCATGGAAACGAATGCGAAAAACGGGAAGCAGGCGCCGCTCATCGTCGTCGGCGCGGGACTGGCCGGCCTGGTGGCCGCCTACGAGGCGCAGCGGGCGGGGCGGAAGGTCATCATCGTCGACCAGGAAAACGAGGCCAACATCGGCGGCCAGGCGTTCTGGTCGCTGGGCGGCATCTTCCTCATAGACTCGCCGGAGCAGCGCCGCCTGAAGGTGAAGGACTCGCGCGAGCTGGCCCGGTCCGACTGGTTCGGATCTGCGGCGTTCGACCGCGCCGAGGACCACTGGCCGGGCAAGTGGGCCGAGGCGTACCTCGATTTCGCGGCGGGGGAGAAGCGCGACTACCTGCGCAACCTGGGCGTGAAGTTCCTGCCGATCGTCGGCTGGGCCGAGCGCGGCGACGGCTCCGCCGACGGCCACGGCAACTCGGTGCCGCGCTTCCACCTGACGTGGGGCACGGGCCCGGAGATCGTCCGCGTGTTCGCCGAGCCGCTCAAGGCCGCGGCCAACGAGGGCCGCGTGGAGTTCCACCATCGCCACCGCGTCGACGAGATCATCATGGAGGACGGCCGGGCGGTCGGCGTGCGCGGCCGCATCCTCGTGCCCTGCGACGAGTTGGAGCGCGGCGTCGCGTCACCGCGCGACGAGGTCGGCGAGACCTTCGAGATCCGCGGTGGCGCGGTCCTCATCGCCACCGGCGGCGTCGGCGGCAACCTCGACGCGGTGCGGCGCGCCTGGCCCGAGGATCGCCTGGGCGCCATGCCCGACGACATGGTGGTCGGCGTGCCGGCCCACGTCGACGGCCGCGGCATCGAAATCGCCGGCGACGCCGGTGCGCACCTGATCAACCGCGATCGCATGTGGCACTACACCGAGGGCATGGCCAACTGGGATCCGATCTGGCCGAACCACGGCATCCGCATCATCCCGGGCCCGTCGTCGCTGTGGTTCGACGCCGAGGGCAACCGCCTGCCGGCGCCGCTGATCCCGGGCGCGGACACGGTGGCGACCATGAAGCACATCCTGTCCACGGGACACGGGTACTCGTGGTTCGTGCTCAACGGCGCGATCGTGGCCAAGGAGTTCCTGTTCTCCGGGTCGGAGCAGAATCCGGATCTGACGGACAAGCAGGTCAAGAAGCTGGTCGGCAAGGTCACCGCGGGCATCCCGGAGCCGGTGCGCAAGTTCATGGACAACGGCGAGGACTGGGTCATCGCCGAAACCCTCGAGGAGCTCGTCGCGGGCATGAACCGCGTCGCGGGCGTTCCGGAAGAGCTCATCGGCGACGGGCCGGCCGCGGGTCCGGCCCCTGAGCTTGACGACGATGCCGTCGACCCCGATTCCGACGGTTCCGCGGAAGCGTCGCAAAGCCACGACGGCGCAACCGACGCCGACGGTGAGGTCCATTCCGACGTCCCCGTGCTGGACGTCGAGCACCTGCGCCGCCAGATCGAGGCGCGCGACCGGCAGACGGTCAACGCGTTTTCGAAGGATTACCAGGTCAACTACGTGCACGTGGCGCGGAAGTTCCTGGGCGACAAGATCGTGCGGTCGGTGCCGCAGAAGCCGATCCTCGACCCGAACGAGGGGCCGCTGATCGCGGTGCGGCTGCGGATGCTCACCCGCAAGACGCTGGGCGGCATCGAGACCGACCTCGAGGGCCGCGCCCTGCGCCCCGACGGCGGCGTCATCGAGGGACTGTTCGCCGCAGGCGAGGCCTCTGGTTTCGGCGGCGGCGGCGTCCACGGCAACAACGCCCTGGAGGGCACGTTCCTGGGCGGCTGCATCTTCAGCGGCCTGCGCGCCGGCCGCGGCATGGCCGGGACCGCCGAGCCGCTGGGCTAGTCCAGGCCGAGGGAGAACGCGGCCTCGAGGTCGTGGCGCGAGTACGCGCGGAACGCCAGCTGCGTCTCGGTGCGGATGACGCCGTCGACCTTCGAGATTCGGTTGGGGATGATCTCCGCCAGCTTCTCGTGGTCGGACACGCGCACCATCGCGATGAGGTCCCAGTCGCCGGTGATCGAGTAGACCTCGGTGACGCCGTCGATGTTGACGATGGCCTCCGCGGCCTCGGGGATGAGGTCGGCCTCGACGTCAATGTGGACGATGGCGGTGGTCAGCGACATGGAAAACGCTCCTCGGAGGTCGGTGGTCGTGCGGGGAGGGGCATCCGGCCCCGTCGCCGACGATGATACGCGGCTGGCTATGCTGACCCGCGTGACCAAGGTTGAGGGGGACGGTGGCGCGGCGCCGGTGCGCGCGCCCGGATTCGGCGCGGGGCTGCGCGACGGCATACCGATCGCGCTCGGGTACTTCACGGTGTCCATCGCCTTCGGCCTCGCGGCGGCGGCGATCGGTTTCCCGACGCTCGGCCTGGCGCTGATGTCGGCGACGAACCTGTCGTCGTCGGGGCAGTTCGCGGGCGTGGCGGTGGTCGCCGGCGGCACGCTGGTGGAGCTGGCGCTGACCACGCTGCTGGTCAACCTGCGCTATCTGCTGATGAGCATGTCGCTGTCGCAGCGCCTCCAGCCGGGCACCTCGACGCTCGGCCGGCTGGTGGTGGCCTACGGCGTCACCGACGAGATCTTCGCCGTCGAACTCGGCCACCGCGTCGTCCGCGCGCGTTACGCCGCGGGGCTGATGGCGCTGCCGATCCTCGGGTGGACCTCGGGCACCATCGTCGGCGCGGTCGCGGGCGAGGTGCTGCCGGAATCGCTGTCGGGGCCGATGGGCGTGCTGCTCTACGCCATGTTCACGGCCACGGTCGTGCCCGCGGTGCGCCGCTCGAAGCCGGTTGCCATTGTCGCGGCGCTCGCGGCCGTCGCCAGCGCGCTGCTGTACTACGTGCCGGCGACGTCGGGCATCCAGGCGGGCTGGCGGATCATCATCGCCACGTTGGTGGCATCGGCCATCGGGGCGTGGCTGTTTCCGAAGGGCACCGGGCTTGACGACGGTGCCGGCGCGGAGCAGACCGACCTGGAGGTCCACCGATGATCAACCCGTGGATTGCCGTGGCCGTGATGTTCGCCGTCACCTACGCCCTGCGCGCCGTGCCGCTGTTGCTGGTGCGCGGGGAGCTGCGCAACCAGCGGCTGCGCACCTTCCTGGAGTTCACGCCCTACGCCGTGCTGACGGCGATGACCCTGCCGGCGGTCATCCACGCGACCGCCCACTGGTATTCGGGGGTCGCCGGCATCGTGGCTGCCATCCTGCTCGCGTGGCGCGGCATGTCGCTGATGCCGGTGGCCCTGGGCGCGGCCTCGACGGTGTGGGTGGTGGAGATGCTCGCGGCGCTGGGGTGATCCCTGCATTTTCCGCCATTCACGGGTAGAACGGTGACATGGCTAACACTGCGTTCAAGGGAAACCCCGTCCACCTGTCCGGCAACCTGCCCTCCGTCGGCGACAAGGCCCCGGCCTTCACCGTCGTGGGCACCGACCTCGCGGACGTCAACTCCGCGGACCTCGTCGGCAAGCGAGTCGTTCTCAATATCTTCCCGTCGGTCGACACCGGCGTGTGCGCCGCCTCCGTGCGCCGCTTCAACGAGCTCGCCGCCGAACTCGACGGCACCACGGTCGTCAACATCTCCCGCGACCTCCCGTTCGCGCTCGACCGTTTCTGCGGCGCCGAGGGCATCGAGAACGTTTCCGCCGCCTCCGACTTCCGCCACGGTTTCGGCGAGGCCTACGGCGTCGTGCAGCAGGATGGCCCCCTGGCCGGGCTGCTCGCCCGCTCCGTGGTCGTCCTCGATTCCGACGGCACCGTCGCCTACACCCAGCTCGTCGACGAGATCACCGAGGAGCCGGATTACGATTCCGCCCTCGCCGCCCTGAAGTAGACCCCTCCCGCTTTACGACGGACCCGTCCGCCACGTTCACCGTGGCGGGCGGGTTTTCGCGTGCCCGTCAGTCACGGTGCGCACGAGCCGTCGCCAAGCAGTTGGTTGAGATTGGGCAACGAAACGGCCGGGGCGGTGCTTAATCGAACCTGTGAATGGTTAAGGTCGAAAGTGACCAAAAAAGCGAAACAAGCGCCGCCGCGAACCGGAGGCGCATGACGGAAGGAGGTGCGAATGTCCGCGAACATGGTTGGATTCGCGCTGCTGCTGCTGGCGTTGATGCTGTTCATCGGCAAGGTCATGCGAATCCGGATCAAGGTGACGCAGAAGCTGTTCCTGCCCGCGTCGATCATGGGCGGTTTCGTCGCCCTGCTGCTGGGCCCCGAGGTGCTGGGCATGCTCGGCGGCACGATCGGAGGGGGAGTCGGCGAGTTCATCGAATCCGGCGGCGTCTTCGGCGAAGAAGTGCTGTCGGTGTGGAAGACGCTGCCGGGCCTGCTGATTTCGGTGGTGTTCGCCACCCTGTTCCTGGGGCAGAAGCTCCCCGGGCCCAAGTCCGTGTACAACCTCGCCGGGCCGCAGCTGGCGGTCGGCGTGGCGTTCGCGTCGGGACAGTACGTCGTCGGCCTGTTGCTGGCGGTCGCCGTGCTGACGCCGCTGTTCGGCATGACCCCGATGGCCGGCGCGCTCATCGAAATCGGATTCGAGGGCGGCCACGGCACCGCCGCAGGCATGATCCCCGTGTTCGAGGATCTCGGCTGGTCCGAAGGCGCGGACCTGGCAATCGCGGTGGCCACCGTCGGCCTGGTCGGCGGCATCGTCATCGGCGTCGCCGTGATCAACTGGGCCATCCGCACCGGCCGCACCGAGGTCGTCACCGAGGTCAAGGACCGCTCGATCGCCGAGCAGCGCGGCCTGTTCCGCAAGGACGAGCAGTACACCGCGGGCAACCTGACGTCGCGCCCGTCGTCGATCGAGCCGCTGTCGCTGCACGTGGCGTTCGTGGCCATCGCGATCCTCATCGGCGTGATCCTGCTGGAGGGGATCCAGTGGATCGAGCAGATGCTGTGGGCCGACACCGTGGAGCTGCTGGCGTACGTGCCGCTGTTCCCGCTGGCGATGATCGGCGGCATCATCCTGCAGCTGGGCCTGAACAAGATCGGCTACGGCCACCTCATCGACTCGGGCATCATGCTGCGCATCCAGGGCCTGGCGCTGGACCTGCTCATCGTGGCGGCGCTGGCGACCATTTCGCTGGAGGCCATCGCGGACAACATCTGGCCGTTCGTGCTGCTGTGCGTCGGCGGCATCGTGCTCAACGTGTTCCTGCTGCTGTGGATGGTGCCGCGCACCATTCCGTCGTACTGGCTGGAGCGCGGCATCGGCGACTTCGGCCAGTCGATGGGCGTGACGGCCACGGGCCTGATCCTCATGCGCATCGTCGACCCGGAGGGCAAGTCCCCGGCGTTCGAGGCGTTCGGCTACAAGCAGCTGGTGTTCGAGCCGTTCTTCGGCGGTGGCCTGATCACGGCGCTGTCGGTGCCGATCATCTTCCAGTTCGGGCCGTATCCGCTTTTGGCGGCGATGGCGGTGCTCTTCGTGGCGTCCATGGCATGGGGCCTGCTGTTCTGGGGCAAGAAGAAGGACGACCCGCACGTGGACAAGTTGGTCGAGGAGAAGGCGGCCGATGATTCGGCCGCGGCGGATCCCGTGTAAACCGGGGTCTTCGCTTGACGACGAACCGGCCCGCACATCATTCGATGTGCGGGCCGGTTTTCGTGTTGGGGCTTCGGGGGCGGGGGACTAGGTGGCGGTGGCCTCGCGGACCTCGCCGACCAGCTCTTCCAGGACGTCCTCGAAGGCGATGATGCCCGCGTAGGAGTGGGCGTCGGAGATCGCGCCGCCGACCGCACCGGGCTCGGCGGGGCCGAGCACCGCGGCCTGTTCGACGAGCGCGAAGTGCGTCTGGTCGCGCTGCATGGCGCGCATGACGGCCTGCAGCTTCGAGTCCGAGCGCACCCGCGACGGCGTGCGGACCAGCATGTCGGGGACCGGGACGTCGCGGACGTCGGCGGGCAGGCGGATGGCGTCCTTGACGTGGACGTATCCGACGCACGTGCCGTCCTCGAGGACGGGATAGCGGGAGAACCCGGTGTCCGCGCACAGGGCCTCGAGCTGCGCCGGGGTGATGTCACGCGTCACGGTGACCAGGCTCTCCGGCGGCAGCAGCACATCTGCGGCGGTGAGGCGTTCGAAGGTCAGCGCCCCCTGGAGCAGGGAGAGCTCGTCATCGTCGAGCAGGCCCTGGCGGCCGGACTCGGCGACGAAGTCCTGCACCTGCGCCGAGGTGAAGGTCGAGTCGACCTCGTCCTTCGGCGTGGCCTTGAACAGCTTGCGCACCAGGAAGTTGGCGGTGGAGTTCATCAGCGTGATGAACGGGCGCATGACCAGCACGAAGATGTGCAGCGGCACGGCGATGATCGACGCGGTGATCGGGGGCTTGGCGATGGCGATGTTCTTGGGCACCATCTCGCCGATCACCATGTGCAGGAAGGTCACGATCAGCAGGGCGATGACCAGCGCGATCGGGTGGACCAGCGCCTCGGGCACGCCCCATTCCAGGAACGGGCCCTCCATGAGGGAGGCGATGGCCGGCTCGCCGACCGAGCCGATGATCAGCGAACATGCCGTGATGCCCAGCTGCGTCGCCGCGAGCTGGACCGAAACGTCTTCGATGCCGCGCAGGGCGTACTTCGCGCCGGGGCGGCCGGCGAGGGCCATCGGTTCGACCTGGTCGCGGCGGGCCGAGACCATGGCGAATTCGGCGGCGACGAAGAACGCGTTGAGCGCGAGCATGGCCACCAGGACGGTGAGAGCGACTGAGGTGCTCATTTAGGCGTCATCCTTCCGGTCGTCGGCGGCGGCTTCGTCGGACAGGACCACCGTCACCCTCACGCGGCCGATGCGGCGCCGCGCCATCTTCTGCACCCGCAGTTCGATGTCCGCGGTGGTGGGCAGGTCGTCTTCGTCGCGGTGCCTGTGGTCGAGCGCCTGCAGCCGGACGACGTCGCCGACGTGGGGCATGCGGTCGAGTTTTTCGGTGATCAATCCGCCGATGGTGTCGGATTCCTCGCCTTCGGGAACGTCGAGCTCGATGAGGTCGCCGAGCTCGTCGGGGCGCATGAGGCCCGAGACGATCACCGTGGTGGCATCGACGCGGTGGTGGTCGCGGGATTCCTCGTCCTGCTCGTCGTCGATCTCGCCGACGATTTCCTCGACGAGGTCCTCCAGCGTCACGACGCCGGCGGTGCCGCCGTACTCGTCGACCACGACGGCCAGTTGGGTCGGGGTTTCGCGCAGCTCGCGCATGAGCGGGTCGAGGGTCATCGACTCGGATACGATGTGCACGGGCTCCGCGACGGATGCGGCCGGGGTGGTGGCCCGTTCGTCGTAGGGAACGGTGAGCAGGCGGTTGTAGTGGATCACGCCGGTGATGTCGTCGACGTGGTCGCTGAAGACGGGGAAGCGGGCGTGGCCGGTCTCGGCCACGGCGTCGAGGGCTTCGGCGACGGTCTCGTCTTCGATGAACCGCACGCGGGGGCGAGGGGTCATGACGTCGGCGGCGGTGCGGTCGCCGAACTCGATGGAACGGGCGACCAACTCGGCCGTCGAGCTGACCAGCGTGCCCTCGTCGCCGGAGCGAGACACCACGGCGAGGAGCTCCTCGGCGGTGCGGGCCGAGGCGACTTCCTCTTCGGGCGTGAACCCGAGCCAGCGCAGGATCATGTTGGCGGAGCCGTTGAGGAAACGCACCAGCCAGCCGAACAGGAACATGAACACGTTCTGCGGGCGCACCACCAGGTCGGCGACGCGCATCGGCTGGGCGATGGCCCAGTTCTTGGGCACGAGTTCGCCGAACACCATCTGCGTGAACGTGACGACGATGAATGCGCCGGTGGTGGAGATCGCCGTGACCACGCCCTGGCTCAGGCCGGTCAGCCCGAAGCCCTCGGCGAACAGGACGCCGACCGACGGGCCGGTGAGGAAGCCGGCGACGAGGCTGGTGACGGTGATGCCCAGCTGCGCTCCGGACAGGTTGGTCGACGTTTTCGTCAGCGCCTTGTCGACGATTGCGGCGGTTTTGTCGCCGGCGTCGATGCGCCGCCGCAGATCATTGCGGTTGACGGTGAGGTAGGAGAACTCGACGGCCACGAACAGCGCATTGCCGAGAATGAGCAGCAAAAGGACGATCAGAAGGATCAATGCCGACCAGATCATCGCCGCTCACCCCCTGCGGCGCCGATCGGGGATTCCGCCGCGTGGACGGAATCGGGACTTCGGGATGGCTCGGCCGCGGCGGAGTCGTCGGTGGACTCCGCGGGGACCTGCTTCGTTTCGGAATGCTCTGAAGGCATGGCGCGATTTTATAGGTTCATGCGGAGTGCACGCATCAGTGGGGGAAGGTGTTTCGCCGTGGGCGAACGCTCGGCCTTGCCTGCGGTTCGCTTGACGACGATCCGGCCCGGGTGACGTCTACTGCACCGGTACCCGGATGGTCCCCGTCAAGTACCGCATGGCATGGCCGGAGATGCGGATGCGTTCGTCATCTGACTCGAGGTGCAGCACTCCGCCGCGGGCGGATGCCTGATGGGCGGTGAGCCGGTCGCGTCCGAGTTGCGCGAACCAGTAGGGGCCGAGCACGCAATGCGCGGAACCGGTCACCGGGTCTTCATCGATGCCGATGCCGGGGGCGAAGTAGCGGGACACGACGTCATGGTCCGCGTCGGGGCCGTCGCCGACTCCTGTGGCGTCGGCGGTGACGATGATCCCGTGCGGCGCGATGCGCGCCACGGCCCCGAAATCGGGGGAGATGGGGCGGATGAGGTCGGGAGATTCGACGACGGCCATCAGCATGGTCCGGCCGGAGCGCAGCTCGACGATGGCGGCGGCGTCGATGCCGAGGGCCTCGGCGATGCTCGCCCGGATGCGGCCGGCCAGGACCACGGGATCGGCGGTCATGGTGCCGCCGCGGCCGGCGTCGCCGCCCATTTCGACGTCGGCCTTCGCCTCGGCGGACAATGCGGGGGAGTCCGCGTCGAGCGGTGCGGGGCAGTCGGCGGGGAAGTCGAGCGTGTACAGATCGGGGCGCGGCACCGTGCCATCGAGCACTCCGCGCGTCCGGGTGACGCCGAGCCACCCGGACATGGTCCAGAAGTTCAGGCGGTCCGGGGAATCGCCCGGATCGTCGTCAAGCGAATCGTCCCCGTCGCAGGCCCCGAAATCCTGGCAGCCCGCATCGGCCGCGGCGAACAGGTGCGCGGCGGAGGCCAGCGTGGCGTGGCCGCACAGCTCGATCTCGGTGGTCGGGGTGAACCAGCGCAGATGATGGGCCGGGGCATTGGACGGCGCGGGCGGGGCGTCGTCGGGGATGCGGCCGACGAGGAACGCGGTCTCCGACAGGTTGTTCTCCGCCGCGATGGCCTGCAGCGTGGCGTCCGACGGCCACTGCGACAGGTGCACGACCGCCGCGGGGTTGCCGCCGAAAACCCGGTCGGTGAATGCGTCGATCTGGGCGATCTCGAGGTCCAGATGGCTCGGTGCGTGGTCCTTCGGATCCTTCATGGCACGAGGCTAGCAGCGCACGCCGATGCCGTGTTCCGGTGTGCTTGGGCACATGACGAGGAGCTGCGGGGAGCGGTGCCGAGATGCTGTGCCGACGGTATGCATGAACGGACGCCACGCAAGCGGACCTGGATCCGCAGCTCGACGGTGAGCCACCAATCAGCGCTGTTGACTATCGTGTGGGCATGTTCGAGAACGTTCCCCAAAGCTACTCAGAAAACCCGAATATCCTGCGTTGGTGGACGAATGAGCTGGACGAATTGCTTGTCCAGTTGATCGACAGGCATGCCTGGTACTGGTCCTGGTTCGCGCAGGAGGCCATTTGCCATGTCGTTGAGGAGGAAACGATCGAGCGCTGGCGAGCCGAGGATCCTCTGTGCGAGCAATACGCTTGGTACAACGTTCTGATGTACTTTGCGATTTCCCGTGCACAAGGGAAGGGGTACAGAGCCGCCGAACGGCAACCGCAAGATCGTAGGTGTTTCAAATGCGGCGATTCGTTCAATCAGGGGGAGTGTCCTGAATGGGCCGCGCGACGGCTTGGGAGCATTGAGGCGCTAAATTTCTGCCCCACCTGCTGCAAAAGTGGGTTCTTCGGAACTGTCGCAAGTGTTCGGTGCAGCAAGAAGGCGATCAAAGAGCATCTTGCTGCGCTCCATCGACTCTCGGGAGTCGTTCCCAACGCAAATTTCTTCGATGCGCCCGGTCCATTAATCGGCTTGCCGGTCGAGGTCCAAGCGGAACTGCTCGCCCTGGGGGAGACGAGGCCGGCGGTTCAGTGCATCAAATCCAAATACGGTTCTCATCTTGCGGCGTTGATTGACGCACGCGTGCTTCCGGAGGGGACGCGACGGACGTCGAGGGGCACCCAGTGCATCGCGGAGGATGGGCACGTGTGTCTTTCGCTAGGCGAGAAAATGATCGACGATTGGTTGAGCCAGCATGGCATTCCGCATACCCGGGAGCCGCACTATCCGAACTCGCCGTTGCGCGCTGATTTCAAGGTCGGTGACGCTTTGATCGAGTACTTCGGATTGGCCGGTGATCCCGAGTATGACGCGAAAACTGTTCGGAAGCGGATCCTTGCGCGCCGAGAAGGGGTACAGCTCATCGAGATCTATCCAGAGGACGTCGCCAACTTCGCTCGGTGCGAAGAACTTCTAACGGAAGCTCTCAGCCGCTTTGTCTGACGGCCGTGGGGCGGCGGGGCAATGTCCGTAATGTCATAATGTATATTATCGGACATCCGGCAAGAGGGGCCCTGCCTGCGGTTGCCCGGACATGCGTCGGGCCGGCCCCTTCATGAGGTGGCTGGCCCGTCGTCACGCACGCGTCACGCTCGCCTAGCGCTGGCGGCGCTTCCTGTTCTTGGGTTGCCGAGTGTCGGTCGCGTCGTCGTCGACGACGTTGGCCGCCGGACCGTATGGGATGCCGGCGTTCTCCGCCGCGGTGCGCACGGCGATCTCCTCGCGCAGGCGCTTGGTCTGCCACACGGTCAGCGCCATGAGGAACGCGCCGATGGCGACGAGCAGCCACATCTTCTGCCATGCGACGAAGATGACGAACGCGACGAGCAAGGCCATGCGCACCCGGCGGGCCAGAAGCATCTTCTCGTACATGGTCGGGCTCTCTTTCGCGTCGTGGTCGATATTCCGCCCCATCGGGGCGATCCGGGGCGTTTCGGGACTATACCGGAGTGACGGTTAGAAATGTCACTGTGACGAAATGTGGCCGTTTGGCTGGCCCTTGCTCGTCTGCTCGTTTACCCGGCTTCCGGCTTGCGCAGAACGATGCGCAGATTCAGCTCACCGTTCTCGTCGACCTTCGCGGCGACGAAATCCGGTGTACGCACGTTGTAGTCCAGGCGGTTGATCTCCAACGTGCCGGACATCAGCACGTGATCGCCGTGGCGCATCACCTGCAGCGGCACCGCGACGTCGTTGGTCACGCCGCGGATGGTCAGGCGGCCCGGCACCTCGACGTTCGCCGCCGTGCCGTCGTCGGGCACCGCCGACAGATCGACGTCCTCGGCGACCTCGAACCTGGCCTCCGGGTACGAGCTCGTGGTGAAGATGGTGTCGCGGACGTTGATGTCGCGCTTGGCGATGTCCGTGGTCAGCGTGGTCATGTCGACGAGGAGTTCACCCGAACGAAGCACGTCGTCGGAGATCTCGAAGGTGCCCGTCACATCGTGCGTCGACCCCGACGTGGTGCGCTGGCTGCCCGGCAGCAGCTCGTTGAACGTGAAGCCCACCGACGTGCTCGTGCCCGCGCCCGACCGCGCCACCTCCCAGGTGCCGTTGCGGTCCGTGGTCGCCGGCTCGACGTTGGCGGTGTCGACGCCACCGGTGCGCACGCCCTCCGACGTGATCACGCGGTACAAAACGGGTCCGACGATGATGATCGCCAACGCGACCACCGCCACCGCGACCAGCGTCACGATCGACTTCTTCATGCCCGAATTCATACCCGTCATGGTATCCCTTCGGTGCTCGGCGGGCCTCATCGGCTCGCCCGTCGGCCACATCAACGGCTCAGCGGAAATGCTCCAGCTCGCGCGCCTTGATCACCAGTTCGCGGCACATCGCCGCCACTTCCCCGGTATCGGCACCCTCCGACACTGCCGTTTCCACGTCCTCGGCGGCGCATCGCAGCTCGAACAGTCCATCGCGCAGCGCCGACAGGCGGGCGCCGGACATGCCTGCACCCGTCGTCCGGGCCGATGCGGCCTCGCCGGACCCGGCCATCGCCCCGGCACCGCTCCCCGACTCCCCCGGCGCCCCCGCCTTGCGGTGCTCGTAGGCCCGCTGGCGGCACGTCTGGTCGCAGTACTTGCGACGGCGGCCGCGCGGCGACAGGGCGATTTCCCTGCCGCACCATTCGCAGTGGGCGGGTTCGGTGACGGTCACGACGGCGATTATGGCACGTCCCGGTGCCCAGGGGTTATAATCGAGGGTCAGCGTTTCGGGAGCGTCGTTTCGGTGCCGCGCATCGGCCAGGTCGCCCCCGATTTCCCGTCCCATCCCCGATCATTTGGAAGAAGGGCCGCCACACCATGGCAGATCGAGTTCTTCGCGGCAGCCGCATGGGCGCCGTCTCCTACGAGACCGACCGCGACCACGACCTCGCGCCCCGCCGCATGGTCCGCTACCAGACCGACGACGGCATTTTCGAGGTCCCCTTCGCCGACGACGCCGAGATCCCCGGCGAGTGGCTGTGCAAGAACGGCCAGGTCGGCAAGCTCGTCGAGGGCGAGGGCACCGAGGCCAAGCCGGTCAAGCCGCCGCGCACCCACTGGGACATGCTCCGCGAGCGCCGTTCCATCGAGGACCTCGACGTCCTGCTCGACGAGCGCGTCGACCTCCTGCGCAAGCGCCGCCGCAACGCCGCGCGCCTGCTCAAGCAGCAGCAGGAAGCCGAGGCCGCGGAGGCCGAGGGCAAGTAGCTTCACGAAGAATCGACCCGGAAGACCGCATGGCCTTCCGGGTCGATTCGTCGTCAAGCACGGTCGCCGTGCGGCACCTACCTGCGCTTGTCGATGGCGTGCTTGGCCAGGCGGCCGACCTCGTCTGCGATGTCGCGGACCTGGCCGGCGCGGAAACCGAGGCCCCACTTGGTCACGGCGGTCAGCGAATCGGTGACGAAGCTGCCCGACAGCTTCGACTCGCCGTGGACGCGTTCGGTGAAGGTGATGGGCACCTCGCGGACGTCGAAGCCGGCGCGCACGGTCTTCCAGCCGATCTCCGTCTGGAACAGGTACGCCTCCTTGCCGATGGCGTCGAGGTCCAGCGTCTCCAGCACCTCGCGGCGGAAGGCGCGGTACCCGGCGGTGATGTCGCGGATGCCGGCGCCGAGCAGCGCCGAAATGTAGATGTTGCCGCCGCGCGACAGGATCTTGCGCGACGCCGGCCAATTCACCGTGGACCCGCCCGGCACGTAGCGCGAGCCGATGACCAGGTCGGCGCCGTCGTCGATGGCGTCGAGAAGCAGCTGCAGCTGCTCCGGGGCGTGGGAACCGTCGGCATCCATCTCGCACAGCACCCGGTAGTCGCGCTCCAGGCCCCATGCGAAGCCCGCGCGGTAGGCGCCCCACAGTCCGCTCTTGCCCTCGCGGTGCAGGACGTGGATCTGCTCGCGAGCCTCGGCGGCCAGCGCGTCGGCGACGTCGCCGGTGCCGTCGGGCGAGGAATCGTCGACGACGAGGATGTGCACGTCCGGCTGCGCATCGCGCAGTCGCCCGACGACGAGCGGCAGGTTCTCGCGCTCGTTGAACGTCGGGATGATGACGAGGGTGCTGTCACTCGGCTTGGCCACTATCGCTCCTTATGGGATTCCTGCTGGTGCTCGGTTTCGCGGCCCGCGGCGGCCGCGCGCATGGCACGGCGCACCGCACCGATCAGCGCGAGCGCGGCGAGGGCGACGATGGCCCACTCCACCGCTCCACCATACCGGGCGGCGATGGTGAGGTCGTCGCGCAGAGGCAGGTCGGCGGTGAGCACCTTCTGCTCGAAGATTTCCGTCTCCTGCTGCACCGCCCCGTCGGGGCCGACGATGGCGCTGACGCCGCTGGTCGCCGCCACGACGACGGCGCGGTCGAATTCGATGGCGCGCATGCGGCTCATTGCCAGCTGCTGGTACGTCATGTCGGTGTAGCCGAACGTGGCGTTGTTCGTCGGCGTGGCCAGGATCGTGGCGCCGTTGTTCACCGCGTCGCGGAAGGCGGGGTCGAACACCACTTCGTAGCAGGTGGCGATGCCCATGGCGATGGTCCCGGCCGCACCCCTGTCGACCTCGATGACGCCGTCGCCGGTGCCCGGCGTCATGTCGCCGGCGCGGTCGACCAGCGGGGTGATCATGCGCAGCAGATCGCGGAAGGGCATGGTCTCGCCGAAGGGCTGCAGGTAGATCTTCTCGTGGCGCTGCCCGTCGACCGGCCCCGCCTCGGGGTCCCACAGGACCATGGTGTTCTGCACGCCGTCGTCGTAGGTGAACGTGCCCACGATGATCGGCGCGTCGATGTCGCGCACGGCGGCGTCGATGATCCGCGCGGCTTCCGCATCGGTGAAGGGGCTGACGTCCGACGAATTCTCCGGCCACACCACCAGGTCCGGTTTCGGCTCCTCGCCGGCGCGGACTCGGTCGGCCAGGTCGCGGGTGGCGTCGGCGTGGTTTTCCAGCACGGCGCGGCGCTGCGCGTTGAACTCCATGCCCATCCGCGGCACGTTGCCCTGCACCGCGGCGATGCGCACGGTGCCGACGTCGTCGCCGGTCGCCGGCTGCGCCACGACGCCGATGGCCAACGGCACCAGGATCAGCGCCACGCCGGTCACCCATTGCTTGACGACGAGCGACGCGACCCCCGCAGCGGCCAATGCCGCGAGGAATCCGACGAGGGCGACTCCGCCGAGGACGGCGGCGTCGTCGAGTGGGCCGCCGAGCTGTCCCCAGCCGACGCGCAACCACGGGAAACCCCCGAAAGGCCAGCGTGCGAGCAGCGCTTCGCCGGTGAGGACCGCGGCGGCGGCGCCGACGGCGCGGACGGGCCACGGCAGATCGGCGCCGAGAATGAACCGGGCCAGCAGCACCCCCGGGATCTGCATCAGGCCCAGCGTCACGGCCAACGCGACATATGGCATGGCGCCGACGAATTCGGCGATCCACGGCAAGGCGATCATCGCGGTGACGAAGCCCCAGACGACCGCCAGGCCGACCGTTGCGCGCCACGAGGGGCGGCCGAGCAGTGCGACGAACAGCATCGCGACGCCGGCCCAGCCCAGCCACCACAGCCCAAACGGCTGGAACGACCACGCGACGAAGGCGCCGCCGATCGCGGTCAGCAGGAAACGTGCCAGGACCAGCTTCCCGCCGGACGGAAGCGTCATGCGCGCGGCTCCGGGCCCGCACCGTCGGAATCGTCGCCGTCCCGCTTGTCGCCGGAATCGTCGTCGGGACGCTCATCGATGACCCCGTCATCGGAGGCGCCGGCTCCCCTGCGCCCGCCGCGCCGGTTCTCGTCTTCTCGGGCCCAATCATCGAGCTCGCTGAGATCGTCGGGCACGTCGAAGGTGATGCGCTCGCCGGTCCCTCGGCCCAGGCGGCGGGGTGCGGAGGCGTCGTCCGTCGCAAAGCCCGGCCCGGAGGAACCGGCGGGTGCGGTCGGGTCATCGTGGTCGATGATCTCCGCGCCGTCGTCGCCGTACTTCACGCCGTACTGCTGGATCACGAACATGCTCTTCGAGCCCGTGCGCTGGAACCACGAGCCCAGCGACGCACCGCCGACCTTGCGGATCAGCCACTTCGTCGGCGGCAGGATCAGCGCCAGGCCGATCACCGTCGACACGAAACCGGGCAGCGCCAGCAACAGGCAGCCGACCATGAGCATCGCGGAATCGACCATGAGCGTGCCGGCCGAAGCGAGGGCCTTGCGGGCCTCCGTCTCGCCCGCGGCGGGATCGAAGACGGCGGCGGCCGGGTCGGACGCGTCGGCCGTGCCGGCCCTGCCTGCGGCACCGTGCCCCATCGCCTCCTGGGCGGCGATGGCGTCGTCCATGGCGCGTGCGGTCAGGCGGCGCATCTCCCACGCCGCGGCGATCACGCCGACCAGGAACAACCCGCCGAGCGCGAGGATGGCCCAGCCGAAGCCGATCCACTGGGCCACCGCGACGAACGCGGCGATTTCGACGATCAAGTACAGCAGCAGAAGGGCCCGTGACATGCGGTCCAGCCTACCGTCCCGCCGGTGCCGCCGACGCGGTGTTCGCGGGCGGCGTAAACTCGGCGGACCAGGCCGAACGTGTCCTGGATCACATCGCGTTCCGGGGTCCGGCCCAGGTCCGGGCCAGTGCGCGGGGCGCGAAACGAAAGGACCCGTCATGGGCACCTCCTTCTCCCCCTACCTCCACTTCCACGGCAACGCCGCCGAGGCGATGGCCACCTACGGTGCGATCTTCGGCGGCTCCCCCGACATCGTCACCTTCGGCCAGTTCGGCGGCGCCGATCCCGCCATCGCCGGCCAGGTCATGCACTCGTCGCTCCGCGCCGGCCCGGGGCTGCTGATCATGGCGTCCGACACCCCGTCGGAGATGGGCGGCGGTTACGACGTGGCCGGCAACACCAGTGTCGCGGTGATCTCCGATGGTGCCGACCCCGCCGACGATGCGACGCTCACCGGCTGGTGGGACGCCCTGAGCGACGGCGCGACCATCATCGCGCCGTTGGCGGAGGCGCCGTGGGGAGGCAAGTTCGGCATGCTCACCGACCGCTTCGGCGTGCGGTGGATGTTCGACATCACAGCCGTCGGCACCGGAGTGGACACAGGGGCCGGCTCGCCCGGATGACCCTGCCCGAGTAGTCGCACCGGGGTAGCTGCGCCCTATGCCGGCCGTGGCGTTTTGATCTGCAACAACTTGGTCGATTCGTGGCATGAAACCCCGATATCGGCCCGTTTCGGGGCCGGATTTGCCGCGAATCGACCGACTCGGTGCAGATCAAGATTTCACTGTGACGGGTGTGATTGCTGGTGCTCGTGTGCCGTTCGGCTGGAGTGTCCTTCGGGGTGAATGCCCGGTGCACCACGTCGCCCGAGGAGCCGCGCCCGACGGCAGCGACCCCGCTTGGGCAGCAGCGCCCGACAGGCGCGCCCGAGGTCGGCGCCGACGGCCCCCGGACCCCTCCGAACATGCCCCAATCACCGGATGAAACCGGAAACCCTGACCGAGGGGAGACATGTCCGGAGAGGACCGGGCACCGCCGGCGCCGAACGCGCGCGGGACCGGGCACCGCCGGCGCCGAACGCGCGCGGGACCGGGCACCGCCGGCGCCGAACGTGCGCGGGTCCGGCGCACGGCAGAACCAAACCCGCCGCGCTACCTGTCCTCGAGATCGCCCTCCGTTTCCAGGAAGGTCCGGCGCAGCAGCTCGAGGCGCCCATCGTCCGGGTTTTCCCACATCTCGCGGTCGGCGGCCTCGAGCAACCGCTCCGAGATGTCGTGCAGGGCCCACGGGTTCGACTTGTCGAAGAACTCGCGGTTGGCGGGATCGGCGACGTATTCGTCGGTGAGCGTCTCGTACATCCAGTCGTCCATGACGCCGGTGGTGGCGTCGTAGCCGAAGAGGTAGTCGACGGTGGCGGCCATCTCGAACGCGCCCTTGTATCCGTGCGCGCGCATGGCGGCCATCCACCGCGGGTTGACCACGCGGGCGCGGAAGACGCGGCGGGTCTCCTCATGGAGGGTGCGGGTGCGCACGGCATCGGGCCGCGTCGAGTCGCCGACGTAGGCCTCCGGGTCCGTGCCGGTCAGGGCGCGGACGGTGGCGATCATGCCGCCGTGGAACTGGTAGTAGTCGTCGGAATCGGCGATGTCGTGCTCGCGGGTGTCGGCGTTTTTCGCGGCGACCTGGATGCGGCGGTAGGCCGTGCGCATCTCGTCGGCGGCGGGCGCGCCATCGACGCCGCGGCCGTAGGCGTAGCCGCCCCAGGTGGTGTACACGGCGGCGAGGTCCTCGTCGTCGTGCCACGAACCGGAGTCGATCAACTGCAGCAGGCCCGCCCCGTAGGTGCCCGGCTTGGAGCCGAAGATGCGGCGGGGCCTGGGCTTTGCGACGCCGCCGGTCTCCCCCGCTCCGGCGTGCCCGCCGGATTCGGCCGTCTCCGGATCGTCGGCGAGTGCGTGCGCCCGGATGAAGTTGACCTCATCGGGTTCGTCGAGGCCGGCCACGAGGGCGATGGCGTCGTCAAGCAAATCGATGACGTGCGGGAACGCATCGCGGAAGAAACCGGAGATGCGGACGGTGACGTCGATGCGCGGGCGGCCCAGTTCCTCGGCGGGGATGACCTCCAGGCCGGTGATGCGCCGCGACGCCTCGTCCCACACCGGGCGCACGCCGATGAGCGCCAGGACCTCGGCGATGTCGTCGCCGGACGTGCGCATGGCCGAGGTCCCCCACACCGACAGACCGACCGATGCCGGATACTCGCCGCCGTGGTCGGCGCGGTAGCGGTCGATGAGGCCATCGGCCAGGCGCTCGCCGGTCTCCCACGCCAGCCGCGACGGGATCGCCTTCGGATCGACCGAGTAGAAGTTGCGGCCGGTGGGCAGCACGTTGACCAGGCCGCGCAACGGCGAACCGGAGGGGCCCGCCGGGATGAAACCACCGTCGAGGGCGTGGAGGATCCGCGGGATTTCGCCGGCGGTCGCCGCCAGCCGCGGCAGGATTTCGTCGCGGGTGAAGGACAGAAGCTTGACGACGTCCTCCCGCACCTCCGGATCCAGCGCATGGGCGCCGATGGCGTCGTCGGCGAGTGCGCCGAGGTCGACGGCCGGATCGGCGATGAGCGCGGTGATCAGCGCCGTGGCGATGGCGTCGATGCGATCGACGTCGGCGCGGGCGTCGCCGCCGTCTTCGGCGAGTCCCAGCGTTTCGCGCAGGCCCGGCAGCGTGAACTCGCCGCCCCACAGCTGGCGGGCGCGCAGCATCGTGGACACGGTGCCGGAGAGGTCCTCCCCCGACGGCGCGCGGCCGAGGATGTGCAGGCCGCCGCGGATGGCGGCGTCCTTGATCTCGCACAGCCACCCGTCGACGTGCATGAGCATGTCGTCGAAGACGTCCTCGTCGGGACGCTGATCCCAGCCGAGGTCGCGGTCCATCTGCGCCGCCGAGATGAGCGTCCAGATCTCCTGGCGGATCGCAGGCAGCTTCGCCGGATCCATGGCGGAGATGTTCTGGTGCTCGTCGAGGAGCTGCTCCAGGCGGGTGATGTCGCCGTAGGACTCGGCGCGGGCCATCGGCGGAATCAGGTGGTCGACCAGCGTGGCGTGGGCGCGGCGCTTGGCCTGTGTGCCCTCGCCGGGGTCGTTGACCAGGAACGGGTAGATCAGCGGCAGATCGCCGATGGCCTGGTCCGGGCCGCACGACGCCGACAGTCCGACTGTCTTGCCCGGCAGCCACTCCATGTTGCCGTGCTTGCCCATGTGGATCACCGCGTCGGCGCCGAAGCCCCCGGCCTCGGCCGCACGGGCCAGCCAGTGGTAGCAGGCCAGGTAGTGGTGGGTCGGCGGCAGATCGGGGTCGTGGTAGATGCCCACGGGATTGTCGCCGAAACCGCGCGGCGGCTGCACCATGACCACGACGTTGCCGAAGCGCAGACCGGCGATGTAGATGTCGCCGCTGTCCGGGTGGACGTACAGCGAGCCGGGGGCCTCGCCCCAGTGGTCGATCATGGTTTCGCGCAGGTCCAACGGCAGCGTCTCGAAGTGCTCGGCGTAGACGTCGGCGGGCAGGCGCAGCTCGTTGGCGGCCATGACCTTCTCGGTCAGCCAATCCGGGTCCTGGCCGCCGGCGTCGATGATGGCGTGCATGAACGCATCGGCCGCGGCGGTGCGCGCCTCGGCGTCGCCGTCGCGCTCGGCGGCGGCGTAGGCGGCGAATCCGGGGATGGCGGTGACGTCGCCGAGGTCGTAACCGGCGTTGTGCAGGGCATGAAGGACCTTCAGCGTCGACGCCGGGGTGTCCAGACCGACGGCGTTGCCGATGCGGGCGTGCTTGGTCGGGTAGGCCGACAGCATGACCACGATCTTCTTGTCGGCGTTGGCCAGGTGCCGCAAGCGCGCGTGGCGCACGGCGATGCCGGCCAGACGGGTGCAGCGTTCGTAGTCGGGGACGTAGGCGATCAGGTCGTCGGCGTCGATCTCCTTGAACGAAAACGGCACCGAGATCAGTCGGCCGTCGAACTCGGGGACCGCGACCTGGGTGGCCACGTCCAGCGGCGTCAGGCCCTCGTCGTTGTCCTCCCACGCGTCGCGCGGCGAGGTCAGCGCCAGGCCCTGGATGATCGGGATGTCCAGCTCCGCCAGCGCGGCGACGTCCCACGTGCCGTCGTCGCCGCCGGCCTGGGCCAGCGCCGGGCGGTTGCCGCCCGCGGCGAGCACCGTGGTGATCAGCGCGTCGCAGGTGCCCAGTTCGGCGAGCAGGTCGTCGCCGGCGGTGCGCAGCGATGCGGCGTACAGGGGCTTGGCGACGGCCCCCCGCTCCTCGATGGCCTCGCACAAGGCCGAGACGTAGGCCGTGTTGCCCGCCAGGTGCTGGGCGCGGTAGTAGATCACGCCGATGGTCGGGGCGGCCGCGTCGGTGTCGGCGTCGGCGTCGGTGGTCGCGGGGCCGTGGCCCGATCCCCACGTGCGCTCGAGGCGGCCCCAGGCGGGCAGCCGCTTCGGCTCCGCGAAGCCCAGGCCGGTGAACAGCAGGGTGTCCGACAGGAAGTTGTGCAGCTGAACCAGGTTGTCGGCGCCGCCCTCGGCGAGATACGCGTGGGCCGTGGTGGCGACGTTGGCGGGGACGGTCGAATACTCCGTCAATTCCGCGTCGGGGGCCTGTTCACCGGAGACCAGCACCGTCGGCACGCCCGAGGCGATGACCGCGTCGATGCCCTCCTCCCACGCGCGCCGCCCGCCGAGGAGACGGATGACGGCGACGTCGCAGCGGTCGAGGAGGCCGGGCAGGTCGTCGTCGAGCAAACGGGAGGGATTCGCCCACCGGAACCGGACGTCCTCCCCCGATGCGGTCGCGGCCCTGGCGGACAGGAGATCGGTGTCGGACGTGGAGAGCAGCAAAATCATCGTGGCTGCGCGCCTTTCCCGGGGATTTTCGCGCCCCGTGGCAAGCTTCCCGGGCTGCGGGGGTCTGACTTTCACAGTGGCGCGACCGTCCGGAATTTCACCGGCTTCCCCAGCACCCGGGTCGGGTGGATGTTACTTCCGGGCAGCCTACCCCGGCCCGGAAGCGATGCGGGCTACGCGCCCCCGAAACCGAGCGCCGGCAGCGCGCCGAGGCCCGGGATCGCCGCCTGCTGCGGCAGGGCCGGGGCCTGCGGGGCGGCCGGTGCGGCGGGAGCTCCCGGCGCCTCCGGGGATTCGGGTGCGGCCGGCCCCTCGGGTGCGGAGGCCCCGGGCAGCTCCGGCGCCCCCGGCAGCGTCGGGGTCAGCGAGCCGGGCATGCCCGGGATCGTGGGCTGGTGGCCCGGCGCCAGGTGCGACCACATGAAGTCGATGGACGGGATGAGCTGGGACAGCATCGGCACGATGTGGTTGGCGGCCGTCTTGCCCGGGATGGACGTGGTGGGGTCCTCGACGTATTTCAGGTCCGCACCCCCGGCCGTCCACGCGTCGCGGATCTTGCGGATCTGGTTGACCGGGATGATGTCGTCGTGGACGCCGGCGTAAAGCATCGTCGGGTGCGTCGGCGTGCGCTTGCCCAGTTCCTGGCGCTCGAGCTCGTCGATGATGAACGGGTACCGCTCGAAGATGACCTCCTTGAGCGACTCCCCGGTGGCGGTGAAGTCCTTGGTGCTGCGGAAGCCCGAATCGAAGATCGAACCGCCGACGCACAGGCCGTCGGAGGCGTCGAGCCAGCGGCGGCCGCCGTCGTTGAGGTCGCGCGCGTAGACGTGCGCGTTCTCCGCAACCCAGCCGGACGTGCCGCCGCCCTGCGAGTACCCGTGCAGGCCGACCGGGGCGGCCGGGTCGACGCCCAGTCCCCGTGCGGCGATGGCGGCGTCGAGCAGCGACTGGCCGGAGGAGATGTTATCGACGTACTCCTGCGATCCGGTGTCCGGGTTGCGGTGGTGGTCGATGATGACCCCTGCGGCGCCGCGGGAGAGGTGCTCGGCGGCGAGGATGAGCGCGGATGCCGTGCCGATGCCGTGCCGATGGCGACGACGGTGCGGCGGCAACGGTTCATGTGCGAAAACTCGTGGCGTGTGGTGCGTGACGACGATGCGGCGGGGTGGTGCTGCGCCGCGGGGATGGGGGCGGCGTGCGGGGTGAATGGCGCTGCGATGTGACGGAGGTTACATCGGCGTAAGTTCCGATACATTGGTTTCGGCGAAAAAGAGTTTCGCCCCGATGGGGCCGCGCCGGGCCGTCGTCAAGCGGCACCGGGAACGGGGCCGGCCGGACGTATGATCGGGGCATGGACATGCCCGCCAGCCGGCCCGAATCACCCCGCCCCGAACGCGACCGCCCGGACGGCTGCCCCGGCGCCCGCCGCGTGCACGTCGCCGCCGACGGCGCGATCGGGCGACTGCGCTTCCCCGGTGGATCCCTGCCCGCGCCGGGGTTCGCCGTACTCGCCGATCTCGCCGAGAGTTTCGGTGACGGCGACATCCACTTCACCTCCCGCGGCAACGTGCAGATCCGCGGCATCCGCGACGTGTCGGGCTTCGCCGACGCCGCCGAGGAAGCGGGGATGCTCCCCCACCCCGCCCACGATCGCGTGCGCAACATCCTGCAGTCGCCCATGACCGGCCGCGTCGGCGGGCTCGATGACGTCTCGGAGCTGGTGCACGCCTTCGACGACGCGTTGTGCGCCGACGAGTCGCTGGCGTCGCTGCCGGGCCGCACCCTGTTCGCCATCGACGACGGCCGCGGCGACGTCCTCGGCGAGGCTCCCGACCTGGGGCTGGTCGCGTTGGGCGGCGGCGAGTACGAGCTCGTCGTGGCCGGCGCACCCGCGGGCATCTCCGTACCTCGCGAGCGTGCCGTCCCTGCGCTGCTGTCGGCGACGCGCGCGTGGGCCGAGGTTCGCGGCGAGGCGTGGCGCGTGGCGGAATCCGGTCTGGCCGACCGGATCATCGCCATGACCTCCGAAGCCATGGGAGTCGACGCCGGGGAAGCCTCCGACGCCGAGTCCTTTGCCTTTGCCCACCCGGGCACCGCGCAGATCGGCTGGATCGATCAACCCGACGGACTGGTCAGCCTCGCCGCGGGCCTGCGCTTCGGCGTGCTGCCGGCGCGGTTGGCCCGCGCGATCTCCCACACGCGCGTGCCGGTGCACGTCACCCCCTGGTACTCGCTGATCCTCCACGACCTGGAGGAACCCGTCGCCGAGCAGGTCGTGCGCGTCATGGCGCCCAATGGCCTGGTGTTCGACCGCAAGTCGACGTGGCTCAACGTCTCCGCCTGCACCGGCCGCCCCGGGTGCCCGAAGTCGCTGTCCGACACCCGCGGCGACGCCGCCCACGCCATCGCGCAGGCCCGGCTGCCCGAAGGCCGCGTGCACTTCTCCGGCTGCGAGCGCCGGTGCGGCAAGCCGAAGGGCGGTTTCGTCGATTACCTCGCCATCGACGACGGCGAGTACGAGGTCACCTCGGTCGATTGACCGGTCGGCTGACTGGTGGACGGCCCGGCCGCTGACCGGGCCCCGGCCCCGTATGCGCCTCCTGATCGCTGTTCGACCGTTGCCGTGGCTTAACCTGTCCGCATGACAGGCTTCGACTACGTAACGGACGGCGCGGCGATCTACCGCGAGTCGTTCTCCATCATCCGCGCCGAGTCCGACCTGGGGCGTTTCTCGACCGAGGAGGAGGTCGTCGCCGTGCGGATGATCCACGCTGCCGGCCAGACGGACCTCGCCGGGGACATCGTGTTCTCCCCCGGCGCCGTCGCCGCCGCCCGGGCCGCGCTGGAGGCCGGCAAGCCGATCTTCACCGACGTCACGATGATCGCCTCCGGCATCACGCGCCGCCGCCTGCCCGCGGACAACGAGGTGATTTGCACGCTGCACGACGAACGCACCCCCGGCTTGGCCGCCGAACTCGGCACGACCCGCACCGCCGCCGCCGTCGACCTGTGGGGCGAGAACCTCGAGGGTGCCGTGGTGGCCATCGGCAACGCCCCGACCGCGTTGTACCACCTGCTCGACCGCCTGCGCGCGGGCGAGCTGCCGATGCCGGCGGCCGTGCTGGCCATCCCGGTCGGCTTCGTCGGCGCCGTGGAATCCAAGCAGGCGACCATCGACGTCGCCCACGAGATCCCGGGTCTGAACTACATCACCGTCACCGGCCGCCGCGGCGGTTCGGCCATCACCTGCGCGGCGCTCAACGCGCTGGCCACGAAGCAGGAGATCCTGCCGTGACCGCCGCCGCTGCGAGCGCGGCCGCGGTCGAACCCGGCCACCTCTACGGCGTCGGGCTCGGCCCCGGGGATCCAGGCCTGATCACGCGCCGTGGCGCGGACGTCATCGCCGCCGCCGACGTCGTCGCCTTCCACGCCGGCCCGCACGGGCGCTCGACGGCGCGGCGCATCGCGGCGGAGCTTCTCGACGGCCGGGCCGCTGCGGGTCGTCCGGCGGCCATCGAGGAATTGCTGGTGTATCCGGTCACCCGCGGCGGCGATGCCGAGGGATACGCCGAGCAGATGGGCGCCTTCTACGCGGAGGCGACGCAGCGGCTGGCCGGGCATTTGTCGGCCGGGCGTTCCGTGGCTGTGCTCTCCTTGGGCGATCCCATGCTGTACAGCTCCTACCAGCACCTTCACCGCGCGCTGGAGGGCGACTTCCCGGCGCACGTGATCCCCGGCGTGCCCAGCGTCACCGCCGCCGCGGCCGAGCTGGCCCACCCCTTGGCCGAGGGCGCCGACATCCTGTCGATCCTCCCGGCCACCGCCGGCCGCGAGCGCCTTGCCGGCGCCGCGGAGGCCGCCGATTGCCTGGTGATCATGAAGCTCGGCGGCCACGTCGACGAGGTCCGCGAGGTCCTGCACGGCGCCGGCATGCTCGACCGGGCGCGCGTGGTCGTCCGCGCGACCATGGGCGACGGTTGGACCGCGCCGCTGGCGGACGTCAACGCCGCGGACGTCCCCTACTTCGCGGTGGTCGTCGTGGGTGCGGTGCCTTACGACGGTCCCGATCACGGCGTGCGCGTCGAATCGCGCGGGACGGTGGCCGATGCTTCCCCCGCCGCTGCCTCCGCCCCTGCCCCAGGGGGCATGGGCGAGGTCGTGGTCATTGGCCTCGGCCCCGGCCCGGACCGCTGGCTCACCCCGGAGGCGGCGGAGGAACTCGAGCGGGCCACCGACGTCGTGGGCTATTCGACCTACGTCGCCCGCGTCCCGGAGCGCCCCGGCCAGACCAAGCACATGTCCGACAACCGCGTCGAGGGCGAACGGGCGGCGATGGCGCTGGACCTGGCGAAATCCGGGGCAAAGGTGGCCGTCGTCAGCTCCGGCGACGCCGGCGTGTTCGCCATGGCCGCCGCCGTGCTGGAAACCGCGGACGACGAGCCGTGGCGGGACGTCCCCGTGCGGATCGTGCCCGGCATGACCGCTGCCCAGGCCGTGGCCAGCCGCGTCGGAGCGCCGCTGGGCCACGACTTCGCCATGCTGTCGCTGTCCGACCGGTTGAAGCCGTGGGCGACCGTCGAAAAGCGCCTGCGTGCGGTGCTCGGCGCGGACATGGCCTTCGCCGTGTACAACCCGGCGTCGAAGACGCGGCGCGCCCAGGTCGTGGCGCTTCGCGACCTCGTCGCCGAATACCGCGACCCGGGCACCCCCGTCATCGTCGCCCGTGCGGTCGGTGCGCCCGAGGAGAAGGTCACCGTCACCACCGTCGCCGACCTCGACCCGGAGGTCGTGGACATGCGGACCATGCTCATCGTCGGCGCATCGTCGACGAAGGCGTACGCGGGCGTCGACGGCGTGCGCGTGTTCACCGCCCGCCACTACGGCGGCGGTGGCTTCGCCGGCACCGGGGCACTCGGCGGGGACCGCTGAGCGATCGGCCGACCGGGTGTGGCCGACTAGGCCTGGCCGACTACGCGCGGCCGCGGGTGATCGCGTCGAAGGCGCGGTCCACGGAATCGGCGACGTAGGCGATGCCCTTGCCCGGCAACTCCGGGCGCTGCACCATGATCACCGGCTTGCGCAGGTCGCGGGCCGCCTCGATCTTGGCGTAGGTCTGGGCGCCGCCGGAATTCTTGGTCACCAGGCAGTCCACCGCGTAATCGCGCATGATCTTGCGCTCCCCGGCCACGTCGAAGGGCCCGCGGGTGAGCACGACCTTCCGGTTGCGCGGCAGCGGGCCGGTGGGCTGTTCGACGCAGCGGATCAGGTACCGGCCCTCGTCGTCGGCGGCGAAGTGCGACAACTGCTGGCGGCCGATGGTCAAAAACGGCGCGGCGAAACGCGTCCGCGCGAGTTCGGCGGCCGCGGCCATGTCCGGCACCTCCAGCCACTCGTCGCCGCGCTCCTTCTCCCACGCCGGCCGGTGCAACGCGACCAACGGCAGACCGGTGGCGCGCGCCGCCTCCGCCGCCGACGCGCTGATGCGCTCGGCGAAGGGGTGGGTGGCGTCCACGATGACTTCGGTGGCGTCGGCGAGCAACCACTTGGTCAAGCCCGCCGGCCCGCCGAAACCGCCGATGCGCACGTGGCCCACCGGCAACTTCGGCTCCGCCACCCGGCCGGCCAGCGAGGACGTGACGTGCCAGCCGACGTCGACCAGCCTCTTGGCCAGCGCCCGGGCCTCGCCGGTGCCGCCCAGGATCAGTGCCCGCACGTCAGGGTCCTCCCCTCGGCGTCGCGGGGACGGCCGTCGGAGTACAGGTAGCTGTCCGGGAAGCCCTCCGCGCCGAGCACGCGCCCGACGACGATGACGGCGGTGCGGGTCACGCCCGCCTCCTTGACCTGCCCCGCGATGTCGCCGAGCGTGCCGCGCAGGATGGTCTCCTCCGGACGCGATGCGAAGGCCACCACGGCCACGGGGCAATCGACGCCGTAGTGCGGCTCGAGCTCGGCGACGACGCGGTCGATGTCGTGGGCCGCCAGGTGGATGCACAGCGTGGCGCCGGTGCGGCCGAAGTTCTCCAGCGTCTCGCCCTCCGGCATCGCCGACGCGCGGCCGGAGACGCGGGTCAGGATCACCGACTGCCCCACAGTAGGCACCGTCAGCTCATGGCCCAGTGCGGCGGCGACGGCGGAGAACGACGCCACGCCGGGCACGATCTCGTAGTCGATGCCCAGCGCCGTCAGCCGCCGCGCCTGCTCGGCCAGGGCCGACCACACCGACGGGTCGCCGGACTGGAGGCGGGCGACGTCCTTGCCCTCGGCGTGGGCGCGCTCGATGACGGCGACGATGTCCTCCAGCGGCATCCGCGCGGTGTTGATCACCTCGGCGTCGTCGGGGCAGTTCGCCAGCACCTCCGGCGGCACGATCGACCCGGCGTACAGGCACACCGGGCAGGAGCGGATGAGCCGGTCGGCGCGCAGCGTCAGCAAATCCGCCGCACCCGGCCCCGCCCCGATGAAGTACACGGTCACTGGCCCTGCTCCCCTTCCGCTGCGGCGCCCTGCGCCACCTGCTTGTCGACGATCCACTGCACCACCGGCAACGCCGGCCGCCATGCGGTGAACGCCCCAACCTTACCGGCGCGTTCGACGCCGATCCGGTGGACCTGGCCGCCGAAGCGCGAGCGGGCGTCCCACAGCACGGCCTCGGACTCCAGGGTGACCGTGTTGGCCACCAGGCGGCCGCCCGGGGCGAGCGATTCCCAGCACGCCTCGATCATCCCGTCGGCGGTCAGGCCGCCGCCGATGAAGATTGCGTCGGGGGCGGAGGCGCGGGCGTCGTCAAGCAACGCGAGTGCTTCGGGCGCGGACCCGTGGACCACGCGCACGCCACCGGACAAAACCGCGACGTTGCCGTCGATGCGCGCGGCGCGGTCGGCGTCGCGCTCGATGCAGATGGCGCGGCCGCCGTGTCGCGCCCATTCGATGGCGATGGAGCCGGTGCCGCCGCCGACGTCCCACAGCAGCGCACCGGGGCGCGGTCCCAGGGCGGCGACGGTGAGTTCCCGGATGGGGCTCTTGGTCAGCTGGCCGTCGGTGTCGAAGGCGGTGTCGGGCAGCCACCCGCGCGGTGGGCCGGCGGGTTCGACCGCGAGGATGGTCAGGTTCCCGGCCGGTACCGGGGGCTTGGCGACGGTTCCCCGCGCAATCGTCTCCGGGTACGGCCCGGCGTCCCCGCCGCCGACGTTGGTCAGGGCCGTGAGGACGGTGCCCGGGCGATCGGCCAGGGCGGCGGCGACGAGGGCGACGGAGCCGGCGTCGCGGCACAGCACCAGGAAGGGGCGGCCGGCGTCGGCGACGGGCACCACGGCCCCGGCACCGGCGGCACCAGCGGGGCCGGTGACCAGCGAGACCACCGGCGTGGCGTCGAGGGCCCAGCCCAGGCGGGCGCACGCCAGCGACGCCGACGACGGCGCCGGGTGGACCTCGATGGCGTCGGCGCCGAGCTCGCGGACCAGCGTCGTGCCGATGCCGTGGAACATCGGATCGCCGCTGGCCAACACCACGTCGGTGTCCGGCTGGAGGTCGGCGAGGACCTCCGCCCAGCGGCGCCAGTACCCCTCGGGCCATTCGACGCGCTCGGCGGCGATGGCGCCGGCCGCGTCTCCGACGTCGAGGAGCCCGAGCTGCCGGGGCGCGCCGATGATGCGGCGGGAGCCGGCCAGGATGCGCAGGGCCCGGGCGGTCAGCCCGTCGAGGCCGTCGCAACCGATGCCGACGACGCGGAGGCGGGCGCGCGTCATCGCGGCATCTTCCTCCAGATCGACCGCGGCGTGAATCGGGTGGCGCGGGCCAGGAAGCCCAGGCGCGCGGGAATCCACACGTCGAGCTTGCGGCCGTCGAGAGCGGTGACGGAGGCGGCGGCGACCTGGGCGGGCGTCGACGACATCGGCGCCGGCGTCATGCCCTCGGTCATCCGGCCGATGACGAAGCCCGGCCGGGCGATGGTCAGCTGCACCGGGCTGCCGTGCAGGCGGTCCTGCATGCCCTGCAGGAAACCGTCGAGGCCGGCCTTCGCCGAACCGTAGACGTAGTTGGCGCGGCGCACGCGGGCTCCGGCGATCGACGAAAACGCCAGGATGCGCCCGGCCACGCCGTCGCGGACGGGCAGTTCGCCGGAGGCGGCCGCGGCCTCCATGCGGGCGACGAGCTCCGTGGCGATGGCGGCGTGCGCCGTGAAGTCGGTGTGGATGATCCGGGCGGTCTCCGCGCCGGACTCCTCGCAGGCGGCCTGGTCGCCGAGAATGCCGAACGCGATGACGGCGGTGTCCACCGGTGCGTGCGACCACGCCTCGTCGAGGACGAGGGTGTGGGAGGCCAGGTCGTCGGCGTCGAAGAACACGCGGTGCACGGCGACTGCGCCGGCGTCGGTCAGGCGCTTGGCGATGCCGTCGAGCGCGTCGACCCGCCGCGCCGCCAACGTCACCGTGTTGTGGTTTGCCAGGCGCGCGGCGACCTCGCCGCCGATCTCGCTGGTGCCGCCAAGGATGAGCACGTGCCCCATGCCTAGTTCTCCCCCTCGTCCGATGCGGCCGAACCGGCGGCGCCGTTTCCTGTGACCCCTGTGGCCGCGACCAGCTCATGCGGGCCGCGGTTGAGCGGTTCGCAGCCGTCGTCGGTGACCACGACGATGTCCTCCAGGCGCATGCCGAAGTCCTCCTCGAAGTACAGGCCCGGCTCGACGGAAAACGCCATGCCCGGCTCGAGCACCAGGTCGTTGCCCTCCATGATGAACGGCTCCTCGTGCAGGCTCAGGCCGATGCCGTGGCCGGTGCGGTGGATGAACGCATCCCCGTGGCCGGCCGCGGAAATCGCATCGCGGGCGGCGGCGTCGATGGACGCGGCGGTCACGCCCGGCCGCACCGCCGCCACGGCTGCCTCCTGCGCCGCGCGCAACACCTCCCACGCGGCCGTCGCCCGCTCCGGGGCCTGCCCGACCACGTAGGTGCGGGTGCAGTCGGAGTGGTAGCCCACTCCCCAGGTGCCGCCGATGTCGACGACCACGACGTCACCGTCGCAAAGCTCCCTGCCCGAGAAATCGTGGTGCGGGTTCGCCCCATTGGGGCCCGAACCGACGATGACGAAGTCGACCGCGGTGTGGCCCTCCTCGAGGATCGCCGCGGACAACTCGGCGGCGATGGCCTCCTCGGTGCGCCCGGCGCGCAGCATGCCCGGCACGCGGGCGTGGACGCGGTCGATGGCGGCGCCGGCGTCGCGGAGCTGATCGATCTCCGCGGCGTCCTTGCGCATGAACAGCTCGCGCAGCGTGTCCCCGGCCAGCACCGGGGCCGCCCCGGTGAGCCCCAGGATCGGCAGCAGGTGGTCCGCGGTCAGCGACGCGCCGACGCCGAGGATGTCGCCCTCGTTGAGGCCCAGCGCGTCGGCGGCCAGCCGGTGCGGATCCTCGCCGTCGGCCCACAGCACCACGTCGACGTCGAGATCCGGCACCGCCGACGCCGGCAGGTCTCCGCGCTCCACGGCCGGCAGGATCAGGGTCGGCCGGGCCGTGTCACCATCGCCGGGCTTTGCGACGGGGACGACCACGCACGTCAGGCGCTCATGCGAGCTGACCCTCGACCCGATGAGGTACTCCAGATCGGGGCCGGTGCCGAAGACCAGGCCGCCGATGCCGCGGTCGGCGGCCAGGCGGGCGGCGCGGGCCAGGCGCTCGGCGTACACGTTCGATGGAAAGAGTGATTCCGTCATATCGACCACGATAGACCCCGACAAAGGTATTTTGATGGCATGAACTACCGCCCGGACCCGTTGACCAGGATCATGGCCCGAGCCGCCCGCGGCATCATGACGATGCCCGAGCCGTTGCTGCGGCTGATCGCACGCCCGCCCCGCAACGGCAGGGGGTACCTGCTCGACGCGGACGTGGCCATGTCGCTGGCGCTGCTGAAGATCATCGGATCCGGCAAAGGCATCGGCGAGCTGGAGGCGGCCGAAGCCCGCCACGAAATCGACCGGGAGGCCTACCTGGCCGGCGGCCCGGGCCCGAAGGTGCGCACCCGCGACGAGGAGATCGCCGGGGTGCCCGTGCGCCGCTACTTCGGTTTCCCACTGGCCGACGCCACCGCGCCGGCCGTCCTGTACTTCCACGGCGGTGGGTGGGCGCTGGGGTCGCTGGACTCGCACGATGCCCCGTGCCTGCGCCTGGCGGAGGCGGCCGGCGTCGACGTCATCTCCGTCGACTACCGCCTGGCCCCCGAGCACCCCTTCCCCGCCGGGCTCGACGACGCGATGGCGGTGTACGAAACGCTGATCGGGCAGGGCCGCCGGGTGGCGGTTATGGGCGACTCCGCCGGCGCCAACTTCGCCGCCGTGATCTGCCTGGAAGCCAAGCGCCGCGGCCTGCCGCAACCGGCGCTGCAGGCGCTGCTGGCCCCGGTGACCGACCTGACCGCGTGGATCGGGCCGCGCGACGGCTGGACCGGCAGCGGCCGCGAATTCGAGGAAGGGTACTTCCTGACCTCCGTCAACATGGTCGCCTACGCCGAGCTCTACGTCGGCGACGGGACGCCGGGGTCGGCCGATCGCGAGCTGGCCGCCGATCCGCGGGTCTCTCCCCTGTTCGCCGAGGACCTGTCCGGGCTGGCGCCCGCATACGTCGCGCTGGCGGGATTCGACCCGCTGCGCGACGAGGGCGAGGCCTACGCTGCGCGCCTGGCGGAAGCCGGTGTGCCGGTCAGCGTGAAGATGCACCGCGGCATGGTCCACCCATTCATCAATTCCCCCGGCCTGTGGCGCACCTCGCGCCGGGCCATCGACGAACTCGCCGGCGCCGTGCGTCTGGCTCTGGAGGTCAGGCAATGACGGACACGACGAACGGCACCCCGAACGGCTCGCTGAACGACTCCACCGACGCCACCGGCCCCACCAACGGTGCTGCGGCCCATGACGCCGCTCCCGACGCCACGCCCGACCCCACCAGCGACCGCCCGACCCTCGGCGACCCCCGCCCGCTGGCCGTGGTCACCGGCGCGGCCTCCGGCATCGGCCGCGGCCTGGCCATCTCGCTGGCCGCCGACGGTTTCCGCGTGGCCATGGCCGACCGCAACGCCGCGGGCCTGGAGGAGGTGAAGCGGGCGGCGCGCCGGGCGGCGGTGGCCGGCGGCCATCGCGCCGCCGGGCCGGGCGGGCATCCCGTCGTCGACGCCACCGCACTGGACATCGCCGATTTCGACGAGGTGAAGGGATGGGCCGACGCTGTCGTCGCAAAACACGGGGCCCCGACGGACGTGTACAACGCCGCCGGAATCTCCGTGTGGGGCGACCCCACCACCCTGCCGCACGCCAAATGGCGCGGCGTCATCGACATCAACCTCATGGGCACCATCCACATCGTCGAGGCATTCACCCCCGCCATGGCCGACGCCGGCCGCGGGCGGCTGATCTGCGTGTCCTCGGCCGCCGGCATCCTTGGCCTGCCCTGGCACGGCGCGTATTCCGCGTCGAAGGCCGGCGTGCTCGGTTTGTGCGAGGTGCTGCGCTTCGACCTCGCGCCGAAGGGCATTTCCGTCCACGCCGTCGCACCCGGCGCCGTGGACACCCCGCTCGTGCGCACCATCGACATCCACGGCATCGACCGCGGCGCCCCGCGCGTGGCCAAGGCGACGAAGCTCTTCCAGGGCCACGCGATCTCGCCGGCGAAGGCCGCCGCGATCATCCGCTACGAGGTCGACGCCGGCACGTACCTCATCGCCACCTCCCACGACGTGCCCCTCGGCCGCTGGGCGCAGGTGAACATGCCGTGGGCGTACCGCGGCGTGATGAAGGCCCTGAACAAGGGCCTGCGCTGGGCCGCCGACGGCGCCGAGGCGACGTAGCCGCCGACTACCGCTTTTCGTCGGCCGGCGTGCCCAGCACGTGGAGTGCGGTGGCCAGGCCGTCGTAATGCGTGATCAGCTGCACCAGTGCCACGCATTCGCGGTCGGACAGGTGGCGGGACAGTGCGGCCCAGGCGGCGTCGTCGACGTCCCGCTTTGCGACGAGCTGATCGGCAACCGCGATCATCGCCCCGCGACGTCCGGTGAATCCGTGATCGCGGCGGTCGACGGCGGCGATTTCCGCGTCGGTCAAGCCCGCGCGCTTGCCGATGACCCGGTGGTGGTCGCGCTCATAATCCGCCCCGCGGCCGTGGGCGACGCGCAGGATGATCAGCTCGGTGTCGGTGCGGGAGAGCTCGCCGAAGGGCATCATCGTCGCCGAGTAGATCAGCCAGCCGCGGAACAGGCGCTTGGCGCGGCCGATGGTGGCGAAGACGCCGAGGCGCTTGCGGCCGGTCGCGCGGGCGCCGATCGCTTCGATGGCGCCGTTGACGAGGCCGAGTTGCTTGCGCGTGCCCGGCCCCGGGCGGCCGCTGGGCAGCGGCGGGCTGGCGGGGCGGTCGAGGTCTGCGTCGCCGGGCCGCGTGTGGCCGGAATGCCGATTGCCGGGGTGTCCGTTGCCGGGAGCTGCGTGGTCGGGGTGTCCGTTGCCGGGGGAAGTATCGTCCATGAAACCAGGTTAGGTGGGAGTGGCCGGCGGCGCAGGCGAACCGGGCATTGGACCCGGTCGGCGAGTCGGACCGCCGCATCGCGCCCCCATCCCGCTTAACCCACCCCGAATTGCTTAACCCACCCGCTGTAACGGGTGGGTTAGCTCATTCGGGGTGGGTTGAGCGCGCAGAGGACAGCCGGGCGGGCAGCTTGGCGCGCAGAGGACGGGCGGGCGGGCAGCTGAGCGCAGAGGACAGCCAGTCGGGCCGCCGGACGCGCGCTAGTGGCCCAGGGCCACGACTCCCCGGCGGATCGCCTGCACGGCCTGGGTGGCGTTGTCGCGGATCTCCTCGGAGTACCCGGTGTGCCGGACCTGCGACAACAGGTCGACCACTTGGCGGCACCAGCGCACGAAGTCACCCGGCGTCAGCTCCGCGCCGGCCTCCTTCGCCGCCGACAGGCAATACCCCAGCGGCGCGCCGGCGGTCCACTGGTGGATGGCGGTGGCGAAAGCGAGGTCGGGCATCCGCGTCATGGGCAGGCGGTGGCGCTTTTCGTCTGCGGCCAGCTCCTGCCAGATCCGGTACGTGTCGGAGATCGCGGCGGCCAGGGGCTCGGTGGGCACCTCGTCGGAACCCTGGGTCGCCTTGCGGTTTTCGAACACCAGCGTCGACACCGCGCCGGCCAGCTCGGCCGGGTCCAGCGAATTCCAGATGCCCCGCCGCAGGCACTGGGCGGCGAGCAGGTCGGAGCCGTTGTGGATCCGCGCCAGACGCTCGCCTTCCTCGGAAACGTACGGCTCACCGGGAGCGCGGCTCTCACCGACCGCACCGCCTTCGCCGACCGCACCGCCTTGATCGACCGCACCACCCTCGCCGGCCGTCCCCGGCTCCCCCGCCTCGGGCCACTCGACGTAGTCCATCTCGCCGAGCAACGCCAGCACGCGGTCGAAGGTCCGCGCCAAAGTGTCCGACGCTGCCGACACGCGCCGCTCCAGGGTCGCCACGGTGGACTGTGCCCGTCGCAAAGCATCGGCATCCCGGGCCACCGACTCCACCGCGGGATCGCCGTGCAAAGGGTGATCGCGCAACTCGCGGCGCAGGCGCTTGAGCTCGGGCGACGTGACGGCCGTGCGGCGGCGCAGGCGCTTGGGCCCGCGGATGTTGTGGCGGTCGATCTCGGAACGGATGATGTTCACGGCGCGCTTGGGATGGCGGGCGGCGTCGCCGGGCACCTTCACGCGGCCGAGGACCTCCGGCGCGCTGGGGAACGCGTCCGGCTCGATGCGGCCGGTGAACCCGCCGACGCCGACGACGGTCGGACGCGGGTGATTGGGCGAATTGTCCTCGCGCACCACCACCGCCAGCTGCGCCTTCTTGCCCATGGGGATGGCGATGACCTCGCCGCGGCGCAGTCGTCGCAGCACGGTGACGGTCTCGGTGTGCCGGTCCTCGATGTTGCGGCGCTTGGCGGCCTTCTCCTCGGCGGAGATGGTCGAGCGTAGCTCCAGGTACGCCAGCAGGCCCTCGACGTCGGCGCCGGCCTCGCCCATCTCGGCGGACAGCTGCGCCACCCGCGCCCGCGCGCGGTCCAGCTCGGCGACGTCACCGACGACGTCGCCGTCGGCCTGGAACTGGGCGAAGGACTTCTCCATCATCTTCCGCGCCTCGGCATGGCCGAGGGTGCGCAGCAGGTTGATGGACATGTTGTAGCCGGGCGTGAACGTGGACACCAGCGGGTACGTGCGCGTCGACGCCAGGCCGGCGACCCACTTCGGGTCCATCGCCGGTGCCCACTGCACCACCGCATTGCCCTGGGTGTCGATGCCGCGGCGGCCCGCGCGGCCGGTCATCTGCGTGTACTGGCCGGGCGTGAGATCGACGTGCGCCTCGCCGTTGTACTTGACCAGCTTCTCCAGCACCACGGTGCGCGCGGGCATGTTGATGCCCAGCGCCAGCGTCTCCGTGGCGAACACGACCTTGACCAGGCCACGATTGAAGAGCTTTTCGACGATGTGCCGGAACGCCGGCAACATCCCCGCGTGGTGGGCGGCGAATCCCCGCATCACCGTGCGCCGCCAGCGTCGGAAGCCGAGCACCTCGAGGTCCTCGGGCGGGATGTCGGCGACGCCGGCGTCGATGATGGCGCCGATCTCCTCCTGCTCGCCCATGTCGGTCAGCTCCATGCGCGAGGCGCCGAGCTGCTGCAGCGCACCCTCGCAGCCGGCGCGGGAGAAGATGAAGACGATGGCCGGGAGCATCGAGCGCGAACCGAGCAGCTTGACGACGTCCCCCCGGCGCGGAGGCCGCCATTTCTGCGTTTCCTCCCGCTGCTTCCACTGGTGGCGGGCGAATTTGCCGCCGCCGAGGTAGTCGCCCCCGCCGGAATCGTCGGAACCCCGGCGGCCGCGCGGGGCGGGGCCGCGGCCTCCCCTGCCGCCGCGGCCGTCGTCGTAACCGGATTCGGCGCGGGCGGCGGCTTCGAGCAGGTCGCGGTTGACGTCGGTGCCGCCGGCCTCGAACAGCGGGTACAGGCGCTGGCCGACGAGCATGTGCTGGCTCAGCGGCACCGGGCGGTGGTCAGTGACGACGACCTCGGTGTGGCCGCGCACGGTGGACAGCCAGTCGCCGAACTCCTCGGAGTTGGACACCGTCGCCGACAGGCCGACGAGTTTCACCGACTCGTCGAGATTGAGGATGACCTCTTCCCACACCGGCCCGCGCTCGCGGTCGGCGAGGTAGTGGATCTCGTCCATGACCACGTGGCTCAGGCGGTTCAGCGTCGGCGACTGCGCGTAGAGCATGTTGCGCAGCACCTCGGTGGTCATGACGACGACGTCGGCATCGCCGTTGCGCGACACGTCGCCGGTGAGCAACCCGACCTTCTCCTCGCCGTAGACGGCGACGAGGTCGTGGTACTTCTGGTTGCTCAGCGCCTTGATGGGCGTCGTGTAGAAGCACTTGCCGCCGTCGGCGAAGGCCGCGCGGATGGCGAACTCGCCGACGACGGTCTTGCCGGCGCCGGTGGGCGCGCACACCAGAACTCCGCGCCCGGCCTCGATGGCGCGGCAGGCGCGGAGCTGGAAATCATCGGGGGCGAAGCCCAGGTCGGCGATGAAGTCGTCCAGAAGGGTCATGCGTCAAGGGTGTCACAAAACGTGCCCCGGGACCGGGGGTCGTCGGGTGGGCGCGCCGTCACGGGCCGTATGCCGACAATCCCACCGCGATGACGATGACCGGCGACGCCAACGGCAGGATCGCGGCCAGTCCGAGCGCGATGCTGCGGGTCACGTGCGCGAGATAGGCCACCGCGGCACTGATGGTGGCCAGCGTGCCCGCCACCGCCCACAGCGTCCAGCCCGTCCAGGCATTCGGCAGCGTCCACCCGATGTAGCCGATCGTCATGCCGATGAGGACGAGACCCCATCCGACGACAAGCTTCCGCAGGCGCTGCTCCGCCTTGGTCGGCGTCATCGTCGTGGTCATGGTTTCTCCGTCCCCGTCGGACACGGTGCTCGCGGCCGGATCCGGTGCGCCTCTTCCGTGGTCGTTGCGGAGAGTCTTCCGGGGCCATGCCCGACGGTCAATAGCGGTGACCGACAACGGGGGTAAGACATGGCAATCGCGGTTGACGGTGTTGAGATGCGGAAACGCTCCGCCCCCACGCGGTAATGGGTGGGGGCGGAGCGTATTCGGGGTGCGTACCCGGGACGCTCATAGGAGCCGCATCCGCGCCGGTGCCGGCGTCGTCTGCGGTCCGTCTACAGCACGTCGTCGAAGTCCGAACCGGAACGCGTGGACAGGTCCGGGGTCACCTCGGCCGGCGGCGCCGCGGGCGGTGCCGGGCGCGAGTTGCGCGTCGGCCGCGTCGTCGGTCGGGGCGAGGTGCCCACCGGGCTCGGCGCGCTGACTGCGCCGGGACCCGAAACCGGGGCGGTGCGGCCGACCGGCGCCGTGCCGCCGACGGCACCGGACGCGGACACCGGCGCCGGGGCGTCGATGCCGCCGAGCTGCCCGATGCCCCCGGAGGTAGCGATCGGGCCGGACGACTGGTCGTCGTCGAGGTCGAGCCAGTCGGGTCGCTGCTTGTCGCGCCGGCGGTCGTTGATGCGGGTGAACTGGATCGCGACCTCCATGAGCACCGTCAGCGACAGCGCCAGCACCATCATCGACACCGGGTCCTGGCCCGGGGTCATGAACGCGGCGAAAATGAACAGCAGCAGGATGATCAGGCGTCGCTTGTCCTTCATCGTCTCGTAGTGCAGCACGCCGACGACGTTGAGCATGATGATGAACAACGGCAGCTCGAAGCTGACGCCGAAAATGAGGATCAGCGCGAGGATGAAGTTGAAGTACTGCCCACCGGTCAACGCGGCGATCTGCGCGTTGTCGCCGATCTGGAGCAGGAACTCGAGGCCGTAGGCGACGACGAAGTACGCCAGGACTGCACCGGCGGCGAAGAGGAGGGCCGCCGCGGTCACCGCGATCAGCGTGTTGCGGCGTTCCTTCCGCACCAGGCCCGGCGTGATGTACGCCCAGATCTGGTACAGCCACCACGGCGCCGAGAGGACCAGACCCGCCAGGGCACCGACCTTGAGGCGCAGCATGAACATTTCGAAGGGGCTCGTCGCCAACAGGCGGCACTCCCCGGTTTCGGCACCGCCGAAGCGCTGTTCCGGCGGCAGTTGGCAGTACGGCTCCTTGAGGATCTCGCCCAACGACATGACGTGCGCGGGGCCGAAGGTCCAATCGCCGAAGGGAAGGCGCCACGGGCCGAGCGTGAAGGACAACTGGTACCAGGTGAAGCCGATGATGGTGCCGACGAGAATGCCCGCGAGGGCCTTGAGCAACCGGGAGCGCAGCTCCTGGATGTGCTCGACGATCGACATGACGCCCTCGGGGTCCCGCTTCTTGCGTTTGCGGAGCCGGGGGCGCTGAGCGGTTTCCGCCACCACTTATCTAGCGCTGGTCGTCGAGGTTCGGCTGCTGCGGCTGCTGCACGTGCGGCGGAACCTGCTGGGCCTGCGGCGTCTGCGGAGCCTGCTGGTACTGCTGCGGCTGGGCCTGCGGAGGCTGCTGAGCGTACGGCTGCTGCGGCTGAGCCTGCGGCGCCTGCTGGATGGCCTGCTGCTGCGGGACCTCGGGCTGCTCGTCGTCGTGCTTCATTTCCTTGACCTCGGACTTGAAGATGCGCATCGAGCGGCCCAGGGAACGGGCGGCGTCGGGCAGCTTCTTGGATCCGAAGAGCAGGATCAGGACGACTGCGATGATGATGAGCTCGGTGGGGCCGAGATTCGGCATCCGCTTCACCTTTCGGGCTATATTCGAAGTTCGGTGTTCGAAATTGCGTGTTCGAGATTGCGTGGGCGGGTTCGTGGACCGGGCCGGTTCACCCGTCGACAGGGACCTCACCATACGCGCGAAGCCCCGCGCGTGCTCGGTCCGCCACGGCCTTGTGCAACGATACCGGGTCGATGGCCTTCACGCCCGGCCAGCGGCGGAGCAGGAACCCCACGGTCCGGTCGGCGTTGGTCGCCGGCACCCACGCCGGGTACGGGCCGCCTTCCGGGAAGTCCTCGTCGTCGGCGTCGTGGGCGAAGGCCACGGGGTCGTATTCGGCGACCCACGTCGAATCGGCGGCGACCTCCACGGCGGCCCATGCGCCGCCGTCGCGGAGGAATCCGTGGGGATCGTTCGCGTCGAACTCCGGCACGTCGTGCCACCGGGCTTCCTCGCCGGTTTTCGCGGCCGCGAGCATGCGGTCGATTCGGAAGGACTTGACGACGGTCTCGCCTGCACCGCTTCCGTCATCGGCGCGGTCGACCGCCTTGAGATAGGGGTCGTCCTCGATCATCACCAGGGTCACCGGGTCGACGCGGCGCACGCCCCGTTCCCCCGACGCCGAGCGGTAGTCGAGTTCGAGCACCTTCCGCTCGGCGATCGCCTCGCGCACGGTGGCGAGGATCTCCGCATGGGCCACGTCCACGGTCGCGTGCGGCGTCGTGTCGGCCACGGCGGTGCGCCCGGTCGCGCCGGCACGCAGCTTCGCCGCGGCGGACCGCGCGATGTCCGGGTCGCGCTGCATCGGCGACGATTCGAGGGTTTCCAGCGTCAGCAGCATCGCCGACAGCTCTTCGGGAGCCAACTGGAGCGGCTCGGCGAGCAGCTCGGCCGCCGGCGTGACCCGCGCCGAGAGCCCCTTGACCCGCACCTCGAACGCGGCCGTGCCGGGCAGCCCCGGCATCTCCAGTTGCGCCAGGAAGTCCAGCGCCTCGCGCAACTGCCGGTATTCGATGCCCAGGTCCACGGAGGCCTCGGTCAGTTGCCGCTCCTCGGCGAAGTACGGCACCAGCGTCAGCGTCCGCAGCCAGGACAGTTCGGGCACGTCCTTGTCGCTCATCGGCGCTCCTCCCCATTCGGCGTTGCGTCGTCGGCTTCATCGTCTGCCGCGACGATGGCGCGCAGCGTTTCCACGATGCGGTCGCGCACGTCCTTCGGCTTGACGACGATCAGGTCGCCGGCATGTTCCAATCCGGCGTCGACGAGTTCGGCGGTGGTCGCCGGCCCGATTTCCCAGGTCCCGTCGCCGAGATCGCGGGCGGAGGCCAGCACGTCGGCACACGCCCGCGGGTCCGCGCCGTCGGCGAGCTTCACCACGGCGGTGACCGGCGCCGCTCCCCTGTTCAGCGAGCGTTCCGCGATGTCCTGAAGATTCTCCGCGGGAATCGGCTGCGTGGCGTCGGCGTCGGTGACGGTGACGTCGACCATGCGGGTCATGCGGAACGTCCGCACGTCATCCCGGTCGACGTCGTGGCCGACGACGTACCAGCGGCCCTTGAGGTTGACGATCGCCCACGGCTCGATGGTGCGCAGCACCTCTTCGGCGAACAGCTGCGGCGCGAAGTAGAACTCCACGCGCTTGCGCGGCGGCTGGATGGCGCGGGTGAGGTCGGCGAACTGGGTGCCGTCGAGGCTGACCCGGTCGCCGAAGATGACGGTGCCGCGGTCGTCGGCGAGGTTGGAGCGGCGCGCGATCGGCGCCAATTTCGCCCACGCGCCGGTGGTCAGGTCCTTGAGCGAATCGTCGTCGAAGGCCACCAGCGATGCCATGGCCAGGGCTTCGGATTCTTCCTCGGTGAAACCCGGATCATCGGTGCGGAACGACGACCGGTCGAGGGTCAGGGTGGCGTTCCGGGCGTCCCACTCGACGCGGATGCCGGCGGCGGCGAGAGCGGGGACGTCGTCGCGCAGGTAGCGCGCGGCCGATTCCTCGCTGACGGTGTTGTACCCGCGGACCGTGCGCAGGATCCAGTCCCCGCGCAGCCCCGCAGGATCATCGGCCAGTGCGGCCAGCAGGCTCACGCGCCGGATGCGGACGGCCGAGTACCGAGCATCCCCATCCGCGGGTCGGGGCGCGGCGTTCATCCGGCGTTCCCTTCGGTGGTTCCTTCGGTGATTTCTTCGGTGGTTGCTCCGTCGGAGGCGGTCCCGAGCGACTCCAGGTGCGCGACCAGCGCATCGACCTCCGCGTCGGCGGTGGCGAAGGGATCGTCGACGACGGCCATGCGCGGATCCTCGCCGGAGATCTTCAGGTGCGTCCAGTCCACGACGGTCGCCGCACCCGCGGCGCGGGCCGCGGCGAGGAAACGGCCGCGCAGCACCGCCCGCGTCGTCGCCGGCGGGTTCGCCTTTGCTTCGTCGATGGCCTCGTCGGTGACCCAGCGGGACACCGCTCCCCTGGCCTCCAGAGCGCGGAAGATGCCGCGGCCGGGCCGGATGTCGTGGTACGCCAGGTCCACCTGCGCCAGCTTCGGGTCGGCGATGTCCAGGCCCCGGTCCATGAAGCGCCGCAGCAGCGACAGCTTGATGGCCCAGTCGATGTCGCGCTCGATGGCGGAGTAATCGCCCGACTCGACGGCGTCGAGCACCCGGCCCCACAACTCCACCAGCCGCGCCATCTCCTCGTTCGGGGTGCCGCCGCCGGAGTCGTCGCGGCGCTCCAGCCACTCGGTCGCGGCCGCAAGATACGCCCGCTGGATCTCCAGCGCCGACGCCTCGGCCTTCTCCGCGCCCGCCCGCAGGGGGATCGGCGCGGTGCCCGTCATGTCGCGGCTGACCAGGCGGATCGCCTTGATCTCGTTGGCCACCTCGAAGTTCGGCAGCTCCACGCCGGCCTCGATCATCTCCAGCACCAGCTGCGTCGAGCCGATCTTCAGGGCCGTGGTCGTCTCCGACATGTTCGAGTCGCCGACGATGACGTGCAGGCGGCGGAACCGCGTCGAGTCGGCGTGCGGCTCGTCGCGGGTGTTGATGATCGGCCGCGACCGCGTCGTCGCACTGGACACGCCGTCCCACACGTGGTCGGCGCGCTGCGAGAAGCAGTACTGCTCCGGCTCATCCTCGTACGGGCTGCCCGGGTACGGCCGCGCGATCTTGCCCGCGCCGCACAGCAGCTGGCGGGTGACCAGGAACGGCAGCAGCAGCTTCGACAGCGCCTTGAGCCCCATGCCGCGGCCGACCAGGTAATTCTCGTGGCAGCCGTAGGAGTTGCCGGCGGAGTCCACGTTGTTCTTGAACAGGAAAACCTTGCCCCCGATGTCCTCTCCGACGAGGCCCTTCTCGGCCCTCTCCGCCAGGTCGTCGAGAAGCATCTCGCCCGCCCGGTCGTGCGCGACCAGCTGCGACACCGAATCACACTCGGCGGTGGCGAATTCCGGGTGGCTGCCGACGTCGAGATAGAGCCGCCCGGCATTGGCGGTGAAGATGTTCGTCGCCCCGAACTCCTCGATGACCGGGCGGAACATGAACCGCGCGATCTCGTCGGGGCCCAGGCGCCGCTCGCCGTCGAGGGTGCACGTGATGCCGTACTCCGTCTCCACGCCGGCGATGCGCCGGGTCAACGCCGCCGCGGCACCGGCGCCGTCCATCTCCACCGCGTCGACCACGGCCTACTCGCCGCCCTTCTGCACGTAGGAGCGCACGAACTCTTCCGCGTTGTTCTCCAACAGGCCGTCGATCTCGTCGAGCAGATCGTCGGTGGAGTCGATGTGGGCCTGCGCCTGGCCGCCGCCGGCGACCTCGTCGATCGCGTCGTCGTCGCCGCCGGAACCGCCGCCGCCCTGGATCTGGCCGCCCTTGATGTCCGCCATGGTGTTCTCCTCTTTCGGTGCTATCGAATTCTGTTGCCGTCGGTTTACCGTGCCGTCGCTGGTTCGCGTGAGCTAGGACAATCCTGCCAGGCCGCGGTCGCGCAGTCCGGCAACCAGGCTCGCGATGTCGGGTGCTTCCTCGAGCAGCTTTCCGACGGCGCCCGCGCCCAACCCGGAAACGTCTGAGATCGTGAGCTTGACGACTTCGTCGCCGACATCGACGATGGCGCTGTCCCAGCTGGCGGCGACGACGTCGTCGCTGAAGCGGCGCAGCAGCCCGCCGCGCAGATAGGCGCGGGTCGATTCGGGTGCGTGGGTGACGGCGCGCTCGACCTCGGCGTCGTCGGCGATGGTTGTCATCGCGCCGCGACGCACCAGCGCGTGGTACAGCCCGCGGGCCGGGTCGATGTCGGAGTACTGGATGTCGATCAGGGCCAGCTTCGGGTGGTCCCAGCCGATGCCCGCGCGCTGCCGCAGCCCCTCCATGAGCTTGAGCTTCGCCGTCCAGTCGAGCAGATGCGCCGTCGACAGCGGGTCGGTCTCGAGCAGGTCGAGGACCTCGCCCCACAGTGCGATGATCTCCCGGCCGCCGTCGTCGGTGGCGTAGGGCGCGACGCGCTCGAGGTAGCGGCGCTGGATCTCGATGGCCGTCAGATGCGTGACGTGGTCGTCGAGCTGCAGCTTCTGCGTGCACGCCAGATCGCGGGACACGCGCTGGACGTCGGCGACCGGCTCGCGCAGTTTCAGATCGGAGAAATCGACGCCGTCCTCGATCGCGTCGAGCACCAGCGACGTGGTGCCCAGCTTGAGCAGGGTCGCCGTCTGCGACAGATTCGCGTCGCCGATGATCACGTGCAGACGGCGCCACTCGTCGGCGTCGGCGTGCGGCTCGTCGCGGGTGTTGATGATGCCGCGATTGAGCGTCGTCTCCAGCGACACCTCGGTCTCGATGTAGTCGGCGCGCTGCGAAATCTGGAAGCCCGGCTCCTGCCCCTTCTGCCCCAGGCCCACGCGCCCCGACCCGGTGAAGACCTGGCGGGTGACGAAGAACGGCGTCAGACCGCCGATGATCGCGTCGAAGTCGGTGTCGCGGCGGAACTGGTAGTTCTCGTGCGCGCCGTAGCTGGCGCCTTTGCCATCGACGTTGTTGCGGTAGATCTTCAGCTCGATCGGCTCGGAGTCCTCGTCCGAACGGCTCGACCCCGCGCCGACGGAACCCCGTCCGACCAGCTGCGCCGCCTCGAGCATGATCCGGTCGCCGGCCAGATCCGCCACCAGCGCGTCGCGCGCGGACGTCGTCTCCGGCGCCGAATACTCGGGATGGGCGTGGTCGACGTAGAACCGCGCGCCATTGACCAGGATCAGGTTCGCCGCGCCCAGCGCATTGGGGTCGACGACCGGCGCCATGCGGTAGCGCCGCAGGTCGAATCCGCGGGAATCGCGCAACGGCGACTCCGGCTCGTAGTCCCAGCGGGTCCGTCGGTCCAGTCCGCCGGCGTGCGCCTCGGCGTAGGCCAGCACGGCCTTCGTGGAGGTCAGGATCGGGCTCAGCTCCGGCTTGCCCGGCGACGTGATGCCGTATTCGATTTCGGTGCCCAGCACTCGCGCCATGTGAATCCCCTACTCCCCTGCGCCGTCGCGCGGGCCGTCGTCAAGCACGTCCGACGAGTGATCGTGCTGCACGACCTGCACGTCGACGACGCGTCCCGTCGGGCGGCCGGAGATCCGCGCCCACTCGTCGGGGTTCGCCGTGTTGGGCAGGTCCTCGTTCTGGGCGAACTCCTCGCGCACCGCCCGCAGCAGATGCGACTCGGTGATGCCGTCCGCGCCGCCGGAGATGACCTCCTTGATGGCGTGCTTCTTCGCGCGGTCGACGATGTTGGCGATCATCGCGCCGGAGTTGAAATCGCGGAAGTACAGCATCTCGCTCGACCCGTCGGCGTAGCGGATGCGCACGTACTCGTTGTCCGGGCTGGTGCGGTACATCCGCTCGACGACCGACTCCGTCAGCGCCTCGACGACCGCCGCGACGCTGCCGTGGCGCTCGATCTCCGCGGCGGCGTAGGGCAGCTCCGGGGTGAGGTACTTGGCGAAGATCTCCTTCGCCGCCTGCTCGTCCGGGCGCTCGATGCGGATCTTCACGTCCAGGCGGCCCGGGCGCAGGATCGCCGGGTCGATCATCTCCTCGCGGTTCGACGCGCCGATGACGATGACGTTTTCCAGGCCCTCCACGCCGTCGAGCTCCGCCAGCAGCTGCGGGACCACCGTGTTCTCCATGTCGGAGCTCACGCCCGAGCCGCGGGTGCGGAAGATCGAGTCCATCTCGTCGAAGAAGACGATGACGGGCCGGCCGTTCTCCGCGATGTCGCGGGCGCGGTCGAAGATCAGCCGGATCTGGCGCTCGGTCTCGCCCACGAACTTGTTCAGCAGCTCCGGGCCCTTGACGTTGAGGAAGTACGACTGCGCCCGTCTCGCCTCCTCCTCCGAGTGCCCCTTGTTCAGCGCGATCTTGCGCGCCAGCGAATTGGCCACCGCCTTGGCGATGAGCGTCTTGCCGTTGCCGGGCGGGCCGTAGAGCAGCACGCCCTTCGGCGGCCGCAACTGGTAGCGCGTGAACAGCTCCGGGTGCAGGAAGGGCATCTCCACCGCGTCGTGGATCTGCGCGATCTGGCGGGTCAGGCCGCCGATGTCGGAGTACTCGACGTCGGGGATCTCCTCCAGCACCAGGTTCTCGACCTCGGCCTTCGGGATCACCTCGAAGGCGTGGCCCGACTTGCGGTCGATGAGCACCGTGTCGCCGACCTTGGCTTGCAGGTCGCCGGCCAGCTTGACGACGAACTCCTCGCCGTGGTGATCGGTCGCCAGGACGCGCTTGCGGTCCGGGAGAGTCTCACGGACCAGCGCCAGATCGCCATGGTCGGGGTAGCCGCAGTCCTCGACGATCAGGTTGCCGTCGGTCAGCCGCACCATCGTGCCGGGTTTGAGGTCGGCGACGTCCATGCTGCGGATGACGTTGAGCCGCATGCGGCGGTTGCCGGTCCACACCTCGGCGGCCTGAGCGGGCTTCGACGCGCCGCCGGTCTGCCCGATCGGCCCGTTCGGGTCGTCGATCTTGCCCTTCGCCGGCTCCAGGAAAATGCCGTACGTGCTCGGCGGATTGGTCATCTGCTCGAGGTCCTGGCGCAGCAGCGTCATCTGGTCGCGCGACTCGCGCAGCAGCTCCACGAGCTTCTCGTTGCGCGCGCCCAACGAGCGGTTCTTCTGCTGCAGATCACGGATGGTGTCGGCGGGGGTGGTCATGGCCCCCAGGTTACCCACCGGTACGGCCGCGGCAGCCGATACCTCCGATTGCTACCTCTTCTGATTGCGGCGCTGCGGCCGCGGGGGCACCGTTCCGTCGGCAAGCCTGCGGGCCCACACCAGGAACGCCGTATGCGCCTGCATGCGGTGCGCCGGGCGCACGGACAGCTCCTTGACGTTCCAATCGCGCACCAGCGATTCCCACGCGCGGGGTTCGGTGAAGCACTTCTGGGCGCGGATGCCCTCCATTACCTTCATCAGCTGCGGCACCGTGGCCACGTAGACCATCAGCACGCCGCCGGGCTGCAGCAGCTTCGAGGCGGTGTCCAGGCACTCCCACGGGGCGAGCATGTCCAGGATGATGCGGTCGACCGGGCCGCCGAGATCGTCGGGCGTGGCCTCGGCCATGTCGCCCAGGCGCAGGTCCCAGTTGTCCGGCTTGCCGCCGAGGAACTCGACGACGTTGCGCTCGGCGTGCTCGATGTGGTCCTCGCGGATCTCGTAGCTGAACAGCTTGCCGTCCGGGCCGATGGCGCGCAGCAGGTTCAGGCTCAGCGCGCCGGAGCCGGCGCCGGCCTCCAGGACGCGGGCGCCCGGGAAGATGTCGCCCTCGACGATGATCTGCGCGGCATCCTTGGGGTAGATCACCGCGGCACCGCGCGGCATGGACAGGATGTAGTCGACCAGCAGGTGGCGCATGGCCAGGTAGACCGTGCCCTCGGCGGAGGTGACGGTGGTGCCCTCGTGCGCGCCGATGAGGTCGTCGTGCGCGATGGCGCCGCGGTGGGTGAAGAACTGGCCGCCCTTCTCCAGCGTCACGGTGAAATGCCGGTTCTTCGAGTCCGTGAGCTGGACGCGATCGCCTTCCTGGAACGGGCCGCTGTCTGCCATGTTCGTCTGATCCTCGCTGCATCGTGTGCGGTCGGTGGCGGGGCTCGCCGGTTCGATCCGGGCCCCGGGTTAACCTGGCCAGTATGCCCGAAAGCCCCCTGCACTCCGATTCGGCCGCTTCTCCCTCTTCGTCTTCGACTTCGTCCGCGTCCCCGTCACCGGACCCTTCCTCGGACCCGTCCTCCGCCCCTTCCCCCGCGAAGCGCCGTGGTCTCGCCCTGTCGCCGTCCCGCGCCGGCGACTATCGGCAGTGCCCCCTGAAGTACCGCCTCCGGGCGATAGACAAGCTTCCCGAGCCCTCCACCGTCGCGCAGGTCAAGGGCACCCTCGTCCACGCGGTTCTCGAGCACATGCACGCGCAGCCTCGGGAGGACCGCTCCTACCCGGCCGTCGTCAAGCAACTCAAGCCCACCTGGCAGAAGATGCTTGACGACGACCCCAGCGGCGAACTTTCCGAGCTCGTGCCCGAGGATTCCCTGCTCGACTTCCTCGTCGAATGCCGCGGTCTGCTGAAGGGGTACTTCATCATGGAGAACCCGACGGGCTTCGATGCGGCGGAGATCGAGAAGTTCGTGCAGATGACCCTCGGGCTCGACACCGGCACCGACGAGACCGCCGGCGTGCCCGTGCGCGGCTTCATCGACCGCGTCGACGTCGCGCCCACCGGGCAGGTGCGCATCGTGGACTACAAGACGGGCAAGAAGCCGCATCCGCGATTCCAGAACGAGGCCCTGTTCCAGATGCGGTTCTACGCGCTGGTGTGGTGGCGCATGACCGGGCGGATCCCCGAGCAGCTGCGGCTGATGTACCTCAAGGTCGCCGACGATCTGACGCATTCGCCGACCGCGCCCGAGCTCGAGCGATTCGAGGGTGAGCTCGCGCGCCTGTGGGCGTCCATCGTCCGCGACGGCGAGTTCGGCGATTTTCGGCCGAAGAAGTCGAAGCTGTGCGGATGGTGCTCGTTCCAGGAGCTGTGTCCCGCGTTCGGCGGCACCCCGCCCGAATACCCGGGCTGGCCGGGTGCCCACGGCGAGTAGCCGGCCGCGATTTTCGCTTCACTTCGCACGGCACGCGCCACGTGGCGAGTAACAGCGGCGCCGAAGCCTCCGGCGATCGGGCAATGCGCGCCATCGAGCCCACGAAGGGGCGAGTGGTGCCCGATCGACGCCGTTTTCCACCGCAAATCCGAGCCTGAGAATTTCCTGAGCAAGAAGCCGCCGTACGTCGGTAGTTCGAGGGGCGCGAACGGGCTGATGTTGAAGATTTGAGGGTCCATTTCTTCAACATCAGCGCTTTCGCGGCGAAAAGATCGGTTACGTACGGCGCGGTATTGAATTCGTGGGGATGGGCCCATTAATTCGGGTCTGGTGAAATGACCTCGATTTCAAATATCGCGCCGTATGGCGTTCTGCGGGGTTGGGTGGCCCTGTGGCACATTCCCTCGATTCCGCGCCGTTCGGCCGTCTGCGTCGATCCTGTGGGGTTCCACCTTCTGGGGTGCGGTTGGGTGTTGCGGGTGCGACGCATGTGGGATCAGGGGCGCGTGGGAAGCGAGGGGTGCGCGGGGCGACGGGGCGCGCGTGTGAGAGGCAAGGGGCGGGAGGGGTCGGGCGCGCCGGGCGGCGCTGGATTGGCTCGCCCGATCGGTGCGCGGTGACATTTCGCACATTCGGCCGCGCCACGTTGGATGCTTGCATTCATCCTGCAATAATCTGGGGCGGCTTTACGGGTGAGGTGGGCGTCGTAAAGCGGGCGTGCAGCAAGCGTGAAGCAAGCGTCAAGCAGGCGTGCGGCGAGCGTGAAACGGGCGCGAACATCGTGCGCGCATCGCGAGGCCGCCGCGACGGCGCCCGTCCCCCCACCCGACCACGACCCACACGACGACGAACGAGGAGCCCCGCCCACATGGCGACATTCCTGTACAAGGTGGGCCGATCGGCCTACCTCCACCGATGGCGGTTCATCGCCATCTGGATCCTGCTGATCCTCGGCGCCGGCACCGCGGCCGCGACGCTGACCCAGCCGATGAGCAACAGCTTCACCATCGAAGGCCTCGAATCGGTCGAGACGCAGGAGCGCATCCAGGAACGCTTCCCCGGTGAAGGCGACGCCCTGGAAGCCCCGACCGGCACGGTGGTCATGCAGGCCCGCGATGGCGCGGCGCTGACCGACCCCGAGGTGTCCGCGGAGGTCGACGCGTTCCTGGCCGACCTGCGCGGGCTCGACGAGCTGGCCGACGCCGAAGCGCTGGTCTCCCCCGTGCTCGCCGCCGGCGGCGTCGCCCAGCAGATGAACGAGCAGTACGCGGCGCAGGGCATGCCGCAGGAGCAGATCGACGCCAACATCGCGGCGGTCTCCCCGCTGTCCGAGGACGCGGCGACCGGCACCGTGACCGTCACGTTCGACGCGGACGGCGCGATGGACGTGACTCCCGAGGCGAAGGACGCCTTCACCGCGGTCGTTGACGAGCATGACGACGGCGCGCTGGACATCGCCTACTCCGGCAACGTCTTCCAGATGAGCGAGCTGTCCTTCATCGCCGAGTTGCTGGGCATCGCGGTGGCGGCGGTCGTGCTGATCATCACCTTCGGGTCTTTCGTCGCGGCGGGCCTGCCGCTGCTCACCGGCGTCATCGGCGTCGGCATCGGCATCGCGGGCGTGTACGCGGCGACGTCGTTCACGGATTCGATCACGTCGATGACCCCGACCCTGGCGGTCATGATCGGCCTGGCGGTCGGCATCGACTATGCGCTGTTCATCCTGTCGCGTTTCCGCAATGAGCTGGTGCTCCACGTCGGCGGAAACGATTTGGAGCCCAAGGAGCTTGCCGACGAGCTGCGCGGGATCCCGTTCCGCGAGCGCGCCCATTTGGCCGGCCTCGCCGTGGGGAAGGCGGGCACGGCCGTCGTGTTCGCGGGCATGACGGTGATCATCGCGCTGGTGGCGCTGTCGATCATCGGCATCGACTTCCTTACCGCGATGGCGTTTTCCGCGGCGGCGACGGTCCTCATCGCGGTGCTCGTCGCCGTGACGCTGCTGCCGGCGATCCTCGGCGCGGTGGGCACGAAGGTGTTCGCGGCGCGGGCGCCGATCGTCAAGGCCCCGGACCCGGAGGACGAAAAGCCGACCATGGGCCTGAAGTGGGTGCGCATGATCCGCGCCCGCCCGGTGCTGTTCCTGCTCAGCGGCGTCATCGTGCTGGCGCTGGCCGCGATCCCCGCCACGCAGATGCGCCTGGCCATGCCCTCGGACGGTTCCGCCGCCCCCGGCACGCCGAACCGCGCCGCCTACGAGATGATCGACGACGCCTTCGGGCCGGGGCGCAACGCGCCGATGGTCGCGCTGGCCGAAGTGACCGGCGATGCCGACGCGGGTGCGGGCTCGGGCGACGTCGACCCCGCGCAGCTGCCCATGATCCTGGGCGGGGCGGCCGCCCACATCCAGGGCATCGACGGCGTGACCAACGCGCAGGTCGTCGGCATGTCCGAGGACGGCACCGCCGCGCAGATCCTGATCACCCCGGAGGTCGGCGCCACCGACCCGCGCGCCGCCGAGGTGCTGGACAACATCCGCGCCGGCGTCGACGATTTCGAGGCCGGGGCCCCCGCGACCTACTCGGTCACGGGCGTCTCCCCCATCTACGAGGACATTTCGGAGCGGCTGTCCGAGGTGCTGGTGCCGTACATCGCCATCATCATGGTGCTGGCGTTCCTGCTGCTCGTGGTCGTCTTCCGCTCGCTGTGGGTGCCGCTGCTCGCGGCGCTGGGCTTCGGGCTCTCCGTCGCCGCGACGCTGGGCCTGACCGTGGCGGTGTGGCAGGAGGGCTGGCTGGGCATCATTTCCGATCCGCAGCCGTTGATCAGCTTCCTGCCCATCATGTGCATCGGCATCGTCTTCGGCCTGGCCATGGACTACCAGGTCTTCCTGGTCACCCGCATGCGCGAGGGCTGGGCCCACGGCAAGACCGCGGGCAACGCGACGTCGAACGGCTTCAAGCACGGCGCCCGCGTGGTCACGGCCGCGGCCCTGATCATGATTTCCGTGTTCGCGGCGTTCATGCTCTTGGACGAGCCGTTCATCAAGGTGATGGGCTTCGCGCTGGCGCTGGCCGTGCTGCTCGACGCGTTCATCGTCCGCATGACCATCATCCCGGCGACGATGTTCCTGCTGGACGAGCGCGCGTGGAAGATCCCGGGCTGGCTGGACCGCATCCTCCCCAAGGTGGACATCGAGGGCGAGTCGCTGACGGCGCGCCCTGATGACGCCGCCGCCACGCCGACCGAAACCGTTGATTCGTCGGTGGCGCGTTCCTGATACCTTCTTCCGATATGCGCGTGATCGTGCGGGGCGAGACCGCACGCGAACCGAAAGGTGCAGGGGAATGTCGGGACTGCGCGAGCAAAAGAAGCGCCAGACCAAGTTCGATTTGGCGACGGCGGCGGTGGAGTTGCTGGTGACCGAGGGCGACGAAGGGGCGACGGTGGCGGCGATCGCCGCCGGCGCCGGCGTGTCGCCCCGCACGTTCCACAACTATTTCGCCGCCCGCGAGGATGCGTTCCTCTTCTTCATCGAGGAGGCCATCGCCGTCTGGGAGACGCAGATGCGCGCCGCCCCGGCGGACCTCACGCCGTTCGAGGTGCTGCGGGGCATCATCGTGGACATGTACGGCAAGCCGCGGGGCGATCTCGCGTCGGTGCCGAACCTGGCGACCGTCGCCGAGCACATCATGGCGGGTCTCGGCCCGGACGCCGGCAAGCGCGCCCGCTGCGTTTTCGAGGGTTTGCGCGGCGCGATCGTCGAGCGCTCCGGCGGCGGGCTGTCGCCCTTCCGCGCGCAGGCGCTGATCCACGTGTGCATGTCGGCATCCGGCGTCGTGCTCGAGGCCGCCCGCGACGAGTCACTCGCCGGCGGCCGATCGATGCCGGAGCTGCTCGACGAGGCCTTCGACTTCATCGCCGGCGGCGTCGCCTGACCCCCGGCATGGGACGACCCGCACCGGTTTCCGGTGCGGGTCGTTTTGGCTTTGCGACGGTTCGCGTTCGCCGGCCGCTATATAGGACCGGTTCGCGTTCGCCGGCCGCTATATAGGACCGGTTCGCGTTCGCCGGCCGCTTTAGAGGACCACTGCCCCGATGGCGAAACCGAATGCCACGGCAAGCGCGATGCAGACGGTGCCCGGGATGAAGAACGGGTGGTCGACCACGTACTTGCCCAAGCGGGTGGAGCCGGTGTCGTCCATTTCGACGGCCGCCAGCAGAGTGGGGTACGTCGGCAGAACGAAGAGCGCCGACACTGCCGCGAAGCTGGCGACTGCGGTCAAGGGGCTGACCCCGACCGCGAGCGCGGCGGGGATCATCGCCTTCGCGGTCGCCGCCTGCGAGTACAGGAGCGCCGACGCGAAGAAGAGCACCACCGCGAGCAGCCACGGCCACTGGGTGAGCAAGTCCCCCGCAGTGGACTTGATGCCGTCGATGTGCGCGTTGATCAGAGTCGAGCCGAGCCAGGCGACGCCCATGACGCAGACGGTCGCGCTCATGCCCGACTTGAACACCTGCGTGCCGGGAACTTCGGCGGCGGGGATCTTGGCCACGGCCACGATCAGTCCCGCAGTGGCGAGCATGATGGCCATGATCGCTTCATTGCGCGGCAGCGAGGGATCGGTGATCAGCCCGATCTGGTCGGAGATCAAGGTCGCGTAGACCATGACGGTGACGATGGCCGCGAGAAAGATGCCCACGGAGGCCTTCGCTCCGGGCGCGGCCTCGAATGCCGCGGACTCGCGGGGCGGCTTGACCAGCCCGTCCTCGAGCCGCTGCCGGTACACGGGATCGTCCTCGAGCTCTCGGCCGAGGTGCACCACGACGAAGGACGTGACGATCACCGCCAGAAGGGTCGACGGGATCACCACGGCGAGGAGCTGGAGATACCCGACTCCCCTTGGTTCGAGCACCGATGCCATGAACACGACGGCGGCGGAGATCGGTGAAGCCGTGATGGCCATCTGGGAGGCGACGACCGCGATCGACAACGGCCGCGACGGACGGACTCCGCCCTCCTTCGACACCTCCACGATGACCGGGAGCGTCGAAAAGGCCGTGTGTCCCGTGCCGGCCAGGACCGTCATCGACCACGTCACCAGGGGCGCGAGCAACGTGACTCGCTTGGGATTGCGGCGGAGGAGGCGTTCGGCGAGATGGACCAGGTAGTCCATTCCGCCCGCCCGTTGCATCGCGGAGATCGCCGCGATGACCGCCATGATGATTCCGATGACGTCGAAGGGGATGTCCTCCGCCGTGACCGGGGTGCCCATAGCACCGAGAAGCAGAACGCCCGCGCCACCGGCGAAACCGATGCCGACGGATCCCCAACGGGCACCGATGATCAGCGCGGCCACTACCGCGATAATCTGAGCTGCGAGAATCACCGCAAATCATCACCCTGCAGATTGACGTTCTCCTGGTCCGCGGACCCGGTTTCACCGTCGATCTCGGCATGGCCGGGCGCGGCGGAAACGTCGGCTGGAACGTCCTGCGGTGAATCTGGCCCGTCGGCGTCGGGCTGCAGGCCCAACTCCGCCAGGCGGGTCTCCCCCGCCACGTACCTCTTCCCTCGGTATTCGGGGTGCATGAGGTTGTCGGTGGACAGGATCCGGTCGAGCTCGGCTGCGTCGAGCAGCCCCTTCTCCAGCACGAGCTCGCGCACGCCCTTGCCGGTCGCGGCGGCCTCGCGTCCGATGATGTCGCCCTGGTGGTGGCCGATCACCGGGTTCAGGTAGGTGACGATGCCGATAGAGTTGTCCACGTAGGCGCGGCACACGTCGGCGTTGGCGGTGATGCCCGTGATGCACTTGGAGCGCAGGGTGGTCGCAGCACGGCGCAGGAGGCCGATCGATTCGAACAGGCACTGGGCGATGACGGGCTCCATGACGTTGAGCTGGAGCTGACCGGCCTCTGCGGCCATCGACAGGGTCACGTCGTTGCCGAAGACCTTGAAGCACACCTGGTTGACCACTTCGGGGATGACCGGGTTGACCTTCGCGGGCATGATCGACGATCCCGCCTGCATCTCGGGCAAGTTGATCTCGTTGAGGCCGGCGCGGGGGCCGGAAGACAGCAGGCGCAGATCGTTGCACATCTTCGACAGCTTCATCGCCGTGCGCTTGAGCGCGGAATGAACGTTGACGTAGCCACCGGTGTCGGAGGTCGCCTCGATCAGGTCCTTGGCCGACCGGATCTCGAGCCCGGTGACTTCGCGCAGCGACTGCACGACGGCCTTCTGGTAGCCCGCGGGGGCGTTCACGCCGGTGCCGATGGCCGTGGCGCCGAGGTTGACCTCGAGCAGCATTTCGCCGGACTGCGCCAGCACCGCATGCTCCTCCGACAGGTTGTTTCCGAAGGCGTGGAATGCCTGGCCCAGCGTCATGGGCACCGCGTCCTGCAGCTGGGTGCGGCCCATGGTGATGATGTCGTTGAACTCGTCGCCCTTTTCGTGGAGAGCGTGTTCGAGTTCGTCGAGCTCCACGAGCAGAGCCTGCAGCGCGATGTGGACGGCCAGCCGGAAGCCCGTCGGGTAGGCGTCGTTGGTGGACTGGCACTGGTTGACGTCGTCGTTGGGGTTGACGACGTCGTAGCGCCCCTTGGGGAAGCCGAGGTACTCGAGGGCGAGGTTGGCGACGACCTCGTTGGTGTTCATGTTGATGCTGGTGCCCGCGCCGCCCTGGAACAGGTCGGTGGGGAACTGATCGAGGCAGCGGTGATTGACCAGGATCTGGTCGCACGCCCAAACGATCGCGTCGGCGACGTCGGAGGGGATGGTGTGGATTCGCCGGTTGGCGATGGCCGTCGCCTTCTTCACCATGACCATGCCGCGGATGAACTCGGGGACGTCGTTGACGGTGGTGCCCGAGATGGAGAAATTCTCGATGGCGCGCATTGTGTGCACGCCGTAGTAGGCGTCCGCCGGTACTTCCCGGTCGCCGAGGAGGTCGGTTTCTATCCGGTGCTTGTGGCCCGGTGCCTCGTTTTTTCCAATTGTGCTCATGCCCACAAGCATACGTGCGCACGGGCTGCGGGTCACGAAAAAACTGCAGGTCGGATCGATAAAGTGACGCGAGTAACCATGCTCCATGGGCTTGATCGGTTCGCACGATCAAGCGGCCCTCGGTGATGGGTTCGCGGGGGCGCTTGCTTGACGACGACGGCGCACCCGCCATGCAGCGGGTGCGCCGTGTGCGGCGTGCCGGTTGGTTCGGCCGGGCGCCGGTCTTCGTGAAGCGGTCCCTAGATGCGCGCGATGCGGATGTCGGAGGCCAAGATGGCCTCGGCACCCAGGCCGGCGAGCTCGTCCATGATCGGGTTCGCGCGGTCGCGGGGAACCATGGCGCGCACGGCGACCCAGTCCTCGTTGGCCAGCGGCGACACCGTCGGGCCGGACAGGCCCGGGGTGATGCGGGAGGCCTCGTCGACCTTGGCGGCGTTGATGTTGTAGTCGAGCATCATGTAGTTCTTCGCGTGCAGGATGCCGGTCAGGCGGCGAAGGAACACGCGCTGGGCCTCGGTGACGCCGGTGCCGCGGCGGCCGACGACGACGGCCTCGGAATCGCACAGCGAGTCGCCGAAGACGGCCAGCCCCTGCTTGCGCAGCGTGCGGCCGGTGGAGACGACGTCGGCGATGGCGTCGGCCACGCCCAGGCGAATGGCGATCTCCACCGCGCCGTCCAGGCGGATGACCTCGGCGTCCATGCCGCGGGCCTTGAGGTCCTCGCGCACCAGGTTCGGGTAGGACGTGGCGATGCGCTTGCCCGCCAGGTCCTCCACGCCCCACTCCTCGTTGGCCGGCGCCGCGTAGCGGAACGTCGACGCGCCGAAGCCGAGGGTGAGCACCTCGTCGACCGGCGCCAGCGAATCGGCGGCGAGGTCGCGGCCGGTGATGCCCAGGTCCAGGTGGCCGTTGCCCACGTAGACGGGGATGTCCTTGGGGCGCAGGAAGTAGAACTCGATGCCGTTGACCTTGTCGGCCACCGACAGGGACTTCGACTCCCCGCGGCCCGGGTACCCGGCTTCCTCGAGGATCTCGGTGGCGGCCTCGGACAGGGAACCCTTGTTGGGCACTGCGACGCGCAGCGTGGTCACGATGTTGCTCCTAGTTGTTCGGTGCGGGCGGGGCGGCGGGGCGCCTCACAGGTGCTTGTAGACGTCTTCCGGCGTCAGCCCGCGCTGCACCATGACGACCTGGGTCCAGTACATCAGCTGCGAGATTTCCTCGGCCAGCTCTTCATCGGACTGGTACTCCGCGGCCATCCAGACTTCGGCGGCCTCTTCCACGATCTTCTTGCCCTGGAAATGCACGCCGGCGTCGAGCGCCTTGACGGTGCCCGAACCCTCGGGGCGGTTGGCCGCCTTGTCCATCAGTTCCGCGAAGAGGTCATCGAAGTTTTTCACGCGCACCATCATTCCACGCGGGTCGTTGCGTTGCGACGGGAGGGGTCACCCCAGTCGGGCGTGGACTGCCCGGAGGTCGTCGAGGGACCAGCCGCCGAGGTCGCCGTCGAGATGTTCGGCCGGGGGCGCGAACTCGGCGATCGCCTCGGCGGGCGGCGCGGCCTGCGGCATGGGCGCCCACAGGACGCGGCAGGCGGCGGCGATTGCGGAGCGCACGCCGGTGACGGAATCCTCCAGGGCCAGGCAGTCGTCCGGGTCGACGCCGGCGATTTCGGCGCCGCGCAGGTACGGGTCAGGGGCGGGCTTGCCGGCGGGCACCTCGTCGCCGCAGACGGTGGCGGTGAAGGCGTCGCGTCCCATCGCGTCGATGCAGTAGTCGGCCACGCGGCGGCGGGTGTTGGTCACCAGCACCACGGGCACGTCGGCGTCGTGGGCCTGCTCGATGATGGATCGCACTCCCGGGCGCCATTCGATGCCGCGCTCGGCGATGAGCTGCGCCACCCGCGACTCCATGAACTCCGACTCGCGGACGATGAGCTCCTCGGTCGGCACGACGCCGGCGTGGTTCGCGCAGATGGTGATGGTGTCCGGCAGCGTGTTGCCGATGCACTTCGCCCGCAGCTCCGGCGTCAGGCGCTTGCCCAGCCGTTCGGAGACGTCGTACGTGGCCACCTCCCAGAGGGGCTCCGTATCGATGAGGCTGCCGTCCATGTCCCAGAGAATCGCTCGCACCCCCGCCACGGTAGCCGGGGTGGGCGGATGGTGCCGGGTGGCGGTGCGCCCGTTCGGTTGCCGGCTCGGCTGCGGGACATGCTTTGCGACGATTCGCCCCCCGAAAGTGTGTCGCGCATCACGTTAGCCACGATTAACTGTTAGCGTCTCGGCATGGAGAATCGCAGCGCCACCTCGGACGCCAACGTCGGCGTCGTCAAGCAGGACACCCATGCCACCCGCCCGTCGAAGGCCAATGCCCTCGGCGACCCCACCAAAGCCGACCGCATCAAGCAGATGGGCCTCGATCCCGCCACCGAAATCGACGCCTACTTCGAGCACCTCGGCCAGGCCGACCCCGAGGAAATGGGGCTGCCCGCCGGCGAGGTCATCGAGCGTTACCGCCCGACCCTGCACACGTGGGGCCCGTGGGGCGCGTTCCAGCACGGCGCTCCCCCGGCGGCGATCCTCACGCACGCGTTGCAGCACTGCCCCGGGCTTCCCGACGGCATGCGCACCACCCGCGTCGCCGTCGACCTGCTCGGCGCCGTGCCGTACACCGAGATGCGCACCCGCGCGCGGATCACGCGGCCGGGCAGGCAGATCCTCAAGGTCGAGGCCGAGCTGCTCGCCGAGGACCGCAACGGCAAGTGGCGCGCCGTGGCTTCCGCGTCGGCGTGGCGCATGGCCGTGCTGGAGACGACCGAGGTGGAGAAGTCCTTCGCCCGCCCCATCCCCGGGCCCGAGGAAGCCGGCGATGGCGGCCCCCTCTACGAGGACTGGGACTGCGGCTACATCGACTCCATCGACATCCTCAACATGCCCGACCCCGACGAGCCGGAGAGTCACCACCGCATCCACTGGGTGCGCACCGACAAGCCCATCGTCGCCGGCATCGAGACCGACGGCGTGGAGTACCTGATGAGCATGGTCGACGTGGCCAACGGCGTCGGCGCCTCGCTGGACCCGCGCAAGTGGATGTTCATGAACACCGACCTGGTCGTCCACCTGCACCGCGAACCGGAGGGCGAGTGGATCGGCATCTCCGCCAAGGCCTCCATCGGGCCCGACGGCATCGGCATGACCGCGGCGTATCTGTACGACCGGCGCGGGCCGGTGGGCCGGTCCATGCAGACGCTGCTGGTTCGGCCGCAGGCGACGTAGGCGAAGTGGCGGCGGACGAGGAAGCGGCGGTGCGGCGGGATGCGGGAGCGGCGCGTCGGCAAGCAACCAACGCGCCACCCGGTGACGGCCACGAACCGGCGGTAGCCTGAGCGCATGGGCCTCTCCGATTTCGTCCGCAAAGCCGAACGCACCATCAACAAGGTGGGGCGCGAGCGGAAAACCGCCAAAGGGTGGCGGCCGGCCATCACCGGCTTCTCGGGGTACGGCTCCGTCGACCGGGTGCACGTGCTGGGGCGCGTGCTCATGCAGGACCCCGACGACGCCGCCGACACCGCCGCCGACGCCCCTGGCACGCTCCAGGAGGAAGCGCAGCGCGGGTGGCGGCAGTTCATCACGACGCAGGTCGGCGACCACCCCGTGACTGTCCGCGTCGGCGACCGCGTCGTCGAATCGCGCACCAACGACAACGGCTACATCGACGTCCTCGTCGCCGACCACGGCCTGCTGCCCGGCTGGAACGAGGTCACCATCGAGGCGGAGGGCGCCGACGCCGTGCAGGCGCGCGTCCTCATCGTCGGCCCGTCCACCCGCATCGGCCTGGTGTCCGACATCGACGACACCGTCATGGTCACCTGGCTCCCCCGCGCCATGCTCGCCGCCTGGAACTCGTGGGTGCGCCACACCAACACCCGCAAGCCCGTGCCCGGCATGGCCGAGTTCTACCGTGAACTCCTGCGCAACCACCCCGGCGCCCCCGTCGTGTACCTGTCCACCGGCGCCTGGAACACCTTCGAAACGCTCGAGGCCTTCATGGCCACGCATTCGCTTCCCGACGGGCCGATGCTGCTCACCGACTGGGGCCCCACCCCCACCGGATTGTTCCGCTCCGGCCCGGAGCACAAGAAGGTCCAGCTGCGGAACCTCTTCATCGACTTCCCCGACATCACGTGGATCCTGGTCGGCGACGACGGCCAGCACGACCCACTGATTTACGGCGACGCGGTGTTCGAGCATCCCGACCGCATCGCCGGCGTCGCAATCCGCCAGCTCTCCCCCGGCGAGCACGTGCTGTCGCACGGCACCGCCACCGCCCGCGCGACCATCGACCCCGAGGGCCGCATGGGCGTGCCCGTCATCCTCGGCGCCGACGGTCACGAACTCCTGGAGAACTACCGCGAGAACCCGCTGCCCGTGCTCGAGGGTGAGGATGAGGGTGCGGGTGGTGCGGCTGGCGCGGCCGGCGGCGTGGCCGGCGAGGACACCAGCGCCAACGAAGGCTAAGTCGGACCGGGAGGCCATCGGCGTCGGCAAGCGAGAAGAGTTAGTGCATTTCGATACACCGCGGCGAGTAGCAGATCTGACCACCTGCACGTTTGCGGGTGCGAATTCGGGTCGGTGTATCCAGATGCACTAACGCCGCGTGTCCGCGCATCGCCTCGCTCGCCGACGTAGCCCTGCGGCGTTCATTGGCCCGCTTTCCGACGATGCAGCCTCAGCACACCGGCCGGTTCCAGCGGACGTAGCCCCGTCGCGTTGGAAAAGAACGCGAACGGGGCGGCGCAGAGAACGGGCACGAGGGGCGGGGTGGGGCGGCGGAGAGGATGCGCACGAGGGGCGGGCGCGAGGGCGGCGCAGAGGACGGGAACGAGAAGCGGGCGCACGCGCCGTCCCGCGGCTACTCCCCCGCGTCGTCGAAGTCGCTGAGCTCGCCGCGGACCATGGCCACGCGGGCGGCGTTGAGGATGGCGAGGATGTCGATGACCTCCTGCGCAATCGCACCCATCAGCGGCGTGAGCAGGCCGAACACTGCCAGAATCATGCCCAGGATGGACAGGCCCATGCCTCCGAGCACCGACTGCAGGGCGATGCGGCGCATGCGGGCGCCGATGTGCATCAGGTCGTCGAGACGCTCCAGGGAGGAATCCAGCACCACCGCGTCGGCGGCCTCGGCGGTGACGTCCGAGGTCGCGCCGAAGGCGATGCCCGCCGACGCGGCCGTCATCGCCGGCGCATCGTTGATGCCGTCGCCGAGGAACAACGTCGGTCCCTCCGCGGTCTTGCGGCGCACGATCTCCAGCTTGCCCTCGGGGCTGACGCCGCCGTGGACCTCCTCGATGCCGACCTTGTCCGCCAGGCGGCGGACCTCCTCCTCGCGGTCGCCGGAGATGATCATCATCTCCGTCACCCCGTGCTTCTTCGGCAGGTGCGCCACGAATTCGGACGCCGAGCCGCGCGGTTCGTCGCGGAAGGCGACGGTGGCGGCGTAGGCGTCGTCAAGCAACAGCACGGACTCCATGCCCACCTCGCGCGGCGGGAGCAGCGGCACCGAGTCGGGGTCAATCTCGGCGAGGCCCTTGCGGTTGGTGAGGCGCAGCTCGACGCCGTCGACGACGCCGACGAGGCCCTGGCCCGGGCGCTCCGACACCGAATCGACCGGCGGCAGCTCGAGGCCGCGGTCCTTCGCGGCCTCCACGATGGCGGTGGCCAGCGGGTGCTTCGAGTAGACCTCGACGGCGGCGGCCTTCGCCAGCAGCTCGTCGGCGTCGATGCCGGGCGCCGCGGAAATGTCCGTGACCACCGGCCGGCCGTAGGTCAGCGTGCCGGTCTTGTCGAACATGACGGTCTTGACGCGGCCGACGTCCTCCAGCATCGCCGGGTTCTTCACGATGATGCCGCGCTTCGCCGACAGGGAAATCGCGCCGATGATGGCCACCGGCACGCCGATGAGCAGCGGGCACGGGGTCGCGATGACCACGACCGCCAGGAAGCGCGACGGGTCACCGGAAATGAGCCAGCCGACGATGCCCAGCGCCACCGCGATGACCGTGTACCAGCCGCCGAGGCGGTCTGCCATGCGGCGCATCGGCGGGCGGTTGTCCTCGGCTTCGCGGAGCACGCCGACGATTTTGGCGTAGCGGGAGTCGACGGCGCGCTTGTCGGCGCGGACGGTCAGCGCCGATTCGCCGTTGACGGCACCGGAAATGACGGCGGAGCCCTTCCGCTTGGGCACCACGTACGGCTCGCCGGTGAGGTAGGACTCGTCCATCGCGCCGTGGCCGTCGACGACCTCGCCGTCGACCGGGCACAGTTCGTGCGGCAGCACCATCAGCAGGTCGCCGACGTTGACTTCGTCGGCGTGGATGTCGTCGACGCCGTCGGCGATGCTGTCCCCGCGCAGGCGGTGGGCCACCGACGGGCTGCGGCGGGCCAGGGCGTCGAGGGTCGCCGACGCGCGTTTCGACGCCGCCGCCTCGAGGGCCTCGCCGCCGGACAGCATCAGCACGATAATCGCCGCGACCAGCCATTCCCCCATGATCACGGCGGTGATGATGGAAATCGCCGCGAGCATGTCCGCGCCGCCGCGGGCCTTGATGGCGCCCTTGACCACGTCGATGGTCAGGGGGACGCCGCCGACGACGACGATGGCCACCAGCGGCCAGTCCGCCGCCCAACTGTCCAGCCCGAAGCCGAATTTGAGGATCAGGTGCAGCGCAATGGCCACCAGCGTGGCAATGGCCAGGACGCCATCGCGCGAGGATGCGAACCCGCGCAATGCCTGCGCTGCGGTAGGTGAGCCCGTGGGTTCGCCGACGGGCGCCTTCGTCGTGTCCAATGCCGTACCCATGATTCCATTGTGGCCCGGAAAAATTACGTTTACCAGCAAGTTTGCACTAGGTGCATTTATGTTGGTCTGGCTTACCTGGCTATTCGGGAGTGGTGTGGCTTTGCATTCATCGCCTTTCCGACGGTCGCCATTCCGGTCCCCATTGCGACGATTAATTCATGAGGAAAACGATTTTCACCGGAGTCGCCGCAACCGCCACCGCCCTGCTGCTGACCGCCTGCGGGGCCGGCGGCGGTGAATTCGAGGACATGGACGAGTGGCTCGCCGAGGTCGAGGAATCCGGCATCGTGTGCGAGCAGGTGCACCGCATCGGCGAGGGCGAGGAAACGGCCGAGATCCAGTCGGAGTTCGGCATCATCAGCTTCGCCGATTGTTTCCAGGAGGACGGCACCGCCTCGATGCGCATGTTCGATTCCGAGGAGTCGAACGTCGACCCCATCAACGCCCTGCGCGAGCAGCCGGAGTACGACGTGAACACGCCGGCGGTCCTCAAGGGCGACGCCTGGGCCGTGGACTGCACCTCCGTTGAGCTGTGCGAACAGTGGGCGGAGCACTTCGACGGCGAAGTTCTCGTCGCCCCGGACTTCTAGCCCCGCCCACTAACCCGGCCCGCTAACCCGGCCCGCTAATTCCGTCCGGGCGCACCTCCGTTCCTCCTCGGCCTGCTCCGCCGCCCGACCCGCTAATTCCGTCCGGGCGCATCTCCGCCGCCCCGGCCGCCGCCCCGGCCGTCGAGGCTCTCGAGTCCGGTCTGGAACGCCTCGAGATGGTTCCGCGCCCCGGACAGCAGGTACTCGTACGTCTCGACGAGCTCCGGGTCCTCCGTCCGCGCGATGATGTCCTCGAGGTCGGCGATGTCGCGTTCCTCCAGTTCAATGCCCACGACCAGGGCCTCGCGTTCCGAGGTCAATCCCCGGCCGAGCCACCCGTCGTAAAGCGCTTGAATCTCGTCGATGGTGTACACGCCCGGTTCGGGCACGACGGCGGCACGCATCATGCCGAGGCGGTCCATCTGCCCGGTCAGTGCGTCCATGTGCCGCTGCTCGGCCTCGGCGATTTGGGCGAATTGCCGTGTGCCCCACGCCTCGTCGAGCGCGGTGTACAGGTCGCGGGCCATCCGCTCCTCCTCGAAGGAGTAGCTGATGTCGTTGAGGGTCTGCTGGTCGACGTCGCCCGGCGCCGCCTCGCTTTCCGACGCCTCCTCCCCCGCATCCGCCCCGTTCCCCGGCTGCCCGTTGTTATTGGTGGTCGCGGTGTCCGTGGTGGTGGCCGTGGTGGCAGAGGTGCCGGTGGGGTCTTCTGCGTCCGTGGTGCCGTCGGCGGCGCAGGCACCGAGTGTCGCGGCGACGATGAGCGCGGCGGCCCCTGCGGAGAGCGTCCGGGCGGCCCGGTTGCGGTTCGGCCGCGATGACGTGGTCATGGTTGTCCCTTCCGGGCCCGGTGGCGGCGACGCCGTCCGGAAGCCGATGACCAGCGGGCCTCCTGGCACCGACAATACGCCTCGGGGTATCCGGTGGGTAAGCCTTCTCGGGGTATCCGGCGGGTAGGCCTTCACGGGCTTCCCAGCGGGTGGGCCTTCTCGGGCTATCCGGCGGGTGGGTCTTCTCGGGGTATCCGGCGGGAAGTGTCCGGCCGCCCCGGCCGTTGCCTTTCGGCCGGGCGAAGAATTCAACATTCATGTCGACGTTTTGCAACAGAAAAGCCCCGAACCAGCGTGGATTCGGGGCGTTTTCGTTGCGGATCGTTGACGCGAATGTTGAATTCGCGGGGGTGGTGCCGCGGCCCCCTCGTCGTTAAGCGAAAGCGGCGCACCGCGCGCATCAGGCGCCGGCGCGCCGTCCCACCGCTACACGTTGAAGTACTTCGCCTCCGGGTGGTACAGCACGAACGCGTCGGTCGACTGCTCCGGGTGCAGCTGCAGTTCCTCGGACAGTTCGACGCCGATGCGCTCCGGCTGCAGCAGCTCCACCAGGCCGCGGCGCGACTCCAGGTCGGGGCACGAGCCGTAGCCGAAGGAGTAGCGGGCGCCGCGGTATTTCAGGTCGAAGAAGTCGCGGGTGTCGTCGGAGTCGTCGCTGCCGGCGGTGGTGCCGTCGGAGAAAGCCAGCTCCGAGCGGATGCGCTGGTGCCAGAACTCGGCCAGCGCCTCGGTGAGCTGCACGCCGATGCCGTGGACCTCGAGGTAATCGCGGTACTCGTTGGCGGCGTAGATCTCGTTGGCGAAGTCCGCGATCGGCTGGCCCATGGTGACCAGCTGGAACGGCATGACGTCGACCTGGCCGGCCTCGATCGCCCGCTCGCGGGAGCGGATGAAGTCCGGGATGGCCAGGAAGCGGCCGCGCTTCTGGCGCGGGAACTCGAAGGTCACCACCGGTTCGGCGGCCGGGTCCGGCTGCTCGCCGTCGGCCGGAAGGGGCAGGATGTGCACCTTCTCCCCCTCCGACACCGCCGGGAAGTAGCCGTAGACCACGGCGGCGTGCTGCAGGATGTGCTTGGCGCGCAGGCGCTGCAGCCACGCGCGCAGGCGCGGGCGGCCCTCGGTTTCCACGAGCTCCTCGTACGACGGGCCCTCCTCGCCCCGGGTGCCGCGCAGGCCCCACTGGCCCATGAACAACGCCCGTTCGTCCAGGGTGGTCAGGTAGTCGTCGAGCTGCACGCCCTTGATGATCCGCGTGCCCCAGAACGGAGGCGTCGCCACCGGCACGTCCTCGGCGACGTCCGAACGCTCCGGCAGCTCGACCGCCTCTTCCGCGGCCTTGGCGGCGCGCTCCGCGGCGATGCGCTTGGACCGCTCGTGGCGCTCCTTGCGCTTGGCCTTGGCCTCGGCGGCGGCGATGGCCTCCGGGGAATCCGGGGCCGGGCCGGTGCCGCGCTTGGCGGCCATGATCTCGTCCATCAGACGCAGGCCCTCGAACGCGTCGCGGGCGTAGTGGACGTCGCCCTGGTAAACCTCGTCGAGGTCGTTTTCGACGTACGTGCGGGTCAGCGCCGCGCCGCCGAGCAGGACCGGGAACCTCTCGGCCACGCCGGAGGAGTTGAGCTCCTCCAGGTTGTCCTTCATCACCACGGTCGACTTCACCAGCAGGCCGGACATGCCGATGACGTCGGCATCCGACTCCTGGGCGGCGGACAGGAAGTTCGCGATCGGCTGCTTAATGCCGATGTTGACCACGTTGTAGCCGTTGTTGGACAGGATGATCTCGACCAGGTTCTTGCCGATGTCGTGGACGTCGCCCTTGACCGTGCCGATGACCATCGTGCCCTTCGACCCGGTGGAATCCTCCGCGTCCATGAAGCCCTCGAGATAGGCCACGGCCGTCTTCATCGTCTCCGCCGACTGCAGCACGAACGGCAGCTGCATCTGGCCGGAACCGAACAGCTCGCCGACGGTCTGCATGCCGCGCAGCAGATCCTCGTTGACGATCGCCAGCGGGTCCTTCTCCTTCATGCCCGCGTCGAGGTCGGTCTCGATGCCGGTGCGCTCACCGTCGATGATGCGCTGCGCCAGACGATCGAACAGCGGCAGCGCGGCCAGTTTCTCGGCGCGGGCGTCCTTGGCGTCGGCGGCGGACACGCCGTCGAAAAGCTCCATGAAGGTCTGCAGCGGGTCGTAGGCCCCGTCCGGGTGGTCGTCGCCGCGGCGGCGGTCGTAGACCATGTCCAGGGCGACTTCGCGCTGGCGCTCGTCGATGCGGTTCATGGGCAGGATCTTCGAACTGTGCGCGATCGCCGAATCCAGGCCGGCCTCGATGCACTCGTTGAGGAACACCGAGTTGAGCACCTGGCGGGCGGCGGGGTTCAGGCCGAAGGAGATGTTCGACAGGCCCAGGGTCGTGTGGACCTCCGGGTGGCGCTTCTTCAGCTCGCGGATGGCCTCGATGGTCTCGATGCCGTCGCGGCGGGTCTCCTCCTGGCCGGTGGAGATGGGGAACGTCAGGCAGTCGACGATGATGTCCTGCTCGCGCAGGCCCCACGTGCCGGTGATGTCGGCGATGAGCCGCTCGGCGATCTCGACCTTCTTCTCGCGGGTGCGGGCCTGGCCGTCCTCGTCGATGGCCAGCGCGACGACGGTGGCGCCGTGCTCGACGGCCAGCTCCATGATGCGGTGGTAGCGCGAGCCCGGGCCGTCGCCGTCCTCGAAGTTCACCGAGTTCAGGGCGCTGCGGCCGCCGAGGTGCTCCAGGCCGACGCGCAGGACGTCGGGCTCGGTGGAGTCGAGCATGACCGGCAGCGTCACCGACGTGGCGATCTGGGCGGCCAGCGTGGCCATGTCCTCGCGGCCGTCGCGGCCGACGTAGTCGACGCACAGGTCGATCATGTGGGAGCCGTCGGTGACCTGGCCGCGGGCGATGTTCAGGCACTTCTCCCAGTCGGCGGCGAGCATGGCCTCGCGGAACGCCTTCGAGCCGTTGGCGTTGGTGCGCTCGCCGATCATGGTGATGCCGATGTCCTGCGTCAGCGGCATGGTCGAGTACAGCGAGGCGACGTCGTCGGTGCGGTCGGGGTCGCGCTCGGCGCGGGTCGCGGGGCCGCGGTCGGCCCAGTCGCCTTCGCCGATGACGGCGTCGCGCACGGCGGAAATGTGCTCCGGCGTGGTGCCGCAGCAGCCGCCGACCATGGACAGGCCGTAATCCTCGACGAAGCCGCGCAGCGCGGTGGCCAGGTCGGGAGCCGTCAGCGGGTAGGTCGCGCCGTTCTTGCCCAGCACGGGCAGGCCGGCGTTGGGCATGACGGAGACGGGGATGCGCGCGTTCTTGGACAGGTAGCGCAGGTGCTCGCTCATCTCGTCCGGGCCGGTGGCGCAGTTCAGGCCGATCATGTCGATGCCCAGCGGCTCCAGCGCGGTCAGCGCCGCGCCGATCTCGGAGCCCATCAGCATGGTGCCGGTGGTCTCCACGGTGACGTGGACGATGATCGGGATGCGCTTGCCCAGCTGCCGCATGGCCTCCTTGACGCCGTTGACAGCGGCGCGGACCTGCAGCAGGTCCTGCGCGGTTTCGATGAGGAAGCAGTCGGCGCCGCCGTCGAGCATGCCCAGGCCGCACTCGACGTAGGCGTCGCGCAGCGTGGCGTAGGGGGCGTGGCCGAGGCTCGGCAGCTTCGTGCCGGGGCCGATGGAGCCGGCGACGAAACGCGGCATGCCGTCGCGGCCGGGGCCCATCTCGTCGGCGACGCGGCGGGCGATGGCCGTGCCCTTCTCCGCGAGCTCGCGGATGCGGTCCTCGATGTCGTAGTCCGCCAGGTTCGGCAGGTTGCAGCCGAAGGTGTTGGTCTCGACCAGATCGGCGCCGGCCTCGAAGTAGCGGCGGTGGATCGTCTCGAGGATGTCCGGTCGGGTGTCGTTGAGGATCTCGTTGCAGCCCTCGAGGCCCAGGAAATCCTTCTCCACGTCGAGATCGAACGATTGCAGCTGGGTGCCCATGGCGCCGTCGCCGATGAGCACGCGCTCGCGCAGAGCGGTGAGGAACGGGGAATCCACGTGATCGACCATGGGTAGACACCTTAGTCTGTTGTGCCCGTCAACCAGGTGTCGGGTCGGACCCATGCTTGACGACGGCCAATCTCCCCGCGGTCCGTCGTCAAGCAGATTCGTGCCGTGGGACTAGAAGTCGCGCTCCGGGAGGTCGTCGTGCCCCTCGTCCAGGCCCGCGGCGCGGGCGGCGCGGATGAGCAGCGGCACCAGCGTCTCGCGCTCCTCGGGTTCGAGCACGGCGTCGTCGTGGTTGGCGTTGACGGCGTTGAGGTCGGCGGTGACGCGGTCGACGACGGCCATCAGCGCCTCCTGCGACGCCGGCTCGCGCTGGGCGGACAGGGCGTCGAGGGCGTCGAAGTAGCGCTCGACGACGTCGCGCACCTCCGCCACCGCGGCGACGTCGAAGGGCTCGAACCAATTCTCGCGGTCCTCCTCCGAGAGGTAGGAACCGGTGGCGTAGGACTCCAGGTCGCCGGCGAACTCGTCGAGTTCCGGCTGGAACGTGTCGCGGATCATGCGCCAATCATGCCCGCGCGCAAGCCGTTTCGCCGGGCGGGCGCCGGCGCGGGTGGGGTGCGGGGGCAGATGCTCAGAGTTTGACGCCCAGCAGGGCGTCGAGGGCGACGGCCATGTCGGCGCCCGGGCCGGTGAAGCCGGATGCGGCATCGGAGCCAACGGACTCGCGGCCGCCGAGGACGGCGTCCGCCCACTCGTCGACGGCGGCCAGCGCGCGCGGGGTGTCCAGGTCGTCGGACAGGGCCTCGCGGACGGCGGTGATGGTCGCCGTGACGTCGCTGGAAGCCGCGGCCGCGGCCCGGCGCCACCGGTCCAGGCGCTCATTGGCGGCGGCGAGGATCTCGTCGGACCAGTCGCGGTCCGAGCGGTAGTGCCCCGCGAAGACGCCCAGGCGGATCGCCGACGGATCGGTGCCGGCGGCGACGAGCTTGGACACGAAGACCAGGTTGCCCAGGGACTTGGACATCTTCACGCCGTCCAGCGCGATCATCCCGGAGTGGACGTAGTGCTTCGCCATGCGCGGGTGCCCCGTGGCGGCCTCGGCGTGGGCGGCGGAGAACTCGTGGTGCGGGAACGCCAGATCGCTGCCGCCGCCCTGGATGTCGAAGCCGACGCCCAGGCGGTTGACGGCGATGGCCGAGCACTCGATGTGCCAGCCAGGGCGGCCGCGGCCGAAGGGGGCGTCCCACGCCGGCTCGCCGTCGCGCTCGGCGCGCCACAGCAGCGCGTCGAGGGGATCGCGCTTGCCGGGGCGGTCGGGGTCTCCCCCGCGCTCGGCGAACAGCTCCGCCATGGTCGCCTCGTCGTAGTTCGACTCGTAGCCGAAGTCCGCGGTGGCGTTGCGGTCGAAGTAGACGTCCGCGTATTCGTCGTCGAGCTGGTACGCGGCACCCGACTCCAGCAGGCGGCCGACCATCTCCACGACCTCGCCGACGCTCTCGATCGCGCCGATGTAGTCGCGCGGCGGGATCACCGACAGGTTCTTCATGTCGTCGCGGAACAGGTCGATCTGCGACTGGCCGAGCTCGCGCCAGTCCACGCCGTCGCGCTCGGCGCGCTCGAACAGCGGGTCGTCGACGTCGGTGATGTTCTGGACGTAGTGGACCTCGTGGCCATTGTCGAGCAGCACGCGGTAGGCCAGATCGAAGGTCAGGTAGGTGGCCGCGTGGCCCAGGTGCGTCGCGTCGTACGGGGTGATGCCGCAGACGTACATCGTTGCGGTCTTGCGCGGCCGCACCGGCCTGATCGCCTCATCGGCGGTGTCGTGCAGGCGGAGCGGGACGGGATCGCCCGCGACGGAAGGGACGGTCGGGATGGGCCACGAATGCATGCCGGAAACCTTACATCGGCTGCATGACGCCGATTCCCAGCAGGACCATCACCAGGATGCCCACCGGGATGCGGTACGCCGCGAACCAGGCGAAGGAGTGGTTGGCCACGAACTTCAGCAGCCAGGCGATCGCGGCGTAGCCGACGACGAAAGCGACCAGCGTGCCCACCAGCAGCTGGGCACCGGACGCGGCCTGCCCGGCGGCCGGGTCGAAGGCGTCGGGAAGCGAGAACAGGCCCGACGCCAGGACCGCCGGGATGGCCAGCAGGAAGCTGAAGCGCGTGGCGACCTCGCGGTCGAGGTTCAGGAACAGGCCGGCCGAGATCGTGCCGCCGGAGCGGGACACGCCGGGGATAAGCGCCAGGCACTGCGCGAAGCCCATGACGATCGCGTCGCGCATGGTCAGCTCGTCGAAGCTGCGGTCGCGCCGCGAGAACTTCTCCGCCGCGATGAACACGAAGGAGAACAGGACCAGCACGGTTGCGGTGATCCACAGGTTGCGCAGGCCCTCGCGGATGATGTCCTTGCCGAAGAACCCGATGATCGCGATGGGCAGCGTGCCCACGATGACCATCCAGCCCATGCGGTAGTCGAAGTCGCGGGCGTCCTTGTTGAACAGCCCCCGGAACCACGCGGTGAGGATCCGCCAGATGTCCTTGGCGAAGAACACCAGCACCGCGGCTTCCGTGCCCAGCTGGATGACGGCGGTGAACGACGCGCCGGCGTCGGCGCCCCAGAACAGTTCCGACACGATGCGCAGGTGGCCGGAGGAGCTGACCGGCAGGAATTCGGTGAGGCCCTGGACGATGGACAGGACGATGGTCTGCAGCCACGTCATGTCGGTGGCCCCGGCCGACTCGGCGGCCGCGAAGATGGCGGGGGTAGAAGTCACGGCGGACAGGCTACTCCCCCTGCGCGTGAATCGGGGTACCGCCGCGTGACGACGGTCCGCGTCTCCCCCGGCTCGGTGTGCCGGGTCGGGCATGCCGGGCACGTAGAGTGGGGCGGGTGCGACGACGACTACTTGGAGCCAGCGGGCTGAGGGTGTCCGCCCTCGGGCTGGGCACCGCGACGTGGGGTGCGGGAACCGACCGCGATGAGGCGGCGAAGATTCTGGTGGATTTCGTCGACGCGGGCGGGACCCTGGTCGACGCGACCCCGGTGACCGGTTCGGGCTCCCCCGAGGACATGCTCGGGTCGGTGCTGCGGCGCAAGGGGATGCGCGGCGACGTCGTGTTGTCGGCCGCCTCCGGCGTCGACCCCGGGCAGCCGGTGGGCCGCCGGGTGGATTGTTCGCGCCGGGCGCTCATCGCCGACCTCGACGCGTTGCTGGATCGCCTGCACGTCGATCACGTGGACATCTGGTCGGCCGGGTACTGGGACGCCTCGACGCCGCCGGAGGAGGTCGCGGACACCCTCGAGTTCGCCGTGCGTTCCGGGCGGGTCCGGTACGCGGGCGTGCGCGGCTACACGGGCTGGCAGCTGGCGGTGACGCACTCGGCCGCCGGGCGCCTCCGGCCCGTCGTCGCCCAGCACGAGCTGAGCCTTCTGCAGCGCGGCCCGGAACAGGAACTGCTGCCGGCCGCCGCGCACCTTGGCGTGGGCTTCATCGCCGGGGCCGCGTT
>NZ_BCRD01000007.1 GCF_001552415.1 Corynebacterium xerosis NBRC 16721 = ATCC 373
CGGCACCCCGCTGGTCGTCATGGGCGGCAAGGAGTACGGCACCGGTTCCTCGCGTGACTGGGCCGCCAAGGGCACCCTGCTGCTGGGCGTGAAGGCCGTCATCGCCGAGTCCTTCGAGCGCATCCACCGCTCGAACCTCATCGGCATGGGCGTCATCCCGCTGCAGTTCCCGGAGGGCGAGTCCTGGAAGTCCCTGGGCCTGGATGGCACGGAGACCTTCGACATCACCGGCATCGAGGAGCTCAACGAGGGCACCACGCCGAAGAACGTCAAGGTCGTCGCGACCAAGGACGGCGGCGAGACCATCGAGTTCGACGCGCTCGTGCGCATCGACACCCCCGGTGAGGCCGAGTACTACCGCCACGGCGGCATCCTGCAGTACGTGCTCCGCAACATGATCAACGGCTAGTCGCTTCCCCTCCGCGAGGAGGGGGTGACCCGCCATTGATCGGGCGCGCGGGGCCGGGCCGGTCGGTTTTCGAGCCGTCCGTCCCGGCCCCGGGTGCTTGGATGGAGAGGATTGCAGGTGGCCCCCGATGCCGAGAGTCAGTAGCAAGGACCTCCGTTCGCGCCGAAGCGAGATTCTCGAGGGCGCGCGCGGTTGTTTCGCGGAGTTCGGCTATGACGGGGCGACCGTTTCCCGGTTGGAGGCGGCCACGGGCAAGTCCCGTGGCGCGATCTTCCACCATTTCGGTTCCAAGGAAGGCCTCTTCCTCGCTTTGGCGGAGGAGGATGCCGATCGGATGGCCGAGGTGACCGCCAGTTCGGGTTTGGTCGAGGTGATGCGCGACGTCGTCGCCCACCCCGACCAGCACGAGTGGTTGGGCACCCGGCTGGAGATCGTCGGGCGCTTGCGCACGGACGCCGATTTTCGGCGGAAGTGGCTCGAGCACCAGGAGCATCTCGACGGCGCGGTGCGCAATCGCCTGCGCGACAGCGCCAAGTCGGGATCCCTGCGCGACGATTATTCCCCCGAGGCCCTGCGTTTGCTGTTGGAGCTGATGCTCGACGGCATCATCACGCGGGTGGCCACGGGCCGGTCGACCGAAGGCATGGATGAGGTCCTCGATTTGATCGAGGAGTCCGTCCGCCGGCCGCGGTAGCCCGGTTACAGGGTGCTTTGCGAACAGGTTCTGAATGCGCAGCCCGTCCCCGCTTCTGCGGGGGCGGGCTGCGTTGCTTTTCGACGCTCATGCGCACCCCGATCGGCGTGGGCACCCGATAAACCACCCGAAACGATGCCGGACTAAGCTGTCTATTCATGAACGGTGGACGAGATCGGGGACGCTTCCTGCTGGTGGCGCTGCGCGACGGCGACGACGTCGCGGTCGCCGAGTACGAGGACTTCCTGCGCGGCACGCGCTTGCCGAAGGACCGCCTGATCCACCACCCCATCACGTCGACGTCCGACGTGCTGCCCGACCTGTCCGGCTTCGACGGCGTCTTCGTGGGCGGCAGCCCCTTCAACGTCACGGACCTGGTGCATTCGGAGCTGCAGAAGCACGTCCACGATCAGCTCTACGACCTGCTCGTCTCCCCCGTTCCCACTCTGATGCTGTGCTACGGAAACAGCTTCGCGGCATTCGCCGGCGGTGGCCGCGTGGACCGCTCCCACCCGGAGCGCGTGGGCGTCAGCGAAGTGAACCTGACCGAGGCCGCGGCGGATGACCCGATCGTCGGAAAGCTGGCGAAGTCCTTCAAGGGGCTGACCGGCCACAAGGAATCCGTCGTGGAGCTGCCGGAGGGCGCCGTCCTGCTGGCGACGGGCCCCACGTGCCCCGTGCAGGCGTACCGCGCCAACCGGTCGACGTGGGTGACGCAGTTCCACCCGGAGATGGACGCCGAGGGCATCATCCGCCGCATGGGCTTTTACATGGACGCCGGCTACTTCAAGCCGGAAGAGGTCGAGGAAATCTCCGGCATCGTCCGCGCCACCGACCTGGGGCCTGCGGAGCAGATCCTGCATCACTTCATGGATTACTGTCTGGACCGGTCAGACGGATAATCTGGGGGCATGTCCTCCTCCGCCGACTTTTCCGCCGCCCCCGGCCCCGCCGACCGGCGACCCGCGACGACTTCCCGTGCCCAGGCGCCGGCGAAGCCGTTCCTGCTGCTGTCGACGCGCGCCGAGGACGCGGCGGCGCACGCGGAGCAGTTGTCCTTCGCCCGGGCGGCTGGGTTGGCGCCGGCGATGCTGCACCAGCTGCGCCTCGAGCGCGAGCGACCGAAGGCCCTGGATTTGGAGCGCTACGGCGGAGTGATCGTCGGCGGCGGCCCGTACAACGCCTCCGACGAGTCGAAGTCCGCCGTGCAGCTCGAGGTGGAGGCCTGGTTCGACGACCATCTCGCGGAAGTGCTGGAGACGGACTTCCCGTTTTTCGGCGCCTGCTACGGCGTCGGTCTGTTGGGCACGGTCGGCCGCGGCCGCGTCTCGCGCAAGCACGGAGAGGAGGCCGCCGTCGTGGAAGTCAGCGTCACGCCGGAGGGCGCGTCAGACCCGGTGCTGGCGGGCCTGCCCGAGCGGTTCCACGCGATGGTCGGCCACAAGGAGGCCATCGAAGAGCTGCCGGCGGGGGCGACGCTGCTGGCCACCGGCGCGTCATGCCCCGTGCAGATGTTCCGTCTGGGCCGCAACGCCTACGCCTCGCAGTTCCACCCGGAACTCGATGCCGACACCTTCGAGCAGCGTCTGCGCATCTACGCCGACCAGGGCTATTACCAGCCGGGCGGCAACGATCGCGCTGTGGCGGACGCCCGCCGCTTCGACGTCGCTCGCTCGGCGCAGGTGCTGCGCAACTTCACGCGCCTGCATTCGGGGCACAGGGGCTAGAACATCCGCCCCACTGTCGGGCAGTTGGCGGCGGTGTATTCGTCGACGCGCATGAGCGACCCGCTGTTCATCATGCCGCCCGTCAACGCGCCAGCGAGGCCCGCGAAGGGGTCGGTCACCATTTGCTCGGCGGTCGCCTGCTGCGTGGACCAGTATTCGGCCACGCGCTCGACGTCCGGTGCGATCTCTTCGGGGGCGACTTCCGCCGCTTCGTCGAACATGGCGGACAAGTCCCCCATTGCGGAGACCATCTGCACGCTGCTTTCGAAGAAGTTCGAATTGTTCATCGCCTGATTCGTGGCGGTGACGAATCGGTCCTTGTGCTTTTCCATCACCCCGCAATATGCGTCGATGGACCGGGTGGGCCCGCAGGCGGACATTCCCGCCGCGACGATGACGCAGACGCCGAGCGCCGCGATATGACGGATCTTTCTCATGATCGTCCTTTGATGGAATCAACCAAAATGTGAATGGATTTCCGGTCGCACTGCCGATGTTCAGGTGAACAAATCCCAGATGCCGAACAGGACGAGTGCGCCGGATGCGACGATCGCCCCCATGTCGAGGCCGCCGAGGAAGGACATCTCGTTGAAGAAGTAGATGAGGAACAGCCCCAATGCGATGAGCATGAGTGCCCGCGCCCGTTCCAACAGCCACAGGAGCCCTTCCGCCACCTTCTCCATCGTGTTCATGCCGGCGACGGTGCGCGCGGACGCGGTTCCATCCGAGGCCTTTGATTCCAGGTATTCCTTCCCCCACCCCCATGCCCCGCTGAGCAGTGCGACGACGACCAGAAGCAGTATGAATTCCACGACCGCGGCTCCCTTGAAAAGGGCGGGGCGAGAAGTTGCCCCGCATTCGCCTTTCAGCGTGCCCGATTCTTGTGGAGGACACCAGACGCGCATTCCGGTGCCCTCAATCTTTGTGTGTCTGAATTCACTGCGAGTTTCCGTCGAAAAGAAGGAGAAAGAGCTTTCAGGAAAGCGCGTTGCTTTGCGACGCCCGCGGTCATTCCCTTCGGTCGATCACACGGTGCGGCGCAGATCCTCGAGGAGCGGGAGAATGCGGTGCGGGATCCGGCGCCGGAGGACGATTTCGGAGCGCATCCGTTCGACGCCGTCGATGGCGATGATCGCCGAGAAGATCTCCTCCAGGTGCGCATGGTCGCGGGCCGCCAGGCGGCAAGCGAGGTCTTCGGTGCCGGCGACCGAATCGGCGCGGAGGATGAACGGGATTTCCGCGATGCGCGCCACGACCGTGTCCAGATCCGCCTGGCGGAGGGTCAGGTGCACGTCGGCGTTGAGAGGGTAGCCCAGCGCGGCCGGGTCGAGCGCCGGGGTGAAGTCCGGGATGACGCCCGCGGCGACGAGCTTGTCCATCCGTGATTGGGCGGTTCCGCGGGCCACTCCGAGGCGGCGGGCGTACTCGCGCACTCCCGCTCTCGGTTCCGCGACGATGAGGCGCAGCAGATCGACGTCGAGCTTGTCCAGGGGCTTCGGGGGCGGGGCCATAGCGGGCGTCCTTTCGTCGTCAAGCGCTTATGTCCGCATAGCGTGTGGAACGGGCGCAATCCGGGCCAATGGCCCAGGTTTTCGGCGAGTCGCATGCGCACATTGCCCAACTGGTACCGATTTCAGTGGACACCCGTGACTATGCCGTGGTTCACACCCTAGCGTGACGGGCACCACAAACCCAGTGGTGCATCTCCCCGTCGCCGGACGAGGCGGCGGTCACGACGACGGCCCCGCGGCACCCACGCGGGCGAAGGACGACAGGTGATCCCCATGACCACGATGCTCCCTCCCCCGTTCCGACCCGACGATCCCCGACACGACGGCCACCACGGCCAAGGCGGCGACACCCGAACGGCCCCCGGCCGAACGACGGACCGTCCCGGCGATCGTCTCGACGAGACCGGCCGCCCGGACGCCCGGGGCCGCGACATCGTCGCCGAACGCCTCACCGCCGACAAGGGCACCGTCCACCTGACGGGCATCCAGGCGCTCGTGCGCACGGTGCGCGACCGTGCGCTGGCCGATCGGGCCCGAGGATTGAAGACCGCCTCGTTCATCTCCGGCTACGAGGGTTCCCCGCTGGGCGGCTACGACCTCGAGCTCGCCCGCCGCAAGGACCTGCTGGCACCCCTCGGCGTCGTGCACCTGCCGGCGGTCAACGAGGAACTCGGCGCCACGTCGGTCTCCGGCTCCCAGCTCGCCGCCGGCGCCGGCACCCTGCGCGAGGGCGTCGACGGCGTCGTGGGCTACTGGTACGGAAAGGCTCCGGGCCTCGACCGCTCGGTGGACGCCCTGCGGCACGCGAATCTCGCGGGCACGTCGCCGACCGGCGGCGCGGTGGCCATCGTCGGCGACGATCCTTTCGCCAAGTCGTCGACGGTGCCGTCGTCCTCCGAGCGGCTGCTCGCGGACATCGGCATGCCCGTGCTGGTGCCCGCGGACTCCGCCGAGGTGGTCAAGCTGGGCATCCACGCCGCGTGGATGTCGCGCGAGTCCGGCCTGTGGACGGCGCTGCGCGTCACCGCGGCCGTCGCAGACGGCTCCTCGACCGTCACGCTCGACGGTCCCCCGGTGGCGCCCGCTCCCCCGGCCGACGGGCATTCCCCGTCGGCGCGCACCCTCGGTGCGACGCTCCACGAACTCGAGGCCTCCCGCGTCGGGGTGCGCCTGGATCGCGCCCGCGCCTACGCTCGCGACCGCGGCCTCAACCGCGTCCTCCACGAAGGCGACGCCGATCGCCTGGGCATCGTCTGCGCCGGAGCACCCGCCCTGGCGGTCGAGGAAACCCTGCGCGACCTAGGCTCCCCCGACGGCGTCCGCGTGCTGCGCTTGGGCATGACGTGGCCGCTGGACCCCGAGCAGATCGACGACTTCGCCGCCGGGCTCGACGAGATCATCGTCGTCGAGGACAAGGGCACCTTCCTCCTGGAGTCGGTGCAGGCCGCCCTGTACGAATCGGACCATCGTCCGCGCCTGGAACCCGCCCGCGACATCGCGGCCGCACTGCCTCCGGTGCTCGGCCGACTCGGGATCTCGCACGATGCTCCGGCTCCCGCGCCGATCCGTCGCAAAGCACTGCCCCTGTCGGTGCCCGCCCGCACGCCGCACTTCTGCTCCGGCTGCCCCCACAACGCGTCGACGCGCGTGACCGGCGACAGCCTGGTCGGCGCGGGCATCGGCTGCCACGCGATGGTGCTGCTCATGGACGAAAACCGCGTCGGCGACGTCACCGGCACCACGCAGATGGGCGGCGAGGGCGCGCACTGGATAGGCATGAGCCCGTTCGTCCGCGAGCGCCACCTGGTGCAGAACCTCGGCGACGGCACGTTCTTCCACTCCGGCTCGCTGGCCGTGCGCGCGCTGGTGGCCTCCGGCGTCGATGTGACCCTGAAGCTGCTGCACAACGGCACGGTCGCCATGACCGGCGGCCAGGACCCGGTCGGGCAGATGCCGCTGGCCGGGATCCTGAACCTGCTGCGCGCCGAGGGAGTCGGCCGCATCGTGGTCACCACCGATGACGTCGCCCGCACCCGCAAGGAGCTCGGCGGCGGCTTCGCGGGTGCCTTGCGCAGCCGCTTCGGGGGCCGCGCCGTGGAGGTCCGCGACCGCGCCGACCTCGCCGACGTCCAACGCGAGCTCGCCGCCGAATCCGGCGTCACCGTCCTGGTCCACGATCAGGCCTGCGCCACGGAGCTGCGCCGCGCCCGCAAGCGCGGCAAGGCCCCGACGCCGACGAAGCGGATCGTCATCAACGAACGCATCTGCGAGGGTTGCGGCGACTGCGGCGAGAAGTCCGGCTGCCTGTCCGTCCAGCCCGTCGACACCGAGTTCGGGCGCAAGACCCGCATCGACCAGACGACCTGCAACCTCGATTACTCGTGCATCCAGGGCGACTGCCCCGCGTTCACCGAGGTCACGGTCGATCCCGACGCGCGTGCCGAGGGGTCGGCCATCGCGGGGGCCCGGGTCTCCTCGCTTGACGACGCTGACCTACCCGATCCCCCGGCGGTTCACCTCGGGGCCGGCCGCAGCTGGAACGTCCGCGTCACCGGCGTCGGCGGCACCGGCGTGGTCATGTTGGCCGCCGTCATCGCCGCCGCCGCGCGCGAAGATGGCCGCCACGTCCGCGGCGTCGACATGACGGGTCTGGCGCAGAAGGGCGGCGCCGTGGTCTCCGACGTGCGCATTTCCGACGGTGCCTTGGAACAGTCCGGCCTGGTGCCCGCCGGCGCCGCCGACCTGCTGCTGGCCCTCGACGGGCTGACGTCGGCCGATCCCGCCAATCTCGCAGTGATCGACGCGGCCCGCACCACCGCGGTCGCCTCGTCGACCTCGACGCCCACCGGCGTGATGTGCACCGACGTGCGCGCCGAACGCCCGGATGGCGTGGCGCTGGCCGGGGCGATCGGCCGCTCCGCCGCTCGCGCGGTCACCGCCGACGCCGCCGCAGTGGCCCGCGCCATCTTCGGCGACGCGACCGTGCAGACCACCCTGTTGCTCGGCGCGGCCGTGCAGGCCGGGGCACTGCCCGTCTCCCCCGCGGCCGTGGAAAACGCCTTGCGCAGCAACGGCATCGCCGTCGCCGCCAACATCCAGGCGTTCCGCCGAGGCCGCCAGCTCGTCGCCGCCCCGGAGGCGGTCGCCGCGGCGATCGCGAATGCCGCGCCGACGAAGACGGCGCCGACGAAGAAGGCGAACAAGTCCTCCGTCTCCGGTGCGCCCGCCGCCCCGGCCTGGGCCAAGCTGCTCGTCAGCGAGGTTTTGGGCACCCCGGTAGAGGGCGGCCTGGCCGTCGAACTCCCCGCCGACCTGCGCGAATCCATTGCCCTGCGCGTCGCCGAGCTGAAGGCGTGGGGCGATGCATCCGACGCCCGCCGCTACGTCGAGGACCTCGCCGTTCTCGCCCGCGCCGAACGCGGGGTCGCCCCGCGCAGCACCACGCTGCTGCGCGCCGCCGCATTCGGCCTGCACAAGCTCGCCGCCTACAAGGACGAGTACGAAGTCGCCCGCCTCGCCCTGGACAAGGGCTTCCTCGACGGCGTCGCCGACGAATACGGCGAAACCGCCGACGTGAAGATCCTCCTCCACCCGCCCTTCCTGCGGGCACTCGGAATGGACCGGAAGATGCGCATGGGCACAACCGCGCGTCCGGCGCTGCGGGCCCTGACCAAGGCGAAGCGCTTGCGCGGCACCGCCTTCGATCCCTTCGGGCGCACCGCCGCCCGCCGGTTCGAGCGCGAACTGCGCGACGCCTACCGGGGGCGGCTCCTCGAGTTCGCCGCCGAGATGGACGCGGAGGCCGACGACGTGGCAAAGCAGAAGTTGCTTTCCGACGCCACCGCGCTCGCCGCACTGGCCGACTCGGTGCGCGGCTACGAGGACATCAAGGAGCGGTCCGCCGCGCCGCTGATGGAGGCACTGGGCATGATCGCCCCCGAATGATCGCGGTGTGGCCCGGGGCCCGGGGCCGGTTGGCCGGCTGGGCGGGTCAGCGGACCTACGCCAGCTCGACGATCTCCATGTACTCGTCGTTCCACAGGTCCTCGACGCCGTCGGGCAGCACGATGACGCGCTCCGGCTCGAGGGCCTCGACGGCACCGGGGTCGTGGGTGACCAGGACGACGGCGCCGGTGTAGGTCCGCAGCGCGTCGAGCACCTGCTCGCGGGACTGCGGATCGAGGTTGTTGGTGGGCTCGTCGAGAAGCAGCACGTTGGCGCGGGAGGATACCAGCGCCGCCAGGGCCAGGCGCGTCTTCTCGCCGCCGGACAACGTGCCCGCCGGCTGGTCGAGCTGGACGCCGGAGAACATGAACGCGCCGAGCAAACCGCGCAGCTCCTGCTCGTCGACGTCGGGGCACGCGTCGACGGTGTTCTGCCACACCGACTTCGCCGGGTCGATGGTGTCGTGCTCCTGGGCGAAGTAGCCCACCTTGAGGCCGTGGCCGGAGACGATGCCGCCCTCGCCGTCGGTGCGCTCCACGCCGGCCAGCAGCTTGAGCAGCGTCGTCTTGCCGGCGCCGTTGAAGCCGAGGACGACCACGCGCGAGCCCTTGTCGATGGCCAGGTCCACGCCCGCGAACACCTCCAGCGAGCCGTACATCTTGGTCAGGCCCTTGGCGTTCATCGGGGTTTTGCCGCAGGCCGCGGGCTCCGGGAAGGAGATGTGGGCGACCTTGTCGTCGACGCGGACCTCATCGAGCTCGCCCATCATCCGCTCGGCGCGGGCGACCATCTGCTTGGCCGCGCGGGCCTTGGTGGCCTTCGCGCCGAGCTTGTCGGCCTGCTTCTTCAGCTGCGAGGCCTTCTTTTCGGCGTTGGCGCGCTCGCGGCGGCGGCGCGCCTCGTCGGTGGCGCGGGCGTCGAGGTACTTGGACCATCCCATGTTGTAGACGTCGGCCTCGGCGCGCACGGCGTCGAGGAACCAGACCTTGTTGCACACGTCGCCGAGCAGTTCGACGTCGTGGCTGATCATGATCAGGCCGCCCTCGTGCTTGGACAGGAATCCGCGCAGCCAGGTGATGGAGTCGGCGTCGAGGTGGTTGGTCGGCTCGTCGAGAAGCAGCGTCGTCGCGGACTTGCCGCCACCGGCCGATGCCGCGAAGAGGATCTGCGCCAGCTCGACGCGGCGGCGCTGGCCGCCGGACAGGGTCTTCAGCTGCTGGTCGAGGACGCGCTCCTCCAGGCCCAGCGCGTCGCAGATGCGGGCGGCCTCGGCGTCGGCCTCGTAACCGCCGAGGTCGTGGTAGCGCTCCTCCAGCCGCGAGTACTTCCGGATCGCGGCGTCGCGCTTGCCGTCGGATTCGGAGGTTTCCATGATCTCCTGCTGCCGCTCCATGTTGCGGCGGATGGAGTCCAGGCCGCGGGCGGACAGCACGCGGTCGCGGGCGGTCTGCTCGATGTTGCCTTCGCGGGAGTCCTGGGGGAGGTAGCCGATCTCGCCGGAGCGGGTCACCGTGCCGCCGTAGGGCTCGCCTTCGCCGGCGAGGATCCGCATCGTGGTGGTCTTGCCGGCGCCGTTGCGCCCGACGAGGCCGATGCGGTCGCCGGGCTGGACGCGCAGCATCTCGCCCGGGGCATCCAGGAGGGTGCGGGCGCCGACGCGAACTTCGAGGTCATGGGTGACAATCACGTCGGTCCACCCTACCAGGAGGTATGCGCCGTCCCGGCATCGCCCGATTCCCGTCGACGACGTACGTGGATCGGGTTCGGCGCCGCCCGATATGGTGAGGCCATGAGTCAATTCGGACGTCGGTCCGGGAGCCCCCGCACCCGCGCCGTGGTTCTGGGCCTCGGCCCCGCCGGCCGCATCGCCGCACACCGGGCCGCGGCCCGCGGGTGGGACGTCATGGCCCTCGACCCCGCGGGCGGTTCCATGCCGTCGACCGTCGGCGCGTGGGCGCATCAGCTCCCCGCATGGCTGCCGGCGGACGCCGTCGCGTCGCGGTTCCGGCCGTCGGTGGTCACCTCCGGAGGTCGGCGCCGATTGCTTGACGACGACTACGTGGTCCTCGACACGGCCGTTTTGTCCCGGCTCGGTGGATTCGACGTGTGCCGGGAGCGGGGGATGCGGCACGCGGACGGTGCCGTGACGATCCGGGACGGGGACGGGGACGGCGAGGACTTCGGGGCGTGGACGAGCTCGGACGTCGTCGTCGACGCCGTCGGGGCCGCCCCGGGCGCCGCGGTCCTCGAGGCCAGGCAGCTGGCCTTCGGTCACGTGTTCCGCGAAATCGATGTGCCGGAACACTTGCGCGTGCCCGTCCTCATGGACTTCACCGTGCCCACGGGCACGGATCTTCCGCCGGACCGAGCCGATGCGACCGGAAGCTACCCCGCCACCTTCTCCTACCGCCTGCCGCTCGGCGATGGCACGTGGCTGATCGAGGAGACCATCCTCGCCGCCCGCGCCTCCTCGGGCGCCGACGATCCGCGGCGGGCCGAACTGCACGCCCATCTTCACCGAATGCAGTCGCGCCGCCTTGCCGATCTCGGCCTGGATCCCGCACGGGCGATCGCCGACGAAACCGTCGACTTCCCGATGGGGCCACGGCACCTGCCGGACGACGACCCACGCAAGGGCCACGGGCACTTCGGCGCGGTCGGCGGGTGGATGCATCCCGCGACCGGTTACTGCGTCGGAGCGGTGCTCGCCGACGTCGACCGTTTCCTCGACCAGCTGGAGGCCCGCGCCGACGCCTCGCCGCCCGGTGGCCGGCCGCTGGCGTGGCTGCGCAGGCGAGGGCTCCACGTCCTCCTGGGCTTCGACGCGGACCAGACGCGCGAGTTCTTCGACTCCTTCCTTTCGCTTCCCGACGCCGCCATCCGCGAATACCTCACCGGCACGTCGACCCCGAGGACCCTGGCGGTCATGGTGGCGCTGGCGATGCCGTTGGGCCGCCGCAACCCGAAGACCCTCGCCCGGCTGCTGGCCACCTTCGCCGACGGCAAGCCCGTCGACGGATAGGCCGGTCGCACATCGCACGGCATGTCCGTGGTGCGGCCGACACCGTCGCAAAGCAAAGTCCCGAAGCGCCGGCGCAACCCGGCCCGGGGCATATGATCTCCCCATGACCGCATCCCTCGACGCGAAGGGCCCGCTGGGCCACACGGGACAACTGCAGCGCACGCTGCGGGCCCGCCACCTGAACATGATCGCCATCGGCGGCGCCATCGGCACCGGCCTGTTCGTCGCCTCCGGCGCGACCATCTCCGAAGCCGGGCCCGGCGGTGCACTGGTCGCCTACGCGCTGATCGGCTTCATGGTGTGGCTGGTCATGCAATCGCTCGGCGAAATGGCCGCGTACCTGCCCGTCGCCGGATCCTTCCAGGAATACGGCACCCGCTACGTCTCCCCCAGCTTCGGCTTCGCCCTCGGCTGGAACTACTGGTTCAACTGGGCCATCACCGTCGCCGCCGAACTCGTCGCCGCCGCCCTGGTCATGCGCTACTGGTTCCCCGACGTGCCCGCCATCGTCTGGTCCGCCGGGTTCCTGCTGCTGCTGTTCCTGCTCAACGCCCTGTCCGCGCGGGCATTCGGCGAAGGCGAATTCTGGTTCGCCGCGATCAAGGTGATCACCGTCGTGGTGTTCCTGATCATCGGCGTGGCCATGATCGCCGGCATCATGGGCGGCACCTCCCCCGGCGTGCAGAACTGGACCACCGGCGACGCGCCCTTCGTCGGCGGCGGCATGGGCATCCTCGCGGTGTTCATCGTCGCCGGCTACTCCTTCCAGGGCACCGAGCTGGTCGGCGTTGCCGCCGGAGAGGCCGAGAACCCCGAGAAGACCATCCCCAAGGCCATCCGCACCATCTTCTGGCGCATCCTGCTGTTCTACATCGGCGCCATCGCGGTCATCGGCTTCCTCATCCCCTACACCGACCCGAACCTGCTCAACGCCGCCGAGGACAACATCGCGGTGTCGCCGTTCACCCTCGTCTTCGACCGCGCCGGCATCGCCGTCGCGGCCGGCCTGATGAACGCCGTAATCCTCACGTCGGTCCTGTCGGCGGGCAACTCCGGTCTCTACGCCTCGACCCGCATGCTCTATTCGTTGTCGCGGATGGGGCAGGCGCCGCGGTTCTTCGGCAAGCTGTCCAACCACGACGTGCCCATGCGCGCCCTGGTGGCCACCGCGTCGATCGGCATGTTCGGCTTCCTGACGTCCATCGTCGGCGACGGCGCGGCGTACACCTTCCTGCTGACGCTCTCCGCGCTGGCCGGGTTCCTCACGTGGATCGGCATCTCCTACAGCCACTACCACTTCCGCAAGGCGCTGAAGGCCCAGGGCGTGCCGCTGACCGCACTGCCGTACAAGGCGCCGTTCTTCCCCGCCGGCGCGGTCATCGCGTTGATCATGTGCTTCGGCGTGGTGCTCGGCCAGGCCTACGGGCCCGTGACCACCGGCGAAAACGTCTTCGCCATCCTGTCGCCCTACCTGGGCATCCCCGTGTTCCTGGCGCTGTGGTTCGTGCACAAGCGCGTCACAGGTTCGCGGGCCGTCAAGCCCGAGGAGGCGGACCTCTCGCGCGAGTAGTGCGCGAGTGCTGCTCGGTCGGTCGCACTTCAGCGGTCGCGCCCCAGCGGTGCTGTTCGGCCAGTGAGGCGGAACCACGCGTAAACCCACCCCGAATGGTTTAACCCACCCGTTACAGCGGGTGGGTTAAACCATTCGGGGTGGGTTAGCCGTTTCTCGGAGCATTGGCTCCCATTTCGCAGCGCAACGCCGGCGGTGCGCCCAGAGCGCATCGCCGGCGGGGGCAGTCGGAGGGAACGCGGGCCGTAGTCAAGCGAAACGCGGCGCCGCAACCGCCCTACACCGAGAAGCCGAGCGCGCGCATCTGCTCGCGGCCGTCCTCGGTGATCATGTGCGGGCCCCACGGCGGCGACCACACCCAGTTGAGCTGCATCTCGGTGATCTGCGGGTGATCCAGCACCAGCGTCTCGGTCTGATCGAACAGCATGTCCGTCAGCGGGCACGCCGGCGACGTCAGCGTCATGTTGATGACGGCCTTCGACTTGCCCTCGATCCAGATGTCGTAGACCAGGCCCAGGTCGACGACGTTGACGCCCAGCTCGGGGTCGACGACGTCGTACATGCGGTCCTCGACCTCGATGGCCAGCTGCTCCTGCTCGGGCGTCTGCTCCGGGCGCGGCGGCACCTCATAGGTGCTGCCGTCGAGGCCCGGGGCCGGGTTCTCGCCGGCCTCCGGTGCGGTGGCGTCGGTGGTGTTCGGCTCGGTCATCGGTTCACTTCCTTGTCTCCGGTGGTGTCTGTGCCGGTGGTGTCTGTGCCGGCGGGCGCCGCATCCGCGGAGCCGTCGGCGAGCGCGTCGGCGGTGGCCGCCTGGAACGCCTTCCAGCCCAGCAGCGCGCACTTCACGCGCGCCGGGTACTTCGAGACGCCCGCGAACGCCACGCCGTCGCCGATCAGGTCCTCGTCGCCTTCTTCTTTGCCGCGCGAGGTGATCATCCGCTCGAACTCGGCGAGCTTGGCCATCGCCTCCGCCACGGGCTTGCCCACGATTTCCTCGGCCATCACGGAGGTCGACGCCTGCGAAATCGAGCAACCGACGGCGTCGTAGGACACGTCTTCGACGGTCTCGCCGTCGTCGGAAAGCCGGACGCGCAGGGTCAGCTCATCGCCGCACGACGGGTTGACGTGGTGGACTTCCGCGTCGAAGGGATCGCGCAGGCCGCTGTGCTGCGGGTGCTTGTAGTGGTCCAGGATGACTTCCTGGTACATCGACTCCAGCTTCACTCCCGGCTCCTTTCTGTGCGGCCGCGCGGTGCCCGGCCTTCTCGCTTTACGACGCCCCGGCGTCCCCGGCGCATCACGCGCCGAAGAACTCCTTGGCATCGCGGATGGCGTCGGCGAGGGCGTCGACTTCATCCAGGGTGTTGTACAGGTAGAACGACGCGCGGGCGGTGGACTGGACGCCCATGGCGCGGTGCACGGGCCACGCGCAGTGGTGGCCGACGCGGATGCACACGCCGCGGTCGTCGAGGACCTGGCCCAGGTCGTGCGGGTGGATGCCCTCGACATGGAAGGAGATCGCCGCGCCGCGGTTTTCCGCGGTGTCGGGGCCGATGATGGTGACGCCGTCGATGGCCTTGAGGGCCTTCAGCGCCGCCTCGGTCAGCTCGTGCTCGTGCTTCGCGATCTCGTCCATGCCGATGGCCGACAGGTACTTCACGGCGGCGCCGAGGCCGACGACCTGGCTGGTCATCATCGTGCCGGCCTCGAAACGCTGCGGCGGGGCGGCGAAGGTCGTCTTTTCCATGGTGACGACCTCGATCATCGATCCGCCCGTGATGAACGGCGGCAGTGCCTCGAGCAGTTCGGGGCGGCCCCACAGGGCGCCGACGCCCGTCGGCCCGAGCATCTTGTGTCCGGAGAAGGCGAGGAAGTCCACGCCGAGCTCCGCCACGTCGATGGGCATGTGCGGCACCGACTGGCAGGCGTCGAGGACGGTCAGCGCGCCGACCGCCTTGGCCCGGCGGACCATCTCGGGGACGTCGGCGACGGCGCCGGTGACGTTCGACTGGTGGGTGAAGGCCACGACCTTGACGGACTCGTCGAGCTCGAGCGAATCGAGGTCGATTCGGCCGTCCGGGGTGACCCCGTACCACTGCAGCGTCGCGCCGGTGCGCCGCGCCAGCTCCTGCCACGGCACGAGGTTGGCGTGGTGCTCCAGCTCGGTGACGACGATGACGTCGCCCTCGCCGATGCGGTGCTCCCCCGCGCGCTCGTCGCCGAGCGAGAAGGCCACCAGGTTCAGCGCCTCCGTGGCGTTCTTGGTGAACACCAGCTCGTCGTAGCCCGCGCCGATGAACGACGCGATGGCCTCGCGCGCGTCCTCGTAGGCGTCGGTGGCCTCCTCCGCCAGCTGGTACGCGCCACGGTGCACGGGCGCGTTGTGCTGGGTGATGAAGTCCACCTCGGCCTCGATGACCTGGCGCGGGCGCTGCGACGTCGCCCCGGAATCCAGGTACGTCAGGCGTCGCCCGTCGCGCACGGAACGCGACAGGATGGGGAAATCACCGCGGAGCGAGCGATCAAGCATTGACGAACCGCTCGTAGCCGTGCTCCTCCAGCTCGTCGGCCAGCTCGGGGCCGCCGGACTGCACGATGCGGCCGTCGGCGAAGACGTGCACGTGGTCGGGGCGCACGTAGTTCAGGATGCGCTTGTAGTGGGTGATGATGAGGATGCCGCCGTCGTTTTCGTCCTGGTAGCGGTTGATGCCGTCGGAGACGACGCGCAGGGCGTCGACGTCCAGGCCGGAGTCGGTCTCGTCGAGGACCGCGAACCTCGGCTTCAGCAGGTCGAGCTGCAGGATTTCGTGGCGTTTCTTCTCGCCGCCGGAGAAGCCCTCGTTGACCGAGCGCTCGGAGAACGACGGGTCGATCTCCAGGTCGGTCATGGCCTCGCGGACCTCCTTGACCCAGTGGCGCAGCTTCGGGGCCTCGCCGCGCACGGCGGTGGCGGCGGTGCGCAGGAAGTTGGACATGGAGACGCCGGTGACCTCGGTCGGGTACTGCATGGCCAGGAACAGGCCGGCGCGGGCGCGCTCGTCGACCTCCATCTCCAGGACGTTCTCGCCGTCCAGGAGGATCTCGCCCTCGGTGACCTCGTAGCGCGGGTGGCCCGCGATGGTGTAGCTCAGGGTCGACTTGCCGGAGCCGTTGGGGCCCATGACGGCGTGGGTCTCGCCCGACTTGATGGTCAGGTTCACGCCCTTCAGGATCGGCTTCGGCTCGCCGGCCTCGTCGGTCGGCAGAACCTGCGCGTGGAGATTGCGGATTTCCAGGGTGCTCATGGGATGGGCTGTCCTTTTCTTTCGTCTTCGTCGCTGTTCGCGTCTGTGTGGGGAGTGGCTCGGGGCCGGGGCGGCTAGAAGCCGCCGGTTTCGAGCTCGTGGTCGATGAGCGCGATCAGGCGCTCCCGGATCGACTCCACCGGGATCAGGTTGATGACCTCGTTGAAGAATCCGCGGACAACGAGGCGGCGGGCCACGTCCTCCGGGATGCCGCGCGACAGCAGGTAGAACAGCTGGTCATCGTCGAAACGGCCCACCGTGGCGGCGTGGCCGGCGCCGGCGATCTCGCCGGTCTCGATCTCCAGGTTGGGCACCGAGTCGGCGCGGGCGCCCTCGGTGAGCAGGAGATTGCGGTTGAGCTCGTAGGTGTCGGTGCCCGATGCCGCGGCGCGGATGAGCACGTCGCCCACCCAGGCGGTGCGCGCGTCGGTCTTGCCGGAGCCCGGCTCGCCCTGGAGCGCGCCCTTGTACATGACGTTGGAGCGGCAGTTCGGCACGGCGTGGTCGACGAGCAGGCGCTGCTCGAAGTACTGGCCGGCGTCGGCGAAGTAGACGCCGAGCAGCTCGGCGTCGCCGCCGGGGGCGGTGAACTTCACGCGGGGGACGACGCGGACCACGTCGCCGCCGAAGGTGGCCACGGAGTGGCGCAGGACCGAATCGCGGCCCAGCGAGGCGTGGTGGCCGGACAGGTGCACGGCGCCCTCGTCCCAGTTCGCCAGGCTGACGACGGCCAGCCGACCGGCGTCGCCGACGACGAACTCGACGTTGTCGGCGTGGACGCCGGTGCCGCGGTAGTCGAGGATGACGACCGCTTCGGCCTGCTCGCGCACGTCGATGACGATGTGGCCGTAGGAGACGTTGCCCTCTCCCGGGCCGTCGACCGTGACGGTGACGGGTCCGCCGGACAGGGCGCCCTTGCCGAAGGTGACGATGGTCGCCTGCTCGAAGGACGAGTAGGCCTGCGCGGCGACGCGATCGGTGGGCGTGCCGGCGCGGCCGAGGCGCTCGTCGTCGCGGCCCACGGTTTCGACGGTGACGCCCTCGGCGTCCGCGCCCTCCACGGTGATGGCGGCGGCGACGGGGTCGCCGGCGGTGCCGTCGTGGAGGCCCGCGAGGCGGCGCAGCGGGGTGAAGCGCCACTCCTCGTCGCGGCCGCGGGGGACCGCGAAGTCCTCGACGTCGAAGGAGGCGAACACGTCGCCCTTGTTGGCCAGCACCCGGCGCTTGTGCTCGGACTGGCCCTCGTTGGTGATAACGCTGGTCATTGGATTAACCGACCGAACCTTCCATCTGCAGTTCAATGAGGCGGTTGAGCTCGAGGGCGTACTCCATCGGGAGCTCCTTGGCGATGGGCTCGACGAAGCCGCGGACGACCATGGCCATGGCCTCCTCTTCCTCGATGCCGCGGCTCATCAGGTAGAAGAGCTGGTCATCGGAGACCTTGGAGACGGTGGCCTCGTGGCCGAGCGTGACGTCGTCCTCGCGCACGTCGACGTACGGGTACGTGTCCGAGCGGGAGATCGTGTCCACCAGCAGCGCGTCGCACTCGACGTTGGAGTGGGAGTGCTTGGCGCCCTTGTTGACCTGCACCAGGCCGCGGTAGGCGGCGCGGCCGCCGCCGCGGGCGACGGACTTGGACACGATGTTCGACGACGTGTGCGGCGCCATGTGCACCATCTTCGCGCCGGTGTCCTGGAACTGGCCCTCGCCGGCCATGGCGACGGACAGAACCTCGCCGCGGGCGTGGGGGCCGGTCATCCAGACGGCCGGGTACTTCATGGTGACCTTGGAACCGATGTTGCCGTCGATCCACTCCATGGTCGCGCCCTCTTCGGCCTTGGCGCGCTTGGTGACCAGGTTGTAGACGTTGTTCGACCAGTTCTGGATCGTCGTGTAGCGGCAACGGCCGCCCTTCTTCACGATGATCTCGACGACCGCCGAGTGCAGCGAGTCCGACTTGTAGATCGGCGCGGTGCAGCCCTCGACGTAGTGGACGTAGGCGTCCTCGTCGACGATGATCAGCGTGCGCTCGAACTGGCCCATGTTCTCCGTGTTGATGCGGAAGTAGGCCTGCAGCGGGATGTCCACGTGGACGCCCTTGGGCACGTAGATGAACGAGCCGCCGGACCAGACGGCCGTGTTGAGCGCGGAGAACTTGTTGTCGCCGGCCGGGATGACGGAGCCGAAGTACTCGTGGAAGATCTCCGGGTGCTCCTTGAGCGCGGTGTCCGTGTCCAGGAAGATGACGCCCTGCTCCTCCAGGTCCTCGCGGATCTGGTGGTAGACGACCTCGGACTCGTACTGCGCGGCGACGCCGGCGACGAGGCGCTGCTTCTCCGCCTCGGGGATGCCGAGCTTGTCGTAGGTGTCCTTGATGTCCTGCGGGAGATCCTCCCACGTCTGCGCCTGCTTCTCGGTGGAGCGGACGAAGTACTTGATGTTGTCGAAGTCGATGGTCGACAGGTCCGCGCCCCACGTGGGCATGGGCTTCTTGTCGAAGATCTCGAGTGCCTTGAGACGCGTGTTCAGCATCCACTCGGACTCGTTCTTCTTCGCGGAGATGTCGCGGACGACGGCCTCCGACAAGCCGCGCTCGGCGGCGGCGCCGGCGGCGTCGGAATCGTGCCAGCCGTACTGGTAGGCGCCGATCGAGTCGATGATTTCCTCGTCGGTCTGCGGTGCCTGCACCTTCGCGGATTCGTTCTGGGCGAGGGTCATTGTCCGCTCCTTTCTGCTGGTGCGTGGGTGGTGACTGGGGTCAGGGGGATGTTCGTCGTGCAAATCCCGTTTCCGTCGGCGATGGTCGCCAACGGCTGGGTGTGCTGCCCCAGCAGATTACTGACCGCCTCATGTTCGGCGGCGCACAGCTGGGGGAAGTCCTGCGCGACATGGCTGATCGGGCAATGGTGGTGGCAGATCTGGACGCTGCCGGTCGTCTCGCTGACCGTCGCCGCGTAACCGTGGCGGCGGAAAGCGGTGACGACCGCCCCGACGACGTCGTCGAGGTCGGTCTCTCCGCCCACCGGCTCGATGCCGGCGAGGATCTCGGCGACCCGCCGCCGCGCGAACGCGGAAACGGCGGCGTCTCCCCCGGCGTCGCGCAGCGCGTCGAGCGCCGCGGCGGCAAGGGAATCGTAGGCGTGCCCGAACTTCGCCCGGCCGTCGTCGGTGAGCCGGAAGGACTTCGCTGGCCGGCCGCGGCCGCGGGGGCCGGTGGCCGGTGCGGGCGCGGTCTCGGCGAGACCTTCGTCGACGAGGATGTCGAGGTGCCGGCGCACTCCTGCGGCCGACAGCCCGAGCTCCTCGGCGATGGTTCCCGCCGAGGCCGGATTGTGTTCGAGCAGCGCGAGCAAGATCCGGCGGCGCGTGTCTCCGTCGCCGCCCTTGGTGGACGTATCGTCGTTGGCCATGCCGCTGGTTCACCTCCCGTGTGAGTGGGCGTCCGGTTCGCGTGAGCGTTTCGGGGCCCGGTCGTGGTCCGCACCCGGTGGCTGCCGGGTATTAGACAACACGAGTGTTCCGTAAATCGGCCCAGATGTCCAACGTCATGGCCCCGCGTGTCATGGGCCGGCACCGTTCCCGCGGCCGCGGGCCGCCTTCGGCCGATCGGCGGTCGGGGGCCGCTAGACTTGCCCCGTGCCCGAGACTCCCCTCCGCGGCGGCGCCGCCCACTGGATCATCGACGCGTTGCCGCGCATCGGCCGCGCCGGTTCGCGGTCGGCGTCGCTGCACCGCGGCACCGAGTCTCCCCTGGCGTTCCGCGTCGATCATCGCGAGCTGCGCCGTTTCACGTGGCTGCGGTGGCTGGGCACGCTCGGCGCGATCCTCGTCCTCGTCGGCGGCGTCGGGGCGGGCGCGACCCCGGTGGTGGGCAACGTCTTCTGGGAGACTCCGGTCGGTTCGATGCTCGGCCGGATGCTCATTTCGTCGACGATCGTCACGTTCACGGGCATCGGGATGCTCATCGCGGCGTGGCTCGGCGTCGGCGCTTTCGTGGCCTCGGGCGCGCGGACCCGCGTGACGTCGGTGGACACGGGCATGCTGGTGCGCACCTTCGCGGCGTGGGTGATCCCCCTGATCTTCACCGCGCCGCTGTTCACCCAGGACATCTATTCCTATTTGGCGCAGGGCGCCGTCGTCGACCGCGGCATGGACCCGTATGCGGCGGGCCCGGTGGAGTTGCTGGGCACCGAGGACCCGCTCGCCCGCTCCGTGCCGTTGATCTGGGCGGACTCCCCCAGCCCGTATGGCCCGACGGCGATGGTGGTGGCGTGGGCGATCGCCGCGGTCACCGATGACGCCGTGCTGCCGTCGGTGTTCCTGCATCGCGCGGTGTCGGTGGCGTCGCTCTACGTCGTGGCGTGGGCGCTGGTCCGCCTGGCGCAGCGCTGCGGCGTCAGCCCGCAGTTCGCGTTGTGGCTGGGCGTGCTCAACCCGCTGACGCTGCTGCATCTGGTCGGCGGCGTGCACAACGAGGCCCTGCTGCTGGCGTTCCTGCTCTCCGGCATGGAGCTGTGCCTGGTCGCGCTCCACGGCAAACCAATCCCCGGCACACCGGACGATCCCGTCGAGCCACGCTCGCCCGCCTTGAGCCGCAACGGCTGGCTGCTTTTCGCGGCCGGCGTGGCGCTGATCGCCATGGCCGGCATGGTCAAGGTGACGGGTTTCGTGGCCCTCGGGTTCGTGGGCATGGCCCTGGCGCGCAGGTTCGGCTTTACGACGATGGCCGTGGCCCGCGCAGCGGCCGTCACCGCGGCCACCGCCGCGGCAACCATCGTGGCCTTCTGCCTGGCCTCGGGGCTGGGCTTCGGCTGGATCACCAGCCAGGGCGGCGCGGCGACGGTGCGGTCGTGGATGTCACTGCCCACGCTGCTGGGCATCTCCTCCGGATTCGCCGGTCGCGTGCTGGGCATCGGCGACGTCTCCGAGGCCGCGCTGTCGCTGATCCGGGGCCTGGGCATCCTGCTGGCGGCGGCGTGGCTGCTGCGCATGCTCTGGGCGACGTTCCGGGGCCGCATCCACCCGCTCGGCGGTTATGGCCTGGCCATGTTCGCGATGGTCCTGCTCTTCCCGGTGGTCCATCCCTGGTACCTGCTGTGGGCGCTGGTGCCGCTGTCCGGCTGGGCCGACCGTTCCCAGTTCCGCGTGGCCGTCGTGGCCTACTCCGCGATTTTCAGCCTCACGGTCCTGCCGCGCGGCCTCGGCCTGCCGCCGGGGACCGTGCTGCAGATCTATCTCGGCTCCATCGCGGCCTTCGTCGCCTCGATGGCGATCATCCTCGCCATCGCCTGGCGCACGAAGGTTTTCCGGCTGCGCTGACGGCCCATCGGCGGCGCGGCCGCCCGGGGAGCCGACGGTCCGTCGTCAAGCGCCCCGCCGGGCCCCCGCCCCCGGGGCCTGGCCTAGGATGACCAACCGTGACCAGGAACACCGACTCCCCGGCGCTGCTGCTGCGCGGCGTGACCAAACGCTTCGGCGACGTCACCGCCGTCGACGGGCTGGATCTCTCCCTCGCCCGCGGCCGCGTGCTCGCCCTGCTGGGCCCCAACGGCGCCGGCAAGACCACCACCGTCGAGATGTGCGAGGGCTTCGTGCGCCCCGACGGCGGCGAGGTCCGCGTCCTGGGCCTCGATCCCATGCGCGACACGGATGAGCTGCGCACGCGCATCGGCATCATGCTGCAGGGCGGCGGGGCGTACCCGGGCGTGCGCGTCGGGGAGATGGTCGAGCTGGTGGCCTCCTACTCCGCGGATCCGCTGGACGTGGATTGGCTTCTCGACGTCGTCGGCCTCACCCGTCACCGGGGCACGTCGTACCGGCGCCTGTCCGGCGGCCAGCAGCAGCGGCTGTCGCTGGCGTGCGCGCTGGTCGGTCGCCCCGAGCTCGTGTTCCTCGACGAGCCGACCGCCGGCCTGGACGCGCAGTCGCGCCTGGCCGTGTGGGACCTCGTGTCCTCGTTGCGCCGCGACGGCGTGACCGTCGTGCTGACCACGCACCTGATGGACGAGGCCGAGGCGCTGGCCGACGACGTCCTCATCATCGACCGCGGCCGCGCCGTGGCGTCGGGCACCACCGCCGACATCACCGGCGGTACCTCGACCCAGGCGACTGTCGTCGAGTTCGACCGAGCGATCGACGTCCGGGCGTTGGCCGCGCACCTGACCGTGCCGGGCGGCCGGGCAGTCGACGTCGACGCCACGGCCCCCAACCGCTACCGGGTCACCGGCGCTGCGACTCCGGAGGGCATCGCCGCGATGGCCGGTTGGTGCGCCGACCAGGGCGCGTTGATCACGGAGCTGCGCGTGGCCCGCCGCAGCCTCGAGGACGTCTTCCTGGACATCACCGGCCGAGAGATGAGGAGCTGACATGGCCCCGACCACCCGCTTCCCCGAGGGCACCTTCGCCCCCGCGCCGAAGCGCGCGCCGATGGGCCGCGTCCTCGCGTCGCAGACGAAGCTCGAGTCGACGCTGATCTGGCGCCACGGCGAGCAGATGCTGTTGACCATGATCATCCCGCTGGCGATGCTCGTCGGTTTCACGCTCGTGCCGGTGCTCGACCGCGAGGCCCCCATCGTCTCGGTGTTCCCGATGGTGCTGGCCGTGGCCACGATGTCCGCCGGGTTCACCGGCCAGGCCATCGCCGTCGGCTTCGACCGGCGGTACGGGGCTCTCAAGCGCATCGGCGCATCGGCCTTGCCGAAGTGGGGCATCATCGCCGGCAAGGCGGGTGCGGTGGCGATCATGGTCACCGCGCAGTTCCTCATCTTCTCCGCCGCGGCGCTGGCGCTGGGCTACCGCGCCCCCGTCGCCGCCTTCGCTCTGGCCTACGTGGTGACCATGTTGGGCACCACCGCCTTCACCGCCATGGGGTTGCTGATGGGCGGCACGCTCGGCGCGGAGCTGATTCTCGGCCTGGCGAACCTGATCTGGTTCGTGCTGCTCGGTGCGGCGACGTTCGTGGCGGTCGGCCCGGAGCTCGGCGACGGTGCCCGCACGGCGCTGACCCTGCTGCCGTCGGTGGCGCTCACCGAGTCGCTGATCGCCGCTTTCGACGGCCGGTTGGCCTGGTACCCGCTGGCCGTCCTGGCCGCCTGGGGCCTGGCGTGCGCGATCGCCGCGACACGCCTGTTCAGGTTCGAGGCGAAGGGGGATTAGCCGGGGCCACCGGGTAGGCTTGTGAGACGTGAGCGACGCCGACCGTAAACTCCCCCTGTCCTTTCTGCCGTTGCCGACGATCGGCGCGCAGAAGATCATCGCCCTGCTGGTGCTCATCGCGCAGGCGGGCATCGCGGTCACCGGTTCGGTGGTGCGCGTCACCGGCTCCGGCCTCGGCTGCGACACGTGGCCGCAGTGCCACCCCGGCAGCTTCACCCCGGTCGGCGGCGCCGCGCCGTGGCTGCACCAGGCCATCGAGTTCGGCAACCGCCTGCTGACGTTCGTGCTCGTCGCCCTGACCCTGGCGCTGTTCCTGGCGGTGCTGCGCGCCGGCCGCCGCAAGGCGATAGTCGTGCTGGCGTTCCTCAACGGCCTCGGCGTCATCGTCCAGGCGATCATCGGCGGCATTTCGGTGCTCGTCGATTTGAAGTGGTACGCCGTCGCCCTGCACTTCCTGCCCTCCATGGCTCTGGTCTGGCTGGCGGGAATGGCGTGGGTGAAGATCCAGGAGCCCGACGACGGCCACGAGGTCCGCGTCTACGCCCGCCCGCTGCGCCAGCTCGCTGCGGCGTCCGGTCTCGCGCTGGTCGCCACCCTGGTCACGGGCACGATGGTCACCGGTGCCGGCCCGCACGCCGGCGACGCCTCGGTGCTGCCGGAGGATCGCCTGCAGTTGCCGATCGCCGAGCTGTCCCACGTCCACGCCGGCTTCATGTACCTCTACCTCGGTTTGTCCGTCGGCCTGGTCTTCGGCCTCATCGCCCAGAACGCGGAGCCCGCGCTGCGCAAGTGGGGCTGGTGGCTGGTGGCGCTCATCGCCGCGCAGGGCGCCGTCGGCATGGTCCAGTACTGGTCCGGCGTGCCCGAGGCGCTCGTGCCCGTCCACGTCGCGGGCTCCGGTGCGCTGACCGCCGTGACCGCCATCGTGTGGCAGCTGGGCTGGCGCCACGCCGGCGGCACGGCCACCGCCACCGGCTCCCCCGCCGGCGATGCGGAGTACAACTCCCATTCCGCGAGGGTGACCGCGTAGGATCTCGGGGCCGCCGTTTCGCCGGTAGCCTGGCCGCATGCGCGGCATCATCATCGAATCCTTCGGCGGCCCCGAACAGCTCGACTTCCGCGAGGACCTCCCCGACCCCATCCCGGGCGACGGGGAGGTCCTCGTTTCCGTCGGCGCGGTGGGCGTGAATTTCACCGACGTCTACCAGCGCGAGGGCATCTACCCCCGCCCCCTGCCCTTCACCCCGGGGTCGGAGGGCGCCGGGGTCATCCGCGACCTGGGCCCCGGCGTCGCGGGCGGCCCGGACGGCTGGTCCGTCGGTGATCGGGTCGCATGGTGCAACGCCCCGGATTCCTACGCCGAACTCGTCGCCGTGCCCGCCGATTCTCTCGTCGCCATTCCGGATTCCATCCCCGACGACGTCGCCGCGTCGATCCTCCTGCAGGGTTTGACGGCGCATTTCCTGGTCCACGACGTCGGGCGCCTGTGCCCCGGTAACACCGTCCTGCTCACCGCCGGCGCCGGCGGGGTGGGCCTGCTGCTCACCCAGTTGGCCGTTGCCGCGGGTGCGCGGGTGGCCACCATCGTGTCCTCCGACGAGAAGGCGGCCCTGTCGCGCGACGCCGGCGCCGAGCTGGTCCTGCACTACGACGACGACGTCCCCGCGCGCATCCGCGACTGGACCGGCGATCGCGGCGCAGACGATCCCGGGGTCGACGTGGTCTTCGACGGCGTCGGCAAGGCCACCTTCGACGTCTCGTTGCAGTGCGCCCGCGTCCGGGGCCTCGTGGCGCTCTTCGGCGCCGCGTCGGGAGCCGTGCCGCCCATGGATCCCCAGCAGCTCAACCAGCACGGCTCGCTTTTCCTCACCCGACCGCACCTGCGCCACTTCATCCGCGACCGTGCGGAGCTCTCCCATCGCGCCGGCGAGGTGCTCTCCCGCATCGCCGATGGCACGCTGCGGGTCCGCGTCGGGGACCGTTTCCCGCTTGACGACGCCGCCGGGGCGCACCGCGCCCTCCAGTCGCGGGCCACGACCGGGTCGCTGGTGCTGCTGCCCTGAGCCGGGCACGAGAAAACCGGGCACGAGAAAGCCGGGCACGGCAAAACCCCTCCCGGACCGCGAAGGTCCGGGAGGGGTTCGTCGTCAAGCGAAGGCGCGTGGGGGGATGGCAGGGCTAGAAGCCGGCCATCTCCGCGATGGTCTGCAGGCCGAGCACCGCGTCGACGGACAGGCCGACGCACACCAGGGCGAGGTAGTTGTTCGACAGCAGGAACAGCTTCATCGGCTTGATCTCGCCGCCGGCCTTCACGGACTTGTGCAGCGCGACGGCGCCCCACATGAACCAGACGCCCGCGAGCACCGACACCGCCAGGTAGACCCAGCCGGCGGCCGGGATCAGCAGGAAGGTCGTCAGCACCGTCGCCAGGGTGTAGGCGATGATGCGGACCGTGACGTACAGCGGCGGGCGGACGACGGGCATCATGGGCACGCCCGCGGCCTCGTAATCCTCGCGGTACTTCAGGCCCAGCGCCCACGTGTGCGGCGGGGTCCAGAAGAAGATGACCAGGAACAGGACGATGGCCTGCCACCAGTGGAACCAGCCCGTGACGTCCGGCGCGTTGTCCGTGATGACAGCCCAGCCGACCAGCACCGGCATGCAGCCCGCCGCGCCGCCCCACACCACGTTCTGGTCCGTGCGGCGCTTCAGCCACATGGTGTAGACGAAGACGTAGAACGCGATGGTCAGCAGGATGAACACGCCCGCCAACAGCGAATTGCACAGCAGCCACAGCCACAGGAAGCTGGCCACCGTCAGCACCGAGCCGAAGATCATGGCGTTGCGGTTGCTCACCGACTGACGGGCCAGCGGACGCTTGCGCGTGCGGTTCATGACCTTGTCGATGTCCGAATCGGCGACCATGTTGAACGTGTTCGCCGCGGCGGCGCCCATCCAACCGCCCACCAGGGTCAGCAGAATGAAGCCGACGTGGACCTTGCCGCGGTCGGCCTGCAGCATCGCCGGAATCGCGGCGACCAGAAGCAGTTCGATAACCCGGGGCTTGGTCAGCGCCACGTACGCCTTGACGGTGTCCAGCAAAGGGGGTCCTCTCGCATGAGTTGAAGCTCCAACCCAATCGGTCGGGCGGAAGGCCGGAAAAGTTCCCGGACCCGCGCGACGTCACGGAAACGGCCGGGCGGGCGAACGCGTCAGCGCCGACAACCCGGGACCCGGCAATGGTAGCGCCTGACCGATGCCCCGGCGGGCACCGGGGCCGCGTGCCGCGCGGCGGCTCGGCTCCGGCGCGATCGGGCGGCTTCGCGCTGTTGCCAATAGTTCCCGCGCGCGGGGCCCGGAATTGCCGCGCGCTAGGCATACAATGAAACGGAAAATCATTCGCGAGCGAGAACCAGGAGCATCTATCGTGACCCTCTCCCCCGAGCTGCAGGCCCGCGTCGAGCGGAATTACCCCTCGGATTGGACCGACCTGGACACCCGGGCCGTCGACACCGTCCGAGTGCTGGCCGCCGATGCCGTGCAGAAGTGCGGGTCGGGCCACCCCGGCACCGCCATGAGCCTCGCGCCGCTGGCGTACACCCTGTACCAGCGCGTCATGCGCCTGGACCCGCAGAACCCCAAGTGGGCCGGGCGCGACCGCTTCGTGCTGTCCTGCGGCCACTCCTCGCTGACCCAGTACATCCAGCTGTACATGGCCGGTTTCGGCCTCGAGCTCGACGACATCAAGTCCCTGCGCACCTGGGGCTCGCTGACCCCGGGCCACCCGGAGTACGGCCACACCGACGGCGTCGAGATCACCACGGGCCCGCTGGGCCAGGGCCTGGCGTCCGCCGTGGGCATGGCCATGGCCGCCCGCCGCGAGCGCGGCCTGTTCGACCCGGAGGCCCCCGCCGGCCAGTCGCCGTTCGACCACTTCGTCTACGTCATCGCCTCCGACGGCGACGTCCAGGAAGGCGTCACCGCCGAGGCGTCCTCGCTGGCCGGCACCCAGCAGCTGGGCAACCTCATCGTCTTCTGGGACGACAACGGCATCTCCATCGAAGACGACACCACCATCGCCTTCACCGAGAACGTCGCCGACCGTTACCGCGCCTACGGCTGGCAGGTCATCGAGGTCGACGGCGGCGAGGACGTCGCGGCCATCGAGCGCGCCGTGGCGGAGGCCAAGGCCGACACCGGCCGCCCGACCTTCATCCGCGTGCGCACCGTCATCGCCTACCCGGCCCCCAACGCCATGAACACCGGCGCCTCGCACGGCGCCGCGCTGGGCGACGAGGAGCTGGCGCTGATCAAGAAGGAGCTCGGCTTCGACCCCGAGCAGACCTTCGAGGTCTCCGACGAGGTCATCGCCCACACCCGCGCCGTCGCTGAGCGTTCCGACGCCGACAAGAAGGCCTGGGGCGAGGCCTTCGACGCGTGGGCCGAGGCCAACCCGGAGCGCAAGGAGCTCTTCGACCGCCTGACCGCCGGCGAGCTGCCCGAGGGTTACGCCGACGAGCTGCCGACGTGGGAGCCCGACGCCAAGGGCGTCGCCACCCGCAAGGCCTCCGAGGCCGCGCTGCAGGCCCTGGGCAAGACCCTGCCGGAACTGTGGGGCGGCTCGGCCGACCTCGCCGGCTCCAACAACACCGTGATCAAGGGCGAGCCGTCGTTCGGCCCGAAGGAGATCACCACCGACACGTGGACGGCGACCCCCTACGGCCGCAACCTGCACTTCGGCATCCGCGAGCACGCCATGGGCTCGATCCTCAACGGCATCGCGCTGCACGGCGGCACCCGCCCCTACGGCGGCACGTTCCTCATCTTCTCCGATTACATGCGCCCGGCCGTGCGCCTGGCCGCGCTGATGGACATCTCCCCCATCTACGTGTGGACGCACGATTCCATCGGTCTCGGCGAGGACGGCCCGACGCACCAGCCGATCGAGCAGCTGGCCTCGCTGCGCGCCATCCCGGGCATGACCACCCTGCGCCCGGCCGACGCGAACGAAACCGCCGCCGCGTGGGCCGCCGCGCTGGAGGGCCCGTCCGGCCCGAAGGCCCTGGCCCTGACCCGCCAGAACGTCCCGGTGCTCGAGGGCACCAAGGAGAAGGCCGCCGAGGGCGTCCGCCGCGGCGCGTACGTGCTCGCCGACACCGAGGGCGGCGCCCCCGACGTCATCCTGATGGCCACCGGCTCCGAGGTCCAGATGGCCGTGGAGGCCGCAGGCGTGCTGGCCGGCGAGGGCATCAAGGCCCGCGTCGTGTCCGCCCCGTCGCTTGACTGGTTCGATCAGCAGGACGAGGAGTACCGCGAGTCGGTGCTTCCGAAGTCGGTCCGCGCCCGCGTGTCCGTCGAAGCCGGCATCGCGATGCCGTGGCACAAGTACCTCGGCGACGCCGGCCGCGCCGTGTCCATCGAGCACTTCGGCGCCTCCGCCCCGTACCAGCGCCTGTTCGAGGAATTCGGCATGACCACGGAGGCCGTCGTCGCGGCCGCCCGCGAGTCCGTCGAGGCCGCGAAGTAAGCGCCACCCGCCCCATCGGGGTCCCCACCGCCGGGGCCCACCGCCGCCCCGGCCCGCCGTCGAGCGCGCCGGGGCGGCGGCCCCTTTTCGGCGGTAACGTGGACGGCGCACGTCCGCGACCACGGCCGCACCCGGCCCACGAGCCGCATGCGCCGCACAAGCAACGAACAGAAGGAAAGTGCACTGATGACCAACCCGAATCTCGACGCCCTCGCATCCGCCGGTACCTCGGCATGGCTGGACGACCTCTCCCGTCAGCGACTCGACGGCGGTGAGCTGAAGTCCCTGGTCGACGACTACGCCGTGGTGGGCGTGACCACCAACCCGGCGATCTTCTCGTCGGCCATGACCACCGGCGACGCCTACGACGCCCAGCTGCGCGAGCTGGCCGCGTCCGGCGCCGACGCCGCCGAGACCGTGTTCACCATGGCCATCGACGACGTCCGCCGCGCCTGCGACGAGCTCGCGGACGTCTCCGCCCGCAGCGGCGGCGCCGACGGCCGCGTCTCCATCGAGGTGGACCCGCGTTTCGCCGACGATTACGACGAGACCATCGCCCAGGCCCGCCAGTTGTGGGAGCGCGTGGGCAAGTCCAACGCCATGATCAAGGTCCCCGCCACCGACGCCTCGCTGCCCGCCGTGTCGGATGCGCTGGCCGACGGCATCTGCGTCAACGTCACCCTGATCTTCTCCCTCGAGCGCTACCGCCAGGTGGTCGACGCGTTCATCACCGGCATCGAGCGGGCCAAGGAAAACGGCCACGATCTGTCGAAGATCCACTCGGTGGCGTCCTTCTTCGTCTCCCGCGTCGACTCCGAGATCGACAAGCGCCTGGAGGCACTCGGCGGCGACGCGCTGGCGCTGCGCGGAAAGGCCGGCGTGGCCAACGCCCGTCTGGCGTACCGCGAGTTCGAGCGTTCCTTCGGCGCCGACGCCGAGCGCTGGGCCCCGCTGTCCGCCGCCGGAGCCAACGCCCAGCGCCCGCTGTGGGCGTCGACCGGCGTCAAGAACCCGGACTACCCGGCCACCCTGTACGTCACCGAGCTCGCCGGCCCGCACACCGTCAACACCATGCCGGAGAAGACCCTGCGCGCCACCGCCGACGCGGACCTCGACGGCGTCACCGACACGCTGTCGGGCCAGGGCGACGAGGCTCAGACCGTCATGGACGGCATCGCCGCCGCCGGAGTCGACCTCGACGACGTGTTCGCCGTCCTCGAGCGCGAGGGCGTGGAGAAGTTCGTCGACAGCTGGCAGGAGCTGCTCGACTCCATCGACGGCCGCCTGCGCGAGATCCGCGGCTAGTTCGGCACCGAGCCGGCGATCGCGGCCGGGCCCCGACGGGCCCGGCCGCCGCCGTGCATCCGGGCCTCCGCGTCCCCTCCGTACCGATCACCTCCCCGAAAGAACCCTTCAGTGACATCTGACATCTCCGGCGCGATCGCCGACGATTGGTCCAATCCACTGCGCGACCCGCAGGACAAGCGACTCCCCCGCATCGCCGGTCCCGGCGGCATGGTCATCTTCGGCGTCACGGGCGACCTCGCCCGGAAGAAGCTCCTGCCGGCCATTTACGACCTGGCCAACCGCGGCCTGCTGCCGGCGTCGTTCGCGTTGGTCGGCTACGGCCGCCGCGAGTGGACCAAGGAGTACTTCGAAAACTACGTCCGCGAAGCCGTCGAATCCGGAGCGCGCACGCCGATCCGCGAGAACGTGTGGCAGCGCCTGGCGGAGGGCATCCACTTCGTGCAGGGCACCTTCAACGATGACGAGGCCTTCGACCGGCTGGCGGACAAGCTCGCCGAGCTCGACGCCTCCCGCGGCACCGCCGGCAACTGGGCGTACTACCTGTCCATTCCGCCGGACAACTTCCCCGACGTCTGCCATCAGCTCGACCGCGCCGGCCTCGCGCAGGCGGGCCCGGACAATTGGCGGCGCGTGGTCATCGAGAAGCCCTTCGGCCACGACCTCGAGTCCGCCCAGGAGCTCAACCAGATCGTCAACTCGGTCTTCCCCGAGAAGTCGGTGTTCCGCATCGACCATTACCTGGGCAAGGAGACCGTCCAGAACATCCTGGCCATGCGTTTCGCCAATCAGCTGTTCGACCCGCTGTGGAACTCGCATTACGTCGATCACGTGCAGATCACCATGGCCGAGGACATCGGGTTGGGCGGCCGCGCCGGTTACTACGACGGCATCGGCGCCGCCCGAGACGTGATCCAGAACCACCTGTTGCAGTTGCTGGCCCTGGTGGCCATGGAAGAGCCCGTCGCCTTCACCCCGGAGGAGCTGCAGACCGAGAAGATCAAGGTGCTGCGGGCCACCGAGCCTGTCCGCCCCCTGTCGAAGACCACCGCCCGCGGCCAGTACTCCGCCGGGTGGCAGGGCAGCCACTACGTCAAGGGGCTGCGCGAAGAGGACGGTTTCGATCCGGAGTCGATCACCGAGACGTATGCGGCGTGCACGCTGCAGATCAATTCCCGCCGGTGGGCGGGCGTGCCGTTCTACCTGCGCTCCGGCAAGCGCCTGGGCCGCCGCGTCACCGAGATCGCCCTGGTCTTCAAGTCCGCGCCGCACCTGCCGTTCGCCGACACCATGACCACGGCGCTTGGCCAGAACGCCATGGTCATCCGCGTCCAGCCGGACGAGGGCGTGCTCATGCGCTTCGGTTCGAAGGTCCCGGGCTCCACCATGGAGGTCCGCGACGTCAACATGGACTTCTCCTACTCGGAATCGTTCACCGAACAGTCGCCGGAGGCCTACGAGCGCCTGATCCTGGACGCGCTCCTCGACGAGGCGAGCCTCTTCCCCACCAACGAAGAAGTCGAGTTGTCCTGGAAGATCCTCGACCCGGTCATCGAGTACTGGGGCAAGCGGGGCCGCCCCGACGAGTACCCGGCGGGCACGTGGGGCCCGGAGTCCGCCGATCGGATGCTCGAGCGCGAAGGCCGCACCTGGCGCCGTCCCTGACGGGCGGGACAGGCAAGCAGGGATTTTGGGAAAGGAATCACCGTGCCAATGATCATCAATCTGCCCGACACCGATACGCGGGTCATCGCCCGCCAGTTGGTGACCCTCCGGGAAAAGGGCGGCATCGTCACCACCGGCCGCGTGCTCACGCTCATCGTGCTCGCGCAGCGCGACGATGACCTGGAGACCATCATCAAGACGGTCAACAACGTCTCCCGCGAGCATCCGGCCCGCGTGCTGGTGCTCGTCGCCGGCGAGCCGCGGGGCGCCAACCGCCTCGACGCCGAGCTCCGGTTGGGCGGCGAAGCCGGTGCCGCGGAGGTCGTCGTCATGCATCTGGAAGGCGAGGTCGGGGCGCACCCGGAGGCCATCGTCACTCCCCTGCTGCTGCCGGACACCCCGGTGGTGGCGTGGTGGCCGTCGACGCCGCCGCAGGTGCCCGCGGCCACGCCGATCGGCCAGATCGCGCAGCGCCGCATCACGGACTCGCTGGCCGATCCGGACGTCAATGCGGTGTACACGCGCCGCACCGGCTACACGCCGGGTGATTCGGATCTCGCGTGGTCGCGCCTGACGGCGTGGCGCGGGGTGCTGGCGTCGGCGCTGGATTTCCCGCCGCACGGTGAGATCACCGCGGCCCGCATCGAAGGCCCCGGCGAGGACCCGTCCGTCGACGTCGCCGCCGGGTGGCTGGCCGATCGCCTCGCCGTTCCGGTGGTGCGCGTGGTCACGGACGAGCCGGAGGTCCCCGTCGACGCCGACGGCGACGCCAAGCCCCCGGTGACCAAGGTGGTGCTCACCCGCCATGGCGACGAGGGCGAGCCCACCGACGTCACCGTCGAGGTGGAGAACGCCTCCACCGCATGCGTGACCATCACGGGCCGGCCGCCGTTCAAGGTGGCCCTGTCGCGGCGCACCACCGTCGACTGCCTTGCCGAGGAGCTGCGCCACCTCGACCCCGACACCGCCTACGCCCGCGCGTTGCGCGGCTTGGGCCGCATCCGGCGCTTGACCGTCGAGCAGGCGGAGCAGGCCCGGCTTGACGACGGTGCCGGCGCGCTCGGTGCCACGCCCGCCAACCGGGCATTCCCCCGCGACCCCGAGGAGTCCCGCCGATGACGGCCACCCTGCCCGCCCCCGAATTTTCCCGCCACTCCGACCAGGACGCCCTGGTCGAGGCCGCCCGCGCCCGCTTCGTCGACGTCGTCGCCGAGGCGCAGGGCGCCGACGGCCTGGCGCGCATCGCGGTGACCGGCGGCGGCGCCGGCATCGGTCTGCTGGCCGCCCTGGCCGCCGATTCCGGTGACGTCGATTGGTCCCGGGTGATGGTCTTCTTCGGCGACGAACGCTTCGTCCCGGAGGAGTCCCCCGACCGCAACGTCGGGCAGGCCCGCGAGGCGCTGTTCGACCACGTGGACATCCCGGAGTCCTACATCTTTCCCATCGCCCCATCCGGCGGCGCCTACCTGGAGGACCCGGTCTGCGCCGCGGACGCCTACGCCGACATCCTGGCCATGCACGCGCCCGACGGCTTCGACCTGCACCTGCTCGGCATGGGCGGCGAAGGCCACGTCAACTCGCTGTTCCCCCACACGCCGGCGATCGCCGAGACCGAGCGCACCGTCGTGGAGGTCCGGGATTGCCCGAAGCCCCCGCCGACCCGCGTGTCCCTGACGCTGCCGGCCGTCAACGCCAGCCAGCGCGTGTGGCTGCTGGTCGCCGGCGAAGCCAAGGCGGAGGCCGTCAAGGCGATCGCCGACGGCGCCGACCCCGCCGAATGGCCCGCATCCGGAGTGCGCGGGAAGGCCGAGACCATCGTCTTCGTCGACGAAGCCGCGGCGTCGATGCTCTAGCAAAAAACGGAACCGGGGCCCGGGCGATGAACTCGCCCGGGCCCCGGTTCCTTGTCGCGGCGTTTACGCGCCTGACGCGCGATCTACCAGTTGAAAGCCTGGAACAGGCCCAGCAGCACGATCGACGCCAGCCACAGGATGGCGGTGATGATGGTGACGTAGTCCAGGTTCTTCTCCACGACGGTCGAACCCGACAGGTTCGACTGCATGCCGCCGCCGAACAAGCTCGACAGGCCACCGCCCTTGCCCTTGTGGAGCAGGACGAAAAGGGACATCAGCACGGAGGTGATGACCAGGACGATCTGGATGGCGAGGTACACGCGCACTTCCCTACGGTTCACGACGATTGTTGGGCAACTGCTGCGGGCCGGATGGCGACGAACGGCACCGGACCCGCGATCAACTGCCCAGGATACCGCACGGAGGGTACCCGGCGCAGACCGCGGTCCGGCGTTTCCGCCGCCGCTGTCCGGCTCGCACGTTATCCGGAGTTGCGCAGCGCCGTCGCCAAGCCATTCATGGTCAACTGGATGCCCCGGCGGACCTTGTCGCGGGAATCGCCGGCGCGGTATCGGCGCAGCATCTCCAGCTGGATGGCGTTGAGCGGCATCAGGTACGGGAACCGCATGTCCACCGAACGGGCCAGCAGCGGGTTGTCCTCCAGGAGCGTGGAATAGTCGGTGACCTTGAGGAACATCTCCAGGGTGAGCTCGTACTCCTCGCGGATGCGGCTGAAGATGCGGTCGGCGACCTCGCGATCGGACACCAGATCGGCGTAGAGCTTGGCCAGGTGCAGGTCCGACTTCGACATCACCTGCGCCATGTTCGACAGCACCGAATTGAAGAACGGCCAGGACTCGTTGAGCTCGCGCAGTTCGGCCAGGCGCGACCCGTCGGGGTCCTCGCCCACCCATTCGTTCAGCGCGGTGCCGACGCCGAACCAGCCCGGCACCATCGACCGCTGCTGCGACCAGGCCAGCACCCACGGAATCGCCCGGAGATCCGAGATCGACGTCGTTTGCTTGCGCGACGACGGCCGCGAACCGATGTTCAGGCTGCCGATCTCCCCGACGGGCGTCGAGGTCTCGAAGAATTCGATGAAACCGGGATCGTCGTGCATCAGCGCCGCGTAGGCGTCGCGCGACAGCTCCGAGATCTCCGACATCACGTCGTAGGCGCGGCCCTGATCGTCCAGGTCCTCGAGATCGAGCAGCGTCGACTCGATCGTCGCGGCGACCAGCGCCTCCAGGTTGCGGCGGGCGGTGACGGGGTGGCCGTACTTGGCCGAGATGATCTCGCCCTGCTCGGTGATGCGCACCGACCCCTGCACGGCGCCCTTCGGCTGCGCGAGGATGGCCTCGTAGGACGGTCCGCCGCCACGGCCCACCGTGCCGCCGCGGCCGTGGAAGAGGCGCAGACGCACGCCTTCCTCGCGGGCGACGGCGGCGATGGCGGTCTCCGCGTCGTAGAGCGCCCAGTTCGCGGCGAAGTAGCCGCCGTCCTTGTTCGAGTCGGAGTACCCGAGCATGACCTCCTGCAGATCGCCGCGCGACGCGACGTAGCGGCGATACAGCGGCACGTCCCACGCCTCGCGCAGCACCGAGGCGCCGGCCTGCAGGTCCTCGATGGTCTCGAACAGGGGGATCACGTCGACGGTTCCGCTGGGAGCCCCGTCCTCGACGGAGATCAGACCGACCTCCTTGAGCAGGATCATCGGCTCCAGCAGATCCGACACCGACGAGCACATCGAGATGATGCAGTGCGGCACGACTTCGGGGCCGTAGGCCTCGACGGCGTCGGCTGCGGCGCGCATGATGCCCAACTCACGGGCGGTGACCTCGGACAGCTCCACGCCCCGCGGTACCAGCGGGCGCGCCGACGTGAGTTCCCGGGTCAGGATCTCGACCCGGCGGCGCTCGGGCAGCGAACGATAGTCCTCGGCCACGCCGGACAGGCGGAAGAGCTCGGTGAGGATGTCCTCGTGGCTCTCCGAATTCTGGCGCAGATCCAGCGAGTACAGGTGGAAACCGAAGACGTCCGTGGCGCCCTGTATGTCGGCGAGACGATGGTCGGCGATGAGGTCGTCGTGGCTGCGGCGCAGCGACGCCTCGACGACGTCCAGATCGGCGCGCATCTCCTCCACGCTCGAGTATGGCTCATGGCAGGACCAGTCGCCCTCCACGACCGAGGCCCCCAACCGGGAAATGGCCGTCGCCGCGACGCGGCCGCGGATGCCGTGGACGGCGCGGCGGTACGGCTCGTCGACGCGGTTGGGCACGTCGTTCTGTCCGCGGTTGGCCAGTTCCACCAGATCGACGGACACCTGGGTGAGCCGATCGGAGAAGCTCAGCTCCCGCTCCAGGGAATGAAGCTGCTTGACGTAGTGGCGCAGGATCGTCCCCGCCGCGCGGTCGGTGGCGTAGCGGACGACGTCCTCGGTGACGTAGGGGTTGCCGTCGTGGTCGCCGCCGATCCACGAGCCCATGCGGACGACCGGGTTCTCCGGCACGTCGTCACCGCCGAGCTCGCGCATCATCGCCGCGACGTCGCGGTTGAGCTTCGGCACCGTCTCCAGCAGGGACAGCTGGTAGTAGCGCAGGCCGACCTCCACTTCGTCGCGGATGTCGGGCCGGTTCATGCGGATCAGGGCGGTTTGCCACAGCGTCATGATGCGCCGGCGGATCTCCAGGTCCAGCGCCTCGAGCTTGGCCTCGGTGCGGGCGGTGCGTGGGGCGTTGATCACCTCGTGCCGGGCGCGCATCGATGCGCCGATGTGCTTCTGCACGTCGAAGACCGTGCGGCGGCGCGTCTCCGTCGGATGCGCGGTGAGCACCGGCACGACCTCCGCAGACTCCATCATCGATCCGATCTCCGCGCCCGGGACGCGGGCATCGCGCAGCTTCGCCCACGTGGCCTCGAGCGAGGAATCGCGGGGCGCTTCGCCGGCGTCGAGGCCCTCCTCCACCAACCGCTCCTCGTGGAGATCCTCGGCGAGGTTCGCCAACAGCGCGAAGTGCGTGAACGCGCGGATGATCGGCGTCGCCTCCACCGGGTCGATGTCGCGGAACAGCGCGGTCAGCTCCCCGACCTCCGCCTCGCCCCGGTGGAGGCGAAACGCCGTGCGCCGGGCATTCTCCACCAGATTGAAGACCTCGTCGCCCTCCTGCTCGCGGATCACGTCGCCGAGGATCCGGCCCAGATGCCGGATGTCGTCGCGCAACGTTTCGTCGCTTGTTTTCCTCGTCGCCTGTTCCTGCATGTTCGCGTCTCCTGTACGTGACGTCGGTGTCCGTCGTGAAGCCGGACCGGAAGAAGCCGGCGCCCCGGATCAACGGGTGAACGTTGCCGGGGCGCCGGGCCGGGCCCGGTCGTCGGGCCTGGGTTGTTGGCCAGGTTATGTGACCTGGAAGTCGAGCCTGGTTACTTGACCGCGTCGGCGGCCAGGGCCGAGAGCTTGGCGAAGGCCTCGCCATCCAGCGACGCGCCGCCGACCAGGCCGCCGTCGACGTCCGGCTGGCCGACGATGTCGGCGACGTTCTCGGCCTTGACCGAGCCGCCGTAGAGGATGCGCATGTCCTTGGCCAGCTTCTCGCCGCCCAGCTCGGCGACGGTCTCGCGGATGGCCTTGCAGACCTCCTGCGCATCAGCCGACGAGGCGACCTTGCCGGTGCCGATGGCCCAGACCGGCTCGTAGGCGATGACGACCTTGGCCAGGTCCGCCTCCGACAGGCCTTCGAGGGATCCCTTGACCTGCTCGACGACGTGCTCGACGTGCTTCTCGGCCTCGCGGACCTCGAGCGGCTCGCCGACGCAGACGATCGGGGCCATGGAGGCCTTCAGCGCCGCCTTGGCCTTCTTGGCCACCAGCGCATCATCCTCGCCGTGCATTTCGCGGCGCTCGGAGTGGCCGACGACGACCCAGCGGCAGCCGAGCTTGGCCAGCATCGCGGCGGAGATCTCGCCGGTGTAGGCGCCGGACTCGTGGACGGAGACGTCCTGGGCGCCGTAGGTGACGGCCAGCTTGTCGCCCTCGACCAGCGTCTGCACGGACCGGATGTCGGTGAACGGCGGGATGACCGCCACGTCGACCTTGTCGTAGTACTCCTTCGGCAGGGCGAAGGCGAGCTTCTGCACGACGCCGATGGCCTCCAGATGGTTGAGGTTCATCTTCCAGTTGCCGGCGATGAGGGGCTTGCGAGCCATTGTGGGTGTCACTTCCTGAAGTGGTTTACGGGTGGAGATGGAGGGCCGGCGGGATGCCGCCGGCCCCGGGGCGCGTGCCGGTGCTAGGACTCGAGCACCTGGACGCCGGGCAGATCCTTGCCCTCGAGGTACTCGAGGGAGGCGCCGCCGCCGGTGGAGATGTGGCTGAAGCCGTCCTCGTCGAGGCCGAGCGTGCGCACGGCCGCGGCGGAGTCGCCGCCGCCGACGACGGAGAAGCAACCGTTGTCGCTGGTCGCGTCGATGATGGCCTGGGCGACGAAGCGCGTGCCGTTGGCGAACGCCTCCATCTCGAAGACGCCCATCGGGCCGTTCCAGAACACGGTCTTGGTCTCGGCCAGCTTCGCGGCGAAGGCCTTGGCGGAGTCGGGGCCGATGTCCAGGCCCATCCAGCCATCCGGGATGGCGTCGGCGGACACGACCTTGTGGTCGGCGTCCGCGGAGAACTCCGAGGCGACGACGACGTCGGTCGGCAGGACGATCTGGTCGCCGTAGCGGTCGAGCAGGTCCTTGCAGGTGTCGATCATCTCTTCCTGCAGCAGCGAGCCGCCCACCGAGTGGCCCTGGGCCGCGAGGAAGGTGAAGCACATGCCGCCGCCGATGATCAGGTAATCGACCTTCGGGGCCAGGGCCTCGATGACGCCGAGCTTGTCGGAGACCTTGGAACCGCCGAGCACCACCGCGTACGGCTTCTCGGGCGCCTCGCCGACCTTGCGCAGCACTTCGAGCTCGGACTGCACCAGGCCGCCGGCGTAGTGCGGCAGCTTCTTGGCCACGTCGTACACCGACGCCTGGGCGCGGTGGACCACGCCGAAGCCGTCGGAGACGAACGCGCCCTCGGGGACGAGGGCGGCGAGCTCGGCGGCGAAGGCCTCGCGCTCGGACTCGTCCTTGGAGGTCTCGCGGGCGTCGAAGCGGATGTTCTCCAGCAGCAGCACGTCGCCGTCGGTCAGGCCGTTGGCGCGCTCGTGGGCGTCCTCGCCCGAGACGTCGCCGGCGACCGCGACGTAGCGGTCGAGGCGCTCCGACAGGGCCTCGGCGACCGGGGCCAGCGAAAGCTCCGGGTTGACCTCGCCCTTGGGGCGGCCGAGGTGGGCGGTCACGACGACCTTCGCGCCGGCGTCGGACAGCGCCTTCAGAGTCGGCACCGAGGCGTCGATGCGGCCCGGGTCGGTGATGGAGCCGTCCTTGAGGGGGACGTTGAGGTCGGAGCGAACCAGGACGTAACGGCCCTCGACGCCCTCGTCGAGGAGATCCTGCAGGGTCTTGACGGTCATGACGGTGTCTTCTTTCGTTGTTCGAGCCGTTGCATATGCCCCAGGGCCGGGGTGTGCCCGCGGGCACACCCCGGCCCTGGGGTCGTGGGGGAAACGAAGAGCTTAGAGGCGCTCGCCGACGTAGACCGCGAGGTCGACGAGGCGGCAGGAGTAACCCCACTCGTTGTCGTACCAGGACACGACCTTGACCTGGTCGCCGATGACCTTGGTCAGCGGGGCGTCGAAGATGGAGGAACGGGAATCGCCCTCGATGTCCTTGGACACGATCGGCTCCTCGTTGTAGCCGAGGATGCCCTTGAGCTCCGCGGACTCCGAGGCCTCCTTGATCGCGGCGTTGACGGACTCGACCGAGACCTCCTTCTTCGCGGTGAAGGTCAGGTCGGTGACGGAGCCGGTCGGGACCGGGACGCGCAGCGCGTAGCCGTCCAGCAGGCCCTTCAGCTGCGGCAGGACCAGGGCGACGGCCTTGGCGGCACCGGTGGAGGTCGGGACGATGTTCAGTGCGGCGGCGCGGGCGCGGCGCAGATCCTTGTGCGGGGCGTCGTGCAGGCGCTGGTCACCGGTGTAGGCGTGAATGGTGGTCATCAGGCCACGCTCGATGCCGAACTTCTCGTCCAGCACCTTCGCCATCGGCGCGAGGCAGTTGGTGGTGCACGACGCGTTGGAGATGATGTTGTGCTTCTCCGGGTCGTAATCGGTGTGGTTCACGCCCATGACGAAGGTCGCGTCCTCGTTCTTCGCCGGAGCGGAGATGATGACCTTCTTGGCGCCGCCGTCGATGTGCGCCTTGGCGGCCTCGGCGTCGGTGAAGAAGCCGGTGGACTCGACGACGACGTCGACCCCGACCTCGCCCCAGCCCAGGTTCTTCGGGTCGCGCTCGGCCCAGACGGTCATGCGCTTGCCGTCGACGGTGATGGACTCGTCGTCGTAGGTCACCTCGGCGTCGAGCTTGCCCATGATCGAGTCGTACTTCAGCAGGTGGGCGAGCGTCTTGTTGTCGGTCAGGTCGTTGACCGCCACAACCTCGACGTCGGCGCCTTCCGCGATGATGGCGCGGAAGAAGTTGCGCCCGATGCGGCCGAAGCCGTTGATGCCTACACGAACCGTCACGATGATCTCCTCCAAAGGAATCGGCTAAAAATTGCCCTGCGGGCCCGGGATCCGGACCAACTGGTTCACCTTCGAATTGTACGTGCGGTTGCGCCGTCGCGCAGGGGTGGAATGTCCGGAATCTAGTGAGACGCCTCACCAACGGACATTCGGTGCCGGGAACATGCCCGTTTGGGCGTGATCCGGCTCATGGCGGACCTACTCCACGTCGTCCCCGTCGAAAAGCTCGTCCGTGACGACGGACGACGTATCGGGGATGCCCGTTTCGGCGGCCCGCCGATCCGCCATCGACAGCAGGCGGCGAATGCGCCCCGCCACGGCGTCCTTGGTCATCGGCGGATTGGCCAGCTGGCCGAGCTCCTCCAGCGACGCCTGGCGGTGCGCGACCCGCAGTTCACCGGCCGTGACCAGGTGCTCGGGGACATCCTCGCCGAGGATGTCCAGCGCACGCTCGACGCGGGCCGCCGCCACGACCGCCGCCCGGGCCGACCGGCGCAGGTTCGCGTCGTCGAAGTTGGCCAGGCGGTTCGCGGTGGCCCGGACCTCGCGGCGCATCCGCTGCTCCTCCCACTCCAGGCGGGTGGTCTGGGCGCCCATGCGGGTCAGCAGTGCGCCGATGGCCTCTCCGTCGCGGATGACCACGCGGTCTCCCCCGCGAGTTTCCTTGCTCTTGGCGGGGATGCCCAGGCGACGGGCGCAGCCGACCAGCGCCAGCGCGGCCTCCGGGCACGGGCACGTGACCTCGAGCGCCGACGATCGGCCCGGCTCCGTGAGCGAACCGTGGGCCAGGAACGCGCCGCGCCATGCGGCTTCGGCGTCGAGGATGGTGCCGCCGATGACCTTCGGCGGCAAGCCCCGCACCGGCCGGCCCGCGCGGTCGACCAGCCCGGTGCGGCGGGCCAGATCCTCCCCGCCCTCGGCGACGCGGACGATGTAGCGCGACGTCTTGCGCAGGCCACCCGGGCTGAGCACCTGCAGTTCCGGCTCATGGCCGAACAGGGAATCGATCATGCCCCGCAGACGGCGGGCGACGGCGCCGGAGTCCAGCTCCGCTTCGACGACGATGCGCCCGGCGACGAGGTGCAGGCCACCGGCGAACCGCAGAATGGCCGCGACCTCCGCCGACTGTGCGCTCTCCTGGCTCACCGGCACGCGCGCGAGCTCGTCCTTCACCTTGGGCGTCAACGCCATTGCCGCACTCTCCTCACATCGGCGATCGGTTCGCCATGGGGCTGGAGTTTAGCGGCCCCGTTCAGCGGGGAAGCAACTCCCCCAGCGCTGCGGCGACCTTGACCGGGTCGTGGCGTTCTGTCCACCCGCCTTCGGCGTCGATCTCGCGGACGTCGGCGTAGACCACTTCCGCCGACAGCGTCGCCGCCGCCCGCTCCAGGTAGCTGCGCTCCGAGGCTCCGCCGATGGTCGATTCGTCGACGAGGATCTTGTCCAGCGTCAGGTCCGGGGCGTGCTGGGTGAGCATGTGCACGTGGCGTTCCGACGAAAAGCCGGCGGTCTCCCCCGGTTCGGAGGACAGGTTGAGCACCACCACCCGCTGCGCCGAGGTGTCGCGCAGGGCCCCGACCAGTTCGGGCACCTGCAGATGCGGCAGCACCGAGGTGAACCAGGAACCCGGGCCGAGCGTGACCATGTCCGCGGACATGATAGCTTCCACCGCATCGGGCGTGGCCGGCGGATTGTCGGGGATGAGGCGGATGCGGCGAACCTGCCCGGGCGTCGTCGCCACCGCGACCTGGCCGCGGACGGGACGCACGACGCGCGCGTCGTCCTCGAGCCCCACCACCTCCGCCTCGATGTCCAGGGGGCGCGGGGACATGGGCAGCACCCGGCCGCAGATGCCCAGCAGCGACCCGATCTCGTCGAGCGCCCGGACTTCGTCGTCGAGGACGCTGGTCAGCCCGGCGATGATCAGGTTGCCCACCGCGTGGCCGGCCAGCGCGCCCGTGCCGCCGAAGCGGTGCTGGAGCACGTCCTCCCACAGCCGGCCCCGCTCGTCGTCGGCGGACAGGGCCGCCAGCGCCATGCGCAGGTCGCCCGGGGGAATCCGGCCCAGCTCGCGGCGCAGGCGCCCGGACGACCCTCCGTCGTCGGCGACGGTGACCACGGCGGTGACCTCGTCGGCGATCCGGCGGACGGCGCGCAGCGTGGCGAACAGGCCGTGGCCTCCGCCGAGGCTCGTGATGGCGGTCATGGGATGGGACTCCTCTGGTGTCGAATGGGGTGGCCGGGGCGGGCGGTGGCGGCTGCCCGGTCAGTCCCTTTCGATGTCGCGGTGGATGACGTTGACGTCGATGCCGTTGAATTCGCCGAGCCTGCGGCCGAGCGCCTCGGACATGGCCACGCTGCGGTGGTGGCCGCCGGTGCAGCCGATGGCGATGGACATGTGGTTCTTGCCTTCGCGCCGGTAGCCCGGGAGGATCACCGAGATCAGCTGTTCGACGGTATCGAGCCACCGGGGCGCGTCGTCCTGCGAGAGGACGAATTCCGACACCGGCTGATCGGTCCCGCGCCCGGACCGCAGCCCCGGCACCCAGTACGGGTTCGGGAGGAAGCGGACGTCGAGGAGGAGATCGGCGTCGCGCGGGGCGCCGTGCTTGAAGCCGAAGGACTGGATGGTCACGCGCTGGCCGCGCGACGACGGGTCCGAGAAATGGACTTCCAGCGCTCGCCGCAGATCGTGCACCGACATCTTGCTGGTGTCGAGGACCAGGTCCGACATCGCCTTTATCCCGGCGAGCATGCGCCGCTCGCGCTGGATGCCCTGCGTCAGGGTGCCGGATTCCTGCAGCGGGTGGGTGCGCCGGACGGAGTCGTAGCGTGCGATCAACGTGTCGTCGTCGGCGTCGAAAAAGATGACCATGGGCCGGCGGCCGGATTCGTGCAGCCGGTCGAGGACGTCGCCGAGCGAGCCCGCGAAGGCTCGAGACCGGACGTCGGTGACGATCGCCAGCCGTTCCACGGGCGAGTCCGCCTCGAAGGACAGCTCGACCATGCGCATGATCAACTCCGGCGGCAGGTTGTCGGCGACGTACCAGCCCATTTCCTCGAGGACGGCCGCGGCGGTGTTGCGGCCGGATCCGGACATTCCCGTGATCAGGACCAGTGACGTGTCGGGTTCCGCGGCTCCGGCGTTGGCGTTGGTCATGTGGCCCAGCCTACGTGCCTTCCCGGTGCAGCGCCGCGTGCACGGATTCGGCCAGCGCGGGCCCGAATCCGGGCACTTCGCGGATCTCGTCGACGGTGGCTCCGCGCAGCTTGGCGACGGATCCGAAGTGCTTCACCAGCTCGGATCGGCGCTGCGGCCCCAGGCCCTTGACGCCGTCGAGCGCGGACGATCGCATCCGCTTGGAACGCTGCTGTCGGTGGTAGCCGATGGCGAATCGGTGGGCTTCGTCGCGGATGCGCTGCATCAGGTACATCGCCTCGGAGTTGCGCGGCAGGATCACGGGTTCGTCGTCGCCGGGCACCCAGATCTCCTCCAGCCGCTTGGCCAGGCCCACGAGCGTGACGTCGGTGACCCCGAGGTCGTCGAGCACCTGCTGGGCGGCGGCGACCTGCGGCGCGCCGCCGTCGACGATGAACAGTTGCGGCGGGTAGGCGAACTTGCGGCCGGTCACGGATTCCTCGACGACGCTTGACGACGCCTCCCCGGTCGGCCCCGCGGCCTCTTCCTCGAACATGACGGCATCGTCTTCGGGCACGGCGAGCTTGTCCTCGGCATGGCGGCGGAAACGCCTGCGGACGACCTCCGCGATCGACGCGACGTCGTCGGAATGCCCGTCGCCGGCGGCGTCCTTGATGCGGTACCTGCGATAGTCGACCTTGCGGGGCAAGCCGTCCTCGAAGACGACCAGCGACGCCACCACATCGGTGCCCTGGATGTGCGAGATGTCGGTGCACTCGATGCGCAGCGGCGCCTCGTCCATGAACAGGGCGTCGCGGATGCCCTCCAGGGCCTGCGAGCGGGCCGTCAGATCGCCGCTGCGCTTGAGCTTGTGCTGGGCCAGCGCTTCGACCGCATTGCGGTGGACGGTTTCCAGCAGCGCCTTCTTGTCGCCGCGTTGCGGGACGCGGATCTCGACGCCGGCGCCGCGGATGCCCCGGAGGAATGCGGCGACTTCCGCGGCGTCGTCCGGCTCGGTTTCGACGATGATCTGGCGCGGGACCGCATCGGCGGCTCCGGAGGACGAATCGCCGTCGACCTTCGCGTGTTCGGCGGCGTCGCCGTAGAACTGGGTGAGGAACGTCGACAGCAGTTTCGGCAGCGCGGGGTCCGGTTGGCCCTCCGGCAACGGCCCGGTTTCGGAATCGCCGGATTTCTCCACGACCCATCCCCGCTGGCCGTGGATGCGGCCCTGGCGAACGTGGAAGATCTGGACGGCGGCCTCGAGCTCGTCTGAGGCGAACGCGATGAAGTCGGCGTCGGTGGCGTCGCCGAGCACCACCGCCTGCTTCTCCATCACTTTCTCCACGGCGGCGAGGTCGTCGCGGATCTTGGCGGCCTTCTCGAAGTCGAGATCATCGGCGGCCGCCCCCATTTCCCTGCGCAGCTGCGCGGTCAGGGAACCGGTGTTGCCGACCATGAAGGACACGAAGCCGTCGACGATCTCACGATGCTCGGCGGCCGAGACGCGGCCCACGCAGGGCGCCGCGCATTTGTCGATGTACCCCAGCAGGCAGGGCCGGCCGAGCTGCTGGTGACGGTTGAACACGCCCTTCGAGCACGTCCGCGCGGGGAACAGTCGGATGAGCAGGTCCAGGGTCTCGCGGATCGCCCAGGCGTGGGAGTACGGGCCGAAGTAGCGGACGCCCTTGCGGCGCGGGCCCCGATACAGGAAAAGGCGCGGGTATAGCTCGCCGACGCTGACGGCCAGCATCGGGTAGCTCTTGTCGTCGCGGTACATGACGTTGAACCGCGGGTCGTACCGCTTGATCCAGGTGTATTCCAGCTGGAGGGCCTCGACCTCGGTGCGCACGACGGTCCAGATGACCTTCGACGCCGACTGCACCATCTGCCGCGTGCGCGGGTGCAGGTTGGCGACGTCCTGGAAATAGTTCGACAGGCGGGCCCGCAGGTTCTTCGCCTTGCCGACGTAGAGGACGCGCCCGCCATCGTCGAGGAAACGGTAAACGCCCGGCTCGACCGGGATGGTCCCCGGGGCCGGGCGGTACGTCGAGGGATCCGCCATCAGTCTTCCGGCATGTAGCGGTCCTCGAGCTCGCGGAAGCGGCGGACCGCCTCGACCACGGAGGCGCCGTCGCGGGACTGCAGCGCCCACATGGGCACGAACTCGAATTCGGGCAGCTCCAGGCGCGCCCAGCGGGCGTCGGCCGGGAAGCTCAGGCCGTGGACGACGTCCCACGGATAGAACCGTGCACCCAGGAAGTTGCGCACCTCGACACCGCGGGAATCGACCCGGACGCGGGGGCGCAGCATCAGCAGGCACGCCGCGGAGATGATCAGCCCGAGCACGGGGAACGCGAGCACGTCGATGGACGTGACCTGGGCACCGGTGTCGCCGACGTCGACGACGAGCCCCATGAAAATGTGAACGGCCATCACCACGGCGGCGGAGCCCCAGGCCCACAGCTTCATGGTCTTGGACGTGACCACGAGCTCCCAGCGGGAGTCCGTGCGGTCGGCCGTCTTGTTCTCGCTCGCGCGATTCACTCCTCGCCCAGGGTGCGCAGCAGCGCCGCGGTGTGCAGCGCCGCGATGGTGGCCTCGCGGCCCTTGTCCTCGACCGAACCGGGCGCGCCGGAACGGGCGACCGCCTGCTCGTGGGTGTCGCAGGTGAGCACGCCGTTGCCGATCGGGGTCCGCTGGTCCAGCGCGATGCGGGTCAGGCCCTGCGTCACGGAATCGCAGACGTAATCGAAGTGGGGCGTGCCACCGCGGATGACGCAGCCCAGCGCGACCACGGCGTCGTGGTCGTCGGCGAGCGCCTGCACCACGACGGGCAGTTCCAGCGCGCCGACGACGGTGTAGTCGCGGACCATGGCGCCGGCCTCGGTGGCGGCGGCCACGGCGTTGTCGCGGAGTTGGCCGGTGATGTCGTCGTTCCAGTGCGCGGTGACGATCGCGACGCTCATCCCCTCCGCATCCGGGATCTCGATGTCGGGCAGTCCGGCTCCGCTCACTTCTTCTCCTCCTGGTCGCCTTCGGCCCCAATGTAGTCGTCGAGCCACGGCAGGTCATGTCCCATGCGCTGTTGCTTGGTGGTCAGGTAGCGCACGTTGTCGGCGTTGACGTCCACGGGCACGGGCACGCGGCGGCTCATTTCCAGCCCGTAGCCGCCCAGTCCGGCGCGCTTGGTCGGGTTGTTGGTCAGCAGCGCCATGCTGCGGACCCCGAGGTCGCGGAGGATCTGGGCGCCGGTGCCGTACTCGCGGGCGTCGGCGGGCAGGCCCAGGGCGAGGTTGGCGTCGACGGTGTCGGCGCCTTCGTCCTGCAGGTGGTACGCCTCGAGCTTGTGCATCAGTCCGATGCCCCGGCCCTCGTGCCCGCGCATGTACAGGACCACGCCCCGGCCGGCGGCCTGGACGATCTCCATGGACTTGTGCAGCTGCTGGCCGCAGTCGCAGCGCCGGGAGCCGAAGACGTCGCCGGTGAGGCATTCGGAGTGAACGCGCACCAGCACGTCGGAGCCGTCGTCGGAGGCGGGATCGCCCACGACGAGCGCGACGTGCTCGACGCCGTCGACGAGGCTGCGGTAGCCCACGGCCCGGAACTCGCCGAAATCGGTGGGCATGCGGGTCTCCACGACCCGCTCGACCAGGTGCTCGTGGCGGCGGCGGTACTCGATGAGCTGCTCGATGGAGATCAGCGCCAGCCCGTGCTCGTCGCAGAAGCGGCGCAGCTCCGGGGTGCGGGCCATGCCGGTCGGGTCCTCCTCGGACACGACCTCGCACAGCACGCCGGCGGGCCGCAGCCCGGCCAGGCGGGCCAGATCCACGGCGGCCTCGGTGTGGCCTGCGCGGGTGAGCACGCCGCCCTGCATCGCGCGCAGCGGCACGACGTGGCCGGGGCGGGTGAACTCCTCGGACGTCGAGTTCGCCGCCGCGAGCCGCTGGATGGTGTACGCGCGGTCGGCGGCGGAGATGCCGGTCGACCCGGTCGCGGCGTCCACGGTGACGGTGTACGCCGTGCCGCGCACGTCCTGGTTGCGGGCGACCATGGGCGGCAGGCCCAGGCGGTCGCAGTCCGCGCCGGTCAACGGTGCGCAGATGTACCCGGACGAGTACCGGACGGTGAACGCCACCAGTTCCGGCGTCGCCATTTCCGCGGCGAAGATGATGTCGCCTTCGTTCTCCCGGTCCTCGTCGTCGACGACCACCACGGCCTTGCCGGCGGCGATGTCGGCGATGGCCCGTTCCACGCTGTCGAGTTCAATCACGGCCATGAGCTTATCGGGGCAGCAATTTCTCGATGTACTTGGCCACCACGTCGACTTCCAGATTGACGGTGGCGCCGGCATCGAGCGTGCCCAGGACGGTGTCGGCCAGGGTCGTCGGGATCAAGCTGACCTCGAACCAGCGCGCACCGTCGTCTCCCCCGACCGCGGAGACGGTCAGCGAGGTGCCGTCGACGGCGATGGAGCCCTTCTCCACCACGTAGCGGTCGAGCTCGTCGGGAAGCGAGATGCGCACGACCTCCCAGTGCTCGCCGGGCATGCGGGACACGATCGCGCCGGTGCCGTCGACGTGGCCCTGGACGATGTGGCCGCCCAACCGGGCCCCGGCGGCCACCGCGCGCTCGAGGTTGACGGGCGAACCGACGGCGAGTCCGCCGAGGCTGGTGCGGTCGAGCGATTCCTGCATGACGTCGGCGGTGAAACCCTCGTCGTCGAACTCCGCGACCGTCAGGCACACGCCGTTGACGGCGATGGAGTCCCCGAGTTTCGCGTCGCTGACGGCCAGCTCGCAGCCGATGCCGAGGCGAATGGCGTCGCCCTGGTCCTCGATGGCGGCCACGCGGCCGAGTTCCTCGACGATTCCGGTGAACACTGGGGTGGTTCCTTTCGTTGGTGCTGCAATTGTGTGCCGCCTCGTTGGGCCGTGCCTTCCCGTTCGGCGCGTGCCCTTGCTTGACGACGCCCGCGGGGACGCCGTCAGCCCTTGCGCACGGATTTGATGAGCACGTCGTCGCCGAGCAGTTCGACGCCGATCGTGCGAAAGCGGACGATGTCGTCGACCGTCGTGGCGGAGGCGGTGTCCACCACCGCGGTGCCCGCTCCCAGGAGCCCCGGCGCCACGTAGGACTCCACGGCGTCGACGAGGCCCGCGGACAGGAATGCTCCGGCGAGCCGGGGCCCGCCCTCGACGAGGACGTCGATGATCCCGAGGTCGGCGAGCACGTCGACCACGACGCTCATGTCGCGGGTCTGGATGTGCCGGAACTTGCCGGCCTCCGCCGCTGCCGCGCCGACGTACTCTCCCGGTGCGAAGCCGCCGCGGATCGCGGCATCGTCCGGGATTTCCTTGCGCCCCACCGCCACGCGCAGCGGCTGGTGGCCGTGCAGCGTGCCGTCGGGCTTGCGCGCGGTCAAACGCGGGTCGTCGGCGAGTACGGTGCCGGTGCCCACGATGATGGCGTCGCGTCGGGCGCGGTCCACGTGGACGCGGGCACGAGCGGTCTCGCCGGTGATCCACTGCGAGGATCCGTCGGTGGCCGCCGCCAACCCGTCGATGGTGCCGGCGGTCTTGAGCGTGATGTGCGGGCGGCGCGTGGCCTGCCAATGCAGCCACGGGCGCAAGACGCCGTCGGCGACCTCGCCGCGCAACGTTCCGCGCACCACGTCGACTCCCCTGGCGTCCAGCCAGTCGGCCCCGCCGCCGGCCACGGGGTTGGGGTCGTCGACGGCGTAGACGACCTGCGACACCCCGGCGTCGATGAGCGCGCCCGTGCAGGGGCCCGTGCGTCCGTGGTGGTGGCAGGGCTCGAGCGTGACCACGGCGGTGCCGCCCCTGGCCCGCTCGCCGGCCATCTCCAGCGCCTGCGCTTCGGCGTGCGGCCCGCCGACCGGGTCCGTGCCGGCCACGGACACCGGGATCCCGGCCGCGTCGAGGATCACGCAGCCCACCGGCGGATTGGGCGAGGTGGTGCCCCGCACCCGCTCGGCGGCGGCGATGGCCGTGCGCATCGCCTGATCGGGCGACAGCGGCGTGGCCGCGACGAGGTCGGTGAAGATGGGCATGTCAGCCTCGGCTTTCCTCGGCGCGCAACTGGCCTTCGACGGCCAGCGCGCGCAGTTCGTTGACGGCGTCGTTGGGGACCTCCGCGCCGTAGACGGCGGAACCGGCGACGAAGGCGTCGCAACCCGCCTCGGCGGCGTCTGCGATGGTCCCCGAAGCGATGCCGCCGTCGATCTCGATGATCGTGCCCAGCCCGCGCAGGTCGATCTGGTTGCGCAGGACGCGGACCTTCTCCAGCTGCTCCGGCATGAACGACTGGCCGCCGAAACCGGGCTCGACGCTCATGACCAGCACCAGGTCTAATTCGTTGAGGTGCTCCAGCCACGGTTCGATCGGGGTGCCCGGCCGGACGGAGATGCCCGCCTTCACCCCCGCCTCGCGGAGCTTGCGGGCCAGCGCGATCGGGTCCGGGGACGCCTCGACGTGGAAGGTGACGCCGGCGGCGCCGGCCTCGACGTAGCCGTCTACCCACTTCTCCGGCTCCTCGATCATGAGGTGAACGTCCAGCGGCTTGTCCGTCACCTTCGCCACCGCGGCCATCACGGGCACGCCGAAGGAGAGGTTGGGCACGAAGTGGCCGTCCATGACGTCGACGTGGATCCAGTCGGCGTCGGACACCGCCTCGATCTCCCGGTCGAGGCGGGCGAAATCGGCGGACAGGATCGAGGGCGCGATGATCGGGGTGCTCATGCCCCCGAGCCTACCGCGCCCCCGCCGTCGGCTACGCGGGCTTTCGCAGCACCGCGAAGAACATGGCGTCGGTGCCGTGGCGGTGGGGCCACATCTGCACCGAGGGGCCCGGGCCGACGTCGCCCATGGGCTCGACCAGCGGCCTGGCGTCGAGTTCCTCCAGTCCCAACTGCCGGACCGCCTTGTCGACGGCACCGCGGGTTTCGCGCAGGTGCGGGGAGCACGTCGAGTAGACGATGACGCCGCCGGGGCGCACGAGCTTCGCCGCCGATTCCAGGAGTTCGCCCTGGAGCGTGGTCAGGCCGGGCAGGTCGTCGGTGGTCTTGCGCCAGCGCGCCTCCGGGCGGCGGCGCAGCGAACCGAGGCCGGAGCACGGTGCGTCGACGAGCACGCGGTCGTAGCCGCCCTCCAAACCCGGATCGCGGCCGTCGGCGACGTGGACCGTCACGGGCAGGCCCCGCACCGAGTTCTCCACGAGACCGGCGCGCTTGGCCGAGAGCTCCACCGCGTCGACGGTCGCGCCGTCGATCTTGGCGATGCCGCCCAGGAACGCCGCCTTGCCGCCGGGGCCGGCGCACAGGTCGAGCCAGCGGCCGCCGTCCTTGCCCTCGACCGGGGCCATGGTCGCCGCGCGCGCGATCAACTGCGAGCCCTCGTCCTGCACGGCGGCCAGGCGCTCCTTGACCGGACCCAAGTCACCCGGGTCTCCGGACTCGATGCGCACGCAGTACGGCGACCACGGGCCTTCTTCGCCGCCGGTGATCAGGGCGAGTTCCTCGGCGCTCATTTCGCCGGGCTTGGCCACCAGGTGCACGATCGGCCGAGCATCATCGGCGGCCAGCGCGTCGGCCAACTCCCCCGCCTGCGCGCCGAGCGCCTGGGCGAAGGCGTCGGCGATCCAGCGCGGATGGCCGTGCTTGAGGGCGAGGTGGCCGACGGGGTCGCGGGACGCGTCCGGGGCGATCTCCGCCACCCACGCGGCCTCGTCCTTCCCGGACACGGTGCGCAGGATCGCGTTGACGAATCCCTTCGCCCCGACCTTGCCCGCGCCGATGACCGCCCGCACGGACGTGTCGACCGCCGCATGGGCGCCGACGCGGGTGCGCAGCAGCTGGTAGGCGCCCAGGCGCAGGACGTCGAGCACCTCCGGGTCGATGTCGGCGAGCGGGCGCGTGGACGCCTCCGCGAGCACGGCGTCCAGCAGCCCCTCGGCGCGCAGGGTGCCGTAGGTCAACTCGGTGGCGAAGGCGGCGTCGCGGCCCGACAACTTCCGGGCGCGCAGCTCCTTCGGGAGCATGAGGTTGGCGTAGGCGCCGTCGGCGCGCACCGCACCGAGGACGTCGAGGGCGACCTGCCGGGGCGCGTCGATGGCGCTGGCCTTGCGGCGCTGCCCGTCCGAACTGCGGTTGCGCCCGGCCCCTTGACCGCCTTGACCACCCTGGCCGCCCCGGCCGCGGCGCTGACCGGAGGCGTTGCGGCGCCTCGTGTTCTTGGACCGGCTTCCGCTCTGCTCGGGCATCTAGACCAACTTCCCATCGTCCGGCCGGGCGCCGCGCGCCCAGTCCACTGCGTTCATCATGCGCTTGCCCGGCGGCTGCACGTCGCCCAATGCGACGGCGGTGCCCCCGCCCGCGCCGACGAGGACGCGCTTCTTCTCCACGCGGATCCGGCCCGGTTCCAGCGGCGCCTGGTCGAGTGCGTCGTCGTCCCCGGCCACCGGCGTGACGGGGCCGAGCTTGAGGCGGTCATCGCCGAGCATCGTCCACGCGCCCGGTGCCGGAGTGTGGGCCCGGATGCGGCGGTCGATGAGGTGGCCCGGCATGGACCAGTCCACGCGCGCGTCGTCGGAGACGATTTTCGGCGCGTGGCTGACGCCGTCGGCCGACTGGGCTTCCGGACGCAGGCGTCCGGCCTCGAGCCCGTCCATCGTCGCCGCCAGCAGCGCCGCGCCGGACTGCGCCAGGCGGCCCAACAGGTCGTCGGCGGTGTCGGTGGGCTTGATGGCTTCGGTCACGGTGCCGAAGACCGGCCCGGTGTCGAGGCCCTCCTCGATGAGGAAGGTCGAGGCACCCGTGATCTCGTCGCCGGCGGCGATGGCCGCCTGCACGGGCGCTGCGCCGCGCCAGGCCGGGAGAAGGGAAAAGTGCAGGTTGACCCAGCCGTGGGCCGGCACGTCCAGCAGATCCTTCGGCACGAGGTTGCCGTACGCCACCACGGGGATGCAGTCGGGGGCCAATTCGGCCAATCGGGCTCGCGCGTCGGCGTCGGAAAGCGAAACCGGGTCGATGACCTCGATGCCGTGCTCCAAAGCGACGGCCTTGACCGGTGACGGCTTGAGCGAACGGCCCCGGCCGACGCGGGCGTCGGGGCGGGTGAGCACCGCGACGACCTCATGGCCCTCGTGCTCGATGAGCGCGCGCAGCGCGGGGACGGCGGGCTCCGGGGTGCCGGCGAAAATCAGGCGCATGCTCTCCCCTACTTCCCGGCCAGGAACCAGTCGGCGGAACGCAGCTCGCGCATCGCGGCCTTGCGGGACTCCGGCTGGAGGCGCTTGAGGAAGAGCACGCCGTCGAGGTGGTCCGTCTCGTGCTGGATGCAGCGGGCGAGCAGGCCCTCGGCCTCGAGGGTCACCGGGGTGCCGGTGCGGTCCTGGCCGGTGGCGCGCACCCGCAGGAAGCGCTCGGTGGCGGCGTTGATGCCGGGGATGGACAGGCAGCCCTCGTCGTCGACCTCGGTCTCGTCGCCCACCGGCTCCCAACGCGGGTTGATCAATTCGCCGCGGCGATCGTCGCAGTCGTAGACGAACACGCGCTGCAGGACGCCGACCTGGTTGGCCGCCAGGCCGACGCCTCCGGCGGCGTCCATGGTCTCCAGCATGTCGTCGACGAGGTGGCCCAACTTCGCGTCGAAGGCGGTGACCTCGTCGGCGCGGGACACCAGGACGGGGTCCCCGAACAAGCGGATCTCTCGGACGGACATGCTTCGCATCAGCTCCTGTGCGCAAATGGGGAAAGACGGGCGGGGTTCGCGCCGTCGAATCGATGGTCGATGCTACCCGACCGGGACGTCAGCCGAACCGCGCCGGGTCGACGATGACCCGCACCGGCGCAGGATCCCGCCGGGTGGCCCGCACCCCGCGCGCGGCCCGCAATGCGCGGCCGAGTTCGCGCGCCCGGGATCGTTCCACCCGCACCAGAATCCGCCGGATCGGCGTGCCCGGCTCGATGCCCGCCGGGGGCCGCCCGCCCGGGGGCAGGTCGACGGGGCCGAGGATCTCCGCGCCCTCGGGCGCCTCGAAGTCGGCGAGGAACCGCTCCACGCCCTCGGCCGTCCCGTCGATGGCGGCCATGCGCGTCGCCGGCGGCAGCCCGGCCGCGGCCCGGTCCGCCAACTCGCGGGCGGCGGCGCCGGTGACGTCCCAGTTGACCAGGTTCCCGACCACGGGCACTGCGGCGTCGGCGTCGATGACCACGTTGCCGCCGTCCGCTTCGGGCCGCACCAGATGCACCGCGCGCGCCCATGTGGCCAGCGCCTCTTCCTGCGCGCGCAGGTCCTGCCGGTTCATGGTCGCCCACGTGTCCAGGATCAGCGCCGCGCCGTATCCGCCGGGCGCCCGCGGTTCGGCGCCGGGCGTGGCCACGACGATCCGCGCCCCCGGCGCCACCTCGTCGAGGATCCGCTCCCCCGACGACGAGATCACCGGGTGCGGCCGGAACATCCGGCCCAGGTCCTCGGCCGTGCGTTCCGAACCGATGATCACCGGCCGCATCCGCGTCCCGCCGCATTCGTGGCAGCGGTGCCGCACGTCGATGCGCCCGCACCAGCGGCAGGTGGGCGGCGCGGCGTCCTCGTGTCCCGCATTCGCGTGGCCCGGGCCATTGCTTTGCGACGGCCCGTGGGGAATCTCCAGGGGCCCGTTGCAGTGGCGGCACCGGGCGGGCGTGCCGCAGCGGGCGCAGGACAGCGTGGGCACGTAGCCCTTGCGGGGAACCTGGACGAGGACGGCCATGCCCTCGCGCAAAGCGGTGCTGGCCGTCCGGTACGCCGCCGCGGGCAACCGGCCCCGGGAGAAGTCCTCCGGATCCGCTTCGGTGTCCGTCGACGGGATGATGCCCGGCATGCGCGCGGCCAAGGTCTCCACCGTCGGCACCAGGCCATGGGCCCAGCCCGATTCGACCAGCAGCTCCACCTCGGCGGTGCGCGTCGTCGACGCCAGGATCAGGGCGCAGCCCTCCTGCGCCGATCGGGTGACCAGCACGTCGCGGGCGTGGACGTAGGGTGCGCGGGGATCGACGAGGTTGTCGTCGCCGTCGTCGAGGATCACGGCCAACCGCAGATTCGCCACCGGCGCATACGCCGCCGACCGGGTGCCGATGACCAGGCGGCCGGAACCGTGGAGGATGTCCAGGTAGCGCCGGTACCTCGACTCCGGCCCCAGGCCCGCGGCCAGCACCGTGATCTGGCGGGGGCTGACCAGCTCCCGCAACGCCGCCTCCAGCGCATCGACGGCGCGCTGGTCGGGAACGACCATGAGCACGCCGCCGCCGTCGCGGGCCACGGCCACCGCCAACTCGGCCAATCGCATGGCCACGTCCTCGCCGGGAGCCGGATGCCACGCAGCCCGGGCGGCCGCGCCGGAGCGCACGGCGGACGTGAACGACCCCCCGAAGGCGTAGGCGTCCCATGCGGCGAGGTCTGCGTCGTCAAGCTCGAGCCGCCCCAATTCCTCCCACGTCGGGCCCGGACCCTCGCCCCGCGCCTTCTCGGCCCGGGCGTGGCGCGACGGAACCGCCGACCGGATGATGTCCGAGCGCACGCCCGCGTAGAGCTCCGCCAGCGAATCGACCAGCGCCGCCAACTGCGGCGGATACACGACCTCGGGCGACACGACGTCCTTGAGCGGGGTCAGCGCGCCCTCGTGCTCCGCGGCGGCCGCGCGCTCGAGGATGATGCCGTTGACCAGCTTGCCGGAAAACCGGATGCGCACCCGCGTGCCCGGCTGCGCCGCGGCATCCATGGCGGCCGGCACCGAATAGTCGAACGGCCGGTCCAGCTGCGGCAACCCCAGCAACGGCAGGACCCGGGCCACCGGCCGATCGGCCATGGTGTCCCGGGTCTGCGTCATGGCACCCAATCTTAGAGACGGGCCGCCGCGAAAGCGCTACAGGCCCGCCGCCGCGCGCAGATCCGCCGTGCGGTTGACGCGCTCCCACGGCAGATCGACGTCCGTGCGGCCGAAGTGGCCGTAGGCCGACGTCGGCCCGTAGATCGGGCGCTTCAGGTCCAGCTCGCGGATGATCGCCGCCGGGCGCAGGTCGAAGACCTTGCGGATGGCGTCCTCGATGACCTTGCGGTCGACCGTGCCCGTGCCGAACGTCTCCACGTACAGGCCCACCGGGTTGGCGCGGCCGATGGCGTAGGCCACCTGCACCTCGACGCGCTCGGCCAGGCCGGCGGCCACGACGTTCTTGGCCACCCAACGCATGGCGTACGCCGCCGAACGGTCCACCTTCGACGGATCCTTGCCCGAGAACGCGCCGCCGCCGTGGCGGGCCATGCCGCCGTAGGTGTCCACGATGATCTTGCGGCCGGTCAGGCCGGCGTCGCCCATGGGGCCGCCGACGACGAACGAGCCCGACGGGTTGATCAGCAGCTTCAGCGACGTGACGTCCAGGTCCGGCAGGCCCTCGGCGGCCAGCACGGGGTCGATGACCTCGCGGCGCAGATCGGTCTCCAGCTGCTCGTGGGTCACGCCCGGATTGTGCTGGGTGGAGATGACCACGGTGTCCAGCGCCACCGGGATGTCGTTTTCGTCGTAGCCGACGGTCACCTGGGTCTTGCCGTCCGGGCGCAGGTAGTCGAGGGTGCCGTCCTTGCGGACCTCGGTGAGCCGGCGGGCCAGCCGATGCGCCAGCGCGATCGGCAGCGGCATGAGCTCCGGGGTCTCGCGCACGGCGTAGCCGAACATCAGGCCCTGGTCGCCGGCTCCGGCACGGTCGTCGGCCTCGATGTCGCCGCCCGAGTTGCGGGACTCCAGCGATTCGGTGACGCCGTCGGCGATCTCCGGCGACTGCTCGCCGATGGACACCGACACGCCGCAGGTGGTGCCGTCGAAGCCCTTCTCCGACGAATCGAAACCGATCTCCATCAGGCGGCGGCGCACGATGCGCGGGATCTCGACGTAACCGCGGGTGGACACTTCGCCGACGACGTGCACCAGGCCGGTGGTGACCACGGTCTCCACGGCCACGCGGCTGTCCGGGTCGACCTCGAGCATGGCGTCGAGGATCGCATCGGAAATCGAATCGCAGATCTTGTCCGGGTGTCCCTCGGTGACGGATTCGCTGGAGAACAGGCGCAGGTCGTGAGCCACGGAAAGCCTTCCTAACCGCGCGGACGATTGCGCCGCGCCGGGGTTCGTTTGCTGGGTACCCGAGGAATCATAGACCAAGCGGTTCAGTTCGCGTCGCACGGGTCCCGGATACGGGGGCGGGTGTCGGCCTTTGCCTGACGGGCTTGACGACGGCCCGTCGTCAGCCTCGGGCGGCGACCCTCCGCGACACCGCGTCGAGGATCTGCGCGGCGACGGCGTGCTTCGACCCGTGCGGCACATCGTCGACGGGGCCGTCGGCGTCCAGGATCCAGCCGACGTTGTCCTCCGCGCCGAAGGTGGCGCCGCCGGAGACGTCGTTGCACATCAACAGGTCGCAGCCCTTGCGGGCGAGCTTCGCGGTGGCGTGCTCCAACGGGGTCGCCGACTCGTCGCCGGTTTCCGCGGCGAAGCCGACGATGACCATGTCCTCGCCGAGCTCGCCGTCGGCGCGGCGCCGGACGGTTTCGGCGAGGATGTCGGGGTTCTCCACCAGATCGATGCGCGACAGCGCGTCGTCGGCGGCACCCTTCTTCAGCTTCGAATCGGCCTGCGACGACGGGCGGAAGTCCGCCACGGCCGCGGCCATGATCACCACGTCGGCGCCCGGGGCCTCCTCGGCCATCGCGTCGGACAGGTCGCGCGCGGAGGTGATGGAGCGCACCGTCACGCCGGGCGGGACGTCCAGCGCGTCGACGGAACCGGCGATCAGGGTGACGTCCGCGCCGCGCTGGGCGGCGACGTCGGCGAGGGCGAAGCCCTGCCGCCCGGAGGAATGGTTGCCGATGAATCGCACCGGGTCAATGGCCTCGCGGGTGCCGCCGGCCGTGACGACCACGCGCTTGCCCTCGAGGTCGCGGGTGAACGCATCGGGCTTTTCGACGGCCAGAAGTGCGAACTTCGCGATCTGCTCGGCTTCCGGCAAACGACCGGGGCCCGTGTCGACGCCGGTGAGGCGTCCGTGCGCGGGGTCCAGGACGATGGCGCCATGGCGGCGCAAGGTGGCCACGTTGTCGCGCGTCGCGGGGTGGTTCCACATCTCGGTGTGCATCGCCGGGGCGAAGACCACCGGGCAGGTGGCGACGAGCAGCGTCGCGGTGAGGAGGTCATCCGCGCGGCCATGCGCCGCACGGGACAGGAGATCGGCGGTCGCCGGTGCGATGACGACCAGGTCGGCTTCCTGGCCGACCCGGACGTGGCGCACTTCATCGACGGCGTCGAAAACGGTCGTCGACACCGGATTGCCGGACAGCGCCTCGAACGTCGCGGCGCCGACGAAGTTGAGCGCCGACGGCGTCGGCACGACCCGGACGGAATGGCCCCGCTCGGTGAAGGCGCGCACCAGATGGCACGCCTTGTAGGCGGCGATCCCCCCGGCCACTCCGACGACGACGTTCAGGCGCTGATCCCCCATGCCGGCCCCTCGCCTACCCCTCGGTGTGCTCGAGCAGGCCGGCGTTGATCTCGCGCAGGGCGATGGACAGCGGCTTCTCCGCGATGCCCGGCGTGACCAGGGGGCCCACGTACTCGAGCATGCCCTCGTCGATCTGCTGGTAGTAGTCGTTGATCTGTCGCGCGCGCTTGGCGGCGAAGATGACCAGCGCGTACTTGGACGAGGCGGTCTTCAGCAGCTCGTCGATCGGCGGGTTGGTGATGCCGACCGGCGGGTCGAAGACTGCTTCGGGTGCGGCGGCGATGTCCTGGGTCACTGTGACGATCTCCCTGTGCTGTAGGTGAAAGTGTGCGCGCCGCGGGAACCGATGGGAATCGGTCCCCGGCGCGGAAAAACCGGCGGCGGCGACGGGATGGCGAACCATCCCGGCTCCGACCGCCGGAGGGTCATTTTCCGAGCAGCGCCGCGGTGATCTCCGCGACTGCCTGATCGATGTCCTCGTTGACGACCTTCTGGTCGAACTCGTCCATCGCATCCATCTCGGTGCGGGCCGTTTCCAGCCTGCGCTTGATGTGCTCTTCCGATTCGGTGCCGCGGCCGGTCAACCGCTCCACCAGAATGTCCCAGCTCGGCGGGGCGAGGAAGAGCAGGTGCGCCTCCGGCGACGCCGCCCGAATCGAGCGGGCGCCCGCGAGGTCGACCTCGACCAGGACCGGGCGTCCGGCGGCGAGCGCCTCCTCGACCGGCTGGCGGGGAGTGCCCGAACGCTGCAGGCCGCCATGGATGTCGGCCCACTCGAGCATGTCGCCGGCGGCGATGCGCCGGTCGAACTCCTCGCGGTCGACGAAGAAATAATCCTCGCCGTCGACCTCGCCCGGGCGCGGGGCCCGGGTGGTCATGGAAACGCTGAAATACAGGTCCGGCACCTCGGCGCGCAGCCTGCCGACCACGGTCGACTTGCCTACGCCGGCGGGACCGGAAAGGACCACCAGTCGAGAAACGGAGTCCCCGGGCATGGCGATTACTCGGCGGAGAAGCCGAAGCGCTCCAGCAGGGCGCGACGCTGGCGGTCGCCGAGGCCGCGCAGGCGGCGGGTCTGGGCGATCTCCAGATCGGTCATGATCTCCTGGGCCTTGACCTTGCCGACCTTCGGCAGGGCCTCGAGAAGAGCGGAGACCTTCATCTTGCCGATGATCTCGTCCTCGTCGGCCTGCTTCAGGACCTCGGGCAGATCGGTAGCGCCGCGCTTGAGCTTGTCCTTCAGCTCGGCGCGGACCTTGCGGGCCTGAGCGGCCTTCTCAAGGGCGGCTGCACGCTGCTCAGGGGTCAACTGCGGAAGGGCCACGGGTTCCTCCGTTAAAAGATAGACATTGTGGGATGGTCCGGTCGATCGGACCGGAGGTGACCGTACCTCACCAACACGTTTCCGTGTCAATGCACCGCGCGTGTCCGCCGTTTCGGGAGGACATCACGGTCGCCCACCTGGGCGATGCGCCGATCAACTCCGGCAAGCATAGCACCGGAATGCCCGGATGCAGGAACCGCCGCCCCAATCCGCACCACCTTTAACAGCAGGTGGCCGGGTTGGAACGGCGGTTGCGCGCGTCCGTGGGCGACGGCGCTATGCGGGGTACTCCCCCGCGGCGCGCGCCACGGCGGCGGCCAGCGCATCGGCGTCGGGCCCATGGCGCAGGATCCCGCGGGAGATGTTGGGCAGCGCCAGCCTCCTGCAGTCGCCGGCCAGGCGATCCACGTCCGCCGGCCCCGCGCCCTGGGCGCCGACGCCCGGCATGAGGATCGGCCCCGCCAAATCGTCCAGACGCGGCGCCCGCTCCAGCGTGGCACCGACGACGACGCCCACCGGCCCGGACGGTTCACCGGCGGCCACGTGCGGGGCATTGCGCTGCGCCGCACGGTCGACGATGTCCTGGGCCAACTCCACGGCGCGGCCGTCGCGGTCCAGCATGGCGCCCTGAACCGAACGCCCCTCCGGGTTGGAGGTCGCGGCCAGCACGAACACCCCGCGCCCCGTTTCCTCCGCCAGGGACAGCGCCGGTTCCAGCGAACCGAAGCCCAGGTAGGGAGACACGGTCACGGCGTCCACGGCCAACGGCGAGCCGTCGGAAAGCCAGGCGTCGGCGTAGGCCGCCATGGTCGAACCGATGTCGCCGCGCTTGGCGTCGGCCAACGTCAGCGCGCCACCGTCGGACAGATCCGACAGCGCCCGTTCGAGAATGGCGAAACCCTTCGACCCGAAGGCCTCGTAGAACGCCACCTGCGGCTTGACCAGCGCGACGGTGCCCGCGAAGGCCTCGACGCAGATCCGGGTGAACGTTTCGACGCCCGCGACGTCGACGCCCAGGCCCCAATCACGCAACAGCGACGGGTGGGGATCGATGCCCGCGCACAGCCGGCCCCGGGCCTCCGTGGCCGCGACGAGGCGCGAACCGAAGCCCGCGCGCTCGCCGCTCGACGGCGATTCAGCCACGCCGCACCTACTGCCCGAGGACGTGCAGGTCCTGGAGGGCCTGCACCTCCATCTCGTTGTTGCGCACCGCGGAGATGCCCTGGACCGCCGCGACGGCGCCCTGGACGGTGGTGACGCACGGGACGTTCATGGCCACGGCCGCGGCGCGGATCTCGTAGCCGTCCGAGCGGACCTCGGCGGAACCGACCGGGGTGTTGATGATCAGATCTACCTCGCCGCCGCGGATGACGTCGACGATGGTCTTCGCGCCGTCGACCTCCGGGCCCTCGTCGGTGAGCTTGTTGACGACCTCGCAGTCGATGCCGTTGCGGCGCAGCATTCCCGCCGTGCCGTGGGTGGCCAGAATGCGGAAGCCGAGGCCGGCCAGGCGCTGGATCGGGAACACCAGGGTGCGCTTGTCGCGGTTGGCCAGCGACACGAACACCGTGCCGGAGGTCGGCAGCTCGCCGTAGGCGCCGGCCTGGGACTTGGCGTAGGCGGCGCCGAAGTCGCCGGCCAGGCCCATGACCTCGCCCGTCGACTTCATCTCGGGGCTGAGCAGGCTGTCGAGCTCGCGGCCGTCCGGGCTGCGGAAGCGGTTGAACGGCAGCACGGCCTCCTTGACCGCGATCGGCGCGTCGGCCGGCAGCGAACCGCCGTCGATGTCGCGGGGCAGCATGCCCTCGTCGCGCAGCTCGGCGATGGTGGCGCCCATCATGATCCGCGACGCGGCCTTCGCCAGGGGCACCGACGTCGCCTTGGACACGAACGGGACGGTGCGCGAGGCGCGCGGGTTGGCCTCGATGACGTACAGCGTGTCGTCGCGCAGGGCGTACTGGACGTTCATCAGGCCCTTGACGCCGATGCCGTGCGCCAGCTTGGCCGTGGACTCGCGGACCAAGTCGATGATGCCCTGGCCCAGCGACATCGGCGGCAGGGCGCACGCCGAGTCACCGGAGTGGATGCCGGCCTCCTCGATGTGCTCCATGACGCCTCCCAGGTAGACCTCGTCGCCGTCGCACAGCGCGTCGACGTCGATCTCGATGGCGTTGTCCAGGAATCGGTCGACCAGCACCGGGTGCTCGCTGGACAGCTCCGTGGCGCGGTTGATGTAGTCCTCGAGGGTCGCCTCGTCGTACACGATCTCCATGCCGCGGCCGCCCAGGACGTAGGACGGGCGGACCAGGACCGGGTAGCCGATGGAGTCGGCGACGTCGCGGGCCTCCTCGAAGGAGGTCGCGGTGCCGAACTTCGGCGCGGGCAGACCGGCGGCGGCCAGGACCTTGCCGAACTCGCCGCGGTCCTCGGCCAGGTCGATGGCGTCCGGGGTGGTGCCGACGATGGGCACGCCCGCGGCCTCGAGGCGCTCGGCCAGGCCCAGCGGCGTCTGGCCGCCCAGCTGCACGATCACGCCCGCGACGGTGCCCGACTGCGACTCCGCGTGGTAGACCTCCATGACGTCCTCGAACGTCAGCGGCTCGAAGTAGAGGCGGTCGGCGGTGTCGTAGTCCGTGGAGACGGTCTCCGGGTTGCAGTTGACCATCACGGTCTCGTAGCCGACGCGGGAGAGCTCCAGCGCGGCGTGGACGCAGGAGTAGTCGAACTCGATGCCCTGGCCGATGCGGTTCGGGCCGGAGCCCAGGATGATGACCTTGTCCTTCTCGGTCTGCGGCGCGACCTCGGACTCGGCGGCCGGATCGAGCTCGTAAGCCGAGTAGTGGTACGGGGTCTTCGCCTCGAACTCCGCGGCGCAGGTGTCCACGGTCTTGAACACCGGGTGGACGCCGAGGCGCCAGCGCAGCGAACGCACGCCCTCTTCACCGGCGAGCTCGGGGCGCAGCGCGGCGATCTGGGCATCGGACAGGCCCCAGTACTTGGCCTCGCGCAGCAGATCCTCGTCGACCACGGGGGCGTCGAGAAGCGCGGTGCGGATGTCCTGCAGGTTCTCCATCTCGGTGATGAACCACGGGTCCAGGCCGGAGGCCTCGTGGATCTGATCGACGGTGGCGCCGAGGCGCTGGGCCAGCTCCACGTCGTAGATGCGGCCCTCGGTCGGGCGCTTCAGGTCCTCCAGCACCGCGTCGACGTCGGTGGCGCGGTCGCCGGCGATGTACTCGTCGGACTGCGTCCAGAAACCGGCCGGCTTCGACTCCAGCGAACGCATGACCTTGCCCAGCGCGCCGATGTAGTTGCGGCCGATGGCCATGGCCTCGCCCACGGACTTCATGGTCGTGGTCAGGGTGTCGTCGGCGCCCGGGAACTTCTCGAAGGCGAAGCGCGGGGCCTTGACGATGACGTAGTCCTGCACCGGCTCGAACGCGGCCGGGGTCACGCCCGTGATGTCGTTGGTGATCTCGTCGAGCGTGTAGCCGATGGCCAGCTTCGCGGCGATCTTCGCGATCGGGAAGCCCGTGGCCTTCGACGCCAGCGCCGACGAACGCGACACGCGCGGGTTCATCTCGATGGTGATCAGGCGGCCGTCGCGCGGGTTGATGGCGAACTGGATGTTGCAGCCGCCGGTGGCGACGCCGACCTCGCGCAGGATGGCGATGCCCTGGTCGCGCATGATCTGGTACTCGCGGTCGGTCAGCGTCAGGCCGGGGGCCACGGTGACCGAGTCGCCGGTGTGGACGCCGAGGGCGTCGACGTTCTCGATGGAGCAGATGACCACGACGTTGTCGTCGCCGTCGCGCATCAGCTCCAGCTCGAACTCCTTCCAGCCGAGGATGGACTCCTCGATCAGGACGTTCGCCTCGGGCGAGGCGGCGAGACCACCGCCGGCGATGCGCTCGAGGTCTTCCTCGTTGTACGCCAGACCGGAGCCCAGGCCACCCATGGTGAACGACGGGCGGACGACGACGGGCAAACCCAGCTCCTTGACCGTCGCATGAACCTCGTCCATGTTGTGGCACACGGCGGAGCGGGCGGATTCGCCGCCGATCTTGGCGACGATGTCCTTGAACTTCTGGCGGTCTTCGCCGCGCTGGATGGCGGGGATGTCCGCGCCGATCAGCTCGGCGCCGTACTTCTCCAGGATGCCCTCGCGGTCCAGCGCGATGGCCGCGTTGAGCGCGGTCTGGCCGCCGAGCGTCGCCAGCACGGCGTCGATCGGGTGGCCTTCGGCGGCCTCCTTGGCGAAGACCTTCTCGATGTAGGAGGTCTGGATCGGCTCGATGTAGGTGGCGTCGGCGAACTCGGGGTCCGTCATGATCGTCGCCGGGTTGGAGTTGATCAGGGTGACGCGCAGGCCCTCCTCGCGGAGGACGCGGCACGCCTGGGTGCCCGAGTAGTCGAACTCGCAGGCCTGCCCGATGACGATCGGGCCGGAACCGATGACCAGGACGTGATTGATGTCGTTGCGGCGAGGCATGTTCTAGTTCTGGCCTTCCTGGTTGGTCGAGCCGGCGCGGTCCATCAGCGCCATGAAGTCGTCGAAGAGGTTGTGGGCGTCGTGCGGGCCGGCCGCCGACTCCGGGTGGTACTGCACGGAGTAGGCCATGCCCGACTCCAGCGCCACGCCTTCGACGGTGTCGTCGTTCAGGCAGGTATGCGTCACCTTGGCGGGGCCCCACGGGGTGTCCCAGTTCTTGCCCGGCTCGCCCTCGAGGGCGAAGCCGTGGTTCTGCGCCGTGATGTAGATGGTGCCGGTGACGTGGTCCTTCACGGGCACGTTGATGCCGCGGTGGCCGAAGCGCATCTTGTAGGTGGACAGGCCCAGGGCGCGGCCGAGGATCTGGTTGCCGAAGCAGATGCCGAACAGCGGCATGCCGTCGTCCATCGCGTTTTTGGCCACCTGGACCATGGCGTCGGCGGTGGCCGGGTCGCCCGGGCCGTTGGAGATGAACACGCCGTCCGGGGCGTGGGTCTTCTTGATCTCCGGGTACGGGGTGTTCGCCGGCACGACGACGACGCGTGCCCCGCGCTTGGCCAGCTCGCGCGGGGTGTTGGCCTTGATGCCGAGGTCGTACGCGACGACGGTCGCCTTCGCCTCGCCCTCCGGATCGATGACGTAGGTCTCCCCCGCCGTGACCTCGGTGGACAGGTCCGCGCCGGCCATGGAGGGCTGGGCGCGGACGATCTCGACGAGCTCGTCGACGGGCTTGGCGGCGTCGTCGCCGGAGAAGATGCCCGCGGCGATGGAGCCGTGGTCGCGGATGTGGCGCACGATGGCGCGGGTGTCGACCTGTCGGATGCCGATCAGGCCCTGCGCGACCATCTCGTCGACCAGGGTGCGCTCGCTGCGCCAGTTCGACGGCGCGCGCGACAGGTCGCGGATGACGTAGCCGGCGGCCCAGATGCGGCCGTCGTGGGACTCGGAGTCCTCGTCGTTCCAGCCCGTGTTGCCGATCTGCGGCGGCGTCGCCACGATGATCTGGCGGTGGTAGGACGGGTCGGTCAGGGTTTCCTGGTAACCGGTCATGGCGGTGGTGAAAACCGCTTCGCCGAGGGTGGTTCCGGTGGCGCCGAAACCTCGGCCCCGGAAGACCTTGCCGTCGGCGAGTACCAGGACCGCGGGGGTGTTGTTGTCCGCGGGGGCGTTGCTCACGTGGCTGCCTTTCTCGTTTTCTTCCGCATGGAGGGTGTCCTTGTGGTGCTTGCCCATCAGGCAGTGGCCTTTCCGTCGTGGGCCGTGACGCGTCCGCGCAGCACCGTGGCGGCGACGGAGACGGCCATCTCCATGTCTTCGTAGGGGGTGTTCTCGGCCTTCGACGCCAGGTCGGCGCCGCGGACGGTCCAGGGCCGGCCGGGGTCCACGACCGTGAGGTTCGCGGGCTCGCCGACGGCGATGGGTCGCCCGTGGCCGGGCAGGCGGACGATCTCCGCCGGCTTTTCGCTCATGACCTTCGCCAGCCAGCGCCAGTCGCACGGGCCGTCGAGGACGAACTGCTCGGCGATGATCGGCAACGAGGTCTCCAGGCCGAGCATGCCGGGCTTGGCGTGCTCGAACTCGCAGCACTTCTCTTCCGAACCGTGCGGCGCGTGGTCGGTGGCCACGCAGTCGATGACGCCGTCGATGAGCGCCTCGCGCAGCGCCTTGGCGTCGCGGTCCTCGCGCAGCGGCGGGTTGACGCGGTTGACGCCGTCGAAGGTCTCCAGGCGCGCGTCGGTGAGCACCAGGTGGTGCGGGGTGACCTCCGCAGTCAGGGGAATGTCCTGCGCCTTGGCCCACTTGATCAGCTCGACGGTGCCTTCGGTCGACGCATGGCAAATGTGCATGCGGCCGCCGTAATCGCGGGCCATGATGGCGTCGCGGGCGACGATCGACTCCTCGGCCACGCGCGGCCAGCCGCCGAGGCCGAGCCGGGCGGCGGTCGGGCCCTCGTGGGCAACCGCGCCCTTGGTCAGGCGCGGGTCCTCGCAGTGCTGGGCCAGCAGGACGTCTTCGCCGCGCGCGTACTCGATGGCGCGGCGCATGATCTGCGGGTCGTCGACGCACTTGCCGTCGTCGGAGAACATGCGGACCTTGGACTGCGAGTCGGCCATCATGCCGAACTCCGTCAGGCCCTCGCCCTTGAGCCCCTTGGTGATGGAGCCGACCGGGTGCACGTCGCACAGGCCGATGGCCTGCGCCTTGAGCCACACGGACTCGGCGATGGCCGGATCGTCGGTGACGGGCGCGGTGTTGGCCATGGTGAACACGGCGGTGAAACCGCCGCGCGCGGCGGCGGCCGAACCGGTCGCCAGGGTCTCCGTGTCCTCGCGGCCGGGCTCGCGCAGGTGGACGTGGATGTCCACGAGCCCGGGCAGCAGGACCAGCGAATCGAAGTCGAGGACACGGGCGTCGTCGTCCGACGCCTCGACGTCGGCGCCGATGGCCGCGATGACGCCGTCGCGGATGAGGACGTTGACGTCCTCGCCTTCGCCGTAGGGGCGCACGCCGGTCAGCAGGAGCTCGCCGGGCGCGGCGGCGGCCAGGGGGCCGACGGGCGGGAACGCGGAATCATCGTGATGGTTGCCGGTCACAGTGCCGCTCCTTCCGGGGCGAACGAGGTTTCGGCCGTCAGCAGCGTGAACAACACCGCCATGCGGACGTGCACGCCGTTGGACACCTGCTGCAGCACCGCAGTGCGCGGCAGATCCGCGACGTGGTCGTTGATTTCCATGCCTCGCAGCATGGGGCCGGGGTGCAGCACCACGCAGTCGTCGCGAAGCAGCTTCTCCCGGTCGCGCGACAACCCGTAACGGGTCGCGTACTCGCGGTGCGACGGGAAGAACCCGCCGTCCATGCGCTCGGCCTGGACGCGGAGCATCATCACCGCGTCGGCGTCGGGCAGCTCGGGCTCCATGCGGTGGGCCACGCGCACCGGCCAGTTCTCCACGCCGTAGGGCAGGAGGGTCGGCGGCGCGACGAAGACGACCTCGGCGCCCAGCGCCGCCAGCAGGTCAGCGTTCGAGCGGGCGACGCGGGAGTGCAGGATGTCGCCGACGATGACGACCTTCCGGCCCTCGATGCCGCCCAGGCGCTGGCGCAGGGTCACCGCGTCGAGCAGCGCCTGCGTCGGGTGCTGGTGCTTGCCGTCGCCGGCGTTGATGATCGCCGGCGCGTTGCCGTGCTGGCCCGTCCACTCGGCGATGAGCTTCGCGGCACCGGACGCCGGGTGACGCACCACGATCGCGTCGGCTCCGATGGCGTCGAGCGTCAGCGCGGTGTCCTTCAGGCTCTCGCCCTTCTTCACCGACGACGACGACGCCGAAATGTTGATCACGTCGGCGCTCATCCACTTGCCCGCGGTCTCGAAGGACGCGCGGGTGCGGGTGGAGTTCTCGTAGAAGCACGTGAAGATGGTGCGGCCGCGCAGCGTCGGCAGCTTCTTGATTTCGCGGCCCGCGAGGGCCTCCCTGAAGCGATCCGCCTCGTCCATGAGGCCGACGATCTCGTCCTTCGACAGATCGGCGATGCTCAGGAGGTGCTTCACGACGCCTGCGCCCGGCTCAGGATGACCGCGTCGCGGCCATCGATGTCCTCGACCAGGACGCGGACGTCCTCGTGGCGCGCGGTGGGCAGGTTCTTGCCCACGTAGTCGGCGCGGATGGGCAGCTGCCGGTGGCCGCGGTCGACCAGCACGGCCAGCTGGATGATGTCCGGGCGCCCGACGTCGTTGAGCGCGTCGAGCGCGGCCCGGATGGTGCGGCCCGAGAACAGCACGTCGTCGACGAGCACCACGATGGTGTTGTCGATTCCGGCGTCCGGGATCCGCGTCGGCTGCAGCGCCCGGTGCGGGCGATTGCGCAGATCGTCGCGGAACAGCGTGATGTCCAGGGAGCCGGTCTCCGGCTTCACCCCGGAGTACTCCTCGATGCGCTCGGCCAGCCGTTCGGCCAGGGGCACGCCGCCCGACGGGATGCCCAGCAGCACCACCCTCGGCGCGTCCGATCCGTCCAACGCGGTCTTTTCGATGATCTGGTGCGCGATGCGCGCGACGGTTCGTCCGACCTCGTCGGCGTTGAGCAGTTCCGTGATGTCCGCGGAAGTGCCCTCGCCCGGGTTCGGGATTGCGTTGTCGCTCATCGTGACCTCCTTCCCCGCCTCTCCGTGCGGTCCGTTAAAGGATGTCCCGTGATTGCCCACGGTTACGGCTGCGATCCTACCAGCCGCCCCGGGCCAAACCCCGCAACCCCCGACCCCTGATTCACGGCGCACCGAACGAGAACGCCATCAGGGGAATCATGACCGCGATGGGCCACAGGATGGCCACGGCTATTTCGTCGCCTCGAGCTTCTTCTTCGCGTCCGCGACGTCGAACTCGGCGGTCGGCCACTCGAGCTCCAGCCCGCGCAGCGTGTCCAGCAGCAGGCCCTTGACCACCAGGCGCGAGTACCACTTGTGGTTGGCGGGCACGCAGTACCAGGGATTCGTTTCGGTAGACGTGCGGCGCAGGGCCTCGTCGTACGCCGCCTGATAGTCGTCCCACAGGGCGCGGTCGGCGATGTCGCCGACGTCGAATTTCCAGTGCTTGTCGGAGCGCTCCAACCGTTCCATCAGGCGCTCGTACTGCTCGTCAGGGTCGATGTGCAGCATCACCTTGATCAGGTGGACGTCCTGCGCGGCAAGCTCGTTTTCGAACTCGACGATCTGGTCGAAGCGCCCCTCGATTTCGTCGAGCGGGGTCAGCTCCTTGACCTTCTCCACCAGCACGGCCTCGTAGTGCGACCGGTCCCACACGGCGATGCGGCCGGGCTTGGGCATGCGGATCCGCGACCGGTACAGGAAGTCGTGCTCGTTTTCCTCCTCGGTCGGCCGCCCGAAGGAAAACACTTCCACGCCCTGCGGGTCGACGCCCTTGAGAACGTGGCGCACCACGCCGCCCTTGCCGGAGGTGTCCATGCCCTGCAGCACGATGATGATCCTCGGCGCGTCCCCGTCCCCGCTGCGCGACGCGGCGTACATCCGCTCCTGCAGGTCGGCGATCTCCTCGTCGTGGTCGTCGAACTGCTCGGCGGCGATGGCCTTGCCCTTGCCGTTGTTCGGCAGGCCCGGGGTGGCGTCGGCGTCGACATGCAAAAGCCGCCACCCCTCCCCGACTTTCAGCGCGTGCGCGTCATCGAGGGTGAAGTGGCGGTGCTTTCTCTTGTTGCCCATGGGGCAATGCTAGTGCGTTTCGCTTGACGACGGCCCGGCCTCGTCGTCGTCCGCCGCATCTGCAGTGGCCTTCGAGTCCGTGGCTTCGACCAGTTCGACGCCCGGCTCCGGCATCGCCGGCGTGCCCGGCACGATCGGCGCGGCTTCCGGGGACGCCGAGGTCACGCGGACCGCGGCGGCGGCCATGCGGGCCTGGCCGGCGATGTCGGCTTCGGCGTCGAGCACCGCGTTGATGTACGGCGGCGCGACGTCTGTCGAGTACTCGCTGGCCAGCTCCACGCCCTCGACGACGGCAACGCGCGCCGGCACGTCGGGGTTGTGGAACAGCTCCCAGGTGCCCACGCGCAGGATCGCACGGTCGACCGCCGGCAGGCGGCGCAGCGGCCACTCCGGGGACAGGTACGACGCGATGGTCGAATCGATGCCCTCGATTTCCAGGGCGACGCCGCGGACGATTTCCTCGGTGTACTCGGCGATCGGGGCGACGCCCGACTGCTCGTCGCGGGCCAGCACCAGTCGCTCGTCGACGAGCTTCTCCGGCTGGACGCCGCGCTGCTCCGCCTCGAACAGCAGGTCCACGGCGCGGCGGCGGGCGCGGTAGCGGGAGCCGCGGCGCTTGTAGTTGGCTTCCTTGCCCTTGTTCTTGTCTGACATGGAGGCGATCAGTTGTTCACGCGCGAGAGGTAGGAACCGTCGCGGGTGTCGATCTTGAGCACGTCGCCGGTCTCGATGAACAGCGGGACCTGGACCTCGGCGCCGGTCTCCAGGGTGGCCGGCTTGGTGCCGCCGGTGGAGCGGTCGCCCTGCAGGCCCGGGTCGGTCTGCGAGACGGTGAGATCGACGGAGACGGGCAGCTCGGCGAAGAGCGGCTCGCCCTCGTGGAAGGACACCTGGACGGAGGTGTTCTCCAGCAGGAAGCGCGCGGCGTCGCCCATCAGGTGCGGGGCGAGGTTGATCTGGTCGTAGGTCTTCTCGTCCATGAGGACGTAGTCCTCGCCGTCGCGGTACAGGAAGGTCATGTCGCGGCGGTCCACGGTGGCGGTCTCGACCTTGACGCCGGCGTTGAACGTCTTGTCGGTGGTCTTGCCGGAGACGACGTCCTTCAGCTTCGTGCGCACGAACGCGGGGCCCTTGCCCGGCTTGACGTGCTGGAACTCGACGATCTGCTGCAGCTTGTTGTCGATCTTCAGCACGAGGCCGTTCTTGAAGTCGGAGGTGGATGCCACGAATAGCTCCTGTTGGGGTAGACGACGGGTCTGACCGGTACACGATACCCCCGTGACCCCGCCCAATGCGAAAGGGACTCGCCGGACGGGATCGCGCCGCAGGCCGGGTCAGACGGTTTTCGGCAGCGGGGTGATGATCTCGGGCTCGCCGTCGGTGACGATGACGGTGTCCTCGATGCGCACGCCACCGTAGCCGGGGACGTAGATGCCGGGCTCGATGGTCAGCGTCATGCCGGTGACCAGCGTCTCCGTGGACCGGCTCGACGCGTAGGGGGCCTCGTGGACGTCGAGGCCGATGCCGTGACCGGTGGAGTGGACGAAGTACTCGCCGTGGCCGGCGGCGACGATGATCTCGCGGCAGGCGCGGTCGACGTCGGCCAGCGGGGTGCCCGGGCGCGCTGAGGCGACGCCGGCGAGCTGTGCCCGCAGGACCGTCGAGTAGATCTCCATGGCGAAGTCCTCGGCGGCGTCCGGCCCGCCGACGATGAGCGTGCGCGTCATGTCCGAGTGGTAGCCGTCCTTGGCCGCGCCGAAGTCGATGGTGAGCAGATCACCGTCGCGCAGTTCACGATCCTCGGCGCCCGCGTGCGGCTTCGCGGAGTTCGGGCCCGAGGCGACGATCGTGTCGAACGCGATGCCGTCGGCTCCCCCGATGCGCATGCGGTGCTCCAGCTCGGCGGCGACGTCCCGCTCGGTGTTGCCGGCGGCGATGGCGCCGGATTCGAGGAGGCCCTCGAACGCCTTCACCGCGATGTCGGCGACCGCGCGCAGCGCCTCGAGTTCGGCGTCGTCCTTGACCGCACGGAGCTTTTCGACGAGGTCGGCGGTCTCCACCAATTCCTCGCCCTTGGCCGCATCCAATGCCGCCGCGATGCGGCGCATGGCTGCGACGGTGACGTGGCCGGCTTCGAAGCCGAGGCGCTTGACCCCGGCCCGCCCGGCCAGCTCGATGGCGCAGTTTCGGGACAGGTGCAGCTCCAGATCCGGCGCCTCGACGCCGATCTGGGTCGTGTAGCGGCCATCGGTGGACACCATGGCCCGGCCGTCGGCGTAAACGAGCACGGCGCCGTTGGACCCGGTGAATCCGGTCAACCAGCGCACGTGCTGCGGATGATCGACGACGATGGCGTCGCAGCCGGCGTCCTCGAGCTCGGCGGCCAACAGGGCGCGGCGATCGGCGTACGAAACGGTCGAGCTCATCGGGTGGTCCCTTCGTCGGTCTTCTGCCCGGCCGTGATCTGCGCCGCCACTCGCCTCAGCGCCAAGCCGTACCCGTTGGTCCCGCAGCCGACGATGATGCCGGCGGCCAGCGGCGAAAGCAGCGACGTGTGCCGGAACTCCTCGCGGGCGTGGACGTTGGAGATGTGCACCTCGTGGAAACCGGCGCCATCGGCGACCTCGGCGAGGGCGTCGCGTAGGGCGACCGACGTATGCGTCAAGCCGCCGGGGTTGATGATGATCGGTCGCCCCTTGTCCGCCGCCTCGTGGACCCAGTCGATGAGCTCGCCCTCGTGATTGGACTGGCGGCAGTCGACGGTCACGCCGAGCTCGTCGGCAAGCGATTCCAGGCCCGCGACGACGTCGGCGAGCGTGGTCGAACCGTAAACCTCGGGCTCGCGCTTGCCCAGGCGATTGAGGTTGGGGCCGTTCAGCACGACGACGGTGGGCGGGTTCCCGGCGGCGCTCATCGGGCCGACTCCTCGGCGGCGGGGCGCCCGGCGGCGGCCAGCGCCGCATAGGCCTCGCGCAGCTGATCCTCGGACGGGCCCTCCAGACGCGAGGTCTCCCCCGGTGCCGTGAGCACCACGAAGCGGATGGTGCCGCGGCGGTTCTTCTTGTCGCGGGTCATGCCGGAGAACAGCTCGTCGTACAACCCGTCCGGGTACGTGGTGGGCAGGCCGATGGACTCCAGGATCGTGCGGTGGCGCTCGACCAGATCGGCGTCGATGAGCCCGGCGATGCGGGCCAGCTCCGCGACGTAGACCATGCCGACGGCGACGGCGTGGCCGTGGCGCCAACGGTAATCCTCGTGGCGTTCGACGGCGTGGCCGAAGGTGTGGCCGTAGTTGAGCGTCTCGCGCAGCCCGGCCTCCTTCAGGTCCTCCGACACCACGTGCGCCTTGACGCGGATGGCGCGCTCGATGAGCTCCGGCAGGGCGCCGTCGACGTCGAGGCACGCGGCCGGGTCCGACTCGTAGAGGTCGAGGATCGCGGTGTCGGAGATGAAACCGGCCTTGATGATTTCGGCGGAACCGGCGACGAGCTCCGCGTGCGGCAGGGTGCGCAGGAAGTCGAGGTCCACGAAGACGCCCGACGGCTCGTGGAACGCGCCGACCAGGTTCTTGCCCGCGGCGGTGTTGATGCCGGTCTTGCCGCCGACGGCCGCGTCGACCATGGCCAACAGCGTGGTGGGCACCTGGTAGACCTTGATGCCCCGCATCCACGCCGCCGCGACGTAGCCGCCGAGGTCGGTGGCCGCCCCGCCACCGACGGCGACCACCGCGTCGGCGCGGCCCACGCCGCGCTCGCCCAGGACGTCCCAGCAGCGTCCGGCGGACTCCAGCGTCTTGCCGTGCTCGGCGTCCTCGATCTCGAGGGTGAAGGCGTTGACGCCCTTGGCGGCCACCGCTTCGGCGATGCGGTTGGCGGCGCCGGCGACGCTGCCCTGGTGGATCACGCAGACGTTGGCCGCCTGGCCCGCGGCCTCGGCGATCTCGGCGACGAGGCCGGTGCCGATGCGCACCTCATAGGGGGCGGGTCCGTTGACGGGGATGCTGGTCACGGTTCGCGGGGTCCTTTCGGGGCGCGGGGTGGATGGTGGGGCCGAACCCGATCGAGCCTAGCCGGAACGGGGCCGGATCAGGGCCGGATCAGGTCCGGATCGGGAACGATCCGAATCGCTCAGTCCTGCTCGCAGTCGCCGTCGGCGGAATCGAGGTAGCCGAGGATCTCCGCGACGACGCGCTGCGGCGACCGGGAGTCGGAGCGGGCCTTGAAGCTCGCGACCTCCTCGTAGAACGGGCGGCGGAACTCGTACAGGCGGCGGTAGTGCTCTGCCGGATCATCGGCGGCCAGGACCGGCCGACCGGACTCGCCGGCGGTGCGGCGGACGCCCTCTTCGATGCTGACCTCAAGGTAGACGACGTCGTGGTCGGCCAGGCGATCGCGGGTGGCCTGCGACAGCACGGCGCCGCCGCCCAGCGAGATGATCCCCGAGCGCTGCAGGGCCTCGGCGATGACCTCTTCCTCGATCTCTCGGAACTTCGGCTCGCCGAGGCGGGTGAACACGTTGCCGCAGGTGTCGCCCTCCCGCTCCTCGATCATGTGGTCGGTGTCGGTCAGCGGCGCATGCAGCGCGCGCGCCAGGCGACGCCCGATGGTGGACTTGCCGGCGCCGGGCGGACCGACCAGGACTACGCGGGGAGTTGCCATCGTCGACGCAACCTACTCCCAGTCCAGACGGTCCGCGACCTGGGCGAGGTAGCCGTCGACGTTGCGGCGCAGCTCGGTGAGCGAGTCGCCGCCGAACTTCTCGGTGACGGCGCGCGCCAGGGTCAGGGCGACCATCGTCTCGGCGACGACGCCGCCGGCGGGCACGGCGCACACGTCGGAGCGCTGGTGGATGGCGGTCGCGGCGGCGCCGGACTCCATGTCCACGGTCTTCAGCGCGCGCGGCACGGTGGAAATCGGCTTCATGGCGGCGCGGACGACCAGCGGCTGGCCGTTGGTCATGCCGCCCTCCAAGCCGCCGGCGCGGTTGGTCAGGCGATCGACGCCGCCGTCGACGCGGACCATCTCGTCGTGGGCCTGCGTGCCACGGCGGCGCGCCTCCTCGAAACCGTCGCCGATCTCGACGCCCTTGACGGACTGGATGCCCATCAGGGCCGACGCCAGCTGCGCGTCCAACCGCGCCTCGCCGGAGATGTGCGAGCCCAGGCCGACGGGCAGCCCGTGGACGACGACCTCGACGATGCCGCCGAGCGTGTCGCCCTGCTTCTTCGCGGCCTCGATCTCGGCGACCATCGATTCCTCGGCCTCCTTGGAGAAGGCGCGCACGGGCGAATCGTCGATGGCGTCCTGGTCGGCGAAGGTCGGCAGGTCGCCCTCGTAGGGCTGCGACGCACCGATGGAGATGACGTGGCTGACGATCTCGACGCCCAGCGCCTCGCGCAGGATCGACCGCGCGACGGTGCCGGCGGCGACGCGCGCGGCGGTCTCGCGGGCCGAGGACCGCTCGAGGATGTTGCGGGCGTCCGTGTGCCCGTACTTCAGCATGCCGTTGAAGTCGGCGTGGCCCGGGCGCGGGCGGGTCAGTGTGGCGCCGCGGGCGCCGTCGAGCTCGGCCGGGTCGACCGGGTCGGCGCTCATGACGGTGGTCCACTTGGGCCACTCGGTGTTGCCGATCATGATGGCCACCGGCGACCCCAGCGTGCGGCCGTGGCGCACGCCGCCGAGCAGCGTGACCTCGTCGGCCTCGAACTTCATGCGGGCGCCGCGGCCGTAGCCGAGGCGGCGGCGGGCGAGCTGCCGGGAGACGTCGTCCCGGGTGAGGGGGAAATCGGCGGGGACGCCCTCGATCATGGCGACGAGCGCCTGCCCGTGCGATTCTCCTGCGGTGGTCCATCGAAGCATGCGGACATCATCTCATGTTCGTAACGCCCATCACCCCATAGGTCCCCCGAGCATGACCCCCGCGCACGCGACCAGCATCGATGGCCCATGCGGAAGCCTCTTTTCCCGCACCAGCATCCCCGCGATGCCCGTCAGCAGACCCGCGATCACCATGGCAAGCAGCGTGCCCGGCACGCCCGCCGCGACGGCGGTGGCTCCCCCGAGCGCCAGCGCCAGTTTCACGTCCCCGCCGCCCATCGCGCCGTGCTTGACGACGCCCACCGCCCCATATGCGCCGGCCCACGTCGCGGCGCCGAGGGCGAAAGCGGTGGACGAGCCGTCGTAAAGCGAAAAAAGCCCCGCCACCGCGCCCGCCGGCAGGGTCAGATGGTCCGGGAGACGGCGCGACGTCAGGTCGTGCCACGCCAGCCACGCCGCCCAGGGCACGAAAGCGCACCAGAACGGCCACCAGCCGATCACCCCGGACGAGAGCCCCCACCCCATGGGCGGAAGATTAACCCGGGAAGAGGGCCTCCCGCATGGCGGCCTCCGGGGCGGGCCTGCCGGTGAACTGCTCGAACTGGCCCAGCGCCTGATGGAGCAGCATGGTCAGCCCGCCGAGGGCGGCGTGGCCGTTGCGTTCGGCGGCCTGCACCAGCGGCGTGGGCCACGGGTCGTAGATGACGTCGAGGATGCGCGGCGCGCGGGCCAGAGGGCCGGCGTAGCCTTCCAGCGCCTCCGACGGCACGGTGGAGACCAGGACATCGGCGGCGCCGGCGACGTCGGCGAGATTCGGGGCCGTGAACGGCACCCACGTGAAGCCCACGCCGAGCTGGGCCGCCAGCGGCTCCAGGGCGTAGACGCGCTCCGACCGGGCGACCGCGGAAACGTGGCGCACGCCGGCCTTCGCCAGCGCCCACAACGCCGGTCGGGCCGTGCCGCCGGCCCCGACGAGCACCGCGCGGCCGTCGGGCAGCCGGTGGGCGCCGAGTTCGCGCAGGGCGCCCGTGACGCCGTCGCAATCGGTGTTGTCCGCGCGCCAGCCGTCGCCGACGCGCACCAGCGTGTTCGCCGACCCGATGGCCCGGGCGCGGTCGGTGGCCTCGTCGGCGAAATCCAGGGCCGCGAACTTGCCCGGCATGGTCACCGAGAAGCCGGCGTAGGAGGCGTCGGCGCCGCCGACGATGCCCGGCAGCTCCTCCGCCGCGCATCGGAAGCGCCCGTACTCCCAGTCCTCGAGGCCCAGCGCCGCGTAGCCCGCGTTGTGCAGGATCGGCGAGCGCGAATGCTCGACCGGATCGCCCAGGACCGCGGCGCGGTGCGCGATCGCCGGGGTCATCGGTTGGAGTCGAGGACGCCGTTGGCGATGGACTCCTGGATCGCCACCTGGTGCTCCTCGAAGGTCGTGGTGAAGACCGTGCGGCCATCCTTGTCCACGGTGACGAAGTACAGCCACGGCCCCTCGGCGGGGTTCTCCATGGCGGTGATCGCCTCGATCGACGGCGACGCGATCGGGGTGTCCGGCAGACCGTCCTTGGCGTAGGTGTTCCACGCGGTGACGCGGGCGCGGTCCTCGTCCGTGGTGGCGATCTCCTGGTCCTCCAGGTCGTAGTTGACCGTGGAGTCGAACTGCATGCGCATCGGCTCCTCGAGACGGTTGAGGATCACGCGGGCGACCTTGTCGAAGTCGCCGTCCGGCGCCTCCATCTGGATCAGCGAAGCTGCCGTGATCAGCTCGTACGGCGACAGGCCGACGCGCTGGGCGGAGGCCTCGAGGCCGGTTTCCTCGTACCGCGCCGCGGACTCGGACACCAGCGAGTAAATGATCTCGCCGGCCGACGCCTGCGGGTTGAACTGGTGGACGCCTGGCGTGATCAGGCCCTCGAGGCGGCGCGGATCGTCGCCGCGGGAGCCGACCTCGTTCGCGGCCCACGCGGGCACGCCGAGGGCGGCCGGGTCCATGGTGCCCGCCGCCTGCTCGAGCTCGGCGGTGGAGACGCAGTCGCCCTCCCCCATGCACGAGGCTTCGGAGATGAGGGTGAAGATGCCCTTGCGGACGTCATCCGACGCCACGATGTGGGTGTCCATCAGACGCGTGCCCGTCGGGATGTCTACGGTGCCGGCCTGGTTGGCCGAGTCCAGCAGCGCCTCGACGGCGGAGGCCGCCGACATCTTCTTCTCCAGGCGGTAGAAGCCCGGCTGCAGCTCACCGGAGCGGGAGTGGGAGTTCGCCGCGGACATGAAGGCGTCCTCGGTGGCGACGATGCCCTGTTCGGTCAGTTCCGTCGACAGATCCGACAGGGACGAACCCTGCGCCACCTCGACGACCACGGTCTCGCCGTTGCCCTCGCCGGTGAAGTCGCCCGACACCCCGCCGCGCATCCACAGGAAGCCGACGCCGGCGAGGATGATCACGCTCAACAACACCGAGGTGACGTTGATCGCCATCGACGTCTGGCGGCGACGGACACGTCCGCGGCGGCCTTTTCGGGGCTTCGCGGTCCTTGCGGCCGACTTGGGGCCAGTGCTCATCTCGGTCTCCTCGGGGACGGGCACCCGACCGGACAAGGTGGTCGGGACAATCTTGTTGATTCTCCCCCATGTGACGCCCGATTGTCACATTTCAATCACGGAGTGTCGCGCAGAGCGTCACGGCGCTGATCCAACCATGACTGCAGGATCTCCACCGCCGCCGCCTGATCGATGATGCGGCGGCCCCCCTTGACGTCGATTCCGGCCTGGTGAAGACGGGATTGGGCCAGCACGGTGGTCATGCGTTCGTCGGCCATGCGAATGCGCACGCCCTCCCCCAAACGGCGCCGCAACCGGAAGGCGACGTCCCCTGCCTTGCGGGCCGACGTGCCCGGTTCACCGTCGAGCATGAGCGGCAGGCCGATGACGATCTCGACCACCTCCAGCTCCTCCGCGAGCTCCACCAGGCGGTCGATGTCGGCGCCGTCGGGGCCGCGGCGGCCGGTTGCCCGGGCGATGGTCTCCACCGGAGTGGCCAGCAGACCATCGGGATCGGACATGGCGACGCCCACGCGGACGTCGCCGACGTCGATGCCCAGGCGCCGCCCGCGGCCGGGGTCGTCGGAACCGGGGCGGTCGAACCGGAGCGTGGCCATGAACTAGCCCAGCGAGTCCGCGATCGCGGCCAAGCCGGCGTCGATGCCCGCGGGCTCGGAGCCGGAGCCCTGCGCCAGCTGAGGCTTGCCGCCGCCGCGGCCGCCGATGCGCTCGCCCAGGAGCTTCACCAGGTCGCCGGCCTTGTGGCCGGCGTCGACGGCGGCGTCGGTGACGGCGACCGCGAAGGGCGCCTTCCCGTCGGCCTCGGCGGCCAGCGCGATGATCGCGGGACGGTCGGAGAGACGGCCGCGCAGGTCGTTCGCCAGCGAACGGATGTCCTTGGCCTGGGTGCCCGCGGGCAGCTGCAGGCCCAGGAAGGTCACGTCGCCGATGACGCGCGCCTGGTCCAGGTGCGACTGGGCGTCGGCAAGCAGGCGGGCGGCCTTGAGGTCGGCGACCTGCTTCTCCGCTGCCTTCAGGCGCTCGGACAGCTGCGCGATGCGGTCCGGCAGCTGCGCCGACGGGGACTTGAACTCGGCGGCGAGGCGCTCGGCGAGCATGCGCTCGGTGGACAGGTACCGGAAGGAATCCATGCCGGAGTACGCCTCGATGCGGCGCACGCCGGAACCGATCGACGACTCGCCCAGCACGGCCACCGGGCCGATCTGGGAGGTGTGGTCGACGTGGGTGCCGCCGCACAACTCCATGGAGAACGGGCCGCCCATCTCGACGACGCGGACCCGGTCGCCGTAATTCTCGCTGAACAGGGCCATGGCGCCCATGGCGCGGGCCTCGTCGAGCGAGGTCTCGATGGTGTTGACGCGGTAGTCGGCGTCGGCGGCCTCGTTGGCGATGGCCTCGATGCGCGACACCTGCTCCGGGGTCAGCTGCTCGCCGTACTTGAAGTCGAAGCGCAGGTAGCCCGGCTTGTTCATCGAACCGGCCTGCGTGGCGGTGGAACCGAGGACCTCGCGCAGCGCGCCGTGGATGAGGTGCGTGGCCGAGTGGGCCTGCTCCGCCTTGTGGCGCCACGCCGGATCGACGGCGACCTCCGCCAGCTCGCCGACGGCCAGCTCGCCGCCGACGACGCGGCCCTTGTGCAGCCACAGCTTCTTGCCCACGCGCTGGACGTCGTCGACCTCCAGCACCGCGCCGGAGGCGGTGGTGATGCGGCCGTGATCGGCCATCTGGCCGCCGCCCTCGGCGTAGAGCGGGGAACGGTCGAGGATCAGCTCGACTTCGCCGCCCTCGGAGGCGCGCTCCAGGCGCGCGCCGTCGGCGACGAGACCGACGACGGTGGCCTCGTCGACGAGCTTGTCGTAGCCGGTGAACTCGGTCGGGTGCTCGTCGATGAACTCGCGGTAGACGCCGAGGTCGCCGTGGGTGCGCTTCTTGGCGGCGTTGTCGGCCTTGGCGCGGGCGCGCTGCTGCGCCATTTCGCGGTCGAACTCGTCGCGGTCGACGACGAGGCCGGCCTCTGCGGCCATCTCCATGGTCAGGTCGATGGGGAAACCGTGGGTGTCGTGCAGGGCGAACGCATCGGCGCCGGCCAGCTGCGTCGACCCCTCCGACTTCGCCTTCGCGGCGACGCTTTCGAACAGGTGGGTGCCGGCCTCGAGGGTCTTCAGGAAGGCCTTCTCCTCGGTCAGCGTGACGCGCAGGATGCGGTCCCAGTTGTCGGTGATCTCCGGGTACGACGGCGTCATGGTGTCGCGGACGGACTCCATCAGCGGCTGCAGCGTCTCGCCGGTCGCGCCCAGCAGCCGCGCCGAGCGGATGATGCGGCGCAGCAGGCGGCGCAGGATGTAGCCGCGGTCCGAGTTGGACGGGGTGACGCCGTCGAGCATGAGCATCAGACCGGTGCGGCAGTGGTCGGCGATGACGCGGAAACGGACGTCGTCGACGTTGCCCGCCTCGCCGCCGGCGCCGTAGGTGGAGCCGGTGAGCTTTTCGGCGACGTCGATGACGGGGCGCAGCAGGTCGGTTTCGTAGACGTTCTCGACGCCCTGCAGCAGGAACGCGACGCGCTCGATGCCCATGCCGGTGTCGATGTTCTTCTTCGGCAGCGGGCCGAGGATCTCGAAGGAGTCCTTGCCGGTGCCCTCGCCGCGCTCGTTCTGCATGAAGACGAGGTTCCAGATCTCGATGTACCGGTCCTCGTCGGCCTCCGGGCCGCCCTCGACGCCGTACTCGGGGCCGCGGTCGTAGAAGATCTCCGAGCACGGGCCGCACGGCCCGGGCACGCCCATCGACCAGTAGTTGTCGGCCATGCCGCGGCGCTGGATGCGCTCTTCCGGGACGCCGACGACGTCGCGCCAGATGTCGTGCGCCTCATCGTCGTCGAGGTAGACCGTGACCCACAGCAGCTCGGGATCGATGCCGTAACCGCCGTCCTCGACCGAGTTGGTCAGCAGCGCCCACGCGTGCTTGATGGCGCCTTCCTTGAAGTAGTCGCCGAACGAGAAGTTGCCGGCCATCTGGAAGAAGGTGTTGTGGCGGGTGGTGATGCCCACCTCCTCGATGTCGAGGGTGCGCACGCACTTCTGGATGGAGGTGGCGGTGGCGAACTCCGGGGTCTGGTGGCCCAGGAAGTACGGCTTGAAGGGGACCATGCCCGCGTTGACGAACAGCAGGTTCGGGTCGTCGAGGACCAGCGAGGCGCTGGGGACCTCGGTGTGCCCCGCGTTCACGAAATGGTCGATGAAACGCTTCCGGATCTCATGGGTCTGCACGGAGTCGGGTCCCTCTTTCGCGACGTTCGGTGATTGCCGCGCGATTGCGGCGATAGCCGTGCCAGCATACCCCCTTGCCCGGGCTACTTCGGTGTCGGGCCGCCGCGTTTGCCGCGGGCGATTCCCCGCACGATCCCGCGCAGGGTGGCCAGGTGCTCGCGCATGGCGCGTTCCCGGCCGTGGGTGCCCGGACGGTAGTACTCGGCGTCGGCGAGCGGGTCCGGGGCGTACTGCTGCTTGACGACGCCCTTCGGGTCGTCGTGCGGGTACGCGTAGTCCACGGCGTTGCCCAGGGCCTTGGCGCCGCTGTAGTGGCCGTCGCGCAGGTGCGGCGGGACGGCGCCGTACTTTCCGGCGCGGACGTCCTTGAGCGCGGCGTCGATGCCGGTGATGACGGAATTCGACTTCGGGGCGGTGGCCAGGTGGATGACCGCCTGCGCCAAGGGCAGGCGCCCCTCGGGCAGGCCGATGAGCTGCACGGCCTCGGCGGCGGCGACGGCGACCTGCAGCGACGAGGGGTCGGCCATGCCGATGTCCTCGCTGGCCAGGATGATGATGCGGCGGGCGATGAACCGCGGGTCCTCGCCGCCCTCGATCATCCGGGCCAGGTAATGCAGCGCCGCGTCGACGTCGGATCCGCGCACCGACTTGATGAATGCGCTGGTGACGTCGTAATGCTGATCGCCGTCGCGGTCGTAGCGGACCACCGCGCGATTGACGGAGGCCTGCACCGTCGCCTCGTCGAGCACGCCCCCGTCGGGCACGGCCTCGGCGGCGGCCTCCAGGTACGTCAGCGAGCGGCGGGCGTCTCCCCCGGCCAACGCGACGAGCTGGTGCAGCGCGTCTTCGGCGATGGTCACCCTCCCGTTCAACCCGCGCTCGTCCGATGCCGCACGGCGGATGACTTCGGCGACGTCGTCGTCGGAAAGCGGCTCCAGCTGGAGCAGAAGGGACCGGCTCAGCAACGGGGAGACCACCGAGAAACTCGGGTTTTCCGTCGTCGCCGCCACCAGCAGCACGGTGCGGTTCTCCACCGCGCCGAGCAGGGCGTCCTGCTGGGTCTTGGAGAAGCGGTGGACCTCGTCGATGAAAAGCACCGTCTGCACGCCCTCGCGCACCAGGTGCTTGCGCGCCCGTTCGATGACGGCGCGCACTTCCTTCACGCCGGCGTTGAGGGCCGACAGCGCCTCGAACCGGCGGCCCGTGGACGTGGAAATCAGGCTGGCCAGCGTGGTCTTGCCCGTGCCGGGCGGCCCGAACAGGATGACGGAGGTGTCTCCCCCGCCGTCGACGAGCCGGCGCAGCGGCGCGCCCTCGCCGAGCAAATGCTTCTGCCCGACGACCTCGTCGAGGGTGCGCGGCCGCATCTTCACCGCCAGCGGCGCATGCGAGCCCGGATGGAAGTAGGCCCCGGCGTCGGCTCCGTCGCCCGATGTGCCCGATGCACCCGATGTGCCCGACCCCGGCACTCCGGAGAAGGGGTCGTCGAAAAGCCCCGGTTCACCCGCCATGTGGCGCCCCGCTTACCCGGACACCAGGGCGACCACCGCGCGGGCGAAGTCCCCGACCTCGCCGGAACGGGGGTCCTCGCAGCCGCCGGCGAAGATCTCCAGCGCACGCGCCGTGCCCAGCAGATCGCGCCGTTCCATCACGCCACCGCCGATGCCGGCGGAATCCTCGCGCTCCGCGGGCTCGACGGCCCCGGCGGTCAGCGCCTCCTGCGGCGAGCCGTAATGCAGGATGGTGACGGTGATCAGCGTCCACCCGAGCAGCGCCGTCATCAGACGGGTGCGCAGGTGCTGGTCGCCGACGACGCCCGGCCACAGCGGCCGGACCTCCTCCGCCCACGAGCGAACGAAGGCCTCGGTCTCCTCGGGGCTCGGCGGCCCGGTGAACACGTGCAGCGGGAAGCCCGCGATGACGCTGGCGACGTCGAACGTGGCGTCGCGGAAACCCGCCCACTCGTAGTCGAGGAACGCCACGCGGTTGGCCATCATGATGTTGTCCGGGGCCAGGTCGAAGGGCGTGAACGCCCGGTGGTGGCCCGAGGAGATCCGGCGCGCGGCTTCCGCGGCGAGACCGCGGACGCCGTCGGTCACGGTCAGGCCGGCGGCCTCGATGCGGCCCATGCCGGACTCGATGGCCCGGACGATGCCGCGATCGCGCTCGCCGGAGACGTCCTCGTCGCCGCGGTGGCGGGCCCACATGCGCGACAACAGCGTGTTGAACCCGTCCTCGCGCTCCGCGGTGCCCGCGTGCATGCGGCCCAGCGCCGCCCCGAGCGAGCGCAGCGCACGCAGCCGCGCGTCGGAATCGCCGCCGTCCAGGACATCGGCCAAGGTCGGCGCGTCGCCGGCGTCGGAAATGACGATGATCCTCTTGGCCACGTCATGCGCCAACAACTCCGGGCCCGGGCGCACGTCCTCCGGCAGCGACGTGGCGAACTGGTACGCCACGATCTCGCGCAGCAGCGCCGGATCCGCACCCGCCGCCGACGACTCCGGCAGCCGCTTGACCACCAGGGACCGCACCGGCAGGAACGGATTCGGTGACACCCGCAGACGCAGCACCATCGCACGGCTTGAACCGCCCAGATCCTCTGGGTCGGTCAGCTCCGGGCGGCCGCCGAAGCGCGACGCCAGCAGCTCTCCGGCCGTCGCGATGACGTCGGCGACGTCGTGCTCGTTGCTCGGGTTGTCGAGGGAATCCATGATCTCCTTGGGCTCGCGCCCTCATCGTGCTGCGGTGGCGGCTGCGGCTGCGGCCGCCACCTGGCCGGACTACTTGCCCGGCTTGGTTGCCCGGACTACTTCGCCTGCTCGGCGTCCGGGTTCTTCTGCTTGGACTTGTCCGCCTTCGGCTTGAAGTCGATGCCCGACTCCTTGCGCTGCTGGGCGGTCACCGGCGCCGGGGCGTCGGTCAGCGGATCGACGCCGCCGCCGGACTTGGGGAAGGCGATGGTCTCGCGGATGGAATCGACGCCGGCGAGCAGCGAGACGATGCGGTCCCAGCCGAACGCGATGCCGCCGTGCGGCGGGGCGCCGAAGGCGAAGGCGTCGAGCAGGAAGCCGAACTTCTCGTGGGCCTCCTCGTCGGAGATGCCCATGACCTCGAACACGCGCTTCTGCACGTCCTGACGGTGGATTCGGATGGAACCGCCGCCGATCTCGTTGCCGTTGCAGACGATGTCGTACGCGTAGGCCAGCGCCTCGCCCGGCTCCTTGTCGAAGGTGTCCAGGTGCTCCGGCTTCGGCGACGTGAACGCGTGGTGCACGGCGGTCCAGGCGGAGTGGCCCAGGGCGACGTCGCCCGAGGCCTTGGCGTCGGCGGCCGGCTCGAACATCGGCGCGTCGACGACCCAGGTGAAGGCCCAGTCGCCGTCCTTGATCAGGCCCAGCTTCTCGGCGATGGCACCGCGGGCGGCGCCGAGCAGGGCGCGGGCGGACTTGGTCTCGCCGGCGGCGAAGAAGATGCAGTCGCCCGGCTTGGCGCCGACGTGGGCGGCGATGCCCTCGCGCTCGGCGTCGGTGATGTTCTTGGCCACCGGGCCGGCCAGCTCGCCGTCTTCGCCGACGAGGATGTACGCCAGGCCCTTGGCGCCGCGCTGCTTGGCCCACTCCTGCCACGCGTCGAGCTGGCGGCGCGGCTGCGAGGCCCCGCCCTCCATGACGACGGCGCCGACGTACTCGTTTTTGAACACGCGGAAGGTGGTGTCCTTGAAGAACTCGGTGCACTCGGTCAGCTGGATGTCGAAGCGCAGGTCCGGCTTGTCGGAGCCGTACTTCTCCATGGCCTCGCGGTAGGTCATGCGCGGGATCGGGGTGGTGATCTCGTAGCCGCCCTCGCGCCAGATGGCCTTCAGGATCTCCTCGGCCAGGGCGATGACATCGTCCTGCTCGACGAAGCTCATCTCGACGTCGAGCTGCGTGAACTCCGGCTGGCGGTCGGCGCGGAAATCCTCGTCGCGGTAGCAGCGGGCGATCTGGTAGTAGCGCTCCATGCCGCCGACCATCAGCAGCTGCTTGAACAGCTGCGGCGACTGCGGCAGGGCGTAGAAGGAACCGGGCTTCAGGCGGGCCGGCACCAGGAAGTCGCGGGCGCCCTCCGGGGTCGAGCGCGTCAGCGTCGGCGTCTCGATCTCGGTGAAGTCGTTCGAATCCAGCACGGCGCGGGCGGCTCGGTTCATCGCGGCGCGCAGGCGCATGATCTTCGCCGGGCCCTCGCGGCGCAGATCCAGGTAGCGGTACTTCAGGCGGGTCTCCTCGCCGACCTCGTTGGCGCTGGACGCGTCGTCGAGCTGGAACGGCAGCGCCGCCGACTCGTTGAGGATCTCGAGCTCGGTGACGTTGAGCTCGATGTCGCCCGACGCCAGGTTCGGGTTCTCCGAACCCTCCGGGCGCTTTTCGACGACGCCGGTCACCCGCACGCAGTACTCGCTGCGCAGATGGTGCGCCCGCTCGGCGACCTCGCTCTCGCGGAAAACGACCTGGGCGAGACCCGAACGGTCGCGCAGGTCGATGAAGATGACGCCACCGTGGTCGCGGCGGCGGGCCACCCAACCCGTGAGGGTGACGGACTGTCCGGCCTGGTCGGCGCGGAGCTCGCCGGCGAGATGCGTACGCAGCACTATTGGGGTCCTTCCAATGCTTTGCCTGAAATGAATGCTTGAAATGATTGCTCGATCATCGTCGCCCTCTCGGGCGCGCGTCGTAGGCAGTCTACCCGCCGCGCCGGATCGGCTCGGGGGCCGGGCCGTCGCAAAGCGGAGGTGGCCGAAGGCGCATGCACCGGAACTCCGTGAGCGCCGGTCAATCCGGAGTGATGCTCGTCTCGTGTCGGGCTCCCGCCGCGGCGTTCCTGCTGGCATACTCGGTGCATGACGTTCCGTTCAGATTTCCGAAAGAGCGGCGACCGCGCGCGCCGCGGTGGCGTCGGTGGCCGAGGCGGCATCGCCGTCGGCGGTGGCATCGGCGGCCTGCTGATGGTCGGCCTGTTCCTTCTCCTGGGCGGCGACCCCTCGCAGCTCCAGCAGCCGTCCCAGCAGGGTGGCGGCCAGCGGCAGACGCAGCAGGGCATGGACCACTGCCAGACCGGCGAGGACGCCAACAACAACGTCGACTGCCGCATCGAGTTCACCGGCATCTCCGTCGACCGGGTGTGGGAGGAGCAGCTGCCCGCCCAGGCCGGCATCGCCTACCAGGCGCCGGGCATCGAGATCTTCTCCGGATCGACGCAGTCCGGCTGCGGTTACGCCTCGGCATCGACCGGCCCGTTCTACTGCCCGGCCGACGAGTACTCCTACTACGACGTGTCCTTCTTCGATCAGCTGGAGCGCATGGGCGGCGGCGACGGTCCGCTGGCCCAGCAGTACGTGGTGGCCCACGAGTTCGCCCACCACATCCAGAAGCTCGAGGGCACGCTCGGCCGGTCCAACTACAACGACCCCGGCCCGGATTCCGATGCCGTCAAGGTCGAGCTGCAGGCCGATTGCTACGCCGGAATCTGGGCGCACTTCGCGGACAAGGGACCCGACGCCATCATCGAGCCGCTGACGGACCAGCAGGTCGCCGACGCCCTCCAGACCGCCCGCGCCATCGGCGACGACACCATCCAGGGCCACTCGGGCGGCGAGATCCGCCCCGACCTGTGGACGCACGGCTCCGCCGAACAGCGCGCCGACGCCTTCCTGACCGGCTACAAGACCGGCAAGATGGCCCAGTGCGACACCCTCGAGCGCGGGGTGTACAGCTAGTACCCCGCCTGGATCAGCGCGATGAGGCCCCAGACCGCACCGATCGCCAGGGCGATGATCGACGCGACGAGGACCACGAGCAGAACCACCGCCCCGATCAAGTAGCGTTTCGACGACTTCGCCGCACCGGCGGGGTCGTCGAGTGCTTTCACCATCAGCCGCTCGTTGCGGATGTTGGCTCGGAAGAAGAAGTCGAAGGCGTCCCCGATCAGCGGGATCGCGCCGATGGTCATGTCCAGCAGCAGATTGAACGCCATGCGCAGCAGAATGACGAACGGCACGCGGTAACGGATGCCGTCGATGACCAGCCCGGCCGTGGCCACCGCGCCCGCCGCATCGCCGACGCCGGGGATGATGCCGACGAGCGGGTCCAGCCCGACCCGCCGCTTCGTGCCCGGGATGGTGAACAGGTCATCCATCACGTGGGCGATCGCCCGCGAGGTGCGATTGAGGGACCGCGGGGCGGCGCCGGCGCCGCCGGCGGCATCGGCGGAATCGGGGTAACGGGACTGCGGACCACGGGAGCCGGGGCCGCGGGAGTCTGTATCACGAGCTTCCGAGCTGCGGGAGTGACGGTGATTGGCGTTCATGTTCACCAGCGTAGGCGCCGGTAGCGTGGATGCCATGACCGACGCCATGAACAACGATTCGACCCATGCCGTGACCGATGCCGTGACCGACCCATCCCCCGGCGGCAACGCCACCGCTTTCCTCGGCGCCTTCAACGACATCGAGGCTCATCTGCGCCGCGATCTGCGGGCGAAGCCGTCCGATGGGTTCAAGTGGATGGTCAACCTCAGCCACCGCAAGCATCGGCTTTCCGACGCCCAGCGTTCCGCGCTCATGGCCTTCTCCGACCTTCGCAACGCCATCAGCCACGGCGAGTACCGCAATGGCCGGCCCATCGCGGACCCGCTGCCGGAGACCGTCGCCGACGCCGAACGGCTGGCCCGTAATCTCATCGACCCGCCGACGGTGCTCGGGGTGCTCCCCGACCGGAAGCCCGTCACGGTGACGCCGGAGGATTCGGTGGAGAAGGTCTTCGCCGTGCTCGCCGAGTCGACCTATTCGCAGTTCCCCGTCTACGCGGGTGGCGTCGAGCGGGGCCGCTGCACCGCCTTGCTGACGACGGATGCCGTGGCCATCTGGGTCGCCCACGACTACGGCGACGACGGACGACTCGAGGCCAAGACCGTCGCCGACGTGCTCGAATGGGCCGGCTCCCGCGACATGCCCTACTTCATGCCACGCACGGTGACCGTGCAAGACGCCGTGACCGCGCTGACGATCCCGGGCGACGACGGTTTGGTGCCGCGGGCGCTGATCATCACCGAGCACGGCCGCCCCGACCAGAAACCGCTGCGCGTCGTCGGCGGCGCCGACCTGCCGACCCTCTGGGCCGAAGTGCAGCTCGGCTCCTACTAGGTCCGACCGGGATCAGCGCCGCTCACAGCATCGAGCCGAACGGCGGCACGTCCGGGTACTTTTCCAGCTTCTCCTTCATGGTCAGTTTCGCGTCGGGGTGCGTGGCATCGGGGCCGTAGAGGTCGTCGTACATGTCCATGGCGGCATCCAGTTCGGCTTCGCGCCGAGCCAAGGCTTCTTCCGTGATGCGCCGGGCCTCCTCCTCGGCCGCCTCCCGCCTTTCGTTGAATTCCCGGAGCACTGCCGTCTTGCGCGTCAACCGTGCATCGAACGTCTGGCGGCCGAACCCCGCCAATGGCCCGTCCGGCATCGTGGTGAACGTGTGCTCCCCGTCGCGGCTGGTCCACACTTCCGTCCCGTCGGGAAACGCGGTCACGTCCCACAGCTTCGACGTCTTCAGATTATGGTGGCGCCGGCACAACTTGTGCAGGTTCGGGGTGCTGGTCGGGCCTCCCGCGCTCGGATCTTCCTTGTCGAAGTTCATCACGTGGTCCGAATCGTCCTGGTGCGCCGGCCGGCAGCAACCGGGGAAACGGCACACCCCATCGCGTCCTTCGATGAACGCATCCATGGCCTCCGTGGGCACGTACCCGTCGGTGCTGCCGTTGGACGACATGCGCACGTGCGTGGCGCGCTTCGTCCATTCCTCCGTGGCCAGGCCGGACAACCACCCCGGACCCGACATCCACGCGCGCCCGCCGTCGATCGCCCGGTAGACGTTGAACACCACCTGCACCCGGGTCTTCGAACGGATCAAGTGCATCAGCGCTTCGGTCCGCGAGCACCCGTGGGCACGGGCGATGGCGTCGAGGCCGTCGAGGAACTCCCGGCCCTCGTCCGCGCGCAGAGTGGCCCTGAAACTGGTGTGGGTCGGCGAGCGATCGTCGACGTTGAACTGCCGATCCTCGGCGGGGTCCGGCGGCTCGGAGTCGTCCGGCGGATCCTTCGGCCGGACCTCCGGCTGGAGGACCTCGACGATGTGGCACAACTGCCTCGACAACGATTGCCACCCGACCAGCGCCTGCCGCGGCCTCTTCGGCGCCAGGTACCGCAGAAGGCGGTCGCAGAACGCGTCGAGATGATCATCGGCCAGGCAGTACACGGCGGAGGCGACTGCCTTCATGTGCGACATCGGCAGGAACGGCCGCTCCTCCAGCAGCTCCGCCAATCTCGGCAGACGTTCCAGGGCGATGCCCAGATCGCAGTAAGCGAAACCCTCGTTGCGGGTGATGCCCAACCGCGGATGCAAGGTGGCCAAGTGGTGCTCGACGTCGGCCATGGACTCGGGGCACGCCGCTTCGGCGATGACCAGATCGCGCGCATTGCGCTCCAACCCGGCCGCGCACAGCGGATCGCCCCGGTCCTCGTGGGCATAGCGGATGTCGGGAAACTCGAAGTGACGGCCATCGTCCTGGCCATCGGGTGGATCGTCGTCACGGTGGTGGGTGCCGGTGCAGTCAGTGTGCGCCATGGTCGGTCCCGGATTTGCTCGATCGAATGAAGGTTCACAAGAGCTTGTCGACGGACTCCCCCGGACCCCATCGCCGCGGGAGGTGACGGCTGCCAAACTCCCCCGCCGTCACCACCGATGATACCCCACATCGAATGAGCGTGCGACCCGAGCTGAATCGCCCACGGCAGTAATCGATGTGGACGTACCCATGTGCGAACCGCCGACGACGCCCCCACGTCCACACCCGTCGGCGCCACCCGCAAAAGGGCCGAACGAGGATGCGCGGGCCGTCGCAAAACAAGAACGCGGAACGCGACGCGCCGAACCCGCCTCTTGCACGATCGCCCCGCAAGCGTTATTGTTGACATATCACCAAAGTGGGACGGGAAGATCCCCCCCCGGCCCCGGAACAAGGAGCGAGCAACAATGCAGTTCGGCATCTTCACCATCGGCGACGTCACCACCGACCCGACCAACGGCACCACCCCCACCGAGCACGAGCGCATCGACGCCATGACCCAGATGGCGCTGAAGGCCGAGGAAGTCGGCCTCGACGTCTTCGCGACCGGCGAGCACCACAACCCGCCGTTCGTGCCCTCCTCCCCGACGACCCACCTGGGCTACATCGCGGCGAAGACCGAGAAGCTGCAGCTGTCGACGGCCACCACGCTGATCACCACCAACGACCCGGTGAAGATCGCCGAGGACTTCGCCTTCCTGCAGCATCTGGCCGGCGGCCGCGTCGACCTCATGATGGGCCGCGGCAACACCGGCCCGGTCTACCCGTGGTTCGGCAAGGACATCCGCCAGGGCATCCCGCTGGCCGTGGAGAACTACCACCTGCTGCGCCGCCTGTGGCGCGAGCGCCCCGTCAACTGGTCCGGCGAGTTCCGCACCCCGCTGCAGGGATACGTGTCCACCCCGTGGCCGCTGGACGACACCCCGCCGTTCGTCTGGCACGGCTCGATCCGCTCCGTGCAGATCGCCGAGCAGGCCGCGTTTTACGGCGACGGCTTCTTCCACAACAACATCTTCTGGAACAAGGAGCACACGGCGAAAATGGTGGGCATCTACCGCCGCCGCTTCGAGCAGTACGGCCACGGCCAGGCCGACCAGGCGATCGTGGGCCTCGGCGGCCAGGTCTTCATCGGCGACACCGAGGAAAAGGCGAAGAAGTTCTTCCGCCCCTACTTCGACAACGCCCCGGTCTACGGCCACGGCCCGACGCTGGAGGAGTTCACCGAGATGACGCCGCTGACCGTCGGCACCGTCGAGCAGGTCGTCGAGCGCACCATGCAGTTCGCCGATTGGGTCGGCGATTACCAGCGCCAGCTGTTCCTCATGGACCACGCGGGCCTGCCGCTGGAGGTCGTTCTCGAGCAGATCGAGATCCTGGGCAAGGAGGTCGTCCCGGAGGTCCGCCGCCGCATGGAGGCCCGCCGCCCGGAGCACGTGCCCTCCGACCCGCCGACCCACGCCACCCTCAAGCTCGACCGCGACCACCCGCACCACAAGGTGCAGCCGGGCCGCGTCGAGGACAAGTAGAACGGGAAAGGAGCGCCCGATGCGCACCATCGCAGTCATCACGGCCGGTTTGTCGACTCCGTCGTCGACGCGGCAGCTGGCCGACATGCTTTCCGACGCCACCGTCGCCGCCATCACGGCCCGCGGCGAGTCGGCGGAGGTGAAGGTCATCGAGGTCCGCGACCTCGCCCGCGATCTGGCCGACGCGTTCACGGTCGGCGGCCTGTCCTCGCAGCGCCTGGACGAGGCGCGGCGCACCGTCGCCTCGGCGGACGCGGTCATCGCGGTCACGCCGGTGTTCAAGGCCTCGTATTCGGGCCTGTTCAAGATGTTCGTCGATTCGCTTGACGACGACGCGCTGCGGTCCGTGCCCATCGTCCTCGGCGCGACCGCCGGCACGGCCCGCCACTCGTTGGCGGTCGACCACGCGTTGCGCCCGCTGTTTTCCTACATGGGCGCCATGGTCGCGCCGACCGGCGTGTTCGCCGCCACCGACGATTTCGGCGCGGCGACGTTCACGGAGGGTACCGCTCCCCTGACCTCGCGCGTCTCCCGCGCCGCCGGCGAGCTGGCCGATCTGGTGCTGGCGCAGGGCGTCGGCGGTCTGGCGGCCGGTTCGACGCGCCGCTCGGGGTCGGGCGTGGAGGAGCCGTCGGGGCCGTCGTTCGGCGACCTGCTCAAGGGGCACCTGGGCTAGATTCGGGGCCATGCGAATCATCCCGAACATCTGGTTCGACGGCACCGCCCTCGAGGCCGCCGAGTTCTACGCAGGCGTCTTCCGGGAGGCGGTGGTCACGAAGATCGTCACCTACCCCGAAGACGGCCTGCCCGACTTCCAGGCCCACATGGCGGGCAGGCCGCTGACCGTGGACGTCGAGATCCATGGTCGGCGGCTTTCGCTGATCAACGCCGGCCCGGAGTTCCGGCCCAACCACTCCATCAGCTTCCTGCTCAACTTCGATCCGTCGCAGTACGACGGCGGCGTCGACGAGGCCACCGCTTACCTCGATTCCGTCCACGACGCGCTCGTCGACGGCGGGGGCGTGATGATGGAGCTCGGCGAGTACCCCCACAGCGCTCGCTACGCCTGGATCCGGGATCGCTTCGGCGTGACGTGGCAGCTCATGCTCACGAATCCGTCGGGCGAGGATCGCCCGTTCCTGACGCCGTCGTTCATGTTCGGCGGAGCGAACCAGGACAAGGCCCGGGAGGCCACGGATTTCTGGATCTCGGTCATCGACGCCTCCGCCCGCGGCGCCCTCGTCGAATACGACCATGGCGCCGTGATGTTCACCGACTTCCGGCTCGCCGACGAGTGGTTCGCCGCCATGGATTCGGCGGTGCCGCAGGACACGACGTTCAACGAGGGCATCTCCCTGCTCGTCGAAGCCGAGCCCGGCGCCGAACTCGATCGCCTGTGGAATGAACTCTCTTCCGATCCTGCCGCCGAGCAATGCGGCTGGTGCAAGGACCGGTTCGGGGTGTCGTGGCAGGTCGTCCCGGAGAACATGGACGAGCTCATGACACGCCCCGGCGCCTACGGCACGCTGATGGGCATGAAGAAGATCGAGGCGGAAGAGTTCTGACCATGCTCCCCGACGACTCCTTCCTCGCGGCCACGGAGATCATCGACGCCGATGATCCCGCCGTGGCGGCGTTGGCCGCCGAGCTACGCGCCGACACCCCGGACGCCACCATCGCCGCGACGTTCGCCCATGTCCGCGACCGCATCGCGCACGTCGATGATGACGCCTCCGCGACGGACGCCGTCACCGGAACAATTGCAGTCTCAGCCTCCGAGACGCTCGCTGCGGGAGTCGGCCACTGCTTCTCCCAGTCGCACCTGTTGGCGGCGCTGCTGCGGGCCAACGGCATCCCCGCCGGGCTGCGCTACCAGGAGGTCGACGGGCCCGCGGGTGCCCCGGTCCTCCACGGCATCGTTTCCGTCTGGGCCCCCTACCTCTCCGCGACGGGCGGCTGGCTGCTGCTCGATCCCCGCTACCCCGCCGGCGATGCCCGACACTCGGGCCACGAGTGGCAGACCCGATCCCTGCAGCCGCCGTTCGAGCGCAACCTCCCGGAAATCCACCCCGACCCCTCGCCGGCGGTCGTCGCCGCGCTGCGCTCCGGCGGACCATTGCCCACGCAACCGTAACGCCGCCGAAACGGCCGCTTTGTACTGTGGGCCGCATGACCATCAGCGTCGTCGATCTGTTCAGCATCGGCATAGGCCCGTCCTCGTCGCACACCGTCGGCCCGATGCGCGCGGCCACCGCGTTCATGCGGGGGCTGGCCGACGCCGCCCCACCCGACCTCGTGCACGTGGAGCTGCGCGGTTCACTGGCGGCGACCGGGCGGGGCCACGGCACGGATCGGGCGGTGGTCCTCGGGCTGGCCGGGCACGAACCGGCGACGGTCTCGCAGCACGCCGAACCGCTGCCCGGCGCCGACGTCCCCACCGAGGGAATCGCCTCCGGGCCGATGGGTGACGTGGCCTACCGGATCACCTTCGACACCTCGGAAATTGCGGGGCACCCCAATGGGATGATCTTCACCGCCCACACCGGTGGCGAGGCGTTCACGCAGGAGTGGTTCTCCGTCGGCGGCGGCTTCGTCCTGTCCGGCGAAGACATGGCGGCGCTGCGGGGAGGCGACGGTGCGGGGGAACTCGGCGCGGGCGTCACCACCACCGGCCGCGGTGGAGACGTGCCCCACCCCTTCACCACCGGCGACGAACTGCTGGCGCAATGCCGCGACCACGGGCTCGACATCTCCGACGTGATGGCCGCCAATGAGGCCGCGCTGCATGGCGGGACGGTGGGCATCGCCAGGCATCTCGATGCCGTGTGGCGCACCATGCGCGAGTGCATGGACAACGGGATTGACGCGGCCGACGTCAACGGCGGCATCCTGCCCGGCGGCCTCGGGGTGCGGCGGCGCGCCCCGGACCTGCACGGGCAGCTCACCGAGATCCGCTCCGACGACGGCGAGGGCACCCACGCCGACGCGCTGTCGGCGATGGAATGGGTGAATCTGTGGGCGCTGGCGGTCAATGAAGAGAATGCCGCCGGCGGACGCGTGGTCACGGCGCCGACCAACGGTGCGGCGGGGATCATCCCGGCGGTGATGCGCTACGCGCTCGACCACGTCGTCGGGTTCACGCCCGAAGCCGCCCGGCGGTTCCTGCTCGCGGCCGGCGCGATCGGCATCGTGGTCAAGGAGAACGCCTCGATCTCCGGGGCCGAAGTCGGCTGCCAGGGCGAGGTCGGGTCGGCGGCGGCGATGGCCGCGGCCGGTCTGTGCGAGGTCATGGGCGGCGAGCCCCGTCAGGTGGAGAATGCCGCCGAAATCGCCCTCGAACACAATCTTGGGCTGACGTGCGATCCGGTCGGGGGCCTGGTGCAGATCCCCTGCATCGAGCGCAACGCCGTCGCAGCGGTGCAGGCCATCAACGCCGCGAGGCTGGCGCGGCTCGGCGACGGCGACCACGCGGTGACGCTCGACGAGGCCGTGCGCACCATGGCCGCCACCGGCCGCGACATGATGACCAAGTACAAGGAGACCTCCACCGGGGGTCTCGCCATCGAACTGAAGATGCCCGTCAACCGGACGGAGTGCTGAGCTCCCCTAACTAAGGCGCGCCTGCAGCTGGGCGACGACGTCGTCAAGCGCCACCGCGTGCTGCTCATGCGCGGTCAAGTCCTTGAGCTGGACCTCGCCGGCCTCCAGCTCGGACTCGCCGAGCACCAGGGCAAACCGGGCGTCGGCACGGTCCGCGCCCTTCATCGCACCCTTGAGGCCACGGCCGCCGTAGGACATGTCGGAGCTGATCCCCGCATTGCGGAGCTTGCCGACGAGCACCGCCATCGCGCGAGAGGCGTCCTCGCCCAGGGCCACGCCGTAGACGTCGACGCGGCGCTCGTCGCCGAAGGTCTTGCCTTCGGTCTCCAGGGCCAGCAGGGCGCGGTCGACGCCGAGGCCGAAGCCGATGCCGGAGAGTTCCTGGCCACCGAGCTGCGCCATGAGGCCGTCGTAGCGGCCGCCGCCGCCGATGCCGGACTGCGCGCCGAGGCCGTCGTGGACGAACTCGAAACAGGTCTTGGTGTAGTAATCCAGGCCGCGGACCATGCGCGGGTTGATCACGTACTCGACGCCCATGTCGTCGAGGAGGCCGGTGACCGTCTCGAAGTGGGTGCGGCATTCCGGCGACAGGTGGTCGAGCATGAGCGGCGCGTCGGCGGTCATCTCCTTGACCTCCGGGCGCTTGTCGTCGAGGACGCGCAACGGGTTGAGCTCGGCGCGCCGGCGGGTTTCCTCGTCCAGCGGCAGGCCGAAGAGGAAATCCTGCAGCTTGCGGCGGTACTCAGGGCGGCAGGAATCGTCGCCCAGCGAGGTCAGCTCCAGGCGGTGGCCCGTCAGGCCGATGCCCCGGAACGACGCGTCGGCCAGCGCCACGACCTCGGCGTCCAGGGCCGGGTCGTCGACGCCGATGGCCTCGACGCCGACCTGCTGCAGCTGGCGGTACCGGCCGGCCTGCGGGCGCTCGTAGCGGAAGAACGGGCCGGCGTAGGACAGCTTCACCGGCAGCTGGCCGCGGTCGAGGTTGTGCTCGATGACGGCGCGCATGACGCCGGCGGTGCCCTCCGGGCGCAGCGTCACGGAGCGGTCGCCGCGATCGGCGAAGGTGTACATCTCCTTGGACACGACATCCGTGGACTCGCCGACGCCGCGGGCGAACAGGCCCGTGTCCTCGAACACCGGCAGCTCGATGTGCTCGTAGCCGGCCAGGCGGGCGCGATGCTGCAGGTAACCGCGCACTGCCTCGAAGGCGCGCGAGTTCGGCGGCACGTAGTCCGGCACGCCCTTCGGGGCGGTGAAGGGTCGGATCTTCTGCTTCTTCTGCTGCTCGGTCACCCGGGCAACCTTACTTCACCTGCGCGAGGAACGGATTATGGGCCTTCTCCTGCCCGATCGTCGACGTCGGGCCGTGGCCGGGCAGGATGGCCAGGTCGTCGTCAAGCGGGAGCACGCGGTTCTTCAGCGAGTCCATCATCGCCTGCGGATCGGCGCCCGGCAGATCCGTGCGCCCGATCGAGCCCGCGAAGAGCACGTCGCCGGAAAACACGATCTCGTCGCCGCCGTCGCGGGCGCGCAGCATGACGCAGCCCGGTGAATGCCCCGGCGCGTGGATGACCTCGAAGGCCAGGCCCGCGAACTTGACCTCCTCGCCGTCGTCGAGGTCGTGGATGTCGCTCGGCGGCACCATCTCGGCGACGTTGAACATCTTGCCCAGGCTCAGGCCCGCGCCGATGAGCGGGTTGTCCAGCATGAAGCGATCGTGCGGGCTGATGTACACCGGGATCCCCCACTCGCGCGAGACCTCGCCGACGTCGCGGGTGTGGTCGATGTGTCCGTGGGTCAGCAGCACGGCCTCCGGCTCGAGGTTGCGCTGCTCGCACTCCGCCTTCAGCCGCCCCAGCGCGTCCATGCCCGGATCGATGATGACCACGGGGATCGGGCCGTCTGCGGCGTCCGCCTCCATCGAATGGCCGGTGGCGACGTAGCAGTTGGTCTCGAGCGGACCGGCGGGGAAACCGATGATCTCCATGGGGCTCCAATCGGAAAGGGCGGCGCAGCGTTTCGTCGAACATACTACTTCGCCCCGCCGATCCCGCTGCACCACCCCGCCGCCCGTGCAGGGCATAATGTCACGGCAGACGGCCGGGACACCGGCCGACCGCCAACGGATACGCCAGCGAAAGAGGTAGCAGTGCAGGGCAACGAACAGCGACGCCGCGAGGCGATGAAGAATCTCGAGCGCGAGCTGGGCCGCCGCGACCGCGCGGAGAAGGCCAAGCCGCTGGGCGTCGTCGTCACCACGCTGGCCATCCTGGTCGCCCTGGTCGGCGGCATCTGGTTCCTGACCACCATGGGCGACGACGAGGACGACCTCACCGCCAGCGAGACGGAAACCACCAGCCCCGAGCTGACCCCGCTGGCCATGGCCCGCGCCGAGGCCCTGCCCGACACGGTGACCTGCGAGTACCCGGCCGGCGGCGGCGAAGCGGCCAAGGACGTCTCCACCCCGCCGACCGATGGCATCGCCACCACCGGCACCGTCACGGTCACGCTCAAGACCAACAACGGCGACGTCCCCATGGAGCTCGACCGCTCCATGTCCCCCTGCGCGGTCAACGCCATCGAGCACCTGGCCAAGGAGGGCTACTACGACGACACGGTCTGCCACCGCATGACCACCGGCCGCCTCAACGTCCTGCAGTGCGGCGACCCGACGGGCTCCGGCGCCGGCGGCCCGGGCTTCACCTTCGCCGACGAGTACCCCGCCGACGAGTCCGAGCCGACCGACTCGGTCATCTACCCCGAGGGCTCCATCGCCATGGCCAACTCCGGCCCTGACACAAATGGCTCGCAGTTCTTCCTCAACTACGGCCCCGGCCAGCTCCAGCCGAACTACTCCATCCTGGGCACCATGACTCCGGAGGGACTGGACGTGGTCAAGGGAATCAGCGAGAAGGGCATCGAAGGCGGACAGACCGACGGCAAGCCCGCCGAAGAGGTCCGCATCGAGTCCGCCACGGTCTCGTAGGCCACGGTCTCCCACTTCCGTAAACCAGTCCCGCTTCACGACGGCCACCGACCCCGCACATCACTGTGCGGGGTCGGTTTTCGTCGTAAAGCAATCGCGTGCGGAACAGATGCGTGAGTGAAGCGCCCTACCCGCCGCTGGTGACGCGGAAGACGTCGTAGACACCCTCGATGCCGCGCAGCACCGAGATGATGTAGCCGAGCTGCTTGATGTCCGAAACCTCGAACGTGAAGCGCATGACGGCCACGCGATCCTCCGCCGTGTGCGAGGACGTCGCGATGATGGAGACCTTCTGCTCGCTGATGGTGCGCGTGATCTCCGACAGCAGACCGTGGCGGTCCAGGGCCTCGATCTGCACGGTGACCGTGAAGACCGCGCCCGAGGAGTCGCTGGCCCACTCGACGTCGATGAGGCGTTCCGGCTCCTCCTTGAGCTTCGCCGCATTCGTGCAGTCCGTGCGGTGCACGCTGACGCCGCCGCCGCGGGTGACGAAACCGAAGATCTCGTCGCCCGGCACCGGGGTGCAGCACTTGGCGAGCTTGGCCATCATGTCCGCCGAGCCGGCGACCAGGACGCCGGCGCCGTCGGCGCGGCGGCGCTTCTCCGGGGCCTGCAGCTTCGACAGCGGCGTGCGGGCCGCCAGCTGGTCCTCGGCGTCGTCCTGGCTGGAGAACTGCGCCATCAGGCGGTTGGTGACGTGCTTGGCGCTCACCGCGCCCTCGCCGATGGCCGTGTACAGCGCGTCGACGTCGGCGTAATGCAGCTCGGAGGCGATCTGCTTCATCGTCCGCGGCGTGAACAGGCGGTGCATGGGCAGGCCACCGCGCTGGACCTCCGCGGCCAGGGCGTCGCGGCCGGCGTCGAGCGCCTCCTCTCGGCGTTCCTTGGCGAACCACTGGCGGATCTTCGCCTTGGCCCGCGGGGACTTCACGAACGCCGCCCAGTCCTTCGACGGTCCGGAATGCGCGTCCTTCGAGGTGAAGACCTCGACGCGATCGCCGGTCTTCAGCGCCGACTCCAAGGCCACGAGCTTGCCGTTGACCTTCGCGCCGATGCAGCGGTGACCGATCTCGGTGTGGACCGCGTAAGCGAAGTCGACCGGGGTGGCGTCGACCGGCAACGTCATGACGTCGCCCTTCGGCGTGAACACGAAAATCTCGTTCGACGCGAGGTCGTAGCGCAGCGAATCCAGGAACTCGTTGGGGTCGGCGGCCTCGCGCTGCCAATCCAGGAGCTGGCGCATCCACGCCATCTGGTCGACCTCGGCGGCGTCGCCCTTGTGCGAGCCCTTGGTCTCTTTGTACCGCCAATGCGCAGCAATGCCGTATTCGGCGTTGTAGTGCATCTCGTGGGTGCGGATCTGCACCTCCAGCGCATTGCCGCCCGGGCCGATCACCGTGGTGTGCAGCGACTGGTACACGCCGAAGCGCGGGGCCGAGATGTAGTCCTTGAAGCGGCCCGGCATCGGCTGGTACAGCGAATGCACCGCGCCCATGGCGGCGTAACAATCCTTGGTGGTGTCGACCAGGACGCGGATGCCCACCAGGTCGAAGATCTCGTCGAACTCGTGGCCGCGCACGATCATCTTCTGGTAGATCGACCAATAGTGCTTCGGCCGGCCCATGACGGTCGCCTCGATGTGGGCGGAGCGCAGATCGGCGGTGATCTCGTCGGAGACCTGCTTCAGGTAGCGGTCGCGCTGCGGCGCACGGTCGGCGACCAGGCGCACGATCTCGTCGTACTTCTTCGGGTACAGGATGGCGAAGGACAGGTCCTCCAGCTCCCACTTGACGCTGGCCATGCCCAGGCGGTGCGCCAGCGGGGCGATGACCTCGAGGGTCTCGCGGGCCTTCTTCGCCTGCTTCTCCGGCGGCAAGAAGCGCATGGTGCGCATGTTGTGCAGGCGGTCGCAGACCTTGATCACCAGCACGCGCGGGTCCTGGCTCATGGCCACGACCATCTTGCGCACGGTCTCGCCCTCTGCGGCCGAACCCAGGGCGACCTTGTCCAGCTTGGTCACGCCGTCGACCAGCCGCGCGACCTCCGGGCCGAAATCGCCGGTCAGGTCATCGAGCGAATAGTCGGTGTCCTCCACCGTGTCGTGGAGCAGCGCCGCGACCAGCGTCGTGGTGTCCATGCCGATCTCCGCGGCGATGGTCGCCACGGCCAGCGGATGGGTGATGTACGGCTCCCCCGACTTTCGCTTGACGCCCTCGTGGAGCTTCTCCGCGACGTCGTAGGCCCTCTGCAGCTGCGACAGGTCGGCGCGCGGATGGACCTCCCGGTGGATGGCCACCAGCGGATCCAGGACCGGATTGACCTTCGTCCGAGCGCCGGTCAGGCTGCGGGCCAGGCGGGCGCCGTAGCGGCGCGGCGACCGTTCAGCCATTCTCCGCCCCATCGGCGGAGTCGGCGGAGCCGGTCGAATCGGCGCCGTTGACCACGTAGAGAGGCAGATCCGACAGCTTCTCGCGTCCGCCCAGGCCCGGCACCTCCAGCACGGCGCAGAGGCCGGTGACCTCGGCGCCGCACTTCTCCAGCAGCGCCCGGGCCGCGGCCATGGTGCCGCCGGTGGCCAGCACGTCGTCGACCAGGACGACCCGCTTGCCCCGCAGATCCAGACCCGACGCCGGAATCTCCAGCGCCGCGGACCCGTATTCCAGGTCATAGGACTCGGTGTGCACCGGCGGGGGCAGCTTGCCCTTCTTGCGCACCGCCAGCACGCCGAGCTCCATGCGGTAGGCCACCGCCGAGCCGATGAGGAAACCGCGGGCGTCCAGGCCACCGATCACGTCCGCACCGAATTCGGTGCACGCCTCCGCGACCTCGTCGACGATGAGGCGGAATCCCTCGGGATCCGCGAGCACCGGTGTCAGGTCCTCGAAAAGGACGCCGGCGGTCGGGAAATCGGGCACCAGGCGAATCAGGTCGTCCAGTGCGGCCCGCGCGTTCTCATATGCCACGGGGATCCTCGCTTTCAGGGAAACGGGAGCATGACGGATGCAAAAATTGCGTTGTCGGGACAACGTTACCCTCATCTTTCCACGTCCCGTGACTGCAAAAGCCATCGGCCCGCGCGGGAAGCCGGTGAGCTTCCCGCG
>NZ_BCRD01000008.1 GCF_001552415.1 Corynebacterium xerosis NBRC 16721 = ATCC 373
CCGGTCGGTTCGGTCCAAGACTGCTCGGTGGTCGTCGTTTCGGAACTCGACCCCGGCGTGCCGGTGCCGCGTTCGGACATGGCCCCGAGCAGGATCCAGATCGCGCCGGCCAGGACGGCCAACAGCAGGATCAGCGTCAGCCACAGGCCGGCGTTGCTCTTCTTCCGGGCCGGTTTGCGCCGCGGCGCCGCGGCCGGGGCGGCGGCCGCCGGGCCACGTTGGGCGGGCCGGGCCGCGGTGTGCCCCGGCGCCCCGGCGAACTGCCCGGTGCGCATTTCCGTCGGCCGGCGCAGGCCCGGCTCGGTGAGCGCGCCCAGTTCGCTGGTCGCGGGATGGGCCGCATCCGACTGGCGGTGGACCTGCGGCTGCACGCCCGCCGGCTGCGGCGGCCGGTGGCCCTGGCGGACCTGCAGCACCGCCTTCGCCAGCTCGCGGCCGTCGGCGTAGCGGCGCGCGGGGTCCTTGCGCAGCATGATGCCGATGAGTTCGCGAATGTGCGGGTGCACGGTCTGCGGCAGCGCCGGGGGCGGTTCGTTGATGTGGGCGACCGCCACCGCGACGGTGGTGTCCCCGGCGAAGGGTCGGCGGCCGGCCACCATCTCGTAGGCGACGCAGCCCAGCGAATACACGTCGGTCGACGGCGTCACCTGCTTGCCCTGCGCCTGCTCCGGCGACACGTACTGGGCGGTGCCCACCACCATGCCGGTGCGGGTCAGCGGGACCGCCTCGGCGGCCTTGGCGATGCCGAAGTCGGTGATCTTCACCGTGCCTTCGGGAGTGACCAGCAGATTGCCGGGCTTGATGTCGCGGTGGATGAGATCCGCCGCGTGGATGGCCGACAGGCCGTGGGCGGTCTGCTCCACGACGTCGAGCGCGAGATGCTCGGGCAGCGTGCGGCGGCGGCGCAGGACGTCGGCAAGCGACTCGCCCCGGATGTACTCCATGACGATGTAGCACGGGCCGGCGGCGCCGGGGCCGGGCTCCTCGTGCGAATGGATGGCCACGACGTTCGGGCTGTCGACGCTGCGCGCGGCGGAGGCCTCGTTGCGGAACCGCTGGCGGAACTCGGCGTCGTCGCCGAGTTCCCGGTTGAGGATCTTCACCGCGACGGGGCGGTCGCCCGCCGCGAGGTCGTCGGCGAGCCAGACGGACGACATTCCGCCGCGGCCCAGGAGGCTGCGCACCCGGTACCGGGACGTGCCAAGGGTGGCCTGGACGTTGTCGAGCTCGACGTCGGGGGATCCGGGATCGTTGTTGGCGGCCATGATCAGCGCACCGTCCTTTCGACGGCGGCGATGACCTCGCGGCCGATGGGCGCCGCGACGGAAGCGCCGGTCGCGCCCTGGCCCTGCCCGCCGCCGGATTCGACGACCACGGCGACCGCGACGTCGGAATCCGGGGCGAACGCGATGTACCAGACGTGCGGGGCGAGCGCGCCGCGCTCGGACCCGTGCTCCGCGGTACCGGTCTTCGACGCGATCGCCGAACCGTTGCCGCCAGAGTTGTTCTCCGACCCGCGCATCAGATCGGTGAGGATCGCCGCGGTGTCGGGGTGGATGGCCTCGTTGACCTGATCGGGTTCGGTGGTCTTGAGCGTCGACAGGTCCTGCCCCTGGACGGACTTGACCAGGTGCGGTTCCATGCGGACGCCGCCGTTGGCGATCGTCGCGGCGATGATGGCGTTCTGCAGCGGAGTGAAGGACACGTCGCGCTGGCCGATTGCCGTCTGCGCCAGCGACGCATCGTCGGGGATCTCGCCGATGGTCGACTTCTCCTGGGGCACGCCCAGCTCATCGAAGTCGGAGCCGACGCCCATGCGCTCGGCGACGTCGCGCAGCGGATCCGCGCCGGTGTCGACCGCGAGCTCGGCGAAGGCCGTGTTGCACGACCGCGCGAACGCCGTCCGCAGGGTGGTCGTGCCGCCGCAGGACTGGCCGCCGTAGTTCTCCAGCGTCGTGTTGGTGCCGGGCAGCGTGATCTCGGACGCGCCGGTCACCGTCGTGTCCGGGCCCGCCCCGTTTTCGACGGCCGCGATGGTGGTGAGCACCTTGAACGTCGAGCCCGGCGGCAGCGGCCGCTGGGTCGCGTGGTTGAGCAGCGGGGCGTCCTCGTCGGCGTTGAGCCGCGCCCACTCGTCGGCGTCGTTGGCCACGATGTCGTTGGGGTCGAAGGAGGGGGTCGACGCCATGGCCAGGATCTCGCCCGTCGACGGGCGCAGGGCCACGACGGAACCGACGTAGCCGTTGTCGGCCAGCGCGCCATGGGCGGTTTCCTGGACCTCGGGCAGCAGCGTCAGCTCGACGTTGGCGCCCGAGCGCTCCTTGCCGGTGATGGTGTCGATCGCCCGCGAGGCGAACAGCGACGGGTCGGAACCGTTGAGGATGTCGTTCTGCGAACGCTCGATGCCGCTGGAACCGTAGATGTCCGACAGGTATCCCTCCACGGGGGCGTAGGCCTCCGGGTTGGCCTCGTAGACGCGGCTGTAATAGCCGTCGTCGCCGAGCTGGGAACGGGCGAGGATCTCGCCGCCGGCGCTGATCTGGCCGCGGTGGCGGGACTTTTCCTCGAGGAACTGGCGGGAGTTGAGGGGGTTCTCGGCGTACTGCTCCGTGCGGAACGCCTGCACCCACGTGAGGTTGGCCAGCAACAGCACGATGAGCACCACCGTGAAGAGCATGACCTGGCGGATGGACTTGTTCATCGTGCGGCCACCTCCTCGGCGGGTTCCTGCGCCGGGGCGGTCGTGCCCCAGGGGCGCCTGGCCGAATCGGAGATCCGCAGCAGGATGGCCAGCAGGATGTAGTTGGCCAGCAGCGACGAGCCGCCGGCGGACATGAACGGGGTGGTCAGGCCGGTCAGCGGCATCAGCTTGGAGATGCCGGCGACGACGACGAAGACCTGGATCGCGATGGTCAGGGCCAGGCCGGAGGCCAACAGCTTGCCGAAGGAATCGCGGACCTGCATCGCGGCGTTCATGCCGCGGGCGATGAGGATCGCGAACAGCAGGATGATGGCCGCCAGGCCGACGAAGCCGAGCTCCTCGCCGAAGGCGGCGAGGATGAAATCGGAGTGGGCCACCGGCACGTTCTGCGGGTAGCCGTTGCCCAAGCCGGTGCCCGTGACGCCGCCCCAGCTCATGCCGAACAGGGCCTGCGACAGCTGATAGCCGCCGGAGTCGTAGTTGGCCAGGGGGTCGACGAAGTGGCTGACGCGGTCCTGGATCTTGGCCGACACCTGGTAGACGCCGAAGCCGCCGACGGCGACCAGGATCAGGCCGATCAGCAGCCACGACCCGCGCGCCGTGGCGATGTAGAGCATGCCCAGCACGGTGCCGAAGAGAAGCAGCGCGGGGCCGAAGTCATTCTGCAGCGCCATGATGACCAGGGCGATGCCCCAGACCACCAGGATCGGGCCGAGGTCGCGCAGGCGCGGGAAATCGATGCCGAGGACGCGCTTGCCGGCGACGTTGAACAGCGAGCGCTTGTTCACCAGCAGCTGCGCGAAGAAGATCAGCAGCAGCACCTTGGCGAACTCGCCGGGCTGCACGGAAAACGGGCCGATGGAGATCCAGATGCGGGCGTCGGAGTTGATCGACGACGGCCACACCAGCGGCAGGGCCAGCAGCAGCAGGCCCACCAGCCCGAGGATGTAGGAGTACCGCGACAGGGACCTGTGGTCGCGCAGCAGCACCATCACGGCGACGAACATGGCGACGCCCAGGACGGTCCACATGACCTGGCTGCGCACCAGCGACGTGCCGTTGGCCATGTCGAGACGGTGGATCATCACCAGGCCCAGGCCGTTGAGTGCGGCGACGACGGGCAGCAGCACCTGGTCGGACCAGGGCGCCAGGAAGCGCAGGATGGCGTGGGCGACGCCGAAGACGAGGATGAAGCCGCCGAGGATCCAGAGCATCTCGATGGTCGCCGTGTTGCCCTGGCCGAGCTCGGCGGAAATCAGCGCCAGCAGCGTGACCGTGCCCGCCAACAGCAGCATCAGCAGTTCCCGGGAACGCCCGGGGCGGGCGGTGGCGTCGGTGCGGGGGGCCGTCATCGGCGGACCTCCCGGCAGTTGACGCCCGGTTCGGAACCGGTGCCGCCGTCCGCGGCTTCGGACGTTGCGGCCGTCGGGGCCTCGGACGACCCTTCGGCGGGCTCGTCTGCGGGGGCGTCGCCCTCGCCGGGCCGGGCCTCGACGGTCAGGCACACGGGCAGGGCCTGATCGGCCAACCGGCCGATCTGGCCGCGGATCTCGTCGTAGGAGTCGGCGGGCAGCCCGTCGAGCTGGGCCCTCGCCGCCGGCGCGAGATCCTCCGGCGCCAGCAGATGGCAGTCCAGGGCCTCCCGGTCCGTCGCGGGATCGGGCAGCTTGACCTCGTTGGAGTCCGACAGGCACACGTACTGGTGATGCGAATGCAGCGACATGCCCAGCAGGCTGCCGGAGACGCCGTGCATCACCTGCACGACGCCATCTTCGACGGCCAGGTGGTACATCGAGTCGTTCTTCCGCCAGCCCCACGTGGCCACGGCCGCGATGGCGACCAGCGCCAGGACGACGAACGTGGCCACCAGCCAGCGGCCGCGCTGCTTGGGGGCGTCGGCGGCCGGCTCGGTCGTCACCGCCCGCTCCTGCTCGGCCGGGGGCCGCATCGCGGCGGCGCGGCCGGCGGACGTGTTCGGGCGGGGCGCCTCCGAATCGATGGCGCCCAGGGCGCCGGCCAGCGCCGGCTGGATCGGGGTGTCGACCGAGGCGTCGACGACGTCGGCGATGATGATGGTGATGTTGTCGGGGCCGCCCGACCGCAGCGCCAGCTCCACCAGCCGATTGGCGGACTCCGCCGGAGTGCCCTCCGCCAGCGCCTCCGCGATCGTCTCGCGGGACACGGGGTCGGACAGGCCGTCGGAGCACAGCAGGTACCGGTCGCCCTTGCGGACCTCGCGGTACTTCAGCGTCGGCTCCACCGGGCGGCCGGTCAGGGCCTTGAGGATCAGCGACCGCTGCGGATGCACCGACGCCTCCTCGGCCGTCAGCGACCCCTCGTCGACCAGCGACTGCACGTACGTGTCGTCGCGGGTGATCTGCGTCAGCTCACCGTCGCGCAGCAGGTAGCCGCGCGAATCTCCCACGTGGCACAGGCCGACGCGCTCGCCGTCGAAAAGCAGGGCCGTGAGCGTGGTGCCCATGCCCTCCGTGACGGGATTGGCCTCGATCTCCTCCGCGATGGAGGAATTGCCCTCCGCGCACGCGATGGCCAGCGCATCGAGCAGATCCGCCCCCGGCTGGTCGTCGTCGAGCTTGGAGACCCTGGCGATCATCAGCTGCGAGGCGACCTCGCCGGCCGCATGGCCGCCCATGCCGTCGGCCAGGGCCAGCAGGCGGGGGCCCGCGTACGCGGAGTCCTCGTTGTTCTGCCGGACCAGGCCGCGGTCCGAAATGGCGATGTAATCGAGCGAATAATTCACGGCTGCAACCTCAAAGTCGTTCGGCCGATGCGGATCTCCATGCCGGGCTGGAGCTTTTCGGGCTGTTCCACGCGCTGGCCGTTCAAGAACGTGCCGTTGCGGGAGTCCAGATCCTCCAGGTACCAGTCACCGTCGCGGGGGATCAGGCGGGCGTGATGCGAGGAGGCGTAGTCGTCGTTGAGCACGAAGGCGGAATCATCGGCGCGGCCGATGGTGATCTCCCTCTGATTGGCCAGGTTCATGCGCGAACCGGCCAGCGGACCCGCGGTGACCAGCAGCTGCTGCGGCGTCTGCGAACGCTGGAACGGCCGGCCCCGCAACGCCGGCGCGGCCACGGCACGCACCGGGCGCAGACCCGACGCGGCATTCGCATCGGCGCGCAGCGCGCGCAGGGTCATCCAGATGAAGAACCACAGCACGACCAGAACGGCGATGCGGGACAACAGGAAGACGATCGCCTCCACGTAGATACCTCCTCTTCGCGGCGCCTGGTGGGGCGCCGGTTTCCCGGCCGGCGGGGCGGTTACCCTCCCGGTGCGTGAACTGGGCTAACGAATCCGGACCTCCATGACCGAGTGGCCCATGGAAATCACGTCGCCGTCCGCCAACAACCAATTGTCGATGGCCGAATCGTTGACCATCGTGCCATTTGTCGAGTGCAAATCCACCAGGACGGCGTCGCGGCCGTCCCAGGTGATCTCCGCGTGCTGGCGCGACACGCCCGTGTCCGGCAGGCGGAAATCCGAGATCGTGCCGCGGCCGATGATGTTCGACCCCGGCTTGACCTCGAACGTGCGGTTCGACCCGTCCTGCAGCAGCAGCGTCACGGTCAGCTCCTGCTCGCCCGGCGACGACGGGCCTGGCGGGACCTGCACCTGAGCCTGCGGCGCTTCCGCGGGCCGCGCGGCGGACGACGCCTCGGCGGGTCCCTCGGCGCGCCCCTCGGCCGGCGCATCGCCGGAACGGGGCGCGCCGAAGTCGTCGTCGCGGTAGGCCGGGGCGGCGTCGGCGCCACGGGAGTCGCTCGCCGGGGCGCGGTAGCTCGACTCCGTCTCCGGCGCCCCGCCCGGGAGACCAGTGGCCCCGGCGGCGGCACCAGCGGCGGCGCCTGCTCCAGCCCCGGCTGCCCCGGCTGCTCCCGCCCCGGCTCCTCCCGAACCCCCGGCCGCGCCCCCGCCGAACTGCGGCGACGCCGCTTCCGGCTGGGCGGGCTCGGCACCGGTCGACGGGCCGTCGTCAAGCGAAGACGGCCGCACCGCCGGCGTGATCTCCGTGCCGTCCTCGCCGAAGAACCCCGACTCGTCGCGGAAGCCCTCGGTGAACTGGCTGGCCGTCTTCAACTGGCCCGTATGCAGCGAATCGACCTGCTGGACTCGCACCGACACCGACCCCGACATTGCCCACCCGTTGTTGCGGCAGTACCGCGCCATGCGGTCCGCCAGCTCCGCCGGCAGATCCGGGCCGCCGGCCGACAGGTTCTCGAAATCCTTCCGGCTGACCCCGATGCGGAAATCATTCGGCGCGAGGTAGCGCCCCTCCGCGTCCTGCATCAGGAAATCCTCGATCTCCTGCTTCAGGCATTCTTCCAGCTCGTTGGGCACGACCTTGCCGCCGAAAACGCGCGCGAAGCTGTTGTCCAGCCCGCGCTGCAGCGAGCTGTCGAGCTTCCTGATGCGTCCCAGAAAATCCATCTGCGGGTCGTTTCGCCTTCCCCCGGCCAGCCGGGGGCGGGCGCGGGCAATCGGTTGCGGGCGGCGCGGGCCGGGACCATGGTGGCGGCGTGGGCTGCGGCGCTCGCGTGTGCGTGCGTATGTGTGTGCACCAGTATAGGGGCGCTGGTGCCCGATCGAATGGTCGTTCATCGTGGCAGGACCGGGGTCGGCGGCGTTTCCGGTGGCTTCCGGACGCTTGACGGCGGCCATCCAGCACCGCCGAGCAGCCCAATTTCGGCCTATGGCCTGGGCATTTGGTGCGTATGGGATTGGTGGTGTTATTGTATTCCTCGTTGCCACGGGCGAGTGGCGGAATGGCAGACGCGCTGGCTTCAGGTGCCAGTGTCCTTCGGGACGTGGGGGTTCAAGTCCCCCTTCGCCCACCACGGGAAAGCCCCGGATTCGAAAGAGTCCGGGGTTTTTCGCTGTCTCGGGGTTGTGCGGGTTCCAGCGGCCGGGACGGTGCGGGGCGTTGAGGCCCGGGTCATGTGCGCGGTGGTCGGCCGCCCGAGACGTCGCCTGATTTCTCGGTGGTGAAGCCGATGAGCTTGTGCGTGCCGTCGCAGAGCGGCTTGATGCTCGACGCCCCGCAGCGGCACAGCGCCACGACGGCGCGCTCGGGCCGCTCGGGGTCCGCGCCGGGCTCGGCGGCGATGGCGAAATCGCCGCGGACCAGCAGGGGGCCGTTGGGGAAGGCGGTGATCACGGCGCGCGCATCGACGGCGGAGCGGTCGGCGCCATCGGGGTGGCCTGCGGCGTCCGGGCCATTCGGGCCGCCTGCGGCGTCCGGGCCGCCCGGGGCACCGGTCCCCTTTGGGCGGCCTGCGTTGAGCTCGTCGTCGGGCGTCGTTCCTGGATCCGGCATCAGCCCATCATCGTGCATCGGGCGCCTCCGCGTCATCGGCGGCCCCGGCATCTTCGGAGTTCTGCGCCGCACTCATCGTTGCGGCCGTTCCGGGCTGCCCGGCGGCCCCGTCGTCACGCAGCGCGGAGCGTCCCGCCGACCACGCGGCGTCCATGTGCGCGCCGATGAGGTCGTCCATGTGCAGGCTCGCGGCGGCACCGAAGACGATGTCGCCGGCCAGCTCCGGCTCCTCGTCGGCCAGGCCGCCGGCGAGGTCGTGGCCCGCGATCTGCTCGTGGACGGCGTCGGCTTCCACGTGCTCGTCGAAGTACCAGGTCACGTCGGTGTCGTGACCGTGGCGTCGGAATGCGCGCGCGTAGTGCTTGTTGGGGATCGACGACGTCATCTCGAACGCCGCGAGGTGCCCCGCGATGGCGCCGCGCAGCCGGCGGTGCAGGCCGAAGAAGCTCATCATGTTCAGCGACGCCAGGGTGATGGCGGGCACGCGGTCGACGTAGGCGTCGGGGGCGTCGGACAGGCCCATGCCGCGCAGGGTGCCGGCGAAGATCTCGGCGTGCATGCGGCCCGGGCGGCCGTTGCCGTACTCGTCGGACTGGATCTCCACCAGCGCGGCCTTCGCCCGGCCGCGCAGCCGCGGGATCGCCCACGAATGCGGGTCGGCCTCGCGCAGCGTGTAGATCGAGCGCAGGACCAGCAGTTCCCGCAGCTGCTCCTCGGTGGCCTTGCGGCCGGCCCACATGGCCAGCTTCGGCTTTGCGACGGCGTCCGTCATCGCGAACAACGTCTCCGTCACGGCGCGGCCGGGGGTGCGTTCGGCGGACCCGGCGGTGGGCGGCTCCGGCACCTGCACGACGGTGCGCAGGACCCGCTCGAACGCGTCCTCGATGTGGGCGCGGATGGTCAAAAGGTCGGGGTCCCACTCGAAGTCGCCGGCCACGTACGGCGCGGGGCCGTAGTGGAGGAGATACAGCAGGAAGAGCGTCAGCTGCAGGTCATCGTGGTGGAGGAATGCACCCGGGTCCGCGGCCGGGTCCACGGCCGGACCCGTGACGGGCGCGGCGTCGTCACCTGCGCCGGTCTGGCCGGTTTCCGCGAATCCGGCGAGCGCGGCGTCGACGGCTTCGCCGATGGCGCCGAGAGATTCGGGGGAGTGGGCGGCGCGGCCGGTGAGCAGGTCGAGCAGCGCTGCACTCGCGGGTCCGCGGGGCGTCGGTGGGCCGGCGTGCGCGGCGGCGTTGGTCGATGTCGCGGCCGGGGAGTGTTCGGCGATTGTCATCGGGGCCTCGATTCTCGTCGTCGGGCGCGGGGCGCCGCAAAGGTGAACGTCATTCTATGCCTGTTCGGGAAATCGGTGGCCGATGATTTCGGTCCCGCTATCATCGCGGGCACATGATCCGGTGGGCCGCAGGGTGGCCGTTCGCCGCCCGCGTCCGGCCGGAGCCGACGACGATGTGGAGGTGGGCGGCATGGCCGAAACCAAGAAAAGCGACAAGTCGGGCAACAATTCCGGCGGTAAGTCGGGCAACGGCTCCGGCGGCGGGAAGGAAGATCCGGGCCCGTCGGTGAAGGACCCGGACGTTTACGAGGCGCTGCGCGACGACGGCGCCAGCAAGGAAAAGGCCGCGCGCATCGCCAACGCCGCCGCGAACACGTCGCGGGAGAAGGTCGGCCGCAAGGGCGGGGAGGCCGGCTCCTACGACGACTGGACGGTCGACGAACTGCGGGATCGCGCCCGCGAGCTGGACGTCGAGGGCCGTTCCACCATGAACAAGGACGAGCTGATCAAGGCTCTGCGCGAGCACTGAGCCGGTCGGCGCCTTTTCCGGTGCCATTTGCCGTGCGCATCGCCCGGGCGAACAGCACCCCGTAGGTCAGCGTGATCGCCGCCATCCCCAGCCCGACCAGCGCGTGGACGAGCTCCGGGGGCCGGTCGCCGTGGATCATCAGCAGGCCGATGGCGCCGACGGTCACGCCAAAGACGGTCGTCACCACGTGCACGCCGCCACGGGCGGCGGGATTGAACTGGAACACCAGGAAGTGCGCGCCGACGATCAGCGCGATCGCCGGCTGGATCAGATCGGGGTTCACGGTGCCCAGCCAGCGCACGACCGCGAAAATCGCGACGACCTCGACGAGGATCGCGATCAGCGTTGTCTTCCCGGCTCCCCGCCCCTGGTCGGGCCGGTGGGCGTCGTCAAGCGATGCGTTTCCCGTGCTTTGCGACGGCCCGCGCCTGGCCCGTCCACCCCGACCCCGCAACAGCCCGAGGATCGCGAGCGCGACGGCGGCGATGCCGAAGGCGATGCCCGGGACGCGCACCAGCGGATCCGGAATCGGCCAAGCCCAGGCCGACCATGCGGCGGTGAAGATGGCCATCATGAAGATCCCGATCCGAAGCATTCCCATGGGAACATTCTAGGGGAGGGCGAGGATGGAGCTAGGGAAGAATGTCGTCCTCCCGGTCGCCCCGCTCCAGCTCCCGGGCCTCCTCCTTCTTCTTTTCGGCCTCGAGCTCCTCCTCGACCTGCTCGATGACCTCGTCGGCGACCAATCCCCTCTGCCGGAGCGCGGCGATGTCCTTGCGCTTGCCGCGGACCGCGCGCAGTTCGTCGCCGAGGCCGACCAGCCGGGCGGCGTGCTTCACCGCATCGGCGACGGTCGGCTCGATGGTCACCCGGCCCGCCAACCCGGCCTTGTCGACGGCCTTCTGCACGGGACGGTTCGCGCGGGCGATGATCAACGGCAGCTGTGCGTGATCGAGCGCGTCGATGATCGACTCCAGCGCCCCCGCGCCGGTGAAATCGACGTCCGCGATGGCGGCGGCGTCGAGGACGACCGCCGCGTACGGGCCGTCGTCGCCGGTGAGTTCCTCGCCCAGCTGCTCGACGACGAAATCGGAGTCCGCGTACCACAGCGGGGCCTCCACCGACCACACCAAAACGCCCGGGACCTGCACCGTCCGCGTCCCCGCGTCGACCGGCACCCAGTGGTTCGACCGCGGGATCAGGCCCTTGCGGAACGTCGGCGGGCGGGCCTCGCGGCGGGTGCGGTCCAGAAGCGTGACCAGCGCCGCGATGATGACGCCCTGGACCACGCCGACGAAAACGACCACCACGACCGTGGCCAGGCACACCGCGAACTCGGTCCGGCTGAAGCGGGCGATGCGCGTCATCGAGCGCACCTTGATCAGGCTCGCGGCCACCGTCAGCAGCACCGCGGCCAGCGCGGCGGTGGGCAGGTACGGCAGCAGGCGGGATCCCAGGAATCCGACCATCAGCACGATGGTCCCCGCCACCAGGCCCACGACCTGCGACTTCCCCTTCGCGGTCACCGCGATCGAGGTGCGCGGCGGCGAGGCGTTGACTGCGAAGGCGCCCACGAGCCCGGCCACCGCCGATGCGACGCCGATGGCGCCGAGATCCCGGTCGAGGGTGCGGCGCTCGCCGGGGAAGGACGCTTCCGTCGCGCCGGTCTGGATGACGATGAGCACCGCGATGACCAGGGCCGTCGGCAGCACCGCGACCGCCGCCGCGGGGGTGACGGACGCGAAGTCGAGGGCGGGCGGTGCGAGGTCGGGCAAGGGAAGCGTGACGACGCCCCTGCCGTCCAAGTCAGCCGCACCGGTGAAAGCCATCGCCGCGGCCAGCCCGACGAGAGCGCCGGGCACCCGTGGCCCGATGAGCCGGGCGCCGAGGGTGAAGAACAGGACGATGCCGGCGACGGCGACGGTCCACCAGTTGATTTCGTCGAAGCTGGTGAACATGTCCACGATGCCGCCGATGACGCTGCCGCCGTGCTGGGGGATGCCCAGGGCCACCGGCAGCTGGTCGACGATGATGCCCAGGCCGATGCCCGCGAGCAGGCCGATGGTCACCGGCCGCGACAGGAACTGGGTGATCCAGCCGCCGCGCATCAATCCCACCGCCAGCAGAATCGCCCCGACCAGCACCGATGTGAGCATCAGGGTCTCGGGGTGGATGACGGGGTGGCCGGATTCGGTGAGCTGTCCGGTGGTGGCGACGCCGGTGATGGCACCTCCGGCGGCAGCGGCGGCGAGCAGCGGGGCGATGGAGGAGTCGGCGCCCACCGACAGCGTCCGGTGGCCGCCGAGCAGGGCGAAGACCACCGAACCGACGATGAAGGCGATCAGGCCCGCGATGGCCGGGGCACCGACCAACTGTGCGGTGCCCATCGAGCCGGGCAGCGCGATGGCCGCCAGCGTCAGGCCCGCCAGCGCATCACCGGGCAGCGTGCGCCGCGCTCCGGACAAGGCGGGCGGCGCGAATCGGGCGAGGCGCCGGGGCGGCCCGCCGATCCCTTCCGCGTCAATGGCCATGCCATCGATTTAACACCGTTGTCCCATGTCGGCGGCGGGAATGCGGCCGGGGGCGAAAGATCAACCGAGGCAGTGGGCAGGATCGGCCGAGACCGCCGTCGGCGTCGGATGAACGTCGGACCCCCAAGGTCCGCCGGCGGCTATTGTCGAGGGGGAAAGAACCATGAGAGGACCCCCTTGAGCCGACCGCGAACGCTGGGCGTCGTGATCCCCTGCTTGAACGACGCCGCACTCCTGCGCCGCTGCCTGGCCGCCTTCGCGGACCAGACCGTTCCCGCCGACGAGATCATCGTCGTGGACAACGGGTCGACCGACGACTCCACCGCCGTTGCCGCCGAGTTCGGGGCACGCGTCGTCGACGAACCCCGCCGCGGCATCACCTGGGCCACGCGGGCCGGTTTCGACGCCTCCACCTGCGACGTCATGCTCCGCACGGACGCCGACGTGGCTCCGGCGCCGGGATTCGTCGCAAAGCTCCATGACGCGTGGGACGCCGCCGACGCGAACTCCGGCCCGGGCCACCACCAACGCGAGGTGGTGGGAGTGACGGGATCCGGCCGCTTCGAGCTGCCCGGGGCGTGGGGGAGCGTGGCGACGGCGCTGTACCTCGGCGCGTACCGGGCCTCCGTCGGCGCGGCGCTGGGGCACCAGCCGTTCTTCGGGACCAACTATTGCATTCGCCGGACGTGGTGGCGGAAAGTGCGCGACCGCGTGGACTTTTCCGACGTGGAGGTTCACGAGGACATGCACCTGTCCTTCGCCGTCGGGCCGGGCGAGACCGTCTGGTTCCAGCCGGACCTGGTCGTCGACATGGATCCGCGCGCGCTGGTCGGCGCCCGTCAGGTTCTGCGTCGATTCCGTCGCGGCGCCCACACCATCGCCGTGAACTGGCGCGACGAAACCCCGCCGCAGCGCCTCGGCGCACGCGGCCTGCTGCCGGCGGCGATGACGCGATGAAGACTGACGCGATGAGGAATGACGCGATGAACGGCGAGCTCGTCCGGCAACGCACCGCGGCCTCGGTCGACTTGCTGCGCCGTGTCCTCGACGGCCAGATCTCCGACTCGACGTCGGGGCGGGGCGGCCTGATGGCCGACGTGCTTACGGGCATCGGCGACGTGTCGCTCGGCGGCAAGCACCTGCGCGCCCGGCTCGTCCACATCGCCGCCGGCCCGGTCGAGGGCGCCGCGGCCGACGAGGCGATTCTCCTGGGCGCCTGCGTCGACCTGTTGCACGGGGCATTCCTCATCCACGACGACATCATCGACCGGGACGATATGCGCCGCGGCCGCCCGACCATCCACGCCGCGGTGCGCGATTCGCTCGCCGACGGCGGGGCCGCGCCGGCCGATGCCGCGCACGAGGGCACGAGCATGGCCATCATCGCCGGTGATCTGGCGCTGGTCGGCGTGCAGCAGATGATCCTGGGCTCGGACCTGCCCGATGATCGGGCGCGCCGGTCGCTGCGGATCCTCGGCAACGCCATGACCGTCACGCTCGGCGGCGAGCTGCTGGACATCATCCACGGCGCCGAGCCCGGGGCGGCCACCGGCGAGCGCGTGCGCGACGCCAGCTGGATGAAGACCAGCGTCTACACCTTCGAGGCGCCGCTGCAGCTCGGCGCCATGGTCGCCGGCCGCGACGAGGAGCCGATGGTGCCCATCGGCCGCGACCTGGGGCGCGCGTACCAGGCCGCCGACGACCTGGCGGGCGTCTTCGGCGACACCGCCGACACCGGCAAGGCCGCCGCCGGCGACATTGCCCGCGGCCGCAGCACCCTGGTGACCATGCGCGACGGCGACGACGCCGCCGTCATCGCGGAGGTCATCGCCGAAGGAACCGACTATCTTGACCGGGCGCGGGCCGCCATCGCCGCCGCCGGGTTGCCGCACGAGGTGGCGTCGGGGCTGCGCGACGTCGCGGACTCGATCGAAGGGAGCCTGGTCCGCCATGGTCGTTGAACGCGACAGAGGGGCCGGCGGGCACCGGTTCACGCCGAAGTACAACCGGATGAGCCGCAAGGCGAGCTCGACGGTCATCGGCACGTATTCGACGTCGTTTTCCCTGGCCACGAAGATGCTGGGGAAGCGCGAACGCCAGGACATCCGCAACCTCTACGCCATGGTGCGCATCGCCGACGAAATCGTCGACGGCACCGCCGCCGAGGCCGGTTGCACCGACGCGCAGGTCCGGGAATTGCTCGACCACTACGAGGAGCTGGTGCTGCTCGCCCCGACGATGCCGTTCCACCCCGATCCCGTGCTGCACGCCTACGCCGGCACGGTGCGCCGCTGCGGCATCGAGGAAGACCACGTCCGCGCGTTCTTCCGCTCGATGCGCCGCGATCTGACGCAGTCGACCTACGACCATGACGCCCTCGACGAGTACGTTTACGGCTCCGCGGAGGTCATTGGCCTGATGTGCCTGTCGATCTTCCTCGCCGGCCGCGAGGTGACCGCCGCCGATCGCGCGACCATGACGTCCGGTGCCCGCAGCCTCGGCGCGGCGTTCCAGAAGATCAACTTCCTCCGCGATCTCGCGGAGGACACCGGGCAGCTCGGCCGCACGTACTTCGACGAACTCGACGGGCATGCGCTGACCGAGCCGGTCAAGCACAAGCTTCTCGACGACATCGATGACGACGTCGCCGACGCCCGCCTGGCCATCCCGTTGTTGCCCGGGGCGGCGCGCGCCGGCGTGCTCGCCGCGACGAACCTGTTCGCCGACCTGTCGGAGCGCCTGCGCGCGACGCCGGCCGAGCGCGTCGCGGTGACCAGGGTCCGCGTGCCGGGCCCGAAGAAGGCCGTCATCGCCGGCCGGGCGGCCGTGTCCGCGGCCCGGATGGCCCGGATGGGCCGGATGGGCCGGGGTGCGCATGCTTCCTGATTTCCCGTCGGCGCCGTGGGCCTATCTGGCCATCCTGGTGACCACGCTGATCTGCATGGTGCTGTGCGACTTCCGCTGGCGGCTGACGTTTTTCCACGATGCCCGCCGGGCGTGGGCGGTCAGCGCGGTCATGCTCGTGGCCTACCTCGCCTGGGACGCGCTGGGGATCATCACCGGCGTGTTCTTCCGGGGTGGTTCGCCGTACATGACGGGCATCGAGCTCGCGCCGGAGATGCCGCTGGAGGAGCCGATCTTCCTGTTCTTCCTGACCTACCTGACCATGAACCTCACCTCGGGGGCCCGGTTGATCCTGGCGGCGCGGGAGGTGCGGTCCGACGGGCGCGCCGGGCCCGGCGGGGCCGCACTGACCGGGGAGGCGACAACCCGATGACGTATTTGCTGATCAGCATTCCGTTCCTGCTCGCCGCCGTCGTCCTGTGGGCGTGGCGACGCCGGTCGGCGCCCCGCCAGCTCGCCGTCACCGCGATCGTGCTGGCGGTGCTGCTGCTGTTGACGACGATCTTCGACAACTTCATGATCCTCGCCGGCCTGGTCGGCTACGACGACGCCCAGATGAGCGGCCTGTACATCGGCGCCATGCCGGTGGAGGACCTGCTCTACGCCATCGTCGCCGCGATCGCGGTGCCCGCCCTGTGGACCGGCCATGCCCGCGAGGTTGCCGGAGAAAGGGGCCGGGAATGAATACGATCCTGAGCGTGCTGGGGGCGTCGCGCCCCATCAGCTGGGTGAACACCGCGTTCCCGTTCGGCGCTGCGTACCTGATCGCCGGCGGCGGCTTCGACCTGGTCTTCTGGCTGGGCGTGGTGTTCTTCCTGATCCCGTACAACATCGCGATGTACGGCATCAACGACGTCTTCGACTACGAATCCGACATCCGCAATCCACGCAAGGGCGGCGTCGAGGGGGCGGTGCTGTCGCGTGAGCTGCACTCGGCGCTGCTGTGGGCGTCGGCGATCACCGTCGTGCCCTTCGCGGTCTACCTGTACGCGGCGGGGACCCGGGCGTCGGCCGCGTGGCTGACCGTGGCGCTGTTCGCGGTGGTCGCGTACTCCGCGCCGCGGCTGCGGTTCAAGGAGCGGCCGTTCCTCGATTCGGTGACGTCGTCGACGCACTTCGTCGCGCCCGCATTGGTCGGCGGCACCATGGCGCCCGATGCCCTGACCGGCGGGTTCTGGATCGCCATCGCGTCGTTCTTCCTGTGGGGGCTGGCCAGCCACGCCCTCGGCGCCGTGCAGGACGTGCGCGCCGACCGGGAGGGCGGCCTGAGCTCCATCGCAACGGTGCTGGGCGCGCGGGCGACGGCGCGGCTGGCGACGGCGACCTACGCGCTCGCCGCGGCCCTGCTGCTCCTGCTGCCGGCCCCCGCGTGGATCGTGGCGGCCGCCGCGGCCACCTACGCGGTCAACGCCGGGCGCTTCTGGAACATCACCGACGAGCGCTGCGAAGACGCCCACCGCGGTTGGACGGTGTTCCTGTGGCTGAACTTCCTGGTCGGCGCAGTGGTCACCATCACCATGCTGTGGGTGTGGGTGCGGTAGGCGGCCTCGCCCCCGCGCCGCGCCGCCCGCCCCGCGCCGCGCGTCCGGCCCGCCCGCCCCGGCCGTGCCGCCGATCAGTCCCTGGCCCGCACCTGGTGCTCACTGGCGATGGACACCCGGTTGAACGCGTTGATGGCGATGGCCGTCCATTCGGCGGCCGCGATCTCGGCGTCGCTCAGGTGCTCCGCGGCGGCGTCGTACGCGCGCCGCCGTTCCGCGTGGTCGGGCAGCAGGGTGATCGCTTCGGCGAGCTCGAGGACGGAGCGCTCGCGGTCGTCGTAAAGCACCGACTCGCGCCACGCCGGCAGCAGGTCGAGCTTCTGCTCGGGGACGCCGGCCTCGCGGGCGGCGGGAAGATGCTGGTTGAGGCAGGCGACGCAGCCGTTGAGCTGGCTGGCGCGGACGTTGATCAGCTCCGCCAGCGCGCGGTCGATGCCGTTGCCGTCGGCGTACTCCCGCGACTCACCGGCGACCTTGATCAGGGCCCGGTAGACGGTGTTGCCCTCGCGGACCAGGTTGACGCGCTCGGCGGGACGGTCGGTGTTGTCGGTGCTCATTCCCCCATGATCGGCGATCGCGCCGCCTTTTGCGACCGGCCGGCCCGGGTGCGGCGCCGCTCAGCCGATGTTCGCGCTCAGCCAGTCGGCCAGGACCAGCGCGTGGTTGTGCTCGCGGTCCTTGGCGGCATAGACCAGGACCAATGGCTTTGCGACGGTCGCCGACTCCGCGGCCCGGAGCAGTCGGTCGATTTCGGCGTGGTCGGCTTCGGCGGTGTGCGCGTCCGTATTTTCGGCACCTGTGGTTTCGGCTTCGGTGCCTCCGGCCTCGGTGGCTTCCGCGGCGCGGGCGTCGAGTTCGTGGCGGTACCGGTCGGCGAATTCGTCGAATTTGGCGGGATCGTGGCCGAACCACGTGCGAAGTTCCGTCGAGGGCGCGACGTCCTTCAGCCAATCGTCGAGATCGACCGCGTCCTTGGCCACCCCGCGCGGCCACAGGCGGTCCACCAGGATCAGCCGGCCGGGCGCGTCGACCTTCCCGGAGCGCAGGTCGTGGATCTTCGCGACGCGGATGGGGCCGCCGCCGTCCCGCGTCGACGTGTTCTGCTCCTGATCGGACATGGCCCGACCCTACGCCCGTGTCCCGTCCGACTGCCGCCGGTTTTCCGTGAACCACGCCGTTAACGACGGTGAACGGTACTTTGCGCCCTGCCGCCCGCCCCGATCCGGTGTTACCATTTCGTAGGCGAATACAAGGTCGGCGTGCTAAACGCCTCGCACGCGCCGCCGGTGACGGTGGCGCGGCGGATCGCCGGCCCGGGAATGGAGGATCCGCCATGCAGTATCTTCTGAGCGTCCACGGGCGCCGTGACATCAACCCCTACGATTCGGACGAGGACATGCACGCCGCGTTCGAACGCGTCGGCGTGTTCAACCAGTCCCTTCAGGACCGCGGCCACTGGGTCCTCGCCGGCGGGTTGGTGCCGCCGGACGCCGCCAAGACCGTGCTGCCCGACGGCTCCGTCAACGACGGCCCGTACCTCGCGTCCGACACCTTCCCCAGCGGTTTCTGGATCATCTCGGCCGACGACGACGACCAGGCCGTCAACCTCGCCGCCGAAGCGGCCGAGGCGTGCGCCAACATCGTGGAGATCCGCGCGCTGGCCGAATAGCGGGGCGGGGGATCAGTCCAGGTCGACGTGAACGCGGTCGAGCTTGGACACGAAGGGCGAGAAGATCAGGCCGATGAGGCCGATGATGCCGCCGGCGATGAACGCTTCCGATGCGCCCGCGGCGGTCGCCGCCATGGGGGTGGCACCGGCGCCGGCGGCCGCCGCCGCGCCGATGGTCATCGACGCCACGAGCACCGCGGTGCCGGCCGCGCCGGCGAGCTGCTGCAGCGTGTTCATGATCGCGGAGCCGTGGCCGTAGAGCGGCAGCGGCAGGGAGGCCAGGGCGACGGTCATCAGCGGGGTCATGACCAGCGCCATGCCCAGGCAGAATGTCACGTGCATGGCGATGACGACGCCGATGGGCGTGGTCTCCGACAGGGTGGTCAGCCACCACTGGGCGCCGGCCATGATCGCCGCGCCGGGGATGACCAGCGGGCGCGGTCCCACGGCGTCGTACGCGCGGCCGATGAACGGTGACGCGATGCCCTGGATGATGCCGCCGGGCAGCAGGAGCAGGCCGGTGGTCAGGGCGGAGACGCCCAGGGCGGTCTGCAGGTAAATGGGGATGACGATGACGGTGCCGAGCATCATCGCCATCGCCGCGACGACGACGATGACGGACACGCGGAAGTTGCGCACGGCGAAGGGGCGCAGATTCAGCAGCGCGCGGCCGGACTTCTCCAGTTCGCGCTGGCGCACGACGAAGGCGGCCAGGAACACCGCGCCGGCGACCAGGGCGATGATGGAATCGCGGCCGGTGCCGTCGACGATGGCGCCGACGGTGGACAGGCCGTAGACCAGGCCGCCGAAGGCGAGGGCGGAGATGATCACCGAGGCGACGTCGAAAGGCACGCGGCGGGTCTCGGAGACGTTGCCGATCAGCGCGGCGCCGGCCGCCAGGCACACCAGGGCGATGGGCAGCATGACCCAGAACAGCCACCGCCACGACAGGGCGTTGAGGATGAACCCGGACAGCGTCGGGCCGAGCGCCGGGGCGACGGAGATGACCACGGAGTTCAGGCCCATCATCGTGCCGCGCTTGTCGGGGGCGACGCAGGTCAGGGTGACCGTCATCAGCAGCGGCAGGATCAGCGCCGTGCCGCACGCCTGGACGACGCGGGCGGCGAGCAGCACCGCGAACGCCGGGGCCAGCGCGGCCATGAGCGTGCCGGCGGCGAACAGCGACACCGCCACCACGAACATCGCCTTGGTGGTGAACCGCTGCAGCATGAAGCCGGTCACCGGGATGACGATGGCCATGGTCAGCATGAATCCGGTGGTCAGCCACTGGGCGATGTCGGCGGAGACGGAGAAGTCCGACATGATCGCCGGCAGCGCGACCGACAGGATCGTCTCGTTGAGGATCATCGCCATCGCCGAGACCACCAGGATCGCCAGCACGATGTTCACGCGCTTCGGGTCGAGGCCCGTCGGGGCGTCGTGGGCGGCGTCGTGGTGGGCGGGGGTGGGGGCCGAGCCGGTGGCGGGGCCGTCGGAGGTCGCTCCGGGCCGGGAGGTGGGTGCGTCAGCCGTCGTCATGCGGTGCCTTTCGTCGTCGGGTGACCATTGGGCGCGTGCCCGGCTCGTCGAACGCGGCCACGCGGTCCCGTCCGGCACGCCGCACGGTGGCGGCGATGTCCGGTACACGCCAACGACGGCGCAATGGGGAACCGGCCGATGCGGGGTGCCGCGGAGAGTGCTTTCCGACGGCCACCGCGCGGCATCGACCGGCGTGAGAGCGTCACCATGCCAGAAACGGACGGCCGCCCGCTAATGCGCCTCGGCCCGACGGCGGGGTGCCACTGACCCGGTCTCACCCCCGGGGTCTTGCTATCAATCCAGGTGGCGGACATTTTCCGGGCCGCCGCCGATGGGCGCGCCTACCGTGGGCGCCATGACGCCGGATTTCATCATCGAATTGCGCAAGCACGTGGGCAACGCGGAACTGTGGTTGCTCGGCGTGACCATGGTCGTCGTGCGGGGAGCCGACGGCGACGAGGAGGTGCTGTTGGTCCGCCGCGCCGACGACGGCCGGTGGACGCCGGTGACCGGAATCGTCGACCCCGGCGAAGCCCCCGACGACGCCGGCGTGCGCGAAGTGCTGGAGGAAACGGCGCTGCACGTCGAGGTGGACAAGCTGCTGTCCATCCAGGTCACCCGCAAGGTCCAGTACCCCAACGGCGACCGGGCGCAGTACCTGGACCACGCGTTTTTGGCGTCGGTGGCGGGAGACACGGGCGGCGCGGGCAGCTATGGCGGCACGGACGGCTCGGGGAATGCGGGCGGCGCGGAGGATGGCGCGGGAGTCGCCGAGCCTCACCCCGCCGACGGCGAGAACACCGCCGCGGAGTGGGTGCCGCTGGCCGAGATCCCGCCGATGGGGCCGCGGTTCGACCGCACGGTGGAGCTGGCCATCGCCACGCGCCGCGGGGAATCCGACGGTGCGGTGCTCTTCGGGGCCGAGGAACGCAGAAGGTGAGCGGGGGATCGGCGGCCGACCTCGACGCCTACCGTGACGCCGTCATCGACGACATCGGCATGGACACCTGCCGGCTGCTCGTCGTAGGCATCAACCCGGGGTTGTGGACGGCGAAGGTCGGCGCTCCCTTCGCCCGCCCCGGCAACCGCTTCTGGCCGGCGCTGCACGAAGCCGGCATCACGCCGCGGCTGGTCGACGCGCGCGACGGGCTGTCCGACGCCGATCTGGGCATGCTCGCCGAGGCGGGCCTGGGATTCACCAACGTGGTGGCCCGCGCGACGGCGCGGGCCGGCGAACTCGCCGACGACGAGATCCGCGCCGGCGGCCGCGTCCTCGCCGAGAAAGTGGCGCGGCAGCGTGACCTGCGTGGCGGCCCGGAGGTCGTCATGGTCGCCGGCATCGGCGCATTCCGCACCGCATTCGGGGCGAAGACGCCGAGTGGCGGGAAGGTGGGCGTCGGAAAGCAGGAAAAAGCCATCGGCGGCGCGGAAACGTGGGTGGTGCCCAATCCGAGCGGGCTCAACGCCCACGAGACGGTCGAGTCGCTGGCGCGGGCGTACCGAGAGGCGTGGTCGCGGCTGCGGTGAAGCCGGGGCGCGTCAGTCGCGCGGCCGCAACCGGGGCATGACCTGCTTCTCGGCCAGGTGCAGCTGCATCGCCGGCATGCGAGCCAGGGCGGAGGCGGCCTTGGCGGGGCGGGGCGACATCAGGCCGCGGCGGGCCAGCGCCGGACCGATGGCGGCGAGGAGTTCCGCCGTGGAGGCCAGCGGCCGCATGAACATGGTGATGCGATCGACGAGGCCGTCGTCGCCGAGATGCAGCCACTGGATTTCCTCGAGGCGGCGGCCGTTGACCGTGTTGGTGGCGTGGATCGCCCAATCGGCGCCGGCGCCGGTGACGCGGGCGACGTCGACGTCGTCGAGAACCTCGAAAGCTGCGGCGAAGACCGCGGCGACGTCATCGGGGCCGGTGAAGTCGAAGGCGTCGGTCAACGGCGAGGCGAGCACGATGGCCGGGGCCATCAGGTCGCGCATCCGGCCGGCGTCGAGCGCGCGGTCCGCGGCGACCCACGATTCGATGGTGGGCGGCAGGATGGCGGGGCTTCCCGAGGAGACGGTCATGGGGACTACTCTCGGCCCTTCCGCCGGGCCAGCGCAAGACCCTTTTCCGCGGCCCGGCCGACCGGGAGCATCGACGCGACGCACACCACCGCGCCGAAGAGCAGGCACAGGATGATGCCCCACTCGCCGCCCAGGCCGGTGAGGCGGCCGACCAGCGGCGCCACCAGCGACAGGGTGAACGGCACGAAAAAGCCGATGTAGGACAGCGCGTAGAACACGCCGATCAGGGCGCCGAGCTCGTCGGGGCGGGCGATGGCCTCGACCTCGCGCAGACCGGCGACCATCATGATGCCGTAGCTGGCGCCGAGGACGATCGCGGCGGGGAAGACCATCATCGGGCTGTCCAGCAGCACCGTCAGCGCGCCGAGGATCATGCCCGTGCACGCGATGCCCAGCGCCAGCACCGACAGCGGCAGCATGCCCTTCGCGGCGACGCGGGCGGCGGTCGGTTGGATGAGCATGCCCGCGATCATGGCGACGCCGGCCAGTGCGCCGATGTAGGCGGTCTTCATGCCGATGTCCTGGGCGACGTAGACCGGCAGCGTCACGAACGACACCGTCACCGTGCCGAACACCCACGGCGCCCACGCGGCCACGGCCCACAGGAACGTGCCGGTCAGGGCCACCTTCGGGATCAGCGGGCCGCGCCGGGCGGCTGCGGCGCCGGCCGAGTCGCTCGAGCGGAACTGCGTTTCCGGGGTGGTCCACATGATGGGGATGACCACCGCCAGCACGCCGAGAAACACCAGGTAAGGCACCAGTTTCGGCCCCGGCAGAAACTCGGCGACCAGCCCCGCGATGAAGGGCCCGCCGCCGAAACCCGCGGACACGGCGATGGTCGCGCGCCTCGGACCTGCGGCCGGCTGATCGACGGAGAGCTGCTTGATCCACGCCGCCCCGCACGCCATGGCCATGCCCACCGACGCGCCGACGACGAACCGGCCGGGGAACAGCAGCCATTCCGGCCCGACCGACGCCGACGCGAGGATGACCGTGCCCAGCGCGGAGACCAGCATCGCCGGGCGCAGCACCGCGCGGCGGCCGCGGCGGTCGGAGATGGGGCCGAAGATCAGCAGGGCGGGCACCAGACCCGCGGCGTAAATGCCGAACATCGCCGTCACGGAGGATTGGCCGGTGCCGTTGAGATCCCGGTAGACCTCCAGCATCGGCGCGAAGAGGTTGGCGCCGTAGCCGATGGCGAACATGGCCAGCCCGACGCGGAGCCAGTCCCGGCGGCCGATCATCGGCCGGGCGTTTTCCTCGGCGGTGGGAGTCACGATGGGTTCGTCGGGTTCACCGGGCGACCCATGTGTGTTCCGCGTCACAGTCATGCGGCAACCCTACCGATGGAATCGACTTCCGTGAATGGCCGCTAACTCTTTTGTCGCCGAAACCCCCCGAACGGGGCCGGGCGGCTACGGGTGGCACCCGTGCCTTCTCCCCGCGGGTCGGGCCGCGTTAGTGCATGAGTCCTCCAGACCCCATTTTCGCCTCCATCGCGCACCCTTCTGACCTGCGGCGATGTAAAAGCGTATTTCGACTCTGGAGGATCCGCGCACTAACTCCCGCACGTGCATATTCCCGCCCGTGGTCGCGGCATCCGGGGATTCGCTCGGCCACTCACGCGCTGTGGCCGTGGAATCCGGGAAATCGTGCAAAACGCCTCACCCCGGGCGTCCGCGACCTGCACTCTTGGGGCCGCCGGCTGAGTCGAATTGCGCGAAAAGTGATCGGCTACCTCGGCCGACACTTCATTGCGGGGCCGGCGGCTGAGTCGCGACGGCGCGGCCGGCTCCCGGCTCCCCGCTTCCGGTCGCCGCTACCGGCCTTCCGAGCGCAAATAGGCGAGGACGGCGGAGACGCGGCGGTCGGCGCCGTCGTCAAGCGGAAGCTTGGAGAAGATCCCGCCGATGTGCTTGCGCACCGCCGCCTCCGACACCACGAGGGCCTCGGCGATCGCGTGATTGGTGCGGCCCTCCGCCATCAGCGACAGGACCTCGCGCTCGCGGGGCGTGAGCAGGGCAATCGGGCCCGACGCGGCCGCGCCGCCGACGAGCGCGCGGACCACCTCCGGATCGATGATGGTCTGGCCCGCCGCGACATCCGCCACGGCATCGAGGAAGTGGCGGACGTGCGCGACGCGGTCCTTGAGCAGATAACCGAGACCGCGGCCGCCGCCGGCCATCAGATCGTCGACGTAGGCCACCGACACGTACTGCGACAGGACGATGACCGGCAGCGAAGGGCGCTCCCCGCGGATCTGCGCCGCGGCGCGCAGGCCCTCGTCGGAATGGCTCGGCGGCATGCGGACGTCGGTGATCACGAGGTCCGGGACGGTGGCGCGGACGGCGTCGACCAGCGCGGCGCCATCGCCCACCGCCGCGACGACCTCATGGCCGCCGCGGGCCAGAACGGCCTCCACCCCCGCGCGCAGCAGGGGCGAATCCTCGGCGAGGACGATGCGCAGCGGGGCCTGCGCGGGGGTGGCGGCGGTCATCGGCGCGGATCCTCCTCCGGGGTCGGGGTGGTCGGGACGGCGGGCGCCGCGATGATCCGCGTCGGGCAGGTCAGCGTCACCGTCGTGCCGCGCCCGTGGGGGCTGGTCACGGCCACGCTACCGTCGACGCCGGCGGCCCGCTGGCGCATCCCGCGCAGGCCTTGGCCGGTGGTGGCGCCGTCGTCGGCGAGTTCCACCGCGCCGCCGCGGCCGTCGTCGGCGACCGTCAGGGACAGCACCGCGCCGTCCTCGATCCGGGCAACGACCGTCGCCCGGCTCGCGCCGGAGTGCTTGGCCACGTTGGACAGTGCCTCGGCGGCGAAGAAGAACGCCGCCTCCTCGATGTGGCGCGGCATCCGCACGGACGGCACGTCGACGTCGACGGGCATCGGCATTCCGGCGGCGAGGTCCGCCACCGCCGCCCGCAGCCCGTGCTCGGACAGCGCCCGCGGCTGGATGTTGCGGATCACGCGCCGCAGGTCGGCGAGCACGGCGTCGACGTCGCCGTGCACCTCGGCGGCGAGCCTGCCGGTCGGTCCCTCGGGGTCCTCGGCCTCGGCCATGCCGAGCTTCATGGTCAGGGCGACGAGCCGGTGCTGGACGCCGTCGTGAAGCGCGCCCTCGATCCGCGTGCGTTCCATCGCCGCGGCGTCGAGCACGTCGGACCGGGCGGACTCGAGGCGGTCGACGTCGGCGCGCAGCTGGCCCTCGTCGGGCGCCATCAGCGTCCGGCCGAGCCGCCCGGTCGCCCAGGCCCACAGGCCGGCGGCGTAAAGCAGCGCGATGATGAAGACCACCGCGGCGACGACGATCCACGTCACCAGCAGCCACGTCGGCAGCGGCGCGATGAACGTGTCGTACATGCCCTGGCCGACTTCGGCGTTGGTCGCGTTGTCGCCGAGCGCCTCCACGGGCGTGCCGTCGAAGAACGGCCACGGGGAGAACAGCATGGTGAACATCGCCGGCAGGAACGCCACCCCCACCGTGAACGGGATGAGGAGGAAGATCACCAGCGCCAGGTGCGCGAACTGGGCGAACGTCGGCGTCCCGCCCTCGTCGGCCAGGCGGTCGATGGGCGGCCCGATCTCGTCGGCGCCGGGCCGGTCGATGAGCCGCAGTCGCCACACTTCGACGCGCAGCAGCGCCGGCCACAGCAGGTTGCGGATCTGCGGCACGAGGCTGAGCACGATCAGCGGCAGAATGACCGAGCCGAGCACCGACGCCAGCGCGATGCCGACGATGATGTTGCCCAGCGCCAGCCACGGCCACTTGGTGAACAGGTAGCCCGGGCGCCGCAGCGCCTCGCCCAGGGTCGCGGGCGCGCGGTGGCGCCGCTCGGTTTGCTTGACGACGGCCGGCGCGCCGCGCTCCTCGGCGCCGTCGTAAAGCGAAGTGTCGTTGATGTGCGTGGTGTTCATGGCGGGTCCTTCCGTGTCCCGGCGGCGGGGCCCTGTTGCCCCGTCTGACCCAATTGCACCGCTCCACCAGCGAAAATACAGTGGCCCGCGCGCCCGTTTCCGGGTAGTGCGCGCGCTACCCCCGGTGGTCGGCGGGAACCTCCGGGGGCGGCGGGGAGTTGAGAATGGGTCGCCGAAAGCGCGAAAATCTGTACGACGCGGGCATGTGACGCCCGCGAGCCACCGCGAAGGAGCCCCGTGCAAACGATCGTCGATTGGTCAGTGTCCCTGATGGGCACCCTGGGGCCGCCGGGCGTGGCGCTGGCGATTCTCATCGAGACGATCATCCCGCCCGTGCCGTCCGAGCTGTTCCTGCCGCTGGCCGGCTTCACCGCCACGACCGGCAAGTTCAGCTGGTGGAGCGCGGTGCTGTGGGCGACCGGCGGGTCGGTGCTCGGTGCGTTCCTGCTGTACTGGGCGGGCGCGGCGCTGGGCACGAACCGCGTGCGGGCCCTCGCCGACAAGATCCCGCTGGCCAAGGTTTCCGACGTGGACAAGGCGCTAGCGTGGTTCGGGAAGCATGGCGAGGCGTCGATTTTCCTCGGCCGCATGGTGCCGGGCATCCGGTCGATCATCTCCATCCCGGCCGGGCTGCAGCGGATGCCGCTGGGCAAGTTCGCGCTGTACACGACGGCGGGGTCGGCGATCTGGAATGGCGTGCTCGTGTACCTGGGCGTGCTGCTGGGCAACCAGTGGCACATCGTCGGCGAGTGGATCGACCGGTTCTCCACCGTGATTTACATCGTGTGTGCGCTGGTGGCGGTCGGTTTCGTGGCGTTCGCGGTGCGGCGGTGGCTGCGCGAGCGGGCCGAGGAGCGCGACCGCAAGGCCAACCGGCCCCGCGTCGAGCTGCTCGAGCTCGACGGCGATTCGCTCGACGATGATCCGGCGACCGCGCCGGAGAACCCCGATGTCACCGTGTCGGACGCCGATGGCGCCGCCGGCGAGGGTGGCGAGGGCGGGGCGCGGCCGTAGCCGTTTCCGGTGTGCAGGCGTTCGTGCCGAGGAGATGACGACGCGGCGTCGGCAAGCGCATTTCCGCAGGTGGCGAAAATCGGCGGCGTCTCTGTGGCACGGGAATGCCGTTGACGTCGGTGGCGGTTCCGGTTGCCACCCGAACCACGGGGTCTAAACCACGGCAGGGCCGGGGGCGCTACTTCAGTCCGTGCACGCGGCGCATGAGGGCAAGCGTCGCCTCGACGGGCAGCACCCGCGTCAGCGGCACGACCAAGCCCGCCTTCGAACCGCGCGCGACCAGCGGCAACGGGCGGTTGGCGGCGATCTCCGCCATGACGGTCTCGGCGACTTCGGCGGCGGAGATGCCCTTGGCCTCGTTGGCGTCGAGATTGCGGACCATGGTGAGGGTGTCGTCGCGGTAGGGCGAGCCCTCGGCGGCCCCGTACTTGGTGCGCCGCGTGGAAATGCCGGTGTTGATGCTGCCCGGCTCGACGACGGTGACGCCGATGCCGAAGCGCGACACCTCGCCGCGCAGCGACAGGCCGAAGCCGCGCAACGCCGCCTTCGTGGCCACGTACGACGACCGGTGCGGCAGCGGCAGCCCGCCGAGCATCGACCCGACGAGGACGACGCGCCCCGCCCCGGCTTCGCGCATCGACGGCAGCAGCCGCTGCACCAGATCCACCTGTCCCAGTACGTTGACCTGGAACACCCTGTTCAGGGCGTCGGCGGGCAGTTCCTCGAAGGGGCCGGACTGGCTCTCACCGGCATTGGCGATGATGACGGAGGGCGCGCCGGCGGCCACATCGGTGCTGCTTCGCCCGGCGCCCGCATCGGCACCGCCGCCCAGCACCTCGTCGGCCACGGCGGCGATCGAGTCGGGGTCGCCCATGTCGAGGGCCAGCATCGTGATGCCCTCCGGGTGCGGGGCTTCGGCGCCCTTGCGGGAGGTGCCGATCACGTCGAACCCGGCGTCGCGAAGCCGCTCCGCGCAGGCCCAGCCGATGCCGGACGACGCGCCGGTCACCAGCGCGCGGGCCCTGCCGATGCCGGACGACGCGCCGGTCACCAGCGCGCGGGCCCTGCCGCCGTTGGTTGCGCCGCCCATCACCGCGGGCAGCTTCGGGCCGTGGGTCAAGGACGTGCGGGGCAGTGCCATGGCGGGCCTTTCAATGGGGGCGGATCCGGTGACCGTGGAGGGAATAGGTGGAGGGAATCGGTGAGGGGAATCGGTGAAGGGCAACGGCGCCGGAACGACCGGCGGCGTCAGTTCACCCGCCGGGCGGTGATCTTCATGCCGCCCTCGCGCAGCCGGTCGACGAGCGCGTCGCCGATGCCGGACGCCGGGGTGAGCACGCCGGCGCGGTCGGGCAGGCGGTCGCGGTCGAATGCCAGCGCCAGGGCGGCGGCGGAGATCATCATCGCGGTGCCGTCGTAACCCGGGTCCTTCTCCAGCTCGACGCGGCTGGTCCACTGCACGCCCGACAGCGTCAGCGAACGCACGTCGATGGTGAAGCGGCCGTTGGCGCGGCTGGACTCCGACGGCCCCTCGCCGGGCGCGGGCAGCTTCTTGTCCAGCAGCTTCGCGGTGGGGTCGAACATCATGCCGCCGATCAGCGCGCCCAACCCGGCCTTCACGGCGCGGGCCCGGACGGTGGACTTCAGGCCGCGGCCGACGCTCATGACCTCGCGGTAGCGGAAGCCCTCGCCGTAGCCGACGGAATCGCCCGAGTTGGCGCCGCTGACGTTGGCGCCCTCGATGCCGGCACCGTCGACGCCGGGATCGCCCTCGACGCCGGCGCGCCCGGCCGCCGCATCCAGCAGCGCGGCGGTGCGGCGCACGACGCGGGTGTTGTACGGCGCCATGAAAAACGGCGCGAAGCTCCCGGCCTCGCCGGCGTAGACCTCGTCGCGGGCCACGATCGGCACGTCATCCTGGCGCGACGGCCCCGGCCCGGCCATCCCCGGGTTCAGGGAGTACGCCGAGCGTGCGATGCGGGCGCGGGCCTTGTCGGCCTTGACGTCCTTGAGCTGCTGGCGCATCGAATCGACCGTGCCCCCGGACACGCCGCCGCGCATGTGGGTCACCACGAGCGTCGTCTCCCCGAGGTTTCCGTCGCCGGCTTGGGCGGCGGCGTCGTGAAGCACCTTGACCCCGATGTCGGAGGGGATGGAATCGAAGCCGCACGAGTGGACGATGCGCGCGCCGGTGGACCGCGCCAACTCGTGGTTGGCGGCGATGGAATCGTGGGCGAAGAGCACCTCGCCGGTCAGGTCGACGTAGTCGGTGCCGGCGGCGGCGCAGGCGTGGGCCAGCGCGTGGCCGTAGCGGGCGTAGGGCCCGACGAGCGTGAGCACCACGCGGGCGGATTCGGCGAGCTCGCGCATGTCGTCGTCGGAGGATGCGTCGGCGACGAGCAGTGGCCAGTCGGCGGCGGTGGTGCCGGTGCGGCCGTCGGTGGCGGGGGCCCCGGCGAGTTCGTCGCGCAGCGCCGCGAGCTTGTCGCGGTCGCGGCCGGCCAGGGCGATGGAGGTCCCGGCGGGCGCGTGCGCGGCGAGATGCTTTGCGACGAGCTTGCCGACGAACCCGGTGGCGCCGAACACCACGATGTCGTGGGGGCGGTCGGTGGGGTCAGAAGTGTTGTCGTCCCGTGTCATGTCACCACGCTAACGATGCTGCGCACTTTCCGCGCGTTTTTCGGCGTTCTTTTGTAGACAGCTTGGTCTAAGGGCATAATGGCGTGCATTCGATTGCGCACGGTCGTGCGCGAACCGGGACCAAGGGTGTTTCCACCCGGTGTCCGGCGGCGCCCCGATGCGTCGCCCCACCCTCACGAGCACGGAGAAGATCGCAATGACCCAGGCCGACGCCGACCAGTCCCACGCCCCCAAGGACGGCGCCGACTACGACTCGACGCACGAGGTCGCGCACCCGGAGCGCCGTTTCGACACCGCCGCGGTGCGCGCCGGTTACCACCCGGATTCGCTGTACGGCCCGGTGAACGTGCCCATTTACGCCAGCTCGACCTTCGCCCAGGACGGCATCAACGTCCTGCGCGGCGGGTTCGAGTACACGCGCGTGGCCAACCCGACGTCCGCCGCGCTGGAAGGCGCCATCGCGGAGCTGGAGGGCGCCCGCTTCGGCCGCGCGTTCGCGTCGGGCATGGCGGCGACGGACATCCTGCTGCGGGCGTTCCTGCGCCCGGGCGCGCACATCGTGATCCCGAACGACGCCTACGGCGGGACGTACCGCCTGGTCGACACGATGTTCGGCGACTGGGGCGTGGAGTACTCGGTGGCCGACCTCGGCAGCATCGAGTCGGTGCGCGCGGCGATCCGCCCGAACACGAAGGTCGTGTGGATCGAGACGCCGACCAATCCGCTGCTCACCGTCGGAGACATCGCCGGCATCGCGGCGGCGGTGAAGGAGGCCAACGCCGAGCTGGGCGCGGATGCCAAGCTCATCGTGGACAACACGTTCGCCTCGCCGTACCTGCAGCGCCCGCTGGAGCTCGGCGCGGATGCGGTGCTGCATTCGACGACGAAGTACATCGGCGGCCACTCGGACGTCATCGGCGGCGCGGTGGTCACCAACGATGCGGCGCTGGACGAGGAGCTGGACTTCCTGCGCGGCGGCATCGGCGCCACGCCGAGCGCATTCGACGCGTTCCTCACCGCCCGCGGCCTGAAGACGCTGGGCCTGCGCATGGACCGCCACTGCGACAACGCCGAGAAGGTCGCCGCGTTCCTGGAGTCGCGCCCGGAGATCTCGCAGGTCCTGTACCCGGGCCTGGAGTCGCACCCGAACCATGAGGTGGCGAAGTCTCAGATGAAGCGCTTTGGCGGCATGGTCTCGGCGCGCCTGGCCGGTGGCGCGGAGGCGGCGGCGAAGCTGTGCGAGTCGACCCGCGAGTTCCTGCTGGCGGAGTCCCTCGGCGGCGTCGAGTCGCTCATCGAGGTCCCGGCGGGCATGACCCACCAGTCCACGGAGGGCACGCAGCTGGAGATCCCCGCCGATCTGGTCCGCCTGTCGGTGGGCATCGAGGACGCCGACGACCTCATCGCGGATCTCGCGCAGGCCCTCGACCAGCTTTAGGTTCAGGCCCGGATTCGTTCCGCCCCTTTTGCTTGACGACGCCCACCGGCTCCCCGCCCGGCGTCCCCGATTCTCGACCCGCGCATCGCTTCGGTGCGCGGGTCTGGTGTTCGGGCGCGGGCCGTCGTAATGTAAGTGACATGACAACAAATGCGGCCGTTTCCTCCCGTCAGCCCGCCCTGTTCCTGGGCCACGGGTCGCCGATGAACGCCATCGAGGACAACCGGCACTCCCGCGCCTGGGCGGAACTGGGCCGGGAGCTGGCGCGCAACAAGCCGGAGGCCATCGTCGCCGTGTCCGCGCACTGGTACGGCAACGCCACCGCAGTCACCGCCATGCCGGACCCGCGGACCATCCACGACTTCTACGGCTTCCCGCAGGAGCTGTTCGACGTCGAATACCAGGCGCCCGGCTCGCCCGAGCTGGCCGAACGCATCGGCGACGTGCTCGCGCCGGACTGGGTGGGGCAGGACCGGGACTCGTGGGGCCTGGACCACGGGACGTGGTCGGTGCTCGCCCACCTCATGCCCGCCGCCGACGTGCCCGTGGTGCAGCTGTCCATCAACGCCGAAAAGCCCCTCGACTACCACCTGGAACTGGGGCGGAAGCTGGCCGCGCTGCGCGACGAGGGCGTGCTGGTGCTCGGCTCCGGCAACGTGGTGCACAACCTCCGCGCCGTCGACTGGTCCAACCCCGGCGGCGGCTACGACTGGGCCGACCGCTTCGACGAGGCCGCCCGCGCGATCATGCTCGGCGACCCGTCGACCATCGGTGAGCTGCGCGGGCACCGCGACTGGCGCCTGGCCGTGCCGACGCCCGACCACTTCCTGCCGCTGGCGTACATCGCCGGCGCGGCGGGGGACGTGCGGGAAGCGGGGGAAGCGGGCGGCGTGCGCGTCATCGACGAGGGCCGTGCCATGGGATCGTTGTCGATGACGGGCTACCTGTACGAGTAGCGCGCCGGGGGCCGGTGGGCCCGAAGCGCTCGGGTGGGGTCCGGCGGCGGCTACTGCGACGTCCAGTTGCCCGCTTCTGCGAGTGCGACGATGTCGTCGTGAAGCGCCCGCACCGGCGGCGCCAGATCCGCGCCCCTGCGATGGATCAGGCCGAGCTCGCGGTGCACCGCCGGCGCCAACGGCCGCAGCACCACGCCGGACACCGACAGGAACGGATCGTCGATGGGCAGCAGCGCGACGCCGAGGCCCGCGCTGACCAGGCCCGCGACAGTGGTCAGCTCCATGGACTCGAAGACGAGGCGGGGGCGGAAGCCGGCGTCGGCGGTCAAGGCGTCGAGAAGCAAACGCGTGCCGTAACCCGGTCGCATGGCGATGAACGGGTCGCCCGCGACGGCCCGCAGCCGCAGCGGGGCCGTGGAATCGGCGAGGCGATGATCGGCCGGAAGACCGATGGCCAGGCGCTGACGGGCCAGGGGAGTCCAGGTCAGCGGACCGCCGGCGAGGGATTGCTCCGGCTGCGGGCCGACGAGGGCGAGGTCGGCGTCGTCGGAAAGCACACGGTCCACCAGCTCCAGCGCCGGGCCCTGATGCAGGGTGATCGGCGCGTCGGGGCGGGTGGCGCGGGCGGTGCGCAGGATCTCCGGGACCATCCACGTGCCCAGCGAATGCATGAAGTCCAGGCGCGCGGGGCCGCGGCGCGGGTCGATGAGGCGGGCGACGCCGGCGGCCCCGGCGCGCAGCGATTCCGTCGCGGTGACGGCGGCGTCGGCGTACACGCGCCCGCGGGCGTTGAGCTCGAGGTGGCGGCCGCCGCGGTCGAACAGGCGGGTGCCCAGGGCCTCCTCCAAACGCGACAGGCGCCGCGACAGCGTCGGCTGGGGGATGCCCAGTTTTGCGGCCGTATCCCCCATATGGCGGGTGCGGGCGAGCTCGACGAACCAGTCCAGGTCGGTGGACAACATGCGCCCCATCCTATCCTGCCTGCGGAGATTCGGCCGCTGCATGCAAATGGTGCATTTCATGCATTTGCGATATGCGCCCAGGAAGGCCAGCATTTCCTGCATGGACGACACAGCCCCGCACAACCAACGGTCGGATCGCGCGCCGCTGACCGCGGCCGAGCGCGAGTCGATGGCCGACGCCGAGCGCATCGTCGCCGACTCCGGCCGGGGTGCGGACGCGCCGTACGAGGGCCTGACCCCCGACGCTCCCGGGTACCGCCGCGCGCTGATCGCCGTGCTGTTCGCGGGCATCGCGTCGTTCCAGGCGCTCTACGCCACGCAGGCGCTGTTGCCGGTGCTGACCACCGACCTGGCCATCACCCCGGCCACCGCCGCGCTGACCGTGTCGGCGACGACCGGCGGCCTGGCCTGCGCGATCATCCCCATGTCGGTGCTGTCGGAGCGTTTCGGGCGCCGCCCGCTGGTACTGATCGCGGCAATGGCGGCGACGCTGCTGGGCCTGACGTTGGCCATGGCCCCGGGCATCACGGCGCTGATCGCGCTGCGGTTGCTGCAGGGCATCGTCATCGCGGGCGTGCCGGCGGTGGCCATGACGTACATCTCCGAAGAGATCCACCCGTTCCACGTGCCGAAGGTGATGGGCCTCTACGTCTCGGGCACCACGGTCGGCGGTCTGCTCGGCCGCATCATCCCGTCGGTGGTCCTCGAGTTCGCGGGGTGGCGCCTGGCGGTGCTGGTTTCGGCGATCGTGGCGGTGACCTTCGCCATCGCGACGGTGTGGCTGCTGCCGCGCCAGCTCCGTTTCACGCCGAAGAAGCTGACCCTCGGCGGCGAGGCCCGGGCCATCGCCGGCCACCTGCGCAACCCGCGCCTGGTGGGCCTGTACGGCCTGGCGTTCCTGGCGATGGGCGCGTTCGTGTCGCTGTACAACTACGTCGGCTTCCGCCTGGGCGACACGTTCGGGCTGTCGGCGGCCGTCGCGGGCCTGGTGTTCCTGCTGTACCTGACGGGCACGTGGAGCTCGGCGCGCGCCGGGTCGATGGCGGAGAAGTTCGGCCGCCGCCGCACGATGCTCGGCGCGGTGGCCGCGGCCATCGCCGGGCTGGGCCTGACGGCGACGCCGTGGCTGGCGACGCTGCTGCTGGGCATCGCCCTGTTCACGGGCGCCTTCTTCGTGGCGCACTCGCTGGCGTCGTCGTCGGTGGGGCTCATCGCCACGAAGGACCGCGCGGAGGCCAGCTCGATGTACCTGTTCAGCTACTACCTGGGGTCGTCGGTGGTCGGCTGGTTCTCCGGCCACGTGCTGGATTGGGGCATGTGGACGACGCTGATCGTGTGGCTGATCGCCCTGTTCGTCGGCGCGGGCGTCGCCGCGGTGATCGGCACCCGCGGCATCGTCGAGCGGACGGTGTAGCCGGTGCGGCGGCCCGAACCCCTCGGGCCGCCCGCACCTTATTAACCCCCGACGATCAGCTCCTGGCCCTCGCTGCCGAGCTTGGCGGTGCCGGCGGGCTGGCGGGACGGGCCGGAGACGACGTCGCCGGTTTCGATGTCGAAGTGCGAGTTGTGGTCCGGGCAGATCATCACGCCGTCGCGCACGGCGTTGATGGTGCCGCCCTGGTGGGGGCAGCGGGCGGAGAACGCCTTGAACACGCCTTCTTCGGGCTGGGTGACCACGTAGTCGCCGACGACGGTGCCACCGCCGACGGGGATGTCCGCCGCGGCGACGCGCTCGACGTCGGATCCGGGCGCGCACGCGGCGAGCAGGGCGCCGGCGGCGGTGGTGGCGGTGCCGAGCAGGAAGCCTCGGCGGGAACAGGTGAACTTGGGGGCTGCCTTGTCGTTCATGGTTCCCAGGGTACCGGGCGGGGCATGTGCTTCACGACGGCCCGTCGATAACCTGCAGCGGCCGCAGCCTGGGGCCCGACCGGGGGAGTTGCCGGGTCTCGATCGGGACGCGACCGGGGGAGTGCCCCGCCTACGGCTTGGGACGCTCGCCGAAGATCGCGCGGCCGACGCGGACGGTGGTCGCACCTTCGGCGATGGCGAGCTCGAAGTCGCCGGACATGCCCATCGACAGCTCGTCGAGGGTGACGCCGTCGGGCACGTTCGGCGCGAGGCCGTCGCGAAGCTCCCGGAGATCGGCGAAGCAGCGCCGCACGTCGGCGTCCCCGTCGGGGGAGGACGGGTCGGCGATCATGGCCATGGTCATGAAGCCGCGCAGGCGCAGGTTCGGATAGGGGCCGTCGGGGCCGAACTGTTCGACGAACGCGGCGATCTCGGACGGAGCGATGCCCGCCTTCTGCGGCTCGTTGGAAGTGTTGACCTGGATGAGCACGTCGAGGGTGCGGCCGAGGTTCCCGGCGTCGCCGTCGCCGCCGCTGCTGCCGCTGCCGTTGCCGCTGCCGGTCCGGCTTGCGCTGCCATCGGCCAGCCTGCGCTGCAGTGCGGCGGCGACCTTCGGGCGGTCCAGCGCCTGGAACTCGTCGGCGAAGGCGGCGAGCTGGCCGGCCTTGTTCGTCTGCAGCGGGCCGATGACGGCCCAGCGGGGAAGGGGGGCCACGGCGGGAGAATCGGCTGCGGCGCCATTGCCGGCGGCGGCAGTGGCGGCAGCGGCGGCGAAGAACTCGGCCTTCGCGGCGGCCTCCTGCACGCGGTTTTCCGCCAGCGTCAGGCACCCGGCGTCGCGCAGCGCGGGCCAGTCGGCCAACACGGCGTCGGCGGGCACGGTCTTGCTCACCGGCAGCAGGCGGATCTCGGCGGGGTCGCGGCCGGCGGCGCGGGCGGCGTCGTCGATGCGCGCCCGGATCGCGTCATGGCGGGCGGTGACCACCGCGGGATCGGCGGGAACCGAGGCGCCGGCGGGGGAGGGGCTCGCGGGCACGGGCCCGGTGGACTCGTTGTGCTCCATGGGCACCACGCTACCGCCGCGGCCCCGGCGCGATCCGGGGCGTGCGGTAGGTTCGATTCATGCTCCAGGATCGACTGATCGCGCTGCCCGCCCGGTGGCGCCGTCTCGTGGCAATCATCGGCGGGGTCTTCGCCCTCGCCGTCATCGGCTTCCACATGTACCGGGCGGCAACGTATTACATGATGGACGTCGAGGTGTTCCAGGACGCCGGGTGGGCAATGCGCCGCGGCCAGGACCTCTACTCCGAGGATTTCCCCACCCGCTCCGGGTACCGCTTCATCTACCCGCCGTTCGCGGCCCTGCTGTTCTATCCGCTGACGTGGGCGGGGCCGGTGACGCTGCAGATCATCTGGACCGCCGGCACCATCGCGGCGGTGTGGGCGATGATGTGGATGATCTCCAAGCGGTTGCGCATCCCCGCGCCGGCGCTGGTCGCCTTCCTGCTGCTGGGCCCGGCGCTGTTGCTGGACCCGTTGTCGGAGAACATCAACTTCGGCCAGATCAACGTCTTCCTCGCGCTGCTGGTCATCGCCGACGTGCTGGGCTTTTTCCCCAAGAAGCTGCGCGGCCTGGGCATCGGACTCGCGGCGGGCATCAAGATCACCCCGGCCGCCTACGCCCTGGTGTTCCTGGTGCGCAAGGACTACCGGGCGGTGCTCACCAGCTTCCTGTGGTTCCTGGTCACCGCCGCCATCGGGCTGGCGTTGCGTTTCGACGAGTCGATCTACTTCTGGACCGACGAATTCTTCGAGGGCAACCGCGGCGGCGCCCCGACCTACGAGGCCAACCAGGCCCTGTCCGGCCTGCTGGCGCGGGCGACGATCCAGGACCCGGCACTCAACATCCTGGTCATGGCGGCGTTCGTCGTCGGCGCGATCCTGGCCGGCGTCGCCGCGTACCGCTTCGAACAGCGCGGCATGCGCGTGGCCTCCGTGGCGGTCATCGCGCTGGCGGTGTGCTTCGTCGGCCCGTACACGGTCAGCCACCACTGGTCGATCATGATGGTGTTCCTGCCGCTGATCTTCACGCTGCGCCACCCGTGGCACGTCGGCGTCGCAGTGCTGTTCTTCGTGGCTCACTTCCTCGCCCCCTACGGCACTTTCCCGGGCAATCCATGGGGCTACGCCCTCAACCCGGCCGAATGGGCGTGGGGCAATCTGCAGGGGATCATGGGCGCCGTCGCCTTCGCCACGCTCATCACGTGCGCGTTCCGGCATCTCCACGACAGGGACCGGTTGGAACCGGCCCGGAGTTAAACGGGATTTAACAATCGAAACTCCGGGACGGGCGGTGTGACGTGGGTAATGTCGAGAGGGCACCACAGGCGGCGGCCCCCGGGCCGGCGCGCACCACAACCGCATAGCCGCCAGCAGCTGAGGCGGGAGAGGCCGGAGCGAACGCCCGGCCGCCGTAGGGGCAATTCCTCCCCGGGACACTCTCAGGCGCCAGCACCGTCACAGCGAGGCACCTCTGGAAAGAGTCGCGCGCACTCGTCTGCGCCGCGACCGCCGCAGGAGAAACCCGGCAGCGCTCGAACTGCAACGCAGCACCGCAATTCAGCGCGATGCAACGCACTGCAGCGCGTGCCGGACAAAGCTCTCGGGCACATCGACAGAGCGGGGAGGGCCCCGGTGATCCGGCGCGCCCTCGACCATGATCGCGGGGCGGCGGAGATCGGGGCGATCCGACCCCCGCCCCGTCACGGAAAGACCATCGCATGGCCACCCCGCACGACGCCTTCGTCCACCGCCACATCGGCCCCGATCCCGCCGGCACCGCCGAGATCCTAGATTTCCTCGGCTACGACTCCCCGGCCGAGCTGGCCGCCGCCGCGCTGCCCGCCGACATCGCCCAGACCGAGCCCACCCAGCTTCCCGACGCCCTCGACGAAGCCGGGGCGCTCGCAGCCCTGCGCGGGTTCGCGGCGAAGAACACGGTGAAGAAGCAGCTCATCGGCGCCGGGTACCACGACACCATCACTCCGGCGGTCATCCGCCGCAACGTCGTGGAGAACCCCGGCTGGTACACCGCCTACACGCCCTACCAGCCGGAGATTTCGCAGGGCCGCCTCGAGGCGCTGCTCAATTTCCAGACCGCCGTGTCGGACCTGACGGGTCTGCCGGTGGCCGGGGCCTCGCTTCTCGACGAAGCCACCGCCGTCGCCGAGGCCGTCCAGATGATGGCGCGCGGCAACGCCAAGGCGGCGAAGAAGGGCGGCGTGGTCCTGCTGGATGCGGCACTGCACCGCCAGAACCTCACGGTCACCATCGCCCGCGCCGAAGCCGCCGGCATCGACGTCAGGGTCGTCGAGATCGGCGACGACGTGGACGAGGCGCTGGCGGATTCCCTGGCCTCAGCCACCGTCGCCTCCGGTGAAGATGAGGGAGGAGCCGCGTCCGAAACGGCAGGAGACGGGGCAGCCGGAGGAGAGGCGCCGCCGCTGATCGGCGTCGTCCTGGCCAACCCCGGCACCACCGGCGAGGTCCGCGACCTGGCCGCCCCCATCGCCTCGGCGAAGGCCGCTGGCGGCCTGGTCACGGTGGCGTGCGATCTGCTGGCGCAGGTGCTCATCGCCTCGCCGGGGTCGCTCGGTGCCGACATCGCCGTCGGTTCGGCGCAGCGTTTCGGCGTGCCGCTGTTCTTCGGCGGCCCGCACGCCGCCTTCATGTCCTGCACCGAGGCGCTCCAGCGCAAGCTGCCCGGCCGCCTGGTCGGCGTGTCCGTCGACGCCGACGGCGCCCCCGCCTACCGCCTGGCCCTGCAGACCCGCGAGCAGCACATCCGCCGCGACCGCGCGACGTCGAACATCTGCACCGCCCAGGCGCTGCTGGCCGTCATCGCCGGCTTCTACGCCGTGTGGCACGGGCCCGCGGGCTTGCGCGAAATCGCCTCGGCCGTCCACGCCCGCGCCTGCGCCCTGGCCGATCTGCTTCGCGACGCCGGGTTCGAGCCGATCCACGCCACCTTCTTCGACACCCTGGCCGTCGACGTCTCCGGCCGCGCCGACTCGGTGCGCCCCGGCGCCGACGTCGTCCTCGCCGCCGCGGTGGAGGCCGGGTTCAATCTGCGGCGCATCTCCGATGACGTCGTGGGCGTCTCCATCGGCGAATCGACCACCGACGCCGACGTCGCCGCGCTGGTCGCGGCCATCTCCGGCGGCCCCGCCGTGGACGACGCGCCGGGCGAAGAGGTGGCGGGCGCCGTCGCAAAGCAGTCCCTTGATGCCGGGCCCCTGGCGGATCTGCTGCGGACCGACGACGTCCTGACCCACCCGATCTTCAACACCATCCGCTCCGAGACGCAGATGATGCGCTACCTGCGGCGCCTGTCCGACCGCGACCTGGCGCTGGACCGCACCATGATCCCGCTGGGCTCGTGCACCATGAAGCTCAACGCCGCGGTGTCCATGGAGCCGATCACGTGGCCGGAATTCGCCGGCATCCACCCGATGGCGCCCGAGGACCAGGCCGCCGGGTGGCTGGAGCTCATCGCCGACCTGGAGGACCGCCTGGCGCGGATCACCGGTTACGCCAAGGTCTCGGTGCAGCCCAACGCCGGATCGCAGGGCGAGTTCGCCGGGTTGCTGGCCATCCGCCGGTTTCACGTGGCGAACGGCGACGGGGAGCGCGACATCGTGCTCATCCCGGCGTCGGCCCACGGCACCAACGCGGCGTCGGCGGCGCTGGCGGGCCTCAAGGTCGTGGCCGTGGCCAACGCCGACGATGGCTCCATCGACCTGGCCGACCTCGACGCGAAGCTGGCCAAGCACGGTGACGCGGTGGCGGCGATCATGATCACCTACCCGTCCACGCACGGCGTCTTCGAGGGCCACGTGCGCGAGGTCTGCGCCAAGGTCCACGCGGCCGGCGGGCAGGTCTACATCGACGGCGCGAACCTCAATGCGCTGGTCGGGCTCGCGCAGCCCGGCGAGTTCGGCGGCGACGTCTCGCACCTGAACCTGCACAAGACCTTCACCATCCCGCACGGCGGCGGTGGGCCCGGCGTCGGCCCGGTGTGCGTCGCCGAGCACCTGGTGCCCTTCCTGCCGTCCGATCCGTTGTCCGGCGAGCTGCTTTCCGACGGCGGCCTCGACGCCGTGTCCGGCCGCCCCGTTTCGGCGGCGCGGTACGGGTCGGCCGGCGTGCTGCCGATCTCGTGGACCTACATCGCCATGATGGGCGCCGAGGGACTGGCCGAGGCGTCGCGGATGGCGCTGGTGGGCGCCAACTACATCTCGAAGTCGCTGGAAGACGCCTTTCCGACGGTCTACGTCGGCGACAACGGTCTGGTGGCCCACGAGTGCATCCTCGACGTGCGCGACCTGGCCAAAAAGTCCGGCATCACCGCCGAGGACGTGTCCAAGCGCCTGATGGACTTCGGTTTCCACGCCCCGACGCTGGCGTTCCCCGTGCCCGGCACGCTGATGGTCGAGCCGACCGAGTCGGAGGACAAGGGTGAGCTGGACCGGTTCATCGAGGCCATGCGGACCATCCGCGCCGAGATCGACGAGGTCATCGCCGGCGACGTCACCGCCGAGGAGTCGGTGCTGCGTGCCGCACCCTTCACTGCGGCGTCGCTGCTGCGCGGCGACTTCGACGAGGCCGTCGGCGGGGGCAAGTTCAGCCGCGAGAAGGCCGCGTTCCCCGTCGATTCGCTGCGCGCCGACAAGTACTTCCCGCCCGTGCGGCGCATCGACAACGCCTACGGCGACCGCAACCTGATGTGCTCGTGCCCGCCGATCGAGGCGTTCGACATCGACGGCGGGGCCGGCGTGGCCGGTGCAGGCGGTGCTGGTGCCGGTGCCGAGGCCGCAGCGGCCGACAAGAAGGAGTCCGACGATGAATAACGTGATCCCCCTGCGCCCCGGCGATGGGCCTTTGCGCCCGGACGGCGACGCCACGGGCCCGGCCGGCGCTGGAGCCGGCGCCGCCGGCCCGGACGGTGGCCCCGCCGGTACGTCTGGCCCGAAGACGACCGCGCTGCATGACCTGCACACCGAGCTCGGTGCCCGCTTCACCGACTTCGGCGGCTGGGACATGCCGCTGCGCTACGGCAAGGAGCTGGAGGAGCACCGCGCGGTGCGCGAGTCCGCCGGCGTCTTCGACCTGTCGCACATGGGCGAGGTCCGCGTGACCGGCCGGTGGGCCGCCGCCCTCCTGGACCACGCCCTGATCTCGAACATCTCCGCGGTGCCGGTGGGCAAGGCGAAGTACTCGATGATCTGCGCAGAGGACGGCGGCATCATCGACGACCTCATCGTCTACCGGATCGGCGAGGAGGAGTTCCTGGTCGTGCCCAATGCCGGCAACGCCCCGGCCGTCGTCGACGAGCTGCAGAAGCGCCGGAAGGACAAGGGCTTCGGAGGATACGACTGCGAGGTGTTCGACGAGACCGCCATGACCTCGCTCATCGCGGTCCAGGGCCCGCGCGCGGAGGAGATCGTCTCCGCCGTCGTGCTGCCCATCATCGGGATGGACACCGAGGCCGAACTGGCGGGCGAAGTGCCCACCGTCGCGGGCCTCGGCTATTACGCGGCGATGCTCGGCGTGATCCGCCCCGGGTCGACCGGGGATGCCGCCGCCGATGGCGCCGCCCACGGCGTCTCCGCCGCCACGATCAGGGACGGCGCGGCCCACATGGACGGCGACATCAACGTCATGCTCGCCCGCACGGGCTACACCGGCGAGGACGGTTTCGAGATCTTCGTCCCCAACGGCGACGCCCGCGCCACATGGGACGCCGTCATGGCGGCGGCCGATCGGCTCGGCGGCGGCGATGGTGGTGGCGACGGCAACGGCGGTGACGGCGGCGGTGGTGACGACGGCGACGGCGGTGGCCCCGTCGCCGTGCCCTGCGGCCTGGCCTGCCGCGACACGCTGCGTCTGGAGGCGGGCATGCCGCTGTACGGCAACGAACTGTCCCGCGACGTCACTCCCGTCGACGCGGGCCTGGGCGTCCTCGCCGCCACGAAATCCAAGGATGCCTTCGTCGGCCGCGACGCCATCGTCGCAGCCAAGGAGTCCGGCCCCGCGAAGGTGCTGGTCGGGTTGGTCGGGGAGGGCAAGCGCGCCGCCCGCTCCGGGTATCCGCTTCTCGACGCCGACGGCAACCCCATCGGCGAAGTCACCTCCGGTGCGCTGTCGCCGACGCTCGGCCACCCCATCGCCCTGGCTTACGTCGACGCCAACGCCGGCATCGCCGCGGGGCTGCTGACCGGAGACGACCCCGCCAAGCCCACGCCCATCGAGGGAGCGGGCGTGACCGTGGACATCCGGGGCAAGGCGTTGCCGTACGCCGTCGTCAAGCTCCCGTTCTACAAGCGCACGTAACCGCCCGCGGCCGCCCGGGAAAACCGGGCGCGACCGGCGCCCATCCGCCACAATCGAAGAAACGCCCCGCCGGGGCCGAAGACCAGGAGGAACCACCATGGCCAGCCTGCCCACCGACTACCTGTACTCCGCCGAACACGAGTGGGTGAACTCCACCGACGTGAAGCCCGGCGACGTGGTGCGCGTCGGCATCACCCAGTACGCCGCCGACCAGCTCGGCGAGATCGTCTACGTCGAACTGCCCGAGGTCGGCACCGAAGCCGAAGCCGGCGAGCCGTGCGGCGAGGTCGAGTCCACCAAGTCCGTGTCCGACATCTACGCGCCCGTGTCCGGCGAGGTCGTGGCGGTCAACGAGGACCTCGAGGACTCGGCGGCCGTCATCAACGACGACCCCTACGGCGAGGGCTGGATCTACGAGGTCCGCGTCACCGAGGCCGGCCCGCTCATGGACGCCGAGGCGTACGCCGCCGAAAACGACGACTAGCAGTACGGCCGGGGTCGATGCGGGATCGGCGCCGGCCACGTGACCGCTTCCCGGCGGCGCTGGACCGGGCCCGGGCCCGCGCTATTTCCGCCGGTTCGTCCGCTTCGTCGCCTGTGCGGTCCACGGGTCCTCGGGCCACGGGTGCTTGGGGTAGCGTCCCCGCATCTCTGCCCTGACCTGCGCGTACGGGCCATCCCAGAAGCTGCGGAGGTCCTGCGTCACCGCCAGAGGGCGGTCGGCCGGCGACAGCAGCTGCAGCTGCACGGGGACGCGGCCGTCGACCAGCGCCGGGGTGTCCGCCAGCCCGAAGCACTCCTGCAGCTTCGCGGCGAGGACCGGCGGCGCGGTCGCCCCGGCTTCCGGGTAGTCGACGCGGATGCGTGATCCGCTGGGCACTTCCAGGCGCTCCGGGACGAGTTCGTCCAGCCGCGCCGCTTCCGGCCACGGCAGCAGCCCGCGCAGTTGATCGACGCCGATCGGCCTCGGCGTGGGTTCCGCCATGACGGCCCCGAGCAGTTCCTCGGCCCGTGCGGTCAAGCCCGCGTCGCTCACATCCGGCCAAGGAGAACCAATTTCACGGTGAAGGAGGGCGAGGCGGCGTCGTAAAGCATCCGCCTCCGCGCTGAACCCGACGTGCGTCCGCAGGGCCCCCGCATCGCCCGCGAACAATTCGCGCCACGCCCGCCGGCACTGCTCCGCGCCAGGCTTGAGCGGGTGGGCGGCCAGCTCGATCGCGCCGAGCAGTTCCCGGCGCCGGGCGGTGACCTTCGGCTTCGCGTCGGCATTGGGCTTTGCGACGCCCACGTCCACCACCTCGCCGGCCAGACTCGATGCCGCCCAGCACGCCAATTCCCGGGACGCCGGCGCGGCCGCCCGGATGACGGCGCCCGCCCGGCCCGCGAGGCGGCCACCGGCGCGGCCGACGTCGGTGACGGCCAGCCAATCGTGGCCGCGCAACTCCGGTGGGGCCGACGCCGCGGTGCCGCCGGTGAAGAGGTACTCGTCGGAATCGGGGGAGCGTCGCCGGGCGATCCGATCCGGCCACGCCAGCGCCGCCACCAGCGCAATCGCGTCGGCCTTCGTGCGCGCGGGCACGGAATCGGGCAGCGGGGCCATGGTCCGGGAGATGTCGGCGACGGCCGGGGCATGCTCGTCGGCCAGGCGCTTCAGGCGGGAGGCGTCGGCCCCGGAACGGTTGGCGGGGTGGCCGCCGCGGCTGTCGCGGCCGCCGCCGTCATTCCCGCGGCCGCCATCGCGGCCATGGCCGGAGGAGCGGGTGAGGTCGCCGCGGGGGGAATCGTCGAGAAGCGACACCGCCTCGGCGGCGCGGGCGGCACCGAGCACCGCCGTTCCCGCCAGCAGGGCGCGGCCCAGGCGCGGATCGACGGGCAGCTCGGCAAGGACCTTGCCCAGGTCGGTGATGCGGGCGGCGGGCTCCACCTCGATCGCCCCGAGCGCGGCCAGCGTCGCGTGGGCGTCGGCGACGTGGCGGGGCGGGGGAGCGTCGGGAAGTGGCAGGCCGACGGCACCGGGCGTGCCCCATGCCGCGACGTCGAGCATGGCGCGGGTCAGATCGGCGACGGCGATCTCCGGGGCGGGCCAGGCGTCGAGGCCCGCCCACTCCGATTCGCCGATGCAGCGCACGGCCAGGCCGGGGCCGAGGCGGGCGGCGCGGCCCGCGCGCTGTTCGGCCGATGACCGCGCGCACGACGTCGTGACCAGACCCGACATCCCGCGGGCCACATCCAGCCGCGGACCCCGCGACAGGCAGGCGTCGACGACGGCGCGCACGCCCGGCACGGTCAACGACGACTCCGCGATGGCGGTGGAGACGATGATGCGCCGCGGCCCCTCCGGCGAGCCGCCGCGGATGACGCGGTCCTGCTCATCGCCGCGCAACTGGCCGTGGAGGGCGAGGATCTCGACGCCGCGCGCCCCCGAACCGGTCGAGGACGCGAGGTCCATCCGTTCCAGCGCGCCGATGACGTGCTCGACTTCGCGCACGCCGGGGACGAAGACCAGCACGTCGCCGTCGCCCGGCGCATCACGGAGGGCATCGGCCGCTTGCCGGGCCACGTGGTCCAGGAACGGCCAGGTCACGCCGCGATGGTCCAGCCGGGCCACCGTCGGCGGCGCCCATCGCACCTCCAGCGGGTGCAGCACCGAATCCGCCGCGACGATGGGCGCCGGCGCGCCGGGCGACGCCAGCAGCCCGGCGAAGCGCGGCGCATCCACGGTCGCGGACATTGCCACGAGCGTCATGTCGTCGCGAAGCTCCCGCAGGTCGCGCAGCATGCCGAGCAGGATGTCGGAATCGAGATTGCGCTCGTGCACCTCGTCGAGGATGACGGCCGAAACGCCGGGCAGGTCGCCGTCGCGAAGCAAACGACGCGTGATCACGCCGGGAGTGGCGAATTCCACCGATGTTTCCCGTGAAACCCTGCGGTCGCCGCGAACCGTGTACCCGACCGCGCCGCCGAGCTCGACGCCGGCCAACTCCGCCAGCCGACGCGCCGCCGCACGCACCGCGACCCGCCGCGGCGCCGTGACGATCACCCGCCCCGGCCGCGTCCCCTCCGCCCGCGCGCGCTCGGCGACGACGTTGGCCACCACCGGCGGCACCACCGTCGTCTTGCCCGTGCCCGGCGGCGCCTGCACCACCGCGACCAGGCCCTCGAGCGCCCGGGCGAGTTCGTCGGCGGACGCGGTGAACGGCAGACCCGCGCCGATGGCGGGGACGTCGAACACGGGGGATCCCGTCGAAGGCTGGCCGGTCATGGCGTCCAGCATGCCAGCCCGGCCCGCGCCCGGTCCCACGCGCCGGCCCGCGCCCGGTGGCCCACCGGCCCCCGCATCGGGTGACCCACCGGCCCCCCGCATCGGGGTCGCAGCCGGGCATGTCGTTCACCGGCAAACGTAGTATCGGAGGGCGATGGACATCATCGACTGTCACTTCCACATCATCGGGGCGCGCGACCTGCAGCCGGACAAGGCATTCGCGCCGCCCCCGTTCACCGTGGACCGGTACCTGCAGCTGACCGACCGCATGGCCGACGTCGACCGTTGGTCGCGCGTGGTCGGAGGCGTCGTCGTCGGCGGATCGTCGCAAACCCGCGAGGAAACGCTGGTCGAGGCGCTGGAGGAACTCGAGCTGGAGGCCCGCTCGCGCGGTTTCGCCCGCGAGGAGGGGCGCAACTTCGTCGGCGTCATCACCGGCACGACGGATCTCGGCGCGGACCGCGTGCTGGAGCTCGACGCCAAGGGCATCCGCGGCATCCGCTTCAACCTGTTCAAGGGTCAGGAGATCGCCGTCGGTGACCTGGAGAACCTCGCCCGCAAGGTCCACGACCTCGCCGGGTGGACCACCGAGGTGTACTTCGACGTCTCCTCCCGTCCCGAGGTCGCCGAACTGCTGCCCGAACTGCCGGCGGTGGCCATCGACCACCTGGGCATGTCGGAGCAGGGCATCGACCGGGTGGCGGAACTGGCCGCGGAGGGCGTGCGCGTGAAGGCCACGGGCTTCGGCCGCCTCGATTTCCCCGTCGCCGACGCCCTCGAGCGCATCCACGCCGCGAACCCGCGGGCGCTGATGTTCGGCACCGACCTGCCGGGCACCCATGCGGCGCGGCGCTTCGACCGCAGCGACGTCGACGTCATCCTCGACGTCCTCGGCGAATGGGAGATGCCCCGCGTCATGCGCGACAACGCGCTGGCGTTCCACAAGTTCGACTGAGCCGGCACCCCGCCGCCCGGCTTGCGCCGATGGGCCGGTGCCAATGCGCCGGAGTAAAGTGCCGTCCATGCGTGATTTGAGTCGTTTCGCCTGGTTGTCGGTGGCGGCGGCGATCGTGACGATCGTCATGAAGTTCTCCGGCTACCTGGTCACCGGGTCCGTCGGTTTGCTTTCCGACGCCGCCGAATCGCTGGTGAACCTCGTTGCGGCGGTGGTCGCCGTGGTGGTGCTTAAGGTCATCGCCAAGCCCGCGGACCGCGACCACGAGTTCGGCCATTCCAAGGCCGAGTACTTTTCCGCGGGGCTCGAGGGGGCGATGATCCTCGTCGCCTCCGGTTTCATCATCGCCGCATCCATCGGGCGGTTGATGAACCCGCAGCCCATCGACCAGATCGGCCTGGGCCTGGTGCTGTCGGTCGCGGCGTCGGTGGTCAACCTCGTCGTCGCGCTGGTCCTGCTCAAGGCGGGCAAGAAGCACCGGTCCATCACGCTGACCGCCGACGGCAAGCACTTGATGACCGACGTGTGGACGTCCGTCGGCGTCGTCGTCGCCGTGTTCCTGGTGTGGATCACGCAGTGGTGGTGGCTGGACCCGGTGATCGCGCTGGTCGTCGCCCTGAACATTCTGTTCACCGGCTACAAGCTGCTCATGGAGGCCGGCGGCGGCCTGATGGACAAGGCCATGGACGGCCCCGACCGCGCCGACGTCGACCGCATCCTCGGCTCCCACTGCGATCCCGCCCGCAACATCGACGTCCACGAGGTGCGCACCCGCGTCTCCGGCCGACAGGAGTTCATCGAGTTCCACCTCCTCGTCCCCGGAAAATGGTCCATCGAACATGGTCACGACATTCTCCACGCCATGGAAGATGACCTGCGCGACCGCTTTCCCGGCGTGCACATCGCCTCGCATTTGGAGCCCATCGAAGACGAGCGCGCCTACGGCGACGTCGACTTGTAGATCGCGCAGGTTCCTCGTAGCGGGGTTGGGGCCGGGTTCGTCTGCTCCCATACGCGCCAGACGTTCTCAAGGCCGTCTGGCGCGTTTTCCATTTCCGCAGGTCATCGCCGTGGCGGCTGAAGAAGTTGATGGGTTCGTCCCCATCAATTCAATATCGTCCCACTTTCGCGCTCGATCGCGGCGAAATAGGTGCGAAGTTGAAGGAATAGTGCCGAAATTCTTCAACTTCGCCCCTATTTCGCCGACTTTTCCGGCCAAATAGGGACGAAATTGAAATGCGCGGCTCGGGCGCGGCTCGGGCGGGGCTCGAGCGGAGCTGAAGTGGGCGTCCACGAACGGGAAGTGCCTCGAGCGGAGGATCGACGAGCGGGCCCCGACCCGACACATGCGGAAAACAGCCGGCACGGGCACGGTGCTCCGGGGAGCGCGGTGGGCGATACGGAGGTGGGGCCGTCGTAAAGCAGCCCCGCCAACCCCGAAATTCCCCGAAACCCCTGTGACCACCCTCACGCGACCATAGACTCGGGGCCGACAGACACGGCCACGAAAGACCAGTCACGCGCCCCGCGAACGGGGCGGGGAAGGACGACATGTACCCCGAGACCAGCCCCCAGGAGTCCGCGCCCCGGCCCCGCCGGGACGTGATCATTCCCGCCGCCGACGGCCTGCTCCTGCGCGGAACGGTCTTCCGCCCCCAGGAAAATCCGGGCGAGATCCGCGGGGTCATCACCGTCCACGGCGGCACCGGCGTGCCGGAGGGCTTCTACCACCGCTTCGCCGAATACGTGGCCAACCAGGGCCTCGCCGTGGTGACCTACGCCTACCGCGGCACCGGCCGCTCCGGCATGAAGTCCGACCCCGAAAACGCCGACATCCGCATGTCCGACTGGATCACGCAGGACGTCCGCGGCGTCATCGACTGGGCGCACGAGGAATTCGACGGCGTGCCGCACTTCGCCGTCGGCCACGCCGTCGGCGGCCACGGCATCGCGTACGCCGGCCCGGAGGGCACGTTCGACGCCGCCGCGCTGATCAACTGCCGCGGCATGCGCATTTCCAAGGTGCCGTCGCTGGTGGGCAAGATCCGCGCGTTCACCCTGTTCAACATCATCGGCCCGATCTCCGCGACGCTGACCGGCCACATCCCCGCGTCGGGCTGGAAGCTGACGTCCGAGCCGCCGCTGGGCGTCATGCGCCAGTGGGCCGCGTGGGCCCGCAAGAAGGATTACTTCTTCTCCGACGGCGAGTTCGACTTCGACGCCCGTTTCGCGCGCGCGACGCAGCCGTTCCTGTCGATCCGCATCCCGGACGACTACTGGACCGAGGAGTCCTCGGCGGACCTGATCACCGACCGTCTCACCGGTTCCGCCGGCGTGGAGAAGCGCCAGGCGCGCCCCGCGCGCGGCCAGGGCGTCGGCTACGGCGGCTACTTCCGCAAGGGTCACGAGAAGGAGTGGGACGAGCTCATCGCCTGGTTCGAGTCGAAGGTCTAGCTTTTGCTTGACGACGCCCCGCGTCGGGCGCCTTAACCCACCCCGAATGAGCTAACCCACCCGTTGCAGCGGGTGGGTTAAGCCATTCGGGGTGGGTTTGCCGTTGGGGCGGGGCGGCGTGCAGATGGGGCGGGCGTGCGGATGGGGTGGGTGTCCCGTTGGGCCGGGCGGGCCGGGTCCTACTCGTCCCACAGCCCGCTGCACCCGCGCCGCCACGACCCGGCGAGGTGCCCGTCGACCATGCCGACCGCCTCCATCAGCGCGTGCGCCGTGGTCGGCCCGACGAACCGGAATCCGCGCTTCTTCAGCGTCTTCGCCAGCGCCGTCGCCTCGGACGAGGTGGTGGGGACCTCCGCGACGGTGGCCGGCCGCGGCGTCGCCTCCGGCAGGTGCGACCAGATCAGCGCAGGTAGGCCGACGGCGGGCAGGGGGAGGTCGGCCCGTCGCAAAGCATCCCGCGCATGGCGCGGCAGGGAGTCCGGCAGGGTCGGCGGGTCCCCGGCCTCGCGGAGCGTGACGACGGCCCGCGCATTCCCGATCGCCGCCGTGATCTTGGCGCGGTTGCGCACGATCCGGGCATCGGCGAGGGTGCGCTCGACGTCGGCGTCGCCCATCGCGGCGACGCGGTCGGGGTCGAAATGGTGGAAGACTTCGCGGAACGCCGGGCGTTTGGCCAGGATCACGTCCCACGACAGGCCGGATTGGAACGCCTCGAGGCTCAGTCGCTCGAACAGTCCGGCCTCGTCGAGGACCGGCATGCCCCACTCGGAGTCGTAATAGGCCAACAGGCGGTCGTTGCCCAGCGCCCAGGGCGTGCGCAGCCGGCCGTCGGGACCGGGCAGGGGGCCGGGGGAAATGGTCATGCGCCGATGGTACGTGCCGGGTTTCCGGCGCCCGGCCGCCTACGCGGGCGTAAGCTGTTGGTCATGCGATCTGACGCCTCCGACGACTCGGACGCCACAGCCATGCCCGACGACCGATCACGCATCGACCTGCGGCAGCACGTGCCTTCCGGTGCGGTTTCCGCTGGCACCGCAGCCGATGGCACTGCCGGCACCGATGACGCCGGTGCGCCGTCCGACGTCGACATCACCGCTGGGGCCACGGCGGCGCCGCTCACGAATGAGGAGCGCAGGGCCCGCCCGGGCGCGTTGACGTCCGGCAAGATCCCGCGACCCCGCCGACGCCCGCGCTTCGACCGGGGCCCCCGGCCCATGCTGCGCGGCGTCCTCCACGAACGATCGACGTGGGGATTCCTCGGCTCGGGCATCGCGCTGATCGTGGTCGCGGCGGCCGACCACGGCGCCAGCCTGATCACGTGGATGTCCGCGCTGTACGTCCTGTGCCTTATCGGTTCGATGGGCGTGTCCGCGCTGTACCACCTGGGCCCGTGGCGCAGCGAGTCCGCGGTGCTGATGTGGCGCCGCGCCGACCACGCCATGATCGCCGTGTTCATCGCCGGCACCTACGGCCCGGTCTCGGTGATGGCGCTGCCGCCCGAACGCGCCGGGTTGCTCCTCGCATTGTGCTGGGCGGGTGCGCTGTTCGCGGTGCTGCTCAACGTGGTGTGGGTCAATCACCCGAGGTGGTTGGGCGTTTCCGTCTACCTGTTGCTGGGCTGGCTGGTCATCTGGGAGATCCCGAACCTGTGGACCGGCCTCGGCCCTGCCGTGACCATTCTGCTGGGCGTCGGCGGCTTCATCTACACCCTCGGCGCGCTGGTTTACGCGCTGAAGTGGCCGAACCCGTCGAAGCGGGTCTTCGGTTTCCACGAGGTCTTCCACGCGGCGACGATCATCGCCGCCACGCTGCATCACATCGCCATCTGGCTGGCCGTCGCCGCGTAGGCGGCAGGCGGGGTGGTGCGGCTACCCTGAACGCATGGCCACCGCATTGTTCGATTCACCGCTCGGCCCGCTGGGGCTCGCGGCGTCGTCGCGCGGTCTGGTGGAGGTGTCGCTGCACGGCCGCGTCGCGCCCCACGGCCCCGAGGACGATCCCGCGGCGCGGGCGATCCTCGATGATGCGCAGCGCCAGCTGGGGGAGTACTTCGCGGGTCGCCGCCGGGAGTTCGACGTGCCCATCGACGTCGACCTCGGCGACGGTTTCCGCGGCCGCGCCCTCGCGGCTCTGTCCGGCGTCCCCTACGGCGAGACCGTCACCTACGGCGGTCTCGCCGAGCTGGCCGGCTTCCCGAAGGCGGCGCGGGCGGCGGGGACGGCGTGTTCCACGAACCCGCTGGCCATGTTCATCCCGTGCCACCGCGTCGTGCCCGCGTCGGGAGGCATCGGGAAATACGGCGGCGGGGAGTCGATGAAGCGCGCGCTGCTCGAGCTGGAGGGTGTCGTCGAGCCGCGTCGTTGACGGGCCCTGCCTTCGACGAGTTCGTGATCGGGGCCCGGAATCCCGATCTCGTGGGCGGCGTTGGTGTTGATGTGTCAGCTAATGTGGGGGCATGAACGAACGCGCCAATCATTCCGAAAGCCCCACCACCGACGCCGCCTTCCGCGACCGGTTCGCGGCCATGCTGCGCAACCGCCGCAGCCACCGCGACTTCCTCCCCGACGCCCTCCCGGAGGACGAGGTGCGGGAGTTCCTGGAGCTGGTCATGACCTCGCCGTCGGCGTTCAACATGCAGGCCCGCGCGGTGGTGCGCATCCAGGACCCGGACGTCCGCGCCGCGGTGCACGCGGCCGCCCGCAAGCAGCGCCAGGTCCTCGAGGCCCCGCTGCTGCTCGCCTTCGTCGCCGAGCCCGACGGCTGGGAGGACACGTTCGACGAGGTCGCGTCGCAGTACCTCGCCTCGGGCCGCTGGGACGACTCCTTCGCCGCGGAGAAGCGCGACCGCATCGCCGGTTTCCAGAAGCAGCGCCGCGACCTGGGCCGTTCCCGCGAGTACGCGCTGCGCGACGCGACCATCGCCGCGTCCTTCGCCATGCTCGCCGCCGAGGCCCGCGGGTGGGCGACGTCGCCGATGACCGGCTTCGACGAGGAAGCCCTCAAGGCCGCCATCGGCGCGGACGACTCCGCCCGCGACGTCTCCGTCGCGCTGTTGCTGGCGGTGGGCCGCCCGGCCGGCGCCCCGAAGGATCCGGGCCGTTTGCCGCTGGAGCGCCGCGTCTACGTCGACGAATACCCGCTCTAAAACAGTGCTTTACGACGGCCCGCGTGCCCCGCGAACCGTCGTCAAGCACGGGGCGGCGGCCCCGTGACCGGCCGCTACTTCGACAGTTCCGCGGCGAGCTCGACGGCCTGGCGGATGGCGCGCTTGGCGTCGAGCTCCGCGGCGACGTCCGCGCCGCCGATGACGTGGATGCGGGGGTCCTCGATGCCCGCGCCCAACGCCGACCGGTCCGACTCCTGGCCGGTGCACACGATGATGTTGTCGACGCCGATGACCTTGGACTCGCCGTCGACGGTGATGTGCAGGCCCTCGTCGTCGATGCGGTCGTAGGAGACGCCGACGTACTTGTGCACGCCGGCCTTCTTCAGCTCCGCGCGGTGCACCCAGCCGGTGGTCTTGCCCAGGCCCTTGCCGATCGACGACTCCTTGCGCTGCAGCAGATGCACCTCGCGCAGCGGCTTCTCGTCCTGCGGCGCACCCAGGCCGCCGGGTGCGTCCGCCGGATCGACGACGCCCCAGGACTTCCGCCACTCCGCGAGCGACTGGTTCGGCTCGCGGGTCAGGTACTCGGCGACGTCGACGCCGATGCCGCCGGCGCCGATGACCGCCACGCGCGCGCCGGCGGTGCGGCGGCCGGAGAGCAGATCGTCGTAGGGGATCACCGAATCGTGGTCGATGCCGGGGATCTCCGGGATGCGCGGCACCACGCCGGCGGAGTAGACGATGTGGTCGAACGGTTCGGCGACGTCGTCGACGGCCGTGGCCCCCACGCGCGGGCCGGTGTCGGTCACGCCGTCGTCCGCGCGGTCCGCGATGGCGCCGTCCGCCGAAGACCGGTCGGGGGAGGTGGCGGCCGAGGCGTCGTAAAGCTGATCGGCCGTGGCCCTGCGGCCGAGGTGCACCGGCACGCCGAGGACCTCCAGCCGGCGGGAGAAGTAGCGCAGCGTCTGGCCGTACTCCTCCTTGCCGGGGATCGCGGCGGCGAGGCGGAACTGGCCGCCGATGGCGTCGGAGGCCTCGAAAACCTCGACGTGGTGGCCGCGGACGGCGGCGGCCTCGGCGAAGGCCAGACCCGCCACGCCCGCGCCGATCACCGCGACGCGCTGCGGCGTCGCCGCCGGGCGCGGGGTCAGCTCCAGCTCGCGGCCGGCGACCGGGTTGACCAGGCAGGACACCTTCTTGTTGGCGAAGGTGTGGTCCAGGCAGGCCTGGTTGCAGGCGATGCAGGTGTTAATCTCGTCGGCGCGGCCGTCGCGGGCCTTGAGCACGAAATCGGGGTCGGCGAGCATCTGGCGGGCCAGCGACACCATGTCCGCCTGCCCGGAGGCGAGGATGTCCTCCGCGACGCCGGGATCGTTGATGCGGTTCGACGCGCACACCGGCACGTCGACGGCGGCCTTCAGGCGGCCGGAGAGTTCGGCGAACGCCGCGCGCGGCACCGAGGTGACGATGGTGGGCACCCGGGCCTCGTGCCAGCCGATGCCCGTGTTGAGCAGGTCGACGCCGGCGTCGACGAGGCGGCCGGCGAGCTCCTCGGTCTCGTCCCACGTCTGCCCGTCGGCGACGAGGTCCTGCAGCGAGATGCGGTACTGCAGCATGAAGTCGTCGCCGACCTCGGCGCGGATGCGGCGGACGATCTCGATCGGCAGCGACATGCGGCGCCGGGCCGAACCGCCCCACTCGTCGGTGCGGCGGTTGGTCGCGCGGGCCAGGAACTGGTTGAGCAGGTAGCCCTCGGAGCCCATGATCTCGATGCCGTCGTAGCCGGCGCGCTTGGCCAGCTTCGCCGAGCGGACGTAGGCGCGGATCGTGCGCTCGACGTCGAAGCCGGACATGCGCCGGGCCTTGAACGGGGTGATCGGCGACTGCGTCGTCTCCGCCGAGCGGATGAACGGGTGGTAGCCGTAGCGGCCCGAGTGCAGCAGCTGCAGCACGACGTGCGCGCCGTGGGAATGCACCGCGTCGGTGACCCGGCGGTGGTTGTCGGCCATGCGCTTGGACGCCATCATCGAGCCGCCGGGCAGCAGCCAGCCCTCGACGTTGGGGGCGTAGCCGCCCGTGACCAGCAGTGCGGCGCCGCCCTCGGCGCGGCGGGCCAGGTAGGCCGCCAGCTTCGGCAGATCGCGGGTGCGTTCCTCGAAGCCGGTGTGCATCGAGCCCATCATCACGCGGTTGCGCAGCGTCAGGGGCCCGGCCTGGATGGGCGACAGCAGGGTCGGGTACGCGGAGGGGGGCGTGGAGGTGGTCACGGTGGTGGACATGTATCCAAGTATCCCATTTCACGGTGCAGATGTGGCGCGTATCACGGAATGTCGCGGGCATATCATCGAGCCATGACAGATCACGCCCCACCGTCCCGCCACGATCCCCTGCGGTTGCTGATCGGGTCGAAGTTCCCCGGCGGCCGCTGGCCGGGCGCGGCGAGGGTCATCGCGGCGGCCGGTGTGGTCCTGGTCGGCGGCGCTTTCCTCGGGTCGGCGGCGGGCCACTGGGTGTACGCGGAGATCGACGCCACGGAGTCGCGGTGGCCGTTGCTGGGCACAGTGGCCTTCGCGTCCTGATTTGCGACGCTGCTGGCCTACCTGACCAACGCCTTGCGTTTGCCTCCGCCGGGGGCGTTCTTCTTCATCATGGTCGCCGGCGCGGTGACCTGGACGGGCCGCGGCGCGACCTCGCGGAACGCGCGATGGTGATGCGCGCGACGATGGTCCGGTTGGTCGGCGACGACGCGGCGGTGAAGCAAGGCGGTGAGGCACGGCGCTGGCGCGGTGGCGAGGCGCATCGGGAAGCACCGGTAGCCTCGTCGGAGGAAGAGGAAGGGCCACGTGAGGCAGAAGAGGACGATCTGGGGCCGGCGCAGCATGTTGAAGCTGCTCGGCTTGGCCGCCGTGGGCGCCACGGCCGGGGTCGTCACGGGCCGTGTCATCGACGTCGCCGACTCGGACGCAAGCTCTGATGGCCCGGCCTCCCGCGCGGCCGGCGGGTCCCCGTCGGCCGCCGCCCCGGCTCCAGCCCCGCCCGGCCCACGGGTGCGGCCGACGATCGTCGGTTCCGGTTCGCCGATGACCATGCGCATGACCTACGGTGCCGATCCGCGCCAGTTCGGCGACTTGCACCTGCCCCCGGCGATGGTCGAGGGGGTGCCCGCGCCGACGGCGCCCGCCGCACCCGCGCAGACTCCCGCCCCGAACGCCGCGCGCGCGGTGCCGCTGGTCGTGGTGATCCACGGCGGCGGCTGGATGGACTCGTCGACGGCCGCCGGCGCCGCGCATCAGGCCGAGGACCTGGCCGATGCGGGCGTGGCGGTGTGGAACATCGAATACCGCGGTACGGGCGGCGCCGGTGGGTGGCCGCGGACCTACGAGGACGTCGCCGCCGCCATCGACGTCATCCCGTTCCTCGCCGACGCGTCGCCCGTGCCGCTGGACCTGGGCCGCGTGGCCGTGACCGGGGTCAGCGCGGGCGGCAGTCTCGCCGCATGGGCGGCCAACCGCGAGGCGCTTCCCGACGGCGCACCGGGAGCCCGCCCGGTGTTCCCCATCCGCAACTGCGTGGCCATGTGCGGCGTCTACGACCTGGCCCGCGCGATCCGCTGGGGAGACCCGTACATTCGCCCGCTGCTCGGCGGCACGCCCGAGGAGCACCCGGACCGCTACCGCAACACCTCGCCGATCGCGTACATGGCGCGCAACGTACGGATGGTCATCCTCCACGGCCGCAATGACTCGGTGGTCGACGTGCAGCAGGCCATCTCCTACGAGGCGGCATCGCGGAGGGCACGTCGGCCCGTCGCCATGCGGCTTTTCGACGACGCCGCCCACTCGTCCTGGGACGACCTGGCCGGCCCGCAATGGCGCGCGGCGAAAGAGGCCATCCTCCACCTGGTGGCGTAGCGGGGGAGAGTAGCCGGGAGTTCCCGCGGCGTGCAGTGGGCGATGGCCAAGAGCGCGATCGTGGCGCAACTCGGCGCCGGTACCCTGCTGCCATGACCTTCGCCTCCTACCTCGTGCTGCTCGGCGTCTGGTTCGCGGCGATCTGCTCGCCGGGCCCGGATCTGCTGTGTTTGGTGCGCATCGCCACGCGCTCGCGGGCGCGGGGGCTGGCGGCGGCCGCGGGCATCGTCGCCGGCATCGTCGTGTGGCTGGTGCTGACGCTGGCGGGCCTGGGCGCCCTGCTCGCCGCCGCGCCGTGGCTTCTGTCCGCGCTGCAGATCGCCGGCGGCGCGTACCTGATCTGGATGGGCGTGTCCGCCGTGCGGGCGGGCGCGCGCCAGTTGCGCTCCGGCGGCGGGTCGCCGCTTCCGCCTAACGACGCCCACCTCTCCGCCGATCCGCCCCCGTGCGGCCCCCGCCCGGAGTCGGCGGGCCCGGATCGACGGCGCCCCGGCCTGCACGGCGCGTTTTTGCAGGGCCTGTTCACCAACCTGTCGAACCCCAAGGCCGTGATCTTCTTCGGCGCGGTGTTCTCCCGCTTCGTCACCCCGGGGATGGGGTTGGCCGACCAGATCTTCATGGTCGTCGTCCTCGCCGCGGTGTCGCTGGCCTGGTTCGGCGGCGTGGCGTGGGGCCTGGGGCTGCCGCGTTTCGCCGATACGCTCCACCGCGCCGGGCCGTGGATCGACGTCGTCTCCGGGGCGGTGTTCCTGGTGCTGGCCACCGTCATCATCGCCGAGGGCGTCGCCTCGCTGTAGAGGCCCGGGGCGCCACCATCTCCGGCGATCGCACGTCCCCCGCGCCACAGGGGTGGCGTTCGCCCGGCGCACGCCGGTCACCCGCTGGTAGGAAAGACGTAACCGCCTTTCGGGGCGCGATCAGCCGTCGTAAAGCAGCACGAAGCAGCACAAGGAGAAGAGCAATGGCACAACCCGTCGCAGTTGTCACCGGGGCATCGTCCGGAATCGGCGCGGCCACCGCCGTCGCGCTCGGCGCCGCCGGATACGAGGTCGTGCTCGGCGCGCGGCGCGTGGACAAGCTCACCGACGTCGCCCACCGCATCGGCGACGCCGGCGGATCCGCGCGCGTCGTCGAACTCGACGTCACCGACCAGGCCAGCGTCGACGCGCTGGCCGCCGCCGTGCCGCAGTGCGACGTGCTGGTCAACAACGCCGGCGGCGCTCTGGGCATGGAATCCGTCGAAGGCGCCGTCGAGGACAAGTGGCGCTGGATGTACGAGGTCAACGTCCTGGGCACCCTGCGCGTCACCCGCGCCCTGCTGCCCGCGCTGAAGGTGGCGAAGGGCGCCGTGATCACCATCGGCTCCATCGCCGCCCGCCAGAACTACCCCGGCGGCGCCGGCTACAACGCCGCCAAGCACGGCGAGCGCGCCCTGACCGAGGTGCTGCGCCAGGAGATCGCCGTCGACGGCGTGCGCGTCACCGAAATCGACCCGGGCCGCGTGCACACCGACTTCTCGCTCGTGCGTTTCGACGGCGACGCCGACAAGGCCAACGCCGTCTACGACGGGGTCAAGTCGCTGACCGCCGAGGACGTCGCCGACGTGATCACCTTCGTGGCGACCCGGCCGGCACACGTCAACATCGACTTCCTGCAGATCACGCCCATCGATCAGGCCGGCAGCGCCGCGCCGAAGCCGGTGAAGTAGGCGTGGGCGCGGATTCCTTGACACAGCGCGCGGGCGGTCGGCCCATCGCCCTGGTCACCGGGGCGTCGCGCGGAATCGGCCGCGCGGTGGCGGAGGTTCTGGGCCGCGACCACCACGTGTTGGTGGGGGCCACGAACGAGGAGGGTGCGGAGGCCGTCGTCGCCGCGCTGCCGTCGGCCGAGCCGTTCGTCGCCGACGTCACCGATCCCGACCAGCTCGCCGCCGCCGTCGCGCGCGCCGGACTTGGCGGGGCCGATGAGGGCACCACCGGAGGAGCCCCCGATGGTGTCGTCGAAGGCGCTACCGGTGGAGCCCCCGATGGTGCCGTTGATGGCGCGGGGCATCCGCGCCTCGACGTACTCGTCCATTCGGCGGGGATCTGGGCGAAGTCCGACATCGCCGACGCCGACCGCGACGAATGGGCGCGGCTGCTCGACGTCAACGTCATCTCCGTCGTCGACCTCACCCGTCGCCTGCTGCCGGCGTTGCGAGAGGCCGGCGGCACCGTCGTGGCCATCAACTCCGGCTCCGGCTACCACTCGGGTCCGGGCCTGGGCCTGTACTCGGCGTCGAAGTTCGCGCTGCGCGCCGTCACCGACGCCCTGCGCGAGGAAGAGCGCGGCGTCGTCCGGGTCTCCTCGGTCCACCCGGGGCGCGTCGACACCGACATGCAGGTGCAGATCATGGGCGAGGACGGCTACGACGGCTCGAAGTACGTCCACGTCGACTCCATCGCCGCCGCCGTGCGTCTGTGCGTCGAGGCGACCGACGACTGCATCGTCGAGGAAGTCACCGTCCGCCCGCGGAAGTAGGGGCCGGTGGAGGTCGTCGCGACCGCACCGGCTGGCCAGGGGCTCGCCGAGTGGTCGGGCCCGAAGAAAGATGTCGGACGGCCAGAAAGACGTGGGGTGCCACGTCTTTCTGGCCGTCCGACATCTTTCTGTGCAGTGGCGGGGGCCATCGCGCGGAAACGGGCGCACCGCCGCCGATAAAAACACGTCGAATTGACAGGTACACGTGGTGTGCCGCATGTACCTGTCCATTCGGCGGGTATCTGCGTTGAAGGCGCGGGCGGGGAGGGGAAAGCGGCGGAGGCCGGCGGGGCCCACTGGACCGGGGGCCCGAAAATGGGCGACGGCCCCGCGGACGAGGTGTCCGTGGGGCCGTCGCAAAGCTGGGGGCTGTACCGAGCGGGGCCGGAACGCCGAACCGAGCGGGGCCGGAACGCCGAACTGAGGGGGGCCGGAACGCCGAACTGAGGGGGGCCGGGAACCCGGATCCCCGCGACTCCGGGAGCCGCGCCAGACCGTCCGCGAAGGGACCGGCCGGGGACCCGCCGCGACGCGACTGGTCGGGGGTTGACCCGAACTTAGTCCTGGTCGGGCACCGGCAGCAGGCGCGGAACGACCTTGCCGGTGGCGTTGCGGGGCAGGTCATCGACGAAGTGGATGTGCTCCGGCACCGAGTGCTCGGCGAGGTTGTCGCGGACGACCTGGCGCATCTCGTCGGGATCCAGGGCCTCGCCCTCGGCGTTCTTCTTGCGGATGACGAACGTGTGCAGCTCCGCCAGCAGCGTCTTGGAGTTGTTCACGCCGACGGTGTGCAGGTCCTCGACGCCCTCGAGGGCGCCCAGCACCTCGTCGACCTCGCGCGGGAAGGTGTTCTCGCCGCCCTTGATCACCATGTCGTCGGAACGGCCGAGGACGTAGAGGAAACCATCCTCGTCGAAGCGGCCGAGGTCGCCGATCTCCAGCAGGCCGTCGACGGTGCGGAACTTGTCGCGCTGCTGCGCCATGTAGCCGGTGAAGGCCAGCTCCTGGGCGGTGTGGATGCGGCCGATCTCGCCGACGGGCACGTCGTTGTCGTTCTCGTCGAGGATTCGCACGCTGGCGCCGATGGCCGGGCGGCCGGCGGTGTCGGGGCGCTCGGCGAGCTCCGGGCCGGAGGCGATGGACGTCAGGCCGGCCTCGGTGGAACCGTAGAAGTTGCAGACCACGGGGCCGAAACGCTTGGTCAGGGCCGTCACCAGCCACGCCGGGATGGCGTTGCCGGAGGAGACCATGAACTCGAACGGGCCGGGGTTCGGGCGCGGGTTCTCGTCGAGGTAGTCGTTGAGGATGCGCAGGAAGATCGCGGCGGAGACCATGCCGTTGACGCCGTACTTGTCGATCTGCTCCAGCGCGCCCTTCGGCTCGAACTGGCGCTGGGTGACCAGCGTCGCGCCGGTGACTATGGCGACGATGACGTTGGCCCAGCCCCAGGCGTGGAACATCGACGCGGACTGGTGGATGACCATGTTGCGGCGCCACGGGATGCGGTCGGTGACGGCGCCGAGCGTCGCCGGGGTCTTCGGCTCGTTGCGAAGCACGCCCTTCGGGATGCCGGTGGTGCCGGAGGACATGATGATGATGCGGCCCTGCTCCGGCTTCTGCTCCAGCTCGGAGGTGCCGTCGGCCTCGATGAGGTCGTCCATGAACAGGTAGCCCTCGGGGACCTCGGGCCGGTTGTTCTTGTCGAAGACGTGGGTGACCACGACGGTGGTGTCGCCGATGTCCTCGGGCACGCGGTCGAGGAACTCCTCGTCGATGAAGAGGTACTCGATCTCGGTCTCGTCGAGCAGGCCGGAGATCTGGTGGGCGGAGGAGCCGATGTTCATGATCATGATCTCGGCGCCGAGCAGGCCCTTGACGGCCATGGGGATGATGATGCCGCGGCCGTTGCGGGCGACGATGCCGAAGCGGGAGCCGGAGCCCATGCCGCGGTCCTTCAGGGCGCGGGCCAGGGACCAGGACTTGTCGCGCAGCTCGGAGTAGGTCAGCTCGCCGTCGTCGTCGACCAGCGCGAGGCGGTCCGGGTAGCGGTGGGCGGAAATGGTGATCAGGCCGCCGACGGCGAATCCCCAGCGCTTGACGCAGTTGATGCAGAACGGCGCGGTCTTCGGCGTCATGTACAGGGCGCCGGACTTGATCAGCGGGGCCATCGACTTGCGGATGGTGTTCACCTTGAAAGGCAAGGGCAGCTTCGGCGCGGTATTGAATTCGGCGGGCATGGGCTTGGTTCCTCCAAGGAATGTCGCTTGCTGATCGCTTCGCTGGGAAACGGCGTTATCGGCTGGGCATGTGCGAAGCGCCGGCTCGTTTGACTGTCAAACTAATACGGAGGCGGGGGCTTCCGCAAAAAGTGGCGCGTCGCACATCTGCTAGGGGGTTCATCTGATTTATGGGCTGGAATGTTACGCCCTGGTCACGGAACAGGCGCGATTAGGGTGCGCTTGGAGTCACTCTGGCCCCAATCGTCACGTGAGTTGCAGCGTAGCCCACCCGGGTCCGCAAGGGGACCGTTCCCGAAAATATTCGGCCGCCCAAACCGTCGCCGTGCCCTTTGCTTTGCGACGGCGACGTCCCCCGTGCAGCGGCGCTGCGCGGGGGAGCGCTGGGGCGATGGCGGCGCCCCGGAGTTCCGGGGCCCGGCCGGGAATGGCCGGGGGGCGACCGGGGATTGACCGGGCGACGCCCCCAATTGCCTAGCGGGGGTCGACGCCGGCGTCGTCGAGCATCGGCACCGACACCAGGGCCTCCGGGATGGCGAATGCGTCGACGAGGACGTCGGCCCACGGGCCCAGCGAATCGACCAGATCGTTGATGGCCGCGCGCACCGCCTTGGTGCGCAGGCCGTTGAGCACGTTCTGCTCCTGGTACCAACCCGAGTGGGCGTTGATGGTGGACAACGCGAACAGCGTGCGGATCTGCACGAACACGTCCTTGACGGCCGACCCGTCGTCAAGCGAGGCCTCGGCCTCGACCAGAGCCTCCAGCAGCATCGCGTCGACCCGGGCCCATCCGCAGGCGATGAGGTGGTCCTGCGCGGAATCGACGGCGGCGACGGCGTCCTCGATGTCCATCTTCTTGGCGCCGCTGAGGCGGCGGGCCAGCGACTTGAGCAGGTTCGACTCGCGGTCCTCGAACAACTGGACCTGGTAACCGGCGTCGAAGATGTCGGTCTCCTCGCGGTCGGTGACGCTGTCGATGAGCGTCTGCACCGACCGGGCCAGCGGCGTGCGGCGGCGGAGGATGTCGCCGACGTTCTCCACGCCGAAACGCAGCATGCCCATCGGGTCGAGGTCGGACAGGCCGCGGGCGTAGGCGGTGATCAGCTCCTTGCCCACCATCTGGATCAGGACGGTGTTGTCGCCCTCGAACGTGGTGAACACGTCGGAGTCGTCCTTGTGGATGGTCAGCAGGTTCTCCGACATGTAACCGGCGCCGCCGCAGGCCTCGCGGCACTCCTGGATGGTGTCGGTGGCGTGGCGGGTGGCGGCGACCTTGACGGCGGCGGCGCGGGACTCCATCTCGCGCTGCTTCCACTGCTGCTCGTCGGTCGGCTCGGCGACGTTCCATTCGCCGGCGGCGATGAGGCTGTCCTGCTCGTCGAGGCGCTCGATGATCTGGTTCTGCAGCAGCGCCAGCGCGTAGGAGCGGGCCAGGCGCGGCAGCAGGCGCAGGCGGTGGGAGCGGTGCTCGATCAGGCGCTTCTCGTTGCCGGGCACGCCCTCGAACTGGCGGCGGCGGGTGGCGTAGCGCAGGGCGATGGTCAGCGAGGACCGGGTCGCCGCGCCGGCCGCGGCGCCGACGGAAACGCGGCCGCGGATCAGCGTGCCCAACATGGTGAAGAAGCGGCGGTTGCGCGACTCGATCGGCGAAGAGTAATTGCCGCGCTCGTCGACGTCGCCGAAGCGGTTGAGCAGGTTCTCGCGGGGCACGCGGACGTTGTCGAACAGGATCGTGCCGTTGTCGACGCCCGGCAGGCCGCCCTTGTACCCGTGGTCGCCGATGGTCACGCCCGGCATCGGGTTGCCGTCTTCGTCGCGGATGGGCACGAGGACGCAGTGCACGCCGTGGGACTCGGCCGGGTCGTGGTTGGCGTCGGTGGCGCTGCCCGGGGTGTGCAGCTGCGCGAACACCGCCGCCATGCGGCCGTGGCGGGCGGCGTTGCCGATGTACGTCTTCTGCGCCGAGGGGCTGGGGGAGTGGACGATGAACTCGTCGGTCTCCGGGTCGTACGTCGCGGTGGTCTCCAGGTTCTGCACGTCGGACCCGTGGCCGCGCTCGGTCATGGCGAAGCAGCCGAGCAGGTCCAGGTTGATGATCTGCGGCACCAGGTGCGTGTGGCGGTCACTGCCGAGCGCTTCGACGGCACCGCCGAACAGCCCCCACTGCACGCCGGACTTCACCATCACGCCGAGGTCCGCGTGGCCGACCATTTCCATGCCGGTCAGGGTGGCGCCGATTTCGCCGGTGCCGCCGTGGGCCGCGCTGAAAACGCCCTTGGGCATGCCTGTGTCGCGCAGCCGCTCCAGGCGGGACAGGATCGCGTCGCGGGCCTCGTCGAGCGGCAGGCCGACTTGGGGGCGGAAGAATTCGTCGTCGAGCATGGCGCGGACGCGCTCGCGGTCTTCGGCGTACTTGCCGTCGAGGAGCTTCTGCAGCTCCACAGCGACAGCGGGGTCGGCGGTGGTGGGCAGCTTCGCGGGGCCCTTGCCGACGGTTTCGGGCTTGTCCTTCTTGTCGCGGCCGGAGCCCGAGCCGGAGTTCGAGCCCTCGGGCTCGGTGCCGTCGGGGGCGGCCGCGGCGGCGACCTTGTCGATGTCTTCGGCCCGCTCGGTGTTCTTCATGGCGACGTCGTCGCCGTGCTGCGGGGATCGGATGGCGTCGTCAGTGGAGTCCATGACCCCACGTTACCGGTGACTGTGATGCAGATGACTCTAATTCAAGAACATCACCACCGTGCGGGGGTGACCGGGTCGCGCGGGACCGAAAATTGCGCCGAAGGTGGAGGCGTGGGGCGCGCGGAGGTGCAGGCGCGAGCGCCGAGACCGCACTACCGCCGCTCCGCCACCGCACCCTCGACGAGCGCGGCCAGCGCCGCGTCATCCACCGGCCCGCACGTGCCCAACCAGCGGTCCAGCGCCTCGCGCTCGGCCGGCGTCACCCACAGCCCGTAGCGGTGCTTCACGGTGATCTGCCGCGCGACGTACTGGCAGCGGAACGCGGAGTTCGGCGGCAGCCACGTCGCGGCATCGCCGTCGCCCTTGCGCTGGTTGGATGGCCCGTCGACGGCGAGCAGGTTGAGCGGGTCGTTGGCGAAGGCCCGCCGCGCCTCGTCGTCGAGACCCTGCGCGCCCTTCTGCCAGGCGTCCGACATGGCCACCACGTGGTCGATCTGCACCGCGCTCGACGTCGCCGATCCGCGCTGGAAGGGGATGACCGTACCCGTGAACGGGTCGTGGAGCGTGCCGGCCAGTGCGACGCAGTCGTTGGTGTTCGGCTTGATCGCCACGTCGACCAGGTCGCGCCGCAGGATGTCGTTGCGGGTGTCGCAGCCGTTGTGCCCGAGCGCCACGGGCACGTCGTCGGACCAGCGTTGCCCGAAAAGATCGCGGTCGTACCCGGTTTTCGGCGCGCGCCCCTTCACCTCGAGGGCCGCCAGCTGCGCCCGGATGTCGCCGAGCGGTCCTTCCGCATCGTGCGGCGGAATGCTTTGCGACGGGCCGGCGCCCCCATCGGCGGCCCCTTCGTCGTGTGCGGCGGGGGGCCCGGGAAGGGCGGGTGACGGCCGGGATGCGTCATCGGCGGGAGATTCGGTGAGTGATTCGGCGGGGAACGGGGCAGAAGAATCGGAGGCGGAATCTGCGGGGGCGCCGAATGTGCCGGACGGCGACGTCGTCAAGCCATCGCCGTCGAGGACCGCGCAACCCGACAGGGCCGCGCCCGCCGCGAGCACTGCGGCGGCCAGGCGGCGCGGGCGGGTGAAAGGGCGGATGCGCGACGACATGCGGCGACCATAGGACACCGGGCGGACCGCGCCGGCGACGGGCCCCGGCGAATTGGCCCGCGTGTTCGAAGGGGGGAAGCGGGGTCCGGCGGCACCCCCGGATTGTTTCGGGGGAGTTAAACGGCGATTGCCCGGCGGTAATCAGGCCCCGGCGCGAATGTGCCCCATGTCACAGTCGCATGGCGACCTGCGGAAATGGCGCGGCCAAAGTTATGTCATTACGGCCCCGACCACCGAAGCTGCAGTCAGAAGCCACGCACGAGCGGGCCCCGGGACCCCGGGCCGGCACGTGCGACACGAACACCCATGACGCCCGCGAGGGCGACAGCGAACGAAAGGGACCGGCAATGACCATCGCCACGAGCCCGAACGACGGCCACCGACTGGCCGGCGGCCCGGCGCGCCAGGGCCTTTACGACCCCTCCCGCGAACATGACGCCTGCGGCGTCGCGTTCGTCGCCGACATCCACGGCCGCCCCAGCCGCGACATCGTGGACAAGGCCATCCAGGCGCTGGTCAACATCGACCACCGCGGCGCCGCCGGCGCGGAGAAGAACACCGGCGACGGCGCGGGCATTCTCATGCAGATCCCCGACGCGTTCTACCGCGCCGAACTGTCCCACGCCGGGGTGCTGCTGCCGGAGCCCGGCGCGTACGCCACCGGCATCGCCTTCCTGCCGCAGGCGCGCATGGCCACCCTGGACGCCATCCGCGCGGTGGAGGACATCTGCGCCGAAGAGGGCGTCGACCTGATCACCTGGCGCGACGTGCCCGTCGACGACTCGGCCCTGGGCTCCATGGCCCGCGACGCGATGCCGGTGTTCCGCCAGCTGTTCGTCTCGGCGAAGGGCCGCGACGGCCGCGCGCTGACCGGCATCGACCTGGACCGCAAGGTGTGGTTCGTGCGCAAGCGCTGCGAGCGCGAGCTCGGTTCCCGCGGCGCCGGCCAGGGCGCCGGCGGCGACACCGTGTACTTCCCGTCGCTGTCGAGCCGCACGATCGTCTACAAGGGCATGCTGACCACCCCGCAGCTGGCCGGCTTCTACGCGGACCTGCGCCGCCCGGAGCTGACGTCGGCGCTGGCCATCGTGCATTCCCGCTTTTCGACGAACACGTTCCCCTCGTGGCCGCTGGCCCACCCGTACCGGATGGTCGCGCACAACGGCGAGATCAACACCGTGCGCGGCAACGAGAACTGGATGCGCGCCCGCGAGGCCCTGATCCGCTCCGACGAGCTGGGCAACATCGACCGCGTCCTGCCGGTGTGCGACCCCGACGGATCCGACACCGCGCGCTTCGACGAGGCCCTGGAGCTGATGCACCTGGGCGGCCGCAGCCTGCCGCACGCCGTCATGATGATGATCCCGCAGGCCTGGGAGCACGACGACGACCTGGACCCGGACGTCCGCGCGTTCTACGAGTACCACTCCTGCCTGATGGAGCCGTGGGACGGCCCGGCGGCGGTGGCGTTCACCGACGGCACCGTCATCGGCGCCACCCTCGACCGCAACGGCCTGCGCCCCGGGCGCATCTGGGTCACCGACGAGGGCCTGGTGGTCATGGCGTCGGAGGCCGGCGTGCTGGACATCGCGCCGGAGCACATCGTCCAGCGCACCCGCGTGCGCCCCGGCCACATGTTCCTGGTGGACACCACCGAGGGCCGCATCATCGACGACGCCGAGATCAAGTCGCGGCTGGCGGCGACCGGCCCGTACCGCGAGTGGGTCGAGGACGGCCTGGTCACCACCTCCGAGTTGCCGCAGAAGCGCTACAAGTACATGCCGCACCGCCGCGCGGTACTGCGCCAGCGCGTCTTCGGCATCACCGAGGAAGACGTCGATCTGATCATCCGCCCGATGGCCATGACCGGTGCCGAGGCCCTGGGTTCCATGGGCTCCGACACGCCCATCGCGGCGCTGTCCAACCGCCCGCGGATGCTCTTCGATTACTTCGCCCAGCGCTTCGCGCAGGTGACCAACCCGCCGCTGGACTCCATCCGCGAGAAGTCCGTCACCAGCATGCACACGCTGCTCGGGGCGGAGGCCGACGTGCTCAACCCCACGGCCGACGCCGCCCGGCGCATTCGCCTGGAGCACCCGATCCTGGACAACCACGAGTTCGTCACCCTGGTCGGCGCCCACGAGGACGACAAGTTCGCCCGGTTCGACTCGGCGGTCATCTCCGGCCTGTACCCGGTGGCCCAGGGCGGCCGCGGCCTGCGCAACGCCATCCGCCGCGTGCGCCGCGAGGTCTCCGAGGCCATCGACCGCGGCAAGTCCCTCATCGTGCTGTCCGACCGCGAGTCCGACGAGCGTTACGCGCCGATCCCGTCGCTGCTGCTGACCTCCGCCGTCCACCACCACCTGGTGGCCGACCAGACACGCTCCCGCGCCTCGTTGATCGTCGAGGCCGGCGACGCCCGCGAGGTCCACCACATGGCCATGCTGATCAGCTTCGGCGCCGACGCCATCAACCCGTACATGGCGTTCGAGACCATCGACGAGCTGCGCATGAAGAACCAGCTGGGCACGCTCGACCTGGACGAGGCCTGCTCGAACTACTGCCGCGCGGCCGCCGGCGGCGTGCTCAAGGTGATGTCGAAGATGGGCATCGCCACGGTGCAGTCCTACCGCGGCGCGCAGCTGGCCGACGTCATCGGCCTGTCGCAGGAGTTCCTGGACGAGTACTTCACCGGCGCGACCTCCCCGCTGGAGGGCGTCGGCCTGGACGAGGTCGCCGCCGACGTGGAGGCCCGCCACCGCAGCGCCTTCCTGCCGCGCCCCGAGGAGCAGGCGCACCGCGACCTGGACCTCGGCGGCGAGTACAAGTGGCGCCGCGAGGGCGAGTACCACCTGTTCAACCCGGAGACGATCTTCACGCTCCAGCACGCCACCCGCACCGGCCAGTACGCGGTGTTCCGCGACTACACGCGCAAGGTCGACGACCAGACCAAGCGGCTGGCCACCTTGCGCGGCCTGTTCGAGATGACCTCGGACCTCCCGCCGGTGCCGATCGACGAGGTCGAGCCGGTGTCGAGCATCGTCAAGCGCTTTTCGACGGGTGCCATGAGCTACGGCTCCATCTCCGCCGAAGCCCACGAGACGTTGGCCATCGCCATGAACCGCCTCGGCGCCATGTCGAACTCCGGCGAGGGCGGCGAGGACCCGAAGCGCTTCTCCCGCGAGCCCAACGGCGATTGGCGCCGCAGCGCGATCAAGCAGGTCGCCTCGGGCCGCTTCGGCGTGACCAGCCACTACCTGTCCAACTGCACCGACATCCAGATCAAGATGGCCCAGGGCGCCAAGCCCGGCGAGGGCGGCCAGCTGCCGCCGTCGAAGGTCTACCCCTGGGTGGCCGAGGTGCGCATCACCACCCCGGGCGTCGGCCTGATCTCGCCGCCGCCGCACCACGACATCTACTCGATCGAGGACCTGGCGCAGCTGATCTTCGACCTGAAGAACGCCAACCCGAACGCGCGCATCCACGTCAAGCTCGTCTCCGAGCTCGGCGTCGGCACCGTCGCGGCGGGCGTGTCCAAGGCCCACGCCGACGTGGTGCTCATCTCCGGCCACGACGGCGGCACCGGCGCCTCGCCGCTGACCAGCCTCAAGCACGCCGGCGGACCGTGGGAGCTGGGCCTGGCCGAGACGCAGCAGACGCTGATGCTCAACGGCCTGCGCGACCGCATCCGCGTGCAGTGCGACGGCCAGCTCAAGACCGGCCGCGACGTCATGGTGGCCATGCTGCTCGGCGCCGAGGAGTACGGTTTCGCCACCGCGCCGCTGGTGGTCGAGGGCTGCGTCATGATGCGTGTCTGCCACCTGGACACCTGCCCGGTCGGCATCGCCACGCAGAACCCGGAGCTGCGCAAGAAGTACACCGGCCGCGCCGAGCACGTGGTCAACTTCTTCACGTTCATCGCCGAGGAGATCCGCGAATACCTCGCGGAACTGGGCTTCCGCTCCATCGACGAGGCCGTCGGCCGCGTCGACTGCCTGCGCCCCCGCTCCGACCTGAAGGACCTGCCGCGCGCGGCGAAGCTCAACCTCGACCGCATTCTCCACGCCGCCGAGAGCCCGTGGATGGAGCAGGACCCGCGCTGCACGAAGTCCCAGGAGCACGGCCTGGAGGGCACGCTCGACCAGCAGATCATCGCCGATTCCTCGGCGCTGCTGATGGCCGCCCGCCGCGGCGCCGCCGGATCCGCCGGCCCGCTGAAGCTCAGCTACCCGATCTCCAACGTGGACCGGTCCGTGGGCACGCGCCTGGGCCACGAGGTCACGCGCGGCACCGGCGCCAAGGGGCTTGCCGACGGCTCGCTCACCGTGGACCTCACCGGCTCCGCCGGCAACTCCTTCGGCGCCTTCGTGCCCTCCGGAGTCGAGCTGGTCCTCGAGGGCGACGCCAACGACTTCGTGGGCAAGGGACTCTCCGGAGGCCGGATCGTCGTCAAGCCATCGCGTTCCGCCCCGCCCACCGCAGACGCGGCCACCGACACCATTGCGGGCAACGTCATCGGCTTCGGCGCCACCAGCGGCGAGATCTTCATCCGCGGCACCGTCGGCGAGCGGTTCTGCGTGCGCAACTCCGGTGCGACCGCGGTGGTCGAGGGCATCGGCAACCACGGCTGCGAGTACATGACCGGCGGGCGCGTGGTCGTCCTCGGCCCCGTCGGCCGCAACTTCGGCGCCGGCATGAGCGGCGGCATCGCGTTCCTCCGCGCCGACGGCGGCAACGGCACGGCCGACGGTGCCGACGCGCTGGCCGCCCGCATCAACCCCGAACTCGTCGACCTGCAGACCCCCGACGCCGACGACGTCGAATGGCTCACCGGCGTCATCGCCCGCCACCGCGAGCTGACCGGCTCCACCATCGACGTCGACCCCGCGGCGATGGTGAAGGTCATGCCCCGCGACTACGCCCGCGTGCTCGACGTCGTCGCGCGCGCCGAGGCCGACAACCTGGACATCAACGAAGCGATCATGGAGGCAGTGAACAATGGCTGATCCCAAGGGATTCATGAAGCACCGCCGCGAGGAGCCGGCCCACCGCCCCGTTCCGCTGCGGCTGATGGACTGGAAGGAAGTCCACGAGCACCCCGCCCCCGGGCACATCGAGAAGCAGGCGTCGCGCTGCATGGACTGCGGCGTGCCGTTCTGCCACTCCGCCTGCCCGCTGGGCAACATCATCCCGGAGTGGAACGACCTGGTGCGCCAGGACCGGTGGCGCGAGGCGTTCGACCGCCTGCACGCGACCAACAACTTCCCCGAGTTCACCGGCCGCGTCTGCCCCGCCCCGTGCGAGGGTGGCTGCGTGCTGGCCATCAACGACGACGCCGTGACCATCAAGGACGTCGAGCTGGCCATCGCCGAACGCGGCTTCGAGGAAGGCTGGGTCCAGCCGATCCCGGCCAGCTTCGACACCGGCCAGTCCGTCGCGATCATCGGTTCGGGTCCCGCGGGGCTGGCCGCCGCGCAGCAGCTCACCCGCGCCGGGCACGCGGTGACCGTCTTCGAGCGCGACGACAAGCCCGGCGGCCTGATGCGCTACGGCGTGCCGGACTACAAGATGGAGGCCCGCTACCTGGACCGCCGTCTGGAGCAGATGGAGGCGGAGGGCACCGAGTTCCGCTGCAACATCTCGCCGTCCGCCGCCGACCTGGCCGATTTCGACGCGGTGGTGCTGGCCACCGGCGCGACGCTGGCCCGCGACCTGCCCGTCGACGGCCGCGACCTCGACGGCATCCACCAGGCGATGGAGTACCTGCCCCACGCCAACCGCGTCGCCGCGGCGGAGGCCGCGGGGGAGGAGCTGACCCCGGAGATCGACGCCAAGGGCAAGAAGGTCGTGGTCATCGGCGGCGGTGACACCGGCATCGACTGCTTCGGCACCGCCCTGCGCCAGGGCGCGGCATCGGTGACCCAGTTCGACATCCGCCCGCGTGCCCCGCGCTTGCGTGCGGCGTCGACCCCGTGGCCGATGTACCCGCTGGTGTGGCGCGTGGCCACGGCGCATGAGGAAGGCGAGTACGTCATCACCGGCTCCGAACCGCCGGAGGCCACCGCGGCGCTGGGCCTGGACGCTCGCGTGTCCGGCGAGACGCTGGGCAAGCGCGTGTTCAACGCCAACACCGTGTCCTTCCACGGCGAGGACGGCCGGGTCACCGGCATCTCCGCCAACGAGGTCGCCGTGGTCGAGGGCCGCCGCGTGCCCATGAAGGGCACCGACTTCGACATCGACGCCGATCTGGTGCTCATCGCCCTGGGCTTCACCGGCCCCGAGCGCGGCGGGATCGTCGCGGAGCTGGGCGTCACCGTCGACGATCGTGGCCGCATGGTCCGCGACGACGACTACCGGGCGACGCTCGAGCCGGACGCGCTGTACGACGGCTCGTTCACCGGCCCCGTGTTCGTCGCCGGCGACAACGGCCGCGGCGCCAGCCTCATCGTGTGGGCCATCGCCGAGGGCCGCGCCTGCGCCGAGGCCGTCGACCGCCACCTGATGGGCGAGTCGAACCTGCCCCGCGCCGTCGAGCCGACGGACATGCCCATCGGGGTGTAGCAATAACCGCTGGCAGAAGGACCGCCGTGCACCGGATTCACCCGGGCGCGGCGGTCTTCTCGGGCGTATCCTCGGCGCCATGATCATGACCACCACCCCCAGCATCGAGGGCCGCGAGATCGCCCAGTACATCCGCATCGTTTCCTCGGAGGCGATCTCGGGCGTCAACATGTTCAAGGACATCGGCGCGGGCTTCCGCAATCTCATCGGCGGCCGCGCCGAGGCGTACGAGAAGGAGCTCGGCAACACCCGCGAGACCGCCCTGGCGGAGCTTTACGAGCGTGCCCAGGCTCTGGGCGCCGACGCCGTCGTCGGCGTCGACATCGACTACGAGGTTCTCGGCGCCGACAACGGCATGCTCATGGTCACCGCCTCGGGCACCGCTGTGACGCTGGCGTGACCCCCGCGAGGCTCGACAAAGGCGCAGGTCAGAGCATGGCTTGAAACATACATGGGAGGATTCCGGCACTAACGGTTGACGGCCCGGGGCTTTTGCTTTGCGACGCCGACGTCCCCGTGCCCGCCCCATGGCCTTCATTCGCGCGAGCCACGAATTACGGTCGCGTCCGCGCCCCGCACCCGGCCGCTACTCCACGATGACGTGGCCGCGCGCGCCCATCTCCGCATGCACCATCTGATGGTCGACGAAGGTGTACGTGCCCGGCTCGGGGAACCGCGCCTCAGCGTAGCCGCCCTGCGCCGCCGACAGGGAGAGCGCTTGGCCTCCGCCGGCGCCGTCGTCAAGCAGCAGTGACCCTTCCTTGTACATGCGGTGGAACTGCGTGCCCACGACGTGGAAGCTGGTGCCCTTGTTCGGGCCGGCGACGAGCACCCAGAAGCGCACGGACTCGCCGGCGCGGATGCGGATGGGGTGGGCGATGTACTGGTCGGGGTAGCCGTTGAAGCGGTACGCGTCGGGGTCCTCGGCCATGACCTTGTCGGTGTCGGGGCCGGCGTCGCCCCAGTAGCCCTCGGATTGGACGAGCAGAACCTCGTGGTCGACGGGCGGCAGATTCGGCGGATCGATGATGACCGCGCCGTGCATGCCGGCGGCGATGTGGTGGCTCATGGGCATGGTCGCGCAGTGGTAGAGCCAAATGCCGGCGTGCTCGGCGCGGAAGCGGTAGACCAGCGATTCGCCGGGGGCGATGTCGCGCATCGGCTCGTCGGGGGAGACCATGCCCGCGTGGAAGTCCACGGAGTGGCTCATGGTTCCGTCGTTGATCAGCGTGACGACGAACTCGTCCCCGACCTTGCCCCTCAGCGTCGGGCCGAGCGGGGCGCCGTTGAAGACCCAGTGCTCCTGCTCGATGCCGGGTGCGGCGTAACCGGTGAATTCGCTGGCGCGGAGAGTCAGTTCGTGGACGTCGGCGTCGGGTGCGGCGTCGAGGATCGGGTCGATGGTGGGGGAATCCGGGCCGGGGGTTTCGCCGACCTCACCGAGGGCGCCGGGAGTGGCGTGGCCGGTGTGCGCGCCATCGGAGCCGGCCGCGGGGCCGCCGGCGTCGACGGTCAGCGTCATGCCCATCTGGCGGTGACCGGCGATGGTGCACCAGCCGTCGACGTCGCCGGGCACGACGGGCACCTCGATGGTCGCCTTCTCCCCGGGGGCGACGCGGCCGGTGTCCTGGCCGGTGGCCAGGCGCAGATCGTGGACCTGTTCGTCGGCGTTGACCAGGGTGATCACCAGGCGGTCGCCGGGGTTGGCCTCGATGACGTTCGGCTCGTAGGCCATGTCGCGGGCGGTGACGGTGACTTCGACGGTGTCGCCCGTCGGGGTGACGTCGGCGGCCTGCGTGGTTTCGCCTGCTCCGCCGGCACCCACTCCACTGCCTCCCGTCAACGCCACGCCGACGGTGGTGACCAGCGCGAGCACGGCCAGCGCCGCGGTGGTCTGCATGCCGAGGCGGCGGGAGTCGGCGGCCGGCGGGGTCCGCGGCGGGGTCCGCGTCGGGGTCGTGGGCGAGGTCGTGGTCCCGATGGAACTGGCACCCGCCGCGCCGTCCGTGCCACCCGCGCCGACCGGCGTCCCGTCCTTGCGCGTGACGTCGATGGTGCCGGCCTTGCGGGACTTCAGCACCGCGATCTGCGCTTTCGCGGCGCGGACGACCAGCGGCAGGTAGGCGACGTAGGCGGCGCCGACCAGGAAAGAGAGCACGACCTTCAGCCACGACGAAAAGGGCAGCAGCCACAGGATCAGGCCGACGTTGATGATGGTCCAGCGAAACGCCCCGGCCCGGTCCATCTCCGCCAGTCCGGCGCCGAGGGCGCGGGCACCGCCACCGATGGTGGAGGGCAGCAGCCAGCTCATCACGCCGATGAGCAGCTGGGCGGCGAAGCCCATGATCAGCGGCAGGGTCAGCGAGGACATGACGAACGCGTCTCCGCTCGCCTGCGCGGCGGCGACGATGAGCGTGCCGATCAGCCACGCCACCGCCGCGGCCACGGACAACGCGGGGTAGGACAGCCGGTCGCGGGGATCCTTCGCCACGACGAGGACGTTGTGCGCCCACGGCACCGCGGCGATGATCCAGCCCAGTGCCACCAACCCCAGTCCGGCCGACGCCGCCGACGGCCAGGAGGCCAGCCCGCCGATGGCTGTGACCGTGATGCCGGTCAGCTGCACCGCGAGTGACGTCGCCGGATGCGATCGCGGCGACATCCGGGTGCGCCACAGCGCCGGGAACATGGTGATCAGGGTCCCCGACGCCGCCAGGCCCAGGAAGCCGATGAGGTTCACGGCTTCGTGGGCGAGCAGCAGGCCGTCGTGAAGCGAATCGCCGACAGGCGAGGCCAGCAGCGCACCGAATGTCGCGCCCACCGGCAGCAGGCAGGCGGAGGCGACGTAGTGGGCGACGGCGATGGCGAACGGGCGGTCGCGCCCGGCGACCAGATCGCGGCCCAGCGACACCGCGTGCCACGCCACGGCCAGGCCGACGATGGTCGCGCCGGCGGTGGTCACCGGCCACCAGTCGCCGAGCTTGCCGACGATGGTGACCACGATCCCGCCGTTGAGCAGGTGAATCCGCGCGAGCTGGATCCGGCGGGCCTCCTCGGGCACGTCGATCTTCAGGAGGCGCTCGGTGAAGTGGCGGCTCCACACGAGGATCGAGTTCGTCGCCGCGCCGAGAGTGAACAGGTGCACCATCAGCCAGCGGCCGTCGTCGAGGAAGGGGTGGATCATCGCGGCGACGATGATCGCCGCGAACCACCAGCGCACCGGACGTCCCGCCCGGCGGTGCCAGGAGGCGCGGCGGGGGCGGGAGGTCGCTTCGGCGCGACCGGGGGCGGTGGGCGAGGTCATGCCGCACATAATACGCAACAGGAATGCGCATTAATAGCCCTCGGGTGCGGGTGCGGGTGGTCGCGGCACCGGCGGTCGCGGTGGCGCTCGCGGGGGCGAGCGCACCCCTTCCCGGGGTGAAGTATATTTACCTCGATGGCGGGGAAATGCCCCGCCAACCGGCGGAAAGCGGGGTGCGGTGGGCACTGTGAGGCGCGCGGACGACAACGGTTCCGCGGGAGACGTCGGCCGAGACGCCCCCGTACCCGCCGCGAGTTCGGCGGACGAAACCGTGCCGCCCCGGATCGCCCGCATCGTCGTGGTCGTCCCCGCCCATGACGAACGCGACCGCATCGCCGCCTGCGTCGACTCCGTCATCGCGTCGGCGCAGTTCACGGGCCTGCCCGTCACGGTCCGTGTGATCCTCGACGCCTGCACCGACGACACTGCCGCGAAGGTGCCGGCCGGTGGCGGGGAGGTGGGCGTCGTCAAGCGAATCGTCGACCACCGCAACGTCGGGGCCGCCCGCGCCGCCGGCGTCGACCCGCTCGACCTGCGCGCCGACGTGTGGCTGGCTCACACCGACGCCGACACCGTCGTCGCGCCGGACTGGCTGGCCGCGCAGCTCGCGCATGCCGATGCGGGCGCGGATGCGGTGGTCGGCAGCATCGGCGTCGCCGAATGGGAGCAGCGCCCCGGAGGTTTGCGCGCGCTTTTCGAGAGGCTTTACGACGACGCCCCCGGGCACCACCACATCCACGGCGCCAACCTCGGCGTGCGCGGATCAGCCTACGGGTGGGTCGGCGGTTTCCGCGCGCTGGCGGAATCCGAGGACGTCGACCTGGTCGAGCGGCTCGTCGCGTCGGGTGCGCGCGTGGAGCGGGTGGCGGACTGCCGCGTGGTCACGTCGGCGCGGGTGTCGCGGCGCACGGGCAGCGGAATGTCGGGCTACCTCGACGAACTCGCGGCCCGCGAGGTGGCGGCCGGCGACTCGGCCCGATCCGGCGCCTCAGCCCCAGCCGGCGAAACGGCCCTCGAGCCGCACCGGCCCACGTAGGACCCGCCACCCGGCATCCGCGCCGTCGGTTCGCACCGGCACGTCCCGTCGGCCGGGGTGCGGAGCCAGGCCCCGCCGCGCCCAGATGCGCAGGTGACGATGACGGGCCGTGACGAACCGGGCGAGGGACCGGCCGCCGGGATCGACGATCGCGCCGCGGCCGGCCCGCTCGATCGCTTCCATCATGCGGGCCCAGCCACCGGGGATTTCGCCGACGGGGTGAAGCAGTTCCACTTCCGCCCGCGCGCCGCCGACGGCCGGGCCGACGCGGGGATCGCCGGGAAACGGGTTGGTCACGTCGGGTGGCAGGATCACGCGGCAGTCGCCCGCGGCCAGGCACGCCGCAACGGTCGCGGCCACCGCGCCCGGCGCCCAGGACGCGGGACGGTGGAGGTGGACCTGCACGTCGGGGACGTCGAAGACGACGCCGGCCGGCCGCGCGATGGGGTGCGTGATGCGGCGGGAGAGAAGGAGCGTTTCGCGGTTCTTCTCCGCCGCCGCGGTGGCTGCGTCGGCGGGGCGGCCGGCCCAATCCGGGCCATCGTGCCAGGCCACGGCTTCGGCGACGCGCCGGAACCGCGCGCCCGCCCGCCACAGTCGCCACGCGAAATCCCAGTCTTCGCCGCCGTAGCCGACGATGGAACCGTCGAAACCGCCGACGGCCTCGAACAGCTCCCGGCTCACGGTGAGCACCGCGGAGATGATGAAACGGAACGAGGAATCATCGGCGTCGGCCAGATCCCGCGTCGCGCGGTAGCCGTCCTCCAGCCAGTCGGGATCGCCGAGGGGAACTATCCCGGCCAGGGGATCGCCGTCCATGACGTCAACCGGGAACGTCGCGTGCCTGCGCTTGCCGACGGTCACCGTCCGCGCGTCCATCCCGGCGACCGCCGCGGCGACGTACCCGGGTGCGGGGACGGTGTCGCAGTCCAGGAAACACAGGACCTCGCCGGCGCCCGCCGAGGCCCCGAGATTGCGCGCCGCCGCCGCGCGGAAACCCAGGTCCTCCTGCTTGACGACGGTCACCGCCGGCCCATCCGCCGCATCGATTTCGGGAGCGCGGGGAGATCCATCGTCGGCGACGATGATGCGCAGCAGCTCGCGGGGATAGGTTTGCCGGGCGACGGCGGCGAGCATGCGGTGCAGGCCGGCCGGGTCGTCGTAATGCGGGATGACCACGTCGACGGTGGGCAGGCTGTTCATCGCCACGCCTCCCGGTGGGCTGCGGCGACGTCGTCCCAGCCCCATTCGGCGGGTGCGTCGGCCCACGTGGACGCGGGATCGGCCAGGGCGTCGGCGATGGCTCCGGCGAGGTTTCCGCGGTCGACCACGTACAGGTGCCCGGGCCAGCGTGCGGCCGTTTCGGCGACGTAATCGCCGGCCACCGCGATGGGGCGGCGCCCGGCGCCGAGCCACGAGTTCAGCGACCCGGACGCCGAAATGTGCCGGTGCGCGGTGACGGGCACGTCCACGGCGGCCAGCGCGCCGGGCAGGTCGGCGTCGGCGATGTGCCCGGTGACGCGGAATCCCACCCCGGCATCGCGTGCGCGGGCGGCGAGGTCGTCGACCATGTGCCCGTGGCCATCCGAGACGCCGCCGATGTTGACCACCTCCACCGGGACCGTCAGTGCCGCAGCGGCGTCGATGACGTCCTCGACTCCCTTGCCCGGGTAGAGGAAACCGAACACCCCGATGACCGGAATGTCGGTCCCACTGATGGCGGCACCGGGTGCATCGACGGCGGCACCGCGACCGATTCCGGCGGTGGTGCCGCGATGTCCCTGCGGTGCGGCCTCGCACGGGGGCGCTTCGCGCAGGTCGGCCGAGCGCTGGTTCACCCCGTGCAAGTCCGTTTCGCGCATGTCCGGAACGGGCAAGGGGATCACGACGGGGTCGTCGGCGACCCCGGCGGCCGCGAGGCAGCGCTTCTCGTGGTCGGAGTTGACCACCGTCCCCTCGATCCCGCCATCGCCCGGGATCCCGACGTCGCATGCCGCGGCGTAGCAGGCGCGTCGCCTGGCCAGACGCTCGGCGCCTTCGCCCTCCTGCGGCACGTCGTGGAGACCGAGCCACAGGCGCCGCCCCCGGGCCAGCTCGCGGATGCGGCGGGGAGCCTCCGCGGGGCCGCCGAACAACGCATCGGTGAAGGCGACGTGGATGGCCCCGGGCAGCGGGGACGCGCCCTCCCGGTCGGTCGCGAGAGCGGCATCCAGCTCCGCCGCATCGTCGAATCGCAGGACCGGTGCCCCGGCGGCCGCCGCCAGTTCCAGGCCATGCTTGACGACGCCATGATCGGCCGGGCCCACCGCCAGCACGTGGACGTCGTCGATCCCGGTCATGCCGCGGCCCCGGTCAGGGTGCCGATGAGGTCCGCGTGGCGCCGCAGCCCTTCCTCCACCGCATCAGGATGTCGCCGGTACCAGGACAGATGGGCGTCGCGAAGCTCGTCGGCATCGACGGCCTTCCCGTCGACGGTCCATTCCGGCCCCGGCGGATCGGCTTCGACGCCCAATGCCGCGGCGGCGTCATCGTCGATCCGGGCGCGGGCGCCCCCGAGCATCTCCCACCCGGGATCGCGGATCTTCCCGCCGATGCCCGCTGCGGCGGCGACGCGCCTGGCGACGGCGAGAAGCGTCGCGTTGTCGGGGTGGTTGATCGTGTGCCATCGCGGTGCCGCCGCGAGCAGATCGGCGACGGGAATCGTCCCGTGCGCATCCTCGCGGGCGCGCAACGCGGCGACCGACGCGGCGGCCGCGGCCCGCAGGCCCGCCGGGGAGGGGCGGAGCGGGGCGTCGTCAAGCACGATCCCGGACCGGGACGCGAATGCGGGCTCGCGGGCGGCCGCGAGAAGAATGCGCAGGTCGTGATAGGGAACCAGCGGAGGCGTCGCCGACGTGTTCGACGGTGGCCGGACGATCACCTGCCACGGGTGCAGCCCCGCCCAGCGCAGCACGGGATAGCGCACGACGGCGGCATGGGCCGGCAGCATCCGGGCCTGCTCGCGCCAGCCGATGGGCAGCCCCCGGTAGCCGTCGCGGACCGGCTGGGCGACCAGGATGTCCGCGCGCGACAACAGCGCCCGCAGATGCGGGACGTCATCGGCGGTCAGCTCGTGGACCGGGGGAATGAGCACCGCGTCGGCGGCGCCCGTGGAGTCGAGCAGCCGGCGGATCGATCCCGCCTGGCAGTTGCCCGTCACCGCGACGAGCGGCCGGTCCGATGAGCCCTGATCGGACAGCCCATAGAAGCGACCGTAATGGCGGATGCGGGGATCGACGTTCACGTTGTTAATGGTACCGTCGACGCGTGATCAACATTCACCCGCGCCGCCCGCGGATCACGGCCATTCCCGCCGGTCACCCGTACGTGAAGGCGGTGATCGGGCCTTTCGCCGATCTGCGCCCCGATCCGATCGTCGACCCCGACGACCCCGGCCGATGGTGGCCCCACCCGCACCTGGAGCCGGGCGGCGGCGCGGGTGCCGCGCGCGGCGCCGACATCGTCCACGTCCACTTCGGCTTCGAGCACCGCAACGCCGACCAGCTGGCCGATTTCGCCGACGAAGTGCACGCCGGCGGGGCGAAGCTGGTGGTCACCGCCCACGACATCGACTGCCCGCACGTCCTGGACCAGGAGAAATATCGACGGGCCCTGCGTGTGCTCGTGCGGCGCGCCGATGCGGTGATCACCCTCACCGAGTCCGCGGCCGACGAATGCGAGGCGCTGTTCGGGGTCCGCCCGCGCGTCATCCCGCACCCGCCGATCGTCGATGGCGACGCGGCCCGCGCGTTGATGGAGCGGACGCCCCGGCGGTTGGACGTGTCGCTGTCGTACAAGAACGTGCGCCCCAACGTCGTCGACGACCCCCGCCTGCCGCGCGCGATCACCGCGGCCCTGGCCGATGTCCCGGGCGCCCGGCTGCGCATCCACGTCTTCCCCGAGGTCCTCGATCCGGCAAACGAGAGGCATCGGCCGGCATTGGCGCGCGGCCTGCGCGAGCTTGACGACGACCCCGCGCTGTCCGCGACCGTCGTGCTCGACGCATCCGGCCCGAAAAGCGACGCGGACCTGCACCGGGGATTGGCGGAGTGCGTCGCCGCGGTGCTGCCGTACGCCTTCGGCACCCATTCCGGGTGGCTGGAAATGTGCCGTGACCTGGGACTGCGCGTGATCGTTCCGGGCGTGGGGCACTACGCCGACCAGGCCGACCGGCCGGGAGCGGTGATCCCGGCGGACATGACCGACCCCGATGCCGTGGCCGCGGCCGTCCGCGAGGCGGTCCTCGCCGCCCGCAGGGACGGCCCGTTGCCGCGCGCGGAGGACCCGACGCGGACCACGGACGCGGTCGCCCGCGCCCACCGCGATCTGTACCTGGAGGTGCTCGGATGGTGACGGAGCGCACGCGGCTGCGCATCGCCGTCATCGCCCCGTCGCGCTACCCCATCCGCCAGCCCTACGCCGGGGGACTGGAGTCCCTGGTCGCCGCGTTGACGGCGGGGCTGAGGGCCGCGGGGCACGACGTCGACCTCTTCGCGGCGCGCGGCAGCGCCGGGCACGTCGAGGACGTGGAGTTCCCCGGCGTCGACTGGTCCGGCCACGACGGCCCCGTCAGCGACAGCGGTTATCCGCCGGGCGAACGCGAGAAGGAAACCGCGGCTTTCGCCCGGTTGGCCGACCATCTCGCGGCCGGCGGTTACGACGTCATCCACAACAACTCCCTGCACCCGATCCCGCTGACCATGCCCCGGCCCGCGGGCACGGCGCTGGTCACAACGCTGCACACCCCTCCCTTCCCGGAGATGCAGGACCTGATCGCCGCGGCGTTCCTGTTCGAGGGCGCCGGCGGCGGACCCGCCGACGTCGGGCACTTCGTCTCCGTCAGCGCGCACACCGCGTCGCTGTGGACGCTGCCCCGGCCGGCGGGCGTGGTGCCCAACGGCGTCGACGTCGCCACGTGGCGGCCGGGGCCCGGCGGCGGGCCCGCCGTGTGGTTCGGCCGCATCATCCCCGACAAGGCTCCCCACCTGGCCGTCGCGGCGGCCCGCCGGGCCGGGGTGCCCCTGGTGCTGGCCGGCCGCATCGGCGACGTGGACTACGCGCGCGACGTGCTCGCCCCCGAGATCGGGCGGAGCGCCCCGGGGGCGGTGCGCATGGTCGGCGAACTCGGCCACCGCGCGCTGGCGGGCCTGGTGGGCCGCGCCGCCGTCTGCCTGGTCACGCCCGAATGGGATGAGCCCTTCGGCCTCGTCGCCGCCGAAGCCGCCGCCTGCGGCACGCCCGTCGCGGCGTTCGCCCGCGGAGGGTTGGCGGAGGTCGTCTCGCCGGCGATCGGGCGCACCGCCGCGGCCGGCGACGTCGAGGGCCTGGCGCGGGCGCTGCATGAGGCCATGGACATGGATCGGACGGCCGTGCGCGCCGCCGCCGAGCGCGACCTGAGCGTGACGACGATGATCCGCCGTTACGAAGCCATCTACCGCCGCCTTCTCGGCGAGGGCGAGGGCGACGGCGGCGGCGAAGGGTACGGCGACGGCGGCGGAGACCACGGGGGCGACGGCGATGCCCTGCACGACCTGCGCGAAAGCCAGGGGGCCCGGTGATGGCGCGCATCGGCATGTGCGTCCACCATCATGGTTCCGGGCACGCCATGCGCGCCGGGGCCCTGCGATCCGCGCTGGCCGGACGCGGGATCGCCGCGACGACGCTGGGCTCCCGTGACGACGCCGACATCCGGTTGCCCATGGACCCGCCGGGCATCCCAGGCGCGGACCCCACCGCCGGCGGGGCACTGCACTGGGCGCCGCCGGGCTCGGAGGGCATGGCTCGCCGGATGGCGATGATCTCCGAGTTCCTGGCCGGTGGCGGTGCCGGGGTGAGAGGCGCCGCGGACATGCCCGCGGCGCTCCACGTCGACGTTTCCGTCGAGGTCGCCCTGCTCGCACGTTTGCACGGCACCCCGGTGACGGTGCAGGCCATGCCGGGTGATCGCCGGGACCGCCCCCACGTGCTGGGCCACTCCATCGCCGACGGGATCATCGCCGCCTGGCCGGAGTGGGTGCCGTTGCCCGCCCACCTCGAGCCGGTGGCCGACCGCGTCCACGCGGTCGGCGGCATCACGCGCTTCGAGGGCCGCGAGCGCACCACCTCCGGCGCGGACTTCGGCGATTCACGCGACCCGCTCGATCCGGCCGGTGCGGACGGTACTGGGCGTTCATCCGGCCGCATGCGCGTCACCGTCCTCGGCGGTGCCGGGGGCGGGGACCTGCCGGAGGGCTACTTCGACGCCGTCGCCGCCGCCTGCCCCGATGCGGACGTGCGGATCCTCGACGCGGCGCATGGCTGGGTCGCCGATCCCTGGCCGTACCTGTGCGCCGCGGACGTCGTGGTCGCGGCGGCGGGCCAGAACTCCATCGCGGACATCGCCGCCGCGGGCGCCCGCGCCATCGTCATCCCCAGGCCGAGGCCGTTCGGCGAACAGGAGGCGACCGCGCGCGTGCTCTCCGACGCCGGTCTCGCCCTGGTGCCGTGCGGCGCGGACGACGATCCGCCCGCCCCGAAGGCGTGGCCGCGCCTGCTGGACCGGGCACCCGCCGCAGATTGGTCCGCGTGGGGCACCGAAGGCGCCGCCGACCGCGCCGCCGCCGTCATCGAGGGGGTGGCCCGTGGCTGCTGATGGGCGCTGCGGGTTCGCCGCCAGCGCCCCCACCGCTCTCGCAGCCACCGCCGCGAACCGCGCCAGGGCCACCATCGTCACGGTCGCCTCGGTGGGCCGGGCCGACCACGTCGCCCGCCAGCACGAGGGCCTGGACCTGTGGGCGCCGGAGGCCCACCGCATCGTCGTGCAGATCGGCCCCGACACCTGGCCGGTGCCGGGTGCGCGGATCGTCGACCGCACCGGCCCCGGCCCGGTGCGTCTGGGGGAGGCCCGCAACGCCGGGGCGGCCGCCGCGCTGGAATGCCCGTCGGGCCCGCCGGCCACGATCATCTTCCTCGACGCCGACTGCGTGCCCGCCCCGGATCTCGTCGACCGGTACCTGGATGCGGCAGGGCGGGATCCGGGGGCGGTCCTGTGCGGCCCCGTGACGTATCTGGCGGAGGGCACGGGGGAGGTGGGCGTCGCAAAGCTGCCCGCCCTCATCGACCCGCACCCGGCCCGCCCCGACCCGCCCCCCGGCACGCTGCGCCGCGCCACCGAGCGGGAGCACGACCTGTTCTGGTCGCTGTCGTTCGCGGTGACGGCGGCGGCGTGGCGGCGCATCGGCGACGCCTTCGGCGGATTCCACCCGGGCTACGCCGGCTACGGGGCTGAGGACACCGACTTCGGCGCGCAGCTGCTCGCCCACGGCATCCCGCTGACCTGGGTCGGCGGGGCGCATGCACTGCACCAGTGGCACCCGGTCAGCTCGCCGCCGGTGGAGCACCTCGACGACATCCTGCGCAACGGCGCGCTGTTCCGCGACCGCCACGGCCGTTGGCCGATGGAGGGGTGGCTGCGCCGGTTCGAGGAGATGGGCCTGGTCCGCCGCGACGGCGACGACTGGGTGAAGGTCGCCCGCTGAGGCCTCAGCCCAGCCGCAGCACGTCGATGCGGAAATCCGCCTCGACCCACGAACCGATCGGCGTCAGCCGCCCCATCGCGGCCAGGCGCCGGTGGACGCCGTCGCCGTCGAGCTCCATGCCGTCGATGGGGTGGCGCCAGTGCACGGCCACGACGTCGGCGCCGGGTGCGGCCAGGTCCAGCAACTTTCCGACGGCCACCGCCACCTCATCCGCCGGAAGGTAGTAGAGGACCTCCGACAGCACGATGAGGTCGATGGGCGCGCCGGGCAGGGGCTCCGCCTCGCCGAGGACGGCGTCGCGGACGGTGACGTGGTCCGGCGTGCGTTCGACGGCGGCGGCGCGCGGGGCGTCGATGGGCTCCCAGGCCTCGACCGCGTCACAGCGCCGCGCGAGATCCGCGGTGAGCACGCCGATGGAGCAGCCCGGTTCCAGGGCGCGCGCATAGCGCCGGCGCGGCAGCGCGGCCAGGGTCAGGTCGTATTTGCGGCGTTCGTACTCGCTGGTCTCGAAGCCCCACGGGTCGGGGCCGTCGGCGTAGATGCCCTCGAAGTAATCGCGGTCCATCACGCGAACACCCACTCGGCGCCGAGGAAGAACCGCTCGACCACCGCCGGCGGCAGGATGACGGTCGCATCCGGTGCACTGGATTGGGGCTCCAGTTGCGAGGCGTGGGCCGCCAGTGCCCGCCGCTTGTGATCGAAGGCCCGGTCATCGGCGGCGACCCGCCGCAGCCGCTCCCACGGCACATCCGCGTCGCCGGGGCTGGCCCAATGCCACATCCACACGGGGAACTCGAGCAGGGTGACGTCACCGTCGCCGTCGCCGTCACCGCCACCGTCGCCGTCACCGCCACCGTCGCCGGCCGCGTCCCCGTTTCCGCCGCGGCCCCGGGCCCGTGCGTCCCGCCACCACCGGCGCACCGATTCGGCGCAGACGTGGTGGTCGGGGTGCCCGTCGCCGGACCAGGTCACGGCCACGGTCGTCGGCGCCAGCTCATCGAGGACGGGATGCAGCGCGGCGTCCACGGCGTCGGCGGACAAGCCACCGTCGGGGAGCCCCAGCATCCGCAGATCGATGCCGACCTCGCGGGCCCCGGCTTCGCATTCCGCTTTGCGACGGCCCCTCATCTCCTCCGGAGCAACCTCGCCCGGGTGCGAGGCCGCGCCGTCGGAGACGCAGACGACGACGTCGGAGGGGTCGTGCGTGGATGTATCGGTGGCACCGGTCTCGCCGGGCCCGCGGCCCGAAAAGAGGTCCGGCGCCTTCCGCGAGGAGCGCGCCGCCATGGTCGCGCCGAGGCCGAGAACCTCGTCATCGGGGTGCGGCGCCACCACGACCAGACGGCCGGGGCCGATGGCGATGGATGGCGCGGTGATGGCGCCGCGCCACTGCTCGGCCGAGGTCACCCCGATGTCGTCGGTGGCCGCCAGGCGGCGGCCGTTGGGGACGGTCACGGGGCGGAGCCTTCCGCCAACCGCAGCTCGCCGAGCCACTGCTCGTCGCGTTCGGCATGGCACTGCCGGGTGTAGACGGCGATGTCGGCGAATCGCTGCGCCACGTCGGCGTCATGGGCCAGGGGACCGGCGCCGATGGCGCGGCCGACGTGATCCATGACGTCGGCGCAGATGCGGTCGGCCACCGTGCGCACGCGCAGCGCCCGGATGCGGGCGGCCTCGGCATCGCCGGGGTCCGCGTCGATTTCGGCGGCGGCGCCGATGATCATCCACCGGGCGTTCGCCAACGCCGCATCCACCGCCCCGAGGTGGGCCAGGGCGTGAGGTTTGCCGTGGCGGGACGCGGTGCGGGCCAGGACGTCGTAAAGCCCCGCGACCCCGCCCAACCAACACGCCGCGACCCCGACGCCGCCGTGCCAGAAGCCGGGGCGGTCGAGGTAGTCGCGCGGCCCGCCGACGGTGACCGCCGGAACGGCGTCGAAGGCGACCTCGCCGGTGGCGGTGGCCGCCATGCCGGCGTTGACCCACGCGTCGGCCGACCCGGTCACGCCGGGATGGCGCAGATCGACCGCGAACAAGCGCGGTTTCCCGTCCACCCGGGCCGTGACCAGCGCATGCGTGCACCGGCCCACGCCCGAGCACCACGGCTTCACGCCGTCGAGGAGCCAACCGGAACCGTCGGTGTCGGCGCCGCCGGAGTCGCCGGTGTCGGCGGCCCGCC
>NZ_BCRD01000009.1 GCF_001552415.1 Corynebacterium xerosis NBRC 16721 = ATCC 373
GGCGGCCGCCTCGACGGCCTGCTCGGCGCCCTGGAATCCGAGTTGGCTGGCCCCGCGGGTCCCGCGCTGCGCGGTTCGACGTGCGTGGCCGTGGATCCCGAGCTCCTCGACGTCGCCGACCGGATGAGCGCGGGCTACCGGATCGGGCCCGAGCGGCCCAGTCCCGTGCAGGGCAGCACGCGGCTGCGCGATTCCTGGGGCGCGGGCGACGACCTCGGCCTGCGCGACGGCCAGGGCGCCGATGCCGCGGCCGACTGGCTCGAGCGGCTCCGGGTCGCCACCCGCGACCTGTGCGTGGTCACGCTGCCGTGGTCGGGCGCCGAACTCAATGCGGTCGCGGCCACCGCCGATCCCGAGTTGGCCACGGAGGCCCTCGCCGTCGGCGGCGAGGTCGTCGAACGCGTGCTGGGCCGCGGCGCCCTCGATTCCGTCGTCATTCCGCCGGAGGGCTACCTCGACGCCGCGTCGGTGCCGGTCACGGCATTCGGCGACACCTCGCTGCCGGTCAGCGCCGCGGCGGCGTTCGAGTCGTCCCGCGGCGGCGACGGGATGTGGCCCCCGCCGAATGCGCGGACCACGTCGTTGGTCGCCGCGAATTCGCTGACCCTCGGCGACGGCCGCATCGCCCGTCCCGGCGAGACCGCCGAAATGGCGCCCGGCGCGTCGGCGTTCGGGCTGCCGGTGCCGCTGTCGGCGGCGCTGGCGGCGACGGGTTCCGCGCCGGAGGTGGCCGGGTACACGGCGCTGTCCGGCCGCCACGACCTCACCGCCGACTCCGGCACCGCCCGAATGCAGACGGCCGTGGGCACTCTGCGCCAGGAAATCTCCGATACGGCCGTGGCCGCGGGCGATCGCCCGGCCGCCCCGATCGTGGCCATGCCTCCGGCCGGCTGGTCCGCCGGCGGGGAAGAGGCGCGGGCGCTGCTACGGGCCGTGGCCGCCGCCTTCGACGACGGGATCGCGGAGCCGATGCAGCTCGGCGATGCCCTCGCCCATTCCGTGGAGCACCGGTGGTCCGGCCCCGCCCAGACGGCGTCGCCCAACCCCGATCCGGGGGCGATCTCCGGCACGGAGGTCAGCCGCGCGCGCCAACAATCCGGGTACCTCACCGACCTGACCGAGATGATGGCCAACGATCCCCAGGTGGCGCTCACCCGCCACGGTTTCACGCAGCCGCTGCGCCGCGACGTGCTGCGGGCGCTGAGCGGCACCGGGCGCCGCAACGCCGACGGCCACCTCGCCCGCACCGAACGTGCGGCGCAGACGATGTCGGGGATGGGCGAGATGCTCCAGCAGCTCCGCGATTCCGTGACCCTGGTCGCACCCGGCGGCGTCTACACCCGCGCCACCGACATGTCGCCGGTGGTCATCGTGGGCCGCAACGGGCTGCCCCTGCCGGTGCCCGCCTACGTGCGGGTGCGCGTCGGCGAGTCCGAGACCGCCGCCCGCCACGAGGCCCTGCTGCCCGCCAAGGGATCGCTGACGCTCCAGGTGACGCCGGAGGAACGCGAGGATTCCGGTGACCGGTCGCGCCGCGGCCAGCTGCACCTGTGGTTGGAGACCACCGACGGCCAGCGGATCTCGGCGCCGGTGGAGATCGTCGCCAGGACGGGGCCGAGCACCCGTTCGCTGATCGTCGCGTCGATCGTCCTGACCGTCGCGGTCGGGGTTTTCGCCGCCTGGCGGTCGGGACGATTCGAAGGATTCCGCCGAATTCGTCCACAATGGGGGCGTGACTGATCCCGAAGCGCCACATTCCGGGCAGCGCGGCCGCATTCGCCGGCCCGCGCCACCGGCGCCCGCTCCCGCGCCCCGCACCGCTCCCGCGGCGCGCCGCGAGGAGTCGGCCCCGATCCTGAATCGACCGCCGACCGGCGCGAACTCGCCCGGTGGGGCGGCCGGTGCCGGGCCCGCAGCTGCGGGCGCGGGCGTGGGCGGGGGCACCGCCCTCGCCACGGGCCCCGACGCGGACGCCGCACCGGCGACGGCAACGGCCACGGCAAGCGCGAAGACGGGCTCCGGCACCGCCAGCGACGCCGACGTCGTCCGCTCGACGGGTTCGATGGCCATCGCGACGCTGATCTCCCGCATCACCGGATTCCTGCGCAACGCCCTGATCGGCATCACGCTGGGCCCGGCGGTGGCGTCGGCGTTCAACGTCGCCAACACCCTGCCGAACCTCATCACCGAGATCGTGCTCGGCGCGGTGCTCACGTCGCTGGTCGTGCCGGTGCTGGTGCGCGCGCAGAAGGAAGACGCCGACGAGGGCGCCGCCTTCGTCCGCCGCCTGCTCACGCTGTCGCTGACGCTGCTGGGCGCGGTCACGGTCCTGGCGGTGATCGGCGCGCCGATATTGACGCGGATCAGCCTCAACGCCGACGGCGAGGTCAACGTCCCGCTATCGACGTCCTTCGCGTTCCTGTTGTTGCCGCAGATCGTCTTCTACGGCATATTTTCTCTGCTCATGGCGATATTGAACACCAAGGGGGTGTTCAAACCGGGGGCCTGGGCGCCGGTGGCCAACAACGTGGTGGCCATCGCGACGCTCCTGCTCTACTGGCTGCTGCCGGGAAGCCTGCCGAACGATCACCCGGGCACCATCACCGACCCGCACATCCTGCTGCTCGGGCTGGGCACCACGCTGGGCGTGGTCATCCAGGCGCTGATCATGATCCCGCCGCTGCGCAAGGCCGGCATCGACCTGCGCCCGTTGTGGGGCATCGACGACCGCCTGAAGCAGTTCGGCGGCATGGGCATCGCCATCGTGGCGTACGTGGCCATCTCGCAGGTCGGCTACATCATCACCACCCGCATCGCCTCGACCGCCGACGCCGCCGCGCCGACGGTGTACCAGCAGGCGTGGCTGCTGCTCCAGGTGCCCTACGGCATCATCGGCGTCACCCTGCTGACGGCAATCATGCCGCGACTGTCGCGCAACGCCGCCGACGGCGACGACCGGGCCGTCGTCCGCGATCTGTCGGTGGGCACGCGCCTGACCATGATCGCGCTGATCCCGATCGTCGTGTTCTTCACGGCCTTCGGCCAGCCGATCGCCAACGCGCTGTTCGCCTACGGCGAGTTCCCCAAGGAGACGGCCGACATCCTCGGCTGGACGCTGTCGTTCTCCGCGTTCACGCTCATCCCGTATGCGCTGGTGCTGCTGCACCTGCGCGTGTTCTACGCCCGGGAGGAGGCGTGGACCCCGACGTTCATCATCTTCGGCATCACCATCGTCAAGGTGCTGCTGTCGATGCTGGCGCCGGTGCTGGCCTCCGATCGCCAGCTCGTGGTGGTGCTGCTGGCCGCCGCCAACGGCTTCGGCTTCATCGCCGGCGCCATCATCGGCGCGCTGCTGCTGCGCCGCGTCCTGGGGCATCTGCGGGGCCGCGAGGTGCTCCGGACCAGCGCCTGGGCCTTGGGTGCGGCGGTCGTCGGCGGCGCCGTGGCCATGCTCGTCGATTGGGCGGCGGAGGAGTTCCTGTTCGGTTCCCTCGGCTCCATCGGCGCGCTGTTCCGCGTGGCCGTGTCCGGCGTCGTGTTCCTGGTGGTCACCGGGATCGTGCTGTCGCGCTCGCCGCTGCCGGAGGTGCGCACCCTCGGCGGCGCCCTGGGCCGCATTCCGGGCCTGCGCCGGTTCGCGCCGAAGGCGGTCGAGGCCCCGGGCGGTTCGGACGCCGACGCCGCCATCGCGGACACCTTCGCCGCGGGCCCCGAGGCCGCCGCCGGCGAGACCGCGGCACTGGCCAACGAGGGCTTCACCGCCTCGCCGCTGCTGCCGCCCATGCCGTCGGAGGCGTCCCGCCCGACGCGTTTCGTCCCCGGCGAGATGGTCTTCGGCGGCCGCTACCGCCTCCTGTCCGAGGAGGGCTCGCGCCCCGGCGTGCGTTTCTGGCGCGCGGTGGACCGCACGGGCAATGGCCGGACGGGCACCGACGGCACGCCGCTTCACGACGAAGTCGCCCTGACGTTCATCGACACCTTGGTTGCGCCGCACGTCGGCTACACGGCGCCCGGCGCTGCCGTGAAGATCTCCGAGGCGGCCAAGGCCCTGCGCCGCGTCGAGGGGCCGGGGCTCGCGCGCATCCGCGCCGTGCACCTGGGCCGCACCGACGTCATCGTCGCCGCCGATTGGGTGCCGGGCGTGCCGCTGTCGGCGGTGGGCGAGGGCACCAACGCCGACGCCGCCGCCGTGGCCGTGGCCGATCTGGCGGAGGCCGCCGGCCGCGCCCACGACAGGGGCATCGCGCTGGGCGCGGATGGGCTGGACCGCCTGCGCGTCAGCGTCGACGGCCGGGTGGCGCTGGCGTTCCCCGCGCCGCTGCCGGCGGCCGACGCCGACGAGGACCTCGAGGTCACCTGCCGCGCGCTGTCGTCGCTTCTCGACGGCTGCCGCCACGTCCCCGCCGACATCCGCGCCATTCTCGCCGCGGCCTCCCGCGAAGTCGACGGCGAATCGGCGTGGTCGCGGGCGTCGGAAAGCGGCATCGCCGGGGAGACCGGCGACCGCGATGGCTCCGCCGACCCCACGGGTGCCGAGGGCACCGAAAGCGCCGAACCGCGCAACCGGGGCCTGCGCCTGGCCGCCGGGCTGCGCGAGGCGGCGCTCGGCCCCGACTCCGGGCAGCTGCAGGTAATCGCCGAAGACGCCGACGCCCCGGACACCCCGGCGCGCCTGCGGCGCATCACCGGTGCGCAGCAGGGCCGGGCGTGGGGTTCCGGAGCGATCGTGGTGGGCTTCGTGCTCGTCGTCGCGCTGGTCCTGGCCGCCGTGTTCGCGTGGCTCAACCGCGCCGACGATGCGCCGCTGACGCCCGACTCCGTGCGCCGCGGCCCCGAAGTCGCCCAGGAGGCACTGCCCACCGGGCCCATCCGCCTGGTCGGCGCCGCCGAATGGCAGGCGGCCAACCCCAACCCGATCGCCGGGCCCGACGATCCCGGCGGGGCCGCGCTGATCATCGACGGCGACGACGCCACCTCGTGGACGACGTCGACGTACGACGCCCAATTCGGCGATGGGCCGATGGCGCTGAAGCCGGGCGTCGGCGTGACGCTGACCTTCCGCGTGGACGCCACCCCGGGTTCCGTGGCCATCACCGGGTCGCCGGGTGCGATGGTGCAGATCCGGTCCATTCCGGCCGCTCTCGCCGAGGAGGGCACCGGCGATCTCGGCGCCACGACGGTGGTGGGCGAGGGCCGGCTCGGGACGGGCGAGACGACCATCGAGCTGACCGGCGCCCCGAAGTCGCGCCACTTGCTCATCTGGGTCGGCGAACTGCCGATGCCCCAGCCGGCCTCCATCGCCGAGGTGACGGTGCAGCGCTGACGCGCGGCCCGAATGGCGCGCCCGCCCCACCCGTGGTGGGATGGGCGCGTGAACTTCGGGGGGAGGGTCACCGCGCCGCCGGCGCCGGTGGACCGCAGGGACGGGGAATCGGTCGACGACCGCGGCGATCTCGAGCTGTTGACCGCGCATCTGGCCGGCGACGCACGGGCTTTTCCGGCGCTCGTCCACAGGCACGAGAAGCAGTTGTGGTGGACGGCGCTGCGGCATTCGCGCACGGAATCGGACGCCGCCGACGCGATGCAGGAGGCGCTGGTCAAGGCCCTGCGCAATGCGCCGGCGTTCCGCCGCGACTCGTCGGTGATCACGTGGCTTCACCGCATCGTGGTCAACAGCTGCCACGACCGGATGCGGGGCCGCCACGGCCCGCCGGACGGCGTCGTCGACGAGCGCGCCACGCCGGGCATCAGCGAGGACGTGTCCGGGGACCCCTCGCTGACCGTGGTGATGCGCCAGGCGATGTCGCGCCTGCCGGAGGAGCAGCGCAACGTCATCCTCGAAGTCGACGTGATGGGCTGGCCGCTGGCCGACGTCGCCCGCCGGCTCGGCATTCCCGAGGGCACGGTCAAGAGCCGCCGCGCCCGCGCCCGCGCGACCCTGCGCCGCCAGTTGCGCCGACTCGAAGCCGAGGTGGCCCGATGACACCCATCCGCCCGGAGCCCGCCCGTCACGGACGGGCGCATCATGGCCGGCCGCATCATGGCGGGCTGCAACATGACGGGCTGCAACATGACGGGCCCGTCCCCCTGGACGCGGTGTCCCTCGACCCGGTGCTCCTCGACGACGCCGCCCTCGAATCTCTCGCGGCTTCGTTGCTGTGCGACGAAGCCCCGCCTGCGTACGTCCACGAACTCTGGCGGCGGGACCACGGGGCGCACGACGACGCGGACGATCCCCGGCGGAGCATCCTGCGGGCCGGAAAAACCGGGGGATCCGGGGAAGCCGGGACAGCCATGGGAACGCGCATGGCCCCGGTGCTGCGGCTGCGGCGCCGCTTCTCGGCCACCGCGCCCGTCACAGTCACCGCCGCCACCGCCGCAACGGCAGCCGCAGCGGCCGCCGTTCTTCTCGTCGCCGGTGCCGGGATCTTCCCGCACCCGTGGACGGGGGCCGGGGACGGGCCGTCGCAAAGCCAACCGGCGCAACCCGACATCGACCTGGCGGCCCTCGGCCCCGCGGTCGGCGCGGCGATGGGGGAGCGCGACCTCGGCGGACTCGACGATCCCGCGCTGGCCGACGCCTGCCTGTCCGCCCACGATGAAGCCCCCGACGCCCTGCTCGGCGCCGCGCCCGTGGCCCACGGGGAACGCGTGGGGCAGCTGTTCGTGTTGTCGACGGGAATTCCCGGGCGCGTGACGGTGTTGTTGACCCTGAACACCTGCGGGAGCGAACCCGGGCCACCGGTCGTGCACGAGCAGATCGGGGCACCCGGGTAGGCTGCCGCAGGAGACGACGACGCGCGAACCGGAGGCACCGCCGGCCGGGAACCGCCGCGCCGCAACAGCGAAACGCCACGTCAGATGGCACCCACCAGGAGGATCGAAGCTATGACCGACACCATCCACGACGTCATCATCGTCGGCTCCGGCCCCGCCGGATACACCGCCGCCATCTACGCCGCCCGCGCCGAGCTCAAGCCCGTCGTGTTCGAGGGCGTCGAGTTCGGCGGATCGCTGATGACGACCACGGAGGTGGAGAACTTCCCGGGCTTCGCCGAAGGCATCCAGGGTCCCGACCTCATGGACCAGATGCGCGCCCAGGCCGAGCGCTTCGGCGCCGACCTGCGCATGGAGCTCGTCGACCGCATGGACCTGACCGGCGACGTGAAGTCCGTGTGGGTCGGCGAGGAGGAGCACAAGGGCCGTACCGTCATCCTCGCGATGGGCGCCGCCCCCCGCTACCTCGGCGCGCCCGGCGAGCAGGAACTGCTCGGCCACGGCGTCAGCTCCTGCGCCACCTGCGACGGCTTCTTCTTCCGCGACCACGACATCGCCGTCATCGGCGGCGGCGACTCCGCCATGGAAGAGGCGACGTTCCTGACCAAGTTCGCCAAGTCGGTGACCATCGTCCACCGCCGCGAGGAGTTCCGCGCCTCCGCGATCATGCTCGAGCGCGCCAAGAACAACGACAAGATCCGCTTCGCCACCAACAAGACCGTCGAGCGCGTCGTCGGCGAGGGGTCGGTCGCGGCCCTGGAGCTGAAGGACACCGTCACCGGCGAAACCTCGGAGCTGCCCGTCACCGCGATGTTCGTCGCCATCGGCCACGACCCCCGTTCCCAGATGGTCGCCGGCCAGATCGACCTGGACGAGTCCGGCTACGTCAAGGTCGACTCCCCGTCCACGCGCACCTCGCTGCCGGGCGTCTTCGCCGCCGGCGACTTGGTGGACTCGCACTACCAGCAGGCCATTTCCGCCGCCGGCACCGGCTGCACCGCCGCCATCGACGCCGAGCACTACCTGGCCGCGCTGGGGTAACCGGGACGGCGGGTCGGTCGTTTGCCGGTGTCCAGGCGGGACGACCACACGGCACCGACTTCCGTGGCGGGAACGAAGACCCCTTGATCACCGGCCCAGCCCTGATATACTTCCCCAATATAAAATCGCGTAACTTTTAGGAGAATCATGTCCGTCGTTCACGTCACCGCGGAGAACTTCAAGTCCACCGTCATCGAGTCCGACAAGCCCGTGCTCGTCGACTTCTGGGCCGACTGGTGCGGCCCGTGCCGCAAGCTGGCCCCCGTCATCGAGGAGCTGGCCGCCGAGATGGGCGACCAGGCCGTGATCGCCAAGTGCGACATCGAGGCCGAGCGCACCCTCGCCGCCATGTTCCAGATCATGTCCATTCCGGCGCTGCTGATCTTCAAGGGCGGCCAGAAGGTCGACGAGATCGTCGGCGTCAAGCCCAAGGCGGACATCCGCCGAAAGGTTGAAGCTCAGCTCTAGCTGGTAGCGTGTGACCAGTGGGCGCCCGTCGGTGGCGACCATCGGAACACGTGAAGGAAGGGGACGCCCGGTGCCGGAGTATCTGCAGGTGGGGGAGCGATCGCCGCGTGTTGCGGAGGTGCGCACCACCCTGGCGAAACTCGGTATGCTGCCGGGCTACGACGGCGACGCCCTCACGCAGGATTCGCCGCAGTGGAGCGGCGACGACGATCTTTTCGACGCCGAGCTCCACGCCGCTCTGCTGGCGTTCCAGCAGTCCCGCGGCATCTACGCCGATGGCGTGATCCGCGATTCGACGCTGCGCTCGCTGCGCGAGGCGTCGTACGTTCTCGGTGCCCGCGTGCTGTCCTTCGACCCGCTCGCGCCGATGACAGGCGACGACATCAGCAAACTGCAGGAAGTGCTGCAGGAGCTCGGGTTCTTCGACACCCGCGTCGACGGCCACTTCGGTCCGCTCACCGACGCCGCCGTGCGCGAGTACCAGATCAACTACGGCCTGGAGCCCGACGGCATCTGCGGCCCGGTGACGTTCCGCGCCCTGAGCTACCTCGGGCGCCGGGTCACGGGCGGATCGCACGTCGCCATGCACGAGCGTGAAGCGGTCCGGGCGGCCGGCCCGAAGCTGTCGGGCAAGCGCATCGTCATCGACCCCGGCTGCAGCGCCAACGACCCCGGCATGACGGTGCAGGGCCCGTACGGCGCCATCACGGAGGAGGAGATCCTCTGGGATCTCGCCTCCCGCGTGGAAGGCCGCATGGTCGCCGCAGGAGCCGAAACGATCCTGTCGCGGCCCCGCACGGGCGATCCGTCGATCGAGGAGCGGGCCGACATGGCCAACGCCTTCGGCGCCGACGTGATGATTTCCCTGCGCGCCGACCGGTACCCGAATGAACTCGCGTCGGGTCTGGCCACCTTCTACTTCGGTTCGATCGTCGGCAACAGCTCGATTCTGGGCCAACAGCTGTCCGGTCTGGTGCAGCGCGAGATCGTCGCGCGCACTCCGCTGGCCGATTGCCGCACGCACGCGCGCACGTGGGATCTGATGCGACTGACGCGGATGCCCACCGTGGAGATCGTGGTCGGTTACCTGACCAACCCGCACGACGTCTCCGTGCTCACCTCGCCGGAACACCGCGACCAGATCGCCGAGGCGATCGTCGTCGGCGTCAAGCGCCTGTACCTCACCGAAGAGGACGATCAGCCGTTGACCGGCACCTACAGCTTCGTCGAACTCCTGGAAGCGGAGAAGGACGCGTAGAACTGCGCGGCCACCAGCTGGTCGAGCGCGTCGGTGACGGCCGCCGACCAGTCCAGGTCGGGGTCGATGTCGCGTCGCAGGCGGGGATGGGTCTGGTGGGGGGCCACCACGGTGAACCCGGAGTTGATCAGGACCCTCGTGGGGATGACGTCGCCGGCGGCGTGATTGATCGCGCCGAGCGCCCCCGATTCGCAGCGGTGGGGAGTGCGCGGCGCGTCGACGGCGTGGAGGATCGACTCGGTCAGCGTCATCTCCTCCCGGGGGATGGGGCGCGCTTCGTCGTCGCCGCCGCCGGAGCAGCCGAATGCCTCGACGGCCTTTACGCCGCGCCCCGCCAGGTGGGCGACGACGGCATCGATCAACGCCTCTTCGATGCCCTGGTCGGCCACGATCGGGTCGATGTGCAGGCTCGTCAGCATGACGGCATCCGGGGACACGGGCCCCGTGGGCATGCGCCGGGAAGTCGGGACGAAGCGCGGCGGCGCGAAGAGCAAGGTGGCCATGACGCCGTTGCCGGATGGCTCGGCCATGCTGAAACCGCACAATCCCCAGTCGACGCGCACCCGGTTGAGCCAGAACTCCTTCTCCAGCTCGGCATCGATGCCACCACGGGTGCGCGAGTCGCCCGATAGAGGCCCCAGAGGGTCCTGAGGGCCTCCGGAACCCATGGACCCCACTCCCGGGCGATCATGGCCTCCCGGGCGCCCTGGCCCCGTCTGCAGGCCCATTTTCCGCCATGGATTGCCGACCACGCGGTTCGGATCGGCTTCGGGAGTCGCATCCCCGGCCGGGACCGAATCCGCCAGGGGACGTTCGGGTTCGATTTCCCAGAACAGGCTGCGCAGGGTCCCGGGGTGGATCGTGCGGCGGTTCGCCAGATCGATCGGGCGGATGAATCCGGAGGACATTGTGGTGCCCCGTTCAGTCCCGGTCGGCGTCGATGAGGGACATGATCCTGTCGAAGTCCTCCAGATCGCCGAATTCGATGACGATGCGCCCCTTCCTCTTGCCCATCGTGGCCGACACCTTCGTGTCGAAGTTGTCCGACAACCGGTCGGCCCAGACGGTGAGGCGCTCCGGCTGGGGGAGGGGTTCCCGCTTGCGGCGACCCGCGGCTTCGTCGCCCCGGTTGATCAGGGTGACGGCCTCTTCGGTCGCCCGGACGGACATGCCTTCGGCCACGACCCGGTCGGCGAGCATCGACTGGTCCGCCGTACCCGTCTTGACGCCGAGCAGCGCGCGGGCATGGCCGGCGGTGAGCACGCCCGCGGCGACGCGTCGCTGGACGTCCACGGGAAGCTGCAGCAACCGGATCATGTTCGTGATTGCGGGCCGGGAACGTCCGATCCGATCGGCGAGCTCGGCCTGCGTGACCTCGAACTCCTCGAGCAACTGCTGGTACGCCGCCGCCTCTTCGAGCGGATTGAGCTGCACGCGGTGAATGTTCTCCAACAGGGCGTCGCGGAGCATCGACGAGTCGGACGTCTCGCGGACGATCGCGGGGATCGCGTCGAGCCCGGCGAGCTGGCTGGCCCGCCAGCGACGCTCGCCCATGATGATCTCGAACTCGGGTTGCGGCGCACGCGGATCCCGTGCCCGCGCTTCCTCGAGGGTCTTGGCCCGGACGTCGTCGCCGATCGGTCGTACGACGATCGGCTGCATGAGCCCGAACTCGCCGATCGAGTGGGCGAGCTCCTTCAGCGGCTCTTCGTCGAAAACCTCGCGAGGCTGACGAGGATTCGGGACGATCAGCGGAAGTGCAATCTCCCGGTACGTCGCACCGATCCCTTCGGCCCCGACCGACGAACCGTCCGTCGCCCCGCCGGTCGTCTTCGCTGAGCCATCGGAACGGCGCGCCGACTGAGTCGATGTTTCACGTGAAACTTCAGCTGACGCTTTACGACGATTCGACGTTCCGTCACTGTGACGTTTTATACCAGACTCCCTGGACGAGTCAGTTCCGTCACTGTGACGCTTCTCGGTTCGGGCGTTCCCGTCCCGATCACCGGACGATCGCCCATTGCCGGCACGGGAGGAACCACCGCGGTCATCACGCGACCGATCCTCGGCGCCGGCACCCTTGGGGCCGAAAATGATGTCGGCGGCGCTGTCACCCACCGACGGGTTCTGCTCGGGCGCGGTCGGGATGAGCGCCGCCAGACCACGGCCGAGCCCGCCGCGGCGGGTCTCCTTCTTGTCCTGGGCCATAGTGTCGTCCTCCAACTACTGGTTATCGGGAGCGACGCCGATGGCGCCGCTGCTGGGGGAGGGGAGATAGTCGCCGCGGCCGGCGAGCTCCTTCGCCGCGTCCATGTAGGCGAGAGCGCCACGCGACCCGGGGTCGTAGCTGATGATCGTTTTGCCGTAACCCGGGGCCTCCGACACCTTCACCGACCGGGGGATCACGTTGCGCAGCACCGCATCGCCGAAGTGCCGGCGCACCTCATTCGCCACCTCGTCGGCCAACTTCGTGCGGCCGTCGTACATAGTCAACAAGACCGCCGAGATATGCAGATCCGGGTTGAGGTGCTGGCGGATCATTTCCACGTTGTTGAGCAACTGGGTGACGCCCTCCAATGCGTAAAACTCGCACTGGATCGGAATGATGACCTCCGATGCGGCGGTCATGGAGTTCAGCGTCAACAGACCCAGGGAAGGCGGGCAGTCGATGATCAGGTAATCGAAACCCTCCTCCTCGAGGAACTCATCGGTGATCGCCTGCCGAAGACGGCGTTCCCGATTGAAGAGGTTCACTAGCTCAATCTCGGAGCCGGCGAGGTCGAGGGTGGCGGGAATGCACCAGAGGTTCTCGTTCTCCGGGGACTGCTGCATGGCTTCCGCCGGAGCAACCTCGCCGATCAGGACTTCATACGTCGAGATGGTTCCACTACGATGATCGACGTCGACCGCAGTCGATGCGTTTCCCTGCGGGTCGTTGTCGATGAGCAGAACCTTGAGCCCATGATGCGCCAGTGCGGACGCGAAATTGACCGCCGACGTGGTCTTGCCGACTCCGCCCTTCTGGTTGGCGAAGGCTATGCGGCGCGTCTTCTCCGGCTTAGGCAGAGTCGGCCGGTTCGGGCCCTTCACCTGCGCCGCCCGTCGCGCCGCTGCAGCGATTGGCGAATCTTCCCACGAATTGCGGGCCATTGAACATCCCCTTTAATTCCGGATCGACACCGGGTATCGCGCCAACACAGGGTCGGCCTACATGCACGACGGACCACCAGGGGGAGAGCCCCATGGGGTCCGAGGTCTGGCACTCACTCTAGCCCCTCTTCCGGATCCCCCTCAACGCCCGGGAAGAGATCAGATGTTTCACGTGAAACCGCGCGGGGAAGTAGGAACCCGCAGCACGACACAGCCTGAGCGTGGAGTGTTGTTTCACGTGAAACATGCGGACTGTACGAGAATGTGCCCGGACGAAAACCCGAGGAGGAACGACTCAACGTCAGCCGGACTAGTTCTTTCGGATCTCCACGACGTAGGTGGGCGTATCCAGCAGCCCCTTTCCGACCTCGACGATGCGCGGCGACTCGCCCTTCGACTTTCGGATCTGCTTCGCATCCCGTTCGATCTCTTCGGCGGCCGAAAAGCCCTTCATCGCGATCATGTGCCCACCGGTCTTCACGAGAGGCAGGGACCAGCCGGCCAGCTTGCCCAGCGGTGCCACGGCGCGGGAGGTGACCACGTCGACGAGTCCAACCTCCTTGCGAACGGTCTTCTCTTCAGCTCGCCCCCGAAGCACCGTGACATTGGAAAGACCGAGATCCGCGACGACCTCATCCAGGAACGTCGTACGGCGCAGCAACGGTTCCACGAGAATCACCGAAACATCCGGGCGGGCGATCGCCAGAGGAATTCCGGGCAGGCCGGCACCCGAACCAATGTCGGCGACAACGGCACCTTCCGGGATCACGTCCGCGAGCGCCGCGCAGTTGAGAATGTGGCGATCCCACAAGCGGGGAACCTCCCGAGGGCCGATGAGGCCCCGGACCGTCGCGTGCTCGGCGAGCCACGCGTGATACTGCTCGGCGACATCGGCTCGATCACCGAAAGCCGCGTCGATGGCCTCGTCAGGACGAGAATCGGGTTCGCCCACGGCGGCAGGGGAGTGGGTATCGTTTCGCTCTGCCTCGCGATCCGCTGACGTTACGGTTCCCGCACCCTCCGCATTCTCCACAACATCCGCAACTTCATTCTTCTGGGAATCCAACACTGCCACTCCTTCGCACGATGTTTCACGTGAAACCACGCCAATCTGCCCACGATCTTGCCACGAACGAACGGCGTGACCCATTCGCGCGAATTACAGGCCTGGGATTCATGCCTGTGCTTTTCGACCAACACCGTTCGAGCGGCTGGCCCGAGACAGCAAAGAACCCGCCCCACCTCTCGGTGGAACGGGTTCTTCTCAGTTCACGTAGACGGGAAGCGAACGGCGGTCGCTACCTCTTGCCCTTGCGCTTCTTCCGACTCCCGCCCTGCTCTCGCTGAACCGGCTTCTGGCCCGGAGTCGGCTTCGCGGGGGCCGCATCCGCCGCATCCGGGCCGGCAGCCGAATCGGCCACGGCATCGGAGTCGGGCGCCGCAGTGGCTTCATTGGCCGAGTCATCGGCGACCGGCGCAGCCGCGCCCTCCACCGCGTTCCGCGACTTCGCCGGAGACTCCGGAAGATGGCTCTTCTTCGTGACCTTCTTGCCGCCCTTCTTCGGGTTGACCGGCTTCACGCCGACCTTGGGGGCCATCTTCTCCTGGGAGATGCGCTTGGCCTCCTTCTCGGCCTCAATCTCCGCGGCTTCTTCACGATCGATCTTGGCGAAGATGTACTTCTGCTGGAAGTAGGTCCACACGTTGTTGGTGACCATGTAGACGAGCAGGCCGATGTGCCACAGGAAGCCCGTCGCCAGAATCATGATGGGCATGAACCAGAGCATCATCTTGTTCATCATGTCCATCTGCTGGCCCATCATGCCCTCCTGCTGCTGCTGGAGGCCGGCCGCCTGACGACGCTTGGTGCGCGAGATGGACATGCGCGCGTTGAAGTGAATGGTCGCCGCCGAAATGATCATCAGCGGGATGGCCACGATCATGATGTCGGTGCGCGTGAAGTCCGCGGCTGTGCCCGGCTCGGTGAAGGCCGCGTACTGCGACTCGTCCATGCCGACGGAGCCGGACAGCGGAGCGTTGAACACGCGGGCGAGGAGGAACGAGCGGACGTTCTCGACGTCGAAGAAGTAGTTCGACGTGTTCCAGTTCTGCTCGACCGTCATCGAGTCCTGGCCGACGGCCGCGCCACCCTCGCCGGTGCGGTTGAACGAGCGAAGCACGTGGAACAGGCCGATGAACACCGGCATCTGGACCAGCAGCGGCAGACAGCCGGCAAGGGGGTTGACGCCCATCTCCTTCTGGAGCTTGCGCATCTCCAGGGCCTGGGCCTGTTGGTCGTTCTTGTACTTCTTCTTGATTTCCGCCATCTTCGGCTGCATCTTCTGCATCTTGATGGCGGAACGCTGCTGCTTGAGCATCGGCTTGATCAGCAAAATTCGGATGGTGGCCACCAGAAGCATGATGGCCAGCACCCAGGAAATTCCTGATGCGGGGTCCAGGAACAGGCCCATGGCCTGATGCCAGAACCAGAGTACGGCCGAAATCGGCCAATAGACGAAGTTAAGCACGGTCTGGTGTCTCTCCTGTCGTGGGGGATTGCGGCCGTCTACGTGTCAGCCTCCGCCCAGGTTACCCGTGCATCCTCCGCCACCAGGAACCCAGGCCGGGATAGGTGCGGGGGACCGGATCCCAGCCCCCGGGATGCCACGGAGCGCATCGCCCGATGCGCAGAAGCGCCAGCCACAGTCCGCGGATGGCGCCGTAACGGCGGACGGCTTCGAGCCCGTAGGCCGAGCAGGTCGGTTCGTACCGGCACGAGCCGGAGCCCTTGGCGGGCGAAATGCGCCGCCGGTAAAAGAGGATGGCGCTTTCGGCCATGCGGGCGAGGGGACCACGGGCTTGCTTTGCGACGGAGCCGGCGGAACCGTCGGGACGCTCAGTCGCGTCGGGCCCGTGAGAGTGCTTTGCGCACATCTGCGGCCAACTCCTCGCTGGTGGCGGTGGCGGCGGCGGGCAGGGCGCGAATGACCATGTCGACGCCGCTGGGGACGTCGTCAAGCAGGGGCAGCACCACGTGCCGGAGCTTGCGGGTCACCGCATGCCGCACCACCGAATTGCCGACGCCCTTGGAAACGACGAAACCGACGCGCGGCCCCCCGGAACGGGAGATCTGCGCGTCGGCGTCATGGCCGCCGGCGTCGGCGGCATCGCGGTAATGCAGGACGATGGTCCTGCGTCCGAGCCTGCGGCCCCTGCGCACCGTGACGGCGAAATCGCCGGAACGGTGCAGCTTATGCTGCGACGGGAGCAACGGACTCGGCTGACCGGTGCTACGCGGTCAGGCGGGCGCGGCCCTTGTTGCGGCGGGCGGCGACCACGGCGCGGCCCGAACGGGTGCGCATGCGGGTACGGAAGCCGTGCACGCGGGCACGACGGCGGTTATTCGGCTGGAACGTCCGCTTCGACACGGGTGACACTCCTTGGGATTCAGGGGCGTGGCACACACGGGAAAACCCGATGACCAGCCCATACGATTGTTTTCACACCCGTCGGGGAACGCAACCGGCATGTGCCGGACGTTGCCGTCGACGGGCCCGCGAGGCGCAGAACCCGACGGTGCCGGGACCCGCGCAGTGCGGTGAACACATCGGCGACCCAGGGCGCACCCGGGGTCGCGGATATGACAGACCCGATCAGGGTACGTGGAGCGGGGCGGCGAATACAAATCCGGCGGCCCCCGGCGCGTCGCGGTGGACGACGGCGACACGCGGCCCGACCTGTGACGATGCTGAACGGAACGAATGAACTCACAAGCACCTCCGGAGGTGCAACTGTGGATAACTGTCGTCACATGAGTAACACGCGACCTGCATGTTCGCTGCATTGCCGCAGGTCACGGACTTATGGCGGGCCGAATCAATCGCCGCCGCAACATGTGGATAGACTGTTGAGAAATCAGCGGCGCGCAACTTTCCACAGCTGTGCATGAACGTGTGGAAGCCCTGGCCATCGCCCCGATGCCATGTGGAGAAATTTCCCACAAGCGAAACCCTCCCCGGCTCCACCATCCGCTCGGCCCGGCACCATCCCCGCCACCCGCGCGACCCCCGCCGATCGACCCCGGCGGGTTATCCTGACCGTCCGACCGAAACCCGAAGGACCACGCGTTGACCACTCCCAGCCGAGACTTCCACGACACCTGGCTCCAGGTGATCGACATGCTCATCGCGGGAACGGACGTACGCGACGGGGAACCGCAGCCTCTGCCGATCCAGCACAAGGCGTTGCTGCGTTCGGTGCAGCCCGTCGGGCAGGTCAACGGCTTCGTTCTGCTGGCCACGGGCAGCGAAATGGTGCAGACGCTGGTCAAGGAAGAGCTCTCCGAGCGCATCGAGCGCGCACTCGAGGCGATCACCGGTTCCGCGCAACAGGTCGTGGTCACCATCTCGGAGGAATCCGGGCACGACGACCAGGCGGGGCACTCCGGGACGGGCCAGACGGGCGCCGGACATGCCGGGCACGCCGGCGCTCCCCGGCACACCGTGGCGGGCCGCGAATCCGCACAGACCGCGCAGTCTTCCCAGCCTTCTCGGCACTCCCAGCCCGGGCAGGCCACACAGTCCGGGCATCCGGACCACCGCCGCCACCAGGACGCCGGCTCGTGGCGCACCCTCGAATTCGAGCGCGACGCCCGCGAGACCGCGGAGTTCGGCGATCCGGCGCCGCAGAACACCGGGCACGGGTCCGCGGCCCCCGCGCAGCGCCAGCCGATGCAGCCGCAGCCGCCGCAGAACCCCGCGACGCAGGGCACGGCGGCCGACCTGTTCGGCCGCGGCAAGTACCCGTTGCACGACATCGGCGATCCGATGGGCCAGCCGGTGGAAGAGCCGACGCTGAACCCGAAGTACACGTTCGAGACGTTCGTCATCGGCCCCCAGAACCGTTTCGCCGCCGCCGCGGCCGCCGCCGTCGCCGAGCAGCCGGCCCGCGCCTACAACCCGCTGTTCATCTCGGGTGGTTCGGGCCTGGGCAAGACGCACCTGCTCCACGCCATCGGCCACTACGCCACGGCGCTCGACCCGAAATTGCGCGTTCGTTACGTGTCGTCGGAGGAGTTCACCAACGACTTCATCAACTCGGTGCGCGACGACGCCCAGGAGAGCTTCAAGCGTCGTTACCGCGATCTCGACATCCTGATCGTCGACGACATCCAGTTCCTCGAGGGCAAGGAAGGCACCCAGGAGGAGTTCTTCCACACGTTCAATGCCCTCCACCAGGCGGATCGACAGATCGTGCTGTCCTCGGACCGTCCGCCGCGCGAGCTGAAGACGCTGGAGGAGCGCCTGCGCACCCGCTTCGAATGGGGCCTGACGCCGGACCTGCAGCTGCCGGACCTGGAGACGCGAATCGCCATTTTGTCGAAGAAGGCCCAGCTCGACCGCCTCAACGTCCCGCACGACGTCCTGCAGTTCATCGCCGAGCACACCGCGTCGTCGATCCGCGAGCTGGAGGGCCGCCTGCTCCAGGTCACGGCCCAGGCGTCTCTGCTGAAGATGCCGGTGTCGCTGCAGCTCGCGGAGGAGATCATCGGCTCGGACAGCGCCGAGGTAGAGATCACCCCGGACATCATCATTTCGGCGACCGCCGAGTTCTACGGCCTCACCGTCGCCGACCTGACCGGCCCCGGCAAGACCCGGCCGGTGTCCCACGCGCGGCAGGTGGCCATGTACCTGACCAGGTCGCTCATCGACATCTCGCTGCCGGCCATCGGCAAGGTCTTCGGCAATCGCGACCACTCGACGGTCCTGTACGCCCACCGGAAGATCCAGAAGGAAATCTCCGACAAGCGCGCCACGAAGGATCAGGTCAACGACCTGACCACGCGCATCCGCGAGCGTTCCCGGGCCATCGGCTGAGTCACCGGCCGCGTCGCGCTTGACGACGGCCACCGGATCGGAGACGCCCGAAACGACGGAAGTCGCGCGATTCCTTACTTAATGCGTGTAATTACGCCTGTGTAATTCGGAGACTCAGGTCACACCGATCCTGTGGTCAACCAGCTGTTTTCCGTTCACGGAACTGTGAATGACGGGCGAACATCTGTGGATGAATCCCGAACTCGCGGATCCATCCACAATCGGGGCGATTCATCCACAGATCCATCAACCGCCCGTCAACATCGGGATCTCCGCGACGACCAGCGGCGGCGGCGTGAACTCACAGGATTCACAGCACCTACTGCTTCCCCCAACGATGAATCTCAATAAACGTCCGATGAAAAGGGGCCTGTCGACGAACGCCGCCGCGAGAGCCGGCGAATGACGGGAACTCAGAGACCGCCGCCGACGGAGCGGCGAAACTGGGTTAAGGTTGTGGTTCGAGGAAAGACCGGCGAAGGCCGGGCCGTCCGCAATCGCGGCCGGACCACAATTTCGTGACACTCATGGAGGGACGATGGAGCAGACGGACGTGCGTCTCCGCGCCGCCAAGGACGATCTCGCTGATGCGGTGGCGTGGGTCGCCCGCAGTCTGCCGACCCGCCCGACCCAGCCGATTCTCCGGGGCATGGTGTTCGTCGCCGGCGACGAGGGCCTGGAGATCGCCGGTTACGACTACGAGGTTTCGACGCAGATCCGCATCGCCGCGGAAATCTCCGAAACCGGTCGTTTCGCGGTCAACGGCAAGCTCGTCTCGGACATCGTGTCCAAGCTGCCCAACAAGCCGATCGACATGCATTACGACGGCACGAAGGTGCTGGTCACCTGCGGTAAGTCGCGCTTCGAGCTGCCGGCGATGACGCTGGAGGACTACCCGGCTCTGCCGTCGGTCCCGGCCGCGACCGGCACCATCGATCCGCAGCTGTTCACCGAGGCGATCGGGCAGGTGGCCGTGGCCGCCGGCCGCGACGAAACGCTGCCCATGCTCACCGGCATCCGCATGGAGACCGAGGGCAACATGGTCACCATGGCCGCCACGGACCGTTTCCGCCTGGCGGTGCGCACCTTCGAGTGGAATCAGATCCCGGAGGGCAACGCCGAACTGCTCATCCCGGCCAAGACGCTGGCGGACACCGCCCGTTCGCTCGACGCCGGCTCGAGCGAGCCGGTCACCCTGGCCTTCGGCGACGGTTCCGATGGCCGCGCCGTCGGCGCCGATGGCCTGCTGGGCATTCTGGCCGACCCGCGCCGCACCACCACGCGGTTGCTCGACGCCGAATTCCCGAAGTTCCGGCCGCTGCTGCCCAAGCAGCATTCGTCGTTGGCGTCGGTGCGCATCGATCCGCTGCGCGAGGCCATCCGCCGCGTCTCCCTGGTCGCCGATCGCGGCGCCCAGATCCGCATGGACTTCTCCGAGGGCCAGGTCGTCCTGTCCGCCCACGGCGACGAAGCCGGCCGGGCCGAGGAAGTCCTGGAGTGCGCGTTCGTCGGTGAGCCGCTGCTCATCGCGTTCAATCCGGGTTACCTGTCCGACGGCCTGTCGGCGATCCACACCGACCGCGTGGTCATGGGCTTCACGCAGCCCTCGCGCCCGGCGGTGCTGATCCCGGAGCCGGACGAACTGCCGGAGGCCGGCGAGGACGGCATGTTCCCCAACCCGGAGACGGAATTCACGTACCTGCTGATGCCCGTCCGCCTTCCGGGCTGACCGGGATTCCCGGGACCAAGGAAGGCGGGGCGTTTCGCCCCGCGGTGCCGACATGTATCTGCGTTCGCTGAGCCTGCGTGATTTCCGGTCCTGGCCGGACCTGAATCTGACGCTCGAGCCCGGCATCACCGTGTTCACCGGGCGCAACGGCTACGGCAAAACCAATATCGTCGAGGCCGTCGGCTATCTCTCCACCCTGTCGTCGCACCGGGTGTCCACGGATGCCCCGCTGGTCAGGTCCGGTGCGGACTCGGCCCGGGTCTCGGCCACCGCCGTCAACGACGGTCGCGAGCTCACGGCGCATCTGCTGATCAACCCGCATCGCGCGAACCAGGCGCAGCTCAACCGGACCAGGTTGCGCAGCCCGCGGGAGTTGCTGGGCACCGTGCGGTCGGTGTTCTTCGCCCCGGAGGATCTGGATCTGGTCAAGGGAGAACCGGCGCAACGCCGCAGGTACCTCGACGATCTGCTCGCCGTTCGTCGTCCGCGCATGGCGGGCGCCCGCCTGGAGTACGACCGGATCCTGCGCCAGCGCAACGCGCTGCTCAAAACCGCCGGCGGGTCGTTGCGCCGGGGGTATTCCTCGTCGGAGGGCCAGGCGGCGCTGGCCACGCTGGACACCTGGGACGCGCAGTTGGCGCAGATCGGCGCGATCATCACGGCGGCCCGCATCGGGCTGGTGCGCGAGCTGGCGCCGCGGGTGGTCGAGGCGTACGCGACCCTGGCGCCGTCGTCGCGTCCAGCCATCGTCGAATACCGGACGAAGTTGCCGGTCGACGACCTCCCGGATGATCCCGAGGTGATCGAGGCCCTGCTGCTCACCGAGCTGGGCGCCCGCCGCAACCGCGAGATCGACCGCGGGCTCAGCCTGGTCGGGCCTCACCGGGATGACCTCCTGCTCAATCTCGGCAACGATGCCGCCAAGGGTTTCGCCAGCCACGGGGAAACCTGGTCGTTCGCGCTGTCGCTGCGGTTGGCCGCATATCTGATGCTCCGCGACGAAGGCCCGGACCCGATCCTGGTCCTGGACGACGTCTTCGCGGAGCTTGACCGGCACCGCCGCGAGGCGCTCGTGGACATCGCCAAGCAAGCCGAGCAGGTGCTCATCACGTCGGCCGTCGGCGAGGAACTGCCCGAGGGGCTTTCCGACGTCCCGCGCGTCACCACGCACGTCGTGTCGGTGGAAGACACCGATGACGGACGGATCTCGGTCCTCGATCGGCCCGATGACGCCGGGGATGACGGCCGATGACCGGCGACGAAGCGCCCGATCTGGTCGGAGACGTGTTCTCCAGGATGCGCTCGACGGCGAAGATGGGCGGCAAGCATCCCCCGTCGCTGCAGCGGCCGCCCCGGAAGAACTCGGGTTTCACGCTGGAGGCGGGCCCCCGCGTGGTCAAACGGGACGAGGACGGCAATGCGGTCGGCGATGGCGGCGAAACCGTGCCCGTGGTGCGCGACTACGCCGGCACCCGCGTCCCGCAACGCCTGCTGTACCGCGACGGCATCCGCATCCGCCGCCGCCGGGACCGGGAGCCGAAGGCTTTCGGCGCCATCCTCGCAGGTCAGGCGAATGAGCGCGGCTGGCAACGCAACATCGCCAACGGCATCATCATGTCCAAGTGGCCGGAAATCGTCGGCGAGGTCATCGCGGATCACGCCGAGGTGGTGGAGTTCAAGGACGGCACCCTGGTGGTCCAGTGCGCGTCGAGCACGTGGGCGACGCAGCTGCGGTTGGCGCAATCGCAGATCATCCGGACCATCGCGGAAGAAGTCGGGGACGGGGTCGTCGAAAAGCTGCACATCAAGGGACCCTCGGGGCCGAGTTGGACCAAGGGGCGCCTGCGCGTGAAGGGCCGCGGCCCCCGCGATACGTACGGATGACCGGATCACACGATGCGCATTTCGCGAAAATCGGCGCTGAACGCCTTTTTCACGCGACCTGATGCACGTCCGGTGGGGGACTACGGGGTAAGATGGAGCGGTATATCCAGCGCACCAACAAAGGGAGACCGGTTCCACAGTGGCTGCCACCGAAAACAATTACGATGCCTCATCGATCACCATCCTCGAGGGGCTCGAGGCCGTCCGCAAACGTCCCGGCATGTACATCGGCTCGACGGGCGAGCGCGGCCTGCACCACCTCGTGTGGGAGGTCGTCGACAACTCCGTCGACGAAGCGATGGCGGGTTACGCCTCCGAGGTGAAGGTGACCCTGCTGGAGGACGGCGGCGTCGAGGTCATCGACGACGGCCGAGGCATTCCGGTGGAGATGCACCCGACGGGTGCGCCGACGGTCCAGGTCGTCATGACCCAGCTGCACGCCGGCGGCAAGTTCGACTCCGAGTCCTACGCCGTCTCCGGCGGCCTGCACGGCGTCGGCATTTCCGTGGTCAACGCCCTGTCCACCCGCGTCGAGGCGGAGATCGTCCGCGACGGCCACGTGTGGTTCCAGAACTTCAACACCGCCGTGCCCGAGGACCTGGTGCAGGGCAAGAAGGCCCGCGGCTCCGGCACGACCATCCGCTTCTGGCCGGACGACTCCATCTTCGAGACCGTCGAGTTCAACTTCGACACCATCGCCCGCCGCCTGCGCGAGATGGCCTTCCTGAACAAGGGCCTGACCATCACGCTGGTGGACAAGCGCGTGTCGGAGGAGGAGCTCGAGGCCGAGGCGCTCGCCGAGCAGGCGGAGAAGGAGTCGGCCGCGCTGGTCGACGAGGCCGAGGACGCCGAGGGCACCACCGACGTGGTGGAGAAGGCGAAGAAGCGCCGCGAAAAGAAGAAGGTCTACCACTACCCGAACGGCCTGCAGGACTACGTCGACGCGCTGAACAAGTCGAAGAACATCATCCACCCGTCGATCATCGGCTTCGAGGCCGGCGGCGAGGGCCACGAGGTCGAGATCGCCATGCAGTGGAACAACGGCTACTCGGAGTCGGTGCACACCTTCGCCAACACCATCAACACCATCGAGGGCGGCACGCACGAAGAGGGCTTCCGTTCGGCCCTGACCTCGTTGATGAACCGATACGCCCGCGAGCACAAGCTGCTCAAGGAAAAGGAGAACAACCTCACCGGCGAGGATGCCCGCGAGGGCCTGGCCGCGGTGATCTCCGTCCGCGTGGCGGATCCGCAGTTCGAGGGCCAGACCAAGACCAAGCTGGGCAACACCGAGATCCGCGGTTTCGTGCAGCGCATGGCCAACGAGCACATCGGCCATTGGATGGAGGCCAATCCGGCGGAGGCGAAGGCCATCGTCAACAAGGCCATCGCGTCGGCGCATGCCCGCCAGGCGGCCCGCAAGGCCCGTGACCTGGTGCGCCGGAAGTCCGCGACGGACCTCGGCGGCCTGCCGGGCAAGCTGGCGGATTGCCGTTCCAAGGATCCGTCGAAGTCGGAGCTGTTCATCGTGGAGGGCGACTCGGCCGGTGGTTCGGCGAAGTCGGGCCGCAACTCGATGTTCCAGGCGATCCTGCCGCTGCGAGGCAAGATCCTCAACGTGGAGAAGTCGCGCCTCGACCGCACGCTGAAGAACAACGAGGTCCAGGCGATCATCACGGCGCTGGGCACCGGCATCCACGACGAGTTCGACATCGCCAAGCTGCGGTACCACAAGATCGTGCTCATGGCCGACGCCGACGTCGACGGCCAGCACATCGCGACGCTGCTGCTGACGCTGCTGTTCCGCCTGATGCGCCCGCTCATCGACGAGGGCCACGTCTACCTGGCTCAGCCCCCGCTGTACAAGCTGAAGTGGGGCAAGGGCGATCCCGGCTTCGCGTACTCCGACGCCGAGCGCGACCAGATGGTCGAGGTGGGCCTGGCGGCCGGCCGCAAGATCAACAAGGACGACGGCATCCAGCGCTACAAGGGCCTGGGCGAGATGAATGCCCAGGAGCTGTGGGAGACCACCATGGATCCGGATCACCGCGTGCTGCGCCAGGTCGCGCTGGAGGATGCGCAGAAGGCCGACGAGCTGTTCACCATCCTCATGGGCGATGACGTCGCGGCCCGCCGTTCGTTCATCACCCGCAACGCGAAGGACGTCCGCTTCTTGGACGTCTAGCGGAGCGGTCCCGGGCGGTAAGGACCGGCGCCGAACTCCAAGGACCGGCTCCGAAATGCAGCTTTACGACGCCGATGGGGCGTCAACCATGATTCAAACCAAGAATCATTGTTGGCGCCCCATTATTGTTACTGGTCCAGGATCACCGTTCCGACCGGAACCAAGTTCAAACCGGATCGATGTTCGGTTGGATCTACGTTTCAGCCGGATGGGCGTTCTAGGAGGAACCGGGGATCGGGATCTCGCCGGAACCGCCCGGGATCGGGGAGACGGTGCACGCGCCGACGACGGGTGCGTCGTTGAACATGGCGAGGATGAAGCCGACGCCGAAGGGCGCGCCGCTGACCGCCTGGGCGAAGTGATTGTATGAATCGATCTTCGGCAGCACGTCGTCGCGGTAGAAGACCTGGCCGCCGTTGGCGCACCAGTTGGCGGCGAGATCCTTGGCCTGCTGGAACTCGACGTTGAGGTCGTGGCGGCCGGAGACGATCATGGTGGGGGCGGCCGGGACGCCGTGGCCGATGAACTGGTCGTTCATCGCGGCCTCGCCCTCGGGCAGATCACGGAGCATCGCGTCGAGGGAACGGCCGTCCTTGGTCCACTCCGAGGTTCGCTGGTGGCCGTAGGTCGAGGTGATCTGGTCGGTGCACATCGTGGACAGATCCTCGAGGGTCGCTTTGCCGCGCTCGGACATGTTCGCATCCATGATGGGGGCGAGCTGCGGGTACCGGGCGGCCAGACCGTTGATGGTGAAGCCGATCGCGCCGACCAGGTCGGAGCCGTCGATGTTGCGCTGCACCGCGTCGAGGTCGGCCGGCGGGGCCGAGGCGTAGGCTGCGGCGACCTGCAGATCGGGGGCGTAGTTCGCGGCCTCCTCGACGGCCGCGGCCGATGCGCCGCCGCCCTGGGAATGGCCGTAGAACGCGACCTTGCCGTTGCCGCCGGAGAGGTTGCGTGCGGCGCGGGCGCCGTCGAGCATGGCGTGGGCCTGCTCGGCGCGGTTCATGTACGTGTGCATGCCCGGGGTGCCCATGCCGACGTAGTCGGTGACGAAGACGCGGACGCCCGCACCGGCGAAGACCCAGTCGTAGAGGCCCTCGAGGTTGACCAGACGTCCCGACGTGAAGGGATCTGCCTGGTTTTCCAGGGGCCAGTTGCGCGAGGGTGCGCACTGGTCGCCCTGGCCGACGGTGCCGCGGCCGATGACGACCGTCGGCCGCTCGCCGGCGCCGGTCCACGGCACGGACGGTTCGACCATGTAACCGCTGACCGGGATCGGATTGCCGTGCATGTCGGTGGTGGAATACAGCACCTTGGTCACCGAGGACGGGAGCGGGTAGTCCAGGTCCGGCGGCATGGGAGCGGTGGCTGCGGCGGCGGTGCGCAGAATGGATCCCGGGGCGCCGGCGGTGACGGTCGAGGTGTCGTAGAAGGCCTCGTCGATGGCGGGGGAATCGTCGGAGGAGCCCAGCGCACCGAGCGAACCGGATGCGTCGCCGCCTTCGGCACCGCCATCGCCACCGGCACCGGTACCCGTGCCGTCACCCGCATCGGCGGAAGGCAGTCCCGGGAGACCGGGGACGGCGGGCAACTGGGCGACGTTCGGGGCGGCGGACGCCGGAGCCGTCGCGCCCCCGATCAGGATGGTGCCGGCAAGGAACGTGGCGGCGGCGCGGCGCCGGAATCGTGTCGAGGATCGCATGTTCCGGATTATTTCCAAACGTAAAGCGTCCTGGGCGCAATTCGTCGAGAAAGTGCCGCCTGCCAGCGAATTTGCGTCGAACGGGGGGATATGGGGACCGCGGCGGAACTGGACAACGCCGTTCGCCGGCCGCATCCGGTTTTCCCCCCGGCGAAACCGGGGATATCGTATCACCCGTGAACGAACACGAGGAGCACGCGAATACCGTCGAGGTGCCCGGCGACATCGTCCCGGGCGCCGACGGCGAGCGCGTCGAGGCCGTCGCCCGCACGCGCGAGGAGCCGGAGATGACGGAGCGGGTGCTCCTCGACGGTTCCGTGACGCCCATGCAGATCCATCGCCCGGCCGGGAAGCCGAAGGCGATCGTGGTGTTCTTCCCAGGGTTCGGCATGGGCGCCCGTTACTACTGGCCGATGGCCCAGGAGCTTCGCGACCGTGGCTTCGGCGTGCTCGTCTCGGAATTGCACGGCCAGGGCGGGCAGACCGCCAAGGCGACGCGGCGTCATCAGTGGGGCTATCACGAGCTCGCCGCGGTGGACTACCCCGCGGCCGTGGCGGCGGCGCGCACGGAGTTCGAGGAACCCGGCGAGCGCCTTCCCGTCTACCTGATGTGCCACTCCATGGGCGGCCAGATCGGCGCCCTGTATCTGTCGCGCCCGGAGGCCGACGTCGACGGCATGATCACCATCGGTTCCGGCACCCCGCACTACATCCGTTTCGCCGGCCGCGAGTACATCCGGCTGTGCTGGGGTGGCCCCGTGATGTGGACCGTGGCCACGGCCCTCGGCTACTGGCCGGCGGGACCGTGGGATCTGGCGCGGTACGGCCGCCAGTCCGGGCGGCACGTGCGCGAGTGGGCCATGTTCGCCCGCAACGGCCGCCTGCACCCGACGAAGGCGGACATCGATTACGAGCGCGAGATGCCCAAGGTCACCACGCCCGTGCTCATGCTGACCTGCGACGGCGACCGCGATTGCACGCCGGATTCGGCCATGGACCTGGCGTCGCGCCTGCCCAAGGCGGCGCGTTTCGAGTTCGTCGATCGCCGCCTCGGCAACAACCGGTGGGCACGCGAACCCGAGGCGGTCGCCGACCGTTTCGAGTCGTGGCTCGGCGAACTCGATGCCGGGGTCCGCTGGCCTTGATCGACGAGCGGTGACCGTGCCGGCCTTCGGCGGTTGACCGTCCTCACTGAACGGGGTGGCGCACCCCGGCGAGGGCGGCGGCCCGATCGAAGGACATGTGGGCGTCGGCGAGTCGGCCGAGCACCATCACCGCCACCACGGCGAATGCGTCGTTGCCGCGATCGAGGGGCTTGAGCCGGCGGATCGTCTCCGCCATCGCCCGCGCCCGTTCGTCCATAGCCCGGCCCCGGGATCCGGAGTCTGCGTGGACGTCGATGCCGGCGATGGATCCGTCTGCCGCTGCCGCCGCCGCGGCCAGTGCCCAGGGGCGCACGATCCGCGCCCCGGAGAACTCCGGCAGCAAACCGGCGAGCACGTCGACGACGGCGACGAGGTCCTCCGGCGTCATCGGTTCCGGCTCATTTCGCCAGCCTGCGCAGCAGTGCTGCGTGCGATTCGACGGTTTCCGCCGCGAGCATGCGCACTTCCGAGTCGCGCACCGCACGGGCGGCGGCGTCGACGATCGCCCTGCGCGCCGCCTCCTGCTTCGAGGTGCCGCGGGTCCCGGCGAGCAGCGTCAGGGCCCGATCTTCCGCCGGCGTGAGCCGCAATGTCATTGCCATGCGGCCAGAGTAGCTGCGTCCGGCGTAAGTTGGTATCACAATGATACCGAAGTCGCGCGGAATCGTCGCAAAGCAGGCCCTGTGAGGCGCTGATGCGCGATTGCGCAGCGTATGATGGGGGAGTCATGCTCTCGATTCCCGTCCCGCGCGGCCCTCACCGGCGCGCCGGAGACGGCGGAGACGCCGAAGTCGGCGAAAACCGCGGAGGCACCGAAGGCGCGGAATCGAGACGCGGGAGCGAAGCCCGGGCATCCCACCCGGGGACCAAGTGGAGGTACGAGTGAGCGACGACAACGGCACCCTGTTCGGCGGCGGCGGCGATGGCGGGGACAAGATCCACCCCATCGACATCAACGAGGAAATGCAGTCGAGCTACATCGACTACGCGATGTCCGTCATCGTGGGCCGAGCCCTGCCGGAGGTGCGCGACGGCCTGAAGCCCGTCCACCGCCGCGTCCTCTACGCCATGTACGACAACGGCTACCGCCCCGAACGTGGCTACGTGAAGTCCGCCAAGCCCGTCTCGGACACCATGGGCAACTACCACCCGCACGGCGACGCCTCGATCTACGACACCATGGTCCGCATGGCCCAGCCGTGGTCCATGCGCTACCCGCTCGTCGACGGCCAGGGCAACTTCGGTTCCCGCGGCGACGACGGCCCGGCGGCCATGCGATACACCGAGGCCCGCCTCACGTCGCTGGCCATGGAGATGGTCCGCGACATCCGCGAGAACACCGTCGACTTCCAGCCCAACTACGACGGCCGCACCACCGAGCCCGTCATCCTGCCGTCGCGCATCCCCCAGCTGCTGATGAACGGTTCCGGCGGCATCGCCGTCGGCATGGCCACCAACATCCCGCCGCACAACCTGCGCGAAATCGGCGCGGCCATCAACTGGTGCCTGGACAACCCGGAGGCCGACGACAAGACCGCCCTCGAGGCGATCATGGGCTTCATCAAGGGCCCCGACTTCCCGACCGCCGGCCAGATCGTCGGCGACAAGGGCATCGAGGAGGCCTACACCACCGGCCGCGGCTCGATCCGCATGCGCGGCGTCACCACCATCGAGCAGGAGGGCACCCGGCAGCAGATCGTCATCACCGAGCTGCCGTACCAGGTCAACCCGGACCGCCTCATCGCCAACATCGCCGAGCAGGTCCGCGACGGCCGCATGGCGGGCATCTCCTCCATCGACGACGAGTCCGACCTCAAGTGGGGCATGCGCATCGTCGTCAAGCTCAAGCGCGACGCCGTGCCGCGCGTGGTGCTGAACAACCTGTACAAGCACTCGCAGCTGCAGACCAGCTTCGGCGCCAACATGCTGTCCATCGTCGACGGCGTGCCGCGCACCCTGCGCATCGACCAGATGGTCCGGCTCTACGTCGACCACCAGATCGAAGTCATCGTCCGCCGCACCCAGTACCGCCTGGACGAGGCCGAAAAGCGCGCCCACATCCTCCGCGGCCTGGTCAAGGCGCTGGATGCGCTCGACGAGGTCATCGCCCTGATCCGCCGGTCGGCGACCGTCGACACCGCGCGCACCGGCCTGATGGGGCTGCTCGACATCGACGAGGTGCAGGCCGACGCCATCCTGGCCATGCAGCTGCGCCGCCTGGCCGCCCTCGAGCGCCAGAAGATCATCGACGAGCTCGCCGAGCTGGAGAACAAGATCGCCGACCTCAAGGACATCCTGGCCAGCCCGCAGCGCCAGCGCGACATCGTCCGCGACGAGCTCGCCGAGGTCGTGGAGAAGTTCGGCGACGACCGCCGCACCCAGATCATCGGCGCCATCGGCGACGTCACCGAGGAAGACCTCATCGCCCGCGAGAACGTCGTCGTGACCATCACGTCGACCGGCTACGCCAAGCGCACCAAGGTCGACGCCTACAAGTCGCAGCGCCGCGGCGGCAAGGGCGTGCGCGGGGCGGACCTGAAGCAGGACGACATCATCCGCCACTTCTTCGTCTGCTCCACCCACGACTGGATCCTGTTCTTCACCAACCGCGGCCGCGTCTACCGCCTCAAGGCCTACGAGCTGCCCGAGGCCACCCGCGCCGCCCGCGGCCAGCACGTGGCCAACCTGCTGGAGTTCCAGCCCGGCGAGCGCATCGCCGAGGTGCTGCAGATCCAGACCTACCAGGACTCCCCGTACCTGGTGCTGGCCACGCACGACGGCAAGGTGAAGAAGTCCCGCCTGGAGGAGTACGACTCCGCCCGCAGCGCCGGCCTGATCGCCATCAACTTGAAGGACGACGACTCGCTGATCGGCGCCCGCCTGTGCTCCGGCGACGACGACCTGCTGCTCATCTCCGAGCGCGGCCAGGCCATCCGCTTCACCGCCTCCGACGACGCGCTGCGCCCGATGGGCCGCGCCACCGCCGGCGTGCTGGGCATGCGCTTCAAGGGCGACGACAAGCTGCTGAGCATGGTCGTCGTGGAGGAGGGTCAGCACCTGCTGGTCGCCACCACCGGCGGCTACGGCAAGAAGACGCCGCTGAACGAGTACGCGGCGCAGGGCCGCGGCGGCCAGGGCGTGCTGACCCTGAAGTACGACCCGAAGCGCGGCGCGATCATGGGCGCGCTGGTGGTGTCCAACGACGACGAGATCTTCGCCGTCACCTCCGCCGGCGACATCATCCGCACCCGCGTCAACGAGATCCGCGCGACGTCGCGCGCCACCAAGGGCGTGCGCCTGGTCAACCTGGCCGAGGGCACCGAGCTGCTGGCCATCGACCGCAACGTCGAGGAAGAGGGCGAGGAGACGGCCGTGAAGGTCTCCGAGACCGGCACCCTCGACATCGTCGACGCACGTCCGGGCGGGGTCTCCGCCGCCGACAACGAGGACGAGCAGGGCTCCGGCGAAGGGTCGGATGCTGACGCCGGCTCCGACACCGACACCGACGCCTCCGACGAGGGCGGCGAGGAGTAGCCCATGGCCGACACGCAACTGGTGGTCCGGCGGGTCAGCCCGTGGACCACGCTGCGGATTTCCGCGGCGGTCAGCGTCGTCGGGTTCCTGGCCTGGATGGTCGCCGTCGCGGTGCTCTACCTCCTTTTCGAGGCGATGGGCTTCCGCGACCGGTTCAACGACCTCCTCGGCAGCGGCGGGAGCCTCGGCGCCGGCTTGATCTTCGGCGTCGCCGCCGGCATCGGGGTGCTGTGGGCGGTGCTGATCACCGCGCTGGCGACCCTCGGCGCCGTGGTCTACAACGCCTGCTCCGAATTGGTTGGCGGCATCACGGTCACGCTCGACAACGTCGAGTAGCGGCAAGTTCGCGCTTGACGACGCCCACGTGGGCGTCGTCAAGCCGAAAACCGGGCAGGTGCGCCATCCGGCGATGTTCGGAGCAAGCGCCCAAAATGGGTGTTGACCAGCCGATTTGGTTTCCTCCGAGAGTCCGGGTTAAGTTATATCCCGGTTCAGGGGCCTATAGCTCAGGCGGTTAGAGCACTTCGCTGATAACGAAGGGGTCGGAGGTTCAAGTCCTCCTAGGCCCACCACGAACGGGCCCCGCGCCGACGAAGCGAAAGCTCGTCGGCGCGGGGTTTTCCGTTGTCCGTGAACCGGGGCCTTAGCTCAATTGGTAGAGCACCACCTTTGCAAGGTGGGGGTCAGGGGTTCGATTCCCCTAGGCTCCACAACTCATGTCCCCTGCCAGTGCGCTGGCGGGGGCATCGTGTTGCGCGCACGGCGTCGAGCCGCCGGCCTGAGGTGACGAACATCGCGCATCACGACACCGCCGCTCCGGGCCCATGCAGCGCGCTCATGCCGCGCCTCGTACATGAAGGCTGAATCGATCCGCGGGGATTAGTCCGGGGCCAGATAGCTGCGGGTGTCGTCGTCGAGAGACGCCAACCACTCAGCTTCCTCCCCTGCCGCGGGGAGAACGTACCCGTACTCGATCATGTCCGCCGGCGGCAGGTCGACTAGGTAGACCCACACCGTTCGGCGCGGCACGCCCAAGACCTCGCGGACGACGCCGCTCAGAGCGTCGAGCAGGGCGACCTTCTGCTCGGGGGTGCGCCCGGCACGGATCTGACCGTGTACGAACACCAGTTCGTCGGCGATCGGGGTGCCCCCGACGAAGTGCCGGTCGGTGTCGACCTCCTCGAAAACGACCTGAGCGAAAAACCCCGGCGCACCGGTGGCCACGGTGTGAGCTGAGGTGATCGCGTGGGCGAGGGAGGCGCGGGCGTCGGGACCGAGGCGCCCGGTGGAAGTCCGCACGGTATATGTAGGCATGGTGCGAGGATAGGAGTCGGATTGGGGCCGGTCAACCTTGCCCGAATTCAGAATCGAGAGGCCTTGCGCTGGTCGAAAAGGCTTTCAGGCGGGCGGCTCACCAGGCGGTCCATCTTGCGTTTGGCCGCTTTTCGACTCCGCGGGGAACCGCTATGCCATCAAGCTGTCCCGCATTTCCTCTCACCTGTCGGTACGTCCTGCTGCGCCTCGATAGGTGGCATCGAGTGGCACTCAGGGACGCGGGGAGATGAACGTCAAGCTCACGGCCGCCCTGCTCATGGCGGGCGACCAAACGAAAATTCCTCCGGGACGGTGTATCTCCAACCGGGTCATCTTATGTCGCACGCTGGGCCGGTTCACTCGGATCGGCCGACCCCGGGGTGTTCCGACTCCGCACACGCAAGCGCGGAATCGTTGGTGTTCGGATTGACGTCTTCAGTTGCGGTGCGTCACCGACCCGACGATTGAGTCTGTTTCCCCCGAGTGCAGTTGCACATTGCGCGGCGACAAGGTGCGTGGCGACCCAATGAACTCGACCCTCACCCTGAGATTCAGTGAGAGATCCCCACAGCGCCTTTTCGGCCGCCGCAGTCGGGGTATCGTGCTCTCCGCTCATTGGGGATTCGCGACTACTAGGCGGGTTTCGATCTTTCGAAGGGGCGAGCGACAGTAACGGCAGACGCTTCGGTGATTTGATGCAACTAAATCGCCGAAGCCTCGGCGATTGGTGGCGTTCACGACGTGATCCACGTGAAAAAGAGGCCCGAAAGCATGGATATACGAAAGCGGCGCCCTCCCGAGAAATTCGGGAGGACGCCGCTTCGTCGTTCGGTGCCGGAGTCGTTCGGTGCCGGTGCTGTTCGGTGGTTGTCCCGAAAACCGGTGCCGGATGCCAACCGCCGCCGGTTTCCCGGCGGCCGACTATTACTTCTCGTCGTCGATGATCGGCTTCGGGGCCTCGTCGACCTGCTCCGGCATCTGGGCCGGGTTCGGGGCGCCCGGCTTGGGGGCGTTGCCCTTGCCCTTCGCACCGCCCGGCTTCGGGGCGCTGGCCTTCGCGCCACCCGGCTTGGGGGCGTTCGCCTTCGGGGCCTTTACCTCGGACTGGACCTTGACCTCGGTCGGGGTGACGTCACCGGAGACGTCACCGACGGTGCCCTTGGCCTCGTCGGCCTTCTCGGCCTCCTTCTGCGACGCCTTGGCGGCGGCCTCCTCGGCGGCCTTCGCCTCCTGCGTCTTCTTCTCGGCGGCGGCGCGCTCCTCGGCGGCCTTGGCCTCCGCAGCCTTCTTCGCCTCGTCGGTCTCGGCCTTGGCGGCCTTGTCCTCGGCGGCGTCGGCGCGCTTGTCGGCGGCGTCGGCCTGCGCGCCGGCAGCGGTGGACTTGGCGGCCGCGGCCTTCTCGGCCGACGCCTCCTTGACCTCCGCGGCCTTCTCGGCGGCGGCGTCCTTGACCTCGCCGGCCTTCGCCGCGACGGTCTCCTTGACCTCGGCGGCCTTGTTCTTCACCGGCGCCGGATCGACCGGCAGCTTGTCGCCGGACTTCAGCTTCCACACGATCGCGGCGACGACGGCGGCGACGACGGCGAAGACGATCGAACCGGTGGCGATGCGACCCGACTTCGCGCGGCGGGCCTCCTTGCCGGACAGCTTGTCGGCGGTCTGCTGGACCTTCTTCTCCAGGTCCTTGCGGGTGGCGGCGGCCTGCTTGGCGGCGTCCTTGCGGGCCTTCTTCGCGTCGCGGCGGGCCTTGCAGCCCTTCTTCTCCGCGTTCTTGCGCAGCTTGGCCACCTTCTTGGCGGACTGCTTCCGGTTCTTGGCGCCGGTCTTCTTGATGTCGGCGACGCCGTCGGTGGCCTTGTCGCGCAGGGTCTCCACCTCTGCGGCGACGTCGTCGCCGAAGGTCTGCAGCTGGTCACGGGTGGTGTCCGCGAGGGCCGACGCCTTCTTCATGGTCTCCTTGTTGCGCTTTTCGGCGACCTTCTTGGCATCCTGCATCGTGTCGTAGAGTTCGGCGGCCTTCTTGTCGCGGTAGTCGGCGTAGGCCTCGTATGCCGACTTGGCGCCCTTGAGAGCCAGCGAAACGGTGCTGGGGTACATGGTGTGATGCTCTCCTCGTCAGTGTGGACAGTCTCCGCGGCCACGGCGAGCGCCCGGCGGTTGCCCGGGGGCGCCTCGGTGGCACGGTGTTCACCTACAAGCGTATTCATTTTCCGCACCTCCCGTAGCGCGTTGCGCGATCTTCGCGGGGCATCTCAGAGACGGTCGGGCCATGTTCGGGCGGCGTGCGGGCGATGTTCGCGCAGCGCGAACCGGCGCCGCCACGTGGCCGCGCCCCGGCGATTCGTTGTTGCCTGCGCGGAATCGCCGGTATCCTCGGCCAGGTGACTAACAAGACCGCCACCGCAACCGTCCACACCAACCACGGTGACATCGCCATCGACCTATTCGGCAATCACGCGCCGGTCACCGTCGACAACTTCGTCGGCCTCGCCGAGGGCACGAAGGAGTACTCCGGGCAGAACGCGTCCGGCACCGAGTCCGGCCCGTTCTACGACGAGGCCGTGTTCCACCGCATCATCGCCGGCTTCATGATCCAGGGCGGTGACCCGCTGGGCACCGGCACCGGCGGCCCGGGCTACAACTTCGACGACGAGATCCACCCGGAGCTCCAGTTCGATCGCCCGTACCTGCTGGCCATGGCCAACGCCGGCAAGCGCGGCGGCCGCGGCACCAACGGTTCCCAGTTCTTCATCACCGTTGTCCCGACCCCGCACCTCAACGGCAAGCACACCATCTTCGGCGAGGTCGCCGACGAGGAGTCCCGCAAGGTCGTCGACGAGATCGCCCGCGTCGCCACCGACCACTGGGATCGTCCGGTGGAGCCGGTCGTCATCACCGGCATCGACATCGCCAAGTAAAGAGGTTTCCCGCCGGATCCGCTGCTGAGCGGTTTCCGGACCAGGCCGGCCCCTGCTCTGGGGTCGCCTGCCGGGGTTCGCCCCGGCCACAGCGCCGACGGACATAGTGTCCGTCGGCGCTTTTTCGTGCGTTCTCGACGTTCCTGCGCGAAGTCGGCGCCGCACCCGTCCGCCCCGTGACGACGCAACCTTGCACTGAACTCTCAATGTGTACTTCAGGGGGTAGTGGGGGAGGGGCGGTCTTCCACATGTCCACAGGCCTGTGGATGCTTTCGCCGGAGCTTCCTCCACCGTTCCGTCAACGTTCCGGCTGCTTTACGACGGCCCGCGGGGCACCCGGAAGGTCTCCCCGATCTTCCACAGGGGTGTCCACACTTGTGGATAATTCCACTGTTGTAATTTACGAAAAGCCGTGCGAAACGACTGAAAATCAACTGAACATGAGGTTACGCCGAGACCCTGGGGGCATATCGACGTGTTGTGCACAGCATCATCCACAGCCTGTGGATGGTGTGGACAAATCATTCCGGCCCCCGGCGGCCTCCGTTACGGAAATCATCCCCGAATCCATCCACAACCATCCACAGGCCTCGCTCCACATTCATCCACAAATTACACCGTTGATACACAGTTTTCTGGGGATGGATCCGCGGCCGCCGCCACCCTCCCAGATGACGAATTTCTGTGATTCCATGCCCGAAGCGGGGGTACATAAGCGTCGTAAAGCACCCCCGTACCCGGGCAAAGCAAAACGCCCCGCGCAGAAGCGCGGGGCGTGGTGGCCGGGGCAACGCACCCGGCGGGAGGATCGCGGTCAGCGCCAACCCATGGTCATCAGCAGACCCAGCACGAACATGCCGAAACCGATGACGTAATTCCAGGCGTTGAGCTCCACCATGAACGGGATGCTCGGGCCGGCGATGTAATTGACCACCAGCCACAGCAGGCCAATGGCCATGAGCCCGAACATGATCACCTTGTACCAGGTGGGCGTCTGGGTCGTGTTGATCTTCACCGGGGTGCGGCTGACCCCGGAGCCACCGGCCGGCGCGTTGGTTGTGCGATTCACCTTTGCCTTGGGCATCGGATCCCCATTTCCATCTGATAGTCGGTGCCCGGAACGGCAACCCGTCCCTCGTCGGCGACCAATCTACCAGTATGATTCTGGCTCATGCGCATCCTCGTCGTCGACAACTATGACAGCTTCGTTTTCAATCTGGTCCAGTACCTGGGCCAGCTGGGCGAGTCGACGACCGTGTGGCGCAACGATGACGAGCGCCTGGCCGACCCGGCCGCCGTGGCCCGCGAGTTCGACGCCGTGCTGCTCTCGCCCGGCCCCGGCACTCCCGCCGACGCCGGGCAGACGCCCGCCATGGTCCGCGCCTGTGCCGACGCCGGCACCCCGCTGCTCGGGGTCTGCCTGGGGCATCAGGCCATCGGCGAGGTTTTCGGCGCCGACGTCGTGCGCGCCGACGAGCTGCTCCACGGCAAGACCTCGCCGGTCGCCCATGACGGCACCGGCGTGCTGCGCGGCCTGCCCGACCCGTTCATCGCGACCCGCTACCACTCGTTGACCGTCGACGAGGCCACGCTTCCCGACGAACTGGTCGCCACCGCCCACACCCCGTCCAGGATGCTGATGGCCATGCGCCACCGCGACCTGCCCATCCATGGCGTGCAGTTCCACCCCGAATCCGTGCTCACCCAGTACGGCCACCGGATGCTGGCCAACTGGCTCACCGACGCCGGCGGCAACTACTCCGAGACCCTGCTGACCGCGCTCGAGGACGAGCAGGCCGGCTACGAGCGGGCCTTCGACGACGTCGTGGCCGGCTGACCGGCACCCGGAATGCACCGAGGCCCGGCCCCCACGCGGGGGACCGGGCCTCGGCCATTGCGGTCGGCGGCGCCTACGTGGCTACCACCTTCAATTCTCCGGCAGCGCCGGCACCGGCACCGGCAGGTCGATGCCCGGGGCGTCGTTCGGCGGGTTGTCGATGCCGAGGATGAAGACCTCCAGCTCGATGTCGCCGTCCTTGTTCACCACGGCGTCGGGGCCGGGGCGCTGCGCCTGGACGGTGTCGACCTTCGTCGGATCGATCGTGGTCACCGTGCGCACGGTGATCGTGCCCGTCGCACCCGCATCGCGGATGGCGCGCTCGGCGTCTTGGACCTTGCGGCCCTCCACGTTCGGCATGCGCATCTGATTTCCGCGGGACACGCGGATCTCGATGGTCGACCCGGTGGCCACGCGCTCGCCGGCCTGCGGGACCTCGAGCACGCGGCCCTCCGGCTCGGTGGAGTCGACCTCGGTGACCCGGACGACGAACTCGGCGGATTCCAGCGTCGCGCGCGCGGATTCGAGGTTCTGGCCCGTCACGTCCGGCACCGTCCGGGTCTCGGGGCCCGAGGAGACGGTGAGGTTGACGCGGGTGCCCTTGGACACCTGCGCGCCGGCCGACGGAGACTGGTCGATGATGTGGCCGCGCGCGATGTCCGGCGAGGCCACCTCCCGCAGCATCGGGTCGACCTCGAGGCCTGCTTCCTCCAGCAGGCGGCGGGCTTCTTCGGCGGGCTTGTCGCGCACGTCCGGCACGTCGGTGATCTCGCGGCCCGACGACACCTTCAGCACCACCGTCGACCCTTCGGGCACGCCCGAGCCGAACGCCGGCTCGGTGCCGATGACGAAGTTGCGGGCGATGTCCGGGTGCGGTTCGTCGCGGCGGTCCACGACGAAGCCGGCGTCTTCCAGCATCTCCTGGGCCTGGTCGGCGGACATGCCCTCGACCTGCGGGATCGCCACCGACTCGGACTGGCCCGAGCCCGTGAACAGGTTGTACGACACCACGCCGACGGCGCCGAGCAGCAGCGCGGCGATCGCCAGCCAGGCGACGGTGGCGAACATGCCGCCCTTCTTCTCGTCCTCGCGCTCCCGGCGGGCGACCGGTTCCGCTTCACGACGGGCCGGCGCGGAATCGCCCCGGCGGTTGGCCGCGGCGGCCGCGCCACCGGCGGCGCCGGCGGCACCGGCACCGACTGCCGCGGCGGTGCGCGTGCGGGGGGCCGACGGTTCGTCGTCGTCCAGATGCGGCAGCGCGGCCAGCGGCACCTCGCCGCGGCTGATGCGCCGCAGTTCCTCGGCCAAATCGGCGGCCGTGTCGTACCGCTCGGCCGGGTCCTTGGCCATCGCCGTCAGCAGAACCGCGTCCAGCGCCGTTCCCTCTTCGTCGGAAAGCCCCTTCACCAGCTCCGACGGCAACGGCGGATCATCCTGGACATGCTGGTACGCCACCGACAGCGGCGTCTCGCCGGTGAACGGCGGCTGGCCCGTCAGCGCCTCGAAGAGCACGCAGCCGACGCTGTAGATGTCCGAGCGGGCGTCGGCGGGCTTGCCGCGGGCCTGCTCCGGCGACAGGTACTGCGCCGTGCCGATCACCGCGGCGGTCTGCGTCATCGTGGTGGAATCGCCCAGCGCGCGGGCGATGCCGAAGTCCATGACCTTCACCGCGCCGGTGTTGGTCAGCATGATGTTCGCCGGCTTCACGTCGCGGTGGATGATCCCCTGCCGATGCGAGAAATCCAGCGCATCGCAGACGTCCGCCAGAATCGACGCCGCCCGCCGCGGGTCCATGGGGCCCTCGCGGCGCACGATGTCGCGCAGGGTCTCGCCCTGGACGAGCTCCATCACGATGTACGGGACGGTGCCCATCGGGCCCTCGGTCTCGCCGGTGTCGAAAACCGACACGATGACCGGGTGGTTCAGGAACGCAGCGTTCTTCGCTTCACGACGGAACCGTTCGAGAAAGCTCTCGTCGCGCGCGAGATCGGCGCGCATCATCTTCACCGCGACTTCGCGGCCGAGAAGCGTGTCCGATGCGGAATAGACGTCGGACATGCCGCCGACGCCGATGAGCCCGCCAAGGCGGTAACGGCCTGAGAGGAGTTCGTCACCAGTGGTCATCGGCGACTCCCTTCGGTCTGGAACTGCGTGGGTGAAACGGGCTGGGGGAAAATCATGGTGCTGCCGTCCATCATCCCGGCAAACCGGGCGGCGGCGGTAGCCCCGGCAGGAACGGCGCGCCGTTGACGTCGCCGCCCCCGCCCCCGTTGCCCTGGTTGCCGGAGTTGCCCGAGTTGTTGCCCGGGCCCGAGTTGGGGTTGTCGCCGTCGCCGCCACCGCCGAGGTCGGGGATCTCCGGCAGGCCCGGCAGCGACGGGATGGTGGGCTCCTCCGGCGTGAGCGTTTCCTCCGGCGTGGTCGTCTCCGGCTCCTCCGACGGAGTCCAGGTCGGCTCGTCGTCGGTGGTTCCGGTCGGTTCGGTCCAAGACTGCTCGGTGGTCGTCGTTTCGGAACTCGACCCCGGCGTGCCGGTGCCGCGTTCGGACATGGCCCCGAGCAGGATCCAGATCGCGCCGGCCAGGACGGCCAACAGCAGGATCAGCGTCAGCCACAGGCC
>NZ_BCRD01000010.1 GCF_001552415.1 Corynebacterium xerosis NBRC 16721 = ATCC 373
CTCCCGGCCGCTTCAAGCAGCAAGAGAAGAACTTAGCACATCCGATTTCAACCGCGCAAACGGCTTCGACCGGATCGTTTCAGGTCTTCCCCCAGCGCCAGCTTCCGTGTCGCCTTGCGGCGTCGGCCTCGCTGACTCCCAGAACATTACACACGCCGCCGAGAACAACGCAAAACGCCACGTCAACCCACGGAAAGCACGCCCAGTGTCACGTGCCTCCGGCAGTCATCCGCCGATCATCGGGCCCTACTGCGCCCCAGTTCCCCGCTACCTTCGCCCCGCGCGCCCCCACCCAACGACTTTCCCGCCGCCACGGCCGAAGCACCGAGCACGGCACCGGAGATGACGAACACCGTCGCCACTCCCGCACTCGCCGCAAGGGCACCGGCGGCGGCCGGCAACGCGACCTGCGCCAGACGATTGCCCATCAATCGCACGGACAACGCGATCGCCTTATCCGTGTCGGGCACCAGCGACGACACCCATGTCATGGTCATCGGCATGACGAACCCCCACGCGAAACCGCAGATGCCGGTGGCCACCGCCAACATCCACGCCTCCCCCAACATCGGCGTGACCAGCAACGGCACCGCCCCGGCGGCGATCATCGCCACCAGCACCCGGTCGCGGTCCACCCGCGCCAGCGCCCACGGCATCAACGCGCGCGACACCACGGCCAGGCCGGACCGCGCCGCGAGGATCACCGTCACCTCGCCGACGGACAAGCCCATCTCTTCGCCGAGCACCGGCATGTAGGCGGTCAGCAAATCGATGGCCACGATCACGGAGATCGACGCACCCATCGCGGCCGGCATCCCGGGCAGCACCAGCATCCGCGACACCGGCAGATGCGCCGGCGCCACGCCGCCGGGCCGCTCGGCGTCGGGCACGAGCCGTCGGAAAGCAGAGGCGATGGGCCACCCGCCCACCAGCGCGCACGCCCCCAGGGCCGTCAGCCACAGCAGCGCCGGGGTCGTGTCCACGCCGCCATCACCCTGCCCACCTGCGGCGATCCATCCGGAGAACACGATGCCCAGCAACTGCCCCACCGAAATGCCCAGCGTGAAGTAGGCGAACAGCGAATCCAGGCCCGTCGTGGTGCCCCGCAGCCGCGACACCATCCCCTGCGCGGCGATCAGCGTGGTCATGTGCGCGAAACCCAGCGCGACGTACCCCGCCAACAGCACGGCCAATCCCCCGGACCACGCCATCACCGCGGTCGCGGCGACGGTGGCGATGAGCCCGGCGCGCATCACCGCCGGCGCGTGCCCGTCATCGACCAGCCGCCCGGCGCGCAACGCGATCAACAATGGCACCAACGAAAACGCCGCGGTGAACACGCCGACGGTCACCGCGTCGCCGCCGAAACCCAGCACGCGGTAGCTCAGCAGCACCCGCCCGCCGTTGAACACGGCCTGCCCCACGACGGTCACCGCCACGAGCATCGCGAACCACCGTTTCACCCGGTCCGCCACCTTCCCGCCGCCGTCAACCCATCCGACCGCGATCAACGGTACCCGTCGGGCAATCCGGCCACCGGTCGCCCGTTTTCATGCATCCTGGGACGTGAACGAATCTGACATTAGTTAGCAATGAACGGATTGAAGGAGCCCATGCTTGAACGCACATTGGTGTACGTCGACACGTCTTACCTGCTCGCGAGCTTTTACAACTCGTGGGAGACCGGCGCCCGCGGGCAATTGGAAATCGATCTCAGAGAGGTGGTGCATGTTCTCGACCGCATGATCACGCAGCAGCTGGGGCAGCCGGTGCAGCGGCAGTTCTGGTACGACGGCATCCCGGAGTCGGGGCCGCACCGTTATCAACGTTCCTTGCGCACCATCGACGGCGTGCAGCTGCGTGCGGGGCAGCTCATCGAATGGGGTGATCGCCGCACGCAGAAGGCGGTGGATACGCGCCTGGTCGCCGACATGGTGATCGCCGGCGTGCGGGGCCAGGCCTCCGACATGGTCCTGGTGTCCGGCGACGCCGACATGCTGCCGGGCGTGGCGGAGGCGTCGAACTCCGGCGTGCGCGTGCATTTGTACGGCTTCGGCTGGGATTCGATGTCGTCGGCGCTGCGGCATGCCTGCGATTCGACCACGATCCTCGATCCGCGCGAGGATTTCGCGGAGTCCATGCAGCTCAACGTGCTGGAGGGGCCGCTGCCGCCGATCGTGCGCGACAAGCCGCTCGGCGACGTCGAGCCCCCCGAGGAACCGGGTGCCACGAAGGTGCCCGATACCCGGGTGTCGCCTCCGGGAACCAAGCTTGACGACGGCCCGTCCGCCGCCGATTCGGATTCGGCGGAGGAATGCCCGGAGGCCGACGCCGCGACGCCGACCGCAAAGGCGGATGCGCCGAAGGTCGCCGAGACCGAGGCCGCCGCGAAGGCCGGCGCGCGGGAGATCCCCGCGCAGGCCGAGCATGCCGCCGCCCAGCGCGCCGGCGTGGCCGGGGACGGTGCCGCCAAGCCCGCCCCCATGGATCCGGCGGAGGCCATCGCCGCGGTTGCCGCTGCGGCGGCGAAGGCGCACGAGCAGGCCGGGGCCGCCGCGAAGCAGCAGCCCGAGTCGGCCGGGGCCACCGCGAATCCTGCGGAGCCGGCGCAGCCCGAGCGTGCCGAGTCCGCCGAGTCCGCCGAGGAGCCGGAGAAGCCGGGCAAACCCGGCGACGCGAAGGCGGCGGAACCGGAGGCCGGCGCCGCCCCGAAAGAGCCGGAGCGTTCGGGGCCGGCATCCGGCGACGCATCCGGGGTCGTTTCCGGCGCGGTCGCGGAGGCCGAGTTCGGCCCCGGCCCCGAGTCCGGTGCCGCATCCGGCGCAGAGTCCGGTGCAGAGTCCGGCTCCCCCGCGAAGCCCGGCCCCCGGCCGAACCCGTCGATGATGGCGCCGCGCCGCAAGCTGCGTTCCCGGTACGTGCCGCTGCCCAACGAGGTGTGGGCCTCGGCGGGATTCCAGTCGCCGTTCGACGTGGGCCAGCAGTACGCGCTGTGGTGGTACGAGTCCGCCGCGTCCGATCGCCAGCGCGACGAGGCCCACCTGCTCTCCGGCGGCGGCCTGCCCCCGGAAATCGACCGGCCGCTGCTGCAGTTCGCGTGCGAGACCCTCCACGAGTACACGCTCACCGACGGCCAGCGCGTGAATCTGCGCGACGGCTTCCACGCCGGCATCCGCGGCGTGCTGCTCAACCGCCGCAACGGAGGCGCCGCCACGCTCGACTGATCGGCGTCGTCGACAAGCGAAAACGCCCGCCCGCCCCAACCGGGGCAGGCGGGCGTCGGCGCATCCGACGGTCCTAGACCCCCGGCTTGCCCTTCGTTCCGGCGTCGCCGGGCTCCTCCAGGGTGACGTCCGCATCGTCGACGTCGGCCGCGGCGTCGTCGCCGGCCTCGAGCTCGCCCGCCGAGCCCTTGCCCAGCTCGTTGCCGCCGGACTCCGCCGCCATCTGCGCGCGAATCTCGGCGAGACGCGCGTCGGCGCGGGCGTCGGCTCCGGACGCCTCGATCTCGGCCATGCGGCCGGTGTGCGAGTTGGCGGCCAGCTCCTGGGCGCCGAGCGCGTTGGCGTACCGGGACTCGATCTTCTCGCGCACGCCATCGAGGGTCGGCACGTTGGGGTTCGAGGCGGCGCCCTGCAGCCCATCGAGGGTCCGCGACGTGGTCTCCTGCATCTTCGCCTGGTCGGCCTGCGACTCCAGCTCGCGGATCTGCGTCTTGATCTGCTCGTACTCCACCTGCGACCGCTTCGCCTGCTGCTGCGCCTCCTCCGCCGCGCGCACCGCCTGGCCGTGCATCTCGGTGGTCTGATCGATCTCGGTCTCGATGCTGACCAGCTGCGAGGCGAAGATCTCGGCGGTGTGCTCGAGCTCCTGCGCCTTCGCGGCGTCCCCGGCGGCGCGGGCGGCGTCGGCCTGCTGCACGGCGGCGCGGGTGTTCGCGGTCAGCTTGTCGCGCTCCTTCTGCAGCCGCGACAACGACATCTCCAGCTGGTTGCGGTTGCCGATCACCGCGGCCGCCTGCTCCTGGATCTGCCGGTGCTGTTCGCGCGCGGCCTCCGCCGCCTGGTGGATCTGCACCTTGGGGTCTGCGTTGTCGTCGATCTTCTTGTCGAACGAGGACATCATGTACTTCCAGCCCTTGCTGAACGGATTCGCCATGTCGCGGGGCTCCTTTCGGTTCGTCGACTTCGAATTCTACGTAAACGCGACGCACCTGGCCGGGCGACGAAGCAGTGACCGGAATAGCACCGGCCTGCGGACGAAACCGGTGCACGGTCGATGTAATGTCACGATTCATGTTCAACCCCCGGTTCCCGGGCCGGCGCATTGCCGCCGCGTCCGCTTGCGCGGCGCTTTTCCTCGCCGCCGCGCCCGCCGCCGTGCCGACGCAGGCCTCCGACGCGCCTTTCGCTCTCCCAACGGCCGCCGCCGCGGAAAAGAAGACGTCCGACGAGAAGGACACCGACGAGAAGACCCCGGACGAAAAGCCCGCCACCGACAAGACGACCGACAAGGCCGCTGACGAGTCCACCGACGAGCCGGCGATCCCCGAGCCGACCACCGACGTCGGCCGCGAGATCCGGGCGCGCATGGACGAGGCGACGGAGACCATCACCGACAAGGGCGGCCTGATCGGCATGGCGTTCCTCGACCGCGAGACCGGCGAAATCGTCTGCAACGACCAGTGCCAGGACCCGTTCGCGCTGGCCAGCCTGTCCAAGGTGTTCATCGCCGAGGTCGTCGGCTACACCAATTACGAACGGCCCGGGCGCAAGGGCGAGATCGAGGCCGGCGAGGGCGACATGCCCGTGGAAGGCAACGTCGACGCGATGCTTCGCGACGACATGATCCGCTACTCCGACAACGACGCCACCAACGCCCTGTGGCGCAACTACGGCGGCACGAAGGTCATCGACAGCGTCAAGGAACGCTACGGGCTCGGCGACACGACCATCCCGAACTCCGACTGGGGTTCGACGCAGGCATCGGCCGCCGACATGGTCACGTTCTTCGAGGGGATGCTCGAGCGCGACGGCGGCATGTCCGAGGTGGAGACCCGCTACCTGGTGCAGCTGATGTATTCGCTGCCGCGGTACTCCTACGGCAACGCGGACCAGAACATCGGCCTGCGCGCCGCGCTGCCCGACGAGTTCATCGGGGTCAAGGGCGGCTGGGTGGACCCGAAGATCCGCACGTCGGCCGGTTTCTTCGGCGAGGACGACCGGTACGTCATGGCGGTGCTGACCCGCCACGTGTCGCCGGCGGACTTCACGGCGTCGATCGCGCACGTCTTCCCGGAAGGCGGCGCGTCGGTGGAGGAACGCGGCGACGAGGCGATCCGCCAGGCGGGTTCGGTCACCGCGGCGGACGCCGATGCCGGCGGCTCCGCCACCCCGTGGGTTCTGGCCCTGCTGGCGGCGACCGCCGCGGGCTTCGGCCTCGGCTGGCAGATGCGCCGCAACGACGCGTAACGATTGACTCGTGACGGCCGGCGGTCAGCCGCCAGCCACCAGCTGCCGACGCAGGCTACTGCTGCGGGGCGGCGGCGTCGTCGCCGCGGGCGGCCTCGTCGGCGGCCATCTGCTCCTCGATCTGGCGGCGCACGTCGGCCATGTCCAGCTCGCGGGCCTGGCGCAGCAGATCCTCGAGAGCCTGCGGCGGCATCACGCCGGCCTGCTGGAACAGCAGGATGCCCTCGCGGAACAGGAACAGGGTCGGGATCGACTGGATGCCCAGGGCGGCCGAAATCTCCTGGTTGGCGTCGGTGTCGAGCTTCGCGAACGCGACGTCCGAGTGCTGCTCCGACACCTGCTCGAAGATCGGGGCGAACTGGCGGCACGGGCCGCACCACTCGGCCCAGGCGTCGACGAGCACGATGTCGTTGTCCTGGATCGTCTGGGCGAAGGTCTCGTTGGTGACGTCGATCGTGGCCATGAACGGGCTCCTAAGATTCATCGGGGTCGCGGGGCATGCCCCCGCGAAGTGCCGCTTCCCGGCACGCCCCGAACAACGCGCACACCCCTGCGGGTATTCCCCGCGGGCGTTCGCTTCACGACGTCCCGGCCGGCACGCACCCGCCCTGGGTGCCCGGCACGGCGGCGGCGACCGGCGGCCGCCTGCCCCGGACGCTACCGGATGCGCAGAATGTTGCGCTGTTCCCCCAGGCCATCGATGGCCACGCGGATTTCCTGCCCGTCGCGCAGGTACGTCTTGGGGTCCATCCCATGGCCGACTCCGGCGGGGGTCCCCGTGGAAATGACGTCGCCGGGATTGAGCTGCACGAAGCGCGACACGTAGGCGACGAGGGCGGCGGGCGGGAACACCAGGTCGGCGATGGGCGCGTCCTGGCGCAGCTCTCCGTCGATCCACGTGCGCACGCGGGCGGTGACCGCGTCGAACTCGTCCGGCGTGGCCAGCCACGGGCCGAACGCGGACGTCCGCTGCAGCGTCTTGCCCTGGAGCCACTGCTGGGTCGCGTACTGGGCGTCGCGCTGCGTGAAGTCGTCGAGGATGGCGTAGCCCGCGATGCGGCGCGCTGCCTCGTCCTCGTCGACGCGGTACGTCGTCTCGCCGATCACCACCGCAAGCTCGCCTTCGTAGTCGAGGGCCCCTGCGGCGTCGGCGTGGACCATGAGGTCGTCGCGGGGGCCGGCCAGGGCATCGGCGAACTTGGCGAACAGCGTGGGCACGTCCGGGCGGTCGTGGCCCATCTCGTCGATGTGCGCGGCGTAGTTGAGCCCGACGCAGAAGATCTTCCCCGGGCGCGGGATCAGCGGCGCCAGCGCCCACTCGGATTCGGGGACCAGGCGGTCCGGGTCGGCGTCGCCGCCGTGGTCGCCGAGGACCGCGTCGACGCCGGCGCGCCAACCCTCCGCGGCGATCAGATCGCCGACGCAGGAGGCGTCCAGGAGCACCGCGGAACCGTTGCCCAGCACCGCCGCCCTGGTGCCGCCGTCGATGCGCAGCGTCGCCAGCTTCATCGCCGCTCCCCCTCGTGGTCGCGGCGTACCGCCACGGCATTGCCCCGTCCCGCCTCGACGGTCCGCGGGGCCACCACGGGCCCCGGGGTGGCCGGGGCGGAGGTGGGCGTCGTCAAGCGGACGAACCAGTCGGCGCGCTTGAACAGCCACCCGCCGCCGGCGCGCAGGATCAGGCGGTACAGGCCCAGGCACAGCGCCGCCGCGATGGCGGTGGCGATGACCGGCTGCCACGGCAGACCCGGGTCCGCGTCGAGGAACTGGTCCGCGACGATCGCGATCATCGACAGGATCGGGATGTGCATGAGGAACACCGGCAGGGTGCGGCGGCCGATCTTCTCGAACGGCTTCACCACCGGCGTGCCCTGCAGCATGGCCATGATGTTGACCGCCGCGAACACGCCCGCCAGCGACAGGAACAGGCGGACGAAGCCCTGGTTGCCGGCATTGAAGGACGGGAACGTCAGCAGGATCCAGCCCGCCACCGCCGCATAGGCGCCGACGGACGCCGCCAGGAATCCGATGGGGCGCCGCGCCACCATGCGGAAAATGTACGGGGCGCCGTAGATGCCCAGGACGTAGAAGACGTACATCTTGGACACGAAATCCCACGACCAGCTCACCGCCGCGAACGGGGCGAACACGTTGACGGCCGCGGCCACGGCGATCTGCACGATCGGGGGGACGTGGCGGGTGGCCTTGGTCAGGATGGCGAACAACGCCAGCGCCCACAGGAACCACAGGTACGACGTCGGCTCCACCAGAGCGTGCAGCGAGTTGTAGAGCAACGGGCCCCAGTTGGCGGAGTCGAAGATGCGGGGCGCGGCGATGAAGCCGGTCTCGGTGACGTGCGACCCGGGCAGCAGCGCCAGCACCAGATCGCGCAGCGGCACCCACAGCACGTACAGCCAGACCATCACCCAGATTCGGCGGTTGGCCAGGCGGTGCCATGACTCGGACAGGGCCTTGGCGGCGAAAAGGCCGGACAGCAGGAAGAACAACGGCATGCGGATCGGGCCGAGCATGAAGTTCACGTCGTCCCAGATGCCGGTGGAGTAACCGTGGTTGTTCAGCTCCGTGATGGCGTGGCCGAGCACCACGAGGAGGATGCACAACCCCTTCGCGGAATCGACCCAATCGACGCGGCCCCGAGCCTTCGGGGTCGCGTCCGTCGCCGTGGCCGCCACCGTTCCCGCCAAAGATTCCTCCGATTCAACCGCGTGCGGCGCACCCGTTCGGGGTCGCGCGGGCACGCGGAAATTGCTCCCGTTGTCGCGGATAAGGGAGTTTACCCACCCTGACCAGGCATGGGAAGAAACGTGAGCGGGAACACCCCTGGTTCGGGAACCTCCGGCGCCCCTCCTACTGCTCGTGCGCCATGTTGACGAAGCGCGAGTAGCGCAGCTGATTGGCCACCGTCACGGTGCCGATCGGGCCGCCACGGTGCTTGGCCAGGATGATGTCGGACTCGCCGGCGCGCTCGTGCTCGACCTCCTGTGAATCGGGCCGATACAGCAGCATGACCATGTCCGCGTCCTGCTCCAGCGAACCGGATTCGCGGAGGTCCGCCACCTGAGGCTTCTTGTCCGTGCGGGCTTCCGGGCCACGGTTCAGCTGCGAAATGGCGATCAACGGCACGTCGAGTTCCTTGGCCAGCAGCTTCAGCTGGCGGGAGAACTCCGACACCTCCTGCTGGCGGGACTCGACTCGCTTGCCCGACGACATCAGCTGCAGGTAGTCCAGCACGATCAACTCGAGATCGTGCTTCTGCTTCAGCTGCCGCGCCTTGGCGCGGATCTCCATCATGGTCAGGTTCGGTGAGTCGTCGATGAACAGCGGTGCCTCGCGGATCTGCTCGGTGCGCTCGACGAGCTTGTTCCAGTCCCCCGGCTCCATGTTTCCGGAGCGCAGCTTGGACAGGTCGATCTCGGTCTCCGCCGACAACAGGCGCATCATGATCTCGATCTTCGACATTTCCAGCGAGAAGATCACCGACGCCTTGCCGTGGGTGATCGACGCCGACCGCATGAAGTCCAGGGCGATGGTCGACTTACCCACGCCGGGGCGCGCGGCGATGATGATCATCTGGCCGCCGTGGAGGCCATTGGTCAACTCGTCGAGACGGTGGAAACCGGTGGGCACGCCCTGCGCCAGGCCACCCTGCTGGCTGATCAGGTCGATCTCCTCCAGCGCCGGGTCCATCAGCTCGGACATCGAGGAGTAGTCGGCCTTCTCGGAATCGCGGCCGACGCCGAAGACGATCTGCTGCGCCTGGTCGACCAGCACCTCCGGCTCCGAGTCCTCCGCACCCGCGTACCCGAGCTGCACGATCTGCGTGCCCGCCTCCACCAGACGGCGGATGGTCGCCTTCTCGGCCACGATCTTGGCGTAGTAGTGGGCGTTCGCCGCAGTGGGCACCATGGCGACCAGGGTGTGCAGGTACGGCGCGCCGCCGATGCGCTCCAGATCGCCCATGCGATCCAGCCGGCCCGCCACCAGAATCGGATCGACCTCGTCGGCCTCGCCGTAAAGGTGCAGGATCGCCTCGTAGATCGCCTGATGCGCCGGACGGTAGAAGTCCTCCGGCTTGAGCAGCTCGTACACGTCGGCGATGACCGTGGGGCTCAGCAGCATGCCGCCGAGGACGCCCTGCTCCGCCTCGATGTTGTGCGGCGGCTGCCGGCCGAAGTCCACGCCGCGCGTGGCGCGCTCGCCGCGGTCCCGATCGCCGTTGCCGCGGCGGCCGCGGCCGAAGCCCCCGGAACCGCCGGAGCTCGACGACGGACCGGCCGACCCCTGGCCTGCCCCAAAATCCTCGGACTCCGGGGGCGGAGGCACGTCGTCGTACGACGCCGAATACGCCCCATCATCTGCGGAACCCCGCGGTTGCCCCATCGGTTCACCCATCTCTTCGTGCACCCTTCATCGCTGTCCTCCGGCTCCGCCACAGGCTACCCCGCGCCCCGGATCGGACACCCGTTTCCGCTGTTCGAAAACTCACTTCATGCGATCCTTCCCACAGAGTTATCCACAGCCTTTGTGGATAACCCTGGGGACGGAATGTGAACGGATCATGAATCCCCAGGCCACGGTGTGGACCGTTCCGGCATGACATCGGAGCCGCAAACACCACGACCTGCATGAACCTGCGAACATGCAGGTCACGCCACTCTTCCGACCTTCCTGGCCCGTTCGGGGGTGATTTCGGCCATCGCTCCGGGGGCCGGCGACGAAGCCCGAACTTCATCTCGCGTTCGCTTTCCGCGCCAGCTGACGGTGGTGTCCTGGGGAAACGCCCCAACAGTTTTTCCACAACCCCGTCAACCGGGCGCCATCGCCCGTCCCCCCCATTGATTCAACGCCGCCTCAAGAGTTGCGGAACCCCGCCGAAAATGGATCCCGCGCCAAGCACGCGAACACCGGGCCGTCGCAAAGCAAGAACCCCCGGGCACACGGCAACGACCCCCGGACACACCTCCGGCCCCTGCCCGAATGAACGGGAGGGGCCGGGGTGCGCTGTTGTCGATGGGCCGGAAATCCGGCCGCCGTCATGAGCCGCGAATTACGCGGCGACGACCTCCACGGAAACATGCGCGGTGATCTGCGGGTGCAGCGCGATGTCAACGGTGTGCTTGCCGGTGGCCTTGATCTGGCCGGCCGAGAGCTCCACGGAACGCTTGTCGATGGCCTGGCCGGACGCCTTGCGGACCGCGTCCGCGACGTCGCCGGCCGTGACCGAACCGAACAGCTTGCCCGTCTCCGACGCCTTCACGGCGACGGAAACGTTCTCGAGCGCGTCGAGCTTGGCCTTGACCTCGCGAGCGTGGTCGAGGTCCCGGATCTCACGGGCCTCCTGGGCACGGCGAATGCCCTCGATCTGCTTCTCAGCACCACGGGTGGCCACGATGGCCATACCGCGGGGAAGCAGGTAGTTACGTCCATAGCCGGCCTTGACCTCGACGATGTCTCCCGGGACACCGAGCTTGTCGACGGCGGCGGTGAGGATCAGCTTCATGATCCCTGCCTTTCGCTGGATATTTCTAACGTCGGATTAGGTGTGATCGCTGGGACCGGATCTAGAACGGCGGCTCGTCGCCGCCACCGAAATCGCCGGACTGGGGAGCGGAGTTCCACGGGTCCTCGGTCGGCTGTCCGCCGCCGAAGCCCTGGTTTCCTCCGCGTCCGCCCTGGCCGCCGAAATTGCCCTGGTTCTGGCCGCCACCCTGGCTTCCGCCGCCGAAGCCGCGTCCGCCCTGGTTGCCGCCGCCGAAGCCCTGGCCGCCGCCGCCACCCTGACCGCCGGAGCGGGGGTTGCGGGTGACCTGGGCCGAAGCGAACTTGAGGGACGGGCCGACTTCGTCGACCTCGATCTCGTACACCGTGCGGCGCTCACCCTCGCGGGTGTCGTAGCTCCGCTGGCGCAAGCGGCCCTGCACGATGACGCGCATGCCCTTGCTCAGGGACTCCATCACGTTCTCCGCCGCTTCGCGCCAGATGTTGCAGGTCAGGAACAATGCGTCCCCGTCCTCCCACTGGTTCGACTCGCGGTTGAACACGCGCGGCGTGGACGCCACGCGGAAGTTCGCCACCGCGGCACCCGACGGGGTGTAGCGCAGCTCGGGATCGGCGACGACGTTGCCGATCAGCGTGATGGGGGTGTCTCCCTGTGCCATGGTTCGCTCCTGTTCGGTTTGGGCGATGTGTCGGTGTCGGGCTGTTTACGCCCGCCATCCTACGGTCCCGTACGGGTCCCCGAAGGGTCCCGCGGGAAAACTAGCGATCGCCCCGCAGCACCTTGGTGCGCAGGATGGAGTCGTTCAGGTTGAGACGACGGTCGAGCTCCAGCACGGCGGCCGGCTCGCACTTCAGGTCGAGGACCACGTAGATGCCCTCGTCCTTCTTCTCGATGGGGTACGCCAGGTGGCGCTTGCCCCAGATGTCCACCTTCTCGACGTCGCCCTTTTCCTGGCGAACGATGTCGAGGTACTTCTCCAGGGACGGGCCGACGGTGCGTTCATCCAGCGACGGATCGAGGATGATCATGACTTCGTAGTGACGCACGGACCTCATCACCTCCTATGGTCTAGTTTTTCGTGTTTCGGCCACGGGGAGCGTTCGACGGGGGCTCGCGCGGCGGGTCTGTCCGCCGGGTCCGCGCCCCGACCTCCGCGTGGCAGGAGGGTCGTTGCGTCAGGCAACCCGGCCAGAGTAGCCCATGCGAAAGCCCCGCACATAATCCTTCATGTGCGGGGCTCGCGCGGTGGGCCGGGCGGGTCGTTCAGGTTGGTGGGCCGGTCACGGGCCGCATGCTTTGCGACGGACCGGCGTCACTCGCCCGTGGCCGCGTGGAACAGGGCGATGATCACCGGGACGATCGTCGCCATGACGAGGGCGCCGATGGCGAGCGCCCACACGCGGCGCTGGGGCCACTTGTACATGAAGCCGTAGAAGGCTCCGCCGAAGAGGAGGAAACCCACGAAGACGCTCGCCATCGTGAGGATCAGCATCGGGCTCAATTGACTCGCCGTTCCTGGGGGTCGTGGTGGATGGGTTCCGCGGCCGGGGATCGCTCCCCTTTCGGACGGTGCGGGGGCCGGAAGTACTCCGGCCCCCGCGGGTGTGGCTCGGTACAGCGGGGATCAGTTCGCGGGCGCGGGGGCCGGCTGCTCGCCGCCGCCACCGCCCGGTTCCTGTCCGCCTCCGTCACCAGGGGCCGGGAAAGGGAGCAGATCACCGATTCCACCGCCGCCGCCGGGTGGCGGTGCCGGGAGTTCGGGGATCGCCGGGGGCGCCTCCTCCGCGGGCTGTTCCTCGGTGGTCTCCGGCGTCACCTCCTGGGCGGGGGCGGCCGGGGCGACGTTGCCGGACCAGGCCGGGGCGCCGGCGACTCCGCCGACGGCCGTCGGGGAGGTGAAGGTCTCCCAGTCCTCGTTCACCAGGGCGTTGTCCATGGTGTACTTCCACAGGTCCGCCGGAGTGTTCGCGCCGTACATGACCCCGCCGTACGCGTTGTACAGGGCGGAACCGTCGACGTTGCCGACCCACACGGCGGTGGACAGCTGCGGGGTGGCGCCGATCATCCAGGCGTCCTTGTTCAGGCCGGTGTCGCCGAGCTGCGTGGTGCCCGTCTTGGCCGCGGACTGACGGCCGCCGGCCAGCGCCTTGTTGTTGTACGAGGCGATGGGCTTCATCGCGTCGATGGTGTTGGTGGCGACGCCCTCGGACACGCGGCGCTCGCCGTCGCCGTTCTCGCGCTCGAAGAGGACTTCGCCGTTGGCGGTCTCCACCTTCTCGACGAAGTGCGTCTGCTGGTACACGCCGTCGTTGGCCAGCGTGGCCAGGCCGACCGCCATGTCCAGCGGGCGGGTCTGGTACTGGCCCAGCGCGATGCCGTCGAGGGCCTCGCCGTTTTCCTCGAGCAGCGTGCGCTCGATTCCCGGGATGGACTCGGCGACGCCGAGCTTGTGGGCCATGGTCGCGGTGTCGGTGGGGCCGTTCTTCAGATCGCGCTGCAGACGGATGAACGGCGTGTTCAGCGACTGCTTGAGCGCCTCGGAGATCGGGCACACGCCGCACGACGCGCCGCCGGCGTTGTACATGGTCACGTTGCCGGACTGCACCGGCGCGGACGAATACTGGGCGGACAGCGGGATGTCCTGGTCGAGTGCGGCGGCCAGGGTGAAGATCTTGAACGTCGAACCGGTTTGCAAGCCGGAGTTGGCGTAGTCCCAGCCATTGGGATCCTCGCCGCCGTAGTAGGCGCGCACGGCGCCCGTCTTCGGCTCCACCGAAACGATGGCGGCCCGCATGTCGTCGGAGAACAAGTAGTTCTCCGCCGCATCCAGCGCGGCCTCCTGGGCGGTCGAGTCGATGGTGGTGGTCACCCGCAGGCCGAGCGTGTTGACCTCCTGCTCGGTGATCCCCTCACGATCGAGCTCGGCGAGCACCTGCGATTTGATCATCGCGGCCGGGCCGGGCTCGGGCGCCTGCTGCGGCACCAGCGCCGGGTCGAGCGTCTCCGGGTACACCTGGGCGGCGCGGTCCGCCTCGGTCAGCACACCCATGTCGACCATGCCGTCGAGGACGTAGTTCCAGCGCTGCTCCGCTTCCGGGCGGTTCGTCCACGGATCCAGGGCCGACGGGCGCTGGATCGACGCGGCGAGGACGGCCGCATCCGCGGCGGTGAGCTCGCCGACGGGCTTGCCGAAGTACGCCTCGGAGGCCGCGGCGATGCCGTAGCCGTTGCGGCCGAAGTAGATGGTGTTCAGGTACGCCTCGAGGATGTCGTCCTTCGACCACTCCTGCGCCATCTTCGCGGACATGACCAGTTCCTTGGCCTTGCGGGTGATGGTGCGCTCGTTGCCGACGACGGCGTTCTTCACGTACTGCTGGGTGATCGTCGAGCCACCGCCGGCGGACGGGTTGCCGGTGATGACGCCCCATGCGGCGCGCGCGTAACCGCTCAGCGAGAAGCCCGGGTTCGTGTAGAACTCGCGGTCCTCCGCGGCGAGCACGGCATTGCGCACCACCGAGGGGACCTCTTCCAGCTCGACCGCGCGGCGGTTGCCCGCCTCCGGGACGATGCGGGCGATCTCGTTTTCGCCGCTGTTGTCGTAGATCACCGCGATCTGGTCGTTGGCCAGTTCCTCGGGCTCCGGGACGTCGGTCGCCACGTAGGCGATGCCGAAGACCGCCACGGGGAACAGAACGATGAGCACGGCGGCCACGGCCAACCACGTCCAGATGCCGCGGCGCTTGCCGCCGCCTTCCTCCACGTCTTCCTCCACCTCATCGTCGAGGTCGCCGTCGAGGTCGTCCCCGGCGCCGTACTCCTCGTCGGCGGCGTCGTAATCGCCGCCGGGGTAACCGTCGCGGGCTCCGGACGCGCCTGCGGCTCCGGCCGCACCGGCCGATGCCGCCGATGCGCCGGAAGCGCGATGGGCGCCGCCGGCCTCGCGGGCACCGGCGTCGCCGGAGCCGTCGTCATCCCACCATTCGCCGCCGGACGACCCCTGGTCGCCGGGGCCGCTGGCGTTGTCTCGAGGATCCTTGCTCACGGGCTCTCTCCAAATCGGTTCATGCTTCAATCTGCCGCGGCGGCTTCCGCCGTCGCGGTGCGCACCCGGAAATTCCACCGGCACTCGGGGCAAACTTCCACCGTCTGCACGGTGCACGGGCCACGCTCGGCAACCAGATGGTCCAGTTCGGAAGCACCGCACGCGGTGCCCGAACGATGTCCCAGGTTCTCTCCGAAAACCCAGGATACGAGTCGGAGGTCCCCATTGCGACAAAGCGGGCACGTGGCGCCGGCCGGTTCACCGTGGAATCTGGCCGCCGCGACGAGCCTGGGGTCGGCGTCGCGCAGCTTCGCGGCGGGCACCTCCCCGTTCCGCCAGCGCGCCAGCTCCGCATTGCGGAGCAGCGTGTGGTCGACCTCATCGCGCCACGTGATCACCCGCCCACAGTAACAGGCACCCCCGGGCGAGCACCCCCGCTTTATCGGTTCACCTTCGCCCCCACGGGAACGCAAATGCGATCCCGGGCCCAAGTGGGTATAGCGTCAGCACCTTGGGACCGGGCTCTTCAGCATCGAGCCTCCTCCCCCACCGCAAGTCGAATCAAGGAGTCCGCATTTCATGAGTTCCGTTCGCGTTGCAATCGTCGGCGTCGGCAACTGCGCCTCTTCGCTCGTCCAGGGCGTGGAGTTCTACCGTGACGCGAAGGCGGGTGACGACGTCCCCGGCCTGATGCACGTTCAGTTCGGCGACTACCACGTCTCCGACATCGAGTTCGTCGCGGCGTTCGACGTCGATGACAAGAAGGTGGGCAAGGATCTCTCCGAGGCGATCAACGCCTCCGAGAACTGCACCATCAAGATCGCGGACGTGCCGACCCTCGGAATCGAGGTCCAGCGGGGCCCGACCCTCGACGGCATCGGCAAGTACTACGCCGAGACCATCGACGAATCCGCCCGCGAGGCCGTCGACGTGGTCCAGGCCCTCAAGGACGCCGAAGTCGACGTCATGGTGTCCTACCTCCCCGTTGGCTCCGAGCAGGCCGACAAGTTCTACGCCCAGTGCGCCATCGACGCCGGCGTGGCCTTCGTCAACGCCCTTCCCGTCTTCATCGCCTCCGACCCCGAGTGGGCCAAGAAGTTCGAGGACGCCGGCGTCCCGATCGTCGGCGACGACATCAAGTCCCAGGTCGGCGCGACCATCACCCACCGCGTGATGGCCAAGCTGTTCGAGGATCGCGGCGTGCGCCTGGAGCGCACCCTGCAGCTCAACGTCGGCGGCAACATGGACTTCAAGAACATGCTCGAGCGCGAGCGCCTGGAGTCCAAGAAGATCTCCAAGACCCAGGCCGTCACCTCGAACCTGACCGGCCCGCTGGCCGGCCTGATCGACGACCGCAACGTCCACATCGGCCCGTCGGACTGGATCGACTGGCTCGACGACCGCAAGTGGGCGTACGTGCGCCTCGAGGGCAAGGCCTTCGGCGAGGTGCCGCTGAACCTGGAGTACAAGCTCGAGGTCTGGGACTCCCCGAACTCGGCCGGCATCATCATCGACGCCCTGCGCGCCGCGAAGATCGCCAAGGACCGCGGCATCGGCGGCCCGATCCTGCCGGCGTCGGCGTACCTGATGAAGTCCCCGCCGAAGCAGATGGGCGACGACCTGGCGCGCGCCGAGCTGGAGAAGTTCATCTCCGGCGAGTAGTCGCCTGCGGCCCAACCGGCCGGATCGGCCGGATCGGCCAGATCAGTCGGACCCGCCGGACCCGCCGGATCGCCCGGTTTAATCCGCATCCGAAGTAACCGTTACTCCCGTTACAGGGGTGTAACGGTTACTGTCGTTTTCACCCCCGGCAATGACGTGGATCACGGCCCCTTCACGACGTCGTAAAGCGTTTGAACTGGCATAATGTGGATCCAACCGCGAATAGTCTGTGTTTTTTATAATAACTAGTGGTGCATGACTATTTTGCACTGGGAATGACGGCCCACATGTGACTACCATTGCGCTCATGACCGATACCAATCAGGCCGCCACCACCGCGGCCGGGACGATGACGCCCCTGGACCTGGCCAAGGAGATTCGACCCCTGCTGACCCGGGCGGAGCTGCTCTACAGCCGCCGCTCCGAAGAGTCGCAGCTCAGCCGCGCGCAGCTGTCGATCATGATGACGCTCGACGCCCTCGGGCCGTGCCGCATCAACCAGCTGGCGCAGGCGGAGGCGATCCGCATGCCCACCGCCTCCAACGCCGTCCACCACCTCGAGGACGCCGGCATGGTCGAGCGCGTGCGCGACACCAAGGACCGCCGCGGCGTCCGCGTCGAGCTGACCGAAAAGGGCCTGTCGGAGCTGCGCCGAGTCTCCACCGAGCGCGACGAGCAGATGGCCGCCATGTTCGCGGCGCTCGCCCCGGAGGAGCTCGAAATGGGCGCCGCGCTGGTGCCGGTGCTCAAGCGGATCCTCGAGACCTACGGCGAGGACCGGGCGGCCACCGCCGAATAGGCGACCGCTAGGCTTGACCGCGCGCCACGCACGTGCGCGCGCCGATCGAGCCGAACCACCCCGCGCCCCCGCCCGGCCGGGTTCCCAGGAGGTCCGCATGCCGCATAGCCCGCTCCGCATCCTCATCGCTTGGCGCCCGGGCCGCAACGGCGCGGAGGCGATGAACTGCGCCGCGTGGCTGGCCCGCACCTGCGAGGTCCGCATTCGCGTGGCCACCGTGCTGTCGCGCGGGTGGCCGCTGACGTCGCTGGCCCGCCTGTCGGACAACGATTCGTGGGTGATGCGCGAGGGCCGCAATTCCGAACGGTCCGCGCGCGCGGCATTGAAGGCCGCGGGGATCCGCAAGGGAATGCTTGACGACGAGCCCTTCGTCAGCGTGGAGTCGTCCTCCGAGGCGACCGCCCTGACGAAGATGGCCGAAGACTTCGGCGCCGACGTGATTTTGCTCGGCAGCCAGGCCCACACGCCCACCGGCCGGTTCCGGGCCGGATCGACTGCCGATGCGCTTCTGCACTATTCGCCGATCGCGCTGGGCCTGTCGCCGCGGGGGCGGCGCCTGTCCAAGAACGGCGTGACCAGGATCAACGTGTCCTACATCGACACGCCGCAGTCCCACACCGCGTTGAAGCGGGCGGCCGATCTGGCCATGAAGTGGGACGTGCCGCTGCGACTGCTGGCGTTCACGCCGCGCGGCGCCACCATGTACCCCACCGAGGATGGATTCGGTTCCTCCGAGGACCTGATGATCGAATGGCGCGAGCAGGCGTTGGCGCTGATCGACCGCGGCATCGACCGCGCGCACACCCGCTACCCGGACCTCCACGTCGAGGCGGACGTCGGCAGCGGCCACGGTTGGGAGGATGCGCTGGGGGCGCTGAAGTGGAAGAAGGGCGACCTGCTCATCGTCGGTTCGTCGACGCTCGGGCATTTCGGCCGGGTGTTCATCGGCTCGTCGACGAACCAGATCGTCCGCCACTGCCCCGTGCCCACGCTGATCACGCCGTCGTAGGGCGGAGCCCATCGGCGCGCCGTGGCGCGTGCCCCCGCCGATCGACCCGACCGCCCCGATCGGCCCGATCGACGCGACTGGCCCGTTTGGCCCTACTGCCCCGATCGCCCCGACTGGCCCGGATCGAGGTCAGCGTATGGTGTGGGCATGCGCGACGACCAGAATGCCGGCCACTTCGACGACGATGATCCGCTGGATCGGCTCCAGCGGCAGAACTACTCGTGGCGCCCGGCCCTGAAGTACGCCGGCGCGGTCGTCGGGGGCACGTTCCTGGCGGCGATCATCATCGGCGTGATCAGCGCGGTCCAGGGTGGGCCGAACTGCGACGACGGCACCCACGCGTTCATCTGCTCGCGCTGGGCCGAGCTGGCGCTGCCGCTCGTGCCCGGCGCCGTCAGCCTCTTCGGCGCGCTGGGGTGCTTCTGGATCACCTACCTGCGCTGGAAGAACTTCGGCAACTGGCGCCCCTGGCTGGCCATGTGCTGGGTGCTCATGCCGTGGACCCTGGCGTGGATGACGTCGACGTTCTCGATCGCCATGTTCGGCGTCGAGGCCGGTACCCCGTAAGCCGCCGGTGGATTCCCGTCCGCCCGGCAAGGAGGCGAAACCATGACCGAGCACCGCATTTTCGGGATGCCCTTCGCCCGCATCTACCCGCTCTACGTGAACAAGGTCGAGCGCAAGGGCCGCACCGTCGCCGAGCTCGACGAGGTGCTGACGTGGCTGACGGGCTACGACGAGGCCGGTCTCCGCGCCGCCGTCGACTCCGGGGTCGACATGCGCGGCTTCTTCGATGAGGCACCGTCCCTCAACGCCAACGTCGACCTGATCACGGGAGTGGTCTGCGGCGTGCGTGTGGAGGACGTCGAAGATCCGCTGATGCAGAAGATCCGGTGGATGGACAAACTCGTCGACGAGTTGGCGAAGGGCAAGAAGATGGAGAAGATCCTCCGCGCCTGACCGCCACGGGCGTCGCCGGCCGACCCCGCGCCGGCGTGGTTCCGTGCTGGCGTGGCCCGCACCGAAATCCAACCCGCGAGCATGTACCAATGATTGGCGCCGACCAATCGTAGACAATCAATCACGGATGAAAATCGCTTGACCTGCAGCTACGAGGTAGCGGGGGAGGGCCCACGAATGTCCGCCCGGGAGAGAGGCAAAGGGAGAGCCGGGGAGAGAAGCGGGGGAGCACCCCGCCGCTTCCCGAGCTACTTCTTCACCACCACGTTGACCATCTTGCCCGGCACCACGATGACCTTGGCCACGGTGCCCTCGGCGGTGTACGCGGCGACCTTCTCGTCGGCCAGCGCCACGGCCTCGATGTCCTCGCGAGAGGCGTCGGCGGCGACGGACACGCGCGAGCGCACCTTGCCGTTGACCTGCACCGGCAGCTCGACGGTGTCGTCGACCAGCCACTTCTCGTCCACCGCCGGCCACGGGCCGTGCGCCAGGGACTCGTCGTTGCCCAGGCGCGACCACAGCTCCTCGGCGATGTGCGGCGCCACGGGGCCGAGCATCAGCACCAGCGGCTCGACCGCGGCACGCGGCGCACCGTCGGCGGAACCGTAGGCCTTGGTCAGGTAGTTGACGTACTCGATCAGCTTCGCCACCGCCGTGTTGTCGCGCAGCGCGGCGTAGTCGCCCGTCACTCCGTCGACGGTGCGGTTGAGGGCCTTGAGGTCGTCGTCGGAAAGCGAACCATCGGTGACCGACAGCCCACCCGTCGCCTCGTCGACCACCAGGCGCCACGCGCGCTGGAGGAACCGCTGCGCGCCGACCAGGTCCTTCGTCGCCCACGGGCGGGAGGTGTCGAGCGGGCCCATGGCCATCTCGTAGACGCGCAGGGTGTCGGCGCCGTAGTTGTCGCAGATGTCGTCGGGGGAGACGGCGTTCTTCAGCGACTTGCCCATCTTGCCGTACTCCTGGAAAACCTCCAGGTCGGAGCCGCCCTCGCCGGCGCCCGGGATGAAGAACTTGCCGTCGCGCTCGACGACGTCCTCCGCCGGCTGGTACACGCCGCGGGCGTCGGTGTACGCGTACGCCTGGATGTAGCCCTGGTTGAACAGGCGGCGGTACGGCTCCTTCGACGTGACGTGGCCGAGGTCGAACAGCACCTTGTGCCAGAACCGCGAGTACAGCAGGTGCAGCACCGCGTGCTCGACGCCGCCGACGTACAGGTCGACGCCGCCCGGGTCACCTGCGCCGTGCAGCTCGGGGCGCGGGCCGGTCCAGTAACGCTCGTTGTCGATGTCGCACAGCGCGTCGTCGTTGTTCGGGTCGATGTAGCGCAGCTGGTACCAGGACGAGCCGGCCCAGTTGGGCATGACGTTGGTGTCGCGGCGGTACTTCTTCGGGCCGTCGCCGAGGTCGAGCTCGACGTTGACCCAGTCGGTGGCCTTGGCCAGCGGGGCCTGCGGCTCGGTGTCGGCGTCGTCGGGGTCGAAGGTGACGGGCTTGTAGTCCTCGACCTCCGGCAGCTCGACGGGCAGCATCGACTCGGGCAGCGGGTGCGCCACGCCGTCCTCGTCGTAGACGACCGGGAACGGCTCGCCCCAGTAGCGCTGGCGGGCGAAGAGCCAGTCGCGCAGCTTGTACTGGGTGGTGCCGCGGCCGGCGCCTTCCTTTTCCAGCCACTCGATGGTGGCGGCCTTCGCGTCGGCCAGGCCCAGGCCGTTGATGTCCAGGCCGCGGTCGTTGGCGGAGTTGACGGCTTCGCCTTCGCCCGTGAACGCCTGCTTTGCGACGCCGCCGTCCTCGCCGTCCACCGCCTTCGCGGAAGCGGCGGGGGCGACGACCTCGCGGATGGGCAGGCCGAAGGCGGTGGCGAACTCGTGGTCGCGGTCGTCGTGGCCGGGGACGGCCATGATCGCGCCGGTGCCGTAGCCCGCGAGGACGTAGTCCGCGATGAAGACGGGGACCTGCTCGCCGGAGACCGGGTTGGTGGCGTAAGCGCCGGTGAAGACGCCGGTCTTCTCCTTGTTCTCCTGGCGCTCCAGGTCGGACTTGGCGGCGATGGAGCGGCGGTAGGCCGCGACGGCGTCCGCCGGGGAGTCCTCGCCGAGCGTCCAGCGGGGATCGACGCCCTCGGGGTAGGAGTCGGCGACGAGCTCGTCGACCAGGTCCAGCTCGGGGGCCAGGACCATGTAGGAGGCGCCGAACAGGGTGTCGGGGCGGGTGGTGAAGACTTCGATCGGGCGGGTGGAGCCGTCGGCGGCGGTGGCCTCGAAGACGACCTCCGCGCCACGGGAGCGGCCGATCCAGTTTCGCTGCATCGACTTGACCTTCTCGGGCCAATCCAGTAGCTCGAGGTCGTCGACCAGGCGATCGGAGTAGGCGGTGATGCGCATCATCCACTGGCCCAGACGCTTGCGGAAGACCGGGAAGTTGCCGCGCTCGGAACGGCCCTCCGCCGTGACCTCCTCATTCGACAGCACCGTGCCCAGGCCGGGGCACCAGTTGACCATCGAGTTGGAGCGGTACACCAGGCGACGGGCCTCCAGCGCGCGCTCGCGCTCCACGCGGTCGAGGTCGGCCCACGTGCGGCCGGCGAACTCCTCGGGCAGGGCGATCTCGCCGGAGGCGTAGGCGTCGACGAGCTCTTCGATGGGATGCGCCCTGTTGTCGCGCTCGTCGAACCAGGAGTTGTAGATGCGCAGGAAGATCCACTGCGTCCACCGGTAGTAATCCGTGTCCGTGGTGGCGAAGGCGCGGCGCTTGTCGTGACCCAGGCCCAGGCGGCCGAGCTGGCGCTCCATGTTGGCGATGTTCGCCTCCGTGGTCACGCGCGGGTGCGTGCCCGTCTGGACGGCGAACTGCTCGGCGGGCAGACCGAAGGCGTCGTACCCCAGCGTGTGCAGCACGTTCGCGCCGCGCATCCGGTGGAAACGCGCGAAGACGTCCGTGGCGATGTAACCCAGCGGGTGGCCCACGTGCAGCCCCACGCCCGAGGGGTAGGGGAACATGTCCTGCACGAACAGCTTGTCGTCCGGCAGCGCCGCACCATCGGCCGACGCGAGATCGCCGACCGGGTTGGGGGCGTGGAAGGTGCCCCGCTCGGTCCAGCGCTTCTGCCACGTCGCCTCCACCTCGGCGGCGACGGCCGGGGTGTAGCGGTGGCCGGCCTCGTTGGCGGCGGCAACGGCGGCCGAGTCGGCTGAGTCGGCCGCGCCCTGGGCGCCGGTGGTGCTGATGTCGGTGTTCCCGCTGTTGGTCATGGGTACACAGCATAGTGGGCGGGGAGCGGCGCCGATTGCCGTGGTGGCGCCTGATGGCCCTAAACTGGAGTCCATGATCGTGATTCCGGTGATTTTGCTGGTCGTGGCGCTCGTCGTCGCCGTCGTGGCGGGCATGGCGTGGTCCGCCAAGCTCCCGGGCAACGCCTACGTGGGCATCCGCGCCCCCGAAGCGCGCAAGGCCAAGGAGAACTGGGACATCACCCACCGCGTCGCCGGCCCGCCGTGGGCCGTGTCCGCCCTGGCCTTCGCAGGCGCGGGCGCCTTGGCGTTCGTGGCCATCCAGCCGGAAGCGTCCGGGTGGATGTGGCTGTGGGTCGCCGTCGCCGTGCTGCTGGGCCTGGCCATGCTGGGCGTCGGCGGCGCCATCGGTTCCCACACCATCGCGCTGTACGACGCCAAGAAGTCCGCCGAATCCGACTCCGGCTGCGGCTCCGACTGCGGCTGCGGATCCGCCGAGGCCGAGGCCTGCGAGACGAACACCACCGGCGCGCCCGCCGGCGCCGACTCCGCGTGCTGCTCGTCCGGCGCCGCGTCCGGCACCGCCGCTGCCGGCGACGCCACCGCGCCCCGCGACCCCTCCGTCGACTGCGGCGTCACCGGCGGCTGCGGATCCTGCAGCCTCAACGGCATGTGCGAGGACGGCAACGCCACCTTCGGCACCGGAACCGGCACCGGTGTCGGCACCGCCGCCGGTTCCGCGAGCTCCGCGGCCTCGGCCAAGGTCGACCGCGACGCCATGCGCCGCGCCGCCCGCGCCACCGACGCCGAATAGCGGGGACGCCGGGCCGTCGCCAAGCAAAACGGCCAAACCCACCCCGAATCGCTTGACCCACCCGCTATACCGGGTGGGTTTGCTCATTCGGGGTGGGTTAACGCGCGAACCGGCCGCCAGCCGTCGCCAACGGGCACCATCCGGCACTCAGACCGCCCCGCCAACCGACCCCACCGCAGAAACGCCGTAACCGGCGCGTCCGCCCGACCCACGGGATAACCTTGTTCCCCATGTGGAACCGTCTGCGCTCGTGGCGCCCAGATCCCCTGATCGTGATGATCGTGCTGGCCGTGATCATCGCGATTTTCCTGCCCGCCCGCGGCGCCTTCGCGGAGGGCTTCGGCCTGGCCACGAAAATCGCCATCGGCCTGCTGTTCTTCCTTTACGGCTCTCGCCTGAGCCCGCGCGAGGCCCTCGACGGCCTCAAGCACTGGCGGCTGCACCTGATGATCCTCGCGTTCACCTTCGTGCTGTTCCCCATCCTCGGCCTGGCCATGAAGCCGCTGGACTGGATCCTCGCGCCCGGCCTGTACATGGGCATCCTGTACATGACGCTGGTGCCGTCGACGGTGCAGTCGTCGGTGAACTTCACGTCCATCGCGCACGGCAACGTCGCCGGGTCGATCGTCAGCGCGTCGGCGTCGAACCTGCTGGGCATCGTGATCACGCCGGTGCTGGTGATGCTGCTCATGGCCACCGGCGGCGGCGTGAAGGTCGACGGGTCGGTCTTCCTGGACATTTCGCTGCAGCTGCTGCTGCCGTTCGTCCTCGGCCAGCTCCTGCGGCGGTGGACGCTGAAGTTCGCGGCGGCGAAGGCGACGAAGAACGTCGACCGCATCTCCATCGCAATGGTCGTCTACGTGGCATTTTCCGAGGGCATGGTCGACGGCATCTGGTCGCGCGTGCCGGTGATGGACATCGTCATCTTGTGCGTGCTGTCGGTGGTGCTGGTGGAGTTCCTGCTGCGCCTGTCGGGGTTCATGGCGCGCAAGGCCGGCTTCGATCGCCGCGATCAGATCGCCATCCAGTTCTGCGGTTCGAAGAAGTCGCTGGCCACGGGCCTGCCGATGGCGGCGGTGATCTTCGGGTCCGGCGGGGCGGGCGTGATCATCCTGCCGCTGATGATCTTCCACCAGATCCAGTTGATGATGTGCGCCGTCTACGCCGCCAAATGGGGCAAGGAGTTCGAGGAACGCGCCACCGCCGACGCCGTCAGTTGACGGGGGCGGGGCTCGGGTGGGCGCATCGGCTTCGGGCCGGTGCGCCTTTCTCATTTTCTGCTTGACGACGGCCATTTCGCCGCCCAACCCGGGGAGGGGCGGTCGCGTGCCCGACCTGAGAGATGCCGCCGGGTGACGTAGCGTGGTCGGCGACAGCCACGGGTCGCCGACAAGGGGAGTGCCACCATGACCGATACGCCGGGAACGACCGGAAACGCTGCGGGCGCGGCCGGAGGGGACGCCGGGGACGGTGCCGCGGCCGCGGCCCGCGACGGTGCGATTGCGGCGTTTTGGGATTGGTGGTCCGCGGAGGGCGCGAACCGCCTGGACGGGGCGTTCACGGGCGGTGCGGATTTCGGCGGCGGCGGTTTCGGCGATGCGGAGCCGTTCGACATCCAGGCCGAGGTCGGCCCGCGGATCGGGGCGATCGACGGTCGCCTGGTGTGGGGTTTCGGGGCGGGCGAGCCGTTCTCGCGGCACCTGCTGACGGTGACCGCCGCCGGTGATCCGGAGGTCCGCCACATCGCGCGCCGGTGGCTCGACGCCGCGCCCGACGACGGCCCGGTGTGGTCGTTCACCGACCTGCGCACCGCCGAGCCGGTGTCCACGGTGACGTGGGCGGGCCACGAGATCGACCCCGCCGACGGGCGCGTCGCCGTCGCCGCCGGTCAGGGCGTCGTCGACGTGCGACTGTTCCACCCGGTGTTCGCGCGGTTCATGGAGGCCGGCGAGGAGGGCGAGCGCGACGTCGCCCACGTCGGTTTCATGCTGCTGCAGTTGGCGTTGGGCGAAGAGGACTTCGGCCTGTGGCTGCGGGCCTTCGCGTTTTCGGCGGAGGAGCCGGAGGGCGCGATGCCGTTGTCGGATCTTCCGGGGTTCATCGATCGGCTGGCCGGGGCGTGCCCGCGGTGGATGACGCTGCAGGGCCAGGCCGACGGCAAGCCGGTGATGGTGGGCACGCGTGCGCCGCTGTCGCCGCTGCTCGGCCCCCTGTTCACCCGCCATGTGGTGGTGCAGCTGCTGTTCTCGGACGTCCTCGATGACGGACAGGCGGGCGAGGCGTCGGCGAAGGCGCTGGCGGACTTCGGCGAGGAGGCCATGGCGACGCTGGCCGACGACGGCATCGTCGCCGCCGCCGAGACGGCCGACGGCATGCGCCTGCTGCACTTCTACGTCGACCCGGAGACGGACGCGACGGAGCGCCTGGCCGCGCTGACCGACACGTGGGCCGAGGGCGACCACGAGATCGTGGCGGCCGAGGACCCGGCCTGGGAGCGCGTGGGCCACCTGCGCGCGTAGGCGCCCGACCGCTTCCGCGCATGGGCGCCGGCCAATCGGAAGGTATGGGGCGGGGCCGAGAGCGGGGGCCGAAGGCTCGCGAGTGCCGGGTCAGGCGACCACGTTGACCAGCACCACGTACAGCGCGGTGCCGACCAGAATGCTCACCGCGGCATTGCGCCGCCACAAATGCAGGATCACCGTCACCGCCAGCGCCAGGGGAGCGGCCCACCACCCGCCGGGATCGCCGGCGGCGCCACCGGCGGCCGCATCACCACCGCCGACCAGCCCCATCCGGTCGACCAGCGTGTACGCCACCAACGCCACCATCACGCCGACGGGCATGGTCACGCCGAGGAAGCGCACCAGCTCCGAACCCCGCAGCACGCGGATGAAGGCGAACGGAGCCCATCGCAACGCCACCGTCACCGCGCCCATGACCAGCAACGACGCCAGAACATAACCTGAACCGGGCATCACGGTGCCTCCGTGCGGGGGTCTGTGGCGGGGAGGTGGGCGTCGTCAAGCGGAACCGTGCCGGACCGCCACGTCAACGCGGCGTCGAGCCGCGGCGACCACACGCGCGCGAGCAACACCGCGAAGTACAGAACCAGGCCGATGACCAGCATCTGGCCCGGATTGACCAGCCACCCGACGCCGACGCACGCCACCGCCGACGCCGGCAGCGACCAATCGCGGTTGACGCGGAACGCATCGATGGCCAGCACCGTGAACAGGGCGGTCAAGGCGAACTCGAAACCGACCAGGCCCTCCGGCAGCGCACGGCCCGAAAGCGCACCGACGATGCCGGAAATCACCCACATGAACTGGCAGAACACTTGGATGCTCAACAAGCGCGCACCCGTCAGCGGCGGCGCCCCGGCGGGGCGGGCCGAGGCGATGGCGTAGGACTCGTCGGTCAGCGCGTACGTCGAATACGTCCGGCCGAGACCGCGCAGGATCCGGCTGCCGCCCGGCTTCGCGCCGATGACGTCGCGCGGGAACGTCAGCCCGTAGAAGATGTGCCGGAAGTTGACCATGAACGCCGTCACCGCCGACCCCAGCAGCCCGGTGTGCGCCATGACCAGGCCGATCGCCAGGAATTCCATCGACCCCGCGTAGACGATGATGGAGAACAGCGGCGTCCACCACCACTCGAAACTCGTCTGCGTCACCAGCACGCCGAACGCCAGGCCCAGCGGGATCAGGCCCAGGCCCACCGGCCACGCCTCGACGATGCCGCCGCGGATCGGGTGGGGGTCGGCGGGCGCGGGCACAGGCGAGCCGGGCACGGGCGAGCCGGGACCCGCCGTCCCGTCAGTTGTCACGGACGTCGACGGGGTAGGTCGAGTACAGGGGCAGCGGCCACGGCTGGCGGCGCATGACGTCGCCCCACACGTCGGCCGCGCCCGGTGCGAGAACGTCGCTGGGCAGGGCGGGGGCGACGTACCAGTCGCCGCGCTCGATTTCGTCGTGCAGCTGCCCCGGCGCCCAGCCGGCGTACCCGGCGAACAGGCGGGCGCCGTCGATGTGCTCGGTGACGGCGTCCGGCTCGACGCCCAGGTTGACCAGCGCGAACCGGTGCGCGAGCTTTTCCAGCAGGGGAGCGCCGGTGGCCTCGTCGACCCGCTCGGGCAGGTCGGTGCCGGTGCGCAGCACGCCGACGCACACGGGCTGCGTCGGGTTGACGGGCCCGCCGACGTAGACGACGGGCGGCTTCGACATCAGCCCGGCCCACGGTTCGAGGACGTTGTGCACGGGCGTCTGCGACCGGGTGGTCAAGTCGACGCCGAGGGTGCCGCCTTCGTCGTGCTCGATGAGGAACACGACGCTGCGGGCGAATTCCGGCGACTCCATGCCCGGCGCGGCGACGAGCAGCATGCCCGCGGCGGGGTCGTTGCGCTCGAGGCAATTGAAAAGTCGGTCTCCGAAAAGGTTTTCCTGCTCCACCCCGCCCATTATGCCCGGGTGTCGCGTTCGGTCCACCAGCGCTTGAGCTCGAGGATGGCGTCTTCGCGTTCCAGCGGCCCCTGGTCCAGGCGCACGTCCTTCATGTGCTTCCACGCCTGGCCGACTTCAGGGCCGGGGCCGAGACCGAGGATTTCCATGATGTCGTTGCCGTCGAGGTCGGGGCGCACCTTGGCCAGATCCTCGGCGGCGGCGAGTTCGGCGATGCGGGTTTCCAGGTCGTCGCAGGCTCGGGCCAATCGCGCTGCTTTACGACGGTTCCGCGTGGTGCAGTCCGCCCGCACGATCTTGTTCAGCTTCTCCAGGAGAGGGCCGGCATCGGTGACGTAGCGGCGCACGGCGGAGTCGGTCCAGGCGGCGTCGCCGTAACCGTGGAAGCGCATGTGCAGGTAGACCAGCTGCGCGATGTTCTCGGTGACGCGCTTCGGGTACTTCAGCTTGCGCAGGCGGCGGCGCACCAGCTTGGCGCCGACGACCTCGTGGTGGTGGAAGGAGACGTTGCCGGAGTCGGTGAAGGCGCGGGTGTCGGGCTTGCCGCAGTCGTGGAGCAGCGCCGCCCAACGCAGTTCCAGGTCGGGTTCGCCGGGCTCCTCCTGTTCGATGGCCTGGCGCATGACCTGCAGGGAGTGCTGGTAGACGTCCTTGTGCTGCCGGTGCTCGTCCTGCGTCATCTTCATGGCGGGGATCTCGGGGATGACGTGGTCGGCCAGGCCGGTGTCCACCATCAGGTCGATGCCGGACGACGGGTCGGCGCCCAGGATCATCTTGTCCAGTTCCGCGCCGACGCGTTCGACGGTGATGCGGCGGATTTCACCGTTCATTTCGGTCATGGCGGCGCGGACCCGATCGGAGACCGCGAACCCGAGCTGCGAGGTGAAGCGGCAGGCGCGGAGCATCCGCAGGGGGTCGTCGCCGAAACTGACCTCCGGCGGGCCGGGGGTGTCCAGGACGCCGGCGACGACGTCGTCGAAGCCGTTCAGCGGGTCGCGGAACGAGCGCGTGCCGTCGGCGTGGAGTTCCACGGCGATGGCGTTGCAGCGGAAATCGCGACGGACCAGGTCCCCTTCGAGGGTGTCGCCGAAGGTGACCTCCGGGTTGCGGCTGACCTGGTCGTAGACGTCGGCGCGGAAGGTGGTGATCTCCACCTGGCGGCCCTTCTTCTCCGCGGAGACGGTGCCGAACTCGATGCCGGTGTCCCACGTGGTCTCGGCCCAGGACTCGAGGATCGCGGCCACGACGTCGGGGCGCGCGCCGGTGGTGAAGTCGAGGTCGTTGCCCAACCGCCCCATCAGAGCGTCGCGCACCGAACCGCCCACCAGGTACAGCGAATGCCCGTGCTCGGCGAAGGCGGCGGCCAACGGCGCCAGCAGGTCGGCCTCCCGGCCGATGGCCTGATCCGCCACCGCCAGCATCGCCGTCCGCCGCAGATCCGCGTCGACGGCAGCGCCGTGGCCGTGTGCGCCGCGGTCGCCGTGATTGCCGTCGTCGCCGTGGGCGGGGGTGTGCTGGGGAGTCGGGGCGTCGGTCACGTGCGACACAATACCCGCAGGCTCGGGGCGGCCCGGTAGTCTGTGTGGAATGAGCGATGCCGACAAGAACGAGGGGACGGCGGGGCCGCAGCGTCGGCGCCGCCGACGTTCGCGTCGCCGCAGCGGCCGCCCCCAGGACGGCGGCCAGGGGGCCAAGCAGAACTCCGGGCAGGGTTCCGGCGACGGCCGGTCCGGAGGTTCCGGGCAGTCGGGCAAGTCCAGTCAATCCGGGCAGCAGGGCAAGTCGGGGCAGTCCCGCCATTCGGGGCAGTCGGAGAAGTCGGGCGCGCGTTCCGGCGGAGCGAAGGGCGGCGCGAATAGCGGCGCCAAGGATTCCGGCAAGGATTCCGGCAACTCCAGGGACGGTTCGGGCTCCGGCGGCCGTTCCCGTCGCCGCCGGCGCGGCGGCCGCGGACGCGGCCAGGGTTCCGGCGGCTCCGGGGGCTCCGGTGCCTCCGGCGGCAACGCCGGCCGCGGCGACTCCGGGGCCAAGGACGGGACCAAGGATCGGGCCAAGGACGGCTCCGGCAAGTCGTCGTCACGCCCGGGTTCGAAGTCGGGCGGCGGACGGTCGGGGCAGCGGCGTCGTCAAGCGGGCCAGTCCAAGGGACGCCCCGGACGCCGCCCCGCAGGCGGGCGCGGACCGCAGCGCGGCGCGGAGCAGCGCGATCGCATGCGCACGTCCATCGAAACGTCGGCCGGCGGACTGGTGGTCTCCGGGCTGGCGGAGGCCGTGCATGACGACGGCAGCGTCGACCTCGACCGCGTCTACGTGGCGCTGATCGGCCGCCTCGACCGCCGCGGACGCCTGCTGTGGTCCATGCCGAAGGGCCACGTCGAGCCCGGCGAGGCGCACGACTCCACCGCCGAACGCGAAGTGTGGGAGGAAACCGGCATCCACGGCGAGGTCATCGCCGAGCTGGGCGTCATCGACTACTGGTTCATCTCCGACGGCACGCGCATCCACAAGACGGTGCACCACCATCTGCTGCGCTACGTCGACGGCGACCTCAACGACGAGGACCCCGAAGTCACCGAGGTGACCTGGTTCCCCGCATCGACGCTGGTCGAGCGCCTGGCGTACGCCGACGAGCGTAAACTCGCCCGGCGCGCCCACGACCTGCTGCCCGACCTGGCCAAGGCGGAGAAGGACGCCGGAAGGGCGACGCCGAGGTGACCCGCGCCGGGGGGCGCCGCCGGGTGCGCCTGATCGCGGCGGTGGCGGCGGGCGCATTGGCCGTCGCCGCCGGTCCCGTCGCGCCCACGGGCCCGCTGGGGCCGCCCGGGGCCGCCGCCGCGCCGCCGCCGTGGCCGATCGACCCGTCGGACCCGTCGATTTCGTCGCAGTGGGGCGCCGATGCCGGGCGAGTGGCCGATCGTGGTGCGCTGTCGCTGTCGATCGACACGATCACCCCGCAGAACCCCGAGGTCGACGGCACGTTGAGCGTCCGGCTGACGGTGGAGAACACCTCCGACGCGGGCATCGATGACATCGTGGTGCGCATGCAGCGCGCCGACGCACTGGCCGGCGCCGCCGAGGCGCGCACGGCGATGGCCGCCCCGGAGCAGACCTTCGGCGTGGCCACGTCCTTCCGCGACGGCTTCGACCTCGCCGCGGGGGAGTCGCGCACCCTGACGCTGTCGGTGCCGCTGGCCGCCGATGCGCCGCGCGGGTTGGGCATCGCGGAACCGGGCGTCTACCCGGTGCTGATCAACGCCAACGGGCGGCCGGGCGAGGACATCGATCAGTTCCTCGCGGAGACCCGCACCCTCGTCCCGGTCGACGCGCCGCTTTCCGACGGCGACGCGGACGCCGACGGCCCGTCAACCGATGAAGGGGCCGATTCCGGGGACGGCGGGGATGAAGGGGAGAGCGGGAATTCCGGGGACGCCGGAGCCGCGGAGTCGTCGGCGCCCGGCACGACCGCCGAACCCGCGCCGGTGTCGGTGGTCTGGCCGCTGGCCGCGAACGTGCCGCTGGTGCCCGGCGAGACCGGCGATGCGCCCGGGCGCCCCGAACTGATCCTGTCGGGGGAGTCCCTGTCTGCGGAGCTGTCGCCCGGCGGCCGCCTCGACGGCCTGCTCGGCGCCCTGGAATCCGAGTTGGCTGGCCCCGCGGGTCCCGCGCTGCGCGGTTCGACGTGCGTGGCCGTGGATCCCGAGCTCCTCGACGTCA
>NZ_BCRD01000011.1 GCF_001552415.1 Corynebacterium xerosis NBRC 16721 = ATCC 373
CCGCCCATGACGACCAGCGGGGTGCCGGCTTCCTTGTAGTTCTGCGCGGCGTCGTAGATGAACGACTGCGGGCCACCCTCCTGGGTGAAGTCGCGGGTGTAGCCGCCGGTCACGCCGTCCAGAAGCTGGTTCTGCAGGCGGATGTTGGCGAACGTGCCGCGGACCATGACCTCGTGGTTGCCGCGACGGGCGCCCAGCGAGTTGTAGTCCTTGCGCTCGACGCCCATGGAGTCGAGGTACTGCGCCGCCGGGGTGCCCGGCTTGATGGAGGACGCGGGGGAGATGTGGTCGGTGGTGACCGAGTCGCCCAGCGCCGCCAGGACGCGGGCGCCCTTGACGTCGGAGACCGGCGACGGCTCCATGTCCATGTCATCGAAGTACGGGGCCTTGCGGATGTAGGAGGACTTGTCGTCCCACTCGAAGGTCTTGCCCTCGGGGGTCGGCAGGTTCTGCCAGCGCTCGTCGCCCGCGAAGACGTCGGCGTAGTCCTCGTCGTACAGCTCGGAGGTGATGCACTCCTCGATGACCGACTCGATCTCCTCGGTGGCCGGCCAGATGTCCTTCAGGAAGACGTCGTTGCCGTCCTGGTCCTTGCCCAGGGACTCGGTCTCGAAGTCGAAGTCCATGGTGCCGGCGATGGCGTAGGCGATGACGAGGATCGGGGACGCCAGGTAGTTCATCTTGACGTCGGGGTTGATGCGACCCTCGAAGTTGCGGTTGCCGGACAGCACGGCGGTGGCGGCGAGGTCGGCCTCGTTGATGCCGGCCGAGATCTCCTCCGGCAGCGGGCCGGAGTTGCCGATGCAGGTGGTGCAGCCGTAGCCGACGAGGTAGAAGCCCATGGCCTCCAGGGCCGGCCAGAGGCCCGCCTTCTCGTAGTAGCCGGTGACGACCTGGGAACCCGGGGCCATCGAGGTCTTGACCCACGGCGCCGACTTCAGGCCCTTGTCCGCGGCGTTGCGGGCCAGCAGGGCCGCGCCGACCATGACGGACGGGTTCGAGGTGTTGGTGCACGACGTGATCGAGGCGATGGAGACCATGCCGTGATCGAGGACCATGTCCTTGCCGTTGTAGTTGACCTTGATCGGGTTCGACGGGCGGCCCGCCGCACCCAGGGCCAGGTTGCGCACCTCGGCGTCGTCGGAGAAGGACAGCTCGGCGCCGCCCTTGCCCGTGTTGCCGCCCTCGGCGACGTAGTCCTGCACGTCGCCGTCGCCGGAGCCGTTGGTGTAGTTGTGCAGGTCCTTGCGGAACTGCTCCTTGGCGGAGGTCAGCTCGATGCGGTCCTGCGGGCGCTTCGGGCCGGCGATCGACGGGACGACCGTCGACAGGTCCAGCTCGAGGTACTCGGAGTACTCGGCCTCCGGGGTGTTCTCGTCCAGCCACATGCCCTGGGCCTTGGCGTAGGCCTCGACCAGCTCGACCGACTCCTCGGAGCGGCCGGTCAGGCGCAGGTACTTGGTGGTCTCGCCGTCGATCGGGAAGATGGCCGCCGTGGAGCCGAACTCCGGGGACATGTTGCCGATGGTGGCGCGGTTGGCCAGGGGCAGCTTGGAGACGCCGGCGCCGTAGAACTCGACGAACTTGCCGACGACGCCGTGCTGGCGCAGCATGTCGGTGATCGTCAGGACGACGTCGGTGGCGGTCACGCCGGTCGGGGTGTCGCCGGTGAGCTTGAAGCCCACGACGCGCGGGATGAGCATGGAGATCGGCTGGCCCAGCATGGCCGCCTCGGCCTCGATGCCGCCGACGCCCCACCCCAGGATGCCCAGGCCGTTCTGCATGGTGGTGTGGGAGTCGGTGCCGACGCAGGTGTCCGGGTAGGCGACGCCGTCGTTGTCGAAGACGGTGCGGGCCAGGTACTCGATGTTGACCTGGTGGACGATGCCAGTTCCCGGGGGGACCACGCGGAAGTTGGAGAACGCGCCCGTGCCCCAGCGGAGGAAGCGGTAACGCTCGTCGTTGCGCTGGTACTCGATCTCGACGTTCTTCTCGAGGGCGTTCTCGTCGCCGAAGGCCTCGATGATGACGGAGTGGTCGATGACCATCTCGGCCGGGTTCAGCGGGTTGACCTTGTCCGGATCGCCGCCGAGGGTCTTCACGGCCTCGCGCATGGTGGCGAGGTCGACGACGCAGGCAACGCCGGTGAAGTCCTGCATGATCACGCGAGCCGGCGTGAACTGGATCTCGATGGACGGCTCAGCCGACGCATCCCAGTTCGCGACCGCGTTGATGTGCTCCTCGGTGATGTTGGCGCCGTCCTCGTTGCGCAGCAGGTTCTCGCCGAGAACCTTGAGGGCGTAAGGAAGCTTCTCCATGCCGGGCACGGCGTCGAGGCGGAAGATGTCGTAGGACTTCTCGCCGACCTCGAGGGTGCTCTTGGCGTTGAAGGAGTTCTTGCTTTCAGTCACAGTCTGCTCCAAATCTTTGCTCGGGTGGTGCGCGCCGCAGGCCCTGCACACGAGTGGGCCCTTGAGGCACTTGGCGCGAACTCGTCACGAAGGGCACCTTTTGCGCATGTGGATCATGCGGTGCGCCGACGGGCCGGCTCGACCTCCCCCGAGAATAACAGTACGGGCGTTCTGTTGCACCCACCCCGACGCGGCGCGCCGGGAGCGGCTGACCCGTTTTACCCCCGGGGAAGGTGCATGATGGGTGGCGCACATCGGGGGACAGTCGACCGGGAGGAACCAGCGGGCAATGAGCGGAAACGAAGGCATGTATCTGGACCAGCTCGACGCGGCCCAGGTCGCCGAGTCCCTTGCGGCCGATCCGATCTTGACCGCCAACGAGGACCTCGAGGCGGTGCTGCGGCCGATCGTCGACTCGGCCGAAGGCCGCGGCGTGGAGGACCTCAAGGTCGTCATCGTCGACCGCGACCCGCAGGGCTTCACCGACCTACGCAACTTCGCGGAAGAGATCGTCGCGGAAAGCGGTGGCACGGTCATCGTCAGATCACCGTTTTCGGTGGGCACCTCGTCGGACGCCGAACCCAGGGCCGCACTGGAGCTGGGGCAATACGAGATGATGGAGGAGCCGAACGAGTACATCGAAGGCTTCGAGGCCTTTGTCGACGAGGTCGGCGGATATTCGGTCCCGTTGTTCGATTACAGCCTGCTGGCCGGTGGCGCGATCGTCGCCGTGTTCGCGGTGCTGGCGGTCGTGTGGTGGATGCGTTCCCACGGCAGGCAACGCCCGGCGGGAGCGGCCGGCGGCGCTGCTCGCAGTTCCGCATCGCCCGCATCCGCATAGTCCGAACCGGGGGATCGCCCCCACCCCCGCGCCCCGCCGGCCTCCGCCGCGCGGGGCGTTATCGCGGTCATGGCCCCGGGAACGGCGGACCACGGTGGACGCACGAAAGACGCACGGGCCATAGGGTAACGATTTCATAAACCTGGCCGAACATATTTAACGGCATATGCCAACTTTGAACTCAACTGCCCAGATCAAGGCATATGGCTTGACCGTCGACAAGGCCAACTACTTGCTTTTCGACGCTCCGCGCAGCTACACGCCCATCTATAACTAATTTGTGATGAACATCATACGTCGGCCAGCCCGTCGCAAAGCGGCAGGCCACCGCCCATAACGAAACGATCACGACAGTTGGGGCCGACGTTTCAATCGTGACTTATGTGTTCCAGGGGGCCGCTGTGTCGTAGCGTGCAGATTGTTACCCGGGGTGCGCTTGTTGCCCTCGGGACATGCATAAGCCGGTGGCTGCGCCGCCCCGCGTGGGCGGCACCGGATTCGGGCAATGGGGAAGTTGCCATCGAATCCGCGCCGTCGGCCCGAACCGCATAGCAAGGAGTCGAAGGTGGCAGTTAGCCGGACGTCTCGGGCCCGCCTCAGGTGGACCCGCCCCATTGCCGGAGCCATGATGGTCGGTCTGCTGGCCACTCACGCACCCGCCGTGTCGGCGCAGCCGACCGGCGGCGACTCGCACTCCGAGTCGTCCGCGGACGGGGTCCTGCAGACCCTCGTCTCCGACGTCACGAAGCACGAGCGCAGGGTTTCCGAACTCGAGCTGAACATGGGCGGGTTGCGCGAAAACGCCAACCGGGCCCACGTCGACCTCGAGACCGCGCGCACCAAGGCCGAACGCGCCCGCGGCGCCGTCGACGACGCCAAGAAGGTCTTCGACGTCACCCGCGACGATCTTCGGGGAGCCCAGGGCACCTTCGACGAAATGGCCCGCGCCGCCATGCGCCAGGGCTACTCCCTCCCGTCCGCGCTCAAGGGCGCACGGGATTCCGCCGAGGTCCTCGATCGCTCGTCGACGCTGCGCCGCGCCGCGGAGAAGCAGGGCCTGGTCGTCGACGGCCTGGACCGCGCCCGCACCGAAGCCGCCAACGCCGAGTCCACCCTGCGCTTGGCCAGGGAGACGGCGGAAAAGGCCGCCGGCGAAGCCGAGCGGCTCCACGGCGAGGCCGACCGCGTCTACCAGGAGGCCGCGCGCCTGCTTGCCGACGAACGCGTCGCCCATGCCGCCGCGGTCATCCAGCGCGACGCCGCACGGGCGGCGCTCGACGCCGCGCGCATCGCGCTCGACGCCTACAACCGTTCGGGCGGTTCCAGCGGCGACGGCCGCAGCGAAAACGAGGTCGTCCGCGACGCCGCCGACGAGGCCCGCGACGAGGCGACCACCGGAGCGAACACCGAGTCGGACTCGGGCACGACCACCGAGTCGGACGAGCGGGCCACCGCTTCCGAACGCCCCGGCACCACCGCTCCGACGACCTCGCCGTCCACCACCGCACCGACGACGACCACTCCGTCGGCCACCGCTCCGTCCACCACGGCTCCGACCACCACGGTCGCCGAGCCCACCGAGTCCGACGACGATGCCGCGGACACGACCACGGAATCCGGCACCGGCGCCACCGGCGAGGACGCCGGGACGTCGGAAAGCGATGCCGACACAACCGACGGCACCGGAACCAACGCGACCACCGTCCAGACCGCGACCCCCGCCAACCCGGAATCGGGCTCGCCGACCGCCGGCGACCGGTCCGCGAAGATCGAGACCGTGATCAGCCGGGCCATGTCGCAGGTCGGCACCCCGTACGCCTGGGGCGGCGGCAACGCCAACGGCCCGACCAAGGGCATCCGCGACGGTGGCAACGCCGACGCGCACGGCGACTACAACAAGGTCGGATTCGACTGCTCCGGACTGACGCTGTACGCCTACGCCGGCATCGGCATCACCCTGCCGCACTACACCGGCTACCAGTACCAGCGCGGCACCCATTACCCGGCGTCGGAGATGCAGCGCGGCGACCTGATCTTCTACGGCCCCAACGGCCATGGGCACGTCGCCATCTACCTGGGCAACGGCCAGATGATCGAGGCCCCGCAGTCCGGTTCCGTCGTCCGCGTCACCGCCGTGCGCTACAGCGGCATGACGCCGAACGTCGTCCGTCTCGTCTAGTCTGCGGGAAGGCGCACCCGCCGCACCCGACCCCAGCCGCAAGGAGACGAGCACGTGACCGAGACCCCGGATCTGCGCAGGGTCCTGTCCGAAATGAGCCAGGTCGTCGTCGGCCAGGAGCACCTGTGCAGGCAGTTGGTCGTGGCCATGCTCTCCGGCGGCCACGTCCTGCTGGAGGGCGTGCCGGGCGTGGCCAAGACGCTGGCCGTGTCGACGTTCGCCACGGTCATCGGCGGCAGCTTCTCGCGCATCCAGTTCACCCCGGATCTGGTGCCCTCCGACATCGTGGGCACCCGCGTGTTCCGGCAGGACACCGGCGAGTTCATCACCGAGCCCGGGCCCGTGATGGCCAACATCGTGCTCGCCGACGAGATCAACCGCGCGCCCGCGAAGGTGCAGTCGGCGCTGCTGGAGGTCATGGCGGAGCACCAGGTGTCCATCGCCGGCGTCTCCCGCCCCGTGCCGGAGCCGTTCCTGGTGCTGGCCACGCAGAACCCCATCGAGAACCAGGGCGTGTACCCGCTGCCGGAGGCGCAGCGCGACCGCTTCCTGTTCAAGGTCGTCGTGGGCTACCCGACGCCGTCGGAGGAGCGCGAGATCGTCTACCGCATGGGGTCGACGCCGCCGTCGGCGCGGCGCATCCTCGATCCGGCGACGGTGCGGGCCCTGCAGCAGAAGACCCGCGAGGTCTTCGTCCACCATTCGCTCATCGATTACGTGGTCGCCGTCATCGAGCTGACGCGCAACCCGGGCCGGGCCAACCTCGACGACGTCGGTCGTTGGCTGGCCTACGGGGCGTCGCCGCGCGCGACGCTGGGCACGGTCACCGCCGCGCGGGCGACGGCGCTGCTCAAAGGCCGCGATTTCGTCACCCCGGAGGACGTCGTCGAGGTGCTTCCCGACGTCCTGCGCCACCGCCTCGTCCTGTCCTACGAGGGGCTCGCCGACGAGATCACCCCGGAGACGATCATCGACCGGGTCCTGGCCCGCGTCCGTCTGCCCGAGGTGGGCCCGGGCGCATGAGCGACGGGGCCCGCACCGCCATCGACCGGGATCTCGACCGCGTGCTCAAGCACCTCGAGCTCACGGTCACGCGCCGTCTCGACGGCCTGCTGCGGGGCTCCTTCGCCTCGGCGTCCACCGGTCCCGGCACCGATCCGGATTCCGCCCGCGAGTACGTCGTCGGCGATGACGTGCGCCGCATGGACTGGTCGGTGACCGCACGCACGGGCGTCGCCCACGTGCGCGATCCCGAGGCGGAACGCGAATTGGAGTCGTGGATCGTCGCGGAGTCGTCGCCCCGCTTGACGACGGGCTCCGGCCCCGTCACCAAGCGCCACTTGCTGGCGGCGGCGACGGCGGCGATCGCTCTGCTCGCGGACAATCCCGGCGACCGCACGGGGCTGATCGCCGATGGCGCGATCATCCCGCCGGGCCAGGGGAGGGCGCATGCGATGCGGTTGATCGCCCATGCCGCACGTCACGTCGGGGGTTCCGGGTTGGCCGCGGATCTGGGGACACTGCCGGCGCGGGCGCCGAGGGCGGGGCTGGTCACCGTGATCTCCGACTTCCTGGGCCCGGTCGATTGGGCCGATGCGCTGCGCGTGATCGGCACCCGCACCGACGTGCTGGCCATCCGGTTGATCGACCCGGCCGACGAAGCGCTTCCCGGCGAGGGGCCGGTGCGGCTGTCCGATCCGGCGACGGGGGAGATCCTGGAGGTCGACGTCGACGACGCGACCCGCGAACGATACGAAAAGGCAGCCGCGGAGCACTCCGCGGCGGTGGCGGAGGCGCTGCGCTCGGCGCGCGCCCGCGTCATCGAGCTGCGCACGGACCGCGACTGGGTGATGGACTTCGCCCGCCAGATGGCGCCGGCGCGGGGAGGTGCCCGATGACGGGAGCATTCGCCCACCCCGGTTGGCTGCTGGCCCTGCTGGTGCCGGTGCTCGCCGCGGCCGCGTACGTGTACGTCGACCGCCGGCGCCGCCGCCGGTCCTTCGCCTTCGGCAACTTCTCCATAGTCGCCGAAGTCTCCGGGCGTGACCGCCCGTGGCTGCGGCACTTGCCGGTGGCCGCGCTGCTCGCGGCGCTGGCCGTGCTGGCCATCGCCTTGGCGGGGCCGATGGCCGAGACGAAGGTCGCGCGCAACCGTGCCACGATCATGCTCGTCGTCGACGTGTCCTTGTCGATGTCCGCGACGGATGTCCAGCCGGACCGCTTGTCCACCGCGAAACAGGCGGGCCGGGAGTTCATCGATTCGCTGCCCGACGACCTCAACGTCGGGCTGGTCACCTTCGCCGGCCGGGCGCAGACGCCGGTGATGCCGACGACCGACCACGCCACCGTCGCCCGCGCCCTGGACGGCGCGATCCTGCAAAGCGCCACGGCCACCGGCGACGCGATCGCCGCGGCGCAGTCGGCGATCCTCCAGTTCGGCGAGCAGATCCAGGGGCCGGAGGGCCCGCCGCCGGCGGCGATCGTGCTGCTGTCCGACGGCAAGCAGACCATCCCCAGCGAGCTCGACGATCCGCGGGGCGCGTACACCGCCGCCGACGAGGCCGCCGAGGTCGGGTTGCCCATTCACACGATCTCCTTCGGCACCCGCGGCGGGTCGATCACCGTCGACGGGCAGGTGCTGCCCGTACCCAACGACGATGAGTCGCTGATGGAGATCGCCCGGCGCACCGAGGGGGAGTTCCACTCTGCGGCCAGCCTCGACGAGTTGCGCGACGTCTACGGCGAACTCACCGACGAGATCGGCTACGAGCTGCGCCGCTCGGAGAACCCGCGCCCGTGGATGGTCGCCGCCTTCGCGCTGCTGCTGGTCTCCGCCGGGGCCTCGCTTTTCCTGGGCCGCCGCGTCCCCTGATCCGGCGTGTGATCCGGCGCCGAACATCAGGGTCCCCTTGCTCGACCGGGAGTGCGATCCGGTTAAGCTGGCCCCCATGACCGACGCCACTGCCGCACGCACCTTCGACGCCATTCTGGTCCTCTCCTTCGGCGGGCCCGAGAAGGAGGAGGACGTCCGTCCCTTCCTGGAGAACGTCACCCGCGGCCGGGGCATCCCGCCGGAGCGCCTCGACGAGGTCGGCGAGCATTACCACCACTTCGGCGGGCGCTCGCCGCTCAACGACCTCAACCGCGAGATCATCGCGAACCTGGAAAAGAAGCTCGCCGACGAGTCCATCGACCTGCCGGTCTACTTCGGCAACCGCAACTGGCATCCGATGGTGGAGGACACCGTCGAGCAGATGTCGCGTGATGGCGTGACCCGTGCGCTGGTGTTCGCCACGTCGGCGTGGGCCGGCTACTCGGGTTGCCGCCAGTACCACGAGGACATTGCCCGGGCGCAGGAGCACCTCGGCGCCGTGGCCGAGCTGAACGGCATCGAGATGGAGAAACTGCGGGGTTTCCACGACCACCCGCTGTTCATCGGCGAGTTCGCCCGCGCGGTCGAGGAATCCCGGGCCAAGCTTCCGGCCGACCGCCGCGACGGCGCGCGCCTGGTGTTCACCGCGCATTCCATCCCGAATTCCGCCGACGACGCGTCCGGACCCGCCTCGCTGGGCGGCAACCTGTACTCGCGCCAGGTCAACGAGGCCGCGGGGCTCATCGCCGAGCAGGTCGGCGCCACCGAGTTCGACGTCGTCTGGCAATCCCGCTCCGGCCCGCCGCAGGTGCCGTGGCTCGAGCCGGACATCGTCGACCACATCGAGGCGATCTTCGCCGAGGGCGCCGACGCCGCCGTGGTGTGCCCGGTCGGATTCATCTCCGATCACATCGAGGTGGTCTGGGACCTCGACTCCGAACTTCAGGACGAGATGGACGCCCACGACATCATCATCGAGCGCGTGGCCACGCCCGGCCCGACCGAGGCGTTCACCGAGATGATCGTGGAGTTGATCCGCGAGCGCACCGACGGCGCCGAGGTTCGCCGCCTGGGCCGCGAGCCGTTGCTGGGGTCGGCCTGCGACGGCAAGCCCTGCGCGATCGACTGCTGCGTCCCGGCCAAGCGCCCGGCGCATGCGGGGCGCCCCGCTTAGTCCGGTCTGCGTCGGCCGCGGGTCACGCCCCGGCGGCGTAGTCGGCCGCCCATTCGCGGACGGCGTGGTCCACCGCCGCGACGCGGGCGGCGCGGATGTCGCGCCACAGGGGGATCAGGTGCGGGTCATGCGCCGCACCGGCGCCCGGCCGCTCGCCGCGGGCGACGGTGTGGATCGCCGCCAGCGTGTCCGCCCGCGCCATCAGCCCGCCGGCGCGGCGGGGCAGCTCATCGGGCAGTTCCGCCAGATCGAAGTGGTCGGTCAGCGTGCCCACCATCAACCGCGGATCGGGTGCCGGGACTCCCGGCTGGCCCAACGCGGACCGACCCGCCCCAGACGCGGCGATGTCCGCGGCGGCCCTGCGCGTGGCGTCGGCGAGCATCAGATCGGCTTCGCCGGGGGACAGGTGCGCCGGCTCCGGCAGACGCCCCTCGACCGTCCACCACCGCCACCGCACACCGCCGCCGACCAGCCGGTCGGGCACGAGGACGTGGCGCCAACCCGGGGTCGCGTCCGCCAGGACGATCGCCGCGCCGGCCCGGGAGGCGGCGTCGTAAAGCTCCGTGCCCGCCGGCAGCAGCGGGGCCTCGCCGGGCCCGGACAGCACCAGGCGCACCGGAGGTTCGGCGTCGCGGGCCCACGCGCCGCCCTCGGTCACGGCGCGGACCAGGCGCAACAGGGCGGCGCGGTCGAGCGGGGCGTCCAGATCCACGACGTCGGGGACCGTCGCGTCGATGAGCTCGGCAGTATGCGGGCCGCCGACGGCGTCGAGCGCGTCGAGCAGGTGGTCGTACGAGACCTGCCCCGTCACCCACGCGCCCAACCACAGGGCGGTGTGCTGGACGGGGGTCCACACCTGATCGACGGCGACGCGCTGCACCGGAGGTCGTTCCATGGGAGGACACCGTAGCCGACGCCGTGGCCTGCCCGGAACGCGGCGCGGCGTCGGCTACCCTGATTCGCCATGAGCTTCCACGACCCCTACGCCTCGCAGGACATCTTCGGCGGAGCCGGCGGCCACGCCCGGCGAAAGGCCATGGTCGCCCCGGAGGTGCCGGCCGACGAGGGGCTCGTCGTGGAGTCCGCGGTCGACGGGTACGTGGGCGCGGTGGTCGGGTTCGAGAAGCTGCAGGACGCCGACTGCGTGAAGCTGGAGGACCGGCGCGGCAAGGTGCGGCTTTTCCGCATGTTGCCCAGCGCGTTCCTCATCGACGGCCGCCGCGTCACGCTGACCCGCCCCGCCCCGAAGAAGGCGGACCCGCGCCTGGACCGCTCGGCGTCGGGTTCGCGCCGCGTCGCCGACGTGCAGGCGAAGGTCGCGCTGCCCAGCCGCATTTGGGTGGAGGGCATCCACGACGCCGCCATCGTCGAGCGAGTGTGGGGCCATGACCTGCGCGTCGAAGGCGTCGTCGTCGAGCACCTGGAGGGCCTGGACAATCTCGCCGAGCGCCTCGCCGAGTTCGGGCCCGGCCCCGGCCGTCGCGTGGGCGTGCTCGCCGACCACCTGGTCGAGGGCTCCAAGGAAACCCGCATGACGCAGCAGGTCGGCCCACATGTGCTGGTCACCGGCCATCCCTACATCGACGTGTGGCAGGCGGTGAAGCCGGCGTCCGTCGGCATCCGCGCCTGGCCGGAAGTGCCCTACGGCGAGGATTGGAAGACCGGCGTGTGCGACCGCCTCGGCTGGGGCGAGCCCCGCGACGGCTGGCGCCGCGTCTACGGTGCGGTCACTTCCTTCCGCGACCTCGAGCCGACGCTGATCGGCGCGGTCGAGCGGCTCGTCGACTTCGTGGTCGAACCCCACCTCGGCTGAGCGCCCCGACCGGACGGGATCCGGCCGGACCAGGGCTTTTCCGCTTGACGACGGCCCACGTCGGCGTCGTCACGCGTGCTTTTCCCCGGATCGGCGATCCGGGGGCTTCTGTAGGCTGGCCACGTGGCTTCGATCATCTGGTTTGGACTGGGCATTCTGCTCGTTTTCCTCGAGTTCCTCATCGGCGACCTGTCGATGCTCATGGTCGCGGGAGGCGCGCTTGCCGCCGCCGGCGTCTCGCTGGCGGACACGCCCCTGTGGGTGGACATCGCCGTTTTCGCCGTGACCAGCATCGGGCTCATCGGGGTGGTGCGGCCGATGCTGCGCCGCAAGATGTTCACCGGCGTCGACTCCGACAGCGTCGAGTCCAATCCCCGGCAGCTCGCCGGCCGCACCGCCTCCGTGGAGGAGGCCATCGACGGCCACGCCGGCATGATCCGGATCGCCGGCGAACTGTGGACGGCGCGCGCTCTGGTGCCCGGCATGTCATTCTCGCCGGGGGACCGGGTCATGGTCGTGAGCATCGACGGCAACACGGCCGTCGTGGACAAGGAGGTGTGAGCCCATGGCGGGATTCATTTTCGCCGCAGTACTCGTCTTGCTCGTTTTGGTGTTGGTGAGCAAGGCGATCATCCTCGTCCCCCAGGGCGAGGCAGCAGTCATCGAACGGCTCGGCCGGTACACCCGGACCTTGTCCGGAGGCCTGGCGTTCGTCATCCCGTTCATCGACCGTGTGCGCGAGAAGGTGGACACCCGTGAACGGATGGTCACCTTCCCGCCGCAGGCCGTGATCACCGAGGACAACTTGACCGTCGCCATCGACACCGTGGTGACGTTCCAGGTCAACGACCCGGCGCGCGCCATCTACGGCGTGGCCGACTACATCTTCGGCATCGAGCAGATCACCACCGCCACGCTGCGCGACGTGGTCGGCGGCCTGACGCTGGAGGAGACCCTGACCTCCCGCGACTACATCAACCGCCGCCTGCGCGGGGAGTTGGACGAGGCCACCGCGAAGTGGGGCCTGCGCATCGCCCGCGTCGAGCTGAAGGCCATCGAGCCGCCGCCGTCGATCCAGCAGTCGATGGAAAAGCAGATGAAGGCCGACCGCGAGAAGCGCGCGATGATCCTCACCGCGGAGGGCACCCGCGAGGCGGACATCAAGACCGCCGAGGGCCGCAAGCAGGCGCAAATTCTCGCCGCCGAGGGCAACAAGCACGCGTCCATCCTCGCCGCCGAGGGCGAGCGGCAGGCCACCATCCTGCGCGCCGAAGGTGACCGCGCGGCCCGTTACCTGCAGGCGCAGGGCGAGGCGCGCGCGATCCAGAAGGTCAATGCCGCGGTGAAGGCGTCGCAGCTGACGCCGGAGCTGCTGGCATGGCAGTACCTGGAGAAGCTGCCGGAGCTGGCCAACAAGGACGGCAACACCGTGTGGATGGTGCCGTCGCAGTTCGGCGACTCGCTGGAGAGCTTCGCCCGCGCCTTCGGCAAGGCCGACGAGGACGGCGTGTTCCGCTACGAGCCGCCGGCCGTCACCGCCGAGGCGAAGGAGGAGGCCGACCGCGACAAGGACGAGGACTGGTTCGACATGTCCTCCAACCCGGAGATCGCACGCGCCGTCGCCGCCGCCAACGAGGTGGCGAATCGTCCGGTGGAGGATCCGGCGTTGGCCGCGCAGTCCAAGCGCAAGTCGGTGGCGGAGGCCGAGAAGGAGTCTCCCATCGCGGGCGAGAACGGATCCGCGCCGTCGGGCCGCCGCCGCGACGAGGACCGCGGGCTTCCCGCCGGCGGTTACGGCGCCGGTCAGCCGGGAGTCGACCAGGCGGGGATCGGACAGGCGGGGGCCGGCCATCCGGACCTCGACCACATCCGGCGCCCCGGCGGGCACCGCGACGAGCCCGGCCATCCCGGTTACCAGTCCGGTCCCGGCGCCGCACCGAACCAGGGCGGCGGCCACCAGGGCGATCGGCACGGCAATCACGGCGGTGCAGGGGAGACCTGGCGCCCGTAACCGGGCGGGACCGCTGGAAGGCGGATTGGCCCAGTCGCACAGACCGGAGACGTTGGCCGAGAGCTGACGCACGAAGGCGGCGATCGATCCTCGAATCGGTTGCCGCCTTCACCTCTTGCCGATTGTTGACATATCATCTATAGTCGCGGTCATGACGAACACCGACGACACCAGCAACGCGAAGAACCCGCACGACACCCCGGGCGTCTACGTGGACAAAGGCAAGGACTTCAACCGCGACATGCGCTACATCACCACGCGCATCACGGTCGAGGGGGAAGACGGTTACGAGGTCGAGCCGAACCGCTACCGCCTCATCGCGGCGCAGGCGTGCCCGTGGGCCAATCGCGCGATCATCGTGCGCCGACTGCTCGGCCTGGAGGACGTCATCTCGATGGGCCTCGCCGGCCCGGTGCACGACCCGCGTTCGTGGACCTTCGACCTCGACCCCGACGGCGTCGATCCGGTGCTGGGCATCGAGCGCCTGCAGGAGGCGTACTTCAAGCGCCAGGCGGATTACCCGCGCGGCATCACGGTGCCGGCGATGGTCGACGAGCGCGACGGCGCGGTGGTCACCAACGACTTCGACCAGATCACGCGCGATTTCGCGTCGCAGTGGAAGGAGTTCCACCGCGAGGGCGCGCCGAACCTCTGGCCCGAAGAGCATGCCGAAGAGATGGAGTCCGTGATGAAGCGGGTCTTCACCGAGGTCAACAACGGCGTGTACCGCTGCGGTTTCGCCGGTTCGCAGGAGCCCTACGACGCCGCCTACGACCGCCTCTGGACCGCGCTCGACTGGCTCGAAGAGCGTCTGGCCGACCGCCGCTACCTCATGGGCGACACGATCACGGAGGCCGACGTCCGCCTGTTCACGACGCTGGTGCGTTTCGACGCCGTGTACCACGGCCACTTCAAGGCCAATCGCCAGAAGCTCTCCGAGATGCCCGTGCTGTGGGCGTACGCCCGCGACCTGTACCAGACGCCGGGCTTCGGCGAGACGGTCGACTTCGAGCAGATCAAGGCCCACTACTACGTGGTCCACAAGGACATCAATCCGACGCAGATCATCCCGAAGGGCCCGTCGGAGGACGTGTGGCTGACCCAGCACGGCCGCGAATCCCTGGGCGGCCGCCCCTTCGGCGATGGCACCGCACCGGACCCGAAGCGCCCGCTGAAGTAGTCGTCAGTCCCGGGCGGCACGCTGCAGAAGATGGACGGCCAGGGACCACCCGGCTTCCTCGGCGTGCCACCCAGCGGCCTGCAGGCGCTGGTTGATGGCCTGCTTGCTCACGCCGAGCTCGGCGGCCGCCTCCACCTGCGTCCAGCCCGCGCGCACCAGATTGGTGGCCTCGCGCCCTTCGGGGGATCGGCGGGAGATGACGTGGTGGAGAAGGGTGAAGGCCGCTGCGATGTCGTCGGAAAGCTCCTTGCCCCCGGGATCGCCGGTGCGGATGCGGGCACGGACCGTACCCGCGCGCCCGCCCTTGCCCAACACGCCCGCAGCGGCCGTCGCCGCGGCCCCCGCATCGCCGGCCGGGGACACGCCGATGCCGATCGACCAATCCCCGGCGGCCAGCAACGCCAGCGTCAGGGTGGTCACGGCGACGGCGTCGCGCGGATGAGCCGTGAGCTCCTCGACACCCGAGGGCACCACCTTGCCCACGCCATCGAGCCGCGACAACGCGGCACCAGAAGCCCGGACGTGCTCGGCACGGCGGGTGGATCGACCACGATAACGGGCGTGTACGGCGAACATGCCCCGAGTCTATCGCCCTGACTTGACGGAATCGACGACCGGCATGCGCGCGTCGATGATCAGACCCGCCACGCCGACACAGACGAGCAGCGCCGTCACCGCCAACATGCGGTAGTCCATCCCGCCGATCAGCGCGTCGCCCAACAGCACCGTGGCGATGGTCCCCGGAGCGGATCCGGCGACGGTCGCGAGCAGGAACGGCAGCGGGCGTATCGACGTCAGCGCACAGGCGTAATTCAGCGGAGCGAAGGGCACGGCGGCGATCATCCGCAGCGACGCCACCGCCAGCCATCCGCGGCGCTCCAGTCGATGATCGAACTCCATGACGCGCCGGTATCGGACCAGCAACCCGCGCGCCCAGTCACGGGCGAAGTGCCGTACCACGAACAGCGACAGGATGGCCGAGGCACCGGTGGCCGTCAGCGCCATCGCGATGCCCGGCAGCGCGCCGAAGAGAATCCCCGACGACAGCGTGAACACGGTGCGGGGGACCGGCAACTGCGTGAACCCGACGTAGGCGAGGAAAAACACCGCGGGGAACCACGCGCCCGTGGCGTCCGCCCAGCCGCGGATCGAATCGATCGTGGGAACGTCGACGATCAGGAGGACCACGGCGGCGGCAATGCCCAGCACCAGCAACGCCAACGGGCGGGTGGAGCGGCGGCGGGCATCGGTTGCTGACACCCGCCAGAGGTTACCCCCGTTCGCGCCGTCGGCCCGCGCGGCGCTCCCGAAACGCCGGGAAACGGACGTCGTCAAGCACCATGATGCCGGTAACGGACAGGAAAACCCGGATCCGATGCGCATTCCGGGGGTGGGGGAGGATACCCGACCGAGGCGATTGCCGGAGCCTAATTAGTATTGAAACCGTGACCGGCTTCAAGCGGGTGAACGGTGTCTTCGGGCACCGGGAACCCGGTCCCGCCGGTTCCCGTCAATTCCACAACGCCGTCCATGCCCGGACGACGGGGTCCCGCCGCGAACGCGAGTTCGCGGGGACTCCGCACGTTCGGGTTTGGGGCGCATGACATGCAAGGGAGAAGGTCCGCCGTGACTGACCGAACGGCCCCCAATGCCGCCGGGACCGCGCTTCCGCCAGACTTCGAGGAGCAGCAGGCCTCGTGGTTCAAGGCAGTCGCCGGGGTATTTGCCCGGACGCGGAAGCAAGACGTCGCCGACGTGCCGTTGGACGTCTGGAAGAAGCTCAACACCACCACGTACGACGGCGTGGAAGTGCGCCCGCTGTACACCCGGGCGGATGACCTGGCGGAGGCCCCGGCCCCCGGTCAGTTCCCGTTCACCCGCGGCGCCCGCCTCAACGACGCCGACGGCGCCGGCTGGGGCGTGCGCGAGACCTTCGGCCGCACGGGCTCCGGCTCCGCCGCCGAGGTCAACGAGGCGCTGATCGGCGCCCTGACCAACGGCACCTCCGCCATCCGACTCGATCTGCGCAACGGCCTGACCGCCGCCGATCTGCCGGCGCTGCTCAAGGGCGTGTACCTGGACCTGGCCCCCATCGCCATCGAGGCGGGGGAGAACGTCGCCGAGGCCGCCGAGGCGCTGTTCGCCCTCGTCGACGCCGCCGACGTCAAGGACCCGGAGGCGCTCGACATCGAGCTGTCCGCCGCGCCGCTGACCAGCCTTTACACCGGCGCCGCCGAGGTGTCGCTGGAGAAGGCCGTCGAGCTGGCCGTCGCCAACGCCAAGCGCCCCGGCTCCGTGCGCACCCTCCTGGTCGACGGCGTCGCCTTCGCCAACATGGGCGCCACCGACGCCCAGGAGATCGGCTACGCCCTCGCCGTCGGCGCCGCGTACCTGCGCGCCCTGACCGGGGCCGGACTGAGCGTCGAGGAAGCCCTCGACCAGGTGTCGTTCCGCTACTCGGCCACCGACGACCAGTTCAACACCATCGCGAAGTTCCGCGCCGCCCGCACCCTGTGGGCGCGCGTCGCGGAGGTCGCCGGCGCGCCGGATCACGGTTCCGCCCCGAACCACGCCGTCACCGCTCCGGTGATGTTCTCCCAGCGTGACCCGTGGGTGAACATGCTGCGCGTCACCGTCGCCGCGTTCGCCGCGGGCGTCGGCGGCGCCACCACCGTCGAGGTGCTGCCGTTCGACAACGCCATCCACGGCGGCCAGCCGGGCGTGTCCCGTTCGTTCGCCGCGCGCATCGCCCGCAACACCAACCTGCTGCTCCTGGAGGAGTCGCACCTGGGCTTCGTCGCCGACCCGGCGGGCGGTTCCTACTTCGTCGAGGAGCTGTCCGACGAGATCGCCGACCGCGCGTGGAAGGTCTTCACCGACGTCGAGTCCTACGGTGGCATCGAGACCGCCGCCGACCACGTCCGCGAGAACATCGACGCCGCCTACGAGGCGCGCCGCGCCGACATCGCGCACCGCCGCACCAAGATCACGGCCATCAACGAGTTCCCGAACCTCGCCGAGGCGCCGCTGGCGCCCGAGGCCCGTCCGGTGAACGAGCGTGTCCGCCGCTGGGCCGCGGACTTCGAGGCGCTGCGCAACCGCTCGGATGATTTCCTGGCCGCGCAGGGCCGGCGCCCGCAGATCACGATGCTGCCGCTGGGCCCGCTGGCCAAGCACAACATCCGCACCGGCTTCACCGCCAACCTGCTGGCCTCCGGCGGCATCGAGACCCTCAACCCGGGCCAGGTCGTGCCGGGCGAGGCCGCGTTCGACGAGGCCGCCAAGGCCGCGCCGATCGTCGTGCTGTGCGGCGCCGACGGAGAGTACTCCGCCTCCGGCGCCGAGGCCGTCAAGGCCGCCCGCGCCGCCGGCGCCTCCGAGGTGCTCGTCGCCGGGCCGGAGAAGCTGTTCGCCGACGCCGAGGGCGATGCCCGACCGGACGGTTACCTGACCATGAACATCGACGCCGTCGCGGAGCTCTCGCGGCTGCTGGACTCCCTGGGAGCGTGAACGGACCAATGACCACCATCCCCAGTTTCGCGGACGTGCCGCGGACCGACGCGGACGCCGCACCCGCGGCGGCCGCCCCGGCCGACGCCGCCACCGAGACGTGGACGATCCCCGAGGGCATCGACGTCAAGCGCGTGTACGAGCGCGCCGACCGTGAGGCCGCGGCCTCCGAAGGCCACCCGGTGGACTCGTTCCCGGGCCTGGCCCCGTTCATGCGCGGCCCGTACCCGACCATGTACACCAACCAGCCGTGGACGATCCGCCAGTACGCCGGCTTCTCCACCGCCGCCGAGTCCAACGCGTTCTACCGCCGCAACCTGGCCGCCGGCCAGAAGGGCCTGTCGGTCGCGTTCGACCTGGCCACGCACCGCGGCTACGACTCGGACAACCCGCGCGTCACGGGCGACGTCGGCATGGCCGGCGTGGCCATCGACTCGATCTACGACATGCGGCAGCTGTTCGACAGCATCGACCTGGGCGGCGTGTCCGTGTCGATGACCATGAACGGCGCGATCCTGCCGGTGATGGCGATGTACATCGTCGCCGCCGAGGAGCAGGGCGTGCCCACCGAGGAACTGCGCGGCACCGTGCAGAACGACATCCTCAAGGAGTTCATGGTCCGCAACACCTACATCTACCCGCCGAAGCCGTCGATGCGGATCATCTCGTCCATCTTCGAGTACACCTCGCTGAAGATGCCGAAGTTCAACTCGATCTCCATCTCCGGCTACCACATCCAGGAAGCCGGTGCGACCGCCGACCTGGAGCTGGCGTACACGCTGGCCGATGGCGTCGAGTACATCCGCGCCGGCCTGGACGCTGGCCTGGACATCGACAAGTTCGCCCCGCGCCTGTCGTTCTTCTGGGGCATCTCCATGAACACGTTCACGGAGATCGCCAAGCTGCGCGCCGGCCGCATCCTGTGGGCCGAGCTGGTCAACAAGTTCGACCCGAAGAACGCCAAGTCCCGTTCGCTGCGCACCCACTCGCAGACCTCCGGCTGGTCCCTGACCGCCCAGGACGTCTACAACAACGTGGCGCGCACCGCGATCGAGGCGATGGCCGCCACCCAGGGCCACACCCAGTCCCTGCACACCAATGCGCTGGACGAGGCGCTGGCCCTGCCGACCGACTTCTCGGCGCGCATCGCCCGCAACACCCAGCTGCTGCTGCAGCAGGAGTCGAACACGGTCCGCCCGGTCGACCCGTGGGCCGGCTCGTACTACATCGAGTGGCTGACCAACGAGCTGGTCAAGCGCGCCCGCGCGCACATCGAGGAGGTCGAGGAGGCCGGCGGCATGGCCGAGGCCACCGTCGAGGGCATCCCGAAGCTGCGCATCGAGGAGTCCGCGGCCCGCACCCAGGCCCGCATCGACTCCGGCCGCCAGGCCCTCATCGGCGTGAACAAGTACCAGGTCGAAGAGGACGAGGAGATCGAGGTCCTCAAGGTCGAGAACTCGCGCGTCCGCCAGGAGCAGAACGAGAAGCTCGCCCGCCTGCGCGCCGAGCGCGACGAGGAGAAGACCCAGGCCGCGCTGCGCGCGCTGACCGAGGCGTGCCGCAACCCGGGCGAGCCCGGCGACCTGGACAAGAACCTGCTGAAGCTGGCCGTGGACTGCGCCCGCGCCATGGCCTCCATCGGCGAGATCTCCGACGCCATGGAAGAGGTCTTCGGCCGTCACCAGGCCGAGATCCGCACGCTGTCCGGCGTGTACAAGGACGAGGTGGGCAAGGAGGGCACCGTGTCCAACGTCGCGAAGGCCATCGCCATGGCCGACGAGTTCGAGGAGCAGGAAGGCCGCCGCCCGCGCATCTTCCTGGCGAAGATGGGCCAGGACGGCCACGACCGCGGCCAGAAGGTCGTCGCGTCCGCGTACGCCGACCTGGGCATGGACGTCGACGTGGGACCGCTGTTCCAGACGCCGGAGGAGGCCGCCAAGTCCGCGGTCGACGCCGACGTCCACGTCGTCGGCGTGTCCTCGCTGGCCGCCGGTCACCTCACCCTGGTGCCCGAGCTGCGCGCCGAGCTGGAGAAGCTCGACCGCGAGGACATCATGGTCGTCGTCGGCGGCGTCATCCCGCCGGGCGACTTCCAGGAGCTGTACGACGCCGGTGCCGCGGCGATCTACCCGCCCGGCACCGTCATCGCCGACGCGGCGATCGACATGATCGGCAAGCTGGCCGCCGACCTGGGCCTGGAGCTGAAGTCGGGCTCCGCCGAGGACGTCGACGCCGGCGAGGCCGAGGGCGCCTACGGCGGGGTCGACGAGTAGTCGGCCCTCGGGCGTGAACCCGGCGTTCGCGTGAACCGGGCGCGGGGTGGCCGACATGGCCGCCCCGCGCACTGGTTCGCGCAGCGCCGGAACCGCGTTCGCATTCGCGTCCGCGTTCGCATTCTCATCGCGTCCGCATCCGCGTCCGTCGTTCGCCACCTGCCCGGCCCCTTGCGGGGCGGCCCGGTGGCGGATGTCGCAGGTGGATGCCCGCGCCCCCGTGGCGTGGCGCTTCGCGTGGATTTCGGCCTAAGAAGGGGACATGACGGGCTTTCTCGAGCAAAACCTTGGCACTCTGAACACCACCGCCGGCACGGTGGTGGAGGGGCGCACGGCCGTGGCGCCGGAAGTGGTGCGCCGGGCGCGCCGCCGCATCGACATCGACGATCTCTTCGAGGGCGTCCGCGCGAACAACCGGACGAAGCTGGCGCGGGCGATCACCCTGCTGGAGTCGACGGCGCCGGCCCACCGCATTCTGGCGCAGGAACTTCTGGTCAAGCTGCTGCCCTTTTCCGGTGACGCGCTGCGCGTGGGCCTGACCGGCGTGCCCGGCGTGGGCAAGTCGACGACGATCGAGACGCTGGGCATGCACCTGATCGAGAAGGGCCACAGGGTCGCGGTACTGGCCATCGACCCGTCGTCGACGAAGACCGGCGGATCGATCCTGGGCGACAAGACGCGCATGGCGAAGCTGTCGGCCGAGGACGGCGCATTCATCCGCCCGTCGCCGTCGGCGGGCACGCTCGGCGGCGTGGCGAAGGCGACGCGCGAGTCGATGGTGGTGCTGGAGGCCGCGGGCTACGACGTCGTCATCGTCGAGACCGTCGGCGTCGGCCAGTCCGAGGTCGCGGTGGCGCAGATGGTCGATTGCTTCGCGTTCCTGGCGTTGGCCGGAGCGGGCGATCAGCTGCAGGGCATCAAGAAGGGGGTGCTGGAGATGGCCGACGTCATCTCCATCAACAAGGCCGATGGCGCGAATCTGCGCCCCGCCAAGCGCGCGGCCCGTGATCTGGCGACGGCGATGAAGATGGTGCGCGCCAAGGACGCGATCTGGACGCCGCCGGTGCTGACCATGTCGGCGCTGGAGAATGACGGCATCGAAAAGTTCTGGGCCGCCATCGAGGAGCACCGCGACGCGATGGTCCAGGCGGGCATGTTCGAGCGGAACCGTTCGGACCAGCAGGTCAAGTGGATGTGGTCGATGGTCCACGAAACGTTGCTGCAGCGCTTGGCCTCCGACGACAACGTCCGCGATGCGCAGTCGCTGGTGGAGTCCCAGCTTCGCGACGGCCAGATCACCCCGACGCTCGGCGCGGAGCGGATCATCGAGGCCTTCGATGGGGGCCGCGGCTCGACGTCGCGCGACGTCGACGCGGGGAAGTGACACCATGGCCCGCAGACTCGCCCTCGACATCGGCGCCACGACGGTCACGGCGCGCATTCGGGGCGGGCACGGCGGGTCGCAAACGGTGCTTTTCGACGGCGCGCCGTCGTTTCCCGCAGCGGTGTGCTTCGACGGAAACGGCGCGTGCGCCGGCGCCGCTGCACTGGCCGCCGGTGCGGGGGATCCGGCGTCGTACGCCGGATCGCCCTTGACGGCGGTGTTGTCCGCGCGATTGCGGTATGGGGGAGTCGAGCGGGATCCGGCGGAGTTGCTCATGCCGGTGTTGTCGCTGGCCCTCGCGCATGCCCGGGACCTCGACGTGCAGCCGCCGGAGTCGATCTCGTGCGTCGTGCCGTTGGGATCGATGGAGCGGTTGCGCGCCCCGATGTCCATGGCCGCCCGTTCCTTGGGGTTGCCGGACCCTTCGTTGATCCCCGAACCCGTGGCCGCGGTTCTCCACGCCACGGGCGGCCGCGGGTTGCCTCCCGGCGGCACCGGCGTCATCGTCGACGCGGGCGGCAGTGCCATGGAGGTCACCGTGCTGCGTGGCACCGAGTCCGGGGCGCCCGTAATCGTGGCCGATCATTCGGACCGCACGCTCGGCAGCGATGACGTGGACGCTCGGATCCTGGCGTGGCTGGGCGCATTCCTCGACCGCGACAACCCGCCCTTGGCCGCCGCCCTGCGCGCCGAGACCAACCGGACGCTGCTGGCGTCCCTGCGCGACGAGGTGCGCCGCGCCAAGGAGGACCTCGCCCGGCTGCCGGAGACCGAGATCGCCGTGACCACGCTGAGCGGGCACGGCACGGTGCGGCTGACCCGCGCGGAACTCGATCGCATTCTCGCCGACTGGTCGGCCGGGGCCCGGGCGCTGCTTGCGCGGACGCTGTCGGAGGCGGGGCTGCCGGCGAATGGTTCCGTGGGGTCCTTCGTCATCGGCGGCGGCGCCCACTTGCCGGTCCTCGGGCCCGCTCTCGCGCCCATCGCCAGGCTGACCTTCGCCCACGAACCGCTTACCGCCGCCGCGGACGGCGCGTTGATCGCCGGCGATGAGGTACTCGAGGCGATCGGGAAGATGGATGAGGCCCCTGCGGGAGCCGTCGGAAAGCGTGGCCCGGGGGCCGTCAAACCGCCGACCATGCCGAAGGTCCCCGCGATGCCGAGAATTCCCGTCAAGCCGCCGACCATGCCGAAGATGCCGTCCGCGCCCGCGACCTCGCCGTTCCTCGCGCGCACCGACCCGGTGGCCCCGCTGTTCTCGCCGGGGCCGCCGGTGCCGGAGGAGTTCGTCCGGTTCTGGCCGGGCGTCAGCCACATCGCCGCCGAAGACGCCGACGGCACCGTGTGGCAATGGGGCGAGCTGGCGATGCTGGCGTTGGTCACCAAACCGATGCCGCCGCGGCCCGTTGCGGGCGTGCCGGGGCCGGTGGCGGCCGCGTCGTCGGGCGAATCCTTCACCGTCATCGTCGATGCCCACGGCGGCGCGACGGCCTGGGGCGCGAACGAATCCAACCAGCTGGGCGTCGCCATTACCCCGGCTCCAAAGGACGCGGCCGTGCGCCCGGTGCTCCCCGCGACCGTCACGGACGTCAGCTGCGGAACATCGCACGTGCTGGCCGTCACCTCCGACGGCCACGTGCTGTCCTGGGGGCTGCCACTGGGCGGACGGTTGGGTAACGCCGCCCCGATGGACATCGCCCCACAGGCGCCCAGGCCGGTCACGTACAACGTCCGGGACATCGTGGCGGTGGCCGCCGGCCGGAACCACTCGCTGGCCCTCGACGGGTCCGGGGGCCTGTGGGGCTGGGGCCGCGACAACCGCGGCCAGCTCGGCGGCGCCGCGGGCCGGGGGTCGCCGTACCCGATGCGCTTGCCGACGTCCGTGCCCTTCGTCACCATCGTCGCTGGCAAGGACTTCTCGCTGGCCATCGACGGCGAAGGCACCGTGTGGTCGTGGGGCCGCAACGACCGGGGCCAACTGGGGCTGGGCGGACCGGCGGCCCGCGATGGCGCCGGCCGGGTGCATCTGCCCGCTCCGGCGATCCGGGTGTTCGCCGCGCAGGGGCATGCCGGCGCGATCCTGGTAGACGGCACCCTGGTCACGTGGGGCGCCAACGACCACGGGCAGCTGGGTTTCCCGGGCGCCTTGCGGTCGTTTTCCACGGTGCCGCGCCCGGTGACGCTGCCGGGCGGCGCAACGGCCGCCGATGCCGGGGGAGGCGGCGGCTACTCGGCGTGCCTGACCGTCGACGGGAAGATCTTCACATGGGGCGAGGCCCATCACGGCGTCGACGGATCGGCCGCCCGCGGCACGGGCGGCCACGTGCCGGTGCAGTTGGCGGGCCAGCCGCGCAATTAGCCGACTTCGGCCCGCTCTACCAGCTCGACGGCTCGTAGTCCTTGAGGAAGACCCCCGAGTACTTCGGGCCGCCGGTCTCGCCGGCGACGATGGGGTGGTACACCCGAGCGGCGCCGTCGATGAGATCCAGCGGCGCGTGGAAGCCCTCCTTGGCCAGGCGCTCCTTGGTCACGTGCGGGCGCTCGTCGGTGATCCAGCCGGTGTCCACGGCGGTCATGAGGATCCCGTGCTCGCGCAATTCGCTTGACGACGTCCTGGTCAACATGTTCAAAGCGGCCTTCGCCATGTTGGTGTGGGGATGACCGGGGCCCTTGTAGCCACGGCCGAACACGCCTTCCATGGCGGAAACGTTCACCACGTACTTGCGGGCGAACGTCGACGCTTCCATGGCCGGGCGCAGGCGATTGACCAGAATGAACGGCGCCACGGAGTTGCACAACTGGACCTCCAGCAGCTCGACGGGGTCGACCTGGCCGACGGTGGCCACCCAGGAATTGTGGGCGACGAGATCGGGGATCAGGCCGCCGGCGTCGACGGCGGTGCCCTCGGCGACGCGTTCGAGCGACGCCGAGCCTCCGGTCAGCGCCGCCGACACCAGCGCATCGGCGGCCGCGGAATCGGTGGGCAGCGAGTGCGTCGCGTCGGCGGGGGAGACGGCGCCACCGGAAATCGCCGCGCCGGCCGCGCCGGTCAGCTGGCCGGGGTGGATCGACGTGGTGGTGCCCAGGCTGACCCAGTGCACGGCCTCGCCGACTGCGGGGTCCAGGGGAGCGTTCTCGCCGTCGGCCAGGCCCGAGTACGCGCCGGCGGAGCGCCGCACCGTCTGGGCGGCGTTGTTGATCAGGATGTCCAGCGGGCCCGCGGCGGCGACCTCGTCGGCCAGGTGCACGACCTGTGCCGGGTCGCGCAGGTCGATGCCGATGACGCGCAGGCGGTGCAGCCACTCCGCCGAGTCGGCCTGCGCGGCGAAGCGGCGCACGGCGTCCTTGGGGAAGCGGGTGGTGATGGTCAGGTGGGCGCCGTCGCGAAGCAACCGCAACGCGATGTGCATGCCGATTTTCGCCCGCCCACCGGTGAGCAGCGCCCGGCGGCCGGTGAGGTCGCAGCGGGCGTCGCGCCACTTGCGGTTCTCGTCGGCGCACTCCGGGCACAACTGGTGGTGGAACCGATCGACGAGCGTGAACGGCTTCTTGCAGATGTAGCAATTCTGCGACCGCAGCAGCTCGCCGGCGAAACGCTCCGGATCCACCGGGCGACCGTCGACGGTCTCCGGCAGGGAACCGGCGGGCAGTTCGCGGGCCGGCTTCAGGTCCAGGCCCAGGGTCTCGTCGTCGATGCGGTCGGCGCTGCCGGTGGCGGTGGCCTCGATGACCGCGCGGTCGGCGGCCAGGCGCGCGTCGCGGGCGGCGCGGCGGCGATTGCGCTTGACCTCCTTGAACAGGCGGCCCACCGCCCGCTGCAGCGTCACCGAATCCGGGTGCTCCGGGTCGAGGTCGCCGCCGGCCTCGAGCACCCTCAGGCACGTCGCCAGATCCTCCGGGGCGATGCCCTCGTCCCGGCCGTCCACCCGCTCATCCATTCGCACGCCTCTTCCACTCGTTCGTTGCTCCGGAGAATCGTAGCCGTCGTCAAGCACGATCCCGAAAAGCCACGGGGCGGGGACCACGTACAATGCCGATCATGGATTGGCTGACGAACTTTTTCACCGACATCTCCTGGTGGCAGGCGTCAATCCTCATCGTCGATTACGCGATCAAGTTCATCGCCATCGGCGTCATCCCGGAAAACCGCAACCCGTCGTCGTCGACGGCGTGGCTGCTGGTCATCATGCTGCTGCCGGTCGTCGGCCTGCCGCTGTTCCTGCTGCTCGGATCGCAGACGATCACCGGGCGAAGAAACCGGATCCAGGCCATGGCCAACGAACTGATCCTGGAACGCACGCGCAACCTGCCGGACGTGCCCGGCCACATGGACGTCGACGAAAGCGCGGCGACGACCATCCGCCTGTCGCGGCGGCTGACCGGCATCCCGTCGGTCAGCGCCGTCGACCACGGCGTGCACACCGACTACGAAGGCACCATCGACCGGATCATCGAGGTCATCGACACCGCCGAACGCACCGTCCACGTGCAGATGTACATCTTCGCCCTCGATTCGGTCACCGAACGGTTCGTGCGCGCCCTCGAACGCGCCCACGACCGCGGAGTGGCGGTGAAGGTGCTCGTCGATCCGATCGGCTCGTACAAGTACCCCGGCTACTGGAAACTGAAGAAGCGCCTGGACCGCGGAGGGATCCCGTGGCACCCGATGCTGCCGGTGAGCATCGCCAAGCTGACGTTCCGCCGCCTGGACCTGCGCAACCACCGCAAGATCGTCGTCGTCGACGGCAAGATCGCCTTCATGGGCTCGCTGAACATGATCGAGCCGGAGTACCAGCGCAAGAAGAACCACCGCATGGGCCGGCAGTGGGTGGACACGATGATCGAGATGTCCGGCGAGGTCGCCCTGCACCTGGACACCGTCTTCGCCATCGACTGGAGCAGCGAGGAGTTCGACCCGCCCGAGGAGCAGCCGATCATGGAGGCGCCGCCGTTCAGCGCCTCCGACCGCGGCAACCTCGTGCAGGTGCTGCCGTCCGGGCCGGGCTACACGACGATGCCGAACCTACGCGTCTTCAACGACTTGATCTACGCCGCGACCGACCGGCTGATCGTGGTCAGCCCGTACTTCGTGCCCGACGAGTCGATGCTCGTCGCCATCACGTCGGCGGCCTACGGGGGAGTGCGCGTGGAACTGTACGTCAACGAGAAGTCGGACCAGTTCATGGTCGGCCACGCCCAGCAGTCGTACTACCAGGAGCTTCTCGACGCCGGCGTGATCATCTACCGGTATCCGGCGCCGAAGATCCTGCACGCGAAGTTCATGGTCGTCGACGGCGAGATCGCCGTGTTCGGGTCCTCCAACATGGACATGCGGTCGTTCGGCCTCAACTACGAGATTTCGATCCTGGCCACGCAGGGGTCCATCGTCCCGCGCCTGGAGGAGATCGCCGCCGAGTACCGCGCGGTGTCCACCGTGCTCACCCCGGAGCAGTGGGACGAGCGCCCGTGGGGCCAGCGGTACCTGGACAGCGTCTTCCGCTTGACGTCGGCGCTGGTGTAGCGGGGCACACGCACACGAAGCGGGCCCCGACCTTTTCGGTCGGGGCCCGCTCGATTCTCGCTGTGGTGTCCGGAGGGGGACTTGAACCCCCACGTCCGTTAATAGGACACTAGCACCTCAAGCTAGCGCGTCTGCCATTCCGCCACCCGGACAAGGTGGTGTTCGCGCGGCTTCCCGCGCTGACTCCCGATAATTTACCCCACGCCCCGGGGGCCGCCAAATCCGCTGGTGGGCGGCGAATCCCACGCATGTAAGCCTGCTTTGCGACGCCCACCATCCTGGCAGGCGCCCTCGCCTTTGGGCACACTGGAACCCATGAGCACACCGACGAATTTCCCCGGCCCCGATCCGTACGCTCCGCTGAAGGACCTGCCGACGTTCGAGCTGACGTCGCCGGACATCGCCGATGGTGAGCCCATCGCCGAGAAGTTCCGCGCGCCGCAGTCCGTCTCGCCCGAGCTGAACTGGTCCGGGCTTCCCGAGGGCACCAAGTCCATCGCCGTGACCTGCTTCGACCCGGATGCGCCGACCGCCGCCGGTTTCTGGCACTGGGCCGCGTTCAACATCCCGGCCGACGCCGCCGGTTTGGCGCAGGGCGCGTCCACCGAGGACGCCTCCGACCTGCCCGAGGGCACCATTCAGCTGAGCAACGATTCCGGCCAGCGCGCCCACTACGGTGCCGCGCCGCCGGCCAACCACGCGCCGCACCGCTACATGTACGCGGTGCACGCCGTCGACGTGGAGAAGCTCGACGTCCCCGAGGACGCCACCCCGACCGTCCTGGGCTTCAACCTGTACTTCCACTCGATCGCGAGGACGATCATCACCCCGTGGTGGGAGAACAAGGGGGAGTAGCCCTCCCCGCGCCTACGACGGTGCCCGGCGACCCCGCGTTCTTCGCGGAGCAGTCGCCGGGCGTCGTCGTGTCAGGGCGACTACGCGCCCGAGGTCTCGCGCCAGGGCAGTCCGGAACCGACGGCGTCGGCGATGGAATCCAGCCCATGCAGGCGGATCTGCTGCGCGATGCCCAGGTGGATGTCGCGGATCCAATCCGGGCCGCCGTAGATCAGCGGCGTATATCCCTGCAACAGGGTGGCACCGGCGGCGATGCGCTCCCACGCCTGCTGCGGCGTCTCGATGCCGCCGACGCTGATCAACGTCAGCTTCCCGCCGAGGTGGCCGTGCAGCAGCCGCAGCACCTCCAGCGCGCGGGCCGCGACGGGCGCGCCGGAGACGCCACCGGCGCCCATCTTCTTCACGATCGACGCCGGGGTCTTCAGGCCCTCGCGCGAAATGGTCGTGTTCGTGGCCACGATGCCGGCCAGGCCCAACTCCACGGCCAGGTCGGCGACGGCGAGGACGTCCTCGTCGGACAGATCCGGCGCGATTTTCACCAGCACCGGCGACGACGTCTCCTCCTGCACCGCCGCGAGAATCGGACGAAGAGTCTCCACGGCCTGCAGGTCGCGAAGGCCCGGAGTGTTGGGCGACGAGACGTTGACCACCACGTAGTCGGCCAGATCGCCGAGCTTGCGGGCGGAATCGCGGTAATCGTCGACGGCGCCCTCCAGCGGCACGACCTTGGTCTTGCCCAGGTTGACGCCGATGACGCCGTCGCCGCGCCGGTCGCGGAGGTTGACCGCCACCAGGTCCGCGCCGGGGTTGTTGAAGCCCATGCGGTTCAGCAGCGCACGATCGTCCTTGAGCCGGAACAGGCGCGGCTCCGGGTTGCCCGGCTGGGCAAGCGCGGTGACGGTGCCCAGCTCGGCGTACCCGAAGCCGACGTCCGCCCAGCAATCCGCGGCGGTGGCGGCCTTGTCGAAGCCCGCCGCCAGCCCCAGGGGACGGGGGAAATCCACGCCGAACACGGTCTGACGCAGCACCGGATCGTCGACGACCAGCAACCGCGCGATCGCCCGGCGCACCTTCGGGGCGCGCTGCAGGCGAGCCAGCCAATCGTTCATCATCACGTGGATGCGCTCCGGCGGGAGCTGGAACATCGCCTTCAGGGAAGCCTGATACGCGGCGGTGCGGATGGGGTGCGGCACGGGTGCTCCTCGGGCGCCTCGGTCAACGGGGGGTCAAGCGGGAGATTACTCGCCCTCGCCGGCGCCGGTGGGCAAGCGGTCCTCGGGCTCGCGGAGCTCCATCAGGGCGCGCTCGGCCTCCAGGTCGGTCTTGCCCTCCTCCAGCGCCGCATCGACGGCGGCCGCGTCGAGGTACTGGGCGCCGGCTCCGGACGCGGAGTACGCGACCAGGCCGCCGTCCGCGGTGACGACCAGGCCCTGGGCGTCGGCGACGGTGGGCAGCTGCGCCGCCTTCAGCGCGGTGCCCGAGGCGATGTCATAGGCGGTCAGGACGCCATCGACGGTCGACGTCACCCATACCAGCCCGCGATCGGAATCCACGGCGACGGCCCACGGCCCCTCCGGCACCGGCGTGGAATTGTGCAGGCGCACGACGTCGCCGGCGGTGTAGATCAACAGCTGCCCGCCCTTGACGTCCACGGCCGCGACGGTGCCGTCCTCGCCGACGGACGCGGGACCGACGCCGATGCCGGCGCGCAGGCCCGAACCCGGGCGGGACTCGTCGAGGATGATCTCGTGGACCGAGGTCTCCGGCCGGTTGATCTCCAGCAGCACCGCAGACTCGCGGTTCGACGGCACGGACAGCAGCTGGGAACCGTGCCGCGACACGGCGAAGTCATCGGCGTGTTCGCCGTCGGCGCCGAAGACGTCGACCCGGTCGGAATCGGCGCGGTGGCCGACGATGCGACCGTCGGACAGCCCGACGGCGGCGGTGTAGGCGGTGCCGCGGCCGATGACGGCGGTGCCGGACCCGTCCTCGGCGAGGACGTGGATGCCGTCGGGGCAGGGGAGCACGGCGACGTTGCCGGCCGGGGCGAGATCGCCGCAGGCCGCGTCGACGTCGTTGGAATCCATCGCCGGGTCCTCCGGGGTGCCGGACAGCACCTTCGACTCGGCGCGCAGCAGAATCCGGTCATCGACGCGCAGGGCGCCGGTGACGTTTTCGTCCAGGTCGATGACCTTTCCGGCGGGCTCGTCCGCCGAACCTCCGGCGGCGGGCAACGGCGTCGCGTTGCCCATGCCCGCGACCACCTCGCCTTCTGCATCGGAACCACACGCCGCCAGCGGAAGGGCCAGTGCGGCGAGGCCTGCGAGGGCGACGGACATGCGAATGCGGGAGTTGCTGCTCACGCTTGACGACGGTACCACCCGGGGTTTCCGCGGCCGCCCCCGGCTTCGGCGTTTTCGTGGGCCCCGTGGTCGCCGGCCTACAACGACACGTCGTCGAGCGCGTCGCAGATGGCGCCGGGCAGCACCAGGTCATCGGCGGCGAGCAATTCGCGGAGCTGCCCGCGGGTGCGGGCGCCCATGAGCACCGACGTCACCCCCGGGCGATCGCGAGTCCACGCCAGCGCGGCGGCCGGCGGGGACACGCCCAGGCCCTCGGCGGCGGTGCACAGCGCGCCGACGACGGTGACGCCGTGCGGGTCGAGGTAGTCCTGCACTTCGGCGTCGGCGTGCTCGGAGGCACCGCGGGAGTCCTCCGGGATCGAGTCGCGGTATTTGCCCGTGAGCACGCCCTGGGCC
>NZ_BCRD01000012.1 GCF_001552415.1 Corynebacterium xerosis NBRC 16721 = ATCC 373
GGCACACCCTCCACAACCGGGCACTCCCGGCCGCTTCAAGCAGCAAGAGAAGAACTTAGCACATCCGATTTCAACCGCGCAAACGGCTTCGACCGGATCGTTTCAGGTCTTCCCCCAGCGCCAGCTTCCGTGTCGCCTTGCGGCGTCGGCCTCGCTGACTCCCAGAACATTACACACGCCGCCGAGAACAACGCAAAACGCCACGTCAACCCAGGAAAAGCGATTGCGCTGCCCCAAGGAAGAACCAAACCGGGCCCGCCTCCCGAGGAGACGGGCCCGGTGGTCGTCGTAAAGCGAGCCCGCCCGCCCTACTGGACGCGCTCGATGTCCGCGCCAAGCGACGTGAGGGTCTCGACGAAGTCGGGGTACCCGCGGTCTATGTGGAAGACGTCGTGCACCTCGGTGAGGTCGCCCGGCTCGGTGCACAGGCCCGCCAACACCAGGCCGGCGCCCGCGCGGATGTCCGACGACCACACCGGAGCCGAGCTCAGGCGCCGCTTGCCGCGGATCATCACGTGGTGCCCGTCGACGGTGGCGTCGGTGCCCAGGCGGATCATCTCGTCGACGAACCGGAAACGCGACTCGAAGACGTTCTCGGTGAGCACGCTGACGCCCTCGCTGACGCTGGCCAGCGCAATCGCCATGGGCTGCAGATCGGTTGGGAAACCCGGGAACGGCAGGGTCTGGTAGTTCACGGCCGACGCCCGGCCCTCCATGCGCACCCGGAACCCGGCGGCGTAGGTCTCCACCTGTGCGCCGGCGTTCTTCAACTTTTCCAGCGCCAAGTGCAGGTGGCTGGGGCTGATGCCGCCGACGGTGACGTCGCCGCCGGTCATCGCGGCCGCATACGCCCAGGTGCCGGCGACGATGCGGTCGCCGACGACCTCATGGCGCGTCGGCCGCAGCTCCGCGACGCCGTCGACGGTGATGGTGTTCGACCCGGCACCGGAGATCCGCGCACCCATGGCGACGAGCATGTCGCACAGATCCACGATTTCCGGCTCGCGCGCGGCGTTGTCCAAAACGGTCCGGCCGTCCGCGAGCACCGCGGCGGTGAGGATGTTCTCGGTCGCGCCGACCGACGGGAAGTCGAGCTTGATGTGCGCGCCGGTCAGGTGTTCGGCCTCGGCCACCACGCACCCGTGGTTGATGTAGGTCCGTGCACCGAGCTGTTCCAGCCCGGACTGGTGCATGTCCAGCGGCCGCGACCCGATGGCGTCCCCGCCGGGCAGGGCGACGATGGCCTTCTTGCAGCGCGCGGTCAGTGGCCCGAGGACGCACACGGACGCGCGGAACTGCCGCACGGCCTCGAAGTCGGCGCGCGGCGACAGCTCGGCCGGCGTGGTGATGCGCACGACGTCGCCTTCGCGCTCGACCGTGCATCCCAGGCCCTCGAGCACCTTCTGCATCAGCGGGACGTCGTCGATGGCCGGGCAGTTGGTCAGCACGGTGGTGCCCTCCGCCAGCAACGCCGCGCCCATCAGCTTGAGCACGGAGTTCTTCGCGCCGGACACGCGGACCTGCCCGCTCAGCCGAGCGCCGCCCTTGACCAGGAATCGTTCGTTTGCCACGGCACCAACGAAACCACACTTTCGCCGCCGCCGCCTAGAGTGGTGTCATGTCCGTTCATTTGACACGCATTTACACCCGTACCGGCGACGACGGCACCACCGGCCTGTCGGATTTCAGCCGCGTCCCCAAGGATGATCCGCGCCTGGAGGCCTACGCAGATTGCGATGAAGCCAACGCAGTCATCGGCCAGGTCCTGGTTCTCGGCGAGCCGTCCGAGGACATCGCCGCGGTGCTCCGCCACATCCAAAACGACCTCTTCGACGCCGGCGCCGATCTGGCCACCCCGATCGAGGAGAACCCCAAGTACCCGCCGCTGCGGATCACGGAGGACTACGTCACCCGCCTGGAGCAGTGGTGCGACTCGTTCAACGAGGATCTGCCCTCCCTGAAGTCCTTCATCCTGCCGGGCGGCACGAAGGCCGGGGCGCTGTTGCATTCGGCGCGCGTGGTCGCCCGTCGCGCGGAGCGTCGCGCCTGGACCGCGGTGCGCGAGCACCCGGAGACCACGTCCTCGTGGCCGGCGAAGTACCTGAACCGCCTGTCCGACCTGCTTTTCATCCTGTCGCGCGTCGCCAATGACGGCGATGACGTCCTGTGGGTCCCGGGCGGCGAGCGTGGCCCGGACAATGTCGGCGGGTCCGGTTCCTCGGACTAGGACGAAAAAGAAGCTTGACGACGGCCCGGCGTCCGCGCCGGTCCGTCGTCAAGCAGAATCAGTGCAGGATCAGATCAGGGCAGGGCCCCGATGCGGCGGGCCGCGTTGACCGCCTCGTACCGGGTGTGGGCCCCCAGCTTGCGCATCACCGAACGAAGGTAGGACTTCACGGTCTCCGCGCCGATGCCCATTTCCTCGGCCGCCTCGACGTTGGTGTGGCCCAACGCCACGCAGGCCAGCACGTCCAGCTCGCGGGCCGACAGCTTGGTGGTCTGCTTCACCCGCACGGGCGTGACCATTTGGTCGCAGAGTTCCTCGAGCTCCTGGCGCAGCTTCTCGTCGTCGACCCGATTGGCCAGCATGCGCAGCTTCGAATGGGTGGAGCGCACCTGCTCCCATTCCGCGCCGTTCATCACCCGGCCGCCCTTGCCCCCGGCGGCGCGGTCCATGTTGCGGCAGGCGTCGGCGACCGACAGGTCCTGCTCCAGGCACCGGGCGGTCATGGTGACCTCCTCCAGCACCTTGTCCCCCAGCCGCACCGACGAATGCACGCCGGCGTAGAGCACGCCGCGCACCTGGCGGGCGACGATCACCGGCACGGCGACCAGCGAATGCAGGCCCTCGTCCTTGATGTTCTGGTCGTACTCGTGCGTGATCACCTTCGCGCGGAGGTAATCGCTGACGCCGACCGGCCGACGGGTCGACATGACCCTGCCGCCGACGCCCGCGCCGGAATCTATGACCAGATTGTGCATCGCGGGGGTGCGCAGACCGACCCAATGGCTGATCTGCATCTTTCCGCCGTCGATGACTTCGGCGTACATGGTCACGGGGATGCCCGTAGCGTTCTTGAGCGTGACCAGGGACGACTTGATCACTTCATCGTCGTCCAAAATTCGGTGGGGATCCATGAACGCTGCCTCCTGCTACCCAACCTGCTGCCCCGCGCCTGACCCAGGTGACCCCGAGCGGGGGGCGTGTTTCCGTACACCGGAAACTATACCCTCCAAAAGGGTGCCCCTGCATTGAGGCGATCCTCACAATTTGGCCGAAACTCCACCCCCACGGTTCGTGAATATCTTCATGTGGAACCGTTCGCGTTGCCCCCTGCAGGGCGGATTCCTCACCCCCGGGGCGGGCGGGGGTGGAACGGAGAAAGGCCGTCGCGGCGCTGCGCTTCACGCAATGCGGCGACGGCCCCTCACTCCGAACGGGGTCGGGATTCCCGGATCAGCGGGTCAGAGGGTCAGCGTTCCCACTCGGGCTTGCGCTTCTCCGCGAAGGCGTTCATGCCCTCGATCTTGTCGGCGGTGGAGAACAGCGAGTAGAAGACGCTGCGCTCGTAGTGCACGCCCTCGGTCAGGGTGGTCTCCAGCGCCCGGTCGACGGCGTCGGTGGCGATGTAGGAGGCGGTCAGCGGCATGCCGGCGACCTTCTCCGCGATCTTCGCGACCTCCTCGGCGAAGCCCTCCAGCGGCAGGATGCGGGAGACCAGGCCGGAACGCTCGGCCTCCTCGGCGTCCATCATGCGGCCGGTGAGCACCAGGTCCATGGCCTTGTACTTGCCGACGGCCTTGGTCAGGCGCTGCGAGCCGCCCATGCCGGGGATGACGCCGAGGGTGATCTCGGGCTGGCCGAACTTCGCGTTGTCCGCGGCCAGGATGATGTCACCCATCATCGCCAGCTCGCAGCCGCCGCCCAGGGCGTAGCCGGAGACGGCCGAGATGATCGGCGTGCGCACCCGCGACAGGCGGTCCCAGCCGGAGAACAGGTCATCGAGGTACGCGTCCTTGTACGAAAGGTCCTTCATCTCCTTGATGTCGGCGCCGGCCGCGAAGGCCTTCTCGGAGCCGATGATCACGATCGCGCCGATCCCGCGGTCGCGGTCGAAGCCTTCGACGGCGTTGGCGAGCTCGTTCATCACCGTGGTGTTCAGTGCGTTGAGGGCCTTCGGCCGGTTGAGCGTGATCGTGGCCACGCGCCCCTCGACGGAGGTCAGGATGGTCTCGTAGGTGCCTTCGGACATGGGTATCTTCTAGTTCCTTTCGTTGGCGTCCGCGCCATCGGCCCGGGTCTGTTCAATGATGGCAGAGAAGTCCAGGCCCCCGTTGCCGTCCGCCAGGAATCGCGAGTACAGATCGCGGGCCAGGCGGCCCATCGGGGCGGCGGTGCCGGCGGTGTCCAGGGCGTGCTCGGCCAGGCCGAGGTCCTTGTCCATCAGCGCCGTGGCGAAGCCGGGCTTGAACCCGTTGTTCGCCGGTGAGGTCGGCACCGGGCCGGGCACCGGGCAGTTGACGGTCAGTGACCAGCAGGCGCCGGTGGAGTTGGAGACGACCTCGTGGAACGCCTCCGGGGCCAGGCCGAGCTTCTCGCCCAGGACCATCGCCTCGCCGATGGCGATCTGTTGGATGGCCAGCACCATGTTGTTGCAGACCTTCGCGGCCA
>NZ_BCRD01000013.1 GCF_001552415.1 Corynebacterium xerosis NBRC 16721 = ATCC 373
TCACGTTTGGGGCTTTGGTCCTTGGTGTGGTTGGTGGGTTGTGGTTTTTTTCCTGTTGCGGTCATCGTTGCCGGCTGGGCTTGTTGTCTGGTTGGTGGTGGTGGTTGGTGTTGTGTGAGAACTGGATAGTGGACGCGAGCATCTTGATTTTTCTGTAGATTTGTTCCAACAGTTTATTCTGTTTGGTCGTTTTGTGTGTTGTGTTGTAAGGGCACACGGTGGATGCCTTGGCATCAGGAGGCCGATGAAGGACGTGAGAGGCTGCGAAATGCCTCGGGGAGCTGCCAACTAAGCGTTGATCCGAGGGTGTCCGAATGGGGAAACCTGGCCGTCGTTATGGGCGGTCGCCGCCAGATGAATTCATAGTCTGGTTGGTGGTTACGCGGGGAAGTGAAACATCTCAGTACCCGTAGGAAGAGAAAACAATTGTGATTCCGTTAGTAGTGGCGAGCGAACGCGGATGAGGCTAAACCGCATGCGTGTGATACCTGGCAGGGGTTGCGTGTGTGGTGTTGTGGGGTTTATGCGTGCATGGTCTGCCAGCTGTGCGCCGACAGTGGTTGTGGTTAGCGGAAAGTGCGTGGAATCGCCTGCCGTAGACGGTGAGAGCCCGGTACGTGAAAGCCATGGCCTGTTGGTTGCGTTTGTCCCCGAGTAGCAGCGGGCCCGTGAAATCTGCTGTGAATCTGCCGGGACCACCCGGTAAGCCTGAATACCTCCTGTGACCGATAGCGGATAGTACCGTGAGGGAATGGTGAAAAGTACCCCGGGAGGGGAGTGAAATAGTACCTGAAACCGTGTGCTTACAATCCGTCAGAGCCTCTTTGTGGGGTGATGGCGTGCCTTTTGAAGAATGAGCCTGCGAGTCAGCGGCACGTCGCGAGGTTAACCCGTGTGGGGTAGCCGTAGCGAAAGCGAATACTAACTAGTGTGTTTAGTGGCGTGTCCTGGACCCGAAGCGGAGTGATCTACCCATGGCCAGTGTGAAGCAGAGGTAAGACTCTGTGGAGGCGCGAACCCACTTAGGTTGAAAACTGAGGGGATGAGTTGTGGGTAGGGGTGAAAGGCCAATCAAACTCCGTGATAGCTGGTTCTCCCCGAAATGCATTTAGGTGCAGCGTCGTGTGTTTCCTCCTGGAGGTAGAGCTACTGGTTGGTTTAGCGGGACTATCATCTTAGCGACATCAGCCAAACTCCGAATGCCGGTGAGGTCAGAGCACGGCAGTGAGACTGCGGGGGATAAGCTTCGTAGTCGAGAGGGAAACAGCCCAGATCGCCGGCTAAGGCCCCTAAGGGTATGCTAAGTGGAAAAGGATGTGGGATCGCGAAGACAACCAGGAGGTTGGCTTAGAAGCAGCCATCCTTGAAAGAGTGCGTAATAGCTCACTGGTCGAGTGGTCCTGCGCCGACAATGTAGTGGGGCTCAAGCATACCGCCGAAGCCGCGGCAATCAGTCCTTGTGGCTGGTTGGGTAGGGGAGCGTCGTGTTCGGCTGTGAAGCTGCGGGGTGACCTGTGGTGGAGTGGACACGAGTGAGAATGCAGGCATGAGTAGCGAATGAGGAGTGGAAAACTCCTCCGCCGGATGACCAAGGGTTCCTGGGCCAGGTTAATCCTCCCAGGGTGAGTCGGGACCTAAGGCGAGGCCGACAGGCGTAGTCGATGGACAACGGGTTGATATTCCCGTACCCGCACAATCGCGCCCATGGTGAATCAGTGATACTAACCCTCCTGAAGCATCCTTTCGTCACCTTCGGGTGGTGTCTGGTTGTGGATGCAGGGGACCTGATCTGGTAGTAGCCAAGTGATGGGGTGACGCAGGAAGGTAGCCGTGCCACCTGATGGATGGTGGTGTAAGCGTGTAGCCCGTGGTCTAGGTAAATCCGGACCGCAATTGAAGGGTGAGACGTGATGCGTACCCGTAGTGGGGAAGTTGGTGATCCTATGCTGCCGAGAAAAGCCTCTAGCGAGTGGTTGTGTGGCCCGTACCCCAAACCGACACAGGTGGTCAGGTAGAGAATACTAAGGCGATCGGGTGAACTGTGGTTAAGGAACTCGGCAAAATGCCCCCGTAACTTCGGGAGAAGGGGGGCCTCGTCATGTCTATGCCTTTACGGCGGACGGCGTGATGTGGCCGCAGAGAATAGAGGGAAGCGACTGTTTACTAAAAACACAGGTCCGTGCGAAGACGGTAAGTCGATGTATACGGACTGACGCCTGCCCGGTGCTGGAAGGTTAAGAGGACCTGTTAGGCCGGTTTTGCCGGCCGAAGCGGAGAATTTAAGCCCCAGTAAACGGCGGTGGTAACTATAACCATCCTAAGGTAGCGAAATTCCTTGTCGGGTAAGTTCCGACCTGCACGAATGGCGTAACGACTTCCCTGCTGTCTCAACCACAGACCCGGCGAAATTGCAGTACGAGTAAAGATGCTCGTTACGCGCGGCAGGACGAAAAGACCCCGGGACCTTCACTATAGCTTGGTATTGGTGTTCGGTTCGGTTTGTGTAGGATAGGTGGGAGACTGTGAAACCTCAACGCCAGTTGGGGTGGAGTCGTTGTTGAAATACCACTCTGATCGTATTGGATATCTAACCTCGGCCCGTGATCCGGGTTGGGGACAGTGCCTGGTGGGTAGTTTAACTGGGGCGGTTGCCTCCCAAAGAGTAACGGAGGCGCCCAAAGGTTCCCTCAGCCTGGTTGGCAATCAGGTGTTGAGTGTAAGTGCACAAGGGAGCTTGACTGTGAGACTGACAGGTCGAGCAGGTACGAAAGTAGGGACTAGTGATCCGGCACCGGCTTGTGGAAGCGGTGTCGCTCAACGGATAAAAGGTACCCCGGGGATAACAGGCTGATCTTCCCCAAGAGTCCATATCGACGGGATGGTTTGGCACCTCGATGTCGGCTCGTCGCATCCTGGGGCTGGAGTAGGTCCCAAGGGTTGGGCTGTTCGCCCATTAAAGCGGCACGCGAGCTGGGTTTAGAACGTCGTGAGACAGTTCGGTCTCTATCCGCCGCGCGCGTAGAAACTTGAGGAAGGCTGTCCCTAGTACGAGAGGACCGGGACGGACGTACCTCTGGTGTGCCAGTTGTTCCGCCAGGGGCATTGCTGGTTGGCTACGTACGGAAGGGATAACCGCTGAAAGCATCTAAGCGGGAAGCCTGTTCCGAGATCAGGTTTCATTTGAGGTCCCCCATAGATGATGGGGTTGATAGGCCGGAACTGTACGCACGGTAACGTGTTCAGGTGACCGGTACTAATAGGCCGAACGTCAACACACCCACTCTTTGGAGTGGTTAATGTTCGACATTTCTACGTAACGAGAAGAGCCAAGGTTTGGTTCGCGTCCACTATCCAGCGTCTGGGACAGCACCACC